>CP121329.1:0-4235725 GCA_048571035.1 Gammaproteobacteria bacterium
GCCGAATCTCTCGGTTACGATCATCTGATTGCTTATGACCATGTGCTGGGTGCGAATACCGCCAGTCGCCCGGACTGGAATGGCCCTTACAGCAGCGAGAGCATGTTTCAGGAGCCGTTGGTGCTGTTTTCCTATCTTGCCGGGTTAACAAAAACGATTGAACTCGTGACAGGCGTTATCATTCTGCCCCAACGGCAAACCGCTCTGGTAGCCAAACAAGCCGCCTGTGTGGATGTTCTGAGTAAAGGGCGCTTGCGCCTGGGTGTGGGCACCGGGTGGAATGAGGTGGAGTACGAAGCCTTGGGCGCTAACTTTAATGACCGGGGTCATCGCTCGGAGGAGCAGATTGATGTGTTACGCCGGCTCTGGCGCGATGATGCGATCAGCTATTCAGGTGAGCATCACAAGATCACGGACGCAGGTCTCAATCCATTGCCACCGAAGAAGCACATTCCTATCTGGTTGGGTGGCATGGCACCACAGGTGATTGATCGGGTAGGGCGGCTGGCAGATGGCTGGCTGCCGTTTGTGAACAAAAATCTAGCTGCTCAAATCGAGCAAGTACACGCTACCGCCAAGGAGGCAGGCCGTGACCCTGCCAGTATTGGTATCGAATGTATCATTCCATCAACTTCAACTGTTGATCAGGTGAAGTCGCTCCAGGATAAAGGTGTTACTCATGTCGCGATGGTGACCATGAATCAGAAACTGCTTGACCCGGCGGCTCACATTGACGCCATTACCATCGCCCGCGACATGCTGGCTGGCGCCCTCGCTTAAACATCATTACAGGATACTCATCTCATGACCGATATCAGTTCTCTCACCAATACCCGTGTAGTGCTTAAATCCCGTCCGGTAGGCATGCCGACGGATGAAAATTTCGACATTCAATCAGTGCCGGTATCAGCTCCTGGAGATGACGAGATGCTTCTGCGCACTTTATGGTTGTCGCTGGATCCCTACATGCGCGGCCGCATGAGTGATCGAAAATCATATGCTAAACCCCTGGAAATTGGTGACGTCATTACAGGCGGTGTTGTTTGTCAGGTGGTTGAGTCCAACATCGAGGATTACCCAGTAGGCACCATTGTCAGTGGCATGTACGGGTGGCAGTCCTATGCGCTGGCCAAAGCAGACGACAACCGTTTGTTTAAAATCGATCCGGAACTGGCGCCCATTTCTACTGCTGTTGGCGTCACCGGTATGCCCGGACAAACAGCCTACTTTGGTTTGTTGCGTGTAGGTCAGCCTAAGGCTGGAGAAACTGTCGTGGTATCTGCTGCCTCGGGTGCGGTGGGCTCTGTCGTGGGCCAGATCGCTAAAATCCAGGGCTGCCACACTGTTGGTGTGGCGGGTGGCAAAACAAAATGTGATTACGTGGTAGATGAGTTGGGATTTGACGCCTGCATAGACTACAAGGCACCTGATTTTCCTGCGCAGCTGGCGGCGGCCTGTCCGGATGGTGTTGATGTGTACTTTGAGAACGTAGGCGGCGCAGTGCTGGATGCCGTTGCACCGTTATTGAACGATGGTGCACGGGTACCGATCTGCGGCTTTATCTCTGCCTACAACGCCACCAGCTTCGATGACATAAAGACGCCGGAAATGGTGTTAGGCGCGTTAGACAATCCTCCCGCTCACCGATTTTTTGTGGTCACTGAATGGCTTGAAGAGTTTGAAGAAGCAGCGCGTGCCCTGGGTCAGTGGATCAAGGAAGGCAAACTCAAATATCGCGAAACGGTGGTTGAAGGTATTGAGAACGCACCTGAAGCCTTTCGTATGTTGTTCACTGGCGATAACTTCGGCAAATTGATGGTGAAAGTGGCAGAACCGGAATAGGTCTGCTTCACACTGAATCCCGATGATGCAGTTAATGCATGGAGAGCACCTAACTTTTGCGGGCGTTCTTCTCCTTGCAATACTAGGTTTTTCAAGCGGATGTAGTACTTTGCCTGATATCAATGAAAACAGAAGTACATCATCCTCGCTGTCAGCGGCTCAAACTCAAGACACCTCACTTGGACGGGCCACTACGCCACTCAAAGAGGTGCACGCCAACCATTCTGGTGTTCACCCTCTAAGCAACCCTCGTGAAGCGTTTGCTGTTCGAGTGTTACTGGCGCGTAAGGCTGAACAGACCCTCGACCTGCAGTATTACATCTGGCATGGCGACATAACCGGAAGATTGTTGTTCACCGAGCTGCTGGCAGCGGCGGCGCGAAATGTTCGTGTGCGCCTGCTTCTGGACGACAATGGTACAACCGGCATAGATGATGAAATTGCCGCATTGGATGCACATCCCAATATTGAAGTTCGGTTGTTCAACCCGTATTCAAATCGCCGCTTCAAAGCCCTGGGGTACGTCACAGACTTTTCGCGGCTGAATCGTCGTATGCATAACAAATCGATGACAGCTGATAGCCAGGCGATGGTTATCGGTGGGCGCAACATTGGTGACGATTATTTTGGTGCAACAACAGGGGTCCTGAAAGCTGACCTGGACGCCTTGATCATCGGCCCCGTTGTTGACGATGTCTCGCTGGATTTTGATAAGTACTGGGCAAGTCCGTTAGCTTATCCAGCGGCAAGCATTGTAGGTTCGCTGACTCCAATTGAGGTGCAGCGCATCGGTGCAGAACTAGTGGACACCGGAAACTCCCGCGCAGCGCGGGATTACATTGAAGCCATCCGCAACTCAGAATTTATAGATATCCTGCTGGCAGGCAATGCTCCATTGCTCTGGAGCCCCGTACAAATGGTGACAGATGATCCTGCCAAGGCCCTGGGTAACATAGAAGGCGACGGCCTTCTGATGCGTCAGTTGGAAGCGATTCTTGCACGACCCGAGTCCAGCGTTGTACTTGTGTCGCCGTATTTTGTGCCTACCAAAGCAGGCACGGAAATTTTTGTTGCGCTTGCTGATCGCGGTGTTGATGTGCGAATTCTGACCAATGCGCTTGAGTCCACTGATGTTCTGCCGGTGCATGCGGGTTATGCAAAGCATAGGAAGGCTCTATTGGCAGGTGGTGTGAAGCTTTTTGAAATGATGCGTTTGTCAGCGGAGGCCACCAGGTCGCCCGGTAGCGGATCTTTTGGTAGTTCCGCATCAAGTCTGCATGCGAAGACTTTTGCGATTGATGGACAGCGGGTTTTTATCGGGTCGTTTAATTTTGATCCACGATCCATGCACTTGAATACGGAACTAGGCTTTGTCATTGAGAGTCCGGTGCTTGCTGGGGACGTTGAAGCCGCGCTTGTGGCGGGTATCCCAGATCGTGCTTACGAAGCGCGTCTGGATGAAAAAGGGCGTATCTATTGGCTTGACCAACGCAGTGGCGAGCCCAGGCGACTGGGTAGCGAACCTAACTCGAGCTGGTTCAAACGCGGCTTGATAGCCATCTTAGAACGGCTACCCATTGAGTGGCTGCTTTAAGTTGTGCGTCGTAGCAGCATGGCCAGTTGCAAGCACGCCGTTGGACATGTGCGAATTGATCGCTCAAAGTCGTCAGTAGGGTTTGGCTCGAACAAGTTATGAAGGAAATGCGAGAAATATAATGATAAATGCGGGATTAGTTCGGAAAGTGACAGTTTTTATTCTTCTGGTTTGCTCTGCAACGGTAGCGCTCGCCAGCCCCTCAAATAAATGGCGCCTCGAATTCAGTGGAAGCTCCCACTCAGCAGGTGAGATTGTGATTGAATTGACGCCCAAGGGTCTAGAGCCATTGACTGTCCACATATCGGTTGCCGATGACACCTCGGAGAACCATGTGGCGAAACGCGTCACTGAGGTCTTGCGTGAAGAACTGCCTTCGGAGGCTTTTCATGTGGAAAGAGATGATGGAGAAGACGTGCTGATAAAGAAACGCCACGGTGCTGCGAATTTTGACCTGCAGATTATTTTCAACAGCGTTAAACACGTTCGGATACACGCGGAGCATGAATAGTTTTCTTCTTTGTGCGGGAAGGAGTCAGGTAGGTTGCTGATGCATATAAACAAGGGGTTCAGGGTACTGTGTGCTCTGCTGGGCGCCGCCATGCTGGCCGGCTGTTCCACGTTAAAGCCCTTAGAGGTCAGCCCTGAGTACGCAACAGCGCCGGCTGAAAGTGCTCTTTGGCTTGCGGTAAACGGGGAGGCCTTGGAATCCTGGCACGTGTTGTTAAATGACGGACCTACGGCCCTCGACTGGCGTTTACGGGCCATCGACGGGGCTTCACAGAGCATCGATTTACAAACATTCCTCTGGCACTTTGACACCGCCGGCGCCCTGGTACTGGATCACGTATTGCAAGCTGCTGATCGTGGTGTCCGTGTGCGCATTCTTGTTGATGACACTTTTCTTGTGCATGAGGATGCGTTGTTGCTTGCTGTCGCGCAACATCCGAATATCGAGTACCGCGTTTTTAATCCGTTTAAACGCCGAGCTGGAAATTTTGTCACCCGGCAACTTCTCAATCTGGCTGAATTCAGGCGTCTCGACCATCGCATGCACAACAAAGCCATGGTTGTTGACAATCAGGTGGCGATTGTCGGTGGGCGTAATCTGGCAGATGAATATTTTGGCCTCAACGATGCTGCAAATTTTCGTGACCTGGAACTGCTGCTGGGCGGACCTGTTGTGCAGGAGATCAGCGTGGCATTTGACACCTATTGGAATGACCGCTGGTCCGTGTCTATCGAATCCTTATCTGAGCGGTCGGCATCGCCAGAACAGCTTGCTCAAGCCCGGCAATTAGCGGATACCTCGCTACACCTGCACGAAGAAGTTTCGGCAGAACTTGAGATTGAACAGTGGCTGGCATGGACGCGTGGCGCCGACACGGGCTCCGCTGTCCTCTATGTCGATAAACCGCCTGAAGGCAATCCGAAAAATCGGGAGGAGGCCCCGATTCAGGTTGCCAATGAACTGACCAGGTTATTCGATGCGGCCAGGCAGGAGATAGTGATTGTCTCTGCTTATCTTATTCCAACGCCCGATCTGGAAGGCGCGGTAGAGCGTGCAGTTGATCGTGGTGTACGTGTCCGCATACTGACGAACTCTCTGAGATCGAATAATCATCTGACCGCGCACAGTGCTTATCGCAGGCATATTGAAACGCTGCTTGAGCATGGGGCGGAGGTGCATGAAGTGGATATAAATGCCGAAGATCGTGCCAAGTACATGGTGACACCGATCGGTCGAAAGACACTGGCGTTACATGCCAAGACGTTGATTATCGATGATGACAAGGTTTTTGTGGGCAGTGCAAACCTCGACCCACGCTCATTACGTATCAATACGGAGATGGGTTTTCTGATCACCAGTCCCGCGTTCAATCAGTCCGTGCGTGCGGCGATCGAGGGCGATTTCTCAGGGGCCAATGCATGGCGACTGGCCGTACAGGAAGATGGTCGGATCTTCTGGATATCAGACGATGAAACCCTGGAACGGCAACCAGCAGGGTCGTACATGCAACGTATTGAAGATTGGTTCTTTTCGCACCTACCGATTGAAGGTGAACTCTGAACTCACGCTGTTTCCTCGTTGAAGATATGCATGTCGCGTTGTGGAAACGGTATCGTTATTCCGGCTTTATCAAATGCCAGCTTGATCTCTTTGGTTAACCCCCAGTAGGTCTCCCAATAGTCTGTGGTTTGGACCCAGGGCCTTACAATCAAATTGACCGATGAATCACCAAGGTCGTGCACCCGTACAATGGGCTTTGGTTCGTCGAGAATGGCGTCGAATTTTTTCAGTGTTTCGTTGATGACGGATTCGGCCTGGTTGATGTCGTCACTGTAGGCGATACCGAAAACGAGATCTATGCGACGAGTCTTCTGATCGGTGTAATTGGTAATCACTGATTTCCAGATCATGTTATTGGGCATGACAAGTTTTCGATTATCAATGGTGAGAAACGTTGTGTTCACCAGACTCATGTTGTCGACGGTGCCTTGAACACCCTCAACATCAACAAAATCGCCAACGTCGAAGGGGCGGTAAATTAGAATCATCATGCCCGACGCAAAATTGGATAGTGAATCCTGTAACGCAAAGCCGATGATGAAACCCGCAATACCAAGTCCTGCTAGCAGTGGTCCAAGGGAGATGCCAAGCTGTGACAGGGCGATCAACGCGCCCAGGATAATTACCAGGTTTTTGACGGTGGTTAAGATCATCTCACGCAGCAGTTGTGACAGATTAACTCGTTCAGGACTTAATCCTCTGCGCGCAAGTCTTTCAGCCAGTTTACCCAGCTGCATGAATGCCAGCAGGACAAGCAGCGCAAGCACGAATCTGAATACCAAGGTGGGTCCTTCGCCTTTCACATGTCCAACAATCGCGTTGCTCCATTCAGACATCAGACCGGAAACAAAGCTAACATCCAGAACATCTGTTGTAATTTCGCCTGTCGCGGCCAACACCTGCTGGCGATAGTGATGGGTATCGAGGTCCAAGGTGTTCATCAATGTGACGTTTTCCTGCAAGATAGATGCGGCCAGGTCAACCCGTGCCTGTATAGCGAGTAGCCGCTCATTTAATTCGCTGTTATCGGGCAGGATGTTATTCGCATGGCGCATTTGTGCGTATTCTTCGGTCGCAAGCTCCAGGAAAACTGACCGATTGGCTGCATTATCTGTCAGTTGGCGATTCAGTTCTGTGGAGACATCTGCAACTTCAATTTCAAACTGTTGTGCAATTTCAATGTAGTCGATAATAACCTTGTAAATATCATCCAGGTTCTCGACGTCTTGTGACAACTCCTGATCCTGAACCACGAATTCTGACGGCGGTGTTTCGTTGTCAGGAAAAACCAGCCCTGCGCGGATATTTTGCACCGCCTCGAAGGCACGCTGTGGAAGGCGTTCGAGTAACACCATCAGCGTTTCGACTTCCTCTCTAACGTCTACTGCATTATCTCGCTCGGCTGCCACTTCGCGGGCTAGCTTCAGGATGGCCTTAAACATGCGATTCTGGGTCTGATCACGGCGTGCAATCAAAACGGTTTCCGTCACACCATCGCTGTCTTTGATGCGTGCAGCCAGCCGCTGTATCTGTCGCTGCTCGAAGGCGATCTCCTCGCTTAGCTTTTCGAATATAGCGCGCCGCTCTTCGCTGAGTTCGGCAGGGTCTAACTGTATCTCTGCAGATTCCTGCGGCCACGCGGCTGCGGTGGCCATGAGTGCAGTCAGCAGCAAAATGAAACGAAAAATAGTGTGCAACGAAGTATCTCCGCTCTGTTGGATAAGTGGGTGCAGGGACGCGCCTGTTTACTGCGCAATATAGAGTTATGCCTTCAGGCTGGAGACGGTACCGAAAGGGGTCTCCTGCGTCCAGTTGAGCCGAAAGTGTCAGTCATTCGATCGTAAACATACAGACGTGAATGTATGTTTGCGGGACTGATTCATGTCCCTATTCTTCGATCAAATGATAAGCGGGCTCTTGTTCTAGCCGCCCTCAATACGCGGCATCAGAAATACTTCCGCTCCGTTAGGGATCCTCTGGGTCCAGTCATCTCTGTAGACAACACCGTCGATGGCGACGGCGATGCCTTTTTCAAGATGTGTAGACATATCCGGGTAGCGTTCTGCTAACTTGGTCAGTAGCTCAGCAATGGTAGCCGCCTCGATATCTATCGAGGCGGCACCACCTGCGCCGGAGCGCAAAGCGCCGTTCAGGCTAACCTGCACTAACCTGGTCATCGTATTGTGCTGCCTGATCGAGTGCGTCGAGCACACGAACCGGCGACATGGGTACATGATTCATGCGCACACCGGTGGCATTGGCAATAGCATTACCGATCGCACCCAGGGGTGGCACGATGGAGGTTTCCCCAACACCACGAATGCCGTAGGGATGTGTCGGGTTAGGAATCTCCAGAATCTTAGTATCGATGAACGGCAGGTCTGAACAGACAGGTATACGATAATCGAGGAAACCTGGATTCTGCAGGCGGCCGTCTTTACCATAAATGTACTCTTCGTTTAATGCCCAACCAATGCCTTGTGCTGCTGCACCCTGGAACTGGCCTTCAACGTAATCCGGGTTGATGGCTTTGCCTGCATCCTGCACAACGGTGTAGCGCACGATTTCCGTGTGCCCGGTTTCCTGATCGACTTCCAGATCACAGATATGTGCAGCAAAGCCCATGCCTGCGCCATCAGCAACCATCTCATTGTGACCCGCGATCGGACCACCGGTGTTGGGCGACTTGGCAGCGATTTCTTTCAACGACAGCTTGGGCAGATTGCTATGCCCTTTGCCGGTTGCACGTGCCTCACCATGTTCCCAGACAATATCTTCCACAGGTACATCCAGCATTTTTGCCGCCCTGCCTTTCAACACCTCGATGGCGTCGCGTGCTGCAAATATGGCGGCCATACCTGAGGAGAAGGTACCGCGGCTGCCTTCGGTGGTGTCGTTGTGACCCAGCGATGACGTATCTGCGACATTTACTTTAACGTCGTCGTAGCCGACGCCCAGTTCTTCCGCCGCGATCATGGCCAGAGAAGAACGTGCGCCGCCCACATCTACCGTGCCAACAGCCAGATTGACTGTGCCATCGGTGCCTATGTTCAGGTCAACACAGGTTTGCCCGCCAATGTTGAACCAGAAGCCACAAGCTACACCACGGCCCTGACCTTTCTTCAGACGGGCTTTCATGTGAGGGTGCTTCTTGACCGCTTTCAAGGCCGCTTCAATACCAATGGGTCCGTAGATAGGTCCATAAGGGGCCTGAGTGCCTTCTTTAGCAACATTCTTAAGCCGGAAATCGACCGAATCCATACCAATGGCATCTGCTACAAGGTCCATGGTGCTTTCCACCGCATAGGCAGCCATGGGTGCAGATGGCGCCCGGTAAGCGGCAACTTTTGGCCGATTGACAATAACATCCCAGCCCACGGAGCGCTGGTTTTCGATGTTGTAACAGGCGAAGCCGGTCATACAGGCAAGCATCGCCCAGGGTCCTGGAAACGCGCCGCCCTGATATCGAAGCTCCAGGGTAGCCGCAGTAATCTTACCTTTTCTGGTGGCGCCGATTTTGACGTCAACAGAAGTAGAGGCGGTAGGACCGGTGGCACGAAAGACTTCGTCCCGGGTCATGACAAGTTTCACGGGTCGGTTTGCTTTGCGAGACAGTGCTAATGCCAGTGGCTCGGTCCAGACGTGGGTTTTGCCGCCAAAACCGCCGCCAATTTCAGAGGAGGTGACTTTCAGCTTGGCAATGTCCAGGCCTAACAAGGCAGCACAAACCGTCCGATAGGAAAAAGGACCCTGGGTAGTTACCCAAAGTTCTGATGTGCCGTCCGGGTTAACGGAGGCTAAACAGGCATGGGGTTCAATGTAGCCCTGGTGCGTCTGTTCTGTTTTATATGACTTCTCGATGACGACGTCAGCCGCTGCAAAACCTGCATCCACATCTCCGTGGCCCATCTGCGTGCGGTTTGCGATATTGGATGGCTTCGTGGGTTTTTCTTCGAGTCCGGCGGTAAAGCACCAGTCATGGATAACCGGTGCATCGGGCGCCATCGCTTCGTCGACATCGGTAACATGGGGAAGCTTCTGATAGCTGACTTTGATGAGCTTCAATGCCTGGCGGGCGGTCTGGCGGTCTACCGCGGCTACCGCGGCAACGGCGTGCCCATCGTACAGCGCGCGCCCGCGCGCCATGCAGTTTTCCAGAATATGAGCGTTGCCCGCATTGCCACCGGTCAGATCGGGTAAATCGTCACAGGTGATGACTGCTTTGACACCGGGCAGCTTTTCAGCTTTAGAGGTGTCGATTTTTTTAATCTTCGCATGCGCATGGGGTGAGCGTAGTACCAGGCCAACTAACTGTCCTGGTGCGTTCGCGTCAGCGCCGTAACGGGCTTTGCCGGTTACCTTGTCGATACCGTCCGGGCGTAAGAAACGGTTACCAACAACTTCGAACTTCTGTCCTGTATAGCTATTATCATGAGCCATAATTAATTCCTTTCCTCAATTGAGGTTTAGCGTTTCTTGGATTTGCGTAGGTCTTTGGCGGTAGCCTGAACAGCGCGGACAATCTTGTCATACCCTGTGCATCGGCACAGATTGCCGGCCAGCGCGTAACGAATTTCTGTTTCGGTTGGGTTGGCATTGTTGTCCAGTAATGCTTTAGCAGCTACCAGGAACCCTGGTGTGCAAATACCACACTGCAGCGCGGCGTGTTCTATGAATTTTTCCTGCAGAGGGTGCAGCTTGCCGTCTTCGGTCAAACCTTCAACGGTACCAATTTCACGACCATTCGCTTCCACGCCAAGTACCAGGCAGGAACAAACAAGCTGACCGTCCAATGTGATACTGCAGGCGCCGCAGTCGCCAGTACCACAACCTTCTTTGACACCATTCATGCCAACACGATCACGAAGTGAATCCATCAACACTTCGTCTGTTGGGCAGGCAAATTCCACTACGTCACCGTTTACTTTGGTTGATACCAATACTGCGTCGCTCATGCGGCACCTCCAGCTCTTTTATAGGCTATTTTTGCAGCACGTTTTGCCAGTACTCCGGCCACGCGCGTGCGGTAAGCGGCGGTACCGCGTTTGTCATCAATAGGGTTACAGGCCTTGGCGCAGGCTGCCGCCAGTTTGTCCAGGGCAGCGTCGTCCAGTTTGGAACCCACCAGGGCTCTGGCAGCAGCGGGTACCAGAACAGCAGTTGGTGCAACAGCACCCAGGCAGACTCTGGCTTTTTTCACAACGCCCCGTTCCAGGGTCATGCTGATGCCGACACCGACGACGGCAATGTCCATTTCGGTACGTGGGGTAAAACGTAGATAAGCATCACCGGTGCGTTTGGCGGGTTTAGGTAAGGTGATGGCTTCAACCACCTCACCTTTTTTAAGGGAGGTTTTGCCCGGGCCGGTGACTATTTTCTCTACCGGTACGGTGCGTCTTTTGCCTTTGCCGACCACAATGGCTTTAGCGCCTGCGGCAATCATGGCGGGTACGCTGTCAGCAGCAGGTGATGCGTTACACAGGTTGCCTGCCATCGTACAGCGACCCTGAATCTGGTCAGAACCAATCAGATGAGTTGCCTCAACCACACCGGGCCAGGCTTTGTTGATCGCTTTGTGGGCTTTCAGCTGTGCACCTGATACACCGGCGCCAATACGAAAACCATTTTGTGTGGTTTTTATCGTATTCATGTCAGGGATGCGTTTGATGTCGACTACCAGGGCCGGCTCAGCAAGCCCCATTTTCATCCGCACTAACAAGTCAGTGCCGCCAGCGAGAATAAAGGCTGCGCCTTTTTCTTTTGCCAGCAGCGCGACAGCTTCTTTTGTCGTCGCCGGGGATTCGTATCTCATGTGATCGTCCTGTTTATGTTTTCAATTCAGGGAGCACGTAACGTGCAGCATTTTGCCGTGTTGATAAAACGTACTGTCCGATGCTATCCCCTTGATACTGAAGATACCAAGAGCGGCCCGACCCAACAACTCCAGTACGCAATTTCCCTGGTCTAGCTCCTCGTAATCACGGGCTTCAAAAACATTGGCCGACACTGCTACTGTCAGCACTTGAGTCATTAATGTTCAGGATCGGATATGCAACGAATCTATTTTCTCATTCCAGAAAGAAACCTGGTCCACAAGATTGTCCATGAAGTTGAAGCTGCGGGTATTGCCGAAAAACACATACACGTCATTGCAGCTGAAAGCGTCGAGCTGGAGGACCTGCCTGAAGCGACACTTCTGCAAAAGAGTGATTTTGTCGCTGCAATCGAGCGTGGATTACCCGTAGGTGCTGCTACCGGTTTATTAGCCGGGCTCGTGACCCTTGTTATACCTGGTGGTGTGGCGCTAAGTGGTGGCGCAATCCTCGCTTGTATGGCTGCTGGTGCAGGCATCGGGTCCTGGATGGGTAGTATGGTGGCGTTGGATATTCCCAATTCCCGACATAAAGATTTTCAACGGGCTGTTGATAATGGCGAGTTCCTGATGTTGATTGATACGCCCAGAGACCGAGTTCAAGATATCGAAGCGTTGGTTCTGCAACACCATCCTGAAGCTGAACTGGAGCGGGTGGAATCCAGCATCTTGAGTAAGCCGCCAGGCTACTAGGACTATAGCTGCGAATAGCTTGTGAGTACTTTCGGCTGGATTGTCGCGGCTGGATTGGCGATGTCTGCTATCGCGCTTGTCGGGAGCGTGACACTGCTTTTGTCGGATGCAACGCTGGACAAGATCACTCTGCCACTGGTGGCTTTTGCGGCAGGCTCGCTTTTGAGTGGCGCGTTCGTGCACATGCTACCCGCTGCTATCGCAACTATGGGAAGCGTGATAGTGGTCTCTTATTGGGTGGTAGCTGGCTTCATCACATTTTTTGCGCTCGAACAGTTTTTGCACTGGCATCACTGTCACCGCGCAGATGCTCCTTGTAGAAAGCCGTTGAGCTATTTGATTCTGATTGGTGATGGCCTGCACAATTTCATCGGCGGGTTGGCGATAGCAGGCGCGTTCATCGTCGATATCAGATTAGGAATCACAGCCTGGGTAGCTGCTGCTGCTCATGAGATTCCTCAGGAACTGGGAGATTTCGGCGTACTGATACATTCAGGGTGGAGTAAAACCGGAGCTCTGGCGCTTAATGTTCTATCTGCTCTAACGTTCCTTCTGGGGGGTTGCTTGCTTACAGGCTCTCATTCAACTACGACATTTCCTTCCTTGTTCCATTTGCAGCGGGTAACTTCATTTACATCAGTGCTACTGACCTCGTGCCAGAAATCAACAAGCATGAAAACCTAGGCGCCAACCTGCTGCACTTCGTTGCTTTTACTGCCGGCGTCGGCGTCATCATGCTTGCCCAACCGCTCGCAGACTCGCTGTAGGGTGTCTGCTCGCGATTTTATGAGAAGAAAAGTAACGCACAATATCGGCATGGGTGATGAAGCCGATGATCTGTCCATCTTTTACAACCGGTAGCGGAAAAAGGTGCATGGCCAAGCGCTCGAAGGCTTCTTTAGCGCTTAGGTCAGGATTAATGCTATGGGCCTGGTCAAGCGACTGCGTGTGTTGATCGATAGTACCCTCCGCACCCCTCAACGCCGTGTTTTCCAGGTTGAATCAGCAGCGAGCTTACCGCCGCGCTGCCGAAGCCGGATGACATTTAGCAGAGATTTTTTTGTTGGATGCTCAATGTCCAACTTTAAGCTACGCGTTGCAGCTCCTCCACTGGCTCATCCTCGCAGACAGAACTTTCTGACACCTGCGAGATGTCCCGGCATAACAACATGTCTGCAATCTTTGTCGAACCACCGAGGTAGAACCCAACTTCTCGCGCGTCTACGTTGGCTGGATTGCGGAAAGTACCGAATATCATGTCCCAAAGCGGTAGATTTGCGTAGTTGTATCGATGCTGGCCGCGTTCATGATGTAAGACATGGCTTTCAGGGCGCTGCATCACATACCCCAGCCAACGCGGCGTATGGATATTGGCGTGCTGAAACATGGTGTTGAAACCCAGCCAGGCGCCAGCAATCAGACCGGCCTCTAAACTGAGTCCGAGCAATGGAAAAAACACCAGGCTGCTCCACGTAGTAAACATCACAAGATCCAGGGGATGCAGATAGTTAGCGCTGAACGCATCCAGGACTTCTGCACTGTGATGCATCTGATGTGTGAAGCGCCACGCCCAATCGTAGCGATGTACCGTTCGGTGGTACCAGTAATGCACAAACTCATAGACGACGATCCCAGCTGCAGCTCCAGCCCAGGTGCCGAGCTGGGCGCCATCAAACAGGTGAAAGTCGCCCAACACCATGCTCCATGCAGCCGTGATAGCTATAGCTCCAGCAACAACAGCAAGCGTGGCCAGGGTCATCCTGGTTTTCCACCAGCGGGGTTTTTCGTAGGTTCTTGCTTCGTGAACAAGTGCCAGCAACATGAATGCGGGAATCAGTGCCAACGGTAAGAAGGTGAGAATTTCGATCATTTTTTTGCTCCTGTGAACGTTAAGAACAGCTTTCTGTGCGAATGCTGCGAGGTGCCTATCGTTCAGGTTCGTGGAGCTAACTAACTGATATTTATGTCATATTTTTCCTCTATTTTTCTGTGATTGGTGTTTTTTGGCTAACTAGGGCGGTTTTTTGATGTCTTAGCCCTGCGCAAGCTCGGCCAAAGTCGGAAACTTGATACCTTCCAGGGCATCGTCGCTTAAACCCACCTTGTCCATCAATTCAGCCCACCGTGGATCATCATATAGAGAGGCGAACAATGGATCCCACCGGTACTCAGCGAAACTACCAGCGCCGCTGGTGGTAAACTCCAGGTTCAGCCATTCAAATGCGGCGTTGATGTCACCGCGATGGGCGTAAACCTGCGCAAGATTGCCAGCGGCCGCATTTCCATAGGTTTGTAGAACTCTGGCGAGTAGTGTATCGGATACCTCGACGTTGCCTTCGACATCAGCCACTAAGGCCTGACCAATCCAACGTGCTGCGTCTGTGGACTCTGCTGCCATGGCTTCTTTGGCTGCAGACAGTTTACCTTGTGCGAGTAGCGCTCTGCCGAGTCGATATTGTGCCGCAGCATAGTTGGGGCTCAGGGTGAGGGTATTGCGGATGCTCTGTTCGGCTTCAGCATAGCGTCGAGCCAAAAGGTAGGCATTAGCGAGATTTGCGTGACTTGCGGGTGAAACGGGATCTGTGGTCACTGAATTTTCGAACAGTGCAATCGCGTCGTTCATACGCCCAAGTGCTAGTGCCACGGGTGCTGCGCCGCTGCGAATAGTATCGTTTCCGGGTTCCACGGATAATGCCTGGCGATAATGTTCTGCAGCTGCGGCGATATTGCTGTTGGCATGTAACGCAATCCAACCAAGGCGGCCGTGAGCGGGGGCATAGTCAGCATCAATCGCCAGAGCCTTGTAGGCCGCTTCACTAGCCAGGCGGAATCCCTGTTGAGCGGGCAAAAGTGCAAAGCCAACCTGATTGAGATATACCCCTGCCAATCCATCCCACGCGGGGAGGTATTCTGGATCGATTGCCAGCGCGTCCTGATACAGGGTTGCAGCCTTTACTAGACCTTCGTTGGTATGCTGGCGACCAACATGGCGCGCTTGCAGAAAAAGTGTATAAGCTTTTGTGTTGGTAGGTTGTGCAGCCACGCGAGCACCGACCAGATGCACCTGCAGAGATGTTTGAACTTCCATTGCGATGTCATCCTGGATCGCAAAAATATCTTCGAAAGTCCGGTCGTAGGTTGCCGACCAGAGTTGGTATCCTGTTCGCGCATCCACGAGCCGAGCAGTCACTCGCACCTGTTCATCGGCCTGCTGAACGCTGCCTGTGAGTATATGGGCAACATTCAGGCGTCTCGCAATATCCGTGAGCGGTAATGCTTCATCCTGCAGCAGAAAGGTTGAGTTGCGGGCAGCAACGGTGATGGACGGCAATTTGTTAAGCATGACAATGAGCTCTTCAGCCAACCCATCCGCAAAGTAGCTCTGGTCGCTACCCGTGCCCAGACGCTCGAATGGTAATACTGCAATTGAGTTATCTGGCGCCGCCAACTCAGCGGTTAACTCAGGGGCTGATAATCGGTAAACAATAAATGCAGCCAAGGTAGTTAACAGAGCCAGGGCAATCAGGCTATTCCTGTCGAGCAGTCTGCGCGGTTTCATGCGCGTGTTATTGACAGTTTCTACGGGATTGCCGTTCAATGCTTGAGCTGTTGGCAATAATCGATAGCCGCGTTTAGGTATCGTTTCGATATAACGCCGCTCCTGACCCTGCCGCTCTCCAAGCAATCGGCGAAGTTCTCCTATGGTGCTGGTCAGAGGCTCATCAGAGACCGCATTGGGGCCCCAGACCTGAGTCAGCAACGCGTCCCGTTCCACAACTTGACCATCAGCAGCCGCCAGCGCACATAAAACATCCATGGCTTTGGGGCGCACGCGGGTTGATTCGCTATTTAACGTGTCAAAGATTTTGCCGTCTAATGGCTTAACCTGCCATTTTTCGAGAATGAAGCCTTCTGTTAGATCCATGTCCTGTTCAGGTTGTAGTCGCCGACCCGGGGATGGTAACTCACCTGATGCGCTGATGGTCTGGATAAATCAGGGGCGTATCGCAATGAATTGCGGATCTTGATCGTTGATGAAATTCAGCTCGCGATTTTATGAAAAGAAAACCAACGCACTATATCGGCATGGGTGATGATGCCGATGATCTGTCCTTTTTCTACCACCGGCAGGGAAAGGGGTACATGGCCAGACGCTCGAAGGCTTCTTTGGCGCTGAGATCAGGACTAATGCTGTGGGTCTGATCAAGCTGCTGCATGTGTTGATCGATAGTACCCCCCGCACCCTTCAACGCCGTGCTCTCCAGGTTGAAACTGTGTGCTGTCACATAGCCGATGTCGCTATCGCTGGCATGAACCGGCCACAATTGCTGCGTGCTGCGCAACAGATAATCTTCGATGAAGTTCTGCATCGGTGTGTTAGCGGGGACTTTGTCGAAGCGGGTCCGCATGATGGCGCGGACGTCAAAGCCGCGTAGTGCCTGATCCAGCATCATGCTGGCGACGCTGGTCAAGGCTAACCTGCGAATGAACCAGCCGATAAGTATCAGCCATAAACCGTTGATGGTATTGCCGCCGAACAACTGTATCGCGCCTAACCCTATGAATACCCAGCCGAATCCACTGCCCACCTGAGCAGCCATTTGAGTGGCTTGCATGAGATTGCCGGTACGCCACCAGATTGCGGCGCGAAACAGGCGGCCACCGTCCATGGGAAAGCCTGGCAACAGGTTGAACACTGCCAGCATGAAATTGATCGAGGACAGCCACATGCAGATAGTGGCCACAGCAGACAGATTGGCCATGTTCAGGCTGTCTTCTTCGTTGAGCAGCGACTGTGGGTCGCTCACAGATAAACTGACGAGAATGCCAAAAACCAGAGCCAGGACAAAACTCGCGAGCGGCCCCGCACCGGCTATCAAAAACTCGTCTCTGGGTGATTTGGGCTCGCCTTTCATTTCTGCCACCCCGCCGAAGATAAACAGGGTGATCGCCGATATTTCAATGCCACATCGACGGGCGACGACGGAGTGTGCCATTTCATGGGTCAGTAGCGACAAAAAAAACAGTATCGCGGCGGACAAAGCTGCCATCCAGTTTTGCGCTGTACCCCATTCGGGATGCCATTGCGGAAAAAGGTTTGCAGCCAGACTGGTGGTAATTAGAGCGAAGATCACCACCACAGAAAAGTGCAGGCGAATGTCGATTCCCAGCACGCGGGCGATTTTAGTTGAGGCCAGCGGTGATTGAGGTGCTTTGGAAGGGTCTGGGTATTCGTCTGTCATCCGACTATCTTACTCCATAGTGTTCTGCACCATATACTGCTGTGCTTACATCCTGACGATGACTGGACAAAACCATGAAAGACACCCGAAAAAAAGCGCAGTGGCTCGATGCGCGGCAGGAATTACTGGAAAAAGAAAAAGCCTATGCCAGAGCGGGGGATGAGTTAGCCGCGCTGCGGCGGTCCCTGCCTCGCCTGAAGGTGGAGCAGAACTATGTTTTCAGCGCGTCTGACGGGGAAGTTACTTTGGCGGATCTGTTTGCACAGCGCAGCCAACTCATTGTGCAGCATTTCATGTACGGCGTTGATTGGGACGAGGGGTGCCCCTCATGCTCATTCTGGGCCGACGGCTATAATCCGATGATTGTGCATTTGAATCAGCGTGATGTGAGTTTTGCGGCTGTCTCAAGCGCCCCGGCGGCGAAGCTCGCCGCGTATCAGAAGCGCATGGGTTGGCACTTCACCTGGGTCTCTTCTGCAGGCAACAGTTTTAATGTTGATTTTGACGTGAGTCCAACCGATGAGGAACTGGCTACCGGGCAAATGCGGTACAACTACAAGCAAAGCCCGATCCGGGGTTCAGAGTCCCATGGCGTGAGCGTTTTTGAACGCGACGCGGACGGTTCGATTTATCACACTTATTCCACCTATGCCCGCGGTCTTGATCGAATGAATGCAGCTTATGGTTATCTTGATATCTGCCCGAAAGGCCGCCACGAAGAAGATCTACCATACGGGTTAGCGTGGGTGAAACGGCATGATGAATATTAAGATTATCGTCGTTGAAGAGTCAGCTTGAACCCTTTACCTTGATATCTGATTAAACAGCACAATGTGAGGAACCCATGGACCAGAACGTCGCCATGCATCTGGAAACCCTTGAAAGTCATGTGGCCAGGCTGGAAGGTATTATCCATGTCATGTTGTTAGAGTTGGAAGCTGGCACCATCCAGACTTCCGCGGCAGAAATTCGTGCTGCACTACCTAAACTGGATGACGATTAGCATCCAGAACACATCAGGATTTATGGCACGCTGCCATCGCATGCCCAACAAATTGAACTGCAGAAAACCATGCACACGACAATAGATCACTTCATGTACGCCGTGGCATCTCTGGATGAAGGTATGGACTGGGCTGGAGATACGTTTGGTGTTGAGCCTGCTTATGCTGGTGAACACCTGGGTCTTGGTACGCGTAATGCACTGTTATCGTTGGGCTCTGCGTATCTGGAAATTATCGCACCAGATCCCGCTCAACCGCTTGAAGGTACCCTGGGTGAACAATTTGCTCACCTCACCCAAGGTGGGTTGGTTACCTGGGCTGCAGAAGGTGAACTTACCCAGGTGCAATCAACGTTAACAGACTTTGACATCCGATCAGCAGGTCCGAAACTTACGCAACGCAAGACGCCACGCGGGGATCTGTTGGAATGGATGTTGTTGTTTCCGTTAGGCTCCAAGTATGGCGCACGCCTGCCGTTTTTTATCGACTGGTTGGGGTGTGAGCATCCCCGGCAGACGAGCCCGGTCGCTGGAGAGCTTCGATCGTTGTCTATTTCAACGCCTGACGCAAAAGATCTGCGGCGGATACTTGCCGCGATTGATTTGGATGTGTCAGTTGTGGAAGGTGAGCCGCGTCTAGAGGTGTCCATAGATGCGGGCGCTGGGGAGGTTCTGCTCACCAGCACGGAAGAGACCAGTCTTATCTCACTCACCTAACTTTTCCTGCCTGTTTAACCAAATAGCTTCGATTGTCGAGGTTTATGTTATAGGTGTATTGTTCAGGCAAATGTCATCAATCTAATAACCCAAACACCCCGAGGAGCTTCGCATGGCTGACTATATCCCCCCAACGCTGGATTGGGTACGCAAGCAGGTTGAACTTTACGAAAGTAGTGGCGGCACAGAAGGTACTACGCTGTTAGACACCGGCATGCCCTGCATCATTGTGACGCATAAAGGCAACAAGACAGGCGGTATTCGCAAGATACCCTTGATGCGTGTTGAGGTAGACGGCAACTATGTCTTGATCGGATCGATGGGAGGGCAGCCGAAAAACCCGTCCTGGGTTTACAATCTACGCGCGCACCCGGATGTAGAAATACGCGACAAAACACAAGTCACGCCCATGCGCGTGCGTGAAGTTTCAGACGAAGCTGAACGCACACGTCTATGGAATGCGAGCGCAGAAGCCTATCCACCTTATAATGACTACCAGGCGAAGACGTCACGTAAAATACCAGTTTTTCTAGCTGAACCCGTGGGCTGAAGTATCACTCCAGCCTGGGACGTAAGGAAACAGCCGTGGTTTTATTCCGCGGCTTTTTCGCCTTGCTTAAACGTGGTGTATAGATAAACCGGAATGTTTAAATCACCAAGGTGGCGCTCAATCAAAGGCAGTACGTCACCTTCCCAATCAAGACCGCCGACACCGGTTGCCAGTTTCGGCAGGGCAATACTCGTGAAATTTTCCTCTTCCACCAGTTTTCGCAACGCGCGCAAAGCCGAGTTAACATTTGCTGTTGTCGCTTTTCCGGGATGACCTTGTTTGCCTTCTGCAGGTTCCTGGGTCATCAGATTGATGATGCGCTTTTTGTCTACGCCACCCCATGCCCAGATCTCTCCAGCGCCAGGGTGCGATACTTTGCAGTAATGGCGAAAGTCTTTGCTCATCGCTGGATAAAGCTCTCGTAAGCTTAACGCCAGACCCTGGTTGAAATGATCTTCTGGGGCGACACCTTGAACAATGGCCTGGGCACCGCTCAATGTGATATCACCGGAAACTTCTTTTAGCATGGCTAATCCTTTATTTGAATAAGGATATCGTCTCGGTTTATCACTCGACTGGCTATCGGTAATTACCGAAGCACGTGTTCTCCAAGCCAATGTCATGGGTAGGTTAAGATTGATCGAATAATATCCACCTTAACCAGATCAGGAGAACACTATGATCGTTGTAAACGGCACTATCAAAACCAGCGCTGAAGCTATTGCGGCCACCACTGCGGCGCTGAGCAAAATGGAACAGGCGAGCCAGGCTGAAGCGGGGTGTCACGATTACACGTTCAGCATCGAAGTCAGTGATCCACATGTGATACGACTGACCGAGCGCTGGGCGTCGATTGAAGACTTGAAGAAACACTTTGCTGAACCGCATATGGCTGAATTTCAGGCGGCGATGGCAGCCCATCCGCCATCCAGTGTCGACGTGAAATTCTATGAAGCGCAAGAGATTGACCGACCGGTCTGACAAAACAGCTCAAACGACCGGTGCGGGTGGGGGCGTTTATACAGATTCTGTATAACGCCTGATGATCTGTTTTCCCAGCGCCATCATGTGTACCTGATCTGGTCCATCCGCCTGGCGGCACCAACGCGCATAGTTGTAGGCTTCGGCCATTGGGTAGTCAGCGGTTAGCCCGCCAGCTCCATGAATCTGCATACACCGGTCAATGACTGTTTGCGCCATCAGTGGCACGGTGATTTTGGATGCGGCAATCAGGTCCCTGGCGTCTTTAGCACCCACCTCATCCATTTTGCGTGCGGTTTTCAAGGTCAGCAATCGAGCCTGCTCTATTTCACTGAATGACTTGGCGATGTCCTCAAGCACCGACTGGTGTTCAGAGAGTTTACGACCAAAGGTTTCTCTGCTTACCGCGCGCCGGCACGCATATTCAACGGCTCGCTGGGCGCTGCCGATCAACCGCATGCAGTGATGGATGCGGCCAGGGCCCAAACGTCCCTGAGCAATTTCAAAACCCCGCCCCTCGCCGAGAAGGATGTTGTCTGCAGGCACGCGCACATCCTCAAAATGAACCTCTGCATGGCCCAGCGGCGCATCGTCGTAACCCAGTGTTGTGAGGGGCCTGACCACTTTGACGCCTGGTGTGTCTTTGGGAACCAGAATCTGGCTCTGCTGTTTGTGACGGTTTGCATTGTCCGGATCGGATTTACCCATAACGATAAGTATTTTGGTACGTTCATAAGGCGCGTTGGTAATGAACCACTTTTTGCCGTTGATGACGTATTCATTGCCTTGTTTTTCAATGCGCGTCTGCACGTTGGTGGCATCGCTGGACGCAACATCGGGTTCTGTCATGGCGTAAGATGAGCGGATCTCCCCGGCTAGTAACGGTTCCAGCCACTGTTCCTTCTGCGCATCCGTGGCGTACTTCAGGAAAACTTCCATATTGCCAGTATCCGGCGCATTGCAGTTGAATGCTTCCGGGGCCCATAAAACCCGACCCATTATTTCCGCAAGCCCAGCGTAGTCTTCATTGCTGAGACCGCCGAATTCTGTTGGAAGCCACAAATTCCATAAGCCTTCAGCCTTGGCTTTCGCTTTAAGTTCTTCCATCAGCGGAACTGTGGAGAAGCGATCCGCCATGCCGTTCAACTGCTTGTGATAGAGGTTCTCATTAGGATATATGTGTTCATTCATGAACTGCGTCAAACGGTCCTGGAGAACTTGTATGTCGGATGGGGCGTTGCTCATATCGGTCCTGGTATGGTCATGTTTTTACTCAGGCGTAGAATAGTCGAAATTGCTGCGGGATTTAATCAATGCTCGTGACGTCAGAGCAAATAGTTTGTTACGCGTAGTCTGGTTCACTGTAGGTGCGACAGCCTTAGTGCTCGGTATGCTGGGGGTAGTGTTGCCCTTGTTACCCACAACACCTTTTGTGTTGTTGGCTGCCTTTGCCTTTGCGCGATCTTCAACCCGGTTCCATGATTGGTTGCTGGATCACCGCGTCTTTGGCCAGATGATTTTGAACTGGCGCCGCGATGGTTCTATTGATGCTCGAACCAAATTTGTTGCTGCGCTTTCGATGGTAGCCGTGCTGGTTGTGTCTGTGGTGCTGCACGTACCGCCTCTGATTTTAGGTCTACAGGCGATTGTGCTCATCGCGGTGGCTGTGTTTGTACTTTCTCGTCCGTCACCACCTGACATATAGTGTTGGGCTTCGTAGCCTCTGAAACGGAAAATCCCATGTTTGAATTGCCGGCACGAGCGCTTGAAATGCGCGACCAGGTAGACGCCTTTTTTAGTGCCAGGGTTCTACCCAATAATCGTATATGGCGTGAGCAGATGCGAGCCGGTCAGGCAGTGCCGGATATCGAACGCGAGCTGAGGGAGGAAGCACGTGACCTGGGATTGTGGAACATGGCATTACCCAGGCTCACGCAGGATGAACCTGGTACACGTCTGAGTAATCTCGAGTTCACGGCAGTAGCCGAGGTGCTGGGCCGGCTGGAGTGGGGGTCGCGGGTGTTTAACTGTCACGCGCCAGATGTGCCTAATATGGAATTGCTGCAATTGTTTGCAACACCCGAGCAACGCGCACAGTGGCTGGAACCTTTGCTTGACGGTACTTCTGGTTCCGCTTTTGCGATGACAGAACCAGATGTTGCATCCTCAGACCCTGCAAATCTACAGACATCAATCGTACGCGATGGTGATGAATACGTGATCAATGGCCGCAAGTGGTTTGCCAGCAATGCATCGCATGCGAATTGCGAATTTCTGATCGTGGTCGGGGTGACTCATCCAGATGCACCGAAATCCAGGCGTCAGTCGATGATTATCGTGCCACGGTCGGCACAGGGTTTGTCATTTAAACGCGACTTACCGGTCTTTGATCACGTCTCGCCCACCAATACCCACCCTGAGTTTCGTATGGAAAACGTACGCGTGCCGGCGGGAAATCTTCTCGGTGAAGAGGGTGCTGGTTTTGCGATGGGGCAGGCCAGGCTTGGGCCCGCGCGCCTGCACCACTGCATGCGCGCAATTGGCGAATGTGAGGTGCTGATCAGTCTGATGGTGAAGCGATCCACCGAGCGCAGCACGTTTGGCAAGCGAATTGATGAGTACGGCGCTACCCAGGAAGCCATCAGCCTGTCGAGAATAGAACTGGATCAATGCCGCCTGCTGGTGCAACAGGCGGCGCACCTGCTGGATGTTGTTGGTAACAAAGTAGCGCGCAAGCAGATATCTATGATTAAGGTGGCGGTCTCTCGCGTTTATCAAGCCATAGCCGATCGGGCTATTCAGATTTACGGGGCGCGTGGTGTTACAAACGATACGCCGGCCGCCCGTGCCTTTGGCAAAGCCCGTGCTTTCAGGATCTATGACGGACCTGATGAGGTGCATCTTCAGACCATTGCACGTCTGGAGGCGCAGGAGCAGACGCTGGATGGCATTGAGTATTACCTGGACGATGACTAGGATACTAGTCTTCGCCAAGTTCAAAACGTTGGCGTAGAAATCGCGCAATGGAATCGTCGTCGTGGTGCCCGAGCACAGTGGTGGCTGCTTTCTTCACGACGTCTTTAGCGTTGCTGGGCGCGTAGGCCTCGTCTGCCACGGCAAACATACTTAAGTCGTTATCACTGTCACCAAAGCACAATACCCGTGATACACCTAACTCGCGCTTTAACACATTGACAGCGTTACCTTTGCTGGCGTCGATGTGGTGAATGTCGATCCATTTAAGCTGCGCGCCCTCAAGGGCGGTGCCTGCAAAAGCAATGAGGCCGGGTTCATCAGCAATCATCGCGTCTATCGCGTCAACAGCGTGTGGTACGCCCAGAGCGCTGATATTGGTGATTTCGGCATCACCAGGCATTTCGGAAGCAGGATAAACCCCAACGCCATCCCTGGTGCGGAAATCTGCAGCAAGCTGATGCTCAACCTCAGTCTGTAACGGTGGATGGTAGACGCCGTGTATGTTGCCGGGTGAAACGGTGAACATAAACGGGGTCAGCCCCTGGGAAATAATGGCCTCCAGCACGTGCTCTATTTCGCTCAGTGTCAGATAGTTATGATGGCTGTAGAGGGCTTGTTCCGGATTCCAGATCACCACGCCATTTTTATACGCCTGAGGTAGCTTGAAGGGGTGGTTTGCCAGCACATCCCGCGACGAATGTAAGGTGCGTCCGGTTGCCACGGTAAATAAAATGCCTTTCTCTGCCAGCAGCGTTAAGGTTCTGCGCGTGTAAGGGGATATCTGCGCGGAGGCATTCAGCAACGTGCCATCCAGGTCAAAAACGATAAGATCCATCGTGGTCCTTCAGATCAAGCTATACGGAATTAAATTGAGGTTGCACAATAACAATAATGGACAATTCCAACTGCAGTAATTGCGGCACACCTCGCTCTGACAATTTCTGTTCCCATTGCGGACAGAATCGTCGCGACTATCAGCGTTCGCTTCCACCCATGTTATGGGAACTGCTGCGTGAAACCTTTGATGTGGATTCGCGGATTCTGAATACATTTCGTTTGCTGTTAACCCAGCCAGGGCAGCTTGCGGTTGAGTTCTCGCGTAATCGAAGAGCGAGCTATATCAGTCCAATCCGATTGTACTTGTTTGTCAGTCTGGGCTTCTTCTTCCTGCTGTCCTACAGCTCCGATCTGGATATGGATTTTCAGATAGGTGATGACACGACTGCTGTGGAGTCTGTGGCGGATAGTGTTGCAGTAGATCTGGATCGGATGCTGGACGAAGAGCGCAAGGAAAAAGTGCACCGCATGCTGGCGGGGGAAGAGTCGGAGCTGCAGCAGCAGGCTATCATGGCTCTCGCGAAAGGTGCAGCAGAACAGAGCGAGCCTGCTTCGGACATACAACGGTTCATGGTCAGTCGCCTTGTTGACGTTGTTTATCAGCCGCGCGAAGCGCTGAACGCAATGATGGATAACCTGCCGATTGCCATGTTTTTCCTGCTACCCGTGTTTGCGCTCATCCTGCAGCTGCTCTACATCGGATCGCATAAGTATTATGTTGAGCACCTGGTGTTTGCGACACATCTGCACAGCTTCGCTTTTCTGGTGTACGCGCTGATGCTGGTCCTGCCAGATTCAGAAGGTACCTCCATAGCTGCCACGGCTTCAGGCTACGCAGGTGCGCTGCTTTGGTTCGTTCTGCTCATCTACCACTTCAAATCACTGCGGCGCTATTACGGTGGCAGTTTCAGGCGCACCTGTGCCAAGTACTTTGTACAGATGGCGATCTACTTTGTGTTGCTCATCCCAACCAGTACGATCGCCGTTCTTCTGTTGACTCTGGTGACGGTTTAATCTTCTCCGCCCATGGTCGCGGCAGCGCTTTGTGCTGCCTTTTCTTCGTCAGTTGCCGCCCGATAGTTCATTGTGCCAAACAGCATTTCATCCCATGACTGTTGTCCCCAGGGTACTTCTCTGGTCGGGTCAGGGTTGGCGGTATTGCGTGCGGAGTTGTCCCACCAGGTTCGATGTACCACTTTGGTGCCCGCCGGAATGAACTTGGGTTCTTTTAAATCGTAGTTGGTCTGCCAGTTGAAATCGTAGTGGGGTACTGAAATTAATTTCTCGACACGACCATCAGGATAATGCGCAACAAATTCTGATGCTTTGCCGCGAAAGTGGGCGTGCGGCAACATACTGTACAGGATCACATCCTCAGGGATGATTCGCTCTGAAGTTTCTGAATGATTGTCCGCGCCGGCTGGGATACGAATGCGCGGATTGATAAACACGGTGCCCTGCATGACGTGCTCAGGCGGCTTGTCGTGCAGGTAGATACCGAGCCGTGAGGCATCCGTGGCCGGCTTGCCGGTCGGGGTGTAA
The DNA here is from genome assembly GCA_048571035.1 of Gammaproteobacteria bacterium. GTDB lineage: Bacteria > Pseudomonadota > Gammaproteobacteria > Pseudomonadales > Azotimanducaceae > UBA4421. Next base: position 25,922 of record CP121329.1, read on the forward strand.
TGCATCTGGAATTCTATGGCTGCACCGGCGGGGAACAGCGTGCCTGTACCGTCTGGATAATCACGCGCCACTGCGCCAGGTACATATCCGCCAAGGCTGCCACCACCACGCCTTTTCAGCCGTCCTGCGCGGGGCCCCTGTGTCTCCACTTCTCCGAAGCGCGTGATCACATGGTGCAATACACTTCGATCACCGGGTATCAGTTCAGTGGCGCGGACCCAGACATCTTCGTTGAGTGGGTTTTCAACCATTTTATACTTGTAGTCGACAACGCCGGTAGCTGGCACCTCTTCAGCGGGGATATCAATGATGAGATCGGGTTCGCCGAGTGCCCAGGTGGGATAATTGTGGTCCATTTCCACCAGCGGATCTGCACCGTCACCGCGGGGTGCACCAGCCTCGATCCAATGCACCAGTGTCTGTATTTCTTCAGTTGTCAGCGACCGGTCATTGGCGAATTCGCCATAGTGTGGGTCAGCATGCCAGGGTGGCATACGCTGGGTGCGCACCACCTCACGAATCATCAGTGAGAACCCTCGCACCATGTTGTAGTCGGTCATTGCCCAGGGGCCGATGCCACCTTCTCGGTGACAGGTAACACAATTGTCCTGCAGGATCGGCGCGATGGTGTCGCTGTAGGAGATTTGTGCGTGTGCCTCGGTGCGCGCCATTTCAGGGAATTCGACGTCGCAGCCTTTTGCCTGGGTTTGTTGTACTTCGATGGCCTTACCATCCATCAATTGACTCAGCGCATCTGCTGCACCGGCAGCATGTCCTCGGTATGTCAGCGACCAGTCATCGGGCTTTACCACGAGAATTTCACCAGCAGTTTCCAGGCGCATTGACTCGCCGATAATTCTGGTGGTGTCCATCAGCACGGGTGTGGTGAGTGATATTTTCTGCGCATGCGCTCGGATGCGATCGCGCTGATCCAGTGAATTAATCAGCATGAACTCGACGCCCAATTCTTCGTAGGCTGATTTTAAGGCGCTGAACTGGCTAAGTTCACCCTCCGCTGCTGCACAGGATGAACTGTGTGTCATCAGTACAAGTGCGGGTGCATCCGCAAAATAATATAGTTCCTGAGAGCCACCCTGATGGTCAAGAAGACGGAAATTTTCGACTCTGTCGTTTGGGCTCAGTGCCAGTGTTGAGCTTGCGCCCAGCAGAACGGTGAGACGCAATAGGTGTTGAAATGCGGCCATCTTTTCTCCCCTGGATGGTTGATTCAGCGGTCAGCATACGCTGGTCGCTAGGGCAGGTCGAGTAGGGAAAACGGGCCGCGCGGCTGGCTTTGTTCGGGTATCCGGATCATAAGCGCCGGATATATTTTGTCTTAATATTCAATCACTTCGCGATTTGTCTCAAAAATTTCCATTTGTTGACGGGCTTATCGCTTGAGAAAGCTGCCAGCCATACCCAGCAGGTCATCAACCATAGAATTGTTGTCACCGCCGCCGAGGAATGCACCCAGCACGCCGCCCAGGTCCGAACCGCTTTCGGGCGCCTGCTCTTGTTTCTGACTCAATGCTCCCATTGCCATAGTGGCCAGCATCGGCAACATCTGCTTGATCAAGCTGTCGCTGACACCGGTTTGCTCGGCAGCGCGGCTGGCGACCTGGCGGCTGACCTCTTTGTTGCCAAGAATATGGCCAAGGATCTTGTTGCCTTCTTCGATGCCTGAATCGTCTACGGCCAGCGCGGGGTCTTCTATATAACGCTTATGGTTACCCTTCTGCAGTGCACCCAACAGTGAGTCCAGGCCGCCAGAGGCCTGGGTGTTGTTGGCCAGGCCTTTGCCTAATGCGGGTGCCAATGCGCCCATAACGCCAGAAACAGCGGATTTGTCGAGGCCCAGCTTCTGCGCAATCTGATCAACAGAAGCTCCACCCTGAGCCGCCATAATGGTTTTCAAAAGATCCATAGTTCAATCCTTCAGAATGAAAGTCACCCTCAAGGTGACACGGTACTGGGCAATTTTGCCAATTGCAAAATCATTGTCTGATCCGGAACTCATACTCAAATGCCTTACCTTTTTGTCCCTGTTATGCTGAAAGCTGGGAGCAACAAATAGGGAGAAGAGGTATGACAAAGGTCACTGTGAGGATCTTGGCTGCGCTAATTGTGCTGCTGATGGCTGCATGTGGTGCTGAGCCGACAACTGATGAAACCAGCGAAACCAGTCAAGCCCCGACTGGACCAGTCGAAACCGTGGTGCCTGAAGTTATTGCTCAGACCAATTCAGGTGCGGTACGTGGTGTTTCCGACGATGGCGTACTGACCTTCAAAGGGGTTCGTTACGGTGCAGACACATCGACAACTCGATTTGCCGCACCCGCCAAACCCCAACCCTGGGAGGGTGTTAAATCCGCAGCGGCTTTTGGTGCAACCTGTCCGCAAACGCCTACCGGAAACCCCGGCGGCCTGTTCACGTCATGGGCAACGGTGCCAACACCGCCCATGAGTGAAGACTGCCTGTTTCTGAATGTCTGGACACCGGCTCTGGCTGATGGCGTCAAACGCCCGGTAATGGTCTGGTTTCACGGCGGAGGATTTTCTTCCGGAAGTGGGTCTTCCCGTGCTTATGAAGGTGCCCGGCTGGCCCGGCGCGGTGATGTTGTTGTGGTCACAGTGAATCACCGCCTGAATGTGCTGGGGTATCTGGCACTGGGTCACTATGGTGAGGGTTTTGAAGATTCTGCAGTCGCGGGTGTGCTCGATATGGTGCAAGCCCTGGGATGGGTACAGGACAATATTGCAAGTTTCGGCGGTGATCCTGACACCGTGATGATTTTTGGCGAGTCCGGCGGTGGTGCAAAAGTTTCAACTTTAATGGCAACGCCGAGCGCACAAGGTCTGTTTCACCGGGCAGTGGTTCAATCCGGTGCCATGATCCGCTTTCCCGAGCAGACTGTTGCGCGGTCTGCCGCAGACAAACTGGTGGCAAACTTAGGGCTGACGGCAGACACGCTGGCGCAGATTAAAACCCTGCCGGAAGAGGATATTCGAGCAGCCCTTGAGGGCACCGGCGCAGCAACCGCACCTTCAATTGATGGGCGCACCTTAACCCGCCATCCATTTGAACCTGATGCGGCGCCCCCGGGGCGCGATGTGCCGATGATGCTGGGTACCAACCGCACGGAAAACTCTTTATTCATTGGTGGCGCCAACCCGGCAATTTTTGACATCACCTGGGAGCAACTGCCCGACGTTATGCGGCGGTCATATCCGGATAAAGATGTTGAGGCTATCATTGCCGGTTATCGGGCACTGCAACCCGAAGCCTCTGCTGCAGATGTTTATTTTGAAGCGACAACAGACTCGCGCTGGCTTGCCGGGCACGTGCAGCAGGCGGAACGTAAAGTGCTGCAGGGAGGCGCTGCCGCTTATCTTTATCTGTTCAACTGGGATACCCCGGTCGACGGTGGCAAGTGGCGCTCTCCCCATGCTCTGGAGATTGGTTTTGTGTTTGATAACGTCGCGAACTCCGAAAGTATGTCCGGCTCAGGCCCGGAGCAGCAGCAGATTGCAGACATGATGGCGGATACCTGGATAGCATTTGCAAGGACCGGAAAGCCAGACAATCCCAATATACCCGCTTGGCCTGCTTATAACCTCGAGACACGCCCGGTCATGGTGTTTGATACAACGCCTATGGTGATCAACGATGCAAGAGCCGCCCAGCGGGCCCTGTTTGATGACAGCGCCTCCTATGGTAATCGTTATCAGCCGGGCACGGATTGAGGTTTTGCGGCCCTGGCTGAAATACACGCTGCTGCCGCTGGCGGTTCTGGTGGCTCTGGTTGGTGTTTACTATATCTACACCGTTCAGGTGGTAAATCCTCGCGTAGCGGCTGAACTGGTTGAGGTGCCTGATGGACCCAGGGCGGCCAGGGTCATGTTATTAACAATGCCTGATGAACGGGTGATACCCGTGAATTATCTGCGCGAAGGCCCGCTGGTTTTTGCAGGTGCCGACGGTCCATGGTGGCGAGATTTCCTGGTTGGAGATGTCCCGGTGCAGATGCTCATTCGTGGTGAGACGCTGTACGGTGTTGCCAATGTGGTAGAGGACGATCCCGCTTATAAAGCTGACGTGTTTACCCGATTGCGTCCTGATGTTCCAGATTGGCTGCCTGACTGGGCGAATGCAAAGCTGGTCGTGATCACTCTGGGGCCGCCTGATTCCTGATGAGTAAATTGCGTGTTCTCATTGCTGGCGGCGGTATTGGCGGCTTAACGGCGGCGCTAAGCCTTGCTCATTCAGGCTGTCAGGTGACTGTGTTTGAACAGGGGGCGGAGTTTTCTGAGGTCGGGGCAGGGCTTCAGCTGTCGCCCAATGCTTCTCGAGTCTTACATCATCTAGGTCTGGAAGACGCTTTGCGTGCGACCGCATTTTTACCTGCAGGCACGCAGTTCAGACACTGGCGCCGCGGCAATGTGATCAGCGAGAGTACGCTCGGTGATGACGTGTTGTATCGTTATGGCGCACCTTACTATCACATCCACCGTGGTGATCTGCTGGCCACGCTGGTGGAAGCTGCGCGTGCACATGCAGATATTGAATTGTTGCCGGGTGTTGCTGTGGGCGACTTTGAAGAGACACCCGAAGGTGTTTGTGCAACAGCAACGGGTACGTCATATGCGGGCGATGTCCTGGTGGGTGCGGATGGTATTCATTCCAAAATCCAGGCTGCTTTGTGGGGTCAGCAAGCCCCGCGGTTCACCGGTAACGTAGCGTGGCGAGCGCTTGTGAACACGGCGCAGCTGCCGGCAAACCTGATACGACCTTTATCTACCGTCTGGTGGGGACCGGGTAAACACTTTGTGCACTATTACGTTCGCAGTGGCGAGTGGGTGAACTGTGTCTGTGTTGTGGAAAAAAGCGGCTGGCAGATTGAGTCGTGGACGCAGCGAGGCGATTATAATGAGTTGCGGGAGGATTTTGCAGGGTGGCATTCTGATATACAGCAGTTGTTAGAGGCTGTGGATAAAACCCAATTATATAAATGGGCGCTTTTTGATCGCTCGCCGATGCCGCAGTGGGGTAAAGGCAGAGTAACTTTGTTGGGTGATTCCTGTCATCCCACCCTGCCGTTTATGGCGCAGGGCGCTGCTATGGCCATTGAAGATGCGGCGGTACTGGCAGGCTGTCTGCATCAGGTCAATGATATCGCGGTCGCGTTGCAGCGTTACGAAGACTTACGCCGCGCGCGAACAGCTCGAATTCAGGCCGGTTCGCGACGTAACGCCCGGGTCTTTCATCTGACGGGAATTCCCGCCTGGTTACGTAATCGGGCAGCAAAGCGCGCGGGCGGACGGATGATGGATGAACTTTATCGATATGATGCGCTAAATGTTGCCGCGCAAGGAGGGCATAGCTAATGAGTACCCGCACTGTGAAAGACAGTATGGGCGAGATGCAGGTGCCTGCAGATGCGTTGTATGGTGCCCAGACGCAAAGAGCGATCGATAATTTTGCCATCAGTGGAACGCCGATGCCGTTGGCATTCATTCAGTCCCTGTTGATGCTTAAACAGGCTGCCGCTCAGGCAAATACAGACTTAGACCTGCTTACACCGAAAGCTGGTGCTGCGATAGTTCAGGCTTGTCAGCAGTTGCACGATGATGAAGATGTGATGGTTCATTTCCCGGTTGACGTCTATCAGACGGGTTCGGGCACCAGCACCAATATGAATGCCAACGAGGTCATCGCAACGCTGGCCGCTGGTATTTGTGGCGAGGATATAAACCCTAACGATCATGTTAACCTGGGCCAAAGCAGTAACGATGTGATTCCTTCAGTCATACACATCAGCGCCGCAATCGAATTGCAAACCAGATTATTACCCGGGTTAGAACACTTGCACAGCCAGCTCTCAACAAAAGCTGAGCAGGTTGGCCACCATGTTAAAAATGGGCGGACGCACCTGATGGATGCCATGCCCGTCACGCTTGGCCAGGTATTGGGTGGCTGGGCGGCCCAGGTAGAAGCAGACATCAAACTGTTGTCCACTCTGATGGTATCGGTGCAGTCTCTGGCAATAGGTGGAACAGCGGTGGGCACAGGTGTTAACGCGCATCCCGAATTAGCAGAGAAAACCTGTCAGGAACTATCAGCAATCAGCGACATGCAGTTCGCAGTGACGACAAATCACTTTGCGCTTATAGGTGCACAAGACTGCGCAGTTGCCTTGTCCGGTGGTTTGAAAACCTGTGCGGTTTCATTGATGAAAATTGCAAACGATCTGCGCTGGATGAATTCCGGGCCGCTCGCTGGCCTGGCAGAAATTAAACTGCAGGCTCTGCAACCGGGATCATCGATAATGCCAGGTAAGGTAAACCCGGTGATGCCTGAAGCCGCCGCGATGGTTGCGGCTCAGGTTATAGGCAACGATACCGCGATAACGGTAGCTGGCCAATCTGGCAACTTTGAGCTGAATGTCATGTTACCGCTGATTGCACACAATCTGCTGAGCAGCATCAATCTATTGAGCAATGTTGTACCGCTGATTGCGGATAAGGCGATAGCCAGCTTCGAAGTTAACGAAAAAAACCTCGGGGCTTCCCTGCAGCGAAACCCGATTCTCGTCACCGCTTTGAATCCAGTTGTTGGATACATGAAAGCCGCAGAGATAGCCAAACAAGCCTATGAACAGAATCGCCCGGTGGTTGAGGTCGCCGCAGAACTGACGGATATACCTGTTGCAGAACTGCGCGTTTTGCTGGATCCAGCAAAACTGACCTGAACTTTTAACCTGAACAAATTCTCAGGTTATGCTTCACGCTTCCTCGGACAGTTGTACCAGCATCTTACCGGTGTTCTCACCTTTGAGTAAGCCAATCAGTGCTGCAGGTGCCTGGTCGATGCCCTGCATGATCGTCTCACTGTATTTCATCTGTCCAGCAGCCATCCATTTGCGCATGTCTGTGAGGAACTGCTCGCGTAGATGCTCGAATTCGTAAACTACAAACCCTTTCATTGTGACGCGGTTATAAATCATGTTTGAAAGTGTCGTCACACCCTCTGAGCGTGCGCCTTTATTGTTGTATGCGGAAATCATGCCGCATACTGGTATGCGACCTAACGGGCGCATCTGACCACATGCTGCATCGAGGTGCTCGCCACCGACGTTTTCGAAATAAACGTCGATGCCGTTGGGCAGACCCTCTCGTAAAGATTTTCGTATGTCCTGGGTTTTATAATTGAAGGCATAATCGATACCCAACTCATTAAGCAGATAGTCGACTTTTTCCTGAGACCCGCAACTTCCAGCAACCCGGCACTGTTTGATTTTGGCGATCTGACAGACAACGCTGCCGACAGCACCCGCGGCGGCTGAGACAAACACGTTTTCCCCTTCTTTAAGTTCGCCGGTGACCAGCAAACCACCATAGGCGGTGAGACCAGTGCCACCAAGCACGTGCAGATGCGTTGTGAGGGGTTCATCCTGCAGGGTGATTGTGCGCAGATCGCTGCCATCGCTGACATGGTATTCGCGAAAACCTGCGCGGTGGATAACGTAGCTGCCAACGGCATGGTCCGGGTTGCGGCTGTGCAGCACTTTACCAATCGCACCGCCCATCATGGGCTCGTCCAGTTTTGTCTGCCCATTGGTCAATGGGGGTCGCATCGCGGGGTCTACAGACATGTAGATATTCTTTACCAGGACGTCGCCGTCATCACTGGATATGCTCGTCTCAATCAGACCAAAATTTTCCAATACCGGTAGCCCGTCGGGTCGTGAGATCAGGTGGATTTCGCGATTCTTGTAGTCAGTCATTTGTTGGTTCCTCAGGTTTTTCGATTGCAGTTTCAGTATCTGGCGTTTTCTTGGACGACCGTTTTGAGTCTGGTATCAAACCGTCGAGTGGAAATTCCGATGCGGCGCGTAGCCCGGCTATGGTACTCAAGTTACGCATACTCTGTCTGGCAGATCCCATCAGCACTTTCAACATCTGCGGTTCCCGCACCCGACCTTTTTCTTCAACCAGCGATAAGCGATGCAGGGAGTAAAGGCCGACCAGGGTCGAAAACAGGAAAAAGAAATCCCAGTGGCTGAAGTTCATGGCCTCCAGCTCCAGATTGTTGGCCTCACTCTGCCAATGAATGGTCAAGCCAAGCTCCCAGGACGAAAACAGATCTACGGCTATCCCGCCCAACAGCGCAGCAATGCCTGCAGCTATCGCGTTGACCATTGAGCTGCTGGCAAGGTAGGCCGTTGATCCGCCAACAGGTGCGAGTTTGAGGGCAATATTACCAGAGGCCAGATTAACCCCGGCAACCGCAAAACCCGTAGCAATATGGATTAGGATGAGGAGCGGTATTGTAAATCCGTGCGGCTCAGGGAGGGTGGTGAATGTCCAGGCAAAGATACTCAGGATAAATACCGGGCAGCAGGTGGCCAGCACAACTTTATTGCTGAAGTGGTCAGCAATGCTGCCCCAGTAACGGACGGTTAAAAAAGAAGCAATCTGGCTGAGGGTAGCAAACGCAATGACCAGGGTCAGTTCGTACTCCAGACGTTTGAGCATATAAACTGTGAAGAAAGGCGCAGCCAGATTAACTGCAAAATTCCAACTCGCCAGAAAGCTGATCAGGCGCCGATAGTTTCGGTCGGCAAAAGGTGCTTTAAGGTGGCTGACGATATGTGCATGGGTTGGTTCCATGACGGGTTCAAAAATCTTTCGCGCACAGATGACGGAATAGGTGCCGCCAATAAACGCGAGGGTATAGACGATGGCGTAGGCGTACTCTGTGGGCATGCCGGAGTATTGTTTCCACAGGTCAATGAATGCCGCTGCCAGCAGGCTGAACAGTATGCTCACACCGATCATCTTCTGTTGACGGTTGCTGAACAGTCGTCCCATCTCTGCATCCGGAACCAGGTCCCGCATCCAGCTGTTCCAGGAGCAACTCAGAAAAGCGCCTGCTGCATAACGGATGGCAAAAGCCAATAGAATCAACCACAACGCCTGCATGCCGGTGTACACCACTGCCGCAACAGCGATCACCAGCAGCATGGGGCGTGCGATCATGCCGCTGACCAGGTATATCATCCGCCGTTTGCGTAATCGCTCTACCGTCCACAACGCAGGCACCTGAGCAACCTGAGCAATATGGGGAATGGCTGCGAGCGCGCCAATCATCCAGTTAGGTGCACCCAGCTGCACCGCAAGCGCAGTCAGGAATGCGCCGACCGCAAGGGTTTCCATGATCTGCACACCAACGCCGTTGCGAACAATCCAACGCTCGCTGTCCTGAAGGTGCGTCTGTTTGCTGGAAGTTATGAGTTCGCTCATGAATCTGCTGTGTGCTTCAGCACCCGTTGAAATCGGGGTGTACTAGAAAGCAGAACATAGACTAATACAAGCACATTGTTGACGTGTTATAACAACAAAGAAGGAAGTCCTATGAAGTGTTCTAAGTGCGGTGGCGTATTTGAAGAGATCGAATACTCTGGTATCAAATGTAATCGTTGCGTTTCCTGCCGAGGTATTTTGTTCTCAATGCTTGACCATGAACATCTGAAGACAATCGAAGGTTCTGAATCAATCGATATAGGTGATGCTCAAGTCGGTAAACAGTATAACAGCCTGCACCGAATTGCCTGTCCGCAGTGTGCAACGCGCATGATTCCCATGGTGGATCGTGACCAGCCCCATATCTGGTACGAGGCTTGTACAACCTGTTACAGCGTCTTTTTTGACGCGGGTGAATTCACAGACTTCAAAGAAAAGACCGTGCTGGATTTTTTCCTGGATCTCTTTGCCGGCGAACGAAAGTAATCGGATATGAACAACGGCAAGCTTGGCAGGGGGTTATTCTGGCTCATAGCGTTGAACTGGGGTGCATCCGTTTACGCAGATGAAGATCTGCGCATGTATCTGGAAGGTCTGCAGGCTGGTGCGCCTGCGGTTTTAGCCGGGCAGACGTTGCAGAGCGCTGAAGCCGTCATGACGTTTTATCTGGATAACAATCATCAACCGATCTGGACAGGTGGCGGAGTATTGGCAGCAGAACGCAAGACGTTGCCTGACATAATCGAGAGTTCTCAGGCGCATGGTTTTATCGCCTCTCGCTACCATCACAGTTTCCTGATTGACCAGGTTGCAGATGAGCAGGCTGACTACGTGACCGAGCTTCTGGCAACGGATGCTTTTCTGACTCAGGCAAGACACCGCGCAGACGGTGTAGTTGCACCTGCGAGCTTGGACCCGGACTGGCATCTGGTCGACAAAGAACACGATGTGGTGGCCGATCTCAAAATGCTTGCCAGTCAGGGTGGTGGGATTGAAACGTACCTGCAGGGACTGTGGCCGGATAATGCAGACTACAGATTGTTGATCCAGGAGCGCAGTCGAATTGCGGCGCAGCCGGAAACGCACAGCGAACCAGTTTCTGAAGGTGTTCTGCTCAAACTGGGGTCCGCTGGTCCGCGGGTTTTAGAGTTAAAGAACAGGCTTCTGGGTCCAGACGATCACACGGATATCTTTGATGAGGCGCTGGATCGGTCAGTGCGCGTATTTCAGGACAGTGCCAATTTGGAGCCGGATGGGCTGGTCGGCGCGGCAACGCTTTCGATGTTAAATGCCACCCAGGTGAATTGGATAGATCGGATTGATGCCAATCTGGAGCGTTGGCGCTGGCTACCGCAGCGGACCCCGGAAGATTACATCAGCGTAAATATCGCCGCGTTTGAACTCAAAGCTGTGCGCAGCGGCATAGAAGAATTTGTCATGAGGGTTGTGGTCGGTCGGCCCTTTCGAGAAACGCCCGTTTTTACCAGGGACATGAGATATTTTGTGGTCAATCCTTACTGGAATGTGCCGTTCAAGCTGGCCACCGGAGACAAGCTGCCGAAGCTGAAAAGCAACCCTGAGGAGTTAGCGCAAACCGGTTACCAGGTGCGACCGGCGGGAGATGAGGCATTTATTGATGTGACCCTGGTAGATTGGAGCGCAGTTAACAGGCGGAATTTTAATTTTCTGCTTCGTCAGCAACCCGGTCCGGCAAACGCGCTAGGCCGGATCAAATTCATGATGCCTAACGATTTTGCTATTTATCTGCATGACACCAATGATCGCAGCCTGTTTTTAAAACGGGAGCGTAGCTTCAGCTCCGGCTGCATTCGTCTGTCTGAACCGGAACAACTGGCTTCATGGTTATTACATCGCGAAGGACGACCTGAAGATGCAGCAAAACTCTCAGCACAGATCGCTGATGGCGAAACGCGTACGATCAATCTGCGAAAACCCATGCCCGTTTACATCGTGTATTTCACGGCCTCAAAGTCGGTGAACTCAGATCTTGTTTTTCGGCGGGATATTTATCAGCGCGACAGCAGAATTGTTCAAGCATTACGGAAGGGTTGATCGCATGGCTCGGGTGAAGTTGTCTTTGTCCATCGCCTGTTTGTTCTTTAGCGCCACTGTTTTTGCCTGGGATTCGCAGCGTGCATCTGTACCGCTGATTGTGGATGGGCGCGTGGTTCCCTATAAGGTTTTTGCGCTGTATCTGATGCCCGGACAAGCTTTCGATGTTCAATTTCAGGCGCAGGCAGCTCAAGGTCGTTATGCTTTTGCAGGTCAGGAAGCTCAGCTCGGCGCGTCAGAACTGGTGTCACCTAATTTCAGAATCAGGCAATCGGGAATGTACCTAACAGTCGCCACGTGTTTGGCGGGGCGGCAGATTTTTATGTCGATGATCAGCCCAAAGACGGGCAGATGGATGATATGAATGGCGACGGAAAGATCGATAAAAAAGATGCTCAGGGGTTGGCTGCGTATGTCAATGAGATGTCGCAGCGAGGCGAATTTGTCAGGCGCATTGGTGGTATTGGTGTCTATGGCAGTAACTCAGCACATGGCCCTTTTGTGCATGTAGATGTAAGAGGGACGAGGGCGCGCTGGTGAGTAGCAGCTTCATAACTAAAATTATCAGGTGAACGGGTGAAAAATGATGTCTGAACTGCAAGAACTGGTCCGCGCATATCCTGAGTTGGCAGCGCTTGGAGTTCTGATTCTGGGTGTGGTGATTGCTCAACTATTGAGCAAAGCGGTGGCAGTGGCCTTGACCGTTTTAGATCAACGGTTAGCCAGATACAGTGTCACAGGAAAACAAGTCGTTTCACCGAGCCTGGTGAAGATAGGCCGAACCCTCACGTTTACTGTGATGGTGCTGATAGCAGGCGTCTTTGCAATCTCGCTGCTGGATATCACTGACTTTCCACTGATCGTAGACGGATTGTTTACGTTTCTCGGTCGATTGTTGTTCGGCATTGTTATTCTTGGGCTCGGTCATTTGCTGGGGTTGCTAGCGCAAGGCATGCTGGAACGTATTGCAAACCCTTCAACTCAGCTCGGTCTTATCTCCAAGACGATTTATTTTTCAATTATGTTTGTCGCGGCAGAGCTGGCGTTATCACACTTGGAGATAGACACAAGTTTCATCACAGAGTTGCTGCTGCTTGTCGTGGCACTGGTGCTGGGTGGTTTGATGCTGGCATTTGCACTGGGTGCCAAAACCTATGTGGGGAACCTGCTCGCACAAGGTGAGATGCAGCGATACAGCGTTGGTGAAAAAATCAGAATTCAAGATGTACAGGGTCGAGTTCTGAGAATTTACTCGACAGGTTTGGATTTAGAAAATGACGAAGGTATCGTTTTTATTCCTGCAAGCCAGTTTGCAACCGTCACGGTGATACGCATAGCTGAAGAAGTTCAATCGTGATAACGATGGGTACGCTCAGCATCAAATACGCAGAACAGTTTCCGGAACTATTCGCTCTGGAATTGAATGGGTGTTCCGTCGCCGAAACTGCGGATGTCCTGAACACACTGCCTGACCGCAATGTACTGGCTGTAATGACGCATCTGGAATCCTCGCAGTTGCAGGGTGTTGTTGCAGGCAAGTTACTGACGACAGAGCACTTGTTTGCAGAGTCAACGCTTGACGAGGCATCAGTTCTACTGACCAGGTTGCCCAAAGACCTGGCGCTTGCGTTAGTTAACTCAGTCACTAACAAATCAAAACAGCGGGAGCTCCGTCGCTATCTGAACTACCCCGCCCACAGCGTAGGCGCTGTGGTATCGAAGCCCACGCTGCAGTACAAAAGCACCGACCTGGTGAGCACTGTGATTGGTGATCTGGCAAAGCTGGAGGATCAGGCAGAACCGACGATTCTGGTGATTGATACGAGTGGTAAGTATCTGGGGGTGTTGGAAACCTGGCAATTGTTTCCGGCAATGGCATCAAATTTGTCTGTTGCCGGTCTGATCAGTGAGGTTGAACCGCTGTTGGCGGAAATTGATCACAGCACTGCGATGATTAATCCGCTGTGGCAAAGTCGCAGTTGGCTACCGGTGGTTGATTATCAGCTTCGTCTGATCGGGATATGTCGTCAGGTACACCTGGCTCAGGAGCATCAGCTTGCCGAGCCCGCGCCACCGCATGTGTTGACCAGCTCAGTGCAGGCAATGGTTGGACAGATGTTCCACATTCTTCTTTCTTTGTTCGATCTACTGTTAAATCGAAGTAAACACTAATGAATACAGTTACTGATTTAGGTCGCTCATTTATCAGGCGCCAGCCCGAGGCAGCTGCACGGGTTCTCGAAAAGCTACCGTTGGCGGAGTTATCGGCGGAAATCCAATCCTGCGATGCTGATGAATTGACACCTGCACTGGAAGTCATGGCGACTTCCACTGTACTGACGGTTTTTCAAACGCTGACGGAACCCATGCAGGGTAGCGTGCTGGAACTTGCATCACCGCGACTGGCGATGCTGGTGTTTGATGGCTTGGACAGTGAGCGTCGAGATCAGTTGTTGCAGACTTTGCCGCCGGCCATTGCTGACGATCTAACGCGGCTCATGCAGTTTCCTCCATACTCTGCAGGCCGCATGATGGATACGCCTTTTGAAACGGTTCGAGTGCATACAACGGTCAGTGAGTTACGTGATTTGTTACGCAATTCGACTCTGCGCAGAGCCCGTTCTGTATATGTCGTTGATGATAAAAACAAGCTGGCGGGTCGCGTCGACATGCAGGCGCTTGCACTGGCAGATGCCAGTCAGAATATCAGCGAAATTATGGTAGGCGTAGAAGGTAGCGTGCTGGCTACGGCGGGGCGTGAAGAGATTGTTGAGCAGTTGGATCGGTTGCGGGTTGACTCGATTCCGGTGGTAGATGTCGAAGGTCGATTGCTGGGTGTTGTTCGTTACCAGCGGTTGTTTGATGCTCTGGAAAGTGTAGCGACGGCAGACCTGCAAAAAATGGTCGGTGCCAGTGCGGATGAGCGGGCCATGTCGAAAGCCTCTTTTGCTGTGAAGCGCAGATTACCGTGGCTGCATATTAATCTGTTAACCGCGTTTCTTGCTGCGTCGGTTGTCGGGTTGTTTGAAGGATTGATCTCGCAATTCACCGCGCTTGCTGTGCTTTTACCCGTAGTAGCGGGGCAGTCGGGTAATGCAGGTTCACAAGCTCTGGCGGTCACCATGCGCGGCTTGGCGCTGCGGGAGATAGGCACACGTCATTGGCGCAGTGTACTTAACAAAGAGGTCCGTGTTGGCATCGTCGATGGTATCGCTTTGGCGGTAACCTGCGGCCTGGGTGTGTTCTGGTGGAGTCAATCTTTCGGGCTGGCACTGGTTATCGGTGTGGCCATGATCCTGTCCATGATCGCCGCGGGTATTTCCGGGGCACTGGTACCTATTGTTCTGATTAGGCTTGGTCAGGACCCGGCGACAGCTGCGTCGATCATTCTAACCACAGTGACAGATGTTGCTGGGTTCTTTGCTTTTCTTGGCACAGCTTCACTGCTCTCATTCATGCTCTGAGAAAAAACGGTCGGCTATCAGCTGTCCGAAAAATTGGTCAGGGTTTTGACCGGTGCAACTAATAGAGGGTTGACGCTACCCAGTTTATTGCGGTCCTTGCCCGTGTACTCGAATTGGGTGAGGACGTGGCGCATGGTTTCAAGGCGTGCGCGCAATTTGTCTTCACCTTTGACAATGATCCAGGGCGCGGCAGCTGAGTCTGTACGTTTAAAGGTTTCTTCTTTTGCCTGAGTATAGTCGTCCCAACGATTCTGCGCTTCTTTGTCTACGACAGAGAACTTCCACTGTTTCAGTGGGTTGGTTGCGCGTTCGTCAAATCGCTGAGCCTGTTCCTGGCGGCTGATCGAAAGATAGAATTTGATGATGAATATGCCACTTTTCACCAGCATGCGTTCATAATCCGGGGCTTGAATCAGAAACTGCTGATATTCCCCTTCGCTGCAGAATCCCATCACTCTTTCAACGCCGGCGCGGTTGTACCAGGATCGATCAAAAAAAACGATTTCTCCTGCACTTGGCAGGTGTTGCACATAGCGCTGAAAATACCATTGTCCAGATTCTCGCTGGTCCGGTTTTTCCAATGCAACCACCCGTGCACCTCGCGGGTTGAGGTGCTCCATAAAGCGTTTGATCGTGCTCCCTTTGCCCGCTGCATCTCGGCCTTCGAAAATCACCACGAGTTTGTTACCGCTTTCCTTGATCCAGTTCTGCAGTTTTACAAGCTCAATCTGCAGTTCTCTTTTTTCTTCGAAGTACTGTTTTGGTTTCAGTCTTTCGTTAAACGGATAGATATTGTTCGCAAAATAGGTGCGAATTGTTTCAGCCGACACCTCTGAGCTTTCCGGTGGTTTACCTTTGATTGGTAATTGATTGGTCTCATCAAGATCTATTGAATCAAGGATGTAGTCAGTCCACTTTTCGTTCACGCGGGGGCTCTCCTGCTTCTGTTCTCGGGTCCATTTCTATCAGCGCCTGTGTAGATTTAGCCGTGCCAACAAACAGGTTTGTGTTTTCAGGAGGCTGGGGATGTTTGATCAGCCAGCTAAGAATCCAGATAAAGCACAGGGTCAAGCCAACAGCGAGGTAAGCGAGGAATCCCGCGGGTCCGATTTGATCCATTGCATTTGCGCCGAGTAGCGGACCTGCGATCGAGCCCGAGCCGTTAACCATAAGTATCACCGTTCCAACCTGCAGGAAATTCCCCGGATATCGATCGTTGGCATGCGCCAGACACAGTGGATATATCGCTATGGCGCTGCCGCCAATAACAAAAAATAGCAGCATTACCGCCCAGGCCGGAAGCTGGCTCAGAATCGTCCCGGCGATTGCTGTGATGATGCCAATAAGCAGCAATCCCATCATGACTTTGCGGCGATCATAGCGATCAGAAACATGACCAGCGGGCAGCTGAAAAGCTGCACCACCCAGCACCATGACAATCATGAGCCAGGCTATATCGCTGACGGACAATCCCGCAACCTTGCCGAATACGGGTGTCAGACCAAACAACGCACCGGTCACGGTGCCGATAGCAAGCGCGCCCCCGACCGCAGCGGGCGAGGCGTGATAGATGTCTCTGAAGCGAAACTCGAGCTTCGCAAGCGGTGCTGGTTGTTCAACCTTGGACAGCGCCACTGGAATGATGGAGAGTGACAGCAGTAGTGTACCCAGAACGATTGTGGTCGATCCGACCGGGCTGCCCAGGTTGATCAGCAACTGTCCGACGCTCATCGACAAAAGAACTATCACAGTATAAATCGCAAGGATGCGGCCGCGCTTGGCATTGTCTGTGTACTCATTTAACCAGCTTTCGATGACCAGGTAGCAACCGGAAATGCCAATACCTGTAGCCATCCGAAGCCCCGACCACACATAGGGGTCGTCGGATAAAAGGATACACAGCAAAGCCGCGCCATTTATTGTTGTCAGCGTTGAAAACGTGCGGATATGCCCCACTGCCGCGACAAACCTGGGAATAAAGATGCAGCCCAGCAGGAAGCCGAGAAAATAGAATGAGCCAGTCATCCCGATGTCGCTTATTGACCACCCGAGTGCTTCTGCGCGTAACGGTAACAGCGTTAGCTGCAAGCCGTGACCGGTTAACAGAATGATCACCGAGGTAAAAAGAACGGCGAGGCTCCGCGTGCGGGATAGCATCAAACGGGATTCCCTATGATTGTGATAGGCCGTCGGTCAGGACAGGTTTTTCCGACGCGAACAGTTTCAGGAAAATACGTTCGCCCTCCGGTGTGCCGATGAGGACTATCTCCTCTTCAGCTTGCAGGCGTGTGTCCGGTTCCGGATTGGTGATGGTCCGATTGTCTTTGTCGATCCCAATGACGCTGCACGTTGTCAGGTGTTTGATGTCCGCTTCTTCTAATGTTTTGCCAATCAGCGGTTGAGGCACCTCAACTTTGAACACGTCGAGGCCTTCAGCAATCATCAGCAGATCGCTGCGCTGAAGCAGGTTGAACAAGGCGTTTGAACCCATCGAAGCATAAGACATCACAATGTCTGAGCCTGCCCGGTGTAACCCGGCAACGCTGGTTTCGAGGCTGGCGCGGCAGATGATTTGAATATCCGGGCGCAGCAAACGGGAGAAAATTGTCAGATAGGTATTTGTCTCATCGTCCTTTGTTGTAATGATGACGGTTGGAGCTTTGTCGATTCCTGCCTGGCGCAAAACATTTTTGTCTGAAGCAGATCCGAGAATGTACTTGTCGGAATCAGGTACGCGCTCGGGAATCTGTTCAACAATGCGATAGTCAATGCCACGTCGTGCCAGCGCGCGAGCAGTCGCTCGACCTACACGGCCGCCGCCGATGATGATGACAGGTTTGTGTTCGCTTGTTTGCATCTCGTGACAATACAGGCGGTTGAACTCATCAAGCTGTGCCTTTGACCCAGCCATGACCAGGAGGCTGTGGGG
This sequence comes from Gammaproteobacteria bacterium, assembly GCA_048571035.1. Taxonomy (GTDB): domain Bacteria; phylum Pseudomonadota; class Gammaproteobacteria; order Pseudomonadales; family Azotimanducaceae; genus UBA4421. The sequence goes on from CP121329.1 coordinate 43,691, forward strand.
TTCAATCTTGCTGTCCTGCTCGCCGACCTGAAAGGAACCGCGATCCCAGAAGCCGACGATACTGACGCTGGTTTGTCGTTGCGCGGTGATGTAGTCGGTACCCACCAGATTAGTCTGGGAAGCATCCACCTCGGCAATCAGCAGGTCATCAATATTGCCAATCACGTGAATCAGTTCGTTACCGCCGATTGCGCGCCTGGCCAGAGATTCCGACATCAGGTGTGTTAGATCCAGTACTCGTGTTGAGCCTGCCAGGCGCAGCACATCTTTGGAGTCGCTGTCTCTGGCTGTCGCGATGACAGGGGTTGTTTTGGTGATACCGCGAACGGTGAAAACAATTGATGTGTTGGCTATATCGGTGCGGGTCGTTGCAACCAGAGATGCCTGTTCTACCCGTGCGTTGATGTAGGTCTCAGGTAGATTCAATTCGCCATGAATTGCGTTTATGCCATGGTCAATCAACTGCATGACTTCATCAGATTCGGGCAGAATGACCACGTATGGATACTTAAACTGTTTGAGTTTTGCGATCAGCGCACTGGCCACCGGGCCATAGAAGGTAAGAATGACGTGTCCGGACAGGTTATCGTCAACTTTGCGTGGAATGCGGTTTGCGGCACGCATTTCAACCCAGGGTGCATAGAACAGCTCCATGAACGTAAAAGGCAGCAGTACTAACATGAAAATAACGCCAGAGAGCAACACGAAAATTGAGAACAAACGACCTGGGTCGGAGACAAAACTGACGTCGCCATAACCCAGTGTCGACATAGTGGACAAAGTCCAGTAGAAGCCGGTTACCCAAGAGTGTGATTGTCCCTCGTAGGCCATGAGCAGCTGAAAAATCAGCGAGAATAGACTGATCAGGCCCAGCAACACTGCTACAAATCGGAGCAATCCCAACAAATTGCGCTGCTGCAATATGCGCAACATTCGGTGTCTTGGTAGCTCTGAATTCATAACGTTGCGCATACTACATGATGGGGCTCGCTTTGTGCTCGCGGCAATCCTTATTTAGTAAAACCCAATACCATGTCCACGCCATCTATCAGCTACAATGGCACTCGCTTATCTGATTGTTATTCTTGATGGAAAATTTTGTCTGGCTCGGTATTGTCCTTTGTGTAACCCAATCCGCCATGTTTTCAGGTCTGAACCTCGCTTTCTTCGGGGTTTCACGGTTACAGCTGGAAGTAGAAGCTGAAACCAATGTCAGGGCTGAGCGCGTTCTGCGTATGCGTAAGGACTCAAACTTTCTGTTGACGACAATTCTGTGGGGCAACGTCAGCATCAACGTGCTGCTGACGTTATTATCAAACTCGGTGTTAACGGGTCTGATGGCGTTTGTTTTCTCAACCTTTGTCATTACCTTTCTGGGTGAGATTTTCCCCCAGGCCTATTTCTCACGCCATGCTTTAAAAATGGCCTCGCTGCTTTATCCGATCCTGCGGATGTATCAGATTATTCTCTATCCAGTTGCCAAACCAGCGGCGATGATTCTGGACGCCTGGCTAGGCAAGGAATCGGTTGAGCTGTTTCGAGAACAGGTGATCAAAGACATGTTGATGAAGCATGTTGAAGCACACGACAGCGATGTAGGCGAAGTTGAGGGCATTGGCGCGCTGAATTTCCTGGAGATAGATGATCTTGAGGCTTTGGAGGAGGGGGTGCTGATTGACCCTTCCAGCGTGTTGAAGCTGCCCACAGATATAGACCTCCCGCGTTTGCCCACTCACAATCAGACAACTGATGATCCAACCCTGCAGAAAATTCATGCCTCTGGCAAGAAGTGGGTGGTGCTGGCAGATCTTAAAGGAGAGCCTCAGCTGTTATTGGATGCTGATGAATTTCTACGTGCGTCGCTGCTGGATAAAGGACCGATCAATCCATATAAATATTGTCATCGGCCGATTATTCTGACCAACCCCAAAACCAAATTAGGTACGGTATTGCGCCTGCTACGACAGAGTAAAACGGTCAATCGAGGCGTGATTGAAAACGATGTTGTGCTGATATGGTCAGCACAGCCGAGGATCATTACCGGGGCTGATCTGTTTGATCGCCTGCTGCATGGGATCAAGTGATCTGTGGTTCCTCTCCTACAAATTAATGTACAGACTGATCAAGGATAATTCGGTTGAACCAGGTTAAAGACGACTCATATATCACGAACCTCTTGGAGCTATTGGAAGACGCAACGGATGCAGATCTTTATCCGTTGTTACAGGTGTTCACACAGACCCTCTGGTCAAGGTCGTTGGAAGAAGATGTGGCTTCTCGGGATGCGCGCGATGATGTGGGTGGCACCATTGAAGCATTTCAGCATCTGCAGAATCGTCAGTCAGACGAGGTCAGTTTTCTGTTGAAAAATCCGATACGAACCCGGGACGGCTGGCATTCGGAACATAGTGTGGTGGTGGTAGCAGCACCTAACATGCCTTTTATGGTCGACTCAGTGCTGATGGCCTTGTCCCACGGCGGATTGGTTACCCACCACTTAAACAATGCGGTTTTTGCCGTAAAACGAGATGCTGATGGCAAACTGCAGCAATTGACTACCGATGTAGATGCTGAGAACCGGGAGCTGGTCATTTATGCTGAAATTGATCGTCTGGAGGACGAGGCGTTTCCGCAGCTGCAATCCAAACTCGAATTCATGGCTAAAGACCTGCAGGCAGCGGTGACCGATTTCCCGCAGATGAAAAGCAAGATGGAGGGGTTGATTGCTGATCTGAAGAATAATCCACCGCCTCTGGACGAACATGATGTCAGCGAAAGTATCGCGTTTTTGGAATGGCTTCTGTCCAATCATTTCACGTTTTTAGGTGTGCGGGAGTTTCAGTACAGTGGTGGTGTTATTCGTCAGACGGGCCAGGCGTTAGGTACTCAACGGGTCCGGCCCGCAGCTACTGAGCGCATGATATCTGCGCAACCACAGCGTACCCAGGATTTTTTATTCAAAGCCAAACCCTTAACGTTTTCTAAATCCGGCACAAAATCTCGAGTGCATCGTCCTGCTTATCCAGATTATGTGGGTATAAAGCAGTTTGATGAGCAGGGTCGGGTTATCGGTGAAACTGGTTTTCTGGGGCTCTATACCTCAACGGTATATATGGAGTTACCGGAACGTATTCCTGTCGTTCGCCACAAAGTATCCAAGGTCCTGCAACGCTCTGGCCTGGACCCGTCAGGTTTCGACGGGAAAGTTCTGAGACAGGTGTTGGCTACTTATCCGCGGGATGAACTGTTCCAGATCACGGAAACAGAGCTGTTCGAAACAGCAATGGTGATAACGGATATACATGAGCGCAGACGTGTGCGTGTGTTCGCGCGTTACGACGCCTATGGACTGTTTGTGAACACCCTGGTGTATATGCCTAGAGATCTGTTCAGCACATCTGTGCGGTTGGAGTTGGAGGCTTTGTTAGTTGAGACATTTGCTGCCGAAGATTCTGACTACGACATTTTGCTGTCAGAATCTATTTTGGTCAGGGTTCAGTTCATTTTGCGCGTGAGCCCCGGACAACACATACAGGTCGATCGCGTGGGTCTCGAGCAGCGCATCGCTGAACTGATAGGTGATTGGAATTCAGAACTCTACGAAGCCTTAGTCAGCCAGTTTGGGGAACGTGCCGCGATAGGCTTGCGCAGCAATTATGCAGATGCGTTTTCGGCGGGCTATCGCGAGTCTTTTTCAACCATCGACGCTATAGACGATATCCAGGTTATCGAGCAGTTAACCGACCTTTCACCTCTGCGCACTCGGCTATACCGAGTACCCGGTGAAGCCTCCGATCTGTTACACCTGAAGATGTTCCACCGTGGCGCAGCCCTGCCGCTTTCTGATGTGGTGCCAAAACTGGAAAATCTGGATCTGCGGGTCATCGGGGAGCATCCCTTCACGGTAGCCTGTAAAGTTACTGAATCCGTGTCGATACAGGTGTATGAGCTGCGTTTTACCGGTGAGCTTGACCTTCAGGAAGGCGGCGAAGATCTTAACGATGCATTCATCAATGTCTGGAATGGCTTTGCCGAAGATGACAGCTTTAACCGTCTGATTTTGCGTGCAGGTTTATCCTGGCGGCAGGTGAGTGTTCTGCGTGCATTTGCTCAGTACATGAAGCAGATCAGATTTGGCTTCTCCCGGGCTTTCATCAGTGAGGCGTTGTTTCGCCATGCGGATACTGCCAGCTTGCTGGTGGACTATTTCGAACGCAAATTTTCGGTTGAAAGCCAGCATTCCGATAGTGACTTACCGCGCGATCTGGAGACCATCAAACAAACAATCACAACGGCTCTGGATGCCGTTGAACTGTTAAACGAAGACCGCATTCTACGGCGTTTCCTTGAACTCATGGATGCCAGTAAGCGCACCAATTATTACGTCAAAGATGATAACGGTGAGCATCGCCCATTTCTGTCCATCAAGTTCATGCCAAGGGAAATTTCTTCCATGCCTCTGCCGATACCGCTGTACGAAATCTTCGTCAGTGCTCCCTACCTGGAAGGCGTGCATTTGCGGGCCGGAAGCATTGCGCGTGGCGGCCTGCGGTGGTCAGACCGCCTTGAAGACTATCGCACAGAGGTGCTGGGTCTGGTGAAAGCGCAGGTTGTGAAAAATGCGGTCATCGTTCCAACCGGTGCCAAGGGCGGCTTTGTCATCAAGGACGCTCGTGCCGGTATCGATGGGTATAAAGATTTTATCCGAGCGCTGTTGGATGTTACCGATAACATCGTTAACGGAGAGGTGATAAAACCTGATCAGGTGATGGCAATAGATAATCCCGATCCCTATTTTGTTGTCGCGGCTGATAAAGGCACAGCAACTTTTTCCGATACCGCAAACGATATCTCCAAGACCTACGATTTCTGGTTGGGCGATGCTTTTGCGTCCGGTGGCTCCAACGGGTATGACCATAAAAAAATGGGTATTACCGCGCGAGGTGCCTGGGTTTCAGTGCAGCGCCATTTCGCCGAGATGAACATTGATGTACAGACGGATCCTATTACCGTGCTTGGCATTGGCGATATGAGCGGTGACGTTTTCGGCAATGGTGTGTTGCGGTCCGAATCGTTGTTGTTAGTTGCGGCGTTCAACCACATGCATATTTTTGTGGACCCAAACCCTGATGCTGCGGCCAGCTATGCGGAGCGAGAGCGGTTGTTTGCTTTACCCCGTTCCAGCTGGAGCGATTATAACGAGACGCTGATCAGCGCTGGTGGCGGCATATTTTCCCGCACCAGCAAGCGGGTTACTGTGACCCCTGAAATGTCTGCTCGATTTGGGATTCCTCAGAATGATATGGCGCCTGATGACCTGATTCACGAGTTGTTGAAAAGTCCCGTTCAGTTGATCTGGAATGGGGGTATCGGGACCTATGTAAAAGCCAGCTCAGAGAATCATGAAGATGTTGGAGACCGGATAAATGATCACCTGCGGGTCAACGCTGACGAGCTCAAAGCCAAGGTTGTTGGCGAGGGCGGCAATCTGGGTATCACACAACGTGCGCGCGTAGAGTTTGCCCTCAACGGTGGGGCGGTAAACACAGATTTTATTGATAACTCCGCGGGTGTCGATTGTTCCGACCACGAAGTGAATATCAAAATTGTGCTCAACGAACTGGTCGCGCGCGAAGATTTGACGCGTAAACAACGTAACTCCGTGCTGGAATCAATGACCGATGAAGTGGCTGCTCTGGTGCTGGCAAACAGCTTTGATCAAGCGCAAACATTGAGTCTTGCGATCCGTCATGAGAAAGCCCACCAGAGTGAGTACCAACGTCTGATGGGTGTCTTGAGTTCGCATGCCGGGTTGGACAGAGCGCTGGAATTCCTGCCGTCGGATGAGGCTCTGGCGGAGCGCTACGCCAGTGAAGACAGTTTGACTCGCCCTGAACTTGCGGTGCTTCTGACCTATACAAAAACCTATATCAAAAACAACCTGATAGACGGGGCGGTACATCATGATCCACTGATTGCACAACGGATTGTGAATGCGTTCCCGGGCTCGCTGGTAGAGCAGTTTGAGGAGGACATCAGATCTCACAGGCTTGCACCGGAGATAATAGCGACGCAGCTTGCCAATGAAATTGTTGGTCATATGGGCATTACGTTTGTTTCGAGCTTAAGTGAATCAGTGGGCTGTGCAGTTACCGATGTTGCCAAAGGATACGCAGTAGCAGCAGCCTGTTTTGACTTTGCAACCTGGTTTGACGTTGTTGCCACTGCGCCGGGTCTGAATGCCCAACAGCAGTTGCATGTTCTTGATAGCGTGGCACAGCTGGGCGCTCGCTCAACCCGCTGGATATTGAGGAACTGTGATGTGTCCGGTTCCCTCGACGCATTGGTGAGCCGATTTAAGCCGGCACTTGATGTTGTTGCACATTCCGCTGCAGCTAATCTCGCGGCTTCCGAGGCCGATACCGCCGTCAGCGCGGCACTTGAAAAGGGTGGGTTACCCGCTCACCTGGCACAACACTGGAGTGATGTGCAGGTGTTTACGCAGATGCTGCCTGTTGTTGCCGTTGCTGAACAACAAGATTGTGAGGTAGCAGCGCTGGTAGAGGTGAGTGGTCGGGTTGCGTCGCAATTGCGCATCGATTGGCTGGTTTCCCGTCTAACCGATCTGCCGACAGATTCACATTGGCAGGCGCTGCAGATTGATGCGCTTTATGATGATCTGTTCCGTCTGCAATGTGCATTCAGTGCGCATGTGCTAACTACAGCGCAGGGTGATTTTGCAAAATGGCAGGACCGGAATCCGGGTGTTCTTGACAGCTGGTTCAGCGCCATTGAAGAGGTGCAATCCTCTGGCGCCACGGACATTGCGTTGTATGCCCTTATCGTGCGGCGTCTGACAGATACCTGTGGAAAACTGGGCTGCGCTTAATCAACAGTATTGTGGTGTCCGTGGCTATTGTTCAATATACGCGGCCCACAGCGAGTGGGCCCATTTTAGGTACAACATCGAAATGACTTATTGTGTCGGCATCGCCGTCAATGAAGGATTGGTTTTTGTCTCTGACTCTCGTACAAACGCGGGTGTTGATAATGTCAGCACGTACAGCAAGATGCGTCGCTATGGTGTGCCTGGAGAGCGCCAGTTTGTTATCTGTACTGCGGGTAACCTGGCAACCACACAAGGTGTGATTGCGCAGATCGAACGAGATATGCGTGATAACGTTGAAGTCAATCTCATGACCGTCAGTTCAGTCGCCGAAGCGGCCAGTTATGTTGGCGCGCTTAATCTTGAACAGCAGAAAAAGAATACTGGTGGTGGTCCGGTTTTTGAGGCCAGCCTGCTGCTGGGTGGAGAAGTGGCCGGAGCGCCGCGACGCTTATTCAGAATATATGCTGAGGGTAACTATATTGAAACCTCTAACCAGACACCCTTCCTGCAGGTAGGTGAATCAAAGTATGGCAAACCTATCCTTGATCGTGTGCTGTCCGAAGACACGCCACTGGAAAGAGCTGCGTTGTGTGGGCTGGTTTCCATGGATGCCACTATGCGCAGTAACCTTACCGTTGGGCCGCCGATAGAGGTGAGTATATACAATACAGGCAGCTTAGCGCCGTGTCGTTATGTCGCATACGATGAAGACAGCGAGTTTCTGCGCGAATTGAAAAGTAACTGGAACCAGCAGATCAAGGAGGCATTTGACCGATTGCCGCCGATGGCCTGGAACGAGGGTGATAAATCATGACTATCCGCGTTGCTTTGCAGCACAGCACGCACTACAAGTTTGACCGGCCGATAACTATTCATCCGCACGTGATCCGCCTGCGACCGGCACCGCATTCGCGCACCCCGGTAACCGCGTACTCGCTGAAAGTGTCACCTGCCGAACATTTTGTGAATTGGCAGCAGGACCCTTTTGGGAACTATCTGTCGCGCTATGTTTTCCCGGAAAAAAGCAATCACCTGTCCATAGACGTTTCGCTGATTGCAGATATGACGGTGATCAACCCTTTTGATTTTTTTCTCGAAGAGTCGGCGCAGAAATATCCCTTCACTTACGACAAACAGCTGAAACGTGATCTTGCGCCTTACCTGGAGATTACCGACAAAGGTCCTCTGTTAACGCAATGGCTGAAGGGCGTAAACCGGAATCCCACTGCGCTGGTCGACTTTCTTGTGGGTTTGAATCAACGCGTGCAGGGTGACGTCGGATATCTGGTCCGCATGGAGCCTGGCGTTCAAACCTGTGAAGAAACGCTCAAGCTGGCTTGTGGTTCGTGTCGTGACAGTGGTTGGTTGCTGGTGCAGATTCTTCGTCACCTGGGCCTGGCTGCGCGATTTGTGTCGGGTTATCTGGTTCAGTTGAAAGCTGATCAGGAAGCCCTTGATGGACCTTCTGGCACCACAGAAGACTTTACCGACCTGCACGCATGGGCAGAAGTCTACCTGCCTGGTGCGGGATGGATAGGTCTGGATCCAACTTCGGGACTGTTGGCTGGCGAAGGGCACATCCCCCTTGCCTGTACACCTGACCCGGGCAGCGCGGCTCCCGTAACCGGTGCAATTGAATCTGCAACCGTTGAATTTGAGTTTTTCAACAAAGTTGAGCGGGTTCATGAAGACCCCCGTGTAACCAAGCCTTACGATGCCGCGCAATGGAAGTCGATCAAGAAACTGGGCGACAAAGTTGACCGTCAGTTGGAAAAAGGCGATGTCCGGTTAACCATGGGCGGTGAACCCACCTTTGTCTCAATTGACGACATGGATGGGCCGGAATGGAATTACACCGCCCTGAGTAAAGACAAGCGTGAACTCGCCGGCAAGCTGCTGCAGAGACTTCGGGCACAGTTTGCGCCAGATGCCCTGCTGCATTTTGGACAAGGAAAGTGGTACCCGGGAGAACCTCTGCCGCGCTGGGCGCTGTCTATGTTCTGGCGGCAGGACGGCAAGCCGGCTGTGCTGCACCCTGAAGTCGTTGCGGATAAGAATGAGGCGCAAAGCTGTAGTGTTGAAGATGCCTTCCGCTTAACTAAAGCGTTGGCTGGAGTGTTGCAGATAGACCCTGAGTATATTGTCCCGGGTTATGAAGACCCTGAGCATTATCTGCAGCAGGAAGCGCGATTGCCGGTGAATGTAGATCCTTCAGATCCCAAGCTGGAAGACCCGCTGGAGCGAGCTCGAATGGTTCGCCTGTTTCAGCGAGGTCTCAATAAAATCAGCGGCTATGCTTTGCCAATCAAATTCAAAGGCGAAGCCGATGGTGGCTACTGGAACTCGAGTCGCTGGCCGTTCCGTCAGGATAAAATGATCCTGCTGCCTGGTGATTCTCCAATGGGTTTGCGGCTGCCATTAGCTTCGCTACCCTGGGAAGCGCCAGAAGATCGGGATGTTGAGACTCAGCGCGATCCATTTGAATCGTTGGGGGCATTGAAAAAAGCAGGCGCTCAGGTTAATGCCACCGCGGCACCAGTGACGAATGAAGACTCAGATGAAATCGTTCATACAGCGTTGTGTCTCGAAGTTCGTGACAAAAAACTCTATGCCTTCATGCCACCAGAAGACCGCTTGGAGGTTTATCTGGCGCTTGTCGATGCAATCACTACCGCTGCCAATTCTGTTGGCTTGTCTGTGATTCTTGAGGGTTACGAACCCCCACGTGATCCGCGCCTGCAGATTCTGCAGATAACTCCCGACCCCGGGGTGATCGAAGTGAACGTGCATCCCGCTACAAACTGGCGTGACCTGGTGAGCAATACTGAGGTCCTCTATGAAGAGGCTCGTCAGTGCCGCCTGGGCACTGAAAAATTTATGCTCGATGGCAGACATTCGGGCACCGGTGGTGGTAACCACGTCACCTTGGGTGCCGCCCAACCTGCAGACAGCCCGTTTCTCAGACGACCTGATTTACTGCGTAGTTTTATAACCTACTGGCAACGTCATCCGAGTTTGTCATACCTGTTTTCCGGTCTGTTTATTGGGCCCACGAGTCAGGCACCACGGGTCGATGAAGCGCGTGATGACAATCTTTATGAACTGGAAATTGCCATGGGTTTGCTACCCGAAGGAGAGACAGAACAACTCTGGCAGGTGGATCGCTTGTTGCGCAACTTTCTCATCGACCTGACAGGTAACACGCACCGGGCTGAGTTTTCTATTGATAAGCTTTACTCGCCTGACGGTCCTACCGGACGGAAAGGGCTGGTAGAACTGCGAGCGCTGGAGATGCCACCCCATGCGCAGATGAGCCTGGTGCAGATGCTGTTGATCCGCGCGATGGTTGCGCGCTTCTGGCGCAAGCCTTACCGACAACCCTTGATCCGTTGGGGCACAGAATTGCACGATCGCTTCATGCTGCGACATTGCGTCTGGGAAGATATGCGTGAAGTGCTTGCTGATATGGACAGGGCAGGTTATGCCTTTGAAGAAGAATGGTTCGCGCCGTTCAGGGAGTTTCGTTTCCCCCTGCTGGGTAGTTTTGAAGCCCAGGGTATGCAGATTGAAATTCACAATGGCCTGGAACCCTGGCACGTGCTGGGAGAAGAAGCGACTGCCCAGGGTACGGCGCGCTATGTTGATTCAACGGTTGAGCGTCTGCAGGTTTCAGTGCGGGGGCTGAAAGGCGATCGTTATCTGGTGTTGTGTAACGGAAGACCGGTGCCATTGCGGCCAACCGGTGAACGGGGCAGCGCTGTAGGCGGTGTACGCTTTAAGGCCTGGTCGGCGCCGTCGAGCTTACATCCGACAATAGACGTGCATTCACCCCTGGTTTTTGATCTGGTCGATACCAGCAATCAGCGCTCGATAGCGGGTGCGACTTATCATGTATCGCATCCAGGTGGCCGCAATTACGATACCTTCCCGCTTAATGCCAATGAAGCGGAAGCGCGGCGGGGCGCCAGGTTTTTCAGTCACGGTGGTTCTCAGGGACGCCTGAAAATAAAGGCTGAAGTGCCTCACCCGGATCAACCGTATACGCTGGATTTGCGCACGCAGCCAAGACTGCGCTGAATTGGAGGTCGATAAGTCTTATCGCATTGATCTGCGTCATTCAAAACTCACCAGTGCGGAGAGTGTGCAGAATCACGATGCGGGTTGGGACAGTTACGTTGCCGGGCTTGAACAGTTTCTAGGCGTCGACTAACTGGATTCAATTGCGGGTACATGACGACATTGTTTGTCAGTTTGTGCAGCAATGGTTTGCTGTGTATTCAACAACATCTGAGGTAAGTCGGGCCCAACCTTGGCCTGATATCGAGAGATAGCATTCAGTGCAAGCTGTTTACATCCCATCAGTGCTAAAGTGTGTGCCAGATTGTTAGTCGCAAACCAGTAGTCAGGTTTTTGCGCAATCAAGTCCTCATACATCTGAATAGCACGAATCTGATCTCCCGTCTGCTGCAGTGTATTGGCGGTACCAAACTTCAATGCGGTGCTGTCAGGCCAGCGCTGTAATCCAGTTTGATAAGACAGAAGGGCGGCTTCCAAGCTGCCGACTTGTTCGAGTGCTGCAACCGAACTTGTGTAAGCCTCTACTTCCGTATTTGCCGGCAACTCACCCGGATTCAAGACAACCACACCCCAGCGTTGTGCGCGGTCCCAGGTTTTTAACAGTCGGTGAGCTTTGAACAGTTGTCGTCGCTGATTGCCGGAACGCAGGATGAAGTCCTGTTGTACCGGATCGAAACCGATGACAACAGCATAATGCCAGACGGGAAACCAGGCGACGCCCAGGTTTTGTAGAATCAAGACGGGATAGCCTAGCTCCAGCTCACGCAGGATGCCCTGCAGAGAGGGCTCGACGGTAACGGTCAAACGGTTCATGGCCCGGGTTGCTGCTATCAGCTCAAGCTGCAGGCTGCCTTTACGGCCTGGTAGGTACACCTGTTCAGCGAGTGTGTCTGGGTCGATATCCAACCCGGTACGATGCAGGACCGTTGCCAGAGCGTTCGGCCCGCAGAAGTATCCAGTCTGGTCATGGAAGGGCGTCTGCGTCAGTTCCAGCAGCGCCGGTGTATTCAGACTCAAATTTGGCTGGTTCTGACAGCCCGTCAGAACCGCGCCAAAAATAAATACCCTAAATAGCCGTGAATACGTCAGTGACACCCAGTAACTCTAGAATGAACAGGACAATGACGACGATACCGATGACTTCAGCGATACCACCGGCGGGCATGTCGCCTATTTTTGCGTCCAGAGACATCAGTTCCTGCGGAGTCAGAGCAGCAATGCGTTGTTCGGCCTGTTCAGGCGCGACGCCAAATTTAATCAGCTGCTGCTGCTGCACTTCTTCGCGGGCGAGAAAACTGCTGACCCGTTCAGTGGCCTGGTTCTGTTGCTCTATGACCAGAGCTTCGTCTGTGGTGATGAATTGAGCCGATGCGTTAGACGCAAAAGAGCCGGTGAGTAAAGTGAGAATAATCAGATTTAGCAAGAGTCGCTGCATGTTAATTCCTTAGTAATGCTGCTTGCATTATACGCATTATTAGTGCGAGTGTGAGTATGAGAGTAGAGAGAAGGTGTACCTCGTTTGAGTTCTGATTTGAAACAGGCATCGCCGCCCGTACAAGGTGTTGGACGATTGAAAATAGCCTTGTACGGCATTGCCAATCTACCAACATCAACAGTTGGCCTGCCGATAGCTTTATATATCCCGGCGTTCTATTCCCAGAATCTGGGTCTGTCACTTGCCGTTGTCGGCGCGCTGATTGCTTTATCCCGATTGACTGATGTGGTCACAGATCCGGCAATCGGCATCGCCTCTGATAGATGGGTGACCCGCTTCGGGCGTCGCAAACCCTGGATGGCCATAGGTATTCCGTTGATGATCCTGTCGTTGTGGATGCTGTTTGTGCCAGACAGTGCGTTTGCAAAAGCGGCCTGGCAGCTTTTTGGTGGTGAAGCGGTTACTAATCTTTATCTGTTTGTCTGGATCAGCGCGCTTTATCTCAGCTTCACTCTTGTCGACCTGCCTTATCGTGCCTGGGGGGCTGAGCTGTCACCGGACTACAATGAGCGTTCGCAGGTTACCGGTTGGCGGGAAGCTTTTGGTTATGGTGGTACCTTGATGGCGCTGCTGATACCGCTGATTCTCTCTTTAGGCTTTGGCTTGTCTGGCGCCAACAATGCGTTGCTGGGTATCGCCGTTGCCGTTGTCATCCTGTTACCTCTGTTAAGCGCACCGGCTCTGTTGTTTGTACCCGAGCTACCCTCTCGTTCCAGGGCTAAGCAGGAGCGGGTACCGTGGCGACGTGGGTTGAAAATTGTTCTGGCTAACGGTCCTTATCGACGCCTGGTAATCAGTCTGTTGTTTCTGGTTGCGTCGGTGAGCATGACCGCGTCACTGTCGTTTTTCTTTGTCGGCTCAGTTATGGAGCAGCCGTTTGATCGCTACGCGCTTTTTGTTCTGGCTTACTATCTGTCCAGCAGCCTTGCCATCCCCGCCTGGTTCGCAATTTCGCGCCGCCTCGGGAAACATAAAACCGTTGTTATTGGTATAGCCTGGCTGTCGCTCTGGAGTGCATTCATTCCGCTGCTGGGACCGGAGCATTACTGGCTATTCTTTGCGCTGATGATGCTCAAAGGTTCTGCGGTGGGTGCACTGGTGTTCCTGCCGTCATCCATGGCTGCGGACGTTGTGGATCTCGACACGCTGCGTACCGGCGAACAGCGCACGGGGTTGTATTTCTCTTTGTGGGGTATGGTTAACAAGGCTGCAGTTGCGCTAGGCGTGCTGCTGGCGACTAACGGCGTTGCCTGGTTCGGTTTTGACCCTGCGGCGGATGAGAACACAGCCGCGGCAAAGCTCTCGGTAGCGGTTTTGTACAGCATCGTTCCCGCGGTGCTGGCGTGTGTAGCGCTGCCGTTGTTGTGGAAATATCCGCTTACCCAGGTCCGGCAGGAACGTATGCGGGGTCATATTGCGCGGCGGGATGCTCGCCGTGAAAGCATGGCATCTTCTGAGTGAACAGCTGGCGCGAACCGCTTATCTGATGACCTGGCTAATCGTTCAAGTCTCTTTGATCAGGCTAATATCAGTCTGGCTCTGATCTGGTCGGTCCCCAGCGATGTATCGACAAGATGTATCGACAAGTTGTTGCAGATGTCTCGGTGCCCAGGAAAGCGAAAAGCTGGTCATGCTTTTTTTATCGGCGTAAGCTCAAGCAACCAGTAAACGGGAGGTGCGTCGTGATAAAACTGACTAGATGTGTTCTAGGTGCTATAAGTTTGCTTGCTCTTTTTCTTCCTCAATGGGCGATGGCCCAGACAAGCGGCTCACCGCTGATGGAAGAAATCATTGTCACCGCGCAAAAACGCGAAGAACGACTACAGGAGACGCCTGTCTCTGTTACTGCATTTTCCGGCGATGCCATTGAGGCGCTGGGTTTTCGGCAAAGCGTTGATATTACGGCGCAGACGCCAAACTTCAGTGTCGGTTACCCCAACGGAGATACAGGTGTACCGGCGCCTTTCATTCGAGGTGTCGGGCTGAACGATTTTGGTGTGTTAAATCAGGGGCCGATCGCCGCCTACATGGATGAGACATATATCTCGTCCAATGCGGTGCAGATATTCCAGTTACTGGATGTTGAAAGGGTTGAGGTCTTGCGCGGTCCTCAGGGTACTTTGTACGGACGAAACGCTACCGGTGGCGCGGTGAACTTTGTTTCACGGAAACCGACGCAGGAATGGGACGGCTGGGTTCGTGCCGGCATCGGCAGTTGGGACCAACGCAAGATTGAAGGTGCATTTGGTGGGCCTCTTGGAGACAACACCGCGTTCAGGGCGGCGGTACTCAAGAGCGATTCGGACGGCTGGATGAAAAACAGGTTTACCGGCAATGATCAGCAGGGTACGGATGAGTTGGCCTGGCGTGTCTTACTTGAAACCCAACCTACTGACAGTTTAAATCTTCTGTTCAATGTGCGTGGTGGCAAAACCGAATCTGATGCGGTCCAATATAGACACCTGGGGGTGTGGGACACAGATGGCAACATGTGCGGCAATCAGGCGATTCTTGCCGGGCAGTGTGTTGATATATTCGGATATTCGGAACAGGCCGCGTATACGACTCTTAACGGCGATACCGTGCCAGCCGTACCTGACTATGACGAAGGTAACTACGATTTTGAGGCTAAGAACGATACAGAATTCTGGGGCGTTTCTTTAACGGCAGACTGGACCATTGGCGACTTTGTTATCACATCAATCACCTCTTTTGATGATGTTGAAGACTTCCGGCCTGAAGAAACAGACGCAGGTCCGAATAATATTCTCACCGGTGAACTGGCTGTAGAGCAGGAAACATTTTCGCAGGAATTGCGTCTGAACTGGGCTGCGGATAAATGGTCCTGGCTGGCCGGACTTTATTACCTCAATGATGAGGCAACGGACAATACCGCTTTCGATATCCTGCGGGATTTCAGGCCTTTCACGATTGGTGATGACGTGAACTGCACCGCACCGCCCGGTAACCCAGGTGGTTTGTGTCCTGAGCAGTTTGTTTTCAAGTCTAAATCAGGCACCGAGCAGGAGATCACCAGCTTTGCTGTCTTCTTCGATACAAGTTTCGAGCTCAGTGATCGGTTGACGTTGTCAGGTGGGTTACGCTATTCCGATGAAGAAATTGAGCATGACAGTTTTTTCTTCTATGACGAGCCGGAAGGCGGCAATCCTGTGCAGCCCGGATTCCCTGCTGTTGCGGATAACGATTTCAGCAACGTCAGCGGTCGTTTAGTGCTCGATGCGCAGTTGTCTGATGATCTGTTGCTGTATGGCAGCGTGACAAGCGGCTTCAAGGCAGGCGGGATTCAAACTACAAGTGATGGTATTGCGCCATACGATGAAGAAAAACTGCTGAGTTACGAAGTGGGTTTCAAGTCTACGCTGGCAGATGGCCGGGTGCGTTTCAATGGCTCTGCTTTCTATTACGATTATGAAGATCTGCAGGTGTTTGCCTTTGTCATTGTTGACGGCATTGGTTTTTCCACAATCTCCAATGCAGCGGATGCTGAAATCTATGGCGCAGAGTTCGAGTTGCAGTGGCTGCCCACCGACAATCTGTTTGTGAACTTGGGCCTGGGTCTGCTTTCAACCGAATACAAAGACTTCGTGACCGCTACCGGGGATTTCAGTGGAAACGAAATTACTATGTCGCCAGAACTGACGTTTAACGGTTTGATTCAATATGACATTCCTTTGCAGAGCAACGGCGCAATTACGTTGCAGGCTGATTTTAACTATCAGGATGAGGTTTACTTCGACGCGTTGAACAACCCTTTACTGCGAGAGGACGATTACTGGCTGATGAACGCGCGTGTCAGCTGGACTTCTACGGATGAAAAATGGGAGGTGGCAGCCTTTGGTCGCAACCTGGGGGATGAAGAATATATGGTGTATGCATTTGATCTGTCTTTCTTCGGCTTTAATGAAGAAATGATTGGCACACCCAGAGCGTTTGGAATGGAGGTCACCTACAGACTATGAAGGCTAAGTCTGCATATGTCCCGCTGCTTCTTTTGATGGCGATGCTCACAGGCTGTGGTGAACAGCCGGCTGGAACGGACATTCCACAACCCGAGCCTTCGGTCGCGACGGCAGAAGTTGAATCAGTAGCGTTTGATGACAATCAAACTCTGACAGCTCGACAAACACAAATGTGGGCAGCCAGTTGCGCATTGTGCCATGTCAATGGCAATGCAGGCGCGCCGGTAGTCGGTATTGCAGAACACTGGCAACCTCGTGTAGCCAAGGGCATGCAGACGCTGCTGCAACACACACTTGAAGGCTTCAATAGTATGCCGCCACTTGGCTACTGCATGGCTTGCGAAACACAAGACTTCAACGCGATGATTCTCTTTATGTCAAAAAATCACGCGACGGCTGGCGGCCCTGCCATGATGGGAGAAAGTCAATGAAACACTCCCGTCGCCAATTTATGGCCAGCAGTGCGTTGCTTGGATTGTTTGCACCTTGGCAGTCGGTGTTGGGACAACAGTCTGAAACACCCTGGCGCAACTGGTCTGGTGGGCAGGTTTGTCATCCTGCAGGACGCTTCTCGCCTGCATCCGAAGATGAATTGATCAGTTTTCTCCGCAATACTGCTGGTGAAATCCGCCCTGTAGGGTCGGGTCATTCATTCAGTGCGCTGGTACCCACTGATGGGCATCTGGTTGTCATCGATCAACTCCACGGGTTGCTCAAACATGATACCGACCTTATGCAGGCAACGTTTGCGGCAGGGACACGCCTGGGCGACATGGGTTCCCCTCTGGCCAGAGTCGGTCAGGCGATGCTCAATCTGCCGGACATAGATCGCCAGACCCTCGCCGGGGCCACTGCCACTGCAACACATGGCACTGGCATCGCCTTTACCTGCCTGTCTGGCTTTGTCACGTCGCTGCGTCTGGTGACGCCAGGTGGTGAAGTCATTGATGTCAGCCCGTCTGCAGATGCCGATCTTTTCAATGCAGCCAGGGTCAGCCTGGGCTCGCTGGGCATTATTACGCAGATGACGTTGCAGAACCGCACGCCGTTCAAGCTAAAAGCGAAAAACTGGGTGCAACCCATTGAAGAGGTTCTAGAGACATTTGATGAATCAGCGGCAAAACACCGTCACTTCGAGATGTTTCCGTTAACTCACTCAGACTACGCACTCACTCTGGCCATCGATGAAACGGATGAGGACATTAATAATCCGCCACCGTCACCCGAAGACGAGGCTGCTTTTGGTGAGGCGATGGCTTTCTGGGCAACCCTGCCGCCCAAAGAGCGCCTGCCGCAAATCAACGCGCTGGCAGAACAGATTGAACCCACAGAAGCGGTTGATGAGTCTCATAAGATACTCAGTAACATTCGCAACGGGCGTTTTAATGAAATGGAGTATTCAGTACCCTTGGAGGCAGGTGCGGATTGTCTGCGGGAAATCCTGCGTACAATCATCGACAAAGAAATCGATGTGGTGTTCCCGCTGGAATATCGGTACGTCAAACGGGACGATACCTGGCTGAGTATGAGTGCCGGGCATGAAGACCATGCTGCGATTTCGATACACCGAATGGCGGGTGAGGACTATCGACCCTATTTCGATCTCATAGAACCTATTTTCTGGAAGTATGGCGGGCGTCCTCATTGGGGCAAAGTCCATTCGTTGGGCAAAGCCCAGCTTGAACAGTTGTATCCAAAGTTCAGGGACTTCCAGGCCTTGCGTGCTGAACTTGACCCTGCCGGACGAATGTTAAATCCACATCTGAAAAAAATATTCCTGGGGTAGGTTGATGCGCAGGCGAAGACTACTGAAAAGCATAGTGGCTGCTGGTGTTGCGGGCAGCAGCAATGTGTTGTGGGCGCCGGGCGCAATGGCTGGCGTACACAATGCAGGACACAACAGCTATTTCTCTGGTTTGAACGAAATGCTTAAAAGAGAGGGGCCGGGGCATCCTGTGATGTTGATCGACTCTGCTCGAATGACGCATAACATATCGCGCATTACTCAATCGGTTGGAGAGCAAAAACGCTATCGTGTCGTTGTGAAATCATTGCCCTCGGTTCCGTTGCTGCGAGAGGTGATGGACAAGGCCAGAACCCAGTCACTGATGGTTTTTCATCAACCTTTTTTGAGTGCGGTTGCACAGGCCTTTCCCTCATCGGATGTGCTGTTAGGTAAACCCATGCCGGTTACTGCGGTACAAAGATTTTACAGTGAGCTGGATCATCAGAAGTATGATGCAGAGAATAACGTGCAATGGCTTGTGGATACCAAACAGAGGCTTCTGCAATACCAGGCATTTGCCCGGCAGCACGGCCTGCGTCTTGGTATCAACTTTGAGATTGATGTCGGTTTGCATCGTGGTGGCCTGGCGCAGCCGGAAATGTTGAGCGAATGTTTAAGCATCATTGCCGCTGATGATGAGCACTTACATTTCACCGGTCTTATGGGTTATGAGCCTCAGTTGACTGGTCTGAAAGCAGATCTGTCGCATCCCGCCGTAGTGGAGGTGCTGTCTATCTACCGTGGCTTTATCGATCGCGCAAAACTCGCTGGCTATGATCCGGAGAAGCTGGTGTTAAACGGCGCTGGCAGTCATACCCTGAAGATCTATGAGAAAGATAACACCATGAATGATCTGTCTGCCGGGTCTGGCGTGGTCATGCCAACAGACTTCGATACCTTTCATCTTACCGATCATCAGCCAGCACTTTTCATTGCCGCGCCTATTCTCAAGCGTTATCAGAAAAATCCTTTCATGGATGAGCCGCCACCAGGCATGGAACAGGTCTATTACATTTACGGTGGGTACTGGAAGGCAAATATGGTGTCACCACAACCGGTGGGTGAACCTGTTTATCAAAGTACGAACCAGAGTCCGATACTCGCCAGTGCAGATTTGAATCTGCAGGTGGATGACTACATGTTTTTCCGGCCCACCCAAAGCGAATTTGTAATGCTTCAGTTTGGTGACTTGTTAGCTGTAAACAATGGTCACATCAATCATCATTGGCCGGTGTTTCATCAAACCGGTTAGCACTTGCTGCTGTTGAAGGCTTCATCGGTCACTGATAGATGCGCGTGTGCTTTTTCCGCAGAGGGGAACTTATCATTCAAAATTTGACTGCCAACCCTCGACAATGGATGCCAGGCCAAACCCTGCCAGCAGCAGTCCAACAATGACCATGGCGTAAGCGCCAAGGGATAAGAATATCCCCGTTTCGATAACACCCACCACCATGGCGAACAGCAGGGCAACCCCAGTTAGCATGTTCAATATTCCGATCAGGGCAAGACGCATTCGCTATCCTTTGCATGTAGCCAGCAGAGTGCAGAATGATTTTCACCGACATCGAACATCGGCGGATCCTTAATTTCGCATTTCCCAGCGATGGCCTGGGAACATCGTGGTGCAAACCGGCATCCTGGCTTGGGGTCTAACAGGCTGGGAGGTTCGCCCCCGGGAATCTCTGCCTGGCGGCGGGCATTTTCCGGATCAGGGTCCGGCAATGCATTGATCAATGCCTGAGTGTAGGGATGCTTTGGATGCGCGATCAAATCATCAACGGGTGCTTCCTCAACGACGCGTCCGGCATACATGACAAATATCCGACTGGCAAAGTAACGCACGGTTGAGAGATCGTGGGTGATCATGATCAGCGTAAGATTGCGCCTGGCCTGAATGTCCCGCAACAGATTCAGCACCTCTACCCGCACGGATGCGTCCAGCATGGATACGGGCTCGTCAGCGACAATCATGGTGGGTTCGAGAATTAACGAACGCGCAATCACCACACGTTGCTGCTGGCCACCGCTCAACATGTGCGGAAATTTCTCCAGAAAATCATCAACCGGAATAAGGCGTACCTCGTCCAGTGCCGCGCGGATTATTGTTTCCCGCTCCGATTTGCTGGAAACGCCATTAATGATCAGGGGTTCCGCCAGTAGCTGCCTCACATTCATGAAAGGCGGTAAAGCACCGTATGGATCCTGCTGAATATAGCCAACGCCTGCCCTGTGTTTCTTTAGCGCAGCCTTATCCAATGTGGCCAGATCATAGTCATCGAAGATGACCTGACCACCGGTGGGTTTGTGCAAACCCAGAAGGGTCCGAATCAGTGAGCTTTTGCCACAGCCGGATTCACCCACGAAGGCTACAGATTCGCCGCGAACAAGACTGAAATTGACGCCGTCCACCGCGTGCACGCTACCCACCCGGATGAATCCGAAGCGGCGAAGTTCAAACCAGGTCCTGAGGTCTTTGGCTGAGAGTACGGTATCTGCCTGCATCATGAGACAGCCTCGTCCTGCTTGTCGTCATGCAGCCAGCACCGGACTTTGCGGCCATCAGCATGGTCGGTGACGGGGGGGTGGATCGCACAGCGTTCGAATTCTGACGAACAACGTTCGGCAAAGCGGCAACCCGCGGGCGGCCTGATCAGATTTGGCGGCCGTCCAGGTATATGCTCCGGCTCATGAATCTCGTGAAGTCGCGGCACGCTCGCCATAAGTTTCTGCGCGTATGGGTGCATGGGTGTATTAAAGAACTGTGATGCAGTGCTGACCTCGACCAGCTCGCCCCCATACATCAGGGCGACCCGATCGGCGAGTTCACTTGATGTGCCCACATCGTGTGTAATCAGAATAAAGCTTGTGCCTAGCCTGGCTTTGATGTCTTTCAGTACGTTCATGATCTTGGCCTGAGTCAACACATCGAGTGCAGAGGTTGGCTCATCAAGGATGACAAGTTCGGGTTCCGTGACCAGCGCCATCGCGAGCACTGCGCGCTGCCGCATTCCGCCTGAGAGCTCGAAGGGGTATCGGTTGAGAAATGCCTCCGGCAGCTCAACCAGCGTAAAGGCCTCGGCGGCTTTTGCCATTGCTTTACGTCGGTTCCAGCCGAGGTGTGTGCGTAGTGGCTCGGCCACTTGGTCACCCACTCGCACGACCGGGTTCAAGGCATTCATCGCAGCCTGCATGACCAGGGAAATTCGGCGCCAGCGTATGTCACGACGAAAACGGTCGTCATTGAAAGTCATGATGTCCGCGCCATCGAGCCAGATTGAACCCGAATAGGTTGATACATTGCGTGGCAGCATGCGCAGCATTGCTTTGGTCAGCGAGCTCTTGCCACAGCCGGACTCTCCAAGGATCACCACAGCTTCACCGCGGTAAATTTCAAAATCCAGACCATCGACGGCGCGTACATCGCCAGCTTCCGTGCGGTAATGCAACGTCAGGTTTTCAACCTTGAGGAGGGGGTCCGTCATCAAATCTGCCTCAGCCGCGGATTGAAAATCCGGTCCAGTGTGTAGCCCAGCATGGCAAACCCCAGGCCGGTCAGCATGAGCAGCAGGGCAGGTCCCAGTACCCAGTAGTAGTAGCCATGATAGAGCGCGCCTTGTGACAGGCCGTCATTCATCACTTTTCCCCAGGTCGGCAGCACCGGATCGCCCAGCCCGAGTACGGCGAGCGATGCTTCCAGAAAGACGTAAGCGGGAATCAGGCTGACAAAACTGGGGATCAGTACCGGTAATACGGGTGGAATCATATAGCGCATGATGATGCGGCGGCTGCCCGCACCATAGGCGCGGGCGGCTTCAATATAGGAAGATTCTCTGATGGGCAGCAGCATCGCACGATACTGTTTGATGCTTGAACTGAAGATGCCAAGGCCGACCACCAGCGCGAGCATCAGCCAGATACTCGTCGAATATAGGGTGCCTACCATGACCAATATCGGAATGAGCGGCAGTATCATGTTGACCTCAGTAATGCGCTGAATAGCGGTATCAACGCGCCCGCCGAACCAGACGCCAATGGCCGCGATGATCAGTGTCGTTATTGTTGTCCCAACCGCGGCCACAAGGCCGAAGGTGAGCGCGATTGGTGTTCCCCACAACATGGCAATGACGAGATCACGGCGACGATGATCCGTGCCCGCAACCCCATGGACACGACCGTAGACCAACACTTCCGACTCAACTGTATCGTTAGGTTCAAACAGCAGGACCTCGATCTCTGCGCGATAGCGTCCACGCAATGCAAAATCACTGTTTGTGGCCTTGAAAAGCGCTACATGAGGGGGGGCTCCCAGGCGTCGCTCAAGTCCGCGATCCTGGGAAATGGAGACCCGTTCATTGGGTCGAAGCGCACGGCCGCCAATCAATATCTCGCGGCCATCCGGCGTGCGCCACGTGATGCGCGCAAACGGTTGGGGGCCCTCAGAGTCAGTTTTGATGAAAAGATTAACCTCGGAGGGAAAGCCGTCGTAGTTGTATTCAAAATCGATCGGGACCAGTGCGCGCCGAACGCCGCCGATTTCTGTTTCGACAATATCCGCCGGATTCGACGCGACCTTAATGGTGCGAGGCAGCTTCTTGTCTCGAAACCAGTTGCTCCAGGCAGGGCTTGCGTTGATCGGGTTATCCTGCCACTGCTCACCGCCGCGCCACATGTCGATCGCTTTAGAATAGGGAATCGCAATGATCGTCAGCACCGACATCACGATGAGCGTTGTGATGATCGCAATGCCAGCGGCTGCCGATGGATATCGCCTGACCAGCCTCAGAAATTTTGTCATCAGTTGTTGCCCTGCAGTCGAACCCGGGGGTCAAGGATCATATAGACAATGTCCAGCAGGAATACCGTCAATGCAAGCAGGTAGGCATAGATGACAACAGTTGCGAGGATGACCGGCGTATCCCGCAGGCCGATGGCCTGGAACGTCAATGTGCCGAGGCCCGGCCAGTTAAAAACCTGCTCCAGAATAATCGCACCGCTCCAGAGCTGGATCAGCGTGAGCGCAAATGCCGTGATGATGGGCGGCAGCGCGGGTCGCAAAATGTATCGTTGCTCGATCAGGTGGCCAGGCAGGCCCTTGGCACGCGCCATCTCAACATAGTCTTCGCTCGAATGGATTAAAAAGAAGGTGCGCCACTGGTAGATCGATACGAAGATTGCGCCGATGAACATGGCGAGCAGCGGCAGCAGCATATGTTCCAGCACGCTGAGCGCATAGAGGAGCTTGTCCTCGGGCGGCGGGCGTTCCACCATGCCACCCGCCGGCAGAACGGGAATGATAAAGGCAAATATCAGTATCAGAAAAATGCCGTAGAACCAGGACGGTGCTGCTGAAGTTGGTGCCAGCGCAATGATCGCTCGATCCGCTGGACTTCCGTAACGTCTCGACAGTGCCAGGGCGGCCAGAATAGAAGTGATGAAAATAATGATGTTGGCTGTACCGAACAACAGCAGCGTTGGTGGCAGGCGTTCGACGATGATGTCCCGGACCTGCCGTGACCCTGAGTCACTGCTCATATTCTCCGCCCGCCCCAGGTCCAGAATCATGCCCTGCCACAGGTAATCGATGCTGCGGTTGATAAACGGCTCATCGAGGCGAAGTCGTTTTATTTCGAGTTGCACCTGCTGTTCAACAAGCTGTTGTTGCTCGTCTGATGGCAGGCTGAAGAACGAAGGGTCGGCGCGCACTGCCTCAGCTGTCTGGTCTCTTATCTGCACTTCTCTCAACTCGTCGAGCTTGCCGCCCATGTTGGCAATCCAGATCGTCAGGTAGACGCCGATCGTGACGGTGATGAATAACATGAGCAGGCGCGTGACGGCATAGCTGGCAATTCGCCTTAAATCTTCTATCAGCGATTGATTCAATTGACCTCCGCCGTCACGATTTGTTTGACTACCGCATCCCCAGGCACGGTGGCAAAACCGTGGCTGCCAAACGTCGGCATGGCAACTGGCTTTGCTGTTACGGCAATTTCAAGTCGGTTGCTACCAACGCCGAGTGATGAAACCAACGTCTGGTCGAGTTCGATACGCCAGCGGTCTTCAGCAGTCACGCTGGCCACACCCGATGTCTTCATGGCGCCGCTGCTATCGAATATCATGTATCTAACAGTTTCAATGTCCTCGATGGGATAAAGCTTGCCATCAAATCGAATTTCCACTTCAAATATCGCCGCCTCATCCAACCGGACAATCATTGGCCCTGCAATGTCAAATGCGGGAATACGCGGCGCAGAATATCGCAGCCACTTATCAACCGGTTCCTCGTACATGGACGATGGTCGTAACACGACGGTACCCTCGATGGCATGAACCGCGTGCAGGTAGTAGGGGCCGTCACCCACCCAGAAATGCCGACGTTGTTGATACCACGCCTGCAGAGATTGATAACGCGACTTGATTTCGCCGGGCTCGATGAGGCCGGACAGGGCTTTACTATAAGGCAGATATCCTGAGGCAAGCGCCTGACCAAGGTGGCGACTCAGGATGTCCAGGCTGGGGCCATCGACGAAGTTGGTCCACTCCACGCGCAGCTTGTCAGCCTTGTGGGAAGACAGCGCCAGATCGCCCTGTGACTCAGCGCGAATGGCGAGCGCCAGGGTGTGCCATGGTACGTGTATATCCTGAATGCCTGACGTGCCGCTGAATCCTGGAGATCGTGTGGCAGCGATCGTTTCGGCATCAGGGTATACAGGCCCGCCATAGGTTTCGATGATCAGGGGATCTTCAGACACAATCCGCCGCCCCTGAAACACCTTCTTGAACGTGGTGAATGCCGGCACCAGCGCCGCATCGTGCATGGAACTGGCCGGATCTGCTCGTTCAAACGTCAGGATCCATTGCATCAACATGTCCGCAACAGAGCGTTGTGTACCATCGTGCCAGCGCCGCTCGAGAAAATCTGGTGGAAACCTGACGCGCACCAGGTTGTCCGTGGTTAGACCGTTCGGGTATCTCTCGGCTACCGTGATCCACTGCTGCTTTTCTGTGTCCCAGTCGATCCAGGCATCAGGGGGCACCTTGATCTCATCAACCTTAATCAGATCAACCCAATCCAGCGTTGCATTGACGACTAGATCCTTGCGGACGATGACCTCCGCTGATTCGACCTGTTGCGGCATTGCCAAACCCGTAAATGGATCGTTAATCACGGGTGAATCCCGCAATCCTCGAATGACCATTCTGTCGTGAGTCCAGTTGCTGCCGCCAATCGGGTTGAACGGATCTGTCATCAGCGTCGGCATCGCGATTTTCATTTCCCCCCCGGTGGCATCATTATATCGCAATGTAAAAGGCCAGAGTGATGAACTCACAACCCCGCCGGCGAGGTCCACCGCCATGGAGACGTCGGGCGCCCGTGCCCAGGCGGAAATCTGGTCCGTGAGCCAGACCCGAGAGGAATCCTCCATAGAGAGTTCAAGGGCACGCCGCATCATGGCCTGACGCTCATCCCAGGTGTCATAGTCGCGCAGCAACAAACGCGCGGCAATGTCATCGAATTCGGCAACGGGCTGATAGACCTGCCAAAGTGGTCTTGGCAGGCCGCGTGGCGTGTAGTAGTAATTGAAGTTACCGGCCAGATCCCGATTGACAACCGTTGACACCCAGCCACCGGTGTAGATGTGCCATTCACCAGCAAGGGGGTTACCAGAGCCCCACACGCGCGATGCCTCATCCGCCGAGCGGTACAGGCGGTCAACCGTGAAACCCAGTGCATGGAAAAGATCGGCGATATAATCTCCAACGAGGCGGCGCTGGTCCTCGATCCGGATAAGCACCTTAACGGTCAGGGGCAATCCGTTATGCTGCCATTGTCCGTCTATCTGCTCAGCGCCCATTGCGTTAAGTTCATCTGACATGACTCTGATAGCACGATCAGGATCGTGCCCGTACTCGACCTCAAGACGACGAACAGTTTGCGCCAGTCGGGCACTGTCGGGCAGTGCTGTGCTGATAGGCAGGTAGCGCGGTACGGCAAGGCCACCGAAGATCTCCTCGGCAATATACTGGCGATCAATCAGCCAGTTGATCGCCTCGCGGAACCTTTGGACGTGAAAAGGATTGAGGGTGCCGTCGGCAAACTTCGGTCCGGCGACATTAAGGGTGAGTTCGTTGGCACTTCCATAAGAGGTGTCGTAGGCGATGCTGTCAGAGTTCCTCACCTTGCGGAACGTTGTCACGTCGCTGATACCCTGTGCGGCAAGCTGGTGACTGCCGCTGGCAACCAACTCCGTCATCTGGCCCCTGGCGGTTTCCCGGGTAAAAACCACCTCGTCGAGCAGCGCATGATGTTGCGCTTGTGATGGGGTATTGCCGGCATAAGACGATGACTCGGACTCGTGGTCCGGGATTGATAGTGATCCTGCCACCAATATGATGATCAGGGCGGTAATGACCCGAAGATTTTCAGGGTGCCGTTCATGAACTCGCCCAGCTATCGCGTCAGGCAGACACTAAAGTAAAGATCCGCAGAAATATATGCCCCTTGAAATAGAGGCTTGCACGATTCAGAAAAAATGCCATATTCCCTCGCGTCAGTTTTTCTGCCAAGGTGTATTCGTCCTGCTATGGTAGAAAGGGGAGGCCGAAGTGTCGAATCAGGTACCTGAAGCAAACAACCGGTTATACGGTCGGCGCTTTTTTATGAAAAGTGCTCTGACCGGAGGCGCCGGTTTGTTAACTGCCCAAGCCGCACATGGCTTGGAACGTAAACCCTGGATGCAACAACCAGGTGAACCTATGAGTGCCAGCGGCGCTCCATCTGTGTTCGAAAAGCAGTTGCAGAGAAGTCCCATCGGCTCACAGCCAGGCACCACAGGCAGCGGTGCGTCACGCACGCCATTGCAGCACCTGGACGGCATCATCACTCCGTCGCGGTTACATTTCGAACGCCATCACAGTGGCATTCCCACCATCGATCCAGCGCAGCACCGATTGTCTGTATTTGGCCTGGTACAACGCGCCCTTTCTTTTTCGCTGGAGAATCTCGCTCGTTATCCGATGGTCTCGCGTATTCAATTCCTGGAATGCTCCGGCAACAGCGGTGCCATGACTGCGCCTGAAGCGGCACCTTTGGATTGCGCCACCTTGCATGGCCTGTTGTCCGTCAGTGAGTGGGGTGGTGTGCCGTTAGCAATATTGTTAGAGGAAGCCGGTATATCGCCGAAAGGTAAATGGATTGTGGCCGATGGTGCCGATGCAGCCATAATGAGTAGAAGTGTACCGCTCGAAAAAATTATGGATGATGCCATTGTTGCTTTGTATCAAAACGGTGAACCGCTACGACCTGCAAACGGTTACCCCATGCGGCTATTTCTCCCTGGGTGGGAAGGTAATGCCAGTGTCAAGTGGTTGCGCTCTGTTGTCGTCACAGATAGGCCTGCCATGAGCAAAGATGAAACTTCAAAGTACTCAGACCTGGGCGCCGATGGCAGGTCAAAGTTATTTACCTTTCCCATGGGTGTAAAGTCCGTTATTACCAGCCCATCGCCGGGCTTGTCTCTTAATGGACCGGGTTGGTACCAGATATCAGGTTTGGCCTGGACGGGCGCTGGCAAAATTCGAAGGGTCGAGGTATCTGCCGACGGCGGCAAAACCTGGGTTACCGCAGAGTTAGATCATCATGTGTTAGATAAGTGCGCTACACGATTTCGCGCGGCATGGCAGTGGCAGGGCCAACCGGGGATACTTACGAGCCGCGCGACGGACGAAACAGGAGCGGTCCAGCCTGCCCGCGAAGTGAGCATGTTGGGGCGTGGCAGTGGTTCCTTCTATCATGTCAATGCAATCCAGGCCTGGCAGATAGATGAACAGGGTGAGGCGCGCAATGTCTACGTTTAGATTAGGAGGCAGGATTAAACTTCTGCTTTGCAGTATCCCGTTGCTGTTGAGTTGGACCTGGGTACAAGCAGGAACCCCTGATTTGGGTCAAGAGCTCAGTGAGGGCGAGGTCGCTGCCATAGACGCTACCATTTTACCCAACGGCGATGGACTACCCGCAGGTTCAGGAAACGCCAGAACCGGCAAAGCCCTGTATCAAACTCACTGTTTAAGTTGCCATGGCGCTAAAGGCACGAATGGCTTGAACGACCGGCTCGCCGGCGGGCACGGCAGCTTGACCAGTGCGGCTCCGATAAAAACCGTAGGCAGCTACTGGCCCTATGCAACAACAGTGTTTGACTACATCAGGCGCGCCATGCCTTACACCGCACCGGGTAGCTTGTCGGCTGACGAAACTTACGCCTTAACCGCTTATATACTGTTTCTGAACGAAGTCGTAGGAGAAACAGAATCATTGAATTCCACTACACTGCCCGCAGTGATCATGCCTAATACTGGCAATTTCGACTGGGGTATGGCCAAGGATTAAATACTCTTAAGTGACCCAATTAGAACCTGGTCTGGCTTGAAAAATGAAACGCCGGAATTCTCATTGCCGGGACAGCTGTCAATCCAGCACTCGAGCTACTGGCCCATCGCGACAATCCAAGCAGTTGCAGTTGTTTGGACACCGCATCCACTTCACTAAAAACCCGAAACGGGTTTTCATGCCAGCGCATGTTATTAAGTGGCTTCGTAAGTTTGCCGTTTTCGATGGCAAAAACACCATCACGGGTCATGCCTGTAATCGTTCCTTCCATGTTTGAAACCATGCGCAGGTACCAGGTATTAGCGACATAGATACCACGCTCAGTCGACGCGATCAGCGCGTCCAGGTCCTGATGAATTCCACCTGCAAAACCATCTTCACTCGTCGCGCTCATTGTTACCGGTGGCGATGCATAAGGACCATAGGTCTCAAGGCCTGAGGTTTTCTGAGCCCAATACGCCGACGTATGAAGGTCCTGGATTTTGCCGTTCCGCAGCAGGTACAAATCGTCACAGGATTTTAGATTGCCATTGACATTAACTTCCCGGTAGTCGACCCCAGGTATTTTGAGTTCCGCTGATTGCGCCAGGCTCAAACCAGCTGGAAAGCGTAATGTGTCTTTTGCCGATGACAAATAAGTCTGGTTTTCATCGATACGCCGTCGGTCGAACATTCTGTACATCAGCATCGTCCGCATGATGTCGGCCACAGCGCGGGGATGCAAAACCACCGTATAGTCACCTGCCTCCACCGAGTGGGTGGTCTTGTTCAGATCCGCAGTATGGCAAGCGTCCTCAACCGTTCGCGACACTAATTCGGCGACCAGGTCGCGGTTCATGCAAACTCCCGACTCCTGGCTGGACCCTGAGGCTCCCAATGTATCGGGATGATCGACGGTAAAACCGCTGGAAATGCCATGGTCACGAACCGTCAGCTGTGTTCCACTGCTGGTTATTATTGCCGTTTCGCCGTGCTTGGCTTCTATGTAGCCCGTACTGCGCATTCCTGTATTACGCACAGTGCTCAACGCCTGCTCCAGAGCAGGATACAAAGTCTCGGGACCATAAGTGTCAAGAAATTCACAACTCGTTAGGTCGTGATGAAAAGTTCCTGGCTCGCTATGCGGCATGACAAATTCTTTATCTACCGGCTGTGCCGACAATTGCTTATGCAAAATACCCAACTTGTCAGCAACCCGGTCATGCATGCTGCCTGGAAGTTTGATCGATCCTCTGCGCCCCTCAAGACAACCGGTAATACTGATTGTCTGATTGTCTCGCAGAACGTTTTCTCTACAGACTGAACTGTTGGCCACTCGCACACATAGTTCTTCGCTGTTGCGAACGCCGATCTCTGCCCAGTCAAAACCCTCCCGCATAGCGGCTTGGTAAATTTTGTCGGCGTATTCCAGATGTTTCATCTTCAAACCCCTTAGTAGCCAACGCGTATATTGCGAAACCTTGCAGGCGCCGCGCCGTGTGTCATTTTCGCAAGTTGCATCGGTTGACCTTTGCCACAATTGAATACCCCGTGCATCTGCCAGTGATCGGCATCGCAAATCGCATCACAAGATCGCCAGAACTCAGTAGAAATCGATTGATAAATCACATCCCGAAGCGGTTCCGCTAACCTGCCGTCGCGGATGCGATAAGCCATGTTGGATCCGAATTGAAAATTCATGCGCATCTGATCAATAGAGAAACTGTCTCTCCCCATCATATAGATCCCATCCTTGGTATCACCGATCAGATCGTCCAGACTCAGGGGGGCGGGGCCAGGTTCAAGATAAAGGTTGGGAATCCGCACAATCGGCGGGTCAGCCCAACTGGTGGATCGGCAGTTCCCGTTAGATCGATCGAGCCCAATTTGATGAGCCGTTTCGCGGTTGGTGCCGTAACCGACAAGCTGACCTTCTTTGATGATCGGGAATGACTGACAAGCCACTCCTTCGTCATCATAACCCAGAGATGCTGCGCCAAACCGGATGCGATTGTTAGCTGTGAAATTGACAATGGGGCTGCCGTACTCAAAACTATTCAGCTTGTCCAGGGTCGCAAAGCTTCCACCCGCAAAGCCCAGTTCATATCCAAGCACCCGGTCCAACTCCGTTGGATGTCCGACACTTTCGTGCATTGTCAGCGCCAGATTGTGACCATCCAAAATCAGATCGTACTCGCCGGCGGCAGGTTTATCAGCATGGCACTTGGCGACCGCATCGCGAGCGGCTTCCGCTGCGCGGCCCGGATAGTTGGTTTCAATCAGATGTTCCAGACCACCTGCCATATTGGCACCTACAATGGTCCGATAGGCACTCGTATCATTGGCGACCGCAGTATAAGTCTGCGCGGAGTCCACCATACAGTGCGTTGTTAAAATATGAGCGCCTTCAGTAGAAGCAAAAATGCGACGACGACCAAAAGCTATTACATTGCTAGAGATTTGTTTGATGCCCTCGACTTCCAGCGCGGCCGTGGCCCCGAGGACGAAGGGCCGCACTATATCTTCCAACGGAGCCGTAAACGGACATATAGCCACAGGCGTATGATGTATGCCGCGGTGCGGAGGTTCAGGCGCCCAGTTTTTCATGTCGAGGCTAAACTCTGACGGTGTACATGCGGTCAAACCCTTCGCCAGGGACAGCGCCTGGCGAGCACATCGCTTAACACCCTCCGGCGTTAAGTCAGGGGTCGCTGCAAAACCCCAGAAGCCTTTGTACAGGCATCTGATGCCGATACCTGAATTTTCGCTTTGGCCATGCTCAGTGACGTTGGTGTCTAAACAGTACAGCGTACGATAAAAGTCGTTACCAAGCCGCAGGTCTCCAAAATCCGCCCCGCCTGTCGACAGAGTTTTGAGCGCAATCTGGATCAGCTCGTTCTCATGTTCAACGCTTATTATGGGCGCCGCTAATACAGGAGATTGTTGGTTCTCTAAAAGTAGAGCATCCACATGCTGGAACTGAAAACCCCCAAACCCGGGTGCGTCTTCGAACGGGACGGAATGATGCATTGAGATATCCTATGGGGGAGTCGAAGTATTGGCATGAAGTCAGCCAAAAGTCACGTAGCGCGGCTATTTCGAATCATCTGCCGCCGAATCAAAAAAGGTTGTTTCCATCAGTGAGTATCGCTAGCGGGTTTTCAGATTGTGGCTGTACTCTTGGTACACTCTCAGCATCCGAGAGGTTGAAAATTTTTAGCGCTAATTATGCTTGAAGTTTTGCGGCTCTCCCCAGTCTGCATCCAGGGCTGAACGCAGGTTCTGCAGTCGGGTCACGCCGATACGTTGGCTTAATTCTGCTTCGAGTTCAAACAGTCCCATTTTTGCAATGTCGCCCAGATTACGGCCGTAATCTGTGAAAACAACGTGTTTTTGCCGACCGTTCTTCGGGTCAGGCGTCATTTCGATAATACCTTTCTGCTGCAGCGCCTTGAGTGCCTGTTGGGTAGCCTGTTTAGACACCTGCAGTTTAGCGGCCAGGTCAGATGGTCTGTCGATGCCTTCGGTGAGATAAATCATCGCCATAGATTGCGCGCGCGGCAGAGACAGCCCCGCACGTTTTTTCATGTAGGACTGCAGGCCATCATCCAGCCAGTAGGTTGCATGTACCAGCGTGCGCAGCAGCCCATGTTCCTGGGCTTTATGCGGCGTTGTTTCTGGTGCTGTACTTTGTGACATTCAGTTTGTCTGTGCCGCGATACCGGTAATGGTTTCGCCGTTTGCTTTTATTCCGGCTGCATTGACTGGAAGGTCAGCGTTAGGCAGGCCGGGCTGCAGAGTGGCGCAGAATTCCAGCATGATGCCGTCCGGGTCGAAGAAGTAAAATGATTGCAACCAGGTTTTTTCTGACGCGGCTTCCGCTGTTCGAGACTCTTCTCCAGTAACAACATCGTTGTGGTTAACCAGGGCTGAGCAATCAACACCCTTGCCGACCAGCTTTTCGCGGTAGTCGGCAATCTTCTCCGGAGAGACGTTGAACGCAACATGGTTCATCGAACTGTGAGCTGACGAAATATTGCCGTTGGGACTACCTACAATGTTGCGTGCTGATGTCACGCCGGGCTGCGCATCAGGTGCGTCATTGAACCAGAAAAACGCCAGTTCACTGCCGTTTCCCATATCAAAAAAGAAGTGCTGACCATACCCTTCAAGGTCAAAACCTTTAGTTAACTTCATTTCCAGAACATTGGTATAGAAGTCCACTGTGCGTTCCATATCTTTACAGACCAGCGCCAGATGATGCAGTCCGTTGATTTCGAAATTTGCCATGTCTAATCCTCTGTTTTCTTTTGCCAGGCAGCGCCAGCCCAGTCAGCTGTTTCACCGTCACCAGGTACAGGTACTTCACGAACACGTTCCTCGACGTCGTCAAACTCCAACCTGAGCGCCTTGCAGCAGACAGCGTGAAGATTGTAACCCATCGTATGGTAAGTCAGTTCCAGAATGTCTTCATCGCTGAGGTGGCGATGAAGCTCTTCAAATAATTCGTCGGAGGCTCGGCCACCCTGCAGAATAAGGGCGTCGGCCCAGGCCAGAACAGCACGCTCTTTTGCGTCAAACGCTTCGCTGATTTCCCAGTGTCTGATGTCGTTAATCTGCTGTTCTGTAACGCCAAAGCGACGGGCAGCTTTGCAGTGCTGGGAAAATACAAACTGACTGCCTTGGGTGAAACCGGCACGCATGATGGCAAGTTCGCGGATCTTACCGTCCATCTTGCTGATGCTTTCCTGGGCGAACATGCCAAACATACCGAAGTGATTAGTGGCGTGTTCAAAAATATAAGGTACCAGCGCGAATACGCTCCACCAGTTGCCTGGGGTGCCGGTCGCTGTGCCGGGCTCTGCGACTGGGTCGCGGTCGCCAAACAGGCGATCGTAGAATTTGAGAACCTCCGGCGATGCGGCGGAGCGGGGTACTTGTTTGAGTCTTGGCATGGTTTTTCCAACTTTTAAGGTAAGCAGTCTTGAAAGTAAAACGTCAATGTTCAGGACGATCAATATTGTTGACTATGCAGCACCATGTCAATAGGATCATCGCTCTTTGCGGAAATGGGGAGCCGTGCAGTTGTCGGAGAATAGTGTCGCAGAACCTAACCGTTTGCAGGATCAGCCCTCGGTGGGCTATCAATGGTATGTCATTTTTGTCCTGCTACTGGCGCAGACTTTTTCTTTTCTTGATCGCATGATCATGGGGCTTCTGGTTGGGCCGATCCGCGAAACATTTGCAATTTCTGACACGCAGTACAGTCTGCTAGCGGGGCTGGCTTTCTCGCTGTTTTACGCTGGTATGGGTTTACCTCTGGCGCGGATAGCTGACAGTAAGAATCGGCGCAATCTTATTTCAATTGGCATAACGGTCTGGAGTTTCATGACCGCGTTGTGCGGCCTCGCTCAACAGTTCTGGACGTTGTTCGCCGCGAGGGTTGGTGTCGGGGTTGGTGAGGCCACGCTGGGTCCAGGCGCCTATTCGATGATTACTGACTACTTCCCGAAGTCGCAGCTGGGCCGGGCGCTTTCTGTCTACACAATGGGTGTCACGCTGGGCTCAGGCTTTGCGTACATGCTGGGTGGTGCAGTTGTTGCTTATGTGCAGACGCTTGGGCAGATAACGTTGCCGTTAATCGGAGATGTTTATGGATGGCAGCTGACATTCTTCATTGTCGGTCTGCCAGGGCTGATAGTTGCGTTTTTGATGTACACAACAGTGAAAGAACCTGTCCGACGTGGCGTGGTCGTTGGCGATACATTGTTACCGGTTGCGCAGGTTGTTGCCTACGCCTGGCAGCGTCGCCGTGCTTATGGATGTCATATCTTCGGCTTGTCCACTTTTATCATGGTGGTCTATGCGTTGAACCTGTGGGGTCCAACCTATTTCATTCGCACCTTCGGTTACGACGCTGCTCAGGCGGGTTGGACTTTTGGTCTGCTGATGCTGGTTGCCGGCAGCGCAGGTTTGCTGCTAGCGGGTTATGTGGCGGATGCGTGGGTGAAAAAGGGCGTATCAGATGCGTATGTGCGACTCATCCTGATCAGTATGGTTTGCATGACGCCATGTGCTATCGCGTTAGGTTTTGTAACCAATGCCACCGCAGCAATAGTTGTCATGTCTCTGGCGGTGTTCTTCTCTGCGTTTCAGGGTGGTATTTCCGGCGGCACGCTGCAGCTGATGACACCCAACCGGATGCGTGGGCAGATGATTGCTGCTTATCTGCTCGTGGCGACGCTGATCGGCTTGGGCTTTGGTCCCACAGTGATTGCGGTAACTACAGATTTCGTGTTTGGCTACGATGAAGCGATAGGTAAATCGATTGCGCTCTGCGCGGGTATTTTGTGTCCGACTGGCGCGCTTATCCTGTGGTTTGGTTTGTCGCACATACGTCATGAGATCGACGTACAAACCGAAGCTGCGCTGGCTGAA
Organism: Gammaproteobacteria bacterium; assembly: GCA_048571035.1. Classification (GTDB taxonomy): domain Bacteria; phylum Pseudomonadota; class Gammaproteobacteria; order Pseudomonadales; family Azotimanducaceae; genus UBA4421. The sequence continues at coordinate 78,722 of CP121329.1, forward strand.
CAGGCTTCTATCGCCTGACTGCGGGTGTCTCAACAGGTAATTCACGGGCCCGCCACTTCAGGTACAGTTCCAGCTCAATGTACTGGGTAGCGCCAAATGCAAAAGGTTCTGCTCTCACGCCGACGTTGCAGAACCTGAGTCGTCTGTGCAGGGAACCGATGGTCTGCCACTCAAGTCGATATGCAGGGTAGCCGCCGGCCTGGCCCTGGCTGAGTTTATCTCCCCGTAACATCCGACCGACATTATCTTCATGGCAGTGATTGCAGGCGAGGTTGAGTTGGCCTCGACGGGTATAAAAGTACGCCTGCCCTGCAGCAAACGCAGGTGCGGCCGGACCGTCGATCGCCACTTCTATCGGCTGACCATTGGACTGATAACCAATGAAGGCGCTCAGGGCCAGAAGGTCTTCGCTTTCATATTCAAGTGGCATTGACTGTTGGTGCTCTTCTCGGCAGTGATTGATCTGACCTTCAAGATTCACAACCGCATCGAGGCTTTGGTTAAATTTCGGGAAGTGTGCTGCTACGCCAGCCATGTCTGTAGCTGCATCGTTGTGGCAATCCGAGCAGGCCGCTTTGCCGGCTTGAGGTGGTGTATTCCAAAGTTCCTCTCCGCGATCAACCCATAACATGCCAGGGTTGGCAAATTGATCATCCTGCAGCGCCTGGGTATCCGCTGATTGAAAATGGTAGCCAGACAAGCTTTCCGGCAGTGGTGCAGCTAACCCTGGTTCTGGTGTGGAAAGCGGAGCATCGATTGTTGTGGGGTTTTTGTCGCATCCGGCCAACAGGGCATAAACGACCATTGCCAGGCAGCCAACCTGGCTGCGGATACTATGCAGCCGGATCAACGGTCAGTTCCCGGGTAACGCTGGTCACATTGTTATCCTGGTCTGTCCAGATGAATTCAAGGTTGCCGCTGTCCTGCGCGCGTACATGAAAGGCGATGAAGGGGTTTGCGGCGACAGCTGGATGTAGTGTGGCAGTGAACACAGATTCTCCGTTGTAGCGACACTCGAACTGGGTAAGGATGTTGCGCGGAATGGCCTGGCCAAGAGAGTTCCGCCTGAAGCCTGTTTCCATCGGGTGAGAGATTAACGTTTTCACCGCCATAATCTCGCCCTGGCTTGCGCGCGCGGGTACTGAAATTCTCGTTTTTAACATCAGTACAGCGCATCCAGGCAGGCGGCCACCGTCACCACAATATGTGCATTGCCACTCCACAGGCTGCCATCGCTGAGACCGGCAACAACGACAATATCCTGCTCGGCAGAGACACGAATGCGGGTTTCCACCTCAGCCAGGCCGTTGACATGAGACAGCTCAAAACGCGCAACATCGGGTAGAGGATTTGCTTGTGCAATTATCTGTATGAACGATACGTGATCAGTCTGCGTCATGGGGCTGTCGACGCAGACTTTCATACGTACAGAGTTACCGTTTTCCGCCAGAGCAGGTAGTTCAATGTTGACCCTTCCTGGTTGTATGTCTGCAGCAGGGAAATCCCGCTCGAGGACTGACTGTACAGGTTTGGATACAGCCGCCAGCAGCTTGGGTTGCACAGTGAGTGTGGCCAGGGTGCCAGCGCCAGCCAGCCAGTTACGTCTACTAACAGTTCTTATCATTCTTGCCTGTCAGTCTGTTGCAGAGTGAGTAGAAAAGCCACAAGATCATCCATTTCCTCTGCGTTTAACACTGGCTGGTCCTGGTAAGCCTGCGCAACTTGAGTTAAGCCATGGGTACGATAATAAGCTGGCATAATGGTATTTGGGTTTTGTTCCGTAGGATCGGCAATGCGTTTGTACAATTCATCCGCGCCGAGGCGCGCGCCTATATTACTTAAATCGGGACCTATGTTGCCCTGGAAAGATTCATTGATCTGCCTGACCTGGTGACACAACAGACAGTGACCGCGCTCGCGATCTATAAACACGGCTTTACCGCGATCAACTTTTCCTGTCTTCTTTGCATAAGTCTTCGCTTCACTCACTGCTGGCGCGATAGACAGCGCAATTGCAAGAATAAACATCCATCCACCAGAGGTGCCCATCAGGCAAACACCTGGGTTGTGAGGTTATCAAACCAGCGCTGAGCATAGTTTGCCTCAAGTGTTCGGGTTTCCCGGGAAGCGTCAGCAGGACTGACGCCACCAGCACCGTCTATCTCAGCCCAGATCCTTTCGCCCGGTTGATAGACGCCGGCTACGGAAATGCCATAGTCGGGTGCAACCAGGCTGTAGCAGGTGTTGATCAGTTTGCCGCTCACCGGAGATTCGCCATTGAGCAAACGGGTGACCTGTACCGCGCAGAGTTTTGCTTGCGCATTCGCGGCAAAGGCAGATTTTGGCATGGCGTTGGCGATGGCGGCATCACCAATCACATGTATATCGGGCTGCAGGGTAGATGAAAAAGAAACAGGCTCAATGGGGCACCAGCCTGAGCGGTCTGTGACACCGGCAAGATGTGCAATTTTACCTGCTTTCTGCGGCGGTATGATGTTTGCCACATCCGCCTGTATGGTTTCAAAGTCAGTGCTGACAGATCGGTTGTCTGCGTTGACTGCGGTAACCGTTGCACCGTCCGATTCTCCCTGCCATTCGATGATGTCGCCGTACAGTGATTGCCAGGCCGACATGAAGAGCGACTTTTTGGAGAAGCTGTCTTTGCTGTCAAGAATGAGTACTTTGGCGCGTGGGTTGTTCTGTTTCAGATATCCCGCTATCAGGCTGGCCCGTTCGTAAGGACCGGGTGGGCATCGATAGGGAGGTTTAGGTACAGACATGACAACCAGACCACCTTTGCGCATGCCACGTATCTGGTCTCGCAATAGTGTGGTTTGTGCGCCGGCTTTCCAGGCGTGGGGTAACAGTTCTGCTGCGGTTTCGTCATAGCCCTGCAGCGCCTGCCAATCCAGGTCAATGCCGGGCGCCATTATCAGCTTATCGTAACTCAGCTTTTTACTGTCGCTCAGTGTGACCAGGCGGCGCTCTGGATCTACGTTCACGGCAGGCTGGTGAATGACAGTGATACCGTCTGCATTTAAGCCAGCATAACTGAACTGTTGTTGGCTGATTTCGCGGTGTCCAGCAATCACCATATTGCTCAGTGGGCATGCGGTATAGGTAGGACTGGCTTCAATTAATGAAACAGATAAGCGTGGATTCAGTCTGCGCAGTTCTCGCGCGACGCTGGCACCGGCAAAACCGCCGCCAATTACAACCACGCGCCCCTGGCTTGCATGGCTATGGGATATAAACGACGCGGCAACCGCAGCACCGCTGTTTCTAATCCAGTTTCTACGCGAAATCATAATGTGGTAGTTAACGAGAACATGGTGCCTCGTTTGCGGTCAGCTCGGCCATATGCGCAGCTATTTTTTCAAGTTCTAAGGGTGTATAGCCACGACTGATGCGATTCATGACCGTGCTGCTCAATTCACCGCTTCGGAACGCTTTAAGCTTTTTGGCCATATCCAGCGCGCTGCCGGTGTTGAAGCGAACAAGACCGTTTGCTTCTGTACCTGGACGGGCATGACATCCATAACAGGCCTGCACACTTACCGCTATGGTGGTGTCGAGTTCAGTCTCCTGCATGTCACCTGCTGCTGATGCTGACGCAAACAGCAGCAGACTGCAGCCCATCTTCCTCAGTTTCACGCTTTGCGCAGGTTTCTGCCTTTCAGAGGCACGTTGCGGATGCGATTACCGGTGGCCGCAAAGATGGCGTTCAGGACTGCCGGCGCCGCTACGGCGATGGTGGGTTCACCGACGCCGCCCCAGAAACCGCCAGAGGGCATCACTATTGTTTCCACCTTGGGCATTTCGGCCAGGCGCATAGACGAGAAAGTGTGGAAGTTATCCTGTTCAATTTCGCCATCTTTGACAGTACATTCGCCGTACAGCAAAGCGGATAAGCCGTATACGAATGAACCTTCCACCTGAGCTTCTATCTGCTGGGGATTGACGGCATATCCCGGGTCGGTGGCGGCTACGATGCGGTGCATTTTCAACACGCCGGCTTCATCAACGGATACTTCAGCACAAGCTGCGACGTAACTGCCAAATGCGTAACAGGTAGCCAGACCACGATGGATGCCCGGCGCTGTGGGGGTTCCCCAGCCTGCGCCTTGCGCTGCGGCATTCAGTACCGCCATGCCTTTGGGGTTGTTTTTCATCAGACGTTGGCGAAACAGCAGTGGGTCAACCTCCGCGGCATGAGCCATCTCGTCTAAGAAACATTCCATATACACCGCGTTCTGATTCACGTTTACGCCGCGCCAGAATCCCGGCCTTATGTGGCTGTTACGCATTGCGTGATCGATCAGCAGATTAGGCACATCGTAGCTGATGGCCTGATCACCTGAAGGTAACAAAGCTTGAAATACAGCCGGATCTTTACCGTCCTGCAAACCCTGCGGAATCAGCGTAGCCAGAATAGACTGGCCGGAGATGCGCAGGTGTAAAGCAGTCAGATTGCCGTCATCATCCAGGCCGCCTTCAAGTCGCGCCTGAGTGATGGGATGATAAAACCCGTGTTTCATGTCTTCTTCCCGGGTCCACATCAGTTTGATGGGTACGCCAGGCATGGTTTTAGCGATTTTTACCGCCTGATTGATATAGTCAGGCGCGCCGCGACGGCCAAAACCCCCGCCCAGCATGACTTTGTGAACTTCACATTGCTCAATCGGCAGCTCAGCCGCTTCAGCCGCGGCGGCAAGTGCTGACTCACCGTTCTGGGTCGGGCACCATACTTCACAAGCGTCCTTGGACCAGAGCGCGGTAGCATTCATAGGCTCCATGGTGGCGTGGTTCAAAAAAGGATAGCTGTAGGTTGCTTCAATTCGTTTACTGGCGTTGGCGAGACCTGCTTTGACATCACCTTTTTCATTACCGACAAAAGCCTGATCTGCAGTTAAACCTTCAACGATATCGGCGACGATATCTGCCTGAGACACGTCAGCATTCGGGCCCAGGTCCCATTCAATGTCGACTGCATCCAGCGCTGTTTTCGCCTGCCACCAGGTGTCAGCGACAACGGCAACTGCAACATTGTCGACTTCGACGACGGCTTTAACACCCGGCATAGCTTCGGCCTTGGCAGCGTCAAAAGAGCCTAGCCTGCCTCCGGTTACAGGGCAGGCTTTGATCGATGCGTTCAACATGCCCGGCAGGTTCAGATCTGAACCATAGATCTGTTTGCCGTTGGTTTTCTCTACAGTATCCAGGCGTGGTAACGGCTGACCGATGACTTTCCAGGTTTTTGGATCTTTCAGCGGCACGTCACTTGGCGGAACCAGCTGCGCTGCTGCGGTAGCGACCTTGCCGTAGGTTGTGGTGCGTTTGCTGGGCGTATGCGTTATCACGCTGTTGGTTGCCGTACATTCGCTGACTGGAACCTGCCATGAACCTGCTGCAGCTTCGATTAACATCATGCGCGCAGCGGCGCCGCCTTCGCGAACATACTGATGGCTGCCACGGATGCCACGACTGCCGCCGGTGGCGAAGCTTCCCCAGACCCGATTGCGTGCAACGTTCTGTCCGGGGGTTGGATATTCCCAGGTGACTTTATCCCAATCACATTCAAGCTCTTCAGCCACCATCTGCGCCAGGCCGGTCAGGGTTCCCTGACCCATTTCCGAACGTGCGATACGGATGATCACAGTATCATCAGGATGGATGACAACCCAGGCATTCACTTCATCTACAGTGTCTGCGGTTGTGCTGGCATTTACGGGCAGTGACATTCCCAGCGACAGGCCGGCACCGCCGAGGGCGCTGGATACTAAAAATTGACGTCGGTTGAGCGCAAGATCAGGAGAGGCGTTGGTTGTATCAGTTTTCACAGTTAAGCCTCCTTGCTCAGTTCAGCGGCACGGTGAATGCCCGCGCGAACTCTCTGAAAAGTGCCGCATCGGCAGATATTGGTGATGTTCTGATCAATGGCGGCATCATCTGGTGCTGCGTTGTTGGCCAACAGGGCGGCCGCGGCCATGATCATGCCGGACTGACAGAAACCGCACTGGGGGACATCAAGTTCCACCCATGCCTGTTGTACAGGATGATCGCCGCTTTCAGACAGGCCTTCGATGGTGGTGATTTTCTGATTGGCCTGCACAGCGCTTGCTGGATAGACACAGGAGCGAATTGGGTTGCCATCGATGTGCACGGTACACGCGCCACATTGCGCAATACCGCAACCATATTTGGTGCCGGTGAGGCCTGCTTGTTCGCGTAAAACCCAGAGTAACGGCGTGTTGGGATCAAATTCCAACTCCACGTCGTTGCCGTTGATGTTCAGCTTAGCCATTGTGACCAGTCTCCTTGCTTTTGTATCGAGAGTTCAATGGTGTGAAGTTGATGGTTGCACAATGCTTTTCGCAAAGCGCATGCAACGCTCGAATTCACGCCGGATACTAGCAGGGACAGAGGTGATAGCGAAACATCCGTAGGACAACTCGGATGAGTTGTCCTTTCTATGGTGCTCTCGCTTGTTCCGGGCGGGGTTTAGGGTGCTATCCGGCTGTGGGAATCTGCAACAGCAGTGCCTGGATTTCTCCTTTACGCCCGCTGTCCGCCAGAGGGCGGCCAGGCCGGGCTGGTGCTTTCATAGCCTGTTCCAGATGCGCCCTTGCCGCGTCGAATTCACCTTCGTCGAATAGAAACTGTCCCATGAAGTAATTGCTGTCGATACCGTCAGGATTGATGGTCAAGGCTTTCATCAGATGCGCTTTTGCCTTTCTGTCGCTGCCAAAAGCGATAGGCCATCCGGGAACCTGATGGTAAAGAGTGCCGAGGCTGGTGTGGGCTGAACCCTGCAGTGCATTGGGGTCGATCTCCAGCGCGCTTTCCAGGCTCGCGCGGGCTTCTTTAACCAGGCCAAGAGCGCCCAGGCCACCTTTTTCGCCTGCCAGTGAACTCAGCACAATGCCCTTCCAGATGAGGACTTCCGGAACGGTAGATTCTGTCTGAGTGATCTGCCTTGCGTACTCGGCAAGTTCAGACAGGGCCTCTTCCCGCTCTGTACCCTCGAGTTTGTAGGTGGCGTGTGCCCAGTTACTTTGCAGATAGTCCAGATTGTTTGTCGGGCTCGCGGTGTCCGCCAGTGTTGTTATGGCGACCAGCAGGCTGGCACTGAATAACAGGGCTGACGACAGAGCTTTCTTAAGTGGATAAGTCATACGGTTTTCTCCTCTTTGCTTCAATAGGATTCCGTCAGGTTGTCCTGGCGAATTGTTCAATGGTGGCTAATTTCTTCTCCAGGGCGCGATCTACAAGCCCGGGCATAATCTGGTTAACGCGCACAAACAGCCGCTCGGGCCAGCCCAGATAAGTGCTTTTTGATTTCTGTTCAATCGATTTAAGAATTTTTTGCGCCACGTATTCTGGTGTGTCGCTGGCGTTGCCTAACGCGTCATTGAGTTGATTAGCAGCTGCGCTGTTCATCGCGGTGCTTGTTGTGCGCGGGGCGAAGTAAATCACGTCGACGGATTTGTTTTTGACTTCTCTGCGTAACGCTTCAGTGAAACCGCGCAAGCCGAATTTTGACGCACAGTATGCGGTGTAACCCGGATGTCCAATTGTGCCAAAGACTGAGCCCACGTTCACGATCATGCCGTGAGGGTTATTACTCAGGTGCGGCAGCAACAGGCGCGTCAGTTGCATCGGTGCCAGCAGATTCAGCTGCACCATATTGGTTAACGTAGCCGCTTCGGTATTCTCCAGCAGTGCAAACTGATTGGCACCGGACAGGTTGATAAGGGTGTCAATACCCTGTTGCGCAGCCGCTTGCGCAAGGTTGTCAAGATCAGCCGGCAGCGTTAAGTCAGCCCGAATTGTGGCAACGATACTTCGGGCGGGCAGATTGTCCGCCAGCTGCTTCAGTTTATCCTCTGATCGGGCACTGAGTATCAGTGCGTGTCCAGCGTTGGCCAACGCTAGAGCCAGCGCCTGACCAATACCGCCCGTTGCCCCGGTCAGTAGAATAACGCGTTGACTAAGCGGCATGTGCTGAAGCCTCGTTGTGCAGCCGTGGCACTGATCGCAGCACGTTGCCATAAAGTACATAAACACGTTTCGCAACGTGGATAACATGGTGCATATCGGCTGTTGTCAGACCATCAAGCAGCTGCTTGAAGAAATCAACATGTTCTATGTCTAAAGCACCGTGGCTGCGCAGGTAGGTGAATGCCTTGTTAGGTAGGTTCAGAGCCTGTGCAATCAGATCAGCGGTGCTGCTGGCAAGTGATGTGCTAGTACCTTCCAGAACGTGCACCATGCCAAGAAAGCCAATAGGGTTAACCGTTGTGATGTAATCGCGGACATAGGCCAGCATTACTTCTGTGGCGAAATTAGGTTCGCTGGCAGCGATACGCTCTGCGTCTGCACCACAGGCTTTGAGATCATTGAGAATCCATTGTTCATGGCCAATTTCCTCATCAATGTACTCTTTGAATGCACTGATCAGGTGCATCTGGCTCGGATGAATACGACTTGCGGTCGCCATCATCAGCGGAACAGTAAAGCGCACGTGATGGTAAGCGTTGGTTAGAAATGCGTGGTACATCTCGACGGTGACACGACCGTGCGCGACATCTTCGATAATCGGGGCGGCCAGTAGATCAAGCTGTTCTGCTTCGGTGGCTTGCAGTAGGGTTTCGTAGTGGCTCATAGTTGGGAGGCTCCTAGTTTTTCGGGTTGTGTCATATGGTTGAACAGTTCCTGCCAGGCTTGCCGTCGTACGCGCCCGTTGCTGGTCAGTCCGCAGTAGTGGTTCATGTCGGTAGCAGTGACACGATGCCACGCGCCGATTTGTGCGTAGTCGGGTAGTCGCTGATTGCTTGCCCTGACCGCCGCATCAAGTTCAGCATCCGTGGGTTCGCCTCTTGGCAGCAGAAGCGCTGTGTTGATTTCAGCAGCTTCGCCAAAGACAGCGGCATGGCTGATGCACAGTTCATTCTGCAATTCACTTTCAACCCATTCCGGTGACACGTTGCGTCCGTACGCGGTAATGAAAGTGTTCTTAAGACGCCCGTAAACGGTCAGGTAACCGTCTGCATCTATCGCGACACGATCGCCGGTTGCAACCTCCGTGCAGGTATCCAGGTCGCCGATGATCCCCAGCATTCGTGGACGAGTGACAATCAGCTCTTCATTTTCGACTGAGGCCTCGACATGGGGCAGCAATTTTCCGACGCTGCCGATTTTTTGTGCCACAGGTGTATTGAGCGTGACCACGCTGCCGCATTCTGTTAACCCGTAACCTTCGTAAACAGGAATGTTCTGCTGCGCAGCCCGATGCAGAAGTTCCGGGGTCACGCGACCGCCGCCCACGGCAACAAATTTGAAGTGTTTAAAGGTTACCAGGCCAAATTCAGCTGAAGCGGTGATCGCAAGCAGTAACGCCGGTACTACGATGATGCTGTCCGGACCAAATGTTTCAATCCCCTTTACGAATTGACCCACGTCCACCTGGCTGCTGCCTTGAACGCCAATATCAGCCAGATCGGGCACATAAATAGTGCTGCCGTTGAGGAGGTTGGCAAACAGACCGGCGGTATTCTCCAGCAGCAGTGTCAGGGGCAGTACGCACAGATGCTGCTGTATCTCCTGATCTTTCAGCGTCTCATACAGGCTGTCAGCTGTTTGAAGCAACGTTTGCGCGCTCAGACAGACACCTTTGGGCTGACCCGTACTGCCGGAAGTGAAAGTCACCAGTGCAGTCCCTGTGGGTAGTTGTACATCTTCAGCATCAGGCCTATGTTCGATGCCGAACCGTTTGAAATCGACCGCTTCGCCCGCATGTGCCCTTGATGACGGTTCAGCCAACGTGATCATAACCTCAGCACCAGAGGCTTCTAAGGTATGATGGCGCTGAGCTGCACTGAAAAATGAAGGTATAGGTATAGCGACTCTGTCAGATTCCAGTAGAGCGATGTCCAGTGCAGCCCAATCGAAACCGTTAGGCAGGTCGAAAGCTACTCGGCTGACGTTGAGTTCGTCCAGCTTGTTTATCCAGCAGGCTACCGCGCTCTTTAGATCTTCAAGCGACCAGGTGTTATGTCCATCGCTGAGACAAGTGCTGTCAGGCGCATGTGCAAGCAGTTTTTCCTTACGCATAAATTCTGCCCGCTTGATTCACAGCGTTCTGTGGTTGGCCTAGAAGCACGGTTGGCGCGTGTTCGTAGTAACTGCCCCAACCGTTTTGCAGGTTCGGTGGAAGCTGCTGCAGAGAAGCTTTGCCGAGGATGTGCGGGGCTATTCCCTTGCGCTCGAAAAACGCTGCCAGTTCGCGGGTTGCGGTACATACGAGTAATTCTGTCTGCATTGACAGAAACTCCGCCAGACAAGGCAGTAACTGACAAACCAGACGCGGTGTGCGCACCGAAAAATGCACAAACTCGACAGTTTTATCGGTACTTGGAAGGTCGGGAAAGGTGTCCTGCAGGCGTCGATTTAAGTTATCGACATAGTGGTTACTGAAGAATTCTTCTCGGCGCCGGTTCAGGCCGAATGCGGCATCCAGCTCACCACAGTGGTTATAAATGGCATAAAGCTCGTCACTGTCATCGCTGATGGTTGCGCCGAAATGTTGTTCAAACTGTGCCGCGATAAAGGAAAATGCTTCATCACGCTTTTCGCCCACAACTTGTCTGATGGACCACTGGTTTTTCATTTAAGTTCTTCTTGCGTTGACCTAGTCTTGGGGAGATAGAGAGCGCCTCGGATAAAAATCAATCGAAATACTATTTTTCCGATTGATTTATGTGATTCAGACCCTCAACTGTTACAAGCCATTGAGTTACGCGTGTGCATAAAGAAGATTTAAAACTCGCCAAGCAGTTGCTGAGCGGCAACGAACAGGTTTTTGAGACCTTTTTTAACCAGTACTACGTGCGGGTTTATCGGTTCTGCCTGCGCCGCGTAAATGAGAATGAAGCAGAGGACATAGCTTTGGAAACCATGCGACAAGCGATGCGCAGGATTGAAACTTACCGTGGCGAAGCCAGTTTGCTGGCCTGGGTTTATCAGGTCGCCCGCAGTCAGGTCAGCGCCTTTTATAAACGCGCGCAGAAGCACAAAGACCTGCTGCTGATTGAAGACGATCTGCAGGTTCAGGCGCAGGTAGAAGCTATGAGTTCAGAATTATCCAGCGATCCTGAAGCTCTAAGGGATCAGCAGCAGCATGCCAATCTGATTCATTACATGCTCGATTCGCTGCCAGGGGATTACGGACGCATATTGGAATGGAAGTATGTAGAGGGCTGGTCGGTTGAAGAAATCGCCCAACGTCTCGAGTCCAGTCCGACAGCGATTCAATCCATGCTTGCACGGGCGCGTACCGCGTTCCGTAAGGCTTATGGACAAATCAGCCAGGGTGCAGATCAAACAAATAATGTTGTGCCATTTGGCTCTGGGGGAGTGCAAACATGAACGACGGTCGCAATACGAACGACGAACAGGCTGTTGATGCGGAGATCGAACAGATCCTGACTGCCGCGGGGCCACGCCCACAACCGCCGCATGCGGCCAGTCAGCGTGCCCATGAACTGCTGAAAAACGACTGGTCATCGCTTGTCGCGGCAAAAAAACAGCGTCGCCGCCGACGCCTGCTGAGTGTGGCTGCCAGCATTGGCGTGCTGGTCGGCTCTGTATGGATGTTGAATGACGTACAGCAGGTGCAGAACTGGGATGTGGTGGTCACCAGTGGTGCTTTTGAATTGAATTCGACGCGATATGAGGCGCCACAAGAAATCACGCTGGCAGAAGGGGATTATCTCTACAGTCAGGAACCGGTGCGTTTTGAGCGCACTGATGGTGCTGATCTCCGCCTGGGTTATGCAACAGCATTGTCCATAGCCAACGGCACCCAGGTAAATCTGAAACAGGGCTCAGTCTATATCGATACAAAAGGCACTTCAGATTTTCTGGTTCACACTCCCATTGCTGACGTTCGTGATATAGGCACGCGCTTCATGGTCAGCCTGGAGGGTGGTAGTGCGCTGCAGGTTGCGGTGCGGGAAGGGGCCGCAGAGGTTACTTCCGAATATGGCACTGAGATAGCAAAGGTCAATAGTGCAGGTGTAGATGGTGTTCAGGCACAAGTTGTCAGCGTAGATGCCAATGGGCAGAAACTGTTTCAGGAATCACTGGCAGATTCGCGCTGGGAATGGATTCATGCAGCGTCCGCCGGTTATCAGTCGCGATCCTTAACCGCATTGGTCAACCAGATAGGCCACGATCTTGGTAAAACAGTTCGCTTTGCCGATCACGGCGTTGAAGTCAGTGTGGCTAACGAACAGATCGATGGAGATTTGCGTAATATGACGCCCAGACAGGCACTTGAGATCATTACCCGCAGCACCGGTCTGACCTGGCGAGAAGCGCAAGAAGAGATCATCTTAGACTTTAAGCGTTGATAGCAAACCCGTAAGCTTGCGCGCCTATGCGCCGCGGTCCATCTACTTTGTGTAAAAAAATTCTGCTCTTGCTGCTGTGCAGTTATTGCGCGATGGCGGGTGCCAGCGAAAGCGTTAGACCTTTTGCAATTGAAAAGGGTGAACCTCTACGTAAGGTGTTGGATCGATTTGTTGAAGTCGGTTTGAATGTTGTGTCGACTACGCGTCTGATTCCAACCCGACTGGTCGTCACTGATGTGCCCGATGCTCATCTACCCTTGTTAGAACAGCTGGATCTGCTGCTGCGCCCACATGATCTGCAGTTGGTTAGCGTTGATGCGTCTAACAGCTACGTTGAACGCATCAAAACATCGACCCTAAAAGTAGCGCCTGCACAAAAACCACAGGTCAGCAGTCTGCCGTTCATGGAAGAGCTCGTGGTCACCAGCCCTTACCGTGTGCGGCGCCAGCGCGACTTGGCCGCCAGCCTTGATCACGAAGATCTGTTGACTTTGCCAAGTCTGGGTAGAGATGTGCTGCGTGGAATCGATATTCTGCCAGGGATTGCATCCAACGGTATATCAGCCCGCTATCAGTTTCGCGGCGGCGACAACAACGAAGTTTTGTATCGTCTGGACGGCATTGAACTGCTTGAACCCTTTCATCTGCCTTCGGTACAGGACCTTTTCGGTGCGGTGAATATCAACATTATCGACTCTGCAGATATCTATGTGGCTGGATTCCCGGTTGACCTCGGCTCCCGTATGAGCGGTGTAGTTGATCTTGAACTGGTCGAACCCGTGGCCAAATTCAGTGGTGGCTTTGACTTGAATTTCATCACAGCGGCTACAGATGCCCGGGGTTGGGCTGGTAACTGGAGTTGGGTGGTCTCCGCGCGTCGCAGTTTGATCGATAAAGCCATTGGACAGTTTGAAACCGACTATGGAACGCCGCGTTTTCAGGACGAGTTGCTACATCTGACGCGTTCGACGGAAAACGCCACGTTTACATTTGGTGCTCTGAACAGCCGGGATCGAGTAGTTGTCCGTCAGGAAACTGAAGTAAGCCGCAGTGATGATGATTTTCGTGCCCTGTGGATGCGTTGGCAGCAGGATCATCAAGGCCAACTCAGCAGCACCTGGCAATTTTCGTCAGTCAACATTGATAAAGCGCGGCAGGGTCGCGTTGATGATCTGCTGGCCAGCGTTGGCGAGCTGTCCGAGCAGCGAAAATTCAATACCTATGAGTTGTCCAATCATTGGGATTGGTCTCGAGGATCCAAATCAGTATGGCGAGCAGGCTGGTCGTTTGCCCGCCAGAAGGCTGATTTTGAAGCTGATTTTGCGGCGGACTATGGGCCACTTGCATTACCGGGTTTGAGGGGCACAACCCTGCAGCGCGAAGTTGAAGTAGATCGTTCGGGAGATTCGTCTCAGGCTTACATCTCCTACGCCCGGGCGCTGGGCTCACGCTGGCGTATAGAAACCGGTCTGCGCTATGACGGTCAGGATATAGACCCGGTACATGTGAGTGAGTTCAGCGCGCGTATGAACATCGATTACAAATTGTCAGATGAGTGGCAGTTTGCTTTGAATGTCGGTCGTTATACACAACAGCAGCATTTATACGAAATCCAGATTGATGACGGCAAGGCAGAACTGTTTAACCCACAACATTCAGACCAGATTAACCTGTCCGGTATATATACACCGAACGAGAATCTGCGCGTTCGCCTGGATCTGTATCTGCGCCAGATCGGCAATCCCTGGTCGCATTTTGAAAATCTATACAACACCTGGGTATTGATGCCTGAACTGCAGGGTGATCGGTTCGAAGTTGAGACCAGCAAGGCGCGTATGCTGGGAGCCGAACTTTCCCTCAGTTACAAGGTCAGCGAGAGACTGTCGTGGTACATAAATGCCACCCGTGCATCCGCAAAGGAGAGGAGTCTGTCGCGCGACAGGGCCAGACCGTGGGATCAGGAACTCGCTCTGAAGGCCGGCTTATCCTGGCAGGGCGAACGCTGGCGGTTAGGCCTGAAAGGCAGTTATCACAATGGTCTGCCAACTACACCATTTGTTGTTGATCAAGCTGATCTAACGGCAACTCTGTATGGTGACAGATTGCCGTCTTTCTTTTCTGTGGATGCACATGTTTCCCGCATGATTGCTGTGCCGCGCGGCAACCTTGAAGTTTATCTTGATGTTACAAACCTGACTAACCGCTCTAACGTGGGTGGTTACGAGTACAGTTCTGCAACTCAGCGCGATCCGCAAGAAATGTTGCCACTGCTCCCTGTGCTTGGAGTGTCCTGGCGCTGGTGAAAAGGTCAGTCTATAAGCGGGTGTAAAGTTACCGGCATAACAGTGCTGACGGGGGCTGCGCCAAAATCAGGGTCCAGCGCTTTGCCACGAGGTGCCTCAGGCAACTCCATTGTGTAGTTTCTTAATAACAAACCGGCCAACAGAGGCAGCAAAGCACGGGTTACCCCCATGCCCAGGCACAGGTGTTTACCGCCACCAAATGCATTTGTTTTAGCCGGAGTGTCTTCCAGCCAGCGTTGTGGTTGAAATTCGAATGGCGACTGGTAAACGTTGCTGTCGTAATGCGACAAAGTATGCAGGTGCAGGATCAGCGTGCCGGCAGGTATCTGGTGTCCAAGGAATTCGATAGCCTGTGTGGTGCGTTTCGGGATAACTGGCGCCGGTGCATACAGCCGTTCGGTTTCGTTGATCAGAGCCTTCAGCACTGGCAGTTGTTTCATGCCTTCAAGATTTGCCAGATCAACTCCGCTCAGTTCTTTCTGCACGGCAGTTTGCCAATGAGTTCCAGCCACTTTCCACATCATGGTGCAGAGAAAGTGAGCAATGTTGCCAACCCCGGCGACACTCAGCAGATAAATGGATTCGATGATTTCCGTTTTTGTCAGGGGCTTAAATTCTGAAGTCTCTGAGCGTGACAGAATGATGTCCAGCGAATCGTTTTTACTAGCACCGTCGCTGCGTTGTTTGAGAATCTGGTGAAAAAATTCGAAAGCAACGCCGCGTACCTGTTGATAAGCAGGCCGGCTAAACCATTGTGATTGCTGGTCGGGGCTGAGTTGTAGCGCAGCGATGAATTCCTCTTCGAAGCTGCAAAGACTGGTCAGCACAGGAGGAGATATGGCAGTTTTGATTTGTGTCTGATTCAGCGCCTTTGCCATGGTCAGGCAAGCCAGTCCATATAGATCTGCTCTCTGACCCGCGCGACTCTCCAGATCCTGCGCAATTGTTGAGTATATGGTCTGCATGTCTCTGCGCAGTGCAGCAGCGCCGAAACCGGGCAGAATCAGTTTGCGCAACCGCCTGTGGGGTTCACCATCCAGAATAGTGACGTGGTCCGGCCCCAGCTGTGTGCGGAAAATGGTTGAAAAATCCGTGTCCTGATAAGACCAGTTATCTGGATTGCGCCAGGCAAGTTGGTTTGCCGCTGTGGAACTGATGGCAACGCAAGGTTGATTGTCTATGTTCAGCTGCACAATCGGTCCGGTGCTGCGCAACGCCTCGCACCAGGATTCCGCAGTGTAGCCAAGGACCACGGGTACGCAGAGGTCCATTTTCTCTGCGGGTTGCAGATGCTTGAGATCGAGTGTGTTCAGGCTGTGCATGTTTGTCGGGTGTGGTGCATTTGTGTTGATGAAAAGTAGGCTCTGATGGTGTTAGATACCCGGCTGAAAAACAACTGCAGAGATAAAGCCCGCTATGAAGACTCGAATTACTGAACTGTTTGGCATTGAGCACCCTATTATCCAGGGGGGCATGCACTATGTTGGATACGCACAACTGGCAGCAGCGGTGTCCAATGCCGGCGGGTTAGGCATCATTACGGCGCTGACTCAGAAAACACCTGATGATCTGCGCAATGAAATAGCCAAATGTCGCGAAATGACAGACAAGCCTTTTGGCGTCAATGTGACCTTTTTACCGACTTTGAACCCGCCGGATTATCCAGCCATTTTCAAGGCAATTATCGAAGGCGGTGTGAAGGTTGTAGAGACTGCTGGTAACAACCCGTCAGAATACCTGCCGCTGCTGAAAGAAAACGATATCAAGGTGATTCACAAGTGCACTGCGGTCCGGCATGCATTGAAAGCGCAATCTATTGGCTGCGACGCGGTCAGCGTTGACGGTTTTGAATGTGGCGGCCATCCGGGTGAAGACGATATTCCCAACATGATCTTATTGCCGCGCGCGGCGGATGAACTTGATATTCCGTTTGTCTCGTCGGGCGGCCAGGCAGATGCTCGCAGTCTGGTTGCCTCCCTGGCAATGGGCGCCGAAGGTATGAACATGGGCACACGCTTCATTGCTACCCAGGAAGCTCCGGTACATGAAAACGTGAAACAGGCGATTGTAGCCGCCAGTGAGTTAGATACCCGTCTGGTGATGCGCCCGCTGCGCAATACCGAACGCGTGATGACAAATGATGCAGTAGAGCGTTTGCTGGAAAAAGAACGCGCGCTGGGCAGCGACCTTAAATTTGCTGATATCGCTGAAGAAGTTGCGGGTGTTTATCCACGCATCATGATCGATGGTGAGATGGATGCGGGTGCCTGGTCCTGTGGCATGGTGGCGGGTCTGATCCACGACATCCCCACCTGTCAGGAACTGATCACAAGAATCATGGCTGAAGCTGAGCAGATTATTTCAAGCAGGCTAGCAGGTATGCAGAGCGCAGCCGGCTAGAGAAAGTGAGCAGCAGACGCTAACGGTCTGCTGCTCATCCATACTTATCTCAGCTGGACTTACATCCGTTCGATAATGATCGCGGGCGCCATGCCGCCGGCCGCGCACATGGTGACCAGCGCGGTGTTGTCACCTCGACGTTCAAGTTCATCCAGTGCTGTACCAATCAGCATGGCACCGGTTGCACCGATAGGATGGCCCAGGGCTATAGCGCCGCCGTTCACGTTGAGTTTGTTGTGGTCGACGCCCAGGTCACGCATGAATTTCACCGGAACAACAGCAAACGCCTCGTTGACCTCAAACAGGTCAATGTCGTCCAGGGTCATGCCTGCTTTACCCAACACCTTTTTTGCAGCATCAACCGGCGCATTCAAAATGTACTCAGGTGAATGCCCCATGTTGGCCATAGCTTTGATCTTGGCGCGAGGCTGCAGACCATTCGCCTTTGCATATTCGGGTGAAGCAAGGACAAGGGCACCGGCACCGTCAACAACACCTGATGAGCTGCCTGCATGGTGAACGTGCTGAATATCCAGATCGCTCCACTTTTTAGCCACCATTTCACGGAAGGTCAGGCCCGAGTCGAAAAAGGGTAAATCCATAAACCGACCAAAGACAGGCTCCAGACCTGCCAGGCTTTCTGCCGTGGTTTGCGGACGCGGATATTCTTCGTTATCCAGCGCCAAGGTGCCATCCGGGCGCATGACAGGGATCAGGCTTTTGCTGAATGCGCCGGATTCTAAAGCGGCTCCTGCACGTCGCTGGCTTTCCGCGGAAAAAGCATCAAGTTCAGTGCGGCTGAAACCTTCCTCTGTAGCAATGATATCAGCGGCGATCCCTACATTAGTTTGCGGGTGTGCATTGCGCAGATCCACGTTGCCTGCATCAAGTGGAGTAGGAATACCTTCAGCGGAGGTGTAAGACATCATTTCGACACCCCCAGCGACTATCAGGTCTTCCATGCCGCTCATGATACTGGCCGCTGCCATGTTTACAGCGCTGATGCCGCCACCGCAGAATCTGTCCAGCGTAACGCCTGAGGCTTTGATGTCATAACCTGCATCCAGGGCGGACATACGTCCGATACAGGCACTCTGTTTCTTGATCTGACTGCTGCAACTGATGATGACGTCATCTATTTCAGCCGTGTTGAGGTTGTTGCGTTCAGCCAGAGCTTTAAGCACAGTGGACAGCAACTTCTGTGGGTGTATTTCCCAGAGTGCACCTTTACCTTGTTTGCCGATTCCGCGAGGGGTGCGGGCTGCATCGATGATCCATGCTTCTGTCATGCTAAAACTTCCTCAATATTTGACCGACTATCATACTGCAGAATGGCGCGTTGGCGTAGTTTGATTGGAACGCTACGGGACTGTCCTATGGTGTCAGTCTGATCAGATGCGCATTGCCTACATTGGCGTAGCGACCGGGTGCACAGGTCAGGATGATGATCTGACAGGTTCGACCAGCCGCTGCAATGGCAGCGCCCATGGTATTTAGTTTTTGTGGATCGGAAAACCCCAGAGCATCGTCGATAAAAAGAGGAATGCCGCTGTGTCGGGCGACCAGCTGGGCTGCTGCCAGGCGCATGAGAATAGCCAGCTGCTCTTTGGCACCAATACTCAAGTCATCAAACGCTAGCGTGGTGCCGTCGAGAGTCCGATGGGTAATCGACCAATCCTCGGCAATCTCAACTTGAAATGTTGGTCCGAAGACCAGTTTGCCAAGGACTTCAATGTGTTGTTTAAGCGGTTGCAGATAAGCCTGCCTGGCCGCGTCGCGGTGTTGATTAAGCGTTTCCCACAGCTTTCGAGCGGCTTCAGCGCGACGTTGTGTCGCGGTGAGATCCTGTTCCAGTTGCAGCAGCTGAGTTTCAGTTTTCACCATTAATTCGTGCAGGCCATTGGCCCTGGCGGTTTCGAGGCGGTCATTGAGAATGGCCAGTGCCTGCTCCTGTTGGCGGAGCTCAGCAGCCGTGCGGTCTGCACTGTCCGCAGCGTTCTCAAGCAACATCTTCTGCGCCTCTACGTTCTGCTGCGTCAGTTCTTCAGCAATAGCGCCTAACTCAAGACGTAAGTCCGCAGATATCTTCTGCTGTTCTTCTTTTAGCTCTGTCAAAGAAGTATCTGTACGCTTCTGTCGCTGTTCTTCCAGGCTCTCAGTCAATGCGTCTGTGGCCGCCTTCGCTGCCAGGTTCTGAGCGGTTTTACTTTCCAGCGTTTGGCCGGCGCTCGCCGTTGCTGCACCCTGAGTCTTGTAGTCTTTGGTTGCCTGATCAATCTGTGTCTGCAGACGTGTCAGTTTCTGTTCTATGTGCTGCAGATTTTCGGCAGCAGCGTGAGTGTCAGCAGGCAGTGGCGGAGTGTTGGCTCGATTTTGTGCGTACTGTGTGCAGGTTTTTGTCAGCAGCTTAATCTGTTGCTCTATCTCGCTGATATGTAGATCCTGCAGTATTTTCTGCTGTTGCGATTTAAGTTGTTGTACTTCTGCTTCACGATCTGAACGTTGTCTGGCCAGTGCCGTGGCGCTCTGCAGGTCAGATACGCTGAGTTTCGTCTGCAGTGCCTGCAGTTGGGATTTTGCCTGCTGATGCTGTTGCGCAAGGTCGGTGGTGGACTCAGGTGGAGAAACTTCAATGTCGAGCAGATCCGGTAGCTGTATGTTCAGCGCTTCGCTGGTCGAAATCTTGTGTTCCTGCCCTTCAGACAGGTTGATGGTCTGATCTTCGATGACCATTGTTTGCGCTTTTTTTGCGGTTAAAGTCAGGTTTGTGGAAGCCACTTGTGCCTTCGCTTGCGCGACTGCCAACGCCTGCTCAAGTTGCACATAGGTAGTCAATGCCTGCGCGTCTACCGGAATACCGGAGATGGCATCGAGGTTTTCGGTGAGTTCGTTCTCTATTGATTCTATCTGGCTCAGGGTCTTTCTGTGTTGTGCAAGTTGTGTCTCTTTTTCGAGGTGGTTGAGGTCCGCGCGTGCCAGTTTTTCAAGTGCCCGTACTTCTTTTTCTTCATCCTGGAGCTGCGCAAGACCGCTGTTTAGGGTATCCAGGGTTTTACTTTCCTGCTGCAGGCGTTGCTGTAACGTCTCAATTTCTTGGCTGAACTGCTCGGACGCCTTCTGCTGCTCCTGGATTTGGCTGACAAGCGCCGCGCGCGATTGGATGGTTTCAAGGGTGCGCGACAGTTGATTGTCGATTTCGTCAAGGGTTTGCTTCTTTGTTGAAAGCGCCGCGATTTTTTCCTGCAATTCCTGCCAACGTTCTGTTTCAGTTTTCTCTGCCTGCTGCATCTGTGGCAGTGCAATGCGCAGACGTTCAACTTCCCGGGCTGTGATTTTCTGCTGGCTCTGATCCTGTTCCAGCTGTTGCATGGTGCCCGTCAGTTCGGCCAGGCGGGTTTTAACCTGCGCTGTCGTGTCCATCAGCTCGGTGTATTTAATGCGACCCGTTTTCAGCGTGAAATAGCGCTCGTATTCGCGCTGCGCAGCACTGATGAGGGTCTCATCCTCACGGCTGCTGGCGTCTGCAGCGCCTGCAACGCTATCCAGTGCCTGGGCCAGACTTACAGAATTACTCAATTTGATTTGATTGATCTGTTCACCCTGATCGACTAGGAGCGTTTGCCATAAATCCATGTCTACCTGTTCGGACAGGAGTTTGGCCACCCATTCATGCGCACTGCGGCCCGTTTCCTGAAGGTTTCTGGTGCCGCTGATATGGGCTGTAGTGCTGCGATTTTTGTTGTAGGTTTTGGCGTAGATGATGCGATAACCCGCTACGCTGAATTCAACGCTGACTTCGCTACCCACGTCCTGACCAGCGGGTTGGACAGATTTGACCTGCTTTTTATTGGATGAATCAAGCTCAGAAAAGAGCAGTTGAATAGCTTCGATTATGGACGACTTACCAATTTCGTTAGGGCCTTCGAGTAGAGTAACGCCGTTGTCAAACTGAATGTCTCGGTGTTCTATGCCGCGCCAGTGACGAAGTGTGAGTTTGTGCAGTCTCATACTTTCAGGCTCAGGGAGCGCTGTTCTGGTTCAGGCGAAACAGCAGGCGGAGCGCGTCCTCTGCAACAGAATCGCCATTTTGCGCAGCCTCTTGCAGCTCCTGCCAGGCGGATCTGGCGTAACCAGATAAAGTCACATCATCTTCGTCGGAGGTAGAGGGTGTAACCTGTAAATCAGTGAGCCGTTCTCGGGTTTTCAGGCTGGCAAACAGAAGTTTTGCATCTTCCATTATTTTGTCCAACTCGGCAGCGGTGGTGAGATCAACACTGCCTTCAAAACTGATTTTGATTGCGGTGCGCTGTTTGTTGGGTATCTGGTCCAGCCATGCAGAGAGCTGGTTAAGATCTTCTGCGCTGTTTACGTGCTGATGCCTGGCGATGAACTTCCATTCGCTCACGTCCAGAGGTTCAACCTCGCAGACCTTGTCAGCCTCCAGGGACACAAGTAAAACCTGATTGGGCGCTACTTCGTCGAAATCTGTACTGACGGGTGCGCCGCTGTACCAGATGCGTCTGCTGTCGCCGATGGGCGTGGTTGAATGTCTGTCTCCCAGCGCGAGGTAGTGGAGCTTGTTTTCCTGCAGGGCTTTTTCAACGCTCGCAAGATGGATGATTTCTGGTCTTGATTTATCTGGCGACAGTTCATCCACCTGGCCGTGTGCAACCACCACTCTTGTTGTGCTGGTAGTTTCGAGGGTATCAATCAGTTGGCGACAAAGATCCTGGCTGGGGTGTTTGGTATGCCAGGGAACGCCAATGATCTCCAGGTCTGGACACTGCGGAATTCGGTGGGGCTGACTGTCGGCGAGCACGTGAATGTTTGCTGCAGCCTGTTGGAATTCTTCAGTAAGGAAGATGGAACTGTTGTCCAATGGGTCGTGGTTGCCCGGTAAAAGAAACACAGGGACGGGAAGGGTGCGCAACGCGTCCAGCGTGCGCGTAACCGTCTGGCGACTCAGCTGGTTGGATTCAAAGACATCGCCTGCAACGACAATAAACGCAGCGTCATGCGTCTTTGCCAGTGCTCCGATGGTTTGAATGGCTTCGATGCGATCCTGACTGAAACGAACACCGGCTTCTTCACTCAAAAAAGCGCGAGTCATACCCAGTTGCCAGTCTGATGTGTGGATGAATCGAATGATGGTGTTGTGCTTCAACGATGCTGGTTTGCGTTAGCACTGTATCTTCACATTTTTGGCTGTCAATGGCGTGGATTTTAGCGCCTGGTTCACAGACCTGCCCCTGCTGCCAACCGGGATGATATTACGGACTATGCTTTAGGCATTAATCAGGTCGATGTTATGGCTATAAATCAACCGCTGTTTGCCCGGCAGCCTATTTTTGACGCTCAACTCAATGTCGTTGCCCACGAGCTGCTGTTCCGGGGCGTAGCCACGACGGGGGAATCTGCAACCGCGGAAGTGCTTTTGTCGGCGCTGGATCAATCTGTTTTTGATGTACATGGCGGTGGGCTGCCGGTATTTGTCAATTTCCCGGCACAGATACTGCTGCATATGCCACTGCTCGATAAAACAAAGCTGGTGGTGGAAATTCTTGAAGATGTAGAAGTTACCCAGGATCTCGTTTCAGCTGTACGCGCTTTACACGATGAAGGCTACCGTATTGCTTTGGACGATTACATTCATACCCCTGAGTTCGAACCGCTGCTGGATATCGCGGATATCATCAAACTTGATGTGCTGGCTGTGTGCGGTGATGAGTTAGACGATTTAGCCCTTCGATTACGTAAACCCGGCCGGGCGCTGCTGGCTGAAAAAGTAGAAACCCATGCAATTTATGAACAGTGCCAGTTGCTGGGTATGGATTTTTATCAGGGCTTTTTCTTTGCGAAACCCAATATAGTGCATGGCGCAGTTGTGAGTGCAAACCAGGGTGCAGTTTTGAGTCTGCTGGTCGCGCTGCAGGATCCTGATATCACCCCAGATAAGCTGGAACTTATTGTGCTCAGCGATGCGGTGTTGACCTATCGGATTATCAAGTTAGTGAACAGCGCACACTACCGACGGGCTAACGAAATCACGAGCGTTGCTGCGGCCATAACGATGTTGGGTCTACGCCAGGTTTCAGCGTTTGCCAGCCTGTTCAGCCTCTCGACCCTGGATGAAAAACCAACGGAGTTGGGGTTGTATACTGCTATGCGTGCAGATCTTTGTCAGCGTATTGGCGTGGCACACAATCTACCGTATGCGGCGGAGAACCTTTTTGTTCTGGGCGTGTTGTCCTGTACCGAAGCTTATTTTGATCAGTCGATGCACGCCCTGACGGCAACACTGCCTATCAGCGATGAGCTTAAAGGTGCTTTGTGCGGGCGAGAAGGGTGTCTCGGTGCGCTGCTTGATATCGCCCAGAGTTACCAGGAAGGCAGTTGGTCAAGCATCAACTGGGAACAATTTGGCCAGTATGCTTTTGACACAGAAACTGCGGACGCGGCCTATCAGGAAAGCCTGGTCTGGCTTGCCGAGCATCGTCAGCAGATCCTGCGTACCCGCTAGCGGCAGTTCAAGTTGAGCGTTTGCGTAATCGTCGCATACCCTTCAGCCACCGATCGATGTTGTCACCCTTACGGCGTACATAGTCTTCAACCTCGGGATGAGGCAGCACGTAGAAACGTTCTTCAGCGATAGCTTCGACCACAGTCTGTGCCAATTGCTCAGGTTCGATAATGCCATCTGTCTGCCCATCGCCCAGACTCCTCGGAGCCATTGCTGTATTGACGCCCTGTGGGCAGAGAACAGACACGCGAATACCTTCGTCGCCATGGGTAATAGACAGGAACTCGGCAAGTTTTACCGCCGCTGCTTTGCTCACCGTGTACGGACCTGAGCCGATAGCCGCCAGTAGGCCTGCGGCAGATGCCGTATTGAGCAGATAACCTTCTCCGCGCTCCAGCATGCCGGGCAATACAGCTCGGGCTGCGTATAAATGTGACATGACATGCAGTTCCCACTGCTGCTGCCAGATTTCATTGGCTGCATCGGTAAGCAGGCCCTGACCGCCGGCGCCAGCGTTGGAGCAGAACAGGTCTATCTGTCCGTGTTTCTGCAGTACGCGCTTAACCAGGTCCTGCACATCACTCTCCTGGGTGACATCGCAGGCATACCCCTCGCAGCCGATATCTGCTGCAGCTGCTGCAACTGCCTGTTCGTCCAGATCAGCAAGCACTACAGCTTTTGCACCCTGATTCAAAAATGCTTTTGCCATCGCCCGTCCGATACCACCGCTGCCCCCCGTGATAACCGCCACTCTGTTGTTTAAATCCATTTGTTCCCTCCAGTTGATCATCTGAATTCTGCGCAGCGTCACCAGGGTAAGCAAGGCAAACTTTAGGCACTTTGTTATCTCTGCAGATATAAAGCTGTTTTGCGAGGCGTATTGTGTGCTAATAATATTGATCTGATCACTGGGAAGGGGACCCTTTGTGGCCGAAGAACTCAAAAGCAAAACTGTTTTTGCCCATGGTGCTGTCGGTTTACCGCTTGCAGTCATAGGGTATCCGTTGTCGATCTGGATACCGGCGCACTATTCCGGCGGATTGGGTATCAGCCTTGCTGCAGTGGGCACCATTCTGATGCTCGCGCGTCTCACTGATGTGGTCACAGACCCGTTAGTAGGCGAGCTGACCGATCGCTGGCGGACCCGATTCGGGCGCCGTAAGCCCTGGCTCCTGGTGGGTACACCGATCATGATGCTTGGTGTTTACAAGTTGTTCATCCCGGTCGGCGAAGTCGGGCTTCTGTATTTTCTTTTCTGGCTGACCGTTTTTTTCCTCGGCAGTACGTTGATTGCTTTGCCCCATCGAGCTTGGGGCGCCGAGCTTTCACTGGATTATCATCAGCGCAGCCGGGTCACTGCAGCGCGGGAGATTTATGTCCTGGTCGGACTGATGGTGGCTGCTGCGGTACCTATGATCATCGAGATCCGTGCCGATGGCGGCAGTGGCGTGGGCCAGGTGTTTGCCACGCTCTGGCGAGATGCCATAGGGGCTTTCTCAGGAGACTTTGGCGATAAACAGGCTGTGGATCGGGCCACGTTAACGGGCCCGGTGCTGACGGGTCTGGCCTGGACAATTATATTGGTGCTGCCCCTGTGTGTGGGTATTGCTCTCACCTTGGTGAAAGAACCCGCGCGGGTCATTGCGGAAAAACGTCCCAGTATCAAAGAAGGTTTGCGACTGGTACTGAAGAATGGCCCGATGCGTAGAGTGCTGATCATTGCTCTGGCGGTGATGTTTGGTGAAGCGTTTCGAAATGCAGTGAGTCTGTTTTTTATCCGCGATATTGTTGGTGTGCCGACCATTGGCGCAGCCTATTTTTTCTATTTTATCGCTGGTCTGGCGGCAATTCCATTCTGGTTGTGGCTGGGGCGAAAAATTGGCAAACACCGGGCTTTCATGTGTACGTTGATTACCGTCGCGTCTGTCAGCGCTGCAAATCTGCTGTTGGGTTACGGAGATTACCTGGCGTTTTTTCCTCCTCTTTGTGGTTAAAGGCTTCTGCTTTGGTGGGCTGCAGTTTCTGCCGATTGCCATGCTGGCGGACGTCGTCGACGTGGACACAGCGAGAACGGGTGGGCAACGTGCGGGCACCTATTTTGCATTTCTCGGGTTTACGGAAAAAATCGCCATTGCTCTGGGCACCGGGGTCTCGCTGAACGTTGTCGGTCTGCTTGGGTTCGACCCTGCAGGTGGTGTTGCCGGCAGCACAGAAATCGGAGTCTGGTCTTTACGAATGGTGTACTGCCTTGGCCCGATCGTTTTCTATGGATTGGCACTGAAGTTGATCTGGTCTTATCCGTTGACGCCGGTCAGACATGCGCGGCTGCAGGAGCGTATCAGTCGCCGCAATGCACGTCTGGCTGGAAAAGCCTCCTGAGCCCAGGCGAGTATTTGTCAGGTATTGCCGAACTAACGCTCAACAACAACCTGTTAGCTGGTTGATGGCAGATTCGTCATAGTCAATGCTCAGTCAGATAAAGGCAGAGTAATGATGCAGCATGTGCAGGAACAGGACGAAGTCGTTTCCGCGCTGGTCAAAGGCAGTATTGCTGAACTGGCCCGTCGCGGTTTCGACATCAACCTTATTGGATGTTCATTTGCCACTATTGGTGATGTGCAGAGAGGCAGCTGGCGGCGCGTAGCGCAGTCGATCAGCGATCCTCAAACGGCTGAACAGGCTTATTTCGCTGTCTGTCAGCTCGTTAATGTCGACCATCCTGTCTGTCGGGTTTTGTTGGATGATATTGCCGAGTGGCTGACTCTGTCGCCAATGGATTACCGTAGAATTCGCAAAGCTACTCAGTTTGAAGATAAGAGACGGTTTGCAGCCTGAGGGAAGTGGACGATAGGTCGATTGTATAAACGCCCGCACAGGGCGTTTTTTTTGTCTCGCAGATAAAGAGGGTTCCAGGAGAGGGGGGAGCCCATACCGGGACTGAAGCATCCAATGGGAGGGATGCTACCGGTATGGGCCGTTGCGGAATCAGGCGGCCACAGGCGATTGGGAAGATTGGAGATGTAGCGCTTCCACCAGCGGGGCTGGTAACTGTAGCTGTGACGCCAGATTCGCGAGGTAACTTTTGCCCGCTTCGCAACTGTCGTCAATGACGATTGCTGACGCGGTATAGATTTCGATACGTGTTTGCATGTTGGGCGCCAATGCGGCCAGTTGTGCAGGATCCAATGGCTTTGACAGCTGTTCTGATAAAGCCGCCAGTTCGCCGCTGGGTAGTTCCAGTTCTACAGCTTGCTGCCAGATTCGCCGTTGTTCGGTTTCAGACAGGTGCCCATCCGCATGGGCTGCTGCAATCATGGCCTGGATAATAATGCTGGTTGTGCTTGCGCCGTGGTTCGAATCTACAACGTCGGCAAAGTCCTGCTGGGTGAGTTCAGGCAGTGGTTGCGCCTGTATCGCTTGAGCAGGCGTCGCACCTTCATGGTTTTGTTGTGTGCCTCGATAAGATTGATAGGCTTTGTAAGCCAGCCCTCCGACAGCAACCAGGCCGCCAGCCTTGAGGAGCTTTTTGGCGGATTTCTTGTTAGTGAATGCAGTGACCAGGGCGCCTCCAGCAGCGCCGCTGAGTGCCCCTGTTATTGCCGGGCTGTTTGTCACGCTGCCGAGGATTTTGTCTAACGGCATGATTCTGCCTCCTGTTTCTGATGGCTGCATCATGGAGAAGGCGAAGGTTCGGTGCCATCAGTTCGTTTCGTTTCGAAAGTACATTTTTTTCGATGCATCCAGGTGTGTCCACAGTCATCGTCCCCAGAGCTTGCTTCGGCTGGGTCGAACTGTGGCTGGTAGGTTTATCTGCTTGTTGGCAAACACTGTCTCACTAGACTGGGTGGCAAATTAGGAGTCACTGATGGTCACGCAAATCAACATAGATTCAGAGCTCGGTCCGAGTTGGCCGGCTAAGATCGAGCGTCAGATCAATTTTGCGCTGGCGTCGGTTCACTGGCAGGTGGTCAATCTGGCGATTGATCTGAAAGCCAGAGAGGGGGCGGTGGCCGATCCCGATCGCGACCCCACTTATTGCTGCAGACTACAGGCGGAGTTACGCGGCGGGCGCAGACAGGAGATATCTGTGGTGAGCAGCAATCCGCAGGTCTGCGTGGCAGATGCAGCGGCGCGGCTGCGGCGGGTAGTGACCAGAGACCGTCAACTGGGTCTCATGGGTCGAGCTAGTTAGCCAGCCGCTCGCGAGCGCGTTCGGTGATTTGCAGAACTGCCGGGTGTTTCAGTTTGCGTTCCGGAGAAATCGCGAAATAGGATTCGCGCACATTGTCGATTTTTCCCAGTTCTACCGAGTGGTACATTGAGCAGACCTCATCGGCGATGGCAGTAGGTGCCGGGTAGACACCCAGGGCGGCTTCGCCAAATGCTTTCAGCAGAGCGCTGTCATCAAATTCCGCCACAACTCGTGGGCTTACTTCAACGTTATCAAACCAGTCTTCCAGGACTCTGCGCATGGGGCTTTCGTTTGCCGGAAGTAAAATCGGCGCAGCATCGAGTGATTGTGGAAAGTTCTGCTGATATTCTGCCGCGATACTGGTGTGCGCAAAAAAGCTGACGCCGCTTTCACCCAACGGGTGATTGTAAGCTTTAACATTGATGCCAGTTGGAATAGACCGGTCCGATATCACCAGATCCAGCTTGTGCACCGCCAATTCTCCCAGCAGCCGCTCCAGATCGCCTTCCCGGCAGACCACACGGAGGGGGTCTTCGAGACCTAGAGCGGGCTCCAGAATGCGCAGCGCGATCAGTTTGGGAATGGAATTAACGATGCCAACGTTAAGGGTGGTGGGGATGAGGGCCTGTTTGCTTTTAACTCGCTGGGTAAGTTCAGCACCCAGCATGAAAATTTCGTCAGCATACTGATTGACAACCTGGCCAGTCTCCGTCATCGCTAAACCGCGTCCCACTCGATTAAACAACGGCTCTCCAACGGCTTCTTCCAGCAGTTTGAGCTGGCCGCTGATGGTTTGAGGGGTCAGGTGTAACACTTCGGATGCGCGCGCAATGCTGCCTTCGCGGGCAACGGTCCAGAAGTAGAGCAGATGGGTGTAGTTCAAATGACGCACAGTTTTATCGCCTTTCGCTGATTAAAGTTCATTATTTCCTGACGCCCAGTCTGATAAAAACTAATACAAAGGAAAATACGATTCCACTGCGTCGAAACATCGGTTTGTTCGAAGTGTCAAACCTACGGTATTATCGAACTCAGCTTGCGCAAAGAGTGACTAGTCCTTACTGTTGCGGGGGTTATTGTACCCCTTGATTTACACAGTAGGAGTGCTCCATGAAAAACGAAGTTGGTGTGGCTACCGCCCCCATGAATGATGCCGCAATTGCTTCCCAGCACGCGGTACTTCGTAATACTTATCGTTTGTTATCAATGACTTTGGCTTTCAGCGCGTTGGTCGCTGCCGGCTCGATTGCTTTAAATCTGCCACATCCAGGCATCATTGTTGTCCTGGTGGGCTATTTTGGATTGCTTTTCCTGACCAGCTATCTGCGCAACAGTGCATGGGGTCTGGTCAGTGTTTTTGCGCTGACTGGATTCATGGGCTACACGATAGGCCCGATCATTAACATGTATCTGGGCCTGTCTAATGGCGCTTCGCTGGTTACAGCTGCCATGGCGACAACCGGAGTCGTTTTCCTCGGCCTGTCCGCCTACGCGCGATCCTCTAAAGCCCCGGATATGATGCGCTTCGGAACGTTTCTGTTTGTCGGCATTCTGGTGGCGTTCTGCATGGGTCTGGCTGCTGTTTTCTTCCAGATGCCACTGCTGTCGGTCGCGGTCTCCGGGCTGTTTGTCCTGCTGATGAGTGGTCTCATCATGTGGCAGACCCAGGATATTATCCGTGGTGGTGAAACCAATTACATCATGGCAACCGTGACTCTGTTTGTAGCGATCTACAACCTGTTCACCAGCTTGTTGCATATCTTCGGCTTTCTTGGTGACGACGGTTAATGAGTCTGCGCCTGGGCATTTACGGCGCCGGTCAGCTCGGCGCCTACTTGTGCCAGGCCGCTCGAACCCTGGGCATGGCCACTACGGTGGTCGCGCCGACGGAGGACAGCCCGGCTAACGAACACGCCGACCATGTAATTGTTGCACCCCTGGACAGTCTTGCGGCGTCTGAGACGCTGATCAACAGCGTCGATCTGATCACTTTCGAACTCGAGGATATTGCCTCGCCGGTATTGGACCTGCTTGCCAATGCAAATGGCCAGGGTGATGTGCAGGTGTTCCCCAAAGTTGAACATTTACGTCTGCTGCAGAACAAGTGTTCTCAGAAGCGCTGGTTTAATGAGCACGCGCTCCCCACTGCCAAGTTCATAGACTGTCCCGCAGATACTGATATCAACGCGCTGGCAAAACAGTTTGGAATACCGTTTGTGCAGAAAACGCACCGCGGTGGCTACGATGGGCGTGGCGTTCAGGTTATCCGCGACACCGGCGGGGGTGATCAATTGTGGCCAACTGCAACAATCATCGAAGAGTTCATCGAACCGCGTCGCGAACTCGCGGTACTGGTGGCACGTAACACAGCAGGCGAAGAATCAGTCTATCCGGTTGTAGAGATGGACTTTAATCAAGAAGGTCACATCCTCAGCCACGTCCTGTCGCCAGCATCTTTACCCGTCGATATTTCCAATCAGGCGCAGAATATAGCTCTGCAGTTTGTTCGCCATCTCGATGGTGTCGGTCTGTTTGCGGTTGAGATGTTTCTCCGCAACGATAAGGATCTGTTGATCAACGAAGTTGCACCGCGCGTCCACAATTCGGGCCACCTTACGATTGAAGCTCACCAGACCTCCCAGTATGAACAACATCTTCGTGCAATAGCTGGACTGCCGCTGGGATCCACCGAGCAGAAACAACCCTCAGCCATGGTTAACATCCTCTACGCTAACGCTATTGAAAGAGCCTGTGCCAGCGGGCGTGGGGTTATTGCGGTGGGAAACAATACAAACGTGCACTGGTATGGTAAGAAGGGAACGCAGTTGCTGAGGAAGATGGGCCACATCACCAGCACTGCAAATTCCGTAGAGGAAGCACAGTCGAATGTCGATGCGGCGCTAAGCGCATTGGCTTCCTAAGCAGTTATATCCGTTGAGCAGGGGGTGGGGTGACGAAAGTCAGTATTATAATGGGCAGTGACTCAGATCTGCCGGTTATGAACGCAGCGCGTGATGTGTTGCAGGAACTGGGTGTGGCCTTAGAAATGGCCATAGTCAGCGCTCATCGAACCCCTCAGCGCATGTATGAGTACGCGCTGGCCGCGGAAGATAACGGCTTGTCTGTTATCATCGCTGGTGCCGGCGGCGCGGCGCACTTGCCCGGTATGGTGGCTTCGCTGACTACGGTGCCGGTGATTGGTGTACCGGTCAGCGCAACCAAACTCAATGGCCAGGATTCACTGCTTTCTATTGTGCAGATGCCCGCGGGGATACCTGTCGCAACGGTAGCCATTGATAATGCGCGCAACGCCGGCATTCTGGCTGCGCAGATTATTGGCGTGTCGGATGCCAAGGTGCGCAGCGCAATCAAAGCGTTACGTACTACGATGCAGCAGCAGGTAACCAGTAAAGCCGAAAAGCTTGCTGGACGTTAGTTTTGGACGCACTGTTTCTTTCAAATATTACCTCTCCGCCACTGCTTTTTTTCATGTTGGGTGCAGCCGCCACCCTGGTGCGCAGCGACCTCGAGATTCCCGAACAGGTGGCGAAATTTCTTTCGCTCTATCTGCTGTTTGCCATTGGCTTTAAAGGTGGCGTAGCACTGGCTGAAAGCCCGCTGGACTTTGAGGTTGCAAAAGGTCTGTTGACCGCTTTGTTAATGGCGTCGGTGGTGCCAGTATATGTGTTCTATCTGTTGCGACGGAAGATGTCGACGGCAGACGCAGCGGCCACTGCGGCAACGTATGGATCAATCAGTGCCGTAACGTTTGTCACCTGTACCAGTTATCTTGATGCCAACGGTGTTGAATGGAGTGGCCATCTGGTTGCCGCAATGGCGCTGATGGAGTCACCGGCTATTATTATCGGCTTGCTCCTGTATCGTATTTATCAGTCAAAAGAAGAGCGTGATCAACCCGAGCTCATGGCGCCGGGGGAACTCATGCGCGAATCTTTTCTGAATGGATCTGTATTCCTGATTATGGGCAGCTTGATCATTGGATGGATATCAGGGCCAGTAGGTAAGGCGCAGATCAGCCCGCTGGTGAATGATCTGTTCATCGGGGTTCTGTGTCTGTTTCTCCTGGATATGGGCATCGTTGCGATGCGTCGCCTGCAGGATATGCGCAACGCAGAGCGTGGTCTAAGTAGCCTTGGTATGGTTGCATGGGGTATCGCGTTACCGCTCTTAAACGCTTCAATTGCGGTTGGTTTAGCCGTATTGATAGATCTGCCAGAGGGTGATGCAGTGCTGCTGATCGTGCTGTGTGCCAGTGCGTCTTATATTGCGGTACCTGCGGCCATGCGTCTGGCTTTGCCTGAAGCTAACCCCAGCGTCTATCTTGCTTTGTCGCTGGCGGTTACCTTTCCCTTCAATCTGCTGGTCGGCATTCCCCTTTACCATCAGGCGGTCAACTGGCTGGCTTAATTCACCTGGGTATGTACTTATGAAACCGTGTAAGCGGATCGAAATTGTCATCGAACAACCTCTGGCGCAACGTATGGCCAAACTCCTGGCGAAGCTGAATGCGCCCGGTTACACGCTCATTGATCACGCCGGCGGTAGTGGTGATCGGGGTCTGCGTCGAGCAGACGAACCCACAGGCACCTCAACCAACTGCGTTTTTATAATTGCCTGTGACGATCCAGAGATAACCGATCAGATTGTCAACGGTGTACGCAGCATGCTCAGCCGTTCCGGGGGTGTTTGTCTGGTCAGCGATGCACAGTGGGTGAGACACTGATCACAGCGTGAATTGGGCTTTGCCCGTCGATAAAACCGATTCTCTTGCGCGGCCTCTATTGAGTTTTCTGTTTAAGCGTATTGCGCGCCGACGCGAAGCGCTCAAGGTTCAGGTCCTGACGCACAGCCTGTCCAACTTCACCCTGCATGTCGTCTACCGGGATGCCGATCGAATCCGCGATGCGAGTCATGCGCTGGAAATTGGCGGCGACGCCAGCGGCGTCAACCAGTACCTCAGGGCCTGCGATATTTAATAGCGCTTCGCGATAGTGCTCCAGTTGATCGTCCCGCAGGGCAAAACTTTGTGCAAAGCGCAGCAGTTCCGGTCCGTAGGTGATCCCAACAGCAGCACTATCGGTGTCTCCGTTGATCGCATTGAGGTCGATATCAGTGTCAGTTGTTGAGGCGCTCACACGGAGCATGGTGGCATGCGCGCTGGTTCAGTAAAAACACTCGTTGATGGCTGATACTCTGCCCGCGATCAGTTCGGTCTGCATGCGATTGATGGATCGATTCGGGTCGCCAACAAAATTGGCCATGCTGGCAAATGAAATGTATTGCGCATCACTGAGCATGCGCCAGTCTCGCAGCGCATCGGGTACCAGGGTGAGCGCTCGGACTACGTTGGCGGTTCGTCCATCTGACCATAAGTCTGCTTCGGCACCCACAGCCCCATGTGGTGGTACTGTTGATACAAAGCCGATGTCGTCACTGAGGACTTCTGGCTGGTAGTGTGACGGTTCACCGGTCTCAAAGGTAGGGAGAGGTTCCAAGGGCAGCCCTAATGCACGATGGAACTCATCGATGCTGAACATCGCAACAACAATGCCTACCAGTTCAACGTAGGCATTTTTTGACAACCCTGCTGCGGCATTCTGCTCGATGTAGTGCGCCGTGATGCGGGTCTGGTCGGTGATGATTCGATGTATGGCATCTACCGCATTGTTGTCCAGCACACTCTGATCTGTTTCATGCTGCCCTGCAAGCTGATAAGGCGAAAGGGCCTGTTTGCGTTCTGCGCAGAACGCACAGTTAAAGGCCTGGCGGGATTCAGCTGCAATGGCGACACGCTGCTCGCCATTCCACCAGCTACCGGGTTTGGACAGGCGTTGCCAGTATTCCTGGTGCGCCTTGCGTATGTCAGACCGGATTGGGTAGGGTGATTCTGAATAATCGAAAGTGTCCAATTGAGGTTCCTTCTATTATTAGCTTTTCTGCGATCAGTTTTTCTTTTATTGGCAGCTGAAGTGCCGGTATCCTTTGACAGAGCATAACAGGCCAGTCCCCGTCTGGCGTTGAAATTTATTAAGGTGTTGAGATGTCTTTACCCAGAATTGCGATCAACGGCTTCGGCCGTATTGGCCGGACCATCACTCGAATTGCCAAGTTGCGGCGGCACTACGATGTCATTGCGGTTAACGATCTAGCGGATCCTGATGATCTGGCTTATGCGTTTAAATACGACAGTATCCATGGCAAATACGACGGTGAGGTTCTCTTGAACGGCAATGAGCTGCGCATCGATGGCGACCCCTTTGTTGTTCTGCGGGAGCCCGACCCGCGTAAATTGCCCTGGGAAGAACTCGGCGTTGATTATGTTGTTGAGAGCAGCGGGCGATTCCGGCGTCTTGAAGAGTTGAACTGGCATCTCGAAGCCGGTGCCAAGCGCGTGCTGTTGACAGTACCGTGCAAAGATCCGCTGGATGCCACTATTGTTATGGGTGTAAACGATCATGTTGTGACAAAGGACACCCGTATCATCAGTAATGCCAGTTGTACAACAAACTGTGCCGCACCGGTCGCAAAGGTGCTGCATGACAACTTTGGAATCAAAAGAGGCCTGCTGACAACCGTACATGCTTACACGTCAGATCAGCGTTTGATTGATGCACCTCATGCTGACAAACGTCGTTCACGCAGTGCCGCGACTAATATTGTGCCCACTTCAACCGGCGCTGCCCGCGCGATTGGTCTGGTGGTGCCTGAGTTGGCAGGGCGACTGGACGGCATGGCCATGCGGGTGCCGGTGCCGGACGGTAGTGTAATTGATCTAACAGTAGAGCTTGAACGCGATGTTTCAGAAACTGAGATCAATGAAGCCATGCAGAAAGCTGCCGAGGGTCCGATGCGCGGTATTCTGTCGTACTGCGTCGATCCAATCGTGTCTGGCGATGTGATCGGAGACAGCCACTCCAGCGTGTTTGACGCCGGGCTGACTCAGGTGATTGACCGACGCATGGCCAAAGTCATCAGTTGGTATGACAATGAATGGGGCTACAGCACACGCGTAGAGGAAATGATAGACCGGGTAGCGCAATTTGATGCCTGACCCCGGCGAGCGGTGGTTAACCACCAGCGCCGGGTCAAGCCTCCTTCGCGGATCTTGCAGCTATTTCCAGTTGTATCTCTCGAAGACGGTCTTCGGTCAGCGGATAACTCCACAGGATAGGCAACGCAACAAACTTGAATATCGCTGGCACAATTGAATACAAACAAGCCAGCCATAACAGTGAGTACCAGGAATTCGGATCTGCGATGGGGTCTGCCAGCGAGTTGAATCCAACAATAGTTGCGGTTGTTGTCCCAACAACCAGGCCCAGCGCGTACGCTAATTTTCGCGTCATCGTCCAGATCGAGAAGTAAGCACCACCCTGGCTCTTGCCGGTTTGTGCACTGTCCAGGTCAATCACGTCTGCCGCCATGGCATAAGGCAGTGCGCTTAATGCGCCGATAGAGCTGCCTTTTAAGATCATTACGCCGATGAAGAATGCAAATTTACCGGTGGGGATGCCTTCGAATTGACTCTGCATGCCGGCCAGCCAGCTGTCCGGCAGGAAGGACAGAATTGTGCCGAGTTCAAATGCGTCAAACCAGCCCTGCGGCGCAATAGCAATCAGCGGTATAAAACAGGACCACAACGCGTACCAGAAGATGGCCACCATGGTGGCTCGGTGTTTGCCGATTTTTGCAGACAGTTTGAACCACAGTGGTATCGCCACAATCTGCGATAAGAAATAGGGTGCAAGGTAAAAGCCGTAAAGATCTCCAGCCAGCAGTACGTGCTTGACGAAAAAGAAGCTCAACGAATTGGTCATGGCTGAGCCAATAGTTGAGAAAAGGAAGATGATAACAAGCTTGCGATAAGGTTCATTCGCCCACACGTAACGGAAGCTTTCGCGAATGGGTAGACGACGTTTTGTGGTTTCACGGGCGGGGTATTCCGGCACAACCATCAACATATTCAGTACCAGGAACGGCATGACGATGGCTAAGGCGATGGTCAGAAAATAGACGTTGTCTGTGGGTTTAGTGAACCCCCAGAAAACAATAATTGCCGGTGTCATAGCGCCGATCAGTGAACCAGCCACTGTGAAAGCCTCTTTCCAGCTCATCACCAGGGTGCGTTCGTTATAATCCTGGGCCAGCTCAGCGCCCCAGGCGGAATAGGGAACATCTTTGATGGTGGCACCCACGTACATGAGTACCAGTACCCCGAGCAGATAGGGGTACCCAGAGTTCATCGTGAAACCCAATACGGTTATATCGCCGAACTCAATCGGTGGAATCCACAACAGCCAGACACCCGCTATAAAGATAGGTGTACCGATCAGGATGAAAGGTTTCCGACGCCCCCAGCGTGTGCGTATGCGGTCAGAGTAGAATCCGACCACCGGGTCGGTGACCCCATCAAAAACCCGCGACAGTGCCAGCATCAACCCCACAAATCCCAGACTCAGGCCGAACCCGGCTGAGTCTGCATAAACAGGTGTCAGATACACCGCAAGTGGCAATGAAACCATCGACAAAGGCATTGACGGCGCGCCGTAAGATGCCAGCTTGAACATGTTCAGCGGTTTATGCTGTGACAAACAGAATCCTCCCCTCCCCAGGAATGAGGTCTAAAGAACATACCTGGGTTGGGGGCATTGATCTAGTGTTAGTGTGTCAGCGCTTTGCGGCCTCTAGGAGCAAACGGCACTGACCGGACTAATCACTGGCGGCGCGGCCATGAATTCTCCCAGCGCGGGGAACAGAGCGGTGACTTCAGGGTCCGTGCCGTGCGCGGCTCGAGCTTCTTCGTTGGCATAACGTTCCATCATGAAGTACTTGCCTTCTGGGCCACGATAGGGCGCATACAGCAGCACGCCTTCCTCTACCCGATTGACCGCTTCCGCCAGTGCGCTTACAGCAGCTTCGAAACCAGCCTCGCTACCGGGTTTGACGGTAAAAGAGGCAACATAACCCACCTCGTTTTCATCGCACTGAGCCAGCACTGGTGTTGATAAAAACAGTCCGCAGGCGATGACGCCCAGCGCGACCAGGCGAGTTGGTTGTCTTGTCTGGCTCATGATCTCTTCTCCCGATACGAAACATAAATGTCACTGCACAATAATCTGTGGGGCAAGAATCTACAATTTAAAAAGTCAGGCCTCTGTCTGTTCACTGAGTTGTTCCCAGCGCGCATAGGCGGCTTCAACAGCAGCTTCCGCGTCTGCCAGCTCAGCCAGCACCGTTTTGACCCTGTCGGTGTCACCCTGGTAGAAATCCGCGGCAACCACCAGATTCTGGAGCTTTTGCTGCTGGAGCTCTAACTTTTCAATGGTTTCCGGCAGGCGGTCAAGTTCGCGTTGGTCTTTGTAGCTCAGTTTGTTTTGTTTACGTGTCGCCCTGCTACTCGTGGTCGGTGTGTCGATCGTTTTGTTCTGATCTTTGTTCTGAGCTGTGATTCTGCGTTGACGTTGCCAGTCGCTGTAGCCGCCAACGTATTCGGCAAGGTTGTCATCTTCGAAGGCAATAACGCTGGTAGCAACGGCGTCGATGAACTTTCTGTCGTGGCTCACCAGCAGCACGGTGCCATCGTAGTCAGCCAGGAGCTCTTCGAATAACTCGAGTGTTTCCATGTCGAGATCGTTTGTCGGTTCGTCAAGCACCAGCAGATTGGCGGGTTGCGCGAAGAGCTTGGCCATTAACAACCGGTTTTTCTCGCCACCAGAGAGTTTTGCCACGGGCATGTTGAGGTAGCTGGACGGAAACAGAAAATCAGCCAGGTAGCCAACGATGTGTTTGGTGTTTTTACCAACCGTGACGTGGTCAGAGCCAGGGCTGACATTATTGCGCACGGTTTCCTGCATGTTCAGCACGCTGCGTTGCTGATCAAAAAATGCAACCTTCAGCTTTGTACCGCGCTCAACCGTGCCTTGCTGTGGTTGTAAATCACCCAGCAGTAAACCTAACAGCGTACTCTTACCGGAGCCGTTAGGTCCGACAATGGCGATCCGATCCCCGCGGGAGATGCGGGTTGAAAAATTTCGAATCAGCGGCGTGTCGTAACCGAAACTGACGTCTTCTAAAACCGCAACTATCTGCCCGGATTTTTCTCCGCTGTCGAGTTTGAGTTTGGCGTTGCCTTGTTTGTCGATACGCTGTTTGCGGGTCTGGCGTAGTGCTTCAAGTCGTCGCACCCGGCCCTCGTTGCGCGTGCGCCGCGCCTTGATACCTTGTCTGATCCAGACCTCTTCATTGGCTAAGTGCTGATCAAATTTTCGGTTGGCGTCAGCCTCTTCGGCTTCTGCTTTTGCCCTTCCGACCAGATAGTCGGCGTAGTTGCCTGGGTAGCTTGTCAAGCGGCCGCGCTCCAGTTCAACGATACGGGTCGCGACATCATCTATCATGGCGCGGTCGTGACTGATCAGAATCATGGTAGTGTCTGCGGCCAGAATATGCGCCTGCAGGGTTTCAATAGATTCAATATCAAGGTGGTTTGTGGGCTCATCCAGCAACAACAGGTCGGGTTCACTGACCAATGCCTGGCCGAGCATCGCGCGACGGCGAATGCCACCGGAGCTGGCGCCCATGGTTTGATCTTGCGGTAGTTTAAGAAGATCGAGTATCCGCTCCACCTTGTAGTCGGTTTGCCAGCTGTGATCGTCTGCGTCGCTCTGATCCAGGCCTTGTGCAATGACGTCAAAGAGCGAAAGATCTGCCGCTTCCGGTACTTCCTGCTGTAGATAAGCAATGCGTATGCCTGGTGCCAGGCGTAGCTCGCCATCGTCGAGCCCGGCTTCACCGTTGATAACCTTTAACAGTGTGGATTTGCCGGACCCATTGCGGCCAATCAACGCAACTCGTTCGCCGCGATCAAGAATAAAATTAGCGTGGTGCAGCAGCGCCTGCTCACCGAAAGCGAGTTCCGCCTCTGTTAATCGGAGGATGTTCAAAAGTGATTTAGCCGGGGAAAAATAATAAGTATAAAGGTTTTTGACGCTGAGGCCTGTGCTGCAGTGATAGAAAGTTCCGCTCGTACAGAAACTCTGGCTTGTGGCATGCTTGTCGTTTTCTGGGAAGAGGGGATATAGCATGGGTCCAATTCCAAAAGGCGGCACAGTCGCCGTAACGGGAGCAGCGGGTTTTATTGGCGGCTGGATTGTACGGCGCCTGCTTGAAAAAGGTTACCGTGTGCGGGCTTGTGTACGCGACGTTAACGACGTGTCTAAAGTTGGATTTCTGCAGGCTATGCCCGGCTACCTTTCCGGACGTTTGACGCTGCACGCTGCGGATCTGGATAACGACGGCTGTTTTGATGATATTTTTGCCGGCTGCCACGGCGTCTGTCACGTCTCTCACGTGTCAGATTACAACGATGCGGGTTATGTACAGAGAGTGTGTGATCACATCATCGCCAGTATTAACAAGTCTCATTCTGTCAGTCGTGTAGTGGTGACATCTAGTATTGCCGCTATTCTGTCCGAAGGTGACATGCACGAGCTGGTGCGCCGCCCGGTACTCTACGAAGATCGTCAGCCTGATGAAAAAAATCCCAAGCGCACCGCTGCGCGAGGTCACGGATACGCCATCGGAAAAGTGATTGCGCAACGGGCTTTTTCTGACGCCGCAACCGAACAGGGAAGCTGGGAAGCCATCACCTGTTGTCCAGCAGATAACGTTGGCCCCATCCAGTCGTTACACCAGAAAAACATGGGCCCCTGGCAGCATATTATTGAAGGCATGCTGGAAGGTGAATTTCAGCAGACCGGTGCCTATCGCCCCTGGATGACAGTCGACGTACGGGATGATGCTGATTGCCACATTGGTTTGCTGGAAAGTACAGCGGTAAAAAATGGTGAACGCTACATTGCATGGTCAACAGACACACGCAATGTCGAAGACGTCTGCACCAGCATCGACCGCCTGCTGCCTGAACTCAATTTTGATGCACCAAGTGTGACGGACCCGTTTCCAGATCGGGTTAAAGCACGGGAAGCTGAGCTGCGTGCAATCTGGGCAGGCTGTGATCTGCGTAATGATCGTATTCGGGCGGTCACCAATATTTCTTTCCGCAGTCTTGACGATTCCATAAGGGACTGTGTCGAATCACTGCTGTCGGTGGGTAAGGTTCAACCCCGAGTGCGAAGTTAGATGATGCCGGAAGTCCGCAGGTCTTCAATTTCGATTTTGCTGTAGCCGAGGCTGGTGAGAATTTCATCAGCATGTTCGCCTAATTCCGGGGCGCGGGCAGGCGTTACCTGGGGTGCGCTGGATACATTAACCGGATGTTTAATGAGCTGCGGCAGTTGCATATCCTCTGGTGTAGGAACGGTCATCTGATTCTGTTGAATCTGTGGATCCGACAGTGTGTCCTCAATTTGTGCAACCAGATTCACCGGGACATCAAATTCAGTAAATTTCTGCAACCAGTGCTCAGCACTTTTTTCGCCGATAATAGTCTGCAAGCAATCGCCCAGCGCAGCCCGATTCTGCCAGGCTTTCTCCGGCGTATCGAAGCGTGGGTCGGTCAGTAGATCAAGCGCGTCCAAAGCGGCCAGTGTCATCGAAAACAACGATTCATCACGTACCATATTCAGTTGCAGCCAGCGCTCGTCTGCGGTTTTGTAAGGACGCAACATGGCAGCGTTGACCCGATTGGTCTCTCGATAAGCGGACATGTCACCGCCTGCCATAGCGCCCTGAGCAATGCCGGCTGCGGACCAGAGGCCGTTGGCTAAAAGGGAAGTGTGCACAAAACTGCCTTCGCCTGTTCGCTCGCGCTTCAGCAGCGCGGTCATGATGCCCGCAAACAAAGCAACAGCTGTTGGGTGGTCACCCATACCCGGTAGACCCTGAGTTGGTAGGGTTTGTGGCTCACGCATCAGTTCCATCAGCCCGCTGCGCGCCCAGTAAGCCAGCTGGTCAAAGCCTTTGCGATCGCGTTCGGGACCTTGTTCTCCATAGGCGGTCAGAGAGGCATAGATCATGCTCTCGTTAAGAGCTTTGACATCTTCATAGGTGATGCCGAGGGCGTGTCTGACCGGGTATGGGTGGTTGGTGATGAAGACATCCGCCTGGCCAATCAGGCGTTTGAGAACCTCTACGCCCGCGGCGTCTTTCAGATCAAGCGCCAGGCTCTTCTTATTGCGGCCATCGAGTTGCCAGAACCAGTTGGTTTGTGCATCGGGTGTAGTGGGGATGTCCGCGAGAATGCGCAACATATCGCCGGCGCCCGGCTGTTCGATTTTGATCACATCAGCACCAAAGTCAGCCAGCATCACAGCGGCGGCTGGTGCAGCGATGACAGTCGCACAGTCAATAACCCTCAGCCCGTTTAACAGGTGCTTGTCCATATGCCGCTCAATAAGATTTCCAATCCATTTAACGAGAACATTTGGCATACTGCCAGCGTTTCGCAAAATTAGGGGAGAAAGCGGATGATAAATCTAAAACGGTCAGCTGTATTGGCGTTCATATTCGCGCCGGTCCTGGGTTATGCTCAATCCTGGCAGGA
Source organism: Gammaproteobacteria bacterium (assembly GCA_048571035.1). Classification (GTDB taxonomy): domain Bacteria; phylum Pseudomonadota; class Gammaproteobacteria; order Pseudomonadales; family Azotimanducaceae; genus UBA4421. The sequence continues at coordinate 120,072 of CP121329.1, forward strand.
CACCGTAGCTGCACGCACCGCTGCAATTGAAGCCAAGGTGGTCGCCATTCGTCATGACCTGCATGCGCATCCGGAATTAGGTAACCGCGAATTTAAAACCGCAGCCAAGATAGCGGAACACCTGCGCAGCCTGAACTTTGATGAGGTGCAAACCGGTGTCGCGCATACGGGTGTGGTGGGTATTCTGAAAGGTCGCAGTGATTTTCCTGTGGTTGCTCTTCGTGCAGACATGGACGGACTTCCGGTAGCGGAAAAAACCGGCCTGCCGTTTGCTTCAACGGTCACAACTCAATGGCGCGGACGTGAAACCGGCGTCATGCATGCCTGTGGTCACGATGCCCATATGGCGATTCTGATGGGCGTGGCAGAAGTTCTCGCCGGTATGCGTGATGAGATTCCGGGTACGGTCAAATTCATTTTCCAACCCGCCGAAGAAGGTGCACCTGAAGGGGAAGAAGGCGGTGCAGACCTGATGATCAAAGAAGGTGTTCTGGAGGGCCCCTATGCGCCTGGTGCGATTTTCGGATTGCACGTATTTCCGGTGCCTGCAGGTATGATCAGCTACCGTCCTGAAGGCATGCTGGCGGCATCTGACGGCCTGTCTATTACGGTTAAAGGCGTACAAACCCATGGCTCGTCCCCCTGGGCTGGTGTTGATCCTATTGCAGTGTCCGCGCAGATCATTAACAGCCTGCAACATGTGGTGAGTAGGCAGTTAGACATCACAACCGCGCCGGCGGTCATCACCATAGGCTCAATCAATGGTGGCAACAGGGGTAACATTATTCCGGAAGAGGTGAGCATGACCGGTACCATCCGCACGCTGGATCCCCAGATGCGCACCGATGTGCATGCGCGGATAAAGAAGACGGTGAGGCTTGTCGCGCAAAGTGCTGGCGCCGAAGTGGACGTGGAGGTTCACGAGGGTTACCCGGTGACCTATAACGATCCTGCGCTGACTGCCCGCATGGCACCAGTGCTCACCCGAGTAGCGAAAGATAGTCAGGCGATTGTCGCCAAGCCAGTGCTTGGTGCTGAAGACTTCTCTTATTTTGCCAACGAGATTCCCGGGCTGTTTTTTGGCCTGGGTGTAGCAAAAGATGGTGTTGCCCCCGGCCAAAGTGCATCCAATCATTCACCTTACTTTTATGTCAATGACAGTGCTTTGCCGGTGGGCATGAAAGCATTGAGTCATCTGGCGCTGGAATGGCTGCACGATGCCAGCGATACACCTTAGTCGCGATCAAACGGGTAGGTAGCACCATCGGGAAGTTCGACGTCAAAGCCGTTCAGGGTCATCGAAACCAGGCTGTAGAATCCGCACAGGCCAATCAGTTCGGCAACGCCAGTTTCTCCAAACTGTGCTACCGCCTCGGCAAAAGCCTCTTTACTGAGTTTGCGGGTCTCGTGCAGCTGCCAGGCCAGGTTGTAGACCGCTTCATCGCCGCTGTCTTCGAACGCTGGCGTCTCGCCCGCTTTGATAGCGGCAATGACGACATCCGGTACACCGGCTTTGCGCGCCATGGGTTCGTGAGCAAACCACTCAAACTGAGCGCGCCAGTGCGCCCCGGTGACCAATATGGCCAATTCGATGTAACGTCGATCAACACTGCTGCGAAAGCGAAAAAAGCCACCCAGGTCAACCAGGCGTTTGCCCATCTCCGGGCTGCGTAGCCAGATGTCGAACGGGCCGCCAATATGACCATCCGCGGGCTTAACCGGCCGGTTGGCAACAATTTCGTCAAACGTGGCCTGTTGGGCAGGCGTGAGCTGTGCGTAGGGCTTCTTAATCAAACGGGTCATGTCATTCTCCCAAAAGTCTTGCTGGGAGCTTAACGCTAAACCCTGGTAAGCTAAAAGATCTGCTGTAAACGAGCAGGCAAATGCATGCAAGAGGGGGAGCAAGTGATAGATTTGAATGGGCGAGTAGCGCTGATTACAGGGGCAGGTAGTGGCATTGGTCGGGCCAGTGCGATTAACATGGCGGCCAACGGGGCAGCGGTCATGTGCTCTGATATAGATTCTCAGGCTGCTGAAGGCACAGTTGCGGCAATTTCAGAGGCTGGCGGCCGCGCCGACAGCATTGGTCTGGACGTTTCAGACAGCAGCGAGGTTGAGCGTGCTGTGGCGCAGACAGTGGAGCGGATGGGTAGTCTTAATGTGCTGTTCAATAATGCAGGTGTGGGTGGTGGTTTTGACTGGCATCAGACCATCGCCGTCAACCTCACCGGTGTTTACTACGGGCTTCTGCACGCAGCACCCTATATGGCAGCCAACGGTGGCGGCGTGATCATTAACACGGCATCTGTCGCTGGCCTTGTCGGCCTTACCGGACCCGAACCGCATCCGCCCAACGAAGACGAAGGTGGTCCCGGGGCCTATGTTGCGGCGAAACATGGTGTTTCGGGGCTGACCAAACAGTTTGCGGTGAACTACGGACGCTATGGTGTGCGGGTGAACGCGATAGCGCCTGGATACATTTATACCGCGATGACCGCAGAGCTCCGGGAGTTAGAAGAAGGTGAAGCCTATCTTACCGATCTGCATCCAATGGGGCGTCTTGGCCAACCGGAAGAAATAGCGTCTGTTGCCAGTTTTCTCGCCAGTGATGCGGCAAGCTTTATAAATGGCGTGGTCTTGCCTGTAGATGGTGGTTATACCGCGCGCTAAATTCCATGAAGAGGAGAATTTTATGTCCGTAACAGGTCAATGCCTTTGTGGCGATGTTAAATACAGTATCGATAACCCACCCGAGATTACCGGTGTCTGCCATTGTAAAAACTGTCAACGCCAGGCTGGCTCTGCGTTTTCGACTCTGGCCTCTGTACCCAAAGGTGACTTTCATCTTGTCAGTGGAGAACCAGCGTTGTACCAGGACAGCGACACTGACTCCGGCAATTCCGTTGATCGGTTTTTCTGCGGCCGTTGTGGATCGCCCATTTATTCAGCGCTGGGTGCCCAGCCGGATACCCTGTTTCTGAAAACCGGCACGCTTGATGACACATCATCGTTTAAGCCGCTTTTTCATGTCTGGAGCGACAGCAAGCAGAACTGGGTATCGCTGGACGATGGTGTGCCGGCACTGGGAACACAAGCGTAAGACTGCTCAAGCCAGTTGCGCTTGAGCCTTGCCGAGCTGAAGTTTTCAGGCCAGTACACTGTTCGTGTTTTGCGGCTGACGCAAACGCGAGTAAAAGGATAAATCCACTTCGCGCTGCACGTTCGGCAGCGTGAGGAGCACGCTGTCTGGGTCCGTTGAGGTGATTATCCTGGTCATGATCTCACCGATGACCGGCGCGTTTTTGAACTGATTGCCACTGGTGCCGATCGCTACAAAATAGCCGTCCAGATCAGTCCGGTCATAGATCGGAATCCAATCCATTGACACATCGTATAAGCCGACGGTGCCGCGCGCGCTGTTTTCGATTGCGAGGTCCGGGAATCTCAATGCGGCGCGATAAACCTGTTGCGTCCATTGTTCTGTTAAACCCGCATTGTAGTTATCCGGATTGGCAACATCGGCCGGGTCACATGGCGGGTCTGCGGAACCTATGAGCACATCGGCACCGTCACCACGCTGGTAAATTCCTGTGTCAAGATCCACCAGAAAGCCCTGCTGGCTTACCCCGGGTTCAGGTGACTTCAGGTACGCAACTTCATGACGTTGCGCCTGGGTTTTTATATCAGTGATGCCCGCCATCTGATTGATCTGGTTTGAGTGTGGTCCTGCGGCATTGATCACAATGGCGGTGCTGATTTTTTCGCCGTTATGCAACACGATACCGCTAACCAAACCCTTACCCCGGGTGATTTCAGCAACCCGGGTGTTAAACATGAAATCACCACCGGCAGCCTGTGCTGCGTGATACAGATTATGCGCCGCCAGTTGTGGATCGTTGACGTGACCACAAGCGGCTAACCAGATACCTTTGCTGATTCGCTGACCATTGCTCTGGCCGAATTCAGCTTGTTCGAGTCGCCGCGGTGGCGCAAAGCTGTCCAGACAGATGCTTGGATACAATTGCTGCAGATCACTTTCAGTTAACCACCGATGTTCAACACCGACAGTCTCTAAGGCTTCCAGGTTTGCGGCGTAGTCTTTTTCGGTTCCCTCGGCAACCAGCACGACACCACCCGTCTCATTGTATCTGGCCAGTCCCAATGGGTCTGCGCTGGCTAAAAACTCTGGCCACTGTTGCCAGCGTGCGCGCGATTCATGTGCAATGGCACAGGCGGTGACATGTGAATAGAACGGGCGAATGATGGCGGATGAGTAACTGGTGGAGCCGTAACCTGCCGCAGGCAGGGCATCCACGTTGAGTGTTTTGAGGCCGGCGCGAGTCAGACTCAGTGCAATAGAGCTGCCGACGACACCGGCGCCAATGATAATCACATCGAAGGTTTTCATGGCGGCGGTTTCCTGCTTTGGTAGTTCAATCTATAGTGTTTAGATGGATAGTATCGGTTTTGGTATCGTTTTATTTTCTCAGGGAGTGGGCACATGAATAAAGTAGCAGGTTTGCATCATCTGGCGATTTGCACCGCCAACATGAAGGAGCAGATTGAATTCTTCACTGATAAGCTGGGTATGGAGCTGCAGGCACTTTACTGGATGCACGGTGTTGAGAATACCTGGCATGGATTTCTTCGGCTGAACGACGAAAGTTCCATTGCCTTTGTCTGTAATCCAGATATCGAAGGTATTGAAGTACAGGTTGGCGCAACTCATGCAGGTAACCCTGGCGCAAATTCTGCTCGCGGCACGATGCAGCATCTGGCCTTCAAAGTAGAGAATCACGAAGAGCTCATGGCGATGCGCGACCGTCTGCGCAGCAAGGGAGTGCCGGTTATGGGTCCGGTCAATCACGGTATGTGTGTCTCCATGTATTTTGCAGGGCCAGAAAATCTTTCGCTGGAGTTGTCGTACTCGGAAGAGGCCATCGATGCTGATGCATGGATTGATCCGGAAGTAGTTGAACTTGCCGGTATCTCGGCCGATGAACTGGCCCGTTACAAAAAGCCGGCTTCGTTTAATGATCAGCAAGGTGCGGTACCCCAACCCTCTCTGACCGGCAGCGGCCCGCATATGACTAATTATCCGCCCGGCGTCTATGAAGGGGTTATGTCAGTGCCGGATGAAGTCATGTTCGATTCGCTGGAAAGTGAACCGCCAGTCAAAAAAGCGGGCTGATTATTCAAGTTTAAAAACATCTGTGAGATTTGGGGGAGAGAGAGTTATGTCGTTACGGGAAGTAGATCCAGATGCGCTGAAGCGCTATTCATTTTCTGTGTGGTCGTACAAACAGGGGGAAATGGTTTCCCTGATGATTCAGATCGGCGATCGGCTTGGTTTGTACCGGGCCCTTGATGGTGCTGGACCTGTTTCAGCGGCCCAGCTCGCGCAAAGCACCGGCCTGCAGGAACGCTGGTTGCTCGAATGGTTGCGCGGCCAGGCAGCGGCCAGACTGCTCGAATACCATGACGGAGATCTGTTTGAGCTGTCGCCGGAAGGTTCTGCTGTGCTTGCTGATGAGACGGACAGTCTTTCGTTTGCGGGGGGTGCATTCTCCGGCGCGACGCCGCCGGAAACCGTGGATAAATTGATCGAAGCGTTCAAAACAGGTATCGGCTTGTCTTACGAAGAGTTAGGCCCCAATGCGGCGCATCGCACCGAGCGCATGCTGGGACCCTGGACGCGACAGGAACTGGTGCCGAAAATAATTCCTGCGCTCGACGGCGTTGCCGACAAACTTGCGGCCGGCGGGGTTGCAGCTGATGTCGGCTGTGGTGGTGGCGTTGCGCTGATGGCAATGGCCCAGGCTTTTCCTAACACTCAGTTTCACGGCTACGATCCCAGTAACCATGCCATTGAACGCTGCCGTGACAAGGTAGCGGAACTGGGGTTGAAAAACGTTGAGCTGTTTGTTGCGGGCGGAGAAAAACTGCCAACCTCGCCAACCTATGATTTTCTGATCACGTTTGATTGTCTGCACGATATGACGGCGCCAGGCTCTGTTATCCATGCTATTCGTCAGGCTATGAAACCTGATGGTACCTGGCTGATAAAGGACATTCGCAGCGATCCGGATTTCAAAGTCAACATGCGCAATCCGCTGTTGGCTATGTTTTACGGGTTTTCCGTGTCCGCTTGTATGTCGTCAGCGCTTTCAGAGCCGGGCGGTGCAGGTTTGGGGACATTGGGCTTCAACCCCGAAGTGGCGCAGAATATGGTGACTGAAGCAGGTTTTTCGAAGTTCAAACTGCATGACTTTGACGACCCCAGCAACCTGTATTACGAGGTCAGCCCTTAGCCTGGGGCTGCGACCCAACGCAACCGGCCACGCTCGATGCCACATTTGCGGCATCGAGCAGTTTCCAGCTTGAGCACGCGACGATGTCGCTGGGCGACAATGCTGTTGCAATGCAGGCACTCAAGATGCCACCTGGGTTCGGGCATGCTGGCGGTGTCATGGGTGACGGCGGTTGAGGCGCCGATACGTTCGGCGGTTATTTTCCATTGGCGAGAATGGCCTACTCCGGGACCGCAGAGTGCGTGCGCGATCTCGTGAAGTACCGTGTTACGTATGTCGGTGAGATCATTTTGCGTAACGTAGTGTTTAGAGAGTGTTATTTCCCGGCTCGTAAAGTGGCAGGCGCCTAATCGCTGGCGAGCATGGTCCAAGCGGAAGCGCCAGTCGGTCAGGCCATGCTTGTGCATGAGTTCGAGCGCCAGCCGTTTCACATTCTCCTCATGTTCGATCACCTTGAGGCTTTCTCTACCAGTGCCGCCGACTGGCAATTGAGCTGGCCGTGGTGAAAATGTCATTGCGCAGCTGGCCTAGCCGCGCGTTGGCATTCTGAAATTTCAATGGGCTCGCTTCCTGCCAGTGCTTGGCGATGACAACATCGGAAAAAGTGTCTTCGCCGCCGTAGCAGCCGAGGATGAATGTTGCACCGGCGAGCTTGTTCTCATCCACCTGTTTCAAACCCCGTTTGATGTATGCGATCCAGAAGCGATCTTCGCTTTCTTCGAGCAGGCTGATGAGTTGGTTCAGCTGTTGCGAAAGCGCCAAAAATTGATCGTTAAGGGAAGTTGCCATCAGTTCAACTCGGTTGGCTAAACAGGATCGACATTGGCAATGTAACCAACGTCTGCTGGTGCCTTGCCAGCGAGTAGCTGGGTGTAGAGGTGTCCCACAGCCTCCTCGCCGCGGCAGTTCTGCACAGTGACCCAGTCTCCAACCTTGGCTGTAAAACCCTGCCAACCGGCTTCAAATCTGTTTTCCAGACCGCCAGGACCCCACTCGGCGCTGCGCTCTTTGATGTGATTTGGGGCAAAAAACAGCTCCGGTTCAGGGCCGGCCATTTCTTGAGCACCACTTCGTTCGTTCCAGTGAGTCGCACCAACCAGACAACTGTAGCGCAGGGCGCTGTCAAAATGATTGTGCACCGCAGCCAGGGTGCTGCCATTGCCAGCCATGTCAACAATGACACTGTCGGCGCCTGCATCAAGAGTGGTGATGCTGTCGTAGGTGACCACTTCATCATAGACACCCAGGCCTTCAACAAAATCGACATTGCCAGGCGAAGTAAGGCCAACCACCTTGATGCCCTCGCGCTGAGCAAGCATGAAAGCCAGACCAAAAGAGGTTTTGCTGGATGCGCTGGTCAGAATGATCTGCCGGGCACCAAAAAAGTCGTTGTGTGCAAGGAAATCATCCAGCAGCCACGAGGTCATGAACAATGGTCGATATAGCATCTGCAGGGCATCTGCATCAGCATCAGCTGAACTGTTCACCCGCAGCAATTGATTGTAGACAGGTGCCAGACCGGCGCGATGCGCTGAGCCATCAATCATCTGCTTTGCGCTCACACGTTCAGCCTGAATTACCAGCTGTGTGCCCATTGGAAGGTAGCCGTAGACACGGTCGCCAACGGCTACATCGGGATGGTTGGAGGCGCTGACATGGGCAAAGCCCCAGACAGGGATGCGGCCCCAATCTGCATCGGCTGGGAAAAACTGCCAATACCCCATGCTGTCCCCGGCTACCGCATAAGTAATATTGTTGGCAGTCAGTGCAAAGTATTCAACCTCCAGCAGAACCTGCCCGTCAGTCAGGTCTGCGGCGGTCAATTTTGGGCTGTGTTCAAACTTGAAGGTGCTGAGGTCATTTTTTGCAACCAGCATTTGCGTGTTCTGAAGGTCAGCTGTGTTCATGGTTGGCCTTTATTTGTTTTGGATACGTGTGATTACGGCTTGTGCAAACTCTGCTGTGCCGAGACTGCCACCAAGGTCGCGGGTTTTCTCACCAGCCTGTAATGCGCCATCGTAGGCGTCACGAATGCGGTCTGCGGCTTCCAGCAGAGTATTGTCCTCGGTGGTCTCAGCCAGATAGTTCAGCATCATGACAGCAGACATCAACAGAGCCAGTGGATTGGCAGTATTTTCACCGGCGATGTCCGGCGCAGAGCCGTGCACAGCTTCGAAAATAGCTTCGTTTTCGCCGTAGTTGGCGCCGGGTACAACACCCAGGCCACCGACTAAGCCGGCGCACAGATCGCTGATCACATCTCCGTACAGATTTTCGAGTAACAAGACATCAAACTGAGAAGGGTCCTGCACCAGACGCATACAGCCAGCGTCAATGATGGCGCTTGAGTACTCTATATTAGGATAGTCGTGGCGATGGGTGTATTCCGCACTGCGTAAAAACAGGCCGTCGGTCATTTTCATGATATTGGCTTTGTGGAACACAGTGATTTTTTCACGCTGGCGCTGTGTGGCAAATCGGAACGCCCATTTGGCGATCCGTTCGCAGCCGTTTTCCGTTGCCACCTTCATGCTCATTACAACGCCGGGTGTCACTTCATTCTCCACACCGCTGTACAAGCCTTCGGTGTTCTCGCGGATGATGATCAGGTCAACGTCTTCATATCGGGTTTTAACGCCGGGCAGGCTGCGCACCGGCCGCACCGCAGCATACAGGTCGAATGTCTTGCGCAACTGGACGTTAACCGAAGAGAAACCTTCCCCCACGGGTGTGGTGCAAGGACCTTTGAGGGCGACACCATACTGTTCAATGGCCTCAAGAGTTGTGGCCGGCAACACTTCACCGGTTGCCTCAAGGGCAGTAATACCTGCCTGGCGGTGTATCCATTCGATTTGTGCGCCAGCCGCTTTTAGCACTGCGAGAACAGCGTCTGTAATCTCCGGACCGATACCATCGCCGGGTATCAGTACTACTTTGTGCACGGGCATGAAAGCTTCCCTTTAGTTATGTTGTCGATTGTGACGCATTATCCGTGATCCGCGCGGGTAAACCTAGGGGGGGACGGGTGAGGAGGGTGGTTCCGGTTCCCCTTCGAACACCGGCCGCAGCTTTTCAAATTCGTCTGTCAGATAACTGGTGAACGCACGAAAGCGCTGCAGTCGTCGCAGTCGAGGGTGGTACAGCAACCACAGTTCCGTAAATCCTTCAGCGCGGGGTTCGCCGATTCGCGTCAGACGCTGATCGGCTTCGGCAACGTAACAGGGCAGCACGGCAACAGCTTTGCTGGCAGCAACATATTCGCGTATGAAATCTGTTGAGTTGCTGTGAAGTGCAGCCTGTGAACTGGCATTAAGGGTTGTTTCCAGCCATGTGGTCATACTGTCCGAGCTGAAGAGCTTGTTGCCGGTGGCGGATTGCAGCGAAACCACATCTACTGTGGTTTGCGCTTTTACATCTTCTGCGGCATCTACAGAGGCATAAATGCCGACCATGGGTTTCAGTAGTTTTCGCCCGACCAGGTTTTCCGGCGGTTTTGATGTCAGACGCAGCGCCACATCGGCTTCCATCATCTCCAGATCTTCTGCGGCGTTGGTGGCGCTGACCTCTAAGAGGATTTCCGGATGTAAGGCGGTAAACTTCGCAAGCTGTCCAGCGATAAGGTTGCCAATAGCGGGGGTAACGGTGACACGAATTGCACCGGCAAGCTGCTGGTCTCGGCCAAAAACCCGCCGCTGCAGGCTTTGAAATTCACCGTCAATAATTTCAGCGCTGGCAGCGGCCTCCCGGCCGGCATCGGTGAGCACCAGGTCTCGACCCATCCGTTCAACGAGTTTGGTCCCTAAAGCTGCCTCCAATTGATTGATGCGCCGCGCCACCGTCGTGCGATTGACGTTGATCGCTTCAGCAGCACCGGGCAAAGAGCCGTGTTTGGCAAGTGCGTACAGGTGGTGAAGGTCGTTCCAATCAAGCATGTAGCCCCCAATCTGATGGTTCAATAACTTCTGAAATCGCGCCTTCTGAACTTTTGTTAGACAATTTTCGTCATTTGCTGGCCAGTCGCACGGCGTCTGTGTATCTTGCCGCTGCTAGAATTGCGTTACAACTTGTAACAAAAGCTAATTTAAAGTGGAGAGAAGTATCAGTGAGAGATGATATTAGGAACCCGCGGGTCAGTTATGGCCTGCGTTTTGGATTTTTAATTACAGCCATGACCCTTCTATTTCCCGTCGCGCACGCGGAAATCGAAGAAATTGTCGTCACCGCGCAGAAGCGGGAAGAAAGCGTCCAGGATGTGCCGATCAGCGTGTCTGCATTTGATAATGCAGCCCTGGAAGCCCGTCAGATTGACACCTTCAGCGATCTGCAGTTCAACGTGCCCAATGTGTCTTATTCGAAAGGCAACTTTTCGGGTAACAATTTCCAGATCCGCGGCATCGGTACCCTGCTGACCGCCACCAGCTCTGATTCCGGTGTAGGTATGCACATCAACGATGTCTATCTGAACTCGCCGCGAATTTTCGAAACTGAATATTATGACGTCGCGCAGCTCGAAGTCCTGCGTGGTCCGCAGGGCACGCTCTTCGGGCGTAATGCTACCGGTGGTGCGGTTAACCTGAAAACCGCCCGTCCGGAAATGGATGAGCTCTACGCAGATATTGAGCTGCAGTATGGCGACTATGATCACGGCAAGGTAAAAGGTGCTGTGAACATCCCAATTGCAGACGGCATTGCCGGTCGCATAGCAGGCATCTGGGTCAATCGCGAGGGTTATAGTGATAACCTGGTGACGGGCAACGACGTCGATGATCGTGATCAGTGGTCTCTGCGCGGCTCATTGCGATTTGAGCTGGGTGATGCAACGACCCTTGACCTGATTGGTCACGTTTTTGAAGAGGACAGCTCGCGTAGCCGTTCGCAGAAACAGTTCTGCAACCAGGACCCAAGTGCAATCCTGGGTTGTACGCCTGATGGCCTTGGTTTAGAACCGATTAACACCTTCGCAACCGCCGGCACCGCTCTGTCTTCGACCCTCTTGTTGGGTCCACTGGGTGTTTTCGATTTCTTCGACCAGAACCTGGATCCCTCATTCGGCAACCCACGTGATCTTCGTGATGTACGACTGACCTACGAGCCCGAGTACGAAGCAGAAGAAAACTTCTACATGGCTGAACTCGTGAGTGATATCTCGGATACGCTGACGGTGACCGCTATTGCTGCGTTTCAGGACACAGAAGTCATATCCCGCCAGGATTATAACGGCACAGCTGCTGATCCTGGTGCTGCAGTTATCCCGCCTGCGTTTTGTGTGGTATCACCTGCAGCCTGTACTTTCTTCGGCACCTCTGCTGGTGGCCCCATTCCGGTGACCACTGTGCCTAACCCGAATACCTCTCTGGGTATCATCGGTGGACCGAATGAGTTCACTCTGGATACCCGCGGAGCAGGTCGTGACCTGTCGCTGCAGGAGTCGGAGCAGTGGAGTACTGAACTGCGTCTCGCCAGTTCATTTAACGGCCCGCTGAACTTCCTGGTAGCCGGCTACTTCCTCGATTTTGAAACTGAAACTGACTACTTTGTGCAGGCACCTGGTCTTGACTATGCAACGATTGCGTTAGCTACCCCAGGGTCACCTTTCCAGGGCAGCACTGACCAGTTCCTGGCTTTGTCGCCTGGCTACTTTAATTCCGAAACTGATTCGTTTGAGCTGGAAAGCACCGGTATTTTTGGTGAGTTGTATTACGAAGCAACCGATACCCTCAAGTTCACACTGGGCTTGCGCTGGACGCGAGATGAGAAATCACTGCGCGACCGTCAGTTGTTTTTGAATCTGCCTGTGCTGGTTGACCTGCCTTCAAACACTACCAGCTTTCTGGGTAGCGATGGATCAGTTACACCGATCACCAACATCACTGAGCTGACTACAGCGGCCGCCGCTGTTGGCGACTTCGACGCTGATCCGAACGTGGCAGGCGCACAGGTGTATCGTGAAGACGATATTGCCTTTGAGGAAATCACCGGTCGTTTTGTTGTGGATTGGGTACCTACCGTTGATTTCACAGATGAAACGCTGGTGTATTTCTCTTATTCCCGGGGATACAAGTCAGGGGGTATAAACCCACCCATCGACACCAACCTGTTCCCCAATACGCCAACCTCGTTTGAGCCGGAAAGCATTGATGCCTTTGAGATCGGTACCAAGAACACCTTCCTGGACCGCACCATGCAGGCGAACTTCAGCGTGTTCTACTACGACTACGGCGATCTGCAGATCGGTAAAATTATCAACCGTACGTCTGTGAACGAAAATACAGACGCGGATATCTTCGGCGCCGAGCTGGAGCTGCTCTATGCACCTAATGAAAACTGGCAGTTCAATGCGGCGGTTTCCTATCTCGACACCGAGTTAGGTGAAACCGAAACTATTGACCCGCGGGATCCAACCCAGGGTCGTCAGGATGTCACGCTGTTGAAAGACTTCACCGATGCAAGCAATTGTGTTGTTGAGCATGGCGGTCTTGGACCGCTGTCTGATAACGCTGCGTTTGTTGCGACTGTGCAGGGTGCTGGTGCGCCGTACCTGCCTACTGGTCGTGATCTGGGTGACTTTGGTGGACCCGCAGGCCAGGTGATTCCTACTACACCTGGTGTTTCTGATTCTGCCTTCACATCTTGTGCAGCAGCAGCTGCTATTGCACCGCTGTTCGGCTACAACTACCTGGACTCAGTGCAAACTAATCTGGATGGTAACAATCTGCTCAACGCTCCTGAGCTTACCTTCAGCGCAGGCGCTGAATATACCCACTATTTTGATGGTGGCATGTCAGCAACGGCACGCGTTGACTACTACTGGCAGGATGAGTTCTACAGCACGACCTTCAATCGCGCTCAGGATCTTATCGATGCGTGGGATGTATGGAATGCGCAGTTCACCGTCTACGGCAAAGACCAGCAGTGGTATGCCAAGTTCTTTGTGCAGAACATCGAAGACGATGATGAGATTGTAGGTACTTACCAGACCGATCCATCTTCGGGCCTGTTTACAAACGCGTTCTTCATTGAACCGCGCCTGTATGGTCTGACGGTCGGAATGAGTTTGAATTAAGCTGCCTTTAGCGCAGCGCTTGAGAAAACCCCGGCTCTAGCAGGTCGGGGTTTTTTCTGTCTGCAGTTTGGCGAAGTCACTTATACTCATCGGCAGGCCCAGGTGAAAACCCTGACCAAACCCACACTCCAGCTCGCGTAAAACCTCCAAGGTCTCCTGGTCCTCGATACCCTCAGCAATGCACGGAATGTTCAGCGCGTTTGCCAGGGAGATTACTGTCTGTGAAATCTGTCGGGCATCGTCGTCATGAAGCACGTTGCCGCAGAGGCTGCGGTCAATTTTGATTTCATCCAGCGGAAGCTCGCGGATCCGCAGCATATTAGAATGGTCTGATCCAAAGTCGTCGAGGGAGATTTTAAAACCATGTTCGCGTATGTCCTGCAGCAGCGACTTTGATGCTTCTAAATCAAACAGCTCTTTGCTCTCAGTGATCTCGAGGGTGATCTGTGCGGGATCTACACCCCAGAGGCTGGTTTCGCGGCGGATAAAACCCAGGAAATCGGTCTGTGTCAGCGAGCTTGGATCAATATTGAAGGCAATGGGTACCGTAAGCTCATGTTCGATAATTTCCCGCAACACCCGGCGGTATCCGTAAATGGTCAGTTCCCACAGCATCTCGTCGCTCAGCACCGCCAGATATTCATCCGGTGGAATGATCCGACCGTTGTCACGCCAGCGTATTAGTGCTTCGCCGCCGCTTATAGATAGTGTTTCCAGATTGAACTTCGGCTGGTAATCAAAGGAGATATGATGATTGTCCATCGCGGCTTTGATGCGCTGACTCAGCTGCCAGTCATGATCTACAGGGGCGATTGTTTCGTTGCTGGCAATGGCAAAAGTTTTGTTTTCGAAGATTGCGGTCATGCAGGTATTTTCAGCCTGCTGATAAAGGTCGTCCGCGGTACGTGACAGTCGCGTGCGCCGACCGGCATAAACTAACCCGGCGCGAATCGAGAGCTGCGGCATCTGTCCCGCTATCTCAAAAGGCGCTTCAAACAGGCGTGTGATTTTAAGGCCTGCCAGTTCAAGATGGTGCGCATCGATCAGGTTATCAAGCACAATGCAGACACTGTCTTTAGCAATGACAATGAGGTCATCATCCGGGCGCAGCAAAGCAGTCAGGCGTGAGCGGAATGCTTCTGCAATCAGAATTTCGCCGTCTTCACCAAACCGTTCACCGAGGTCAGCCAGGTTAGTCAGAGCAACGATGCCCACTGCAAATTTGCCACTTCGTGAGGCGATCGACTCAGTCAGTCGGTCCGGCGTTTCCTGTTCGGCTTGCTCAACAATCAAAATTTATTCTCTGTGATTAACCAAGGAAATATTTCTGCGGGTCTATTCCGTAAGCATTACCTGGCAGTTCTTTGGTAATCCACCATTGCAGGGGTTGATGGGACTCTACCAGCTGGTTAGACAGGTCGATTATCACCAGATGTTCGCGTGGCTGCTTGTTTGCTTCCAGGATCAACATGAGTTTTGGTTTAAGGCGGCTGTCATCACTTTGAGCAAGTACAACGCCCACTTCACCGGTGTTCAGTTCAACAATGCTGCCAACCGGAAAAACCCCGATAGCGCGAATAAAATATTCCACAAGTTCCGGCTGAAACAACGTGCCGGCGCTTTTCTGTATTTCCTGAATCGCCTGATAGGAAGAGCGCGCTGGGGCGTATGGGCGTTCGGAAATCATCGCATCGTAACTGTCGACAATGCCGGCAATACGTCCAAAGGCAGGGATTTTGTTACCTTCCAGACCGTTGGGATAGCCGCTGCCATCGTGGCGTTCGTGATGGGTTTCTATAATGTTGAGAATGCGCTGGTCTTCCAGGCCGTTTGCAGTGAGCAGGTCAGCGCCGCGTTTGACGTGATCTTTCAGCAGCAACCATTGTTCTTCGTCGGGTTTATCCGGCGAATTGAGCAGTTCCAATGGCAAGGTGGTTTTGCCTAGATCAAGCAGAGAGCAGGCGAAGGCAACCTGGTTGATGTCGTCTGGTGGCAGTCCCAGTTCCCTTGCAAGTACTGCACCCCAGACGGAACAGGAGATGGCGTGAGAAAAAATGTAGTCATCCATGCGACGCATTCGGGTGAGAGCCGCCAACGCGGTGTGATTACGCATAACACTCTGCACCAGCGGGGTGATCGCATCTTCAATCGCGTTAATGTCAAAACCACCGTTGCTTTGCAGTTTCACAACACAAGTTGAAAGGATAGCTTCCGCTTCATCCAGCGATGTTGTCGCGCTGGGCATCTCATCGTTGATGCTGACAGTGTTTTCATAGTTACGCGCCACCTTTGGAATCAGGCGTTCGCGCGCAGAGAGTTTGGCGCTTGCTGCGGGGTGAGGGTTGCCGTCGTTGACGACAGCTTTCAATTTAACTTCGCCCAGTTTGGAATCGTAACGTCGTGGATCGACGTAAACGAATGAGCAGTTGTCTGCGATGCGCTCAATCATGCCGGCGTTACGCACATAAAAACCCTGGAGGGGAAAATTGGTTTCTTCCCAGGGGCGATCAAGTTGAGCGACGTACATACCCACGGTGAGTTTCGACGGCTCGGTCTTGTGCAATCCTTTGTAATTCGGCTGTAGATCCATGTGGCCGTTATCTGTGGGTCCTGGAGGATTCAGTTTACGGCGGTTCGATCCCAGCCAATGTGACGAGGTTGGCGTTTTCTGTGCTGGCATACGGCTGGCCTTTGTAAAAGCGTCAATTTGATGACGCATGAAAGAACACTGGCTTGTCGGTGGCAGCTCCAATCAAAAAGGGCCCGCATGTTGATCTTGTTATTGCATTTATACTATGTAGTACATAGTATGTATCACATAGAGTGTGACAGACAGTATTTGGGCATGACTGACGAATCAGAAATTGGGGAGAAACTCCGCTCAGAGATTCGACGCGGAGCGTTGGTGCTTGCCGTTCTGGCGCAACTGCGCGAGGAGCACTATGGCTATTCGCTGCGTAAGAGCCTTGCTGCCAAGGGATTACAGGTTGAGGAGGGCACGCTTTATCCGCTTATACGGCGCCTTGAAAAGCAGGGTTTGCTGGTCAGCGAATGGCGCGAAGAAGATAAACGCCGCAAACGCTTTTACACCCTGTCCGATCTGGGACTTAAGGTTTATCTGGGTCTTTACGACGATTGGCGCGAGCTGGATGAAAGCATTCAGCAACTGATTTAGGTTTAAGAGGGCAACAACATGCAACTGGTAGAGAGCTATTTATACGAGGTGGGGCGGTTTCTCCCCAAACAAGAGCGCGACGAGCTGTTGGCTGACCTGCGTGACGATATTCTTGGAGAAATTGAGGGTGCTGCTGAAGCGGCAGGCCGGAGCCCGGAATTGACAGATGAACAGGCGGTAATTGCCCGCTTTGGACACCCTCTGAAAGCTGCCAGTCGTTATCAGACGCCACGTGCGCTGATTGGCACGGAGCTTTATCCGGCATTCACCCATACGCTGAAAGTGGTTATGAGTGTTGCCTTGTTTGGTCTGGTGCTGGTCTGGCTGATTGGCGCAGAGACGGCAGATTGGCGACTGGGGCCTTTTCAACTGCTGGGCCTGGCCATTGAGGTTCTACTCTGGGTGTTTGCCAGCGTGGTGCTGGTGTTTGTTGCTATAGAGTACTCGGGAGAAAGGCTGCATTGGTACGAAAACTGGCAGCCGAGCACGTTGAGTCCAACAAGCCTGGGTGTGATCAATCGCCAGGATGTCATCACTAATCTGATTTCAGAAGGCTTTTTCCTGCTCTGGTGGAACAACGTAGTGGTTCTGATGCGGTTTTTGCCTGAAGGTGCTGATGAACATGTGATCGCGCTGGCACCCATCTGGGAGACTTTTTTCTGGCCACTTAATATTATTTTCGGTGCGCTGTTTTTATTACACTTTTATGTGCTCGTGCGGGGTGTCTGGCAGCGGCCTGTGCTGTTAGTTGAAGTAGTCGGCAATACCGCTCTATTAGCAGTTGCGGGTGTCCTGTTAACCAGCGGGGACCTGCTTGTGTTGAACGAACAATTCCCCAATGGGTTTACCAGCAATGCGCAGCTGGTTGTCAAAGTTGCGCTGCTGGTAGTGTGCGCTGCCACCGTTTGGGATATCTGGCTGGCTTTTAAAACTTTTCGCGGTGCTGCATCGAGATTACGAGCGCGTATCTAGTTCTCCGCGGGCGGGTCACCGTTATACAATAGAGGCTCACTTTTCTCTTTCGGATAATTGAATGGCTGAGATTGTCAGTGCGGATTTGCAAGATCCGCGGATAAGGACAGAGTTTGTAGACGCCAATGGTCTGCGCTTCGAGGTGGATAAATGCGGCGAAGGAGACAAGCTCGCTTTGTGTCTGCACGGCTTCCCTGAACACAGTTTCAGTTGGCGTTATCAGCTGCCGATGCTGGCTGATCTGGGTTACCAGGCATGGGCGCCTAATTTGCGTGGCTACGGCAACACCAGCCGTCCAGAAGGTGTTGCCGCTTATGCTATTGAATATCTGATGGAAGATGTTGCTCAGCTGATCGATGTCAGTGGCTGCAGCGAGGTGACGCTGCTTGCCCACGATTGGGGCGCCGTGATTGCATGGTATTTTGCGATGCGGAAAATCCGTCCGCTCAGACGGCTGGTCATCTGCAATGTACCCCACCCCCAGGGCATGTCTAATGAAATGGGCTGGGACCAGCTGAAAAAATCCTGGTATGTATTTTTCTTCCAGGTGCCTGGGATACCTGAGAAGCTTTTTTCCCGCGGGGAGGGCAAGGGCATCGGTGATGTCATGCGTAACTCAGCGGTAGACAAGAGCCGTTTCCCGGACGAGGTAGGAGAGGTCTACCGTCGTAACGCCATGCAGCCCGGGGCCATGCAGGCCATGGTGAACTACTACCGCGCGCTGGTACGCGGAGGCGGCGCCAAGCGACAGAAAGATCTGGGTTTTCCAATCATCGATACACCTACCCTGATGGTCTGGGGTGAAGACGACGTTGCTCTGACAAAAGAAACCACCTACGGCACTGAAGACTACGTGAGCGACCTGACGATACGGTACCTGCCACGTGTGTCTCATTGGGTACAGCAGGAGCAGCCCGAGGTGGTGAATGCCATGATCGAAGCATTCCTCACCGATAAGCCGGTACCTGAACTGCGCTGGGAGGCTAAACTCGAAAGCCCTTAGCGCGCCACAAAAAAGCCCTTAGCGCGCCATAAAAAAGCCCTTAGCGCGCTATAAAAAGCTATGCCATTACGGCAAGGTTGGGGCCTCGGCGCAGGTGATGGCCGCCATCCACGGGTAACACAACACCAGTAATCCAGGATGATTCCGGACCACACAGAAAGCGCACCGCCTGGCCGATGTCTTCTGCTTTGCCTGTTCTCGAGATCGGCATGCAGCTCAGATAGTCGTCACGCATGGCGGTATTTTCATGCAGGCCCTGGGATAGATCGGTTTCTACCAGGCCAGGACCGACGCTGTTGACGCGAATATTCATCGCACCCAGTTCGTCAGCGGTATTTTTTACCAGCATATCCACTGCTGCTTTACTGACACAGTAAGCGGACATCATCTGATGTGTGCGGGCACCTGCAATCGATGAAATTGCACACATCGCGCCGCCGCCGTTTGCTGCCAGGGCTTGGCCCGCGTACTTGAACGTATAAAAAGTGCCATTCAGGTTGGTGTCCAGAACCCTCTGCCACTCGGCGCTTTCTGTGGCAAGAAAGGGACCGGCAGAACCCGTTCCGGCATTGGCAATTGCTATCGTCAGCGGCATTTTTCCGTTAGCACGCTGCACAGCTTCTGCAATGGCTTGCTCGTCACCAATATCAGCAACAAGGTAGTCGACGTTTGTTTGTAGAGTAGCTGCGGCGTCGCGGAGTTTTTCTTCGGTACGTCCTACGATAGTGACGTGGGCGCCATCAGCGTGCAGAGCTGCAGCACAGGCTAATCCGATGCCGCTGCCTCCCCCGGTGATAAACGCATGTTGGCCTGTTAGTGCTGGCATGAGCTTTTTTCCTCGTGAAGTTTTTAGTCAGTGTCTGTTGGGGATACGCTGACGTCAACTCTGTAACGGCAGGCGTTCAGAATGCGCACAAATGTATGTATCGACGGTACCTTCCGATTGGTCTCATAAGCATTCAGCGTGGCATGTGAGGTGCCGGCAAGGCGCGCAACCTCACGCAAGCCCAGGCCAGCGGCTAGCCTGGCACGACGCATGCCGCCGCCAAGATTTTTGCTCGGATCAATCTGCATCAGAGGTTCTGGTGTAGACGCCTGTAAACCAATCGATCCAGCTCGCATTTTCCGGGTTGAACTGTTTCAGCTCCTGTAAGACTGAACCATCCGGCTGAGGTGTCCAGGTGCCGGTAAACGGTGCCTGTAATCCATTTTCCTGATAGATAATATGCCCTTCGAGGTGCATTGCACCGCTGCTGGTCAGACCGCCGGAGTAATCGATGATGGCGCTATTACTGACCCACAATTGATACCATTTCATCGTTTTCGGGTTGTAGTAGTTGTAACTCTGACCTGTACCACCCTGGCGCCCTTGCCATTGTTCAACGATAAGACAGCCATTCTCCTGTGAGGTAATCACATTTTTACCTTGAAACTCACCACTCCTGGCATGCACCAGCCAATCGCCAAGCAGAAAATCAAAGGCACGATAAGGCTCATCACTGCAGGGTGAGGCAGCCGCAGCGGGCGGCGGAAAAAACGACATGATGATCCAGCTCAAAATTAGTAGGGATCTCGACATAAAGCGGCCTCGGTAAGTGTGCTGAGTGATTTATACTGCTTCGCAGATAACATTGCACTGACAGCGTTCGGGTGCATACACAATAAAATGAGGAGTGGCTCTTGCGGACATTGGTCTGGTTCAAAAACGATTTGCGGGTCAGCGACCATCCTGCTCTGGCTGCAGCACGAGAGCGTGGGCAGGTGGTCGCCTGCTATTGTATGTCTGCAGCCCAGTGGCGAGCGCATGATATGGGTGACTGGCGGCTGGCGTTTCAACTCCGAACACTTGAAGCCTTACGGCAGGAACTCGATAAGCTGAATATTGAGCTGGCTGTTTTAGATGCGCCAGAGTTTTCTGATGTACCCGCTGTGCTGACCGGTCTATGCAGAAGATGGCAGGTCGATGCTCTGGATTCAATTGATGAGTATCCGTTAAACGAACGGCTTAGAGATGATGCAGTAGAGCAGGCGATGATCGATATAGACGTAGAGGTTAATCGTCATGTAGGTGACGTTCTGGTCGAGCCTGGTGTTCTGAAAACAGGCAACGGTACACCCTACACTGTGTTTACACCGTTTTATAAAAAGTGGCTGGAACCTGCCGAAACTGCAGTCAAGCGGATCCTCGCGGTTCCAGATTCTCAGCCCGCATTTGCATTACCTGGGGATCAAACAGGCCGCGTTGTACCAGAGCAGGTTGATGGTGTTGACCGCACTCTGGGTGAAACGCGCTGGCCGGCCGGGGAAGAGGTTGCGCAACAACTTCTGGATACGTTCATAACTGAACGCGCGGCTCGCTATCCAGACGATCGTGATGTGCCAGCGCTGGACGGTACAAGCGGGCTGTCTGCGCATCTGGCTGTAGGTTCAATATCGGCACGGCAATGTGTGTCAGCTGCGATGCGGGCATCACTGCATTTATCAAAATCCTCGGACGGTTTGCAGAAGTGGATCAGTGAAATTGCCTGGCGGGATTTTTACCGCCACATTGTTGCCCAGTTTGACCATGTCAGCAAAGGAGAGGCGTTCCGGCAGGAGAAAGATCATCTGCCCTGGCGCCATGCGCCAGATGAATTGCAGGCCTGGCAGGAAGGTATGACCGGCTACCCGCTGGTTGATGCAGCCATGCGTCAACTGAACGAAACGGGCTGGATGCATAATCGTCTGCGCATGATTGCAGCAATGTTTCTCACCAAGCATCTGCTGATTGACTGGCGAGCAGGGGAAAGATATTTCATGCAGAAGCTGGTCGACGGGGACTTTGCCTCTAACAACGGTGGCTGGCAATGGAGTGCCTCCACAGGCACTGATGCTGCACCCTATTTCCGCATTTTCAATCCCACTTCCCAAGGCTCAAAGTTTGATAAAGGTGGCGCGTTCACTACCCAGTATGTGCCTGAGTTAAGAGGGGTGGATTCTAAATACATGTTCGAGCCGCACAAAGCTGGCGTTAGTTCTTATCCGGCGCCCATTGTAGATCACAAGCTGGCGCGCGAGCGTGCGTTAGCTTTTTTCAAGGCAAACCTGTAGCGTTTAAGCGAAATCGAGGGGGATTTTATATGTTAACCAAGGGTGATGATTATCCTATTCATCAGACTCCGGAGCCGATTGCGTACACTGGAGCGGCACGTAATTTTTATGACCGCTATTTTTTCAATGGATATCACTTACACGAAGATGTTTTCTTTGCAGCTGCGCTCGGTGTGTATCCCTACGTTAATGTCATGGATGCCGCGTTCAATCTGATAATTGATGGTGTCCAGCATAACCTGATCGCGTCGCGTGTCCTCAATATGGAGCGTCTGGATACGCAGGTGGGGCCGATATCGGTGCAGGTGATAGAACCCCTGCAGACGTTGCGGCTGCAGATTGATGAGGCAGCGCACGGTTTAAAGGCTGATCTTACTTTTACGGGGCGTATTGCCGCGCAGGAAGAACCACGCTTCACGCGCCGTGTTGGTAGCCAGTTGACAATGGATTCCACCCGCTTGACCCAGAATGGCAGCTGGCAGGGCTGGATCGAACATAAAGGCCGTCGTATTGAGGTTACACCTGAACTGTGGCTTGGTACTCGCGACCGATCCTGGGGTGTACGCAGTATTGGTGCTGCGGATGTTCAACCGAATCCGATGGCGCCAGAGAATTTTCAGTTTTACTGGTTGTGGGCGCCAATCAATTGGGAAGACGGTGTCAGTCTCTATCACCTGAATGACGATGAGCTGGGTCGGCCGTGGAATACTAATGGTGTCTATGTGCCGACTGGCGAAGGTGCTGCAACAGAGGAGATGTCGAAAGTGAGTTCGCAGATCGACTTCAAGCCAGGCACCCGGCACGCGCGTTCTGCAAAAATCAATTTTGTCCGCCATCAGGGCGGCGAAGTTGAAATCAGCATGGCACCCCGTTACCACTGGTACATGAAAGGCGTTGGCTACGGACATCCTGAGTTTAACCATGGATCTTTTCACGGAGAATTCGACAGCACCTATGAAGAATATGTGCTGGCTGAAGTGGATGACGCCACTAATCTGCACATACAGGCAATCTGTGATGTGCACATGAGCGGAGCTCTGGGTGAGAAGAAGGGGCGGGGCGTGCTTGAGCAGCTGATCATCGGACCACATGCACCCTCTGGCTTTAAGAGTCTTATGGACATGGCGCCGTGAGCGACGAAAAAGACCCATTAGATATATACGCTGCGGATCTGTTTGCGGATAAATGTGTGCTGGTGACCGGTGGAGGGCGCGGTATTGGTCGCGCAATTGCATTAGCATTTGCCCGGTTAGGTGCAGACTGCGTTATCGCCAGCCGCAACATGGAGAATCTGGCACCGACTGCTGCAGAGATTGAAAAACTGGGCAGACGGTGCCTTGCTGTGCCAGTCAACATCCGCGATCCGCAAGCTGTCAGCGAGATGGTGGATAAAGCGGTAGAGACCATGGGGAAAATCGATTTTCTCATCAACAA
Organism: Gammaproteobacteria bacterium; assembly: GCA_048571035.1. Taxonomy (GTDB): domain Bacteria; phylum Pseudomonadota; class Gammaproteobacteria; order Pseudomonadales; family Azotimanducaceae; genus UBA4421. The sequence goes on from CP121329.1 coordinate 143,120, forward strand.
TGCGGGTGGGCAGTTTCCTGCCAACCCTCTTGATATATCAGACAATGGCTGGCGCGCAGTTGTAGATCTGAATCTGAACGGTACCTGGAATGTCACCAATCGGGTCGGCAGACATATGGTTGCTAACAGCTTTGGCGCCATTGTTAACATCGTGCATATCTATTCCTACGGTCGCGGTGCCCCTGACTTCCCTCATTCCGGCGCAGCCCGCGCAGGTGTGGTTAATCTGGCAAAAAGCCTGGCTTTCCATTGGGCCCGGCACAACGTGACGATCAACAGTGTCGCACCCGGAACCATCAACACCGCAGGCGTGCGTGAAGAAGAGTTCGCCGCTTCCGACAAATCCGACTATGAATCCCTGGCGACGTCGCAGATTCCGGCGAAACGGTTAGGTGAAGCTGACGAAACTGCGGCTCTATGTGTATTTTTATGTTCACCCGCGGCCAGGTACATCAATGGTGCAGACCTGGTGGTAGATGGTGGTAATTACCTGGCAAGCTGGGTACCGATTATTGAGCCGGATTAACCGGGCCGGACAATTTGAACCGGATGAAGGAGTACTGCGGTGCGCTATTTTGTTTGTCTTTTACTGGGACTGCTCGGCGGTCTTGTTGGCGCGTACCTGTTTGAACTGCAGCGCGCACCGTCAGAACTGACCATTTTGTCCACGCCGGAACAGGATGCGTTGAACCTGCCTTTTGCTGAAGGTGTTCAGCTCGGCGACGTGATTTATCTGTCGGGTCAACTTGGTGTCAAACCAGGCACGCTGGATGTCGTTCCCGGGGGTATCGGCCCGCAGACACGACAGACGCTTGAGAATATTCAGGCTTCTCTGCGACGCTATGGATCGGACCTGGATCAGGTGCTGAAATGCACGGTGTTCATGGCGGACATGGCGGACTGGCCGGCGATGAATGTGGTTTATCAGGAAATGTTTGCAGGTCACCGTCCCGCACGCAGCGCGCTGGGTGCAGGTGGTCTGGCTCTGGGTGCTGAATTAGAAATCGAGTGTATTGCGCGCGTGAATCGTTAAAATGTTCATTCGCTATTTGTAACGTTAATCAGAAAGTAGAGGAAAGTATGGAAATCCAGGGCAGTAAAGGCATTTTTGTCGGAGGCGCATCCGGAATGTGTCGCGCAACAGCCACACAATTTGCAGAGAAAGGTGGCCAGGTTGCCATCTTGGACTTGGAAAAATCAGACGGTGCTGCAGTTGCTGCGGAACTGGGCGGTACGTTTATGCCTTGTAACGTCATGGACTATGACGGTATGGCTGCAGTGATGGGTGAGGCGGTTGAGGCGCTCGGTGGTCTGCATTTTATGGTCAACACAGCTGGTGGCGCTGTAGCACAACGCACGCTGAAAAAAGACGGCTCTCGTCATTCTCTGGATGACTTCCGTCGTATTGTTGATTTGAACCTTATTGGTTCGTTCAACATCAATACCATTGCGGCAGAACATATGGCGAAGAATGAGCCTAACGAAACCGGTGAGCGTGGTGTGATGCTGAATACCGCATCCATTGCTGCGTTTGAAGGGCAGATTGGTCAGGTGGCTTATACTGCCGCAAAAGCAGGTATTGCCGGCATGACGCTGACCATGGCCAGGGACCTGGGTATGTTAGGCATTCGTTGTATGACCATTGCGCCGAGCCTGTTTGATACCGGTCTAACTGCAGGTATTCCTGATGAAGGCGCTTTGCAGCTGACCAAAGACGCCGCTTTTCCGAAACGAATGGGTCATCCTCACGAATACGCGGTGATGGCTATTGCGATTTTCGAGTGTGCCATGATGAACGGGTCGACCGTCCGGGTGGATGCCGGACAGCGATTCGCGCCACGCTAGATTTAACATGATCTGAGTCTGCCGACCCGTCAGGCGAGTCCCTCGAGGAACGATTGCATATATCGGTTCACCTCATCAGGGGCTTCCTGTTGGGTCCAATGCCCGACGTCTGGGATCAGTTCATTGGTTCGCAGGTCAGTCAGATACTTGGGCATATCCTCCAGGGCCTGGGCAGCCATCACAATAACGCCATCTTTGTCGCCGGCGACAAACATGGAAGGCTGATGGATTTGAGTGGGTGCACCTTCAGTCAGCTGCCAGGTTAAGTTGTGATTTCGATAGTAGTTCAACGGTCCGCGGAAAGTGCTGCGAGTGAATTCGTGGACATAAAAGTCCAGGTCAGCATCACTGAGCCACGGCCCCATCTTTTCCGGGTCGGGTAAATCGGACAACATATCCGCATCAGCGGGTTTAGGATCAAGAAGCCCTACTTCCATTTGCGCACTGGCCATGTGATAGAACTTGCGCAGTGATGTACGCACGTTAGCTTCAAACTCCGCTTCCGCAACGCCGGGTTCCTGAAAGTAAAGCTGATAGAAAAACTGGTCTTTGAAAAACGCTTTCATCGCATCAAGCGGTGGGACCGGCGAGCGTGGGCTGAAGGGGACAGACAGCACGCCAACAGCAGAGACTTTGTCAGGATGGTTCAGCGCGCAACTCCACGCTGTTGGACCGCCCCAGTCATGACCAAAGACAATTGCGCTGTCGTAACCCAAAGCGGGTATCAGACCGATAATGTCGTTAACCACTTCAACCTGATTGTAGGCACTGATGTCGGCTGGCTTGTCAGAGTCGCCATAGCCGCGCATATCTGGCGCAACCGCGTGATAGCCGGCGTCTGCCAGCATCTGGAACTGATGTCTCCATGAGTACCAGGATTCAGGAAAACCGTGACACATGAGCACCAGGGGTCCTTCTCCCTGTTCCGCGATGTTGAGCTCGATGCCGTTGGTGGCAATGCGCCGGTTAGTGATGTTTGGAAAGTCGCTGGATATGGTCATGTCTGTCCCCTCTTTGTGAGGGCTATCAAAGCATAACCGGTGGAGCTGCAGCAACGTGTGCTATTAACCTGTTCAAACAGGCCACAATTTTGTTTTAATCAAGGGCTGTTTGAAGGGGATATCATGAATTTCGATTTTTCAGATGATCAGAAAATGCTGGCCGATCAGGTACAGCGTTATCTACAGGAACGTTGCCCAACCAGCCGGGTACGAGAAGTACTGGAGCAACCACCAAGATTTGCGCAGGAGGTCTGGCAGGGCCTGGCAGAACTTGGTCTGCTGGGCACAGCCGTGCCTGAAAATTACGGGGGTACCGGAGCAGGCTATGCAGAGCTGTGTCTGGTCGCTCAGCAGATAGGCCGTCACATCGCGCCGGTGCCTTTCGGTTCTACCGTTTATCTGCTCACCGAGGCGCTGTTGCAATTCGGTTCAGAAGCGCAGAAACAGCAATGGTTGCCAAAGATCTGCAGTGGTGAAATCAAAGGTGCACTCGCAACCGCCGAACAGCTTGAGCAACTGACACAAGATCAGGTGCAGGCCAGCGTTACTGATGGCCAATTGAGCGGTGAGAAGCTCATGGTTGCAGATGGCAGTATTGCGGACCTTTATCTGGTGCTGGCAAAACACAACGATCAACTTGGCCTGTACCTCGTGCCAGCGGACGCTTCGGTTCAGACCTCTGCTGTTGATTCAGTAGACCTCAGTCGTGATGTTGCCCATGTCGCATTTGATGATTCCCCGGCCGAACTTCTACATGAGCAAGGCTGGTCCGGATTACAGCACCTTTACCAGCGCGCTGCGGTGCTGTTTGCTTTTGAACAGTTAGGTGGCGCTCAGAGAGCGCTCGAAATGGCAGTGGATTACGCCAAGGAACGGTTTGCGTTTGGGCGTGCTATTGGGTCGTTTCAGGCCATTAAACATATGCTCGCAGATATGTTTGTTGCCATGAAGCTTGCGGAATCGAACTGTTATTACGCCGCATGGGCGCTGGACAACAATGCGCCTGAGTTACCTCTGGCTGCGGCAACAGCCCGGGTTGGCGCGACGGAAGCTTTTCAACTGTGTGCCCGGGACAACATTCAGGTGCATGGTGGTATGGGTTTTACCTGGGAGTTCGATTGTCACCTTTATTACCGACGTTCTAACTTTCTGGCGCTCGAGATTGGTGGTTTAAGTGAATGGGAAACTCGGCTTGCCCAGGCGCTCCCACTACAGAATATTGCATAGAGGAAAAATCAATGGATTTCAGTGATTCCCCCGCACAGGCCGAGTTTCGCAACGAGGTCAAAGCTTTCATTAAAGCCAGTGCACCACACTATCTGGCAGAAAATCTGCAGAAGAGTGGTTTTGGTAACACCAATACCGGTGAGTACGACACCCTCGAGGAAGCCAAGAAGTGGCAACGCACCAAGGCTGATGCTGGATGGGCGTGTCTGTCATGGCCATCAGAATATGGAGGTCGTGACGCCAGCCCTATTGAAAATGTCATCTGGGCACAGGAAGAAGGTGTTTATGGACGGTTATCGGGCACCTTTATCATCGGTCAGGGCATGTGCGCACCGACCTTGATGGCATATGCCAGTGATACCCACAAACAACGTTATCTGCCGAAACTGGCCAGCGGCGAAGAAGTCTGGTGTCAGTTGTTTTCTGAACCGCACGGCGGGTCGGATCTGGCCGGGCTTCGCACCCGGGCGGAAAAAGATGGCGATGAATGGGTGGTTAACGGACAGAAGATCTGGACGTCCGGCGCACAACATTCAGACTACGGTATTCTGATTACGCGTACAGATGCAACGGTGGCCAAACATAAAGGCCTGACCATGTTTTTCCTCGACATGAAGTCGCCTGGCGTGAAAATCGTGCCGATTAAACAAGCTAACGGCAACAGCGAGTTCAACGAAGTCTACTTTGATAACGTGCGCATCCCTGACCATCAGCGTCTTGGTGAAGTGGGTGAAGGCTGGCGGGTTTCGATTACAACCCTGATGAACGAGCGCCTGGCGATCGGCGGTAGCATCGCGACGGGTTTCCCCGAGGTCTATGATCTCGTCTCCAATCTATCCCTGCAGGGCAAGCCTGCTATAGACAATGCCGCGGTGCGCTCGAAGCTTGCGCACTGGTATGTGAAAGCAGCCGGACTGAAGAACAGCAGTTCGCGTATGTTAACCGCCTTGTCCAAAGGTGATATGCCGGGTCCGGAAGCGTCCATGGGCAAACTGGTCGCGGGTAATATGATGCAGGACATCGCAAAGTTTGCCATTGATCTGCAGGGGCAGGCTGGTTTACTGGTAGATCCCGATACAGCAGAAGGCGCCGCGCGCTTCCAGGCCATGTTGCTGCGCTCGCCAGCCGTGCGTATCGAAGGCGGAACAGACCAGATTCTGCGTAACATCATTGGTGAGCGGGTACTCGGACTGCCTGAAGACCTGCGTGCGGACAAAGGCATGCCATTTAACGAAATCCCAACAGGGCTGGGTTAGCGGTGCTGTAAACATCGACAACCAATTTGTCAGGAGCCAGGAGCGGAATCAGCCGATCCGGCTCTCTACCAAACTGTTCCAGGGCCTGGGTATCATCCCGGTGTCTTTGAAAGAGCTGGCGTTCAATACCTTCCTGCTCTTGTACTACAACCAGGTGCTGGGTCTGTCCGCCAGCTACGCATCCTTCGCCCTGCTGATTGCGCTGATTGTGGATGCCCTCAGCGATCCCATTGTGGGCTCCTTTTCCGATAACTTCCGTCACCGTCTGGGTCGGCGTCATTCGCTTATGTACGCCGCATCTGTGCCGTTTGCGGTGTGTATCTATCTCCTGTTCTCGCCGCTGGCAGCCGTTGCAGACTACCTGCACATCTGGCTTCTGATTTTTGCGCTAGGCACCCGACTGAGCTTTACCTTTTTTGCGGTGCCTTGGAATGCAATGTTTGCTGAATTGTCTGATGACTATAAAGAGCGCAGCGAGCTCATCTCTTATCGCTTTGCGGTGGGCTGGATAGTTGGCATTGTGTTTGTTTTTTCAATCTACTCTTTCATTTTTGTTGCCAGTGACGCCTATCCCCAGGGGCAGCTTAACCCGGCGCACTACCAGAGGTTTGCTCTGGTCCTCTCCCTGACGGTGTTTGCTGGTGCTTTTCTCACAACCCATCTCACCCGGGATCAGATTCCCTATCTGCGGCAGCCACCGGCTTCGCTGCGTCGCTTCAGCCTGACGGTGCTGTGGGAGGAATTAGGTCTGGCGGTTAAAAATCGCAATTTCCGGGTGCTGATATTTGCGGTGCTTGCCAGCGCCGTGGTGGGTGGCACTAATCAAGCGCTGCAGATTTATATGAATACCTACTTCTGGGATTTCAGCGGAGAACAATTGCGCTGGACCGCCGTAGCTGTGCTGGGTGGTTTGCTGGCTTTTTTTACGGTACTGCCGTTGCAGAATTTGCTCGACAAAAAATACCTGCTGGTCACCTGCGCGGTTTCAATCATGGTTGTCACGATGGTGCCCGTGACGTTAAGGCTGCTTGAACTGGCACCCGCCAATGGCACGCCGGGTCTGGTGGTGATGATTGTCACCGCGGCAACAATTTCAGCCTATTTCGCCACTATCGCTTTGATCATGTTTACCTCCATGGTGGCGGATACCCTGGATGTGCAGGAGTACGAAACCGGGTTGCGACAGGAAGGGTTGTTCAACTCTGTAATGACGTTTTCCAGTAAAGCGACTACCGGAGCGGGTATTCTGCTTGCGGGTCTTATCATCGATCATGTGATCGGTCTGCCCCAGGGCGCTGAGCGCGCGCAGATCACCCCGGAGATGATTCTTAGAATTGGTATTGTTGATGCTTATGTGGTGCCGCTGTTCAACGTGGTGTGGTTAAGCCTGGTGTTGCAGTACAGTATTACCCGGGATGAACATACACAGATCCAGAAAGTGCTGTCACGCCGGCGTGTGTCTGATTCGTTGAATGGTTAACTTAGAAGATTTATAGCTTTAGAAGGGGAGTAAAAACAATGAGTTACGAAACTATTGTTACTGAAAATATCGATTCAGTGTTGCTGATCACGCTCAATCGGCCTGAGCGATTGAATGCCTGGACCTATCAGATGGGTGCGGAACTGCGCCGCGCCATTGAGGCGGCCAATGCTGACGAAGAGGTCACCGCTATTGTGCTCACCGGTGCCGGTCGCGGATTCTGCGCCGGAGCAGACATTGAAGCGGTATTTAAAGCGCAAAGTGATGGTGACGACATCCCTAAAGAAAGGGTTGGCGACTGGGTGACGCTGGTGCGTGAATCCAAACCCATGGTCGCGGCCATCAATGGTGCAGCGGTTGGAGTAGGCCTGACTCAGGTGCTGCCCATGGACTATCTGGTTGCTGCGCAGGGTGCCAAGTTATCGGTGCGGTTTGTGAAGATGGGTCTGGTGCCTGAACTGGCAAGCTCACGCTTTCTGTTTGCGCGCTGTGGTTGGGGGCAGGCCAGTGAATTGATGTTGTCCGGTAAAACCCTGCAGGCCGAGGCTGCTCTGGAGATAGGCCTGGTTGATAAAGTGGTTGCGCCGGATGAACTGGTAAAGACCGCCTGTGAAATAGCTGCAGGTATGGGTGACAATCCGCAGAGTTCGCTGCGTGCAATCAAAGCGCTGATCAGTGCCAATGCCGGGTGCAACGATTATGCAGAGGTGCAGAAGCGCGAGATGTCAGCGCTGCACGAGGCGTATACGTCCAGTGAACATAAAGAAGCTATCTCCGCGTTTATGGAAAAGCGTGCTCCGGATTTCAAGCGCGCACGCGCACAGGGATAACTGTCATGGCTTATGAAATCAAGAAATTCTCTCACCCCGGTACCATAGATGCGGATGGCCATATATTGGAGCCACCGGATCTGTGGGAAAACTACCTGGAACAGAAATATCAACATCGGGCCCTTCGCATCGGTGTTGATGATGCGGGTTACGAGTATCTCGAGATCGATCAGATACCGTCGAAACGCTCTCGCAAAGGGTCGTTAGGTTTACTTGGCGCCATGGGTGAAGAAGATATGCGGCCGAGTCCTGAGCGCCGTTACATAGACAATATTCCGTTTGGCGCCAGTGATCCTCACGAACGCCTGCAGTTGATGGAGCAGGAGAATCTCGAATGTACTTTGCTGTACCCAACGCTGGGTCTGTTGTGGGAGGTTGAGCTCACAGATCCGGAGCTGAGTCTGGCTTATTGTCGCGCCTATAACCGCTGGATTGCGGACTTCTGCAGGGCATCTGCAGGCAAATTGATACCTATTGCCCATTTAACTCTGTTGGATGTTGAGGGCTCGGTGGTAGAGCTCGAACGGGCTGTCAAAGATGGCTGTAAAGGTGCATGGGTTAATCCATTCAACCACAACAAGATTATTCACGGTGATCAGCGGCACGATGCGTTGTACCAGAAGTGTATGGAACTGGATGTGCCGTTTGCCCTGCACCCGACCTTCACCCCACACGGTGCGGCAGAGGGAATTTTTGACTGGCCACGTGAAGGACGTGCCTGGGCGGAAGCAATCTGGTTGCGGTCGATTGTGCAGCAGGCACTCATTTCTTATTTTTCTCTGGGTACCCTTGAGCGCTTTCCGCAGCTGAAACTCGGTGTGCTGGAAGCCGGCTCCGGCTGGATAGGGGCTATGTTGGATCGGCTGGATGCGTACACGGCGTCGCTGAATATCAACAAGCCCAGCGCCACGGAAATTTTCCGCCAGCAGTGTTTTATCTCTGGCGACCCGGATGAAACCGCTGCCCCCTATATTATTGATCACGTGGGGGCTGATTGTTTTATGTGGGCGACAGATTATCCCCACCCGGACCATCCACATACCTGGGTGGATGACCTGGAAAAGTATGCCGCACGCCTGTCACCGCAAACCCGGCAGAAAGTATTGGGCGGCAACGTGAAGCGTATTTACCAACTGGATTATTAAGGCGAAAACAAGCGGGGAGGCTTTTTATGGCTTATGTGGAAAATCAGACAATTCATGATGCGGACGCACACGTCATGGAGTTGCCAGAGAAGATTCTTGAATACTTTGAAAGTGACTATCAGGCGGAGTTTGTCGAGTTTGCAGCGGCGAAGTTGAGTATGCCTGCAGACATACGCTCTGCGATTAAGCAGCAGGACGATGCAGTCTTTCGCGCGGATGAGGCGCATGAACTGATGCTGCGGAAAAACCATCTGGCATTAGGTGCGTTCCATAATCAAGACCGGCCGAGGTGTCTCGACCTGCTGGGTTTTTCGAGTCAGCTGGTTTTCACCACCGCGGCGTTGGGTAACTATGGCCTGGAAGAGGCGGGTAAACCAGCGCTCGCTCTGGCCGCAGCGCGTGCTCATAACCGCATGAATGCCGATTTCTGTGCTGTAGATGAACGCTTGCTGGCAACCGGGTATGTGCCGCTTCTGGATATCGAGGCTGCCCCCCAAGTGGCCGAAGAAGCGCTGCGGCTGGGCTGCAAAGCACTGATGATTCCTTCGAAGTGTCCCGCCGGTCACAGCCCGAGTCACATTGGCTTTGAATCGCTGTGGTCGCTGGCCGAAGAAGCCGGTGTACCCATTGTTTTCCATGTGGGTGGTGAAGAAAAAATGGCGGACAGCTATTTTGAAAATGGATTACCGCGGGTTAAAGATTTTCACGGTGGCGAAGAAAATTTCACCGGGTTGAGCTTCATGTCTATTCCTGTTGCCATCTGGCAGAGCATGGCGGCCCTTATTTTTGATGGGGTGCTGGATCGACACCCGAACCTCAAGTTTGGTGCGATTGAGCTTGGCGCAGCATGGTTGCCCAGTTGGCTGCAGTTTATGGATTCAGCCTGGGGGGCCTTTCGCAAAGGTGAGGCACGCTTGCAGAACTTGTCTGATCGCCCCAGCGAAATTGCCAGACGTCAATTCCGAGTAACGCCATACGCACATGAACCAACGGGTTGGATAATGGACAACTCGAGTGAAGATATGCTGTTGTTTTCATCGGACTTCCCGCATGTGGAAGGGGGGCGAAATCCGATCAAGCGCTTTTCAGACAACATGCCTGGGGTGAGCGACATAGCGCAGCAGAAATTCTACCGGGATAACTTCATCGATCTGATGGGCGCCGGCCTGGACGCCAGTTTGCACGATCATCCTTCTGTGGCTGCCTGAGATGGCTGTTTCTGCGCCTGCACCGGCCATTGCTGAAGTGTTAGCCAGCTATCCGCCCAAGGTGTCGAAGCGGCTGCAGCAGGTGCGCAGGATTATCCTGAACACGGCGCATCAGTTAGATATCGGCGAAGTGGTTGAGACGTTGAAGTGGCATGAAGTGTCTTATCTGCCGGCGAAGTCCGGTATCGGCTCAACGCTGCGAATTGGCTATAGCGATAAAATGCCGAAACACTATCAGCTGTACGTGCACTGCGGGACCAACCTGATCGATATGTGCAAGACTCTGTTCCCGGAACTGCACTACCAGGGTAATCGGGGTATCGCGTTTGTGCTGGATGAGCCGCTACCCCGGGATATATTGGCCATGCTGACCGAAATGACACTGACCTATCATCGTAACAAGCGGAAACAAGTTGCCGCAGCTTGAACACATATTTTTCGATCTGGACGGCACGCTCACCGACCCCAAACTCGGCGTAACCCGGTGTCTGCAGTTTGCTCTGGAGCAAATGGGCGAGCCTGTACCGGATACGCAGGCGTTAACCTGGTGCATTGGGCCGCCCCTGCTGGAGAGTTTTGCTCAGTTGGTGGGTGTAGAGCGTGCGCAACAAGGCGTTGACCTCTACCGCGAGCGATTTGCTGAGGTTGGGCTGTTTGAGAATAATCCTTACCCGAAAATTCACGATACGCTGGAATCCATCGCTCAACGTGGCCACGTATTGTTTGTGGCATCGAGCAAGCCAAAAGTGTTTGTTGACCGGATTCTCACCCGATTCGAATTGATGGAATTTTTCAGCCAGACCTATGGCTCAAACCTGGATGGCAGCTTGACCGACAAGAGTGATTTGCTGGCTCATGCTCTGCAGGACAGTGGCGTAGCCGCCAGAAATTCTTTGATGATCGGCGATCGCAAGCATGATGCCATCGGCGCCAGAAATAACCAGATGGATTTTGTTGGTGTGTTATACGGCTATGGTGACCAGGCTGAGTTTGACAGCCTGGGGGTGGATGAGCTTGTGCACAACCACGCAGACCTGCTGACGGTTTTGTCCTAGCAGCCCACTAGCGACCCAGGAATGCGGCAATACGTTCCTGAAGGTTGCTGCGCATATTCATGTGGAACAGGCTGTAGTCATAGACGTGCATGCTGTTGCCCAGCATTCTTGAGGGAAACGCTTCACTGTTAAGGTTGTGCACTGCCAGCTGTCCGTCCTCACACTGTGCATCAGCTACACCAACCTCTACATTCATCAGAGTAACGTCCTCATCTGGCTCGGCGCGTCCATAGGTTGGGTAGCCTATGCCGCCTGTATTGAGGCTGTTGTCTGCATACTTGTCATCAACCCTCCAGGTCAGGGGATTGGTGCATAACAGGTTCTCAGTGTCTCCAAATGCACCGCTGCCGCTTCCATCCATGGCATTCCAGCCAATAGCGCAGCCTGTGTCCGCGGGCGTAACGCAAGCGGGTACGTCTCCCAGTTGTTCGTGGGAAACCGAAAAACCAATCAGATAGGCCGCGACCATACGATCGAGCAGGGGCGTGTCAGCTATTCTCGACTCCAACAGCTGCGTTGCGTGCCGTGTGCCCTGGGAGTGACCTGCAATAATAAAAGGCCTGGATGACCCGATGCGGCTGAGGAATTCAGAGAACGCCTGATCAACATCGGTATAAGCAAGATTCAGCGCCTGTTGGCTGCTGTTGCTATCGTCAAGGAAAGCAAAAAAGGTGGCCTGTCGGTAGCGCGGCGCAAATACATCGCAGCAGCCGTTAAAGACAGAGGCCTGATGTCTGAGGATGCGTTGATCAACCACCCAGTTAGCGTCTTCATCGGACAGTGGTTGATTCCACCCGGATTTGCTGATGAAAGAAGTGGGGTGAACAAAAAACACCGCAACATCAGTAGGCATCGGATTCACCCCCTCGGGTATCTCGTCGGCGGGATCCTTCAGGTTCGGTAGGGAGGCCCAGCTCTGGTCGGTGGTATAGTCCGGCGGCGCAGGCACGCTGCCAGCGCTGAAAGCCTGCTCTGGCTTAATTTGCGATCCAACCAGGGCCATCATTAAGGGTTGCCTGAACAGGTAGGCGGCAATAACTGTGACCACGACGATGATGCCCACTGTGAGCAGAAACTTTTTCATATCACTTATCCTGGACGATTTGTTCTGTTGGTAAACAGATGCTCGGGTCGGATCTTTTTGTATTCCGCGAGCACCGGCGCAAACTCTTCTGGTGTGCTGGCGTGGATAATGATGCCGTCAGCACCCGCGGTAAACTGATCTACCCACCGCTGAGCGCATGTTTTTGCATCACCGGCAGCAGCAGGACGCCAGTGTTCAGGGATCAGCTTAGCAACCTCTGCGATCTGTTGGGTGCTGGCAACACTGTCGATGGCGCCGCCCACAGAAGTGACCGCCTTGTGGGTGCGGAAGGTCTGCAGGATGTCAGGATCCCAGTCATTGACCGCGACCAGCATGTCTCCGTAACCGGGTATCTGCAGGTAGGTGGCCAGCCGCGCGATGATGAATTTGAGATACTTTTCTTCAGGGACATCACAGGCCGTAGCAAGAACCGACCACAGCTTACCTTTACCAACTGCTTTGCCTGCTGCTGCCTCGCCTTCTCTGAATTGTTGCACTGCGTTGCTCAGTGCCTGGTCGCTCATGAACGTATGCAGATGCGCGCCGTCATAAATTGTGCCGGCGTGGCGCAAACTTTTAGGACCGAAGCCGACGTACAATATCGGTATGTCTTCTGAAACATAGGGGGCAAGGCTGAGCGCGCCGAATTTTCCCAGTGCGCCGTCATGTCCAATCACGGTTTCACCGCGCCACAACTTACGCATCAAGTCGACAAATTCCGCCTCGCGCGCAAACGTAGGCGTTTTTACACCCCAGGCTTTCCAACGCAGATTGACACCCTTGGCGAGCCCCAGAGCAAAGCGTCCGTCTGACAAGCTGTTTAACGTAGAACCCATAGAGGCGGTAACTACCGGATGTCGTGTATTGAGGTTGGTGCCTGATGTACCAATATAAATGTTATCCGTCACTGCAGCGCAGGCTCCGCAGATGGCCGCAATTTCCTTGTAATCGGTGCGTTCGGATAACATGACGTTGCCGATGCCAAGCGCCTCAGCATCACGTACCTGCTGCAACACATCCGCTGGAGTGCGGGTGTGTCCGGGTAAACCATAGAAGCCGAGTTCGGGAAAATCAGAAGTATAAGTAGGGTGTGTCATAAGCTTTAGGGTCGCAGGGATTCCAGGTAAGAGTTTAGAAACGTTCCTTTGGGGTCTACGCTGTCTCTGATTTGCCACCAGTCGTGCCAACGCTGATGCTGATCCGCAAGTTGATCACGATTCAGGTAGTTGACCTTACCCCAGTGAGGCCGACCCTTATGATGCAGAAAAATCTCCTCACAGGCTCGAAAGTAGCCCTCGTCGTCGCGGGCAATATCTTCATGCACAGAGATGGTGATGGTTCTTCGCTCATAGGCCGTGGACAGCCAGACGTCGTCTGCAGCCAGGGTTCTGTATTCCACAGGCCAACGCACGTCAGGGAAATCTGTTGTCAGAAGTTGCTGTATATCGCTCATGCACGCGGGACCCTGCTCAAACGGAACGCTGTATTCCATTTCCGTATGTTTGTGAGGGCGATGGTTAGGCAAAACTTCGTAACTCCAGGCGCAGCGCTCGCCTTCTCCACCTAAGGGGTATTGTGCAGGCTCCTCGGTTCGGTCAATGGACTTACCCCGGGCTTCATCCGTATGGGGATACCAGAAGAATTCGTGATGACGATGCGCTGCAGCATCTTCTGCAAAATGACTCAGCGTATCAGCCAGGTTTGCGGTCCAGCTGTGTTCTTTAAGTCGATAGGCGTCTTCGAGCTGCAGATGCAGGCGGGTGATGATGCCAAAAGCGCCCAGGTGCAGGCGACTTGCCTGCCAGAGTTCCGCGTTGTGGTCGGGTCCACACTCAACCAGTTCACCGCTGGCCAGCGCGATGCGAGCGCCGATTACAGCTGATGACAGATTTTTTAAGCGGGTGCCAGTGCCGTGGGTGCCGGTGGCGGTTGCACCGCAGATAGCCTGCTGATCAATATCGCCCTGATTGGTCAGCGCCAGACCAGCAGCATGCAGGGGTTGCCCCAGCGCGTAGATGCGTGTGCCCGCGCCGACCCAAGCGGTTCTGGCTGCCCGCTCTACGGCAAATATACCTGTGAGACCTTGTGGATCCGCAAGAACCTCTTCACTCATGACCAGGGGGGAGTGGCTGTGTGTAGCACCAGCGACCCGAATATGATGGCCGTTGGTATCAGCTTGTTTGGCCAGGGCAGCGGCATCTGCTTCACTGCGCAGGAAGGCGATGCGATTCGGTTTGGCTTTTAGTTTTCCCGACCAGTTCTGCCAGCTCATTGTCAGCTTTTAACCTGCAAACCATGCGTGATTAGAAGGGCCCACTATAGAGTGATCTTGGGGAAAAGTGGATACTGGCACTCCATTGAAGGAGATTGGATATGCCCAGATTAAAACAAGTGCCTCGCGCGGAGGCTGATGCCAGCGTGATTCCCTATTACGACGCGCTGTTTGGACCCGACAGAGACCCGGTCGCAGAGCCGGGTACAGCAACGGGAACGCCAGGCGACTGGTGGACCGTGTTCGCACAGGTGCCGGATTGTCTGCATCACATGGTGCAGGGATTTCAGTTTTATCGTGGTGAAAACCGTCAGCTATCCGGACGTTTGCGTGAATTGGGTCAGGCGCGTGCTGGTTTTGCACGAGGCAGCCAGTTTGTTTTCTCCCAGCATTGCAAGGCTTTACGTGCGGCGGGGTTTTCAGAGGAACAGATCAGTGCCATACCGCATTGGTCGTCAACAGATCTGTTTTCCAATGTAGAGCGGGCTGTGCTGGCTTATACCGACGACCTTGTTTTACAGGGGGGGCGCGTCGCAGACGGCACTTTTGAGCGGCTGAAGTCGCACCTGAGCGATGTGGAGATTATTGAGCTGACCTATATCACCTGTACGTATGAGTTACACGCCACCATGACGCGCGCCCTGCGCCTCGAGTTTGATGATGTTGATGAACGTATTGTGGAAGTGGCTGTACCAGAAGGTGAAAAGCGCGATATGGATTTTTTCCAGAACCTGGACGACTGATCTATATATCCCCGTTATCGCGAAGGGTTTGTAAATCCTCTTCGCTGTAACCGACGGATAACAACATCTCGGTGGTGAAGGTGCCTACCTCACCACCAGGCCAGTCGGTTGAGCCCGGGCTGGCGCTGAGTTTCGGCAGGATGGCCGGGATAGTGAGCTGTCCCTGGGATGTTTCAACGTCTTCAAACAAACCTCTAGCCTGGTAGTGATCATCTTCCATCATGTCCGCCACGCTATAGATGGGTCCTACCGGCACGTCTGCAGCTTCCAGAATGCGGATCACTTCAGCAGCCGGGTGAGCGCGGGTCCAGACAGCAATCAAGCCGTCGATGAATTCCTGGTGGGTTACCCGTCCGGCGTTGTCGGCGTAGCGGGGATCCTGGGCGACATCATCTCTTTGCATTGCCTGCATCAGACGCACAAATATTGAGTCGCCGTTAGCGCCGATAACAACGTGTTTGTCATCTGCACATAAGTAGGTGTTGGTGGGGACAATACCCGTAATGGTAGATCCCGACGGTTCGCGAATGGCGCCTCCTCCGGAATACTCCGGCACCACACCTTCCATCAGGTTAAACATGGCCTCATACAGGGCTACGTCAACCACCTGTCCGCCGGTGCCTCGATCCTGTTTGCGCTCCAGCAGAGCCAGCAGGACGCCCAACACAGCATGAATGCCTGCAATCGTATCGCCGATGCTGAGGTTGGGTCGCACCGGTGGCTCTCCTGGAAAACCGTTGACATAACGAAACCCACTGTACGCTTCAGTGACCGACGCATAGCCGGGCTTGGTGCTGTTTGGACCTGTCTGTCCGTAGCCGGATATACGGGCGAAAATCAGGTCCGGGTTTAACGTTTTAAAATCCTGCGGTCCCAGGCCCCATTTTTCCATGGTACCGGGTTTGAAGTTTTCGATGACAACATCTGCAGTGGCCATCAGCTTTTTAACAACTTCACGGCCTGCGACCGTGCGCAGGTTGGCGGTCACAGATTTCTTGTTGCGCCCCAGGGAACGCCACCAGAATGCGGTGCCGGAGTCATCCAGCAGGCGCCAGCCCCGAATCGGATCGCCAGCACCCGGTGGTTCCACTTTGATGACTTCAGCGCCGAAGTAAGCCAGCGTTGTACCGGCAAACGGACCTGCCAGTAACTGCCCAACTTCGATCACGCGAATCCCGTCGAGAGGGCGTGACGCCATTACATTGCCCCCCACTTGCTTGATACAGAGTTGCGAGGTACATCCTTGAAGGGACCGGTATCAAATCGCGGTTCCTTGGGCATCCCCAGAACACGCTCGGAAATAATGTTTTTCTGGATCTCATCCGTGCCCCCAGCGATGGAAACCGCCGGTACCGAAACCAGTATCTCGGCGATAACGCCGTCGTGGGGGCTTGCTGCTCCCGTCAGCAGGGCATCCGCTCCACTGATGTCCGTGTGCACCCGGGCAGCCAGACGTGCGATGTTACTGGCTGCCAGTTTCCCTAGCGAGCCTTCCGGACCCTGAGGTTTGCCAGCCTGTTGAGCCGCGCGGGCTCTGGCCGAGGTCCATTGTGCGCAACGGGACATGATCAGCAGTTTTGCAATTTCCTGACGGGTGACCGGATCGTTGATGGCGCCGGTTTCTTTGGCGCGCTCCAGGATCAGGTCAACACGGCCGGCGCGTTGTGGGTACCACTTATAAGGTTCGTTATCAATCTCGAGCTCTCTGCGGTATTCGTCGTATATACGACCTTTCTTCTCGGCAAATGAGCCGCCGCCGCGGATGCGGTCAAAAGAGCGCCGCTCATGGGCAAGTGTGGTCACAGCAACCTGCCAGCCGTTACCCACTTCGCTGAGCAGGTTGTCTCTGGAGACGACGGCATCGGTCATGAAAACTTCGTTAAAGCTGGCGTGTCCGTTCATCTGTTTAAGCTGGCGGACCTCAACCCCTGGTTGATGCATATCGATAATGAAGTAGCTGAGTCCCTGATGTTTGGGTACGTCCCAGTCTGTACGAGCCAACAATAATCCATAGTCGGCGTGATGGGCGCTTGTGTTCCAGACTTTTTGACCGTTTACAATCCATTCGTCTCCCTTAAGATCTGCGCGGGTAGTCGAGCCGGCCAGGTCTGAGCCACTGCCGGGCTCGCTGAAGAGCTGGCACCAGCTGTCTTCGCCGGTAATGATGCGCTTCAGATACTTGCGTTTCTGCGCATCATTGCCATGTTCAAGCAGCGTGGCCGCAGCAAGCATGCGCACACCTGATTGGGCGGCGCCAATGATGCCCATGTCCTGGAATACTGCGGCAATGTCTGCAGCGTCTTCTGCAGATGTACCTTTGCCGAAGTATTCCTCAGGCCAGTCGGCGGTCGCCCAGCCTGTGTCTGCAAGTTTGGTCCGCCATTCCACCAGGGATAGATCCGGGTTCCAGTTATCGGTCAGCCACTGGCGTGCCTGTGTTGTCAGATTGTCCATATTTAAACCCCCATTGCCTGCAACATCCGCTCTCGGTGGAAAGCAGGTGTACCCATGAATACTTCAGAGCTTTTGGCGCGTTTGAACCACAGATGCGTATCGTTTTCCCAGGTGAAACCGATGCCGCCATGTAGCTGTACGCAGTCGATGGCTGCCTGCAGGTAGGCTTCGCTGGTTGCGGCTTTAGCCAGACTGGCGAGCTCAGAGACTTGTTCGTTGTTGTCGAACGCAACCGCAGCCTGATAGGCGGCTGACTTAGCACTTTCTACAATGAGCAGCAGATCTGCCAGTCGATGTTTGATGGCTTGAAAAGAACCAATGGTACGGCCGAATTGTACGCGGAGCTTGGTATATTCCACGGCTGCGTCCAATAGAGCCTGCGCGCCGCCAGCCATCTCGTTGGCAAGCGCCACCAGGGTTAAATTCTGTAGTGCATCCAGATCAATCGGGACATCCTGACCAAGGAGTTCCGCATCAACGTTGCTGACCTTGAGGTCAGCCATTTTGCGGGTTGGATCCATGGTTTCAACCTGCTGGATATCGATGCCTGGAGCGTTTGCTTCAGTAACAAACAAACGTGGCCCGTTATCGGTAGCGGCAGCGATGATCAATGTATCTGCCTGTTTACCGTTGATGACAAATCGCTTCTCCCCGCTGATCTGCCAGCCCTCGGAGGAAATACGTGCTGTGCAATGCAGATGTGTCGAGTAGAACTCGCCACCAGCTTCGCAGATCGCCAGCGCACCGATTTTTTCTCCGATGAGCAGGGGTGCCAGCCATCGCTGCTGCTGGCTGGGCGTCGCGCATGTGCTCAGCGCTGTAGCGGCCATCACAATGCTGCCCATATACGGCGCGCAGATCATGGATCGGCCAAATTCTTCCATAATGATGCCCAGTTCAACAGCGCCAAATCCGGAGCCGCCTGCCTGCTCAGGCAAATGTATGCCCGCAAGTCCGAGTTCACCGCAGATCAATTGCCAGACCTGATGGTCGTAACCTGCTTCGGTATCCATCAGCTTCCGCGTCGCTGTGGTCGGCGCTTTTTCGAGACAAAAGCGCTGAACCATATGTCGGAAATTGTCCTGATCTTGAGTAAAGGCAAACGCCATGGATTGTTCCCCCGAAGTCGAATGGCGAATTGGATAATGTAACATGCAACCCATACGTAAAGAAAAAGGCAGTGCAATATGACGGTAGTCACCTGCATTGAGGATCTGCGCCGGCTGCATCAGCAGCGCGTGCCAAAAATGTTTTACGACTATGCCGAGGCTGGGTCCTGGACAGAGTCCACATTTAGACGTAACGCAGAAGCTTTTGCTGAGCTTTCACTGCGGCAGCGTGTAGCGGTAGACATTTCGCGCCGTTCCATAGCAGCGCAGATGCTGGGCGAACAATGGCGTATGCCGGTTGGCATAGCGCCAACAGGTCTTGCAGGTATGCAATACGCTGACGGGGAAATTCTGGGTGCGCAGGCGGCCGAAAACTTTGGCGTACCTTTTGTTTTGTCGACCATGAGCATCTGCTCGCTGGAAGATGTCGCTGCACACACACGTAAGCCTTTCTGGTTTCAACTGTATGTCATGCGAGACCGGTCCTTCATCGAAGCGCTGATTGAACGTGCAAAAACGGCGGGTTGCAGTGCGCTGGTGTTAACCCTTGATCTACAGGTGATCGGGCAGCGTCATAAAGACGTGAAAAACAGTATGACCGCGCCGCCCAAGCTGACCCTCACCAACCTTATCAATATGGCCACCAAACCTCGCTGGTGTCTCGGCATGTTGCAAACGCCGCGACACAGCTTTGGTAATGTGGTGGGGCATGCCAAAGGGGTTGAAAATCTAACCTCTTTGTCCGCCTGGTCTGCAGAGCAGCTGGATCCCACCCTCAGCTGGGATGACGTGGCCTGGGTGAAATCCAAGTGGGGGGGCAAGCTGATCTTAAAAGGCATTATGGATAGTGAAGATGCAAAAGCGGCCGTCGACAGTGGTGCAGACGCTATTGTTGTTTCTAATCACGGTGGGCGCCAGCTGGATGGTGCGCCGGCCAGTTTAGATGTGCTGCCGCAGATTGTGCAGGCCGTTAACGGCCAGCTGGAAGTTTACCTGGATGGTGGCATACGCAGTGGTCAGGATGTTCTTAAGGCCTTAGCGTCCGGTGCAGATGGCACGTTTATCGGTAAAGCGTTTCTCAATGGCCTCGGGGCCATGGGAGAAGCTGGAGTCACCCGGGCGCTGGAGATTATTGCCCAGGAGTTGGATTTGACCATGGCTTTCTGTGGGCATACCGATATCAATAAGGTAGATTCGAATATCTTCTGGAGGAGAAATCAAAATGGCTGATTTGGCGCAAACTGCACCTGCGTTTGTCGACATGGCGCATAAAATTGTCTGGTGCACGGTGGCAACCGTGGATAAACAGGGTAGACCGCGCTCTCGTGTGCTGCACCCGGTATGGGAATGGGATGGCGAGCATCTGGTAGGGTGGATTGCTACCGCGCCAACGCCGACCAAAGTCGGACATCTGCAGAACAGCAGCTTTGTTTCCTGTAACTACTGGGCGCCAGATCAGGACACCTGTGTGGCTGAATGTGCAGCTTCCTGGGTGATGGACGACGACGGTAAAGCAGCTGTCTGGGACAAGGTAAAAAATGCACCTGCACCGGTTGGTTATGATCCTGCGATGATTCCTGGTTGGGAAAATTCGCAGTCGCCTGGTTTTGCCGGTCTGCGTCTGGAGCCCTGGCGCATTCGCGTCATGCCCGGGCCCGCCATGCTGACAGGCGAAGGTATTCTGGTCTGGAAAAAATAGCCGCAGGCAAAACCTAGAAAAATAAAGGAGATTACATTGGCTATAGCAACTGAGTTGTTTGATTTGAGTGGACAGGTTGCCCTGTTGACGGGCGCCTCCAAAGGCATGGGGCAGGCGATGGCCACCGCTCTGGCCCAACACGGCAGTAAAGTGGTGGTGTCCAGTCGTAAACTGGATCAATGTGAAGAAACAGCGGCGCAGATCAACGAGCTCTGTGGTGAAGAACGCGCCATCGCCATTGCCTGCAACATTGGTTACAAAGAGCAGCTGCAGAATCTGGTTGATGAAACCCGCAGTCGTCTGGGCCCGATTGATACGCTGGTCGCTAATGCCGGGGTTAATCCGTTTTATGGCTCTATGTCAGATATTCCGGATGAAGCGTTTGACAAGATCATGGCCAGCAACGTGCGTTCCAACCACTGGCTTTGCCAGATGGTGGCGCCGGATATGCATGCAAAAGGTCGTGGCGCGATTATGATTACTTCAAGTACGGGCGCGTTCTCTGGTTCTGAAGTACTGGGTACTTACAATATTTCCAAGCTTGCCGATATCGCCCTTGTGCGTAACCTTGCCCTTGAGTGGGGTCCTAAAGGCGTGCGCGTGAATGCCATCTGTCCCGGGTTGATAAAAACAGACTTCGCCAAAGCCCTCTGGGATAACCCTGAAGCGGTTGCCCGGGTGAATGAACAGACACCGCTGCGACGCCTGGGTGAAAGCAGTGACTTTGAAGGCATTGCCGTTTTCCTGGCTTCTGATGCCAGTGCGTATATTACCGGACAGGCGTTAACGGTCTGTGGTGGCACTAACATGTATCGTTAGCTTTGATGTCGCGTAAGTTGCGTATCAAGTGATCAAGTCCTTCCTGAGCTGGCTGCTGATGCTGTTATTGGCAGCAGTTCTGGGTGTGCTGGGTTTTCTGCGTTCTACTGTCCCTGGTGATCCCGATGTTATTGCTGCGGCAGTAGAGCACCCTGTTCAGATTCATTACGACTCTTTCAAGACCCCCTTTGTCAGGGCGCAGTCATGGCAGGATGCTTATCTTGCCCAGGGCTGGCTGCATGGGCATAACCGTCTCTGGCAGATGGAGTTGTTCCGCCGTGCTGGTAAAGCACGCTTAGCAGAGGTGTTGGGTGCGTCCATGGTGGAAACGGATGCGAATATGATTCGCGCAGGTGTGCCTCTACTGGCGGCACGGCTTGAATCCAACGCGTCTGTTGAACTGCGCCGATTTGTTGCTGCGTACGTTAAAGGCGTGAACCTTGCGTTAGCCGGGGAGAACCCTACACCGTTGGCGCCTGAGTTTCGTCTCGCAGGGTTTGAGCCGCAACTCTGGCAGGCCTCAGACGTGTATGCGTTGGGCGCGCTGATGGCTTTCCAATCCGGTAACAACTACAGAAACGAGCTGTTGAGGCTCGCATTGGTAAACAGTTTGAAAGCGCAGCTGCCCGATGTACCCCCTTCCGGGTTGAGGGACTGGACTCAGATTCTCGGACCCATAGACGCGCAGATGCCGGATTTTCCCTACGTTCTCGATAATCAGGGTTTATTGGGTCTGCTGGCAAAAACAGACCATCTTGAACCTCAGTTGCAGCCCTTATTGTCCGCACCTAGATTAGGCAGTAACGGCTGGGTGGTGAGCCCGGAGCGCACAGAGCAAGGCCATGCGCTGTTTGCATTTGACTCTCATGATGCCTTATCAATGCCTAATCTGACGTACGATGTCCACTTGTTTGTTAATCAGGAACAGATTCGTGGTGCATCGGTGCCTGGATTGTTGGGGGTGATTAACGGGTTCAATGAATTCATGGCCTGGGGCTTCACCAATACCGGCGATTCTCAGGACCTGTTTATCGAACAACGCAGCACTGAGTCGGATCTGCATTTCCTCGGGCCGCAGGGTGTTTATGTGGCGCAAACATCGCAGGTATTCATACCAGTGAAGGGTCAGCCATCCCATGAGGTAACGGTGGTGACCACAAAAAATGGTCGTCTGCTGAGTGATAACCCTCCGCTGGCCTTGCGCTGGTCGGCATTGGAAGTACCTGAGGCAGGTCTGGATGCATTGCGTGCGTTAAATCGAGCAACAAGCTATTCATCCTTCAGCGCCGCCATGGATAGTTTTGTTGCACCCAGCGCAAATGCCACCTATGCAGATGTCACCGGCAGAATTGCATTTCGTACCGTTGGCGCCTTACCGGTCCGTGGTGTGGGGCAGGGGTTGCTGCCGTTGCCGGGTGAGGTGAGTGCGCATGAGTGGCAGGGTCTGATTCCAAATAACGAATTGCCGCGTAGCACTAATCCCCCCGCTGGATTTGTTGCCGCGGCCAATGCCCGCATTCAGCCTGGTCCGCCGCTGATATCAGCGGATAACTCTCCAGGTTATCGAATAGAACGTATTGCGTCTCAGCTGCGCAATACCTCTGTAGCAACTTTTGCTGATATGCAGGCTCTTCAGGTCGACTGGTTTAATGTGCAGGCCCAGCGTCTGTTGCCGTTGATGTTGCAGACGGTGGATACAGCGATTCTGGATGACAAGGTGAAGGCAGGTTTTGAATCCCTCGAAGCCTGGGCTTTAGAACCGGAAAATCTACCTGAACTCTCCCAGCCACTTTTGTTTGCTGCGTGGTACAGGCATCTGGGATTGCAGGTCTTCACGCCACTGTTGGGTGATGAGCTGACCAAACGGATGCTGGGCAGTGCTTATGTTTTCAACCATGCGTTAGATGGATTGTTGCTGCTATACACCGATTCACCGTGGTGGCAGGACAGGCGTACCGAGCTGATAACCGGATCCCTGATCACTGCCTTTGATGAAGTTGGAGCAAACCAAGTGTGGCAGGATCAACACCAGGTTCTGATGCGTCACGAGCTGTCCAGTGCCGTGCCGGGACTTGGCTGGCTGCTAGATGATGGCCCTTTTGCCTGGGGTGGCGGTAATCCAACTGTCGGCCGGGCGCGTTACAACTACAATCGACCCTACGCAGCTACCGGTGGTGCTACTGCACGATTGGTTATTTCGATGCGGCAGCCTATGCAGGCGGCCACAATAAGTCCCGGGGGGCAGTCAGGACACTTTATGAGTGTGCATTATGATGACCAGACGCCGTTGTGGTTGGCCGGCGAATTGAACCCGCTGGCAACACAGCCGGAACAGCTGGGTCCGCCGTCGACTTCGTTATTGCCTATCGAGGAGAATTGACATGACACAGCAATGGATCGATCCCTACGCTGGTTTTGAGTACACGCCAGAGCAGATATCCGTCAGTCGTGAACACCAGTATGAAAAGCTTGCCGCATGCGGTATTGATGCAAGTGTGTTCGGTGAGGATGTTGATCCTTCATTTTTCATCGGCCTTGCCATCCATGCCGGGATCAACAGCGGCATCGCGGCCCAGGGCAATATCAATATGCTGCAGAATCTGAGGGTCTATCGACCGCCACAGCTCGATGAAAATCTGCACGTCACGGGTTTGATCCGTGATGTGAAGCCTGTACCCCGCGGCCGTACACTGCACTCCGAGGTGAGCTTCAGCGACGCCAGCGGCGTGGTGGTCATTCAAGCCAATCGAGTGTCGCTGAAACCCGATCCGGATGCCCGGACCAGCAGCGGCGCGGGAGATAAGCCGGCTCCGATTGTCAAAGATGTGTCTTTGTTACAAACAGCGGACACCTATCAGCTGACGCCCGATGGCGTAAAAGCCTATAGCTCAGAAGGCAACAGCATTCACTACGAAGAAGCTGCTGCGATCAGTGCCGGCTTTCGCGCGCCCTTAATCGGCGGGGGTATGGGTGTGCACTTCCTGATGGCCTATCTCTGGGAGGCTGGTGAAAGCCGCCGACCAGCATCATTCTCGGCCGATATATATTTCAGGCGACCGATTTTCTGGGATGAAGCGGTCACGGTGGCGCTAGATCGAGGTGGCGTGCCTGGCGTTATGGCGCTGCTGAAACCTGATGGCAAAGTAGGTACAGAGCTTGCCCTGCACCTGCTTTAAGACAATTTAGTATTCAGACGGGCAGGCGCACCCGCGCGGTGCCAAATACGCGGGTTTCATCAGCCGCGTTTTTCAACGTCATATCCAGTTCAACCAGGCCTGTTTCCTCATCAATATCGGTGACAACTGCGCCGATGTGACACGGTTCATCAGCGATCATCGGCGCACGGAAAACCGTATCAATGTGTTCTATAACCGCGTGTTCACTCCACTGATGGATAGTTGAAGTCAGGAATCCCATACCCATGATTCCAGGTACCAGAGCGCCCGGGAGTCCTTGTTCGCGCGCGGCGTCGTGGTCTTCAAAACGTGCGCCACCCCAGCCTACGGCGTGGGCAAATTTGCTCACCTCAGCCAGGGATGTGTCCGGTGTAAATGTGGGTAACTCAACGCCAAATTCGACATCGGCAATGGTGTTAATACTCATCAGTTACTGTTCTCCCTGATCACCAGGCGTGAGTCGGTGGTAGCCAGGTGGGTGTTGTCCGCATCGAACAATTCAAGTCGCACGACAATAAGAATCATGCGTCCGGAGCGGCCCTTTTTGTCGTAGATATCGTGCAGGTGGGTGCGACCGGTCAGCGGCACGCCTGCTCGCACGGGTGCCAGACATTCCACCGCCTTGCCGCCATCCATGGGAATGCCACCTAATTTTGGAAAATCAATGGGCAGGTGTCGACCCGAGGCGAGGCTGCAGAGCACTGCAGGCGTTGCCTGAAAATCTGCGTGATCCGGGTCCAGGTAAATTTCCCGGGTTTCACCTGACGCACGCGCAGCGGTGACCAACTTTTCTGCATCCAGGACAAATTCTTTGCTGTCAATTTCCTGGTTGAGGAAATTTTCTTTCAGTTCTTCGATATCAACCATAACCCATCCGCGACCAATTGCTGCGGGGATCATATATGCTGAGGGAAATTTTTTCAGCGAAAGGAGAGGGTGATGGGACCATTAAATGGTGTGAAAGTTATTGAACTGCAGGGTATTGGTCCAGGACCGTTCTGCTGCATGATGCTGGCGGATATGGGTGCAGAAGTTATTCGCGTTGACCGCGCTCAGGCGGTTGGCTCTGCGGCGAATGCAACCGATTTTCTGGCGCGTGGTCGCAAGAGTATTGGCATTGACCTGAAAAGTGCGGAAGGAGTTGAAACAGTGCTGCAGTTGATTGAAAGCGCTGATGTTCTGGTGGAAGGATTCCGGCCTGGCGTCACGGAGCGACTCGGTCTGGGGCCCGATGTGGCGTTAGCGCGTAACCCGAAGCTGGTTTACGGACGCATGACCGGCTGGGGTCAGACGGGCAGCATGGCGCCAGTTGCCGGCCACGATATCAATTATATTTCTCTGTCAGGCGCGCTGCATGCGATTGGCGAGCCCGGTGGCGCTCCGGTGCCGCCGTTGAACCTTGTGGGCGACTTTGGTGGTGGTGGCATGCTGCTGGCCTTTGGGATTGCGGCGGCGCTGTTTGAAACTCAGAAATCCGGTCAGGGGCAGGTCATAGATGCTGCGATGACAGACGGCTCTGCTTTGTTGATGAATGCAGTCTTTGGTCTGATGAACAGCGGTCGCTGGAGTCAGAACAGAGGTGAAAACCTGTTGGATGGTGGTGCACATTTTTACGGCACCTACCGCTGTGCGGATGATAAATGGATATCCATCGGCTCTATTGAACCCCAGTTTTATCAGCTGTTACTTGAAAAAACCGGCCTGATAGACGACACGGACCTGCCAAAGCAGATGGATCGTGAAAAGTGGCCATTAGTAAAAGAAAAGCTGGTAGCGGTGTTTGCCAGCAAACCTCGAGATGCCTGGGATGAGATCATGCTCGGCACCGATATCTGTTACGCACCCGTGTTGGACTTCGATGAAGCAACTGCGCATCCACACAACGTTGCGCGAAAAACATTTGTTGAATCAAATGGGGTAACCCAGGCGGCACCGGCACCACGTTTTTCCCGCACAGAACCTGAACTGCCAGAGCCCAGTGTCGCACCGGGAAGTCACACCAAAGAGATCCTGCAGTCGCTGGGTAAAAGCGATGCTGACATCAGTGCGCTACATGCAAGTGGTGCGGTTGCCTAATGCTTACAACATCAATAAAAACTCCTGTTGCCCAGGGGATATGATTTGAACTGAAGAGACAAATGCACACAGTTCGTTGGGGGATGAGCTATGTTGAAGCGCTATACAGGGGCGGTTTTCGCTGTTGTACTGTGCTGCTCGCCGGTGGCCTATGCCGGTGAAGTAGTGAAATGGGTGGATAAAGATGGGGTAACCCATTTTGGTAATCCACAATTTGCACCGCCGGGTGAAGCTCAATCGGTGTCCGTAAAACCTGCAAACGGCATGGACGTTATTGCTACAAACGGAAATCGTCGATCCAGTTCAACCGGACCCAAAGTATCGTTCCTGGAAAGAACCCGGGTTGAAAATCCACGTGGTTTCCGCGGTTTTGATCAGCGTAGCCCGGGCAGCAGAGCAGGCCGCAGACGTTACTAGTTGGAGAGGTTGTCTAACTGCTGATGCACGTCAAAGTCGATAAGTGCTTTGGCGTTGGCGTAGTCAATTTCTGCGGCAATGGCGCATGCCAGCACATCTTCATACTCAGATTTCCAGCGCTGCTGACCATTGGGCTGAGTAACGCGCTTCACTCGCACCTCACCCAGGCGTGTCGTCAGCGTCAGTTCTTCCCTGGGTAGCACCCGTTTTTCGAAAGGTGTGATGCGTAGACCAATGGTGGTAGAGCTGTTCAACAGAGTATCCGCAACCTGGTCTTTGTCCTCCGCATGACTTAACGCCACAAGGATCTGCGCGGGACGGCCTTTTTTCATTAAAATCGGCTGCAGATAGACATCGACTGCACCGGCTTTAAACAAACTGTCGATTAATGGCGCAAAACCTTCCGGAGACATATCATCGATATTTGCCTCAATTTTGTAGTGCTGTGTTTGAACCTGTTTAGCGCCGTTGGCAGCTTCATATTCACCCAGCGCCACCCGTAAGACATTCGGCACTTCAAAATCTTTGTGGCCGATGCCATAGCCGATTTTTTTCGGTGTAAAAACACCCCGCGGTGAAAACTCGTTCACGCTGGCTGCGAGAATCGCGGCGCCGGTGGGTGTTGTTGATTCACCGCTGACAGTGCCGTAAGTACATGGCGCATCGGCCAGCAGTTCCTGTGTGGCGGGTGCCGGTACCGGGAAACGACCATGTGCACAATTGACAAAACCACTGCCCACCTCGATTGGATTACACAGCACCACATCGGGTTGGAAGTGTTCGATGCACAGTGCTGCTGCGACAATGTCGATAATGGAGTCCACAGCGCCAACTTCATGGAAGTGCACCTGATCGGGTGCAACGTTATGGATCTTACCTTCAGCAACGGCAAGTCCCTGAAAAATCGCCAGCGCACGTTTTTCAACGCCTGGGGTAAATTCCGCAGCCTTTATCATTTTGACGATGGTGCTGTGATGACGATGGTCGTGGGCATCCTCAGCGTTGACCTGGCAGCGGGTACCGGCAATACCCATTTTGCTGGCAGGTATGAGGTCAAGTTGATATTCACTGGTGACCGGAAGTTTGGCCAGTTCAGTGCGTAGCCATTGTTCCGGCACGCCGAGGTCAACCAGCGCAGCCAGGTGCATATCTCCTGACAGGCCGCAGCTGGGTTGATAGAAAAGTGCTGTCTGGCGCTCAGGCAATATCGAAGTAGTCCGCAGATGTTGCTGCTGCGGTGAAGTTCTCACGCAGGTGCAGCAGCGTTTGCATATCTGCGTTTACAACATCCAGGCCGTGTTCCAGCACATAGGCGTAGCTGCGTTGAAACTCAGACAGTTTTGCTTCGAGTAGTTTGGGCTCATAGAAATCGTTGAATGCGTCTGGATTTCCCCAGCCTAGCCAGGCGCGGCCGGCGAGAAACCGACCGGCTTTCATACCGACCAGACCAATACCGGCGTCGCGTGCTTTATCGAGCAGTGGGCGTATGCCGGTCATCGGTGGCGTACCGTCCAGAACCGATTTGTCTTCCCAGTCGTACCAACCCCCAGGTGTAATGGCAATCATGGCGAGGTCAAACCAACCGGTATCTGCAGCGGTAGACAGGACGTTTGCTGCATTCTGGTGGGTAGACAGGCCAAGGTAGCTGACTTTGCCTGCGGCTTTGGCGTCTTCAAAAGCTCGATAGATTTCTTCGTTGCTGATGACACTCACATTATTAGAGGCCATGTAGTAATAAGCGTCGACATGGTCGACACCCATTTCTCGCAAGCTGCCATCGAGATAACCACTCCAACCTTTGGCCGCGGCTTTAGCCTGGGGCAGCGTAATGGTCTCATCCCAATCAATATCTGTAGGTACGTAGGCTTTGGAGATAAGGAAAATCTTGTCGCGATGGGTTTTCAGGAACGGTGCAAGATTCTTTTCCGCATCGCTGTAGTAATCGCTGAAACCAACGTCAAAAGTATTGACCCCGGCATCAAAAGCCGCGTTCAATAAATCATCATGAGGCTCGCGAGACAGTGTGGCACCACACCCGAAAACCAATCGACTGGATCTGTGACCAGTGCGACCCAGGGTACGGTATTTCATTTCTGGCCACGGACCGTTCAGTCCGGCGGCTTCTTTGCCGTCGAAAATTGAAGCTTTAACATCACCAGAGCGCAGTAGCGTCTGGGCGCCAACACCTAACATGGTGCCATATTGAACGAAGCGTCGACGAGTACTGGAAACAACGGAATCCGACATGGGTGCTCTCCCACAAGCAAGGGTTGCCTGATTCTACGCTGCCTCAACCTGAGCAGGCAAATGGTGATAGGGTATTAGTAGTCAGCAAACGCTTACAGGAGGGGGTGTGCAGGCGAGACAGATTGAATGGAATGTTGTCAGATTCGGCGCTCTTCTGAGTCTGCTGATGGCGCTGCCGGTGGCGGCTGAATTAGACCTTTCGCCGCTACCGGACGAGCGTTGGAGTGCCGGGTATGCGGTTCACCTGGCAAATCGGGCGGGTTTTGGTGCGGGGTTGGCCGAGCGAGAAGCCCTGGCTCGTTTAACCCCAGGCCAGGCAGTGCACCGCTTTGTGCACGGTTTAGACATCAATCCTCTGCAACCATTTGAAGCTTCGGACATTTTTGACTCCGGCCTGGATCCATTTCCAGCCAGTCGGCCCGCAGCTACAGCTCTGGCAAAAAGTCAGGGCTATGCCTTGGGTGTGAAGGTGAAACCATCCGGTAACCGACCGCTGCAGCCGGTGGTTGATCGCTTTTTCTATTGGCTGCGTGCCAGTTATCTGGAAACTGACCGGGTCGCTTATTGGTGGGCCAATCGGATGCTGAACACGACACATCCGCTGCAGGAGAAGGCAGCACTGTTCTGGCATGGTCACTTTGCAACCAACGAAGATAAGGTCAGAGACTATCGAAAAATGTTGCAGCAGCTGCAGTTGCTGCACAAAGAGGGCCTTGGCGATTTCAGAACGCTGCTGATTGGCATAGCTCAGAATCCGGCAATGCTGGCTTTTCTTGATGCAGGCGTGAACACCAAAGATTCACCTAACGAGAATTTTGCTCGTGAAATTCTCGAGCTGTTCACTATGGGTGTTGGTCACTACAGCGAACGTGACGTGCAGGAAGCTGCTCGTGCGTTTACCGGCTGGCACTTCGATGGCCTGGATTTTGTAGTTAATGCACAGCACCAGGATCTCGGTGAAAAACAGTTTTTTAGGTCTGCAAGGCCCGTTTGATGGTGTTGCCATCATCGATATTATTCTCGAACAACCACAGACGGCGAATTACATTGCAGCCAAGCTGTATCGTTATTTTGTGAATCAGGACCTGGCTGTAGAAGATGAGCCGCAGCTGGGCCAGGTCTTGCTCGACGTAGATTACGATATTGGCAGCTATCTCACCATCCTCTTCCAATCTAACGATTTTTATCAACCCCGGAATGTGGGTTCGCGGATCAAGGGTCCGGTTGAACTTATGGTGTCGACTTATCGGCACCTGGATTTGCAGAGTGTGCCCGGCGTTCCAGATTTTAATCGGCAGAGTCAGGCTTTAGGGCAGAGGTTGCTGCATCCGCCAACGGTGGCTGGATGGTCGCATGGTCGAAGCTGGATTACACCCAGCCTGCTGTTCGAGCGCGCAAACTTTGTTCTGGACGTGCTTTTCCCGGATCTTGGCTTTGTAGCACCGGATCGATATCCGGTGTTGACACCGGAAATAGTCAACGTGCAGGCTCGACTGCGGCAGGGTATGAGTGTCAGTGAGGCGACCAAACCTACAGGCGTTGCGGGTGGTGCAGATGAAATGGCAGCCTCCAATCTCCTGGCAGATCGTGATGAAGACTTCAACACTCGCCTCGGCAGCATGCGGGGGTGGCAGATGGCATTGGAACGCGTAAAGCCCATAGAAAGGGCGCCTGCAAAAATAGACCTGACAAAAATGGTGCTTGCAGCAGAGTGCGCAACACCGTTACACGTGATCAGTTACTTTGAACGTGTGTTTTTCGCCGTGCCTTTGCCGCCGGAGGTCAAGGTGCAGTTAGCCAAACAATTGCGCACACGTTTGGGCACGACGGATCTTGCGCAGGCGCAGACCTATATGGAAACAGCTTTACGCACGCTGTTACATGAGATGTTGAGTCTGCCGCAATATCAATTGGATTAATCGGATCGGATCAAGTTTAGCCAGCTGGTTGCTGGCCGATCGCGGGGAGAGTGAAGATGCAACGACGCCGTTTTTTACAGGCTGGTGCCACGCTGGCGGGGTTAAGCAGTCTGCCGAAATTGAGCGCCTCAAAAACGCTTGCGACAGATGCGCCTGTGCTGGTTGTGGTGGAACTCTCGGGAGGCAATGATGGGCTCAACAGCATTGTGCCGTTTGCCGATGATGCCTATTACCGGCATCGACCAAACCTGGGTATCAAACAATCTGAACTGCTGACCCTGGACGATCACTTTGGCTTTAATCCCGGCATGCTTGGTTTGCAACGACTGTGGCAGCAGGATCAGCTGGCCATTGTGCATGGGTGCGGTTATCCGCAGCCGTCGTATTCGCATTTTACCTCCATGGCGTACTGGCATACGGGTGTGCCGCATCGTGGCAATGAGTTTGGCTGGCTTGGGCGAACAGCTGATCAGATGGTGGCTGAACGGCGCGATGACATGTTAGTGAACGTGGCTGCCAGCGCTTCGCTTGCGGTGAAGAGCAAGGTGCATACTCCTGTCGTGTTTGATGATCCTCAGCGTTTCTGGCGCAATGGCTGGCTCGATGGTGTGCCTTCCATTGCGGTGGATTCAGCCAGCACGGATACACCGGTGCAAAGCCCTAACGCAGCCTATCTGGAAGCTGTGAACCGCAGTGCTCAACAATCGTCTGCACGGATCAGACAAGCCTGGAACGACTACAATACGCCCGTTGATTATGGCATCGCGCCTATGGACCTGCCCAAGGTCGCTGCGTGTATCCAGGCAGGTTTGGATACACAGATATATCACGTGGCATTTAGAAATAACGCCTTTGATACCCATGTGGCTCAGCCAGCTCTGCACCGGCGGCTGCTCAGCTACGCCTGCGATGGGATTTATGGCTTTGTTAAAGATCTGCAGCGGTTACAGCAAGCACATCGGGTGGTCGTGCTGGTGCATTCTGAATTTGGCCGTCGCGTGCCGGAAAATGCGAACCAGGGCACTGATCATGGCACCGCAAACTCAATGTTTCTGGTTGGCGAACCTGTTGCTGGTGGCCACTATGGGCAGCAGGTAGACCTGGTTAACCTGGTGGATGGTGACAACCTCGCGCATACCACAGATTTCCGTCAGGTCTACGCCACGGTGATCGAGCGCTGGCTCGGTGTGCCGTCGAAAACGGTATTGTTTGACGATTTTGAATTAATTGACGCATTGACGCCGCTTTAGAGGTGCATATGCTGCTTTGAGGGGCTCGCGGGTGCATTGCGAAACCGCTAGCATGAGGAACTTTTGTTGAGGGGAGATCAAGTTGTCCGAAGTACAAGACCAGCCGCAGGCTGACAATCCAAGTGTGTTCAGTAAAGGGGCCCGGCACTATGCACTGGGTGTATTGGTGGTGGTGTACACCTTCAATTTTATTGATCGCCAGATTCTGTCGATACTGCTGGAGCCGATTAAGGCTGATCTAGGTTTGTCGGATACCCAACTGGGTCTGCTCACCGGATTTGCGTTTGCGTTGTTCTACGCGACGATGGGTATTCCCATCGCCAGATATGCGGACAAAAACAATCGTCGTAACCTGATTGCGCTGTCGCTGACCATCTGGAGTGGCTTCACCGCAATCTCCGGTCTGGCGCAGAATTTCTGGCATCTGTTGATTGCCCGAATTGGTGTCGGTGTGGGTGAGGCAGGCTGTAGCCCACCAGCGCATTCACTGATCTCGGATTACTTTCCTGCGGAAAAAAGAGCAACTGTCCTCGGCATATATTCCCTGGGTATTCCCGTGGGTATCCTGTTCGGCTTCATTGCCGGTGGTTGGTTGAACGAGTTTTTTGGCTGGCGCGTGGCGTTCTTTGTCGTTGGGGTACCCGGGATTATTCTGGCTCTGGTCGTGCGATTCTCCCTGCGTGAGCCCACCCGCGGCATGGCGGAAGGACGTGTTGACACCGGTCAGCAACCCACAACCAAAGAGACGTTCAAATTACTGTGGAGTAAACGCTCTTTCCGCCATCTGGCTTTTGGTGCAGCGTTAACCGCCTTTGTCGGATACGGCCTGGTGACGTGGGTGCCCTCATTCCTGATACGTTCTCATGGCATGACAACAGGCGAAGCAGGCACATGGTTGGGCCTGATTCTGGGTATACCCGGCGGTATAGGCATAGCTCTCGGCGGTTGGATGGCTGATCGCTACGGTTCAAAGGACACGCGCTGGTACATGTGGGTAGTTTCTGTTGCCTTGTTACTCGGCACGCCGTTCGCCTTTGGCGTCTTCCTCTCCGACTCGGTCGTCTGGTGTCTGCTGTTTCTTGTTATGCCGGTTCTATTGGGCAACTTTTATCAGGCAACAACATTCTCTCAGACACAAGGCCTGGTAGAGCTGCGGATGCGCGCGGTGGCTGCGGCTGTACTGCTGTTCATTATTAACATTATTGGGCTCGGCGCTGGTCCACAGGCGGTGGGCATTGTCAGTGATTTGCTCAATGATCGTTTTGGTCAGGAGTCTCTGCGATACAGTCTGTTGATTTTCTCCTTTGTAAATATCTGGGCTGCGTTCCATTACTACAAAGCTGGTCAGTATCTGAAAGCTGATCTGGTGCAGGAATAGCCATTGAGACACTCTGCTGCAATTCTGCTTATGGGCCTAACGTTCTTGTCTGTGAGCGCATGCGGGAGCGAAAGCCGCACACCTGCATCGCTTTCGGCAGAACAGGAGAGACCTGAACCCTCGAGTTCACAACCGAATGTCATCCTGCTGTTTGCAGATGACATGGGTTATGGCGATATCGGTAGTTTTGGTCACCCTTACAACCGAACACCACATATTGATGAGCTTGCAGCACAGGGCCAGCGTTGGACGGATTTTTATGTCGCCGCGCCGGTTTGTTCTCCGAGTCGTGGTGCGTTGTTAACCGGTCGCCTGCCGGTTCGAACCGGCCTCTATGGTGAGACCATTGGGGTTTATTTTCCGAATGACCCGGGAGGTTTTCCGGCAGCTGAAGTGACACTGGCTGAAGCGCTGCAGGACGTAGGTTACCGGACCGGAATATTCGGTAAATGGCATCTCGGGGATGCTAAACATGCCTGGCCGACGCGTCACGGTTTTGATGAATGGTTAGGGCTTCCGTATTCAAATGATATGGACGTCGCAGGAGAGATAGGCATTGATCAGATCATTGCTTTGAGCCTGCAGGGAAAGCAGCAAGAAGTGGCCGCGGCATTGTCGGGTCGTGCCGCCAAGTACGCTGATCCAAAGCCGGAATACTGGCGGCCTCCACTGTTCCGCAGTGTGGCGGGCGCAGATGGGTTTGTAGATGAAGAGGTTGAGCGGCCGGTTGATCAAACCACTCTCACGAAACGCTATACCGCTGCGGCAATCGACTTCATCAAACGAGCTGGAGATGAACCCTTTTTTATCTACCTGCCATACACCATGCCGCATACGCCGCTGTTTCGCAGCGAAGACTTTGTCGGCCAAAGTATTGGTGGACGCTATGGCGACGTGATTGAAGAAATCGATTGGAGTGTTGGTGCGCTCAAACAGGCTTTGGAAGAGAGCGGTAACAACGACAACACCCTGGTGATTTTTACCAGTGACAACGGCCCCTGGTTAACAATGGAAGTCGAAGGTGGCCGAGCAGGGCTGCTGCGACATGGCAAAGGCACAACCTTCGAAGGTGGCATGCGTGTACCGACCGTCATGTGGTGGCCCGGTCGGGTGCAACCTGGTGTTGTGAGTGAAGTGGGCTCCGCGTTGGATGTGTTTAACACGGTGGCGGCACTGGCGGGCGCTGATGCTTCCACTGCAGTAGACGGTTTGGATCTGGCGCCTGTGCTGTTCGATGGCGGTGAAAGCCCACGGGATGAAGTGGCTTTTTACCGTCGCGGGCAGCTGCACGCTTACCGAAAGGGGCCCTGGAAGGCGCACTTTATTACGGAAGGGGCTTACCAACAGCCGCCCACCCGAACGGTACATGAAACCCCGGTCCTTTATCATTTGCACACAGATCCGTCGGAGCGATTTGATGTGGCGGTTGATCATCCAGACGTGCTGGCTGAGATTGAGGCGGCGGTGCAACAGCACCTTGCCGGTATGCAGCGTCGTCCGCCTGAGTTTGATAAACGTCTGCAGCCCTGATGTTTCAGCTGTCTGGCGTTTGCAGATAGCTTACATCTGCAGCCCGCCTGATTGTGCTAATATCGGCGGTTGAAATTTCTTTTTTGGGAGAGAACCATGAGCAGCGTCATGCAAGAACCAACGTCCATCGTACCTGACCCATACAGCATTCCGATTGAAGAGCTGGATCCGGCCAAAATCGAGATTTTTCAGAATGATGCGCTCTGGGGTTACTTTGAGCGTTTGCGTAAAGAAGACCCGGTGCACTTCCTGCCGGACAGTGACTTTGGACCGTATTGGTCTATTACCAAATTTGACGACATCATGTACGTCGACTCCCATCATGAACTTTTTTCTTCAGAAGGTGGCATTACCATAGGCCCCTTAAAAGAGCTGGCGGAGGAAGCCAGTCAGTTTCAAACGCCTATGTTTATCGCGATGGATCGACCCAAGCACGACCTGCAGCGCGCGACCGTTACGGGTGTTGTTGCCCCGCGTAATCTTGCAGCGCTTGAAGGTATTATTCGTGAGCGTGCGGGTAAAATTCTTGATTCGTTACCCGTTGGGGAAACTTTCGACTGGGTAGATAACGTGTCGATCGAGTTAACCACGCAGATGCTGGCTACGCTGTTTGATTTCCCTTTCGAAGAACGTCGTAAGTTAACCCACTGGTCCGACGTGGCCACCTCAGGGCCGGAAACCATGGGCATGGACGAGCGCCGTACTGAATTGCTGCAGTGTCTGCAGTACTTCACCAATCTCTGGCAGGAGCGTAAAGACAATC
Organism: Gammaproteobacteria bacterium; assembly: GCA_048571035.1. Classification (GTDB taxonomy): domain Bacteria; phylum Pseudomonadota; class Gammaproteobacteria; order Pseudomonadales; family Azotimanducaceae; genus UBA4421. The sequence goes on from CP121329.1 coordinate 179,103, forward strand.
CGGAGCCGGGCCTGGATCTGATTTCGATGCTGGCGCATGGTGAAGAAACCAAAGATATGCAGCCGATGGAGTTCCTCGGTAACCTGATTCTTTTGATTGTAGGTGGTAACGACACTACCAGAAACTCAATCACCGGCGGTGTACTGGCGCTGAATCGTAATCCCGAGCAGTATGAGAAACTGCGCAACAACCCCTCTCTGGTGCAGAGTCTGGTGCCTGAAATCATCCGCTGGCAAACACCTCTGTCACATATGCGCCGTATAGCTAACGAAGACGTTGAGGTGGGCGGAAAGACCATCAAGAAGGGCGACAAGGTTGTTATGTGGTATGTGTCCGGTAACCGTGACGAAGACGCTATTGAGAATCCGAACGACTTTATTATTGATCGCAAACGTCCGCGTCATCATCTCGCTTTTGGCTTTGGCATTCATCGCTGTATGGGTAACCGTCTTGCAGAAATGCAGTTGCGCGTTTTGTGGGAAGAAATTCTCAAACGCTTCGACTGGGTAGAAGTGATGGAAGAGCCGCAACGGACGCCGTCAGTGTTTGTCAAAGGCTATACGTACATGCCGGTTAAACTGCATCCCCGCAAGGTTTAATGGCTAATTTCCCTACCTCTGAAACGGTGAGCCCGCAGTGGCTCACCACTGTTCTGAACGATAACCAGGTTAACGTAACGGTTACTGACTTTACTGCTCAGGCAGTAGGCACCGGGCAGATCGGCAAGTGCATTCGCTACACACTGACCTACGCTGATGGGGACAGTGGGCCGGCTTCTGTCATCGGCAAATTTCCGTCTGATGATCCTGACAGCCGGGCCACGGGCGTGATGCTGCAGAATTTCCTGAAAGAAGTTAATTTTTACAAACGCCTGCAAGGCAAGCTGTCGATCCGTACGCCGCGTTGTTTTTTTGCAGATATTGTTGGTGAGGGTCCAGACTTTGTCATTATTATGGAAGATCTCGCACCTGCGCAGCAGGGCGACCAGCTTCTGGGTTGTGACACAGACGTTGCGCGAGCCGCGGTACTGGAATTGGTGGGTTTACATGCACCGTCATGGTGTGACGAACGGTTGAAACAGGAAGGTTGGCTTCACAACGCTGAAGCGGCCGGCACGGATGTGATGCGCACGATGTACAATGCGCAACTTCCCGGGTTTCTGGAGCGCTATGGTCCGGCTCTGTCTGAAGATGAGCAAGCTATTATTGCCCGAGTAGGCGAAGCGCATAGCTCACCTCTCTATGACTCCCTGCAGGATGTGTTTGCGCTGGTGCATGTCGACTATCGTCTGGACAACCTGATGATAGACACTTCTGATCATGATCCAAAAGTCACCGTAGTGGACTGGCAGAGTATCACCCTGGGATCACCGCTGAATGATGTGGCTTATTTTCTGGGCGCGGGCATGTTACCCGCGCAGCGGCTGCAGGAGGAAGAGGCGATTGTGCGCGCCTATCATGAGAAGTTACTCAGTGCAGGAGTTAATGACTTTGACTGGCCAACCTGCTGGAATGCTTATCGGCGTGGCACATTTGCAGGTTTTGGTGTCACTGTTGTGGCGTCAATGCTTGTCCAGCGTACGGAGCGGGGCGACAAAATGTTTACCACCATGGCGCAGCGTCATGCGCGCCACGCCATAGATCTGGGTGCAGGTGAGTTTCTAGTCTGAAACGCTTTCGAACACTTCTATCCCCTGATCACTGACGATGGCGTGTAGTGCACCACTCAGATCTTCGGTGGTTGCAGGGTCGCTGTTGAATACCAGAAATCTCGCCGGGTCCCCGCTACCAACATTTGATGGCAGGTTCAGGCTGTTATTTTCAATGTCGGCTGGAACGCCTGCCACTATCCATTTACCGCGCATATCCATGCCAATGGAGTCGTTGGGTAACTCTACCTCGCCTCTTGGGCCCCAAGCCATCAGCTTGTTGTTACTGATCACAACAACACTGTCAGCAATGCTTTGCGCCAGCACAAAGGTACCGCCTGACAGAATTGTGGTGTCAGATGTAGGGCCGGGTGGCGGCGCATCGGTATAGCCTGGAGGTAACTCCTGTGTTGCTTCGGCCGGGGGCTCGGCCTCGGGGGCTGCTGACGTCGAGTCTGCACCGCCGCAGGCAGATAACAGCATAGCGCCAAGCACCAACAGCAAATACTTCATGATGAATCCTTAACCTGGGTTTCGTTTTGTAAAGCGCTTGCAACGTACCATAACTGGGTCCGCAAACGCAGGTATAACAGTATGACCAACATACCAATAACAGGTACCCAGACGGCGTTACGTACGCCGACCCAATCCGTCACTATACCAAGAGTGAAACTACCGATGGGCATCCCACCCATCAAACCCAGTGAATATACAGACATGATACGTGCGCGATGTGACTCTGTGGCCGCTTCCTGCACAATGGTTCGAGACATGGTCATACCGATGCCACCGCAACATCCCCACAGAAATACAACGACGTAAAACAAGGGCTTAGGCAGATTAAACATCAGCAGGGACAGCACGCTGGCACTGACAGCTGCGGCGATGAGCAGCGCGCGACCCGGCCGTGCGGTGCGGCCCCGGCGCATCAGAATGAAGGTCATGCACACAGTACCGAGCATGTTGGCGGCAAACGTGCTGGCAATTTCCGCCGACCCGCCGTTGTAAAGATCACGCACCATCAGGGGTAACAGAACAACATAAGTTCCGGCGAAAAATATGCCCACGGAGAACGTCTGGCCGATCGCCGGCGCGAGTGCGCGGTCATGCCAGACCAGTTTGATGCCCTCAGCGATAGCCTGTAGTGGCTGCTGAGGTTTACTGGGCGCTCGTGGTGGGAGCGGGGGGATTCGAGAAGTAGCTACAGCCGCACCGATCATCAGCGTGGACATGATGATTAATAAAACGACCGGGCCGAGCACATCAGCGTTGTAACCCAGCGCAAAACCAATAATCTGCACGCCAAACTGTACGCCGACGGCAAGGATAACAATCCGCTGAATGTCTTTGCCCGCAACGCGGTTCAGCAGGGCATCTCTGGCCGGCTGTACAAAAGCGGCAAATGTGCCACCGACAAGGGCCCAGGTGATCAACAGCGTGTAGCTGAAATAGCCGGCGTGAAATACCCAGGCCATTACAATTGGCGGTATCGCCATTGCGCAGGATAAACCGATCAGCAGGCGCCGTTGATCAACACGATCGCCCAGCCAGCCGCCCCATAGTATTAACACCAGCATAGGCAGCTGTGCAGCCATCTGTGCCAGGCCAACACGAGTGGGTGTCTCGTGTAGAACAACCGTGACCAGCCACGGAAACAACACCATCTGGATGCCTCCGGGAATAAGCAGCAGAGCCGTGCCAGTCAGATACCAGCGTAGTCCCGGTGCCATGCCGCGAATACCCTCGCGTGGGATTGTGGTATTAACGAAGCCCTGCCCAGGCTGCTCGCTCCTCCGCTGCTGGGTCGTCAACGCATTCCGACTGAGTGTTGAAGATCATCGTGGTGCGCGTGTCACGGTTGTAGGCTGGCCATCCCGGGTCGCCTGAATTGATAAACGCAATCCATGCCTGGTGCATGGTATCAGCCAGCCCCTGGGGCTGTTCTCCTGGTCCTAAGAACACATCAACACCGGCTCGATTAAGGTTGTTGAATGTGAATGGGATCTCCAGGGCGTGGGTTGCCTTTAAACGTCCACCGAAGGCTCTGGATTCCCAGGCAAACAGATACATCCAGGTTTGTGCGCCCTGTGTATCGCGAACCTCGGCCAGACGCACGGCGGGTATGCGGAACATGTGGTCTGTGGTTAAGGCGATCAGGAGTTCTTCAACAGTCGCATTCGGTCTGGCATTGCGGTACGCGGCCAGGACAGAATCTGCACCGTAGCCTTGAGCGATGCGTTCGAGTTTGGCTTCTGAGACATCACCATAACCCCACAGCGTTGTCTCGTGGGCATTGCTGCCGGTCAGCACGGCAACGTCTTTCCCGCAACCTTGCGATAGCCTGTCTAACGGTGACTCAGGCAGGAGGGGCGTGCCATGGGCGGGATAAAACGGCGAAACGGCCACACCGAGTTCGTTTGCTACACCCGCGCCCTGTTCAAAATGACTGATGGTGGACTGTTGTGCGGCAAGGATATCTTCAACACTCACTGCCTCGAGGCTCATGGCTTGATCAGCTGTGTTTTGATTCGGAAGCAGGTGCTCAAGAAAAATGCCGGTGACCCGGGCCGCAGCCTCTTTGGGCAGGGTGTGGTGGGCCCCGCCACTTTGCGGTATGGCCTGTTGGAACAACCCCTGCGCCGCGTCACAACCCAGCAGCGTGGCAACGCTGAAGGCGCCAGCGGACTCGCCTGCAATGGTGACACGATCCGGGTCGCCGCCGAACGCGGCGATGTTGTCCTGCACCCATTGCAGCGCAGCGATCTGATCAAGAATGCCATTGATGCCGGAATTGGCGTATTCATCTCCCAGGTGGGACAAGTCGGTGTAGCCTAGCGCGCCGAGTCGGTAGTTGATCGAAACAACCACGATGTCACCGTTCTTGTTGAACGCTGTGCCGTTGTACCAGGGGATGGAGCCCTGTCCGGTGCGGTAGCCACCGCCATGGATCCAGACCATAACAGCGCGTTTGCCGTTATCTGCGGCGGGGGTGGATACATTCAGGTACAAGCAGTCTTCGGCATAACGCACATTGGCACTATCGGTAAGTCCGCCACTGGGCACCTGGGGTGCGGCGGGCGAAAACTTTAATGCCTCGCGTGGTGTTTGCCAGCTGGCATGTGGCTGGGGAGCTTTGAAACGCAGGTTACCAACCGGCGGCGCCGCGTAGGGCACGCCGGCAAACAGTAACACGTCATCTTTTTTACGACCCTGTATGGGTCCGCTTGTCGTTTCTATTGTGGTGCGTTCTAACACAGGTATCTCCCCCGGAATTTATGTGCGTACTCATTATGGAGCTTATCATCGATAAGCTGAACGTTATTTACCCGCCGTGCCTATTTGACCCGGTGGCATGGAAACCCTACATTGCGCAGGCGTTTAAATTAGGGGCGGGCAGGTGAGCAGCAAATTAGCAGGACGTTTCTGGTGGCTGAGTATGGTGCTTCTGGCGCAGCCGTTGTTTGCGGAACAGGCGTCTGCGGCAGAACCTGCATTTGGCCGAACCATGGCCTGGAGTGCCTACAATCTTGGCACTACAGGTTACAACCAGGCCGTGGCGATCGGCAAAGCACTGAAAGACAACTACAACGTTAATCTGCGTGTGGTTCCAGGTAAAAACGATGTGTCCCGTCTGATGCCGCTGATTCGCGGTCGCGTGCAGTATTCGGCCAATGGCGTGGCGACTTATTTTGCCCAGGAAGGGGTGTTTCAGTTTGCTGACCCACGTTGGGGGCCGTTGCCCCTGCGGCTGGTCATGATGTCTTATGGTGATTCGAATCAGGCGCTGGCAGTTGCGGGTGACCTTGAGATCAAAACCTATGCGGATCTGCGTGGTAAACGCGTGCCTTATGTGCGAGGTGCACCGGCCTTGAACATCCCCACTGAAGCTTTCCTGGCCTGTGGGGGTTTAACCTGGGACGATGTCGAGCGGGTAGATTTTCCGGGCTACAATGCGATGTGGACCGGAGTGGTTAATGGCCAGGTGGATGCAGCTTATGCAACCACAGTATCCGGTCCGACCCGTAAACTTGAAGCTTCACCGCGTGGCATTTTCTGGCCGCCGGCACCCCACGAAGACACGGCATGCTGGGAAGCCATCAATAGGGTCGTACCCTTTTTCACGCCGCATTTAGCTACACGTGGTGCTGCTATTTCCAGTCAACAGCCCCACGAAGGGGCAACCTATCCATACCCGATGCTCATCACGCTGCCAAAGACCGAAGCTCAAGAGGTGCATGACCTGGCGAAGGTTATTCACCTTCACTATGACGAATACAAAGACGCGGACCCGGGCGCAATTGGCTGGGCACTGGATCGACAGATTCTGCAGTGGCAGGTGCCTTATCATGAAGGTGCAGTGCAGTACCTTCGTTCAGTGGGCGTCTGGGGTGAGGCAGAGGATGCTCATAACAACCGCCTGATTGCGCGCCAGGATCTCCTCGCTGAAGCCTGGCAAACTCATGTGGCCGCTAATAAAGGCAAGGCGGATTTTGTTGCGCTCTGGTATCAGGCGCGTGCCTTGGCCCTTAGCGCTGCGGGTTTTGACCCTGTCTGGCAGGATCCTGGTCCGGGTTAACTGATGCAGGATTCACGGTTTGTGCGATACCTTGTGGCAGGCACCGCTACCCTGGCGTTGCTGCTGGCGATGGATACCCTGCGCTTGTTTGGCAGCGAGCAATGGCTGGGCATGCTGGTCCGGGTGGATTCGCAGTATTTTTATGCGTTGTTCGCTTTGTTGTTGCCTGTCGCCTATCTTATTTATCCCACCAGAGCCTGGATTGACTGGCCACTGGCTTTACTCAGCTTCGGCATTCTCTGCGCGCTTTTTGTTACCGCGGAGCAGGGTCTGGATGAAGCCTGGGAGTTTGCAGCACCCGAATGGGCTGTGCTGGCTGCGCTGAGTTTATGGCTGTGTGTACTCGAAGCGCTGCGACGAGCAGGTGGCTGGCCATTGTGTGTGATCGCCTCGTTGTTTTCGCTGCTGCCGTTATTCACCGACTACATGCCGGGTCCGTTGAGTGGTTTGTCTGCCAGCTGGCAGGATACGGCGGCTTATCATGCACTTTCGATAGAAAGCATGTTTGGTTTACCGTTCCAGGCATTTGCAAATCTGGTGGTTGGTTTTGTTGTGTTTGGCGTTGTGCTGCAACATACCGGCGGCGGAAAATTCTTTCTCAACCTTGCTTTTGCCCTGCTGGGGCAGCAGCGTGGTGGACCGGCTAAAGTGGCCATCGTCTCCAGCGGGTTGATGGGCTCCATGAGCGGTAGCGTTGTCACCAACGTGCTGACCACAGGACAGATGACCATTCCTGCCATGCAGAAAGCGGGTATGCGTCCGCACATTGCCGGCGGCGTTGAAGCCTGTGCATCAACAGGCGGGGTGCTGTTGCCACCCATCATGGGTTCAACCGCGTTTATTATGGCGACGCTGCTTGAAATCCCCTATGTCGATGTTGCAACAGCGGCTGCACTGCCTGCTTTGCTGTATTTCTTTAGTTTATACATGCAGATCGATGCTTATGCGGGTCGTGAGCAGCTGGCTGGGTTGAGTGTCGAGGAGCTGCCTTCAATTCGGCAGACAATGGCTGAGGGGTGGTTTTATCTGGGTGCCTTTGCGCTGCTTATTTTTCTGCTGATTTTTATGCAGCGTGAAGCGCTGGCGCCTTATTACGCTACAGCTGCACTTCTCGTTTTAAACCAGTTGTCCTCTGAACACCGGATGGATGTATCCGGATTTGTCACCATGCTGGCCGCGACCGGGCGACTATTGGTTGAGCTGGTTGTTATCCTTGCCGGGGTTGGTCTGATCGTTGGTGCACTGTCTCTCACCGGTTTAAGCGGCACGTTAGTTAACGACCTGCTCAGTTTGGCTGGGGACCAGCTGGGTCTGCTGCTGTTGATGGGCGCGCTGACAAGCTTCGTGTTGGGGATCGGCATGACCGTCACCGCGGCCTATATTTTCCTTGCGGTGGTGTTAGCGCCGGCACTGGTAGGGCAGGATCTGCTGCCGCTGTCAGCACATCTGTTTATTCTCTATTGGGCGATGCTTTCTTTCATCACGCCCCCAGTGGCGCTTGGGGCCTATGCCGCAGCTTCAATTGCTAACGCCAGCCCTTTACAAACCGGGTTTGCCGCGATGAGGTTGGGCAGCGTCATTTACGTTATCCCCTTTGTGTTTGTGTTGGATCCAAGTTTTATTCTGCAGGGACCCTGGCACGCTACCCTGCAGGCAGTGGTTGAAGCTGTTGTTGGTGTCTGGTTGATGGCTGGCGCGGTGCAGGCATTTCTACCGGGTATTGGTCATCTGAATCAGATGCTGGGCCGTCTTGTTATAGGGTTTGGCGGATTGGCAATAGCGCTTCCGGACCTTGCCCTGGCATGGGCCGCGGGTCCGGATAACTGGGTTCATCTGTTCGGTGGCGTATTGCTTGTCATCGTCGGTCTTCTGTTGAGCTGGTCAACACTGAAGCAGGCCAGCACTTAAGCAGGTCGAGGCGTCATAATTGGAAAACGTCTCGGAAATGTATCAAACAGGGTGCCCAGCTGTGCTAACGCTTCTACATCGCCGCTGATCTGAAGGTCGTTATCCTGCATCAGCGACACTGCGTCGGTGAGCCCCATCATCAATCGTTTAAAACCTATGGACGACGTGGTTACGGTGGCGGTGGGTTGCTCCGCGGTTGTGCCAGGGTATGCGTTTAACACACTATGCTTGATGGTCATCAGCCAGTTCTCACCGCTATCGGTCATCTGCAGATTCAAGGCAAGTTCCAGACCTTCGGCGGCGTCGGGCATCAGCCGCACCGCCATGACCTGAAACAGGTTTGCTAACGGCATGCCGCGTGCCATGCCTTCACTGGCATTGAAGTTTGAACCTTTGGGTAAACCCTCGCGCAGTTCCAGAGCGCCACACAGATAGAAATTACGCCAGACGGCAGATTCCGCCTGATAGCCCATCTGCTCCAGCGCATCTGCCAATAAAGCGCGCGCAGTTTTGTGTTCAGGGTCGGTCATCATGACATGATTGAGAAGTTCGCCAACCCAGCGGTAATCGCCGTCGTTAAAGGCAGCTTGTGCCAGTTCAAAAACACGATCTGCGCCGCCCATAGCTGCTACATATCGAGCTGCTGCCTCGGTGGGTGGCAAGGTGTGCAGGGTGGCCGGGTTACCATTGAAAAACCCAAGGTATTTAACGTATACCGCCCTGACGTTGTGGTGCAGACTGCCGTAATAGCCACGGTTGTAAAACTCGTGTCCCAGCACATCCGGCAGGCTGATGCGCTCGGCTATTTCCTCTTTGGTATAACCCTGGTTAGCCAGTCGTAACGTCTGATCGTGAATATACTTATACAGGTCACTTTGCTTCTGCAGATATTCAACAGCTTCGTCCTGGCCCCAGATGGGCCAGTGGTGGCAGGCAAACTGTATTTCCAGTCGATCGCCAAACAGATCTATGCTTTCGCGGATCTGAGCTGACCATGCCAGGGCATCCCGCACCTGTGCGCCACGTAATGTATAAACATTATGCAGGTGGTGAGAGGTGATCTCTGCCATACAGAGAGCTTTGAACTGCGGCAGGTAGAAAACAAACTCTGCGGGTGCTTCAGTGCCCGGCGTCATCTGAAACTCAAACTCGATACCATCCAATGTCCGGGTTTCGCCGGTCTGGCTGACATGATCTGAAGGAACCAGGAAACCGGTTGAGCCCATGGACAAGGCAGCGCCCAGACCCGTTGAGACAAAGGCCTGCGGTCCTGGTTTTAACAGGTTGCCGTACATGTAGGTCGCGCGCCGCCCCATGACGTTGCCTGCCAGTACGTTTTCACTTAACGCTTCCTGGACAAAGTGCTGTGGTGCAATGAGCGGTACCTTGCCGGAAGCGACGTCTTCGGCGCTGATTACACCAAGGATGCCTGCAAAGTGATCAGCATGGCTGTGGGTGATTAAAACAGCGCTGACCGGGCGCGCGCCAAGGTGCTCATTCGCCAGTGCCAGGGCAGCAGCGGAAGACTCAGAAGAGGTTAACGGGTCAATGATAATCCAGCCTTTGTCACCTCTGATCAGCGTCATATTCGCGATGTCAAAAGAGCGCACCTGATAAATGCCGTCGGTTACTTCATACAAGCCGTTGTACAGCGCGTTCAGCTGGGCCTGACGCCATAGACTTGGATTAACCGTGGCCGGCGCATCACCCTGCAGAAAATCCATCTTGCTCAGATCGTAGGTGATGTGACCGTTATCTCTGGTTATGGTCAAGGGTTCAAGGGTGGCGATAAATCCGCGTTGCGCATTGGCAAAAGAACGGCGGTCGCTGAAGGGTAGTGTTTCCGCAACAAGTCGCTGTGCAGATTGTGTGTGTTGCGTAGCTGGCTTGGCTTGTTGCTGGTCGTTATTCAGTGGACTGTAATCCATCTTGGTTTCCCCGCTCATCGTTCGTGTTTTCCGGGCTGTACCCGCTGTTATCTATGCTGCAGGCCGCACCCGCACGTCAACTTTCAAAGCCTGGGTACCGCCGCCCAGAATGGAGCCGCGGGTCGGTGCGATATCCGAGTAATCTCGTCCCCAGCCTAAGGTAATGTGCTGTTCCGACGTTATCAGGTCGTTAGTGGGATCAAAATCAATCCAGCCGAATTTGGGGCAGAAAACGGATATCCAGGCATGCGAAGCTTCCGCGCCAATCAGCGTTGGTTGGCCAGGTATCTGGCTTAGGATGTAGCCACTGACATACCGAGCCGGTAATCCCAGTGCGCGGATAGTAGCAATAGCCACATGGGCGAAGTCCTGACACACGCCAATGCGCTTGGCGATGATCTCAGAGACTTCGGTATACACATTGGTCACACCGCCGGTGTAAGCAAACTCATTGTGAATGTATTGATTGATGGCCAGTACCAGGCGCAGAACCGGCATCTCGGGTTCGACAAACTGCTGCGAAAAATCACGTGCCGCGTCGACGTCGATGTGACGGGACGGATAACAGAACTGTGCCGCCTGCCAGTGCTCGCTGCTTTGTGGTACCTCCATGGCTTTTACCACGGATTCCCAGGTCGGTGAGAGGTCGAGCATGAAATCATCCCTACGGATGACATCCACCAGACACTCCGAATCGATGCGAAGCTTTTTATGTGGCGTATGCAGGCGTACTTCATGCACGGTATTGCCAAAATAGTCCTGAATCTCCTGAATTTCGGTACCCTCAATCGATAGATTGATGTCATGTTGCAATAGCGTCTGGCGGCCGAACATTTCTCTGGGTTTCAGGCGCAGCACCTGCTGTGCCGAGATAACCGGCATGCCGTAGTCAAATTCTGTGCAATGTTTAACGCTGTATTTCATTGTGAGCTGGGCAAATTCTGGATGTGTGCAAAATAGGTGGCGGTGACCAATTCAGACAAGGTCTCGAGAGTGGTAGACAACCGTTTTAAGACGCGCCGGAGTTGCGTGCGATTGCCGGCTTTGGATATGACATTAGCCATTTTATCTGGTTCTGCGAGTACCAGTTCATGATAAGCAATGAGCAGAATGCGCTGTGATTCGCTGAGGCCTTCATTTGACTGGTCCAGCGGCATTTCTGCCATCACAGCCTGTAGCTGGGTTATCTGATAAATCATTGAGCGTGGATTAGTCTCGTCGAGCAGCAGAAGATGCAGCAGGTTTTCCAGCGTCGGGACGTTCTGGTAGCGGGATCGGTACGTAATTGTGCTGTCGCAGAGGTCCAGCAACAGGTACATATACGTGCTGCCGGTACTGTGGGAAACCAGTTCGTTCATGACGCGCAAACCAAACTGGCCGCGCTCCAGGCGGCGGCCAAGTTCAAGCAGGCGCCAGCCATAGCTGCGGGTCATGTTTTCCTGTATCTGTCCGTTCAACCCCGACAAGCGTTCGATCAGCTGATCCATCAGCGCCAGTGCATCTGATACCTGTCCCAGCCGCCAGCGTTGTTGAGCAGGTGTCTGTGCCAGGGCCCGGAACATTCGCCAGGCGTCGCCGGACAGGCGTTCGCGAACCTGGCTGGCAAGACGGTGGATGTTGTTGAGCAACTTAAACAAGCCGACATTGCTTTCCGGATTAAACAGAACCGACCACCATTCGCGGGCGATCACGGTGGTAGAACTGACCTGGGTCAACTGTTTGGCCTGTGCCAGGGTGAGCATATCCAGATCTACCAGCAGCTGCACGGCAGTGTTCAGCAGCATTTGTTGATCATCGCTACTGCCTTCAACCACATGGCTGAACAGAGAGCGATAGGCCCGCACCGCACCTTCGCAACGTTCCAGATAGCGACCCAGCCAGAACAGATCATCAGCGGTACGACTGGGCAGATCCCGGTCGCTGCGCCTGGTTAGATGTTGGGGGTGAATTTCCGGCGTATTGATGGGTTCCACCTGATCGCGGCCCAGCCAGATATCTTTACTGATTTCCCCATCTGCGGTGGCTACACGCGCGATGCCACCGGGCATCAGTCGGTAACCTTCTTCAGTCATGCAGACAAACAGGCGCAATACAGTAGGGCCGGAAACAATCTGTCCGTCGTTATTGACGTATGGACTATGCGATAGATTGATCAGCTCGCGTCCGATCTGATTATAGGCCGCGGTTTTGGCCTGCGTGGCCTTGGCCTGCAGGTTGGGGTCCTGGTAACTCTCAATAGTGCTGGCAAACAGTTCCGGGCGTCTGAATGCTGTGCCAATGTGAAGTTCGCTGGCGTTTTCCGCGACGTAGGCGGCTTCCTCAGGTTGTCCACACCACCAGGTAGCGAGGCTCGGCAGCAGCAGTTCTTCGTCTAACAAGGACTCACACAGGCTTGGCAGAAAACTCATGAATGCATCATTTTCAAGGACGCCGGACCCCAACGCGTTAGCAATGTGGATCTGTCCACTGCGCGCAATGTTGGCAAGCCCCGCGACACCATCTTTACTGCCTGGGTCGAGGAATAACTGATCACAGCTACTGGCTTGCGCATGCCGCAGTAGACTGCCGACGGGCTTTAATCCCTCAAGGGTTTTCAGCTGCAGGGTTTGTCCGCGAACAGTGAGGTCAGCGCCTTCCACCACCGGGAAACCAAAATACTGGCCAAGATAAGCATGTTCAAAATAATTCGGGTGATCGGGCCCTGGGCTCAGGATGGCAGTCATACCCTCAGGGGTGGTTTGTGCTGCTCGGTCTGCCAGGTGTTGAGCGAAAGCCCGATAGAACGCGGCCAGTCGCTGGGTGCCCATCTGCTGAAACAGCTCAGGCATAGCCTGGCCGGCCAGAACGCGGTTTTCAAGACACATACCCAGCCCTTCCGGTGCTTCCGTCCAGTCTGCTAAAACGCGCCATTGACCGTCGGGCGAGCGACCAATGTCGAATGCCAGCAACTGCAGATATTCAGCGTTTGCTGCGCGGTAGTTGTACATGGGTAATAGAAAACGCGGATTACCAAACAACAGAGCAGGCGGCAGGCCTCCTACGTTCAACAGAGTTTTGGGGCCGTATAAGTCTGCGGTGATCCGGTTCAGTAGCTTGGCTCGTTGCGTCAGTCCCTGCTCGAGCTTTTGCCATTCATCTGTGGGTAGCGTAAACGGTAGAGGGTCAAGCCGCGTCGGGCGTTTTACATCCAGGTCGCGGACCAGCATTTCGGCGCGCAGATGCTCAGGTTGCGGGGTTCCGCCAAGACCGTCGGAACTGGTGAAAAAGGACATGACATCCTGCCAGTGTGCGGGTGTCGCACCTCGCGCAAGTTCATCAAACGCATTGGCAGGCACCTGGTATTGGTCAAGTGGCTGCGAGTCTTTGGCGGTCATAGGTTCAGACATGGGCTAATGGGTACTGTTGGTGGTTTTCATACGAGCCCAATAGTTGTCTGCCGCAGCAACAACTTTCGGTGCGAGCCATAGTGCTGACACCATCGTCGGGATGGCCATCAGCGCGAAACTGGCGTCTATGATACTCACTGCAGCATTTATGGAAATGATTGAGGCGACCAAAATAAACCCAACGTAAACGTAAAGATAGTAGCGTTTGTTGTGAGCGCCAAATAAAAATCCCGTGCACTGAGCGCCATAGAAGGAGTAGGTGAAAATAGTTGTTGTAGCAAAGCAGATGACGCAGATGAAGACAATCACAGTACCCGCCGGGCCGAGTAAGGCAGTGAACGCAGCGGCCGTCAGAGTGACACCTTCAGCGTCGCTGCTGGTCCATACGCCGGAGATCAAAATCATCATTGCTGTGGCAGTGCAGATGAGGAGGGTATCCAATATTGGTCCTAACATGGCAACCAGACCTTCACGGATGGGCTCCCTGGTTCGTGCGGCGCCGTGCGCCAGGGATTCTGTGCCCATGCCCGCTTCGTTACTGTAGGCGCCACGTCGAATACCGTACAGAATCATCGCCAGCAGCCCGCCGCCGGCTACGGCGTCGCCGGTAAATGCATCTTTAATGATCAAGGCAATTGCACCCGGTACAGCATCAGCGTTCAGAATCAGAGCCAGAGCGGTGCTACCAACGTAAAGTACCGACATTGAAGGCACCAGCGCAGCGGCAACTGTCGAAATTCTTTTGATGCCGCCGAAGACCACGCTGGCGGTCAGTGCTGCCAGCACGGCACCAGCAATCAGGTTGAAACGCAAAGGGTCCGCATCAGGCGCCAGCAAGCCGTATTCGATAGCGATCACGTCGCGGAAGATCTGTATCAGTTGGTTGCTCTGTAGTGCTGGGAGGCAGCCGATTAAGCCCGTGCCTGCAAACACGTACGCCAGAAAGTGCATGCGTTTTGGTAACGCCTCGCGGATGACGTACATGGGTCCACCCTGCAGGTCACCCGCGGAATCTTCGCCGCGATACATGACGGCGAGCGAGCAGGTGAAAAACTTTGTGGCCATGCCAACGATGGCAGTCATCCACATCCAGAAAATTGCCCCGGGACCACCGATAGCAATCGCCAACGCGACGCCTGCGATATTACCCATGCCAATGGTGCCGGCCATGGCGGCAGACAATGCTTTGAAGTGACTGATCTGTCCGGGGTCAGAGGGATCATTGTACTTACCGCGCAATAGATCGATGGCATGCGGCAGATAACGAAACGGGACAAATCGGGAGCGGATCAGAAATACCAGGCCGCCGCCCAGAAGCAGGACAAGCAGCCAGGGACCCCATGCCAGATCAGCGATTGTTGTAGTGACCGCTTCAATTTGATCAATCATGGGCCCGGGTGCTTTGGAAAATAAAGCCGACGAGATTAACGGTTTCGCCGGACAACTTCACTAGCGAAGGAGATCGCAAGCTAATTTACTAATAAGCGGTAAAACCCGGCCGACAGGCCCGATTTCGCTACCGTTTATCGTGCTGATCTGGCCGTGTGTTGCGCATCTGCTAGAGTGTCGTTTCGTTCCTCTGGCAGCAGCTTATGGCAGACACGACCCCTTCGAAGAAAAAGAACGCAAAGTCCCAGGCGCACACTTTTGATGAAGGTCCATTAGGTAAGGTCACTGCGTATCCCGACACCTACACACCTTCTTTACTGCACCCGATAGACCGCAGTGCCGCACGTGCCCAGGTGGGTGTGGCTCAAGCGTCACAGTTGCATGGTGAAGACCTCTGGACCGGATATGAATTTTCCTGGCTTGATACACAGGGTAAACCGCTGGTGGCCGGGTTACGCATCCGCATTCCATGTCAGTCTCCAGCCATGGTGGAAAGTAAGTCTCTGAAGCTGTATCTGAACAGCTTTGCACAAACCAAGTTTGAGTCTCAGGCGGCCGTGCTGCACACCCTGGATCAGGATCTGAACCTTGCTTTTCAGGCGCCGGCGATCATCGAGTTGATGGATCTGGCTCAACTGACTGTCCCGGTGCAGCAGATGCCGGGCGTTTGCCTGGATGACATTGACCTGCGCACAGACACCTATGAGCGTGAGCCTGAGTTCCTGTGTCTGGAAGACGTTGACGTCAGCGTTCATGAAACTCTGCACAGCCATGTTTTTCGCAGTCTCTGTCCTGTAACTGCGCAACCGGACTGGGCTTCCGTGAGTATTGAGTATAGTGGGTTACCTATAAATCGAGCAGGTCTGCTGAAATACCTGATCTCGTACCGAAATCATCAGGCCTTCCACGAGACCACAATCGAACAGATCTACTGTGACATCATGGCAGCCTGTGCGCCGTCCCGCCTGGCCGTGTATGGTCGATTTTTACGTCGCGGTGGATTGGACATCAATCCTTTCCGCTCGTCAGATGAGGCCGAAGCGCCAATGTGTCGGCTGCCTCGTCAGTAAATTGAGCGGTCACACATGCGTTGGCCTGAACAGTCAGTCTGCGTGATTGGGTGCGATCACTGAGCGCAACCAACCCCACCAGGTATTGTCTTTTCTCAGCGCCTGATCCAGCAATTTTACATCCTGGCTGAGACGTGAGTGTTCGGTGAGTAGGTCGGCGCGGCTGATCATCTCTCTGCTCGGGTCCAGGTTCTTCACGACGCTGGCCGGGTTGCCTGCAGCAACAACGTTGGCCGGCAGCGATTTAGTCACCACGGCGCCCGCACCGACGATAGTGTTATCGCCTACGGTCACCCCCTTGCACACGATAGCGCCATCGCCAATCCAGACATTTTTGCCCAGCACAACTTCAGCTGTGGCGCCAATCGGGCGCGGTCTGTTGTATATGCCGTGCCAGTCTGCGTCTGTGATGTAAACGCCGGCGGCCAGCATAGTGCTCTGGCCGATAACCACGGAAGTGGCGGAGTCGATACGCACACCCGGACACAATAGAGCGTAATCCTGTACATCGATTGACCCTTCGCCGTCTTCATGTTGCCAGGTGGTCAAACGCACAGTGCGATCCGCTGAGGTAACCACGTGTACGGCCTCACCTAGACGGATATTTGGACCATAAATTTTGAAGTGCCAGGGTTTCATGATCATGCAGCCGTCACCCAGTTGATCCAGCTGAGGCCGTATGAAATGCCGGGCCCAGTTTTCTTCAAACAGGCCCAGCAGGCGTTTCAATGCAAAAGGTTTATGGTCGCGTCGCAATCTGGCGCTCGCTTGTCAAAGGTGGGTGTTGTACCTGCTCGGACCGAAACAGACAAGGGGTGTAGTTGTAGCCTCAGGCTTAAGCTGCGTCCTCTGCGGTCTCCGCAGGCTGTTCTGCAGCGTCAGCGGGTAAGATCGCTTCAGTTTCATTAAGCCCAAGGCGACCGCGCAGTTCCGCGTTTTCGGTTTCCAGGGACTGAATACAGGCCATCATTTCCCGGCTGTCCCGAGTGAACTGTTGCAACAGCTGTTTGAGCTCTTCCGTTCGATCGTTCTCGCCGTCACCCTCGGGGACGGCCTCTGCTGCAGCTTTTGCAGTCTCAAGATCGGCTTGCAGAGCGGCGATCTGTTCAGTGTAGTCAACGTCGAAAGACAAGCCGCCGTCGGCAAAAGCGCGGCGCAGCTGACCTTCGATATCTCCCTGGGGGGCCAGGGCATGTTGCAGAACCAGGCTGATTACCGGTGTTGTTGCCCCGTCTGCCGGCAATGCGTCCAGCTGTGTCTGTACCCAGGCTGCTGGGCTGGATTCAGATTCGCCGTTTTGTGCTTCCAGCGCCTGGCGCAGCTGCTCGTTCTGCTGGGAAACACCGCGCAGGCGCAACCAGAACGCCAAGCATGTGCCTACCGTAATGATGAACATCTGCACCAATGCAAAAATGGACCATTCCATCTGCAGCAATAATCTCTGGATTAACCTTCTATGAGTATAGATGGTGATTTGTGAACGTGTGGAATTGGCTTACTGGCGCCCTAGAAAGGTCCATTTCAGTGGCTGTTCAGCCTGGAAAGGCACAATAGGCGTGCCTGCGGCATCTATAACCGAGGCGACCGTCTGTTGACGGCGCGTCAGAGTGATCGTGCTGCTGTTGAGCGGCAGGCCGTAGAAATTAGGGCCGTTTTCCGAAGTAAACGCCTGCAGGTTGGGTAGTGCATCTTCTTCTTCAAACACCGTGGCATAACACTCAAGTGCAACCGGAGAATTATAAATACCAGCACATCCGCAGGCAGTTTCTTTGTCGCTGCGGGCGTGAGGGGCCGAGTCTGTACCCAGAAAAAAGCGCGGGTTGCCTGACGTCGCGGCCTGTCGTAGCGCGCGCTGGTGTGTTTCGCGTTTAACCACCGGCAGGCAGTAAAGATGCGGTCTGATGCCACCAGCAAACATGTCGTTGCGATTGATCATCAGATGGTGAGGCGTAATGGTCGCGCCAACATTGGTCCCGGCACTTTCGACAAACTCAACTGCCTGGCGAGTAGTGATGTGTTCGAAAACAACTTTCAGCTCCGGCAGATCTGTCAGCAGGGGCTGCATCACCTCTTCTATAAACACCGCTTCCCGATCGAAAATATCAATGTGTGCGCTGGTGACTTCGCCATGCACCAGCAGCGGCATACCCATTTTCTGCATCTGCTCGAGCACTGGATAGATGGCTTTGATATCTGTTACGCCATGTGCAGAGTTTGTTGTGGCGTTAGCCGGGTAGAGCTTAGCTGCTGTAAACACTCCACTTTCATATCCGGCCTGCAGTTCTGCTGCTTCAATGGCATCCGTCAGGTAGGCCGTCATCAGTGGCGTAAACGCTATGTCTTCGGGTAACGCTGCCAGAATGCGCTGTCGATAGGCGCTGGCGGCTGCGCATGTGGTGATTGGCGGATCCAGGTTGGGCATGATGATAGCGCGCGCAAACTGCTGTGCAGTATGTATCGCAACACCCTGCAGAACGTCGCCGTCGCGCAGATTATGGCGGTGAGAGAGGGATTCGAACCCTCGTTAGGGGTTAACCTAAACACACTTTCCAGGCGTGCGCCTTCAGCCACTCGGCCACCTCTCCGGAATTTGGAGGCAACCCACCCAGCCACACCTAAGCGCCCGAAACCGCTGTTACCGTTGCTCCCTTCCGGGCCTGGCGGAGTTCACAGCATATCGCCGCTAGGGGACCAAGATGGGTCACCATAGGGGCGCGTATGCTAGCGGAAAAGGATTCGGATTCATATATGGTTGCTCAATGCGATTAGTCCAGATGTCGGTACAATAACGACGAAATGAGGGGTGGTTAAAAGTGTCGGTTAATCGAGGCCTGTTTGTACTGTTAGCGGTGGGTGCGATTGTGCTGCTCGGGCTGCTGGGTGCCTATCAATTGGATCCTGAAGGCTTTGTCAGCATGCCTCTGGATTCGTTATATCGGGTTGTGCAGCTGTTTGCGGCTGAAGGAGATTGGACTGCTGGTCACGCTCAGCTGCCGGTCGCGCTGGAGATAGCCAGATTTGCTGCACCGATTGTCACGATTGCATCGCTGATTGTTCTGTTTGCGGAAGGTATCTGGACCGCGCTAATTAACGCACGTGTGCGATTCTATAAAGATCACATTGTAGTGGTCGGGTTGTCCGCATCAGCGATGGAAATGGTGCGCAGCGCGCACCAGCGAAAACTTGATGTTGTTGTTATTGAAAAAGACCCGACCAACCGGTTAATCCAAAGCTGCCGCAGCCTGTTGGTTCCAGTTCTGATTGGTGATGCGAAACACAGCGAATGGTTAAAAAGAGCGCGCGTGGCCCATGCACGTTCATTGGTATCCTTTGTGCAGCTGGATGACGAAAGCATCGAGTTGTCCTTGCGCGTTCAAGCGATGGTCGAAGAGCTGCGTCCAGAACAGCTCCCGCCTCTGAAGGTTATTCTGAAACTGCACGATATGCAGCTGGGTAGCCGGCTTGAAAGTTATCCGAAGTTTTTTGAAAACCCACGCTGTGTCGAGGTGCGCTTCTTTAATCTGGATGAATTGGCCGCGCGCTCACTGTTTCGTCAATTTTACCCGGAAGTCTACGCGGATGCTTTGGGTCGGGATCATGTCCATATTGTAGTTTTCGGGTATGGCAGTTTAGGCAAACAGGTTGTGATCAATGCGCTGAAACAAGCGCACTATGCCAACAATAAACCGTTGCAGATCACTATTGTTGATCGTGATGCCAGAAGTAGTGAGGAAACGTTCAGGCGTGAATGTCCCAGTGTGGAACTTGCTGCGCAGGTGCGTTTTGTCCCTATGGAGTTAACCGCTGAAGCTCTGCGTGCGGAAACAGAAAAATTGAATCTGGATGACGCGACGATGTTTGTCTGCACGCTGGGTGGTGACGCTGCGAACATGAGCATGTCAATTGCGCTGCGCCAGATGGGGGTGTTGGGAAGTGTGCCTAACTCACCTATTTTTGTTGCTCTGCGACACTCTCGAGGGCTTGCCCAGCTGGTAGAGTCAGAAGCAGGTAACCCCGAAATTCCTGACGGTTTGTATCCATTTGGCATGATTGAGCAGCTTGTCAGGGTTGATCGTGTGGTTAACGAACGTTTAGATAATCTCGCGATCGCGCTTCACGAAAACTATCTGGCGGGTGTTGAAAAACAGGCGGTCCAGCAGGCGTCCCATTATCCCTGGAGCGAGCTGTCTGAAAACTTCCGCAACGATGCACGCGCGCAGGCTGATCATGTCAATACAAAGCTTCGAGCAGCCGGCTACAGGTTGGTGGCCCGAAAGACTGATCTTCAATTCAGCGAAGAGCAAGTGCTGCGCCTGGCTGAAATTGAAAAGAAGCGCTGGGTTGCCGAGCGGGCTGCCATGGGTTGGTCTTTCGGCGAAGCTCGAAGTGACCTGGCAAAAATTCATCCGGAACTTAAATCCTGGCAATCCAGCTCTTTATCAGATCGGTCCCAGGACATGGCCTCAGTGAAGGAACTGCCCGATATCCTCAGTGACCGGGTCGGTACAGGTATGGCTCGACAGATTGTGATCGGGATAACCGGTCATCGCGCACATCGTCTCAGTCGTTATCGAGATGACATTGATGCACAGGTGCACAAGGAGTTCGAAAAAATAGCTGCGCAGTATCCAGGCGCGGAATTCACTATTCTTTCTGCGCTGGCTGACGGCAGTGACAGGCTGGTTGCACAGTTGGCTTTAGAAACCCTTGATGCGCAGCTGGTGGTGGCCTTGCCGTTACCCTACGAGATCTACAAACGATCTTTCGGGCATGCGGATCATCTTAGCAACCAGGCCTCCAATGAAGAGTTTCAACGCTTTGTTGGTCGTGCAAGCCTGTATTTCGAAATGCCGCTGCGTTTTGCAGGCGCGCAGTTGCTTGAACAGGACAACGCTGCAGGTGAACAGGCTCGCGCCCAGCAGTATGCGCTTGCGGGCGCTTACATTGTCAGTCGCTCAGATGAGTTGATCGCCGTGTGGGATGGACAGGACGCGCGCGGCATAGGGGGAACCGCGGAGGTCGTGCAATGGCGTACCCAGGGCCAGGTGCCTGCGGAATATGTGTTTGCAGATCATTTTTTCCCCGCCGTGACAATGAGTCCGCCGCGGGTAATTTCTATTCCGGCTTAGCCGGAAAAGCTAGATGCGACCGTCTAACGGTCCTATGACCACGTAGTCGACGATGGCAGCCACAACAGCAATGATCACCACTACGCCCATAATGAATCCCAGCAAACGCCAGCCGCGGAATTTGGTTTCTTCGTCGTGAGGAGAGTGTTCGGTTTCTTCAGGATGGCTCATGCTACTGCCCTTGTATTGCTGACTGACTGACGCGAACATGGTAACGCACAATCTCACCTGCTCTGCGGATTCTGCACACTTTAATCACAAAGACTGATCGCTGAAATATGTCGAAGCAACTGTCCTACAGGTCAGACATTGATGGACTATGTGCTGTTGCTCTAGTCCCTGTGGTTTTTTTATCGCGCCGGATACACCACGTTCAGCGGTGGGTTTGTCGGTGTCGATATATTTTTGTGATTTCCGGTTTTCTGATCACCTCGATTATTTTCAGAGACATCCAGTCCTAAACCTTTTCTTATCGGCAGCTCCATGTCCATCGGGTGCGCCGCCTGTTTCCCGCGTTGTTCAGTGTGGTAGTGTCTCGACACAGTCGGACAAAGAACGGGGCACACGTGTGAGCATGGAGCTGCCCAGATTTATGACCCAACCAGCTAGGGAGAAGCCTGTGGGGAGAGTGGAAGGTAAAGTTGTTGTTGTTACTGGTGCTGGGTCAGGGCTGGGGTTTGCAGATGCGCAACAGCTGGCGGCAGAAGGTGCGCATGTGATCCTGACGGATATTGACGCGGAGCGAGGGCAGGCGTGTGCGGATACGTTAGATGCAGCCTTCGTGCAGCAGGACGTAGCTGATGAGGCCAGTTGGGACCGCTTGTTGAGCTTTGTTGATGAACGGTTCGGGCGCCTTGATGGCATGGTCAACAATGCGGGTATTGCGCCCATTGCGGACATTGAAACCACCACCACCGATGTCTGGCGCAAAACGCTGGGGATTCATCTTGATGGCACTTTCTGGGGTTGCCAGAGCGCTATCAAACTGATGAAAAAAGGCAGCGGGGGTTCTATCGTGAATATGTCCTCCACCGCAGCGTTGGTAGGTATTCCTGCTTACCTTGCATACTCAGCCGCGAAAGGTGGAATCAGATCTATGACAAAAGCGATTGCCATCCACTGCCGACAGCAGAAGCTGGGCATTCGTTGTAACTCTGTACACCCTGGCAGTATCAGTACACCGATGGTACATCATGCATTGAAGACGTTGGTTGGGGTGGATCTACCGGCAGAGGAAGACCCAGAAGCAACCCGGCTTGCATTGGGTGTTGGCGAAGCAAGTGATGTGGCGCATATGGTGGTTTACCTGATTTCTGATGAAGCGAAACACATCAACGGTGCGGAAATGGTCATCGACAATGGCGATACAGTCGTCTGACAAGAATAGAGGGCGTTCATGAACATCACATCCATGGTCCATATCAATATCAACTGTCGTAACTATGAGGTTTCCAGGGCTTTTTACGAAATGTTGGGTTTTAAAGTTTTCTGGCCGGTTCCACCAACTAATTCAGAGGCGGTCAATCGTGCGGTAGGGATGCAGAATTATCGAGTCAATGGCGCCCTTATGGCGCTGGAAGGCGCTAACCCTCCGATGGTGATTGATTTGCTTGAGTGGCAATCTCCGCGGGATGATTCAGATCCATACCCAAACCTGCATCGACCGGGTCTGGCACGATTAGCTATGGCGAGCAGTGACTTGCAGGCGGATTATCAGTTTTTAGTGGATAACGGTGTTGAAGTGTTGTCCGAGCCTGCCACGGTGATGATCGACGAAGAACATGGCAGCAGTTTCTTCTGTTTCAAAGATCCTGATGGTACTTTTCTGGAGCTGGTGCAGAGCTTTTAGCTTATCTGCAGGATTCTGGAAAGATGGTGCACCCGACAGGATTCGAACCTGTAATCCCCGGTTTCGTAGACCGGTGCCTTATCCAGTTTGGCCACGGGTGCAAGAGGGCGCGTATTATCTGGAAGAACTGCCCTGACCTCAACCCTTTATCGCGACGGTTTTACTGCTTGCCTCTAAATCGAAGTCGTCTCAGGTGGTTTTGGTCACAATCATCTTGTCTATCTGCATATCATCGATGGTGTACGGAATACCGCCCACACCCAGGCCGGAGTGTCTGAGACCCGCAAAAGGCATGATGTCATCTCTAAAGGCGGTGTGCTCATTGATCATGATTGCTGAACCGTCCAGAGCCGCGGCAATCTCAGTGGCCAGGTTGATATCCTGGCTGAACACAGCAGCCTGGAAAGCGACTGGCAAGGCATTGGCCTGATAAATAGCATCTTCGATCTGCTCAAAACCGTACACACACACAACCGGTCCAAATATTTCTGCCTGGCTGACTTTGCTCTCCGGGTCAGGGTTCACCAGCACTGTGGGGGCATACACACGATCGTTGATGCGGTTTCCACCGCAAGCTAGCTCGGCACCTTCCTGCACGGCTTCGGTTACCCAACTTTCCACTCGATCAACTTCGCCAGGTCTGATCAGAGGGCCAACGTCAGTGTCAGCGTCCATGGGATCTCCAACAGTGAGTTGTTTAACGCCTGTCACCAGGTCTGCAACAAACCTATCCAGCATTGTGTTGGGGATATACACACGCTGAACTGACACACAAACCTGCCCGGCGTGATAGAAACCACCTTTGAGAACCGCGGGCACAAGTTTTTTCAGATCCGCATCTTCACAGGCTAGCAAAGGTGCGCAACCGCCATGTTCCAGCGCGCAGCGCACACCGGGTGCTAGTTTTGCGCGGAGCCGCCAGCCCACTCGGGCGCTGCCGATGAAAGAGAAGAAACCCACGCGAGGGTCCGTCACCAGGGCTTCAGCCACATCGTTATCAGCGATCAACGTCTGGCACCATTCGTCCGCAAGCCCTGCTTCTTTAAGCAGATTTACCAGCGCCAGGGCGCTCAATGGTGTGTCCCGCGCGGGTTTGATGATCACCGGACAGCCTGCAGCAATGGCTGGCCCAACCTGATGCACAATGAGGTTTAAAGGGTGATTGAACGCGCTGATTGCCGCCACAACGCCAATCGGCTCTTTAAAGGTACGCGCATGGTGACCCTGGGTAAGGGGTGAAATTCCTAATGCAATGGTGCGCCCGACGTCTGCGCGGATGTGATCAGCGCACATCTGCAGACCTTCGGCGGCGCGCTTGGCTTCAACACGGGCATCCTGTAGCGGTTTGGCACCTTCTTTGGCGATCAATTCAGCAAACTCTGCAAACCGGGCCTTCAGTAACTGCGAAGCTTTGGACAGAATATCCATGCGGGTTTGCACATCCATCCATCTCGTGCGGTCTCGATGCAGTGCATATGCCTGCGCGAGCATTGTCTGCAACTCTGCCTGACTTTGAGTTTGGATTTCGCTGATGACTTCTTCGGTATAAGGGGAGACAACTTCAAGCATGGGTGTTCCTTTGTTGGTCAGATGATGTTCAGATTTTATAAGTCACTTGAGCTGTTTGAGACACTTTGCCCGGCCGCTCAATATAGCTTGTTGCCCAGTGGGTGTGCTAGACACGCGCTCTGGTAGGATAGGGGTATTCTCAGTTTGCAGGTGATTAGATGGACCCAATTTTCGCAGCCGGGTTAGAACTGATGTTGATCGGCATGGGTACAGTATTTGTGTTCCTGACGGTGCTGGTGATGGCGACAAAGACCATGTCGGTGATTGTGCAACGATTTGCGCCTTTACCGCTGACGCTGTTGCCACAGACGCCGGTTAATGACTCGGTGCCTTCTGTTGAAGAGGTTGCCGCCATAACCGCTGCACTACATCAGCATCGCACAAGCCGAAACAGCAAAACGCAAGGAAGCCAATGAACAGAGCGCCCCTCGGCATCACCGATGTCATTTTACGCGATGCGCATCAGAGCCTCCTGGCTACGCGTATGCGCATCGAAGATATGTTACCTATTGCGGCGAAACTCGACGCCGTAGGGTTCTGGTCACTGGAATCCTGGGGTGGCGCTACTTTTGATGCGTGTATCCGCTACCTGGGTGAAGATCCGTGGGAGCGTATTCGCTTGCTGAAACAGGCGATGCCAAACACCCCCCAACAGATGTTGTTACGCGGCCAGAATATTCTTGGTTACCGTCATTACGCGGACGATGTTGTTGCCAAGTTCGTTGAGCGGGCGGCGGTAAATGGCGTTGACGTATTCCGTATTTTCGATGCCATGAATGATCCCCGCAATCTTCGTAAAGCCATTGAAGCCACGCTCGCCGTTAACAAGCATGCGCAAGGTACTATCTCGTATACCGTTAGCCCGGTGCATACAGTTGACTTGTGGGTGGAGCTATCAAAGAAGATCGAAGACATGGGCGCCCACAGTCTGTGTATCAAGGATATGGCGGGCTTGTTGAAACCCATGGTTGCGTTTGAGTTGGTCTCACGACTGAAAGCTGAGCTGGATATCCCCATTCATATGCAGTGCCATGCCACAACCGGAATGTCGACGGCCACTTACCTGAAAGCGGTTGAAGCGGGTGTCGATAACGTTGATACGTCGATTTCGTCGATGAGTATGACCTATGGACATACCGCCACGGAATCTATGGTCGCTATTCTCCAGGACACTGAGCGGGATACCGGCCTCGACATCACTCTGCTGGAAGAGATATCCGCGTACTTTCGTAAGGTGCGAAAAAAGTATGCGCAGTTTGAAGGCAGTTTGCGCGGTGTCGATTCACGTATTCTGGTCGCCCAGGTGCCTGGCGGCATGCTGACTAATCTGGAGAATCAGCTGCGTGAGCAGCAGGCCACTGATCGTCTCGACGAGGTACTCAGCGAAATCCCCAAAGTGCGCAAAGAGTTGGGTTACATCGCGCTGGTGACGCCAACGTCACAAATAGTGGGTTCCCAGTCTGTGATTAACGTACTGATGGGAGAGAGATACAAAAACATTACGGCAGAAACCGCAGGGGTCCTGAAGGGCGAATATGGTGCAACACCGGCACCACTGGATGTGGATCTACAGGAAAAAGTGCTCAACGGGGAGGCCCCCATCACCTGTCGACCTGCAGATTTGCTGTCTCCTGAGCTCGAAACGCTTACTCTGGAACTTCAGAAGCAGGTGGCCGACGAAGGTTTTGAGTTGTCGCAGGACAGCATCGACGATGTGCTTACTTACGCGCTGTTTCCTCAAGTAGGGTTGAAATTCCTCAAGAACAGAGGCAACGCAGATGCCTTCGAGCCCGCGCCGGGTAAAGAACAAGCCGTGACCACGCCAGCACCCGCTCAACCTCAGGTCGCGGCGGGTGACCCCGCTGTTTACACCGTTCGTGTTAACGACAAGAGCTTTACTGTGGAGGTTTCGGCTTCTGGACATGTCAGTTCGCTAACTGCGGGCAGCCAGGAAACCTCTCAAGCAGACTCTGCGGCAGCGTCACAGGCGGTGCCTGCGGCGCTTGCAGGTACGGTGGTCAAGGTTCTGGTTCAGGCAGGGCAATCAGTCAGCCAGGGTCAGCCATTGGTGGTGTTGGAAGCGATGAAAATGGAGACGGATATCAGCGCACCCTCGGCGGGCGTTGTGGGTGAGGTGTTGGTTGCCGCGGGTGATGCCGTTGCCGTAGGCACACCATTAGTGACGCTGGTTTAGCCGCAGTGGAGTTAATCACTCAGCTCTGGCAGGCCTCCGGCATCTACCAGATCAGTTCAGGCCAGCTGGTGATGATCGGCATCTGCCTGCTGCTGCTGTATCTCGCGATAGCCAAAAAATTTGAGCCGCTGTTGCTTGTCACCATCGGTTTTGGAGGCCTGCTGAGCAATATTCCCGGTGTTGACATTGCCTCGGGGGATGGCTTGTTACACCTGGTCTATCTGGTCGGTATTGAAACCGGCGTGTTTCCGCTGATTATTTTTATGGGTGTGGGCGCAATGACGGATTTTGGTCCGTTGCTGGCGAATCCCAAAACACTCTTTCTTGGCGCCGCCGCACAGTTCGGCATTTTTGCCACGCTGCTTGGTGCATTAGGCCTGACCTCATTGGGTGTTATGGATTTCAGTCTTCGGGAAGCAGCTGCGATTGGCATCATTGGCGGTGCTGATGGTCCAACCGCTATCTATGTTGCCGGTGCACTGGCGCCACAGTTATTGGGAGCAATAGCGGTGGCCGCGTATTCTTATATGGCGTTGGTACCCATTATCCAGCCACCTATCATGCGTGCCCTGACGACTCAGGAAGAGCGCAAAATAGAAATGGTCCAGCTTCGGGAAGTCTCGCAACTGGAAAAAGTAGTTTTTCCATTGCTGCTGCTTCTGCTCGTGGCATTGCTGCTGCCTTCAGCAGCACCGCTACTGGGTATGTTTGCGTTTGGTAATCTCATGAAAGAGTGTGGGGTAGTAGATCGTCTATCAGAAACCACGCAAAACGCTTTGATAAATATAGTCACCATTTTCCTCGGACTGGCTGTCGGTTCCAAGCTGCAGGCGGAAGTATTTCTGACCGCCAGCACGCTGGGTATTTTGTTACTCGGTATGGTTGCGTTTGGTGTGGGAACTGCCAGCGGTGTGCTGATGGCGAAGCTCATGAACCGTCTGAGCAGTACGCCCATCAACCCGCTTATCGGCGCAGCCGGCGTCTCGGCGGTACCGATGGCTTCTCGGGTAGTGAACAAAGTTGGCCTGGAAGCGAACCCGCATAACTTCCTGTTGATGCATGCGATGGGTCCGAATGTGGCTGGCGTTATAGGCTCAGCAGTGGCCGCAGGTATCATGATCCTATTTGCCTCGGCCAGCTGATGATCAAAAATACATTGAGTTCAAAGGCTTAGCACTCGTTCTTCGTAGTTTTCACAGCTAGACGCTGCTACCATACGGGCTCAGCCAGCCTGCCGGATCATGTCACCTTGAACTTGCGATCGCTTCTTTGTGCGCTTTTGTTCAGCTGCTCAATTGCCGTTTCTGTTTCAGCAGAAACCCACTACTGGGTTTCTGTGGCCAGCTATAAAGTCGAAAGTACTGCGGAATCTCATCGCAAGAGAGCAGAGACGGTTGTCGGTCAGCCTTTTGAAGTCATCGGTTTCGTTACCGACAACGGCTATTACTACCGTCTGGTAACCGGACCGTATCTCACGCAAGAACTGGCTCAAGACCTGGTTGCGGTAGCTTCCCGGAACGGCTTTGACAGTGCCTGGTACTGGCCGGAGCAGGATGCAGCAAACCCCGGCGTGCCGGTTTTTGCAGATGATATGCAGACCAATTCATTCGACACTGAATCAGCCAGCAAAACCCAGGCAGAGTCCCAGGAATCGACAACACAAAGCTCCAGCGGCAAAGTGGTGGAGGAAGCGCCGCAAAACTATCAACTGCACAAATTGCAGCGTGATGCCAGCCACCATGTGATGCCAGCGCGATCCGCTGATGAGGGATTGGTCGGTTTTGTCCCCGATGTGCTGACGCAAAACAGGTTTGGGTCTCCCGGGTTAGGCTGGGCAGCAGCTGCCACTGCGCCCAGCACGCAACCACCACCATCTGAACTGACCACCGAACCGCCGAGTCAGCTGCTGCTGGCGAATCCCGCGGGCGCGCCGATAACTCTGCCGAGTTACCGGGAGGCGGATATCGATATGCAAATTGATGGCGATCTGAATGAGCCCGTATGGGAAGCTTTTCCGGGTGTTGATTCGTTCCGGGTGGTGGATCCGGATACCGGTGAGCTGCCCAGGCATGCCACCACGGTGAAAATGTTTTATACCGAACGGGGGCTCTATGCCTCGTTCAAAATGGAGCAACCGCCAGAAACGCTGGTGAGAGTGTTTTCCAGTCGTGATGAAGGACGATTGAATCGGGATAACGTTGGCGTGACCATTGATACCTCTGGAGAAGGGCGTTATGGCTACTGGGTGAATCTTGCGCTGGGTGGTAATCAGGTGGACGGCACCGTGCTGCCCGAACGCCAGTTCAGCCGCGATTGGGACGGTGCCTGGTATGGTGGCACCAAAGTGACCGCTAATGGCTGGGATGCTGAGATCTTCCTGCCCTGGTCACAGGTTGCCATGCCCAAAGAAGCTGGCCAACGAACAGTCAACGCTTATGCGTCGCGCAAAGTTGCTTACATGGACGAGCGTTATGCTGTGCCAGCTTTGCCCTTCACTCAACCTTTGTTCATGTCTGCGCTGCAACCTCTGATCCTGGACCAGGTGGACCCCCAGCAGCAGCTCAGTTTTTTCCCTTATATCTCTGTAACCCAGGATGAAGTGGAGGACTACACTCAAACCAAAGCAGGTGCAGATATTTTCTGGCGGCCGTCAACCAATCTACAACTGACAACAACGCTGAATCCTGATTTTGGTAATGTCGAAAGTGATGATGTTGTTGTAAATCTGTCAGCGTTTGAGGTGTTTTTTCCGGAGCGCCGATTGTTTTTCCAGGAAGGTACGGAAATTTTTGACACGACCCCAAGAGCGACTGGCGGCGAGCCGACTACTGTTGTGAACACCCGGCGTATAGGTGGTCAGGCAAGGGAACCTGACGTGCCTGACGATGTTGATGTCCCATCCCAAGAACTGGGCCAGCCCGTTGAGCTTATTGGCGCTGTGAAAGCGGTAGGCCAGTTTGGTCAGGTACGCTATGGGCTGCTGGCAGCCGCTGAAAACGAAGTGAAGTTTGATGTCGATGAGATCAATTACTATCAGGATGGTAGCGATTATGGCATCGCGCGCTTTCTTTATGAGGACAAATCCTTTGCAGGCGCCTACCGTGCTGTTGGAACAATTACCACCTTGGTTACCCATCCTGAAGAAGATGCAATGGTTAACGGCATTGATTACCACTACCTGACTTCGGGTGGAAAATGGAAGGTTGATGGGCAGTTTTTACGCTCGAAAACTGATGATGAGGGCTCTGGTAACGGCGCTTTTGTTGATGTTGGCTATACCATTCGTCGTGGACTGAACCTGCGGTGGGGGCTTTCTCATTTTGATGACAGATTTGAACTCAATGATCTGGGCTTCACGCGGCGCAATGATGCCACATCGACAAATCTGAACCTGGATTATGAACGTTCAGACCTTCCCTGGTTTCGTAAAGTTTCGGCGGACAGTTTCATGCAGTACGAGGTCAATGGCGATGGGGAAACGACGCGAATTGGGTTCGGTACCAACGTAGGGTTGGATCTGCGCAGTCAGGATCAGATTCGCGGCGGTCTTGCTTACTTTCCATCCCGTGCAGAAGATCGTAACAGTCGTGATAACGGTACTTTTGAGGTGGAAGGGCGGCACAATTTTTATGCTGACTATTTTACCGACACGGCCCAGCGCATCAGTTACCGCTTCGGTATGGAGCACGGTGGAGAAGAGCTTGGCGGCAACCGCATCGTGGGGCGGTTAGGTTTTACCTGGCGTCCTATTGATCAGGTTAACGTGGGCGCTCTGGCTCAGTATCAGCGTCGCCGCGGCTGGCTGCTGTGGCAGGAGGATCGAAATTTCACGACATTCGACAGTACTGAATGGCGTCCGCGCGTTAATCTGGACTACTTCTTAACCGCAAAACAACAGCTGCGATTCTCCGCGCAGTGGGTGGGTATTCGTGCCAAAGAACAGGCGTTTTACCTGGTTCCTGAGGAGGTTGGTGATCTGATAGAGGTTGAGAAACCTGACCCCGAGAGCGACGATTTTGCGATTTCCCGCCTGAACGTGCAGCTCCGCTACCGCTGGGAAATTGCACCGCTGTCGGAATTATCGGTGGTTTATACTTTAAGCGGCTCGCAATCTGCAGAAAGTGCTGGTTTCCAGGATCTGCTCAGAGATGCCTACGACGACCCGATTGGCGAGCAGCTCATAATTAAACTGCGTTACAGATTAGGTTCATAAAACACAAGTAACTTACGTCTATCGAACAACTGTGCGGCCCCACATCGGCATACTGACTGTCGAGAATCGCGCAATATGGGAGATCAACGGTGCATAAATGTCCTTTTCACGAACACAGCAGCGGTGCCGTCGAAGGCGGGGAAATTAACTCAATTCACTGTCCAGACTGTGGCGACTATCGCATTTCAGAGGTTGCCCTGCAGCAGATATCCAACCTGCGGAACCCGCCACAAGGGTGGCTCGAAGTGGTTGCTCGCGGCCAGTTGATCTCAACGCGCATGACACGAGAGTTGTGCGCGTGATTTAGAGGGCCAGTTGCGAAGCGACTGGCATGGAAAATTCCGACCTGATTGCATACTCTGCCCGGCCAGTCAGCCAGAAGTTTGTAGGGTATGCAATATAGAACGGCCACCCAGTGGGGCGTCTTCGACGTCACTGTCACAGATGGTGTCATTCAACGTGTAGATGGTATTCAACAAGACCCCGATCCTGCGGCGATCGGGCAGACGCTGCTGGACGGCATTCAACACGATTCCCGAATTCAACGACCTGCAATCCGTAAA
This sequence comes from Gammaproteobacteria bacterium, assembly GCA_048571035.1. GTDB lineage: Bacteria > Pseudomonadota > Gammaproteobacteria > Pseudomonadales > Azotimanducaceae > UBA4421. Next base: position 210,525 of record CP121329.1, read on the forward strand.
GGCTGGCTCGAGGCGCCTGAAAGGCAGCGTAAGTTGCGAGGCGAAGACAGTTTTGTTGAGGTGCCCTGGGATGAAGCTCTGGATATGGCAGCGCAGGAGATCGCGCGAGTTATTGCAGAGAAAGGCAACAGGTCTATCTACGCAGGATCCTATGGCTGGGCAAGCGCTGGACGCTTTCATCATGCTCAGTCTCAATTGCACAGGTTCATTAACCTCCTGGGTGGTTCAACCCGCGCAATGAATTCCTACAGCACGGCTGCCGCGCAGGTCATTCTGCCGCACGTGGTGGCACCCTGGTCGGAAATTGAATTGCAACAGACCAGTTGGGATGAGATCGCCCAGGGTGCGGAGTTGATGGTCGCTTTTGGTGGCATACCGTTGCGTAACACACAGGTGGCCTATGGCGGTATTACTGAACATCAGAGCCAGGGTGGTCTGCGCGGTGCATTGGCGGCGGGCATCAAACTGGTCAACGTTTCGCCGGTATCTCACGATATGCCTGCCTGGTCGAATGCACAGTGGGTTGCTGCCCGTCCAGGTACGGACGTTGCGTTGATGCTGGGTCTGGCTTATGTGCTGGAGGTGGAAAACCTGCTTGATCGTACATTTCTTGATACCCATTGCCACGGCTACGCTTCATTCTGTCGATACCTTCTGGGTGAAGAGGATGAAGCTGCAAAAACTCCGGCCTGGGCAGCTCAAATCTGTGGCGTAGAGGCAGAGACCATCGTCCATCTTGCCCGGGAAATGGCGAGCAAAAAAACCTTTATCACCGCTGCCTGGTCACTGCAGCGGGCACATCATGGAGAGCAACCCTACTGGATGCTGGTAGTGCTGGCCGCCATGTTAGGACAGATTGGCCTGCCCGGATGTGGCTTTGGATTTGGTTACGGCGCTGAAGGTTTTATTGGATCTAACTGGCGTCGCTTCAATTGGGCAACTTTCAGCAAAGGCATGAATCCAACGCGGTTTGCGATACCTGTCGCACGGATCACAGATATGTTGCTGAATCCGGGGGTTGCTGTGGACTACAACGGTCAGAAGATAACCTACCCGGAGATTGATCTTATCTACTGGGCAGGCGGCAACCCGTTCCACCATCATCAGGATCTTAACCGTCTGGTTGAGGGCTGGCGCAAACCCAGTACAGTAATTGTCAACGAACCCTGGTGGACGCCCACAGCGCAATGGGCTGACATTGTCTTTCCCGCAACAACCGCACTTGAACGCGAGGATATATGCGCGTCCAGCCACGACCCGTATGCGCATGCCATGCAGCAGGCACTGCCGGTGCAACATGAAGCCCGGTCAGATCACAGAATCTTTGCCGGGTTGGCCGCTCGCCTTGATATTGATGATGCTTTTCTGGAAGGGCGAAGTGAACGGGACTGGTTGCGCCATATGTGGGAAATGTCCGATCAGAAAGCGCGCAAGGAAGGTTTTGAATTACCAGACTTCGATGCATTCTGGCACGATGGGATATATAAAATTCCAGAGCAAACCGCACGTAAAACCTGGCTCGCAGACTTTCGATCTGACCCTGTTAACAATCCGTTGAACACGCCGAGCGGGAAGATTGAAATTTTTTCCGATGTGATTGATGAGTTTGACTATGACGATTGTCCCGGCCACCCAAGCTGGCTCGAACCTTTTGAGCGGTTGGGTGGCAACAACGCGGCGAAATATGGCTTACATCTGCTGACGCCGCAGCCGGAAAAAAAGCTGCACAGTCAGATGGACCCCAGTGCACATAGCCACAGCGGGAAAGTGGATGGCAAAGAAGTGCTGTTAATGCATTCCGATGCGGCGGCTGCGCGTGGGCTGCATGAAGGAGATGTAGTCCGCATATTTAACGACCGTGGCGCGTGTCTGGCTTCGGTAGGGCTTGATGACAATCGTCTGAGTGATGTTGTCTCGCTACCAACGGGAAGTTGGTTTAAGCGACTTGATGCTTTTACGGATGCGAACGGTAACCCGAACGTGTTAACCGCAGATGTCGGTACCTCAAAACTTGCTCAAGGACCGAGTGCAAATACGTGTCTGGTTGAAGTTGAGGCGTACACACCCTAAGGTTCGCGCTGCTGGCCTCGTAGTTCAATGGATAGAACGACCGCCTCCTAAGCGGTAGATGCAGGTTCGATTCCTGCCGGGGCTACCACTCTCCTGTTTCAGCCTGTTGCATGCCGTAGCAAAAGGCCTCTAAAACCCCTACTTTTACTGTGTTTACCTAGTTTGTTAAGTTTTTTAGGTATTTTAAGTTCTTTGGTTTCGGATACCCCTTAGCTAACTTCATCGGCTGAATAGCCTTGAGCGTTTTCAACAGGACACGCAAGTCCACGAAAGAGAGGCCTGGGTATCAGGAGGCGCCGTTTATGGAAGTCCAAGGCGGAAAGTTACAATTTCAACCTCAATTATGGGTGTAACACAAATGGGTGAAATGGTTAGTCGTGGCTCTCATTACAATGATGAAACGCGCCGTAACGCCGTAACTGAGCACTTAGTTCGAGGCAGTTTCGCTGCGCTCAGTAAGACAATGGGTAACCCCAAAACCACCTTACAGGATTAGGCTAGAACGGATTGGTGGGAAACCCTAACCGATCAACTTTGTCTAGATATTGAGGCGGCGATTGTAGCTTGCCTTGACCAAATCATCGAAGTGGTTCAAGAACAGACGTTGGACCGGCTTCAAAACGGTGATGTCTTGGTGGTCCAAGGTGAATAACGACGGATAGCGATGAAAGGAAAGGATGCCGTAATCTTCGCGACTGTATCATAGGATAAACGCGTCCTATTGTTATCGAGTCCCACCACCACTCGTGCAGACAGTGCTGAGGTGATGAATGCCTTGATCGCGCAGTTTGGAGCTATTGCGCAGGAGAACAGTGAGAAGGTGGTTGATTAACAGTAACCTTAATGGGTGCGCAGTGGCTCCCGCTACAGAACGACTCTGTTGATGTGGTTACGCGAGCGTCAGATCCATCGGCATAACATTGCGTAATGTCTGCTTCCGACTGTGGATTCATCCGGTCGATGCAACATACTAATCTCATAAAGCTGAGAAGGAGTGTTGTTGATGAAATATGGAACCCGGATTTACTACACAGAAACAGATAAAGCCTTGATGTGGGATCGTCGGTAAAAAGGCGATTCACTTCAAGCAATTGCACAGCTGTTTGGGCGGAATCATTCCTGTGTGGCACGCATCTTTTCGTTAACCGGTGGCATCCGGCCACCCAAGCGCAAACGTGCAGCCTCTGCTTTGAGTTTATCGGAGTGTGAAGAGATATCATGCAGTTCAGCCACTATCGAGCCGCTGAAGCAGACCAGGTGGCATGGGATAGAGCGCTTCGCCCTAAGACCTTTAAACTGGTTGTTCACCCGGGGTTGGCTCAATTAGTTGCGAGTAAACTCCAGAAGCTGTGGTCACCAGTTCAAATAGCTGGTTGGCTGAAACGCGCGTATCCAGATGATGAGCACTTCCAGGTGCCACACGAAACGATCTATCGCAGTTTGTACATACAGGCCCGTGGTGCTTTGAAAAAGGTGCTAATCCAGTACTTAAGACGAACGCGTGTCATGCGTCGATCACGTCATTACATGCAAAAGACCAGTGATCATGGCCGAAAGCTCAACGCAGTCTCGATCAGTGAAAGGCCGCCTGCTGCTGAAGATAGGGCCGTGCCTGGCCACTGGGAGGGCGACTTAATCTTTGGTACGAACAACAGCCAGATTGCAACGTTAGTCGAACGAAACACCCAGAAAAGCGTTAGACTTTGAAACTCCGGCAGACCGCTTTAGCCAATGTGTTGCGGCCACTGGATGAATCCACAACTCACGGCGGTCATTGGAAAAACGATTCGGACTAACAATTTACAAAATTCTGATTTTATGTCTCGATGATTCAGCATATGTTTTGTGCACGTTAGTCTAAGGGGGACAACAAATTGAAAAAGATTCTATTGTTACTACTCACTCTGGGAGGTTATTCCAGCGCATTTGCCATTGGGGTGGATGGGACAGTGACTTGTTTTTCAGATCCGAGTGTCACGTTATCCGGCGTGGTGGTCACCGCCGAGCGTACCGCCGATTCCCGTTCTGGAATTACGGACTCAAATGGCCACTATGGGCCTTTTAACAATATGATCGGAGCCGAGCCATGGGCAATTGAGGTTCCCGACTATGACACTGTCCCTAGCTCATATGTGGAAGTATTTACGCTGGGGATAAACACTCGTGACTTCTCTGTGGTCACTCACCCAGACTGCCCGGTCGCATCTTTCTGTGGCGATGGTGTTCTAGATTCAAATGAAGCCTGCGATGATGGCAACAGTATCGACGGCGATGGCTGTTCTGCGCGCTGCACAATAGAGAATTACTGCGGCGATGGTATTCTCGATGCGGGTGAACAGTGCGACGATGGCAACACCATTGGCGGCGATGGGTGCTCCGCAGTGTGCTCAATTGAAGGTGGCGGCGATGGTTGCACGCCGGGATACTGGAAACAGCCTCAGCACTTCGACTCTTACACCGCACCTTATACGCCCGATACTTTATTCGCGGACGTATTTGTCGATGCTTTCCCTGGCATGTCTTTGCGTGATGTTTTGAAACAAGGCGGTGGCGGCCTCAAGGCACTTGGAAGACACTCAGTTGCAGCGTTACTCAATGCCGCTTCTGGCGATGTCTCTTACGATCGAACTCAGGAACAGGTGATTGCTTCATTCAACGCTGCGTATGCCAGTGGTGGTTTTGAAGCCCTGAAAGACCTCTTCGAGACCTTTAATGAACAAGGTTGTCCTTTGAATTGATAGGACAATTAACTGTCTTCGAAAAAGGGGCTGCTTTGCAGCCCTTTTTGTTTTTGTAGTCTTGACCATTCCCACTTTAGTTAGAGCTACCGCAGTTAATCATTCAAAATTAAACCCTAATATGACCCTTTGGTTTTTGATGCTACCGATTTAGGCAGCTAACTAGAACGAAACTTAAGTGACTGCTGTTGGCCGAAAACAAGTACTACAACCTAATTGGAGGGCAATTGAATACCGTAAAGTATTCACTGGATGGCCGGTTCCCGCAGCAGCCTGGACAACGTTGCGTCGCTGACTTTCAACACGCTTGCCACACGACGCTGAGATTGCCCTTCTGAGAGCATTTTCGCCGTTTCTTCGTTCAAAGTATCAATCAGAATGCTCTGATGCCAGCGGTCGTATCGTTCCTTTTATATTTAGAACGGTTCGTTTTGCCTGTATGAATTGGCGTGATCAACCAGACAATTAAACGCATTGCTTAAGCGGCCCGCGATATTTTCGTTCTCCACCATAATTCCTATCGAGGCAAAATATCGAACTTGTGATTGCATATTGTTTTCAAACTGCACATGCCGAACGTCATTGTTCACAGTGCCGATGGCAACCTCATATGCATAACCCGGTCTGGGGAAAATTCCAACCACAAACTGAAGGTCTTCAATTTGAAAATATGTTTCCGAGGACGTTCCATTCGCATACGTAGTATTAATTTTCTGTTCGCAAGTTATCTCGTAGCAGAATTGAAAGGAGTAGCTGGCGGGGTATCCACTATTTGTGACTTTCGCATGCCAACTACTATCTTGTGCCAGCTTGCTTTCAAGCCATCTCATTGTCTCTTCTACCGACTGCTGGCATGACGCGTGCGCGCCATCAGCAAACATCAATGCCACCAAGATAGTTGAGACTAATACGGAATTATGCAACGCGCACCAACTGGTTTTCGATCTAGGCACATTGTGGCGCCGTCTCCATATCGTGCATCCTCGTCTAGTAGCTCTTAGTTGTCCCATGACTTTTCTCTTTCAATTTGCCGTATTGATACCACACTGAAAGAAGTTCTCCAACAGTCAGCAAATCTGCTCAACATTTATTTCACCTAAGTTAACAGCGAGTCAGTATGGCCCGATTATACAGGGCAGAGGTAAATCACAACTGGTATGCGACACAGCCATTTTGTGACGCGTCGTAAGTTTAGGATGGTGATTTCTAGTCGGATATTGCGCGAACCCAAGCATTTCAGAGGACTGCCGGTTTGAAAATGCCAACCCCCCATAAATGCTTTGGTTAGCCCCATCGTAAGCCCGCACTTCCGTTCATGTATTTGGTTGGTACCCATGTGGCTTTGACATAACCACATACACAAGGACATCATGCCACTATTACACTGACTCAAGGGAACTGGGAAAATGCGCACCTCGCAAACCATCGCATTGTTGATTCTAATTTTTGTCAATAATTTCCTGACAGGTTGTGCTTCCAGGCCGCCAGTGTGTGAAACGAATTTCGACACTGGAAAATTTGTCGAGATAAGATGGTCTGGGCCGCGAAAGAATGTCGATTCGACACCACTGAATCCAATAGACGACATCCTTCGATACGACATCTACCTTGAACAAGACCCTAGTAACCCTGTAGCTACAGCCACCAACTTGCAAAGACATTGTCGACTCGAGTTAGAGCCTGGAGTACATAGGGTGATGATGACCGCAGTAGGGAAGGATGGCGCTAGTGACTTCTCAGGGAGAGTTGAAAGGGTAGTGCGTAAGTAGGTTCCCATAGATTGCGCGATGCTAATCGAGGAGAATAGTCGCAGATACAGCAAGCCTTAGCGGGCATGATGTTGAGTATGCGGTTGGGATGAAATAACTCTACGGACTCTTCGCCTCACACGGAATACCAACGTCAGCCTGCCTAAGCGAATAACCTGGCACCCATGAAGCGAGGGCATTGTGGCTGCGCTTTATCAGTTGCCTTGAGCATTACGATGTTCGGCACGTTAGTAGAATCTAGAGGATTCCCCTTTAATTCGCGACAACTGCGAGTGTGATATTTTCTTTTAACATGAATGAAGATGCGCTACGGCAATTCGACGGAGGTGAGGAAGGGATAGGGGTGAGTACCACTTGCCCGACGTGTGAAAAGACCGTACCTTTGCGCGAGCTAGAGGACTAAACGCTCCCCTTGATGTCGGAAATCGACAGCCACCTGATCCTTAAGCTATCGCTCTGGTTAGTGGTAAACTTCTGCTCAGGCTTCGATTTCCCCAGCTTTTGACCGGAGATTACTAACACGTCTTCAATCCCCAGAGTGCGGGCCTCTTCCGGTGTGAGAAACAATTCTCGATGCTTCTTCCTGAATCGCTTTACCAGTAATCACAAATGAGCCTTTGTTGTATATCGGGTTGGTCTCATCGGGTCAACCCAGCCTTGGTTTGAATTCCTGTCGATCAAGCAACGCCCTGACTCTAGCTGCACCGAGGTGATTTGTCGCCGTGCGGTACCCTCCAGACGTAGGGTCATTCTTAAAAGCGCGGTGTAAATGGCGGAACAAACTCATCGAGTCCCGCGTCCAGAGGAATACCTTTTTCAGCGACCATGTCCTGGCCGCTTTCATTTGGAAAACATTGTTCGTCCCTAAGATATGACAATGCGGTGATCGTGGTTGGATTGCCATCCCCAATCAAATATTCGGATAGTTTTGCGTGCCCACTAGAATCAGAAAAAACTGCAATAGGCGAAGTAGGTACCCATATCTGAAAACCTTCGGGTGGATCTCTCAAATAGTTCTCTATATATGCATCGCCCATACAGTCGTCAGTCAGGAACTGCGGATACACGGCCTGTTCGAGTCCGATAATTCTATCCCTGGTCAAATATAGGCCGTTGATCGACCCATTTGGCAAAGCGTAGAAAACGCCTGCGTCATAATGGCTTATTGAGTTTAAACGCAGGCTACCAACCTGCTGACCAAGAGAGTCGAAAATCTGTGGCAGGTTGTATTCTGATGCACCACCACCGCAGTTGGGATCATCCGCATCAATCAAAGAATCTCCGTCATTGTCGATACCGTCGCTACATCTGGGACCTTTCTCTGCTGCTGCGTTCGCTGCGGTACTCATAATCAGCGTCAGTGCTACCGCGATAAAAATCAATAAAATAGGCCTGGTTGTAGATCCGTGCATGCTGCTCCCTTTTGTTATTAATAGACTTTATGAATTGAGTTATGGCGTGGATATAAGGGATCACCTTTAAGTATCTAATTCCTTGTTGGGTACTAACAAATTAAGTGGACTTCAGGCAGCGTTTGTTCCTGGCCGAAATCAGACATTTAGATCTACGTACTCTTTGATTTTAAGGATATGTAGATTCCTGCCGTGGCTACCAACCTGTTAAACATCCTCTTTTAGTCGATACTCTGGTTCGACCGATGGTATCGCACCACAACATCCGGATCTGGTGCCAGGGTAGTGCCCGCGGTGTCCTTGCCCGTGTAATTCAGTACCGAAAGGGCATATCGAATACTCTCAAGGCGCGCCTCTTTTTTGACGTTGGCTTTAACGATAATCCAGGGACTGTAAGAAGTGTGCGTTCGACTGAACATTTCCTCTTTATACTTTGTATACAGATCCCAATGAGCTTGGGCTTCCTCATCAACAGGGCTGATTTTCCATTGTTTCAGCGGATTAACCCGACGAGATTGAAAACGCTCTTCCTGGACATCTTTTGAAATAGAGAACCAGAACTTGATCAGCTCTACGCCATCCTCGTAAAGCATATGCTCATATTCGGGCACCTGCTGCATGAAGCCGCGGTGCTGCTGCTCGGTGCAGAATTTCATCACGGGTTCAACAACAGCACGGTTGTACCAGCTGCGGTCAAAAAAAACGATTTCCCCAGGATTAGGTAACTGCTCAGTATAACGCTGGAAATACCATTGTCCCTTTTCTACTTCGGTGGGTTTGGATAGCGCGACCACACGCGCGCTACGTGGATTCATGTGCTCTATAAAGCGGCGGATTGTGCCGCCTTTTCCAGCGGCATCGCGCCCTTCGACGATGATTGCAACCCGGCGCCCCTCCAACTGTACAGAGCGTTGCAGTTTCACAAGTTCGATTTGCAGCTTTTCCAGTTCGCGCTCATATCTGAGGGTTGCAAGGGCTTTGGTGACATCGATGTTTTTTGTCGATAGCAGCTGCAGCAGACCTTTCTTTGTGTTGATTGCTGCCAGTTCTTCTTCGGTGAGGCTGACATTTTGATTGAGCGTCTTGCCGAGAAGGTTTTCTTCCCTCTCTATTCTGTCCCTTTCCTCAGCGCTTCGGACGGTGGTCTTCGATTTTGCTTGGTCTGGGGCAGGCGAGGGTTCGACAATGGGCGATTCACTACTACTCATTAGCGGCGTTCCTAGGTTGAGTACTTTTGGCCGCTGCATTGCGACATTCAACCGCAAATACTAGCTGCTATGGAACTTGATTGAGTATCCGTGAAACCCCTTAGACTGGTGATTGACTCGCTTTGGGCGTCAGCTGGTGACAGGCCTGCACGTCATGGTGCATTGGCCGCAGCGTATTATCGTTTTCGTAGGCTGGCGACCAGTTCATTTACTGCATCAATCACGATCTGCGGTTGCTCAAGTTGAATGACATGCCCACTTTCGGTGGCTATGCGGCGCTGTCCGACACTCGAGAGTTGGGTCAGTTCAGTTTGCAACTCGTCCCAGATTGCAGCCATTTCACGTGCCTGGTTGATTGGCAGGCCGAACTCGTTGTCTGCGCCGGGCACCTTGCCCTGGGACAACACTATCAGCGGTAGATCGCCAAGTGATGCTGGCGGTTTGCTATCGAACACTTCCCGATTAAAACCCTCTGACTCCCTCAACATAGCAGCACACGTGTGGTTCTGGTTGATGTTTGCCGTTAGCAACCGTTGTTGCTTTTCCGGGAGCTGATATCGATCAAGCAGACCGTCCATTATGCCTAGCGCACGCACGATACCCAGAGGTTGTACCCAACTGCACAGCGCCAGGGTGGAGCTCAGCTCTGAAGTTCCACCCATGCTGGGCAGACGGGTACCCTGTTGCTCATGAGAAGAATCCACCAGCACCATGCCAACAACCCGTTGCGGATAGCGAGCATAGTACTCACGGACAAAAACACCGCCCGCAGACATACCCAGAAGAATGAAGGGGCCGTCCAGGTTGGCCAGTTCAATCAGTTTGTGTAAGCGATCAGCAACACGCTCTGCACTTAAGGGGTTACTGGTTTGTTCACTCCAGTCTATGCCGGGCCTGTCATAAGCACACACGCGCGTCTGTTGTGCGAGGGCGTCATGCACAATCCCCCATGACGTCGAGCCGAAAGTGAGACCTGCTTCCAGCAGCACCGCAGGTACACCCTGGCCTCTACAGTCCAGATGAATATTCAAGCCGTCCACTACATAGAGTTCTCCAGGGGGCGGGAAGTTGGCTCTGTCTGCTCTTGCTGAAAACCATTGATAGCCAAAACCTGCGACGATCATGATTACCAGCAGTACGAGTACAAACTTTAATGCCTGGACAATTATGTTCATGATCTTAGACTCTGCTCCGTATATTACTGAGCATAACGGGTAAGCCAGTCTTTCGTCATGGTCCTTCTTAAAGATGTTCTGTTTGGTGTACCTGCGGTCAATAAGCAGCAGTGGGAGGTGCTAAACGGGTTTACCAGATGGCTGATTGCTACTCGTGCTTCGGTCCTGCCGCTCACGCTTTTTGCTGTCACTTTCGCCCTTTGTCTGGCGCAGCCAGGCTCGCCTCTGCAATGGGTTCTCGCTGGTGCCAGCGCGCTGGCTTTGACCCTTGCTCATGCGACTAACAATCTGATCAATGATTATGTCGATCACAAAACCGGGCTCGATCGAGACAACTATTTTCGTGTGCAGTACGGTGTGCATGTCCTCGAAGGTGGCCTCGTCACGCGCAGGCAATTCTTCAGGTACATAGTGGGTACGGGTACTTCGGCACTGGTGATTGGTATTGCCGTTTGCTGGTATGTGGGTGGGCTTACGCCCTGGGTTGCACTCGCCGGTGCTTTTTTTGTGCTGTTTTACACCTATCCATTGAAACGCATCGCGCTGGGTGAGTTGGCGGTATTTCTCGTTTGGGGTCCGCTGATGGTTGTTGGCACGTATCTTGTTCTGAACGGTTATGCTGATCGCGCAGTTGTTTTTGCGAGCATCGTTTATGGTCTCGGCCCAACGGTTGTTATCCTCGCAAAGCATACGGATAAAGCCGCCCATGACCGGGAAAAAAAGATACTCACGTTGCCAGTTGTACTTGGATCGTGGGCCAGGCCAGTGGTGGCCATCGCGATTATGGCTCAATTTGTGCTGGCTTTTGTGGTGGGCATTGAGTTTGCCCTTTATGGTACGGCCGGCATTTTTATCTCTGCGCCAGCTGCCATGCGTTGCCTCAAAGTATTATGGGAATCGGCGCCAGTTGCGCGCCCAGCTGATTATCCTGCCGAGGCCTGGCCGCTGTGGTACACAACTTTTGCATTCCGATATGCTCGCGATGCCGGCTTAGGTTTGACCATGGGTGTGTTGCTGCAGAATATTTTTCTGCCTGTATCAGGCTGAAGTGCTTACCCAGAAACTGCTCATGCCACGGAAGCTTGGAATGCTGTGATACTCAAATCCTTTTGGGCTGAGCGCTAAACCTGGAAACCGCGCCATCAGGCCCAGAATAGCTTCCTGGGCCTCCATTCTAGCCAGGTGTGCACCCAGACAAAGATGCCGGCCACCGCCAAAGGACTGGTGGTGGGTGTCCTCGCGGCTGATGTCAAATTTTCCAGGTTCCGGGTAAACTGCTGGGTCATGGTTGGCACCGGCAAGGGCTGTACTCAATGACTCGCCTTTTTTCACCGGACAGCCGCCAATCTCAATGTCCCGATTTGCGATGCGACCGGAGTTAACCACGGGAGAGTCAAAGCGCAACATTTCTTCAACCGCGTTGGCGATCAGGCCTGGGTCCTGCTTTAACTTCTGCCATTCATCAGGATTGTCCAGCAGGGCCTTTATACCATTGCCAATCAGGTCAGTTGTCGTGACATTGCCGGCGATCAGCAACAGGTCAGCCTGGGTAATCATTTCTTGGACAGTCAGTTTGTCGCCGTCGAGTTCTGCGCGAATCATGTCTGAGATCAGGTCATTGCCAGGATTTTGTCTGCGTGCCGCAATTTCAGCCTCGAAAAAAGTGAAAAGATTGTTATTCGCTTCGTCGCGTAGCCTGACTTGTTCCTCTGTTGGGAAGGGGTTGAAGCTGGCTGCAACCGCTTGATCGGACCATGATTTGAAAGCAGCGTGTTTGCCGGGCTCGATGCCCAACATTTCCGCGATGACGATGGTTGGAACCGGACCTGCAAAATCTGCGATCAAATCAAACTCCGCGTCTTGGATTCCATCCAGAATATGTTCAACAATGCTGCGGGTTCGCTCCCGCCATTTTTCAACGGCGCCGGGTGTGAAGGAATTGCTGACCAGTGAACGCAAACGCCGGTGGCCTGGTTCATCCATTAATAGCATGGAAGGTTCCTCGTCTTCCGCCAGGCTGTTGCCGAGGAACTCGCGTGTAAATGTTCCGGGGTTAGCCTTGCGGGGATCGCTCCACATCTCAGCATCGCGCAGTATCTGTTTTACGTCGTCATGACGGGTGTAGATAAAACGACGTAGTTGAGTGTCTTCATGAACCGGGGCCTCTTTGCGTAGTTTTGCAAATATGCTGTAAGGGTCGGTACGAAAGTCTTCGTTTAAAGGTGTCAGGTCGATGCCCTGGGGGAGTTGTGAATCAGCCATACTTTATGCCTGTAACGCTTTGCTGGATTGTGCCTGCGGCTGGTTGGTCAGCGCCGGAGTGCATGGTAAGAACCTAATTGAAGGAGAACGCTATGGCAATGCCTTCCGCGAAGGGCGTGGCATAGATCAAACAGCACGGAGTTTTGTGCAGGTACTGCTGCCGATAATCCGACTCTTGGAAGAGTTGAATAACCTGTCACGCGCCAAGAATAAATTGTTTGACAGGGATTATGCTTTGGCGTAGATTCGCGACCAGTAGATTCCTGCCCGATGTTCTTTTTCGAGTTTTCTCTCTTAGTTTATCGATTCGCTTCTATGACGTTCACAGGACAAGGTGTTTTGTGACGATTACTTTGTGCACAGCAGATACAGCGGGTGTGCACACCCTGAAAACCTGGTTTTCCAGGTACGGAGAAAATATGAAATTGTATGTAGGCAACCTTCCTTGGAGCACTACCGATTCTGATCTTGAAAGCATGTTTGGTGAGTACGGTGCGGTTCAATCTGCATCTGTTATCACCGATCGCGAAACTGGCCGTTCACGCGGTTTTGGTTTTGTTGAAATGGGTGACAGTGAAGAGTGCAAGCGCGCTATGAACGAACTCAATGGTCACCAGCTTGAATCTCGCGCGTTGAAAGTCAACGAAGCGAATGACAAGCCGAAGCGATCTTCTAACTACTAAGATCAGTAGCTAGTCTTAAAACCCGCCGTCAGGCGGGTTTTTTTTGTCTCGATTTTCTTGACTCTGTAATTATGTCCATTATTCTAGACATATGGACATTAAATCTGCTCTACGTGTTTTTGACACATTGTCACAGGAAACACGATTAAAGGCTTACCGGCGTTTGGTTCAGGCCGGGCCGACTGGACTTGCTGCTGGGGTGTTAAGTGATGCCCTGGAGATTCCGCACAACACGCTGTCGTTTCACTTAAGCCACCTTGCTAATGCCGGTCTTGTGGAATCAACCAGACAAGGACGGTCTGTGATTTACACTGCCAATTTTGATGTCACCAGAGACTTTATTGGTTTCCTGGTGAAAGACTGTTGTTCCTCAGACATGGCCACTATCCGGGAAGACAATGTTAAAGGGTGTTCCATTATCGAACTGGCAGACTGTTGTCAGGTGCCATAGGAACTGATTTGCCATGAAAAAAGTATTGGTTCTCTGCACCGGCAACTCCTGCCGGTCGATTATCGGCGAAGCCTTGATCAATGCGTTAGGGGCAGGTCGTTATCAGGCAAGCAGTGCAGGGAGTCATCCATCAGGTGAGGTCCATCCTCAGGCTCTTGCAACACTCAGAAAACACAAAATCTCTACTGAACAGGCGCGTAGTAAAAGCTGGGATGAGTTTGCCGGAGATGCTTTTGATCTGCTGATCACAGTGTGTGATGAGGCAGCACAGGAAACCTGTCCTGTACTGGTGGGTAAACATCAGAGAATCCATTGGGGCATACCCGATCCGGCTCACATCGAAGGTTCGTCGTCTGAAATTCATCAGGCATTCGAGTCGACTTATGCAACGCTTCGTAAGCGTATAGAGAAAGAACTCCTGTCAGAAGATGAGCAGAGGTAAGTATGGGTTTGTTTGAACGTTATCTGTCGGTATGGGTTGCGCTGTGTATTGCGGCGGGTGTGGTGCTGGGCAGCATTGCTCCAGATCTGTTTGCACTGATTGCCGATCTGGAGTTTGCCAACGTCAATCTTGTGGTGGCAGTGTTTATCTGGGTAATGATTTATCCGATGATGATCAACGTCGACTTCAGCAGTTTGAAAAAAGTTGGACAGAAACCCAAAGGTCTGTGTATCACCCTTGTTGTCAACTGGCTGATCAAGCCTTTTACCATGGCGGCGTTGGGTGTCCTGTTTTTTGAATACGTGTTTGCCGGCCTGGTGGAGCCTGAAACGGCAAAGGAATACATCGCCGGCATGATTTTGTTGGGTGTTGCCCCCTGTACGGCAATGGTTTTTGTATGGAGTCAGTTGGTCAAAGGTGATGCCAACTACACGCTGGTGCAGGTGTCGGTGAACGATATTATTATGGTGTTTGCTTTTGCACCCATTGCTGCGATGTTGCTGGGGGTAACCGACATTGTGGTGCCCTGGGAGACGCTGTTTCTCTCTGTTGTGCTGTATGTAGTGGTGCCATTGATTGTCGGTTACTTCACGCGTGTTTCGCTGCTGAAGGCGGGTGAGGGTAGAGTTGAAAGCTTTACTGCGGCCATAAAGCCTTTTTCTGTTATGGGATTGTTGGCCACAGTAGTTCTGTTGTTTGGTTTTCAGGCCCAGACAATTCTGTCAGATCCACTTGTCATTGCCCTGATTGCGGTGCCACTACTGATTCAGGGTTATGGCATTTTTGCCATCGCGTTTCTGTGGGCTTATCTGTGGCGCGTCCCGTTCGCCACTGCAGCGCCCGCAGCGCTGATTGGCACATCAAACTTTTTTGAGCTGGCAGTGGCAGTAGCCATCAGCCTGTTTGGTTTGAATTCAGGTGCCGCGCTGGCAACAGTTGTGGGGGTTCTGGTGGAAGTGCCGATGATGTTATCGCTGGTAGCGATTGCAAATCGCTCCCGCAAGCATTTCGACACAGCCGCTGAACCTGCTGGTTAGCGGCCGCGAAAGCTCAGTGGCTTAGTCTTCGGGTTGGTCCAGATATTCGCTTAACCCATAGCCGACCCACTCGCCATCAAGAGTGTATTCGGTCATGCCTTCACCCACGTGAGTGTGTGTGCCTTTGCGTCGGTTACGTAACGGTATGTAGCCCATCACGCGGCCTTCAAGTTGGCGCACACGCCCGTCTTCCAGGGTCAGTTCGGCTGACAGAGCGGTATGGTAGTTGCTGTCATCCGCATATTCGGTATGCAGTTTTGTCTGGGTGATGCGTACCAGTTTTTGTCCCTCATGGAAAAGTCCGCCCCCTTCACCGGCAGAATTGGTACGCACAATCATGCCCAGGTCATCGCCAAAGTTTCCGGTGATCCATCGATAGGAGGGTGTGGCCTGCCAGTAGCGTGGTCCCCAGGAATGGTCGCGCAGTCCCCAGCCGGAAAATGCTATAGGCGCTTCGTCTCCCATCTGGATTTCGCCGCTGATACGGGAGTGTTGTTCGGTGTGCGCGCGGGCGAATTGATTGCCATCATCAGGATCACCGACGTGGCCGTACATGGGTCCTACCGCATCATGTAGAAGATTGATTCTAAGTCGTTGATGGGGGTTATTCTTAAATGCCTTACCTGGGTCAGCCATCTGTTTTGGATCAGTCAGAAACACAGCGCTACCGTCATAGGTGGTGCGTACTGATTCGGCAGGTGAAATAATATCTATTTTCAAACCGCCAGCATCCCATGCGTCGTTATGTGTGATAGCGGGTTTTGCATAGTTGAATAAAGCGGAGCCGTCCGGGTTCCAGACGATGACTGTCATCTCGGCATAACCTTCGTTGGCTCTGTTGCCGATACGAACAAAACCGCCTCGATTCTGCTTGGGATCAAAGAAGTTGAAATACACCGACTCGTTGAAGTTTTCTTCTGGACCTAATTCGTGCGTGTAATCGTCTTCTGCTTTGAGATTGCCGTAGATGGCGATGCCATTAGCTGTTGTCTGCATTGTTTTTACTCCTGATTTGTAGCTACACGGATGACGCTACCACCTTCACCATCCGTTAGCACATAGATACTCCCGTCTGGCGCTTGTCGAATATCTCGGATCCGATCTTTAATCTCGCTGAAAGCGACAGATTCTTCAACGATTTCCAAATTGTCCATTTGCAGGTGGCGTACTTCAGCGTCAACAAGTGCGCCGACAAACAGGTCTCCCTGCCATTGTGGAAACATAGCACCTTCGTAGATCATCAGACCTGAGGGCGCAATGGAGGGCACCCATACTTTGATTGGTTGTTGCATGCCTGCAAATTCGGTAAACGGAGACACATAGGCACCGTTGTAGTCCATGCCGTAAGTGATGGCAGGCCAACCATAGTTGTTGCCGGGTTCGATGATGTTGACTTCATCGCCACCCTGGGGTCCATGTTCGTGCTGGAAAACAACGCCGCTGTTGCTCACGGCAAGGCCTTGAGGGTTGCGGTGACCATAGCTCCATACATACGGGGCGTTGCTGAAAGGGTTATCTGCCGGCGCTGTTCCGTCGCGAGACAGGCGAATGGTTTTGCCGAAGTGTGTATCCAGATTCTGGGCTTGTTCGCGGAAATCGAAACCGTCACCGGTGGTCAGAAGCAGTGTGCCATCGGGTAACCAGGCCAGGCGGCCACCATAATGCAGAGGCGCATATTTTTTTGGTTCGGCAGAAAACAGTACTTCTGTCGATTCGAGGTTATTGCCTACAAGTCGCGCGCGGGCAACTGTTGTGCTGTTTTGTTCGGCATCGCCGGCTGCGTAAGAAAGATAGAGCGTCTGGTTCTGCGTAAATTCTGGATCCAACACCACGTCAAACAGGCCACCTTGCCCGGCACGATAAACCGCAGGCACTCCGCCTATCGACGTAGTTGAACTGCCGTCTGCAGAAATCCGCAGCAGATTACCATCGAGTTCAACCACCAGATGATCTCCATCGGGCAGGAAGGCAATGCTCCAGGGGAAGTTCAGATTGTCAGCTATGGTGGTCAGCTGATAGCCGCTGGTGCTGGCATGTGTCGCTGCTGTGTGGCTGAGCAGGCACATGAGCAACAGTGATAACCAGCGGCGGCCTTCTCGATGAAACTGAGGTTGGGTATCGGGCGACACAGGTGTAGCGGTGGACATATTTGTATTCTTATAAAAGGCGTCGATAATGCTATGGTAACGCGTTGTGTAGATTGACCCAAAGCGCTACTGACTTTGGCTAAGGAATCATTTTGAAATTAGTTCTGGCTTACATCCTGGCTGTTGTCACAGCTTACGTAGCGGCAGTGCTCGCTTATACCCAATTGAATCTGGCCAACGTTGTAGAGATGGGGCTACCGGTGAGTCTGATGGATCGTGTTGGCGCCGCTGGCCACGATCTCATTGGCATGGCTAGTTTATATCTGCCGATTATAGCCGTGGCATTGCTTCTGGCATTCGGATTTACCGCCGTTGTTCTTCGTTGGGTCCCCCAGCTGCGCACGTTGGGCTACATGCTTGCGGGATTTGTGGGGATCTTCGTTGTCGACTATGCGCTGGGTGCATTGTTAACTGGCGGTACACATCCGCTGGCTGTCACACGTACAACTATTGGTCTGCTGTCGCAGTGTCTAGCTGGCGCCTTGGGTGGATATGTGTTTGTGCTTATGTCGAGCAAAAGCGAATAAACACAAGTCCAGTTACAGACCACCCACTGCGGCGTAGTCAGACCAGTAATGTGGATAGGTCTTGGCTACAACCTGCTTGTCATCCACACCAAGCGTGCCACTGAAACTACCCAGCAGCGAAAATGCCATAGCCATACGGTGATCGTGATAGGTACGTAGTGTGTGCGGGCGCATGGCTTGTTTTCCCAGCGGCTCAATGCGAATGCTGTCCTGGGTGGTATGCGCGTTAATCCCCATGTCGGCAAACTCTGTTGCCGGGCATTCAAGACGATCGCATTCTTTATGGTGCAGCGAGCTCAACCCGTTGATGGTCAGTGTCGCGGGAAGCAGTGGTGCCATGGCGATCAGGGTCAGGGCTGCGTCCGGCATGGTGGTCATGTCGATCGCTTCTATTGCGGACAGTCTGCTGGGTCCTTCGATGTGGGTTTGATTCGGGTTGCGCTCTACGCGCGCGCCCAGCTGCTCCATGACGCTGAGAAACTGGTAATCGCCCTGTACCGTGCTGTCGCCGAGGTTATCCAGCGTCAGGCTGCCGCCATGTAGTGTGGCGAGAGCGGCAAAGTAAGTCGCCGCCGTTGCATCACCCTCTATCTGTATCTGACCGGCCTGGTAGCTGCCTTGTTCTACTTCCAGAGTCTGCTCATCAACCCATTGGCTCCGCACGCCACGCTTTCTCATTTCATTGAGGGTGATGTCGATATAGGGCCGAGAGACAAGATCTCCTGTAATGTGGATGCGCTGGGTTTTGCTGTTGGTGTCTGTGTCAAATGAGCAGTAGGGTGCACACAGCAACAACGCGGTGACATATTGGCTCGACAGGCTGGCATCTATTCCCATCACCATTGCTGGCTGCAACGGCCCCGCAATAGTCACGGGTAATCCACCCGTTGCGGACTCCACCTGACAACCTTGCTCTCGCAACACCTCGTAAAGGGGGGCATTTGTCCGGGCTCGCAGGGAGTTGTGTCCATCGATACTGGTGCGGCCACTGCGCAGGGCTGCGATACCAATAAGCAGGCGAGTTGACGCACCGCTCATCCTGGCATCCAGAGCGATGTCTTTGTGCATATCGATCGGACCGGTCACAAGGATCTGCTTACCGTCGACGGACACGTCAGCACCAAGCGCAGCAATACACTCCAGCATGGCATCTGCGTCGTCGCAGTCAGGCACACCTGTAATTGTACTCGTCCCCCGTGCTAAAGCGGCCATGGCCAGTTGTCGCAGCGCGATGGATTTGCTGCCGGGCAGCGTCAGGTGTGCATTGTTCACCATGCGGGTGATGCGCGGAACAACAAAAGGATGTTTTTCGCTCTGGGTATTCACAGCTGGCCTTTACGTGCGCGTGGGTAAATTTGAATGCGTTATTCTGGGGTATCAGACCTTCTCGAGCAAAGAAAAGCCGAGCAAAGAAAAAGCCGCCTTGCGGCGGCTTGAAAATATCCCATTTTTTATTGTTTTCTGGGAATCTAGAGTATCAATGTGAGATGTTAAGTCTCATCGCGCCTGTTTCACTGTTGCCAGCCGTTTGGGACTGATCTTGGTTAAAACTATACGCGTGCCGTTCCCCGGACCCGGCAGGGCATAATCTATGCGCGCAAGGTAACAAACTGAAACAAGTAGGGCAACCCTGTTTGTGCGCTAAATCAAGTAGTTAAGGCCTATATCTCTAACAGGCCACGGAACTATACTGGGTTCACGCGGGAGGTTGAAATGCAGAATCTTTATACACATTTGGATGCGGTTTTTACTGCACATGGTGAAAAGCCTTGTTTGATTTTAGATGATCATAAGGTATGGAAATTCAAAGACTTACGGAAAGTAGTTGCCGTTGCAGCTAACAGATTAGTGGCGCTCGGCGTGACGCCTGGCGACAGGGTAGTGGTACAGGTTGAGAAATCTCCACACAACCTGGCCCTTTACCTGGCTACTTTGTGTGTTGGCGGTGTTTATGTGCCTCTTAACACCGCGTACACAGAAGCTGAGCTGCAGTATTTTGTGCAAGATGCGAGCCCCGCGCTGTTTGTAGGAAGCCGTGAGCGGACAGATGTGACCAGCGCCACGATGGATGCTCAAGGGACAGGGACATTTTTTGCGAATGTCCTGACGGCGGGTGTCGCCCAGCTCGATGAGATGGCTGTTGCGCTGTCGATAACACCCCGCCAGGGCGACGATCTGGCCGCTATCCTGTACACATCAGGTACGACGGGGCGTTCAAAAGGTGCCATGCTCAGCCATGCTAACTTGATCACAAACGCTCAGGCGCTGTCCGTTGCCTGGGGTTGGCAGGCGGACGATGTCCTGCTTCATGCGTTACCTATTTTTCATGTCCATGGGTTGTTTATTGCCAGTCATTGCGCGCTGTTAAATGGCACGCCCATGCGTTGGATGGATAAGTTCGATGCGGCCAGAGCACAGCAGGCTCTGTCAGATTGCACGGTAATGATGGGCGTGCCTACGTTTTATACGCGACTGCTTGCACTGGAGGATTTTCCCTCTGTAGACCTCGATCATATGCGTTTGTTTGTGTGCGGCTCTGCGCCTCTCACGGAACAGGTGTTTGAGCAGTGGCAGTCCCGAACCGGGCATACCATTCTTGAACGCTACGGCATGAGTGAAACTATTATTAACACCAGTAACCCGTTAGACGGCGAGCGGTTGCCGGCGACGGTCGGGTTCCCGTTACCGGGGCTTGAATTGCGCATTGCTGATGATGATGGGAACCCGGTGCCAACCGGGGAGGTGGGCACCATTGAAGTCAAAGGTCCCAGTGTTTTCAGTGGCTATTGGCAGATGCCTGAAAAGACGGCGAGCGAATTTCGCGAGGACGGGTTTTTCATTACAGGAGACCTTGGCACGGTTGATTCCGACGGTCGCTTATCCATCGTTGGTCGAGCAAAAGATCTCGTAATATCAGGCGGTTACAATATTTATCCAAAAGAAGTCGAGCGTGTTCTTGATGAAATGCCCGAGGTTTTCGAAAGTGCTGTTATCGGCGTTCCGCACCCGGATTTTGGCGAGGCGGTGGTCGCTGTCATTGTGCCGGTGAGCGAATCGGTTACATTGGCTCAGATAGACATTGCGTTAGATGGTCAGCTTGCTCGTTTTAAACAGCCCAAGAAAGTTGTGAATGTGGACTCGCTGCCGCGCAATACTATGGGCAAAGTGCAGAAGAACGTCTTGCGAGAAACGTATAAAGACGTGGTTGACCAAGCGGTAACTTGAATGGTCTGCGAATGTAGGGTTCGCAGGTTTGAATCCTGTAGGGCTCGTCAATCTTTTCCTAAGACCTGTCGCTCGAACGTCTGCTTTAGGGAATCGCGACTGTCTCAGAATGGCTAAACGCAGACTTGTTCGAATGCCGATGGTTTTTAACCCTGGCTTCTGAGTATCCAGCCAAGATAAATCGCGAACACTGCTCCTACTAGCAAGCCAACTGGACCGAGCAATTGCTTTGTCCCGGCATGGATGGCGACGTTAGGATGTTCAGGGTCGTAGATGAGATTTGCGCGCACACCAAGGGCAGGCTTATGGCTCGATTCCCCAATCTCAACCTGTTGTGTATTTCCCTTCGCGTCGACGTACTCATATACAGGGCTATAAACCGTTATCGTGCCCCCACTTGAACGGCGCTGTTGATTGGCAGTAACTCGGACCACAGTCCCTTCCACCCGGATGCCTTGGCGAAGCAAACGGTATGTGTCCAGACCACCCCAAATCCCCCCTAACAGTAGCAAACCTCCGAAACCCATGATTGCCAGTCCCAGCATGTCTGATAGTCCTCAAAGTGATTAGCTCACCGACGATTGCTTGAACATCCCCGTAGATTGCACGTCCCTAATGAGTGCTTTGGCGCGTAAGCGTGACGTTTTTAAATGATAGCGTGATTCGATTGACCCTAGTAGGTCGCTCGCGTCGATTTTGCTCACTCTTGCCTGAATTAGTGCTCTGCCATTTCGAAGCGTTCGCTCCGCGGCCTCAAATCAGTCCAACGAATTTGAGTATTTTCTGCGAATTGGTGTCATTCCTCGAATCGACTAGATTCATCTAAATGAAATCCTAAAAAAAGCAGGAACACATCTTTTTTGCGGACACTGGAACGGCTCACCTGCTCAAAGAGGTGTTACCCAAGTGCTTCGCGATGTTCCTGCAGCGGAGCAACTGCACTATCACGAAACAGGATAGTTGATGTCGGGCGCAACAGAATTCGATGGGTGATAGTCAAAGAGCATTGGATACCCGTGAGTAAACAGATAGCGAACGTCGCCGTCGGGCACGAAGCAGACGTTTGCACTTAGTTATTTTCACTTCCGCTTTCGGCCGGATCTTTTTAAATGGTCCACCAAACCGGAGCAAGACTAAGTAAGCGACATTTGATCGCAAAATAAATAAACTTCCCTACAAGTATTTCTGCTCCAGAGAAATTAGCTTACATCAGCAAAAACAAGAACTGGAGAATGTCCTCAAAATTTCGCAAGATTACGACGCTAAGAGTGAGACAAGGTCGAAGTAACATGTCGTGAAATATAGTCGATGAAGTTGAGATTCCTGGATTGAGCGGAACGGAATACGACTTTTTTGTTTACTCAATTGATGTAGAACTCTCAGGTGCACCGCGTATGTATGCCATTGGGCATTTCGACTTGACCAGGGTTCTGGACGCACCTACAGCCTGCAGGTATACGGTCAAGTTGACGGTAACATGGAAAAATTCAAGGCTGATAGAGAATACTGGAAATCTAAAGGCGCTAACTGTATTGGTATTGCGTCATTTTGCACCAAAGAAGCAAGGGAAGCCGCCTTGGAAGATTTAGACGCACGATTGCATTCAACAAATTCATAATCCTTCGCATCTGCGCTATCAGGATTCAAACAAAAAGCTTCACCAAGGGGCGTCAAATGGTCGAGCCTTTAAAACTACATTGGGCACACTCCAAACCGAATTTTGGCGACTGGCTTTCTCCGGACATATGCTCTTTGTTGAGCGGGCGCAAAGTTGTCCACGCACCTATTAATGATTGTACTCTTGTCGCAGTTGGAAGCCTTTTACAGCGATTGAAAGAAAATTTTTGGAACCGTCGCATCAACGTCTGGGGAAGCGGTTTCATAGCACAATGCCCCCCAAGAGAATCTAGGCATTACATTCACGCTGTAAGAGGCACCTTTTCCGCGCAGCAATTAAAGATGCCGCATCTTGAAAGCACAGGAGACCCCGGGCTTCTCGTCGATTCGCTATACGCGAAAGTTGCAACCAAAAAACACCAACTTGGAATAGTCCCGCACTATAAAGATAAGGCCAACCCTGTTATCAAAATGATAAAGGACAATGTAAAAAACAGCCTGCTGATAGATGTTTTCAACTCACCCGAAGAGGTTTGTCACTCGATCCAGCAGTGCGATTACATTCTTTCATCCAGTCTGCATGGCTTAGTCGTTGCCGACTCATACGGCATCCCCAACTTGTGGCTCGAAGTATCTGAGCAGGTCAAGGGTGGCGGATGGAAATTCAGAGACTACTACAGCAACTTTGGCATGGAAGTTCCAACCCCCCTCCAACCAAAAGGTGAGCTCAAAATGGACGAGATTGTTTCAACCATCGGCTATTATCAAAGAAACGGTATCGACCATATCAAAGAAAGACTTATTAAAAGTTTCCCTTTTCCAAAGCCTGCGTAGCTTTCATTTGAGTCTGGGAACAAAAAGAACATGCCTATGAAACCTGCTTTTTTATCGGTCCAGACAACACCCGTTTTTGTAATTGGAACAGGCCGTTCCGGCACCCACTGGGTTGGCCATACCCTGGAGAATCACCCTGAAATTAGGGTAGATATAGAGGTGGATCCAATGTTTAAGTGGTCGAAACACATGGCTGTTTACCCAAACTCCGAGGCGAGTCTGTTCCCTAAACTGCGGCGGGCATACGAGAGACGTATATTTTTCTGCCGAAAAAAGTACTACGTGGAAAAAAACCACCCCAATATCTGGACTGCAGAAAAATTGCTGGCAGCCTTTCCCGACGCAAAGTTCATCTCCATCGAGAGAAATCCATATGCAACCATTGCCAGCATGATTAATCACAAAAGGGTTTCGGAATGGCATCATCGATGGAAAGAGTTTCCAATTCCGAATAGGTTTCTGGGCATCAGCGATGAAGATGCCAAAGTCTATGATGAAATTCCTTTTGCCAGGAAATGTGCGATGCGATGGGTTGCACATCACAACAGATTGGGAGACCTGAAACCTGTTCTGGGAGGCAGATTGCTACACATTCAATACGAAGATTTTGCCAGCAGCCCAGATTCGACCATCGAGCAATTGAACAATTTTCTTGCCCTTGATACACCGCTTCAGGTACCTACAGTAAAAACGGATTCACTGACAAAGTGGAGGGAGGAGTTATCTGACTCGCAAATAAGCGAGATCCAGGCCACAACCAATCAACCACTCCCCGATCAAAGAGAGAGCCAACAACCTTTCAGTTAGTTAGCTATGCAATGTAGCCCCAAAATCTAGCTATGGAACATGGCTGCAAAGGGTCGGAAGCAGACGTTGAATCCGGATTTATTTGCTTCCGCTTTCGGCCAGCGGGCTGCCAGTGAATTTAGCCAAAATTCATCTGGGTTGCCCTCAAAGTGCAGCGCCGCGAGCGCGGCGCCGTTGATGCTTCAGGTGCTGTTGGGACCTGTAATCAGAACTAAGAGGCTTGATCCAGCGCCAGCGAATCACGCAGCTCCCGTTTGAGAAACTTGCCTGATGCGTTTCTGGGTAACGCCTCGTGGGTGAACCAGATATAGCGGGGAATTTTGGGTGCAGCGATCAGTTCTCGCAGGTGTGCTCGCAACTCGTCTGCACTGGCTGTGGCACCATCTTTCAGATGAACGGCAACGCCAACCTCTTCGCCGAGGCGATCATCTGGTACGCCGAAAACGGAACATTCAGCAACGGCAGGGTGTTCGAACAGTGCGGCCTCAACTTCAGCGCAATAAATGTTCTCACCGCCCCTCAGGACCATGTCTTTCAGGCGATCAACGATGAACAGGAAACCGTGTTCATCTATGCGCGCCACGTCGCCGGTATGTAGCCAACCCTCTTCGATGGTTTCACGTGTTGCGTCGGGTCGATTCAGGTAGCCGCGAATCACCTGGGCACCGCGCACCAGCAGTTCGCCAGGTTGCCCAGGTGCAACTTCGTTGCCATCCGCGTCAACAATCCTCGTCTCAAAGCAGGGCATTGCTGGACCGCAACTCGCGGGTTTATCAACAAAGAAGTCGCCGCCAATCGAGGTAATGATGCCGCAGGTTTCGGTCATACCGTAACCTGTATTAGGACGTGCTGTGCTGACGCTCGAATCTATTTTTGCCACCAGATCAGGTTGCAGTTGTGCGCCGCCGCCGCCCAAACTCAGCAGGCTTGATGTGTCTGTTTCAGCGAATTTGGGGTGTGCTATCACTTCCCGCGCCATGACCGGTACACCACTCATGGCGCTGATTTTCTCGCGTTCAATTAAATCCAGGGCTTCGCCGGCATCCCATTTGTACATGTGTACCAGCTTGCCACCAGCTAAAGTTGTGCCCTGTGCAACACAGTTGTTAGCGGTAACATGGAAAAGTGGCGTTGTGATCAGCGCGGAAGGTGCCGGTGTGGGTGCATCGGGTTCTATCAAACCCTGACGCTCCGCAATGGTTCGCAGCAGCGCGCCTGCAAACAGCATGGAATAGATGTTACTCACACAACCGCGATGCGTAAGCTGGGCCCCTTTGGGGTGGCCGGTGGTGCCAGAGGTGTAAAAGATGCACGCGTCGCTATCGGGGTCGATATCTACCAATGGTACGTCAGCGTTGCCTTTTAACAAGTCTTCCCACGGGGTCACAGCGGCAGGCATATCGGCCATCCGAACGCCAACCAGCTTGATCTGCTCAATCTCTTTTTCATGGCCAACCAGACGATCAAAGCGTTCCTGGTCAAGGATGAGTACCTTTGGCGTGCAGTCGTTCAACGCAAACATCATTTCAGGACCGGTCCACCAGGCGTTCATACCCACAACGGTGGCGCCGATATAAAGGGTGGCCCAATAAGCCTCTAGCCATTCAGGATAGTTGCGCATGGCGATGGCGACATGATCACCAGGTTGCACACCCTGTTCGCGAAGCCAGCTGGCGATCTGCTTTACGCGGGTGTGTACCTCGGCGTAGGTCAGGCGTTCATCGTTGTAAACCAGGTAATCGTTATCACCAAATTGTGCGGAACTTAAGAAAATGTCGCGCATGTTGCCGGGTGCGTTAGCGTAGATTCGCGTGGGATTGCCGCGTATTTCTTTCACCGCAATTTCGAAATCTGCACCGGGTGCAATCAGGCTTTGCCAGACGTTCTGATACTCTTCGTACAAGGTTTCTCCCTTAATTCTCTCCAGATTCAAGCGGCAAAAGTTAACACGTATTTCATCTGGGTGGGCAACCTTTTGCGCGTCTGCTCTGGCATTTACAGGTTTCTAATCCACACATGAAACGTGCACAATCCTTTTTCTAAAAGAAAAAACCACAGTAGAGGGCAGCGGCATGAAAATCGGCATAATACCGGTCAACATAGGGGTTGATTCAGTTGAGCAGATGACAGGGCTTGCGCAATTGGCAGAAGGTCTGGGCTTCGAATCAGTTTGGACGTTTGAACACGTCATTGTGCCGCTCGACTATCAGTCCAAATATCCATACAACCCTACTGGCAAGATGGGGGCGTCGCCAGAAACGAATTTCATCGATCCGCTGATTGCCCTTTCTCATATTGCCGCTGCCACCAAAACCCTCAAGTTAGGCACTGGTGTCAACATTCTTCCTCAGGCGAATCCGTTGTACCTGGCAAAGCAGGCTGCAAGTCTGGATTTTGTTTCGCAAGGCAGGTTGCTGTTGGGGCTAGGCATTGGCTGGCTGCGCGAAGAATTCGAAGCGCTGGGCGTACCTTTTGAAAAGCGGGGGGCGCGATTTGATGATTACCTCGAAGCCATGCAGAAACTCTGGCAGGGTGATGTTCTGGACCATCAGAGTGAATTTTTGAACTGGCAGGGTTTTAAGAGCTTCCCCAGCGCGCCGGAAATGGCTGTTGTCATCGGCGGTAATAAAGGTAAAGCCTTTGATCGGGTTGCGAAGTATGGGCAAGGTTGGTTTGCGCCCACTACTGATGCTGCAGAACTCAGCGCTGATATGGAAAAACTCAGAGCGGCGTGCGACCTTCATAGTCGCGATGCCTCCCAGGTTGAAATCACCTGTATGTGGACAGGTCAGGGTGGTGAAGAAGCTATGCAGGCTCTGGCTGGCGCAGGTGCGCATCGATTACTTGTACCCCTGCAGGCGCTTGGCGGTGATCCGGTAGCCGGCATGCAGGGTCTTGCTGCAGAGGTAATATCAGCATAATTGAGTCTTCAGAAACTTGCGCCCCTACCGGGCAACTTCAGGTTGTCGTACCGGTGCTGCACGACGATGCACATCTGCAGGTTCTATTACATTGGCTGGATCAGCATCAACTAGCGGCAATTGTCGTTGATGGCGCGTCCAGTGGTATGACGCAATCGTTGGTGACAGCGCCGCATGAATACAGAGCAAGCCAGCCCGGTCGGGGTCGGCAGATCGCTGCTGGTATCGCCGCTTCATCCGCGCTCTGGTTATGGGTCCTGCATGCTGATGGCCTGCCCAGTAGCGCCTCGGCGCAGCAACTGCTGGAACTGGTAGACGCGGAGGAGCCTCGCTGGGGGCGTTTTAATGTGAAAATTGAAGGCCTCGCCTTGATAGCACACATGATGAACCTGCGATCTCGTTGGAGCAGGATCTGTACCGGAGACCAGGGCATGTTTTTCCATGCGGACCTGCTCGACACGATTGGTGGTTTTCCGCAACAACCGCTGATGGAAGATATTGAAGTCAGCAGACGTCTCAAAGCTTCTGCACCGTCGGCGTTTGTTGCGTTAAGGGCGGTGGTGGAAACGTCTCCACGCCGCTGGCGCAAGGCGGGAGTCATGAAAACAGTATTGATGATGTGGATTTACCGTTGCCGCTATTTTCTTGGTGCAGATCCGGCTGCTCTGGCCAGGGCCTACTATCGTGACGGATGATTATTCGCGAGCGTTTGCTGTGTTCACCCGTTCGCCTGTTCTGGGCAAAACAAAAACCCGCTTGGCGCAATCGTTGGGAGATACCGGCGCTCTGGCGGCTCATATCGAACTGGTGCAGGGCTGTCTGGGCAGGCTGCAGTTGCAGGCGGATACCCGCTGCGAGTTGTGGATTACAGACCCTGGGCCGATTGTCGACCAGTGGGCTGATCAGTATCACTTTACTCTGCGGTATCAGTGTGAGGGTGATCTTGGTGCGCGCATGTATCATTGCCTGCAGGAGCTGATGGTCGCGGATGTGTTCGCGGCTGTGTTAGTCGGCACAGACTGCCCAACTATTGACTCTGATTATGTTCATCGGGCTTTTGTCGCGCTGCAGAACAGCGACATAGTATTCGGTCCCGCGGAAGATGGTGGTTATGGTCTGGTAGGCCTGCGCCGTTCTGCTCTGCCGGCAGCATCAAATGTGTTTCAGAAGATTGCCTGGGGTGGTTCAACAGTGCTCGCGCAGAGTTTAGAGCGAGCTTCGGCGCTCCAATTGACCGTCTCTCAATTACCTAAGATCTGGGATGTTGATGAGCTCACCGATTGGCACCGCTATCAGCGCTTGGACGAAGGTTAAGCTGATTCAGCGTTTTTTGAGATGGTTTGAATAAAGTGTTCGAGGCGGCGTCGGTCGGTGACGTGCATTTTTGTCAGCTCGATGCCACACACCAATTTCTGGCTGTGCTTGTTCTCGTGAAAATGGCGTATGACGGCCTGTCCATGCAGCTCCAGCAGTTTCGGGATCGTAATGGCGCAGTTGTCAAAGCAGTCGTTGTTTTTCACCGGCCATGGTGCCGGCAGATCAAATTCGGCACGACATCCGCCTGCTGAGATATCAATTATACGGCCTGTAATTTCCTGCTCGCCGAAGAAACTGATGCGTGCACCGCTGGTGCTGACGCGAAGCGGTAAGCGGAATCGAGCTGCTCGACGTCGTTGTTGTGACAGAACTGACGTCGGCAGCTTGAGTTCAAAGTAGGGTATCCCGCGCTCGGCATCCATTTTCAGAAGTTTTGTTTTTTCAATGAACACAAACATGCCTTCGGCGCGTGCTGACAGGCTCAGACGCTTGCTTTGTCTGATTGCCGCGATGCCACTTCGTGGCTGGACATCTTCGATCAGAAAGCTGTTCTCGCCAACGTCCAGGAGTTTGCATTGATAGGTTTCTTCACTCTGATCGATTCGAATAGACAAGCTGGAACGTCGGTCGCGAAGTTGTTTCAGGCAGCTGACAATGTCATCGGCGCTGCGCAAATAGCGGGTGTCAGCTGGAAGAACTGCACCTGGTGCGGTTTGGGGTTCAGACATTATCTCGGACCCGCCGGAGATGTTGTTCAGGCGCGAATGAAAGCGCCGCCGTTTGAGAAGGCTTTGGTGTCCTGCTGTCCGGATTGTCCGTATAAACCGTCAATGGACTGTCCACTCATTATTCCCAAAATCTCTCGAACCGATTGTTGCGAACGGTGCAGGATTTTTCCGTTAACCAGGTTGTAATCTCGGGCTTGTGTGGCCAATTGCGCAAGTAAAATGTGACTGGGGTCAAACTCCGATTCTGCATTGGTCTCTGCAGCAGCGGCCTGGGCGATTTTTTCGCCCAGAGCAGGTGATGCCTCAAGCGCACGGCTGATGTTATTGCAGACTTCCAGTTTTTCTGCGGAAAGGCTTTCGAGACGCTCGCCATCGTGATGAATGAGCGCATCCCTCTCCTCATTGAGCAGTGCAATCAGTGTCTGGAACAGCGTCTCAAGAGCGCCGGTATTTTCACTGTTATTGGTGCCACTGTCCCCGACACCACTTTTTTCGAAATCACTTTTCTCGAAATCACTCTCAATTAACATAGTAACTCGTTGTTAAAGCTTAGATTCTAGTTTCAAAAAGTTTTCAGCAAGACGCTGGTTGTCGATGGGATACTGGCCTCGCTCTATGGCTTGTCGAATCTCTTTTACCCGTGTTTCATCAAAACTTTCCTGGCGTTCCAGGCGTGCTTCCATAGCTTTCAGTGCAGCAGCATCATCACTGATCTTTACCGATTCCTGCGCCCTTGCGTCCTGCTGGCTTGCAGCATCGGTGCGTGGCGCCTTCGACTCCTCGCGGGTCCGCTCAGCAGAATTTGGGTTGGTTTGCGCGAGTCCGCCAAACCGATTATTGATATCAATAGCCATGATTTTCGTTCTTCAACTTAAACTTACCTATAGTCGATATCGACCGATATTGAGTTAACTTTAGTAGAAATATGGAAAAAGTTTGCCCGCAGGTGTTATTTATCCGCATGAGGCATCAGCCTTTGAAATCTGGCGCTGAGGTGCCAACCCTGCCGGGTCCGATAATCCAGGGCCTGATGATCCGTGCGGAGCTGTCGTTACGCACCTGGATCTGCTCACCGATACGACCGCTGGCCATAGCCGTTCCGTAAGACGTAATGCTGACACGTCCGCTGTTGGCAATGATGCGCACACGTTCGCCTTTATCAACGGCCATCGGTGCTTCCAGGTGGTTGCTGTTCAGGACCGTATCTACCCTTAATGCGCGTCGCGCGACTTTACCCACCGCTGCATCTAAATCCGCAATATGGTTGCCCCTCAGTTGCTGTAGCCATTTGGTTTTCACGGTGAGGTCGCGGGCTAGGAGCATCTCTCCGCGACTGATGGCGCGGCGGGTGGTAATCACTTCGATTGCGACCTTCACTTCGGTGCTGGCATAAAGGGACCAGTTCGCTGGTCCCAGACAACGCACGTGTACAGGTACGCGTCCAGCAAGGACTTTTGCTTTGATTTCAGTGGTGAAGGCATCGCAAGGTTTCAGATGTGCAGCTGACCGTACAGGTAAAACGGTGTATTCGTAGTTGCCCGAGGGATAGGTTTCGGCCAGCTTGTTCTCCAACGCAGCCCTAACCTGTTCCTCTATGACGTTTGCCGTCGCCATCACACTTTGAAGCAGGCAGGAACAGAACAGCACGAGGGTAACGGCTGATTTTCGCGTGGTTTGTTTCTTCATGGCAGACAACTCTTCAGGTGACGTCGAAGTAATAGCACATTCGCGTCAAATCACCGGCGCTTGCCGGCAATAAACCGCTTGCAGTCCCAGATGGCTAGTTTTTCGGCAAAGATTTGCCGTTTTAGCCGGCAAAGGGTTGCCGGAAAACGCTATGCAGGCTGCGCTTTGCTCAAATTAGTCGGTTGGCATCGGTTTAATCGAATTGGCACGGAGTTTGCTTTGTTGATCGCATCAAAGTTATTTGCTGGCGCAATTCCACCGGGAAATGTGTTTGCAGTCTGAGGCAGGAGCAATGGATGACCATCAGTATTGATAACGCATTAGGTGTGCATGCCAAGGCGTTGGAATTACGAGCTGAACGAACCGAAATTCTGGCGCGAAATATCGCTAACGCGGACACGCCTGGATACAAAGCAAGGGATATTGACTTCAACTCGATTCTGCAGGCGCACAAAGCAGGCGTCAGTGAGCCGCGAGGCGCGCGGGTGCTGCGTACAGATAACCGCCATATTGATGCTGATCAGGGTCCCGGTGTTGATGTCTCGCTGCAGTACCGTAATCCGATAATGCCATCCCTAGATGGCAACACAGTGGATACCCAGCTTGAACAGGCTGAGTTCGCCAAGAACAACCTGCAATTTCAGGCCAGCTTCCGTTTTTTGAACGGCAAGTTCAAAGGCATGATCACGGCGCTTAAAGGAGAGTAAATCTGATGGCCATTATGGACGTATTTAATGTCTCAGGCAGCGGTATGGCAGCGCAATCGCTGCGTTTAAACACCACAGCCAGCAACATTGCCAACGCCGAGAGTGTATCGGCCAACCCGGCGGACACCTATCGTGCCCGCTACCCGGTGTTTCAGGCGAGCCTTAACAATGCGATGGACGCACAGGATGCCAGTACTGCGGTTACCGTGCCCGGCATCATTGAATCTGACAAGCCGCTCAACATGCGTTACGAACCCGACCATCCCTACGCTGACGATAAAGGTTATGTCGCGTATCCCAACGTCAGTGTGGTGGAGGAGATGGCGAATATGATTTCTGCCAGTCGTTCTTTCCAGGTGAACGTAGAAGTGATGAATACCGCCAAAACCCTGTCTGAGCGCCTGCTCACACTGGGCCAGTAAAGTTTTTAGGAAAATATTATGACTTTAGAGTTGTCTTCGGTTCGCACGATAAGTGACCTTAACGCCAGTGCGACTGCCCCGGGAAACAAAGAAGAAGAGCTGGGGAAAACAGCGTTTCTGGAGCTGATGATTGCGCAGGTGCAAAACCAGGATCCACTTGAGCCGGCGAAAAACGAAGCCTTTATTGCACAGCTGGCACAGTTTTCAAGCGTGGAAGGCATTCAGAATCTGAATGAATCCATGGATTCTCTGGTTTCAACGTTTCGCGCCAGTGCCGCAGTGGATGCGTCCGCGCTGGTCGGCCGTAACGTCTTGATCCCTACGAACCAGACTGCACTGAACACCAGCGGTGGTATTGGCGGCAGCATATCAGTGCCTGAAGCCGTGGGTGAACTGACAGTCACCATTCAAAACAGCAATGGTCAAACGGTTCAGCAGGTTGAACTGGGCGCGCGTCCACCTGGTGAGGTGCGCTTTAACTGGGATGGATTGAGCGAAAATGGGGAACCCGTCCCGCAGGATTTTTATCGTATCGCTGCGTTTGCTGACGTAGATGGTATCCGCCAGCAGTACGAGGTGAGTTTGCCTGACCAGGTGGTCAGCGTCTCGATAACCAACGAAGGCCTGGTCGCAAATCTTGCGGGCGGTGCTTCTGTCTCAGCATCTCAAATTAAAGAAATTCAATAAGCAGTAACGCTTGCCAATACGTCTAACAAGGAGAATGTCGTATGTCGTTTAATGTCGCCCTCAGTGGAATGAGTGCCGCCTCCAGTGATCTTCAGATCACAGGCAACAATATTGCCAACGCCAGCACCATCGGCTTTAAAGCCAGCAGGGCTGAATTTGCAGACGTTTACGCGTCTAGTCTTTTAGGTACCGGATCTAATCAGGTCGGAGCAGGTGTGAAACTCGCCAACGTTGCCCAGCAGTTTGAGCAAGGCACCATCTCTTTCACGAATAACAGTCTTGATCTTGCAATTGATGGTAATGGCTTCTTTGTCCTCAGCGACAGCGGCGCGCGCTCCTATAGTCGAGCGGGTTCCTTTGCTGTTGATAACGAAGGTTTTATCACCAGCAGCACCGGCGCTCGGGTCCAGGGATTTACTGCGAATGACGGCGGAACGCTGAGCGGTATTCTGGGTGATCTGCAGATCAATACATCGAATCTGCCTCCCTTACAGACCACGCTGGTTGAGGCTAACGTCAACCTGGATGCACGGGCTTCAGTTCTGTCTGAGCTTGGTAGTGAACTGGTCACAACGGGTTCTGCAGTGGGTGTTGCACAGCTTGGGCTGCCTTCACCAACCGCTTCGCGTCTGGACACCAGTGGCGCGCCGACACCGTTCGATTTCTCGATTGACACGGAATCAAGTATCAGTGCAGACGCGGTCCTTACACCGTTTGATTTTTCCGGTGCAGCAGCATCATCTTTTCAGGTTCAGCTGACCGGTTCCAGTGTGCCCACTGAAAACACGACGGTAGCTGTCAATCTGGATACGAACATCGCAACTCTGCAGGATCTGATCAATGCAGTGCGTAATGATCTGGCGGGCTCGGGTATCGGTATTGATGTTCGAGAAGATCCGGTCAATCTGGGTCGCTTGCAGTTTTTTGCAGTTAACAGCGGTGAAAACAGTACGATCACCATTGACCCCACTGATACCGCAACTCTCGGTGCGGGCGTTACTCAAGCAGACATTGAAGCTGTTCTTGGCGGTATTGCACTGGGCCAGGGCGGTAGTGCTGGCGCCAGTAATACTAACCCTGACCCCTATGGTGGTACCGCAACGGTAGGTGCAATTGGTAATATCTCGTCTGCGTCGTTCGATATCACGCTGGCTGGCTCCAGTGGTAACAATGGCACGGCAACAATTACCCTGGATTCGGACATTACCGATGCTGCAACCCTCATAGCGGACATCGAAAATGAACTGATTGCTTCAGGCATCAGCGTGGGTGTGCAGTTAGACCCGGCGGACTCGTCGAGAATACAATTTGTAACCTCGGTCCCAGGTGAGTCTTCAACCATCAGCATCGGTAATCTGGATACCTCGAACATTGGTATTTCCCAAAGCGATCTGACAGGTGTATTGAGTCTTGCGACAGGGGTTTCTTCTCCAGGCATCGCAGCAGCGAGTAACGGTTACAGTGCTCAGTCGGTGGATGTCGTTTATCCGGATGGTAACGTTATTTCTGTTGACATAGACGAAGGTGCAACGGCGGCGCAAATCGCGGCGCAGTTTGCCAGCGCGACGTTGCCTGATGTAAATGCGTCAGCCCGCACAACAGCAACCCTTGCAGCGACAGAGTACAACAATACCAGTGGCACGCTGGCGCTGAGTATCAACGGTGTCGGCGTATCAGGTACAACCCTGGCTGAGCTGAATGACACTATCAATCTTGGATTGCCTGGTCTGGGTACAGTCAGCTCTACCCTGGATAGCAACGGTGATCTAATTATCGAGGACCAGGTTGGTAATGACCTTGTATTTGCAGCTGCAGGCGATGTAGCTGATTCGTTGGGCATTCGCGGCAATCAAAGCCTTGGTGTGACACTGGATACCTCGGGTAACTCAGTTGCCTCAGTGGGTGGTGAAATTGATATCACATTGAACGAAGGTATTACTATGACCAACGCTCAACCTGCAGTGACCAACATATTCGGGGTGCTGGACGAGAACGCATTCACTCAGTTTTCTCTGAATACATTCGATCCAACCAATCAGGATACCTATAACGCGGCGACGTCTCTGACAATATTTGACAGCCTGGGCAATCCTCATGCGTTGAGCCTCTATTTTGTTAAAGAAAGATTTACGCCGGATGTTCCGGGAGAAGAGGAAAATCGCTGGTCAACTTATGCGTTGATAGATGGGCAGAATATTGGCGATCCTGATCCAAACCTGCCACCGCCCCAAAATCAGGAGGCCTCACTGGCGCGATTTGCTCTGCAATTCAATTCAGACGGCACATTGAACCCATCGGGTACAGATCCAATCCTCGTGTCTAACTGGGTGCCGCTGGATGAGGATGGTAATCCTAATGGCGCGGTCGGGCCGCAAAACATTCTGGGTGGTGGTGGCTTGCCAGTACCACAACCGCCAGGCAGCTCAAATTTTGAACTGCGGTTAACGGATTCAACACAGTTTGGCCAGGATTTCGCGCTAGGTTCCATTGAACAAAATGGTTTTGCCACAGGCAAGCTGTCAGGACTTGCGATAGACGATGAAGGTGTTGTAGTCGCTCGGTTTACCAACGGTCAGAACTCGACTCTAGGTCAGATCGCCATCGCGGATTTCACCAATACACAGGGGCTTACCTCGGTGGGTGATACTTCCTGGATTGAAACCAACCAGTCGGGACCACCAGTCGTCGCTGCACCAGGTTCAGGCTCGTTGGGGAGTGTGACATCGGGTGCGTTGGAAGACTCCAACGTTGAGCTTTCAGAGCAGTTGGTGCAGTTGATTATCGCGCAACGAAATTTCCAGGCTAACTCCAGGACAATTTCAACCGCTGACGAAATCACCCAAACCATCATTAACATCTAATGGATCGCTTGTTATACGTTAGTGCTGTCGGGCTTGGCAATATAGAGCAAGCTCAGACAGCGCGAGCTAACAATCTGGCAAATGTTTCAACCAACGGGTTTCGTGCTGATCTTGCTCATGTCATGGCAAGTGAAGTGGACGGGCAGGGTTACCGTGCCCGGGTTTACGGCGTTAACGAATCCCAGGGCGTAGATCTGAGTCCGGGTTCGGCAATAGAGACCGGGCGTGATCTGGATCTGTCGATAAACGGTGACGGTTTATTTTCCGTCATCGGGCCTGATGGCAACGAAGCGTATACACGCAACGGCGCCTTTCAGGTTGATGCTGCCGGACGATTGTTAACGCAACAGGGCCAACCGGTGCTTGGCACAGGTGGTCCCATAGCGTTGCCACCCTATGAAACCATTGTTTTTGGTAATGATGGCACCGTCACCATCCGGCCGCAGGGCCAGGGT
Organism: Gammaproteobacteria bacterium; assembly: GCA_048571035.1. Classification (GTDB taxonomy): domain Bacteria; phylum Pseudomonadota; class Gammaproteobacteria; order Pseudomonadales; family Azotimanducaceae; genus UBA4421. Next base: position 246,713 of record CP121329.1, read on the forward strand.
CCAGATGCTCTGGTGCAGATTGATCAACTGAAACTGGTCAGTACAGCACCTGAGAATCTGCGTAAAAACGGAGCCGGCTTGCTGGTTACCAATGACGAGCTACCCTTACTCAGGGATCCGGGTGTTTCTGTCACCTCAGGTTTTCTCGAGTCATCGAATGTCAACGCGGTCAATGAACTGACCGAGATACTTGCCCTGGCAAGACAGTTTGAATTGGAAGTTCGGATGATGAAGGTTGCAGAAGATAATGACAGTGCTGCAGCGCAATTACTGCGTGTTGGTTGATGTTTAAACCTGAACGCAAAAGCTTAGAACAGAAGGGAAAATTACCATGAATTCTGCATTATGGGTCAGCAAAACAGGTTTGAGTGCACAGGATACGGCCTTGCGCACAATATCTAACAATCTGGCCAACGTGGGTACAGTCGGTTTCAAAAAAGACCGGGCAGTTTTTGAAGATCTTGTTTATCAGATCAATCAGCAACCTGGTGGTCAGGCCACCCAGGATGCAACGTTGCCATCAGGAGTGCAGCTGGGTACAGGTGTACGGATAGCAGGTACCCAGAAGCAGTTTACAATGGGCGCGTTGCAGAATACTGAGCGATCCTTAGACCTTGCTATTGAAGGGCGCGGTTTTTTCCAGATCTCCATGCCGGACGGTTCGTTAGGCTATACGCGTACGGGTAGCTTTACGCTTGATCAGGATGGTCAGATGGTCACCGCTCAGGGTTACGCACTTGAACCAGCAATTAATGTTCCGCAGGGAGCGACAAGCGTCACCATCGGAGAAGATGGCACCGTTAGCGTGCTCGTCGATGGTGATACTACTCAGGTAGGTAATCTGCAGCTGGTAGATTTTGTTAACCCGACGGGTCTGGAATCTCTTGGCGGAAATCTTTATCGCGAGACGGTTGCCAGTGGTGCAGCTTTGCAGGGCACCCCGGGCCAGAATGGAATTGGCCAGGTGGCACAGGGCATGCTGGAAGCATCGAACGTGTCTGTGGTTGAAGAAATGGTCAATATGGTTGCAACGCAACGTGCTTATGAAATGAATGCCCGTGTGGTATCTACAGCCGATCAAATGCTGCAGTACCTGTCACAGAATATATAAGGGACGGTATGAGAAATATATTGTCAGCTTGTCTGGTTTTGTTGGTCTCAGCCGGTTGTGTAACACCAGAGCCCAGTCGCTCGGAGCCCGTGTATCAACCAGTCTGGCCGGATATGCCTCAGCCGCAACCGGTCAACGCCGGATCGCTCTTCACGAATGGTTCAAACCTCGCTTTGTTCGATGACCGCCGCGCTGGCTTTGTTGGTGATGTAGTCACAATCATCCTTGATGAGCAGACCCGCTCGAGCAAGAGTGCTGAAACATCAATCCGCAAAGAAAGCACCAATGAACTTTTGAACCCGAAAATATTCGGCAGCGTTATCAAAGGATCGGGCTCGAGCGATATCTTCGGATCGTTAGATTCTGAAACAGAGTTCAGTGGTGAAGGAGAAAGCGATCAAAGTAACTCTTTGACAGGAACAATTACTGCTGTGGTAGCGAAACAATTGCCGAACGGGCTGTTGCTGGTGCAGGGCGAGAAATGGTTTCAACTTAACCGTGGTGAAGAATATGTGCGTGTGAGTGGTCTTGTTCGTCCTGAGGATATCAGTGCTGATAATTCGGTTTCTTCTCAGCGGCTAGCCGATGCTCGTATCGCCTACAGTGGCACTGGTGAGATTGCCCAATCAAATCGAGCTGGTTGGTTGACGCGCTTCTTTGTTGGCACAGTAAATCCGTTTTAATGAGTATTGATATGAAACATTTCTTGTTCCCGGTTCTTGTACTGATGCTGTTCTGCCTGCCTGTTGAAGCGACGACTCAACGCATTAAAGACCTGACGGACGTTACCGGCGTTCGCGCTAACCAGCTGGTCGGCTATGGATTGGTTGTAGGCCTTGACGGTACTGGTGATCAGACAAGCCAGACGCCATTTACTGTGCAGACATTTAAGAACATGTTGCAGCAGCTGGGTATCCAACTGCCTCCGGGTTCAAATTTTCAATTGAAGAACGTGGCTGCTGTGGCGGTGCACGCCGAATTGTCACCTTTTGCAAAGCCTGGTCAAACGCTTGATGTCACCGTGTCCTCGGTGGGAAATGCGAAGAGTTTGCGTGGCGGAACGCTGTTGGTAACACCACTGAAAGGTTTAAACAAGACAGTCTACGCAGTTGCTCAGGGCAGCTTAGTTGTGGGTGGATTTGGTGCGCAGGGCAATGATGGTTCATCCGTAACAGTTAATGTACCCAGCGTCGGTCGCATCCCCGGTGGCGCGCTGATCGAGCGTCCCGCGCCAGACGGTTTCAGCAGTGCTGATAATATCGTTTTTAACCTGCATCGGGCTGATTTCACAACGGCTCGTAGAGTGGCTGAGAAAATCAATGACACTTTTGGGCCAGAAGTTGCCCAGACGATAGATGCAGCGTCAATCAAAGTGCGTTCGCCTAAAAATGCCACCCAACGAGTGTCTTTCTTGTCTATTCTGGAAAACCTGGAAGTACAGCCTGATGCCACATCAGCCAAGGTGGTGATCAACTCTCGCACCGGCACGATTGTTATCGGACAGAAAGTTGTGGTCGCCCCCGCAGCTGTGACCCATGGTTCGCTCAGTGTCACTATTGCCGAGGACAATGAAGTTTCTCAGCCCAATGCATTTGCTGGTGGCCAAACTGTAGTGGTTCCGGACTCTGAAGTTGAGATTGTCGAGGATAAGAACCGCATGTTTTATTTTGCACCGGGTGTGAACCTGCAGGATATTGTCAGTGCGGTTAACCAGGTCGGCGCGGCGCCAGGCGATCTGATGGCTATCCTGGAAGCATTGCGGCAGGCAGGCGCGCTGCGCGCTGAGCTTGTGGTGATCTAGTGAGCATTTCCACTCCGGACCTTAGTCTCGGCTATGCCGACTATAATAAGCTGCCTGGATCAGTAAAAAATGATGATCCCGCAGCGTTACAAAAAGCCGCTGAGCATTTTGAAAGTCTGTTTATTGATATGTGGCTCAAGAGTGCGCGTGAAGCTAATCAGGTTTTTGGCAAAGACAATTTCATGAACAGTTCAGAAATGACTGCACATCAGGAAATGCTGGATCATGAAATGGCGGCACATTTATCGAAACAGGGTGGAATTGGTCTCGCGCCAGTTATTGTTGCACAGCTCAGCGGCAAACCGGTACCGATGAATCCCCAGGACGCTGCGCCCCTAGCAGTTGCTACCTCTGTGGCGAAGCAATCAGACCAAACCGTTCAAGCCGGAAGAAAAACGGCTTTTTCCACGCCCGAGGAATTTGTGCAGAAGCTCAAACCCATCGTAGCAAGTGCGCTGGCGGGTAGCGGACTGCCTGTGGATGCCGTACTTGGTCAGGCTGCTCTTGAAACGGGTTGGGGTAGGGCGGTCATCGCAGATTCCCAGGGACAGTTAAGCCACAATCTGTTTGGCATCAAGGATCACGCAAAAGGCGAAGACAGTGTGGCGATTCACAGCAAAGAGTTTGAACACGGTCGTTGGCTCAACAAGCAGGATAACTTTCGTGCTTATCCGGACTGGGCTGCAAGTGTTAAAGACTATGTATCTACTATCACGCAGTCTCCGCGCTATGCGCATCTGTTGGACAAAGTAGACGACGCCCTGGAATATCTCTCCGGATTGCAGGATGCGGGTTACGCAACTGACCCGAATTATGCAGAGAAGATTGCTTCGCTTATTCCGCGCGTTGAAAACGGGGGCCGATAATGGCTTCGTTGTTTGACATAGGGATCAACGGTCTGCGTGCCCAGCAGGCCGCGCTAAACGTTGTAGGCCAGAACATCACCAACGCTTCAACACCCGGTTACACCAGGCAACGCGCGGACATAGTAACCCAGAGCGGCAGCTTATCGGGTCTGAATGCGGGTGCCGGTGCAAGGCTGGATCAAATTGTTCGGGTTGCGGATTCTTTCATCGATCAGCAGATCCGCACGGATTCTGCGCTTAAAAGTGAAATGGAAAGTTATGCGCAGTTTGTGGGGCAACTGGAAACCACGCTTTTTGATGGCGATTTTAGCGTTGATACGGCGATACGCGAATTCTTTGATGCGGTTCAGAACTCGGCTAATGAGCCCTCTGATTTAAGCTTCAGACAGTTTGTTATCAGCAACGCAGATGCCTTAGCCAGCCGTTTTCAGGGCGTAACAGATCGAACCTGGCTACAGGCCAGGGACGTCAGCGGTTCGCTTGAATCCAAGACCAACGAGGTCAACGAGCTGACTCAATTGATCGTGCAGGTGAACGAACGAATTTCAGCGCTGCAAAGCGGGCCACCTTCTGGCGGATCCAATGCGCTGCTGGATCGTCGTGAGCTTCTGTTGAAAGATCTATCGCAGCTGGTTTCGGTCAGCACCATTGAGCAAGGTGATGGACAGGTAAATGTATTTGTTGGTAAGGGTCAGCCGCTGATACTGGGTTCGGAAGCTGCTGAGATGGGGTTATCCAGTGCTGGAGAGATAACCCTGCGCCCGGTAGGGTCGAAAGCCACTCAGAATGTCACAGCTTCAATAAATGGCGGTGAAATTGGCGGGATATTAAACTATCGCGAAGAAGTGCTGTGGCCTGCACAAAACGAGCTGGGCCGCCTTGCGGCTGCTATTTCAAGTTCTTTTAACGATCAGCATGCGGCGGGTGTAGACCTGGATGGCCAGTTTGGCGAGAAATTCTTTCGTGACGTCAACGACCCGCAACTTGTCTCCCAACGTGTGTCTTACCTGGGTAACTCCGGCGCGCTCGGGCCGTCCGCAAACCCAGGCCGGATCAGTGTATATATAGACGATCCTTTTGGCAGTGAAGCATCCGATTATGAAGTGCGGTTCTCTGAAACCGGCGATGGCGCTTACACTATTACACGCCGCTCGGATGGCGAAGTTGTACAACGGGGCACACCGTTTGTTACTCCCCACAGCGTTGAATTTGACGGCCTGCGGGTGGAGTTTACAGCGGGAGATTTTCGACCCGGTGATGCCATGTTGTTGCGTCCTTATGCAGACTTCGGCAGTCAACTGGAAGTTGTTCTGGATGACCCCAAAGCACTTGCATTAGGCTCTCCGGTGCAGTTGGCTGAAGACCCCACTAATGGTGGCAGCGGTTTTATCAGCGTTGCAGGGATTACCGACCCCGCGCATCCGATATTTGCCAACGATGGCGATCTGGTACCACCGCTTCTCATAGACTTCATCTCCGATACGCAATATCGAGTGTTGGATAATTCAGACCCTGGAAATCCGGTGCCGCTGGAGCCCGATCTGGGTATTCTGCAATTTGTCCCCGGCGGGCAGAATCAGCTTCTACCCGTAGATCTGGGTTCTACTATCGTGCAGATGTCCGGCCCTAACGTCTCAGCCCTGCCGGCTGTGGCAGAGCTGGTTACTGATCTTGATCCCGTTGGAAACAACTATCCTGCAGGTTTGATAACGATTTCTGGTGAAGGCGATAGACTGTCTAATCTGCCAGTAAGCGCGGGCGCTACTGCCGCGGAAATAGCCGCTCAACTAAATGGCGTACCCGGAGTTTATGCTTCTGCTCAGACGGAGTTGAGCCTCAGTGAGCTGGTGAATTTCAATACCGGAGTACCGGTCGAAATAGTTGTTAATGGCACCAGCTTCAGCGGCTTTGAAAATCTTGCTGAGCTGGCGGATCAGATGGCCAATGATGCTTCACTGCAAGCTGCAGGCATATTGGCCAGATCTGATGGACAGTCGCTTACTCTGACCAATATTCGTGGTGACGATCTATCCGTGCATTTTCAGGGTGACCCCAACGAGTCGGTTCTGGTCACAAACAGTAAAGATGACAGTGTGGCACTTACTGGTAGTGTTTCGGGTACGTACAGATCTGTGACTGTTGGCGGCGAGGTGACGACGTTGCTTGACCCGGGGGTAACTATGTCGACTCAGTTTGATGGCCTGTTTGCCTCAACCCCTGTACAACAACGTGCAGATCTGGGCTTCGATCTCGTCTTAACCGGTACTGTGGAAGCCGGTGACCGATTTTATGCGGACTTCAACAGTGGTGGCCTGGGTGATAATCGAAACGGTCTGGCATTGGCCGGCTTAAGTGACCGCAATCTGGTAGGTGACCCGGGCAGAACGTTTGGCGGAGCATTTGCATCTCTTGTACAACAGGTGGGTATTGCTTCGAATCAGGCAAACATTAATCAAGAAGCAGCCACAGCGTTGCTGTCACAATCTGAAGCGTTTCGAGAGTCTGTGTCAGGTGTTAATCTGGATGAAGAGGCGGCTAACCTTTTACGTTATGAACAGGCATACAACGCATCATCGCAAATTATTTCCGTAGCCAGAGATATTTTTAACATTCTTTTTAACGCGGTGAGCTAGGTTTAGGTATGCGTGTTTCATCTTTTCAAATTCATACTCAGGCCTCTGAACAACTGCAGACCTTGGGTGCTCAAACTGCGCTGACTCAGCAGCAGATTGGCGAAGGCAAGAAACTTGTGCGTCCAGGTGACGACCCTGTCGGCGCCGCACGTGTCATCGGTATAAAACAGGAGTTGGGCGCCAGGGATCAGTTTGTGCGCAACACAGACGCTGCTGATGTGCAGTTATCCCTGGAAGAATCAACCCTGGCCCAGGTCACTGAACTCATTCAACGGGTACAGGAATTGACGCTGCAGGCGGGCTCTGGTGTACAAACCCAACAGGACCGAGCCTACATCGCTGCAGAAATCAGCGCACGATTCGATGAGCTGATGTCCCTGGCGAATTCACGCAATTCCAGCGGTCAATATCTCTTCAGCGGATTTAAAGGCGCTGTGGAACCGTTCTCTTCGGACGGCAATGAGGTTTTTTACCAAGGTGATGCAGGACAGCGTAAGGTTCAGATAGACCGAGGCCAGTTTGTCGCCATAAACGACTCCGGTGAGAAACTCTTCATGCAGGTACCCATAGATGCCGTTGGGGCGGGTGTTGCTAGCGTATCCAGTGAAACCGCCGGGGTTCGCGACGTCAGGGTAGTGGATGGTGAACTTGCTGAGACTCTTTTCCCGGATAAGGTTGTCATTGAATTTAATTCGCCTGTGGAGGCAGGCGGAGTCCCCAACTATACTGTTAAGCGCCAGAGCGACCAGCGTCCGTTGGAAGGACTGGTGAATGTGCCCTTTGATGCCAGTGTCGAGCTTTCGGTTTCAGGCATAGCCTTCGCCTTACAGGGCACGCCTGTTGAAGGTGATCAGTTCATCATTGAAACGACCCGGCAGCAGAGTCTGTTCCAGACTGTCAAAGGTATAGCTGACGGATTAGTTGAAGTAGATGCGGCAACCGATCCCGATGCCTTTAGAAACCTGATCGATTCGACTATAGCCGGGCTTGAAGGCGCTACAGATATAATGCTGGAAGCGCGCGCGGATATAGGCGCACGTTTCAATTCGTTAACTGCCGCAAAAAATCTGCATGAAGATGTTTCTTTGCAGCTACAGACAGTGCGGTCATCCATAGAAGATCTAGACTTTGCTAAAGCGATCAGTGATTTAGCTTACCAATCGTTTGTGTTGGAAGCTGCACAGCAGAGTTTTGTGCGTATCAATAACCTGTCTCTGTTTAACCGCCTCTAGTCCAGGTTGCCTGGGCTGCAATGACCAGGTACCGACGCAAAATGTGATCTGCTTCGCTAAAGTTTCTCCCTGGTTTGCCGCTACGTAATGTGAGAACCCCTTTCCATGGTTCGCTAAAGCTTGGAAGGGATGTCTGAAAAAGCAAACGGAGTAGCAATAAAATGCCTCAGGTAATTAATACCAACCTCAGCTCCCTCACGGCGCAGCGAAACTTGGACCGTACACAATCGGAGGGCTTGTCAGCCTTGAACCGCTTGTCTTCTGGTTTGCGTATCAACAGCGCTCGAGACGATGCTGCGGGCCTCGCAATCAGTACCCGCTTCACAGCACAGGTACGTGGTCTCGGTGTCGCCATTCGAAATGCCAATGACGGTATCTCTCTGGCGCAAACCGCTGAAGGTGCCCTTGGCGCCATGACGGAGTCTTTACAGCGTCTACGTGAACTGGCTCTGCAGTCGGCTAACGCCACAAACAGTGATTCAGATCGCCAGGCATTGAATGCAGAAGCCAGCCAGCTTATCGCTGAACTGGGTCGCGTCAGTGACCAGACCAACTTTAACGGCCGTAAGCTGCTTGATGGTAGTTTTGAGTCCAGCGTTCAGATTGGCACCAATGTTGGTGAAACTGTCGCTTTCTCAATTGCTGAAGTCAGCACTTCCACCCTGGGTGGCGGTATTGGTGCAGGCATAAGCGCTGTGGGTAACGCAAACGCGATTGCCAACGGCGACCTGTCTATTAACGGTGTGGCGATCGGACCATCATCCGCCTCTGATGACACGGCATCGTCTGCTAACGCAGATGCGTCAGCTATATCAAAAGTTGCGACCATTAACAGGTCTACCTCAGAAACAGGTGTCCGCGCTGAAGTGAATGATAACGTTGCAGCTGGTGTTGGCATAACCGCTGCCGCGGCAACCGGTACCATCACTGTAAACGGTGTTGATATCGCTGTGAGCACTACGGCTGACGGGGCAACCACACGTTCAGCAGTGGTTACCGCAATAAACTCTGCCAGCGATCAAACCGGTGTCACTGCAGTTGATGCAGGTTCCGACAGCGGCGGTGTTAACCTCGTTGCTGAAGATGGCCGAAACATAACAGTTGCGTTTACAACGGTGACTTCAGCCTCCACAGGTGTCGCTGCTGCGGGTACTTTTGAAGGTGGTTATACGCTGATTTCTGAAGATGGAAGCGACATTACCATCAGCGGTGGTGACGGATCAGCTACAGGTAACGTTGCCAATGCGGGCCTCAGCGCTGGTACATTTGGTGGCACAACTTCTGGTGTAACCAGCTCGGCTCAAGCCGGTGCTACGCTAAATGCTCTGGTTGCAGGAGACCTGGTCATCAACGGTGTTTCTGTCGGTGCCTCACAGGCGACTGATGATACTGCCTCTAGCAGCGACAACGCAGCTTCTGGTATCGCCGTGGCAGCAGCCATTAACGCGGTAAGCGATCAGTCGGGCGTTTCAGCTCAAGTGAATGAAACCGTACTTGTCGGTGGAACATCACAGACGACAACTGGTGGTGTTACCGGCGCGATCACTGTTAATGGAGTCGCAACCAGTGCGATCACGACAACGGGCGATGGTGAAACTAACCGTACGTTGGCTATTGATGCGATCAACGCTATTTCTGGTCGAACAGGTGTAGTTGCCAGTGATAATGGCACGACTCTGACCTTGAGCGCAGCAGATGGCCGTAACATCAGTGTACAGGTCGCTTCTGCGGGTCTGGGTACAGACGTTGGCTTAAACGAATCCGTTGACGGCATCGGTACGGGTGAAGGCGTGACCAGTACGATCACTCTGAATTCTGCCAGCAGCTTTGAAGTAAGCAGTGGTACAACTAATGGTGACTCAGGTGTTACAGCAGTTGGCCTGGAACAAGGTACATTCGGCGGTGCCAGCGATGGCCAGTTCCTTACGGAAGTGGATATTTCCACAGTCGAAGGGGCTGAGAAAGCGCTGTCTGCCCTCGATAACGCCCTCGACGGGGTTAACCGAGAGCGAGCCAACCTGGGTGCGATCCAGAACCGTCTGGATTCAACCATTACCAGCCTGGCTATCAACGTTGAGAACCTGACCGCTGCGCGATCGCGGATTCTCGATGCTGACTTTGCGAAGGAAACCGCTGAACTGTCACGTACTCAGGTACTGCAGCAGGCTGGTGTTTCAATCCTGGCGCAGGCCAACGCCCAGCCACAGCTGGCGTTGTCACTGCTTCAGTAAGCAATAGGCTAACAATCAGGAAAGGAACGGTTGGAATAATAAATCAGCAACCGTTCCAATCCTGATCTAGCAAGCGAGGTTTCCGTAATGAGCAACATAAACACCGTAGATAATACGCGTGCTGTTGTGACGGATAAAATCGTTACTAACACTGGCGGAAGCAAAGGACCGGCAAAGTCAGAGTCAGAAAGCGGCAAAAAGATGCCGCTGTCTGAGCGCTTGGAAGCACCTGATACATCGCAACAGATGGTCAAAGTGACGGAACAGCGCACCGCACGTGTAGAAAAGGCAGTTGAGCAGCTCAACGAGTACGCTCAGTCTTTTCAGCGCGATCTTACGTTTTCATTGGACGAAGACCTGGATCGCACAATTGTCCGCGTAGTGGATCGAACCACTCAAGAAGTGATCCGACAGATTCCTAACGAGACCGCCCTGCGGCTGGCACGGAATTTGAATGCCATCAACGAGATGAAACGGGTCGAAGAGATGGAACAGCTTCAGGCTACTGGCAACAGTGCTGAAGCGAGTTTGGGTTTGATCAACACGAGGATCTAAAGATATCCCTGACAGGCTCAGCGCCTGTCAGGGTGTTCTTGTTATACATATGGCATCAATACAATCATTGGGCGTGGGTTCAGGACTGCTGACCTCCGACCTGGTCGAAGATATCATAGCCGCGGAGAGAGAGGGTACAGACCTTCGTCTGGATGCAAAACGCGCGGAGTACGAAGCAAAGATTTCAGCCTTCGGCGCAGTGCGCAGTGGTATTGATGGTTTATCAGCAGCAGTCCGTGACCTGGGTAGCTCAACATCGTTGCTATCCAACGTTGTCACATCCAGCAATGAAAATGCGATTACAGCAAGTGCCAGTGGAACGGCTAAGCCAGGTATTCATACCGTCGAAGTGCTAGCCACAGCACGTGCCCATACTCTCACCAGTTCACGGTATGACACCATAGACAGTGTAATTGGAAGTGGCACCATAGACGTTAGATTCGGTGCTACAGCATTTGTTAATGGCAGCTACGACAGTTTCACCGAGAATGCTGATCGCGCATCTGGGCAGATTGTCATCGATAGTTCTAATAACACCGTCAGTGGTGTTAGAGACGCGATCAACGCTGCTGATCTTGGCGTTGTGGCCTCAATTGTTAATGATGGTGAGGGTTTTGTTCTGGTACTGACGTCGGATCGTACCGGTGAAGATCAATCCATGGAATTGACCGTCACTGAAGCTACACCGGCCGGTCTGGCGGCGCTGAACTTTAATCTTGCAGACAACACGCCGGGCACCAATATGACCCAGACCGTTGATGCAGATGACGCAATTGTTGTTATCGATGGGATAACGGTTTCCAGAGAAACCAATACAATTAATGAAGTGATTCCTGGTGTCACCTTTACGGCCGTAGGTAACAACGCAGGTGCGCCTGCAACGATTACCGTGAATCAGGATACGCAAGCGGTCAGCGATAAAATGCAGGCCTTTGTTGATGCCTATAATTCAATTAAAACGTTGACCGATGACCTCACAGATTTTGATGAAGAAAAAGGCATTGGCGCACTTTTAACAGGTGACTCAACAGTTCGTACGCTGATGTCGCAATTACGTCGCTTCATGTCTCGAAGCGTGATGGAAGTGGAATCCAATTCACTCCGTGCGCTCGTGGACCTCGGAATTTCGACTAATCAGAATGCTGGTTTTCAGCTCCAGTTTGATTCTGTTGCGTTTGCACAGTCGCTGGCGGCTAATCCGTCGGATGTTTCCGCTTTACTGGCAGACCAGCGCCGCAGTTCGGACAATCAGATAGCCTTTGTCGGCTTCCAATCCGCGACACAGGCAGGCAGCTACGTTGTGGATATACAACAGGCTGCTACCCAGGGCTCGCTAAGTGGCGTCAGTGTTGCCGGACTTGATAGCCCCATAACCATCGATGATGACAACGACAGTTTATCGGTCACGGTGGATGGCGTGAGCAGCGGTGCGATTACTCTAGCGCAAGGCAGTTATGCTGACGGTGCTGAACTTGCCGTGGAACTCCAGACACAGATCAATCAGGACGCGGGGTTACGAGCTGCAGGTGCAACAGTAGACGTCAGCTATGACGTAGACAGCCAGTCTTTGCAGATACGCTCAACAGCGTTTGGTAGTAGTTCAACAGTCGGTATTGATAGTGTGGATACTAATACCGTTGCGCAGTTAGGTTTAGCAGTTGTTGATGCGGGTGCCAATGCAGGGGCCGATGTAGAAGGTACCGTTAACGGTATTGAAGGTAACGGCGTTGGCCAGTTTTTATCAATACCCAATGGTCCTGTGCCCGCTACTTCGGGTTCATATAACGGTTCGGCTCTCACTACCTTTGAGCCAGGCCCACTGACCATTGATGGTAGCAATGGCAGCTTCCGTGTAAACATTGACGGCTTCCAATCCGGTGACATTGTGATTACGCCAGGTGAATACGCAACCCCGGCAGAGCTCGCTGCAGAAATGACCAGCCAGATCAACGCTGATGCGTTGTTGCTCGCAGGAGAAGTAACTGCCAGTGTTTCGTATGATGCAGCCAACAATAGATTTGAAATTACATCTGACAGTACAGGTCCTTCCTCAACAGTTAATGTGACTTCAGTTAGCGCGGGCGTAGTTTCCGATCTCGGTCTGACGGTTGGTCCTGGTGCTGCTGGTCGACCTGCAGCTGAGATAGCCGATCCGGCAGCAGGCATACAGCTGCGTGTGCAGGGTGAAGCAGTAGGTGAAAGGGGCACTGTAACGCTGGTGCGCGGCGTTATGAATCAAATTGATTCTTTTCTGGATCAGTTCATCAACTTTGGTGGTTCGTTAGCTAACAAGCTCGATTCTCTTGAAAGCCAGGCTGAGGCCGTGGAAGAAGAAGCTACTGATTTTGCTAAGCGTATGGATCTGCTGGAGGCGCGATTACGTACTCAGTTTGCTGCAGCCGATGCGCTTATTTCCACTTTGGATAACACTTCCCAGTTTCTGGACCGGCAACTTTCAAGCTTGCCGGGATACGCTCGCGAGTCGAATTAAAGTTAAACAAGGTCCGGCCGTTAACTAACTTATCAACACAATCGGAATAACAACGTGAACAGCCCTGTTAAGCAATATCATCAATTAGACGTTGAGACCTCTGTCGAAGCAGCTTCCCCGCATCAGATCATCGATATGCTTTTTGGTGGTGCAAGAGACCGCATACAACAGGCCCAAGGCTACATGTTGAGAAATGATCAAGCTGGCAAGGCGAAATCGATTAACGCCTGCGTAGAAATCCTCAGTGGCCTGCAAGCCTCTCTCGATCATGAGAAAGGAGGAGATATCGCTGCGAATCTGGAGAGCTTGTATGACTATATGCAGCGTCGCCTTTTCCGCGCCAATGCCGACAACGATGTCGAAGGTCTAGTTGAAGTAGGGGACTTGCTGGCAACTCTGCGATCGGCCTGGAAAGCTATCGATCCTAATCCCAGCGATCAATAAGTTCACGTCATGTCTCATTTAGAGGCGGCTCTCAGCCGTATTAAAGACATTGAGTCTGCAGTTGCTAACGGTGACCTGGAAGCAGCTGACCTGGCGGCACAGCAGCTGACGCCGTTGCTTGTCAGTAACAACATAGACGAGTTACGCTCGATCCGAGATCGTATCGAATCCCTGACCCTGGGTGTGAAAGCACTGCAGTCTGCGGACCTCGAACAGCTGCGAGGCGTCCAGCAGCAGCGCGGCGGTGCCGAGGCGTACCAGGCAATGCAACAGAGTACGTACTAGTACAGGCCTTCACAGCTGATATCCAGGTAGCTCACGGCATTACACCGGGCCACTAATTAAGTGCTTGTTTTCTGACGCTTTTGTAACCAGGACCGTCGGAAATTTGACCAATTCCAATTCTCTTACTTTACTTCCTTCATGTAGAGCGTCTGCCCGCGTGTTTGGCAGGTGCACAACCTTATTTGGTTGAGGCCCGCAAGGCTCAATTAAAATATAGAGGAAGGACTCGTTGGTTATGCAAGAACAATCAAAAGCAGGATTTTGTGTTGGTGTCGATATCACAGACGCTGAGCAAACAGAACTGGTTCATACACTTCTGCAGTTTGCAGAAATACCGGTTGTTGTTGATCCGTTCCAGGCGGATGTTGTTTTTGGTGATGGTACCCATGTGGCTGACTATCCTGTGTATGTTTTTCTGCAGGGTAAATCGACGCCGGGCAGCGCGCGTATCTGTGCAGACTTACGCGTGAGTTCAATTATGGCGGCTCTGGCACAATGCCAAAGTCTGTTGACACAGAAGCTCAGACATCCAGAAAGTGGCTCTGTTTTCAGTCGTTTTGTCGGCGTGAGCGACGCAGCGGTAGATACCAGAGCGCAGATGGCTGCTGCGGCAGGTAAGGATGTAACTGTTCTTGTTACCGGTGAATCTGGAACGGGTAAAGAAGTGGTTGCACGAGCGTTGCACGCTGGCTCTCGACGCGAGTCTGGTCCTTTTGTGCCAGTCAACTGCGGCGCAATACCAGCTGAGTTGTTAGAAAGTGAGTTGTTTGGTCACGAAAAAGGTGCGTTTACAGGCGCCATTTCCCAGAAGACCGGCCGATTTGAACTTGCTCACGGCGGTACTCTGTTTTTGGATGAAATTGGCGATCTGCCATTCCCCATGCAGGTTAAAGTACTGCGTGCAATCGAACAGAAAAGTTTTGAGCGGGTTGGTGGCGTTAGTACGCGGGTCAGCGACGTGCGTATTGTGGCTGCAACTAACAAAAACCTCGAAGCGCTGATCGAAAGCGGCGACTTCAGAGAAGATCTGTTCTATCGCCTTAACGTTTTCCCTATTGAGCTGGCCCCTTTGCGTAAACGGGCAGAAGATCTGCCACTACTGGTGAATGCGCTGACTGGACGTATCCAGAAAGAACAGGGTTTGCATGTTCGCCTGTCGGTGGATGCGCTTGCGGTTTTAGGTCAATACAGCTGGCCAGGGAACGTACGCGAGCTGGCTAATCTTCTGCAGCGGCTGGCAATACAGTTTCCACATGCGCTGGTCAGGTCTCAGGACTTACCTAAAAAATATACAGAATCTTTACCTGCCAAGCCGACGAAGTCGTCAGTACCCGCAACTGGCAACCTGCCAGACGACAACGACGTGCTGCTTCCGGTCAACGGCATTGACCTGAAAGATTATCTGGCACGGTTGGAAAAAAGCCTAATTGAGCAGGCGCTTGAGGATACCAACGCAGTGGTTGCCAGAGCTGCTGACCGGTTGCATATACGTCGCACGACGTTGGTTGAAAAAATGCGCAAACATGGTCTGGGCCGTGTCGGAGACAGCGTCTGATGATACCTGTTTATTGTGGCCAGCAGGCCCAGGAAGCTGCACGACTCTACGATGGTTTGTGTGCCAGCGGAATATCGGCAAAGTTAGTAGACAGCCTGGAGTCAGGTATTGATACGTCAAATGACATTGCCCTGGTACCCGCGGCGGATGTGGCTCGCGCACGCTCGGTTCTGAACGTCAGTCGCATTATTGCGTTTGGTGGCGCAGACAAGGCAGAAAACGCAGTTCGTACACTGCAACAGGGCGCCACTGAATATCTGCCGCTGGGCGCTGGACCGCAAAAAGTGTCGGCGTCAATTAGCCCCCTTGCTAACGAAAAGAGATCGGAACACCGGAGCATTGAGCAGTTGGTTACGGTCAATCCGGTAGCAAGCGAAGCCATGCAGGAAATTATGCGCCTGGCTCAGCGAGTTGCCCAGGCAGATATTGCTGTAATGATCTCGGGAGAAAGCGGAACGGGTAAAGAGGTGATGGCCCGGCAGATACACGCCTGGTCGCCCCGAGCGAAGGGACCTTTTATTGCCGTAAATTGCGCCGCGATACCCGAGACCATGTTGGAAGCCGTACTTTTTGGCCATGACAAAGGAGCTTTTACCGGCGCTGCAGAGAAGCGTCTGGGTAAATTTGAACTGGCTGATGGTGGTACCTTGTTACTCGATGAGATCACAGAAATGCCCATCGCCCTGCAAGCCAAACTCTTGCGTGTATTGCAGGAGAAAGAAGTTGAACGTATCGGTAGTCCGAAACCAACAAAAGTTGATGTGCGTGTGCTCGCAACCAGTAACAGACAATTGCGTAAAGCGGTCACTGATGGCGTCCTCCGGGAAGATCTGTTCTATCGTTTAAGCGTATTCCCTCTGCATATTCCACCATTGCGTAATCGACTTGAAGACGTACTGCCCCTGGCGCAGACGTTTCTCGATAAATATGCCGCAGGCCAGGACCTGTCTCTTTCTATAGAAGCGCAGCAACTGCTGGTGGCTCATCAATGGCCAGGTAACGTCAGAGAATTGGAAAACAGCATACAGCGCGCCCTCGTGCTCAAAACCACAACCGTCTTATGCCCTGCGGATTTTGCTTTAGAGAACGTCTCCAGCGAGCACTTTACGGAGCAGGTTGAACATCAGTCTGATGCGACCAGCCCGTCCCTGCAGGAGCAACTGCGCGACTCTCAAACCCAGCTTCTGCTGGATACTTTGAAGGCCTGTGGCGGCGTCCGTAAAGACATGGCGGCACAGCTGGGCATTTCTGAACGCACGCTACGCTATAAGCTCAAAGCGTTGCGCGATCGTGGTCTACTGAATTAGGAGGTGGTTATGGATATTCGTGCAACATCGTCCAACGCTGATATTAATGCCGTTCTGCAACAGATGCGGCAGATCAGAGATCAATCAAAGCAGATTGATCATTTATCGCCCGCTGCCCTTGATCGGACGGCGACGGCAAAAGATACGTCTCGTGCAGACTTTGGTGGGGCGCTGAAAGGCGCCATAGATACCGTTAATCAACTTCAGCAGACCTCCAGCGCATCGCAAACAGCGTTTGCCACCGGTGCAGAGAACAATCTTGTGAAGGTGATGATCGACTCACAAAAGTCGAATGTGGGTTTTCAGGCGATGGTGCAAGTGCGCAATCGCATGGTGACCGCTTATCAAGACATCATGAAGATGCCTATTTAGTTTTGGCTGTGGAGTAAATAATGGCCGAGTTACCCGTTCAAGCACCTGCTACTGCTCTGGAATCACCAGGGTTGCCAGGTGGTAATTTCATCCGTGGCGCGGTCGGCATGCCGGTCGTCCGTCAGGTCACCTTGCTGGTTGCCCTGGCTGCAAGTGTGTCTTTGGGCGTATTTGCTACCCAATGGATGCAGGATGATACCTACAAGCCACTCGGTACGCCTGTTTCAGCTGCTCAGACTGGTGAGATAGCTCAAACGTTGGAAGATAACCTGATCGACTATCGCCTCGATCCGAACAGCGGGATGGTGTTAATAGCTGCAGAAGACCTGCATCGCGCTCGTATGCTGCTGGCCGGGGCAGAACTGTTAGGTAATGGTAAAGTCGGATACGCCCTGCTGGATGAAGAGCAGGGCTTTGGTGTCAGTCAATTCATGGAGAATGCACGTCACCGTCGATCTGTAGAAGGTGAGTTAGCAAAGAACATAGAAGTCATCACCTCAGTTCAGAGTGCCGCCGTTTTACTCGCTACGCCCAAAACCAGTTCCTTCATCCGGGACAGACGCAAACCCAGTGCGTCGGTGACCGTCACGCTGAAGCCTGGCCGTACGCTGGATGGCGCACAGATTCGTGGTATTACCAATCTGGTTGCAGGCGCTGTGCCTGAACTGGACGCGGCTGATGTGGTTGTGGTCGACCAGTCTGGATTTCTACTGTCAGAAGGTTCCGAAGACCGAAGTCTACGCCGCAGTCAGCAGGATATGGCGTTGGTTCGTGCGCACGAGCAGGCGTTACAGTCCAAGATTGCAAACATCCTGACACCCTGGGTAGGTGGCGATCGGTTTTCTGCGGAAGTCAACGCCACGATGGATTTCACTCGTTCGCAGGAATCTGAAGAGCTTTATAACCCTGATCTGGTTGCGTTGCGCAGTGAGCAACGCAGTGAAGAGCAGAATGTTGGCTCCAACCAGGTGGCCGCGGGCGTGCCGGGTACATTGTCAAACCAACCTCCTGAGTTTGGCGCGGTCAATCAGGACACTGAAGTGGAGGATAGTGTGCGTTCATCTTCCGTTCGCTCTACCCGTAACTACGAGGTCGATAGGACCCTCAGTTATACGGAGCATCAGGTCGGTCGGGTGACTCGTCTGTCAGTAACGGTGGTAGTTGACGATCAGATCTCTACTGACCCCGAATCAGGCGAGGCAATATCCACACCATGGGCACCTGAAGAAATTGATCACCTCACTCAGGCCGTACAGACAGCTGTTGGTTTTCGAGCGGATCGTGGCGATAGCGTCAGCGTGGTTAATCGCGCTTTCTACCGCCCGCCCGTAGCTGTCATACAAGATACACCCATATGGGCTGAGAACTGGTTTGTTGAGCTGATCAAACAGGTTTTAGGCGGGATAGCCATCATCATTGTCATTTTTGGCCTGTTACGCCCGCTGTTTAGAAACCTCAGTCAGGCCGGTGAAATGGTCCGGGAGCAGCAGAGCCTTGCAATTGCTGACATGACGCAGATCCGTGAGGCCGCGTTGTCCGAGGCGGTGCCTGGCTTGCCATCGCCAATCAATCTTGGTGGTGATGAAACATCTGCACAGAAAATGGAAACAGTAAGAAATCTGATTGGGGAGGATCCAAATCGGGTCGCCCAGGTCGTTAAACATTGGGTCAGTGAAGATGAGTGAAGCAGTATTGGAAATTGGCAAACTGGACCGGGCGGCAATCCTTCTGTTAACCATTGGTGAAGCAGAAGCGGCATCGGTGATGAAACATCTGGATCAACGGGAAGTACAGCGTATCAGCGAAGCAATGTCGGGTTTGCCGTCTGTGAGTACCGATCAAATTGGTAGTGTCGTCGATGACTTTCTGGAAACCGTCTCCGATGAGTCCGGCTTGACGCTTGGTGCAGGGCGGTACCTGAAAAATACGCTGACGAATGCTATCGGTGAAAATAAGGCCAATGCGGTAATCGAGAAAATTAACGGTGGCAGCACCGCAGGACTGGATAAACTGAGATGGATGGACCCAAGGGCAATTGCTGAATTTATTGCCGCTGAACATCCTCAGATTCAGGCTATTGTGATGTCTTACCTTGAGGCAGATCAGGCCGCACAGGTGATCAGCTATATCGTTGATGAAGACATGCGGCGTGATATCGTCATGCGTGTTGCGAATCTGGACAGCATTCCGCCAGCGGCTATCGCTGAACTGGCTCAGGTCCTGGATGAACAAGCCAGTCACGCAGGGCCCACACGATTTGCTCAGCTGGGTGGTCGAAAATCAGCGGCTGATATTCTTAACAATATGGCGAAAGGTACTAACGATGCTGTTATTGAGGCAATAAAAGCTGCGGATGAAGATCTGGGTGATGCCATCAGCGAGCTTATGTTTGTTTTTGATAATCTGTCGCTGGTTGATGACCGTGGTATTCAGACGCTGCTAAAAGAAGTGACAACTGACAGTCTGACAGTTGCTTTGAAGGGTGCTGATCAGAGTTTGCAACAGAAGATATTTGGCAATATGTCGAAACGTGCGGCCGAACTGCTGCAGGATGATATGGAAGCCAAAGGTCCTGTGCGCTTATCCGATGTTGAAACCGCGCAGAAAGAAATTTTGCTGGTTGCCCGTAAACTTGCCGAGGAAGGCGAAATTATACTGGGTGGCGGCGGCGACGAGATGGTGTAGCTTGATTATGGCAAGTACACCTGAAAAGCCCGTTAATGGTTATCAATGGAAAAAGTTTTCCGCCTACGAAGCACCCAAGGTTCTAGCCTGGATGGTCGGTGGCAGTGCGGTTATCGAGCCTGAGTCGGAAAAACCTGATATGGCTCAGCTGGGTTTTGATGAAGGATTCGCCAAAGGCCTTGCTGCGGGTGAAGCGGAAGCGTTAGCGCAACATCAAGCCATCCAGGATCAACTCAATGAGGTGGTTGCGCAATGCCGCAGACTCCTGGAAAGACAGCAGGAAGAAAATCTGGCAGAAGCAGCAACCGTCATGTCCGGTCTCTTTCAAGCACTTTTTGAACATGAATTGCAGACCTCGGAGCACATGTTGCAGGCGATGATCGACCAGATCACGCAGATGTTTGAGGGCAAAAAGAATTTGCGTATTCATTTGAGCACCGCCGATTACAATGGCCTTGCTGACCAGGTATCAGCAGATATTCGCGACATTATGGTAGCGGATGAATCGCTGTCGCCGGGTGTTGTTCAGGCTAATGCAGGTCAGGCTATGGTTGAGTTAGATGTGGTGGAAAACATGCGTGAGCTTCTCCGCAGTGTTGACCGGGATGAACTTCAGGCTGGCGAGACAGAAAGAGAGATCACCCCCGATGAGTAGTTTCAGCCAATTGGGTTCTTATGTCGCCGGCCATCACAAGCAGCTGCTGGCAGCCACCCGCTATGCCTGTGTGAGTCGTTCTGTTGGATTGTTGATCGAAGCCCATGGTCTTCATGCCAGTCTGGGTAGTATCTGTTGGCTTGCGCGCGGTAGCTCCGAGATTCCCTGTGAGGTTGTCGGATTTTCTGAAAACAAAGCCTTCTTAATGCCGTTGGCGGCTATAGATGGCGTGCAGCCCGGATCTTTGATCCGCGTGCCCCAACAGGCCAGTCAGGTTGATCTATTGCCAAACCCAGCGCAACTGCTTGGTCGGGTAGTGAATGGTTTGTGTGAACCTATAGATGGCGGCGCCGCATTCTCTAGCGGACGAAGTAGGTTCGAGGCGGCATCAATCAACCCCATGCGTCGAAAGCCGATAGATACACAACTTGATGTTGGTGTTGGTACGATCAACAGCATGCTCAGCGTCGGTGTCGGTCAACGACTTGGTCTATTCGCCGGCAGCGGTGTGGGTAAAAGCGTCATGATGGGTATGCTGGCGCGTTTTGTGAAAGCGGATGTGGTCGTAGTGGGCCTCATTGGTGAACGCGGCCGCGAGGTGCAGGAATTTGTGATCGACAATCTGGGTGCGGGTTTGCAGCGTGCTGTTGTTGTTGCCTGTCCGGCAGATGATTCAGCAGCACTGCGCCTGCGAGGTGCTCGTCTGGCCACGCAGATTGCAGAGGTTTATCGTGACCAGGGTAAAAGCGTTCTTCTATTGATGGATAGCCTGACCCGGGTTGCGCAGGCGCAGCGGGAGATTGGTCTGGCAATGGGTGAACCGCCAACCAGTAAAGGTTACACACCATCTTCTTTTGCCTGGTTGCCCAGACTGGTGGAGCGCGCGGGCTGCGGCGAAAGCGCAGATTCCGGCGCGATCACCGGGTTTTATACGGTATTGATGGAAGAGGACGACCTGCAGGATCCCATTGTAGATGCCGCCCGTGCCATTCTGGATGGACATATCGTCCTCAGTCGCAGTTTGGCAGAACAGGGTTTGTATCCGGCTATCGATATCGGCAGTTCTGTCAGCCGCCTGATGACGCGTCTGACAACTGGTGAGCAACAAGGCTATGCACAACGTTTTAGAGCACTGTGGCAGTGTTACCGTGAACAACAGGATCTGATCAACATTGGCGCTTATCGACCGGGTAGCGATGCGCTTACAGATGAAGCAATAGGGCGTCACGATGCTATGGTGGAATTTCTCCGACAAGGCGAGGCGGACTCGGTACCCATAGAAGAGTCGAACGCCAGGTTGAAACAGCTGTTTGCAAAACCGCTGGCATCTGCAGCGTCGGATAACAACTTCGCGATGATCAACAATGGATAAGCTTGAAAAAGTCCTCAAGTGGCGTGTGCAACTGGAAAAAAGCAGTGCACAAGCGCTTGCAGTCTGTCGCGAACAACGTGAGCAGGCAGAAACCCAACAGGCTGAACTTGGTCGGCTTGAACTGGAATATCGACAACAGCATGTGGCAAGAACACAGTCCAGTTCAGCTGCGTGCCAACAGTTTCTGCGTTTCTATCATCAACTGAGCCAGGCAGTTCAGGCACAACAGAGTGTAGTGCAACGCCTGGAAGCGCAGGAATCGGCGCAAGTACAGAAATATGTGGTCTGTCATCAGGACCGCCGGGCACTGGAGAAATTACTCCAGCAACGTGAAGCGGCGCACAAAACTGATGTCGCTCGCAAAGATAGAAGATTACAAAGACCGGGTCAAATCAACCCCATGGTCTAAGCTTCCTATACGTGAAATATTTTTTTGGAATCTATGCATGAGCATTAAAAGCCAGCTCGATAGCAATTTGCAGAAATTGATTATCGCCATCAATGGTCGTTTTGACTTCAGCGCACATAAAGACTTCCGTGATGCTTATGAGGATCTGGAGGAAAAACCAAGTAGCTATCGCATCGACATGACCGAAGCGCAGTATATAGACAGCTCTGCTTTAGGCATGCTACTGCTGCTACGGGATCATGCTGGAGGTGATAGTGCTGACGTTGAAATAGTCAACTGTAATGCCGACGTTAAAAAGATTCTGACTATTTCGAATTTTGATCAGCTCTTCACGATCGCCTGATCCAGCGATTGAGTCAAACACTATGATCGGCAGGAATGGCAATCGTGTGCTGGTTGCAGACGATAATGCTGTGGACCGAAAATTATTGGCAAAGATTGTCGGCAGTGCTGGATTTGAGGTTGTCGAAGCTGTTGATGGGCATGACGCGGTTGATAAATACTTCTCCGACAAACCTGATCTGGTGCTGCTTGACGCGCTGATGCCGGGCAGAGACGGTTTTTCAGTCGCCAGAGAAATCAAGGCTCACGAAACGGGCGAATTTGTACCCATCATATTTCTAACCAGTTTGACTGAAGCCGCGGATCTTGCGCGTTGTGTGGAAGCAGGCGGAGACGATTTTCTTTCCAAGCCATATAATCAGGTTGTATTGAAAGCAAAGCTGCAAGCCATGCAGCGCATGCGGGAAACCAATCAGACGGTCCAACTGCAGCGCGACGAGATTGCCCGCCATCACATGCAGCTTGTTGCAGACCAGGAAGCGGCCAAAGCAGTTTTTGATAACGTTGCGCATACGCGGAATCTTGAAACCCCGTATATAAAATACCTTCTGTCACCGCTTGCGATGTTCAACGGCGATGTGTTGCTGGCTGCGCAGAATCCGGCTAACAGCGTCTATGTTCTGCTCGGAGATTTCACCGGTCATGGTCTGGCCGCGGCGATCGGGACGATGCCTCTTGCAGATGTTTTTTACAGCATGACTGCCAAAGGTTTTACCCTTTCGCAAATTATAAAAGAGTGTAATCGCAAGTTGGGCTCGGTGTTACCACCAGGCTACTTTTGCTGCGCAACCGCGCTGATGCTCGATTTCAATCGCTCGACCGTAGAAGTCTGGAATGGCGGGCTGCCCTCTGCTTACCTCAGGAAAGCCAATTCCAATGACATACGTCTGCTGGCATCAAACCATCTGCCGCTGGGCATCAGTAGTGGTGACAAGTTTGATGATGCAACCCTGGTTTACGAGGTTGAATTGGGGGATCGCCTGTTTCTGGCTACAGACGGTGTCATTGAGTCCCGCAATGCTGCAGGAGAATATTTTGGTAGCGATACGCTGGAAGATATTATCAGTCAGGGCGAGCCTGATGATTTGTTTGATCGTGTTCAGCACGCGGTGAACAGCTTTGTGAATTTTGATGGTCGAGACGATGACCTGACTATGGTGGAAATTACTGTAGTCACTCCAGATCAAGTCCAGGCGGCTGAGGTGGCAGGTGATGTTGAAGCGCTGGGTGGCCCCAGAGACTGGAAGTTCTCCTATGAATTGGGGCCTAAGTCGCTAAAAGACTTTAATCCCTTGCCCCTGCTGCAACAGGTGCTCATGGGTGCGCCGTATTTACGCACCAAGGCAACGGCGGTTTATGCAGTTCTCGCAGAGCTGTACTCGAACGCGCTTGAACATGGGGTGCTTGGTTTACGCTCAGAGATGAAATCTTCCGCTGAGGGATTTGCAGCGTATTATGCAGCCCGTGTGCGAGCCCTCGACAGTGTTGATGGCTTTGTTCGATTTGATTTTCAGGGAGAGTTGATGGATGACGATGTACAGTTACGTATAAAGGTCACTGACAGCGGTAACGGTTTTGATTTCGACCGGTTTGTCGCCCGTGCAAAAAACGATGTGGATACCGTTGGTGGCTATCACGGTCGAGGTATACGGCTGCTTTGGGATCTGTGTGAAACAGTAAATTACGTTAAACCGGGGAACCAGATAGAGGTCACCATGCACTGGAATGTGAGCGATGAATGAGATCCTGAATGAAGGTTTGTTACGTGAGCTGAAACTTATCATGGAAGATGAATTTGGCGACTTAATGCATACGTTTCTGGTTGAGTCGGAACTACAGTTCCATAGTGCAAAAACAGCTTGGGATGGGGGCGACTTTGCAAAGTTGCGGTTGTCCGCTCATTCGCTGAAGGGTAGTTGTGCGAATGTGGGTGCAGAGCAGTTGCAGCAGACGTGTGCTTTGTTGGAAAGTCAGGCAAAAGCGGGTATTGGCGATCGTGTCCCGGAGTTGCTGGCTCAAGTCTCAAGCCAGTTGAATGATGTACATGGCGTGATTGAAGCGCTCTGACAGTTTTGTGTCTGGGTCTGCAAACAATTGCAGGCGCAGGACTTTTTTGGCCCGCAAATTGCAGCATCAGTAGAATCCTAGAGGTTGGAATACGACGCTGTTTATTGATTTGTTAAGTGCGCTCTCGGCGCCTGTAAAAGCTCTTAAAGCAAATACTTCCATGTCCGCGGACAATCATGCGTTTGCAGCTGACAATGCTGGTCTGCCTGTCAATAGTTTGTCACCGGTAAAAGATTTTGCTGAAACACTTGGCAGCGCAAAGGTCAATCTTTTGTCAGCTGACGATGCGGCGTCTGTAAAACAGGTTTCTGCTCACGATATGGTTCAGACGCAGAACAGTGACTTGCTTTCGAACGAGGAACTCAGTAGCGGAATCAGTGAGCCGCCGGTAGCGATCGAGCTAACAACAGAGGCTATTTTCAACGGCAATGGATTGCCGGAAAACGGCAAAACAGCGCCGGCGGAGGAGTCAATCCAGACAACTCATGCCGGCGGCCGGTTTTTGCTTGAAAAAGGCTTCGGCGGCTTGGCACCTGCCCATATCGCAAATCGTTCTGGTTCAGGCATTCAAAGTTCGCAAGGTCTACCCAATCGTCTTGAAGCAGGTGTACTTCCAGATGCCGTTGCGCGGATTAATGAATCTTTGCAATCAATTGCCAAAGCCATTCCTGAAATGCTTGTGGGATCGAAAGCAGAAGCCAGCGGGAAAGCGGCTGGGACCGTTTCGATAGACCCGACCCGGACTCCTAACAATCCTGCTTTTTTGCGTTCAGCTCAAAATCTTGAGCGTAGCGTAATGGCGCAGGAAAATGTCTCAATGCAGCATCGGCCAAGTGCAAGAATAAAGGTTGCAGATGATTCGGCAGACAAAACCGCGCCAGGTGATCTGATGCGACGCTCGGAGATGTCTAAACCACCGGAAGGATTGAATATCGGTAGCCTGAATCACATGTTGTCTACAGGCAAAGCGCAAACGTCAGAAACAGAACTGCAGATACATTCCGTAAATCCTCGCTCTGTTGAGAGCAAGACAGATGCCCTGAGCGCAAGCCCGACTGAATCGAAGCCTGTACTTGGTCAAGTGGAGTTGAATCAACTCGTAGCAGGCGCGGTGAAATCAGCTTACGCATCCAGTGCAACAAGAAGTTCAGGCGAGACGGTCCAGATGACGCGCAACGAGTCGCCAGGAGCTTGGATACAGCAGGGTGAGTTAAAGGTGGTAAACCCTGATCGCACCACCGCGGATCTTCTGCAGGTTCGGGTTGATTCTCAACCCGTCAACACCGCGTCGCTTATGCAGCGCCATGTTGAACAACGTCTTGCTGACCAGGGTAGCGACACAAAACGTCTCCAGACTGAGGTTGCGGCGGCCCTTGATACACGTATCAGTACGGAAAGCACAGATCGGGCTCTGACTGCCCAGGCAAAAACAGAGCCAGCCACCAGCGTAATGCCGAAGCAGGCCGGGGCGCCAGTATTGGGCGATCCGCAGTCGAATTCACGGCAGGTGGATACTGCTGTGCAGGAGCAGATTCTGCGCGTGATGTCTCGTCAGGCGCTGGCCCAGGGACGACTGACACTGCAACTGAACCCACATGAACTCGGTAGTCTCGATATCGAGTTTTCAACCGAAAAAGGTGAGGTCCAGGTAGCGATAGTGGCGCGAGAAACCAGTACGCGTGACCTCCTGGAAGCGAGCGTCGCGCGCCTGCGACAGAGCCTGCAGGAGGGAGGTGTTAACGTAGGGCAACTGGATATTCGTCACGGTGATCGCCAGAGTGACGAACAAGGTGCCAGAGAGTCGATGCGCCAGAGTATGGCAACAGACGCATCAGCACCCGGATCGTTCAGTGAAGAAGCTGTTTCTTCACCTCATACGGATGAAAGCGGTATCCACATCTACGTCTAATTTTCTAAGCGCCAGCCTGAGCGCCAAAAAATTGTCACGAAAACAGGCACATTTCGAAATCCTTACTACACTTTTCAAAGACCGCCAGGATATTGGCGATTAATAAAGTGCTCAGTAACAGGATATTGACATGGCTGAAGAAGCAGTGGAGCAGGAAGCGGCGAGTGGTGGCGGCAAGAAAAACGTCATCTTATTTGTCGTAGCACTTGTGGTTGCCGTTGGTGCCAGTGTTGGCGGCACGGTCTTTTTCTTAAGTAGCGGTGAAGAGACGGCTGAGGTTGAGCCTGTCGAAGCAGTCAGCAGCAAACCGAAGACCGCGATCTACCACAACATGCGTCCGCCCTACATCGTGAACTATCTCACCGGATCGAAGCCTCGCTATCTGCAGGCTGAATTTACCATTATGGCGCGCAATGAAGCCGCAATTGAAGCGGTCATTCTGCATATGCCGCTGATTCGCAGCGAGATTGTCAGTTATCTGTCAGAACAGAATTTTCTCGAACTGCAGACTCAGGAAGGCAAAGAAGCTGTGCGACGCGGAATTGTTGAGTTGGTTAATCGAGTCCTGGCGACTTATGACGTTTCCCCAGGCATCGAAAGTGCCTTGTTCACCAACTTTGTCCTGCAATAGGAAGCGTTTGCGACATGGCTGATAAAGACGTTCTCACCCAGGATGAAATTGACGCGCTGTTAACAGGCGTCGATGACGGATCCCTGGACACAGAATTAGGCGACGAAGGTGGCAATGCCGTTACCCATTATGATCTGACCAACGAAGACAAAGTTGTTCGTGGTCGCATGCCCACACTGGAGCTCATTGCTGAACGGTTTGCCCGCATGTTACGCAATGATCTGCCTGCAAGTCTGAAAGTCCCGGTGGAAGTAGGTCTGGGCGGCGTTCAGGTGATTAAGTACTCCGAGTACATAGATACGCTGTACGTGCCAACCTGCATCAAGCTGCTGCGTATTAAACCTTTTGCCGGAATCTGTCTGTTAACTCTGGATGCCAAACTGATTCACCGTCTTGTAGATCTGTTTTTTGGCGGCAGCGGTCTTGTCAGTTCACTGGAAGGCAAAGAATTCACGCTCACTGAGAGGCGCGTTATAGACCGCATCGTCAATCTGATCCTGCATGATTTCGAGAGCGCCTGGCAAGACGAATTACCGATCAAAACTGAAGTAGTGGGTGACGAAGTCAATCCTGGTTTGGTCAACGTTATTCCGGGCAGCGAAGTACTGATGTTGTGCAGTTTTCGCCTCGAGCTTGAAGAAGGCGGCGGCGAGTTACACATCGCATTTCCATACGCTGCGTTAGAGCCGTTTAAAGGTGTGCTGGATGCAACGGGTAAAAAGGAATCCAAGGAAAGCAATGATCAATGGCGAGCAGGAATGGAGCGTTCAATTCTGGATGCAGAACTGCCGCTGAACTGTGTCATAGGCGATGTGCAGTTAAGGCTGCGTGACCTGATGCGACTGCAACCAGGCGACGTCTTAGATCTGAATATGCAGGAACTGCATGAAGTAAGGGTGGCTAACGTCCCCACGTTCAACGCAACTCTGGGCGATTCAAGAGGCAAATTTGCGCTCGAATTCGACTCGTTTGGAAATCAATAGGAACTGGCTATGTCTGATGAATTAGAAACACAAACCGCTGAGGCTGAAGATGCATCAACGAATGAGTTGGAAGCTCGCTCAGCCAGTGCCAAGAACCTGGAAGTTGTACTGGATATACCATTACGACTGTCCATGGAAGTTGGCAACACCAAAATCAGTATCCGCAAGTTGTTGCAACTGAACAAAGGTTCAATTGTTGAGCTGACTCGCACTGCAGGTGAACCCCTGGATGTTCTTGTTAACGGCACGCTTGTTGCGCAGGGAGAGGTTGTTGTCGTCAACGACAAATTCGGCGTGCGTCTACTGGATGTCATTTCACCTGAACAGCGTATTGCGAGCATCAACTGATGACTCCATCGGATAACATATGGCAAGTAGCTCTGGCGCTGGTACTGATTGTAGGCCTGGTTGTTCTGCTGGGGTATGTTGTCCGTCGCTTCCAGGGGTTGAAAGGGCATCAGTCCGGACAGCTGAAAATTGTCGACTCTGCCTATCTG
Source organism: Gammaproteobacteria bacterium (assembly GCA_048571035.1). GTDB lineage: Bacteria > Pseudomonadota > Gammaproteobacteria > Pseudomonadales > Azotimanducaceae > UBA4421. The sequence continues at coordinate 275,146 of CP121329.1, forward strand.
GGTCCAAAAGAAAAACTTGTACTGGTTCGAATTGCTGACCAGCACGTTCTGGTGGGTATGAATTCGCAGTGTATTACTAAGCTTGCGCAGCTGGATGCTGGCAGTGGTTTTTCTGCGGCTCTTGACCAGGCTCAGGCTAAAGCACAATGAATCTCATGCGTTTCATGCAATTACTGCTGCTGCTCTGCGGGGTCCTCATCGTGCAGGATGCAGCCGCGGTTATGGACCTGCCTGCACTGACCGTCACCACTGAAGACGACGGCACACAGAAATACAGTGTGGGCATTCAGATTCTGGTCGTGATGACTATTCTGACGCTGTTGCCGTCACTGGTCATTATGATGACCGCGTTCACCCGCATAGTGATTGTGTTCGCCATTCTACGCCAGGCTATTGGAATGCAGCAGACGCCTTCTAATCAGATACTGGTCGGCATTGCGTTGTTCCTGACGATTTTTATCATGGCGCCGGTTTTTGAAGAAGTTAATCGTGTTGCTATAGAGCCTTATGTTGCTGAAACTTTGCCACCTCAACAGGCACTTGAGGCAGCGGCAGAACCTTTTCGGGCGTTCATGTTGGAGCAAACGCGTGAAAATGATCTTGATCTGTTCATGCGCCTATCTGAACACGAGCCCGTTGATGCAGCGGAAGAGATTAATTTTTTTGTACTTGTCCCTGCGTTTATGACCAGCGAACTGAAGACCGCTTTCCAGATTGGTTTCATGCTGTTCATACCGTTCCTGATCATCGATATGGTTGTGGCCAGTGTGCTGATGTCCATGGGCATGATGATGTTGTCTCCATTGATCATCTCTCTACCGTTCAAAATTATGCTGTTTGTGCTGGTTGATGGGTGGGTCATGATCATGGGTACCCTCGCGGGCAGTTTCGGGATGTCGTTGTGAGTATCGGGGATGTGCTGTCAGTGTTCGGAGAGGCGCTCGGGTTGATAGTCATCATCGTCTCGATTCTCGTGTTGCCGAGTTTGTTTGTTGGCCTTGTTGTATCGGTCTTTCAGGCTGCTACACAAATCAATGAACAAACGCTGAGTTTTCTGCCACGTCTGCTGATGACATTGCTGTCCATCATGGCGCTGGGACCCTGGGTGCTGTCAGAACTGTTAGATCACTTTCAGAGGATCTTCGAAATGATACCGATCCTGCTGGGTTGATATGACAATCTCAATGGTCCAATTCTCCAGCTTTATCAGCGAGTTGCTTTTCAACACGCTACGTGTTGCGGGCTTCTTCATGGTTGTACCGATATTTGGTAACCAGCTGGTATCACCGCGCATCCGCATTGCGCTGAGCATGGCGGCTGGACTGGCGCTGACACCTGTCATGGGTGATGCGCCGAATATTTCTGAATTGAACCTGGGTATCATGGTGGACCTGGTTTTACAGATACTGCTGGCAATTGGTCTTGGTTTCACAGCGGTTATTTTTTTTCAGTTGTTTGTGATTGCAGGCCAGTTTATCGGTATGCAGATGGGCCTTGGTTTTGCTGCAATGGTAGACCCTGGCAATGGTGTGTCTGTCACGGTCTGGTCCCAGTTTTTTCTCATGCTGGTGACGCTCTCGTTTCTGGTACTCAATGGCCACCTGATTCTTTTCGAAATCTTTGTTGCCGGCTTCAAGCTCTACCCGAACGGAATGGAACTTGGCATGGGTGAGTTTGCTGCACGTATTGCTCAACTGGGTGGCTGGATGTTTGCCGGTGGTGTACTGCTGGCGATACCGGCGGTGGTATCACTGCTGATTGTAAACATGTCGTTTGGTGTCATGAATCGAAGTGCGCCTCAGTTGAATGTATTTTCTCTTGGCTTCCCGTTCAGCTTATTGTTTGGCCTGGTCATTATCTGGTTTGTATTGCACGGCTGGGCTGATCAGTTCCATCGTCTTGCGACCGAATTTTTAGATATTGTCAGTGGTATCTCGCAGGTATAGGCATGGCTGAAGAACAACAGGGACAGGAAAAAACCGAAGACGCCACCCCCCGGAAACTGGAAAAAGCCAGGGAAGAAGGGCAGGTTGCGCGATCGCGTGAATTGAACAGTGTTGCCATTGTAACGTTTGGCGCAGCGGCCGCCATTTTCGTCGCGCCTGATCTTGCGGCGTTAATGATGGATATGACGCGTGTAATTTTCACTTCAGCGGCACAACCCGAAATCCCGTTGCCTACATATTTAAGTAATGCTGTAGGCGAAGCGATGTGGGCAATTCTGCCATTCAGTCTTGTGATGTTTGCTGCAGGCGTTTTGTCCAGCATCGGGGTTGGTGGAATTCTGTTTTCTTCCAAGGCATTTACGCCGAAGTTCAGCCGTATGAGCCCGTTGAAAGGGCTGGGACGAATGTTCTCAAAAAAATCTCTGATGGAGCTGGCGAAATCGTTAGCCAAGTTTGTCCTGGTGTCAGGTGTGGCGACTCTTGTGTTGTCTTATTTCCTTGATGATCTGCTTGTCCTTGGCGGTTTGCCGGTGGAAGTTGCTATTGCTGAGGGTGTTGTTTATGTCGGCTGGGCACTTTTGTTCATTGGCATGGCGCTGGTAGTTGTTGCGGTTATGGATGTGCCTTTTCAGGTTGCTGATCATAAGAAACAGCTGAAGATGACCAAACAGGAAGTCAAAGATGAGCACAAAGACTCAGAAGGTAAACCTGAGGTAAAAGCCAAACTGCGTGCCTTGCAACAGCAGATGTCGCGACGTAAATCGCTTGAAGATGTACCGGATGCTGATGTGGTGATCACCAACCCGGAACACTTTTCGGTAGCGATCAAGTACAACGCCAAAGAAATGGCGGCGCCTGTCATGCTGGCTAAAGGTGCTGACCATATGGCGTTCCGGATTCGTGAGATTGCCAATGAGCATGAAGTGCCAATTGTGCCAATCCCAGCTCTGGCACGTGCTGTCTATTTTAATACTGAAGCGGGCGATGAAATTCCCGAAGGCTTATACATCGCTGTAGCCCAGGTGCTGGCTTACATCTATCAGTTGGAGCAGTACAAGCGAGGCCAGATCAATTATGCACCCAGGCTGGCTGATATCGATGTACCCGATGAATTTGCAGTGGAGATCTAAATAATGGGGAATTTCAAACTAGGCGCGCTCGCCATCCCCTGCCTGTTGTTACTGGTACTGGCACTGATGACCATTCGTGTGCCACCTACAGTGCTGGACGTTTCTTTCACTTTCAATATCGCCCTGGCACTGGTGGTTCTGCTGGTCAGTGTTTACGTCATGAGACCTCTGGATTTTGCAGCGTTCCCAACAATTCTTCTGGTGGCTACGTTGTTACGACTGGCGCTGAACGTCGCTTCTACCCGTGTTGTGTTGCTCGATGGCCACGGCGGCGGGTCTGCGGCAGGTAAGGTTATTGAATCCTTCGGGGAAGTTCTGGTCGGCGGTAACTATGTGGTCGGCCTTGTTGTGTTCATTATTCTTGTGATCATCAATTTTGTTGTGGTTACAAAGGGTGCCGGTCGTATTTCAGAAGTCAGTGCGCGATTCACTCTGGATGCGATGCCAGGCAAACAGATGGCCATTGATGCTGATTTGAATTCCGGTGTCATCGATCAGGATCAGGCGCGCCTGCGACGCGAAGAGGTTGCAGCGGAAGCGGACTTTTATGGCTCAATGGATGGCGCGAGTAAATTTGTCAAAGGTGATGCGATCGCTGGCATTTTGATTCTGCTGATAAATATAGTGGGTGGATTGACCATCGGTATCGTCCAGCATGATCTGGATTTCAGTCAGGCTCTCGAAGTTTATACGCTGCTGACGATTGGGGACGGCCTGGTGGCACAATTACCTTCGTTGCTGCTCTCTACTGCTGCAGCAATGATTGTCACCCGGGCAAACAGCTCCCAGGACATGGGCGAGCAAGTGGTTAACCAGCTGTTCGCTGAACCAAAAGCGTTGGCCATTGCGGCCGGCATTCTATTTGCGCTGGGCATTGTTCCGGGTATGCCTCACGGGGTGTTTTTAACGCTGTCTTTAACAGCTGCCGCGATTGCCTGGTGGATCTATCAGAAAGCGCTGCAGCCAGTCACTAACACTACCGCGGTAGAAGAGGAAGTTGCGGATGTACAACCTGAACGCTCCGAAGTCAGCTGGGAAGATGTCAGCCCGGTAGATACGCTGGGTTTAGAGGTGGGCTACAAATTAATCCCGCTGGTTGATAAGAACCAGAGTGGTGAACTGCTGAGCCGAATACGCGGTGTGCGCAAGAAGCTTTCACAGGAACTGGGTTTTCTGGTGCCCACTATTCATATCCGGGATAACCTCGATCTGCTACCTAACGGGTACAGATTCTCTTTGATGGGTGTCAGTGTTGGCGAAGCAGAAATATTTGTAGACAAGTTTCTGGCCATCGATCCAGGCGAAACCTTTGGCCCCTTAAGCGGCCTGGCAACCAAAGATCCAGCTTTCGGCCTGCCGGCGTACTGGATAGAAGAACACGAAAAAGACAACGCCCAGACGCTTGGCTATACGGTTGTAGATGCCAGCACCGTTGTTGCTACACACGTGAACCAGATCATGCTTGATAACGCAGCTGACCTTCTGGGACACGATGAAGTGCAGCACCTGGTGGATCTCCTGGCTCAAAGTTCGCCAACACTTGCTGAGCAGCTAGTGCCTGGCGCCATCAGCTTATCGGGATTGCTGAAAATATTGCAGAATCTGCTGCGCGAGAAAATTCCTGTGAAAGACATCCGCACCATCGCGCAATGTCTGGCAGACGGAAGCGCCAGTAACCTGTCTCTGGATGATCAGACCAACCTTGTACGCAGTCAGCTGTCGCGCATGATTGTGCAGAACATATACGGCAGTGAGCAATCGTTAGAAGTCATTACGCTGGATCCGGAGCTGGAACAGCTGCTTTTGCAGGCGAAAAATCAGGGCAGCGCCGATGCGCCGGTTATTGAGCCAGTGATGGCTGAAAGACTTCAGCAATCCGTAGTCAGTGCCGCTGAACAGCAGGAAATAGCGGGTAAACCAGCAGTACTTCTGGTATCCGCGGCTATAAGAAGTCTGCTGTCCCGTTTCGTACGTGTCTCACAGGCGGTGATTCATGTGCTCGCTTACGAAGAAATTCCAGAAAATAAACAGATTACTGTCGTGTCGACAATTGGCCGAACGGGTTAAGGGGTAAACATGTTAGAAACAACCGATCAGAATTCACGCGAGCAGGTACATACCTTTCGAGCAGGTAGTCTGCGTGAGGCTCTTGCAATGGTACGTAAAGCATTGGGTGCAGATGCGCTGATCCTGCGGCAGCATCGGGAAGGCTATCAGGTTTGTGTGGATGCCTGTCTTGAACTGCCCGCAAGTCCGCAGCCTGATCATCAGGAAGACAAACAAAACGCGACCCCAAGTCAGATCAGTTCTGTATCAGTAGAGTCGCTGGTCCCCAGGCAAAGCGATCCAGTCAGCGAACCTGCATTGCTGGAACAACTGTCCAGGCTTGGGTATGAAGACGCCGTGATTCAGGCTTTGCCGGGATGTAAAGATCTGCAGCAGTTTAGAACTGCGCTGACACAACGACTGCACTATGCCCACAAACCCGCCTCTGCCCTTCAGGGTGTTTATCGTTTTATCGGTACCAGTGGGGTAGGCAAAAGCTCATTGATCATCAAATTGATGGCGCACTTTGTCAGGCAGAACGCCTGCACAACAATAGCGGTCATTTCCACGGACAGGGAGCGATTAGCGGGCACAGAAGCACTGCAGCTTGCCTGCCAGACTTTTGGTGTACATATGCAGGAGTGCGCGCCTGAAGAATTGCAGGCTGCCATCGCGAAGTTCAAGAACAAAACCCTCATCCTGGTGGACACACCGGCGATAGCACCATCACGCCCCATGATTTCGCTCAATGGTGTGAAAGATATCTGGGTGTGCAGTGCGCTGCACAGTCTGGCGCACTTGCGAGCTCAGCATCAGCAGGTGGCAGGTTTAAACCCAGCAGGGGTCGCTGTGACACAAACGGATCTCAGTGTTGAGGGGGATGCATTGGGCAACTTGTTGTACGAGCTGCGTCTCCCCCTGTACTGGCTGGGCACTGCAAATGGCTTACCAGACGGTCTGGAACTTGCGGATGAACAGGCCGTCGAGCAGTGGCTGTTTGCGGCGCTACAACCACAAGGCTTTGCAATTGCTGTTTAGACGGTCCAGGTCACGGGCTCATATTTGACCGATTGAAAAGAACAACTATGTTTCTTAAAGGGGCAAAGGTTTTGCCCCCGCGCTTAACCTGTAAAGCCACGCTCGGCAGCAGGTAAACAGGAGTAAATGACATGGAGCAAGTCTCTTCCAACCCCATTCAGGTTGTTGCCGTTACCGGCGGTAAAGGTGGGGTAGGCAAAACCAATGTAAGCGTAAACCTGGGCCTGGCTTTGTCAGCTCTGGGGCGCCGCACAACGCTTCTGGACGCAGATTTGGGTCTAGCGAACATTGATGTGCTGCTCGGGCTGAAACCCCGTCATACTCTGAAAGATGTCCTTGATGGGACATGCTCGATGCATGAGGTCATTATAAATGGACCACAAGACCTGAAAGTTGTGCCAGCAGCTTCCGGGCTGCAGGAGATGGTCAAGCTTGGGCCGCGGGAACATGCCGGATTAATATCCGCGTTCAGCGATGTCGCCCACAAAATGGATGTATTGATTGTCGATACAGCGGCGGGCATCGCTGACGATGTGTTGAGCTTTTTGTGTGCTGCACAGGAAATTATTGTTGTGGTGTGCAACGAACCCACTTCAATAACAGATGCCTATGCTCTGATTAAAATTCTGAATCAGCAGTTTGGCATCAACAAGATTCGGGTAGTTGCTAACATGGTGCGCAACGATGCTGACGGAGTTGCTGTGTATGAGAAATTGCAACACGTTACGGATCGCTTTCTGGATGTCGCTTTGCTGCATGCCGGATCTATTCCGCAAGACGAACAGTTGCGCAGAGCTGTGCAGAAACAGCGTGCTGTGCTTGATCTCTATCCTGCCAGTAAATCTGCGCAGGCTTTCAGAAAACTTGCGTTTGAAGTCGATTCCTGGCCAATACCAACCACGCCAACAGGGCACCTGGAATTCTTTGTAGAGCGCCTGGTTAACGAATACGCATTACATTGAGTCTTTGTATGTCTAATCCAGTTGCAGCATATGCGGACAATGAAGCCCGTAATGCGACAATAAAAAAGTATGGCTATCTGGTGAAGCGTATTGCCCAGCACCTGGTTGCCCGGTTACCAGATAGTGTGCAGTTTGATGACCTTGTACAGGCCGGTATGTTGGGTTTGCTGGAGTCGGTGGGAAAATACGACGCTTCCAAAGGCGCCAGTTTCGAAACCTACGCCGGTATCCGCATTCGCGGATCTATGCTGGATGAAATGCGCAGGGGAGATTGGGCGCCTCGCTCGGTACATCGCAAAGCCCGTCGGGTGACAGAAGCGATGCGCAAGGTCGAGCATGCACTCGGCAAAGAGGCCAGCGATCGTGACATAGCTGATCGTATGCAGGTTTCCCTGGAAGAGTATTACGACATCCTTAAAGATGCGGCGACCTGTCGCCTTGTCAGTTATGAAGAAGTGAATGAAAGCGACGACCCCAGTGCGCTGCCTCATCTGGATGTGGGCGATCACGGCACCGAACGTGATGAAATGATGCAGGATCTGGTTGCCGCCATTGCAGAATTGCCCGAACGCGAACGCCTTGTTATGTCGCTGTATTACGACGAAGAATTAAATTTGAAAGAAATTGGTGCGGTGCTTGGTGTCAGTGAATCGCGTATCAGCCAGATTCTAAGCCAGGCCACGTTGCGGGTACGCAGCAAAGTGGGCGAGTGGACCGAAGCCTGATGGATATCGTTGCTATTGTTGGTGTCATCCTGGCCTTTTCCGCAATCTTTCTGGGCAATGCTCTGGAAGGTGGACAGGTAGCCGCGCTGCTGGATGCACCGGCTTTCATCATCGTTGTGGGTGGCACACTGGGTGCTGTGGTCCTGCAGACACCATGGTTGAGTCTCATACGTGCCAGCCGTATGTTTGTATGGATTGTGAAGCCACCCGCGCTCGATGTCGATAAAGAGATTGAGCGTCTGGCTGTCTGGGCCAAAACCGCGCGGCGCGAAGGTTTGTTAGGTCTTGAAAATATTTCTCAGGGTTTGAAAGACCCATTCCGCCGTAAAGGTCTAGAGCTCGTGGTGGATGGTATAGATCCTCACACCATCAGAAGGTTGCTGGAGGTCGACAGTCAGGCTCGCACTGACTCTGATCTTGCAGCGGCGAATGTATTTAAAAGTATGGGTGGCTATGCACCTACCATCGGTATTCTGGGTGCAGTTATTGGACTTATTCAGGTGTTGGGAAATCTTGCTGACCCGAACGAGTTGGGCGCCGGCATTGCCACCGCGTTTGTAGCCACTATCTATGGCGTCGGGTTCGCAAACCTGTTGTTCCTGCCCATAGCCGATCGACTGCGTACACAGGTGATTCGCTATGCGGGAGCGGATGATCTGTTCATTGAGGGGCTTATTGCCATCGCAGATGGTGAACACCCGCGTAGCGTGGAAATGCGATTGCGCGGACTTGTAGCAGGTAGCTGATGCGTCGCCGTTACATTGAAGCGGAAAACGATACAGACCGTTGGATGGTCTCATATGCTGACTTCATAACGTTGCTGTTTGCGTTTTTTGTCGTGATGTATGCGATATCTTCAGTAAACGATGAGAAATACCGTGTGCTGTCTGCAACCCTGTCTGAAACCTTTGCGGTTGATTCTGCCAGCCCGGACCCTATTCAGGTTGGTGAACCGAACAAGGCCGCATCCCCCCACGTAGTAGACTTGCCGGAAAGTACCGCTTTCGCGGATCAGGAGGAGGGGGATACTTTTGTTGAAGATCCAGTCGAAGCGGCCCAATCTCTGTTGGGTGGTTTTGCGCAATTAGAAGGTGTATCGGTAGCATCCAACAACGATTGGCTTGAGCTCAGCCTTGATGCCAATGTGTTGTTTGAACCGGGACAAACTGCGCTGACACAGTCAGCTGCAGGTTTGCTGGAGTCAACCATCGCACTGATTTCCAGTACCCGGAATCCGTTAACGATTGAAGGTTTCACCGACAATGTGCCCAGCACCTCTGCGCTGTATCCGTCGAACTGGGAAATATCTGCAGCACGGGCGTCATCAGTTGCCCGCTTCTTCGTCGCTCAAGGCGTGCGTCCGGAACGAATTTCCGCGGTAGGTTATGGGGAAAATTTCCCCGTTGCGACCAACGCAACGCCTGCTGGACGTGCCGCTAATCGAAGGGTTGTGGTGGTGATAGCAAGACGCACAAATGCCTCACGAAACCTCAACGCAAACCCTGATGGCGGCGCTTTTGCATTCCTGCGCTCTGGTCCCCAGAATGAATTGGACCCCCGGGTCGTGAAAACCAGAACCCCGGAGGGTGGTTTGATATTCAGCACTGAAAGTGACCTGCTGTCTCGCGACGATGAATAGCCGGTCCAGAACCTGGTCCAGGCCCTTCCTGCCATAATTCTTTGAAGCGTCAATAAAACGCCTGGCACGAAGATGAAAGATGTCGCTTTTCTGGCACATCTGTAAATCTGTACTAATCTTATACAGACGAGAAGTATTGCTGTTCATGTCATTCCAGTTCCAAGAGGTGAGCTATGGGGATAGATCGCGTACATACAACATTGCCAGCCTATACGTCGCTACAACGTCGCAGTCGTGTCCGTAAGGGCAAAGGTAGCAGTGACGATGATTTTGCTGACGAACCGCAAAGCGAAAAGGTTGACGAGAGAAAGGATTCGCATGCAACCGGTAAACGGGTCAGCAAAGATACGGGCGAAGATAGTGCCACTGAAGAGGCTTCCCAAGAAGACTCTTCCGATCAAGAAGGAGGCCACATAGATGAACATGTTTAGCTGGATCATGTTGATAGCGATGGGTGTCGTCTGTGCCTCTGGCTATGCCTTGCTGTTCATGCAGAGCATTAAGGCGCACAAGCAGATCGAAAATCTGCAACGGCAGCTTGATGTGTTTGTCGACAGCTCCATTAACGTTGCGCGCTCGGTAGACCAGCTGGTCCATCATGGAGAAGGCGCGCGATCGGCAGCCGTTTCTTCGCGTCGCTGGATCCTGCAGGAAGCTAAAAGCAGATTAGGCGGTGGTGAAGATCTTTTGGATATTGCGGTTCCGCTTGGTCTGTCAAAGGATGAAATCCGGCTGCTGAATGCGCAGATACACTAGAACTTAAGAACCCGCTACGAAAGATCCTCAGCAATTTCTCTGATTCTGGCGATCATCGCACGCAGACCATTGCCTCTGGTTTGAGAGAGGTGTTGCAGAAGTTCGAGGTCTTCGAACAGTGCGTAGATATCAAAATTCAGTATGTCTTCAGGGCGCTTATTATTCAAAGCGGTAAGGACGATACTGATGAGTCCCCGCACAATGAACGCATCGCTGTCGAGTTTGAAGCTGATTGTGCCGTCATCGGTCAGGTTGTGTGTCAACCATACCTGGCTCTGACAACCGCGGATAAGGTTCTTTTCCAGTTTGTCACCCTCAGGTATGTCTTCTAACTCTTTGCCTAAGTCGATAACAAAACGGTACTTATCTTCCCAGTCATCGAAGAAGGCAAATGTCTCCTTTAACTCAGCGACATCCATGAACTAAAAAACTCCGAGTTCCAACTGAGCCTCTTCGCTCATCATTTCTCGAGACCAGGGAGGATCGAATACCAGCTCTACGGAGACTTCGGAAACGTTAGGGACCGTGGCAACTCGGTCTTTAACTTCCTGCACCAATACCGGCCCCATACCGCAACCGGGCGCGGTGAGCGTCATCTTTATGTTAACTTCGCCGTCGTTGATGGTGGTGTCGTAAATCAGCCCGAGATCAGCGATGTTGACTGGAATCTCCGGGTCAAACACGCTTTCTAAAGCCTGGCGGACATGCTCGGGGTTCACAGAACCATCCGGATTTATCCCTTCAAACTCTAATACTTCCGGTTGCAGTCCAATGGCGTCTGCATCAGCGCCGGCAATTCTTGCCATATTGCCTTCAATGACAACCGTAAAAGTGCCACCCAACGACTGGGTTAGGGTGATGAATGCACCTGCTGGAATTGTGATCAGATCACCTGTGGGGACCAGACGCGCTTCGCAGGCACGGGTGGTTGTGACAATCCGGCGTTCCACGACTAGTTCTTACCCACATCTGTAGCGAGCTTATCCAGATTCGATGAAATAGTTGCATCGGTGTCTGTGTCAGCGCTGACTGCAAAGCTTTCTCCGCAGCCACAGTAACTCGTTGCATTTGGATTCTTAAAAACCAATGCTGAATTCAGACCTTCGGTAATCATGTCGACCTCCGTGCCTGCAACCATCGGCAAGTCTGCCTGGTTGACACAAACTCGAACGCCATCGCCAAAATCAAGGCACTCATCTTCAGGCGCTGGTGTTTCAAGAAAATCTAACATGTACATATAGCCGTTACAGCCGCTTTCCTTAACCGCCAGACGCAAATATTGAGCCTGGGTCAGCTGCAACTGATTACGGATGTGTTTACCAGCCTCGGGCGTAATGGAAATATTTGAAAGTTCACTCATTGTAATTTCCTCACCTAGATAAATGTCGTGGCTTTGTCTACCGCTTTAACCAGCCGTTCAACGTCATAGGCGTTATTGTACAGGCTGAAAGACGCGCGTACTGTGCCAGGTAGACCGAGATGGTCCATCAACGGCATGGTGCAATGATGCCCGGTGCGCACAGCAACTCCTTGCTGATCTAACAGAGTGCCGATGTCGTTTGGATGCGCGCCTTCGATAAGGAAAGAGATCACCGCGCTGCGCTTCTTAGGCTCGCCAACAAGCTTGAATCCTGGAATCTGTTTGAGTTGACTGAGAGCAGATTTGATCAGGTTGTGCTCCTGCTCGACTAGTTCTGCAAGCGGCAGCTCATTCAAATACTTGATGGCTGCGCCTAAACCCACGGCGCCACCAATATTGGGTGTGCCGGCTTCGAATTTGTAAGGGGGTTGCTGGTACGTACTGGATTCGAACGTCACGTGCTCGATCATCTCGCCCCCGCCCTGGTAGGGGGGTAATGCCTCAAGGCGTGCAAGTTTACCGTAAAGAATACCAATGCCCGTTGGCGCGTACATTTTGTGTCCGGAGAATGCGTAGAAATCGCAATCCAACGTGGTTACATCCAATTGCTCGTGCAGGACCGCCTGGGCGCCATCAACCAGGGTGATAGCGCCAGCGTCTTTTGCCGCCTGAACCAGTTCAGCAACTGGGTTAACAGTACCCAACGCGTTAGATATGTGGTTGCAGGTGAAAACCTTGGTGCGAGTGGATAGTTTCTGATAGAAATCTGGCAGGTCCAGGTCACCATTTGAGTCCACTGATACCACTTTCAAACAAGCGCCGGTGCGCTGAGCCAGCATCTGCCAGGGCACAATATTTGAGTGGTGTTCCAGTGCCGTGATAAGAATTTCATCATCAGCTTTGAGATATGCCTGCAAACCCTGGGCAACGAGATTTATGGATTCGGTGGTCCCTCGGGTGAAAATCACTTCCCGGCGATCTGATGCACCTATGTAGGCTTGCACCAGGGTGCGTGCATCTTCAAGCAGAGTGGTGGCTTCTTCCGCCAGTTTGTGTGCAGCCCGATGCACGTTGGCGTTGCTGTGACGATAATAGCCGGACACCGCATTGATCACTGCCTCTGGTTTCTGTGTTGTTGCTGCACTATCAAGGTACACCAGAGGTTCCCCCTGATGCTGGCGTTGTAGAATTGGAAAATCAGCGCGAATCTCAAACATCGGCATAGTCGGACTGGGAAATGCCAAATTCGTTAAGTGCTTGCTGAGCCAGTGGCCCCGTTGTGGCGGTGTTGAGGAACGCCTGAGCAAGCAGCGCGCGAGATTCTGCCGGTGGTATACCTCGGCTTGCACAATAGAACATATGTTGCGGGTCCAACTGGCCAACGGTTGCACCGTGAGCGCAGGTGACATCGTCAGTGTAAATCTCCAGCTCGGGCTTTGTGTTTATAGTCGCGTTGTCGCCCATGGCAAGATTTCTATTCTGCAGGGTGGCGGCGACCTGAGGACAGTGTTCGTGGATATGGATACGGCCGTTGAAAGTGACTTTGGCTTTGTCCTCGACAATGTTGTGGAAGACCTGTTCGCTGCTGGTGTGTGCTGCACGGTGTTCAAGGGTGATCTGCTGGTCCAGGTGTTGCCCTTTACCAACCTGGGAAGCGCTGGTCAGCGTTGCACTGGCGCCAGGCTCATTGCACAAAATCTGAATATCCTGCCGACGCAGTTGCGCGCCGCAACTGTGATTGTGCAGCACATAAGATGCATCTCTGGCCAGGGTTACACGCATGAATTGCCAGTGTTTTGCCCGAACAAAGCTGTTTCTTGCATGTGTCAGGCTGCTGCCTGGGCCTAATTCTATCCACAGAGTTTGATGCTGATCGACACTGTCAGCGTAAATTTCATGCAGCTCGAGGTGGGTGTTGGCCGCAATTTTTAAAACGATAGGCGCACTGTGCCCGCGGTGTTCGATGACTAACGGTTGTGTTGGATTGCCAGAGGCTTCTATAAGCGTCAGCTTGTCGTGGTAGCACAAAGCGCTGCTCGCTTCAGGTGCATCATCGACCTGATACTGCAGCGGTGCTTCCGGCAGATCCTGAGCGACTTCCCGCAGCACCACACCGGCAGGTAGCGTATGCCAGTTGGGGTCTACGGCAGGTGCTTCCAGCATGTCCAGGATCGGTTGGCTTTTTGTATACTTCCAACGCTCACGATGCACTTTTGAATTCAGCGCCTGGTTAACAGCTTCGTGAAACTGATCTGAGTTATCACTGAGCCAGCGCGGTGGCTCGGGTCGTGAGGTGAGCGCAAGTTCTAGGTGAGCCATGCGTAGCCTTTCTTTTCAAGTTCAAGTGCCAGGCTTTTGTCACCGGACTGAACGATCTTGCCATCTGCCAATACGTGCACGTAGTCCGGAACGATGTAATCGAGCAAGCGCTGGTAGTGGGTAATCAGCACAACGCCGTTATCTTCATTGCGAAAACGATTTACACCTTCCGCGACCACCTGCAGTGCATCAATATCCAAACCTGAATCTGTTTCATCCAGTACGGCAAGTCTGGGTTGCAGGAGCAGAAGCTGCAGGATTTCATTGCGCTTTTTCTCGCCGCCGGAAAACCCTTCGTTTACGCCACGCTTCAAGAAGTCTGGATTCAGATCCAGAGATTCAGCCAGGGTTCGCGCACGCTTAATGAACTGAGCTGCGTTCGTTTGCTCCTGCTTGTTAGCAAAGGCGTTGGCATCGAGGCTTGCTTTCAGAAACTCCATATTGCTGACGCCGGGTATTTCTACCGGGTATTGAAAGGCAAGGAAAATGCCTGCGTGTGCTCGCTCATGGGGTTCCCAGTCAGAGATATCCTGACCTTCGAATTCGACGGACCCTGACGTAACCTCGTAACCGGGTTTGCCGGCGAGTATGTTTGCCAGCGTCGATTTGCCGGAGCCGTTGGGGCCCATGATCGCGTGTACTTCACCGGCTTTGACTTCAAGGTTCAAGCCTTTGAGGATGTTCTGTTCGGCGACTTTTGCAGTGACATTTTTAACATTCAGCAGGCTCATCCCACAGCTCCTTCCAGACTTACTTCAAGTAATTTGCCGGCCTCAACAGCAAATTCCATAGGTAGCTCTTTGAATACTTCCTTGCAGAAACCGTTAACAATCATGCTCACTGCTTTCTCCGGATCGATTCCACGTTGTTGACAGGCAAACAGCTGGTCTTCGCTGACTTTCGACGTCGTAGCTTCATGTTCAACAATGGCCTTAGTGTTGCTGTTTTCTATATAGGGGAAGGTGTGTGCACCACAGGTGTCACCAATCAGCAGGGAATCGCATTGTGTGAAGTTGCGCGCGCCGGATGCCGAGGGCGAAATCCTCACCAGGCCACGATAACTGTTCTCGCTGCGTCCGGTGCTGATGCCTTTGGAAATGATCGTGCTGCGGGTGTCTTTACCCATATGGATCATTTTTGTGCCCGTGTCCGCCTGCTGCCTGTTGTTGGTTAAGGCCACCGAGTAAAACTCGCCAACGCTGTGATCACCACGCAGCACAACACTCGGGTATTTCCAGGTGATAGCAGAGCCGGTTTCAACCTGAGTCCAGGAGATCTTCGATCGCGCGCCAGCGCAGAGTCCACGTTTGGTGACAAAGTTGTAGATGCCGCCCTTGCCGTTTTCATCGCCGGGATACCAGTTTTGTACTGTGGAGTATTTGATCTGCGCATCGCCCAATGCGACGAGTTCAACAACCGCAGCATGGAGTTGGTTTTCGTCTCGCATGGGCGCGGTACAACCTTCCAGATAGCTGACGTGCGAGCCCTCATCAGCAATGATCAAGGTGCGTTCGAATTGCCCCGTATTGCGCTCGTTGATGCGGAAATAGGTGGACAGTTCCATCGGGCAGCGCACGCCTTTGGGAATGTAGACAAACGAGCCGTCACTGAAAACCGCAGAGTTCAGCGCAGCGTAAAAGTTGTCGCCCTGAGGCACAACGCTGCCCAGGTACTTCTGAACCAGCTCCGGGTGACTGTGTACCGCCTCAGAGATAGGGCAGAACACCACGCCGGCTTCCGCCAGTTTGTCCTTAAACGTGGTGGCAATAGAAACGCTGTCGAAAACCGCATCAACCGCAACATTCGGTCGGCTTTGAATAACACCCGCCAGGGCTTCCTGTTCATGCAGCGGAATGCCCAGCTTCTCATAGGTCCGCAGTAACTCAGGATCAACTTCCGCCAGGGATTTTGGCCCATCAGACATATCTTTGGGTGCGGAGTAGTATGAAATGGCGTCAAAATCCACTGCAGGGAAGTGCACGTGTGCCCACTCTGGCGCGGTCATATTGCGCCATTTTGTGTAAGCCTGCAGGCGCCATTCAGTGAGCCAGTCGGGCTCGCCTTTTTTGGCGGATATGAAACGCACAACAGATTCGTCCAAACCGGGTGGAATGGTGTCTGATTCAATGTTGGAGATAAATCCAGCCTGGTACTCAGCGTTGGATTTAACCAAATCGTCAACAGAATGGCTCACACTATGTCCTCTATGATGCGTAAACTCTTGGTATGTCAGCCCGGTTGTCTGGCGATGTGCCACCGGGGTTACAAAAGATGCACGCAGTTTAACCTTTGGTAATACCCAAGTAAATTAGTCGGGTATTTTAGCGCGCCAATAATTTGCCTATTTGAGGAACTTTCATGCCCAGACTGGAGCGAGTGCCTGAGCCGCATATTGAATATGCCTATGGTATTTTTTTACTCGATAACAAACATAATCTGATCAAAGCGCTGAAGAAGCGTTATCAGCCGTCGATACACGGTCACAAAACCTGGGGATCCAGCTTCGTGTTGATGGATTACCTGACTCACCACGGGCTGCGCCGCGGTGCAAATGTGATGGAAATTGGTTGTGGCTGGGGGCCGGCATCGGTGTTCTGCGGGCGTCATTTCAAAGCAAAAATGACCGCAGTTGACCTGGATTCAGCGGTATTTCCCTTTCTCGATGTATTGGCAGAGTTGAATGGGGTTGAAGTTGAGCACCTGCAGGCGGACTTCACCAAGGTAAAAAGTGCGGACCTGGCGGGCCAGCGCTACATTGTTGGCAGTGATATCTGTTTCTGGGATTCTCTGGTCAAGCCGCTGGGGCGCCTGGTAAACCGAGCGTTTAAAGCCGGTGTGGAACGCGTGGTGATCACTGATCCGGGACGGCCCACTTTCTATGAATTCTGCGACCTCATGGCCAAAAAACACGACGCCAAGCTGCAGGAATGGTATGCCATTGAACCCGAGCGTTATGAAGGTGAAGTATTAGATATAAGACCTAAAAAACAATAGGTTAAGAGCTATTATTAACAAAAAGCTTAAGCTGATCGCCGAGGCTTGAGCAGGCAGATGACTGAACCCGGGCAATCAGTGGAATAGGGACCACAATGGCAGGCATGTAGCTGGTGCCTGCCGCATCTGAACTGATACGCCCGGCGGTTTTTGCCGTATGGGTATCCCAGATGGATGCTTCGTAAGACGAGTCATTTTCCCAGCTTAAGAAACCAAAACAACCACCGCCCCCTGGCGTGATCGTGCAGCTCAGGCTGCCACCCTGAGCAACGCGTTTGGTGGAACCCTCGAGCCAGACCAGATACTTCAAGCCGATCTCGCGAACGCGCTCAGCCAGAAGCGGCTGGGTTAATAAACTGGGCAGGTCTGTTGTATTCAGTGGCGCCGTTCTGGGCTCAAACCAGGGGAACATGGCATCCATGAACTCCTGCTCGCTGATCACCTGAACACCGTCCCTGCCGCTGCCCACAGTGCGTCCTACGCAGTCAATGAAATCCAATTCGGCTTCTGCCTGGCTCGGTCGGTTGCGCCGACCGATGACAACAATAGAATCGCCTTCCTTCATCGCTGTAGGCGTCTGTCGGACCTGCTGTACAGTTGATGTTACGCAGCCACTTAAAAAAGTCATAAAAAACAGGGTTGAGCAGAGATACAGTAGTGGCTTCATGCCGGGTCACCCTCCTGGCTGGTTGCGGTGGTTTCTCCGTCGCTCTCAACCGCCGGGCTTTCAGTAGCCATGACCGGCGCAGGTTGAGAAGGTTTACCCGCTGCGATCCACTTCTGTACCGCAGGTTCTCGGGAAAAGTTGATGCTGAAAAATGCCATGGCGTCACGACAGGCAGCAATAGCCGCAGCCTGCAGTCCATTGGATGAGGAGCCATGATTATTTTTACTGGCTTTGCCATAGGCGGGTAGTTTCCAGCTACCTACAACATTGCCTGCACGATCGTATAATTCAAATTCGTATCGAACCCATACCTCATAGTAGTCAGAACGGGTTTGTGCCGGGACGGAAAACTGCACTTCGGTAATGCTGGGTTTAAGTACACCATCCATAGGTGCGGCAACGGTATTGCCGGAAACGAACGCGTAGCTTTCAAATAAGCCCGTTGCGAGGTTGGTGAAGAGTTGTGTCTGGGCTTGCCCGATCTGCACCTCCCAGGTGCCGGATCGGTCGATGGTTTCTTTATGCGCGTAGTTGACCAGGTTGTCATCCAGAAAAATACCGAGACTGACCGGTGCCTTTTCGATCACCGGTATCGGAAAAGTGGTGTCAATCGCCAGTTGTTTAGTGCCAGCGCAACCGCTGACAACAAACAGGCAGAAAAGCAGGGTCAACATGCTGTAGAAGTTGCCGAAATGGCGGTCCCAATTCTGATTGATGATGTTCAGATGCCCAGTCATTGATATTCAGCCAGTCCTACAAAAGTGCCGTCGTTGCGAAAAGCCAGTTCGCGCATGAGGGCGGCAAATCGGTACACGCGCGCATTGGGTTGATCTAGGTATACCGGAAAACCCACCGCGTGAATACGTACTCTGCGTCTGCCGCTTTCATCAGCAAGGTTGACCCGATCTACGGCTTCAACCACGTCTTCGATGGAATTGCCGGTGTAGTCATCGCCAAACACATAAATGCTGATCCGCTTCTGTGGATCATAATAGGTGTTTATCGCCGCGGTAATCCCTTCGACGGGACTTGAGTTGCTGAAGGGAGCCCAGGTCTGCAGGGTTTGGATAATAGAGTTGCGCAGGGCTGGGGTGTCTTCGATCCATTGGCCCGCGTAGCGGGTGAACATGTAATCACCCATGTCATTCATGACCTGAATGCCTTTCACTCCAGGATAAATCGCAAGTGTTTCACTGACTTTGCGGACCACCTGTGGCCATGCAACACTCTGCATGCTGCCGGAGGTATCAATCACAAAGATGATGTATTCCGAATCCACGGCGATGCCGCCAACAAGTCCGGAATCGCGTTTGAAATCAAGCCCAAGCAGACGCTGCATTTCATCCGTCAGAGACTGTTTGGCTGAGGCCAGCTGCAGATTTTCGGTAGATATCTCCTGTTGGGCTTCTGAAAGATTGTCGAACTGGCCAAGGATAACCGCCAGCTGTTGCTGAAGTTCAGCCAGTTCATCCAGCTTCTGTGCAAGATCCGCCTGTTCATCGTTTACCTGCCGGCGCAACTCGGTGATCTGCCCTCTAATTTCAAATAGAGCGTTCTCGCGCTGCGCTACCTGCCCCTGCATGTTTATGTTGGATTTTTCCAGCAATACAGGCTGTACGGTTTTGGTGATCATCAGGAGCAGAATGATCGCGCCAAAACCACAGCAAATGACGTCAAGAAACGACACGCTGAATTCCTCTATGCCACGACGGTTACGCATTATGGCCAATCCCATGACGGTGAGATAAACGCGCCGCCGGTGACCCGTGCCACGTTCCAGTAGGCGGCTGATGCCATTGGATCGCCCTCCATCGGAAACATGATCACATTGACCGGAATCTGTTTCGGCAGGCGATCAACAGCTTCGCCGAACAGGTCCAGACGCCTGCGTCCCGTGACGGTGGCGGAGCGGGGTGGGTTTTCTCCCTGCGTCGGCAGTCCGTCGGTAATCAGGTAGACGTTGTCCGGAATGGGTGAAAGTTTGCGGATTTCGAGAACCAGGTTCACCAGCGAAGAGCCGCCGTTGGGAATTATGTTGCGCAACTCTGCAATTGAGGCGTTCAGCGCCTGGCCGTCATACATCGGTGTCCAGTCATTATCGCTGTCCGCAACCAGTGAGCGCGTCTGTTCGGAGAAGGTGTAAACCTGAAAGTCGGCATCCAAAGGTAGTTGCGCTGCCAGCCACTCGGCGGTGCGTACCGCGCGCTGCCATTTGGGTGCGGCCTGCTTGCGCGCATCGTCCATATTGCGCCGCCGTAACACGTTAACAATCGTGTCGTCTAACATGCTTGCAGAGGTGTCGATAGCAATAACGATGTTGCGCCCACCGACTTTTAACCCGGTCAGGTATTGACGATCGCCTTCACCCTCGAAAGAGCGTACCTGAGAACCATCGTTTGCTGCTTTGAGTGCCAGCAGACGATTCACCTCTGCTTCGCGTGACTCAATATCGGCAGTTAATGCTTTGAGACTCTCAGTTTGAGCGACAGAATCGTTTTCTAAATCTTCCAGACTTGCTTTGCTGGTCTCAATGGTCTGCGTCGTACTTGCAAGATTTGCGTCTGATTGTTCGACCCGGGCTTTTACATCGTCGAGGCTTTCAATCAGCTCGAACAGATCTTTTTCACCCTGTTGAACCTGATAATCCAGCATGCGGATTTCAGCAAGCAGGTCGTCACTGCGCTCGGTGGGTTCGGTTTGTGTGTCGTGGTTGATGATCAGGAATATCAGGACCACGGCGCCAAAGCCACAGGACATGACGTCGAGAAAAGACAGCGAGAACACATTGATCCTTCGCGAGCGGGCCATAACAGGCTAAGTAACTCTGATCGCAGTGTAAGTCTGGCCGGCAACAGTCACCTGGGTGCCAGCAGCGACTTCGGATCCGTTGTGCACGCCGGCCTCGGTCAGAGTGGGGTGATCCAGCGGATAAGCCGTGTGTTGCAACAGCCAGTGGGTGGCCAGAGTACTGGAGGCCGGCGCTGAGGGGGCGTCAGTTTGGAGGCCAGAGTCGATTGCAGATTCGGCAGTGTGAGCGGTGCCAAGATTTGCTGCCTGGCTTATTCTTTTCACCTGAGCGTCGGATAGTGCCGCGGCGAGCTGTTCGTAGTTTCCCAGGATATCGCTCTCCTGTATGAGACTGCACTGAGGGACCCGCTGTTCAAGCTCAGATTTAAGCGCAGGGATTGATGCAGCCCTGGGTGTCAGTACCAGATGTTCAACATGACTCAACTCAACACCGGCAAGGCGTTGAGTAAGTTTTTCCAGGAGTCTGGCTGCGGTTATCTCAACCTCGCGACTGGATTCTCCGTTACTGATGCTGACCACATGATCCTGCATCTGGCTCTGGGTGAGCCAGGGATATACCTGATCAAAAAGATGCTGCTCTGTTTGTCCGGAATGCAGAGGATCAAAGCGGGTCTTCTGCACAAACTCATCGGCTATGACGTTCATCCAGCCTTCGATGATACTGGCTGTACCAACCCCATCCATGGCTGTGGTGCGTGTTTGCGCGCGATTGTTATCGCGGACCTGAATTTCTGTTAGAGTCATGCGATGCTGCTCAACATCCAGGACATGGTAGCCTGTGTCTGCGGCGATCTTCAGTGACTGGCCCAGGGCAAGGTCGATAAAACCTTTGACCGTCAGTTGCGCTTCAGCACATATACCCAGCAACAGTCCCAGTTGTGCATTGCTGATCTGTCCGGACACGGCGAGCACGAGGGGTTCGCTGGCTGGAAGGTCAAGTTGCAGCAGATGTCGGTAAATAAGGTCCGCGTGATTTTTGGCCAACCCCAGATCGCCTGCGACCGGGTCTGCAGCGATGGTGGAGAGGTAGCGGTTGCTGAACTGCTGCGGATGCGAGCGTGACCGAGCCAACGCGTCATCATCGAAGATAAGACCATTGGGGGTCTGAGCCGCCGCACCGGTAAAGCACCGAGCGGGTTGATGCGGCTGGCGCAGCGTCAGTTGCCAGTCGTTGATATCCAGATACATCATTTAACTGCGTCTCACCTGCAGATGGCGTAACAAACGCTGATCACAGTAGGTATGAGTGTCGAGCACCAGCCGTTCCTGGATCAACTGCAACTGGTGCATGAGGAACATCAGCACAATGCTGATGACCAGTGCAATAAAGGTTGAGTTGAACGCCACGCCGAGACTGGTTGTCACGCCGGCAATGTCGCCTTCAACGGCGCGATAGGCCTGTCCTAGAGCTTCACCAATACCTCGAACGGTGCCGATAAAGCCAATTGAGGGAATCGCCCAGGCGATATAGCGTACCATCGATAGTTCGCTGTCGAGTCGGTCAGATTCAGCGTCGCACACAGATTTCACCGCTTCAGAAACGTCCTGTACGTTGCGGGTTGAAGAAAATCGGTGTAACGCCGCCAATAAAGTGCGTGGTAACAGGCTTTCCCTTGAGGTTTCCGGCAAGCTCTGTAAAGGACGCGTATATTCCCGGGTGTCCTCCGGCAGAATGCTCACCCCCTCGCTGACCTGAATAAAGTTTTCGTTCAGGAGGCTGCGTTCGGCCAGGGCTGAACGTGCTTTCAATCCCATGATGGCGATCGCCCAGAACATCAGAATAAAGCATGATTCCTGTTCGAAGTCCCGCAGTACAACGTATAGCGAACGGTCCTGAACAAAAGGTTCTCCGCTTGCCGCCAGTTCCGCCTGTTGCTGCAGGATCGCATCAGCATTCGGCCGGATAATGGTGACATAAACAAGATGCACGATAATTACGGCGATGATCAGCGCACTGATCTGGTAGATAAGTTCAAATGGCAGTTGTTTTTTCATGTTGGTTGTCTTGTTCTAATTGTCATGCACTCCCGAGGGCACAGAAGGTTCAGATATCTACGGGAAATGAGACCGCGAAATCTTCAGAAATCTCCTCGCTGGGTCGAAAAATCTCTCCATCGCGGCCTTTGTCTTTCTGCTGTCTGGCGGTTTGTTGATCTGCGGAGGGTTCTGTCGGCGGTTGTTTTGCGTCTGTTTTTCCGCTCTCTGCTGATGCTTGAGCGTCATTCGAATTCGCGCCAGATTGCTCCGCAGCGTAACTGTTATGGCAGGCCAACGCTGCGGCTAACAGCAGGCTCTGCAACACTCTTCTGATCATGCTATTGGTCACTCTGCGTTCCTGGCGATTCTGAACCCTAAATCCTGGCGGCCGCCAATGCCATAGTCGCGAAACGAATAGCGGAGTTCTGTAATGGTGCCGTGCATCCAACTGGCGCCTTTGATCACCCGATATTCGCCGCTGGCGGGGCCGGTAGGGTTGGTAACTTTGTCCGCACTGGGGATCTCATAAAAATCGTTGGTCCACTCAGCGACGTTACCACCCATATCGTAAAGCCCATAAATATTCGATTTGAAGGTGCCCACCGGGCTGGCTGCAGTGTGATTGTCGTTGTAACCGAAAATAACCCGCCCGACCAGGGCTGAAGCTGCGCGATCTGCGTAATTGCCGTGTCGATCTGGAGGCGGCAGGTTGTCACCCCAGGGGAAACGCAAAACGTCTGTAGCGTCCTGCTTTGTGCGGGGGAGGGTACGAGCGGCCCAGGACCACTCGGCTTCCGTTGGCATCCGGTAACCAGTACTGCGCGGATTTACGCCGGTAACTTTGCCGAATTCTATGTTGTAGAACTGCGGTAGTCCGTCTTTGTCTGATAACCAGTTGCAATACGCAGCGGCATCGTTCCAGCTGATGGAAGCCACAGGCATATCATCTTCGTTAAGGCTGACTTCTTCAAAACTTCCAGAATCATGGCCGCTGGCAAACTGACGGAATTGGGCGTTGGTAACTTCCTGAGTGCCAAGGTAAAAAAGTCGTGTCATATCAACTTCACGCAGGGTTTCATTCGCGCGTCTGCCAGGTTCCCGCCGGGAGGCGCCCATGCGGAATGCAAAAGGCTCAAAGAGTTTCAGGTTCTGACCGGCGGCGCTGGTAATTGTTGGTGTCAGCGCAGCCAGCCGCGCCTCAGCCAGCGTCAGTAGTCGCACCCTGACTTCCTGGACGAGACCGGCTTTAGGCGTAATTTCTGTACTGTAGCCGGCATAGCCGTCCAGCGTTATGGATATACTGTGCGGTTCGACCGGTAGTCTTAGAACCTGGTCTGCAGCACCGGCGGGTTTACCATTAATGGATAAACGCGCGCCGGCAGGTTGTGAGCGCACGACTATTTCGCCCGTCTGGCGCACGAGATCAGCGTGAACTGAGCGTACATCGCCTCGCGCGAGTTGCAGACTGCGGTTGAAAGTGGCGTATCCATTGAGAATAACCTGCAGGCTGTGTTGCTGGGCGGACTTCAAATCAAGCTCAAGTGGTGTCTGCCCCATAAAGCGTCCGTTAACAGTCACGCCTGCGCCTTGCGGGCGTGATGTTACCGTGACAGTGGCATCGGCCTGCTCAAGACTGACTGGCGCAAGTGAAAGGGCAAGTCCGGCCTGGGCGAAGATGCGTTCGCGATGAGTTTTATAACCATCAAGGCGAACACTGACCTCGCGCTCTCCTGCCAGTGCTTCAATGGTCGCTGGTGTTTGTAAACCTGTTGGTTGATTGTCGATCCAGATATTGGCACCCGCAGGTTCGCTCGTGACCTCAACGTCTGCCCAGTTCGGTGCAAGCTCTATGCGTTCACTTTGCTCGATTTGTTTGCCCTGCATATCCACGGTGATTGTGCTTTCGATATAGCGGGGGTGACTGACTGTTATTTCACGTGGACCTGCTGCCAGTTCGAGGCGGGTGGTCACCGCTGCAGGTTGACCGTCTACCACCACATTGGCATCGGCCGGACTGAGCTCCAGTGTGAGGAAACCGGGTAAAGGCACAAATTCAAGTTCGATGCGTTGATTGCGTTCTGCTCCCACGCTGATGGGTGCCTGCAGGGGTTCATAAAGGGGCGTTTGTGCCGCAATCTGATACTCGCCCTCGCGTAAGAGATAGACACCACCCAGTTCAAAAGCAAAGCCGCCACTGATGCTGACGTCCGCAGCTGAAGGTTTGAAATCCAGGAGTACGCTTTTTGAAGTGAAAAGAAACCAGAATATGGCCACTGCGACACCGGCGAAGGCGAGTAGCACAATCTGCCAGACAGCCAGTCGAGGGCTCTGCGGTTTGCTGTCGCTGGGAACAAATACCTGCGCTTCAATCGTGTCTGCCTGCTGGCTCCTTTCGGCGGGGTTCTGGTCGTCGACTCTATTCATGGCAGGAGGTCATCGTGCGCCTGTCATCGATTGATGCTTTCAGTACAGCGTACTTCCAATGGTTCTATGCCAGGCAGTACCTCAACGGTCAGATAGATATCCCGGCATCCATTCTGACTGCCTCTTATGGTGTAGGCACCTGGCCGCAAACTGATCGTGCGGCGTTCAAACAAACCCAGCTCACCGACGTTAGACATGACGATGTTGGTTGCATTGTCCGATAGTAATATCACCTCAACCGGATCTGCGTAGAGAGACAGAAGATTGCTCACTTCCCGTTGCAGACGCTTTAACTCATCTCCGGCATACTCAAGTTGTTGGGACTGTTTGGCGATGTTCTGCGCATCGAGATAGAGCTTCTCATTCGACAGCTTGTTCGGTTCATTGACAATTCTGGTCATCAGGCGCTGAGCCCTTTCGTGAGCCTTGGCCTGCGCCAGGCCTTGCTTCGCAAACTGGATGTTTTTATCCAGATTTAGTACTGATTGATACGCATCTGCTGCCTCAAGCCACTGCTCCTGCGCCATAGCTCTCTCAGCCTTGCCCTGATAATCGCCGATGACCGCCAGGTCGTACTGTTCGGCAACCTGTTGGAGCCCTCCTTTAGCTACAGCGTTGTCGCTGTCCAGGCTCAGTGCGGCGTTAAAGGCGTTGCGCGCTTGTTCAAAACGCTGGCTTTGCAGCGCAGAAAATCCGCGACTGATATGTGAAGCCACGTCATCACCGGTTTTAGCCGCCCTGACTGCTGCTCGAAGCTCGTTGAGATTGGGGGTAAGCGGATCAAGACGCGCTATATCATCGTAGACTGCAAGGGCGTCATCATAGCGACCGCCTAACTCATGATTTTTTGCGCTTCGAAGTTTGCTGATAATGACAGGTAATCCTTGTGCCCTCGTCAGGCCGGCTGTTGCGTCTGGGTCACCGGGTTTGATTGTGAGGGCCTGATTGAAGGCGCCTTCTGCAGCTGATGCATCCAGCGCAAGCAGGGCGGCATTACCATTTTGCAGAAACTCCAGGTACAACTCGTTGCCCTGAGTGATGACTTCATCAATTTTGATGACCGCCTGTTGATAAGCTTCCAGGGCGCTGTCGTATTGTTCGTCGATAAAGAAACCGTCACCCGCTTTTGCCTGATTCATAGCAGCATCAAGGGCATCTGCACCCCACTGATCTACCTGCATGCTGTCCTCCAGCAGAATCTGGCGCTCAACAAATTCTGCCAGTGCCTGCTGGACTTTCTCTCGATCGCGAGTCTGTTGGGCGGCGGCAAATGGTGCCAGAGCAGTCTCGTCTGCTATCGCGGCGGGTCTGGTATCGTCCGGACGAGTGCTGACTGTGGTTGCTGATTGAATGTCCCGTTCAAGTTGCGGTTCCGGAAGCCAGTAGAACCCACCGAGCAGTACCAGTAGGACAAGGGCTGCTGCGGTATAAGCCCGCCAGTCCAATGCGCTCAGGGCACCACCCAGGACGCTTTTCTCCTGCTCTTCCTGCAGATGCGACAGTGGCGCCTGACGCGATTCAATAATATCGTCAGAGTTTTCCGTCATTGGGGAATATCATTTGCCTGAGGCGGCTCGAGACCAAGATCTTCAAAATAGACACGCTGTAGAATTCGACGTAACTCTGCATATTGCTGGTCAACGTTACCCTGTAACCGCAGGGTCTGGTTTTCCAATTCGATAGTGGTAGGGACCAATTCGGCTTCTGCGGCGCTGCCTAACTCCCTTAAACGGTCGGCCTGCTGTTCGGCTTCATGTCGCTTCTGCACAGCGCTGGTGATTAATGAAGCGCCAGCAACCACGCCAACAATACCACTGGCATCCACGTAGGCATCACTGCTTTCATACATTGCAGCAACGCCACCAATGATCGCCATGGTGCCCCCAATCATGCGTGATCGAGCCTGGGCGCGCAGTTCCTGGTAAGCGATCGCCTGATCGTAACTGGCACGCCGCCAGTCCTGGTAAGCGGGGTACATTTGTCGATGAAAGTTGGAGTAGTACTCGTCCAGGGTGTCGATAAACAGGTACTCACGTTCCCGCACGCGTCTGACCCGCTCCAGCATGGGATCACTTTCAGCGGGAAGACGGACAATCTCAAACTGCCCGTCTTCATTCTCAACCACATGATCGGCGAAGGCTTCGACCGAAAATTCCCTGGCAAACTTAAGCTCTGCAGTTTTGCGGATGCGTTCGATATCAGCCGGACTCAGTCCCTGTCGGTAGGCCAGCATGTCATCAGCCAGATTTTTATAGACAGCCTGAAAGGCGTCAATCGACTCCGGCATGCCTTCTTCGTAAGCATATTTGCTTGCCAGGGCCGAATACTCGCGAGTGAACCACTGTTCTCCGGTTGCATCGAATACAGTGGCTTCGATGATCATGCTCTCTCCATTGGAGTGCATGATGCGACCGGTTACCATGACGTCAACGGCATGGGTTGGCCGGGGGACCACCCTTACAGCACCCCAGTTACCCGTTGATTGCAGCAGGTTTTTCGCAAAATACGGCACGTACTGTGATTCAGCACGGCGGACCTCAGGCATGATGATTTCTTCGATACGTTCGTCGTAGTCTTCAGGCACGTTTTCGTCGAAGATGCTGATACCAACATCTAACAGCTCGTCTTCGTCGAGGTAGCGCTCTGATTGCTCTGGCGGCGTCATGTCGACGATACGCGTAGTGTGGTTAACGCAACCGCTCAGCAGCATCACCGTAGACAGAACCAGCATCATTAACAGAACGGCTGAAACATCGCCAGAAGTGTGGCCTGATATCCTGGTGTTATTCATGAATTTGCGACCCGCTAACCCTTTTTATACTTTCTATATTCATCCCAGAGCTTTTCTTTAAGCTCTGGGTCAGATTCCTGCATGGCCGCTTCGCGCAGCTGTCTTGCAATGATGTCATCGTCCTTAGCATCGGGCAGATTTTCGGGCCCGGATTCGCTGCCCCGAGGCGGAGGCGGAGGGGCTGCGGGAATCTGGCGCCGCTGAGGCAGGGGGCCGCTGGTATCGGCGACGTCGCCGCCGCTGCCTTGCCCCTCAGAACTGGTGGGTAGCTCCAAAGCGCCACCACCTTCCGCGTTGCCGGTTTGACTGCTGGAAATGATTTCACGCTCAGCGAGAATCTCGCCGTCGAAATCTTTCAGCGCCCCGTCCAGTTCATCATCGCCGCTGGGCGTTCCGCGTTTTTCCTCACCAGATGCGCCGGCCTGGCCGTCTGCACCATCGCCGCTTTCGCCGTCGGCGCTGCCAGGGGTGCCAGGAATTTCGTTAGAGGTTTCCCACCCATCGTCACCTGTGCCTTGTGCGCCCGGGCCACCAGGACTACCTCCAGCTTCTGAACCTTCTTCGCCCTGAGCACCGCCTTGTTCAACGTCCCAGGTTGGCTCTGAAGATTGACCGTCGGGTGAGTTGTTCGGGTCGTTGCTACCGGGCATGCCGCCGGGTTGGCCGCCGGGCATGTCACCACCGGGTAATCCGCCGGAACTGTCAGAAGAAGGTTGTCCGTCCTGCTGGCCGCCTTGTTCGCTGCTGCTGGGTTGTCCACTCGATTGTCCGCTGGGCTGACCGCCGGGTAAAGAGGGTGAGCCGCCGGGCAATGAAGGCGGCGTGCCACTGGGAACGCTTGGTGCTCCACCGGCTGAAGGTGGTTGTGGAATCGGTGCTGGCATGCCACCGGGTAGTGGTGTAATTGGCGCACAGCCCGCCAGGGCAACAGCGCTGCAGACGAAAGCGATAAGCAGTTTGATGCGTTTCATGATTCTTCTGTTGGCGGTTGTGAGGCTGGGTTAACTACCGCAGCGGTGGGGTCTATTTTCGGGAAGTAACGAAACTCGTGGGTGTACGTTTGTGCCTGAGCCATCACCGGCAACCCATCGATCAGCTGAGGTCTGAAGATAGCTAGGCGCATGCTGCGCCGGACGCGGAAGTCCATTAGTTTTTCCGGTTTACTCTCGACGGTGACCAGTTTGCGTATGCGTCCTGTTGGTGCAACATCGAAGGACAGTGTAACCAGGCCATCGGCTGGTTCTGCACGTCTGTCTGCTGGAGGGGGGCGAGGATTATCAGGCTTTGGCAGATACACCAGGGTTGGTTTTGCGAAAAAGCTCGCAGCGTCTACACCGGTTTCGAGCATCTGTTTGTAAACTTCTGAGTAGAGGGTGTTTGCCATATTGCTGCGGCCGAAGAGAAGATGCCAGTCGGCGAGTTCAACAATAGCGTTGAGGGTTTCCTGCCGGTCCTCAGGCTCCTGGCGTCTGCGTATTTCGATGATCTGCTGCAATGCTTTTTCGCCAGCAGGGAAATTGTTGAAGACCATCTGCTGTCGATCGAATTCCGGTGAACGCAGGCCCGGAGTAGGGTTGTCAAAAGCACTCTGATCAGGATTGGCGATATAAATCGGTGGAAATCGCTCGAGACGATGAGAAATAGCGATACCCCTGAGGGCCGGTATAGCTTCGAGAGAGAAATCGGTCTGGTTGCTGCTGTGGACATTCATGGCTGCGTTGTACATGGCGCGCGCAGACAGGTAATTGAAGGTGTTTAAATAGAAATCACCTAATCGCATAAGTCCGGGGAGGGTTGCCGAATCATAATTCGGATAGGCCTTACGCATTACTTCGTAGGCGTACTCTTCCCGCTTTGCCGCGGTTTGGATGTCACCCGCAGCGATCAACGCGTCTGCTTCACGGTACACGACAGCGAGCTGCTTGATATCAAACAAGCCGTGGCTGACCCGCGCGACATGACGCGCCCGGGTATACAGATCCAGAGCTGCCTCAAGGTCCTTTTGAGCCATGCGGGCGTCACCCAGTAAAGTCAGCGGTACGATCAGATCTTCGTGGTAGCGATGGCGGCTGGCCTCGATCTGGTTTAGCGTGTTCTCTAATACGTAGGCCGCGTCATCCGCTTCGCCGCTGGCGATCTGTTGGCTCAGGAACCCGTAGGCTATCTCGTCCGCGGAGCCCGGTTCTATCAGAGCGGGCATTGCCGGACTGTCAGACACGTATAGAGCAGGTAACTCTTCCGCGTAGCTGAGGCTGGTCATGGTCCAACTCATAAGCACCAGCAGATAGGCTTTACAAGGGTAGAACTTCATCTTGATATAGGTTTTTCCGGGCGATCTCACAAGTGACTACGTCTGGCTTTCTCTTGGACCACAACCTGTCGATTCAGTTCGAGTCTGGTTAGCCTGTGGCGACCTGTCAAGGGTTGTGCAAAGCTCTCCACATGGCTGTGTATCTGTCTTACCATGCACAGCTGCGTCACGCTCAGGAACAGTAATTGGATAGTCATACCGAACTTGATACCCAGGGGTTGTTATGCCCTGAACCGCTTATGCTGCTCCGTAATCGCGTGCGCGAAATGCAGAATGGAGAAATTGTGCATATATTGGCCACCGACCCGTCAACGCAGCGTGATTTTGAACATTTCTGTCGCTTTATGGGTCATGAAATGTTGTGCGCGCAAACAGATACAGAAGTGCTGCAATTCTGGATTAAAAAAACCGCCTCATGACCCGACTCAGTGTTAGACACTACTTCGCTTATGGCTCAAATATGAACCCCGCACGCGTGGCTGATCGGGGTTTGCCAGTGCGCGATGCCCAATCAGGCGTATTGGATGGCTTCCGCTTGATGTTCAACAAAATGTCCAGGGACCATGCGGGTGTGGGGCATGCCAACATAGAATTTGATCGCCAAAGTGTTGTCGAGGGGGTGTTGTACGAGCTTGTCGAAGCAAATGACATACTAAAAATGGATCCATTTGAGCGTGCGCCTTGGAATTATGGGCGCGAAGTTGTGCCAATCCGGCAGGGGAGGGGCATCACCTGGGCGTGGACCTATTTTGCCAATCCCGCTGTGAAAACAGCTGGACTTCGGCCGCCCAGAGCTTATATGGGCCACTTACTTGCAGGTGAGGTCTATCTTAGCCAGGATTATCTGCAGCAACTGCATGGACACCCGCTGCATGACTGATCTAGACGTTGTGGACGTGTTCGCACGGTGCTTCTGGGAGTCCCATGCAACTCAATTGATCGGTGGTGCGGCAGAACCACTCTATCAACCGGCTCAGCGTGCAGGTGAGCCCCATCTTCTATTTTATCGTGAGAATTTTGCGGCCAGTGCGTTACACGAAACGGCCCACTGGTGTGTAGCCGGATCTACGCGTAGAACCCAGGTTGATTTTGGTTATGTCTACAACGAGCCGCCAAGGTCGGCCAGGGCGCAGGCAGCATTTTTTGCAGCGGAATTAAAAGTGCAGGCTCTGGAGCAGGTGTTCTGTGAAGCAGGCGGACTTGTTTTTGTGCCCAGCGCGGACCAGATAGGCGTCAACCTGAATGAGTTTCGCCAGCAGTTAGAAACCTACGACAGTGAGGTGAGAGGCTGGATGCAGAACAGTTGCGACCGCCGTGCTCAGCAGTTTGAACAGGCCCTACGCCACGCCCGCTCGCAGCGGAGGGTTGCTGTTGGATAAGGTGGAGTGTGTTGTCGTAGGTGCTGGTGTTGTCGGCCTGGCGGTAGCAGCCGAACTTGCACGTGCGGGGCGCGAGGTTGTTGTCTTGGAACAGCATGACTGCATCGGCAGTGAAACCAGTTCGCGCAATTCTGAAGTTATTCATGCGGGTATCTATTACCCGCAAGGCTCACGCAAAGCGGATCTCTGTGTACGTGGTAAACACCTGCTGTACAGGTACTGCGAACAGTTTGATGTGCCTTATAAGCAGTGCGGCAAAGTGATTGTTGCCGCTGACAATACACAGATCGACACCGTGAAAGGGTATATAGATAAGGCGGCAGCCAACAGTGTGGAAGATCTGCGTTGGTTGTCTGCCAGTGAAATGGCTGAAATTGAACCCGAAGTGGACTGTGTGGGTGGTGTGTTGTCACCTTCAACCGGGATCATCGATTCTCACGCGTATATGTTGTCCCTGCAGGGCGAGTTGGAGCGTTATGGTGGCATGATTGCGTTTCAAACCAGGGTCGAGGACGTTCAGGTACGCAAAACGCAATCACAGTCGGGTTTGCAGGTGACAACTTCAGATTTTGAATTGCAGGCAGACTGGTTCATTAATTGTGCCGGATTACATGCACCAGAGTTGGCTGCAGGCACGCCGAATGCACCTATGGCCTACTACGCCAAAGGTCATTATTACGCATATAGTGGGCGGCAACCTTTCTCGCGGTTGGTATATCCTGTAGCGCAGGCCGGTGGCTTAGGCGTACATGTAACGCTGGATCTTGCGGGACAGATAAAGTTTGGTCCCGATGTGCGCTGGATTGATGCACTGGACTACAGTTTTGACGAAAGCTTTTTCGATGATTTTGTCGCGGCCATACGCAGCTAT
Organism: Gammaproteobacteria bacterium; assembly: GCA_048571035.1. Classification (GTDB taxonomy): domain Bacteria; phylum Pseudomonadota; class Gammaproteobacteria; order Pseudomonadales; family Azotimanducaceae; genus UBA4421. The sequence goes on from CP121329.1 coordinate 307,289, forward strand.
TATCCAGCTCTTGATGAACAGCGCCTGCACCCAAGCTACACAGGTATCAGGCCAAAAATTGCACCGCCAGAGGGCGGCTTTCAGGATTTTCGAATTGAAGGCCCTATAGTACATGGTGTGCCTGGTTGGATTAATCTGTTAGGTATTGAATCTCCCGGATTGACCGCTTCTCTGGCGATAGCCCAGGAGGTCGCATCGCAAGTGCATTGAGAGTTGGCTTACTGGTCAATCCAATAGCCGGGATTGGCGGTAGCGTCGGATTGAAAGGCAGCGACGGCGCAGACCTGCAGGCGCAGGCCCGACAGCGTGGCGGTGTCCCTCAAGCTCCACAGCGGTGCGCAGATTTCCTGCAGCATCTGCATACGGTTTTGCCGGAAACTGAAGAAATACTCTGGGTGACAGGCCCGGGCCCCCTCGGCGAAATTCTGCTTTCACAGGCGGGCGCAGCTTTCAAGAAACTGGATTACGCGATAGGCGAAACCACCAATGCCGCTGATCTACGCACCTGTGCCCAGCTGTTAGTTGGCAATGTCGACCTGCTTGTTTTTGTCGGCGGAGATGGTACTGCGCGCGACATATTAAGCGTTATTGGCGATAGCCTGCCGGTTTTAGGCGTACCGGCGGGCGTGAAAATGCACAGTGGCGTATTTGCGGTGTCCTCGCGCACTGCTGCGTTACTGCTGGCGCAACTGGTAACCGGCGGGCTGGTCGTACCCGTGCTACGCGCTGTTCGCGATTATGATGATCAGGCCGAAGAGGCGGAAATACTGCTGCGCACATACGGTGAGTTACGGGTGCCGGAAGCGGGTGGCTACCTGCAGCAGACCAAAATTGGTGGCAAAGAAAGTGAGCCTCTTGCAGTAGAGGAAATTGTTGCTCATGTATGCGAAGAAATTCTGCCCGGGTTGCCTGAGGATTGTGATCTGGTGCTGGGGCCGGGCAGTACCTGTCTGGCCATAAAACAGGCGTTGAACGCGACTTCCCGTGTACCCAGCGAGCTGACGCTGCGCGGCGTAGATGTGTATACCCATAACGGTCAGTGGTTGATCGATGTTGGGTCAGATACCTTACTGTCGCTGCCGGTGAAACATCTGGTTATCAGTTTTACACGTGGTCAGGGCTTCTTATTCGGCCGTGGCAACCAGCAGATTTCAGCATCGTTTCTACGTCGGTTGTGCTGGCCGCAGGATGTCACGATTGTGGGCACACGTACGAAGCTGACCAGCCTCGAACAGCGACCGCTGCTACTGGACACAGGAGATAATGTGCTTGATCAACAGCTGATCGGTCTGGTTGAAATTGTTACCGGCTACCAGGACTGCCTGCTTTATCGTCTGGCTGATCAACTTGAATAATTTACAGCAGGTCGCTGATGTCTGTGCAGGCAAGCTGAGTCTGGATCAATCGGGTAACGCAAGGCGGCTGTTTCATGGCCGTGGCCATACCTACCCGGGCTTGGAACATGTTGTGGTGACTTATTATCCACCTTTCCTGCATATCGCTTTATACGATGAGGTCAAGCAGTCGGAGCTGGACCAGTTGATGGCGGTGCTGGTTGATTGTGGTCACGCCATTGAAGGGGTCGTGGTTCAGCGTCGTTCCGGACGCAATACCCAGACCGAAGTTGTTATGGGCCAGGTACCCGCGGAGCACCTTGTCAAAGAAGATGGCCTGTCGTTCTGGATTGCGCCAACCCGCAATCAGAATACGGGGCTGTTTCTTGATATGGGCCATGTTCGAAAAGCACTGCAAACCTCTATGCCTGGCGCAAAGGTGCTTAATCTGTTTGCTTATACCTGTGCGTTTTCGGTATCAGCCCTGGCCCATGGCGCGCAGCGGGTTGTGAATAACGATATGAATGCCAATATGTTGAATATTGGTCGCCGTAACCATCAGGCTAACGAGCAAGATCTTCGGCAAGTGAAGATGCTGGCACACAATGTACTTAAGGCTTGGAAGAAGATCAGGATGTATGGGCCCTATGACGTTGTTATCATTGACCCGCCAACAAATCAGCGCGGCAGTTTTGTTGCTGAAAAACACTATGCGCAGATATTGAAGCGTATTCCGGAATTTGCAGCCCCGGGTGCTCGTATTATTGCCTGTTTGAATTCACCTTTCCTGAACGCTGACTTTCTTGTCAACCAGATGTCCAGATGGGCGCCTGCATGCAGGCTGCAAGGTACCTTTGCAGCCCACCCTGACTTCCCTGAAGCGTACACTGATCGGGGTCTGAAAGTGCTCGACTATTGCTATCAGCCTTGAACCATGCGATTCAGCAAAGGCGCAAAAGCGGTCTGTATATCGACAGATGAGCGGCTTTTCAGCGCCTGGCTCAGGCGATAAATCACAGTGGCGTGTTCAGCTTTAATGCTCGGCGGTAAATCAGTTGTTTCCGCTTGTGTAGCGCCCGGTGCAGGGGTCAACAATGCGGTAAAACAGCGACCCGACAGCACCGCCTGATCTATGGCTTCGCTGCGAATGGTTTCGTTGTAGCGGATATAGCCTTCTTCAGCGAGCCAGAGCAGAGTGGCGAAACACGCCAGATGACGATGACTGTGCACTCCATACTCGTCCGGCTCGTCGGGGCCGCAGATATCTTCGACAAAAATTGTAACCGGGCGCGGAAAGACGTCGTAGAGGCTGACAATGATTTGCGCCGCGTCAGCATAAAACTCATCTATATGTATGCCTGCCATTACTGTCGGTATGTACTTAAGAACCGCCCGATACGACCAATGGCTTCATTCAGATCTTTTTCATACGGTAAGAAGACAATTCGAAAATGATCCGGCTTCGGCCAGTTGAAACCACTGCCTTGAACAACAAGTACTTTTTCCTGCTGCAGCAGATCGAGCACAAACCGCTCATCGTTTTTGATGTTGAATTTCTTCACATCAATCTTTGGAAACAGGTACAGAGCGCCTTTCGGTTTAACACAGGTGATGCCATCAATCTCGTTGAGTTTTTCCCAGGCAATCAGACGTTGTTCATGTAATCGCCCGCCAGGTGCGGTCAATGTCTTGATGCTCTGGAATCCACCTAATGCCGTTTGGATTGCATGTTGTGTGGGGACGTTTGAACATAATCGCATGGACGACAGTATTTCCAGGCCCTCGATATAATCCTGGGCACGGGATTTAGCACCACTGACAATCAGCCAGCCTGTGCGAAAGCCGGCCACCCGGTATGATTTGGATAAGCCAGACAGCGTCAGCATCAGCAGATCGTCTGTCAGCGATGCCATCGCGACATATTCGGCGTCGTCGTAGACAATTTTGTCGTAGATTTCGTCTGCCATCACAACCAGGTCAAATTCTTTCGCTATGTTGACGAGGCCCTGCAACACTTCCCGCGAATAAACCGCACCCGTGGGGTTGTTGGGGTTGATCACAACCATGGCTTTGGTTTTTGAAGTGATCTTGCTGCGAATGTCTGCAAGGTCCGGTTGCCAATCTGCTTCTTCATCGCACAGGTAGTGAACCGGCTTGCCGCCACACAGATTAACGGCGGCGCTCCAAAGCGGGAAATCAGGCGCGGGAATAAGCACCTCGTCGCCGTCATTGATCAGCGCCTGCATGGCCATGACCACCAGTTCAGAAACACCATTACCGATATAAATATCTTCGATATCGACATCTTTGATGCCAATCTGCTGGCTGTACTGCATGACGGCTTTGCGTGCTGAATAAATGCCTTTGGAATCGCTGTAACCCTGCGACGCCGGTATGTTACGAATAACATCGCGCAGAATCTCTTCCGGAGCGTCAAATCCCCAAGGTGCCGGATTGCCGATATTGAGCTTCAGAACCTTATGGCCTTCCTGCTCCAGGCGTGATGCTTCTTTGAGCACCGGTCCTCTGATGTCGTAACATACATCTTCCAGCTTTGACGACTTTCTGATCAAGCGCGTTGGGCTGGGTGAAATTGGGGTGACTTTATCCAAGCTCATATCGAATTCCATGACGTTCCAGCTTACCTGCCGGATCTGGTTAAAATGGCCGCCCACAACCGTTTCCTTGGGGGCCCGCGCACACTATCATAACATCCATATTTGCAGTGTAGTTTAGGAGGGGAAGATGGCTAAAGTGGTTAAAAGTGACGACGAGTGGCGCGCGGAGCTCAGCCCGGAGGAGTTTGAGATTACGCGACGTGCCGGTACTGAGCGCGCTTTTACGGGCGTCTACAATGACACTAAAACACCTGGGCTCTACAACTGCAGGTGTTGCGACACGCCATTGTTCGATTCGGCTACGAAATATGATTCCGGCAGTGGCTGGCCCAGCTTCTATGCGCCTATCGACAGTGAGGTGGTCACTACCCATGAAGATGTCAGTATGGGAATGCGCCGTATTGAAGTGAACTGTGCCGCGTGTGATGCACACCTGGGCCACGTTTTTCCTGATGGCCCTGAACCTACCGGTTTGCGATTCTGTATGAATTCAGCATCGCTGAAGCTTGATCCCAGCGATGCTGACAGCAACGCAGACTAACAGGAGTATTTATGAATCCCGCTGATATAGCCGCTGAAACACCGGATAAAATTGCCTACATCATTGCTGAAACGGGTGAAGTGATCACCTATGCAGAGTTAGAAGCGAAAGCCAATCAGGCAGCGCACCTGTTCCGTTCGCTGGGTCTGCAGCGTGGCGATCACATCGCCTTGCTGCTGGAAAATCACGCCAGTTTTTATCAGATCTGCTGGGCGGCACAACGGGCCGGCTTGTACTACACGGCGATCAGCTGGCGCTTGCAGCACGCTGAAGTGGAGTACATTGTCAGCAATTGTGAAGCGAAAGTGTTTATTACTTCAAGCGCGCGCAAAGACGTTGCGCAACCACTGATTGAAGCGCTGCCGCAATTGCAGGCACGCTATATGCTGGACGACACTATGCCGGGTTTTGAGTCGTTTGAAGAAGCGATTGCTGATCAACCCACCACACCCATTGCTGACCAGAGCGAAGGTGCATCAATGTTGTATTCTTCGGGTACAACCGGTTATCCAAAAGGCGTTAAACGACCTCTTCCAGAAGAGCCTTATGGCACAGTGGAAGGCTTGCCGGTAATGACGGCTCTGTATGGTGCAACTCAGGATTCAATTTATCTTTCTCCCGCGCCGCTTTATCACGCCGCCCCTCTGGGTTTCACTATGACGTGTCTGCGCAACGGCATCCCGGTGGTTGTGATGCAGCATTTTGAGGCAGAGTACGCTTTAGAGTTAATTGAGACTTACAAAATTACTCACAGCCAGTGGGTACCCACCATGTTTGTACGCATGTTGAAGCTGCCGGAAGAAGTGCGCTTGAAATATGATGTCTCATCCCTGCAATGCGCCATTCACGCGGCGGCGCCTTGTCCTATCCCCATCAAAGAACGCATGATCGAATGGTGGGGCCCGGTAATCTATGAATATTATGCCGGTACCGAAGGTAACGGTTTTGTTCAACTGAACTCGCAGGAGTGGCTCGCACACAAAGGGTCCGTTGGCAAACCCCTGAATTGCGAAATTCACGTTTGTGACGATGAGGGTAACGACGTTCCTGTAGGCGAGTCGGGTACTATCTTCTTTGCCGGTGGTGGGGAGTTTGAATACTACAAAGACAAAGATAAGACCGCTGATTCAAGGCACACCAAAGGCTGGAGTACCTTAGGTGACGTAGGCTATCTGGACGAAGATGGCTATCTGTATCTGACCGACCGCAAACATTTTATGATCATTTCAGGTGGGGTTAATATTTACCCCCAGGAAGCGGAAAACGTCCTGATCAATCATGACAAAGTGATCGACGTTGCTGTATTTGGTGTGCCGAACCCTGATTTCGGGGAAGAGGTCAAAGCCGTTGTACAACTTGCTGATATGAGTGAAGCCAGTGCGGTGCTGGAAGTTGAACTTCTGGACTACTGTCGTGACCATCTGTCTCACGTTAAGTGCCCTCGCAGTATCGATTTTCGCCCTGAGTTACCCCGGCACCCTACAGGCAAGCTGTACAAACGATTGCTCAAGGATGAGTACTGGGCTGCGGCAGGAAAATAATCCGCCGCAATCGCGAATTACAGGCTACTGCTCCTGTAACAGGTTAGCAGGAGCAAACTGGTCGGTTAGCACGCGGGTGTTAACCCGCCAGTCTGGTTTATTGTTCATCTGTCTTGCTATGAGCTGTGCGTATCTTTTGATTGGCACTGCGTAGGGACGAAGCACATTTTTCATCATCTCCGCTCGAGCGAGTAATTCGTCTTTTGTCAGTTCCTCTCCGGGCACCAGAATCACACGATTGGCACTTTCGGGTACACGAAAGTTGATGAAGGAGCCAAAAACGCTGGCATAGGTCGCGGATTCAGAATGGTAAAGGTCACTTTGCGCAAAGGTATTAGCCACCAGAACGCCGTTGGCTTTCAGAAGTTGTTTGGTTTCCGTTAGATATTCCTGGGTCATTAAATGTTCCGGGATGTACTCGCCGTTAAAGGCATCCAATACAATCAGGTCGTAGCGCCGTTCGCGCATGAGTGCCCGCTTTGTCCATACCCGCGCATCAGTTGTATGCACCTTAAGGTTTTCTGCCGGGCGAAATCCAAAGAAATCTTCTGCAACTTTCACAACAGCTGTGTCGATTTCCACTGTATCGATATGTGCGTCAGGATAGAGCTGGTGAAAAGCGGTCGGCAGGGTGCCGCCGCCTAAGCCGACCACCAGGATGCTGGCAGGCTCTTGAGCGTATAACAAGCTGGCCATACTCATGCGCGTGTATGAAAACACCATTTCTTTTGGCCGCCTCGGGTCTATACAGCTCTGATTGCGCTGATCACTGCGTACGTTGAACTGCAGGCAGATAGTATTACCGATTTTTTTAACAATCAGCTGGCTGTAGAGAGACCTTTCTTCATGCAGGATCTTAGCGTCCGCGCGGTTGCACGCAGCACCGACTAACAAAACGCTGAAAACAATAACCGCGAAATTCTGCTTCACGTTTTTTCGGCTCCCATACCCCGGTAGTGACAGATCATTGCTATAAAAGCCGTGCTGACCAGTGCGAGGGTTAACATGATCAGGATACTGTTAATTTCAAAATGCAGAACAAAATAGAATGACGTGAACAGTGTGCCCAAAGCGCTACCCAGAGTAGATACAAAATACAGACGACCGGCGACCTGGCCGGAACCTTCGACACTCTTAACAAGTAATCTAACGGAATAGGGTGAGATCATGCCAAGGATAACGGTGGGCACCATAAAAAGAATCGTGGATGCCAGCAGAGAGCCGTACCGGGGATCTTCAATGAGACCAAAAATCCACTGCATGGTAGGCTCAGCAAAAAGCACCAGCGGATACATCAGTATCGCACCACCCAGGAAAATGCTGCCGTAACGCATCAGGTTGGGTTGTTTAACCGACCATCGACCACCGATAAGATAACCGAGCGACAGGGACAGCATAAAGACGGTGATGATGCTGCCCCATACGTAGATGCTGCTGCCGAAATAGGGCGCCAGCACACGTCCGCCCAGCAGTTCCATCGACATGATGACAAAGCCACCGGTGAAGGCAAGCAGGTAGATGATTGCATTCATGAACTGCGTCAGCCGCGAGGTGCTACTTCTTCAGTGGGTGCGCCAGCATCTTTCCAACCACGAAAACCCTCACCGATATGGGTGACGTTCGCAAGGCCCATATCCTGAACCGCTTTGGTTGCCAGGGCAGAACGCCAACCGCTCTGACAATAGAACACAAATTTTGCATCCGAGCCGAAAACATCCTTGTAATAAGGTGAGGTTGGGTCGACCCAGAATTCCAGCATGCCTCGAGGCGCATGTACCGCACCGGGCACTTTACCTTCACGTTCCAGTTCGCGTGGATCGCGGATATCTACAAATACGGTGTCCTCCTGGTCGAGCAGAGCAACGGCATCATCAATGTCGAGGGTTTCTACTTCTGCAAGGGCTGCTGCTATTAAATCTTTATGTGTGACCTTCAACACGTTTTGACTCCTAGTTACTCAGTTAATCGGTTTGCGCCACCTCGGTGACGTTCTGCGACACCTGGGCGGCCATTCAAATTTAAAAATATTTCTAATAAAAACAATGAGTTAACAAAATTTCCGTGCCTGGCACCAAATTTGTATTAAAGCCATGACGAGATAGGTCGATGACTTAATACACGACCCCTAGCAGATACGGAGATAACTCAATGGCACGATCACGATATTACAGCGGGCAATTTGCAGTCACGCCGGATCTGTTGCACGTCACCGTTCCGCAGGTCGAAATTGTGACTGAAATGTCCAAGCGCGGCGAAACCGAAACACTTAATGATATCTGTCTCGCAGTTGCCGTTGTCGCTGATGCCATTGTTGCCGCTCAGGCATTGCTGGTTAACTCTTAACGTCCCTGCCAGTTGGGTGGGCGTTTCTCCGCAAAAGCTTTGGGCCCCTCGATAAAATCTTCGCTGCTGACCATGTTCTGCACAGAATCATATTTAGCTTTCATCGATGCTTCCAGAGACGCGTTATCTAGACTTTGATAAACCACATCTTTACTTGCCCGGATCGATAGTGGTGCGCATTCGGTAATCATATTCGCCCAGCGAAGCGCAGCAGACATCAGTTCGTCGTGAGGCACAACCTCATTGACGAAACCCAGTTTCTCACCTTCTTCTGCGGCAACATGACGACCGGTCAGAATCATGCCCAGGGCACGCTTCGGCCCAATCTGTCGGGGTAACCGATTTAAGCCGCCTGCCAGGGCGGCCAGGCCAACTTTTGGTTCGGGCAGAGCAAAGCGCGCCTTGTCCGAAGCAATGATCAGGTCACAGGCCAGCGCAATTTCGAATCCACCGCCCATGGCGACACCGTTAACCGCAGCGATGACCGGTTTGCTCAGGTCAAATCGAGAGGTTAATCCGCCAAAACCACGCGGCATGGGTACACGTTCACCGCCTTCAGCCTGATAGCGTAGATCGTTGCCGGCGCTGAAACCGCGTCCTTCTCCGGTGATGATTGCCACCCACATGTCGTCGTCTGCAGCAAAGTCGTCAAATACTTCGCCCAGTTCGGCGTTGGCTGGTGGATGCAACGCGTTCAGTCGATCCGGGCGATTCAAGCGCACGGTCATTATGTGATTGGATTTTTCTACGATGCAGAATTCGGTCATGTCCCCTCCAGGCGTTCGTTTTGCTTACTTTACCCCGGCAGCCTAGAGATGTGCAGACTCATTGAACCTGTGTACAACAGGTTCCGGGGTCAGCACCATTTCTGAAAGGCTGCAGTTGTTGAAGTGGTAATTGATCCAGCGTGATGGTGAGGCCTCCAGGAAGACCGCCAGGGCCACAGCCAAAGCCACACCGTGACTCACCACAAGTATTGTTTCATCGGCTTCATGTTGCTGGTCGATGTGCTGCATGGCCTGCGTGACCCGTTCGGCCACAATGGCAAGACTTTCGCCGCCGGGCGCGGTGTAGTGAATATCTGCGGTCGAACGGTTGATAAAGTCGTGGCGCTCACTGAGTTCTTTGAACGGGGTGTCTTCCCATTCGCCAATCGACATCTCTGCGAGACCCTCAACGGGTTGCACGGTCAGGTTGGTTCCGGAGCTCGCAAATTTTGCGGTGTCCATGCAGCGTTGCAGCGGACTTGAATAAACCGCATGAATTTTTTCGTTTGCCAGCAGGTGACGCCCGGTGCGTTTTGCCTGGCGCCTGCCGGTCCAGGTTAACGGACTGTCGGTAGAGCCGTGCCAGCGGCCTTCCCTGTTGGCCCTGATAAGGCCATGTCGTAACAGTAACAAGCGCGTGCTCACTGTCGGCTAACTCCAGCGTTGCGCAATAATGGAACCAATGAGATCACCTTCAACATTAACCGCGGTGCGAAAAGTATCCAGCGGCCGTTCGATCAGTAGCAACAAGCCAATGGCCTCCAGCGGGATACCTACTGACAGCAGGACAACCTGCAGACCCGCCATAGATCCTGATGGTATGCCTGGCGCGCCGGCTGAGGCCATCATTGTGATTAAAAAAACCATCACTACGCTGCCTGCGTCAATAGGTACGCTGAACATATAGGCCAGGAATATGACCGCAATGCCTTCAAACAGGGCCGTGCCATCCATATTGATGGTTGCGCCGAGCGGCAATACAAAGGCGGCCTTGCTGCGCTCGACGCCGAGTTTTTCCTCTGCCGTTGTCATGGAGAGTGGTAGTGTGGCCGCGCTGGACGAGGTGATGAAGGCTGTGAGCATCGGTTGCGCCAATGCTCTGGCAAGTTTGACGGGAGAAACGTTGCCAAACACCCAGGCGATGGTCGGCAGAACCACCAGCCCATGTAGCGCGGTTGCACCAAAAACCACCAATGCAAACTGGCCCAGCGAAGCCAGTGTTTCGAGGTCGATCCTGCCGCTGAGCTGGAAGGTGATGGCAAACATACCGATGGGCAGGGCGGTTAACACCCAGCGGGCGCAGGTATAGACGACTTGTGTTATCTCATCCAGCATCCTGGGCCAGTGTGAATCTTCTGGCAGCGTGAAAGCGGCTGCCAGGCCAAAAATCAGCGCGGTGGTCAGCACGCCAAGAATGTTGAGTTCCGCAAGCGCGGTAAACGGATTGACCAGCATGGACTGCAGCATGTTGCCGATCAGTGCCAGTGCGCCACCCTGGTCCTGGGCGATCAATCCGCTGGTGACTTCCGGCAGATCGGTCAGGGGTGGATAAGCCGTCCAGGGGTGTATGTAAAATACGACGATCAGACCGATGCCGATGGCGATGGCGGAGGTTACGCTGTAATACAACACAGTGACGCCGCCGAGCCGGCCCATAGATCGCGTCCCTCGCAGCTGCAGTACACCCGTCAGGAGCGAGAAAAAAATCAGCGGTACGATGATCATGCGCAGCGCAGCTAAAAAACTGTTCTGCAGGATCGCCGTAGTTGTCTGTAACCAGCCAACATCGCCAAACAGGGTGGCCATCAGCCAGCCCAGGACGGCCGCGGCAATCAACAGCGGAGCAAACCAACGTGAAGACATCAGCGGTTCCCTAGATGGTCAGGTTCACAAAGTGGCCTGGTTGTAGTGCTGGTCGCCGCAGGGCCTGATAGGCGCGTGGTCGTGTGCAGGCACTCCGTTTGGGCGCCTTGACGGTACGCAGGCCTAACGCCGGGGTGACGTTGAGCCCAATTGCCGCGGCATGCTTGTCTGGATGCACGGGTCGTGTTCTCCTTGTTCAGCCGCACAATACTTAGTTACGCAGCTTTTTTTATATAACGCAGTATTGTGCCCATCTGCGACGTTAAAACCAGTCGCGATCAGAGCTTTTCTGGCTGGGTTTGTGAGAATTTGTTGTGACGTTACCTTTTGATCGCCTTTTATCGGCCAACCGCCGTCAAACGTTTGACGCCTGCCGCTGGATCTTGCTGTGTTTGATCGGCTGTTCAGTCGGGTGCAGCGAGCAACCGCGGAGTGGCCAGTTCAGCGGTCCGACAATGGGTACAATGTATGCCATCGCGTGGCATGACGTGGCAGACGGGCGACGTTGCCAGGTCAGTCAGTCCGAGGTTGCCGACCTGCTGGTGCAGATCAATGCAGCGATGTCGACCTACCAGTCTGATTCTGAACTTTCCCGCCTGAATCAAACCCGTGCTGACGTGTGGGTGGACCTGTCACCTGAACTGGCTGAAGTGCTCAGCGTCGCGCACACGATCTGGCTTCAATCTGCTGGGGCGTTTGATGTCACCGTTGGTCCACTGGTGAATTTGTGGGGGTTCGGACCCGACAGTGGCGTCGCCAGTCCCAGCCCTGCACAACAACAGCTGGCCGGCGAATATGTCGGCATGGATAAGCTGGAGATTGTCGGGTCGCGCCTGCGAAAACAGCATGCGGACCTGTACATCGACCTTTCAGCATTAGCGAAAGGTTATGCGGTTGATCTGGTGGCACAACTGCTGGCCCAGCGAGGGTGTGACCACTTTATGGTGGATATTGGCGGAGAAATCCGCACCCAGGGAAAGAACCGCCATGGTAAGTCCTGGCAGATTGGTATCGAGGTACCCGACCCTGGTCAACTGGGTACTCTGCACACGGTACTTGGCTTATCCGATCTCAGTATTGCAACCTCAGGAGACTATCGAAATTTCCGACTTGTCGACGGCGTGCGGGTCGATCATGTTATAGACCCGAGAACGCGGCTGCCCGCTACCAATACTGTGGTCAGCGCAACGGTCTTGCATCCTTCCGCCATGTGGGCTGACGCGTATGCCACAGTTCTGATGGTGTTAGGGGTGGAAGAAGGATTGGCGTTTGCCGACGAGCAGGGTTTTCCTGCGTACATCATGTATCGGACCTCGATGCCGGATGATCCGCAGACATTTAGCTTTGCGGCGCGCTACAATAGCCACATGGACGGTTTTTTACCGACCACAGAGTAAACTTTTCTGGAAAGAAATCAGATGTCTACAATGATTCTTGCGTTTGTTTTTATGCTGCTGATGGTCACTGCCATGGCTATCGGGGTGCTCTTGGGGCGTAAGCCGATCAGTGGCACCTGTGGTGGCATGAAAGCGCTCGGTATGGACATGGATTGCGATATCTGCGGCGGTAACCCGGCGTTGTGCGACACTGATGAAACCCCCGCTGCAAACCCTGGCCTGGTTAAAAAGGTTGACCCAGGTCTCATCAGAAACGCGGGCCGCAAATAATCTACCGGTAAGTTCAGGATACGTGACTATGCTTAAGGGTAAGCAAATGCGCCCGAGAAAGTTATGTCACAAGGCCGAACAGAGGCTGCCGAGAATTCGCTGGCAGCGCGTTTTCAGGCTGAATTAGAAAGTCGCTCCCTGGATGTGCCGCTGCTGCCTACTGTAGCGGCTGAGGTACTCTCTTCTTCTCTGGATGATCAATCAAATGCTGCTCGCCTTGCTGAATTAATCCAGCAGGATCAGGGACTTGCGAGCCATTTATTACGTGTTGTCAACTCTCCAGCTTTCCGAGGTAGCTCTGAAATAGTGGCGCTGCAGCAGGCTATTGCGCGCCTGGGCATGGAGCGTATCCGCGAGATCGCGCTGACAGTATCCCTGAAAGGAACAATGTTGCAGGCGGGTCCATTCGAAAACCTGGTCAGTGCAGCCTGGCAGCACGGCTTACGTACCGCCTTATGGTCCAAAGAGATCGCCCGCGCCGCCATCAGAAATGTCGAAACAGCTTACCTCAGTGGCTTACTGCACAACATCGGTACACCGCTTGTCATTAACAGGCTTGCGCAGCTGGATTCAGATTTGAGTCAGTCCGAGATGATTGAGTTAAGCAACTTGTTCACCACACCGGCGGGGCTGTTGCTGGTGGAAGAGTGGCGTTTGCCTGGGTCTGTGGATCTGACCATCAGATTCCTGGATGACTTCAGCGAAGCAAAAAATGCCAAAGACAGCGTCGCAGTTGTTGCCGCGGGTCGACTGATTGCAGAACAACAGGCTCGGGATCAGCTCAACGCCGACCTCATTCTGCAAAACCCGGCACTGCAGCATCTCAATTTTTATCCTGATGATGTCGAAAAACTGCTGGAAAAAGCGACGGACATTGCCCTCACTATGGAGAGCATGGCATGAACAGAATTTATGATGCTGTAGTAATCGGGTCTGGTCCTGCCGGACAGAAGGCTGCCATTCAGTTAGCCAAAGCGGGTCGTCAGGTCGCCATTTGCGAGCGCCTGCGTGAAGTCGGTGGTGCCTGCGTTCACTATGGCACTATTCCATCCAAAGCCTTACGTGAAAGAGCTGAAGAACGTGCCAAGGTAAATGCCAGACTGCTTGAGCTGAATCTGCCTGAAATGGATCGCTCCGTGAGCGTGGCTGAACTGATCGGTGAAATGTCGGAAGTAGTGAGTGCCCATGACCAATACATGACGGAACAATTACAACGCAACGGGGTTGAAATAGTGCACGGTCGCGCAACGTTCGAAGACCCTAACAGAGTGTCCGTACTGACAACCACCGGCCAGCAGCTTTCTTTGCAGGCTACCAACTTTGTGATTTGTACAGGCTCCAAACCCAGGCATCCAGATCATGTCGCAATCGATCATGAACATGTTTACGACAGTGACTCCATTCTGACGCTGGCCTATCTGCCGCAAACCATGGTGGTTTTGGGTGGTGGTGTCATCGCTTGTGAATATGCTTCTATTTTCGCCATGTTGGGTGTGCGGGTCACCTTAATAGACCGATACGCAAAACCGCTGGGATTCCTTGATCACGATCTGACCGACGCTTTCGTTGCAGCGTTTGAGCTGCGTGGCGGCGATTTTCTTGGTGAGGTAGACGTTGTCAGCTGCGAATTTGATGGTGTTTCTCAGGTCGCCACAACACTTGCAGATGGCACCGTGATCAAGTCCGACAAAGTACTTTGCGCCCAGGGACGTGTTGCTGATCTGCAGAATCTGCAGATTGAGCGGGCGGGCTTGTCGATGGACGAGCGACAGCTGCTGAGTGTGGATGAACATGGCCGTACGTCGCGGGCACATATTTATGCGGCTGGCGATGTGATCGGACCTCCTTCTCTGGCCTCCTCATCGATGGAGCAGGGTCGTCGAGCAGCTTGTCACATGCTGGGTAAGGAACTCGGTGTGATAGGTGATCTGTTACCTTCCGGTATTTATTCTATTCCTGAGTTATCCAGTGTGGGCCTTACTGAGCAACAGGCACGCGAGCAGTACGAGGGTGTGGTTGTCGGCCTTGCCGACTTTCGTGAAATCGCGCGTGGTCACATTGCCAATGCCAAGGACGGACTGCTGAAACTTGTTGTCAGCGCCGACGGTGTCATACGTGGCGTTCACGTGATTGGTACCCATGCAACAGACCTTGTGCATATTGGTCAGATGGGCTTGTTGCAGGGGGCAGACGTGAATACGTTCATCGAAAACATTTTCAACTTTCCCACTTATGCGGAGAGCTATCGGGTTGCTGCCATTCACGCAGCAGCAAAGCTGGCTGACCAGGGCGGTTCGCGGGTCAACGTAGCTTAGGCAGAGGCTTTGATGTGTTGCTGATCAGACTCTCGTACGCATGACCTGGCGCGCCAGGCGCTTGCTGTTACTGGCCGACATGGCGTTGAAGGTAACGCCTATTGCAAAGCTGTTGTCTACCTGGCAACAACGGGTGACGCTGCCGCATTCCAGAAAGCTCAGACCATCATCCAGAACAATGTGTACCGCAACAAATTGATCAACCTCCAATGCATGTGCTGCTGTCAGTTGCAGGCCATCGTGGGATAATACGACGGTTTGTGCAGGGATGGGTTCCGGATTGCTGTTTGTCGGTGCCAGCAGATCGATTTTCTGATTAACCATGCTGATAGCATGGCGCACATGCAGATCCTGGACATTTTCCAGGGCGTTGTTGAGTGCGGCGCCAAGTTCTGTGAGCGCAGCTGCAACGCCGGTTCCGCGGGGTAACGCAAAGACCTCATGCAGCCTGGCTGAACTCAGCTGGTCATCTACAAGTTGCCATTCGCAGGGCAGCCTGGTAGATACGCGCATGGATTGTCGTCTGTCACCGTCCATGCTTTAGTGTAGTCAACCTTTGGAGAAACGCCTGTCCCCTCGTAACCCCTCTTTTTTCAGTCAGCGGCTGTCAACCTGGATGGCATTACGCTACCTGTTTGCCCGTCGTTCAGCGCTGTCCTATGTGTCGCGTCTGGCGCTGCTCGGCTTGATCCTGAGTGTGGCGGTGCTGGTGATAGTTCTGTCTATCGTGAACGGGTTTGAGCGCGAGCTGCGCGATCGCGTGCTGGGTGTGTTGCCTCACATTTCAGCGCAGGTGCCTGCTGGTCTGCAGACCAGTCAATGGCAGACATTAGTGACGGATCAAACTTTTACCGGGATCGCAGCTCTTGCGCCTTACATCAGTGGGACGGCTTTGCTGGCGGCCAATGACAAAATCCAGGGTATTAATCTGACCGGGATTGATCCGGACACTTATTCTCAGGTTACCGATATCGTGAAATATACCTCGAGCCAGGGGTTTGCAGCGCTGGATGAAACGCCTTACGGCATTGTTCTTGGTGCACGCCTGGCTGCAAAGCTCGGTTTACAGATTGGTGATCGAGTGCTGGTTGTGTTGCCGGTTGGGGCTGTAACACCTGCCGGTGCGTTACCCCGACAACGACGGTTTCAGGTTGTAGATATTTTCAACAGTCAGTCGCAACTCGATGGACAACTGGCGTTGATCACCCTGAATTCTGCACAGAAAATGTTCCGCACTGCTGGCCGCGTGCATGGCCTGCAGGGTCGGCTGGATGATCTGTTTCTTACCCAGGCAGCGCAGACCGGTCTGCAGGACGCACTGCAGGGGTCCAGGGTCAGGGTGCGCACCTGGATGGACACCCACGGCAATCTTTATCAGGCGATAGCGGTGCAGAAAATGACCATGTTTGTGTTGCTGTCTTTTCTGGTTGCGGTGGCCGCTTTTAATCTGGTGTCGGGTTTGATGATGATTGTAGAACAGCGCAAAAACGACGTGGCGGTTTTACGCACGCTGGGTGCCGATTCGCGCATGGTTATGGCCCTGTTCTGCACCTTAGGGTTATTGTTGGCTTTAAGCGGTATTGCTCTTGGTGTGCTGATCGGTGCCGCGATTGCATTGGGTTTGCCAGGTTTTTATACACTGGCAACACAATGGTTTGGTCTTGATCTTATGTCCCAGTATTTTATTGCCTATCTGCCCGTTGATGTTCGCATTGAAGACCTGTTGCAGGTTGCCGTGGCAGCATTTGTGCTGACTCTTCTGGCGACGCTTTATCCTGCCTGGCGTGCAACCAGGTTGCTGCCTTCACGAGTACTTGCCCATGAGTGACACCACAACAGACACCCGCACCAATGAAGGCTCCTCTACGGCACCCTCTGGCCCACAAGCAGTGCTGCAGGCAGATAACCTGGTGAAACAATATCGTCAGGGCAGAAGCACTATCCATGTTCTGCAGGGGCTGGATCTGAACCTCGCTGCCGGTGAACGCGTTGCAGTGGTGGGACGTTCCGGGTCGGGCAAAAGTACCTTGTTACATGTGCTGGCTGGATTGGATACTGTTGATAGCGGAACCGTCACTGTCCGTGGTGAAAATATGACAACGGCAGACCCCAACAGGAAGGCCGCCCTGCGCGGTGCACACATGGGTTTTGTCTATCAGAATCATCATCTGTTGCCGGAGTTCAGCGCGGTAGAGAATGTTGCAATGCCGATCCGCATTGCCGGAGGCTCTAATCAGCAGGCGACTGAGCAGGCCAGCGAGCTTTTGACCCAGGTAGGGCTGGCTGAGCGTTTACACCACCTCCCCAGTGAATTGTCCGGTGGCGAGCGTCAGCGCGTGGCGGTCGCTCGAGCGCTGGCGGGTAATCCTGCGGTAGTGCTGGCTGATGAACCCACCGGTAATCTGGATAGTGAAACAGCCGCCGTGGTGATGGCGTTAATGGCGAGTCTCTGTCGCCAGCTGGGGACGGCTTTTCTTGTGGTAACCCACGATGTTTCGATGTTAGGTGAGTTTGACCGGGCACTGCGTTTAACGGATGGCAAGCTGCTGCCTTATGAGAGCTGATTCAAGAATGTCGCCCAGTTCGGCCCCAATTGCGCAAAACACACACGTAGAGCCCGCTTCACGTGGTCTGGCACTGGTTCTGGCGCGGCGGCTTTTAACCCATGGTGAAAATCGTTTTGCCCGCTTTGTTACCTGGGTTTCCTTTCTTGGTCTCGCCTTGGGGGTCATGATTTTGACCGTTGTCATCACAGTGATGAACGGTTTTGACAGCGAACTCAAGAGCCGATTGCTGCAGTCTGTGCCGCACATTACGGTTGCGGGTGCCAAGGCGGGTGATAGCCTCGAAGGGGTGGCTGGTGCATTGCCTGAGGTGGCCAGTGTGCACGAGTATTTTCAGGGTTTAGGCGCGCTATCCATTGCCGGACGGGTGCAGCCGGTAACCATTTATGGTGTGGGTGAAAAAGGCATGGCGAGTCTGGCCTATCTGCAGAAGACCTTGCAGCAGGGTAGTTTTGCGCAGCTGCAGTCAGATGTTAACGGCATGTTGGTAGGGGCGCCGTTGGCACGTTACCTGGGCCTGAGAGTCGGCGATCCTGTTGTCCTCCTGGCGATTGCAACATCGGCAGAAGGCGTCGCGCCGAAGCTGCTCAGGTTTACGCTGCTGGGTACGTTTGAGCTTGGCGCTGAACCTGACTATGGCCTGGTGATTGTTAATATCAATCGACAAACCCCGGCCCAGTGGCAGACGATGGGTTCGCAGGGATTGCAGGTTCAGTTGCACGAAGCACTGCTGGCGCCTGAAGTGGCCAGGCAGTTGATTGCGGAACTACCCGGACTGGAAGTGGATACCTGGGTTACAGCTTATGGTGAGTTGTTCCAGGCTGTGCAGCTTGAAAAATCCATGATGTTTGTTCTGCTGCTGCTGGTGGTAGCTATCGCATCCTTTAATATCATTGCCGGACAGACAATGGTTGTGAACGACAAACGCGCCAGTATCGCTATTTTACGCACCATGGGTTGCACTGCTGGTTTGATCCGGCAGGTGTTTCTTCTGCAGGGTGTGTGTATCGGTTTGTTGGGCACTTTGATTGGTCTTGGTCTCGGTCTTTTGTGCGCTCACTATATCAACGAGATTATGTCCCTGATCGCATCAGTAAGTGGGCGTCACCTGCTTGATGGGTCTTTTTTCGTTGAAATTCCCGTCCGGATTCTGCCCGGTGACCTGGTTGTCATTGGTTTGATGAGTTGCGGGTTATGTCTGTTGTCTGCCTGGTTCCCCGCGCGTAGAGCAGCTCAAATGGACCCTGTGACCGCGCTACACTAAGGCGGTTTAGACCGCACCGCTTTGATGCGCGCGCGTCTTGCCTGCCAGCGCTGCAACACATGCAGGCGCCATAACACCCTTGTCAATACAAAGCCGGTGACACCCGCCACCCAGCCACAGATCAGCGATCCTATCAGCAGAGGAAAACCAATGGTGCCCAGATTCTGCCAGACCCAGGTGAAGCTCAGTTCAATAGAATCTACCGCAATCTGCATGTCGAGTAACCAGGCACCCAAACGGTAGGTGAAGTAGAAGATTGGCGGAATAGTGATGGGGTTGGAGATCCACACCAACACCACGGAAATCGGTAGGTTACAGCGCGTGATAATGGCCAGTACGGCAGCGATGACCATTTGCAGAGGAATGGGTAGAAATGCGCAGAATAAACCAATAAAGACTGCGCCGGCAGCCGAACGGCGGTTCAAATGCCAGATCTCACTACCCCTCAGGAGATGTGCCACAGGACGAAGCGCCGGGTTCTCACGGACCTGGTGCGGGCTTGGCAGATAACGTTTAAGGCGAGTTCTCGGCATCCCCTTATTATGCCCGTCGAAGGTTGGCACATCATTGTCTAATGCCACAAAAGTAGTCTGTTTGATGGTCATTTCGATCCTGATCGCAATGCGCTGGGGGTTATGGTACGCCGCTGCACATGAAATGAAGGGTTGTATTGAGCGTCAACCGCATGAAGTGACATTGCGACTGCTTGAACCCGCCTCCGTACTTGCTCAGCGTCTGCTGCTGGAAGCGCGGATTGTTGCCGTTCACAGTGCAGGTTGCAGCCGCCTGGTTTCGAAGAAGGTCAGGCTGGTCTGGTATGACATACAGATATCCCTGCCCACGGGTACCACCTTCCGGGCAGTGGTGGACTTGAAGTCCCCGGCTGCCCTTGGAAATCCCGGCGGTTTTAATTTTGCCCGCTGGTTGCGGGGCAGGGGATTTGTTGCGAGCGGATATATAAAACAGGCATCTGTGTCCGCAGAAATATCCGAATCCCCAACCGCGCTGCAGCTTGATCCCCGTTCCTATGTTCATGCCGATTTACTCAACGCGATGTTACTCGGGCAGCGTGGCCAGGTGAGTCAGGCCCATTGGGAAGTTTTCAGGCTCACGGGTACCGTTCATCTGATGGTGATTTCGGGCCTGCATGTTGGCGTGTTTTTCGGTTTTGTTTTCATCATGATGCACGGTGTTTTACGTCTTCTACCCTTGCGGGTCCCAGGTTGGGTACCGCGCCGGGGTGCATTGATGATTGGATTAGTCAGCCTCGTGCTGCTCGTGGTGCAGGTAGGTGCCAACCCACCCGTGGTGCGGGCAGCATTGATGACGGGAAGTGTTGCGCTTCTGTTTCTGTTGTCACGGCGGACCCCATGGTGGCAAGCGTATGCAGTTGTGATGCTCCTGGCAGTTGCCTTGCGCCCTGAGGCGACGTTCCAGCAGGGCTTCTGGCTGTCCTATGCAGCCGTTGGAGCGCTGCTGTATGTGTTGGCCTCCCGTCGCCCGGTTTTCAGTGCGGTGACGGGTTTGTTGTGCTGTCAGCTTATTCTTTTGTTGATGTTGACGCCTTGGCTGGGTGTTGTGCTCGGCGAGGTGCCCCTGGTGAGTCCTGTGGCCAATATCCTGGTTGTACCCGTGGTCACCGCGATCACCATTCCGGCGGGTATGCTCGGTTTGTTGCTGGACGTGTTTCCAGGGTTGATGTGGCTATCTTCTGTTTGCCTGTCTGTTGCGGATTTTTCGATTGCGCTGGTTTTGAGTGTTCTGCAGCGATTTCCGTCATCCGGCTTTTCGGTCGGTTATTTCGATTGGGGCACCGCGGTGAAAGCGTTGATAGCAGGTGCTGTAGTCTTGTCCCCAGCGCCGACCAAGCTGAAGTTGTTAGCTCTGTTCGGCTGGTTGCCCGTTGTGCTGCCACAGCCCGCAAAAGTTCCGGCAGATCATTTTCGCATTCAGGTTGTCGATGTCGGGCAGGGTAGTGCCGCTATCATTGATACCCACAGTCATCGGCTGCTGGTAGATACCGGCGCAAGTTTCAGGTCGGGTTTCAGTATGCTGGAAGCAGCGGTGGTGCCGACCCTGCGACGCAGTGGGCCAAACAGAATTGATCGTGTTCTGATCAGCCACAATGACAACGATCATGCGGGCGGGCTATCTCTGTTGCAGGGTTTTTATCCGCAAGCTGATTATCTTGGCGCTGCCTGGCCTTGTCATAACAGTGACCGCTGGGTCTGGGACGGCGTAACTTTTTACGTTCTGGTTGATAAGCAGGCCAGCTCAAGAAACGATGCTTCCTGCACGCTGGTGGTGAGCAATGGGGTGCGTACCGCTTATTTCAGCGGTGATATCAGCAGCAGGACCGAGCGCAGTCTGTTGCCTGTGCTACCGCGCAATATTGATTGGTTGCTGGCGCCACATCACGGCAGTGCAAGTTCTTCGGCGCCAGCTTTTGTCAGCTGGTTAAAACCGACGGTGGTGGTGTTCAGCTCGGGTCGCAACAACCGTTACGGGCACCCCAGGCCGCTTATAGTGCGGCGCTATCTGCGTCGTGGTGCAGAAGTGTTCAATACCGCAGAGCACGGTGCGATCAGCTGGTCCAGTGATCAGCCGGATAAAGTCAGCACTTTCTGGTAGCAGCTGGCAGGCGTGCCTCAACCGTGGTGGTACTGTTTTGCATCAGCGGCAGCCACCATGCGTTTGAGTTCTGTGACGAGGGTTTGTTTTTCCTCACTGTTGAGGTATTTGCCAATTTCATACTCTTCATCGCGGTAACGCATAGCGACCCGGCTCGGGTACCAGGGGTGGCGGGGCGCCTCGACAAGCACTTTGGTGAAGAAGCGTTGCCATTCGTGGCGCACTTCTGGCGAGTTCCGCCCGATCTCCATCACCACCTGATCAGCGGCAAAAGATAAAACTTCCTGGGTCTGATTACGTCTGATCAGATAGTAGAAGCAGGCCAGGAGGAAGGTCATCTCCAGGATGGTGAATGGCAGGATCATCCAGTAACCCTGCAGCAGAAAAGCGGTGGCCATGGTCAAGGAGATGATCATCAGGGAGGCGAGAAAATAACGGGTTGTCTGCCATCCCATTGAATTATTGGGCCGGATAACAATTTGTCCGACATAGTCGCTGTGCTGCGCCGACGGTGTGCTCTCAAAATATTGTGTCGATACCATGATTGCTGCGGATTAACTCTCGAATAATTGCTTGATTAACGCCTCTGCGGTGGCTCGCTGGAAGGGTATGGCAAACGTGATTTCGCGCAGGTCGCGTAGTCTGTTTAACCAACGCCAATCGCGATACTGACCCTTTTCGGGCAGGTCGATGGCTGAGACGGTAGTGGTGGTTTTGTAAATAACGCTGTAGGTGGCAGCTTCGGATAGACCGACATCAACTATGCTGTCCGCGGCGCTGGGGGTGATAGTACTACTTAAGGGCAGGCCGATACCAGACTCCGCAAAATCCCTTAATGCCTTTTCTGATGATTCACCTACGATCAAAAATCTGCCGGGTAGCAGCCATTTGCCGTTTTCCTGAACGAGCAGAACGCCTTTTTCTCGTTCAGTACAGCCAGGCTGAGGTGGACTTGAAAGTAATCTCTGCCAATGGCGAGCTCCTGGCGAGGCTGCTGCACACTGCTCCAGAGGTGTTGGGCTGTTTTGTTGATGAAGGCTAGACCCAGGCCCTCTTCGGTTACGCGTTTAACCTGCATTTCTATAGTGGGTTTGGATTGTGTGTCCGTTGGGAAGGTTGTCAGCACGCGCAATTTTAACTTGCCGCCTTCGCGAATTTTAGGGTTGGCCAGATAAACAAACAGTCCACCTTCGGAGATGTCTTTGGCGGTTGTTTGCACTGTGCCTATCGCTGGATGAATCAGCTCAACTAACAGTGGAATTTGTATGCGGGGGTGTTCGCGTTTTTCCATGACCAGGCTGACCTAATTCACAGTTGAAAAATGTTTAAACGACCACATTGTAGCAGCACATTTGTATTGATGACCAAATTCTGGATAGTGAGGACACGAACGTGAGAATGGATAAATTTACCAACCGGGCGCAAACGGCATTGTCCGATGCTCAATCGCTGGCGCTCAGCCTGGATCATAGTCAGGTTGAGTCAGCGCATCTGTTGGCGGTTTTATTGGACGCACAGGATCAGCTTGCTTCCAACCTGGTGACCCGTGCAGGCGGCCGTGCCAAAGAGTTGCGGCAGGCAGTTGCTGACTATCTGGAAGATCGCCCGAAGATCGGTTCGAGTACTGGGGAAGTTAACGTTTCTCAAGACTTAGCGCGTACGTTAGGGCGTGCGGATGCGTCGGCTACCAAGGCTTCAGACAAATTTATTTCAGTAGACCGGGTTTTGGTTGCGCTGTCAGAAGATTCAACTCTGAGTGCTATGTTTAAAGACGCTGCCGTCAGCAGCGACGCTCTTCTTGCCGCAGTAGACGCACAGCGTGACGGCGAAACAGTTGATGAAGCCAATGCCGAAGACACACAAGGTGCATTGAGCAAATACACCCTTGATCTCACCGAGCGTGCCGCAGATGGAAAGTTAGATCCAGTCATCGGCCGTGACGAAGAAATTCGACGCACCGTGCAGGTCCTGCAACGCCGGACCAAAAATAACCCTGTGCTCATTGGTGAGCCTGGTGTCGGTAAAACAGCAATTGTCGAAGGACTGGCCCAACGGATTGTCAACGGCGAAGTTGCAGACAGCTTGAAAAACAAGAAGGTTCTGTCCCTGGATATGGGTGCACTGATTGCCGGTGCCAAATATCGCGGTGAGTTTGAAGAACGGCTAAAAGCCGTGCTGAACGACCTGGCTAAGCAGGAAGGCAACGTGATTCTGTTTATCGACGAATTACACACTATGGTCGGCGCAGGCAAAGCAGATGGTGCCATGGATGCGGGCAATATGTTGAAACCCGCACTGGCGCGGGGAGAACTGCACTGTGTCGGTGCGACGACATTAGACGAATACCGCTCTTATATCGAAAAAGATGCGGCGCTGGAGAGACGTTTTCAGAAAGTGCTGGTCGATGAACCCAGCCTGGAAGATACCGTGGCAATACTGCGCGGTCTGAAAGAACGTTATGAAGTTCACCACGGGGTTGATATCACCGACCCAGCTATTGTCGCGGCCGCGCGTTTATCCCATCGGTACATTACGGACCGACAGTTGCCGGACAAAGCCATTGATCTTATCGACGAAGCGGCCAGCCGTATCCGTATGGAAATGGACTCTAAACCCGAAAGCATGGATATGCTCGATCGTCGTCTGATCCAGCAGAAGATGGAAATCGAAGCGCTGAAAAAAGAAAAAGATGATGCCAGTCTGAAGCGGTTGAAAGTGCTCGAAGCTTCTGTTGCTGAATTACAGGAGGAATATCAGGCGTTGGACGAAATCTGGCAAACAGAGAAAAACGTCCTGAAAGGTTCTCAAGGCGTGAAAGAGGAACTCGAAGCTGCACGTATCGAGTTTGATGCGGCTCGACGAAGCGGTGATCTTGCGCGGATGTCTGAACTGCAATATGGCGTGATACCCGATCTCGAAGCGAAACTGGCTGAGCCAAAAGAAGAACTGACACACCGGCTCCTGCGTAACAAAGTAACAGAAGGTGAGGTTGCTGAAGTTGTTGCCAAGTGGACGGGAATACCTGTATCGAAGCTGATGGAAGGCGAAAAAGACAAGCTTTTACAGCTGGAAGATTTACTGCATAAGCGTGTCATCGGACAAAATGATGCTATTAAGGCAGTCAGTCAGGCTGTGCGTCGATCCAGGGCAGGACTGGCCGATCCTAATCGCCCCAACGGTTCATTCATGTTTCTCGGTCCCACCGGTGTAGGTAAAACTGAACTGTGTAAGGCCCTTGCCGAGGTGCTCTTTGACAGCGAAGAAGCGCTTTTACGCGTGGATATGTCTGAATTCATGGAGAAGCATTCTGTTGCACGGTTAATAGGCGCACCTCCCGGTTATGTGGGTTATGAAGAAGGTGGATATCTGACAGAAGCCGTACGTCGCCGGCCGTATTCTCTGATTCTGCTGGATGAAATTGAGAAAGCTCACGCGGACGTCTTCAACATTCTCTTGCAGGTCCTGGATGATGGACGCCTGACGGATGGTCATGGTCGTACGGTAGATTTTCGCAATACGGTGCTGGTGATGACCTCAAATCTGGGTTCTGAAGTGATTCAGACGCTTACACAGGATGGTCAGCAGGAGCGGATTAAAGATGCCGTTATGGGTGTAGTTTCCCAGCATTTCAGGCCGGAATTTATTAACCGCGTGGACGATCTGATTGTGTTCGAACCGTTGAGTGAAAGTCAGATCGGCGAGATTGCGTTGCTGCAACTGGCTGCGCTGAATAAGCGTCTCGTGGAACAGGAACTGGTACTTGAGCTGGACGATGCGGCAATGCAGCAGGTTGTGCAGCAGGGTTACGATCCCGTATACGGAGCGCGGCCCTTAAAACGTTCGTTCCAGCGGCTGATCGAAAATCCACTGGCGAATGCGTTGCTTGAACGGGGCTTTGAACGCGACAGCGTTATCAAAGGGTCGTGGGTGAATGATGAGCTTGTTCTTACAGAGGAGCCAGGCAGCTGAAAAGGTATTGTATAAACATACAGTAGTGTTATGATTTGCATCGTTGGATAGTCTTTCGTTACGTGGAATTGATATGGGTGAAACATTACCTTTATTTGAAAGCGCAGGGTTTGCAGAATCCGAGTTCGGCCCTCGCCCGCAGAGCCTTAAAAAGCAATCGGCAATGGGTCTCGTACAAACCAGCCAGCTTGTTCGTCAGCAAAAAGGCGGCGATCGCCACATGCGCGTCGCCTGGCACCTGTCGAATGCACTAAAAGCGGGCAAGGCGGGGCGTCGTTCAGATGGCAGTAAAGCTAAGCTTACCGCTACGCAGAAACGTCAGGTCGGCAATGCGATCTGCGAGCACCTGCTTGCATCTCTACGAGAGCAGGTGACAGCGGAAAACAGGCCCGGCTGATTCGCTGCAGACTGCCCGCGTTCCAGCATGCTGTGTTCGTTGCAAATCGTGACGAGGAAAAGTTGCGAGGCTGTACCCCCTCCACCTACACAGTAACTACAATCTTGTGGAGAAATCCCCGCTTTTTTTGAATCTGGCACGTTACAATTCAGGTTTTTTGATACTGGGTTGAGTTTTAATGATCAAGAAGTGCCTTTTCCCCGTCGCTGGTTATGGAACCCGCTTTTTGCCGGCAACGAAGGCGATGCCTAAAGAAGTTTTGCCGATTGTTGACAAACCACTTGTGCAATACGCGGTTGAAGAGGCGGCAGAGGCTGGGCTCACGGAAATCGGTTTTGTCACTGGTCGTGGCAAACGTGCCATTGAAGACCACTTCGATGTCAGCTACGAGTTAGAGCATCAGATAGCAGGCACCGGCAAAGAAAAAGCGCTGGATGGCATTCGCTCGCTCATCAAAGACTGTACGTTTTCTTACACCCGTCAAGTCAATATGGCAGGCCTGGGAGATGCAATTCTTAAAGGGCAGACCATTATTGGTGATGAACCCTTTGGGGTAGTGTTAGCCGACGACCTCTGTCTGGGTGATGAGCAGGGGGTGCTTGCACAGATGGTAGGTCTCTTTCGTCAGTATCGCTGCAGTATTGTTGCCATCGAAGAAGTGCCGGCAGATCAAACCGGAAGTTATGGTGTCATTGATGGCGAGATAATCAGCGATTCGCTGGTGCGGGTCACCAACATGGTCGAAAAACCTGCACCTGAGGACGCGCCCAGTAATCTGGCTATCATTGGTCGTTATATTCTCACGCCAGATATTTTTGAGATTCTACGCAATACTCCGCCTGGGAAAAATGGCGAAGTGCAGATAACCGATGCGCTGTTAACCCAGGCCAAAACCGGTTGCGTGATGGCGTACAAATTCAAAGGGCGGCGCTTTGACTGTGGTTCGGTTGCCGGATTTGTTGAAGCTACAAACTATTATTACGAAAATTTCTTCGAACAAGCTTAAACTGGCGGCTTCGTTTATTGCTGGATGCCGCCGTTGAATGCTTCGTTTTTGATTGAGCAGACTCAGAGCCGTTCGAGTGAGCCTGTGCTGCTTGAGGAACCCATTGCCGTTGAGGCGTTGCCCACGCCGGCGCTGGTCTTAGATCGCCCCGCCCTTGGTCGTAACATTGACAAGATGGCCGCCTTCCTTGGTGACCATGACAAAGGTTTCAGGCCTCACGCTAAAACTCACAAATGTCCGTTGATTTCGCGTGAGCAGATAGCCGCAGGTGCGGTTGGAGTATGTGTCGCAAAAATCGGTGAGGCGGCAGCTCTTCTGAGCGGTGGCATAGAGCAGATATTGATAACTTCCCTGTTACAACACCGTTGAAAGCACAGTGTATAAACCTGCTGGCTAAACAGACGACAGGCCTGCAGCTGGTGGTCGATAGTCTGGCGGGGTTGAACGTCCTGCAAACTCATCTAGATGCAGATTCATCACTGGGGATATTGCTGGATATAGACGTTGCCATGGGACGCACGGGGGCTCGGGATGTAGACCTGTTGTTAACACTGGCTGAGCAGATTGTTGCAGATCCGCGCATGACTTTTGCCGGTGTGCAGCACTACGCCGGTCATGTCATGCATATTGAAGATTTTGTAGAGCGCCGAAATAAATCCTTAGCGCTATGGGAAACGGTTGCTGAGCGACTGCAAATTCTTCGCGAGCATGGCTATGATGCGGCCATTGTGACGGGTGGTGGTACAGGCACATACAACATAGACGTGGATGTTCCGGCGTTAACGGATATACAGGTAGGTAGCTATATCCTGATGGATCAGGAGTATCGGCAGATCGGTTCCGCGGAAAATGATCAGTTTCTTGATTTTGAGGTGTCATTACATGTCGCGTGCAGCACGATCAGCGCACCGCGACAGGGTACGATGACCGTCGATGGTGGCTATAAAGCCTTTGCTTCGGACTCGGTTGCTCCGGTGACGGATGACCATGCTGGCGTGAAGTTTCACTTCGCCGGCGACGAGCATGGTGTTCTTGTGCTGCCAAAAGGCGAGCAGGCGCTACAATTGGGTCAGGTTGTTCAATTTGTGGCACCGCACTGTGATCCGACGGTTAATTTGCATGATTATTACTGGGTCAAAGAGGCAGACGGTATGATTCACAGCCTCTGGCCGATAACGGCACGGGGTTGTGTCTGGTAACGAGCTAACCTGGATCTTTAAGTGCTTTGAGAAGGATAAACGAGGAACTTTTGTGTTAGAAATTATTCAAGCCGGTGGCTGGCTGATGGTGCCCATATTGTTGTGCAGCGTTGTTGCTGCCGCGATCAGCGTAGAACGGTTGTGGACGCTGCAGCGGAAACGAATTTTGCCGAAGAATCTGCTGGCGCAAACCTGGAATTCGCTGAAACAGGATGAGTTTGATCAGCAGAAAACCCGTGAATTGCGCGCTGGTTCGCCATTGGGGCACGTATTCGCCTCGGGTATCAGCAACGCGAAACGTGGGCGCGAGATCATGAAAGAAGCCATGGAAGAAGCGACGAATCAGGTTAACCAGGATCTCGAGCGGTATCTCACGGCACTCGGTATTATTGCCAGTATCGCACCGCTGCTGGGTCTTCTGGGCACCGTTGTGGGCATGATTGATGTGTTTGATAACCTCATGCGCGAGGGCTCCGGTAATGCCAATCTGCTCGCCGGTGGCATTTCCACGGCGCTGATCACAACAGCTTCGGGCCTTTCTGTCGCTATCCCAGCCCTTATGTTTCACCGTTTTTTCCTCCGACGTGTGGATGAACTGGTGGTCGAAGTTGAACATGAAAGCAGCAAGCTGGCGGACATGGTTCACGGTCATCACGTCGAACCGGTTGCTTAAACAGTGGCAAAGCGCAGGCGCGGCCGCCACGAAGCCAATGTTGAGTTAACGCCCCTGATTGATGTGGTCTTTCTACTGCTGATTTTTTTTATGGTCTCCACTACATTTATCCGGGAAACGCAGTTGCAGATAAATCTGCCGGAATCCAGCGGTGAGCTGCAGGAAGTAGAGCCTGGCACCATAGAGATTGTCATCGATCGAGGCGGCGACTATGCGGTGAATGAACGTCTTCTGGTTAACTCTGAGAAAACAACACTTGTTCGAGCATTGCGAGAGGTCATGGATCCAGAAGCGCCATCACCACTGGTGGTCATTACCGCGGATGCCACAGCGGAACATCAATCGGTTGTGCGGGCGATGGATGCCGCTGGTACCGTAGGCCTGACCCGCGTTAGCATTACAACGCAGCAACCCGAAGACTCTTCGGAATAAACTCCCTGTATTTGTAGTGGCGATGTCGCCCGAAAGGAATACCAATATCGAAAAGTCGGCAGGCGACTGGTCTATCTATAAACGCCTTCTCCGGTATGTGGCTCCACACTGGATGCTGCTGCTTATCTCGTTCCTGGGATTTTTAGGCGCAGCCGGATCAGAGGCCTATTTTGCCTATCTGTTTGGTCAACTCATTGATTCCTGGGAGGAAGCTGTTGTCATTGCAGCGGCCAGCATCCCCGTCCTGATGTTCTTGACCGCGCTCGGTCGTGCCACAGGTTCAATTATTGGTGAATCCCTCATGGCTCGGGTGTCGTTTCATGTGGTGTACACCCTGCGACAGGAGCTGTTTGATCAACTGTTGAAACTACCCAGCAGCTTTTTTGATAAAAACTCTCAAGGCCATACTGTTTCTCGATTGACGTTCACCGTGGCGCAGTTGCGCGATACCGGCACCGATGCTCTGCGCGCGATTATTCAGGATGGACTGAAAGTGATCGTTTATCTGAGCGCAATGTTGTGGATGAACTGGCAGATGACGCTTCTTTTTATCGGGACGCTACCAGTGCTGGCCTTTGTTGTGGTCTTTGCCAGCAATCGATTTCGTAGAATAAGCCGTCGTATCCAGGGATCCATGGGTGATGTTACCCATGTTGTGTCCGAGACCACCTCCGGATATCGGGTGGTCCGCACATTTGGTGGCCAGGGATATGAAACCAAGCGTTTTGAGAAATCCAATCGAGTCAATCGCCAACAGAATCTGAAAATGGCGGTTACGAAAGTGTTCAGCGCGCAGATGAATGAAACCATTATCGCGTTGGCGATCTGCGTTCTTATTTTCCTCCTGTACGACAGCGCCGGAAGTATGACCAGCGGTGAGGCGGTAACCTTTCTGACCTGGGCGGGCCTGCTAGGATCGCCGATCAAAAAACTCTCTGAGGTGAATGCCAAACTTCAACGCGGGCTTGCTGCTGCTGAAGATGTCTTTGCGCAACTGGATTTTGCCATTGAACAGGATGAAGGCAGCGAAGATGTGGGCCGCGCGACGGGTTCGCTGGTTTTTGAAGACGTATCATTCACTTATGGCGGTGAAACGCCTGTGCTTCGTCATGTGAACCTGAAAATAGAACCTGGCCAGACAATTGCGCTGGTTGGGCGCTCGGGCAGCGGCAAGACCACCTTGGCGAGTCTGATTCCGCGATTCTACGAGCTGGAACAAGGTCGGATTCTGCTCGACGGTAAAGATATACGTTCCTATTCATTGCCCGCTCTGCGGCGCCAGATAGCCCTTGTTTCGCAACAGGTGACGTTGTTTAACGATACTCTGAGAAACAATATCGCTTACGGTGATCTGTTGGATTCCAGTGACGAAGCAATTCAGCAGGCTGTTACTCGAGCCTATGCGGGTGATTTCATTGCGGCCCTGCCGGATGGATTCGATACCATTGTCGGCGACGATGGCGTACTTCTGTCCGGCGGCCAGCGGCAGCGTGTGGCAATTGCCAGGGCGCTGCTCAAAGATGCACCTTTGCTGATTCTTGATGAAGCCACCTCTGCGCTGGACAATGAATCCGAGCGGTATATACAAGCTGCACTTGACGCTGTCATGGAAGGGCGCACGACCATAGTCATTGCGCATCGTTTGTCTACCGTAGAATCTGCCGACAGTATCGTTGTACTTGATGAAGGGCAGATTGTAGAAGTTGGCACTCATGATGAGCTGCTCACTGCTGATGGCTTGTACGCCGAGTTGCACAGTGCTCAGTTTCAGGACGATGTGCCGGTTAAAAAGAAGAAACGAGCAGCGCGCAAAAAAGATCAGGCGGTGGTGCGGACAAGTCTGCCCAGTGGTGAGTATTTTGAAAGATCAGCTCTGGGTTTGTCTCAGGCCTGGTATGACGGCGCCTGGTGGCTGCATCTGATGCGACCATTGTCCGGTGTTTATAACTGGGGGCGAAAGCGCCAGCTCAAACCTTATCAAACAGGCAAACGAACGCCTGCCCGTACCAGTCTGCCGGTTATCGTGGTTGGTAACATTACGGTTGGCGGTACCGGTAAAACACCGATGGTGAGCTGGCTTGTTGAAGAGCTGCGGGCGTTAGGCTACTCCCCGGGTGTTGTGCTGCGCGGCTACGGTGGGCGCCTAAGTAAAACCGGTACTCTTGTCCCCAGCGGTGCAGATCCCGAACGCTACAGCGATGAGGCGGTGCAGCTCCGTGATCGCCTGGGTTGTCCGGTTGCCATTTCTGCTAATCGTCTGAAAGGGTTGCGGCTGCTTGAAACACAGGTGTGTGATATCGCCATTTCTGACGATGGTCTACAACATTATGCGATGGCCAGAGATATAGAGATTGCCATTATTGACGGTGCGCGCGGCGTTGGTAACGGCAGGTTGTTACCAGCAGGACCTCTGCGGGAACCTGTGGAACGGTTGCAGGAAGTAGATTGGGTAATCGCCAACGGCGAACCCAGCGGCCTGGTTGAGGCTGAGTCAGTGATGCGCATGCATGCGGACGGCTTTATCAATCTGGCAAGTGCTGAACAGCTGACCTGTGCAGCGTTTTGCGGACGCTACAGCCAGGTACACGCTGTGTGCGGAATTGGTAATCCGCAGCGCTTTTTTGAATCGCTGCATGAGTTGGGTATCAGCACGATAAAACATACTTACAGCGATCATTATGATTTTTCCGGCCCGGAAGTGCGTTTTGGTGATGGCATGCAGGTTGTTTGCACAGAAAAAGATGCGGCTAAACTTAAACACCTTGAAGATGATTTCAGTCACGTCTGGTTCCTGCGCGTTTCTGTCCAGTTGGAAGCAAATGCGCGGGACATATTGCAGGGTTTACTTGCAGAGCGTGCAATTGCGCCACGGCATATAGGTCGTGAAGACGAAATCGATGATGCTCAGAATCTGGAAATCACCTCGTGAAGGCCCATGTTGTTGTGCCCGCGCGACTGGCTTCAACACGATTGCCCGGT
Source organism: Gammaproteobacteria bacterium (assembly GCA_048571035.1). Taxonomy (GTDB): domain Bacteria; phylum Pseudomonadota; class Gammaproteobacteria; order Pseudomonadales; family Azotimanducaceae; genus UBA4421. The sequence goes on from CP121329.1 coordinate 339,392, forward strand.
AAACCTCTGGCACTGATCCAAGGCATCCCGATGATTGTGCGCGTTATGATGACGGTGCAGGATGCGGGTGTAGATACGGTTACCGCTGCGGTTGATGACCGCAGTGTTTTAGCCGCAGTGGAAGCAGCAGGTTATGAGGCGATGCTGACTGCGGAGGATCACCCCTCAGGTTCTGATCGGGTCATGGAGGTGGTACGTCGGTCAGGTTGGGATGACAGTGATATTGTGATCAACGTGCAGGGAGATGAACCTTTACTGCCAGCGACCTTGATCTCTCAATTGGCTGATCTCCTGCGTAATGACCCCGCGATGGAAATGGCGACCGTGTCTGAACCGGTCACGAGTGTTGCAGATTTTCTGAATCCGAACATCGTCAAAGTTGTGACCACCACACAAGGGGATGCGCTGTATTTCTCCCGTGCACCAATCCCGCTACCTCGTGATCTGATTCTGAACGATGCGCTAACGGACAGTCAGATTGATGAGTTCAAACCCCAGCGTCACGTCGGTCTGTATGCTTTTCGAGTAGAGGCCCTGCGGAAATTCGTGTCGTTGCGCGATGCGCATTTGGAAGACATTGAAGCGCTGGAGCAGCTCCGGTGGCTGGAAGCGGGCGGGCGTATACGGGTGTTACCCAGTCCGGTGCCAGTACCCGGTGGCGTCGATACACCAGAGGACCTGGCTCGTGTCGAGCAGGTCCTGCTGGCGCAATAGTTGCTGACTTTATTTCGGTGCCATGCGGATACCACCGTCAAGGCGGATGGTTTCACCGTTGAGATAGGTGTTCTCGACGATGTGTGTGGCCAGCATGCCGTATTCCGGTGGAATACCCAATCGCTTCGGATATTGCACCATGTCTATCAGCGGGTTACGAACCTGATCAGGGGCGCCTGCCATCATGGGCGTATCGAAGATACCCGGTGCAATTGTGCAAACCCGTATACCCTGACGGGAGAGATCCCTGGCAATAGGTAAGGTCATCCCAGCAACGCCGGCTTTGCTGGCAGTGTAGGCTGCTTGACCGACCTGTCCATCAAATGCTGCTACGGATGCGGTGTTAACAATCACACCGCGTTCGAGTGCTTCACCCTCGGGTTCATTGTCCTGCATGACAGCAGCACATTTGCTGAGGACCGAAAAGGTGCCCACCAGATTGACCTGGATAATCATATTGAATTTGTTGATATCCAGCGCGCCGTCACGGCCAACGGTTCGTGCTGCAGCACCAATACCTGCGCAGTTTACGTTGATATGAATGGCACCAAAATCTGCCTTGATCTGAGCAATTGCTTCACTGACAGAAGCATCGTCGGTGACGTTCACCTGATAGGCGCGCGCATTACCGATTTCTTTTGCGGTCTGCTCTGCAAGCTCATGGTTGAGGTCAAGGATGGCCACCTGACCACCCCGGGCGATTATGGCTTCCGCTGTAGCGCGGCCGAGACCCGAGGCGCCTCCTGTAATCGCAGCTACTTTGCCTTCGATATTCATATTCTCTACTCCTTTGGATTGAATAGCGTGACTCATTTTTTACGCGCGGTAGTATAACGGTCTTTGGTCAACAGCCGGCACCTGCAGCATGGAATATGTGCAAAATTTTTTAACAGACAAAGAGGCTCAGAGGCTCGCCTGCTGGTGTCTGCACAGCGACGCTCTGGGCTGGCGGGAAGAAACCTTCAGCATCTATGGCCGTACAGTCACTGCGCCGAGGACCGCTGCATGGTTCGGTGATGATGGGTTGAACTATCGTTACAGCGGTATTGACCACCTGACGTCCGGGTGGCCTGCTAAACTCAAGGACCTGCACAGGCGGGTGAATGAAAGGGCAGGCTGCCGATTCAACTTTGTACTGCTCAATCGATACGAAAACGGCAGCCAGTATATGGGTTGGCACCGTGATGACGAGGCGGCAGCTGATCCCCTGATTGCATCGTTGAGTCTGGGAGGGTGTCGTCGGTTCCGTTATCGCACAGGTCCCGGTGAAGCTTCCACAGCCATTGATCTCAGCGCCGGTTCGCTGCTTATTTTTGATGGCAGACTCCAACACACCTTGACCAGAACCGCGCGGGATGTGCCTGTACGTATCAACCTTACTTTCAGGTCAATTCACTGATGCAGTTGCACAAGAACATGCCAATACCTAACACGCTGGCACTGCCAGCCACAGCGAAGCTGGGTATCCGCGCCACTTCGGTAGAAGAGGTTCAGGAAGGTCAACGCTATAGTCAGAAACATGGTCTGCCTTTTCTGGCGTTGGGTGAGGGTTCCAACGTGGTGGCTCGTAGCCACGTGGCGCAATTTGTTTGCCTGATGGGGTTAAAAGGCATTGAGATGGTGAAGCAGACTCAGCGCGAGGTCCTGGTGGATGTGGCTGCGGGAGAAAACTGGCATCAAACAGTCGCGCATACACTGGCACAAGGCTGGTACGGGCTTGAAAATCTTGCTCTGATTCCCGGCTCGGCCGGCGCAGCCCCGGTGCAGAATATCGGCGCTTATGGGGTGGAGGTTGCCGGGTTAGTTGACCAGGTGGAAATTATTGATGGCCAGGGTGAAATGCAATTGCTGGATGTGGGTAGTTGCGGGTTCAGTTATCGGAACAGCATTTTCAAGAAACACAATGATTGGATAATTACGCGACTACGTTTGCGCTTACACAAGCAGGCCAACGTGGTGATCGCCTACCCGGAACTGCAGATGGATCTGGCCGCGCACCATCAGTCAGATCCCAGTCCTGAAGATGTGTTTGCTTCAGTTCAGCGTATTCGCAGCAATAAGCTGCCAGACGTTAACACGAACCCCAACGTAGGTAGTTTTTTCAAGAATCCGTTGGTCACAGCATCTTTTGCATCGTCTTTGAAAGAGCGTAGAGCCTGGCTGAAAGTATTTCCGCAGGGCGAGAATAGTGAAATGGTCAAGTTGAGTGCTGCGCAGCTGATTGATCAGTTGGGATGGAAGGATCGCCCCGCACCAGAAGTGATGTGTTGGAAAACACAGCCGCTGGTGCTGGTGAATCGAGGCAAAGCGGACAGCGATGCTGTCCTGAACTTTGCCGAATCAATCCGCGCAGACGTTTTATCTCACTTTGATGTTCACTTGGAGCTGGAGCCGTCGGTATTGTCCTGACGTGCGCTGCTGTTACTCATTACACCCTGTTTTTTGAGTTCTGCTTCACGCTGCCTGCGTTTTATCTCACGCGGGTCGTTGTAAGCACGTGCAGGGCGGGCTGGAGCTGGTTCAGCAGCAGGCGTTTCCTCTGCGGCAGCAGCCTCTGGTGCGACAGCTTCTGTTTTGGTCTCTGCTTTCGTCTCTGCTTTGGCCTCTGCTTGAGGCACTGGTTCTGCAGTTTCCGCTGATTTCTGTTTTGCAGATTGCGGCGCTGGATCTTTTTCTGGCTCCTTAGCTGCAGTATCGGGCCTGTTTTCCTGCCTGGAAGGTGCATTACTTTGGCTTTCAGCAGGCACTTTTTTCGGCGCTTCTTCAGCGCTGGCAACCGGCTGCTTCAGTACAGGCGGTTCGGACACGTCCGTCGCCTGGGCTTTCTTCTGCGGTTCTGCAGCCACCTTAGGCTGATCTTGCTGTGTTTCCGCAGCTTGCGGTTCTGCGGGTGCCGCCGCGTCGTTGACTGTGTCGTTCCCGACGCTCTTTTTGTCTCGATTGCGCGGGTCGTTAGACGCTCTGCCTCGTGGTTTTGCCGGTTTACGCTCAGCAGCATCAGCCGTATTTGCTTCTGGCTTGTCGTTCGATGAAGCTGCAGACACCGTACCACCAGCGGCATTGGATATAACCTCTACGGTACTCTTACTTCTATCGGGGCCCTGACTCTTGAAGGTAGATGGGTTGGTTGCGGGTTTTGATTCTGAGCGATTACGCTTGGGTGCCCGTTTGCTACCCGCAAGTGCATCTTCGCTGGGTGCGCGTTCAGCTGCAGAAGGTCTGGGTTTCTTCGGTCCCTCACGCTTTGGAGCGCTGGACTTTTCAGCCGTTTCCCCGGATTCCTTCTTGTTGCGAGTCTCAGGCTTGTCGTTTTTGCGGGTGCTGCGCTTCGGACGCTCTCGTTTGTCTGCCTCACCGGCGTTGTTGTCGTTGCTTTTCGCAGGCCTGCTTTGTTCAGGTTTGGATTGTGTCGACCTAGCTTGATCACGACTGGTTTTGCCGCGATTGCTGGAGCGAGAAGACTGCTCACGGTCCTGGCGCTTGGCAGGTGGACGGCTGCGGTTTTCTGTTTTCTTTCTCGCTGATGGACGCTCATCTGCTGCGGGTGGTGCATCGTCGCTGAACAGATTTTTGATCAGTTTTGACCAGAAGCCGGCTTTGGCGGTAGTTGTTGCTGCCGCAGGCGCTGCAGCTGCCACAGGTTTTTCTGGCGTCGTTACCGGCGCTGGCGGCGGTTGTTGAGGCTGTAAAGTCTGTACTGCAGCCTGTGGTCTGTTTACAACAACACTGTCGTCAGGAATGTCTTCGTCGCTCGCCTTGTTGGCCAGCTCTGATAGCGTTGAGCTGGGGACAATGCCCTCTTCTTTGACGTGGTCATCTCGAAGCCGTTCAACAATGTAATGCGGTGTATCAAGGTTGGTGTTTGGAATGATCACAACATGGCAGCCGGTACGCTGTTCAATTTCTGCCACATCCTGGCGTTTTTCATTCAACAGATATGCCCCGACGGCCAGGGGTACCTGAACGCGCACAACCGCACTGCGCTCTTTCAACGATTCTTCTTCGAGAATTCGAAGAATAGCCAGCGCCAGAGACTTGGTGTCGCGGATACGACCCTGGCCATTACAGCGTGGGCAGAGAACCGTCGTAATTTCTTCCAGCGAGGGGCGTAAGCGCTGGCGGCTCATTTCCATTAAACCAAAACGTGAAATGCGGCTGACCTGTACACGAGCACGGTCAACTTCCAGCGCATCACGCATACGATTTTCCACCGCACGCTGATTCTTCTGGTTCACCATATCGATAAAATCGATCACGATGAGTCCGCCGATATCCCGTATCCGCAATTGTCGGGCAACTTCGTCTGCGGCCTCCAGGTTGGTGTTTAGGGCGGTTTCTTCAATATCCGCACCTTTTGTCGCGCGGGCAGAGTTGATGTCGATGGAGACCAGTGCTTCAGTCGGGTCAATGACAATGCTGCCGCCGGAAGGCAGTTTCACGGTGTGCTCAAAAGCAGATTCAATCTGACTTTCAATCTGATAGCGGCTGAACAGAGGTATGCCATCGCTGTAAGGCTTAACTTTTTCTTTGTAGTGCGGCATGACCTGGGCGATGAAAGACGATGCTTCTGCGTAAGCCTCTTCGCCTTCAATCAGGACCTCACCGACATCACGACGCAGGTTGTCGCGTATTGCGCGTAGAACAGCGCTGTTCTCCTGATAAATCAATGAGGGCGTTTTCTCGACTTCATTGGCGCTCTGAATGGCTTGCCAGAGTTGTAACAGATAGGCCAGGTCCCATTGCAGTTCCTCTGCGCTGCGGCCGACGCCGGCGGTACGTACGATGACACCCATGCCCTCAGGGATATCCAGGTGAGACAGCGCTTCGCGGAGCTCGTCGCGGTCGTCACCTTCAATCCGTCTTGATATACCGCCTGCTCTGGGGTTGTTTGGCATCAGAACCATGTAACGTCCGGCCAGACTGATAAACGTTGTAAGCGCTGCTCCTTTATTGCCGCGTTCTTCTTTATCAACCTGAACCAGCACTTCCTGGCCTTCCTGCACCAGGTCCTGGATCGGTGTGCGGGAACCGCCCTCGCTCATACGTTTCTTGAAGTATCCGCGGGCGATTTCTTTCAGCGGGAGAAACCCATGTCGCTCAGAACCGAAGTCGACAAACGCAGCTTCCAGGCTGGGTTCGACGCGTGTGATTCTGGCTTTGTAGATGCTGGATTTCTTTTGTTCGCGGGATCGATTTTCTATGTCGAGGTCATTGAGTTTCTGACCATCAACCAGGGCAATGCGTACCTCTTCGGAATGGGAAGCATTGATTAACATTCTTTTCATGTTGGACTCTTAACGTGTCTAAAAATAAACGCGCTGATCGTTAAACGAGCGCATCGTTATATCGACAACAAAGAGTGTCAGCCGTTGCTATTGGCAGGGTAGGAGGTTGCGTACTCAAATACTCAACCGCATGGCAGCGTCTGGTTGTATACCTTCGGCATTTTCATGCGGCGTCAGCTCAGGGAGCTTTCAGCCTGACTCAGGGACTGGTTCCAGCGTTTCTAGTTGCTGAAAAAACTCAGTGCCCGCTGCAGGCAAGCGTACGTCACGTTTTCGTTTCAACTTAGGCGGCGAGTGCGGATGAGCGCTTGTCGCTTCAGTGTCTGTATCTGTTCCTGGTGACATCAACGATGTGTACACGGCTTCTGGTGAGAGCCGGTGCCACGCGTTGGCGTCAAAATCTTTTTCCAATAGTTCATCGACTAACAGGCGTTTATTTGAGGGCTGGCGCATTCCGTGAGTTGTCTAGGGGGAATGCCAATATTGCTCTTAGGCCGTCAGGGCGCACAATGTTGTCTTGACTCGAGGTGGGCAATTTAGTCGACATCTTTGGATACTAAAGGCTGTCGATGATTACGTTATGCGCTGTCGCAGATATCGTGCTCACGACGAGACCTTCTGATGTTAACATTGTTTGCTAACTCCTTAAAAGCCCTAAAGTTTATATGTTTTTACAGCCATGACGGTCCAGCATGTTGATATTCAGGACCCAGAAGATGTGGGGCAGCGGATCGATAATTTCCTGCTGAGGACGTTAAAAGGTGTGCCGCGACAATACGTGTATCGAATACTGCGTCGCGGCGAAGTCAGAGTGAACGGTGGCCGCATCAAGGCCAGTTATCGCCTGCAATTGAACGACCGAGTGCGGATCCCGCCAACGCGAGCGCGCCAGGAATTGCCTGTTGAGTATTCCGCAGATATTGCGGAAACGCTGAAAGCCAGCGTGATTTTCGAAGATGGGGACTATCTGATTCTGAACAAGCCCGCTGGTGTCGCCGTGCATGGTGGCTCCTCCATCCGCTCTGGTATCGTCGAGATTTTACGTGATGTCTACGCCAATCCGCGGCTGGAGCTGGTGCATCGGCTGGATCGCGATACCTCAGGTTGCCTGGCACTGGCCAAGAAGCGCAGTGCGCTGCAGATTGCGCAAACTGCATTTCGCGAGCGGCGCGTGAAAAAAATATACGAACTGTATGTTCACGGACATTGGCCGCAATCCAAACGAGTGGTGCAGCTCAAACTGGAGCGCTACGAGACGTCCTGGGGCGAGCGCAGAGTCAGAGTCAGCGCAGCGGGCGCGCAGGCGCGTACGGATTTTGAAGTGCTGGAGCGCGCTGGTGCCCTCGCAACACGTTTGCAGGCGACATTACATACCGGGAGAACACATCAGATCAGGGTTCATACCAGTGCCAGCGGCCACGGTATAATGGGCGATGGTAAGTATTCTGCTCCACCAGACCCCGGTAGCGAGAATGATCGGACGGATGGCGTACCCAGGTTGTGTCTGCACGCGCGCAAGTTAACGATACCCATTGGGACCGATGCTCTCAGGGTCGTTGCCCCTGTAGAGCCGTCAATGGCTCAGTTCTGGGCGTCCTGTCAGGCTGTAGCCCAGAGTTCTGAGAAACCGTGCAGTGGCGATCAGGGGTAATCCAATCAATGCGCTGGGGTCGGTTGAAGTCACCGATTCGAACAGGGTGATGCCCAGACCTTCTATTTTAAAACCGCCTGCGCAGTCAAACGCAGGCTCGGCGGCAACATAATTTTCAATGTCCTGCCGGGATAGCGCTCGGAACTGAAGCTCTGTGGGTACCACGGTAGCCAGGCGTTGTGTATCCGTGTGGACTGCCACAGCCGTGTAAAAAGTGGCGCGTCTGCCACTGCATTTGCGCAGCTGTGCAACCGCGCCAGCAGCATTGCCAGGCTTGTGCAGCTGTAATCCATCGCAGAAACCCACCTGGTCTGAGCCAATAACCACGCACTTCGGATTACTTTGCAGGCCGGCTGCAGCTTTACTGTGGGCCAGTCGAAGGGCAAGAGTATCCGGTTTTTCTGCGGCTGACGCCTGTTCATCAGTCTCTGGATCCACCGCGGTGAACACAAGGTTCAGTGTCTTCAGGGCATTTGCTCTGTAGCGGGAGGTTGATGCCAGAATCAGGTGTCTTTGATTTTCTGCTTCAGGCATGCCTGTAGAGCCGTGAAGTTGTCAAAATTTGCATCGATTTACCCATAAATTCAGTGGCTTGTGCGGGTTTACATGACCTGTAGAGATACCTATCATTGCCGCCGCCCCGAGTGTTAAAAAAGCTGTGAACAAAAAGCCTGTCGCCAAAAAGCCTGAAAACAGCAGAAATTCACCAGAAGAGCGTCGCACTGAGTCTGTTGCTCCGACCTATGTGGAAATGGCCAAGGCAGGTGCGAAGATTGTACGCGAGGTACCCGCGCAATCCTGCCTCAGGCTTGCTGCAGAGTGTAAAAGTGTGGAGTCGGTAAAGACAGAGTTGGCGTTCTATTGGGACAAAAACTCGCGCATCGGCGTGACCGGGCAGGCGGAGGCTGACGTAGAGTTGCAATGTCAGCTGTGTATTGAGCCGGTCTCCCGGCATCTGCAGGCAGCAGTGGAAGGCGTGCTGGCAAGATCGGAAATCGAGGCACAAGCCTGGAAAGAAGAAGACGATAAGCTGGACATTATTGTGGTCACCGGACCGCATCTGGATATTTTGGAATTGATCGAAGATGAGTTGCTTTTGCGCTTGCCTTCGCAAGTGTGTACCGATACCACCTGTGGTAATCGCCCAGCGTTGAGCTACGGTGAAGATCAGGGACTATCGGCAGACACGTATAAACCGTTTGCGGCGCTTGCTGAGTTAAAACAGCAGAAAGACGCCGCGGATAAATAGTAGCGCAAGTTTAACAATCTGAACTTTAGGAAAAACAATGGCTGTACAGAAGAATAAAGTGACGCGCCGTCGTCGCGGCACACGTCGTTCACACGACAGTTTAAGTAACCCGACACTGTCTGTAGATGCAACGACAGGTGAGACTCACCGACGTCACCATGTTACTGCAGACGGCTATTATCGCGGCCGTCAGGTCATCGCAGACCAAGAGTAGTTTAGATGAGCGTCGGTGCCGTCTTTCCCGGACAGGGAGCGCAAAGCGTAGGCATGCTGGCAGATCTTGCTGGGCAGTTCCCCGGTGTGGTGCAGAAATTCGAACAAGCATCAGACCATCTAGGCTTTGATGTTTGGAAAATGGTCCAGGAAGGCCCTGCAGAAGACCTGTCCGCCACGCAGAATACGCAGCCGGTGCTGCTGACCGCTTCAGTCGCAATCTGGGACGTGTGGCAATCTCATGCGCCTGCACCTGCATTTATCGCCGGGCATAGTTTAGGTGAATATTCAGCGTTGACCTGCGCAGGAGCGCTGGAATTTGCTGATGCGGTTAAATTAGTTCGCCTGCGTGGCGAGTTAATGGAAGCCGCTGTACCTCGTGGTCAAGGCGCTATGGCTGCGGTCATGGGTTTGCAGGACGAAGAAGTGATTGCCTGTTGTGAGACAACCAGTGGTGTTGTCGTTGCTGCTAACTTTAACGCGCCGGGTCAGGTTGTTATCGCCGGAGCCGCAGCGGCTGTGCAGGCTGCTGCGGATGCCTGTAAGGCCGCTGGAGCGAAGCGGGCGGTGATGCTTGACGTTTCAGGACCTTTTCATTCGCCGTTGATGGCCAGCGCTAAAGCAGAATTTGCCCAAGCCCTGGGTGCCATCGATCTGAAGATGCCCGCTATGCATATTGTGCAGAACGTTAGCGGTGATATTCCAGCCAACGTTGATCAACTGCGAGATAATCTGCTCGCGCAGATTGCTGAGCCTGTACTGTGGACTAAGTCGGTTAACAGGATGATCGAGGGTGGTGTTGATCAGTTTGTTGAGTGCGGCCCAGGCAATGTGTTGGGTGGTCTTATAAAGCGAATTTCCAAAGGTACGCCAACAATGGGTCTGTCGTCACCTGAAGCCCACGCCGGCTAAACTTTCCAATTATTTTTGACAGAAAAATCCATGACTAAGAAAACTGCTTTAGTAACCGGTGCGTCTCGTGGCATAGGTGCTGCAATTGCCCGTCGGTTAGTCAACGATGGTTTTTTTGTTGTGGGCACCGCTACCTCTGCAGAAGGCGCGCAGCAGATCGATGCAACCCTTGGTGAGCATGGTATGGGTCTGCAGCTGCAATTGCAGTCCGCGGATTCCATAGCCGACGTGTTGAAGACTATCGCGGATCACGCTGAGCCGCCGGTAGTGCTGGTCAATAATGCGGGCATCACACGAGATAATCTGTTGCTGCGCATGAGTGAGGATGAGTGGTCAGATGTTATCGAAACCAATCTCAATGGCCTCTATCGAGTGACCAAAGCGGTGCTCCGAGGTATGCTGAAGGCGCGTTGGGGGCGTATTGTTAATGTGGGTTCTGTGGTCGCGCGTATGGGCAACCCTGGGCAGAGTAACTATGTTGCGTCCAAATCCGCGATAGAGGGCTTTTCTCGCGCTCTGGCTATTGAAGTTGCTTCTCGCAATATCACAGTAAATACTGTGGCGCCAGGTTTTATCGGAACCGATATGACGTCACAGTTAACCGACGAGCAAACCAAAATAATGCTCGAACGAATTCCGTTAGGCAGGATGGGGGAGGTGGATGAAGTAGCTGGCGCGGTAGCGTATCTCGTCAGTGAAGATGCAGCGTATATAACAGGACAAACACTGCATATTAACGGTGGCATGTATGCCGCTTAATATGCTTGTCAATAGATAACAAACTAACGTGCAGAGTGTGCTGCATATAGAGGCCCAAAAGCTCGCTTGCGTTGCTGAAACCGCCTCTATAGAATGCGCTCGCCCTGCCTCCAGGAACCTATTTAGGGAGACCCCTTTAGCATGAGTAGTGTTGAAGAACGCGTAAAGAAATTAATTTGTGAACAGCTTGGTGTCAAAGAAGACGAAGTGAAAGACGACGCGTCTTTTGTGGAAGATCTAGGCGCTGATTCACTGGACACAGTCGAACTGGTCATGGCGTTGGAAGAGGAATTTGAAACCGAAATTCCTGACGAAGAGGCTGAGAAGATCAGCACCGTCAAAGACGCTATCAGCTATATTCTAGCCCACCAATAGCGCTGTTTCCGGCAAGCCCGTTAATGGGGAGTTGCCAGAGAGCATCATTGTGCATGCGTCTTCGGGCGCATTGTGCGATATCTGTGTAGAGCAGGCTGCAAGCGTCTGTTCTATTCTGTACCATCTGTATGATCGCAAAGCAGGTTTCTGCTTGATGCGAAGTAAAATGGATGTTAGGCGATATCGCGTGCATGGGGTACAAATACGCCGGCAACGCAAAACTGTCGGCAAAGAGGGTGCGGACAACTGATATGAGTAGAAGAAGAGTCGTTGTAACCGGTCTGGGCATGGTATCTCCGATTGGAAATACCGTAGATGATTCCTGGCAGGCTGCTCTCGCAGGCACCAGTGGCGTTGTTACAAACCCTTATTTCGATACCGAAGACTACAGCGCTAAAATCTGCGCACCTGTAAAAAACTTCGATATTACTCAATACATGTCCGCCAAAGAAGCTCGTCGAATTGATGGTTTTATCCAGCTTGGGATGGTTGCCGGTAGTCAGGCCATAGCTGATGCGGGACTGGAGGATCACCCTGCAGATGCTGATCGCATCGGTATCGCTATCGGCTCAGGAATTGGTGGCATCAATCTGATTGAAGAAACTCATTCGACGTTACTGAAAAGCGGGCCGCGTCGGGTTTCGCCGTTTTTTGTCCCTGGTTCAGTGATCAACATGATTTCGGGTAATCTGTCGATAAAACACGGTTTCAAAGGTCCTAACATAGCGATTGTTACGGCCTGCACTACGGGTACCCACAATATCGGCTTTGGTGCGCGCATGATTCAGTACGGTGAAGCTGACGTCATGGTTGTGGGCGGCTCCGAGTTTGCGACTTCACCTTTATGTATTGCCGCTTTCAGTTCCATGAAAGCGTTATCGACGCGCAACGATGCGCCTGGTGAGGCATCACGTCCCTGGGATGAAGAGCGTGATGGTTTTGTGCTCGGCGACGGTGCGGGTGTGCTGGTCATTGAAGAGTATGAGCGGGCCAAAGCCCGCGGCGCTAAAATCTATGCGGAAGTGCGTGGGTTTGGAATGAGTGGTGATGCCCATCACATTACCGGTCCGGCAGAAAATGGTGAAGGCGGCGCTGCGGCAATGGTAAATGCGCTAAAAGATGCGGCCCTGAACCCCGAAGACCTTGGTTATCTGAATGCTCATGGGACTTCTACACCACTGGGTGATGTCGCAGAGACAAAGGGTATCAAGTCGGTGTTTGGCAATGACACCAAGCTGGCTGTGAGTTCTACGAAATCGATGATTGGCCATTTGCTCGGTGCAGCCGGTTCTGTTGAAGCGATATTTACTGTGAAGGCATTAACCGACCAGGTCCTTCCACCCACCATAAATCTGCACAACCCCAGCGCTGATTGTGATCTGGATTACGTGCCCAATGAGGCGCGCAAAGTCAGTATCACTTCGGCAGCGAGCAATTCGTTTGGTTTCGGTGGAACCAATGGAACACTAGTTTTCGGCACACTCTGACGGTCTTTGTGTATGCCGCGTAAGTGGTTGATCGGTATCACAGGCCTGCTTGCAGCAGGCGCTGTTGTAGCAGTGCTGGTGTTCTGGCAATTCCTGCAATGGGCGGACACCCCTGTCGACGCGGATACGGATGTCGTCATCAATTTTTCGGCAGGCGAATCCCTCGCCACGCTTGCCGATGAACTAGCCTCCGCAAAATACATGTCTGGTGTACGCCGCTTCGTCCTGCTGGGCCGATTTACAGGTGCTGATACTCGCCTGCAGGCCGGTGAATATCTGTTTGAGCAGGATGCAACACCGCGGCAGTTGCTCAATAAACTGACCCAGGGTGATGTCATACGTCATGCCTTCCGTATCGACGAAGGGATTACCGTTGTGCAGTTGCTCGAACAATTGCGCGATCAAGCCACACTCCAGCATACGTTGCAGGCCAGAGATGCGCAGAGCCTTGCAGGTGAACTGGCGCTGTCCAGAGTTTCTGCTGAGGGTCTGTTTTTTCCTGATACGTATCAATACACACGCGGACATACCGATGCACAGTTGCTGCAACGCGCGGCTGCCGCACTCGAATCGCAATTGTCAGATGTCTGGCAGAATCGCAGCGAGCGTTCGGTTTTGGACAATAAATACGACTTACTGGTGCTGGCTTCAATCATCGAAAAAGAGACCGGTCGTGCGGAAGATCGCGAACAGATCAGTCAGGTGTTCCACAAGCGATTGGCAGACAACATGCGATTACAAACAGATCCAACAGTGATTTATGCCCTGGGCCAGGACTTCGATGGTGATTTAATCCGGGCACACCTGCAGTTTGACTCACCTTTTAATACCTATCGCTATCGGGGTCTGCCACCAACGCCTATTGCGACTGCCTCACGCGCCTCTCTGCTCGCTGCTGCACATCCGGCGCCAGGTGATTATGTCTACTTTGTCGCGAAGGGTGACGGTGCCAGTCAGTTTTCCCGCACCCTTGATGAACACAACAAAGCGGTACGTAAATATCAGCTCGGGATGACGGAGTAAACGATGGCCATGCCGGGTAAATTCATCACGCTTGAAGGCTCTGAAGGGGCAGGCAAATCCACCAGTCTCAATACGCTTTGCCGACATCTGACCAGTGCTGGTATTGATGTTTATCAAACCCGCGAGCCCGGTGGAACGCCGATGGCAGAAGCGATTCGTGAGGTGATGTTGGCCGACTGGCAGGAAAATGTCAGTGGCCTGACCGAGTTACTGTTGGTGTTTGCTGCACGTCTGCAGCACTTGACCCATGAGATTAAACCACGCCTGGCCAGAGGGCAGTGGGTTGTATGTGATCGGTTTACCGATGCTACTTATGCTTATCAGGGTGTAGCGCGGGGTACACCGCTGGCTTATGTAGCGGCTTTGGAGGACTGGGTGCAGGCGGATCTGCGGCCTGACCTGACACTTTACCTGGACCTTGATCCCGAAATCGGGCGTCAACGCATCGCCAACCGGGAACAGGACCGTATGGAAAACGAGCAGGCTGATTTTTTTCGAGCAGTAAGAGCAGGTTATCTGCAGCGTGTAGAAACAGAATCCGCAATGCAGTTGATCGACGCCAGTCAATCCATCGAAGAGGTGCATGCCGCGATGCTTGCTATTGTTGAACCCTATATTCAGCAGCATCTGGCGTGAATCCATTTTATCCCTGGCACAGTGAATTGCTGCAACGGCTGACACGGCTGCGAGATGAAAACAAATTGCCTAACACACTGGCTTTGACGACGCCGCCGGGGTGGGGGCACAGACAGTTGCTCAGAGATGTCACGGGTATGTTGTTGCAGACACCCTTGCCGGCCAATGAAACTGAGTTTGCTCATCCTGATTTTCGCTGGATTGAACCCGACGGGGCAGAAATTAAAATAGCCGAAATACGCCGGGTTACTGAATTTGCCGTGCAGACAACGCAGATCGCGCCGCGCAAAGTCGTGGCGATCTTTGATGCCCACCTGCTCAATCGAGCAGCGGCTAATGCGCTTCTGAAAACTCTGGAAGAACCTCCACCTAACACCCACCTGGTACTCGCAACACCCTTCTGGAGTCGCTTGATGCCTACCGTGCGCAGTCGTGCGCAGCGTTACAGTCAACGACCAGATCACGCTGCAGCCCGCAGTTGGCTTGAACAGCAAGATGCCAGCGTTACAGATGTGGACTATGCAACAGCAGGTTATGCGCCTCTGAACGCGCTCGAGGCCGCTGGCGTTGCGTCGTTGGAGAAATGGCTTGAAAGTCTGCCTCGTACAGATCTGGCTGCGGCGCTTGAACAGGCGCAAGGTGCAGGTGTTCTGCAGTGGCTGGACCGGTGGTATCGACGACTGCTGGCGCATTTGAGTGATGCGCCCATTGCTGGTATCCAGGCTGAAGCGGCCGCAGTGCTTGGTTTTACAGATGCGATACTGTCCGCCAGAAGGCAGATTGATACCTCGAATTCAGCCAATCAGCGGCTCCTGCTGGAAGCGCTGATTGTGCGCTGGGTAGCGCTGTCCCGAAGAAGCGGTGCTTAAGCCGGCAAAACTGCGGCCTGCTTCATACTTTGACCATTGACAGCAGTTGGAGTGGGCTCGAGTATAGTAGCAGGCTGGGTCGGAAGGCTTTGCACTCAGCTGTTGTCATCAGGACAATGGTCATCACGAATATGAAAACAGGATGTTTTATTCATGTCTGTAGCGAAACGCGGCGTCAGAAACGGAATATTGTCTTTGGCGATCAAAGATAAAGCCGTCCTTTACGCAGCTTACATGCCATTTGTGCAGAATGGTGGCCTGTTTATTCCCACCAAAAAAGAATACGACCTCGGCGATGAGGTATTCATGCTGCTGAACCTTATGGACGAGGCTGAAAAAATTCCCGTTGCCGGTAAAGTTGTGTGGATCACCCCCAAAGGCGCCCAGGGCAACCGCGCAGCGGGTATTGGCGTCCAGTTCAACGATCAGGATGATGTCGCGCGCAGTAAAATCGAAACGTATCTTGCCGGAGCGTTACAGTCCGACCGCCATACTCACACCATGTAAACTCTGTTTGTGTTTGTTGACTCACACTGCCACCTGAATTATCTCGAAGACCCGACCGGAGCCATCGAACGCGCCCGCGAGCGTGGCGTTAACGAGTGCCTGTGTATTGGGGTCGATCAGCCCGCAATAGAGGAGGTGCTGCAGTTTGCAGCTGACTATGAACATATCTGGGCAAGTGTTGGTGAACATCCGGGTAGTTGCAGTGGTGATGCAGCCTGGGTGACAGACTATATGAACCGGCCAAAGGTGGTGGCGCTGGGAGAAATGGGACTGGATTATCACTATGTGGAAGATCCGGCCGCCCAGGCGCTACAGCGCAAAACCTTTGCTCAGCAGCTGGCGTTGGCCGATGAGTACAACTTTCCAGTGATCGTCCATACACGTGCAGCCCAGGCAGACACGATAGATCTTATCCGCGATTTTCCCGGCGTTATCGGGGTGTTGCATTGTTTTACTGAGTCCTGGGAACTGGCCAGTGCAGCCATTGACCTCGGCTACTACGTTTCAATATCAGGTATTGTCACGTTCAAGAACGCCGCCAACGTCAGAGAAGTGGCGCTGCAGATTCCCGAGGAGCGGTTGCTGATCGAGACCGATGCCCCTTACCTCGCGCCAACGCCGAATCGCGGCAAGAAAAATGAACCTGCGTTTGTCACAGATACAGCGGCCTTTCTGGCAGAGTTGCGTGGTGTTGAGTTGCACACGCTGGCGCAAAACACCCGAGACAATTTCTTCCGTCTGTTCAGTAGAGCCTGCTAAACAATTCAGCTAAGGCTTGCTGAACAATTCCTCATACAATCTGTAGTGAGTCTCAATCATGCCTATCTGGAGATAGGTCTGCTGTGCAGGTGTGTTGTCCTGTTCAACATAGAGTCTGATCCCGCAACTTAGATGATCTGTTTGGGCCTGAGTCCTTACGGCTTCGTGTAACGCGCTATAGACACCTTTGCGCCTATTTTCTGGCGTCACGTAAACACTTTGAATCCACCAGAATCTGCCTGCTCGCCAATCGCTCCATTCAAAGGTCACCATCAACGTGCCTGCCAGCTCGCCCCTTTTTTCCGCCACCAGATAGAATCCTTCTGCCGGGTGGTTTAACAGATAGCTGATGCCTCGCTGCAACACGGTTTCATCCAGGCCGGTGTCTTCAGTTTCAGCCGCCATGGCGCGATTACAGGCAACAATAAACTCAAGATCAGAACTTTCTGCAGCTCTTACCACTATATTCCCTTGCGGTGCAGAATCGCTCATGTGTGCAGATGCCGATTGAAAAATTCCAGAATCATGTTGAACCGGTGGATAGATACATCCTGTTCCTGCATGGAATGTTTGGCGCCTGGATAAGTCATCAATTCAAACGCTTTGCCAAGGTGCTGCAACCTGGCCATGATCTGCGTACTGTTGGTGAACAGCACATTATCGTCTGCCATACCATGCATTAAAAGCAGCGGCGCTCTCAGCGTTTGAAGGTGAGACAGGACGTTGGCGTTGGCGTAGCCGGCCTCATTCTCAACCGGTAAACCCATGTAGCGCTCGGTGTAGTGCGTATCGTACAACCGCCAGTCACAAACCGGTGCAACAGCCACGCCAGCTGCAAAATGTTGCGGCGCTAGGCTCAAACTCATCAAAGTCATGTACCCACCGTAACTGTGACCAAAAACCCCCACGCGACTCAAGTCAGCCCAGGCATGGTCTTTTAAGGCCTGCAAACCGGTCACCTGATCCTCTACTTCGACATGTCCCATATTGCGATAGATTGGAGATTCGAACCTGATGCCGCGATTGCCCGTACCTCTGTTGTCAATTTCCAATACTGCAAAACCGTTCTGTGCAAACAGCTGCACAGTCAAAGGACTCCATTCGCGTTTTGCCTTCTGTGGGCCAGGACCACCATAGACGTAGACAATGGTCGCGTGTTGACCTTCTATCTCTGCAGGCGGTGTCAGCCGGTAATGTACCTGCTGCCCATCTGTCGCGGTGACGCTGCCGAATTGCGCTGTGGCGTGAACCGGCATAAAGGGATGGTAAGGGTGTTCCGAGCCGAATTTTTCCGCCCATAACACTTTGCTCGCGCTACCCTCGACGTCACGCAAACAAATGCTGGGTGGCTGGCTCTCATGACTGTATCTATCGATGAAAGTACTGGCATCCGGTGCTATCACAACGTCATGCCAGCCCTCTTGCGTGGTGAGTTGACGCCATGCATCGCCGCTTAACGCAATTTTGAACAGATGATTTTCGATAGGTGATTCATGCCAGCCGGAAACGAAGATGTGATCATCATTAACGTGCCGAATTGCGTTGATATGTGTAGGGCAGAGAAGGGGGGTAGGTTTGCCCTGGCCGTCGAGTAGATACAACTGATTGGCGCCACTGCTTTCGCTACTGATCACTATCCGATCTTGACCCAAGATGGTCAGATCGTCATTCAGGTTGATCCAGCTCTCGCTGCTCTCTTTGTGTAACAGTTGCCATGGCGCATCACTGTCCTGCAAAGCTAAACGCTTTAAAGTCAGAATCTGCTGTCGTCGATTCTGGGTCTGAATATAAACACTGTCAGCTTTAACCTGGACCCGGGCGAGATAGACATCGTCGTTATCTACTTCTGTGCTGTCCTGCCAGATGCATCGGTTGCTGCTGCTTTGCAGATCAAATACCCATAAACTGACCCTCGGATTATCTGCACCGGCGTAGGGATAGCGCTGTTGAATGGTCTGGGCACCATCAGCCTGCATTTCGAGGCGGTAGCTTATGGCCACGGATGATTCGTCAACCTTGCAATACACCAGATAGCGACCGTTTGGACAGAACCAGTGCCCGTGAAAACGGTGCATTTCTTCTGCGGCAAGGAAGTCCGGCAGACCATTGCTTAAGGTTGCGTTTGCATCAGCAGTAATCTGCAGCGGATGATCGCTGGATTTAACCAACGGATCATCCGGGTTCAGTGATTGTGTAAACAGGTTGCCTTCGTGCACAAAACTCAACCAGCGCCCATCCGGTGAAATCTGGAAAGCGCTCTGGCGCTGGTCAGCGGGTGTCATGATGGCGGTATTGATTGCAGATCCGGAGACATCGATCAACAAAGCCTGGCCGTTGATCGGTGCCAGCAGGACCTCATGCTTGGGGTGCCAGCTGTACTCAGTAAAGCCATGGTTGAACTGCCGGCGACGCTCTCTTTCTGCGCGTTCGGCGTCAGTCAGTTCTGCAACGTTGAGGCTGTCGCCTTGCAGCAAACGCGCATTGATCCATTCTTCATGTTCACCCGTGTCCAGCTTGACCCGCCAGAGATCCATACGCTCGCGGTCATCTTCAGCTGCCCGGCGATAACACGCAAATTCACCACAGGGTGAAAATTTTAGGTCGCCCGGTAATCCACCGGTCAGCGGTGGATCACTGAACAGCCGCTCCGGCGTAAGTCGTTCAGCGCTCACGTCTGGATGTTCCGGAACGCGTTTCGAGTCAGGTTTTCGACACCGTCCGGGAGTACTCTGACGTTGTCCTCTATGCGAATGCCGCCGTAGCCTTTGAGTGTCTCAACAGCTTTCCAGTTAATCAGGTTGCGCTTTGTTTTGTGGTTTTTTGCATCCGCCAGCAAAGACTCAATAAAATACAATCCCGGTTCGATTGTAAACACATGATCCAGTTCGACTGCTCGCGTAAAGCGCAGGGTGGGATACTGTTCAGGCGGAGGTGCATTGTTGCCTTTATCGTCTGCCAGGTGGCCGCCGACGTCATGAACCTGCAGACCTAACAAATGGCCTAAGCCGTGCGGGCAGAAGTCTTCCGTTATCGAATCCTCAAACGCCTGCTCGGGCGTGCAGGTGACCAGATCAGCATCTGCCAGAACCTTTGCCAGTTGCCGGTGCATCTGGACATGCAGGTCGGCAAACGTGACGCCTGGTTCAACCTTTTCAATAAGCGCCAGCTGGTGGTCTTCCATCGCATCAATCAGGTCTTTGAACTGCTGATGTGTTGAGCCCTTCGCTGCATAGGTTCTGGTGATGTCTGATGCGAAACCCCGGTAGCTGCCGCCCGCGTCAATCAACAGGCTGCGGTAGGGTTCGGGAACCGTGCGATCCTGAAATTGGTAGTGCAATACGCTGCCGTGTTCATTGAGAGCAACAATATTTCCGTAGGGAAGCTGTACTTCTGATTGCTGTGAACCAACAAGATAGGCCATATGGATGTCAAACTCGCTGCCACCTGCGTGAAAACACGCCTCTGCTGCAACATGGCCGGCCGCACCGATTTCGCTGGCAGTGCGCATGACCGCCAGTTCATAGCTGGTTTTATGCGCTCGATGGAAATGCAGATAAGCGGTTAATCTGGCTGGATTGGCTTCGCCGAATTGCTCATTCGACTCTCCTTCAGGGCCGATAAAAGCCATCCTGTTGCCGGCCTGCAGGTGCTGCTGACAGGCTTTCAGAAGCTCACTTGTTTCCGCAAACGCTCGAATGTCCACATAGGGCGCAAGCTGCTGGGGCAGCGGAGAGTGAGCATGCCAGTAGTCGGTAGGTTGGTGCAGGAACAACACTGGCTTGTGACCGGGTCGTAACAGCAACCGTGAACCCGGACTTATGAACTCAGGTGCTACCCACTGGGCGAGGTACGGATTTGGTTTGAAGCGTGGACCGTGATCGTCCTGAAAGTCAAAAATGGCTTCACCGGCACTCAACCAGGCACCGTCAAACTGATGTCGCTCCAGGGCCTGGCTCCAATGGCTTTCCAGATAGGCAATGTGAGCTGCGAGATGTTGGTCCAGTTCCGCCGTTTGTGCTGTAGTCTCGTCAACGCTGATGGTAGGGCTCCTTTGATTCGTTAAGGTGTGAGTGTAAGTCGATGGCGGTAAAGCCGCCAGAAAGCTTTTCGAGATCCACGCGCCGTGATAGATTCGCTGCTCGTTTTTGTAAGGGGATACTGATGGGAGCATACGCATATGTGGCGCCTACAACGGTGGATGCACTTGTTGCCACGTTGGATGAACACGTCAAAAACGGCGAACGCGCCCAGGTAATTTCCGGCGGTACAGATCTACTGGTACAGATGCGTTCCATAGATAAGACGCCGCGCACCATCGTCGACATCAAAAAACTGGCGGAAACCAACCGCTGTGAAATCGGCGCTGAGGAAATTTATATAGGTGCTGCGGTCAGCAGTGCTCTGATGAACGAAAATGCGGACCTGCATAAACTCTTACCCGGTCTGCTGGAGGCGGCGGACCTTATAGGCTCAACCCAGATTCAGGGCCGCGCCACCATCGGCGGTAATCTGTGTAACGCAAGTCCGGCAGGTGACAGCATCCCGGCGATGATTGCCGTTGGCGCAGTTTGTGATATTGCCGGTAGTGCTGGGCAACGCAGCCTCCCGGTGGAAGAATTTGTGATTGGTGTAGGAAAGAATGCACTGGCGCCGGGAGAAGTTCTGCTTGGTTTGAAAATTCCGGTGCCAGGACCTCGGCAGAGTAGCGCCTATTTGCGCTTCATCCCGCGAACTGAGATGGATATTGCTGTTGCAGGGTGTGGTGTCAATCTGACCCTGGATGAAAAAGGTGTTTGTACCGCTGCCCGGGTTGCCATTGGTGCGGTGGCGCCAACCGCTCTTTTAGTACCCGCCGCAGCGGATGCACTGATTGGCACAACCTTGGATGATGCAGCGATGCATGCCGCTGGTGAGGCGTGCACGGCAGCAGCATCCCCGATTTCAGATAAACGCGGTACCGTTGAATACCGTAAGAAAGTAGTTGCGGTGCTTGCTCGACGTGCCACTGCTATAGCTAAACAAAGAGCTTTAGGAGCCTGAATCATGTCCAAAATGCATGTAACAAGTCGTATTAACGGCGAATCGCGCGAGTTTCTTTGTGATCCCAATCAGACCCTGCTGGACGTTCTGCGTGATGAACTGGGTCTGACGGGTACAAAAGAGGGGTGCTCTACAGGGGACTGTGGTGCCTGCTCTGTGCTGGTGGACGGCCGTCTTGTCTGTTCCTGTCTGATGCTGGCTGCTGAAGCTCAAGACAAGCTTGTCGAAACTATCGAAGGCATTGCCGGAGATGAACTGCATCCTATCCAGCAGAAGTTCCTTGAGCACGCAGCGTTACAATGCGGTATCTGTACGCCAGGTTTCATTGTCGCCACTAAAGCGTTGTTAGACAAAAACCCGAATCCGGACGAGAAAACGATTCGCTACTGGCTGGCAGGTAATCTCTGTCGCTGCACCGGGTATGACAAAATTATCCGTGCTGTTCAGGATGCGGCCAAAGATCTTGCTCACCCGGCGTAACTGCGCGTGGCTAAACTTGTTAATGTAGGATCGCTCTGTATTGATCTGGTGTACCCGGTGCCCTCCATTGTGCAAGCTGGTGAGACATTGGCCAGTGGTACGCGCCAGGTATTTCCTGGTGGTAAAGGACTGAATCAATCGATTGCGGCAGCTCGCGCAGGCGCTGAGGTTAAACATTTTGGTGCTGTAGGGGATGATGGCGACATGCTGCTCGAGCAACTGCAGCAGGAAGGTGTGGACACGGCAGGCGTCCAACGACTCTCTGGGCCTTCCGGGCAGGCCATTATCCAGGTGGATGCTCAGGGCCAGAATGCAATTGTGATCAGTGGTGGCAGTAATCGAGCGTTATCAAACGAACTGATTGAGCAGGCGGTTGCTGAGCTACAACCTGGGGACTGGGTGCTGTTACAGAATGAGGTCAATGACGTTGGCCAGATCATGGCGAGAGCCGCCGAGACGGGGGCAAATATTGCCTTTAATGTGGCGCCTCCGGATGAGCGTATCTTCGAATATCCAATTGAGCTGCTGAAACTGCTGGTGGTGAACGAACCAGAAGCGATGGCGCTGGCTGGCCAAGACACGCCACAAGCAGCGTTTTCGAGCCTTGTAGCAAACTATCCAAAGACTCACGTCGTGCTTACCCGGGGCAAAGATGGTCTCCTGTTTTATGACGCAGACACCCGGCAGCAACACGAGTTAGGTACTTTTGAGGTCACTGCAGTGGATGAAACTGCGGCAGGTGATGCCTTTGTCGGGTATCTCATGGCTGCACTTGTGGCTGGCAGGCCACTGCCGGATGCCATGCCGATGGCCAGTGCAGCAGGGGCTCTGGCCGTGACTGCTGCGGGCGCAGCACCATCAATTCCGAGTGCCGCTGCAGTGGCTACATTGCTACAGGATCAGCCTGACGCTGTTGGTATGTAAAGCCGGCGGAGTCTCTCCTGCCCGGCCTCTGCCTAGGGAAACTCCAGGCCGGTCACTGAACTCAAGGCTTCTATGGCCTGATGCTCGTTCAGGACCTTTATCGTCTGCATGCCCAGGGCCTTAGCAGGTTTCAGGTTGATGCCTAGATCGTCCAGGAATACGGCCTGATCCGGGGCAACGCCAAGTCGCTCGCAGGTGAGGGTGTAAATATCCGGATTCGGTTTGCGTATGCCTTCTTCGCTGGATTGAACAACCAGATCAAAAGTTGCCATGACTTCAGCTATCGCCGCGGCCTTGGCATCACTGCGGCTCATGCCCGGCCCCTGTCCCGCTTTCACATTGTTGGTTATGCACGCCACCTTGAAATGCTGTTTGCAGAGCTTCAGCACGTTAAACATGCGCGGGCGCAGATCACCACTCAGGCGTGCGACGACGTCACGACCGGGGATAGGGTGCCCGGCGGCACGAGATTCTGCCGCGAACAGCTCATCAAATTCTTCCAGGCCGATCTGGCTTGATTCAAACTGAGCCCATGCGTTGGATTCCGGATTGGTTGCATTAATGGTTCTGATAAAGTCCTTAGGCGCACCAATGCTCGCCTCGAGCACGTTAAACGCTTCAAATGGACTGGACGTCAGGACGCCGCCAAAGTCCCACAAAATGGCTGATATAGACTGGGTCAAAAGTCACTCCGAACTGTTGCTCAGGCACGGGCCTGGCAGGTGAAAAAGTCGAACTATAGGCGTTTGGGGTGAGCCTTGGCAAAATTTTATGTTTGCCGGTTGTGAGGTTTTGCTCAGTCTGGGGAAAAACGATATCCAACGCCGCGAACAGTCTGGATCAGGTGATGAAGGTTATAGGGCTGCAGAATTTTTCGCAGGCGTAAAACATGCACATCGACGGTACGCTCTTCGACGTAGACACTGCGGCCCCAGACGCGATCAAGGAGCTGGCTGCGGTCAAACGCGCGTTCCGGGTGGCGCATCAACAGTTCCAGCAGACGATACTCAGTAGGCCCCATGTGGATAGATTCTTCCCCAATGCTGACCCGATGGCTGGTGAGATCCAGTCTGATGCCACCGACCTCTAACAAATTATCTTCGGGCGCGCCGGTGCGCCGTAACAAGGCCTTAACTCGAGCCATAAGCTCTTTAGGCGAAAAAGGTTTGGTGACGTAGTCGTCCACACCGGAGTCGAAGCTTTTAAGTTTGTCGGCTTCCTCACCTCGCGCAGTGAGCATGATTATCGGCAATGACGCTGTCAGCTCATCCTGGCGCAATCGCTTGGCCAGGTCGATGCCGCTCATGCCGGGCAGCATCCAGTCTATAACTAACAACTCCGGCAAGCTGCGATCGATAAGTTGCAGGGCCTGTTCAGCAGATTCAGCGGTAACAACATCGTGGCCTGCCCGGGTGATGGTGAAGCTAAGTAACTCGCGAATTTCCGGTTCGTCTTCGACGACCATGATAGAAGGGGCCATGCTGGTTTGCTCTGCGCTTCTCTGTTGGAAAAATACTGATATCGGAAGTATGAATCATCCGGCTCTGATTCGCATTAAATAGCCACAATATGACGTTTGCGTTACGCCTCGCTCATCTCTTCGAATCTGCTCGTCAATGAAAAACAATGTTTTGCAGACAATCCTCTTGCGACAATCTGCTTGGAGATTTAGGGTTCTTTGCGAACTTAACTTGTACGGGGAAACTGACTATGGGCTCTGATATCACACTGACGACACCTGACAACTTCGCGCTCGGCGCCTACGTTGCCGAGCCGGCCGGAGCGCCGAAAGGTGCCGTGGTCGTCATCCAGGAAATTTTTGGTGTGAACAGCCATATCCGGGAAGTCACTGACGGCTATGCAGAGGCAGGCTACTGGGCAATCGCGCCGAAAATATTTGATCGGGTTGAAGCGAATATAGAGCTTGGCTACACCGAAGCGGATATGGGCACAGGGATTGAACTGGCGTTCCAGAAACTGGATATGCAACAAACGCTTGCAGACTTACAGGTGGCCATCAGCGAGGCGGGCAAACACGGTAAGGTCGGCGTTGTGGGCTACTGTTTTGGCGGCCTTCTGACCTGGCTAAGTGCGTGTCATCTTGAAGGTCTGGCTGCGGCGAGTTCCTACTATGGCGGTGGTGTTGCCGGACAACTGGACAATACACCTAAGTGCCCGGTTATTTTCCACTTCGGCGAGTTGGATGCGCATATTCCAATGACTGATGTGGAGGCGGTTAAAGCGTCCCAACCGGATTCGCCAGTGTACGTCTACGATGCTGATCACGGGTTTAACTGTGACCATCGCGAAAGCTATAACGAGGCCGCATCGAAGTTAGCGTTGCAGCGAACACTGGCGCATTTCGAAAGCCATCTGGCCGTCTGATGGTTTGCAGCCCCAGTAGCTGGCGAACAACAGACCTCAATATCGAGCCGGTTGGCGAGCATTGCTTACATATCGAATGCCCTTGCGCTTGACATCTACAGGGGGTTTGTTGATCCTTCGCGGACGGAATGGGGTGGGCGAAGCAAATTTCTCCCCGGTTAGCGCTGCTAAGCGTTTTGTGTAACTTTTTGTGACACAAGATGCTGACCAGTGAACAAAAAGACACTTGCCGCATGCAAACATTGAATCCTGTCGGGTAGTCGATCTACTTGGCTGGCGTTGGGTGTGTTAAGTGAAAAGAAAGAACGGATCTTTCCAGTAGGAAGTTGTAATGAAAAATCATATGCAAAGGTTAACCACCTTACGGCGCGTCACGGCGTTGCTTGGGGTGCTGGTATTCTCGACCAGCACAACCGTATCCGCGACGACGTTGTCGGATATCTTTCAGGTAGCTGAACAGATAAATCAGTCCGCCATTCGGTCGCAGTCAAAAATTGACGCGCTGACCGAAGAAACGCGCGAGTTGCTGGGCACTTATAAAACGGTGCTGAAAGAGATTGAAGGCTTGCGGGTTTATAACCGTCAGCTGGAAAAACAGATTGGCAACCAAGAAACTGAGATGACAGAACTGGCTGGGGCCATTGACAAAGTCACCCTCATTGAACGTCAGATCACGCCGCTTATGCTGCGCATGATCGACGGCCTTGAGCAGTTCGTGGATCTTGATATTCCGTTCCTGCTGGATGAACGCACAGATCGTATCGATCGTCTGCGTGAAATGATGGATCGTGCTGATGTCGCAGTCTCCGAGAAGTTCTCCCAGGTCCTGCGTGCATTCCAGATTGAGAATGACTACGGACGTACAATGGAAACCTACGGCGACACGATCACGATCGCGGGTACTGAGCGCAAGGTAGACATTCTGAAGGTTGGCCGCATTGCTCTGGTTTATCAGACACCCGATGGTAGTGAGACAGGAATGTACAACCGGAATTCTCAGGCTTACGAACCTATTGACGATGAGTACCAGTCTTCTATCCGACAAGGTATTCGCATGGCGCGGCAGCAGGCCACGCAGGATCTGTTCAGCATTCCGTTACACGGCGCGGAGGCAGCACAATGAGCGCACAACCTATGAAAATCATTACTCTATTACGCGGTATGCTGCTGGGTGGCCTGCTGGCCATAGCGCCAGCTGGCTTCGCTGAAGAAGCTGCTGATGCAGCAACACCAGCAAGCGACCTCACTGTAACCGAGGCGAGCTCACTCGATGAATTGCTCGACAATGTTGAGCAACGACGCGTTGTTGAATCGCGAGAACACACCGCCCGCG
Organism: Gammaproteobacteria bacterium; assembly: GCA_048571035.1. Classification (GTDB taxonomy): domain Bacteria; phylum Pseudomonadota; class Gammaproteobacteria; order Pseudomonadales; family Azotimanducaceae; genus UBA4421. Next base: position 365,993 of record CP121329.1, read on the forward strand.
AGCGTCGTTTTGCTCAGGATCGTGCTAACCAGGCCAAGCTGTTGCAGGACGCGCAGGCGGAACGTACCCGTGAAGAGCGTCGCTCGGATCGGCTTGAGACCACATTTGAAGAAAATGAGATTCGCATTGGTGATCTCACCGAGCAGCTCGATAAGCGCTTAGGCAGCTTAAGAGAACTGTTTGGGGTACTGCAGCAGGTTGCTGGTGACACCCGTGGCCTGTTCGAGGCGTCATTGATTTCTTCTCAATATCCCAATCGCGGTGAGTGGTTGGATGCGCTGGCGAAGAAGATGGGTACTGCAAGTCAGTTGGCTACCATCGAAGAGATGGAAACCATCTGGTTTGAACTGCAGCGTGAGATGACTGAATCTGGCAAGGTTTCGCGTTTCCCGGGCACCATCACCAAGCTTTCTGGTGAAAAAGTTAATACCGATATCGTTCGCGTAGGTTCGTACGCGTTGATTGGTGAAGGTGAATATCTGCAGTGGGATGCGGACACTCAGTCAATTATTGAGTTGGCCCGCCAGCCCTCAGGGCGGCACGTCGATACAGCAGCCGCTGTGCAGAATTCCTCAGCTGGCGACATCGTCGAGTTTTCAATTGATCCACTGCGTGGCTCTTTGCTTGCTCTGTTGATTCAGGCGGCAACCATCGGTGAGCAGGTTGGTTCGATAGGTGCTGTTGCTGAATGTTACCTGCCTTTCTGCGACGGTCAGGGCGGTACTGTAGGTGCGATCATCATCCTTGGTGGTTTCATTGGTGTCCTGCTCGCTCTGGAACGCCTGCTAACACTGACGATGATTGGTGCAAAAGTTAATTCTCAGCGTAAAAACCCAACGCCAAGCGATGACAATCCGCTGGGTCGCGTCCTCAAGGTTTACGATGAAAACAAAGATGTCGACGTTGAAACACTGGAGTTGAAGCTCGGTGAGGCGATTCTCGGGGAGACACCGAAGTTGACCCGAAATATTACCTTGATTCAGGTGATCTCTGTTGTGGCTCCTTTAACCGGTCTGTTAGGAACGGTCATCGGGATGATTGAGACATTCCAGGCCATTACACTGTTTGGTGCAGGTGATCCGAAGACCATGGCAAGTGGTATTTCGAAAGCTTTGATGACCACCGTATTGGGTCTGTGTGTTGCAATTCCGACGACGTTGTTGCATGCACTTGTTAATGCACGCTCTAAGTCTGTGATTCATGTTATAGAAGAACAGAGCGCAGGCATTATCGCGGATCACGCCGAAAAATCTGGCCAGCCCTTAGGTTAAGGGCTGGATGTTCGGCATAACAAACTGTAACCAATAGGAGCAATCGATAGATGTTAGGCGACGCTTATCTCGCGATTATCCGCTTCATGGAAATGGGAGGCGATGTGCTCTGGCTCATCGCTCTCATCACTTTTCTGATGTGGACACTCATCTTCGAACGAATGTGGTTCTTCTATACGGAACATAAGTCCCTGGTTCGAGAATCCACCGAGCGGTGGGAAGGACGTACAGAGAGAACCTCATGGAGCGCCCACCAGGTGCGTGAAGCGATGATCTCTGACGCGTCGGATCGTATAACAGGATCTTTACCCATCATTCAGACCTGTGTGGCACTGTGTCCACTGTTTGGTCTGTTGGGTACGGTGACAGGCATGATTGCGGTCTTCGATGCCATGGCTACCCAGGGCGGCAACGCGCGCTCTATGGCCGCTGGCGTGTCGATGGCCACGATTCCCACGATGTCAGGTATGATTGCCTCATTGTCTGGGCTTGTAGGCAGCACCTGGTTGCGACGTAAAGTGGATTATGAAGTTGAGTTGTTTGAAGACCACCTGACGTTGGATCACTAGGTTAACGGGGCGTAGGAGGATTAAATGCGCAGAGGAAGAATGAGACGTAGGGGCGGCGGTGACGAGGATGCGGATATTAACCTCACGCCGATGCTGGACGTGGTTTTTATCATGCTGATCTTCTTCATTGTGACCGCCACTTTCATTAAGCAGGCTGGTATTGAGGTGTCACGACCTGAAGCGCTGACCGCGGAGCAGAAGCCCACCGTGGCCATGCTGATCGCGATTGCGCCGAATGGTGATATCTGGATAGACAAAAAACGCGTTGATCCGGCAACGGTCAGAGCGCATATAGAGCGTCTGCATTCGGAAAACCCCAAAGGCGGGCTGGTCGTTCAGGCCGATAAAGATTCAACCAACGAAAAGCTGATGGCAGTACTTAGCGCGGCGCGAGCCGCAGGGTTACGAGAAGTGGCTATTTCGACTGATAAAAACTAGCGGGAGCATCTCATGATTGTACGCTATGCAATTGGCGTTGGACTCGGTGCGATAATCACCTTCCTGTTGTTTTTAATCATGCAGGCGGTTATCTCCAATGACGAAGCAAAGATCGATGAGGGCGTGAAAGGCAAGCTCCTGGACATGGTGCGCCTTGCTGAAGATGAAGATATTCAAACAAAGCAACGTAAACCTACCCCACCGCCTCCGCCGGATGAGCCACCACCAGACATGCCTAAGCCTCAGTTTGATTCATCCGATGTTTCCCAGGGGGTTGATATCGGTGCGGTTGATGTGGACGTCTCGTTAGACGTCGGCGGCGGTGGTTTCAGCTCAGATGGTGAGTATCTACCTATCGTTAAAGTCGCGCCGGTTTATCCCCGACGTGCGCAAACGCGTGGTATTGAAGGCTACGTGATCCTTGAATTCATAGTGACTAAAACCGGCGCAGTGCGCGACCCGGTTGTGGTAGAAGCAAAACCGCCGGGTATTTTTGACCGGGCTGCAATTAACGCCGCACTTAAATTCAAATATAAGCCAAAGGTGGTTAATGGCGATGCCATCGACGTTGCCGGTGTTCGTAACCGCATCACCTTTGAACTGGCTGATGGATAGGAGTTGGTTATGAATCAATTACTCAGAGCGATCACAGTGGCACTTTTTATGACGGGGTTTCTGACCCTTAGTCCGCTTGCTATAAACACGGCAAACGCCGCTGAAGAGAACGAGAAGCCGATGAAGACTCGGCGCGTGCCGTCAATGAGTGAAATGGTTTACAAGAAGCTTTCGGAAGGTCAGGAAGCGATCGATGCCAAAGACTACAACCTTGCCTTGCAGGTGTTGCAGGATATGCTCGATCGATCAAAACGTTATAATGGTAACGAGATCGGCCAGGTCCACAGCATGATGGGGTACGTGTACTTCCTCAGAGAGGACTATAAGAACGCGATCAAAGAGTACAAAATGGTTGTAGCTCAGGGAGAAGATATTCCCGAAGGTCTTGAGCAGACAACACTCTATACCCTTGCGCAGCTGTCTTTTGTAGAAGAAGAATTTGACGACGCTTTGCGTTTTATGGAGACGTTTATCTCCAAAGCCAACAACCCGGGTCCGGAACCACGGATTTTCATGGGCCAGGTTTACTACCAGATGAAAGATTATGGTAAAGCCATCGGGCAGATGGAGTCCGGCATTGCCATGGCCAAAGAGCGTGGATTGGATGTCAAAGAAAACTGGTGGCAGCTGATTAACTATCTCTATTACGAGCAGGAAAATATGCCTAAAGTCATAGAGACTTTAGAGATCCTCGTGCGTGATTTTCCGAAACGTGATTACTGGGTTCGGCTTGCCGGTATGTATGGTCAGGAGGGCAGGGAAGATCTGCAGCTTAAAACTCTGCAGGCTGCATATGCTGGGGATTACCTGGATAAACAAACCGACCTGACAAACCTTGCAGGACTGCTGATGCAGATTGAGATTCCTTATAAGGCGGCTAAGGTACTCGAGAAAGGTCTGGCAGACGACATTGTTGAGCGCGATTCTAAGAACCTGCGTGCCCTGGGCCAGGCCTGGCAACTGGCGCAGGAAGTTGAGAAAGCCATACCTGTTCTGGAAGATGCTGCAAAGCTTGCAGACGATGGCAGAATATGGGACCAACTGGCCTATGTGTTTCTCGAAGCAGATCGCTATGACGACTGCATTCGCTCAGCTAATAGCGCGTTAGATAAAGGTGGCGTGCGGAAGAAGCAAAGTACGTACTTTGTGCGGGGTTTGTGTCTGTACAACCAGGACAACCTGAATGAAGCGCGTGGTTCTTTTGTCTCCTGTCGTAATGAGGCTCGGGCGAAAGATGATGAAACCAATCAGCGTACCTGTTTACAGTGGATTACTTTCATCGATCGTGAGAAAGATCGTCAGGCGAAACTCGCTGCGGCTGGTTGATAACCAGTTACATATTGAAAAAGCCGGTCTAAGTGCCGGCTTTTTTGTGTCCGACTTATTGTTTTGAAGTAACGGAGAATATCTGTGTTTACCGGTATCGTTCAGGATCTTGTCACTGTTCAGCAAATTGATGATCAGGGTGACCTTATAAAGCTCACTTTAGATATGGGCGGTATGACAGATCAGCTTGTTCCTGGCGCATCTGTTGCAGTTAATGGTACCTGTCTGACTGTCACAGGCGTGGATCAGGGTAAGGTAACCTTCGACATTATCGTCGAGACCCTGCGCACAACTAATTTGCAGGCACTCAGACAAGGCTCCCAGGTCAACGTTGAGCGTTCTTTCAAAGTAGGGGATGAAGTTGGTGGTCATGTCGTTTCAGGGCATGTCACCGGAACGGCAGAGCTGGTGCATCGTCATGCGCAAGGGCATGAACATGTGCTGACGTTCTCCCTTGCCCCGCAATGGATGAAGTACGTTTTTCACAAAGGCTTTATTGCCCTGGATGGCGCCAGTCTGACTGTTTCTTCCGTGGATAAGACACAACATCAGTTTCAAGTCAGTTTGATACCGGAGACGCTCGCGCGCACAACCCTGGGTAGCGCGGACAGCGGTGCTGTGATAAACGTTGAAGTGGACGCGCAAACCGTTACCACGGTTGATACGGTTGAACGGTTATTTGCAGACCCCCAATGGCGCGCACAAGCCCTCGGCCAATAGAACGCCCGGGTTAGTAGCTATTGGCCGCGTTCGCGCTGTAGCTGGCGTAGATTGCCGATCACTGATTGCAGCGCACGATCGAAAACCTGAGATTCATCGATGCGCTTAAGCGTTTCGTTTTCAACCATTTCGGCAAGCTCACCCCGGTTTTTCTCCAGGACCTTCATGCCTCTGCGATTCACAAAGATATAGTTGTTACCGGGCTGTGTGATGGTTGCAAGCTTGCAACGTAGCATCCGATCGTCATCGGTAGCAATTTCGATCCAGGTGCCTTCAGTGATTAACTTGAGCTGCTCGATCGTGGCTTCCGGCAATGCACGTTCATCGATCACTGTTGGCGGTGATGCCAGAATGATTTCTTCCATCAGCGCTTCATCAACGTCGAGTTCGGGACGCTCGTCTTCTTCAAGATAGGCGCGGTCGTTGGCTGATAGAGAGTAGAGGTGCTCTGTGAGCCAGTTCTGGAATTCTTGGGTTTCCTCATCAGGGCAGCCAAGCTCGGTCATCCCTGCGTAAATCTCTGCCACCAGGCTCTGCGTAAGCTGGTCACGATTTTCAACTTCGTCGAGATTTGAAAGGGGTTGTAAAACCCACAAAAGATCATCCAGGGTTTTAACGCCTGCATTCCACTGGGCAGAGGATTCACCCAGTTTTATGATTCGCAGCGTCAGTACCCGTGTCCAGGTTTCGCTGATGAATTTACCGGCTTCACTAGGCAACCGCAGACCACAGGCTTTCTGGTTCACCAGATTCTGAACTTTCAGTTTTGCTGCTGTGGTTTTGGCTTTGCCAACCTCAGATTCTTTGACACGCTGTTCAACCAGTACGCTGCGTCGGCTGTCTTTGCTGACGTACTTACGCAGGTCGGCTAAAAGTTCTGCAAAGACGTCCGGGTTGTCATTAAATTCGTTGAGAACGCGCAGGACAACAGACTCAATCTTGTTGTACAAATCATCGCGTTTAAGTTCGTTAGCACTGCTCCAGCCAATGCCTGCACTGGACAATTCATTGAGAAGCGCGCGCGCCGGATGTGCATTTTTTTCGAAAAAAGTCTTATCAATGATTGCCAGTTTGATGATCGGGATCTGCAATCGACCAATCAGTGCCTTCATCGGGATCGCCAGATTTCGATCGTTCAGAATGTAGTCGAACAGCATCCCGACAAAGTTCACAGCATCATCATCAGCCTGGCCGAGAGATTTTTTGGCGGTGTCCGGCTGTGCCAAAACCAGTGAGCGGACATCGCTGAGTTCAGGAATTTGCTCAATATTGATAGGGTCGACCTGCGCGGCATCCTGTAGACGGCTTAACACCTGGATCAATTCGCCGGAATCCAATCGAGGTAGCGCCATCACTGGACTGCCCGGTCCCACTCCGGAGCCCTGCTGGTGCCCGCCAGAGTGATTTGCCGAGCCGCTTCCGGACACGGTGCCAGTGCCGGACAGCAGCGATTGTACTGTGTCAAAGCCTATGCTTCCGGCGCTACCGGCCATACTGTTAAAGCCGCCAGAATGGTCTGAGTAGCCAGCGTTTTGCTGACGGGCAGTGCCTGTAGCTCGAGCAACTGGTCCAGCGCGTTTAGGTGCTTTGTTTTTCAAGTCTGGAAGCACATCTGCATCAACCAGGGCGCGGTTTGCGTTTTCGTATACGGGTCCAAGTCGCTCCATGACAAAGCGCTCGAACAGTTTCATCAGAATGATCCGGATCTTTATATCGACTTCGAGTGTTTCCAGCGCATCGGCAAACAGACTACTCAGCGCATGGGGACCGAGGGGATTATTGCGTTCAGTAATAGTTGTACGTTTGGCAAGAAAATCCAGGCGTTTGGTCAATTGCATGACGGCAATGCTGTACTGGCTGGTGACTTTGGACACGATGCCTGAAACAGCCACAGTCATTTCCAGTTCGTCTTGACCCAGTAAGGCATAGTCTTCGGCATCAATCTCATCCTTTTCCTCGCCGCCAACAGAAGCGGATGGATTGAAGGCATCCTGATAAGAATCGTTTAGTCCTCGGATGAAATTTGACGCCAGTGTCTTTCGATGCAAACGAATCATCCGCATCGAGTCGAAGTACATTTCCTGATGTTGATCGGACTGGGAGCGGTCAGCTAACTCGAAGAGCGCATCGTCAGTGTTGTTGAACAAATTCTGCAGCAATTCATTGAGTTGCTTTTTGCTCTGCTGACGAATGGTATGAACGATAGGGGGAAGCGTCGTTCTCTGATTCCCTTCAACGTTTAATTCTACGACCTTGACTTGGCTCACGGTGCTGCCCGACGGGTTTATATGATCCTAATTACACCAATTTAGCGGCTTGCGAACTGAGTGCTGTCACACAATTGAGGTGCGGTGTGGGTCACACCTTTAATGATGTCTGGTTCGGTCTAGCGTGCGTATGCTGTGGCGTGAAAATCACGCCAGTCGAGGATGTCAGTTGCAGCACCAGATTTAAGCTGAACACCTACAAAATGTAGTTCTTCGCCGTTTTCATCATACTCGGCAGTGGGGCGGCTCCAACGTACCTCGCCTGCAAGGAAGAATTTACCTGGTCGTGATGCGACATCTACCCAGAGGTCGAGCAGGGTGCCTACCGGGACGGGTTGCAGCGTTTTGAACTGAATACCACCCATTGACATGTTTACTGCGGTACAAGCCAGTGTAGCACCCACCAGGTCCGGTTCATCAGCCGCCAGTACAACCTGAGTGAACAGACGATCGTCGCTATCCAGTCGCGGATGCATGCGCTTGTCATTGTTCGACATGCGGCGGACTCTGGCGCGATTAAATTCAATTATGTTGTCTGTCATCTGGCTCTCCCGACGTTCCCTTACATCGTCCCTAATGTAAGCAAAGCCTCTGGGTTTACCCTGACGATTGAGCGCATTCATCCTGAAGCATCGGTAGGGCTGGTTGGTGTTAATCAATGCCAAATCTATGCCATATATAAAATAATATCAATATCAATAAGTTAGCAGCTAAACGCGATAATGTGCTGAAGTGATTGCCGGCCCTCTGTGGCGCAAATTGACGCTGCAGGGCAGGCTGGGTGGTGATCACTCCGTGGTCTGAGGGCCCGTTCAGTGCTGCTGTTTGGTGCTTGAGGCTGCTTTGGCGTACCATGCGCGGCGATGAATTGTGGCGTACAACATGACTGTATATGAAAAGCTGACTGCCGCCTGGCAGCGTCAGAACTCGCTACTTTGTGTTGGGTTGGATCCAGATCTAGCACGTATGCCCGAGCATATTGCTGACGCTGGTGAGCCCTTCTTTAGTTTCTGTCGCGCAATAGTCGATGCGACGGCGCAACACGTTTGTGCTTTTAAACCCCAGTTTGCACACTTTGCAGCGCGGGTGCCGAGAACGAACTCGCACGTCTGGTGGCGTATATAAAGTCAGAATACCCGCATATTGTTGTTGTCCTTGATGCAAAACGGGGCGATATCGGCAGCACTGCTGAATATTATGTGCAGGAAGCGTATCAACGGTATGACGCGGATGCGGTGACGTTGAGCCCTTACCTGGGTTACGAAAGCGTAGCACCCTATCTGGCTCATCGAGACCGTGGTGTGGTTATCCTTTGTCGTACCAGTAATGCGGACAGTAACTGGTTGCAGAACGACAGCAGGGACAACCCCCCTGTCTACCAGCGCGTTGCGCAACGTGTTGCGCAGTGGAACGATGCAGGTCAGTGCATGTTGGTTGCGGGTGCTACCTATCCTGAGGAACTGGGAGAGATTCGCAGACTGGTAGGCGACATGCCGTTGTTGGTTCCCGGTATTGGTGCGCAAGGTGGCGACCTGCAAGCGGTAATGGCCAATGGTCTTGACGGGAACGGGACCGGTCTATTGATCTCCAGTTCGCGTGGGATTCTTTATGCAGGTGAGGGTGCAGATTTTGAAAGTGCAGCGGGCAACGCGGCTGAGGCGCTGAAAGAATCTATTAACTCTTTTAGATAAAATCTATAACTCGCTGATAATTATAAAAAATAAATACACTACAAACTTCCTATAGCCTTTGTTGAGGCGATCATTAATATAGGACCGTATAGCGCCCAAAGATTGTGGCGCGCAGAAAAAATTGCCTGCATAACCAATAAGAATCAACGAGTAGCAATACTCTAAAAATGATGGTCATTGCAGTCACATTCACCCGCTGTGCAGGGTTAGCGCGGCTGTGACTTTTAGTTACAGCGTCATGTTTGGCGCAAGAGGGAGACACGGCGCGTGACCCCAGACGCGGTCATCTTACGCTACCTACAAATCGTCGCTCCGTTGCGGTGCGATATCGATGAGTTGTGCCTGCTGCTGTCTGCAGACGCTGACTTGCTTGCTCGCTGGCTCAAACTCCTGAATATCCCCGCAGATCTGGATTTGCTGCGCACCGAGATTGCCAACCTGCACGGTCATGAGCGCTCTGCGCTTGCTCGCGCTCAGGCCTGGTCTGTTTTACCCATCGTTGGCAGTGCCCGCCTGAGTCTGGATCAGTGGATGTCCGTTCTGCGGGCCGCTTGTCTTGCCCAGCTGCTGGTTGATCACATTCTGCTGGAAGAACACTCAGATGATGACGGTGATGCGTATGCCAATGTGCGGTTGCGGGCATTGCTGGCAGTATCCGGCGTGCAGTTGATGCACGACTCGAAGTTATCAGCTCTGATCAAATACCGCGGCACAAATCCTGCGTTGCTGGAAGATGCGTTGCTGGAAATACGCGTTTTTGCGGTGGTCGATGCGTTGGAGGTCGGGCGTGAGTTCGAGCTGGCAGAACAGCTGCTGGGTCTGTCGCGGCAAACCCTCGCAGGTTTTCTGGAGGACTCTGAGCGTGCGGCCAGCGAGCTTGTCGCGCGCTTTGGCGTTGGCCTGAATCCAGATGACGATAATGCCGCGCAACAGATTTGGCTGCGTCAGCAGATTTCAATCATGACTGAAGGTATGGCGGACTGTCATGATTGGCAATCACTTCAGTCGCAACATAACCTGGTCAGCCGCTGTCTCTTTCTGCAGCCGCCTTTGCTGCTGATAAACAGTCCTGATCAGAGTGTCCTGCATGTTTTGGGACATCCCGATTACGCGATCAAACTCGATAGCCGGACCAGTATTCTGTCCGCGGTAGCGCGGGGTACCCACAGTCTCGGTGTGTCTGATAGTGACGACCTGGCAGTTGTTGATCGTCTGTTGTTGCGTGAGCTCGATACTGAGGAGGCCGTGGCTGTTCCCCTGGGTCTGGCCAATGGTTCGGGTTTGATGCTGGCCGCCTTAGACGAAGATAGCGATATAGAACTGCAGGCCGAACTTTATGTTGAACACTTGCAGGCTCATGTTGAGCGTCTTGTTGATGACATTTCCACACCAGCAGACGCGCTGGCCGATAATGGACAGGACCTGCTGGAGCAGTTCCGCGCCGCAGAATACAATCGTTTGCGGGAAATTGTGCACGAAGCAAATAATCCACTCAGTATTGTTCACAATTACCTGCATATCCTGGAGCTGCGTCTGCAGCACGAACCGGAAGCGGTCGAGCAACTGGAGTTGATTGGTAGTGAGCTTCGACGCGCGGGAGAGGTTTTTACCCGCGCCAGGGACATTCCGCTGAAAACTGATGTGGAAGTAGTACCCGCTGGAACAGTGGCCGAAGTTGACCTCGCGACTTTCTTAGACAACCTCGTCGAACTCTTTTCCGGCTACGCTTCAAACGCCGGGGTCGAGCTGTCTGCGCAGACAACTGGTGTTGTTGGCGTTTTGACAACTCAGGTCGACAAGCTGTCGCAGCTCCTCAACAACCTTGTGAAGAATGCAATCGAAGCCTGCCAGCCAGGGGATGAGGTATGCGTCGGCGCGCGTGCTGGCGTGTATCGTGATGGTATTGTTGGCGTTGAACTTTTTGTTGAGGATGAAGGTCCTGGACTGGCTGATGATGTCCTGCACAACCTGTCAGGTGCGAAGCGTTCCAACAAAGGGGGTGACCATCAGGGGGTGGGTTTGCAGGTTGCTTTCCGACTGGCGATTGAACTGGAAGGCGCTCTGGACGTTCGAACCTTGGCCGGACAAGGTACAACCTTCAGTCTGTTTCTACCCCGCGTGCCATCGTCGACCGCGGGCTGAAGTATCTCACTCGTCCGGCTGAGCAATTAACCCGCGTCTTTGATCAGATTGCGCGCAATAATGCCCTGTTGAATCTGGCTGGTGCCTTCGTAAATACGAAACAAACGCACATCGCGATAGAAGCGAGCGACCGCATATTCTTCCATATAACCTGCACCGCCATGGATCTGTACTGCGCGGTCTGCGACGCGTCCAACCATTTCGGTTGCGAATAATTTGCAACAGGAAGCAAGAGTGGTCACGTTCTCCCCTGCATCCCGTCGCCTGGCCGCATCAAGAACCATACACTGGGCGGCGTAACTTTCTGCTTTGCAGTCTGCCATCATGCCCTGCAGCAATTGGAATTCAGCGATCGGTTGGCCAAACTGCTTTCTCTCCACGGCATAATTGACTGACAGATCCAGTAGTCTTTCGGCACAACCCACGGACAGAGCTGAGATATGCAGGCGGCCTCGATCCAGCGTTTTCATTGCGGTCAGAAACCCTTTGTTCATATTGGAAAGTCCACCGATGATGTTATCAGCCGGTACACGCACATCATCAAACATAACATCACACACATGGGCGCCCTGCTGGCCCATCTTTTTGTTGGCAGGACCGAGGGAAATGCCGGCAGTGTTTGCATCTACAATGAACGCCGAAAACGCCGCGAGAGCCAGGCAAATCAGGATCGGTGCGCGCAAACACCGTAAAGACCTGTGCACTGGGTGCGTTGGTGATATAGCGTTTGGTACCGGTGATGACAAAATCGTCACCGGTCTCGTACGGCTTTGGTTTTAAACGGCGCCCGCATCGGAGCCTGCATCTGGCTCGGTCAGCGCAAACGAGCCGATGTATTCTCCGCTGGCTAACAGTGGCAGGTAATGCGTTTTTTTGCGCATCAGTGCCATCCATCACGATGCCTTGTGATCCAATACCGTTGTTTGTTCCAATGATTGATCGAAACGCCGGCGCGGCCCGACCCAGTTCCATGACCACCTGACACTCTTCGAAAGTGTTCAAACCCAGGCCGCCATATTGTTCCGGGATGGTCAAACCGAACAAACCCAGCTCGCGCATTTCCTGGATAACTTCGGGAGGCATCTGGTCACTTTCTGCCACCTGCTGTTCCAGTGGGATGAGGCGCTCGTCGACAAATCGTCGGACTGTCTGTCTTAACTGATCCAGGGTTTCGGTGTCTAAAGGCATCGTGGTTTCCCGCCGCACAAAAACCTGATTATACCGTGGTGTAACGAGTCTGTGTGGTGAGCATTGCAGTTAAGCGATAGCTGCATTAGCCTGGCGGCTTTTCAAGTACAGCGAAATCATCAATGAGCAGCGACAGAGCCCCTTTCTCCTGGGAAGACCCATTATTCCTCACCCAGCAACTCAGCGAAGAAGAGCGCATGGTGCAAAGCACCGCGCACAACTACGCCCAGGACAAGTTGATGCCACGCATTTTGATGGCCAACCGTCATGAAACCTTTGATCGCGAAATCATGAATGAGTTTGGTGAAATGGGCATGCTCGGTGCGACGCTACCGGAGAAATATGGCTGCTCTAACGTCAACTATGTCTGTTATGGCCTGATGGCACGCGAAGTAGAGCGGGTGGATTCAGGTTATCGCTCAGCTATGAGCGTGCAGTCTTCTCTGGTCATGCACCCGATTCATGCCTACGGTAACGAAGCTCAGCGGGAAAAATATCTGCCTAAACTCGCCACAGGCGAATGGGTAGGCTGCTTTGGTTTAACCGAACCTGACCATGGTTCTGATCCGAGCAGCATGGTGACCAATGCAAAACCAGTCGATGGTGGATATTTGCTGAACGGAGCAAAGATGTGGATCACCAATTCACCCATAGCAGATCTTGCAGTGGTCTGGGGCAAAGCTCGACGGGGAGATCAGAGGCTTTGTGGTAGAGCGCGCTTTCGAAGGGTTCAGTACCCCTAAAATTGAGGGTAAATTGAGCCTGCGCGCATCCATAACCGGTCAGATTGTGCTGGAGGATGTGTTCGTCCCGGAGGAAAACCTTCTGCCTGAAGGTAAAGGTCTGGGCGGTCCGTTCGGGTGTTTAAACAAGGCTCGTTATGGCATCGCCTGGGGTGCGATGGGCGCAGCGGAATTCTGCTGGCAGGCAGCACGAACCTATACGCTTGAACGCAAACAATTCAATCGACCGTTGGCGGCAACCCAGCTGGTACAGAAGAAACTGGCCGATATGCAAACCGAAATCACTCTTGGTTTACAAAGTGCCTTGCGCATGGGACGTATGATGGACGAAGGTAATCTTCCCATCGAAGTTATTTCCCTGATGAAGCGCAACAACTGCGGTAAGTCTTTGGACATTGCGCGTGTTGCACGTGACATGCATGGCGGTAATGGCATTGCTGACGAATATCATGTGATGCGTCATCTGATGAATCTGGAAACGGTTAACACCTATGAAGGCACCACGATATCCATGCATTGATCCTGGGGCGTGCATTAACCGGATTGCAGGCTTTCAGCGGCTGAAAGTGATATCACCGCAGTATCGCAATATGGAGATTTCCTGAAAGTTGGTCTGAAATTGCCGATCACTAATTGTCTGCCTGTCATACACCTTTTATGTTGAACCTCATACAGGAAGAGAGGGTGAAGATGATCAGGGTAATTTGTGTAGATGATCAGGGCCTGGTTCGGCGGGGTATTGTCGCGTTGTTAAAACGGCTGACCAATGTTCAGGTGGTTGGCGAAGCAGGCAGTGGAGAAGAGGCGATCCAACTCGCACGTTCGTTATCGCCGGATATTGTTCTGATGGATATTGTGATGCCGGGCATGGGTGGCCTGGAAGCCACCCAACGAATCGTTCGACAACAGCAACGCACCGCTGTTGTTGCCTTAACAGCTTACGGTGATGCGCCTTTTCCCGCGCAGATGATGAAGGCTGGCGCACTGGGTTATCTTACCAAGGGTGTCGAGATCGACGAGTTGGAGAAAGCGCTGCGCCGCGTTTATGCCGGTAAACGATATGTCTGTAATGAAGTCGCGCAGGAACTGGCCAGCTATGCGTTTGAAGACAATGTGGAAAGTCCGTTCGAGATTCTGTCACATCGTGAAATGCAGATTACGATGATGGTAGTTGGCTGTCAGAAAGTCAGTCAGATTTCCGGCAGCCTGCATTTATCACCCAAAACGGTAAACAGTTATCGCTACCGGATCTTTGAAAAGCTGAAAATTTCCTCAGACGTTGAGCTGGTGCTTCTGGCGGTGAAACACGGCATGGTGTCTGCGACACACCGTGGTCCATTGCCAGCGTCAAGGCAGGTTGCAGTTTCACCGGGATGGCATGCTGCCCGGGTGGATTCCGGTTGATGTTAGCCGAACTGTCAACCTGTAGAGCCTGCCCTCGTCTGGTCCAGCACCACGCCGATGTGGCCATCCGATATCCTGGGTATCATGCCAACCCGGTAGGCAGTTGGGGCGATAAGCGGTGTCGCGTACTGGTGGTAGGGCTGGCCCCCGGGCTTCACGGCGCTGCCCGAACCGGCAAGGCCTTTGTGGGTGACGCAAGCGGCGAGTTTCTTTTTGAGCGCTTGCACCACAATGGTTTTGCTACCCATGCTGATCCGCAACAAGCCAGTCTGATCAACCTGCGGCTTACCAACGTTGTTAAATGTCTGCCGCCGGGTAATGCCCCGGTTGCCAGTGAGATAAATCAATGTGCCGGTTTTCTCGCCCAGGAGCTGGCGGAGCTACTGCGTCCGCGAGCGCGCCAGGCTCGAGTTGTGTTGGCATTGGGTGGGGTTGCGCATCGAGCAGTCTGTCGGACGTTGCGGATACCGTCAGGTACATTTCAACACAATGGCACAATACCCCTGGGTGGGCGGCACACGTTGGTCAGTAGTTTTCATCCCAGCCGCCTCAACGTGAATACCGGCCGATTAACCAAGCCGATGTTTGATGAGGTTCTGCACAACGTCCGCACGCTACTGAGTGAGCCTGACATCGCTAGCTCCTCTTTGCCTTGAGCGTTATAGTGCGGCGCTATGTCCGTACCTGTTTTTGACGCCGAATCTTTCCTCAAAACCCTGACTAAAAAGCCTGGTGTTTATCGCATGATTGACGCCTCTGAAGGCGTTTTATACGTGGGCAAAGCCCGCAATCTGAAGAACCGTGTCACCAGCTATTTTCGCGCTTCAGGTTTGCAGACAAAAACCATGGCCATGGTCGCAAAGATTGCGCGGATAGAAATAACGGTCACCACCAGCGAAACAGAAGCGCTGCTGCTTGAGCAGAGTCTGATAAAGCAGGATCGACCGCCTTACAATGTGGTGCTACGGGACGACAAGTCATACCCTTACATTCATCTGGCAGAGACGCATGAGTTTGCCCGCCTGACCTTCCACCGCGGCGCGAAACGCAAAAACGGGCGCTACTTTGGTCCTTTCCCTTCAGCTTATGCTGTCCGCGACAGTCTCAATATTCTGCAGAAACTGTTTCAGTTGCGACACTGTGACGACGCTTATTTCAAGAATCGCTCACGACCTGCCTGCAACATCAGATCAAGCGCTGCAGCGCACCCTGTGTAGGCTTAATCTCGAAACAGGATTATCAGGAGGATGTGGAGCTGGCGGTTCTGTTCTTGACCGGAAAAAGTCAGGATGTGCTGGCGCAGTTTAAACAGAAAATGGAGCAGGCTGCGGCTGATCTGAATTATGAGCGCGCAGCACGTCTACGCGATCAGATTACCCACCTGCGCAAGGTGCAGGAGTCACAATACGTGCACGGTGACACCGGCGATGTTGATGTGTTTGCACTGGCTCAAGCTGCCGGCACTTACTGTGTGCAGGTTGTGTTTATTCGTAATGGACGTATGTTGGGCCAACGGGCCTACTACCCGAAAAATGAACTGCTGCTTGATGAAGGTGACTTTCTTGAAGCCTTTTTGTCGCAGTACTATCTGGCATCGCAGAATCGAGATGTACCGAAGCTGATTATCACATCTCATCGTGGCACCGATCGCGCGCTTCTGCAGGAAGCGCTGTCTGAACAATCCAACCGGAAAGTGGAGTTAATACAGGCGCCACGCGGTCAGCGTGCCCGCTGGTTGCAGCTGGCTTTGGAAAATGCACAGTTGAGTGTACAAAGCTATCTGGCGGATCGCCGTAACATGTTTGCCCGTTTTGTAGACCTTCAGGAACACCTGCAGCTTGATGCTATGCCTGAACGGCTTGAGTGTTTTGATATCAGTCATACCATGGGAGAAGCAACCGTTGCCTCGTGTGTTGTGTTTGATACCAACGGTCCGCTCAAATCTGATTATCGGCGATTCAACATCGAAGGTATTACGCCGGGAGACGACTACGCAGCGATGGAGCAGGCCTTGCAGCGACGCTATACGCGTCTAAAGAAAGGTGAGGCTAAGTTGCCGGACATTCTGGTGATCGACGGGGGGCCAGGCCAGGTTGGCAAAGCGGTTGCCGTGTTGGAAAATCTGCAGATTCTGACGTACAGATTCTGGGTATTGCCAAAGGTCCAGATCGTAAATCAGGGCTGGAACGATATTTTCTGGATGGTGACGAAGTGAGTATCAATGGTGCTTCCCCGGGAGCCCATTTACTGCAGCATATTCGCGACGAGGCGCATCGCTTCGCCATTACAGGACATCGGGCGCGACGGCAGAAAAAACCGCACGCAATCCGAGTTGGACGGTATTGAAGGAGTTGGTCCCAAGCGCCGGAAGGCGCTGTTGACTCATTTTGGCAGCATGCGCGGTCTGAAAAGGTGCAAGTATGGAAGAAATTGCAAAAGTCCCCGGTATAAATCGTACACTAGCGGAAACTGTTTACGGCACGCTGCACCAATGACCATGGCCGGTATGAATCTTCCCAATATTATTACGCTTGCGCGGATCCTTCTGGTGCCCGTGTTTGTGATTACCTACCTCATGCCTGGCCAGTGGACCTATCTCATCACTGCAGTGTTTTTTGGTTTGGCTGCGTTTACCGATTGCTGGATGGCTATCTGGCGAGACGTCTGAACCAAACCACGCCGTTTGGTGCCTTTCTTGATCCTGTGGCAGACAAATTGATTGTTGTCAGCGCGCTGGTCCTGCTGATTGCCAACCACAGCAACGTCTGGCTGACGCTACCGGCATTGATTATTGTTGGTCGCGAAATTGTCATCAGTGCCTTGCGCGCGAATGGATGGCAGAAATGAACAGTTCTGGAGAGGTAGCGGTAAATATTCTGGGTAAGGTGAAAACCACCATTCAGATGATCGCCATTTTCATGCTGCTCGCTTACCCGCCGGTGCTTGATGCGCTGTGGGTCATAGGTGCCTATATCTTACTTTACGTGGCGGCCTTTATGACGCTTTGGTCAATGACGTTGTATCTCTCTGCAGCCTGGCCAACATTGAAAGAAGGCCTGCAGAGCGGCGGTCATAAGCGCTGAGTTATTTGCCGAACTTGTGCCGCAGAGTGTACCAGCTGGGGTAGGGGATAGGGCGCGCATCCTTTTTTGAAGTCCAGAAGCGCACCACTCGACCGTCCGATAAGTGCAAAGCTTTGGCCACATCTTTATTTGATAAACCCTTACGGTCCATCCACTCTCTCAGCTCTTCCGGGGTTGGCGGATACTTCTTCATGCTGGGTTGAGAATCTTCTTCAGCACCGTGTGCGGAAGCAAAATCCTACGTTTGTTAGGAAAATAGTTCCATAGGATTTTTTTTCTTTTTTTTGCTTTTTCTGTGCAACCCTCTATAGTTGTCACAGAACTGTCATATTACTGTAACAATAAGAACGTTCAAAAACAGTGAGTTAAACAGTGACTTAGGATTAATACGCCTAAGGAGGATAAAACCTAAGGTTAAATATTCCTTAGGCATTATATTCCTACATGTGTGCGTGCTTATTCCATAATGAACTTGATCTGAGTGTAGGTATATATATCCTAGTATCAACTTTGGGTAGCACACTTGGAAGGGGAGTAGCAGGTCATTTTGCAGGCCTGTCCAGGAAATTTTGGTCGCGTCCCTCCGTTTTGGAACTAGATAGCGACTACAGGAGAAAGGTTATGAAGCAGAGTTTGGTGATTATTTTATTAGCAGGTCTCGCAACAGGTTGTGTGACATCTAACAGTACTCAAAGTCCCACGCATCGCTGGGAATCGACAACCGCAGCGGACGAGGTCCAGTACCGTAACGACCATGCGCGATGCCAACAGCAGGCTGATCGTCAGGCAGACAGTAAAACTTATGAGGCAGGCAGCCAGAGTTTTGTCGCCTACAAACAGTGTATGGTCAATCGAGGCTACGAGCTCACCGCTTACGCGGGTCAAGAGTAGAGAAGGGAGCAGCCACATTGGGTTGCAGGGAAGAGGGCGTATGCCCTCTTTTTTTATGCTGACTTTTTGCGCAGATGGCGGTAACTGAAGCGCATTAGATACCCACCCAGATACCTAAACCCGCAAGCAGCACACTGACCACCAATCCGGTGCCAGCTTTGGCCGCGTCCATACCGATCAGACCTGCCGCCTGGCGAACGGTCCGTCCTTCAATCTGCAGCGCAATCGCTATCTCACGGCCCGCCAGTAGACCCAGAAATACCCAGGTAGTGCTCATGGGCATATTGCTCCACTCTTTGAACACCAGCAGGATCAGGCCGTAAACGAAATTGATGATGGCCGCAGAGCGAACGTCGCTGACGTTGGATTTTGAGGTGACAATTTTCTGGATACGACCGCCAGCCTGATAAAAAATCACACCCTGCATCACGACCAGCAGAAGCGTGCCGAATGTAATCCAACCAACGGACAGTTCCCGCGGCAGAAATACAAATATGTTTGCCAGGTCCTGGATCAGCCACTGGCTCCACAAAAACGCGGTAGATGCCCACTGGATTGCATACCAGTAGCCTGGCGCGTCTTCCTCACTGGTATCCATGAGGTATTGAACCGTTTTGCGAATCATCAGATAGAGGAGGAAGGCTGCAATAAAAGCCACTGCATAGCCAGACACCGACTTCAGCAGCATGGATTCGATATTGCCTGGTGCAAACACACTTAACACCAGAAATGTGGTGCTCACCGGGATGCCAAAACGAGTTAACACCAGTAGTACCAGTGGTGCCATTACGTGTAGCCACGTTACGCCGCCCGCCGGTTCGGGAAATTTGGTCAACCTGCCGTATGACGGGTCACCATTGTTAACCAGCCAGCTATACCACAGGACGGCAACGAGAATACTGGATGCAAATAACCACAGGTGCCACCAGGGTCTTTTTGCGTTGGCGGCCAAGAAAGTACCCAGTGTCTGGATAGAGTCGTTCGAGACCACTGAATAGGCGGCCAGGGCAAATCCCAGCACCATAAATACTTCAGTCAGTTGCATTAGCCCCCCAGCTCATGGCGCATGTTTTAGCTCTGGTTTTGACGGTTGCGCGCGGCGGATTCTATACAAGGATGGGCTGAGTTACACCGCGGAACATCGATCCTACAGGAACTTTGTTCCGTGCTGTTTGGGCGTGCCTTAGGAGGACCGAATTAGAGGTCTCTCAGGTGAGAGATCGAGTGGGCATGTATGGCGTGAAAGTGGAGGCGCGAGCCGGAATCGAACCGGCGTACCTGGTGTTGCAGACCAGTGCATAAGCCACTCTGCCATCGCGCCATTTCCAAGTGGGCGCGAAGTTTAGCGGTAAATGCATGGGATTGGGATAGCCTCAGGCAATACTTTTTGTTTTTGCTTAGCGATCGGCCAGCTGGTTGCCTGCAACATAGCTGCGCAGCGCATCAGCCCCATTGCAAACGGCAGCCTGCATCTGTTGTGCTTTTGTCGAGAGGCGCTTTTTATCTGCATACCAGCTGCACTCGGACTGCAGCCATTCAATGGCTGCTGTCTGGCAGGCTGGTCGCTGGGCAAGTGTCGACTTGCGACAAGCGCGCTCAGGCACAATCTGGCGATTCTTCCAATCCAGGCCGACGTGGGTACCCTGATGGGTAAAACCGACGGTATAAATCATTCCAGGGTCATCAGGCAGTCGCGTTTCGATGCTCTCAGACAGTCCCAGGGTGGCGATAATCACAAGTAATAATGTATTCATGGCGTCACCTTAGGGTGGTTTTTCCAGCCATGCTGTGACGCCGATATCAGTTATATAGATTCCACCGAGAGCCGAAGCGCTGGGACCGTTGGTAATGCCTCGTTTGTCGCGTCTGGCAGAACGCCAGCAAGCCGCCGGAGAATGTTCAGATCAGAAATCCTGAAAAAGACGGTGGACTGAAAGATGTTGGTGCCCGGAGCCGGACTCGAACCGGCGTATACTCCTGAGAGTTTGCCGGTGCATATGGCTAATCGCTTTATGGAGAGGATGATTTTCTTTTGAAACCGGAAACCTCTGCACTGTCTTTGAACACCCGTCGAAAAAACGATGGTTAGTAGCAATGGAAGAGCCGCAACTCACTGACATGCGTTAGCGTTGTTGAAGGATATGTTGGTAGCTCCAGGCGCACAGAAAACTCTGCCGGCGATCGTGGCGCCGTCAGTCATGATTACAGCGATGCGCTGCCCTGCAATGGTTAGATCTCCCTGTATGTCAGTACTGATATAGATAAGTTTGTCTGCCCCATCAAAATTGATATCAGGCAGGTCGAAAACGAAAGGCTCCCAGGAACCCGAGGTAACGCAAATTGAATAGGTGTTCGTTTCGGGCATTTGTAGCGCATGTCGCACGGCGGTCGGGGATGGGGTGCGCAGCATAGTAATATTCCCACCGCAATCATAGAAAGGAGCGCCTGGTACGAGATTGCCTGCTTCTAGACTATTATTCAGTCGTGGCGCCTCGACACTTGTGGGCACAGGTGCTGGGTTCGTACTTTGTACGGGAGGAGGGGCAGGGGGCTCATATAAACCTTGTGCGACTAGCGGAGCGATCTCAGCATCAAAAGTCTGCAGCGCCTCCGTATTGGATATCCATGCAGCGCGGTTAGTCAACTGACCCACAAGATCGGGATAGTCGTCTCTCGCAATGACGCTTGGAAACGTGTTGGATTGTGGTTCCTCATGAACATACTCTCTAAGCTGTTGCGCGGTGGAATTTGTGAGTTCTATTCCATTGGACGGGTCGTTATCCATGTCAAGTGACTGGAGGAAACTCATCAACGCTATCTGAGATTCTGAATCCTCGGGTAATACATCCAGTGGTGTAAGAATTGCCTTCGCCAGAGCTGAACCAATCTCAATACCGCCATATGTGAAACGGACGGTTTCACCTTCAGCGTACATAAACTCGCCAGATGAATTCGTGACCCCTGTTTGTGTGTTCGTCGAATAAGATAGTCCTGAAACTGGAGCATCAATGAAGGTGCCTGTAAATGTCTGCGCTGGTTGTGGTGGAGGGCTCGTTGTTACAGTGTCTGCGCTACGGCTACTGCCACCTCCGCCACAAGAGATAGTAATCAAGCTAAGCGTAGAAACTACGATAGTTCTCGCAAGTAACATCCCCCCACCTTGTTTAAAGTTCTTCACTAGAATCACGGCGCCCATAAATTGTTGCTAAGTTGAAATACTGAAATAAAAGAAGAATCTAAAAATAGATGACCATCAAGCTACTTCTTCAGTTATATAACGGGAAATCATGACAGGTTACCGGCTTGCCTACGAGGCCCAAGTGGAATGGCGTGATTGCTAAATGGCCGCTGTTCATAGGTAGTGCCCATAAATTAGCCCGGTTAATGCAACACTCCAGTTAAACTATTCGGCCCTTTTTTTCCGTCTGGCGTCGTTCTAGGTTATTTGATCAATCAGCGCGCTGCCCAGTCAAGCTCAGCCTCAACTTGAGTCGCCCTAATAGATCAGTAACCCCCTAGCACACTATCGTGAACGTTGAGTAGCGTTCTCTTTTTTAGAACTTGCGAACAAAGATCTATTGGATTTCAGAAGTTCACGTGAACATTGGTTGCACTTCTTTGGAGGGTAAAATGCAAACACAAAAACTGAAATGTCAAAAAAGTAACCAAAAAGCTAGTGAGAAACAGATGCTCTTTGTTGTCAATGAGAGCAAGTGCAGCTACGCACCGTTAACAATAGCGTTTCTTGCCTCTTAGCTTTACCTCACAGATTCTTTGATCTTGTCAGAACCCAGGTGAAAAGCTAGTTGCTGTAGTCAGGCAATGAATTTTCACCACGTTCGACTAAAGACCTTAAAACCCCTTTAAATTGGAGAAGGTTTAGGCGCTTTCGACGATAAATTATGTTTTCTGGTAGGTAAACATCAGCACTCTTGTCTAGGTCAACGACCGGTGTGGAGAAGTTGGGCTTGTGACACTTCGGTAACAATCGACATCTACGTCTGAAATTGTAGTTGTTTAGCCAATGATTGGGATGAGACCTGAAATAATCGAGTTGTTGGTGCCCGGAGCCGGGGTCGAACCGGCACGGAGGTTACCCTCCGAGGGATTTTAAATCCCTTGTGTCTACCAATTTCACCACCCGGGCTGTGGTGCCCAGGGTCGGACTCGAACCGACACGATATCTCTATCACTGGTACCTAAAACCAGCGTGTCTACCAATTTCACCACCTGGGCACGCGAGGCGCGAATGTTACGGTGCCGGCGTCCCACCCGCAAGCCATGCGGGTCGTTCCTTTAGCAGAAAAGTGCTTGTTCAGGTCTTTGCACTGCTGGGGTGGCGTACATCTTTGCCCAACACCTGGAAAATGACATATTCAGCCATGTTTTTTGCGTGGTCACCGATGCGCTCAAGTGATCGTGCGACCCAGATTGTACTCAGCAGGTGTTGGATGTTTGCGGTGTCTTTCTGCATCTGAAGGGTGCATTGGGCAACAATCTCATCGTAGAGATCGTCAACGACGTCGTCAGAGCGAATCACCTGTTGAGCAACGTCTTCGTTGACGCGCGCAAAGGCATCAAGGGTCTGGGTCAGCATGATGTTGACCTTGTCGTGCATGGCACGCAAATCGCCATACTGATGTGTCGGTATTTCCATGCTGGCAATTTTTATCGACATTTTTGCAATTCTGTTGGCCTCATCACCCACGCGCTCCAGATCAGTGATGGCCTTCATGACACCCACAATATTGCGCAAATCTCCTGCTGCAGGTTGGCGCCGCGCGATAATGCCGACACACTGATCATCGAGTCGCAGTTCCATGCGATTTAATCTTTTCTCATTAACGCGAACGTCTTCCGCCAGGGACAGGTCGTGGGTGAAATACGCCAGGCATGCATCTTTGACCTGCTGTTCTACAAGACCGCCCATCTCCATTAACTGGTCGCGGATGCCTCCCAGTTCAAGATCGTACTGCTCTGAGATGTGTCTACTCATTTGTTAACCTCAGTTATCCATAACGTCCGGTAATATAGTCTTCGGTGCTTTTTTCCTTTGGGAAGCGAAAGATTGTATCAGTGTCACCATATTCGACCAGTTCGCCAAGATTCAGAAACGCTGTAAAATCTGACACCCGGGCTGCCTGCTGCATGTTGTGGGTCACAATCACGATGGTGTAATCGTCTTTGAGCTGATGGATCAGTTCCTCAATTTTCAGCGTGGAGATAGGATCCAGCGCAGAGGCGGGTTCATCAAGTAGAAGCACGGATGGTTTCACCGCAATTGCGCGGGCAATCACCAGGCGCTGCTGCTGGCCGCCGGAAAGACTTAGCGCAGACTCGTGCAGCCTGTCCCGCACTTCCTCCCACAGCGCAGCGCTGCGCAGAGCCCACTCCACGCTCTGATCCAGCACGGCGGTAGATTTCTCACCCTGTATTTTCAGACCGTAGGCGACGTTTTCATACACGGTCTTGGGAAATGGGTTGGGGCGTTGGAAAACCATGCCAACGCGACGACGAAGCTCTGCAACGTCCACTCTAGGGTCGTAGATGTTTTCTCCTTCCAGTTCGATGCTGCCTTCTATCATCGCGCTATTAATCAGATCGTTCATGCGATTGAAGCAACGTAACAGAGTCGATTTACCGCAGCCCGAGGGGCCGATAAACGCGGTAACTTTCTGTGCGGGTATATCAACATTGATATTTTTTAGAGCGAAGCTGTTGTCGTACTGCATGCTCAGGTTTTTTACGCTGAGGCTTATGTTCGTTTCGCTCTGCATATCTGAGTGGGTGTTGGGTTCGTTTGCTGTCATGTTGTTCTACTCGTAGCTCCGGTATCGCTTTTCCAAGCGATGCCGCAGGGTTATGGCTGCTAAATTCAAGCTTACGATGATGCTGATTAACAGCAGGGCGGTAGCGTACACGAGTGGCCGGGCAGCTTCGACGTTGGGGCTCTGGAAACCCACATCATAAACATGAAAACCGAGATGCATGAATTTGCGATCCAGATGCAGAAAGGGGAATTCCCCATCGATTGGCAGTGCCGGTGCCAGCTTAACAACGCCAACCAGCATCAGTGGGGCAACTTCACCTGCGGCGCGCGCAACCGCCAGAATAACTCCAGTCAGTACTGCAGGTGTAGCCATGGGCAATACAACCTGTAGTAACGTCTCAGCACGGGTCGCACCCAGTGCCAGGCTGCCTTCGCGCAGGCTCCTTGGTATTCGTGCCAGCCCTTCTTCAGTCGACACAATGACTACCGGGACGGTCAGCAGAGCGAGTGTCAGAGATGCCCAGAATAAGCCCGGCGTACCAAACGTTGGAGCCGGAAGTGCTTCGGCATAAAACAATTGATCTATGTTGCCACCGAGGAAATACACAAAAAACCCCAGGCCGAAAACCCCGTAGACAATTGAGGGCACGCCAGCAAGGTTGCTGACCGCTATGCGCAGCATTCGCACGAGGGTCGTCTGGCTGGCATATTCATGTAAGTAAACTGCTGTAACTACCCCAACCGGGGTAACCACCACTGACATTAACAGGACCATCAACACTGTGCCAAAAATGGCCGGGAACACACCGCCTTCGGTATTCGCCTCGCGTGGATCGTCACTGAGGAACCGACCAATATTCGATAAAAAAGTCCATGTTTTTGCCAACCCACTCATGTCGTTGGGATAGGTCACGTAAAGGGTATCAGCCAGCTCAATCAGCCTGGCTGTGTTGCTTTGGATCTCGAGTAGCAGAGCGCTGCCTTCCAGGTTCTTCAACAAGCTGCTGAGTATCTGCTCCTGCTCCTGGTAGGTTTGCAGCAACACAGCTTCCTGGCTTGCCAGTTGTTGCTGACGAATTTCAGCGTCTGCTGGCGGATCCAGATTCAGTGCGCGTTGCTGCAGTCGAATAGTTTTCAGCTCATTGTTGATCTGATTGATGGTGCCGTGTTCGAGGCTGGCGATGGCTTCTCGATTTGTGTTGAGACGTGCCAGGGTGTTCTGTAACAAGGTGTTGAGTTCAGCCTCGTTGACGATCCTCTTGCTGCCGTCTGCATTGTCGAAGCGTAGTTCGAGAATCCGTCCAAATGCTGGTCCCCATTCTATCCGCTCAATTTTCGCAAGGTCGGCAGGCGTATCGATAAGCGTTACGTCATGGGCATATACCCAGCGAAAATCTGGCGGATTGGTGCGTCGATTGCCGGTGTTGAACAACCAGCGCTCAATTTCCTGGGCGTCTGTTGCCAGGCGTTTTTCGTCTCCTCCAGCCTCCAGATACTGAATTCGCGATAATGTGTTGATCTCAACCCGTTCACCTATCAGCTTTTCCGGGTTTCCTGCCGAATTTGTATATTCAACGGCATAAATCGGGTTGGGCCAGAAGTGGACAAGACCATTACGCATAATCAGCAAAACGATAAATACAACTGCACAGAGGCTCAGAGCAAGCGCTCCGGCATTCAGCCAGATCCAGACTTCGTTGCGGTCCAGTCGATTACGATTTGTTTTGTTCAGCAGCTGTGCCATTACAGGTTACCGTAGTGGCTGCGTAGTCGTTCACGAACAATTTCCGCAATCGTGTTGAAGAAAAAGGTGATCATGAACAGCACAAATGCAGTCAGAAACAGAATCCGATAGTGGGAGCTGTTGACTTCAGTTTCCGGTAATTCCACAGCGATATTGGCAGCAAAAGTACGCATCCCCTCAAAAACATTGAAGTCCATGATCGGGGTGTTACCGGTGGCCATCAGCACAATCATGGTTTCCCCCACCGCACGGCCTACGCCAACCATGACTGCGGAGAATATACCGGGTGCAGCGGTCAGCAGAACAACCTGGCTCAGGGTCTGCCAAGGTGTTGCTCCCAAAGCCAGGGAGCCGTTAACCAGGTGTTGCGGGACTCCGTGTATCGCATCTTCCGCGATGGAAAAAATCGGTGGGATCACAGCTAAACCCATCACCATGCCGACCACAAGCGCGTTACGTTGAGCATAATCAAGACCTGCAACTTCTCGCAGCCAGGTGCGGCTGTCGCCACCAAACCATGCGTTTTCGAACCAGGGTCCAATCTGAAAGCCGATGGCGATGGCTGCAATAATTACCGGCACAATCAGCAGCGCATAACCGCCGGGAACTCTGTCTCTGGTTGAGCTGGGTAATACGGACCAGAAGAGTGCACAAACAACAAGTGCGCAGGGCACCATAACAAAAGCTGACAGGACACTGGCCAGCTCCTGTTCGACGATGGGCGCAAGCCACAACCCTCCAATAAAACCCAGTATGACCGTTGGCAACGCAGCCATGACTTCGATGCCGGGTTTTACCCAGGTTCTGATGTGGGCCGGCATGAAGTAGGCGGTGTAAATTGCACCCATGACAGCCAGAGGCAGTGCAAACAGGAGCGCATAGAAAGCTGCCTTCAAAGTGCCAAACACCAGCGGTACCAGAGAAAACTTGGGTTCAAAGTCATTGTCCGCGGCAGACGACTGCCAGCTGTACACGGGTTCGCTGTAACCTTCGTACCAGACCTCATTCCACAGCGCGGAAAATGATAACTCCGGATGCGGGTTGTCTAATTGAAACAGGTGCAAACGACTGTTGTCAGCGGTGACAAACTGATCTGCCCGAGGAGATATCGCATTGACATGAGGTGAAGTTTGATCAGCGGCGTACTGAGTTTGTGTATTACCTGATGTGGGGTAAATCAAATGCAGATAACCGTCGCTGGTACCGGCAAGAATACCTTTGCGACGGGGTTCGCTGACCAGCGTGTGGATTGCGGAGCCGAGATCAAAATTTCGAATGGGCTGCATGCGAAAACCCAGATCGTCACGAACCACAGTCCATTGCGTGACCACGCCGCGATCATCTGCCGCAAGCATAGACTGGCGCCCGAGCAGCGCTACAGTTGCCGTCAAGCTACGGGTGGCAGAGGCCAGTTGGGTGTGAAACAACTCGCGCATGCGGCTGGGTTCAGTGATGTCGTAGACGTGCAGGCTGTTAGCATCATCCTGCAGATACACCCATTCATTACGTGGCCCGAGAACAATTTTCTCAATACTGTTGTCAACAGTCAGATTGGTCTGGGCGGCGTTCAGCAGCGGCAAGCCGAGTTCTGCGTTGTCATAACGTAGAAGCGACATTTGTGTGTCATTCATACTGGCAATAACCAGGCTGTCATTAGCCAGGTGAACGTCAAAGGTGTTGGTTTTACCCAGGGAAATAAACTGGTTAGAAAAAGCAGCCTCCAGACGAGGTGTCACACTGCGAGCACCCGCCTTGATGGCGATATCATAGCTTGCCCGCACCAGCCACAATCGCTGGTTCTCGTCGAGAACGGCGTAGATATCCAATGTTGGATAAACGCGCTGAGCCTGCAGAACCCTGAATCCAAGATCGTAAGCAACCAACGGCGAGCCGCTGTCTACTTCAACAAACTCAGTGATACCGTCTGCGGCGAGGCGCATGAGAACATCACCCGCCTCGTTGAAATCCACCAGACGGGCTTCCCGGCTGACGAGCGCAATCTGTCCGTTATCGTTAATGCTCGCTGGTGCAAACGCGGGCGCCACGGTCCACAACAGGTAAAGAAAAATCAGCACAATGGCGGCCAGCACCGTCGATCCGCCTAACGTCACCAGGATGCGCAGCGCGCGATCAAACAGCCTTCGACGGGATGCATGCCCGCCCTGGAGCAGACTCTTGCCGGTATCTGTGGCAACAGGGCTGGGGTGAGATGCAGGCTCGTACGCCATCAGTTGAGCTTCTGCAATTCGCGGTATGCAATTTGTGCCGATATGGGTATGTAGCCATCCTTTTCGACAATGGCCTGCCCCTGAGACGACAGCACCATGCGGATGAACTCCTGTTCAACCGGAAGCAAAGGCTGGTTAGGTGGCTTGTTGACATAAATATAGAAATAGCGCGACAGCGGATAGCTGCCGTCTGCAGCGGTTTGAGTGGTTGCCGGGATGGGAAAGTTACCGCGACGGGCAATCGGCACGGATTTTATACCTGAGGTTTTGTAGCCAATGCCTGAATAGCCTATGCCGTTGAGAGAAGAAGCAACCGCCTGTACCACAGAGGCCGAACCTGGTTGTTCGTTGAGGGAATTTTTATAGTCACCGGCGCACAGCGCAACGCTTTTGAAATAGCCGTAGGTGCCGGATACTGAATTACGGCCATAGATCTGAATCGGCCGTTCCCGCCAACCGCCAGATAACCCGAGGTCGCCCCAGAAACGAATGTCGCTGCGTCCGCCACATCTTCGCGTGACGGAAAATGTTGCATCTATCTGTTCGATAGACATCGCCTCCAGAGGGTTATCTTTATGCACGTAGACGGCTACGGCATCAATGGCGACCCTTATAGCTGTCGGCTTGTACCCGTAGCGCTGCTGGAATGCCTCCAGCTCATTATCTTTGAAGGCGCGACTCATCGGGCCCAGGTTGGCGGTGCCCTCTGTCAGAGCCGGTGGTGCAGTGGATGAGCCTGCCGCCTGAACCTGGATATTCACACTGGGGTATTCGCGTTTGAAAGCGTCACTCCAGAGTGTCATCAGGTTTGCCAGAGTGTCGGAACCAGCGCTGCTGATGTTGCCGGAAAGGCCGGCGATTCTCTGATAGCGTTGCAACTGTGTTTGTTTGTTGGGTTGTTGTGCCTGGCTGAGCGTGAGGGGAATGGGTTCGATCTCAATCACGGGTAAACCGCGTACTGTCGACTCTTCTGCGGGCGGTTGTTCGCATGCATTCTGTGACAAGGTCAGACAAGCCAGCAGGGCCAGTTGGCGCGTAAGCCGCCCGGTCAGTGCGTTACGCATTGAGACAGGCAGTTGCGATTTCCCGGACAGGGTCAGCGATGGCGAAGTTGCAGAAAAACTCACTGCCCTGACCAACGGTACTTTTCACAAAAAGTTCCGAGTGGTGGCGGCGTAAAACATGTTTGACGATGGCCAGGCCTAACCCCGTACCTCCACGTGTGCGCGCATCGGCCATGTCTACGCGATAGAAGCGCTCAGTGATTCGATTGAGGTGTTCCGGGGCAATGCCTACGCCCTGGTCAACAACACTAAGCTGCGCTTTTCCGTCGACTTCCTGCCAGCTGATCGTCACCGGTTTACCTTCCTGACTGTAACGCAGGGCGTTGCTTAACAAATTTACACACACAGAATACAGCTCGGTTTCGATGCCTTTAATGCGCGCTTGAGTGGTAATATTCACACTGATCTGGTCGGGTGTCTGTGCGAGGCCGCGTACTTCATTGACTGCATTACGGATCACCGTTGTCATGGCGACAGGATCGAGCTGTGCGGGAACCGGGGTAGATTCCAGCCGCGTCAGGAGCAGCAGGTCGTCGACCAGGGATCGTATTCGGCTTAACGGCGAGGTGAGTTTGTCGATCAGGCTCAAACGCAGGTCGTCCGGCTGTTCCTTATCGGCGATGGTTTCAAGATAGCCGGCAACAACTGTCAAAGGTGTGCGCAACTCGTGAGAAACGTTGGCGATGAAATTCTGCCGCATGGTCAACAATCGATTGAGTTCCGTGTTATCGCGTACCAGCACTACAAAACGGTCCTGCTCCACCGGGAAACTGCGAGCCTCCAGGTTTCTGTCCTGATCGAAAGGCGACGCAAACTCCAGCAGGCTTTCGCTTGCGCCGGATTTTAAAAAGGCTATGAAGTCCGGGCTGCGCACCACAGAGGCCAGGCCAATGCCGCGGTCGCTGTCTTTCAGGTAAAGCAGATTGCGCGCGGCGATGTTGAACCCCTCAATCTCACCCGCCTTATTGAGAATAATAACGGCATCTGGAATCACCTGAACCAATGCCATCACTTCACGCAGTCGCGTCATGAACAGTTTAGAGCGGGCACGCTCCTGCTGCAGGGACCGAAACGGCGAATTAGCCAGTTTGAACCAGCCACGTGAGGTGTTAGGGGGCGTGCGTAAAGGACGTTTTGCCCAGGCTTTGATTTTTCGATACTCACGCCATTGCAGTACAGACCACGTCAGTGAGCCTGCAAACAGGGCCCAGCCGTATGCATCAATGATACTGCCCAGGGCAAGCGCAAGCAGTAATAGTACTGCTGCGCTGATCACTTCACGATTCAATAGCCGGGTCCGTGCTGCATGCGTTGATCAGGGTGTGTGATCACACTTCCATGGGTTTAAGAAGTTTGGGCCATGCATCCATAGACTTGGCCATGGCCTCACCCATTTCCTCGACAGTCCAGGGCGCATCCAGTGCATCCTTCTCAGTAATGACGTCTACCTGCCATGACAGCAGGGAGGTGCGATTGCCACTGACACAGAACTGACGCCCGGTGACTTTGGCTGCATCTTCGGTACACAGCCAGACAACGGTGGGTGAGACTTTCTCAGGCGCAAGCCGTTCACCAAGGTCCGGCACATCGGGCATGATGTCTTCGGTCATGCGGGAAAGTGCGGCTGGGGCGAGCACGTTGACGGTGATGCCGTACTTCATGCCTTCAAGCGCCAGCACCCGCATGAAGCCTGCTATGCCTGCTTTTGCAGCGCCATAGTTCGCCTGTCCGAAGTTACCAATCAGCCCGGAGGTGGAACTGGTCATGACAATTCGTCCGCCTTCGCCCTGATTTAACATGTGTTGCCACGCATGTTTGGTCACCAGGTAAGTACCGCGCAGGTGAACATCGATGACAACATCCCATTCATCATCACTCATGTTCTTGAATGATTTGTCGCGCAGAATACCGGCATTGTTGATTAATATGTCCAGGCGACCAAAGCTGTCGACTGCGGTTTTAACCATGCCTGCGGCATCTGCGTCATCGGTGACAGACCCATAATGTGCAACTGCAGATCCACCTGCAGCGTTAATTTCGTCGACAACACCATCTGCCATACTGGTGCCGCCACCGGCACCGTGACGATCGCCACCCAGGTCGTTAACCACAACCTGTGCGCCTTCGTGGGCCAGTAGTAATGCGTGGGCCCTGCCAAGGCCTCCCCCGGCACCGGTTACGATGGCAACTTTTCCGTCTAATTGTCCCATGGCTTCTCTCTCCTATTGGTTGGTTAGTATGATCGCGGCATGTCGAGAACATGCTCAGCAATGTAGCTCAACACAAGATTGGTTGAGATCGGCGCAATCTGATAAAGCCGTGTTTCACGGAACTTGCGCTCGATATGATATTCCTTGGCAAAAGCGAATCCGCCATGGGTTTGCATGCAGACATCTGCGGCTTGCCAGGAGGCTTCAGAGGCGAGCATTTTCGCCATATTAGCCTCAGCGCCGCAAGGCAGGTTTGCATCAAAGCGTTTTGCCGCCTGCTCAACCATTAATGCTGCGGCTTCGACCTGTGTATATGCTCGAGCAATGGGAAACTGCACGCCCTGATTTTTACCAATTGGACGCCCGAACACTTCGCGGTTGCTTGCATAGTGGCTGGCTTTGTCGATGAAATAACGTCCGTCTCCTACGCACTCAGCGCCGATCAACACGCGTTCGGCGTTCATGCCATCAAGAATGACTTTAAAGCCGGCGTCCTGTTCACCGAGGAGGTTTTCGGCAGGGATGCGCAGGTCATCAAAAAACAGCTCACAGGAGTGGTGATTGATCATGCTTTCGATTGGATGGATGGTCAGACCTTTGCCGAGAGCTTTGTGTACGTCGATGATGAAGGTTGAAAGCCCTCTGCTTTTGCTCGTTTGTTCAGCCGCGGGGCTGGTGCGTGCCAGTAACAGCATGAGATCTGTGTGTTCAATTCGACTGATCCAGACCTTCTGACCATTGATGACAAATTCATCGCCGTCGCGTCGAGCAGTAGTGGTCAGCTGGGTGGTATCGCTACCGGTGCCTGGCTCGGTGACCCCAAAACTCTGTAAACGCAGTTCACCTTTTGCGATTTTAGGCAGGTAATACTGCTTCTGCTGTTCGCTGCCGTGGCGTAACACCGACCCCATCACGTACATCTGTGCATGGCAGACACCAGCATGCGCGCCGGAGCGACAGACCTCTTCCATTACTGCAGCGGCCTGCAGCAGGCCTAAGCCAGCCCCTCCATATTGCTCGGGGATCAGGACACCAAGAAAGCCGGCGCGTGTAAGTTCATCGACAAAGTCTGCCGGGTAGCCCTGCTCACGGTCCATCTGCAGCCAGTAGTCTTCGGTATAGCTGGCACATAGACTTCGTACAGCGGTTCTTATGGCATCCAGATCGCTCTGATTGTCATGTTGCGCTGCGCGTTTGTGTTCCTGTGATTCAAATTCCATTCATGCGTAATCCACGGGTGGCTGGGCCATTGTATAACCTCCGGGCATGAAACGCAGTGCGCAGTGCTTGACCGCTGCTCCAGCTAATGGGACGATCCCAGGCTTTGCAGTTGTCAGACAAGACAATCTGGCGGTTAAAGCATTTCAGTTTTTTGGGGAGAGGGTGATGCGTCTACATTTACGAGTGTTTGGGATGAGTTGGGTCTTGGCGTTGGTGCTGGTTGCGGCAAACGCGCAGGGAGAGACTTACAAGGCGCCGCGCGGTCCGGATGGTAAACACCCTGACCTGAATGGCATCTGGCAGGCACTGAACACAGCGAACTACAACCTTGAAATGCACACGGCCAGCCATTCGCTGCAGCTGCGTGAAGGGCCAATGGGTCCGGTACCCGCAGTAAAAACGCTTTACCTGGGTGCCGTTGGCGCGGTACCGCCGGGCTTAGGTGTGGTGGTTGAAGGTAAAATTCCCTATAAGCCTGAAGCACTGGCTATTCGAGATGAAAACAAAGCGAACTGGATCGATCGGGATCCCGAGATCAAATGTTTTCTCCCAGGTGTGCCTCGCGCGACCTACATGCCACAGCCGTTTCAGATTTTTCAGAGTGAAGACTCCGTATTTATAGCTTACCAGTATGCTGGTGCTACACGGGAAATCTATATGGAAGACCCAGGCGAAGCCCCGGTAGACAGCTGGATGGGCTGGTCACATGGTACCTGGGAAGGCGATACCCTGGTTGTGAAAGTCACCGGACAACTGGACAGTACTTGGTTTGACCGCTCAGGTAATCACCATAGTGCCTTTATGACCGTCACTGAGCGTTATACACCGATGTCTGAAAACCATTTGATGTATGAAGCGACTATTGATGATCCGGTCACGTTCACAGAGCCCTGGACGATCCGCATGCCCTTGTATCGTCGCATGGAACCTAATGCCCAGCTTCTGGAATTCCGCTGCGTCGAATTTGTTGAAGAGCTGATGTACGGCGAATGGCGTCGCGAACCGCTACCGCGATAGGCATTTGCCGCGGTAAGAGATTGTTGTTCATGCAAGACATACGTGCTCGTTTGTTCACAGTACAGCGGCTGGCTGCCACTTTACTGCTGCCCACCTTGCTGGCCGGGCTCAACGCTCAGGCCAGCGATCTGCCTCGCACGCCAGGCGGCAAGCCGGATTTAACCGGAACCTATAATGTTGCCACCTTGACGCCCCTGCAGCGTCCAGTGGAATTTGGCAATAAACTGTTGATGACGCGCGAAGAGGCTGAAGCCATTGCAGCAGAAGTTGCCGCAGTAAAAGCCGCAGACAATGAGCTCAGCGACCCAGATCGTGAAGCGCCTCCTGCAGGGGGTGACGGCTCAGCAGGTGCCGCCGGAAATGTAGGCGGTTACAACACATTCTGGATCGACAATGGCGATTCTGCAGTTGAGGTTGACGGTAAGTTTCGAACCTCGATCATCACTTACCCGGAAAATGGGCGACGTCCCGCGATGACGCCAGCTAACCGGAAGCGCATGGCTCAATACTACCGGCTCTTCGGCCAGAATACCGGCACTGCCTGGTGGCTGGATCAACCCGGACCAGGTCCTTACGATCATATGGAAATGCGGCCCAATGGAGAGCGTTGCCTGTTGAGCTTTGGCTCTACCAGTGGTCCGCCAATGCTTCCGGCGTTGTACAACAACATGAAGCGAATTGTGCAGACCGACGAGCACGTGATGATTCTGGCTGAAATGATTCACGATGCCCGGATCATCCGCCTGAACAGCGAACATACGCCCGAACACATCCGCAGCTGGATGGGTGACTCTATAGGTCACTGGGAAGATGACACTCTGGTTGTAGATACACGGAATTTTCGCGAGCGCCCAGCGCTTTCCGGAGCGACTCAGGATCTGCATGTGGTCGAGCGATTTACCCTGCAACCTGACGGTAACCTGCACTACGAATTCACTGTAGATGATCCCAGTGCCTGGCAGGAACCCTGGTCAGGTGAATACCCCTGGCCGGCGTCAAATGACAAAGTTTATGAGTACGCCTGCCATGAGGGTAACTATGCGTTGGGTAACATCATGCGGGGCGCACGCGTCCTGGAGCAGGATGTAGAAGATGCAGGGACCAGCAGTGGCGAATAATTGCAACCTTCAACCTGAAGGATTGTTTAAGTATGATGAGGACATCCAAAGCGTTCCTCAAAGCAAGGAAGGAGTATTGAAAGTGTTTTCAATTAAACAAGTAGTCGCAGTCGCTGGCCTGGCCGGACTGATGCTCAGTTCTACCCAATCGTGGTCACACCACGCCTTTGGTGCTGAATTTGACCCTAATCGACCGTTGGTTCTGCGTGGCCCTGTGACGAAGGTGGAATGGGTTAACCCTCATGCCTGGATACACATGGAGCACACCACCGAATCCGGTGAAAAACAAAGCTGGATGGTGGAGGGTGGTACACCTAACACGCTGCTGCGTCGAGGTCTGAGCCGTAAGTCGCTGATGCCTGGCACAGTTATTGTGGTTGATGGTTATCAGTCAAAAGACCGTTCCCAGCGAGCGAATGGTCGCGACGTAACCTTCGAAGATGGCAGTAAAATCTTCATGGGTTCTTCAGGTACCGGCGCACCAAAAGATGGTCGTGATGCATCAGAACGATAAATCGTTTGCTGATTGATCAAGAAAAAGCCGGGTTTATCCCGGCTTTTTTGTGCGCGATACAGAAAGAAAGTTCAGGTGTTTAACCGTCTGCAGTTTCTTCTGATCTGGTCAGGTCCGCCACCGCTGCCAGCATATCGTCGATACTGAACGGTTTCTGCAGGTAACGGTTCACACCCAGTTTCGTCAGGGCTTTGCTGTCAGTACTCTGCGTGTAGGCAGTGATGTAAATAACCGGCAGGGCAGTGTTGAATGTACGCAATTTCTGGATCAACTCGACGCCAGTGATCAGCGGCATGGAACCGTCAGTGAGCAGCAGGGCAACATCGTCGATGTTGCGTTCCAGATAATCTAACGCCTGCGGACTTTCAGTGAAGACCAGGGTTGGATAGCCTTTGTCTCGCAGCACTTCGCCGATGAAATTGGCTACCGATACCTCATCATCTACCACCACAATGCGACCACTCATCTGCGGTGCTGGTACCTGCAGCAGTTGGTTCTCGGCAGCATCCACGGTAGCTGTCGGCAGATAGATGCCAAAACTTGTACCTTTGCCTGCGGCACTCTGCAGGGTGAGATGTCCATGATGCTCGTGTACCAGATTGTTAATCATCCACAAACCAAAGCCGGTGCCCTGGCCTGGCTCTCGAGTGGTGAAGTACATCTCAAAAACCTTGGCCATCAGTTCTTCGGAGATGCCGTGGCCATCATCCGTGACCCGAATGACAACATTCCCCGGCGCGATTGACTCGCCGCAGGTGTGACAGACAGCTGGCTGAGTTTCCTCAAAGACGTTGATGGCAATGCGTCCGTTGCCGCTGATGGCATCTCTGGCGTTAATCAGCAGATTGATGACCACCTGCTGAATCTGCACGGGATCAACGATAACCGCGGGCAGCGGGTCTGCAAACTCTGTGTCGATCGTGATCGAAGCAGGAATCGCTGCGCGTAACATGCGTGAGACATCAGAAATTGTTTCGCGTATATCAACCGGATGAGCTTCGCCACGTTGCGCCCGGGTAAAGGTTAACATCTGCGAAATCAGGTCCCGGGCGCGATGACCGGCAGTCACCACTTCTCCCAGATACTGGTCCACCTGATCTTCTGTCAGGCGTGCACGGGCGTTCATGATGAGTTCTGCGTAACCGATGATGCTGGCGAGGATATTGTTAAAGTCATGTGCAATGCCGCCGGCAACCTGGCCGATGGCTTCCATGCGACCTGCCTGCTGCATCTGTTCCTGCAGAGTCAGGCGGTCCTGTTCGGCGCGACGTTCGTGGGTGCGGTCACGTAGCGTTGCTATCATGCACTGTTCACCTTCAAGCTCCAGCTGGCGTGCGCGCACCTCGAAGAATCGCGCCTCGCCCTGGACATCCCGCTCGAAAGTCCAGTCGAAGTGTTCAGGATTGGCAGCAAGTCCAAGGATGAAGTCAGTGCGTGCTTGCTGCTCTGTCCAAAGAAAGCTGTCATATCGATCGTCGCTGACACCCATTACCGCACAGATATTCTCAAAGTTCGGGTTACGCTCAATGATCAGGCCGTCCTCGATACGCGCAATAAACACGGCGTCCGGGCTGTCGACAAACAGGCTGTGAAATTTCCGTTGGCTCTGATGCAGGGCCTGGCGAGTACGTCTGGTTTCCGTGACGTCACGGATAACGCCATAGGTGCCAATAAACTTACCCAGTGAATCAGATGAGCGACCGTCGTAAAGACCAATCGCTGACAGTTCAAGGGTATGCTGGTTGCCAACGCTGGAGGTGTAGGTGAACTCTTCGCCAACCGTCGCACGTATGCCGGTTCGACGTTCGTTGAAGTGGTACTGCAGCTGATCAACCAGATGCTGTCTGCCAACAAACAGGTGTTGCCAGTCGGTTTGGGTGAGACTGTTGTAATCCGCGTCAAAAACGCTGTCGAGCTGGTGATTCAAATATCTGAACTGCCCGTGTTCATCAAGCATATAGATGAGGTCCGGCGAGGCATTCAGCAGGAACTGATACAAGCGGGCATTGCTGGCCGCCTCCAGCTGCATGTTCTTGTTTTCCTCTTCCAACTGAAAGGCTGACAAGGCGTTGGCAACACTGGTGACCAGCTCTGGTACCTGAAACGGTTTGCGCAGATAGTCGTAGGCGCCCAGTTTCAGTATGGGTGCAATGGTCGACAATTCACTTTCACCTGAAAGCACAACAGTTTTGACGGCCAGACCCTGGGTTTTGATGGCTCGTAAAACATCAACGCCCATCAGATCCGGGATATGCAGATCCAGAATGAGCACCTGATAAGGATTGCCGTCAGCGTGAGCGTTTCGCAGTCGCGCGAGCCCGTCCTGCCCGGTGGTGGCGACGTCAGCTGGGTAATTGTGGGCCGCCAGAACGTCCCTTACACTGCGACCGTGAATGACATCGTCATCGACTATGAGTATGTGCAGCGTGAACCTCGCTGGTAACACAGTACTTGAAAGGTTAAGCATACTCGTAATGTCCTGGGTTTGGGAGTCTTGCAGGGCGTCGTCTGGCCGTTTTGGAAAGAGGAGAATGAAGCTATCGAACAAATAGCAACAGCGTTGGCCACCTGGTTGCACGAGTTGCATCCTGGCTGGCTGATTTTTTCCGGATTGCTG
Organism: Gammaproteobacteria bacterium; assembly: GCA_048571035.1. Lineage (GTDB taxonomy): Bacteria > Pseudomonadota > Gammaproteobacteria > Pseudomonadales > Azotimanducaceae > UBA4421. Next base: position 403,844 of record CP121329.1, read on the forward strand.
GTTGGTGGGCTGGCTGCGTATGTGCTTACGCGGCGCAGATTCGATCATATTCGTCTGGCAGCGGCGGCAGATATGAGCGCGCTTGAGGCTGCAACGGATGCACAGAACGCGTCCTATCAGGAACAGTTGCAGTCTTATCGTGAACAGATGGATACGTTACGGCAGCAGTTCAGTGATGCCCAGACCGCTGCGGCGACTGCAGCGGTGCGTCTGGATGAAACCAGCAAACACTTCAATGAGCGTGAGCAGTTATTGCAGCAGAACAGCATGCAGCTGCAACAGGAGTTTGAGCGCCTCGCGACAAAGGTTTTTGACACTCAGGAAGCCAAGCAGACCTCGTCTCTGGTGCAGGTGATGGGGCCACTTCGGGAGCAGCTGGGGGAATTCAAAGCGCGGGTTGAAGAGGTGTATCACGCAGATATCAAAGAACGCGCTACGTTACTGGGAGAGGTGAAAAATCTCCAACAAGCCAGTGAACGGATAAACGCTGAAGCGGAAAACCTGACCGCAGCGCTGAAGGGTGACAAGAAACTGCAGGGTAACTGGGGGGAACTGGTGCTCGAGCGGGTGTTGGAGGGTTCCGGGCTGCGCAGAGACCATGAATATTTTGTGCAGAGCAGCGAGCGTAATCAGGCAGGCGATCTTAAACGTCCTGATGTGGTTGTCAGACTGCCGGAGCAAAGGGATGTGGTAGTGGATGCCAAAGTCAGCCTGAACGCTTACGAGCAGGCCCACGCAGAAAGTGACGAGCAGAACCGTGCTCGGCTGTTGCGAACCCATGCAAATAATCTGCGCAGCCACGTGAAGCGCTTGTCTGAACAGGACTATGATCAATTGCCAAACGTGCGCTCACTGGATTTTGTGCTGTTGTTTGTGCCGATTGAGTCCGCCTTCGCCAGTGCCATGAAAACTGACGAGGGTCTTTTTAACGATGCGTTTAATCAACGCATTGTCATTGTCAGCCCAACCACGCTGATGATGACACTGCGTATCATAAACAACATCTGGCGGGTCGAAAAACAGGGTGACAACGCCCAGGAGATTGCTCAACGCGCGGGCGCGCTTTATGACAAATTGCGGCTGCTGGTTGACGATCTGGAGACGCTTGGACGTCAGCTGCAAACTGTTGAGCGTACCTATGAAGTGATGCAGGGTCGGCTGGTATCCGGTAAAGGCAATCTGGTGCGGCAGGTAGAACAACTGCGTGAATTGGGCGCGGTGGTGAAGAAGCCAATCTCTGCCAAGTTGCTTGATTCAGTCCCTGAAGAAGAATGAGGCAAGGTTCTCACTTTTATATCCCCGCGAGCGCAGGAAACGTCTTAAAGGTCACAGAACACATCTGCAAGACACGGTAAATTTACTTCCGTTGTAGAAATGGATTGCGAGAGGAAAGTCTATGCTGGTGTTAACCAGACGAGCCGGCGAATCGATCATGATCGATAACGAAATCGAGCTTAAAGTATTAAAGATTCGCGGTAGCCAGGTGCATTTGGGGATAGATGCACCAAAGAAGTCGACTGTGCATCGCAAGGAAGTATGGTTGCGTATTCACGGTGAGCCCCAGGCGGCATCCGCGGCAAAAGCCTAACCCATCCCCCTCCTATTTGAGTGCCGATTCAAACGGCATCAATTTAAAACTGAATCAGACAGACAATGCCTCGGCAATAAACGCCGGGGTTTCGCATAATGCGTACGGATGAATATGATACTCATCCAGTGCCTGTCGATAGACACGAATACCTTCCCGCTGTTCTCTGGCCATCTGTTCCGCACTGGCCTTTAGAAACACGCTGTCGATCGACTCAAAAATCGGATTAAACGGCTGCAACTGCCCGAAACTGCAGCGCGTCAGCCATTGTCCGCGGTGAAGTTCGTCAACATCAATATCTTCGATGGTACTCCAGTGGCTGAAGTGGGCGTGACTGTCCGGACTTTTACTGGCAAACAGTATGGGCAGAAGTTGATTCTGCTGCGATGCAGCTTGCAGTATCTCCCGGGCGATTAACCAGGGTGATTCATCGGTGTAACTGCCGCTGCCACCACCTTCAAGCATGGCTTCGATGGCTTTGTCGGTGACGATTGTGGCGATGCAGAAAGGATGGCTTGCAGATCTGTCCAAGGAGTGATTTCCTAACTCAACTTTGTAAAGAAACTACGCTCACGCCATGGATGTCGCGAAGTCAGTGCCAGCGGCTATGTTAACGCCCGACAGGCCGCCTCCGGAAGACTATTACCAAAACAATTGCCGAGTCCTCATCAATTTTGTTCTGCAGCGCTATGCGCATCTGCTGAACACCATTGAGCAACGGCTGCTCGAGCAGTTCCTCAGCGTAAGCGATGACGGCCAACGGTTGTTTGCGAGGCTGCTGACCCGCAAACCGCTTCTGCGTACTGATCAGATTGAATATCCTGAAGTCACCGATCTTGCGTCTGCGCTTGAAGAACTGTGTGCCGCAGGGTTGATTGAATTGAATCCACCTGTTGCTGCGTTAGAGGTGCTTGATCTGCTGCGCAAAGCAGAGCTGCACGCTGAGGTAAAAAACCTGCCCGGTAGTTATAAGAAGTTTGATCTGCAACTGGCCTGGTTGGATGGCTATTCCGAAGCTCAGCTGCGTCTGTGTGCGCAAAAGACTATCAGCTGGCTGCGGGTTGCACGGCGTGACGTCTGGGACCTGGTTCAGCTGCTGTACTTCGGCAGTCGCAGGCACGACTGGTCCAGTTTTGTCATGCGAGACCTTGGCATGGTGGTTTATGAGCCTGTGGCCATGCACACACATCAATTTGCAGACCGGGCAGCGTTGCAGCAGACCCTTCGGTTTCAGCATTTAGGCGATCTCAGTACGCGACTTGATGAACACGCCAGTCTGGCCCAGGCGTTGGCCGCGCAGTTGCTGCCGGTTGTCACCGATCGTTTTCTGCGGCGCAGACGCGCGCGGGCGCTTATGCGGATTGCTCGCTGGCACGAGCGCAAGCAGTCCTGGGACGAAGCTGTGCAGGTCTACCAGCATATCGAACAACACCCGGCTCGTGAAAGACTGGTTCGCTTACTGCATAAACAAGGCGACCAACAGGGCGTTGAAAAATGGTTGGAGAAAATCAGCAGCGCGCCGCTGTGTGAAGAAGAAGCTCAGTTTGCACAACGTTTTGGCCGGCGCCAGGCAGGCTATCAGCCGCCAACAACAGTGATTGAAATTGATCAGGCAGAGCCGGATATAGAAGGCCAGGCGTTGAACCTTCTGTTACGTCCAGGCGCCTGGGGCATTCATGCAGAAAACACGCTGTTTAAGACATTGACGGGTCTGATTTACTGGCCAGTTATATTTGCAGACATTCCAGGTGGCTTTACCAATCCTTTTCAATCCGGACCTAATGACCTGTTTGATGACGATTTTACGGAGGCCCGTGCTGAGCAGATAGAGGCGCTTGAGCGGGACCTTGCAGACGATAATCATCTGGCTGCACATCTCCACATGGTAATTACAGAGAAGCAGGGCAGGGCCAATGCCCTGGTTTATTGGCCGCTGCTTGAAGCAGTGTCACTTGATGACCTGCTTGAAGCGGTACCCCTGGGTGATATCCGTAAACTCTGCGCGTTCATGTTGCGTAACCTGGCCCAACGTCGCGCCGGACTGCCTGATCTGTTTATCGCCTATGGTAAGAACAGTTATGAGCTGGTTGAAGTAAAAGGTCCTAATGATCAACTTCAGCCTGGGCAGCGAGTCTGGTTAAAGAATCTGCAGCGTCTTGGTATTCCTGCTCGAGTGGTCAGGCTGAAACTGGCTGCGCAGAAACCGTCTTGATCAGAGGCGACCTATCGGTTCGTGCGCTTGCGGAGTTCACCTGCCGCAGCGGTGACCTGTATCCACCTCGGCAGGGGCGCGCGGTGGATGCGGAAGAGGGTCTAGCGGCGCAGCGTGAGCTGCAAAAACAGCGTCTGGCAACAGACCCTGACTATCAGCGCGAGGTTGCTGTAGGCCTTGAGTTTCAAACGCTACTGGGTGAGCGCAAGCTGCGGGGACGAATAGATGGTCTATCGTCGGAAGAGGGCGCTGTTGTTGTTGAAGAAATTAAATGTCGTGGTGCGCTGCCTGATCATGCAGACCCGGTGGACTATGCTCAGGCGCTGATCTACGCCGGGATGTTGGCTTTGCAGGACGAAGCAGCTGACCAGCCGTTTAAAGTTCGGGTGGTTTATGTTCACGTCGATACGCGCGAGACGGCACAGTTCACGCAGATATTAGATCGTGCGCTGGCTGCAGGCAGTGTGCAGTTCATGGTGCTTTGCCTGGTCTGTCGATTACAGCGTCACTTTGAGCGCAATCTGCAGCGTCTCGATTGGGCTGCAACACTGAAATTCCCCATGCAGACGTTCCGGGCCGCTCAGCAAACCGTGGCACGACGTGTTTATCAGGCGCTGGCCAAAGGCGAGAATCTCCTGTTGGAAGCGCCAACAGGTAGCGGTAAAAGTCTGGCGGTGCTGTTTCCTGCAGCTAAAGCGCAACAATTGGAAGAGCAGCTGTTTTTCCTCACCAGTCGCAACGCCGGCGCGAACGCCGCGTTGATGGCTTGTCGCCAGATTGACCCTGAGGCTGCTCACTGGGTAGTGGTGGAACTCACCGCCAAAGCCAAAGTCTGTCTCAGCAACGGTGCACCCTGTGAGCCGGAAAACTGCCCTCGGGCAATAGGTTACTACGACCGGGTAAACCCGGCTGTTGATGCACTGCTTGAAAAAAAGTTTGCCGATCGGGCAGCCATCGAGCAGGTTGCACAAACTTATCAGGTGTGCCCGTTCGAGCTGGCACTGGACCTGGCGCTCTGGGCGGACGTCATTGTGGGTGACTACAACTATATATTTGATCCGGTAGTGCGCCTGAAGCGCTTTACCGAACATCGACAGCTGCATCTGCTGGTGGATGAGTCACACCAGCTGAGCCCGCGGGTCAGCGACATGCTGACCGTGCGCCTTGAGCGGGTCCTGGTGCGCGACGCCAAATCCACGACACATGACCTCATAAAAAAGAAAGTCATGTCGATAGACCGAGCGCTGCTGGCACTGAAACGTGAGTTTGGAGAAGGTGAACACGTACTCAGTGGTGCGCATGTTCAAACGCAGGTTGAAGCGGAAAAGCGGCTGGATGCGCTGCAGCGGGCCTGTACCCGCTTGTTGGATGCCGTGGCTGAGCATGAAATAGATTTCCCTGCAGAACCTGCGTTACGCGAGCTGATTTTCGCCGCTTCACGCTGGTTGCGATCTGAGCAGTGGGTCAGCGAGGCAGAGTTTGTGCATGTTGTTGATGTCGAAAACTCAGAGATTCAGGTATCACGTGTCTGTCTTGATCCCGGCCCCTACCTTGAAGGTGTTTTTGCAGGCCATGGCTCGGCGGTTCGGTTTTCCGGTACGGTCACGCCGCTGGCCCTTTACCAGCGCCTGCACGGACAATCGAGCGCAGTTGCAGAGCGGGCTCAGACGCCCTTTCAGGCAGAGCAGACTGAGGTGGTGGTGGTCAGAGACATCGCTACTTACTTCAATCAACGTGATCTCAGTCTGCCGAAGCTGGTTCAGTTTCTAGTGGATCTGCTGGCGGCAAAAAATGGTCGATATCTGGTGGCACTGCCTTCTTTCAGCTATCTGAATAAATTGATCAGCGCCCTTGAGTCCACTGATATTGTGACTCTGGCACAAACGCCGGGGCAGAATCAGCTGCGCAGTGATGAACTTTTAGACAAACTCAGAACCCTGGATGCCGGTATTATCTGCATTGTCATGGGTGGTGTGCTGGCGGAATCGGTGGATTTTTCCGGTATCTCACTGCAGGGCGTGGTTCTGGTTGGACTGGGTCTGCCACCGCCGACGCTGGAACGTGATCTGATGGCGCAGTTTTTTGAGCAGGTAGAAGGCCCGGGTTGGGGGCAGATGGTGGCGTATACGCAACCCGCGCTGGTAAAAAATCTGCAGGCTGCAGGGCGATTAATTCGCAGTCCTTCCGATTTCGGCGTAATCTGTCTCGTTGATCCGAGGTTCAGTGCGCCGCATGTGCAACGATTTTTCCCCGTCCACTGGCATCCTCGGATAATTGCCGCTGCCGATGTGCAGCAGCACGTAAAACAATTTTGGCAAACTACCGCAGATCACAAGGAAAGCGACTTGCAATGAGCATCCATCGCACAAAAATTATTTGTACCATCGGCCCTGCAACCGCGAGCTACGACATGTTGCGTAAGCTCTACGATGCCGGGATGAGCATGGTGCGTTTGAACATGTCCCATTCGGATCATAAAAGCGCAAAACAGATTATTAACTGGGTGAAAACCCTGAATCGCAAAATTGATCACCCCATACCTGTTTTGTTGGATACTCAGGGGCCGGAAATTCGTACCGGCGATCTTGAGCAACCGATGGAGCTGGCAGAGGGTGAAATTGTCACGCTGTTTGTACGCGACTCATCTTTTGTTGAAACCAAGTCGATTAAAGTTAACTACGACGAAATAGTTGATATTGTCGACGTGGGTAAAATTGTCACGGTAGATAACGGTCTGCTCAACTTTGAAGTGTTGGAGAAGTCTGCTAACCGCCTGACCTGTCGGGTTGTTGATGGTGGCACCCTTGGCAGTCGTAAACACGTCAATCTCCCAGGTGTACGGGTTAACCTGCCTGCGATAACCAAAAAAGACCGTGAAGACATCAGCTTCGGGATCGAAAATGAGGTCGACTTCATAGCTTTGTCTTTTGTGCGCAGCCCTGATGATGTGACCGAACTGCGCGAATTTCTCGGCAGCAAGCAGAATACCATCAAGATCATTGCCAAAATTGAAGATCAGGAAGGGGTCACCCACATTCACGATATCGCGCGTTTAGCTGATGGCGTGATGGTAGCTCGGGGTGACCTGGGCATTGAGACTGACATCGCCGATCTGCCAAACGTGCAGCGTCGAATTGTGCATTCTTCGGCACAGTGGGGCCGCAGGTGTATTGTCGCCACACACCTGCTGGAATCAATGATTGAGAACCCGATACCCACCCGGGCGGAGGTCACGGACGTGGCAAACGCTGTTTATGAAGGTGTCGATGCTGTCATGCTGTCTGGTGAAACCAGTGTGGGTCATTACCCGATTCGCTGCGTTGAACAATTACGTGCGATTACGACCAAGGCGGAACGATACCCGGGCCTTGGTTACGAGAAGGATCTGATTGTTACCGACGATAAACAACATGTCGCGGTGCACGCTGTGGCGCTGGCGGAAGCGATTAACGCCAGCGGCATTGTGGTGATCACACGACGGGGTTTTGTTGCGGATTACGTCACCAATGCCCGGCCGATGCACGTGCCGATATTTGCGTTTACCAATCACAGCCAGACTCGCCGTCGGCTGTCCTTAAATCGCTCGGTTTACGCCTATCGGACTGCGTTCAGCTCTGACCCGGAAAAAACCCTGCAACGCGCATTTGATGTGCTGCGTGATCGCCAGGGTCTGGAGGATGACGCCAAAGTGGTGGTGATCTCAGACGTACTGGCAGACAAAGCCAGTGATGCGATCCAGATCAGGCGCCTGACCTGAGCACCTAAAAAGCGGCTGCTGAGTAGAGCATACGGGCCGAAACCACAACCAGCAGCAGGCCAAACAGCTTCTTCAGTTTGGCGGCCGGGACCTTGTGCGCAAAACGTACGCCCTGTGGCGCTGCGATCAGCGCTCCTACAACAATGGGAACAAACGCATACAGGTCAATATAGCCGAGGGTCCCGCTGTCCAAAGCAAAACCACTGCTGGAAAGATAGCCAATGGTACCCATCAAGGCGATAGGCACACCCAGTGCGCTTGCGGTGGCGGTAGCGTTGTGGATGGGTGTGTTGAAGAACACCAGGGTCGGCACAATCACGTTACCGCCTGCAATACCCGCCAGCCCAGCGGCTATACCGCCGCCTAATCCCAGTGAGGCTGAACCCATAAAACCGGGGAAACTTCTTTTCGGGTCAGGTTGCCAGTTGGACAACATAATCACCGCGACCATCGCCAGGAAAATGCCGATAAAGCCGCGGAATACCTCAGGTGGCAGGAGCGGCGCTATCCAGCCGGCAAGGAAACTGCCCAACAGTAAAAAGGCCAGCAACTTCTGGAACAGATCCCAGCGTACCTTGCCGGCCCGGTACTGGGTGTAGCCTGCTGATGCGGATGTAAAAATAATGCAGGCCAATGATGTTGCGACGGCAATCAGCAGGCTCTGCTCCGGTGCAAAGCGCCTGGTCAGGTCATAACTGATCACCAGCGCCGGGACTATCACCACGCCGCCGCCGATGCCCAGTAGACCGCCGATAAAACCGCTGCCCAGACCCAGGATGATGTACAGGCAGATAAAGAAAACTTGTTCCAATTGCAGTAATGTTCACTGTTGAGGAAATTTGAGTCTATAGAAGTTGATCAGGCAGAACATTATTAACAGAACAGTACTGATTTGCGCGCTTGCGCTGTGTGCAGGCTCTGCGTTTGCTCAGCGTGTAGAACTGGCGAATGGTGATGTCTATGAAGGTGAACTTTACGACGGGCTGCGCAACGGCACTGGGGTGTACATCTGGTCAGACGGCAACCGTTACGAAGGTGAGTTTGCCAATGATCGGCTGCAGGGACAGGGCACCTACACCTGGAAAGATGGCCGCACTTATGTCGGTGAATTTGTTGCAGACCGGCGCGAGGGTGAGGGCACTTTGACCTGGCCCAACGGCGACCGTTATGTGGGCGCGTTCAAAAACAATCTGCTACACGGCGAAGGCACCTTCACCTGGGCAAATCAGGACACCTATCAGGGTACCTTCTTTGAAGGCCAGCGTACCGGTAAAGGCAGATTTGTCTGGCATACCGGTGAGGTTTACGAAGGCGATTTTGCCGACGGCGTTCTGCAGGGGCAGGGTAACTACACTTGGGGTGATGCTCGTCAGTATGTGGGTTTCTTTGAAGCAGGTAAAAAAGTCGGCCAGGGTGTCTTTATATGGCCTAACGGCAACCGTTATGTCGGCGATTTTGAGGCGGATGTGCGCAGCGGTTTAGGGGTTTTCTACTGGCGCGACGGTACCGTATACCGTGGCCAGTTTGCGGATAATCGTATGCACGGCTGGGGCATCAAGCGGCAACCTGAAGGGGTACAGGTTGTACAAACCTGGCGCCGTGGTGAGCTGATTTTCAGCCAGCCACTTATCGCACATAATCAATGCAGCCTGCGCCACCTCGAGCGGGACTGGATGTTCACCAGTGATCGTTGCATAAATGGCATGGCACATGGGTCAGGTGTGGCTGCCAGTCTCGATGGGCGCATGATCATTCCTGAAGGGCGGTTTGTGCTCGGTCAGCTGGTCACAGGCGAAGTGCTGGCTTTGCCCAGCGTTGAGAACCGACTGGTGCAAAGTCAGACCCAAACCCAGGTGGACAGTCGTTGAGCGACGGGCAGTTGGGCTTGGAGATCCCCGGCGTCAGTCTCGGTGAAATTCTTGGTCGTGGTGGCATGTCCACGATCTACACCGCGACACAGGCAGACACAGAGCAACGGGTTGCGGTAAAGGTCCTTAATGCGGGCGCTGCAGCTTTACCTGCCGCGCGTCAGCGGTTTTTGAGCGGCGCTAAATTACACAGTCAACTGAAACACCCGAATATTGCGCGGGTACTTGATTACGGAGAAACACAGGGCAAAAGCTATGTTGTGCAGGAGTATCTCAGCGGCGGTGATCTGAATCAGCAGCTGCAGAAAGGCTTGCACCTGCAGGCGGCGATTAAGATTATCAAGGACATCGCCAGAGCCCTGGATTATGCCCACGCGGTAGGGGTTATTCATCGCGACATCAAACCAGAAAATATCCTGTTCCGGAAAAAACGGCAGCGCGGTGCTCACTGACTTCGATATCGCGGTAGCCCTGTCTGAAAAGGAATCAAAGACCGACCAGGGTACGGTTTTTGGTACCCCAGAGTACATCAGTCCCGAGCAAGCGGCGGGACGCCCGGTAGATGGTCGTTCGGATTTATACAGCCTCAGTGTTGTGATGTTCCGTATGTTTACCGGCGATCTGCCGTATCGAGCGGAAACGGCTGTGGGTGTTGGGATTAAGCATCTGCAGGACCCGATACCGAAGCTGCCCAATTATCTCGCTGCATTCCAGCAGGTGATGGATAAAGCGCTGGCCAAAAAGCCGGAAGCGCGTTTTCAAACGGGTGAGGAGCTGGTTGAGGCACTGGATCGTATCCGTTCAGAAGCGGATGTGCCTGAAGCTACGATAAAATCTCAACCCATAAATACACAGGAGATTGTCGCGGTAGGTGGTGATCTGTTGTCGACCACAAGAGATCCAGCCCGTCAGGAGCGACAATCTCTGCGCTTGAAACGCCGTCGCAGAATCAGGTCTGCGCTGCTGGTTCTGTTGCTCGTTGGCGTTGGTGCCGGCGCTTATTATGCCATTGAACAACGGTTAATCGATCCTGACCGCCTGCTTGCGCAAATGGGGATTGGTGAGGATCCATTACTAATTGTCGCCTGGTCTGAAGCGCAATCCATGCGCCAGGATCCTAATCAGGGGCTGACAGCTATAGTCGCCGCTTACCGGCGCGTGCTGGATATTGATCCTGATCATGCCGGGGCACGTTCGGAAGTTGCCAATCTGAATGCGGATTGGAAAGCGAGCATTCAAGAGGCGTTTGTACAGCGCAGTCTGCAGGCCGCGCAAACCCGGCTGGAAGAGGGTAAGACGGTGTTCCCCAATGACCCACAATGGGTGCAGATGGACATTGAGCTGCAGAACCGTCAGCGCGCGGAACGGATTGTCAGTACCACCGGAGCGCTGCTGACCAGCAATGGAATATCTGATCTGCCCAGTGCAACCGCAGCGATACAGTCTTATCAGGAAGTTCTGCGACTGGCACCTGCTCACCCGGAAGCGCAACAGGCGTTGAGTGAGATAGCACTACATTACGCAGGTCTTGCCAGTGAGGCAGCAGAAGGCGGTGAGGTGACTAACGCAATAAATCTGCTGGAGCGTGCCACCGCCGCGGATGCCACGCTGACCATGCTGGATGACGTACGAAAACTGATTTCCCAAGCCACCACGGCACGTGTTGCCATTGACGATCTGTTGCAGCAGGCGCGCCAGTATCGAGCAGAAGGTCAACTGATAAAACCTTCAGGGCAGAACGCGGCGGAACTGTATCATCGGGTTCTGGCCACAGACCCGGATAACGTTTTTGCGGCGCAGGGTCTGGATGAAGTCACCGCTCAGATCACCGCCAGTGCAGAACAGCTGTTAGTACAGGGTGATCTGGCTGCGGTGGATATGCTCGTTGCTCAAGCAGCGGCAGCAGGGATGAGCGAGTCTATTGTGAACGACATCCGCGGGCGTATGGATACCGAACTGGAACGTTTAAGTACAATTGAACAGCGGCTGGCACAAGCCGAAGAACTTATTGCCGAGGGATATCTCACGGCGCCAACGAACGAGAATGCCATCACCTATCTGCGCGAGGTGCAGCAGTTAGACCCGGGCAATGAAGTGGCTGCTGCTCTGCTGCAACAGTGTGCGCAACGTCTGGCAGAAGTTGCTCGTGAAGCTTACGAGTTTGGCTTAGGTGATGCTGCAGAGCGCTACCTTAATCTGGCGCTGACAATTACTCCTGAAGTGGCGGAATGGGTTGCTTTACGTGAGCGCTGGGAGGCTGAAAAAAGCTGATGCAAACAGATGTTTCTTACCTTTTGTACTGGGACGATGACACTATCCCGATCAACGGCAGTATGACGTTCGGCAATCACCTGGATAACGATATTGTTGTACCGGGTGAAGATGTTGCAGACTTTCACGCTCGGGTTGATGTTTCCGAGCGAGGGCCGGTGGTCATTCCCCTGGGGAATGCAACCATCAGCGTCAATGGTCAGGAGCGCGCATCACCCTTGCAGCTGATAATTGGCGATACCGTTGGTATTGGTCAGGCCATGCTGCAGGTTGGCATAGAGGTCGAAACGCGTGATCCTGATGCGGCGCAAAGCTGGATACTGCGTGGAGACGATAACTCCCGCTACGAGATTCGAGGTGAACTGTCCATTGGTCGTGCGTCTAATGCAGACATCTCCATTGCCAAGGAACACATCTCCCGACATCACGCACGCCTGATAGAGCATGATCAGATGATCTGGATTCAGGATCTGAATTCAGCCAACGGCACTCGAGTGAACAATACGCCGGTGATCGGCGGTGCGCGCATGTTCCATGGCGACTACATTTACTTTGACAAAGTGCGCTATCAACTCATTGGTCAGGGTGGTGCTCTTACACCGGTACAGCATTTTGTTGATCCGTTGCGGGGTACGCGTAATCAGCCACCGCCAAAACAACTGGATACCACTGAATTCAGCGCCGTGGAAGAGCCCCTGCTGGCACCAGCAGAAATACCGGAATTGGATGAAACCGGTGCCTTTCTGATTGGCGTATCTGAGTCGGTAGACGGGAAAATACTGCGTCTGGGCATAGGCGAATCGCTGCTGGGCCGTGGTGAGCATTGCCATATCACTGTTGGTGATTCCACCGTGTCTCAGGAGCATGCAAAAATCAGCGTGCGCCCGGAAGGCGTCAGGGTGACAAATCTGATGTCTACCAACGGCACAAAGGTGAATGGCGCAGACATCACCAGTGCGGAGCTGGTAGATGGTGATGTGTTAAGAGTCGGGCGCGTTTCTCTTGTGTTCAAAGACATTCCGGCAGCGCGGGTAGAAGAACACCCGGTGCTGAAACACCTGTCTGCCTGGCTGTTGGCTGCGGTGGTTGGTGTGGCGGCCCTGTTGGCCTTAACACTGATTTTTTAAACACAAGCTTTTTGAACGCAAGCAAGGTTCTGTGTGACCCGCTAATGCCGAACTGATATATTTCGCCCGTTCAGAATATGGAGCCAGCATGGCAGTAGAAATACCTTTTCGACGCGAACTCGAATTCACCTATGGAACGGCAGAAGTCATTGCCCCGGGCATTCGGCGTGTGATTGCTGAAAATCCCAGCCCGTTCACGTTGTATGGCACGGGTACTTATATCCTTGGCACTGGTGAAGTTGCAGTTATTGATCCCGGTCCGGCTGACGCAGCACATATTCAGGCGATTCTGAATGCCGTCGAAGGTGAGACTATTACGCATATTCTGGTCACGCACACACACATGGATCACTCACCCGGTTGCCGTTTGTTGAAACAGCATACGGATGCTCCGACTTATGCCTACGGCCCACATGGTGCCGGCAAGCTTGAAGAAGGCGTGCCTGTGGAGGAGGGTGGAGACATGGAATTTGACCCGGACGTGCAGGTACGCCACGGCGATATTATTGAAGGTGGTGATTGGTCCGTTGAGTGTGTTTATACGCCTGGTCATACGTCGAATCACATGTGTTTTGCGCTGCGTGAAGCAAAGGCGCTGTTCACCGGCGATCACGTGATGGGCTGGTCAACCAGTATTATTTCACCCCCGGATGGCGATATGGCGGCTTACCTGGACAGTCTGAAGCTGCTGCTGGAACGCGACGATGAAGTGTACTGGCCGACACACGGCGCAGCGATCACTGAGCCTAAGGCACTGGTCCAGGCGTTCATAGAGCACCGCAAGGAGCGTGAAGATCAGATTCTGCATTGTATCGACGAAGGTGTTGAGGTGATCACCGATATGGTGCCGCTGATGTACAAAGGCACCCCGGAGTTCATGTATCCCGCTGCAGCGCGATCAGTATTTGCCGCGGTTGAATACCTGGTGGTGCGCGGCGTGTTGAAAGCAAAAGGCGGTAAACTGAGTCTGGATGGACAGTTTCAAAGGGCTTGATTCCCTAATTCCTCTGGCCCACTCAGCACCACCTAACCGGCAGATATACGTTCTGAGATAATCGGCGGCTTACTGCTGTTTTCTTCTTCATCTACAAGCGCGAGTGGTAACTGCACCATGACCGCTACACCCGAACCATCAGCAAGGTTCAACGCGCGGACAAAACCACCGTGATATTCCGCGATGATGCGCACCACATACAATCCGAGGCCAAAATGCAGGCGGTTCTGCTGTCCACGATGGCTGACCATGGAATCAAAGACTGACTTCTCAACCGCGCTGGGTAACACCGGACCGCGATTCGCTACGGTGATCTGCAGCTGATCGCCAAAGACATCCAGTTGCACACGGATTGGGCTGTCTGCGCGGGAAAAATCGATGGCGTTATCAATAATTTTATCGAGCAACTGTTCGATACGAAAATCCGAGACCATCGCAAAGGCCGGTCGGCCCGCGCCTCGATAAACGAAGCTGCGTTGCTTGTGCACAAGTTTGCAGTTGGCAACGTAGTTATCAATCAGTTCATTCAGGTCGATCAGCTCAAGTTCTTCCGCTTCGAGGGAGTCCTCGAGATTGGCCGCGTCAGCCAGATTCTGCACAATCGAACCGATGCGATTGACGCCGCGCTTGGCGCTCTCAAGATACTTTGATTCAGCAACGTCTGGATACTCCTGGGCCAGGTTCTGCAGAGACGTACTCAATGTGTTGAGGGGATTATTTATTTCATGGCGCAGAGTGCGGGGCATGCTTTCAAGAAATGTGTTGTGCCGATGCAGGCGCGACAACATGTTCGATACGCTGCGTGCAAGGTCGCCGATTTCATCTCCTGCATACATCTCGTGAGTCAGTTCATTGGTGCGCAGGCGACCGTAGGTATCAATAGCCGCGCTGGCTTCCCGGCGTAAGCCCCGGATGCGCCAGGCTAGGCGGCCGGCGAATGCCAGCAATGCAATAAACACAGCAAACAGGCTGAGTACCGACAGCAGGATAACCTGCTCCAGCGCGGTACGCTGGAAGGCCAGGATGTCGTTGATGTTCTGCTCCACAACAACCGTGCCGATCACTTCATCCTCGGTAACAATCGGGTGTGCAGCGAGGATAATTTCACCTTTCTCCCCAAAGCGACTGCGCAGCGCTATTGGCGCACCGGACAGACTTGAGCTGATGGCCCGGTCTGCCTCACTTTCTTCACTGTCGCCATAATCCAGTTCATTGTAGGTTTCACCAATTACCAGGGCGTGAATCCAGGGCCGAATGGATTCAAAGATTCTTGCTATACGCTGAAAAATTCTGGGATCTGATTCAGGCGCCTGACTAACCTGGATAGCACCGGTTTCGGCGCGCACGCGTCTTTGATCATCAATCACCATGATGCGTGCGCCGGAATAACCTAAACCCCTGATAATGTTGCGCACTTCAGGGGTGCGCAACACCACCAGATTAAAAGCACTCTGGCCGGCTTTTGGTAGAGTCTGCGTGGAATTGACGATTTCGCGGTCAACCGGATCATCGACATCAATCCAGCTCAAACCAAAATACCGGCGCGAGCCGAGAGGCTCCAGAGGGAAGCGAAACTCGATCTGGACTTCGTTGTTTTCCTGTTTAACAAACCCCTGTACGCGGTTGTCCGCTGCACCGGTTTCAGCATAACGCCACTGCTCATCCATACTGAAACCAGAAAGTTCTGAAGACTCCTGTAACACCAGCGTGTAACGGCCGTCTTCGGCATCAGCTTTAATGAATTTCAAGCGAATATGATCGGCATTATCAAGGCGCAGATAGTCCGGGTCCCGCAGGACAAGGTTGTCATCCACAATGCGCAGATGTGCGTAGAGTTGCCCTGCACGTTCCCCTAACAGGATTTTGAAGTCGCCATCCGCGGTGCCGGTGTCCGATCCAAAACTGAGGTAGTCGTCCAGCAGATCGGCATCCCAGTCGTCAGCGTTACCGTCCAGGCGAATCGGACCACTCAGAGGGTGGGCGAACAGCGGTTCAAAATCGTCGAGGTCGATGGGTAAATCGTTGAACAGATCCGCACGACCGTTAAATAGAGTAGAGATGCCTTCCGCGGTAAGCAGCTGTGCCTGGGACTGTCCCTGAATCAACAGGCGCTCCATTTCTACAAGCTGTCGATAACTGAACCACGGCACTATCAGAAGCGCCATGCCAAGCAGGGCAAGCTTGGTGCCCAGCCTTGGCCCGCGGAAATTAGAGAAAAATTTCATGGCTGTGACCAGCGGTACCCGAAGCCATATTCACTTTTAATGCATGAGAACTCGGCATCAGTTTTTTCGAATTTTTTCCTGATGTTGCGCATGTGAGTGTTGATCGTGTTGTTGGTGACCAATGATTGCATCGTTGCATTCATCAGCGTTTCGTAACTGACCGCGTGTCCAGGCATGCGCACCAGTTTCGCCAGCATACGGAATTCTGTACCCGAAAGATCGATACGTTCGCCTTTCCAGGAGGCGAGCAGCGCTTCCTGGTCAAGGGACAGGTCGCCGATCAGCTTGGCGGCCGGGTTGTCTTTTTGCGGCTCCTGGTCGCGTGCCTCATTGATGCGCAACAGGGAGGATATACGTTCAGCCAGGTAGTCCAGGGATATCGGTTTGGGAAGATAATCCCACGCACCCAGGCGCAGGCCTGATATCTTGTCGATTTCGTCAATACGCTCTGTCAGAAAGATGACGGGCAGGTTGGGTGAACGGGCAAGCAGGTCACGGCAGATCTGAAAACCGGCATCGACTTCCTCACCCAGGATAATGTCCAGGATCGCAAGATCCGGCAGTTGCTCATCAAACCCCGCCAGAGCCTCCTCGCGGCTACCGTAGGCTTTGACCTCGTACCCCTTTTTAGTAATAGCGTCTTTGTAGTTGGAGCGTTGATCCGGGTCATCTTCAACAATGGCAATGGTTTTAGCCAATTTCTTCTCCTGGTCAAAATGGGCTTTAAGTTGCACTCAATTCTAACGGTTTTTAACCTGGCGAGCCGTAAAATGTGTCGATTGTCACACCTTGTATCCCTTATTCCTCCATCATTGTTCCGGCATTTTCACTTATTACTCAGGTGGGATTTGCGAATGCAATGATGAAATGTCGGACATGAAGTTAGACACTTGAAACACAGGATGTGACGTGAAACAACGCTCCTCAGAAGATCAAAAAAACAATAATCAAAGCACCAATATTCAGAGCACTGTTAATAAAAAAACAGAGAGAATGTTTGTTCCCTTCAGTGAAGACCTGCTCGCCGCAGCGGGTAGCCCGCTGGGTGAACTGGTGCCTTTTCAGCTCGAATATCGATGTGTACGTTTACTTGACGGTACCTACGAATTCAACAGCTTCAGGCAACCGGCGGACACTGCTGCAGCATAAAATCCTCTCTGCTTGCAATTTGCCCCAGGTTTCGTGCAGGCTGCCTGAATTCCTTTCTGGGGCATTGTGATTGGCCTACCTGGCTGCCAACTGGCTTGAAATAATTGGTCTGATATCGGGTCTGCTGTGCGTCTGGCTGTTGATCCGCGAGAATGTCCTGACCTTTCCGCTTGGTTTAATTTACGCTGTCGTGACGGTTGTGGTAGTTGCGCGGGCAAACCTGTTTGCGGACGTGCTGCTCAATCTCTATTACGTCGTGATGAATGCCTATGGCTGGTATTTCTGGATTTATGGCGGTCGCGAAAGACGGACTTCAGAAACACTCCTGGTGGCCTGGGTGCCCAGACAACAGTGGCTGGGAATAGTTGCGGTCATTGTTCTCGGTACGGTATTTATGGGCTGGTATTTATCTTCCCAGACTCAAGCCTCGCTGCCTTATCCCGATAGTTTCACCACGGTTGCGAGCTTTGTAGCCATGTGGATGTCTGCCAGAAAGTACCTGGAAAGCTGGATACTTTGGCTGATAATAGATGTGATTCAGGTGGGTCTTTATATCGTCAAAGGTATCGAAGCCTATGCGCTTCTGTATCTCATCTATCTGTTCATGGCAGTGTATGGCTGGTTCGCCTGGCGTCGGCACCTGGTTGCCCAGAATATGGCAGCGTGAGACGTGTTGTTTGTGGTCACGGGGCCGGAATCCAGCGGTAAAACCACTCTTGTCGAAGCACTGGCGCAACAACTTGAGGCGCCTCGAGTGGCAGAAGCAGCACGTAATTATCTGCAGAATAAGACCGGCTACCAACCTTCAGATCTCCTCGAAATCACTCAGCAACAGCAGGCTGCGGAAGATTCTGTACTGGCCTGCGCACCACCATTGGCGATTGCAGATACTGACCTGCAGGTTGTCTATATCTGGTGGCAGGAGCGCTTTGGTCCTGCTCCGGCTTTTTTACACAAGGCTTATGCGCAGCAGAGCCCCCGGCATTACCTGCTGTGCAAACCAGATCTACCCTGGGAATCCGACCCGCTGCGGGAAAACCCTGAAGATCGTGAACGCCTATGGCAGATTTACCGGGAAGATCTGTCTGCCCGGCAGTTTGCTTTCTCTATTGTTGAGGGCGTAGGCGAACAACGTCTGGACAGTGCTTTGCAGGCCATCAGACAGACAATGTCAGGCGCTGTGCAGTAACCCTTCCAGAGCTTCTTCAGCCATCTGCACTTGCGCAACAATTTCATCGCGCTGGTTGCCGCGATTCACCTGAAAATGTGCCCAACCAAGCTCTCTTGACCAGTAAGCCGTTTGTACGTCGTGTAACCGCTCGCGTAGATCCGCAGGTTGATGACCCAGGTATAATTCTGCAAAAAGCGGCAGGGCGCTTTGATCCAGTTGAAGACCATGATGTAGGGCAACAAGGTCAAACAAAGGGTCGTTATCTCCGACAAACTCCCAGTCGAGCGTGACCCAACCTTGCGGGGTGACAATCACATTCCACGGATTGAGGTCGTTATGACAGTTTCTTGCCAGCGCATCAGGTGGGTTGGATATGCTTCGAGGAGGTGAGTCATTGCCCCAGTAGGCTGAGTTGATTTCTTCCAGGTCGTAGATGCGATGTGCCTCAGGCAAGCTGGTATGCAGATCCTTTAAGTAGCGCGCATACTGTTCCAGTGAAAATCGAGGGTACACGTCAGCCAGGAGTTGTCCTTCTATCCAAGGCGTTACCATCGCGCCGGTTTGTGTATCCAAAGCGAGCGGTTTGATACCGACACCTGCCGGCAGCTTGTTGTACCAGGACAATTCATGTCCACGATCAACAAAGGGTTGAACGATCTGAGGAATGCGTAAGACGTAGCGCTGGTGTTGATAGTCCAGGGCGTAGTTGATGTTGCTGTAACCCCCAGACAGGTAAGCCAGATTTGTAACTGCAGCAAAATCCCAATCTGGCACCAGTTTGCTGAGTTGCAGTTCAATGTCAGTCTGGGGCAGGGGTGAATAGTTTTTGTTTGACATCGAGATGGCTCAGTTCAGACCCACCAGCAACGCCATGGTTGGGCCAATCTGCTCGCGCACCACGATGTCTGCGATATCGTCCAACGGTGTGGCTTCGCGATTCAGTATGGCTAAGGTAGCCCCCAGCCGTTTTGCATATTCAGGGAACCCAGCTGCCGGATATACGGTCAGGGATGAACCCATAACAATACACAGATCACATTGCTCTATGGCCTGTTGAGATTGCTGCATCTGTCGCTCAGGCATTGACTGCCCGAAGGAAATGGTAGCGGTTTTCAGCAGGCCACCACATTGAGCGCAATCGGACACCTTGCCGGTTTCCTCAAACTCCTGTTGTAAATCTGACAACTCGTAGCGCTGCTCACATTCCAAACACTTTGCATAAGTTGTATTGCCATGCAGTTCAATGACCTGTCTGTCTGGCACGCCGGAATTCTGATGCAGATTGTCTACGTTCTGAGTGATCACCGCATGACATTTACCCATCTCAACCAGGCGTGCAATAGCCTGGTGGCCAAGGTTGGGTTGCGCGTCGACAAAGCTGCGGTCGCCGGAAAATTTCCTCCGCCAGGATTCCTGTCGGGCACTTTCGGAGGCGACAAAATCCTGAAATTGAATAGGCTGTATTTTAGTCCACAGACCGGTACCCGGACTGCGAAAGTCGGGTATGCCGGATTCTGTGCTGATGCCCGCGCCGGTAAAACAGACTATCGCCTGGGCGGTGTCGATGGCTGCGCCCAGAGCTTGTACCGATTCTTCGCTCATTTGTCGTATCGCTCTCATGACAAGAGCGCTCATGTTAACATTTTTGTTTAACTACTCGGCCTCCCGGAAGTCGCCTTCCGGGAGGCACCTCTCGGGAGGCGCATGAGCCTGCAAATTTTTAAACGTCTTTTAGTATTTGCTTTGGTCGCAGGCTTGTTGTTGCTGGGGCTGGTCAGTGTGTATGCGTGGGCGCAGGGGTTTGCGGTTGGGTCTGGCCTGTGGCACCTCGTGCAGCCGAAACGTGACCCGGTATCCAGCAATCCTCCTCTGGTGGACGTCAACTGGCAGCAGGTGACCTGGCTGGGAGATATAGAGAACAGCAACCTGAAGGAATCCAGTGGCCTGACTGCCAGTCCGCTGCACGACAACGTACTCTGGTCCATCAATGACAGTGGCAGTGAACCTATACTTTTTGCGATGAGTGCAGCGGGTGCTGATCTTGGCGAATGGCCTGTGAACGTGGACAAGGCCGTTGATTGGGAATCACTGGATTCTTTTGTGCTTGATGGTGTGTCCTATCTTGTTATTGGAGATACAGGGGACAATTTTCGCTGGCGGCCATTTGTCTGGCTGCTTGTTGTGGCTGAGCCCACTTCCCTGGATGGCGGTGATAAGACATTGGACGTCGCCTGGAAGCTTGAGTATTCCTATCCGGATGGTTTTCGTGATAGCGAGGCTTTGGCGGCGGACGTCAGCAGCAATCAATTTTATGTGTTGAGTAAACGCCATTATCCGCCGGAACTGTTTCGCCTGCCGTTTCGATCAAGTGAATCTGTTGTCGCGGAGTTGGTGCGGGAAATGAAAGGGATTCCGCGGTATACGGAGGCTGAATACGTCCTTGATGATGACGCCTACTATCGACATATGCCCAGCGGCATGGATATCGCGGATGGTTCGCTGCTGATCACGACCTATCAGCATGCTTATCTCTATAGCCTGGCGGATCTGGAAAAAGATCCTTTGCGGGTGAAGTTGCCTTCGATCGGACACCGTGAATCGATCAGTTTTGACCGTGATTCCAGTAATCGGGCTTTTGTGACCAAGGAGCGCTTTGAAGGCAAAGGGGTCGCGGATGTTTTCAGTGTTGAGTTTACAGTCGTTGATCCATGATCTGCAGTGACCCATGGTATTAGCACTGGCTGTTCAATGCTCTATGCAGAGCGTTTTGCGGCCATCAAAGCAAATGCTTCAGGCGGCTTTTTAAGTCGCTCAATAACCTGCAGTGTCAGCTCTCGGGGTGAGGCTTCACTGGTGTCCAGTTCCAGATCGTACACCTCACCGTGGCCATGAATCTGATCAAAATGCGCCGCGGCAGTGCCTGGAAAACGTCCTATGCGAGTCGCCTCGCGCTCTTCAACCACGTCCAATTTGCACTTCACACCGATAAACCAGACCTTTGCAGGATCCAGCACGTCAACGTAGTCGTCGAGGTATTCGCGTTTGAAGAGCAGGTCATCAACAATCACGTTGTTACCCAATTCGCTGAACAGAGCAACTGTGCGACGCATGGCTTTAAGGATACTTTCACCATGGGGGCCGAATCGAATATGGGTTACCCAGTTACCATTATCGGTGTTTGGCACTACATTTAAGCCAGTTGAGCCTGACGAATGTTCCGGCGCATTCAGACCACGGGTGCGGCTGGGCAACCCATCCCGGAACTGATCAAGGGCGATGTGCTGATATGGTTCGTCGAGCAGCTGCTGCAGTTTAAGTGCGAGCGTAGTTTTACCCGAACTGGAACAGCCGTTTAAAAAAATAATCTTACCCATTAGAGACTTACGTTAAGAAGATGTAACGTCGCTTTAGCTTTCCGACCCCAAAAAGCGATACTATCGAGTTTAAGAAATGGATTCTATGTCTTTATGCAGTGGCACTATCTGGACAGTGAACTTGAGGGCTTTTCGGCGCATACACCGGCGCTGGACGGTACGGCGCTTGTCCTAAAGAAAATTGAGGATTGCCGCGGCGAATTGGATCCTCAGGAGCTAGCAGAAATACAACCAATGGCGGAACGCCGCCAGTTTGAGTTTGCTAGTGGCAGGTACTGTGCACATGTCGCTCAGAAGATGCTTGGTCTTTCGCCGCAGCCTATTCTGCGCAAGCGCCGTGCACCGCTCTGGCCAGAGACCTTTATTGGCAGCATTACGCACAGCGATTTGATAGCCGGCGCGGTGGTTTCGACGGCATTACGGGGTGTCGGGCTGGATATCGAAGCTGCGGGTCGAGTGGAAGAAGAGCTGTATCGCGTATTGTTTAACAAAGCTGAGCAAGCTCAGATCAGCGCAGCAGATTTTGATGCCGCGACGGTGCTGTTTTCCGCTAAAGAGGCTGGCTACAAGGCAATCAACCCGATTGGTCAGAAGTTTATCGGTTTTCTGGAAGCAGAAATCATTCTGCAGCCCGCTGACCAGACGTTCACCATTCGCTATCTCGGGGACCACGAACCTAACAGGGCTCTGGAAAGCGGTTATGGTTTCTGGCGGGAGCATGACGGCCAGATCATGACGGTGTTTGTTATCGAGTAAATGTAACGATCTGGGATTCGATCAGATCAACATCACCTGGCGCAATATCCAGATGGAAGACCCAACGTGGGCGACCGACCCGGATACCGACCTTTTCCAGGTGTGTTGCCAAGCGCTTGTAAACATCAGTATCAATATCCAGGTGCACCATGTTGGTTGCCTGGCGAATCACGACTTCGCCGAACTTGTCGCGCAGCGCCTTGGCAATTCTCCCAGCATGTTCATGGTCTGTGGCGAGGCGCTTGACGTTGTGTTCAAGCGCATAAAGCCCGCCAGCTGCGATAATCCCGGCTTGTCGCATGCCGCCGCCGACCATTTTACGCCAGCGTCGGGCTTGTTTGATGAACTCGGTTTCACCCACAAGAGCGGAGCCCACAGGGGCGCCCAGGCCTTTGCTTAAGCAGACGGAGACGCTGTGGAAGGGCGCTGCAAGTGCTTCGGGCTCAAGATTCTGTTCGACGCTTGCGTTAAAAAAACGTGCGCCATCCAGATGCAGTTGCAAGCTAGTCCTGTCACAAAGGCTTCGCGCTGCATGAATGTAATCCAGCGGTAGTACTCGACCACTGATTGTATTCTCCAGGCACAACAGGCGGGTTTTCGCAAAGTGAAAGTCGTCCGGTTTGATGTTGGCCTGCACCAGATCGAGGTCCAAGGTGCCGTCAGCCTCACAAGTCAGTGGTTGCGGCTGGATGCCGCCTAAGACCGCTGCGCCGCCGCCTTCAAAGCGATAGGTATGTGCCTCCTGGCCGACGATGTATTCGTCACCCCGGCCACAGTGCGTCAGCAAAGCCAGCAGGTTTGATTGTGTGCCGCTGGGCACAAACAGTGCTGCGGGTTTACCCAGCATCTGTGCCAGAGTCTGTTCCAGTCTGGTTACCGTGGGGTCTTCACCGTACACATCATCACCGACTTCTGCGGCTGCCATAGCGGCGCGCATTGCACTGCAGGGTTGCGTGACGGTATCACTGCGTAAGTCGATCATCGGGTTTGTTGCATCCTATTTAACTCGGAACTCATCTCTCAGGAAATAACAGGCGAAAAAAAAGGCCGGATACCGGCCTTTTTGGGTCTGGTGTGCCGCGTCACTGCGCGGCGAGAGACACGTTAAACACGCCCGCCTGCCTGGCCGAGTCCATAATATGGATCATCAGATCAGTGGTTGAGTCCGGGTGTGGTTGGATGATTACCGGTGCTTCCGGGTTTTCAGCATGTAAGCGCTCGATGTTTGCCCGCACTGCACGCCGGTCGACATCGCGTGAAGCAATGATGATGCGATCGCGGTTGGTGATTCGAACCACGATGCTTTTCTTATCCGGGTCTACGGTTTTAGGTTTTTCGTCGTCAGGCTGGTTGACGTCCAAACCCACTTCTTTGACAAAAGTTGCTGTCACAATGAAGAAAATAAGCATGATGAACACCACGTCCAGCATGGGCGTCAGGTTGATCGCCTCTTCACCTTCCTCTTCTCGTCCCCGTCCAAATGGTCTACGCATTCCTGCCCCTCGATGCTGGTACTGCTTTTATTCTGCTGGCTAGTTTATGCGAGCTTTTGCAGAAAGCCAACAACACTCTTGTTGAACAATTCCGGGTTATCGATGTTAGCTACGTGCCCCGCATCCGGCAGGGTGACCAATTCAGCCTCGGGTATCTTGGTGGCCATATACTCACTCGGCTGGATAAAGGGCGTGTCGTTCTCGCCAACAATCACCAGAACAGGCACCTTTATGTCCGGTAGTGACGCCATGACGTGGCCATCGTGCTGTACCAGCAGGTGCTCGGCGGCCAGAGCCAGCCCCTCCGCAGAACGGTGGGTATCGCCATGTGCAGGGTCACCAGTTTCGAGTTCGTCCAGGCCACGCAGTCTAAAATATTTCGCGCGACCTCTGGCCATTTTATTCCACTGCTCGCGCGCTTCGTCTTTACGGTAACCGGGTCCGGTATCCGCAAGTATCAGTGCCCGGGTCCGGTTGGGATAGGCCGCGTGAAAGGCCAACGACAGGTATCCACCCATGGATAGACCGCCTATAACTGCCTGTTGGACGCCGACTGCATCCAATATGGCAGCCATATCCTCCAAGGTTTCTGTGCAGGTGTATCGCTCCGGGTCAGCGGGGCTGTCTGATGCACCATGACCTACCGCATCCCATGTGATCACCTGGTAACTCTCAGCCAGCGCCGCCAGCTGCGGATCCCACATCTTTTGTGTGCCGCTGTAGCCGTGAGTGAGTAGAAGCGATGTGGATCCTGAGCCATAGACGTTGTAGTCGATCGCTGCGTTGTTTCTTTTAAGCTGCATGTGTGTACTCACTTGTTTAAAAAATTCAGCGCAAGGCCAGATGTCCGCCACGGCATGCTGATCAGCTGCCCCGTTGATGACAAGGTGATAAAAGCAGTGGACAGATTGTCTCCACCAAAACAGATGTTGGTAGTGACGCGATCAGGTAGTGGAACAAAAGAGGGTGCACTGCCATCTGGCATCAATGTGGTAATGCCGCCATCGATGATGGTTGCTACGCAAACACCGCCCGCGCTGTCGACTGCCAGGGAGTCGTACATATGGTAACCGGGCCGGTCGTTAAGCAAACGACGTGTTCTACCCTGTTCAGCCAGCTGGCCGGGACCTGCCAGCGGGAATGCCCAAACACGACCGGGTATGGTTTCTGCGATATACAATTCTGATTCATCCGGCGATAAGCCAATACCGTTAGGCCCCTCCATAGGGAAAATGACTTCTTCGATAAACGATCCATTTGGCTGAGCATAGTAGACGCCAGTGCGGTCTCGTTCACGCGCACGGCTTTTGCCGTGATCTGTAAACCAGAAACCACCCGTCTGGTCGAAAACTATATCGTTAGGTCCGCGTAGAGGTTGCCCCTGGCAATCAGAGTAAACAATCTCGACTTCGCCAGTTTGCAGGTTGACACGCTCAATGCGGCCGCCGCTGTAGTCTGGTGGTTCGTCACCTGGGTAGAGCTTGCCGTCGCTTTTATGCCAGGAGAACCCGCCGTTGTTGCAGATATAACAGAACCCGTCCGGCCCGATAGCGGCACCGTTGGGGCCGCCGCCCAGGTTGGCAACAACCTCGCTTTTGCCGTCTGCAATGCGTGTCAGGGTGCCCCTCGCAATCTCTACAAGCACCACGCTGCCATCATCCAGGGCGATAGGTCCTTCTGGAAACTGCAGACCCTCGGCGATGACTTTAAACGGCTGGTCGACTTGATTCTGTTGCATCCCCTGGGCTCCCTTGATTGAATCACTCCTTCATACCACAGGACTTCTTACCATAGGAGAGTTGCGTGTCAAAAATATGGATTACATTCGGCCTGGTCGTGTTGCTGGCAGGCTGCCAGAGCTACAGAGATGGCAGCTCTCGAACCGTCGGTCAGTTTACCGATGACGTGGTTATGGAATCCGCGGTGAAAACCAAACTCATCGCCGATAACGAGATAAAAGCCTTCAAAATAAACGTTGAAGTGAACCGCGGCATCGTTTCACTTTACGGTCGGGTGCCTTCTGAGGCCGCGCGCAGCAAAGCTCTGCGTCTGGCAGGGGAGGCCAAAGGCGTGGTTCAGGTAGTTGACCGCCTGACGCTGATTGCACCTGAGTAGTTTATACACAGACGTCGAGTATCCTAATTTGGGCGTGAAACCAAAAAAGGCACTGCAAAAAGCTGTGTAAGCTATTGATTAATAGGAATTAGTCTACTTTTGAACTGGAATTTACAGAATCTGCCCAGAATGAGCTAACGATTAATCCCCAGACTTATCCACAGCTTCGAGCCAGTTCTTAGGCTTCAGAAAGTACTCAGTCAGCTCGGCCTCTCGGGAGCCAGCTGGCGGCTGATAGTTGTACAGCCACTTCGCCAGAGGGGGTAGAGAGGCAAGCACAGACTCGATGCGTCGACCGCTCTGCAGGCCATATTTGGTGCCTCGGTCGATGGCCAGATTGAATTCCGCGTAACGTCCGCGGCGATACAGCTGAAAATCGCGTTCCGCGTCGGTGAACGGAGTGTCTTTACGACCGTTGAAGATAGGCATGTAGGCGGGCAAGAACGAGTCGCCGATTTTTTTAACCAGGTCGAAGCTGGCATCAAAACCGCCTTCGGTCCAGTCATCGAAGAAAATACCCCCAATGCCACGGCATTCCTCACGGTGGCCGAGATAGAAGTACTCATCACACTCTTTTTTAAATGCGGGGTAGTGTTCGCCGCAGGCATCAGCAGCTGTCTGATGCCAATGCCGGCAGTCCTCAATGACGCAATAATACGGTGTCAGATCGTACCCGCCGCCGAAGTACCAGACGGGCTCATCAGCATCTACGATGAAAAACCGCAGATTCATATGTGTGGTGGGCACGTGTGGGTTCTGCGGGTGCACAATCATGGAGATGGCGGTGGCCTGGAAAGGGGAGCCCGCAAGATGGGGGTTGCGTTCGGTAGCTGCTGGCGGCAGAGAATCTCCAAGAGAGTGTGTGAACTGTACGGCGGCTTTTTCTATGTGAGCGCCATCGGCAAGTACTCTGGGTTGTGCCAGGCCGCCATTCGGCGCTTCAATCTGCTCAAGGCTGAAAGAGGCTTTGCCATCAGCTTGTTCAAGCGTCGAACAGATCTGTGTTTGTAAATCGATAAAATAGTTGCGAACGGTCAGAACCGTTTCGTTGGTTTGCATGTTATGGCACTTATCAGCGTTGCTCTGGGTGGCCGCTTTATATCACACCGTCCCATGGATGGTGGTATTAGTAATATCCGAAAGGCGTTTATAATCGACCTCATGAATACTTTAGAAAATGATGAATTGAGCCAACTGCAGCAGTTGGTCACCCGAGGCGCTGCACACCTGGGTGGTGATCTGAATGAAGAGCAGATTGAACTTTATGATCTGACCTTCTGTCAGGCGAACCTGCATGCGGCAACCGCGCTGCGGCGCCTGGCAGCGGCCAGCAGCAATGGGTTGTTGAAAGATCTTTCTGCTTATTACAGCGCGGAAGTTGGCGCGGAGGTGCGCTACCGGTTAGGCATACGACCGCAGGCTTATGGTCTGAACGCTACCGATATTCACAGTTCAGTTCCCCAGAATGAAAGCTTGCTACCCCAGAATATCACTGAGTTAGGGCGTGCACTGCTTGCACAAGGCTTGCCGGAGCAACCGTTAAACGATTCCCAGCGCATGATTGGCGATACGTTCAGGAAATTTGCAGACGATGTGGTTAAGCCGCTGGCTGAAGATATTCATCGGCAGGACAAACTGATTCCGGATGAAATACTGCAACCTCTGCGTGAGATGGGATGTTTTGGTCTGTCGGTGCCGGAGCGTTTTGGCGGCCTCAAACCTGATGATCGCGAAGACAGCGTAGGCATGGTCATTGTCACAGAAGAGCTGTCGCGTGGCTCCCTGGGCGCTGCCGGGAGTCTAATCACACGACCGGAAATCATGGCGCGGGCCATTATGGAAGGCGGCACCGATGCACAACAGGCCCGGTGGCTGCCGGATATCGCAGCCGGCGATCCGCTCTGCGCGATCTCAGTCACTGAACCAAACACAGGCTCAGATGTGGCCTCTGTTGCTTTAAAAGCTACCAAGACGGAAGGCGGCTGGTTACTCAATGGCGGCAAAACCTGGTGCACGTTTGCTGGCAAAGCCGGGGCAATCCTGGTGCTGGCGCGTACGGAACCGGATGCAAAACCGCCACACAAAGGCCTGTCGCTGTTTGTAGTTGAGAAGCCGGTACACGAAGGTCATGACATCGAATTCATCCAGGAGAGCGGTGGCAAGATGAGCGGTCGTGCCATTGCGACACTGGGCTATCGTGGCATGCACTCTTTTGAGATGTTCTACGATGATTTTTTTGTGCCGGACGATTGTCTGATCGGCGAAGAAGGCGGCCGCGGCAAAGGCTTTTATTTCACCATGCGCGGCTTTATGGGCGGTCGATTGCAGACCGCGGCGCGGGCCTGCGGTCTGATGCGTGCTGCGTTTGAAGATTCCGTGAGCTATGCGTCAGAACGGAAAGTGTTTGGCCAGGCGGTGGCGCAGTATCCACTGTCGCTGGCAAAGATTTTGAAGATGGCCGCAAATATTGTCGCCTGTCGTGCGTTTACTCATGAAGTCGCGGCGTTGATGGACCGAGGGGAAGGGGCGATGGAAGCCAGCCTGGTGAAGCTCATCTCCTGTCGTGCGGCGGAGTGGGTAACACGTGAGGCGCTACAGATGTATGGCGGTATGGGTTACGCAGAAGAATCGCCGGTGAGCCGCTACTTTGCGGACGCCAGGGTGTTGTCCATATTTGAAGGTGCTGAAGAAACCCTGGCGATCCGAGTGGTGGGCAAAGCTCTGGTGGAACAGGGTCGGGTAAGTTAGAGAAGAGTGTAACCGTAGAAGGACAATAACTCGGTATCCAGCTCCTGGTTGATCAGCGCGATGGCTTCGTCCGATAGTTCGTCCCGCCAGCGCTCGTTCAGGTAGTAGTCCCGATAGTAGTCGCCATCGCGGTCCGCTCGCTTTTTTGTTGAACGGGCAAAGTCGACAAACTCATCCTGCAATCTAGCGACACCAAACTTCTCCGCAATTTGAGTCACCACCAGAGCTGCGTCGACAAAAGTCGCTTCTGTGGTCAGGCGCAATGTCTGCGAGTCAGGCAGTTTCTGATAACTCGCGTTTTTAATGTTCCACAACGCAATGGGGTTAGGTGCTGGACCTTCCATGTTTTCCCGTCCCAGTGTCTGCCAGGGTAGCTGCAGGAATTCTTCCAGTGTTGGGGGCGTTGTGTAGTGCTGGTGGTAGGGCCGTCGATACATGGACAAGAGCCAGGCATAGGGATTTTTTGTCAACGTCACAAAGCCGATATCAGCAGGCGGCGTAATGTCACCAACGGCACTGTGTTTCCAGCCCAGGTTGTCTTTCTTGTGACGTGCGAACCAGGCATCGCGTAACCACTGCTTGCCCAGCAGATTTTCGATTGTACGAATGTAGGTGGGTACAACACCTTCCACCAGCTCACATTCAAGGTTGAGCTCGATCAGTTTGCTTAGATAGTTGGTGTTGGTGTGGCGCTCACCGAATATTTTCAGCTTTTCGGGCACGTCTGGTCGTCTGAATCTGCAAAAGCCAAAGCGTAAAGCAGCGGTTTCAAATAGCTAGTGCAATTTGACCCAGTTCTTTAAACTAAGCGCTTTAGAAGTAAGCAAAGGCAAGACCCTTGGATTTAACGTTTAGCGAAGCAGACAGAGAGTTTCAACAGGAAGTACGCAGCTGGCTGGAGACCGCCTGGCCGCAGGAATTGCGCGATAAACAGGCGCGCAGCGCGCTGGGTAAATTGTCGAAAGAGGATCTGGTCGGCTGGCAGAAACGCCTTGCCGAGAAAGGCTGGGCAACCACCAACTGGCCGTCAGAATACGGTGGCTCAAGTTTCAGCCCCACTGAAAGCTACATTTTTGATCTGGAGCGCGCGCGCGTAGGTGCGCCGGGTGTTGTACCTTTTGGCATCACCATGGTTGCCCCTGTGATCATGAAGTTTGGCACCGAAGAGCAGAAGAAAAACTT
Source organism: Gammaproteobacteria bacterium (assembly GCA_048571035.1). Classification (GTDB taxonomy): domain Bacteria; phylum Pseudomonadota; class Gammaproteobacteria; order Pseudomonadales; family Azotimanducaceae; genus UBA4421. The sequence continues at coordinate 433,874 of CP121329.1, forward strand.
CCTGCCCAAGATCCAGAATTCTGATATCTGGTTCTGCCAGGGTTACTCAGAGCCTGGTTCTGGCTCGGATCTGGCGTCTTTGAGCACAAAAGCTGAAGACAAAGGAGATCACTATCTGGTTAACGGTGTGAAAACCTGGACGACCCTCGCGCAGTATGCGGATTGGATGTTCTGCCTGGTGCGTACCAGTCAGGAAGACATTCGTCAGTTGGGTATCAGCTTCATTCTGATTGATATGAAGACACCTGGCATTGAAGTGAAACCCATCATCACGCTTGATCAGCCCGGTGAAGGCTTCCAGGAAATCAACATGGTGTACTTTGAAGACGTCAAAGTACCGAAAGAAAATCTTGTCGGTGAAGAAGGCAAAGGTTGGACCTGTGCCAAGTACCTGCTTGAGTTCGAACGGGGTAATGCGTATTCACCTTCGTTGAAAGGCGCAATGAATCACCTCAAGAATTTTGCCCAGGCGGAGCACAATGGCGCGGGTCAAAGTTACGCCGAATCAGCTGATTTTCAGCGTCGTTTTAATGACATAGAAATTCAAATCCTGGCGATGGAATACACAGAGCTGCGTATTCTGGGCGCCCTGGCTGCAGGGCAGAATGTGGGGCCGGAAAGTTCCATGTTGAAAACCCGCGGCACAGAGCTGCAGCAGGCGGTGACAGAGCTCGCGATGGAGATATCGGGTGCTTATGCCATGCCGTTGGATCAGTCGACCCCTTATCCGGGTGATAATTTCCAGGCGGTAGGACCGCAGGATGCCAATGGTACTGCGCAGGAGTATTTTAACGCTCGGAAAGTGAGCATTTATGCCGGGTCTAATGAGATTCAGCGGAACATTATGAGTAAGTTGGTGTTGGGGCTTTAGATAGCCCCTCTATGGCAGCCCAAGGCCTGGTTCGCTACAGGAAACTCACAGAGCGGTTACAACAATTGTTCCGTTTTGGTGCATCAGATATGGGATAATCTTCTTAGTCTCTTTTTCGTCAAATACAATTAACGCGACTTTGAGCAAGGACTTGGGCAAGCCTCCAGACTTATGTTGAGGCTGAAGTAATTGATGATTACGTTTTCGGTAACGTGCACCCGCTGGAATACAAATGGAACAAACAGTACGCGATGTGATCACCCGGCTGGGCGTGCTCCAGGATGTCGCAGTGCTCAATGCGGACACAGATCTCTACGATGCAGGCATGTCGTCTCACGCGAGTGTGAAGCTGATGTTAAGCCTGGAAGATACCTTCGATATCGAATTCCCCGACGAAGCTCTAGAGCGGGAAACCTTTGCCAGTATCGAAGCCATCATGCGGACCATAGCGGGAATCCAGGCCAGTGATTGAACTGCAAGCCGAGCTATCGGATGGTAGTCGAACCAGCTGGCAGCACTGTAATTCTTACGAGTCGCTGGAAGCAGCTGTCACTAAACTTGCCACCGATGTCGCTGCGCTCCACGCTGTCGACGTAGACCAGAACAGCAGATTCCCACAGGAAGCCATCGACGCGCTTCGGGCATCGGGCGCCCTGGGTGCAGGTGTGCCAACGGATCTGGGCGGTCTTGGTTGCTCTGTGTCGCAGCAGGCACGTTTATGCAGAGTGTTGGGGGCCAGCTGTGCCGCAAGTGCCATGATTCTGGCCATGCACTACATCGAAGTTGAATCCATCGTCCGTCACTGCGGAGACGTTGAATCTCTACGCGACTACCTGCGCAGGCTAAACCAAGAGCAGCGGCTGATCGCTTCCGTCACCTCGGAAGTCGGCACTGATGGCGATATGACACAAAGCATTGCTGCCTTGGAAATGAGCGGTGACAGTTTTGCCTTCGAAAAACAGGCAACAACCATCTCGTATGGTGTCTATGCACATGACCTGCTGGTGACGCTGAAGAGGAGTCCCGAGGCGGCTGCCACAGACCAGGTTGTAGTGCTTGTGCTTAACGGTGATTTCGAACTAACAGTTTGTGGAGAGTGGGACACCCTTGGCATGCGCGGCACCTGTAGTCCTGCTGCGAAAGTTAGGGCGCGGGGTAAAGCCTGGCAGGTACTACCAAAACCTTTTGCCGATATATCATCCCACACCATGGTGCCGGTATCGCATATCCTCTGGTCTGCGCTATGGCTTGGCATTGCCTGTGATGCAGTCGACAAGGTGCGTCGTTTGTTGCTCGACAAATACCGCAAACAGCCAGATAAAATTCCCGCTAAAGCGAATCAACTTGCGGAACTTGACAGCAAACTGCAGCAGATGAAAGCAGAGCATGAACATGTGACCCAAGTTTATGAAACGCTGTTGGCCAGTGGACGAAAAATTGATGTGTTCAACGTTGGCTTTGCCCTGCAGATTAATAATCTGAAACTGAATGCTTCTAATCACGTGAAAGAGATTGTGTCTGACGCCATTCAAGTTGCCGGTATCGCGGCATACCATAACAATTCTGAATTCAGCCTGGGTCGGCACCTGCGCGACGCGCTTTCTGCAAGCCTGATGGTCAGCAACCAGCGTATTGTCGAATACAATGCAACGTTGCAGATGCTGTATCGTGAGCGCTAACAGATACTATAAGGTTTTTTCGCGATGACTGCGTCACAGGCTGAGTTCACTCAAAAACTTTTGAATTCTGGATTGTGGCTGTCCTCAAAAGTAGAGGGTGTATTCGGCTGGGGCCAGGGCTTTGAATCTATCATCAAAGCGTTAGATAATAGAATCCTATGTTTTTCCGACGAAGATGAGGCCACAAGCGTCACTTTCCCGCCGATACTTGATCGGTCCATACTTGCCCGTACAGGTTATCTCCAGTCGTTTCCTGAGCTTTGTGGTTCAGTACATAGTTTTTGCGGTGGTGAACACGAACATCTTGACCTGCTTGCTGCGGTAGATAATGAAGAGGATTGGAGTCCGCATCTGCAGCAGACACAGGTTGCTCTAACACCAGCAGTTTGTTATCCGCTTTATCCAACGCTCAGTGGCACGCTGCCATCCCAAGGGGCACTGTATAGTTTGTCTTCGTATGTATTCAGGCATGAGCCTTCCAAAGATCCTGCTCGCTTGCAGGCATTTCGAATGCGCGAGAATGTGTGTTTGGGTGATCAGGTGCAGGTGCAGACATGGCGGCAATTGTGGATGGACAGAGCGATGTCGCTGCTGAGAGAACTTGGCGTTGCCGTTGAACTGGAGATTGCAACCGATCCGTTTTTTGGTCGTGGCGGGAAAATGATGAAAGCCAACCAGATGCAGGACCAGGGTAAGTTTGAAATTCTGTGCCCAATCACTTCATCGGAGGAACCTACAGCAATTGCGTCATTTAACTATCACCAAGATAAATTTTCTTCAGTTTTCGACATTTTCTTAGAAAACGAAGAACTGGCACATAGTGCGTGTATAGGCTTCGGGTTGGAGCGATGTGCTTTAGCTCTCTTTGCGGCCCATGGCATGGAAATAGAAAACTGGCCTGAATCGGTGCGGCTTGAGCTTAGGGTTTAGGGTTTAGGGTTTATGTCGTCGCGCATTATCGCCATGAGCCCGCGTGGTTACACACCAAGCCCATTACATGCTCCGGATAGAAACTGGTCCGAAGGAAACTGTTACACCGATCTATGGATAGCAGTTTTACATTCTCTGGGGCTCGAACCGCGTGCCTGTCTTGGTCCTACATTGGCGTGTGGTTACAACGTGGACCAGTGGACATTCTTCAAACCTTCGCTCGGAGACTTGAGCCGCCTCTATGGTGTGGTTGCCGAAGAGATGACCGTGTACCGATCGGTACTGGAGCATTGTGAGGCTCACGTTGCAGCAAGGCAAATGCCGCTTGTTGAGGTCAACGCGTATTTTCTACCAGACACCATTCAAACTGATTATAAGAAGAACCACAGCAAAACAACCATAGCCGTTAACGCTTTAGATGTGCCTGGAAAAAAGCTTGAGTACTTCCATAACGCTGGATATTTCAGCCTTCATGGTAAAGATTTTGATGGTGTTTTTCGTTCGGCTGAAGATGCAGGGGAGGGATTTCTACCGCCCTATTGTGAAACAGTGAAATTTGAACGGATCACGCAACGACCGGTTGATGAACTCAAATATCTGGCGCGAGATATGGCTGCATTGCATTGGCAAAACAGGCCAAAAAAAAACCCGATGGTAGCTTTTTCAAAGTCGATAGATGAAACATTGATACGTTTAGCAGACTTGGACGAAACCCATTTCCATGCTTGGGTGTTTGCTTCACTGCGCCAGCTAGGCGCAGGTTTCGAGCTTGCGGCGATACATTTACGATGGTTAGCTGGCGCTGAAGAAGCTGACTTGCTCGATGCCGCCCACTATTTTGGGTGCGTTGCAGATACGGCGAAGATGCTGGTCATGAAAACAGCGCGCATGGCGATGAGCGGTAAAGTGAAGTCGTTAACTGAGACCTTGGCGGATATGGAAGCTAATCTCGATGCCGCATACTTGTTGATAGAGAGCCGCTTGTGAGTAGTCTTGTTGCGGGTCAGTTTAGGTCAGAAATGAGAGCGCTTGAAGGCTGGCAATTTGCCAAATCTGCAGCTGGAGCGCGCAAAGCGCCACTGGACGCGTTAGATCTTGAATGGCTGCCGGCTGAAGTGCCAGGAACGGTAGCGGCGCGGTTGTGGGGTGAGCAGTCGATCAGCTACAGCTCATCACTTCCGTTGGATGATGATGACTTCTGGTATCGAGTGGAGTTCAGAACGCAGGGGTCAGAGCCTGCGGAGGTTTGGCTGCACATGGATGGGTTGGCGACGTTTGCGGAGGTCTGGCTTGATGACAATCTGATTCTAGAATCAGACAACATGTTTTGTGCCCATTCGCTCAATGTCTCTGAGCATTGCGAAAAAGTAGATACCAGTCACTGGTTGTATATTCGGTTTTGCGCGCTGACACCATTTTTTAATCTGAAACACACAAGAGCTAAATGGCGTACTCCTTTTGTACAGCATCGTAATTTGAGATTTGTTCGGACGTCTCTGATCGGGCGTTTGCCGGGTCTTCAACCATTGATTCCCGTAGTCGGGCCATGGCGGCCTGTGGCTCTAGAAGAGGTGGTATTGCCTAGACTTTCGCTGAGCAGTATTAACGTAGAACTTGTTGATAAGTTAGGTGTTATTGATATCGTCGTGCTTATTCAAGGTCTTTTGCAGTCTCTGGATAGTGATTCGTTACGACTATATTGCGAGGGCGAAGGTTCAACTAAGCTGGAGATTGTGACCGGTGATGAAGAAGGCTTTTTTATGGCCCGCGGACGCCTTGAAATAGAAAATCCCGATCTCTGGTGGCCTCATACCCATGGTGTACCTGCTATTTATCATGCGTCTGTTAAGGGTCGGGTTGGCGGCAAGCCAGCTTTTTTTGATATTCAGCCTATAGGCTTTCGTACGGTCAAGCTGTTAGACCCTTTTACGATTAGCGTAAACGGCGTACAACTTTTTTGTCGTGGGGCATGTTGGCGACCACTCGAGATTTTATCGATGAATCCAACATCAGATCGTCTACGTCGGGTACTGGACCTCGCTGTCTCTGCGGGTATGAATATGCTGCGGATAACTGGTGAGGCGGCTTATGAAACAGACGAATTCTATCGGCTGTGTGACGAGCTTGGGATCATGCTATGGCAAGACTTCATGTTTGCGCGTTTGGATTATCCTGTTGATGATGGCTTATTTCTGAAAAGTATTATCAAAGAAACAACGCAACTGTTGGAGCGTCTGGCGCCGCATCCTTGTTTGACTGTGCTATGCGGTAACACAGAGGTGGCTCAGCAGGCAGCCATGTTGGGGTTGGAGCGAGAGAAGTGGTCGAACATCTGGTTCGATAGTGAATTACCCAATATTTGTGACAGGTTAGCTTCCGGAATTCCATTCTGGCGTTCGTCGCCTGATGGTGGCGATATGCCTTTTTATACGGATAGCGGTGTGTCTCATTATTTTGGTGTTGGGGTATATCGTCAGGAATTGTCTGATGCAGTTGTCAACGCGCCAGTTTTTGCATCAGAGTGCTTAGCATTTGGCATTCCGTCCCTGGGATCGCATGGAACTTCTTCAGATTCCGACGCCGTTTTCGACTCGCCAGCTGATCCTAACGCGAAGTCGTCTTTTCTTGACGTCGCTGAATATTATGCGATGAGAATATACGGTGCAGATTTCACAAAGCTTAAAGATTCGGATGTCCACCGTTATCAAATTCTTTGTGCATTGGCGGTCGGAGAGTTGATGTACTACGTTCAATCCTGGTGGCGGAGGAAGAACATACATTGTAAGGGTTCGCTAGTCATCGCTCTAAACGATGTCGTTGAGGGTAATGGGTGGGGAGTGCTCGATAGCCAGGACAACCCAAAAGCGCCGTACTTTTTTCTTAAGCGCGCCTGGTCGCCGCTGGGGCTAATATTAGTTGATCAGGGTGTCAACGGGCTGCAAGTTATAGTTCATAACGATCATCCTTCGAACTTTGTCGGTTGTTTGAGATTATCGTTTTGTCGTTATGATGGCTTCGTTGTTTTTGGCGGGGAACAGTACCTTAATCTGGAAGCTAGGAGCACTGTGGAATTGAGCGCCGAAAGCGTGATCGGACATTTTTTGGATTCTAGTTATACGTATCAATTTGGAGATCCGGCATTTGATTTTGCGCTTGGCGAATTGGTGGATTCGCATGGAGAAGTGGTTCGGGAGACAGTCACTGTCTCTGGAGAAAACCAGTTTTTGGCGCCTCAGGATATTGATATAGATATCCTAATTGATGTGATAGACCAAGAAGACGGGCGCCTTGTTGTCACGCTTACTGCTTCTAAGTTCGTGCAATCGCTTTCCCTTGTGACAAATGGATATGAGTTGAGTGACAATTATTTTCACCTGTTACCAAATAGAGTCAAAGTTGTATCGGTCAAAGCGGGGAGGAAGAGAAGCGAGTTTCAAATGACAGTCTCAGGGCTAAATATGAGTAATCGTTTGAATGCAGAATACTCGTTTGCAAGCGCAAAGACTCGGCTGACGTCCTGATGTGTGGTGTTAAAAAGAGAAGACAACACCGTACATTCGTTCTGGGTATTCAAGGATCTGGAGGGAGATTCAATATCAGAACACCTGCCCAATCGTTCAGCCTCCCAAGCTTCGCGTAGGAATTATGTCTCTGCAAATAGAAAAAGGACTATATGACGTTGACTTTGGATCGCATCAAATGCCGATGTATTTTGGAGCGGACAACGACAGCCTCATGTTTGGTTGGTTTCATAGTCCGGAAATAACGGCTGAAAACCAAAGTAAAGATGTTGGCGTTGTGCTGTGCAGCCCACTTGGGTTTGAGGAAGTAGCAGCTCATCGTGGTATCCGAAGCTTCGCGCTTGATTGTGAATCGTTAGGGTTTCCGTGTATACGCTTTGACTATCTCGGTTGCGGCAATTCTACTAAAGATGAATTTTCGGAAAACCTGGTGGAGCAATGGGTTGAGTCTATTCGCCTTGCTATTGACACGATTAAACTTCTAGGAAAGGTAGAACAGGTTATTCTGGTTGGTTTCCGCCTAGGCTTTTCGCTCGCTGCCCTGGCCAGTGTCGACAGAACTGATGTCCTCGGCATGGTGGCTGTATCTCCAGTTGTTAAGGGACGAGAGTATTTGAGAGAGCTTCGTTTGTTGACGTCTTCTGAGAATCAAGACAACGCTGATTCTCATGGTATAGCGCTGGCGCCCAGCGGTTTCATAATCAGTGATACGACGGCTGCTGAAATCCAGAAGATGGACTTAGCGATAACTGAGCTTGGTACCAAAAATCTACTTGTCATTGAAGAAATACAACTTCCTCCTCGAATTGACGCTTGGTCCCAGATTGCCATGAGCAACGGCGTGAATGTAGAAAGTGTACTCATAGACGGCTATTTACAGCTCTCTGCAGATCCTCAGACGTCTCAGTTGCCACGTAAGCTTTTCGATAAAATATTTCTTTGCCTAGAAGATTGGAATAATCTAGCCAGCAAAGAAGGTGGCGATGCCAAGTTGGTCACGGGATGTCGCTCACCGGAGATCATCCTCACTCAATATCGAGTCAACAGTTCCGTGCCGATGGCGGAGCCATCCAAAGCAGTAAAAGAAAGTGTGGTGTCCATACCGCTGGGAGCCTATCGGCTTTTTGGTATTCTACATGAGTCTGCCGCCAACGATTCTAATCGCACAGTGCTTTTTCTAAATGCTGGAGCCGTTCGCAACATTGGTCCCAACCGCATGTTTGTACCGCTGGCCAGGGCGTGGGCACAAGCGGGCTATCGCGTTTTGCGTTTGGACTTTTCAGGTATCGGTGACAGTCAGTCACGCTCGACAGGGGAGGGCAATGCTTCCTACTCGAAGAATGTATCAGAAGAATTGGCCGCTGCCATAAGTTTTTTACAGCAGCATGGTGCATCAGAAATAAGGCTGGTCGGTTTATGTTCCGGTGCCTACCACGCATTCAGAAACGCTGTTGCAGGTGCTCCAGTTTATTCAGCAACAATGATTAATCCTTTAGCGTTTGATCAGCAAGATCTTGAGGATGACTTCGATAAGTCTTATGCCAATTACGAAGTCCTTGATCTCTTTGCAAACTTCAAACGCCAGATTAGGACAAGGAATTTCTGGTCGAAATTTAGAAAGGGTCAGCTAGATACAGCAACTCTTCGTAAACTTGTCATTCGAAGAATACGGTTTTCCATGAATCTTGTGGCGAACAGGATATCTAGAAGTCTGAACATCAAACACACGAGTGATATCGTGCAAGACCTGCGGGAAGCTTTAGACCGCCACATTGCAATAGATTTTATTTTTTCCGAATCCGATCCCGGACTCGAACTGCTGGGTAGGCGGATCGGGAGAACGTTTCCCGAATTTCAAGAGAGGGAAAATTTTCATATTGATATCATACCCAACGCCGATCACACTTTTACTAACATTGGTGCGCGCTCCAGACTCGTTACGAAATTAAACCGTTTGCTAATCACAGACGATAGGGTCGGAAGCAGTGAACGATGAATCGAGCTGATCTGCGCTAATTGCCTGAGCAAAAAGTACTGAGATAGAAGCATATGTTTTCGAATCGAAATAACTATTTTTGGTTTGGTATGGCCCTGATTTCACTTGTTATTGTCATCGTAATGAGTGAGGTCCTTCTGCGAAGTTTCGTCCCACTTTCATCAATAGTTGACCCAAACGATCTTTATCCTAAGGTCTGGTACCTGGAAAATACTGAAATGGTACGATCTCGAGGGAAACACCCGACACATGATTCTCACGCAACCCTTGGTTGGACCCATCGCCCTAATGTCCGTGAAGCAAATTTCTCTACTAACTCTCGCGGGCTCAGAGGGCGGCGGGAGTATAGTCTTGATAAGCCACCTGGAATTACAAGGGTTGTGGTGCTTGGTGATTCTTTCAGCGCTGGTTATGGTGTAGGAGACGAGGAACCCTATGCGGCACAATTAGAGAAACTCATCCCAGAGAGTGAGTTTCTCAACCTGGCTGTTAGCGGTTATGGGGTCGATCAGGCGGTGCTCAGATGGGAACATCTCGGATATCGTTTCGACCCTGATATTGTCATATTGGGTATTTTCATTCCCGATTTTCACCGAAATGCTATCACGTGGTGGTTCGACGCACCGAAGCCTCGTTTCCATATTCAGGATGGTGAACTCACACTTCCGAGTGAGAAGCTGCCGCCAATGGAGGACTTTGAGTCTAATGAACAGCGCCTACGTAGCGAACTTGACTCGTTGCTGCAGCGTCCACGAATTTGGGTGGCAGCAAATTATGTTTTCGATAGATTGTCGAGAAAGTTTCGGAATGCGCGGGAAGCAGATGGGACTTTCATCGAAAAGCAACGCATCCTCGAGTTATTAATCGCGAGACTGGCTGAAGATTGTGCGAGCCGTGGAATTGAACTTGTAATTCTTACTATACCGACGGAATCCGCTCCTTACCCAGACGAGGACAGAATTCAGTCCCTGATTGCAAACGCCTCTGCAAAGAATAATGCTGCGTTGTTTAAGCTGGATCGATTTTTAGAGACGAATTCTGTCGACCAGTCGGACGAACCTGTATTTGATGTTGAGACAGGCCACTTATCAGCCGCAGGGCATAGGCGCGCGGCAATCCAGATTGCGGATTTCCTCAAAGCCAATACAGGCATCAAGTAGTTAATGGATATAATCTGAACGGTGTTTGTCCGCATCGGTAGTTGCGTTGTTGTGCTCATTTTCAACAGAGAACAGCAATCATGCGGACATATGACGTTAGTCGGTTTAGACCTGTTTTAGCTTTGTGGATCTGCGGCGGTATGTGTACTCAACGCACGTGAAAAGACGTGCGCTTTGCGTCCGACGTTTCTCTGCAGTGCATGCCTTTCTTTGGAAAGGCGTTCTGTAATCGTGTCGCGCAGATGGTTAAAAACGGGCTCGGTAGCCTTCAGGAACTGCTGTCTGAGCCTCCTGGAGACGTTAGCAGGCGTTCTGGGATTCCATCGATACGATGATTCTCTCCAGGGATTTTACCAGTGTCTTTCTGACTGCGCTCGCCATGGACGTCAAAAATATAGTCGATCACGCCTCTCATGAATGCTTTGTGACATGCCCAGTTGTTCAAGCCATACAGCTTAATCTGATTGCGCCAGAATGATGCGAGCAGCGAAGGAGCCTTGCGCAGCCAGATCCCTCTGGATGAGTAACGATTCAAGCAGATGAGGCGGTTGCGCGTTGTGTAATAGGTTATATAAGGAGACTCTCTACCAGTGGTAAAGCTACCTAAGTGAATTGCGGTAGCGTCTCCCACCGTAATATATTTCCATCCTTTATCGTGGAATCTCAAGCAGATATCGTAATCTTCCCAGCATGTCCCGAATATCTCGTCAAAAAGACCAACCTCACGCAGAGCTGTTGCTCTGAAACAGAGCGCCACGCAGGGAATAAAGTCGCTTTCCGTAGTCGGCCATTCACCGGGTATGTAGGGCTCACTAACGTGATAGTGCTCATGTATAGCCATCTCACGATCAAGCGTGGCCTTGTAGAATTGCACAATGGGTTTGTCGCCTGCAAACAGCAGTAGTGGTGTAGCGGCGCCAGCATCGGGTTGCTGTTCAAATTCCTCAACCAACCGAGGAATGACGTTGGGTGCCAGGGTCGAATCGTTGCCTATCAGATGGACGTAGTCGGCGGACATATCCAATGCCCGTTCCATCCCCCTGTTAGCACCACCGGAGAACCCCTGGTTTTCGGTCAGTTGCACCAGTTCCACATTCGGAAATGCTGACTTCAATTCTGGACCCCGTACCGGTACAGATCCGTTGTCGACCAGAACTACCTTTAGGTTTTCATATTCGCTGGCGAATACGGATTTCAAACATGCGGAAGTTAGTTCCGTGTCATTCCAGGTCAATACAACTGCGACCACTAATGGTTTCTGTTCGCTCATGGATCTGTTTATTACTCGGCTGTTTTACTGGCTATAGAGGCAGGTGGGTCATGTTGCGCTCAGGCGCATTGATAATGGCAGACATATTTCCGGGCGGGTGAGCATTGTCATGCATGACCTGATGCCCCGCACCAATTTCATCAAAATCCCAGGTGCGTGCCAGCAGAGGGTCCAGACGTTTCTGTCCGAGCAGATTAACAACTTCCTGGCACTGGCGCAGGCTTGCAAAATGGGAGCCCTGCAGGCGTTTGAGGCGCATCCACAAAACACGCGCGTCAATATCCAGGTTGTATCCGGAGGTTGCACCACAGGTCACAACCATACCGCCGTTGTCGCAGACAAATATTGATGTTGGCATTGTATCCTGGCCTGAATGTTCAAATACGATCCAGGGATTACGCTTTTCGCCCAATACTTCCCAAAATGCTTTACCAAATTTACGCACGCCATTCTGCCAGGTATCAAACTCAGAGCTGCCCACTACAGGTAAACGCCCCCAATGATCGAAATCTTTGCGGTTAAGCGTGCCGTGCGCACCTAGAGACATACAGAATTCAGCTTTTTCCTCACTGGATACTACAGCAATAGCCTTGCCGCCAAGTTCGCGGGTGATCTGAATAGCAGCTGTTCCTAATCCACCGGCACCACCCCAGATCAGAATTGGATCTCCAGGCCGGACGACATGTGGTGCCCAGCCGGTCAACTGGCGATACGCCGTAGCGAAGCTGACGAATACACATGACGCCTGCTCGAAAGTGAGATTCTCCGGTTTTTGAAAACACTGGTAATCATCGACTACGGAAAACTGAGCGAAACAACCAAAATTGTCTTCAAAACCCCACACTCTTGCGGAGGTCGAAGCGATAGGATCCAAGCCCATGCGTATGTCGTTAGCGCTTTCATCCCAGTGAACGGGCGACACCATGACATGGTCACCTACTTTCACGCCCTTAACTTCTGGGCCGACCGCCCACACGACACCAGAGCCTTCCGAACCGCCAATGTGGAAGTCGTGCGGATCACCGTATTTCTGCCTGGCAGCAATCATATCGACCGGCTTAGCCAGCGAGGTCCAGACGCCGTTATAGTTAACGCCAGCAGCCATAACATGCACCATGACCTGCTTAGGCCCGAGTTCAGGCACATCCATTACCTCAACTTCGTAAGCGCTCTCAGGATTTCCATATCGGCTCTGCCGCAGAACAGATGCGTACATTTTTTTTGGCACGTGGCCAAGCGGTGGGATTTCTCCCAGTTCGTATAAATCTTTCTTAGCTACCATAACGTACTCCTTGTTCTTTCTTACTTTTCGAACTCGTTGCTGGGTTGTCAATTTGTGAAACGCCGATCGGCGCAACATTGGATGCCTGGGCGGTATCCAGGACTTTGCGGACATGCTCTGCGAGCACCTTTACATTAGGCTCTAAAACCATGCTGTCGTGATTGCCTGGCACTATCTGTACATTGACTTCGGCACTGGTCCAGGGGGCCCACCAATTCTCGTTTTCCATGAGCTGGCCATCAGCATTAGCGCAGCGTCCTCCACTGAGTTTGTAGGTGTCGTCCAAAGGCGGGCGGAAAAGTGAAAGAGGCAATGGCAACACGCGCATTTCATAACAGGCCAGTGAATTGCGGAAAGCAACTTCTATCTGGTCGGAGCGGAACTCGGCAGGCGTGCGTTCGGGTTGAGCACCGGTCTGACCACGTTTCTCGAGTTCCCACCGAATGCGCCGTTTAAGCCATGCCTGAGGGTCTTTCAACACAACCTTGAACACCCTTTGTGCCTGGATGTTGAGTCGGTCAACAAAATCTGGTTCAGGCCAGGCGGGGTGGGGAGGGATGGAATCCAGCATCACGAGGGCTGATACCTCTTCTCCAGCCCCCAGCAGCTGATGTGCAATTTCAAAAGCGGTAACACCACCGCCAGAAAAGCCGCCGATCATGTAGGGACCATGCGGCTGGACTTCTTTCATCTCAGCGATGTAGTCATGAGCTGCGTCCACAAAGGTCTGGTGGGGTTCGTCTTCGCCGTAAAGTCCTTTGGCCTGTAGGGCGTATACGGGCTGATCTTCTCCCAGGTGGGCAGCCAGGTGTCGCAGGTTCAGTACGTTGCCGAACATACCTGCCACCAGAAACAAAGGCGCTCTGCTGCTGTTATTTCCACGGTTCATGGCAACAAGGAACCGGTGACGTCTGGTCGTGGACGTTTCGCTCGCTTCATCTGAACTTTCGACGTCGCCAATTTCTTCGCTTAACAAAGCCGCAAACTCGCCGATGCTTGGTGCATCGAACAGCATGGAGATTGGCCAATCAACACCCCATTGTTTTTTTAGTTTTGCAAACAGGCGTACGGCGACTAGCGAATGTCCTCCAAGTTCGAAGAAATCATCGTTTATGCCGATCTGATCAACACCAAGAAACTCCTGCCACAGATTGACGAGATCACTCTCAGTCTGATTTCTAGGCGCTTCATATTCATTGTCCAAGTCCGGTCGCGCAAAGGTAATACCGTTTTTGTCCGAGTTGGATGCGCAGGCGATATCGATGCGCTTACGCCAGTCGGAAATGCGAATAGGGCTAACCACTGTAACACCGCCCTGATACTCAGCGATTGTCTTTTTCAAGGCAGTCATGCCTTCTTCAAGACAGATACCATTTTCGTACGATTCCAGGAATACGGACTCTATGGCTGTGGGTTCACCGGCGAGTGTGGTCGCAGTGTGCGGTCCTGAAGTGGTCCTGAGGGAACCAAAGCCTGAGTTCACATCAAGTTTACGCATCTGATAGTTGTCTATCTTTATCAGGACACGACCGCTTTCATCCGTCAGGGTAATTCCAAACCTGGCCACATCTCTAGCGTAATCATTTTCAGGGTCGTTCGTAATATGAGCAAATATTCGGTTCTGCAGAGGTGCATGGATCCTTACAGAGCCATACGCCAATGGCACATAAATCGCACCGCTGGATTGCCAGCCATTGATCAAGGGGATGCCAAAGCTTGTAGCGATATCCAATAGACCCGGGTGCAGACCATGAGTCTTGAAATCATCGTTGAAACGCGGATCAACCTGCAATTCGGCAAAAGCCTCGTTCTGGCCAAAGCCAATTGCGCGTAGACAGGACCAGCGTGGTCCAAACCCGAGTTGTGCTTCCTGGGAACTGGTAAGGGGGGTGTCGCCATCTGCAATCTGCTTGCCGTTTTCACATCTGGACGCAATAGCGCCCAGATCCATCTCGCTGGACGATGCTTCTGAGAACGCTCGCAGCGTCATGGTGGCGTGTTCGATGTTCTGCTCGACGCTCAGGATACTCAACTGGTAGTCGCTATCCTGTCTGCGCAGTTCGAAGGCAACAGCGTGTGCGTTGTCTTCGTCGCTTACTACCAATGGCTGAAGGAAGGCAACGTTTTCGATGTGGCAGCCCTCGACACCCCGCATGTCTGCAAACACCGCCCGCGCAATCTCCAGATAGCCAGTGCCGGGTAATAGTGCAACTTGATCCTGGTTTCGGTGTTCATCAAGAACCCAGAGATCGCTGGTTCGCCATTGTGCTTCCCATCTCCATAGGTCTGGCCCCTCGGCGGTACAGTCGCCGAGCAATGGGTGGCCCGTAGAGCGAACATAGTCTGGTGTCTCGGGCTCATGCCTTATATCCCGCGCAAGATCTGCAGCACCGCCGACACCATTCCATATGCCCCAATCTACCGCGATGGTGCGCTTGCCTGTCCTGTTCCGCTGTTCAGCGAACGCGTTCAGGTAGGCATTTGCTGCTGCGTAATCCACCTGGCCAGGTAGGCCGACGATAGCGCTGGTGGATGAAAAGACAAGGAAAAAGTCGAGCTGGTAACCGGCCAGCACCTCTTCCAGGACCTGTGTGCCGTAGAGTTTTGAAGCAAACACCCGCTCCGCGCTGTCCTTTGTTTTGGTTTGCAGGACACCGTCTGCCAGACCGGCCGCAGCATGCAGCACCCCGTTGATGGTGCCGAAACGCTTTGCGGTAGAATCTACTACGGCCTGCATAGCGTTCACATCTGTGACGTCAGCTGAAACCGGTACAATATCTGCGCCCAGTTCGCGAATCGCGCGGATGGTATGGATTTTCTGTGTGACACTGTCGCGTTCACCATGGCTGCTTAGCCATTCATCCCATTTATCTTCTGCGGGAAACTCTGACCTGCTGACGAGCACCATACGCGCCTTGAATTGTCGTGCGATCTGTTCTGAGAGAGAAAATCCCAGACCGCCAAGGCCACCTGTTACCAAATACACGCCGTTCATTTTGAAGCTGTCGCTTTGATCGTTAGTAGCGATTCGCGGCTTAGGCACCAGCCGTTCTTCGAAGCGTCGCTGCTCTCGCCATGCAATAACGCTGGCGCTTGATGCTTCTTCCAATTCATTTATCAGGCGTGCAGCGAGTTCATCCGCGGCCGATTCTTCGACCCGGACACCTTCCAAGCCTACCCAACTCATCAGGCCTGAAGGTTTCGTTGTACGTAACTGGACGTCGATACAGCGGCAGGCGATATCCGGAAATTCCCTGGGTATTACCCGAACGGGACCAAGTAGCGTTGCTTTTTCCGGATAAAGAATGTTTTCGTCATCCTGAACCGCCACCATGCCGTTTGTAACTACGTTAACTTCCTGCAGGTATTCTCCAAAAGTCTGCATCAGGAACAGCAGGCTGTAGAATCCACATTCCTGGTTTCTGTCCAGGAAACTGGAGCCGGGACGGAAACTCTCATCTGGAGTCAAACTCCATAGGTGCACTATTCGTTCGGGCAGCAGATCAGCTTCCGTCAACGCAGCCAGCAATTGTTCGTAGCTTTCTTTGCCAAACTCCGGCGCGAGGGAGTACTCGTGTTCATTGATTCTGTAGAAAGTGTCAGAGATGCTGACGGTGACTACCGTGTTACCCATTTCTTTGAGGCGAGCGACCAATTGCTGTCCAACACCACCAGAGTCAAGGAAAACCAGCCATTTTGCGGACAGAGTTTCTCGTGTTCCCGTCAGAGGCGCATCCTGCCAACCTGTGGACTGGAACCACTCATCTACGGATTCCAGTTTCTCAAGGTATGCGGCAGCCTCTTCTGGAGTTTCAGCGATTGCACCTGGTTCCACCCAGTAAGGCTTATGCTCAAACGGGTAGGTCGGTAATGGAATGCGACGGCGCCTTTCCCCTTCGCCACGCAGCGTCTTCCACTCGACTGGATATCCGCAACTCCAGAGTTTGCCGAATGCGCAGGCTGCGTATTCCTGGTCTGCAATGTCCTCCACCATCTTGCGCATTGATGGCACAATTCCGAGCGGTTTAGTTGCTTGTTGACGAGCAAAGGTGCACAACCCTTGCCCTGGTCCCACTTCCAGCAATATTCGATCATCGTTTTCGATGAGAACCTGTAATCCTTCCGCAAATCGTACCGTACCGCGCAGATGTCGTACCCAGTAATCCGGTTGGGTGACGTCTTTCTCATCAGCCCAGGTGCCGGTGACATTGGAGATATAGGGAACAGTTGGTGCGGCAAACGACACGTCACTCAGGCCACGATGAAAATCTTTCAGAATCGGATCCAGGTGCCGGGAGTGACCTGCTGCATTCACCGGAATAAGGCGTGCGTCTATATCCATATCTGCCAGCCGATGCGCCAGAGTCTCAATATCAGCATGCGCACCCGAGACTACGCACAAACCCGGACTGTTCACTGCGGCGATGTCCAGGTTATCACCGATGATCTCGCGTGCTTCACTCTCTGAGAGAGGCAGTGAGAGCATCGCTCCGCCATTCAGTGTATCGATCAGGTTGCCGCGCAGGACAACCAGTCGGAGCATATCTTTCAGCGTGAACACGCCGGCAATGCAGGCTGCTACGTACTCGCCGAGGCTGTGACCGATCATACCTGAAGGTTCAATGCCCCAGGATTTCCAAAGTTGAGCTAATGACCATTCCGTCGCTACGACTGCCGGGCAAAGGCGAGACGCTTTTTGTAATTCTAGGGAAGCATGCTCTTCGTCTTCGAGCTCCGGATACATAAGTGCTTTGAGGTCAAAGTCTATGAGGTCATGGAGAAGACTAAGGCATCGGTCCATGGCCTCACGAAAAGCAGGCTCGTTATCATACAGGCCTCTGGCCATCTGGGGATGTTGAGCGCCAGCACCGGAAAACATGAACGCAACTCCGGTAGCAGGACGCTCATACTTGTTGGTGAATATCTGCGGCGAGCTTTTACTCGTCAAGGCTGTGGCAGCCGATTCGATGTGACTGGCGGCTAAAACAAATCGATGATCCCAGTAGTCACGACCCTCTTGTAGGGTGTAAGCCACATCTGCCAGATCTGCCTGAGGGTTGTCCCCTAACCATTGTGCAAGGTTGGATCGTGCTGATTCGAGCGCGTTTTTGGTTTTTGCCGACAACACCAGGAGCTGGTTTTCCCGCAGAGGCTTATCGGTAGGGTCCAGTTGGGGTGCCTCTTCGACAATGACGTGAGCATTGGTGCCACCGATGCCGAGCGAAGAAACGCCTGCTCTTCTAGGCGTATCGTCCCGAGGCCAGTCACGGAGTTCTGCATTGACTTCAAACGGGCTGGATGCGAAATCTATTTCCGGATTGGGTTTTTTAAAATGCAGGGTCGGCGCCATCTGGCCGGACTCAAGAGATTTAACCACTTTGATTAGACTGGCGATGCCAGCAGCGGTATCAAGGTGCCCAATATTTGTTTTCACTGAACCAATACGACAGTACTGTTTACGATCACTGGATGCTCGAAAGGCCTTGGTCAAAGCCGAAATCTCTATCGGATCCCCGACACGAGTACCCGTGCCGTGAGCCTCTACATAACTTATCGTGTCAGCCGATACGTCAGCAACTGCTAGCGCTTCTGCAACCGCGCTGGCGTGACCATCGACGCTCGGAGCAAGATAACCTACCTTGCCAGCACCATCGTTATTGACAGCTGAGCCGCGGATGACTGCATGGATGGTGTCACCATCTGCAAGGGCATCTTCGAGGCGCCGCAATACTACTACGCCAGTGCCACTGGTTAGTACCGTACCCGCAGAGTTTGCTTCGAATGCCCGACAATGCCCGTCAGGGGATACCGGTTCATTTTCCCGGTAGAAGTAGCCTTGTTGATTGGGCACAAGAATTGTACTGCCGCCGGCAAGCGCCATTTCACACTCACCACCCAGCAAGCTCTGGCAGGCTACGTGTATGGCAACAAGACTGGTTGAGCAAGCGGTTTGAATAGCCATGCTCGGTCCGCGCAGATCTAGTTTGTATGAAACGGTTGTAGGTAGAAAATCTCTGTCGTTTCCAGTATGCCTCAACAGGAAACTTCCCACTGTCCGCATCATTTCAGGATTGGTGAGAAGGTTGTTTATAAAGTACGAATTCATGCCACAGCCGGCAAAGACCCCGATGGAGCCATCGAACCGGTGGGTTGAATGACCGGCGTTTTCAAAGGCTTCCACTGCACACTCAAGGAAGTGGCGGTGTTGTGGATCTGTTATCGCTGCGTCTTTAGGTGAAAAACCGAAATACCCGGCATCAAACATTTCAACATCAGACAGACTGCCGCTGACCGGCACATAGTTAGGGTCTTTCAACAGCTGCTTGCTGACCCCGTTGGTTTCCAGTTCTTCGGTACTGAGAGGAAGTAGTGATTCTACTCCATTACGAAGGTTGTCCCAGAACTCATCTGCGTTGCGGGCGCCAGGCAGGCGCGCTGACAATCCAACAATAGCGATGCCGTTATCCAGTAGGGTGGGGTCAATGGCAGCCAATCTGAAATCCTATGAAGAAGAGAGTCATTAGTCTAACCCAATGATATCTAACTAAGTGTTATGAAGATGTGACCCAACGAACGCGCTTCTAAAAAATTTCCTAACATTGAGGTCTTGCGCAGTTTAATTGCCAAATGGGCAGCTGGCATGTGTAGATAAAAGCGTGATGGATGTGCTATCCATGCAAAAGCACACCAACAATAATCCGCGTGCGCTATTGTGTCTCGGCTCACTCCTATTGTTGTCTTGTTCACCGGAGGGTAAGGATTTGGCCAATATATGGATGTGTTTACATTTTACTGGCAAGTCTGTTCGGTATGGCGTTCACTTCAGGCTAGGATTCGCTCCCAGCGGATTGTGTATCCAGATACCAAAAATATTTCATATTGAACGTAAATGTCTGACATAAAAAACGATAGCGTGACGCGACTAATTCCCATAAACATTCTGATAACAGAAGGCGTAGGTTTGCCGGGCTCTCACTTTGTCAACCGACGCATAGAACAGGGCCATGAAGTACTGGCACCTGAGCATGTCACTGAACCACGGTTTCAAGCTAACCTTTGAATATTTTGACAAGCTGCTGGCATCAAATAACACGGGTTAGTCGCGGTCAAGCGTTTCATTAACACGAGAGTAGACACATGGAAAACATTACAGAAAAAAACAAAATACCGTTGTTATTCGAAGCTGCAGAAGAGAAGGATCTGGCTGTATTTGCGTCGGCGAATCAGGACGCAATTGATGCCGGTTTGAAAGATGTTGGCACAATTCTATTCAGAGGGTTCACCATTCAATCACCGGATGATTTTGACCACTTCATCTCTGCAATATCTGACGACCGTATGGACTACGTATACGGTTCAACTCCGCGTACTGCAGTTGGCAACAGGATCTTTACTGCGACGGAATATCCCTCAAACCAGGAAATCCCCCTACATAGTGAAGTTGCTTACCATACTGAATGGCCGGCGAGAATTGCGCTCAGCTGCATTGTTCCCGCAGAGACAGGTGGAGCTACACCGGTGGCTGACCTCCGGTGTGTCACTGCTAGCCTTGGTACGGAACTGGTCGAACAGTTCAAACAACGCAAAGTGCGCTATGTAAGGAACTATCACCCGCATGTGGATGTCCCGTGGCAACAGGTATTCAGAACCGAAAGTAAGAAGGAAGTTGCTCGTTTCTGCCGTGAAAATGGCATAGAACATGACTGGCTGGATGATGATGTTCTACGTACTTCCCAAGTTTGTCAGGGTACTCTCGATCATCCGGATACTGGTGAAACTTTCATGTTCAATCAGGCCCATCTATTTCATATTTCCAGCATTGAAGCTAATAAAGTAGAGGCGATGAAGGAAATGTTCGGTTACGACAGATTGCCGCGAAACGCTTTTTTTGGAGATGGTGAAGAAATACCAGTTGAAGTGATCGAAACCATATCCGCAGCTTATGAAGCTGCAGCGATCGACCTCTGCTGGCAACAGGGTGATGTGGCGCTGCTTGATAATTTCCGCATGGCCCATGGTCGACGCACCTTCACTGGTGAAAGAAAAGTGCTGGCAGCTCTCATGGAACCCGTAGTCGGTGAACGTGCGGTTATTGCAGACAAGACTGGTGAGCAGAAGTGGTGGAAGTTCTGGTCTTAGCGGAGTGGGGTGTCAGTAGGCTCGTCAGGAAGTGATTAATACCATCATTGCGCTGATCTACCTGACTGCTTCCATCGCAGGCGGTTGGGCCCTTGCGCTTGTCTGTTTTCCCGCGCAGAAGGAGATTATTCACCGCGTTGCCGCAGGTTGGTGGTTTGTAACTTTTCTGATGCTTTTTTCTCCTCATCCGTTCATATGGTATGCCGGTTCTGCTGTCGCGCTGCTGGCCCTGTGTCCCAAGTCGGTTCCGGATCGTCTGCTGTTTTACTGTGCGCTATTGCCGGCGGCGCCACTCTATCTCGGCTGGCAAATCCCATTTCCAGGCATTTCTTATCTTATACGCCTTTACTACCCGACGTTCTTGAATCTGGTGTTGCTTTTGCCACTGTTGTTCATCAAGCCCGGTAAAGATGAGATATTGCAGTCTAAACATCAACGTATCGCGATTTATATCGCCATCGCGTTTGTTGTACTGTCCTCCCTGTTGGACTTTCGTGAGACTACGGTGACCAATGGGCTGCGGTTAGCGTTTGATCAGTTCATTTCAATGGGTCTGATCATTCTTGTTTTCTCCCGAGCCAGGAGTTACCCGGAAGCAGCGCCAAAAATTCTGTTTGGCCTTTTTCTTGGTGGTTCCATATTAGTCTTTATCGGCATCATGCAATCCGTCCAGGGATGGCTCATTTATTCTGAGGCTTCCCAGCTGGTTCTGACGGTTCTTAATTATCAGCACTGGATGGAGTGGCGGGGGGGCGAACTGAGAATCCCAGGCACGATGAACGCCATTCCATTTGGTGTTTACATGGGGCTGTGCCTGGCGATTACCGCCTACTATCTGCGTCATGAACAGGTGACAAAATGGGGCTGGTTGTTTGTGGTTCTTTTTGTTTATGCGCTTGAAAAATCAGGCTCTCGCGGCGCCATCCTGATGGTAGGCATCATCTTGATGTGCTACTTGGGTTTATTCAGCGAACGTGGGTGGCTTAAATATTTGACTTATACCGGCGTTATCAGTTTTTTTCTGCTTCTGATGACCACCAACCTTGGCGATATGTTGGTCGAAGGTGAAGAACATGGAACTCTGGCATACCGCGTTGACCTGGTGGCGAATTCCATGGACTCGATCACTAATAATTTTACTTTCGGCACACCGAACTATATCGAAAATGAAGCCCTGCAAGCCTCCTATCAGGGACAGGGAATCATCGATATAGTGAACGCCTACCTGCAGATCATTCTTCGCTATGGCATGGTTGGACTCCTCTTGTATGTCCTCCCGATGCGATATGCGCTCAAACACGTTAACAATAATCGCAGAACGCTCTTGTTGGAGCAGGATCCGTCCGGCGAACATGTACAACGTCTAGCCGCATCCTTGTTAGTTGGGTTTGCGGTCATGATCATCAGCGTCAGCTTGGTGGACCGTATGTCTCAGTATTTCTGGATACTGACCTTCCTTTGTTGCGTATTTCCCGGCAGTGAGGCTCCCGTAAAGCCTAAGATCAGTTTTGCAAGATGAGTGATGCACAAATCACTGCAGTCCCGAACGCAGGCCACGGCGAGCAATCTCAAAAGAACAGCCTGAAATCGAGAGTTATCCAGGGCGCGTTGTCGGTATTAGCCGGGGATGCCTACGGCAACATATTGCGGTTGCTTGCCAATCTCATCATGACCCGTCTGCTCTTTCCAGAAGCATTTGGATTGATGCTTATTGTCAATCTTGTGCATACGGCTCTGCAGATGCTGTCGGATGTAGGTATTCGTGGCGCGCTTATTACAAAAAGAGACGGTGTGGACGACAACTACGTTGATGCCGCATGGACGCTCGCCGTTGCCCGAGGGTGCATACTCTTCGTTATCGGCTTGTTGGCCGCCTGGCCGATTTCGCTGTTTTATGAAGAACCTCAACTGATTGGCCTGTTGCTGGTTTCAGCGATAGCGCCTCTAATTGTAGGTTTTTGTTCTCCATACCCGATTCTGGAAGAGAAGAAAGTAAAGCTGTCTAGGGTGATAGCATGGAAAGCACTGGGCCAAACGGTAGCAGTTGTAGCCACCATTGTCTGGCTTGTTATACACCCCACGGTGTGGGCGCTGGCTGTCAACGGTGTTATCAGCGCGGCAGTGCTGACCATCAGTTCTTACTTCATATTCCGAAGACGTTTGCCGCGTTTAGTGTTCAATCCACAGGCGATGAAGGAGATCCTTCGTTTTGGTAAATGGATTTTTGTTGCCACTGCCCTCACGTTTGTGGCCCGAAATGCGAATCAGCTGGTGGTCAGTAAATGGGTGACGACGGAGGTGCTTGGTGTATTCAGTATAGCTATCAGCTTATCAAGGCTAGTCGAGAATGTGGCGTCCAGTATTACCTGGTCGCTTCTGCTGCCGGTCTATGCAGAACTTGGGCAGACCGATGCAGTGCGATTCCGCAAACAACGTCGACGCGTGAAGCTGGTATTGTTTTTCGCGGCAATGATTCCCATATTCACACTGGCGGTTTTTGGCAGTGAAATTATTGCCTTACTCTACGATGAAAGGTATCACGGCGCGGGCTGGATGCTGGAGATTATGGCGGTAGGTAGTTTGTTCCTTGTATTGAGTGCTTCAGTGGAAAATATACCCCATTCCCAGGGTAATTCTTATCTGTACATGTGGATCCAATTCAGCCGTGGGTTGCTGATGTTTCTGGCCATGCTGGGCGGAGGCTATCTGTACGGGCTTGAAGGTCTGGTAATAGGGATCAGCGTGGGCGCCTTTATTTATCTACCCGTGCTTTCTCTACTGATTCGAAAATATGGCATCGATGACTATTTCCTCGATACTGGTCTGATCACGTTTGCCCTCACCATGCTGACCGGGGGGTGGTGGTTGTTTGGATTTCCGCTGTGAACGTATTGAGTGAGCGACTCGATCAGATCGCGCAACGCCATTGGGATGTCATTATCGTAGGCGCTGGAATGGGAGGCGCCAGTGCAAGTCGTTTCCTTGCCAATGCCGGTTTAAAGGTTCTGTTGGTTGAAAAGGGTAAAGCGAACGTTACGGTAGACGCTACTAAACACTGGAGCAATCCTGACAAGCGCCTGGACGTTGGGTATTGGCCTACCCAGATCAGAACCTGTCTGGATGGAAAGCTAACGGACACCTGGCCATTACTGGGGTGTGGTGTCGGTGGATCCACGCTGCATTACGGTGCCGCATTGCAGCGTTTCGAACCCATGGACTTTGACCCCTGGCCAATTGACTATAAGGAACTTGAGCCCAGTTACCAGATTGCAGAGCAGATGTTTAACGTTCACGGTTCAGCTGATGGCCTGAGCGTCATCGATGAAAGTAGTTATCAGCTCAAAGAGCCACCTCCCATGGGCGAGTTCGACAGCAGTATGTTTGATTCTTTCAATCAAATTGGGCTTCACCCATATCGGATACACGTGGCCCTTGATCCAGATCCGGATTGTGCGGACTGCGCCGCAGGGACGTGCATTGCTGAGCACAGGATTGATGCTGCTAAAGCTTGTTTGACGCAACCGGATCCTGATGGAAACCTTCAGGTTCTAGACGAGACGGACGTGATTGAGCTGCCACAGGACGGTACATCAATCAGTGGCGTGGTGGTACAGAGGGGTGATGGCGGCAGGACCGTGCTTTTGGCGGATCACATCGTGCTCGCGGCTGGTGCGTTTGCTACACCCAAGCTGCTTTTACAATCAGTATCAGAGCAGTATCCCAATGGTATCGGTAACGACCATGGCCCTGTTGGTCGATACCTGATGTTCCATGCTTCAGATTTCATAGCGATCTGGCCTCGGCGGAAAAGAAAACCTGATCGTATCCAGAAGTCCATGGCTTTCAGGGATTTCTATGCGATTGATGGCGTCATGTACGGTGAAGTGCAGTCCATGGGGTTCCCGACAAACCCAGGAGATATACTGCAGTTTCTACACAACATCTTCTGGCGCAGCCCATTCCGGCACGTACCCCTACTTAGACACGCTTTGCGTATCCCGGCGTATATCGGATCCAGAATGTTCAAAGAGGCTGCAGTATACAGTTCTATTATTCAGGATTTCCCATATCCACAGAATCGAGTCACCCTCGATGCGTCAGCGCCCAGTCAGATCAAAGTGAATTACGATATTTCAGACGAGTTGCGGGAACGCACAGAAGGGTTCCGCGCGCGGTTGAAAGAGCGCTTGCAGGATCTCAGGTCAATCCGTCTCAACCAGGATATTTCGCTTAACCTCGGTCATCCCTGTGGTACCTGCCGGGCGGGCACGGATCCGCGGGAGAGCGTTGTAGACAGCTCCTTCAAAGTACATGGAACAGACAATCTTTATATCGCTGACGCATCAGTTTTTACGACCAGTGGAGGCACAAATCCGAGTCTGACAATTGCTGCCTGTGCCATTCACTGTGCCGGGCATGTGCTGCGCCGGTACGCAGCGGCAAATCAGAACTGAATATTATGCTCTATATCCAAACTTCTGTGAAAAATTGCCCAGCGAATGGAACCGATGACGTGGTCATGCTGTCTGAAGCGCTTATGTTAAGAATTAAAAGCAGGTATCACGCGGAATTGTTACCTTGCAGGACAGTAAAGCTATTTGAGCACCATCAATTCAGCTGATCGATGCGAAATCTTGCGTAATTGTGACGTAAATCCATACCAAACTTTGCCGCGATGATGATTTGGTCACGAACATGTAGGATTGCGTGGGTAAACTCGGTTTTGAGGTCTGCAGAGCATTGTGAACTCACAGCTGTTGAGAGAGCATCTGTGAAAGGAAAAGCAGATAACCATTTTAGCTGAAGCTTATATATTTTCGAGGGACAAAGATGAAATTCCTGGCATTTAAAATAATCATTGTGGCATGCCTTGCATTCTACGGAATGGACTATGCTGCTGTGCCCAATCCGCCGCAGATCGAGTGTACAACTGATTGTGTAGACCCACCTTCAGGAGGAACCGGGACCTATGACCTAGGTACCTTGCCAGCGTTTGTGCAGGATATTGAGTGGCCGCAAGATCCGCAGATCACTTTCGAACGCACAATATCTTCCAACAGTGAATTTCAAGCTGCGTTGAGCACAAATGGACAGCGCTCGCTGGTAACGTCAGGAACCTACAGTGGTGGCAGCGTTTCCTGTTCCGACTGTGAGTTTGTGCTGGCGTCGGGTGTCACCATCAACGGTAACCTTTCGTTCAGGGGTAACCGTATCAAATGGTTCGGGGGTACTGTGAACGGAGGGCCGATGGACCAAACTGGGACCGGTGATGTATTGATAGACAATGTACATGTGATCACCAACGGTGACCTGAATAATTTTTCCGGACCAGCCAGTGGTTTCAATCGCGTAGCGCTGATCAATTCAACCCTCGAGGTCACAAATGGACAGAGTGTTGGAGATTGGGGTCTGTACATTCAGCAGAATTCTGGGTCTCAATTGCGCGGTCGCAACTTGATCGTTGCCAATGTTCGTATTGAATCAACCGGTCAGAACAACCGTTTTCAGGATGTAGAAAACCTTGTAATTGTTGATTCATACTTCAATAGCAACAATACCTCCAGCAACGGGCTTCGTATGCACCATGGTTTGCAGGATGTGTTCATGCGGGATACCGTGGTCGTTGGTTCGAACATAACCAACGGCACCGATACACAGATCACAAACGGTGTATTTGAGAACATTACCCGCTATCACACGCTAAATAACTTCTTTGATAATGGCATCGGCAACAACACCATCAATGTCCAGATTAATAACAGTCAGTGTCATACCACCGCAACTGCCATGTTGGGACAGCCTCCTAACCTGGGTGTTGCATCGGGAAGCAATCCGCCTATCCAATCTTGGAACGGTTCGTCGCTGCCAAGTGCGGCCTCGGTAGGTGCTAACCATTAATTCTAGGGGTTTCCGGTCAGATGATCTCAGTGGCCGATTGAGTTCATCTAGCTAGGGCTGGCAACTCCAATATTTGATGCGCAAATTCTACGTCCAGATCGCGCCGGAAATGACCATCTGCTAAAAATGAAGATGGTTCATTGGCCGGTGCAATTTTGTGTGTGCTGATATATGGGATGTTATATCTTTCCAGGTCTTCAGCCAGTAGCTGGTGCAGTTGATTGCCCATGCCCTTGTCATGGAATAGAATCAATACGGGGATCGCGGAGGCTGCTCTGACATCTGCCGCAAACTGCTTTACAATTTCACGTGCAATCCTACCTACGCTCTCCGGACCTTGTGAACCATTGCTGGCATAAAGTGCTGAGATGCTGTCCTGATGATGCTGTCCGTACCCGCGTTTAGCGAGTCTCAGAAACGCAGACCGGTCAGTCCAGTCAGAATAGAACAGTAGAGATGAAAACGAGGCATCATGCTGCGCCAGGTGTTGACCAAAATCAGACCACTGTTCTGGTGAGTGAAGTGCGGTACGTAACTGCTCCAGGGATTGGATGCGTGGCGTTTCCGACACCAGTTGTCCATCAACCAGAGACCAGCGAGGGTATGTATATGGCGCCGGCACTTCAAATGCCCAGCCGGTTGTGGTCATAGTGGGGAGAGCGCGGAGGCCGGAGGCGACGATGCCTAATACAATGACGTCAGCACTGTGATTCTGCAGATCCCGTCTGAACAACTCAAAGGTATGACCCAACGGTGCGCCCGGTCCACCTCGTATACGTAATGTGGCACTCTTATCCTGCTTGCCAATCTCACGACCCACTCGACCACTCATTGACTGTCCGTACACAGCAAACAGGCGTCCATCTTTATGTTCTGCTTCTACTGGTAGATCCACGTTTTCGGACAACCAGCCGGAGCGCACAATGGGACCAGACAGCTCATCCGTGTCTCTCACCATGTAACGCAGTTTGCCTTCTATCGATCTGCCGTATTCGAAGTACTGCTGGAGACGATTAGGTTCGATTCGCGGATCATCCGGCATGGCGAACAGAAGATTGACCACAACGTCCGCCGCAACCAGGAATGCGCAGGTCAGGATAACTACCTTACCGGAGCTGAAGACGACCTGCATTTTAGATGCAGAGGGCGAATCAGAACTGGAAGTAGACAAATTGTTTTGTTTCATTGGCGGTACCCATCGCGATGATCCATATCATGGCTGCATAAACGCAGCATTTTATCAGTAGCGGAGACTTTCTGATGATTTCTAGTTCGTTTTTAGCATATTCGGTCATCTCCATAGACATAAGCAGTATAAATCCGCAGATCGCGCTCAATGTGGGCGTCAGACCGTTGTAAGCAAAGTTGCCGATGTCTGTAAAATAGACGCTCAGCATGGTGCCGGCTCTATCCCAGGTGCCCGAACGGAACAACATGGCTGCGATCAGGTGGACATAGAAGAACGTCAAAATAAGCGGCATCCTGCGAAACAAATAGGCAAACCCCGGAACCTGCTTGGGTCTTTTAGGCGCAAATCTGCGTCCTAGAAAGAGATGGTCGAGCACAATAAGCGTACCTTCAAATACGCCCCACAGTACAAAGGTCCAGGCGGCGCCGTGCCAGAGGCCACCGATGGCCATGGTAAGGAAGAGGTTTCTCAACATGGTGAAATCGCGTCTGCGGTTTTTGCCGAGACTGTAATAAACATAGTCCCGCAACCAAGTCGTCAGGCTCAGATGCCAACGCTGGAAGAATTCAGCCGGCGTTGCTGACAGCAGAGGCATTTTGAAATTTAGCATGAGCGGTATGCCCATCAGTCTGGATGTACCGCGCGCGATGTCGGAATAACCAGAGAAGTCGCAGTAGAGCTGAACTGAAAACAGGGCGGACGCAATAACAACTTCAGCCCAGGAAGGCGTGCCCGAAGCATTAAAAACTGACGCAACAGTTGGGCCGATGCCATCTGCAATAGCCACTTTCTTCAACAGGCCAAGCATGATCAGGTATGTTCCACCGCTGATGTCTTCCGAAGTGACACGACGTTTTTCCTGTAAACGCGGGATCAAATTCTGTGCGCGTTCAATAGGTCCAGCAACAAGTTGCGGGAAATAGCTGACAAACAGTGCAAAATCGATGTAGCGGTCTGTGGCGGTGAGCTTTCTGCGGTATATGTCTATTGAATAGCTGAGCGTCTGGAAAGTGTAAAATGAGATGCCGACGGGAAGAATGATATTCAACCTAAATGGTTCGGGTTGAAATCCCATGGAGGCAATAACAGTCTCAGCGCTCTCGATAAAAAAGTCGAAGTATTTGAAAAAGGCGAGTACACCCAGATTGCCTAAGACACTTATCGTGACAATGGTTTTGCGGCGCCTCTCCTCTTCAAGGCGGCCGGCGAGGGGGATCAGCATGTTGGCAAGCAAAACAAAACCAACTATCCCGAGAAACAGCGGTAACCCCAGGCTGCCTTGTACAAAAAGCTGTTCCGCATCCAGGTTGACGTAGGGGAACACCCCGCTGAAATGCAGTGCCCCCCAGTCGAGAACCAGGAACAGGAAGGCGCCGGCTATCAAGTGAATCGAAGGGGCAAGGCGATCTTTGCGGGTTAACGTACCGCGGTCAATTAGCAGGCCACATACAAAATCAAGGGCGGTCGATAGAATGATGAGAAACAAGAAGCGCTCGTCCCACCATCCATAAAACAGATAGCTTGCTAGCAGCAGCATACGATTCTGCCCGGGCCGCTTCAGATTGTAATAGAGAAGCAGGACAACCGGCAAAAAAGCCGCGTAAGTCAACGTATTAAACAACACTCAAGACACCCCTACCTAAATCAACACCGTTAACTCATCTTAATTAGTCGACGAGCAACACATTCACAAGGTGAAGAGGGGTGATTACACATCCTCAACAACTGGCATAGACCAAGTTACCTGGAAAAACGGGCCAATTCTAAGATCAACTTGTCACCAAGTTGTATTGAACATCAGCTAGGTAATCCTATCTTTGCATATGAAGTCTAGCTCAAGGATTGCATGTCAAAAGCGTTTGCAGACCGGCTGAAGACTTCCGTTTTCCTGCCAGAGATATCCTGGTTACCAACTCTTTTCCGGAGATGTACACAAAGCTCAGTTCTTAGCCGGGTAGTAGATTCGGTAGACCTTGACAGTTACGTAGATCATAGTTGCGAAGAACGCAGCTATGGACATTGGCAATGCGGCCGGCACGCCCAGCGCACTCAGCAGGTCTTTCAAGGGAATGACCAACTCATGACCTATAAACAACGGAAAAGCCATGATGCCGACAATTGACATTGTCTTAAGCGAGACGTCTACGATTGCATTCCGCTCCTCTATCATGGCCAACTTGAATACACCATGGGTGCAGGCCAGCACAAAACCCGCATAAAGTACCCAGATCCATACGAACATTGGTTTAGGCCATATGGCCCAGAATTGCAGGTGACCAAACTTCACTGAGAGCAGGAAACCCGCCAGCATGATTAACAGGCCAATGGAGAGGCTATTGCCGGTTGAGTTCTGTTCGGTGACTGTGTTGCGCAACCAGAAGCCCATGGCCAGGCCAACCAGTACCCCGGAGGAGATTTCGAAATAGTTGAATTTTGCTGTGAGTAGCAGGATCCCCGTCTGCACAATGGGGTTTTCTGACGGGTTGGGGTCCCACAATACGATGAGTTCGTGGATCAGGTAGAACGTCAAAGCAAGAAATAGTGATGATATCACCAGCGATTGCCGTCGTATTAACCAGGATAGCCACAAAGGAATACTTAAAACTGCCAGCATGTAATAGGTCAAGACGCCGTAAAAAGCATTGGAGTAGTCTACCGGCGTCATCGGTTCACCGCCAAGTATTCCAGCAGCAATCTTGACCAGTGCAAGGAAAACGATGCCTGCAAACAGCAGAAGCGCGTTTCTCATTACGAGAGAATTCACAGACTTACGACTTCGTTGAAAACGAGGAAGATAAGCGAAACCGACACCGATCCCAAAAATCACTGCAAAACCAGGCGTGCCAGCACTATAAAAAAATGAGAATAAACTGTTGAAACCCGATATGCCGGGATTCGTTCGACGACTCCCGGCATCCAGTGAGAGGCCACGACAAATAAAGCCAACATACCGCGAACAGCATCCACGGACTGGCTGGCAGCGGCGAGTGGTTCCCGCTTGTTACCGGTTCGTGAAGTATCTACGATCTGAGAAATGCTTTTCCCTTCAAAGATCTGACGAGAGATATCTTTGGGTATACCGTGTTTTTCCATCCGTATTGCCACGTTAATGGCAGACAGCGAATCTCCACCAAGATCGAAAAAACTGTCATCGGGGGAAACCGGTTTAATCTGCAGAACTTCTTCCCACAGCGCGACCAACTCGGCAACACGCGGGTCCTGCAAATTTGAGTCTTCGCCGGCCTGACTCACTGTGGTGGGTGCTGCTGCGAGGAACTGTTCTGCGAGTTCTTTGCGCCTGACCTTACCGGTTTTTGTGACCGGGAATTCCTCAACATTGAAATATTTGACACTTTGGCCAGCTTCTACTCCCATGTCCTTAAGGGTACTTTCCACAGCTCGGCGCAACGTGTTTTCATCTATCCCCGGCAGGGAAGTAATGAGCACGGATTCGCCTCGTACCGGATCCGGAATCTTGGCCGCAGTCACGCGGTCGGTGACACCTAATGTCTTTTGTACACTGGCTTCTACCTCGTCAGGAGATATTTTGATCCCAGCGCAATTAATGATGTCGTCGGCGCGGCCTTCAAAATAGAGGTAGCCGTCTTCAAGCCTGCCCAGGTCGTTGGTGACAAACCAGCCATCTTTGTCAGTGAGGCTCTCAGTACCTGTGTCGGTCAACATTGCAGAGGCTACATGTGGCCCGCGGATCTGAATTCTGCCGTCTTCATTGATCGATACTTCAACACTGGATTCTACCTGTCCGACAGACTCCAACTGGGTAGTGCTTGCATCGCTGATATCAAGGAAGGTCGTGCGGGAGGCTTCAGACAATCCGTAGTGCTGTATGATGCGGGCGTTGGGAAACAGGGTGCGAAGTCCATCCTTCTCAGTTGCACTCATAAACTGGCTACCGATTTCAATCCAACGCAACTTTGCACCAACATCGATAAACAAGTCAGGATTTTGTAGTACCAATCTCCACAGGGAAGGAACCGCTGAAATGGCGTTAATCTCGTCGCGTTCCATCATGTCGCGAATTTCTATTGGGTCAAACCCATGTCCCGGAATATAGGCTGAGCCTCCTACCTGCAATACTGCACGGCAACGACCAAAGCCAAATGAGTAATACACCGGGACGCCAACATATTCGCGAACGCTGGCGTCCATCTGCATCTTGTTGATAAGACGATCTGTACTGTTGGCGAGCGCTGCATGGCTGAGGAGAATGGGTTTTGAGCGTCCTTCGGTACCTGAGGTAAACTGGATCTGCGCAATCTCAAGACTGTTGCTTGGTTCGTAGGCGGGTGATTCTAACCATCCGGTGGTAGATCCTGGTGCAATCACGGATTCAGCACCAACCAGTTCGATGCGCTCCTGATCGTGTTCATTTCTAAGCGAGACAAATGTTTTGCCTTCGTTGAGACAGCTAATAGCTAATGCGACAAAATCACAAGAGTTAACCGCAACTATGCCGACAACCGTTTTCCCAAACCCAGCTTCCATTGAGTACCTTCTCTTATTACGTATTACTGTAAGCGCCAGCTATTATAGCCAGTCGAGGGAACGACAACGTGATGAAATACAATCTTGCCACAAGATTCTTAAGTAAGCGTTGGCCATACAGTTAACATACGTTGCCATATGAAATGCAGTAAATTGTGCGGATAACTGTCCACCTGCATGATAGACAGATATTGGAAAGACTAAATGAACGAACTGCTCAACGAAATTCTTAAACAATTAAAAGATGCCTGGCGTTTTCGCTGGTGGGGGCTGGGAGCCGCCTGGGGAATATGTGTAATAGGCTGGTTGGTTGTCAGTGCGCAGCAACCCATGTTTGAAGCATCGGCGCGTGTTTTTGTAGACACCAAGTCGATGTTGAGAAGTCTGCTTGACGAACAGATTGTAGACTCAACTCTTGATGAACAGTTGGGTTTTGTTCGTGAAGCTATGCTCGGCACCGCAGAACTTGAAAATATCGCCAGAGCAACCGGTCTTTTAGAACCGAACGCCAGTGCTGATGAGATACTCGGCGTGGTTGCGGGTTTACAGAGCACTATTCAGATACGCAGTCTTAATGACTCACTGCCTCGAGCAGTACGATTGATGCGGGCACCGTCCGAAGATACTTACACCATCACCTATGTAAATTCGAATCGTGATCTGGCTGTGGATGTTGTGTCTCGTTTGTTAACGTCTTTTGAGCAGAATGCCATCAGTGGTAAGCGTAGCAGTTCTGCAGAGGCAGGAGTATTTCTGCGTGAACAGCTGACGATTTATGAAGATCGTCTTCGCGATGCAGAAGACAGGTTAGCTGCTTTTAATCGTAAAAATTACGATCGCTTGCCGAATCTTCAAGGTGGATATTTTCGTGAACTCCAGGACCAGAGTTCTCAGTTGGAAGAATCCAAGAAAAATTTGAACCTCATCAAATCACGCTTGCAGAGTATAGAAAATCGCCTCCGTGGTGAAAGCTGGGTTTCCGACAGTTCCGAAATTGATCCTTCCAGTACCCAGGGGCGATTACGTTCAACTCAGCAACGACTAGATGAACTCCTTTTGCGGTTTACAGCCAGTCATCCAGATGTACAGGCGTTACAAGAGAGTCTGGAAATTCTCAAGCAGAAAAGAACTGAAGAAATGGAGATGCTGGCCCAGGGTGACGCTGAAGTACTGTCTGATAACCCTGTTTACCAGGCACTGCAGATATCAAAGAACGAAGCAGAAGCTGAACTGGCCACCATACAGGCGGATGTGAATGTGCGCCAAGATCGCTTAGATTATCTGCGTGGCCTAATTGATGAAATGCCCGAAGTTGAAGCCGAATTGTCTCAGTTGAATCGTGATTACGAAGTTGTGCAGAGCAATTATCAATCGTTGTTAAGCAATCTCGAACGAGAGCGGTTGAGTAGCGAAGTAGTTGCCAGCGACGATATTGAATTCAGGGTCATTGACCCGCCTTCATCACCTACTTCGCCGGTTTCTATTGCACCGTTTCTGCTTCACGCCGCAGTGTTTCTCATCGGCCTCGGCGGGGCTGCTGTGGTGGCCTACCTGATGGCGCAACTCAGGCCAGTTGTGAATTCTGTTAGTGATCTAGGCAAAATTCTGGATGCCCCGTTTCTCGGAACAGTATCGCGCATCAGTTCCGCTGTTCGCCTTAATGCCGGTGAAACAGTGTTCTTTTATGGGTTGATCGGAGCGTTGGTTGTGGCGTTCTTACTTGTTATCTATGCGGAGATCATGTGGGGCGGACTGCTGGGTCTGCACTGAATGATGCCAGCATAGTAAGTAGCTAAGCACAGATGGGGGGTGGGTTTACACGCCGCGGTAATATTGTGGCGGTCTCGTTATATCAGCGCTTTATACCTAGCAATCCAAACAATCGATCTTTTAGCCTTCTCGGCGGTATCCACTCGTAGTTGTTTTCGAAGATGGTATTTTTGCTTGAGGCCGCATCATCGCAAACCATTTCTACGGCCCACTGTGCCGATTGAGATGGCTCAATGCCCGTAAATTTGCTCATTCGAGTATTCAGGTGACCCGGTATCCATTCATGAATCTGAATATTGAGGTCCAGTGATTGCAGGTCTCGGGCGATACCAGCGGTCATCGCGTGAACCGCACCCTTTGTTGCTGAGTAGGCAGCGCTTTCCTCAATGGGGTTCAGGTGAGCCCAGCTTCCCAGGTTGTAGATGCGGCCAAAGCCAGCTTTAATCATGAACGGCAGCACGGCCTTACAGCAGTAAGCGACACCGTTTACATTGGCGCCCACAGTGTTGCTCCACTGCTCAGGGGTCTCATCGAGAAAACTAATACGTGGGTAGAGGGCAGCATTGTTGAATAGAATATCAATCGAACCATACAAAGCATTAATCTGCTCAATTGCGCTTTCTACTGATTCAGCATTGCCGACATCACATTTGATAAACTGGACTTGGGCATCGCCAACAGATTGTTTAACTTGAGCTGCTGTTTCCTGAAGGTCGTCGGCATTTCTGCCCAGCCCAACTACGACACTTCCTGCTTTTGCAAATGCAACAACAAGCGCTCGCCCGAGGCCTCGGGAAGCTCCTGTCACAACAACGGTTTTACCTGCTATCTGCACGATATGCTTTTATCCTTTAATCCAGATCAAATGCTTCTTTGTAGTCTGTTTTAAGATCAGGATTCTGCTGTTCTTTCCTGAGAATACAGTTGCCAACCACGAGGACATCCATTTCGGTGCCCATAAAGCAGTGGAACGCATCTTCAGGAGAGCATACGGGAGGTTCGCCGCGAACGTTGAATGAGGTATTGATAATACAGGCGCTTCCGGTTTTATCTCGGAATTTTGTGAGCAGTTCATGGTAACGCGGATTGGTGGATTCATGCACGGTCTGAACACGCGCTGTGTAGTCAACGTGTGTTATGGCGGGTAGATCCGAGCGTTTCACATTGAGTTTGTCTATTCCAAACAGCTTGCTCTCCTGCTCGGACATGTCGCGACAGATCTCGGGCCGCACTTTGTCGACCAACAGCATATATGGGCTGTCTATGTCGGTCTGAAAATAGCGAGTCGCATCTTCCCGCAGTACTGAAGGAGCAAATGGTCGAAAGCTTTCGCGATATTTAATTTTCAGATTCATGGTTTTCTGCAGCTTCTCCGAGCGAGGGTCACCCAGAATTGAGCGGGCACCCAATGCGCGCGGTCCGAATTCCATTCTGCCCTGACACCAGCCGATCACTTTCTCGTTTGCAAGTTCTGTGGCGGTTTCCTCGGCAACTTCAGAACTGCTCGATAAAGAGGTGAACACAGCGCCACATTCCGTCAGGCGCTGTTCTACTTCACTCTGGGAGTATTCTGGTCCCAGGTAAGATCCATGCATTCCGTCCATCGCGTCCGGATTCAGCTTGCGGGGGTTACCCTGATATAAGTGGTACGCGAGCAAGGCAGCACCAAGTGCGCCTCCGGCATCGCCAGCCGCCGGTTGCACCCAGAGTTCGTCTACTACACCTTCACGTAACAACTTGCCGTTAGCTACACAATTCAGTGCTACACCGCCGGCGAGGCACACCTTGGAGATGCCTGTTTCCGCTACCAACCCTTTGACAAGGCGTATCACAATTTCTTCTGTAGCGGCCTGTACCGATGCCGCAATATCCATGTGGAACTGCTCCAGTTCAGCCTCTTCGGCACGTACGGGCTGGCCAAACAAATCGTTGAATTTCTCGTTGGTCATTGTCAGACCAGTACAGTAGTTGAAGTATTCCATGTTCAGACGGAATGATCCGTCTTCTTTCAGATCTACCAATTTGGTTAGCATCAGGTCTTTATAAATCGGCTCGCCATAGGGTGCCAACCCCATAACTTTGTATTCACCGGAATTTACTTTGAAACCAATGTAATAGGTAATAGCTGAATACAGCAGGCCAATGGAGTGGGGGAAGTGGATTTCCTTGAAGATCTTCAAGTCATTGCCGTCTCCGATCGCGGCGGATGTTGTCGTCCATTCACCTACACCATCCATGGTGAGTACTAGCGCTTTTTCGAATGGGGAAGGGTAGAAGGCGCTGGCTGCGTGGCTCAGGTGGTGTTCCGAGAAGAGCAGTTTTTCTTCCCAATCGATGGTGTCATCAAATTTTTTGAACTCTTTACGCAGGAGGGATTTCTGGAACAACTTGTCCTTGATCCACACAGGCATAGACATTCGAAATGATTGGAAACCTCTTGGCGCGTATGCGAGATAAGTTTCCAATAGCCGCTCAAATTTCAGCAAAGGTTTGTCATAGAAGACGACATAGTCTATCTCGCTTAGAGCGGTGCCTGAAGCTCCAAGGCAGTATTCAATGGCGTTGCCTGGGAACGAGGAATCATGCTTCTTTCTGGTAAACCGTTCTTCTTGAACGGCGGCGACAATCTCACCATTGTCAATCAGTGCGGCAGCACTGTCATGGTAATACGCCGATATCCCCAGTACTTTCATGGATTAGCCTAAAACAGTGTGTAGATGAATGGTGCAACAGCTGAACCTTGGGCGAGTACTAACAAGCCGCCTAGGGTTCCCATTACAACTAGGATGGGCAAAAGCCAGAATTTCTTGCGTGCCCGCATGAACTTCCACAAGTCTCTGATCATATTTGGAATCTCAGGTTAAAAAATTTCTTCAAGAGAGGCCGGTTCTGGACCGGGAGGAGCACGTTCAATCCAGTAGCTTTTTGCTTCCGGTGCAAGCTTTAAGCGCAGTAGATCCTTACCCAGCATTTGCATCAGCAGCCCGGTCGGTAAAACTGAAATAACGTATATCAGCAGCATGACTATCGGATTGACAATTTTCGACAGCAACATGCCGAACTTGAACCACAATAGGTTTAACGGTTTCAGAATACCCGGGATCACGAGCGCTATAGCCAGGAAGGCGCCTGAGATACCTAGGCTCCACCATCGGATGTCGCCACCACCGATAAGCGGGAAGGCCGCGATAACTGCAAAAACGATTGCGAATACGACACCAAACGATCGGTTTGAACCAACCTCTATCTCTGCTTCTTGAACTGGATCCACTAAAAAATACTCTCTGCGTGAGCGTTCGTGTTAATGATGGCACTAAATGCGGAAAAATGGCTGATATTGTTTCACAATTCAAACAGCTGGGTACCGGCACCTAGAGCAAAAGGAATTTAGCAGATGCAGCTTCTTGAGCTGTACCATTTTGTAAATAGTTTGCTGCATTCCGTTGGACGGGCAATTCTTCAATTATACTGCAAACTCAAAATGAGTAGGTAAGTTGCATGCGTGGAGCATGGAAAGAAAAGATCCCGGGCCTGGTTTTCGGTGCGATTCTAATTATATGGGCGGTCAGCGAAGAACCCACACTGGGTGGCGGCCCCGGTTTTGGGCTGGCGCAGACTCTGGTGGCCATGGCCGGCGTCCTATCAATCGTGCTGGCGCTTACCTGGCGCAAAATGGTGCCGTTGATGATCTCCCTTACATTGTCTCTGGGGGTTGCGCTGGTGCTTGCCGAAATAATCATTGGTGGAGCTTACGCTCCCAAATACGCCACACCTTTTGAATACGACGCGAAGCTACACTACCGGTTGGTGCCAGGTGCGGTGCGGGAGTATCAACATCATGAACTTAATGGTGGCGATAAATTTCGTTATCAGGTGAACGCTGATGGTTTTCGCGGTCCAGAACTTGTTCAAGATGATCCTTCTCTGCGTCGGGTGGTGGTATATGGAGATTCGTTTATTCACGGTGAATATTCGAGACAGGAGAATACTTTTGTACACCAGCTCAAGCTTGCTTTGGATAAACAATATGAAGATCGATTTGAGCTGGTGAATGCTGGCGTGGCAGGATATGGCCCCGATCAATCGCTTTTGCGAATGAAGAGCGAGTTGCAAACTCTGAAACCAGACCTGGTGGTTATTGCCGTCTACACAGGCAACGATTTTGGCGATCTGGTTAGGAACAAGCTGTTTCGTCTCGACGAACAAGGCGTTCTCATTGAGAATGAATTTATACTGCCAGAAACAACCTTAAACGGGTTGAAACTAAGCAACAGTGAACCCATTATCAGGAAGATGCTGCGTGATCTCGCTGCAACTTGGCGCGGTCAGAAGCAACGGCCTCAGCAGTCACCCGAAGCTCGCGTTGAACGCTTTCTGGAACAGCATATTGCTGAATATGAGCAATACATCACAGAAAACAACAATGTTGTTGGCGACCTGCAGGAGGATCCGTATACCGCAGATATCAGTATTCTCGGCCGAACGGCCTCATCGGCGGCCTATAAAATTCGGCTCATGGAGGCTGTTCTGCGTCAGATGAAAGAACTGTTAGACGCTGAATCGATACCAGTGGTGCTCGTCGCTATCCCGCACCCTATAGATGCCTTGCGCGGTGAGCACGATACCGGAAGGGTAGATGCTTCTGTCTATCCTGGCTATGACTCGGACCTGCTGGTGAATTCTCTGGTATCGATTGGCACCGATTTAGATTTTCCAACCGTCAACTTATTGCCTCACTTTCGTGCGCACGACCCTGTGTCGCTGTATTTTCGCGGCGGTGATGATCATTGGAACGATAAAGGTCAGGCACTGGCCGCCGGATACGTTGCCGACTTTATCAATCAACATGGTGTGCTGGCTGAATAACTTGTTGGAATTCAGCGCTTAAACGTGCCACTTAGGGAGTTCTTGCCCCAGAAAAGTTTCCAG
Organism: Gammaproteobacteria bacterium; assembly: GCA_048571035.1. Taxonomy (GTDB): domain Bacteria; phylum Pseudomonadota; class Gammaproteobacteria; order Pseudomonadales; family Azotimanducaceae; genus UBA4421. The sequence continues at coordinate 473,014 of CP121329.1, forward strand.
TTCACATGTTGAATCTTCCAGGATATCCAAAAGATAAGCGCGTGTTTCTTCAGTGAAAGGGGAGATTTTGTCTTTATGTTGTCTGACAAGCTGTTTGCCCAGAAAGCTGTTGGCCAAGACCTGGGAAGTATTTGCGACGATGTTGCGGCGAAACTTCTTAGGGGCAAGCCTGGCGATACCGCGTACAAAGGGCTGCTGGCGTACGCTGTTTATCCAGCGATTCACCCGCTTAATTGCATAGACGGAACCGGCCGGGTTCGAGTGTATAATTTCACGGCCTAGAGATATGTTTTCAACTTCCAAAAACGATTGAACCTGACCCAGTACACCTTCAGTGTCGGCCTCAAATTCGTCAAGAATGAGACATAACAATTGTTCACGGGGGAAATGTTCAAGAAACCTGCGGATATGGTTGATGTATCGACTGGTTTCAATAATGGTTTTGTGATGATCAAGCGCCTGTTCAAAGGTCAACATGGCATCCACCTGCATTAGAAAAGCATAGTGAGAGTAAGCGCGCTCTACCGGATGGCGCATGATGTAGATCAGTTTCACATCTGGCACTGCGCTGGCTATGCGGGCAGGAGCATTCAGATAATTGACCCATGTTTCTGGTTTTACACCTATCCGAAACTCCTCACAGCGAGAGTATGAAGTTGATGCCTCTCCACAGATTTGTTCCGGACCGGCGTTGGAAAAGGTGCTCCGATACCATTGTTCGCCGCGTTGGAACACATCATCATCGGAAAAATAGCTGGGTTCCTTATTTTCACTGACGTAGATGTCCGGATGCTGGCTTAGGTATTCATACAAAGTTGTGCTGCCACATTTCATACCGCCAATGATCAAAAAATCAGGCAAGCGTCCGCCATTGTCAGGAGAGTGTTGATTCATGGTTAGTTCAATATCTGGTTCTGGTAGTTTGCGTAACCTGCATCAGACGCCAGGCCTTCAGGTGAAGCTGACGCCCACGTGCGCTTTACATTCTGAAAATAGTATGTGGTTTTGAAAACCGTTACGCTGTTTCGGCTAAATAACATTTAAGTGAACAATGGCGGCTAACTCTAACACCAGTTTAACCAACAGTATCCGAACCAATTCTCGTTGGTTTGTAAAAAAGATCGCAAGGAGAACGGTCACCCTGGCGTCTTCTCTGCGGGTATCATCCCGACGCGGCGATTCGGGTAAACAGTGCGTTCGTGTATTGACTTATCACCGCTTTGCCGACGAACTGAAAGACCCTTTCTGTGTCTCGCCCGCTAATTTTGATCAACAGATGGCCATGTTAGCCGATGAAGGGCGTGCGATATCTCTTGAGCATTTGCTTACCTTTCTGGATGGAAAGGCGACAGTGCCAGATGACGCCTGCCTAGTTACGATTGATGATGGGATGCTCAGCACACTTACGGTGGCCTTGCCGGTGCTTGAAAAATACAATCTCCCAGCGGTTGCGTTTGTTAGCTCGAAACTGCTCGGCTTGAATTCACCTGATCTGCCGGAACCCTATCTTGATTGTGATGAACTTAAACGACTTATAAGCAGCCAGCATATTACGATCGGATCCCATGCACATACGCACAGGTCAATGGGTGAGCTACCCATTAAGGATATGCAGGAAGAAGCGTCCATGTCACGAAATCTACTGAGCGATGTGACCCACTGTGATATCAGATCGTTCGCCTATCCGTTTGGAATGCAGAAAGACTTCAACGTGGAAACTGACAAAATACTGCAAGCAAGTGGCTATGAAGTTGCTTTCAATTCTATGCATGGTGCAATTAAACCGGGCATGTCTCCGTTCAGCCTCCCTCGTGTCAAAATTGAAGGCGGGGAATCGCTAAGTATGTTCTCGGACATATCACGTGGTGGCATGGATGCATGGCGAATGGTCGACAATAATTTCTGGCGAGCGCAACGCGTTCGTCAGGAAATAACCTGAAGTCTGGATAAGCAAACATGTGTGGAATAGCAGGCCTCGTGGGGAACGCTGATCAGAACTCGATTGCATGTGTCGAGAAAATGCTGCGCGCTATGGTTCACCGCGGACCGGATCAGGAAGGCCTTTGGTGCACACCGTCTGGCGAGGCAGTGTTTGGCCATCGCCGTTTGTCCATCATCGATTTGAGCGAAGCGGGCCGTCAACCGATGGTGCACCAAGCGACTGGAGTGTGCCTCGTCTATAACGGTGAGTGCTACAACTACAAAGAGATCTCCGAAGAACTCAAACGATACGGCCACCAGTTTAATTCCAGCTCTGATACCGAAGTCGTTCTAAATGCCTATGTCGAATGGGGCATCGAATTTGTATCCCGCCTGCGCGGCATGTTCACGATCGCGATTTGGGATCCGCGATGTGGGGAGACATTGCTGCTCAGGGACCGTCTGGGAATCAAACCGCTTTACTACACAACAGATGGTGGCAGCTTGCTGTTTGCATCAGAACTGAGGGCTCTGCTGGCAACGGGTAAGGTGAAGCGGACACTGAATTCAGGTGCCGTTGCGAGCTACCTGTGGCAGGGTTTTGTCCCCGGACCTGAAACCATCGTTGCGGAAGTTCTGCGTCTTGATCCCGCCACGCTTATGAGGGTCAGTTCTGCTGGCAAAATTCTCGAGAAAAGAAAGTATTGGAAGCCTGCCCCCACAACGATTCAAGGCGATCCCGCGGCAAGTCTGCAGGCCAGTCATGAACATCTGGTACGCGCGATTAACGAGCATCTTGTCAGCGATGTCCCATTAGGAGTTTTCTTGAGCGGTGGGGTGGACTCATCTGTTGTTGCAGCGCTGGCTCAACGTAACTCAATGCAATCGGTGACCACATATAACATCAGTTTTGAGGAGGCGGGCTTTGACGAATCGATCTACGCGCGGGAGGTTGCAGAGCGCCTCAATACGAATCACCACCAGCTCACCCTGACCGAATCAATTTTCGAAGACCAACTTGAAGACGCGATTGGCTGCCTGGATCAACCAACTTTTGATGCGATCAATACCTACTTTGTCAGTAGGGCTGTACGGGAGGCTGGACTAACAGTCGCTCTGGCCGGTACGGGCGGAGATGAATTGTTTGGAGGTTACTCGAGCTTCCGAGACCTTCCCAGGACCAGTTCTATATTACGTCCGCTGGCGGCATTGCCTCATAGTTTGCAGGATTTCACCGGTGGTGTGGCGCAATGGCTCATGTCACGAGGCAGTGGTGAGATTCGTCCCCAGGTACGTTGGGGTAAGGTCGCGGATATGATTGCGACGCGCGGCGAGTTGATTGGTCTTTATCAGGTTTCGTATGCATTATTTACCCGTGATTTTCAGAATTCGATAGGCCACATAGATGTCCCCGAAACCCAACACTGGGGGATGACTGCGTCGAAAGTTAAATCATTGCAGGCCGATCTCGACAGTCAAAACAGCATGCTTGCTAAAATCTCCCAACTCGAACTGGCTAACTTTTTAGGTGAGCGCCTTCTTCCTGATACTGATGCGGCCAGCATGGCATCTTCACTGGAAGTCCGAGTGCCGCTGCTGGATCACGCCTTTGTTGAATCTCTTTCCCAGTTGCCGGACGAGCTTCGTTACTCACCGATAGGTCGTAAACAGTTTCTGCTTTCGGCGGTCAGCGAAGAGCTCGATGCTTCACTTTTTGATCGACCCAAGGCGGGCTTTGAACTCCCGCTGGAAAAGTGGTGTAAAAACAAGCTTGCGCCGCAACTTGATTCTACTTTTCGTGATATCAACCTTGCGCACTCCGTGGGTCTGGACGCCGAAGGTGTGTCCCGGCTGTGGCGTTCGTTTCAAAATGGCGCGCCAGGCCTGTACTGGTCCAGAGTGTGGAGCATTTATGTCCTAATGAACTGGTGTAAACGCCATGGTCTAACAATAGCGTGAACACAATGAAAAAAAAATGAAAGAACAAGAAAATCCAAGCAAATCCGATAATGTCGGCCGGCGTTACCTGTTGGTGACCCCTTGTCGGAATGAGGCACAGTATATTCGCTCAACCCTGGAAACTACCTGCTCGCAAAGTGTGCAACCGGCCGAGTGGATTATTGTTGATGATGGCTCCACGGATGATACACCCACGATTCTACAGGAATATGCTGATAGGTATGATTTCATCAGAATAGTGTGCCGCGAAGATCGTGGTCAAAGAGCTGTCGGACCGGGTGTAATCGAAGCATTTTATGATGGGCTAGCACACGCAGACCTCGACAATTTTGATTACGTCGTGAAGTTTGACGCTGATTTGGAACTGCCGCCAAGGTACTTTGAGCGAACAATGGAGCGCATGGAAGCTGACTCTCGATTGGGTAATCTTTCCGGTAAGCTGTTCGAACGCCGTTCAGATGGCTCGTTTTTTGAAGAAAGAACCGGCGACGAAAATGCGGTTGGACCCATTAAATTTTATCGGATTGAGTGTTTTCGAGATATTGGGGGGTTTGTCCGAGAAGTATCCTGGGACGGCATTGATGGCCACATTTGTCGCATGCACGGATGGGTTGCACAATCGGTAGATGATCCGGAAATGCGTATCATCCATTTGCGACCCATGGGGAGTTCGCAGAAAAACATCCTCGTTGGTAGAGTGCGTTGGGGCAGGGGCAAGTACTTCATGGGCTCCGCCTGGTATTACGTGCTGGCCTCAGCCATCTATCGATCTATTGAGCCACCTTACATTATTGGCGGGATTGCACTTTTCTATGGGTATCTGCGCGCGCTATTGACCGGACACAAGCGCTACGACAATCCAGAATACCGACGTTATCTGCGCCGCTTCGAAAGAGCACAGCTAATCAATGGGAAGCGTGGTGCTCTAGAACGGGAGAATGCAAAAGTTTATGCATCCGCCTCTTCGAGAAAAGTATAGTGAGCGGACCTACAACATCTGAGTCGGCACAGCGGCCACGCCTGCTTTACCTCACCACAGAATATCCTCACATCAGTCACACCTTCATTCGTCGTGAAATTCTAGGTTTACAGCAGCGAGGCTATGGGATTGAACGTGTTGCGATTAATCCAGGTCAGATGATGTTGGACAGTGAAGATCTTGAAGAATCCAAGATCACGTTGCATCTACTTGCGCAGATGAAAACTGAAATACTCAAGCAGGTTCTGCTGGGGGCGGGCGCGGCCGGTCGCCGCATATTCAAAGCGATAAGTGCAATGTTTAGCCTGAGTCGTGCAAGCGACCGAGGATTGCTGCGTCATTTTGCATATTTTCTTGAAGCCTTAGCATTACTGAGCATCTGTCGTGACAGAAACATTGATCATATGCATGTGCACTTCGGCACAAATGCGGCCTCAGTTGCTTATCTATGCCGACTTATGGGTGGTCCTCAATTCAGCGTGACAATCCACGGGCCAGTGGAATTTGACCAGCCCTACGGTCAGAGCTTGGGCGCTAAGCTGACATCCGCGGCTTTTATTATAGCGATTACCAGTTTTTGCCGGTCGCAATTGTATCGTTGGGTTCCAGCCGAAAAGTGGAGTGATATCCATATTGTGGGGTGTTCTATTGGTAGCGAGTGGTTTGAAGCTGCTCAACCTATAGATCAGTACTCGACTGGCCTGGTAACAGTAGGTCGCCTGGATGAGCAGAAGGGCCAATTGCTGATGATTGATGCTTATGCAGAGGCGGTGTCAGCAGGCTTCAACGAAGACCTTACCATTGTTGGAGATGGGCCATTCCGTGAGGCCATTGAGTCCCGAATCGCAGAGCATCAACTTCAGGGTAAGGTGCATCTGGCCGGCTGGCAGGATGGCGCGGAAATACGAAAGTATCTGATGAGTGCAAAAGCACTGGTGGTGTCGAGTTTTGCCGAAGGCCTGCCTGTTGTGATAATGGAGGCAATGGCTGTAGGGAGGCCGATTATTGCTACTCGTATCAATGGTATTCCTGAACTGGTGCGTCCGGGTAAAGAAGGCTGGCTGGTGACGCCTGGTGATAAGGAAGAACTGACAGCGGCATTACTGGCAATGTCGAGCACCAACTTGCAGGAGCTTGCGGAAATGGGTCGGCAAGCTAAATCGCGGGTACGAGAAAGGCACCACACCGACGATATTGTCGCGAAACTCGACGAAGTTCTGCAGGCTTATACGTCCGGGTGACTATTTGTACTCTATCAGCTGACTTTGTCCCGTCAGCAAATCCCTTAGAAAAGTCAGTTGACCCTGGAATTCGGGGAACCTGGATAGAGTATTGAATAAGGCTTCCTGTAATCGCTCTTTTGACGACCCGCTGCCCCGAAGACTCAAGCGTAGAACCTGAAGCGGGTAGATCAGAAGCAAGCCCCAACCGATACTTCCAAATAACAGCACTAACACTATGCTGGCCAGCGGGATTCCGCCCCCCCAACACCAACAACGGATACATTCCCAGACCCAGTGACGCTCCTCGGAACGGCCATGCAGCCATGCACCTGCTGCGTAGGCATACCCACTGCGTTTAGATCGTTTCCACCATTGGTTGAAACGCTCCATGGCAGCGTCGTGTAACGTCATTTCCTGTTGCAAGGCATAAATTCCCCATTCTGCAGCGCGAAGCCGCACGCAGAGTTCGGGTTCTTCACCAGCAATCAACGAATCTCGATAGCCCCCAACCTGTGCTAATGCATCAGTGCGCATCATCACGTCACCACCACAGTATTTGGCGGGTCCTTCGCTGACCGACCATTCCCAGTCACATAACTGATTGTAGATAGACTGTTCGGGATAGCGTTCCCGCCGACGACCACATACAGCTGCGATCTTCGGGTTTTTCCTCAGAAATTCTTCGGCCGTAGTAATCCAGGTCGGTTGAATCTCACAGTCTCCATCGACAAATTGGACGAATTCGATGTCTGCTTTAAGTTCGTGAATTTTCTGAAAGCCCGCATTTCGAGCCCTGGCGGCAGTAAAGGGGGTGGACTGGTCCAGGTTGACAACATGACAGCCGACACCGGCGGCAAACTCTACGGAGTTGTCGGTGGATCCTGAATCTACATATACCAGCGTATCTGCCTGTTCAACGGCTGATCGTAGACAACGTCGCAGGCGTTCTCCCTCGTTGCGCCCAATCGCGACAATGGCAACGTGCTGGCTCATGTAACGTTACTGTAACGCCTCATGATGCCCTGCGTCGACGTAGTGCCCGCCGTTGTTCTCCTCGGCTGACGCTTTTCTTAACACTCTGGTCATCAGCGCCGCTGGTGAGAAATTCCGCAAATGACTTGATGGTCGTGTACTGGTACAGATCAGTAAGCGATACCGGTTGGGCTATTTCCTCTTTCAACAGATTGTGTAGTTGTACAACCAGCAATGAGTGTCCGCCGAGGTCGAAGAAATTTTCATTTGAGCCGACGGCGTCAAGCTTTAGTACCTTGCACCACAACCCAGCTATGACTTTTTCTATGTCATTCTGTGGGGCTGCTTCCTCGGATACTTTGCGGGCTGCGGCGGGCTTGATACTTGCCAGCGCTTTACGGTCCAGTTTGCCGTTTGCTGTACGCGGCATGTAATCCAAAACAACAAACTCGTTGGGAATCATATATTCCGGAAGAGTCTGGCGAAGCAGAGCCCGCATTTCAGCTGAATCCATTGTGTTGCCATGGGCAGCTGTTAGATAAGCGACCAAGCGCTGATCGTCCGCCTGTTCGGTTCGAACTATGACTGCCGCTTCAGCGATGTTGTTATCCGCTTCGATACGCTTTTCAATCTCGCCTAGTTCGATTCTATAACCGCGTACTTTAACCTGGAAATCGGTACGCCCCAGATAGTCTAGCGATCCATCTTCCCGGTATGCAGCAAGATCGCCAGTGGCATACATGCGCGCACCGTTCGTTTCCACAAACGGGTTCTGCACAAAGCGTTCGCTCGTGAGTTCCGGGCGATTCAGATAACCTCTCGCAACACCATCGCCAGCGATGAACAATTCACCTGCGACCCCCGCAGGGACTGGACGGCGATAGTTGTCCAGAATGTAGATCTGTGTGTTTGCGATAGGAGTACCAATCGATATACCCTTTTCAATACTGGTTACCAGGCTGCACATTGACCAGATCGTAGTCTCTGTTGGCCCATACATATTTGTCAGCGTACCTGAACGCATTTGAAGGAGTTCATCAGCCAGAACAACAGGTAGTGCTTCGCCACCTAACAACAGGTGCTCGATGGTAGACAACGCCTGACGCGTTTCATGTTCAGCCACGTACATCCGCGCAGTCGATGGTGTGCATTGCAAGTGGGTTACGTCATGTGTCTTGACCAGTTCGGCAAAAGTCACGGGTGCTTTGGTATCAGCATCATCTGCCTGTTCAACCATTCGATCACGCAAGGACTTAAGGCGTGGGAAGCTGTCGATTACGGTCTGGGTATCAACTCCAAAATCCATAAGGCAGGCAATTTCGTCCACTCCTGCAGCGTCACATCGCGCCAACATGTTCAGGCAGGTTTGCTCGTCACCAAACAGCCCGCTGGACTCAAAGTAGCGTTCAAAAGCAAAGTTGAGGATGGTATCGACTTCATCATCGTTGAGTGACTTCAAATCTATGTCTTCTGGTTTAGACACGTTGCCGCCAGGGCGTTTGAATGCCGGGAATGACCAGGCGTAGTCCATTGCAAGCTTCATGGAACTGCCAAGGTAGTCTTTCATCGGTTCTCGAACGAGTTCGCGAACATCCTGATTGTTATCGCCCACAAAGGTGTGCAACATCAGCGCGACTCGACCTGCATCGGGATCGAAGCCGGCTTCTTTGCGCGCATTGCGATAGAGATGGGCTTTTTCTCTGACCTCGTCGAGTGTCTGCCCCAGCAGGTGGGTCAGCACATTCATACCTAAACGACCTGCTTCAATCCAGCTTTCCGGATTACCCGCCGTGGTGATCCAGCAGGTCAGTTCCTTTTGCACTGGGCGTGGCAGAGATTCGACCTCAACAGGTCCCATTGGTCCATCAAACGCAACTTTCTCGCCGCGCCATAGTTTCTGTACCTGCTCCAGCTGGTCAAACATGACACGCTTGTTATCCGCATGATTTTCCGGGCGCAGAACAAAGTCGTTAGGATTCCAGCCTGAAGCCGCGGCCAATTCAACTCTGCCGTTTGATAGATTGTCCACCACGCCCCATTCTTCAGCGATCCTTATCGGATGGTGAAGCGGCACGACGCAGCTTCCTGCACGGATAGTGACATTGTTTGTTGTGGCTGCAACTGCTGCGCCTGTTACTGCGGGATTGGGGTAGGGGCCGCCAAACGCGTGAAAGTGCCGTTCCGGTGTCCACACGGCGGAGAAGCCATTTTCGTCAAAGTACTTTGAACCTTCCAACAGCAGACGGTATTTTGCAGGCCCAGGAGCATCGTCGTTACCCCACATGAACAGTCCCATGTCGAGTGCACGCGTGACCTTCTGATCGCCTAGGGCTGGGTTTGCCCGTGTGCTGGATTCATCGTAGATAACAACTTTAAAGCCACGATTGAGTGTCCAGAAAAGTTCCAGAACGGAAATATCAAATGACAGGCTGGTCACAGCAAGCCAGGTTCTGTTGTCACCGTCTGCACCCGGTACCACACGGTCCATTGCGGTAAAAAAATTAACCACGTTTCGGTGCTCGAGCATCACCCCTTTGGGTTGCCCTGTGGAGCCCGAGGTATAGATTACATAGGCCAGTTGATCCGCTCGTAAGTTATTCGGTAGTTCACCACCTGCAGGTGCCTGGGCATCAAGTTTGTCGATGCACAGTTGAGTTGCTTGCATCGCCGGGAGTTCTTGCTCGATAGAGCTGTGGGTGATGACGACCGGCATGGCTGAGTCATTGATCATGAATGCGATTCGATCGGACGGAAATGCAGGGTCGAGCGGTACGTACGCGGCACCTGCCTTCAGGACACCGATAGTGGCCACTAAGAGTTCAGTGGAACGGGGAACGTGGACACCTACCAGTGAATCGGTCTGTACACCTGTTGCGAGCAGCCAGTTAGCAACTTTGTCAGCTCTGGCATTAAGTTCAGCATAAGACAGTGATTCTCCATTCGCGACCACAGCAATGGCGTCAGGTGTGGATTGCGCCAATGCCTCAAAGCTGCTTTGCATCAACAGCGTATTGTCATATTCCACTTCGGTTTGGTTGAGTTCATAAACCAAGTGCTGTCTTTCTCTTGAAGAGAGAAGGTCAAGATCACAGCCAGCCCTTTGTGGTTGATCACCAATGGCTGCCAGCCAGTTTTCAAAGTGTGACGCCATTTTCTGAATATCGTCGGCAGAATAAGCCCCAGGCATGTAGCTCAACTGCACGTTGTCAATTGAACCCAGGCATAATGTTAATTCGGCGGAAGGGTGTGATGGTTGCTGATTGAAAGAGAGTGCAACAGGTAATGGAGTTTGATCTGAATACAGTTCGTTGGTTTTCAGCTTCGGCTGACGCGCGACTAAATCCTTTAGCCAGGGTGTTCTCGCGAGTGTTTTTCTGATTTCGGTACTCACCGCTTCAATGACCTGTTGTGCCGGTAATGTCTGATCGACAGCGGTATTCAAAATGCCAAAATCCGAAAACAGTGGCGCATGATCAGAGCTTTCTCTGGACAGGTCACCACCTTCAATGGCAATAGTTACCTGCTGGTCTCCGGTAACACGGGCGAGAAAGGAGGTAAATGCCGCACCCAGAAATTCAGCGCCCACGTTCTGCAGGCTTGTTGGTATATTCAACTTGTGATGCGCAAGGCGGTCGTCAGCGGCCGTTTTGCCGGATGCCGCACGATAGGGCAACGACAGAGCTTCCGCCCTGATGAGCTGCTTGACCCAGTAGGGTTCTGCTTTGGCTGTGCGTTGTGTAATTTCAGCTAGCGATGAATCAGTCAACAGGCTGTTCATCAGATTGTCACCAACCAAAATGTTGAGACTGTCCAGTCTGGCCTCATTGCCTCTGAGGGTGTTTACGCGTTTGATTTCTAACGCGTTTGATCCACATGCAACGACTGCGCTATCTGAGGTCACTTCGAGTACTTCGCCAGGCTCCGCGCGCTCGAGGTCGGTGCGCACACTGGCGCTATCGAGTATGTACGCATGATCGCCGATACAGAACTTAGGTGCCCCAAGCAGATTTTCGTATCGACCGGTGTTCAGCGCACGTACGATGTCGTTAAGTTTGCTGGCGGATTCGCGCCAGTCTAGCAAGCAGAGGTTCTGAGGTCGGTCAGCTCGTGCAAAATAGGTTCGCTTCGAGAGATCCTGTACCTGCGGCTGCAGAGCATCGCTACAGATGAGGTCTAGCAAGCGGGCAAATGACTCAAGTGCAGCAGTAAAACATTTAGTATTTAGCGATACGGCTGTGTCGTCTGCTGTAATTTTCACGGGTTCACGAAGGAGAATGTCTCCTTCGTCAATTCCAGGCGCCATCATATGCCAGGTGATTCCGTACTCGCTGACACCATTCATTAGCGCCCACATCGGCGTATTCAAGCCAGCGTATTCCGGCAGGGGGCCATCGTGAAAATTCATCGCACCCTTGTTCGGTGTGCCAAGCACTTCATCCGGAATGATAGCGAGGTGTGTTATGGCAAAAAGGTAATCGTAGTCGCATGATTGCAGAACATCGACGTAGTTGGACGTCGCAGATACTACCGGGATGTCGTGACTCCGAGCCCAGGCTTCGATCTGGTCCGATTCGGTAATGACATTCAGAATAGAGTGCCCTGCTGAGAGCAGAGTTTCGCCACACTGGGAAAGCAATGTGTCACTGCCTATGAGGCAGCATGTGAACGATTTTAATTCAGGCATTTGTAAGCGGGTTCCTTGTCTCATAATTGAGGAGACTGAGGCGTTATTATGCACTCATATCAGTCGCTCAACATGCGGCTTTACATAGTTGGTACAAGTCCATATATGTTTATGCATCCTTTTCACTTAGGCTGCGCATCAAATCAAGTAATGAGCCAACAGCCCTAGCTGGCAGTAAGGATAACAAATGCAAGATAAGGCTAATGTGCCGGTATTCATACTTTGTGGCGGTCTCGGTACTCGCCTGAAAGAAGAGACGGGATCCCGCCCTAAGCCTATGGTCCCGATCGGCGATAAACCTATTCTGTGGCATCTGATGCGGTGTTATGCAAAATTCGGATTTCGAAAATTTGTGCTCTGCCTTGGATATAAATCGGAAGTCGTTAAGTCATACTTCCTGAACTACCATTCTTTAAATTCTGACTTCACGGTATCGCTGAAATCCAATGATGTAGCGGTACACTCTGTTGACCACGATCAGGACTGGGAAGTCACACTTGCTTTTACCGGTGAATTGAACATGACAGGTAGCCGAGTTGCTCAGGCCACCCAGAAGTATCTGGGAGACAGTGAACACTTCGCCGTCACGTATGGTGACGGCTTGACCGATGCTGATCTTGGAGCAGAGTTCGATTATCACCTTTCGCATGACCGTATCGGTACGGTCATGGGCGCAAACCCACCATCACGTTTTGGTGAATTGAAACTCGACGGTGATCAGGTGCTGGCTTTCAGTGAAAAACCCGAGTTGACAGGTAACTGGATCAACGCGGGCTTTTTCTTCTTCCGCAAAGAATTTGTTAGATACCTTGACGATGATCCAGACTGTGTTCTGGAGCAGAAGCCTCTGGTGCAACTGGCTGCAGACAATGGCTTGTCGATTTACAAGCATTCCGGATTCTGGCAATGCATGGATACCCTTCGAGATCTTGAATATATGGATGGTCTGTGGGCAAGTGGCAACGCCCCCTGGGTCCATGCCTGAGCCAGTTCGCTCGTACGTAATGGAGAATAAGCAATGAAGGTATTTGTTACCGGACACATGGGATACATCGGCGCTCATCTTGTAGAGCTCCTTAAAGAGCAGGGGCATCACGTCACCGGGTGCGACATTGGACTGTTTGAAGGATGTGAATGGGAAACTTGTGTGCCGGTAGATCGTGAAATTCGCAAAGATACCCGCAACATAACGATCGAGGATCTCGATGGACATGACGCGGTCCTGCACCTCGCGGCTATTTCCAACGATCCGATGGGAGATCTTGATCCCAGCATCACCTATGCTATCAATCGGGATGCTTCAGTGCGCCTGGCCGAACTTAGTAAACTCGCTGGTGTTTCGCGTTTTGTCTTCTTCGGTAGTTGTTCCGTATATGGTCAGGGCGAAAAGCTTGATCTGGAAGAAGGGGATCCTTTGAATCCCATAACACCTTATGCGAAATCAAAAATTGATTCGGAAAAACTGATCAGTCCGCTGGCTGATGACAGCTTCGTCCCTGTATATATGCGCAATGCTACGGCTTATGGCTTTTCTAAAATGCTGCGGACCGATCTTGTGGTCAACAACTTGTTAGGGAGTGCGCTGTCCTACAACCAGATTCGGATCATGAGCGACGGCTCTCCGTGGCGTCCCTTGATTCACTGTAGAGACATTGCCCGTGCTGCAATTGCTTTCATGGAAGCGCCCGCTGCCAGAGTCAGCAATATGGCGATAAACGTCGGTGGCAACTCCGAAAACTACCAGGTTAAGGACGTGGCAGACCAGGTGCAGCGACTCATGCCCGGTGCGGAAATTGCATTTACCGGTGAGGTTGGTGCAGACCCCAGGAATTATCGGGTTAATTTTGATCTGTTGAGGAGCGTACTGCCCGATTTCAAACTGGCCTACAATCTTGAAAGTGGCATGGAAGAGTTGTACCGGAAAATGCTTGAACATGGTTTCAACGCCAGTGATTTTGAAGGTGATCAGTTCGTTCGTCTGCGTACGCTGTCGAAGCGTATGGAACTGCTTGGTCTTCCTGCTTCCGCTACAAAAGCTCAGTGAATGGGGTAGTTAAACATGATATTTACTGAAACGCCGTTAGCTGGTGCATTCGTCATAGAGTTAGAACGCAGAGGCGATGATCGCGGCTTTTTTGCCCGTGCTTTCTGTACCAACGAGTTTGCCGATGCAGGCCTGGTAACAAATTTTGTGCAAGTTAACAATTCCGTTTCGGCAAAAGAGGGTACGTTGCGCGGGATGCACTATCAGCTTGCCCCCTATGCCGAAACAAAAATTGTCAGATGTATAAACGGCGCTCTCTGCGACGTAATCATAGACCTTAGACCAGAGTCTCCGACCTTCTGCGAGCATTTCCAGATTGAGCTTTCAGCTGATAATCGAAGGATGCTCTACGTTCCTAAGGGGTTCGCCCATGGTTTCATCACTCTGGCAGACGATACCGAAGCATTCTATTTCACCGATGAATTCTATGCTCCCGATGCTGAGCGTGGCGTCCGTTGGAATGATCCCAAATTCGCTATCAACTGGCCGAAAGAGCCGACAGAGATATCGGAGAAAGATTCTGCCCACCCAGACTTTGATCCCAGGTTTCATTTGGCCGGCCAAGGTTAGACCTGGATCATGAAAATACTCTTTACCGGAGCCAGTTCGTTTACCGGGTATTGGTTCGTTCGCGCACTTTACGAAGCGGGACACACAGTAGTGAGCACCTATCAGAGAACTCGCGCTGACTATGATGGTGTCCGCGCTCACAGAATTGGTGCATTGGCCACATGCTCTGAACAGGTATTTGAATGTAATTTCGGGTCTGACCGGTTTCAGGCACTGATCAAAAGCAGTTCAAATTGGGATATGTTTTGTCACCATGCTGCTGATGTTACGAATTACAAAAGCCCTGACTTTGATATCAACAGCGCGTTAAAAGCGAACACTCGGAACATGTCTGAAGTACTTGCTCTATTGGCTGCAAGAGGTTGTAACAGGCTGCTACTGACCGGTTCGGTATTTGAGCCTGGCGAAGGTTCAGGATCTGAAGGGCTGCCTGGGTTCTCGCCTTACGGCGTTTCCAAAGCACTGACCGCTACCGTCACCAGATACCATGCTTCAAGATTCGACATGCATTTTGGAAAGTTTGTCATCCCGAATCCGTTTGGGCCCTACGAAGAACCTCGTTTCACGGCCTATCTTATTAATACCTGGGCAAAAGGAGACGTGGCGGCTGTTAACACTCCGGATTATGTTCGAGACAACATCCACGTCAGTTTATTGGCATCTGCGTATGCCAACTATTCATTAAATTTACCTGAAGTGCCGGGTCAAAGTCAGATTAATCCTAGCGGATACGTAGAAAGTCAGGGAGCGTTTGCGCAACGCTTTGCGTCTCAATTCCGAGAGCGAGTTGGCGCTGAATGCGGGTTAGAGCTTGCACCGCAATCTCAATTTGACGAGCCAAGAATAAGAATCAATACGGACCCGGCAAACATGTTTGTTTCAGATTGGAATGAGACCCGTGCGTGGGATGAAGTGGTTGAATATTATTCAGCCCGTTTTCAAAAAACGCCCGCGGTACTGTAATTTGAAAGTCTTTGCGGTCGCTTCCGGCGGCGGGCATTGGATAGAACTGCTTCGTCTCATTCCAGCATTCGCCGACAGTTCCCTGCATTTTGTGACAGTCAATGCGACTTACAGAAACGATGTCGCTGAATATCGTTTTGATACCATTCGAGATGCCACACGCTGGAATCCATTTGCCATGTTGGTCGTTGCTTGGCAGCTGTTTAATCTGATAAGGCGAGAACGTCCGGAGGTGGTCGTTACCACTGGAGCAGCGCCTGGCCTTATCGCAATCATGCTGGGTAAATTCTTTCGTGCGCGAACAATCTGGGTGGATAGTATTGCAAACGTTGATGAGCTGTCTGGTTCTGGACAGGCAGCGCGTGGATTTGCGGATCTTTGGTTGACCCAATGGGAAGAACTGGCCAGCGATGATGGCCCTGAGTATGCGGGGAAAGTTCTATGATATTTTTAACCGTTGGGCACCAGACACCCTTTGATCGACTTGTTAAATCTGTGGATGCATGGGCCTTTGAACATCCGGATGTGGTCATTTTTGCACAGATCGGTGAAGGCGCTTACGAGCCTCAAAACTTTCCGTTCGAACGGTGGTTGAGTGCCGAAAGGTTTAACGAACTGATAGATGAAGCCTCTAGTGTTATTTCTCATGCGGGTACTGGGACCATCATGCAGGTACTCGGAGCGCGAAAACCCCTGCTGGTCTTGCCCAGGCAGGCTGGCCTGAAAGAAACGAGAAATGATCACCAGTGGGGTACTGCACGATACTTCGCTGGTAGGGAAATGATTCTTTCCATTGAGCACGAATCGGAACTGGGTGAGGCTATTGAGAAATTAGTTAGCTGGGTACCAGCTGATACGATCAGTGATGTTGCTTCGCCATCACTGATAGAACGTTTGCGAGATTTTGCTGTTTCAGGCAAGGCTGGATAACAGATGGTGGTAGTCTTGGTGTGCCGTTCACTTCATATGATTGTTGTCAATTGCGTCAATTTTCATCTGTACGCTGCGTTTTAGCGTAAGGGGTGCAAATCGCCGAGACAGAGCCCCCTGAATCCACAACGACAAACCATAACGTTTGATGCGAAATTGGATTCGATTCAGAACATCCGCTACTGCAATAAAACCAACAGATAGTTTCC
Source organism: Gammaproteobacteria bacterium (assembly GCA_048571035.1). Classification (GTDB taxonomy): domain Bacteria; phylum Pseudomonadota; class Gammaproteobacteria; order Pseudomonadales; family Azotimanducaceae; genus UBA4421. Next base: position 489,467 of record CP121329.1, read on the forward strand.
CTTGGGATAGCGGCGGATAGTCACTTGGCTGATAACCTGCCTGCATCAACTGGTCCCTTCCTAAGCGCGTTTCGACCTGACGAACTGTGTGTTCCGGAAAGTCTCTCCATGAGCGTGCCTGGTTTGGGTCTGGTCTTGTGTAAGTGGTATCTTTTTCGATGTCCAGCATGACAGGGTCGTATTCGATTTGAAGAAACTGGCACAGCAATTGAAGGACACTTTGTGAGGAATGAATCAGGTCTTCAAAACTGATTTCGATACGGTGTGATTCCGGAACCTGCTGTTTAAGCAGTTCCCACTCCTGTTGTGCGGTCAGCCAGAAATCTACGCCGTGCCAGGCAGTGCCTGACCACCCCATCTGCACACATGATTGCGCAACCTCTCGAGGGTCACGCCTTAGATAGATATAACGCGCATCCTCGTAGAGCTCGGGTAGTACTGAAAAGTCATTGTGCACAGTTGCGCTGATTAAGTTTACATCGCCTGAGCGCAAACCTTGTTGTTGCAGAAAATCTTTTGCCAACTGTTCAAAATTCAACAACGGATTAATTGTGTATTTAGACAGGCGGAAGCCACGATCATGTTGCAGAAATTCTGCATAAGCTCCGACATCTATTGGTTTGCGATTGTGTCGATAGTATTCGGCAACAAATTCCATTTCTTCACAGCGGCTGATGGCAGGGTGGTGGCCCAATAACAGCCGCAGTAGCGTGGTACCTGATCGGACGGCTCCTGTTACGAAGAATGTTTTAATTTCCTGCTCCATGAGGATGTTGTTCAACCCGCTGTATACGAATGTCACCAGATCTTGCGATTTGGATCATACCGAATAGCTGTGTGGTAGAGGTTATTTTCTCAGTGAAAGACTTCTCTAGTTTGTAAATGGATACTGTGGCGTTGTTACAACTGAGGTAAAATAATCCTCCTGTAAAAGGCGTGCGTAGTTGTGGCAATAGAAGTTGTTCCCCATTCTCAAAAGTACTCATCAGCTGTAGAAGCGTTTAACAAGCGCATGCGCGCTGGTGGTTCCAAATGGGGGTTCTATTCCGATCCGCAACCCGACTGGGTACCGTTCAGCGAAGGTGCTAAGACGTGGCGCGAATATCACCTGGCGGTAGAAGACGGGGAAGTCGTTAGGGGCGGGTACGCACTCAAGCCACAACAGTGGCTCATAAACGGTCAGATACATACGGTGACCGATTGGCAGGGCCCATTCACCGAAGCTGCAATTGATGTCAAGTATAGCCCTCTTATGTTGCGTCTCATGCGTGCGATGATCAAACAATACCCGCTGCTGTTCAGTCTTGGACACGGCGGAATTGATGAGCCGATGGTGGAACTGCTACGCAAAATGGGTTGGGATCTGTGGGGTGTACCATTTAGCTTTCACGTGCTTAAGCCGTTTGTTTTTCTTCGCCGCAACCGATATCTGAGAACTTCGCCCGTACGCCGACTGGCTCTTGATCTGTTGGCGTTTACCGGGCTTGGCTATCTGGGCGTGAAACTTCTCCAGGGATGGCACAGACTTTCTCATGGCGGTATCAAAAAAGGCTTCCAGGCGGCTGAAATCGCCGAATTCGGTGATTGGGCCGACGAGATTTGGGAGCAGAACAAAGGCGCCTACACGTGTCTGGCAGTGCGCGACGCTGAAATGATGAATGCGCTGATGCCGTCATCAGGCTGGCCCGGTGGTACACGCCTAAAAATAACTAACTCTGATGGAGCTGTTGTCGGCTGGTCTATAGTTAATCACAAGCAATATACTGATGATGATCGCTTCGGCTCTCTGCATATTGGTCTGATAACAGACTGTTTTGGCGCTCCACAAGACGCGCCTGAAATTCTGGCAGCTACACATAAATACATAGCTTCACAAAACGTAGACATGATATTTGCTAATATATCTCATCCGGCGTGGATTAAGGGACTGCAAAGCAGTGGCTACACGGTACTTGCCAATAGGCGTATTTTTGCGCTTTCGCCACAATTGGACGAAGCTCTAAGTCCCAAGAGTACAATCGCGCAAGGCCTGCATTTGACCAACATGGATGGTCACGGTCCGCATGGCTTTCAATAATTCAAGAACTCGAGAAACATTATGAGCCTCACTTCGATAGAACTTGCCCCCAAACTCAGTACTGCTTCCATAAAGAAGAGCTGGGATGTTTATACAGCGTTTGATTGGCCTGACACGTTACCAGAAGAAAACTGGTTTATGAGTCCTGAACTCATGTCCCTGTATGGCACAGATTATTTTGACTCGCTGACTGAAGAACAACAGAAGAAACTCAGCTTCACCGAGTTGTGTAATTTTTTCAGCCTGGTTCTGCAGGGCGAGCGACCGTTAGTTCAGGGGCTCGCTCACCGACTGTATCTCAAGTCCACAGAACCTCCAGTCAGCGATTATCTGCATCATTTTATAGATGAAGAAAACAAACATATGATTATGTTTGGCATGTTTTTGAATCGCTATTTCGGCAAGGTTTACCCTGAGAAGAAAGTCACTATTCCCAGAGACTACGCAAAAGGGGAAGAGGACGTTGCCTTCCTGTGTAAAGCGCTGGTGGTTGAAGAATATGGCGAGTATTACAACGTTGTTATGTGGCATGACAAAAGTATTCACCCGTTAGTGAGGGAGATTAATCGTGTCCACCATTTCGACGAAACCCGTCATCTTGCATTTGGTAGGGCTCGACTGGTTGAAACATTCCAGGATAAGTCCAAAGCCTGGTCCAGTGACGAGCTGCAAGGTTTTAGAAATTGGCTTTCGGCATACTTAAAAAGTTCATGGGGAGATTATTACAATCCCACCATGTACAAAGATGCCGGCTTGGACGATGGTTACGGGCTACGACAACTGGCACTTGAGAAGGGTAGGGCGCATCGTGAAAAAGCGTCTGAAGTCTTGGTCAATCTTCTTGTGGAAAACGAGATTTTAGAGCAAGTACCTGAGCTTTAAGTGCTCTGAACGATTTAGGGATGTTTGAGTAAGCGATGGACGAAGCTGCGGTTAAGCTTAAGTTGAAGGAGTGGATTGTAGAGCGATCCAAGATTCCTGTTGTTGATGGCCAGTTCTCCTACGATACGAATATTATCGAGGAGGGGTATCTGTCATCTCTGGATATCGTGGAATTCATCCTTTATATCGAGAGTTTGTTAGGCGAGGAACTTGATATGGAAGAGCTGGAACCGGAAATGTTCGTCAGCACTAATACGATGTACCAGACTTTTTTTGCGGTAGCCTGAGTAGCTGTTGGAACAATGCCTGCTCCCAAATCTCTAGTTTCGGTTTTTTTGGAAAGCGCTGAAAAGTTCCCCGATCGTCCTGCTTTACAAATTCAGGAAGAGGCTTACAGTTACGAAAAGTTGCGCACTCTATCTTGTGCTGTTGCAGCAACTTTAAAGAGTCTGCCCGCCGCCGAGTCCCCTCTAACGGGGGTTTTTGGCCACCGTAGTTTTGCTGCGTTCTCCGGAATTATCGCCACTCTCCTGTCTGGCGATGCCTATGTTCCGCTTAATCCGTCGTTTCCAACCGAACGAACCCTGCAGATGATTAAACGGGTGCGGCTGGGGAAAATAGTTGCTGAACAGGATTCTCTCGAACAACTGACTGCAGTGCTCAGCCAGTTGGATGAGGCAGTTACGGTACTGCTGATTGATGCTGACACCTTGCCGGAGCTTCCGAGCGCCTGTGCTCACCACACATTCATGACAGCCTCTGACTTGGCGGATAGTACCGCGTTTACCGCCTCCACAGCCTGCAATACAGATCTGGCGTATATATTGTTTACCTCCGGTAGTACAGGGCAACCCAAAGGAGTGATGGTAACCCAGGAGAATGTCACGAGCTTCGTAGACTACATGGTGCAACGATACAAGATTACGGAACAGGATCGCTTTTCACAGACATTTGATCTTACTTTTGATTTGAGCGCGTTTGATATGTTCGTTGCCTGGTCGAAAGGTGCTTGCGTGTGTTGTCCAACCCAGGGAGAGAAGCTGTTACCTGCAAAGTATATTCAATCGCAGAATATTTCTATTTGGTTTAGTGTCCCTTCCACCGCAGTTATGATGAAGAAACTGCGTATGTTGAAGCCTAACAATTATCCTTCACTGCGGTACAGTCTGTTCTGTGGTGAGGCACTACCGCTTGAGATTGCGGAAGCGTTCCAGCAGGCAGCGCCAAACTCTATTGTGGAGAATCTATACGGACCGACAGAACTGACTATTGCCTGTACTGTATATCAATATGATTCAGCTACGTCCGCCGATGAAGCGGAGCAGGGTGTTGTACCCATTGGTAGGCCTTATCCGGCGATGGAAGTTCTGATTGCGGATGAAAAATTCTGCCCGGTTAAAGAGGGGGAGCCTGGTGAGCTGTTGATGACTGGTAATCAGTTGACGCTTGGTTATTGGGAAGATACAGATAAGACCGCCTCGGCTTTTGTTGTGCCACCAGGAGAAACAAAGACTTTTTACAGAACAGGGGATCGGGTGCGCCGTAACAGCGCTGACGGCCCTTTGTTGTACCTCGGGCGCATGGACAATCAGATTAAAGTGCAGGGCTATCGTGTGGAACTGGGAGAAATCGAAGCATTGATCCGCAATGCCGGCGAGCTTGATGTTGCGATAGCGATCGGCTATCCCACAGGAGCCAGTGGCGCTGAAGGTATTATTGCATTTCGCAGCGAATCACCGATTGATGATGCCGATATTCTGGCTGATCTTGCCAGTAAATTGCCAGCTTACATGCAGCCTCGGCGATTGATTACGATTGGGACGTTTCCGCTGAATGCGAATGGAAAGGTGGATCGTAAAGCGCTATTGAACGAATACCTCGTGGATAACTAATCATTGCTGACTGAGATCTACGGTGCGCGAACTTGCAGTCTACATTTGCCGGACAATTGAAATATTCTACTCAATCATTTTTGTTGCCTAAAAGCGTAAAATACGACATCAGTAATTTAACGATTTCGACAACATGTGAGTTTGAATGCAGATTTCTAAATCGGCTCATCTAAAGCGACTTTTGCGGACACAGGATGTCCTTTTAAGTGTGCTGGCTTACCTGGTAGCGGTAAATTTCATATGGCTCGTTGACCTGGCTAATTCCGCCGACGTAATTAACCACTTTTTTCTGATCCCGTTTGTTTTCCTGTTCAGCATTGTTGCATCGATGTTCGAAAACCCTGGTCTGCATGGAAAGCGGATGGTCATTGTAGCTTTGCTCGCGTTGCGTTATGCGGCAACGGTCGTAGTCTGCCTACTCGCGGTCGCTTACTTCGGTAAATTGGAATTTGTCAGTCGCTACGCGGTAGGGCTGTTTGCTTTTTTGCTTGTTTCAGGTCTGCTCAGCAACCGGCTCTTCCTGCGCTGGTGGTATTTTACCGGTCGCAGAGAATACCCTGATAATTTTTTGCAAGTACTCGTAGTTGGTTCTGGCAGCAGAGCGCACCGCTTAATGGAAGTCTATCGAGACAATTCTGACTGGGGTATCACCATTATAGGCATGCTCGATCCAAAGCCTGATCAAAACAGCGAGCCGTCAGGGGACGTTCCCGTCATTGGCAATACAAGGGAAATCAGCCGTATCCTGACCGAACACGTGGTCGACGAAGTGATCATCTGCTTGCCCCGGACTCTGCTGAATGATGTAGAAGGGTTAGTGACTACCTGTGCAGAAGAGGGGGTCTGTATCAAGTTTCTGGCAGACCTTTATGAGGTAGAAGGCGGCAGCTATAGCCTTGAACAGATTGGCTCATGGCCTGTCTTGAGTCTTGATCCGATCTCTAGTGGGGCCAGCTCCATGATTGTCAAACGGATCGTTGACCTCCTGATTACCATTCCTGCGATTCTTTTCCTGTCACCCGTATTTTTGCTAACGATAGCGTTAATTAAACTGGATTCACCTGGTCCCGCTTTCTTCAAACAGACACGGGTGGGCCTGAACAAGCGCAAATTTCAAATGATCAAGTTTCGTAGCATGTACCAGGATGCGGAACAACGATTGGCGGAAATAGAGCATCTCAACGAAGCCAGCGGTCCAATCTTCAAAATGAAGAATGATCCCCGGGTAACCCGAATTGGCCGCTTTATTCGGCGGGCCAGCATTGACGAATGGTCCCTTTGGTTGGATGTCAAGATACTGGTAAGACTAATACCGGCAGTGATCTCGGGTGATGGTGCGTCCTGAGGGCGAGCGTTAGACATCGGTATGTTTACGAACAGCCGGCTTGAAACTGTTTCTCGTTGAGATGATGCAAATTTGACAACGATATTACAACAGCGGAGGGTACGCTCCTCGTTGTCGGGTGATAACATTCGCGTTCTTCTCACCGGTAGCACAAGGCTGATTTCGACGTGAGTTTTGATTCGATAAATTACCTGCTTTTTTTTCCTGCAGTCTGGCTGACTTATCTACTGCTCAATCATAAGTGGCAGAATGTTCTGCTGCTGGCGTCAAGTTATCTTTTCTACGGCACGTGGGATGTTCGTTTTCTATTTCTGATCATCCTTTCTACTGCGGTGGATTATTGTTGCGGCCTGATAATCGGCAACAATTCAATAAAAACAAAACACTACCTCTACGCCTCAACCATGCTGGTTGCAAGTGTTGCGCTTTTCGTCGTCACACCTGCGTGGCAAGAAGCAGGGTACCAACTCAACGGTATGCCGGATGTGGTTGGTTGGATAGTAGGAGCAGTGGTTGCCGCTGTTCTACTAATGCCGCTTCTCTACAAGTATGTGAAAGACTGGGAACATGCGCGCAAGCGTCGTACATTCCTGTTACTTAGCGTTTTTACCAACCTAGGTATTTTGGGTTTCTTCAAATATTTCGACTTTTTTATCAGCGGCGCAGAACAGGTGTTTATGTCGCTTGGAGTTACCAACGTTGAACTTTTGCATCTTGATATCGTTTTGCCAGTCGGAATTTCGTTCTACACTTTTCAAACACTAAGCTATTCCATAGGAATTTATCGCGGCGAATTGAAGCCGACTAAAGATATCATCAGCTTCAGTCTATTTGTCGCATTCTTCCCACAATTGGTGGCTGGGCCCATCGAGCGCGCATCTCATCTATTACCATTGATCACATCTGAACGCCGTGTGTCTCTGGACTGGATCAAAAGCGGTCTTTTTCTCATTCTACTTGGGTTGTTCAAGAAGATTGGAGTTTCCAACGGCCTGGCGGCATCTGTTGACTCTATCTACAATACCAGCGCCTATGTATCGAGCGCAGACGTCGCATTGGCTACGTTGTGCTTCGCGTTCCAGATTTATTGTGATTTTTCGGGCTATTCCGATATCGCTCGGGGGTCGGCGAAAATGTTTGGCATCAGGTTGATGCGTAATTTCGAGCAACCCTATTTTTCCAAGAACCCAAGTGAATTCTGGCGTCGCTGGCACATCAGTCTGTCGTCATGGTTGCGAGATTATCTATATATTTCAATGGGAGGTAATCGCAAAGGTAACACCAAAACCTACAGAAACCTTATGTTGACGATGGCGCTGGGTGGGCTGTGGCACGGTGCCGCAATGAACTTCATTTTCTGGGGGGTGTATCAGGGTGCGCTGCTGTGTGTTCATCGTTATCTGACAAATACCGGACGCTTCTTCTCAAGGTTGAGTAACAAGTACATCAACATTCTTTATATCGGATTGTTTTTTCTGTTTACTCTTTACGGATGGCTGCTTTTCCGCGTGACCTCCCTGGATCAGATCGTTTCTCTTACCAGTGCGCTGGGGAATTTTGATTTTTCAGTTACCCTTAAAAGGCCGACTTTCTCGGCATTGCTTGGGCTGCCATTGTTACTGTTAATAGACCTGTATCAGAACAAAACAGGGTATACAAACCCTTGGCGTTTCTCGGCCAGCTATGTTCAGGGGGGACTCTATGCAGTATTGCTGTTTATTCTGGCCATGGGGTTAAGCAACGCGCCAACACAATTTATCTACTTCCAGTTTTAATACTATGGCATCAATTAAACCAGTTCTGTGGATGTTAGCCATTCTGATCATTTTGGACGTATGTATTGGAGTGGTAACAACGTACCCCGACGATCCTATGAATGATGAAATCGGCACCTTACAACGCTACTTTAATTATGGCCGTTCGGTCGAAGACAAAGTGCGATGGATGACGTCGGACAGCAATCAAACTGCATCCCGGCTGGCCAATTCAGGGTGGTTGATTCGAGAACAGACGCGCAAAAGTAAACCGGATCCGGGGCGCAGTACCTTGGCATCAATCTATGGGATGTCTTTTAGCAGTCACATCGGTCACGCCCTTGAAAAAGTTGATCCCGATGTTTCAGTTCGCCTCAGTGGCGGTCCCGGCGCTACCGTAAGCAGGAGTTATGCCGACTATCTTCTCGATCGTGGCGAACACGAGGCGGACATCATTATGCTTGGTGTGCTGGCTTCAAGTATTGAGACAACGGGTACAGTCTCGCATATGACCTGGAATTTTGAGGCACCAAGCAGCCATTTTTATCCTAAGTTCTACGTTGAGGACGATGAGCTGCGCCGGGTTGAACCACCGGCATATTCACTCGATCAGTTCAGAGAGAAACTTAAGGACGAGCAGGGTTGGGCATCGATATTAGACTTTATCCGAACCCACGATCCGTACTACGACCGTTTCTCCTTTGAAAAAGATATTTTTGACGATAGCGTTATCGGCCGACTTGTTCGTCGTGCCTGGGCTCAACGGCAATACAGTGTCGTTGCAGAAAGGTTCTACAACACTGAAGGCTTTACCAATTACGATAATAGCCTGGATGTCACGAAAAGCTTGATACAGGCTATGCATGATCAGGCTCGACGCGATAACAAGGTATTCATTGCGTTGCTGATTCATACCATGGGCTACCAGGATCATCTCTATGCAGCCTTGAATGAGTTTCTCGATGACAATGGCATTGCCTACTTGAGTACGCACGATATCGTAGATCCGACGGTGTTCCAGAATTTCCAGCGAGATGGTCACTTTATGCCTGAACTAGATTTCGATATCGCCAGGGAGCTTTCAGCGTTGATAGGAGAGCTGGATGTGACTGAAAGGATAGACTCGAAGGATCCCGCCTGATATGTGCGCATAATATATATTATGTTAAATTGGATATTATGCGTTGACCAATAACCACTCACCCCCCAATACTGCAGAAAACAATTACCAGAAGCCCTGATGGTTCGAAACGCGCGAACCCAACTATTTCCTAACGTATTTGCGTCTGGCCTGACCTACCTGGTTGCCATCGGCATTGGCTTTGTCATGCCTCGCATTATTTATGAGTCTGTTGGTCAGGAAGCGTTAGGCATCTGGGACCTGGGTTGGTCTTTTCTGATCTACGTTTCCTTTTCCGGCATTGGCTTCGGTCAGGCGTTGTCTTATTTCATAGCTCAGAAAGATGCTGAACGACAACACGCGGAGATTGGATCTATCTGTGCTACAGGCTGGTGGGCACAGTGTTTTATAAGTCTGGTGATGGCCGGTGCGTTCATTGCCGTTATGAACCTGGCGGCAGCCTCGCATAGCGACAATCTGGCTTTAATGGACGAAATTGATCAGATCACAATGTTTTTGGCGCTAACCATCGGTGTTGTGATGTTTGGTGATATCGCCCACGGTGTGCTGATTGGCCAACATAAATCCCGCATCACCGAGTACATAAATCTGGTTCACGATGTGCTGCTGGCATTCGCCATGGTGGCTGCGTTGCTGCTCGGATATGGCATTCAAGGCCTGGCGATCGTGACTTTGATCCTGCGGGTCTGTTCGGAACTCGCCAGGTATGTGTTTGCCTACATTGTTTGTAAAGAAATGAGCATCAATCCCTTTGAAGTTTCCATTGAGAAAGGTGCAACGCTGCTGCGGTATTCAATGAAAACGTCGATTAATGTTATGCAGGATCTGCTTGTACATCAATCTATGCGCTTGCTGCTTTTTTTAAGTATGGGGCCCCTGGTTCTGGCCGCATTCTCCCGCTATGCAACGATCATGCGACAGATTAATCGGCTGACAGAGCGGCTTTCCATGTCCTTGTCCTCTGTGACAAGTGCTCTTGTTGCTTCTGGAGCGGAGGAAGAAGTAGTCAGTCTTTATGTTCAGAGTACGCGCATGGCTGTTTTGATCAGCTTGCCGCTTCTGACTGTTTTTGCGGTGGCAGGTGATCTGATAGTGTCGTTGTGGATGGGGCCTGAATTTGTTGTCAGCCACGTGGCAGTTCTGTTAGCTGCAGGCGCCCTCCTCCACGCTAATTATTCAATTTCCTATCGTTTGTTGAGTGGATTGAATGCACATGGACGCATTGGATTGTTCAGTATATTCCTGTCTGGACTGGGCGTTATGGCTGGCTTGTCATCTATCGAAAGTGTGAATGCTGTGAATGCCGCATTGATTGTGGCGCTCGTTTTAATGGTGGCAGTACATCTGCCCCACATATCGTTTATGCTGTTCAAGATCAGCGCAAACCCGCTCCGCCTTTTATTCGAAATTTATTCGAAACCGATCGTCATCAACCTCCTTTTCCTAGGCATGTTGTTGCTTGCTCGTTGGCTTGCGTTAGAGACAAATAACTATCTTGCTGCTGCAGTTGTCGCGATTGGGCTTTCTGGCCTTGTCTGGGCGTCCTGGCAATTTGTGGTCAGTGAAGATCTGAAACTACGAATCAAGGGTTTTGTTCTTCGACAGGACAAAATCGAGACCGGGGTTTATTGAGCAATGGCTCATCTGCGAATATTTCGACATTATATTCACACGCCGTTTGTCATTACTGCTGCGCTTGAAGGGGCGGTGTTGTTTTTCGCTGCCTTTTTGGGCCACTTCACCCGTTTTGGTGTGATTCCCACCTTCTCTGAACACTTTGTGTTTGCGCTCACGTTTTCCGGTGTGCTCCTGTTTTTCATGGTCGCCATGGGCGTTTACGAGGCACGCCTGCGTGAAGGTTATGTCGGGGTCATGTTGCGTACGGCTGTTGCGGTGTTCCTGCTGGGGACTATCGGCATGGCGTTGGTTCTGTTTTTGTTTCCAGATCTTGTGTTAGGTCGCGGTGTTCTGCTGTTTGCCAGTATCGAAGGATTTCTGTTAGTGGCTGCGTTGCGTTGGATTACCTCGAATTTCATTGATGAAGATTTTATGAAATCCAGGGTGCTTATTCTGGGAACCGGACAGCGGGCCGTAAAGGTGGCCAGCCGCATGCGTCGTCGCTCCGATCGTCGCGCCTTTGTGCTTGAGGGTTTTATGCAACAGGAAGGCACGCCAAATCTGATCGCGGAATTTGGCGCTCATGTCATAGCCTATCCTGAGGCGGGTCTGTCTGCGTTCTGTGAGGCAAATGACGTAGATCAGATTGTTGTGGCAGCAGATGATCGTCGTGCTGCTGACGAAAACTCTCCAGGCATACCTTTCGAGGAGTTGATGGACTGCAGGCTTTCAGGTGTAGATGTCTGCGAAGTACAGAATTTTATCGAAAGAGAGGCCTGCAAAATCGATGTGGACCTGTTGCAGCGATCCTGGCTGGTGTATTCGGACGGGTTTGTCACCAACTGGTACCGTGCCTTAGTCAAACGGACTTTTGATATTGCCGTTGCGACGATTCTGTTCATTGTGTTTTTCCCCATTATGCTGCTCTCAGGCATTGCGATTCTGGTTTGTGACAAGTTCCGTGGACCGCTTTTTTATCGGCAACAACGTGTCGGCAAAAATGGGGTGCCATTTACTGTCATCAAGTTCAGAACCATGCAGGTAGATGCCGAAGAAAGCGGCGCGATGTGGGCTGAATACAATGATCCAAGGACAACCCGGGTGGGCGCCTTCCTGCGTCGCTCCCATCTGGATGAGCTACCCCAACTCGTAAACGTTATTAAAGGTGATATGAGTATGGTCGGGCCACGCCCTGAACGGCCGATATTTGTTGAAGAGTTGAATGCCACAATTCCGTATTACGAAGAGCGGCACCGAATGCAACCGGGTATAACCGGTTGGGCACAGCTCTGTTACCCTTATGGTGCATCCATCCAGGATGCAAAAGAAAAGCTGCAGTACGATCTGTATTACGTAAAAAACCACAGTATCCTGCTGGACATGATTATCCTGCTGCAGACTGTTGAAGTCGTTCTAGTTGGCGAAGGTTCGCGATAGCAAATCAGTCCAACGGGTTGAGAGGTTATGATGGATCAGGAAGATATTGATAAACCAGCTGAAGAAGACAATGTGCCTCGTTCGAGGCTGCAATTGCTGTGGGATGTACTGGTCTTCCAGGGGAAACTTGCGGTTGATGGGTTTCGAGACCTGATTCTTCTGCCCGTATCTATGTTCAGCGCTCTGTACGGTTTGTTTTTTGGCGGTTCCAAACCGGATCAGTACTTCCAGCGTGTGCTCGAATTTGGTCGGCGCACAGAACATTGGATTAATCTGTTTGGCAATCGTGACAGTACGGGTACCTCGGATGATATTCTGAAACCTCTGCAGGAGCGTGTTTTTGAAGAGGCCGAAGGGCGACCCTGGCTTAAGAGCACTGGCGATGCGTTGAATAAGAGGATTGATTCAGTAGCTGCGAGCGCAAACAGGAAACGCCCTCCTCCCTCCTAAAAGGCATTACCTGCGCCATCAATCGCTTCAAGCCTTAAACCATCAGGGTCGAAAGTGGATTCATCAGGCGTCCAGGGTTGCAGGCAATCCTGTTCTTGTACACACGGGTCCGTCAGAGCATTGAGGAAGGCGGTCAACCAATCCACCTCTTCATCCGTTAATTGAAGCTCCTTCAGTTCTGATTCGCCGCTTGCCTGTAATCGCTCTAATTGGTCTATTGCTGCCAGCGTATTGGTCAAGAAATTTTCCCTCTGCACGCTGGCGTCGAGCTGGTTGGTGTCGTAGTTTTCGATCGCGCTTCGCGGATTCAGGTGATGTTGGATCACATCCCTTAGTGAGCTGTATCCGCCGGCATGGCCATAGGGCCCTGTTACAGCGACGTTCAGGAGCGATGGTGTGCGGAAGGCAAAGCGATCCTGTTCAATTTGTGTTTCGCGGAAGCGGCCAAAATCTCCGTCACCGGTAGCGCCATCACCTTTGCCGCGACCGATCTGCGGCATACCCACAACATGAAAATCTTCGTCGGTGAAAAAGTCTCCACTGTGGCAGTTGCTGCATTGCGCTTTACCGAAAAAAAGCAGTGCGCCCAGTTTTGCCTCGGCAGGCATGCTGTCAGTCTGTCCATTCAGGAATTGTTTCCAGGGTGTCTCTACAAATACCTGAGATTGTTCGTATTCAGCAATCGCCCGGGTGATGTTGTCAAAGGTGATGAGTTCTTCCTCTGATCCGGCTGGTGTGGCGAAGCCGGTTTGAAACGCATCGAGCCAGTAGTTTCTCACCAGATCGGTTGTATCTCCTTTAAGTCGGCTTGTCAGCATTGCTCGTAATGTCTGATTGTCAGCGTCCGATGCAAAGGCAAAGCCTTTCATTTCTTCTGCTGAAGTCACCGGAAAGCGCGCCTGTATCTTCGCCAGCGACCCTGTTGCCTGGGTGTCTATTTCGCCAAATGCCACGTCCGGGCTACGCACCGGACCATCTTCACCAGCAGTGCCGGGCGTTCCGGTGAGGCTTTCGAGGCGACCATCGTGAAACAGCACACTGTCCCATAAGCTGACGTTGAAGGTGGTGGGCGCGTTTCTCGGTACTGTTGGACCGCCATCGAAACCTGCAGCACCGCTGCGATGAGTTCTCCCCGGCCCCAACAGTTCTGGTATATCCGCCGCTACTCCCACGGATAAATGTAAGTCGTCCCCGCCGCCCAGCGCCGGGTGGTGACAGCTGACGCAGGCAACATCAAGATCGCCGCTGAGTGCTTTGCTGAAAAACAGCTGCATCCCCAGCTGGCTTAATGGTGAGTCTATGGACGGTACCCGCCGGTCCATAGAGGGGTCGCCGGTGAGTTGCTGAAGTTGCGCCTGCTGCTGAAGCTGTGTGTCCAAGAGCGGTGATTCCTCGCCGAAACACTCAACTTGAGTTGTGCCTACCTCGTCGTCCTCAAGTCGGCCGTTTGCGTTACTGTCCAAGCCTTCACTTTGTTCGACGCCACCGTACAGACAGGCTGCGCTGAACACGGGAATCTCAACCTGGCTGTCCAGCCGTTGAGCGGTTGAATCGCGGCTGCCGTCGTGACATGCGGACAACAGAAACAGGGTGACAAAAAAACAGGCAGATTTGGCTTTCATAAGGGTCCTAATGGCAGTGACGCTGCGGAAGCGGGAACACTCTTAACTTCTCATTGGAGGACAATTCCGGTAAGTGGCGGGATCTGCAGAATGGGTACGTGTTTGGCTTGTGAGAGCTGGAGATTGCGTTCGACAGGTTGGAAACTTCGTCTACTCTTAATACAAGCCATCTACTCCCAGAAGGGGCGTGAGTGAAAATATTTCTAGGTTTGATGCTATTCGCTGCGGTTGCAGGCTTGTCAGGGTGCTCAAACAAGTTTGAGTCTATCTCCGATGAAGACCTGGCTGATCGGATGTACGAATGTCACACCGTAACCGAGCAGAGCCCGGGTATGGCGATCATGTGTGACAACGTCACACGTGAATGTAAAAACCGCCGCGAAGCAGGCCACTTTGTGTGTTAATCGGTGTGCCTGCTATTACCCTGCGACGCTTTTTGTATGGTGCATTGGCGCTACTACTGTCTTCAATTGCTGCTGCCGAACAAGCTGACAAACCCATCTATGGCGGTCTGGGTGCGGAATTCGGCCGTCCGCTTGCCATGGATACGTTTGGTGCGGAAGTGAAGATTGTCCCGGACCGGGCCCTACCCGCGAATCACAGCATCACCCTGCCGCCGTTGCGCCCTGGATACATCTACCCCTGGCGGCTCTTTCCGAAGGCTAATCTGCCCCGCCTTTACCGTGACCGGCCGAGCAAGAGTTTTGTCATGCTGAACCAGCGTGCAGAGCCAATGCGTGTGATCAGCCGGATTTTCGAAAGTGGCTGTGGTGAAAATTTTGATTGGTTGAAAGCTACGCTCGCAAAGAAATATGCCGCCGCTGGTGATATCGAAATCACCGCACCAGCCCCTTTTGAGCGGGCTTTGCGGATCAGTTATCCGCCCCGGCAGATCGATGTGCGCTGCGGTCCCGCGACGGTTATCGAATATCTGGATGTCCAGGCGCTTACCGCCTGGACGGTGGATCAGCAGAAAGAATATGAAGCCTATCAGCGTGAACTGGCAGATATCGAAAAACGCCGCCTGGTCATGAATCAGCGCAGAGCGATAAAGTTTGCAGACTCTTTTACGGTGGGCGATGAATATCGATTGGAGGGTGCGTTCGGGATTCAGTTTAAAAAACCATTTGCCAGAAACTCAACGCAGAATTTCCCGGTAGATGCGCCCTTCTATGCGGTTTTACCCAATCTGCCTGAACCGTTTGACCATGGTGACATCCAGTTAGTTATCTCGCCGGAACGACATCCGATCATTATCCGGGGCACGTTCAAAGATCTGGCGTTTGATGATGTGGCTGATGCGTTCAAAGCTAAATATGGCCAGCCGATGAAAGCCTCCAGCAGGCATATCATCCATCGGGTCAGCAGTAATCACGCGATTGTGAAAAAGCTTGCCCAGGACACTGTGGAGATTGCCTTTATCGACACCGACGCGCAGGCAGAACAACGAAAACGACTGTGGGCACAGGAAAGCGATGGACTATAAAACAAAGACCGCTAGAACAAGGGATCCAGGCGTTGATGTTGCGGCAAGGGATTGTCGCTGTGGGTCAGATCGGCGGGTGCAGTCAGAGTTTATCGTTCACTCTGAGCGTCGTGTGCAGGAGCGCCGCAATACGCGGCTACAGGCATTTCTGTGGAGTTCTGGTCAGCCCGGTCTACGCGCTTGAGAGCATCGCGCTGTCGCCTGTTTCAGCCAGAGTCTGATAGCCACCCTCTTCCAACTCGTAATTGATACGCCCGTACAGCGCGCCAAGGCGATCCAGCACAAAGCGCTGAAATAACCCCTGCACGGTGGCAACAGAGTATTTATCAAACTTGACGCTGCGGCAGGACATCACAAAATGATAGCTGACTGCCTCCGGGCTGATCGGCAGGTCTTTGCGGTGCACATCCCGTGCGGTGGCATGTGCGGTACGTTCAGCAATGGTCTGGAGCACTGGACCAAAGTGAGCGCCGCACTTTGCGGCCATCTCGTTCGCAATCATTCGCTCTTCAATAAGCTCCGGACCTACTTCAAACGGTCCAAGCCAGGCGGGGCTGGAATTGTGAACGCGCTTGCCGAACGTGCGCAGGAGCTGTTTACGCCGAAAGCGCAGTTCGCGCATGAGCTCAACCAGGTGACGCTGTTGCATCTGGTCCTGGTTGGTGTAAGCAAGCTCGAAAAGACCGTCTTCTATGTTGTGATAGAAGCCGTTCATTAACTGCATCAACTCACCCGTCACTTGCGTGTGTACTGCCGCAAATACTTTATTGGCTTCTATCATCGACGTGTCCCTTCCCTAAGGTGTCTCTCATCTCTTGAAGGTCAGTTTATGACGCTGGGGGGCAAAATCGTTGAACTCGTTACGGTGTAAACGAGAACTGTGTCGCGCTATTACAACTGGATTGCGACCTTTCAGGTCACACTGGAAACGGCTATCAGTTGAGCCGGATCTGGGCGTTAACGTAGCCAGGCGCATCCTGAGAATCGAAGCTGGCTCGATCAACAGAAACTCCATTATTTTCATCAAGTTGCGCAATCCATTGCACAATCTGGTTGAAAGACTGCTGTTGCAGAACAACGCTGATGACGCCATTGGATTCGGGCTGCAGTCGGTTAACTTTGATGTTGTGTGCGTCAGCCGCTTTTGTAATGACAGGAATCAGGGCGCGGGACCCTCGGTTATTGCTGCTGCTTCCAGCCTGTTTGGCTGCTTGTTCATTGACCCGTAGCCAGTCGATGAGTTGTTGCGCATTCTGCTGGCGGTTGGTTTCAACATAGCGCCAGTCTGCAACCGGTTTCCATACCCCTGCCCACAGAACGGCTATGACAACCAGCGCTGTTATGCCGGCAATAATTTTCTGTTCATTCTGCTCACGGCCATAAAACCAGCGGCCCGGGGCTGAATTCCGGAAGCGATTATTTATGGATGTCAAAGCGCTCATGATTCGTACCTCATGCGTAATCTTGAGCGTGCGCCGGCCTCTTCAGATTCGGAGCTGACCACCTCTAAGGCAATGCCCGCCTGGGCGAGTTTGCCTTTCAGAGATTCAAGATCATCAAAGCTGTCCAGCAGGACCTCAACGGTCAGCTCTTCCCGCTGCTGGGTGTAACTTAATGAATCAACCCTGCCACTACTGGTCATCACGTTGGCAAATTGAGCGGTTAAACCAACAAATGCACTGCTTTCCTCAGCGGAACTGCTCTGTCCGAGCTTTGCGCGCATTCGCCTGCGCAACTGATCGACCGTATTGGGTTGGGATTCTCTGGGGAACGCGCTTTTGTAAAAGGCAAAGCTTTCTTCCTGCAGTCGATCGGCTTGTGATGATGCCCAGAATCCCTGTGCAACCATGCCGACAAAAGCCACCAGCAGCCATACGGCAGCAAGCGCCCCAACACCCTGCCATTTTCCCGCGTGGGCGCTTTTTGGCCGGACAGGTGTGTACTGACCCTGCAACAGATTAATAAAGCTGCTGCGCCCGAACTGGTCCGCAAGGTAGTCGAGGACGCCGTGGGGTGACATGTCAGCGTGGACAACGTTTGGATGGTTATCCAACAGACCTTGATCAACTGGGCTCAGTTCGCCGTTAATCACTGAGATTTCACCGACATCCAGGCTGTTCAGAGCAAAAACCAGATTGTCGAGATCGACAACTGCAGCCTGATCCTGGGCGGCAACCAGCGCGGTACTGCCTTCAAAAAGCACACTTGCACTATTGCTGTCACTGGGCAGCACCTGACTGTCGGCAACAAAATAACCTGGATTCACGCCAATGGACTTAAAACAAGCAAGCCAGTTGACGATGGTTTCATGAGCAACGATGTTGCAGCGCACCGGCTGACCAGCTTTGATGCCCGCATGGGCGATATGCATGAGTTCGATATCAGTGGCGACAAATTCTTCCACTGCAAAAGGCAGCGCTCGGCGTATCTGCGCAGTGCTGCGGCCGGGTACGTCACACGTGACCATGAGCACAAACTGGCTGGGCAGCAGCACAACAGTGTTTTCAGGGTCTTTCAGCCAGTCGATGTTAGGGTCAGCAATATCAGCCAGGCCACGATAATCAGTTACGCCGGTACCGCGAACTGAACCATCGTTTTCCTTGATCAGCCACTCGACGCCCAGGTCATAACCCTCGAGCAGAGATGACTCGCTATCGATGTCACCATCACTTGATAGTGGCACTGCCTGGGAAAGCACACGCAAAAACAAACGCGGCATCAGATCTCCTCGGTGACGATGTCCAGATTTGAACGAAAGAGTTTACCAAAGTCTCGCCTCAGTACCGTAACTACACCGCTATTTGGATCGCGAAAGAGCAGGCTCTGTAGAGTGACTGAGCTGCTGCCCACCTGCGCCTGAGCATGTAGCAGAAAATACTCGCTGGTAACCTTAAGACTGGCTTCAGCCGGGGTGAAGTCCGCAAACGCCTGCACAAATTCGGCCACGCTCTGGTAAGCGCGGTCCGCCGCTACAATGGGTTCAATCTGACTGATGCTGAAACTCTCATCAAGCGCGGCCAGGCTCTGGGCGTTGACGGTGTTGATGTTCAACGCTGACTCTGTTTCCGGCAGCAGACACACGTGTGGCAGTAGCAGCACCAGTTGTTCCCGGTCGACATTCTGCAGCAGGTACAGTTCTGAGACATCTACAACCGGCTGGTTCGGGGTCCGATATGGGGGCTGGCTGATCAGATAATCTGAATCTTCAGCACCGAAACCACTGATTTCAAGGTCCGCATCTACCCAGTCTCTCCACGCATCTGCAATTTGCGGATTTATACCCAGATTCTGCGCCATGCGCTTGAGTTGTTCCGTGGCAACGTCTGCTTCAGATCCAGCCAGCCTGTTAAGGTTAAAACAGCCTTGCCTGTCAATCAGCTGGGCTTCCAGATACCCGCCTTCGTCGAGCTCAAATGGCATGGTCTGCTGCGCCCAGATCTCGCCGCTGTGGTCGATGTCTTTGCCGGTGGTATTAAAATCCTGGTACAGCGCCTGACGCGCCAGCGTTTCAGCACCTAAAGCATATTGCAGCGCCTGGTTCTGCTCAAAGGTGTTCTGATGGGCGTTGATCACCAGGTTGTGGCTGGCAAGCAGGCGGCTGGCGACAGCCAGCAGAATGGCGACAATAAGCAGCACGCTGACCAGGGCAACACCCTGCTGCCTGACGTTTACCTGTCTATACACTGGGCACCTCCCATACGCGCTCAATCACACCAAAAGGTGGCACATCAATACGCATCAGAATGCCCGCCAGGGCAGTGCCTGGATCACTCGGGTTGGCGCCAGGTACAGGCCAGAACGTGTATTCATTACCGCTGGCGTCCAGCGCAAAAAACTCAAGTTGTTCTATTTCCGTCAACAGAGTCTGGTAGGCGGGTTCGGTGTCCTGGGCGCGATCAAGGACCGGCCAGTAACCCCGCAACAGCTTATTGTCCTGGATAAGGTAGCCCACCCGCTGTACTTCGGCGCGGGGCAGTTGCAGCGGATTGCGCCAGCCTCCGCGAGAAAATTCAATAATGCCGTCCGCGCCGATCAGCAGCGAACGCTGGGTATCACCGTATTGATCTCGTATAGGGCGGTCCACCAGCTGCATGATATCCCTCTGTATGATCTGCATGGCGCGGTGGATATCATTTAATCGCGTGCCTCGATCGGAGAGGTCATCCTGCGCGCGGAGGGTTTGCGACAGCAGCTGGCTGCTGATTACGCCGATCAGGCCGAAGATCAGAAAGGCAACCAACACCTCTATTAAGGTGAAGCCGCGGGCAGATTTTTTTGTTCTGGGTTGCATCAATTGCGGCCGACAAAGGCGACGCTGTGATCAAAAGGACCTTGGCGTTCGCCATCCAGAAATTCGTAGACGTCAACTTCAACGCGTCGCATGACAGGTGAGTCAGTAGCGCTGATGGCAGTGCGCACTTCCCAATCTCGCCCACCCATGAACAGGCGAGTACTGTCGCGACCTTCAGGCAGGACTTGAGCCTCGTTGCGCAGGCTGATGCGTAACCGGTGCAGCTGGTTCTGCCCTACCCAATGCGCAACTGTGCGACGTTCCAGCGAAAATGTCTGGTTAGCAACACCCCCAATAGCTGTTGATATAGTGATACCCACCACTGCGATGACTACCACTGCCAGTAACATCTCAAGCAGCGTAAAGCCTCTGTTGGCTTTCATGTTTCGTCGCCGCGGGAGGCGGCCGTGCGGGTGAATCCGTCAGAGGTAAGCAGCCAGGGGCGTGTTTCCCATTCGACAGGTGAAATTGTGATTTCAAAGGGTGTGGTCTCCCCACTGGAAAACAGAACAATATCGGGAATGTCTTCATCAGGGTCTTCAGGGGCCTGCAGAGTACCCGGCAGATCTTCTACAGAGACACTGAATTCCACGTTGTGATCATATGGGTCTGCGTTGAACGGCTTGCCACTACGAGGGCTCCAGAGCGCGTTGATTTCGTCAAACTCGGCAAAGCGGACGCCCTCCTCGTCGAGGAAAACACCCCATTCCCGATTGCTCTGCAGAGCCTTGTCGCGTGCAAATTCGATCCGTAACGCCAGACGTTCACTATAGCCGCGTAACGTTTGCTCTCGATCGGAGCCACTGAAGGAGCTGGCAACGACGCCCATGAGAATTGACACCACCAGCACCACCACCAGAATTTCGATCAGCGTGAAACCCCGTGAGCATGATGTGTGAACACGCATGATCTGAATGATTGCGGTTTAGATATCCGCCAGTCGGATGTCGGCGTTCAACCCCTCGCCACCTTCCTGACCGTCAGCGCCAAGGCTGTACAACGCAAAACCGTTGTCGCCGCGCTCGTAAATGTAGGGTGAACCCCAGGGGTCGGTAGGCAGTTTTTTGACGTACCCTTCCGGGTTGTAGTTTTTCGGTTCAGGGAATCCGTTGGGTTTTTCGACCAGGGCTTCCAGACCCTGTTCTGATGAGGGGTACTGGAAATTGTCGAGTCGGTAGACGTCCAGTGCGTTAGACAGCGAGCGGATGTCGGTTTGTGCCGCCTGAACTCTGGCCACATCTGGCCGGCCGAGAATCTGTGGTACAACCACTGCGCCGAGAATACCGAGAATGACAACAACCACAAGGATCTCAATCAGCGTAAAGCCTCGGTTTTTCACGCTGAGGGTTGAGGGACTCATATACATAACTACTTCTCCGACATCTCGTTGGCTCAGACCAACTGGTTCATACTTAATATAGGCAGTAACACGGCCATGACAATAAACAGCACAACCGCGCCCATGATGAGCAACATCAAAGGCTCAAACAGTTTCACCACAGTCGATACAATACGCTCGACCTCAGCTTGCTGATAAGTGGCCACGCGCCCTAACATCGCATCTAATTCACCACTTTGTTCGCCACTGCCGACCATATGTAGAAGCATAGGTGGAAACTGGCCTACGTTCTCGAGGGCAACCTTCAAGCTCATACCTTCGCTGACCGTTTGCGTGGCCTCGACAAGCCGGCGTTGCAGCCAGGTATTAGACACCACTTCGCTGGCAATGTTCATGGCTTCCACCAGAGGCACACCAGCGCTGGTCAGTATCGATAAAGTGTTGGCGTAACGGGCTGCGTTTGCGCTGCGTGCGATGCGCCCGAGAAGCGGCAGGGAAAATTTCTTGTGGTCCCAGCTGATGCGGATGTTGGGTTGTGACAACGCCCAGCGGATCAGCAGAACAATAATAGCCACACCGCCGAGCAGCGCCCACCAGTAGTCGCGCAAAGTGTCAGTCATGGCAATCAGAAGCACCGTAAACCAGGGCAGCGTCTGACCGGTGTCTTCAATCACACTGATCATGTCTGGAATCACATACACCATCAGGGCGCCGACAATTGCAAAAGCCAGGAATAGAAGTGCGACCGGATAAAACAGGGCCATTTCAACATTGCGTGTCGATTCAAACTGGCGTTCCAGATAATCTGCGAGATTTTCCAGCACCCGGTCCAGATAACCAGACTGTTCACCCGCCGCAACTGATGAACAGTACAACTGAGAAAAACTGTTGGAGTACTCACGCAAACTGCTGGCCAGTGAGTGGCCTTCTAAAACTTTGCTGCGAATGCCCAGAATAAGAGCGCTGACATGCTGCTTTTCAGTCTGCTGAGCGACCGCACTCAAAGCTTCTTCGATCGGCAGGCTCGAGCCGATCAAAGTGGCCAGCTGGCGGGTAAACAAAACGCGATCAAGTGCAGACATGCGGCGGGAAAAATTCAACCCCATGCCAGTGTTCTGGCGTTTGTGGCGATCGGATGCGGGTGACACCTCCAGCGGCATCAGGCCTTTGTCGCGCAGTATCTGGCGTAACTGACGGGCGCTGTCCGCCTCCATTACACCTTTGTTCTGTTTGCCTTTTGCGTCTAGGACAACGTATTCGAATGCAGCCATGAGGGGTGTTTCAGTCTTCCAATGTCACGCGCAGCACTTCCTGCACTGTGGTGACACCGGCCAACACTTTTGCTTTGCCGTCTTCACGAATGCCTGGTGCGGCGCGGCGAGCGTAGCCGGTTAGCTCCTGCTCGCTGACCTGATCATGGATTAACTGCCGGATGGTGTCGTCTACCACTACCAGTTCGTAAATGCCGGTGCGTCCTCGATAACCTGTATGACTGCAGGCCTCACAGCCAGCAGGCTCAAAAACAACCGCGCTGGGCTCGCCGAGGAACTGCAGTTCAGCCGCGGTTGCGGCACGTTGCACACGGCAATCATCACACAAAGTGCGTACCAGGCGCTGGGCCAGAACACCCACCAGGCTGGACGACAGCAGGAAAGGCTCAACACCCATGTCCATCATCCGGGTCACTGCGCTGGAGGGCATGGTGGACACCCGCACATCCACGTCCCGGCCACCGATTCTCAGGGAGATACGGCCGTCCTGGGGAATCCGTTTCTCGGCAATGTCCAGCCGCGCCATTACCTTGATACGCGAAACCAGTAGTGGCGCGAGCTCCCTCTTGGGTTTCACAACTTCACGCATAACACCGTCGACGCGAAAACGTACACACAGTTCTTTTTCGAAGGTTTCAATGTGCACGTCTGATGCGCCTTCGCGTATCGCCTCCGCCAACAGGGCGTTGATCAGGCGGATGATGGGCGCATCGTCTTCCTGTTCCAGCAGGTCCTCGGTTTCCGGAACCGAATTGGCCAGGCTGGCCAGATCCATTTCGTCCCCCAGATCTTCCACCATCTGGCGCGCTTCTGAGGAATCACGTGAATAGGTATCAGACAGCAGCTGCTCAAACTCTTCAGCACCCACCATGCGTACGGTCAGCTCTTTGCCCGCTGTGCGACGCACTTCTGCCAGGGTCGTGAGTGCGGGTTGTGCTTTGCAGGCAACGTCCGCTTTGTGGCCCGGGAGCGTTGCCCCGGTGATAACAACACCGAAGCGCTTTGCAAAGGCAAACGGCAACAGGGTGATGGCACTTGTTGTGGTGCTGGCTTCGATCGCAACTGCTGGCTTCAGCTCGTTTGTTGCACGGTTCGCCGTTGATTCTACAGAGGTCGTTGATGACGCTGCTTCGGTCATGATTGCCAGATGTCCTGTCTGCGATAATATCGGTTAATGGCTAATAGTATCAGTCACTTAGCGCCAAGCTTAAGGGTCGTAGCCATTCTTGGGTAGTAGACATGATGGGCAATGCCTACGGGTTCACGTTCAGCCCCGCTTCACGTACCGCAACTGTACACATTAGACGCTCTAGTTTCTTTCAGTTTCATTACATTCATTTGACTACAATGCGTAGAATAGACGCAATGTCGCAGGTAAAAAGTGAATTTATTGCAGAT
This sequence comes from Gammaproteobacteria bacterium, assembly GCA_048571035.1. Taxonomy (GTDB): domain Bacteria; phylum Pseudomonadota; class Gammaproteobacteria; order Pseudomonadales; family Azotimanducaceae; genus UBA4421. The sequence goes on from CP121329.1 coordinate 513,469, forward strand.
CTTTTTGAGGAACAGGCAACGCCGTTACTCAAGTACCTGACTGCCCGCTTCAAAAATGTAGACGAAGCCAAAGAAGTGGCCCAGGAAGCCTGGCTGCGGGTGTTCCGTCTTGACCATCCTGAAGAGCTTGAAAACGCCAAAGCTTTTCTTTTCCAGACCGCCTCAAACCTCAGTATTGACCGTATTCGAAGAGCCTCCCTGGAACGCAGTCACGATGTAATGGCTGAAGAACCGGTGCAATCGGTAGAGGCCACCGTCGCGGCGCAGGAGACTTTACGCACAATTGAAACGTCTCTGTACGACTTGCCGACAAAATGCCGTCAGGCGTTTGTCATGCACCGGCAGAAAAACATGTCTTATCCAGTGATTGCAGAACAGCTGGGTGTCAGCACCAGCATGGTGGAAAAGTACATCATTCAGGCACTGAAGCACTTTCGTAACAAATTGGAACAATAATGCGCTGAGGGAATCGTCGTCTGATGCGTTTAATAGGTGAGAGACGGAGTTAAGACGGTAATGCAGGATCATCAGCTAGACAGCGCGGGCTCAGCGTCCGACCAGGCCATAGAGTGGCTTGCACGTCTGCGTGCTGATGATGTGACGCCTCAGGAAACTGCCGATTTTGCAATCTGGCTGGCTGCTTCAGCTGAAAATCAGCAAGCGTTTGATAGCGCTGCTGAGGTCTGGCAACTCACCGCTCATATGCCTGTTCAATCTATAACACTGAAACCCAAGACACACCGTCACGGCAGCCTGCTGCCTCTTGCGACAGCCGCTTCGGTTCTGTTTGCGGCGTTTATGTTGGTGTTGCAACTGGCGACCCCGAGTTTTGCAACCGGTAAAGGTGAGCAGCGGCGCGTGGTCCTGGCAGACGGCAGCATCGCGTTTATGAATACTGCGTCGAAAATACAGGTGCAGTATTCGGCAGATGAACGACGTATTGTCCTGCACGAGGGCGAAGTGTGGTTTGACGTTGCGAAAAACGCCCAGCGTCCATTCACCGTGGATGGTCGTTATGCGGATGCAAAGGCTGTCGGAACGGCCTTCAGCGTGCGCGAAACGCCAGGGTTCACGCGGGTTAGCGTCACTGAGGGCAGCGTTGTCCTGCTCAGTGAAAATGGCCAGGAAAGCCCTCATCTCGGGCCGGGTGACGAAAGCACGGTCTCCGCAACGGCCACTGATTATCAGCAGGTTGATCCTGATCTTGTGCTTTCCTGGCAGCGTGGCCAGCTGGTGTACAACGATGTCCGGCTGGATGTCTTGCTCAAAGACCTGAATCGTTACCTGCCCAAGACCATGACTATTAACGATCAGCACCTTGAGGGTTTACGTGTGAGTGCGGTGCTTAACCTTGATGACCAGGAAGCAATGTTGGAAGCGCTCAGCAGAACACTACCCATCCGCTGGAAAAGCCTGTCTGACACTCTGATCATCGTCACTTCCGACACTTAAATTCTGACAACTTCCTTTTTGTAATGCTCGGCGTGGTTGATTAGCATGCGCGCATGACTCTATATGCACATTGGCGCCGTTCGCTGCTTTTTGCAGTGGTCAGCGTCTCTGTGGCTCTGCTACCTGGTTCGGTGCTGGCCGCTGCTGAATCCGAGGCCACTTATCAGTTAGATTTGGCAGCTGGTGATCTCCAATCAACGTTGCTGCGCTTTGCCCGTGAGCATCAGATTTCAATCTTTTTTCCAAAGACACCGTAGCAGGTGTCCAACATGACGCCGTTAAAGGCACGTATACCCTACCTGAGGTTTTTGCGCGTCTTCTGGGTGATGCCTGCTTGAACTATGAATTTGTCAGAGCCCGTTTGATTGCGATTGTGCCGGGTTGTGAGGAAACGGTGGCGGTAGTTCCGATATCCGGTTCTGATGATGCCGCTGCACTCGATGCGGTGAAGCAGTCTTTTGTTGAAGAGATTCTTGTTCAGGAACCTCACCTTACAGGCACTCGTCTGCGTAATCCCGCGGCCAGCTTTGCCATGCCGTTGGAAGTGATCGACCAGACCGACATCAGGCTTTCAGGCTACCAGGCTGTTGGAGAACTGTTGCGCTACGTACCCGCAGTATCCGGCAATAGTGCAAGTACGCTGATCTCCAACGGTGGTGATGGGACCGCTACGGTGACGCTGCGCGGGCTGCCTGCCAGCAACACGCTGGTATTGCTCAACGGCCGCCGTATGAATACAGATGCATTGCGCGGCGGCGCTGTAGATCTCAATACCCTGCCCCTGGGTATAGTTGATCGTATCGAGATATTGAAAGATGGCGCATCAGCTATTTATGGATCAGATGCGATTGCAGGTGTGGTGAATGTCATTACCAAACAGAATATCAGTGGGTTTTCCTTCGATGCTTATTCCGGGCAGTCTGCACAGGGAGATCTGCAAACCACCCATCTATCGGGTTTATGGGGCACTGAAGGAGAGCGTTGGAATGGTGCTTTAGGCATCAATTACTACGATCAAAGCGGTGTTTACAGCCGGCATAGAAGCCTGTCTTCATCTTCGGATGATCGTGATCGAGGGGGTATAGATAAACGCAGCAGTGCAATCAACCCTACCTGGCTCGGTCTGTCTACCGGCCCGGTGGTGCTGGCGGATAATGCTTCTGGTGTTACGCCTGAGGACTTTCGATCCGTAACTGATGGGGACCGCTATGAGTATCGAGACTTCACTTCCTCCATTGTGCCTTCAACACGGCTGGGTGGGTTTGCAAATATAACCTGGGATCTTGGCACCCAATGGCAGGGCTATTTTGAAGCCCTTTATCACCAGACTGAGTCGATAAACACGCTGGCACCGACGCCCCTGCTCAGTGCTTTTGAGCCTGAACCGATAGTTGTGGCTGCACAGCAGGCTTTTAATCCGTTTGCAGAGACTCTGTTTGATGTTCGCAGGCGCCTGTCAGAGCTGGGGGTGCGCAAGCAGATCAATGACACCGAAACCTATCGAACCGTATTAGGTCTCAAGCGTCAGTCCCAACAACTAAATATAGATGCGGCAATTACGTTCAATCAGACCGACGCTGAGGAGACCTTTCGCAATGGCGCAAATGCAGTGCAGGTTTCACGGGCGCTCAGCGACAACTGTGTAGCGCCTTGTGTGCCGCTGAATATTTTCGGCCCCAGCGGTTCAATAAATGAAGACATGCGCGCCTTTGTAGGCACGGACGCGCGGATTGAAGGCACCAGCCGAATGTTGGGCCTGACCATTGATTTAGACTGGCTGGTGAAACAAACACCGCATGGCGACGTCGAGCTATCAACAGGATTTGAATATCGCCGAGATGAACTCCATACCTCGCCGGATGAAGTGCTCAGCAATAACCTGTTGCTTGGAGGTGGCAATCGGCGTGCCATAAAAGGCAGTCGCGACATTATTGAGGCCTATGCAGAGGCCCTCATTCCGCTGGCAGGTAACCGACCTTTTATTGAACGCCTTGATGTGCAGTTGGCGACCCGTGTATCGCGCTACAGTGATTTTGGTTATCAGGTGAATCCGCGTGTGGTTCTGCACTGGATGCCCTCCAAAAATATAAGCTGGCGGGCCAGCGGCGCCAGGGGTTTTCGCGCGCCGACTCTTCTACAACTCTACGCCAGTTCTCTGCAATCGTTTGAGCAACTCAATGATCCTTGCACCGTGGCTTCTAATGTTGGTTTTTTCCTGGGATGTGAGCAACAGAGTGACCCGTCGCTGACCCAGTATCTGACGATCACCGGTGGTGACTCGTCGCTGGACCCGGAGCGTTCTTCAACCTTCAGTACCGGCATGGTCTGGCGACCTGTCTGGCTGCAAACACGGTTTTTCTTCAGCGCGGACTGGTACTACATAGATTCTGAAGATGTGGTTGAGTCTTCAGCGCAGTTTATCGTTGACCAGAATGCTCGTCTGGGTAGATTTGAAAACAGGGTGATGCGCAACGAAGATGGCAACCTTGAAATGGTGCTGGCTACTTTGCAGAACATAGGCAGACGAACAATCAGTGGTTTTGATTTTGCTGCTCGCATGGATCGTGATTTTGATGAAACAGGACGCTTGAGCCTTGCAGTGAATGCGACGCACATCACCCGATTTCAGGATCAGTTTGATCCCTCATCGCCTTCGATAGACAAAGCTGGCACATTCACAGACGAAGCGGCGGGCGGCTTGGGTGCACTGCCCGATTGGAAAGTTAATGCCGGGATCAGCTGGCAGCAACAACACTGGCACGGTCATTACAACATTTACCATGTCAGTTCGTTGTCTGAAGAAGTGCCTTTACTGGAAACACGACGCTCAATCTCGTCCTGGACGACCCACAACTTCAACCTCAGTTACCTCGGTCCTCTATCGAAATGGTTTCGATTAACCGGCGGGATAAACAACCTGTTTGATAAAGCCCCCCCCTTCTCTGCTGCAGCATTTAATGACAGCTACGATGGTCGAACCTACGACATCACGGGTCGTTACTTTTTTGTGAAAGTGGATAAGTCGTTTTAACCCGGAACCATCGGGTTGGAAGATTTCGGACATAAAAAAAGGGGCTGCAAAGCAGCCCCTTAAAACGCTCGGTTATTATTATATCGAGCTTATAGCGATGCGCTCAGGCGCAGGAAGAAGTAACGACCCATAGGCGAGTACAGGAACAGGTCCGTGTTGTTGCCGGTGGCAAACACATAAGGTGGGTCACGATCAAAGAGATCGTTCACACCAAACACTGCGGTGTACTGGTCAAAGTCGTAACGAACACGAATGTCACTCTCGGTGTGTGAAGGCACGTCGTCATAACCGAAGACGTTGTTGCCATCAAAGCGAGGATCATTCATGCCGTGGATGTATCGCAATCTCCATGCGAAGTTCCACTCATTCCACTGCACATTCGCGTTGAAGTTGGCTTTGATGCGCGGAATAGATCCACGGTCATCAGCGCCACCAGCGCCTGGGTAGAATGTGTTTTCTTTCACATAGGTACCTTGCAGATCAAGATTAACCACTGTGTCCATGGGACCATCAAACTCATAAGCTGCGCCGACGTCGAAACCATCGGTGCTGACGCTGTCCAGGTTAGACAATCGGTTGGTAAGGTTGCGCACGGACAAACCGGCACCAGAAACAGCAAGGTCGAACTGATCACACTCAGGAGCGGCAAGGCCAGCAGGACCAAAGTAACAGGCATCAACAATAGAGTCTGACGTGTTACGACTGATCAGGTCATCAACTTCGATATCCCAGTAGTCAACAGACATGCTGAAACCATCGAGAAAGCTGGGTGTGAAGACAATACCGATGCTGGTGGTGTCTGCCGTTTCAGGTTCAAGTTCAGCGTTACCACCGGAAAGGGCAGCAAACTGACCTGCAGCCTGATCAACGGCTGTGGGAATACCGTCTAACGTACAGTTAGCATCTACGCCTGGATTGGTGGCACGAATGCCGGCGTCCGAGCAAGGCACTGTGAAGAAGTCAAAGCTTGTGACACCGCCGCCAAACAGGTCAGTGATCTGAGGTGCGCGATATGCGGTGCTGACTGCAGCGCGGATGCGAACGTCATCAATGATCTGCCAGTTGAGGCCAAAGCGTTGAACGGTTTCTTCACCAAAGTTTGAGTAGTCAGAAAAACGAACCTGTGCGTTGAAGTCCAGAGACTGGAATCCAGGCACGTCAGCGAGCAGAGGTACGTCTAATTCGGCAAAGTACTCATCTACGCTGAAAGAACCTTGCGTTGTGAACACCTGGTTCGCAACAGATTCACCAGCCTCGGTTATAGAATCGGGCTTTGACAAGCCTTCATCGGTACGGGTTTCAAAACCCACCGCGACGTTGACTTCACCCGCAGGTACTTCAAAGACGGGACCTGAAGCCACACCAAACCACCCGGTGGTCTGGAACTTGGACAGCGAAGTCGAGTTCTGACGCAGGTACTGAATTTCTTCCTGAGTCCAGTTTCCTGGGCGGATCACATCCAACGCGCCGCTGGGGTTTACAACCTGTGAACACAATGCATCGATTGCACACTGATCCGGGTCAGAGATACGAGTGAAACGACCAAGGTTCCAGGTGCTTGCGGTTTGCAGCGTGGCGTCCAGGCGCGTGTACAGATAAGACAGTTCCCAGGACCAGTTGTTCAGGAAGCTGTCTTCGTCGATGATCTCACCGCGCAGGCCGGCAACTATGCGTGTCGTATTGACTTCATAGTCTGAAGTACGCGGACCGATGGTGCTGGTAGGTCGGAAGTAAAATTCACCGCCTTCGGTGTTACCTGCTGGCAGATTCGGGTTACTTGCTGGAATGGCTGTAGTGCCCAAGGGGTAAGACGGAGTACCAAATGAGCCTGGGTTACCGTCGAGACGGCTGACGCCGGTACGCTTGGAGTACTGAACTTCGAGGAAACCTTCGACACCTTCGAACAGTTCATACACACCATAGCCTGCAGTGCTGTAGAGCTCTGTGGTGGTGATCAGATCCTGCTGGAGTGCGTAGTCGTAACGCTGCAGAGTAACCTGGTCTGGATTGGTGACTGGACCTTGACCTTGCAGAGAAGGACAGTTTGCCAGGTCGTTGGTGATCTCATCACCGCCAAACGCTTTGGGAATTGTACAGTAAGTTGGCGCCCCACTTGTTGCGTCAAAGAAAACGCCACCAGGTGAGAAGAAGCTACCGTTGTTGGCACCTGTTGCCGTCAGAGACGAAATCGCAGGGAAAGCCCAATCGCGATCGGTCTGGTTTACGTTGTCCTGGTAACGGTATTCCATGCCCAGGAGGACAGAGCCACGGTCGCTGGTGGTACCAATTGCGAAGTCAGCATTGTACTGCTCGCCGTCACCTTCGCTTGAAATACCTGAAGAAGCACCTGCTTCTACGCCTTCAAAGCGTTCTTTAAGGATGACGTTTACCACACCGGAGATAGCATCTGAACCATAAATGGCTGACGCACCGTCACGCAGAATATCAACGCGATCGATCATTGCGGTAGGTACAAAGCTCAGGTCAACTGCCTGGTTTGCCAGAGCATCTGCGAAGCTTGCTACGCGTTTGCCGTTAACCAGGATCAACACACGGCTCTGGCCGAGGTTTCTCAGGTCAACTGAGCTGGCGCCGCCGCCGGACAGAATGCTGGATTGGTTAAAACCTGCTGTACCTGCGACAGCTTGGTTTCGGAGCGCTTCACCGAGGTTGCTGAAGCCTGATTCCAGAATCGACTGACCACTGATAACAGTGATCGGGCTCGATGACGTGAAGTCTGAGCGCTTGATTCGTGAACCGGTTACAACAATTTCTTCAACCACTTCTGCGTCGTCGTCGTCTTCGGCGGCGAACGCAAATTGTGGTGCGGTGAGGGTGATCATAGCCAGCGCTAACACTTTAAAAAGCGATCGCGCCCATATTGGCTGTTCTACAGTCATGTTTATCCCCCAACTGTAAGGTTTATGAAATTACGGAATTAAACGTTAACTTTCAGGAGTAACCTATTGATAAAAAACAGTTTTCGTGTCCGATTATTCGGATCTTGTTTTCACTGTTCCTCATACTTTTGTGCGACTCACAAAAAGCAGACGCTTTTCCGCTACGTGTGAGACGAATCAGGCTGGGGATCCCTCAATAAAAAATTCACATTTTTTTCACTTTTCAGCCGGGGTAGCTGGGAAGGTTCATCGAATGCGTTTTACACCTACACTCCGATTAGAGGACAGGACCTCCAGATAGTAACCAAAACGCCCTTTTACTATTTCGACTTCCGGGTCTGTCATTTTTGGTCCACGATACCTACCGCCGATTCTCTGCTGCCAGACCTGTCCATTGTCCAGGCGAAAGATGGTTTTGCCGTCCCAACCTCTGAACTCACCTTCGATATGAGCCCTGATAGCGCTAGGTACTTCGGCGGCAACAGGTACTTCAAGCTGTTCCTGCCCAAACTCGGTCACTTTAGGCGCTGCTTTCGTAACGCGCGTCTCCACAGAGTTGGGTGCGGCTTGGGGCTGTTGAGGCGCCTTGTTTAACCAGCGATTCAGGACCGCGAGTTCTTCCGGGCTGAGTTTGTGCAAACCTGCGGCGCGGAACTCGGCTTCGTCCATGTCGTCCTGAAGTCCCGCGAACGCGGAACCTGTGCACAGGGCTAGACATAATGTAACCATAAAAAAAACAGCATGACGCGACATATCTTTCATCCAACGGCGTATAGCGACATGCTAACCGAGGCGGTCCGCGGGTTCGAGCGTCTGATGTGCACCTCAGATCGCATTTTAATCTGGGGTCAGGGGACTGGACGGAGTATTATGCCCGGCAGCTTTTTTTACCGGGACAAAAAATTTTGGATTTTGTTGGTAACCACATTTTGTCGGTGGATCAGTTTGGTCGAGCAGATGTCGACCGGATCTTCAAGGTGGCAGACGATATGCGACCTTACGCGATGCGTAGACGCATTACCCGGGTACTCGAAGGCGCCATCGTTTCCAATATGTTTTTTGAGCCGTCCACCCGGACACGTGTGTCTTTTGGCTCCGCATTCAACCTTCTGGGTGGTCAGGTCAGAGAAACAACGGAAGTGAAATCATCTGCTCTGGCGAAAGGAGAGTCGTTGTACGACACGGCGCGGGTATTGTCTGGATACAGTGATGTCATAGTCATGCGGCATCCTGAGCCTGGTAGCGTGGCCGAATTTGCTCAAGCCAGCAGGGTTCCTGTTATTAACGGCGGCGATGGTCCAAATGAGCACCCCAGTCAGGCGCTCCTGGATCTGTATACGATGCGGCAGGAAATGGCAGGTCGAGGCCGAGGCCTGGATGATTTGCGTATCGCGTTGATTGGAGACTTGAAATATGGTCGCGCGGTGCACTCACTATGTAAGCTGCTGGGCCTGTATAACAATGTCACTTTGCACTTTGTATCCCCTCCGGAACTCGATATTCCAGTTGAGATTGCTGCAGAATTGAGGGCAAAAGGACATCGTATTGAGAGCTTTCATGAGTTAGAGCACGGTATTCATGATGTCGACATTCTGTATGTCACGCGGACCCAGGAGGAACGGTTTCCCTCTCAAGCTGAAGCGGATAAATACCGGGGGCTATTTCGGCTGAATCAATCTGTCTATACCCAGCACTGTGAGCCTAACACGGTGATTATGCATCCACTGCCACGCGATTCCCGCTCAGAAGCCCAGGAACTGGCTGATGATTTGAATCAGAACCCCAATCTGGCCATTTTCAGGCAGACCGACAACGGTGTATTGGTGCGGATGGCGCTATTTGCGCTGGTGCTGGATGTTGTGGAGGAAGTTGATAATCACGCCAAACCAGTCACCTGGTTCACTGCGAAGCGCAGAGAGGCGCTATAAACGCTTAAAAACCGGTATTTTCATACCGGTTTTTAAGCCCTATTTACAAGCAAGGGGAGAAAAGCGGTTCTAGCGCTTTTTGGGCGCCTTTTTAGAAGCTTTTTTGGTCGCCTTCTTAGGTGCGGCTTTTGCCGCAGACTTTGAAGGAGATTTGCCAGCCGCCTTCTGCCTTGGCACTTTCGGCATTCTATCTTTCCAGGCTTTTGGCGCGCTTTTGTAGCCGCGACATGCCGCCAGAAATTTAGTTGCCTCAGCCCAGGCTTTCTCAGCACCGAGACGCTTCACGGAAAACTCACGTACGTGAGATTTGCCGCTGGTTTGAACCTGCACTCGAAATGCTGGCGAAGGCCGGTGCACTAAATTGATACCGCGCACTCCGGTAGAATGCTTTTTATCGGTATCAGCTTCGCGTACCCGCTTTGCCTTTGCGGCGTCTTGTTTGTCAGCCCACTTCTGGTCTAACGCTTTCGCTTCACGGCGTACTTCTTTCTGTTTGGTTTTGTTCAAACCAATCAGGCTGAAGTATTCCTGCTGGAGTTTGCCGTCAATACTGCGGGCGACACGCAACAGCTGTCCGTTGTTCAGTTCATATACTGCCACTGGATTACTCCTCTTTGCTTGGCCAGTATCAAGAACTATAGCAGAGCTTCGAGTTCAGGTAGAGCCTTAAACAAGTCGGCTACCAGACCATAATCAGCGACCTGGAAAATAGGCGCTTCTTCGTCTTTATTGATGGCAACAATGATTTTCGAATCTTTCATGCCCGCCAGATGCTGAATCGCGCCAGAGATCCCCACTGCAATGTATAGGCATGAAGTTTTTACCGTTAGTCGTGTGTGCACACAGGATGTGTGAATAGCCTGACGCCGTGTCTACAACTAACGCTGCCAGGTTCTCGGGCAGCTGGTTAGCGTAAACGGCATTGTCAGCAACCAGTACTTTGTTTACGCCACCTACAGCCGCAGCTTCGCTGGCAACACCGTCGACACCTGCACCTGCAACAAGTACATCTACGTCGCCACCAATGGCCGCCGCAGCAGCTAATGCAACGCGGGTTGCGGGTTTGAGTTCAGAATTATCGTGTTCTGCAACAACTAATATGCTCATTAAATCACCTTCGCTTCATTTTTCAGCTTTTCAACCAGCTCTTCGACTGATTCCACTTTAATACCAGCTTCGCGCTCAGCCGGGGGCTCTACTTTTAACGTCTCCACGGTGGGTTTGACGTCAACGCCCAGTTCATCCGGTGTGGTTGTATCCAAGGGCTTCTTCTTGGCCTTCATGATGTTCGGCAGAGAAGCGTAGCGCGGCTCGTTGAGGCGTAGGTCAGTGGTGACAACAGCAGGTAAAGAGACTTTAACCGTCTGCAGGCCACCATCAATTTCACGAATTACCTGTGCTTTGCCGTCTTCAATTTTGAGTTCAGAAGCAAATGTGCCTTGTCCCATGCCGGTCAGGGCTGCAAACATCTGCCCCGTCTGGCTGTTATCACCATCAATGCTCTGCTTGCCGAAAATGATGATGTCAGCGCTTTCTTTGGCCTGCAGTGCCTGCAGCGCACGTGCAATGCCTAATGGCTGGACGTCTTCGTCTGTTTCGATCAGCACTGCGCGATCGGCGCCAAGGGCTAAACAGGTACGCAGTTGTTCCTGACAGGCGGAACTGCCGACTGCAACAGCGACCACTTCAGTTGCTGTGCCCGCCTCTTTCAGGCGCACAGCTTCCTCAATGGCTATTTCACAAAATGGGTTCACCGACATTTTCACATTGGATAAGTCGACTCCGGTATGGTCTGGTTTGACACGTACTTTGACGTTGTAGTCAACGACGCGCTTCACGGGTACCAGTACTTTCATAAGTTCCTCACTTCAAAGCTCTAACTCAGTTGTTAGATTGGTATTGGGTATTTAGGTTTGTTGATGGGCGACCATGAATGATGGTGCCGTACACGATTTGCGACAAACGAGGATGACCCGCTACCGCCGTGACCCATTTTTTTTTGGCGGCGTATTGTCGCTATGCACCATTTCAAGGTCAAGGAATGAGTGAAATGGGGTTATAATGAGTAGGGAAACTCTGGTTGAGTACTCGCTAATCAATCAGAGGTTCCCTAACTGAATAATATTTGCCGTAAGGATGTGTGAACTGTGAGCGAAATTGAACGCGAATCGATGGAATTTGACGTTGTTATTGTCGGTGGTGGACCAGCTGGTTTAAGTGCGGCTTGTCGATTAATGCAACTGGGCGAAGCCGCAGGCACTGAAATCTCGGTGTGTCTGGTAGAAAAAGGCTCTGAAATCGGTGCGCATATTCTTTCTGGCGCTATTTTTGAGCCCACGGCTTTAAACGAGCTGTTTCCCGATTGGGCGGAGCGCGGCGCACCGCTGGACAATCCGGTGACCGAAGACCTGATTTATTACATGGTCAACGACACCAATAGAATCAAGATCCCGGGCATGTTTGTGCCTAAAGACGCACACAATGAAGGCAACCATGCAATCAGCCTGGGCAATCTGTGCCGTTGGATGGGCGAACAGGCGGAAAACATGGGGGTCAACGTTTTCCCGGGTTTTGCCGCTTCTGAAGTGTTGTACAACGACGATGGCTCGGTGGCTGGTATTGCTACAGGCGATATGGGCGTCGGCGCTGATGGCGAACATAAAGGTACCTTTGCACCCGGATATGAGTTGCGTGCGAAATACACGCTGTTTACAGAAGGTTGTCGCGGTCACCTCGGTAAACAGCTGATCAAAAAGTTCAATCTGGATGCTGATTCCGGTACGCAACATTATGGCATCGGCTTTAAGGAACTTTGGACTGTAGATCCTGCTAAACACAAAGCGGGTAAGGTCATGCATACCGTGGGTTGGCCGCTGGGCCATCTGCCTGGCTCGACCACGGGCGGCTCTTATTTGTATCACCTGCCGAATAATCAGGTGTCACTGGGGCTGATCATTGATCTGAGCTACTCCAACCCCCACCTTTCACCCTTTGATGAATTCCAACGCTGGAAGCATCATCCTGAGATAGCGGGCCTCCTGGAAGGCGGCGAGCGAGTCTCTTACGGAGCGCGGGCCATCATAAAAGGCGGCTTGCAGGCTCTACCTACCCTGACAATTCCAGGCGCAGCTTTAGCTGGTGACGATGCGGGCTTTCTGAACCCTCTGAAGATCAAAGGCAGCCATACCGCAATGAAATCCGGAATGCTCGCAGCGGAGGCTGTGTTCGAAGAACTCGCCGCGGGTCATGCCTACACAGAAGTGGCCAGCTACCAGGAAAAATTTGAAAAATCCTGGCTGTTCGACGAGTTGAACCGTGCGCGTAACGTCGCGCCTGGCTTACACAAGCTTGGTGTGCTGGGTGGCTCAGCACATGCCTTTGTGGATCAGTTTTTCAAAGGCAACCAGAGCTGGACGTTAACGGACCCGACGCCAGATTACGCCACGCTCAAAGACGCTTCAAAAGCGAAAAAAATCGACTATCCCAAGCCGGATGGAAAGATCTCTTTTGACAAACTGTCGTCGGTATTCATTTCAAATACTTCGCATGAAGAGGATCAACCCTGCCATCTGGTGTTGTCTGATCCCGATATCCCGTTGAAGGTCAATCTGCCTAAGTATGATGAACCTGCGCAGCGATACTGTCCTGCTGGTGTTTATGAAATTGTTGAAGAGAACGGCGCGCAGCGATTTCAGATCAATGCGCAGAATTGTGTGCACTGTAAAACCTGTGACATCAAAGACCCTGCGCAGAACATCAATTGGGTTGTTCCAGAGGGCACCGGTGGACCAAACTACCCCAACATGTAATGTTCGGGGTTAATGCCTCTTATTGTAATAAGCCAAGGTCAAAACGCTGGCCTTGGCTATACACATAAAGGTGCCCTGCCTCTTCAATGCCGTGGTCGATCAGGCGGTAATATACATTTCGGGTCAGGCGCGCCTCCAGAGCGTTGCGTATGTGCAAATACGGGCGCCCTTCACGCATAACAATCTGATTGTCCATCCCGGCTATAACATAGTCGCCAACGTTAGTTGTGAACAACAGTTCTGTGTCTTTGCGGCTGCCACGCACATCTAAGTCTGTCGCGATAAAAGGTACGTCGGCAACCTGAATCTCCATCTTTTCCGCCGGTGTGACGAGATAATAGTTATCCCCTTCCCGTCTTAAGATAGTGGCGAACAGATCCACCAATGACTGTCGTTGTATTTTGCTGCCTTCGTGGAACCACTCGCCATCATTGTTGATGCTAATGTCTATGCTGCCCGTGTGGCCGGGCTGCCACTGCTCAACGGGCGGCAGCTTTTTTTTGGCCTGTAAGGTGGTGAGGGTGTTAAATAAACTGTCTACGGCATTCATGCCAACAGTTTAACCGTCTCGCAAGGTCTCTGCGAGGCGACGGAAGCTGTTTTGTAGGTGTGTAGGATCCTGCCAGTCGGGCCCCCACAGCGCCGGGCTGATGTGCAGCGTCATATGGGCAATAGTATTACCGTAGTTATCGGTCAGTTTGACAGGCAAACGCGCCACTTCGGCTGTTTGTGGAGCGTGCCGACCGGGCCAACGCACAAGCAGCTGATAGCTGCGAGAGTAAGCGTGTGTATCAAAGACCTCGGCAACGCCCTGGCTTGCAGGTTCCAACCATGCTGAGGGTGTGGTGTGATCATCGGAAATTGATAATCCAGCATCTGCAGGTAGCGTGAATCTGGGCGCACCTTCAACAAATGTAGTGGCATCAAGGCGCAAGACACCCGGGGTAGCGGCGATTGCATATACTGTGTTCTGCCAGCTGCAGGCGCTCTGCAGAGCTGCTGCTGTGATCAGCAGCGTGACAAGCATTTTCTTCTTCAGGGTTAAGTTTGGCGTCATCCAGGCATACTCAAGAGCTGTTTTTGAGTATAGAAGAGCCTGATGTTTCTGCCTGCAGCGGATGTGCTCGGGTTTGAGTCAGCCGCCGATGAATTTCATCACGGTAACTTCGCCGCGGAAGCTTGCCAGCTGCTTGTCTGCCAGGGCGTTGCCGAGGATGGATTGCAATTGCGCAACCGCCTGAGGTTCAGGCAGATTCAGGATGTCACGCAGGTCGTATGATTTGGCATTCGACAGGCAGCCATAGAGTTTGCCATTCGAAGAAAGACGCAGGCGAGAGCAGGTGCGGCAGAAGGGTTCACTTTCATTAGCGATGATGCCAAACATGCCACGGTCGGAAATTTCAAATCGCGCCGCGGTAGAATCCAGTGGCGCCTGCGCGCGCGTGAATTCGTAGTGTTCAGCGATGAGCTCAAGAATTTCATCCATGCCGTAAAACTGTCGTTCAAACAGCGCGTTGCCTTGCAGGTGTCCCATGTTCATCAATTCGATAAAGCGCAGTTCGATACCTCTGGCTAACGCATAGTCCAGCATAGGCAGGATCTGATGATCGTTTTTGCCACGCATGGGCACCATATTAAGTTTGACCTTAATGCCCGCCTCCAGCATCAGATCAATACCGTTTAACACTGTGGCAAGGTCCCCCGATCGCGCTATGTCGCGAAATGCTTTTTCGTCCAGGGTGTCCAGGCTGATGTTAATCCGCTTTAAACCCGCTTCGATAATCAGTGGGGCTTTGCGAGGCAGCAATTGTCCATTGGTGGTGAGTGAGACATCTGCCAGATCCATTTGCATCACTTCAGGCAATATCTCGTCAAATTTGGGTGACAACAAGGGTTCTCCGCCGGTAATGCGCAACTTGTCGATGCCTGCGGTGTCGATCAGAAGGCCAACTGCTTTGACCATTTCATCTGCCTCAAGCTCAGCGTTAGCCGCCAGCAATCGCTTGCCATCCGGCACACAATAAGTACAGGCATAGTTACACGCCGCCGTCAGGCTGAGACGTAAGTTGCGAAATTGGCGGCCAAGGTGATCTACGATCAATGTGGTGTTTCCAGCTGATATTGACGCTCAGTATGAGCTATAAAGGCAAAAATGTGACCTGGTTCCTGGCACAATTTGAGGCTTGTGCTTAACTTCAAATGTCGCTGCTCACGTCTCCCCCCAACGATTGCAGCGGCTTCAGAATAAACATGCTGATCCATCAGCTTATTTTGAAAGTGTGACTCCTAATGGTACTTGCCCGGTTCGTCCGGGCTTTTTTTTGCTTAAAATTCAATTTGTTACACGTGAAACATATATTGATTCAAGGTTTTCTTTGAGGTGTTGAACAAAATCTTCCGCCCAGAATACCCTGTTGGAGCCCTTCACCAGCACTGTGCTGCGACTTGTACAGGCACGAGTTACATCCTGCAGTAGATTGTCGCTGGCTCTCTCATGCCAGGGGCACCCTAATGTCTGCGCCAGTTTGCGCGTACCTGCGCCGACGCAAAAAACCTGATCTACACCTCCCAGAGGTTTAGCCAGAGCCAGGTGCCCTGCTTCGCCGGCGTCACCCAGCTCCAGCATTTCGCCAATCAGAGCAATTTTATGCGCTTGCCCTGGCTGTGCGCTTACTGTTGCTGAAGTTAAGCTGTTGATCGCGGCCAGCATGCTGTCGGGATTGGCGTTATAGCTGTCATCTATAAGGGTAATTTCGCCGATTTTAATGATGTTGCCGCGCCCGGCGGGGATCAGGTTGTGGGGCAGTTCGCACGCCCGAAGTGGATCCTGCTCAAGAAGGTGGCTCACCAGCAGGGTCGCGGCCAGGGTGGTGGCACGATGGATGCCACCGCCAGGTACCTGGGCACTCAGCGTTTTACCCAGCAGGACAATTCTGGCTCGATCTCCCTGCACATCTTTCACAAAGGCATCTGCGCGGGAGTCGGTACCAAAGGTCAATCCATACCCCACCCCCAGACTGTATTCAGAAACAGTATTCGATTTATCATCTATTGCATTGAAAATACTGAGTTTTTCTTTTTTTAATTCTTCCCAGTTGTGGAAGTTTTCAATATGTGCAGATTGGACGTTCAGTAACAAGGCCACATCAGGGGCGACCATTCGAGCCAGTGGCTCTATTTCACCAGGGTGGTTGGTACCCACCTCAAACACGGCGAATTTGCTCTGTGCAGGCGTGTTTGCTAGAGACAACGGTACGCCAATATGGTTGTTGAAGCTGCCCGGGGGAGCGTAAGCGCCCAGAGCGGCGCTGATAAAGTGTTTTGCAGTCGTTTTGCCACTGCTGCCGGTGATGGCCACCGCTTTACCTTCCAGTCTTGCGCGCCCCATATGTCCCAGGGCCCACAGTCCATCGTAGGTGTCCTCCACCTGCAACAGTGGAAAGTCTTCCCCTACGCCCAGTGTGCTGGCGTTCTGGTGGACAAGTGCGCCCGCAGCGCCCGCAGCGGCTGCCTGTGCAACGAAGCTATGTCCATCGACAGTACTGCGGTAGCTCGGGTTGAACCTTGCGCCTGGGTCGCCAGGAAGCGCTACAAACAGCTGTCCTGCCTGCACTGTGCGGCTGTCGACAACTACCCCGCTGACATCGGGGCCCTGGCGTTGAGAATGCAGTGAATCGTGGATTAACTGTCCCTGGGTGGAGAGCCCATGGGTTAATTCGGACCAGTGCCACAGGGGGCGGCTGGTATTGTTATGCGGTTTTGTCATGGCGAGATTTTAGCGCTTTTCACATCCTGCTGGTCTAAAAAACGATAAGATCATGATTTGTTGTAGTCGTTAAAAATTCTGGCGACTGATTTGTTCCTTCTGGATGGCGCTAAAACTGTATGTCTAATTCCAACGTCAGCATCCTCGGCCGTATTGGTGGTGGAATAACAAAGCTGCGTAACTTTTTCGTCAATGCTCTGTTTATTGCGATTCTTGTGTTTATCACGATGGCATTGCTGGCCACCTGTGAGGGCATCACCGTGCCGGACAATGCAGCGCTGGTGATCAACCCGCGTGGCGTTGTAGTCGATGCCGCAACTTTACCTGACCCCTTTGAAGAACTCCTTACTGCAGGACCTCGACTGGCAGAGGTTGAGTTGCGCAGCCTGTTACGCGCCATTGAACTGGCAACCAGCGATGCGCAGATAAAGATGATTGTGCTGGATCTGGATAAAATGGCATGGGCGGCGCCAGCGCATGCTCAGCGCATTGGGGAGGCGCTGGTTGGATTCCAGGCGGCAGGTAAAAAAGTGGTGTCCTATGGTCAGTACTACAGTCAGGCCCAGTACCACATCGCCAGCTTCGCAGATGCCCTCTATCTGCACCCCATGGGCCAGGTCGTATTTGAGGGCTTCGGAGGTTTTAACTTTTATTTCAAAGACTTACTCGATAAATTTGATGTCAATGTTCATGTGTTTCGAGTGGGCGACTATAAGTCGGCAGTAGAACCGTATACGCGCAATGACATGTCGGAAGAGTCGCGTCTGGCCGGCGAACAGCTGTACCAGGAGATCTGGCAGCATTTTCTGCGCGACATCTCCCGTAATCGTCTGATCGATAAACCTGCCCTGCAGGCGTATGCGGACAACCTTGCGGGTATTCTCAAGGTTACCCAGGGAGATATGGCGAGAGCCGCGCTGGAGAGCCAACTGGTTGACGAACTGCTCACCTCTGATCAGGCCAACGTGCGCATAGCGGATGATGTTGGATTTCGGAATAGACAACTGGGTGAAATCAACGGCATTGATTTCCAGACCTATTTGAGCGCCAACGCTCTGTACGAGCCTGCGGTTGCGCTTGGTAAAGATAAAATTGCTGAAATTGTGGTGCAAGGCATCATCATGAATCAGGGCCGAAGCAACCAGATCGCTGATGCGGAAGGCATTATTCGTCTCATTCGTCAGGCCCGCGACGAAAGCGCCGTTAAAGCACTGGTTTTGCGGGTAGATTCTCCCGGAGGCAGTCAGTTTGCTTCGGAGTTAATCCGACAGGAACTGGAGCTTTTGCAGTTGGCAGGTAAGCCGGTCGTGGCCTCCTTTGGTGCCAGTGCGGCGTCGGGTGGTTACTGGATATCGGCCACTGCTGATGCAATTGTGGCTGAGCCAACCTCAATCACCGGCTCTATCGGCATCTTCAGTTTCGTTCCCACCTTTGAAAAGACGTTGCAGAAATACGGGGTATATACCGATGGTGTGGGTACAACTGAACTCACCATGGGTCTGAACCCTTTTACCGGGATCAATCAGCCGATGGCGGATATCCTGCAAGCTCAGGTGGAACATGGTTACGCGCAGTTCCTGGCGCTGGTGGCACGTGGGCGGGATATGAGCCTGGAACAGGTGGATGCCGTTGCTCAGGGACGCGTATGGACGGGCGAAACTGCTAAACAACTCGGCCTGGTAGACGATCTGGGTGGGCTTCGTATGGCGCAGGAAAAGGCTGCGGAGCTTGCGGGCTTAGACGACTGGGAGCCTATTCGCCTGCGACCGCCAATTGACCCACGAGCTGCCTTTCTGGCGGAGCTGATGATGCCGGAAGCGCAGACAAAAGTGTCAAAAACAAATTTGCTGACACAATTGCAGCAGGTTCTGGCGGTTCTGGCGCAGTTTGATGATCCGACTAACAGTTATGTTCTGTGCGAAAGTTGCCTTGCAAGCAACGCATTAAATCTCTTGCGTTAAGACTTCTGTTTGTCCCAGTACTCTGCGGCCATACCTTTGACTTCTTTACGCATCAGGAAAATACCCACCAGGTTCGGTAAGGTCATCAGTGCGACGGTGATGGCTGAAATCAGCCAGACCAGACTTGTATCGGCAACCGTTGCGAGGAAAAAGCCGACAACGTAGAGCATGCGGTAAGGTGTGACCCAGCGCGAACCCACCAGATAAGTGACTGCGCGATCACCGTAGTAAGACCACGCCAGGGCTGTTGAAAATGCAAACATCACCAGGCCGATAGTCACAACGTATTCACCAAATACCCCCAGAAAGCTGGCCTGAAAAGCCTGTGCCGTCAACGGTACCGAGTGCAGCAGGGATTTACCCTGTAAGGACAGGTTGTCAGTGACCAGGCTCCCATCCACAATTTCCACCGCGCCACTGTACGGTGCGTTGTCTTTGAGCACGCTGACCTCTTCAGCGATAGAGCGATTGTGCAAAATGGTTGCGGCATTGCCTTGAATGGTGCCATTTATAACCTGCAGTTCACCGCTGAATGCCTTTACCGGATCGTTTGCCGGTGGTGATAGATCCAGGTGTGCAAACAACTGGGAGACATGTTCGGGATTCTGATCACTGTAGCTGCCGGCAATGATATGGGTATCGAATTGTGCAAATGGGGTTTCAAATTTCTGTTGCCACACACCGGATGACAGAATAACCAGGCCGGTTAAGGTGCAGATGATCAAGGTGTCGATGAAAGGCTCCAGGATCGACACCATACCTTCAGAGACAGGCTCTCTGGTCTTTGCCGAAGCGTGCGCAATGGGCGCAGACCCCTGCCCCGCTTCGTTTGAATACAGCCCCCGGTTTACGCCACGGTTAAACGCATAGGCAAAACTGGCGCCCAGGAAACCACCGGTTGCCGCGGAGCCTGTGAATGCATCACTCACCACAGATGCCAGTGCCGGTAAAACGTTTTCGTAGTTCGACAGTACAACGGCGAGCGCACCAAAGGCATAAAGGATACCCATGAAAGGCACCAGTGTGGCCGCTACTATTGCAATACGCCGAATACCGCCAATAATCACCAGGCCCAACAGGACGGCTAACACCGCTCCGCTGAGCCAGGTTGGAATAGCAAATGATGTCATCAGGCCGGATGCCATGTTGTTGGCCTGAGGCAGGTTGCCGCTGCCAAAACTGCTGATGACGGTGGCAATGGCAAAGAACACCGCCAGCCACTTCATGTTCAGACCATATTCCATGTAGTGCATGGGGCCGCCGACCATGTTGCCGTTGTCATCCTGTTTACGGTATTTGTGACTGACTGTGACTTCAACAAACTTGGTGGTCATGCCCACAAAGGCAGTTGCCCACATCCAGAATAATGCCGCCGGTCCGCCGAGGAAGATGGCTAAACCGACACCACCGATATTACCTGTGCCTACAGTGCCGGATAGCGCCGTGGACAGCGCCTGAAAGTGGGTGGTATCACCAGGATCATCCGCTTGCGTGTGTTTGCCGCGAAGCACCGACCAGGCGTGTTTGAAGTACCTGATCTGCGGGAAGCCGAGGTAAATGGTGAAAAACAAACCCATTCCCAGCAGTGCCAGCGGGAAGTACGCGGCGCTGCCGAGCAGCCCGTCGAGGAAATTCAGGCTATCTTCTATCGTTTGCATAGGGGCAACTCAAGCTGTGTTGGGTATGTGAATCGGCAGTTCGTCTTATTTGCTTTTTTGGTCTTTTTCATTTTCGTCGAATAAGGCGTCGATCATGACGTTGAACAACTTGTTTTGCTCCATCATGCCGCGCACAGCGCCAGCATTTTTACCGGTTGCAAATGCAGCGACATCTTCGCCGCCGTGGGTTTCAGAAGGCAAAGGCACGGTACCCAGCTGTTGGTAGTTAGGCGCGGTTGTATCAACGTCGCTCAAGTCGGGGAGCGTTTCCTGATAACCCGGCCCGTTGGCATAGCTCAGGGTGGTGTAAGGCAAAGCGCCCTCGATCCGATATGAGGGGTCTTCAGGCTGTGGCACCTTGCCCAGGATCGGATTGCCACGTGGCGGGTAGCCGCTGATAGTCATAGTGTGGCTGTGATCTGCGGTCACCAGAATAAGCGTTTCATCAAGGTCCACCAGTTCCAAAGCGGCGTCTACTGCATCAGACATGGCCACTGTGTCCGACAAGGCGCGATAGGCGTTGGAAAAGTGGTGGGCATGATCAATGCGACCCGATTCAACCAGCAGAAAATAGCCCTTTTCATTGCTTTGCAGACGTTTGATTGCAAAAGCGGTCATTTCAGCTACGGACGGCTCACCACCGGGGTCGCGAGGGCGGTCTGCTTCGAACTGCATGTGTGAGGGTTCAAACAGCGCCATATATTGCTTGTCAGGGTTGGTGTCGAATTTTTCAAAACCTTCCTGGTTCCAGGCGTACATGCGGTTATTCGCCTTGTTCAACCAGGCCTGCACGAGATTTTTGCCATCGTCGCGTACGCCTGTTTTGTCCGCGTACTCTGGATCAGTGGTGCTGTCGGGATAAAACTGCGCTCTGCCGCCACCCAGAATAACGTCAATGCCGTCGCCATGATCCATATCGATGAGTTGCTGGGCTATATCTTTACAGCCAAAAGCGCGCTGTTCATCCGTCATTTCGCTGCTGTTTTCCCAGTTACGATCAGGGGAGTGGGCGTAGGTACCTGCGGGGGTAGCATGGGTGATGCGTGCCGTGGAGATAACACCTGACGCATAGCCAGCGGATTCTGCGAGTTGCAAAATGGTAGGTAATTCATGATTCAGTGCTTTTACACAGTCGCCGCGAGGCACGTCAGCAGTCACACTCAATACGCCCATGCGGGTTTTCTGTCCTGTCACAATAGCTGAAATGGTACCTGCGCTATCAGGCACCTGGGCATCTGTGTTGTAGGTTTTTACCAGCGCCAGGTTTTCAAACCGATCAAAAGCGAGGTCGTATTCTTCCCCGTCTAAGCCCTTCTGCTGCCCGGCAAAGATACGTGCCGCAGTCACTGTGCTGATACCCATTCCATCACCCAGGAAAAGGATGACGTTTTTGGCATGGCTCAAGCTGCTCAACAGCAAGCCGCAGGTGATAGATGCGATTAAAATTAGATATTTCATAAGGGTTATGCCTCTCGGGATTTTTCGCGCAAGGTGACTAATTCTTCTGCTGCAGTAGGATGAATGCCAACCGTTGAATCAAACTGCTTCTTGGTTGCGCCAGCCACAATCGCAACCGCTATGCCCTGGATAATCTCTCCAGCGTCAGGGCCCACCATATGAACCGCCAGCACAACGTCATCAGAACGGCGCACAATCATTTTCATGTAAGTGCGTTCATCGCGCCCGCTGAGGGTATGTTTCATCGGCTTGAAAGTAGATTCGTAAATATCCAGATCACCGCCATGCAAAGCAACAGCTTCCGCTTCCGTTGGGCCTACGGTGCCAATATTGGGTTGGCAGAAAACAGCGGTAGGAATGGTGTCGTAATTCAGGTGTATTTTTGGCCGGTCGGTAAACAGATTGTTGGCGATACACATGCCCTCTTCGATCGCGACCGGCGTTAACTGGATTCTGTCAGTGACGTCGCCGATGGCATAAATGTTGGGAACATTTGTCTGATAGTCCTCGTTTATCTCTATTTCGCCGCGTGCGCCAAGGTTTACCCCTGCTGCATCCAAACCGAGGTTTTCGGTGTTGGGGTGTCGCCCGGTGGCGTACAAGACGAGATCAGCTGAAATCGTGGAACCATCCGTAAGGTGCACGATGCGGGTGTCACCCTCGCGTTCGATGCGTTCAACGCTGCTGTTAAAACGCAGATCAATGCCTTTTTTAGGTAACTCGTCTTTAACAAATTCGCGCACGGAATCGTCGAAACCACGTAAAAAAAGAGGTCCGCGATACAGCTGAGTGGTCTGGGCGCCCAATCCGGCAAAAATGCCGGCAAATTCAACGGCAATATAGCCGCCGCCAACCACGACGACGCGTTCCGGAAAAGTATCGAGATAAAATGCCTCGTTTGATGTGATGACATGCTCTGCGCCGGGAAATTCCGGCACGGTTGGCCATCCACCCGTGGCAATCAGAATGTTTTCCGCGGTAAAGCGCTCGCCATTGACCTCTACCGTGTGTGCATCAATCAGCCTGGCATGACCCTCATGCAGATCTACACCGGCATTTTCGAGCAGGTTACGGTAGATACCATTCAATCGTTCAATTTCAGCGGTCTTATTGTCGCGTAATGTTGGCCAGTCGAAGCCATTAACGCTGACATCCCAGCCGTAGCCATCAGCGTCATTAAAGTCTTCATGGAAGTGTGAGCCATAGACATAAAGCTTCTTCGGCACACAGCCCACATTGACGCAGGTGCCGCCAAGATAAGTCGACTCTGCCACTGCTACTTTGGCGCCGTAGCTTGATGATATTCGGCTGGCGCGCACACCACCTGAGCCTGCGCCCAGTACATACAGGTTGTAATCGTATTCCATAAGATCCAGGTAAGTTGTCAAAGACGTAATTAGGGAAGCAGCCTAAGTAAGTTGCCGCTTCTGCGCAAGACAACACACTGTTTACAGTTCCCTGCTAGACCCTCTGCTCGGGCCACCCTAAACTGCCGCTTATACCTAACACTGGTTCTTTTTCATGGCTCAAAATGGCGCCCAGGCCCTGCTGCAGACATTAGTCGATTGTGATGTGGAGGTTTGTTTCACCAATCCCGGCACCTCAGAGATGCACTTTGTGGCAGCGCTGGACCAGCAGCCCGGAATGCGGGCGATTCTTGGCCTGTTTGAGGGGGTCGTCACGGGCGCTGCAGACGGCTATGGGCGGATGGCGGGTAAACCTGCATGTACCCTGCTGCATCTGGGCCCGGGACTCGCCAATGGTCTGGCCAATCTACACAATGCCCGCCGCGCGCGTACGCCGATCGTCAACGTAGTGGGTGAACATGCAACCTATCACAGAGCCCTGGATGCGCCGCTGACGTCTGATATCCAGGGTTTTGCCCGTCCCGTGTCCGGCTGGATTGAAGTCAGCGAGCGAGCCGAAGATGTGGCCCGAGATGGTGCCCGTGCTGTACAGGCTGCCTATGCCGGATCTGGTCAGATCGCTACCCTGATTCTGCCTGCAGACAGTGCCTGGAATGACTGCCCTGAAACAACGACACCGTTGCCCCGCCCTGTAAAGACAACAGTTGCCCCTACCCAGGTTGAAGCAGTTGCCAACGCATTGCGCAGCGGCGAACCAACGGTGTTGTTATGTAATGGTGACGCGGTAACCGAAGCGGGTCTGGCATTGCTGGGCAAAATTGCGGCAGCCACCGGCGCGTCGCTGATGGGTGATACTTTTATCGGACGGATTGAGCGTGGTGTTGGTCGGGTGGAAATTCCGCGCCTGCCTTATTTCGCGGAGCAGGCAGAAGATGCACTGCAGCAGTTTACCCATGTTGTACTTGTCGACACGAAAGCGCCTGTCAGTTTTTTTGCTTATCCTGGCAAGGCCAGTACGCTCACCCCACAACATGCCAGCCTGCACACCCTTGCTGAACCTGGCGAGAATACGCTGCAGGCCCTGGCAGATCTGGTTGATGCGCTTGATGCAAACACAGCTGTTGCACCACTAACTGAACTGCTGCGTCCGGAACTGCCACAAGGAGCGCTCACACCGGAGAGCATTGCACAAAGTGTTGCAGCCCTCATGCCTGAGCAGGCTATTGTGGTTAATGAGGCGGCCACGGCAGGTTTTGCCATGCCTGGATTTACTGCGTGTGCACCGGAGCACAGTTGGCTTGATCTCACCGGTGGCGCCATCGGCATGGGTATGCCCGCGGCAATTGGCGCGGCTGTTGCCTGTCCTGACCGTCCGGTGCTCAGTTTGCAGGCTGACGGCAGTGGTATGTATACGCTGCAAGCCTTGTGGACCCAGGCGCGGGAAAACCTGAATGTGACTACGGTCCTTTTCTCGAACCGCAAATATGCAATTCTGCAGGTTGAATTCATGCGTGTAGGTGCCGTCAATCCGGGTCGAAAAGCCATGGATATGATGGAGTTGACGCGTCCGGATCTGGATTGGGTATCCCTGGCCCAGGGCATGGGTGTTGAGGCGGTCAAAGTTGAAAACGCTCAGGCGTTTAATCAGGCGCTTGCGGCTGCACTTGCGAATAATGGACCTAATCTTATTGAGGCAGTCCTCTAAGTTTTGTACGCATTGATAGTTTTGGGATAGACGAGTTTTATGAAGATATCGATATTTGGTACGGGTTATGTTGGCCTGGTCACCGGCACCTGCTTTGCGGAAATGGGTAACGACGTCTTATGTGTTGACGTTGATGCAGCTAAGGTGGCGCGTCTGCAGGCTGGTGAAGTGCCTATATTTGAGCCGGGCCTGGAAGCCATGGTGCAAAGTAATTCAGCCCAGGGCCAGCTGTCGTTTACCACAGACATTGCCGAGGGTGTGGATCATGGTGAGATCCTTTTTATCGCTGTGGGCACGCCCAGCGATGAAGATGGCTCTGCAGATCTTAAGTATGTGTTGTCTGTTGCCAACAGTATTGGTGAACATATGCAGACTGAGAAGGTCATTGTTGATAAATCGACCGTGCCCGTGGGTACCGCGGACCAGGTTCAGGCCACGGTTGCAGCGGCGCTGGCGCAGCGCGGTGTTGAGATCCCTTTTCACGTGGTCTCCAACCCGGAGTTTTTGAAAGAAGGTGCTGCGGTTGCAGATTTCATGAAGCCCGATCGGGTAGTGATTGGCTCCTCCAGCGCTCGTGGTGCACAGGCGATGGATCAGCTCTACGCCCCTTTTAATCGTAATCATGACAAGATTGTACACATGGATCTGCGCTCAGCTGAGCTGACCAAGTACGCGGCAAACGTGATGCTGGCAACGCGGATCAGTTTGATGAATGAAATGGCTAATCTTGCTGAACGGCTTGATGCGGATATTGAATCTGTTCGTCGCGGTATCGGTATGGACCCACGGATCGGTTATCACTTTATCTATGCAGGTACGGGTTATGGCGGTTCCTGCTTCCCTAAAGATGTAAAAGCGCTCATCCATACTGCCAGTGCAGCGGGTTACGATGCGCAGATTGTCAGCAGCGTCGAAGCGGTTAATGCATCACAGAAGCGCGTGCTGTTTGACAAGTTATCCCGGCATTTCAGCGGCGACCTGGCGGGTAAAACTTTTGCCATGTGGGGGCTGGCCTTCAAACCCAACACTGATGATATGCGCGAAGCACCCAGCATGACATTGATCGACCTGTTGACCGCCGCGGGTGCAAACGTGCGTGCGTACGACCCGGAAGCCAACGATGAGGCTCGTCGTATCTATGCAGACAACGCTAAACTGGAAGTCTGTGAGCGCCGCAGCCAGACTCTGACCGACGCGGATGGTCTGATTGTTGTGACGGAATGGAACGAGTTCCGTAGTCCCGACTTCAGCGCTATTAAAGATGCGCTGAAAGAACCGGTGATCTTTGATGGCCGTAACCTTTATGACCCGGAGCTGTTGCGTCAGCAAGGTTTGAGCTATTACGGCATTGGTCGGGGTAATGAGTTCAGGTAGTGCATAAACGGCGCTACATAGATGCGGCAATTCAGCGTTGCTGAATTGCCCCGTAAGCCAGTTATGGCTTACGTACTTGATACTGGTTATTTATACAGTTATCCTGATCGACCCCTGTAAAAAAATACAGCGTCGCGATGGACCTTTTTGCAACAGAACAAATCACTCAAAAGTCTGACCTGCAGGACATTAAAAAGCAGGACATTAAAAACAAGCTCCTGCGCCATCCCAACCTGTGGCGTGCAGGGCAACTGGCACAGCAGAATCAACAGCAGAAACCGGGTATCCCCAGTGGCTATAAACAGCTGGATGAGCACCTGCCTGGTAAGGGTTGGCCTGTAGCCGGGCTAATGGAGTTCATGCTGACTTCCGCAGGCGTTGGCGAATTGCGGCTGTTAGTACCGGCTCTGCAGCAACTCAGTCATAACGAAGCGCGCTGGCTGACCTGGATCAACCCGCCCTTTATTCCTTATGCCCCGGCCCTGCAGTCTGTTGGTATTGATACCCGCAAAATTTTACTGATCCACCCACGCACACACCTTGATGCGTTATGGGCGTTGGAGCGTGCCTGTAAATCAGGTAGCTGCAGCATGGCGCTGGCCTGGCTGGATGAGAAAAAACTCAAATTAAAAGATACTCAACGCCTGCAGGTTGCTGCCAAACAGGGCCAGACCTCAACCTGTCTGTTCAGGCCAAAAACAGCGCTGACACAGTCCAGCATGGCTGAATTGCGTCTGGCTCTGAATTCTCTGAGGCCAGGCCAGGTATCAGTAGATGTTTTAAAACGGCGCGGTGGCTGGCCGGTTAACAATGTGCTGCTGCCTGTTGCTGAAACAACCGAGACAGATTACCCGGAGTCGGCCGACGTACAGCATCACCTTGAGGTGTGGCGCGCATTCACTCAGCAAGGTTGCGCAAATGTTGATCAGGTGGGCGCTGAACAAACGGCATCAGAAGAACTGTTCAGTACATCTTCTATGGCTGAGCCCGCGCCTGTTGTTGAACCGTCACCTCTTATTAAACCGTTACCTCTTATTAAACCGTCAACAGGGCCTGCCCACTGATATGCTCTGGCTGGCGATACACTTTCCGCGTCTGCCGCTGGAAATTTTCAGCATCGCCTCAAGCGAGCCTGCTGTCGTGCTGGAGAACAATCGGGTGTTGTTACGTAATCAGGCGGCACAGGCCAGCGGCATTACCCCGGGTACTACCCTGGCAACGGCGCACAGTATTGTCCCCGGGCTTAAACACAAACACCGTGCGCCTGTTGCTGAACTCAAAAAGCTAACTACCCTGGCAGATACACTTTATCGTTTCAGCAGCTACGTCAGCCTGCAGCCACCAGACTGCATACTGCTGGAAATAGGCGCCAGCCTGAAACTGTTTGGTAGCCCAGCCCAGCTGCGTGAACAGGTTGTTGCGCTTTGCCATGAGCTGGGTCATCAGGTTGTGGTGCGTGTGGCAGACACTCCATGGGCGGCCATCGCCCTGGCCCGCTCCGGGCAGCAGGCGCTGACGCAGGTCTCCCTGGCAGATGCGGGGCTGGAGTTGGCCGGCATTAAAGCTGATGTTGTGGAACGCTTTGCCAATATGGGTATTTATACCCTGGGCCCTTTACTGAACATGTCTGCTAAATCCCTGGGCCGACGGTTTGGCAAGCCATTGCTGACCTATCTGGCGCAGTTAACGGGTGACCTGCCCGATCCGCGTGTAGCCACCTCCCCGGCTGCAACATTCAGCCAGGCCCTGCATCTGTTGGACCCTATTCGCGACAAAGACACCTTACACAAACACGCTTTCAGTCCTATGTCTAAACTGACACAGGCTTTACAACACTGGTTGATCACACATCAACTGGGCTGTGAGGCTCTGGCCTGGGTATTTTCCAGTCACCAACAGGAGCGTATAGAGGTGCCGCTGCGTTTCACCAATGGTAAACAGAGTAGTCAGGAGCTGCTTAAGGTCAGTCAGTTGAAGCTGGATCAGGCGGAATTGCCGCGTGAAGTGTTAACCGTGGCCTTGATTGCAAAGCGGGTGCAGCCCTGGTTGGGCGCGAGCCAGAGCCTGTTTAAAACCCTGTCTCCGGTCACCAGCAATAACAGCCATTTGGGTGCAATGGTGGACGAGTTGGTGGCGCGCCTGGGCGATCAGAGTGTACGTGGCATTCAAAGCCAACCTCAGCATCGCCCGGAAGCCGCCTGGACCACAGTGCCAGCGCATCAACTGCTGAAAACCAGATCCAAGACTGAAACTGCACGGCTGACAAACAACACTCTGGCGGAGTCAGGTCGACGGCCGCTGTGGCTGTTTGATCCACCTCGTTGTGTATCACCCGCACAGTTACAGATTTTACATGGTCCGGAACGTATCGTTTCGCACTGGTGGCAAGGTGAGGCTGTCTGCCGCGACTATTATATAGCCCGGCATCAACAGGGTGCCCAGTGCTGGGTTTATGAAGATGTCTCGGCGCAATGGTATTTGCATGGCTACTTTGGATAAGTCCTGTAACAACAATTTTGAACTGCAGGCCTGTGCTTTTGCTGAATTACACTGCTTGAGCAATTATTCTTTCCTGCGTGGTGCCTCTCACCCCGAAGAGCTGGTGAAACAGGCAAAGATGCTGGGCTACAAAGCGCTTGCCCTGACAGACGAGTGTACTTACGCAGGCCTGGTCAAAGCGCACATTGCGGCCAAAGACCTGGGTATAAAACTCATTGTCGGTTCTGAATTTGAAATCCAGATAGAAACAAGCAGAGATATGCCGGCTGCGGATGAAAACGCCGAAGCACTTAGCGCCAAAGTTGTATTGTTGGCACCTGACCGTGCAACGTACGGGCAGTTATCAGCGCTGATATCCAAGCTCAGGCGGCGTGCCAATAAAGGCGAATACGCGGCTATTCTGGATGATTTTCGCTGGGGTATGAAAGGCGCTCTGGCCTTGTGGATATTGCCGGTTGACCAGATTGGCACACAAATGGTTATCGGTGAGGCTTTGAAAGCTGTGTTCCCTGAGCTTTGGATTGCACTCGAATTATTCAGAGATGGCCATGATCTCGATAAAACCGCTCATGCCCTGACCTTATCCATGCGCTTGAACCTGCCGATTGTCGCGGCCAATGATGTACATACCCATCAGCCTGAGCGCCAGCCACTGCAGGATCTGCTCACCGCTGTGCGCTTAAAGACTCAGGTCAGTGAAGTGGGTCTACAAGGCTTTGCAAATGCCGAGCGTACCCTGCGCAGTCTGGCTGACCTGCAGCAGCTTTATGCCCCGGAGATGCTGGCTGAAACCATGGTGATCGCCAACCGATGCCAGTTTTCCATGGATGAGTTGCGCTATGAATATCCGGAAGACCTGGTGCCCCCACACCTGACGCCCCAGACGTATCTGCGTCAGCTGACAATGGCCGGCGCCCTTGAGCGTTGGCCGGCAGGTATACCCCCTGATATGCAGCAGTTGCTGGATAAAGAGCTGGGGTTGATTGCTGAACTTAACTACGAACACTATTTCCTCACTGTGCAGGACATTGTGCAGTTTGCCCGCAGCCAGAATATTTTGTGTCAGGGTCGTGGCTCCGCGGCTAATTCGGCGGTGTGTTATTGCCTGCATGTGACGGAAGTGGACCCGGATCGCATGCATCTGCTGTTCGAACGTTTTGTGTCTAAAGAGCGTAACGAGCCGCCAGATATAGATGTTGATTTTGAACATGAGCGGCGCGAAGAAGTGATTCAGTACATCTACAAACGCTATGGTCGGGATCGTGCGGCACTTGCCGCTACGCTGGTTTGTTACCGTCCACGCAGCGCTATTCGTGATGTGGGAAAGGCATTGGGTTTAAGTGCTGATGTGACCGATTTACTGGCTAAATCCATGGCCTGGTGGGATAAAAAAGAGGAGATTCCGGCGCGCCTGCGTGCCGCAGGTCTGGATCCTGAGAGCCTGGTTGCTGAGCAGTTTTTATATTTTGTCAATGAGATCCTGGGTTTTCCCAGGCACCTGTCCCAACACGTGGGTGGTTTTGTTATCTCCAGAGGTCCGCTGGCGCAACTGGTACCGGTAGAAAATGCCTCAATGCCTGAACGTACCGTTATTCAATGGGATAAAGACGACCTCGAAGCCCTGGGGCTGCTCAAGATTGATGTGCTGGCACTGGGTATGTTAACCGCCATACGCAAATCGTTGCAGGCCCTTAATGCCTACAACGGTACTTCTCTGACCGTAGAGCAGATCCCTGCAGAGGACCCGCAAACCTATGCAATGTTGCAGGCTGGCGATAGCGTCGGGGTTTTTCAGGTTGAATCGCGTGCGCAGATGGCCATGCTGCCACGGCTGAAACCGCAACATTTCTACGACCTGGTGATTGAGGTCGCCATTGTGCGTCCGGGTCCGATACAGGGCGATATGGTCCATCCCTACCTGCGCCGTCGCCAGGGTCTCGAGCCGATACATTATCCCAGCGAAGCGGTGCGTCAGGTGCTTGAGCGTACGCTGGGTATACCTATATTTCAGGAGCAGGTGATTGAGCTGGCCATGGTGGCAGCCGGATTCAGCGCCGGAGAAGCGGATCAGCTGCGTCGTGCCATGGCGGCCTGGAAAAAGCGCGGTGGATTGGAAGTGTTTGAGAAAAAGCTGGTGGATGGCATGTTGGCGCGGGGGCATGATAAAACCTTTGCACAACGTGTATTCAGGCAGATCAAAGGCTTTGGTGATTACGGCTTCCCAGAATCCCACGCGGCGAGTTTTGCCCTACTGGTTTACTTTTCTGCCTGGTTAAAATGTCATGAGCCAGCGGCATTTTATTGCGGTTTGCTCAACAGTCTGCCAATGGGGTTTTACTCTCCCGCGCAACTTATCCAGGACGCTCAGCGGCACAATATTGAAGTGCGTGAAATTGACGTCTGTATCAGTCAGTGGGCACATACGCTGGAACCCGTCGATTCCAGCGTGCGCGCGCCGGCTGCTTTGCGTCTTGGTTTACGCATGGTGAAGGGGCTGAATGAAGAAACCGCACAGCGGATAAGTCAGGCCCGCCGGCAGCAGCCGTTTGCTGATGCAGCAGACCTTGCGCGCCGGGCAGGATTAAATGATCAGACCATGCGTTTTCTAGCTCGTGCCGGGGCGCTCAAACAAATCAGCGGGCATCGCCATCAAGCTCACTGGCAGGTTGCGGGCATACATCCCCCGCTCCCCCTGGAGGCGGCAAACGTGGTGTGTGATGTGCCGGATACTGAGCAGGAGGTGATGCCTGTACCCAGTGTTAAAGAAGACCTGCTTGATGATTATCGTTATACCGGTTTGACCCTGGGGCCCCACCCGATGCAGGTACTGCGCACTCAGGCGGTTTTGAAAACGTATCGCACCGCAAAAGATCTGTTGGATTATCGGCAGGGTCAGATGATACGCATTGCCGGTCTGGTTACCGGTCGGCAACGCCCGGGTACGGCAACCGGCGTGGTTTTCTTAACCCTGGAAGATGAAACCGGGAATATCAACGTCGTGGTCTGGGCTTCTGTGTTACAACGTTATCGAGCAGCTTTACTGCAGGGGCAGCTGCTGAAAATCAAAGGTGTGGTGGAGCGCGAAGGTACGGTCATTCATGTTGTGGCTGGGCATGTTGAAGATGCAACAGAGATGCTCACTGACATGTCTTTGCATGAAGCGGCTTCTCAGGAACAAGCCTTCCCCTTTAAATCAAGGGACTTTCACTAGTTTTTCAGGCGCTTTTTTTACTACCGCTTGAATCTACGCCGTTTTGTGTGCGCACTTCATGTAAGACGTCTTCAAGCATCAGACGGACAAAACCCAGCTCTTCCCGCAGCTCTGCTATTTCCGGTTTGATGTTGTGTCCAAGGCTATCAACGGCCCGTTCTAATGCGGCCAATCTGTTCTGCACATTGGCTTTGTCAAACATGGTGCGTGCCATGGTTTCCAGCGGCGCCTCTGGCGTATCAAAAACCTCAGCCGCAGCAGGCTTGGCACTTTCCGGCGCCACCACCGGTTCAGGTGTACCACCCCAGAACTCAGAACCAATTTCGTTCGAAACATTTTCGACTACGTGTTTGTCGATGTTGTCGATATCTTCCAGATAAGCAAACAACAGCAAACGATCGCAGACGTTGTTGATACGTCGGGGCACACCTTCACAAAAGGCATAGATGGCTGAAAAAGCATCATCTTCGAAGGCTGGATGCCCCTGCCAACCAGCAACACTCAGACGGTGAGTGATGTAGGTTTTTGTATCTTCTTCGGTGAGTGGGTTGAGGTGATACGTGGCGATAATACGCTGGCGCAACTGCTCAAACCCTTCGGACAATAGTGTGGTCCGGAATTCCTGTTGTCCCAGGAGAAAAATCTGCACCAGCGGTTTGCCGTCAAGTTGGAAATTGGACAGCATGCGTAACTCTTCCACAGATTCCGCGGGCAGATTCTGGGCTTCATCCACAATCAGCAGAATGCGCCGCTGGGCTTTCGCCTGTTGTAGAAAATTGTGTTCAAGATCTCGCAGCAAGCCGGCTTTATTACCTTGTCCCGTTGGTACGCCAAAGCTGTGCGCTACCATTTGCAGAAGATCATCTTCTTTCAGATTGGAAGTAACAATTGTGGCTACAGAAAGGTCGGCATCATCAAGGTCAGCCAACAGTGCCTGTACCAGGGTAGTTTTTCCGGTGCCGACGTTACCCGTGATGACAATAAATCCGTCACCCTGGTTTAAGCCATACTGCAAAAACGACAGTGCCCGCTTGTGTTCAACACTGGGGAAGAAAAACCTTGCGTCCGGGCTCAGCTGGAACGGTTTTCGGCTCAGCTGAAAGTGTTCTTCATACATTGGCGTTACTCGCTGCTTTTCGCATGTTGACCATATCCATAACCGTACCCATAACCATATCCAGCGCTGTTCGATCCTGTGGCTTTGTTGAGCAATGAACTGACCAGTTGGCAGCCTTCCAACTGTGCTGCCGCCTGTTCGACTGCAGATTGAGGTGTTTTGTTGGCTTCGACAACCAATACCACCTGCCCCATGCGTCGTGCCAGTACCGCAGCTTCCGTTGTGGCGATCAGTGGCGGGCCATCAACAATTAAAATCCGATTGCTGTCAAAACTGGCGAGTCCTGAGAGCAAAGTGTCCATTAACTGACTGGCGTAAAGCTCATCCAGGTTGTCGACCATCGAGCCGCATGGCATGACTTGCAGTCGATCAACGTTGGTGTCAATGATGCTGCTCTCAGCATACGCTTTACCCGTGGTCAGCAGGTCCACCAGCCCGGGTTGGTCTGCGATACCCATCCAACGACTGAGGTCCTGTTTTGCGGCATCAC
The DNA here is from genome assembly GCA_048571035.1 of Gammaproteobacteria bacterium. Lineage (GTDB taxonomy): Bacteria > Pseudomonadota > Gammaproteobacteria > Pseudomonadales > Azotimanducaceae > UBA4421. The sequence goes on from CP121329.1 coordinate 547,195, forward strand.
CGTCAATCAGCAGCACACGTTTGTCCAGTTCGGCTGCCAGGCTCAGTGCCAGATTCAGCGAGACAAATGTCTTACCCTCACCTGGCATGGCACTGGTGATGAAAATTACGTTGGTTGGCAGTGGCAGGTCGGCAGCAATTTTCGGTTGCTGGTTTAACAGTAACGGCCGTTTTATACGACGAAACTCCTGTGACTGCTGGGGATTATTGTGCCCAGGCACAAGAAAACCGTTTTCCGCCAGCATCTCAAAATCGAGTTCGCAGGTCTGATGGAGAATCGTGGTCGCGGATTGATTTTCGACAGTTTTATTGTCTATTTCGCTGACATTCACCGCAACTCCTGCAGCTTGGGTGTCAACTTTTTCGACCACACTTTCCGAGGGCTGAACAATCTTCTTTTTAGAGACGAGTTTGGCGGCTGCCTTCTCTATCGTACTCATTGATGCCTCGGGGATACTATTGTTTAAACTCAATCGTCATGATAACGAGGTTGGGTTCGCGATACTGTAATTTGATGTAAATAGTGTAACAGCTAGCGCAAAATTAGTGTCTATTCGCTGCGCTATCGCTCTGCCTTAGGCATAATTGCGTTCAACCTCTCTTTGGATCAAATTAGTGTTTGGAACGTCAGTAAGCAACAGCCGCATTGGAATTGTTGGCCTTGGGTACGTGGGTTTACCTGTGGCCATCGAATTTGGCACTAAGTATCCCACTATAGGTTTTGATATCAATCAGACCAGAATAGATGGCTTGAATAGTCAGCAAGACCTCACTCAAGAGATAAATAGCGAAGATTTTGCCCGAGCCAAATACCTGACTTTCTGCGCGGACCCGGAATTGTTGCGTTCATGCAACACTTACATTGTCACAGTGCCAACACCCATAGACGAGAATAATCAACCAAACTGCGGGCCGTTGATTCAAGCAAGTCGAGAGATTGGCGGTATGATCAGCAAAGGTGATGTGGTCATTTATGAGTCTACGGTTTATCCAGGCGCGACTGAAGAAGTCTGCATCCCTGAAATTGAGGCGGTTTCGGGGCTTACTTTTAACGTGGATTTTTATGCCGGCTACAGCCCGGAACGTATTAACCCTGGTGACAAAACCCATCGGATCGTCAACATTGTCAAAGTAACCTCTGGGTCAACTCCGGAGGTAGCCGATTACGTGGATGACCTTTATAGCAGCATCATTACTGAAGCTGATACTCACAAAGCATCCAGCATTCGAGTGGCGGAGGCTGCCAAGGTAATTGAAAATACTCAGCGTGATCTCAATATTGCGTTGATCAATGAATTGGCAATGATTTTTGAACGCCTGGATATAGATACTGAAGAAGTGCTGCAGGCAGCGGGCACCAAGTGGAACTTTCTACCCTTTCGACCTGGTTTAGTCGGCGGCCACTGTATCGGTGTCGATCCTTACTATCTCACTTATAGAGCCCAGTCCAGCGGCTATCATCCAGAAGTTATTCTTGCGGGTCGACGTATTAATGACGAGATGGGCGGTTACGTAGCGGGCCGCGTGATTAAATTGATGGCAAAAAAATCCATCAATCTAGTGGGAGCAAGAGTCTTAGTGCTTGGCCTTGCGTTCAAGGAAAACTGTCCTGATCTCCGTAACACTAAAGTGGTAGATCTGATTGATTCTTTAAAAGAATTCAACATCGATGTCGACGTTCACGATCCCTGGATAGATGCGCAGGAGGCACGACAGGTTTACGGTCTTGAAATGACAGACAAGTTAAAACCCAACCATTACGATGCTGTTGTCATGGCTGTCGCCCACGACGAATTCCGCGTCATGGGAAGTGAAGGTTTGCAGGCTTTGGCGAAGAGCGAGCATGTGATTTTTGACATCAAACACATTCTGCCGATTGACAGCGTAGATGGGCGATTGTAATGCGTGTTTTGATTACTGGTGCTGCGGGTTTTATCGGTTCCACCACCGCGCACAGACTGCTGGAGCGAGGTGAAGAAGTTGTTGGCATTGATGATCTTAATGACTACTACGACGTTAATTTGAAGAAAGCGCGCCTTGAGCGCCTGCAGCAAAAGCCAGGCTTCAGTTTTTACAAGCTTGATATTGCGGATGCCGCAGCATTTAAAAAAGTCTATCAATCTGCTGCACCGCAGCGGGTGATACATCTGGCGGCTCAAGCAGGTGTCCGCTACAGTCTGGAGAACCCACAGGCCTATATTGACGCCAACATTACCGGGTTTTTGAATGTGCTTGAGGCAGCCCGTCATTTTGGTAGTGAACATCTGGTTTTTGCCTCTACCTCTTCGGTTTACGGTTCGCACACCAATATGCCGTTTTCGGTTCATGATGGTGTAGATCATCCTGTTTCTTTGTATGCCGCGACCAAAAAAAGTAATGAGCTGATGGCGCATACCTACGCACATCTTTTTGATCTACCTGTTACGGGCCTGCGGTTTTTCACAGTTTACGGCCCCTGGGGTCGTCCTGATATGGCGCTGTTTCTGTTTACTAAAAACATTCTTGCGGGGAAGCCAATTGATGTTTTCAACCAGGGCAATCACACCAGAGACTTTACCTACATAGACGATATAGTTGAGGGTGTGGTTAGAGCGTGTGATCGTATATCGCAGGCCGATGAGGCCTGGAATCCCTCGAAGCCGGATCCGGCAACTTCATCGGCGCCCTACCGCTTATACAATATCGGCAGCAATAATCCTGTAAATTTATCGCACTATATAGAAGTGTTAGAAGAAACCTTGGGCATCAAGGCGGTACGTAACTTGTTGCCTCTGCAGCCCGGTGATGTGCCTGATACAGCGGCTGACGTGAGTGACCTTGTCGATGACATGGGTTATCAGCCGCAGACTCAGATAGAAACGGGCATTGCCAGCTTTGTCGCCTGGTATCGTTCTTATTACGAAGTTTAGAAGTAGTTATGCGGCAAGATAAGAAACAAACTATTCTAGTTACTGGCGGTGCTGGCTATATTGGTTCACACATGTGTGTGGAGCTACTGCAGGTTGGGCATGAAGTTCTTGTGCTTGACGACTTGTCAAATTCCAGCGAAAGAAGTCTGCAGGCGGTTGAACGCATTACCCAGAAATCTTTGACGTTTGTTCAGGGAGACATACGCGATGCAGATTTACTGAAAAGAGTGTTTGCTGAAAATAACATTGATGCGGTTTTGCACTTTGCAGGTTTGAAGGCTGTTGGAGAGTCCGTTGCTGAGCCTATTCGCTATTATGACGTCAACCTAAATGGCACGCTGAAACTGATTGAAGCCATGGCGCAGGCTCAGTGCAAAACCCTGGTGTTTTCTAGCTCAGCAACCGTTTACGGGGTGCCGGAGAAAATGCCCATCGAAGAACACACCTCCACAGGTGCGATTAACCCATACGGCCGATCAAAGTTGATGGTAGAGCAAGCGTTAATGGATTTGCATCAGTCAGATCCAAGCTGGCGTATAGCGCTGTTACGCTATTTCAATCCCGTGGGCGCGCATGCATCGGGTGAAATTGGTGAGGATCCAAATGATGTGCCGAATAATCTCATGCCTTTTATCAGTCAGGTTGCAGTTGGGCGTCGCGATAAGCTCAGTGTTTTTGGTGATGATTACGACACACCGGATGGGACGGGCGTGCGGGACTATATTCATGTTGTTGACCTCGCGAAGGGGCATCTGAAGGCACTGCAGTACCTCGAACAGGCTCCCACGTTGGGTGTCTTTAATTTGGGTACCGGAAATGGATATTCCGTGCTGGAGGCAATCAAGGCGTTTGAAGCCGCTAGTGGTACATCAATTACTTATGAGGTTGTTGAGCGGCGTGATGGAGACGCTGCAGTGTCCTACGCAGACCCTCAAAAAGCACAGCGGGAACTTGGCTGGCAGGCTGAGTACGATCTGGCACGCATGTGTGAAGATGTCTGGCGTTGGCAGAAAAAGCATCCCAATGGATTTAGCGACTAATTTTGCACAACAGCCTTGAGATCGTCGACCTAAGTCGTCAAACTTCACACCCTTCGGAGGGATGGCTGAGCGGTCGAAAGCACTGGTCTTGAAAACCAGCAAGGGTTAACACCCTTCCAGGGTTCGAATCCCTGTCCCTCCGCCACACAACCCGCATTCCATAAGGCTTTCAAACTGGAAGCAACTCCAAAGCCGGCCGAACGTTTACAACCTGGTAGGTCAATCGTGGGTCAAAAAGCCCTTGCACACCACTCTCTTCGCACTTAACCTCAAGCCAAAATGAACAAACCCCGGCACGCGCGCCAACGCATGCCAGGGCTCTGACCATCCAGAACTAATCAGGAGTTCAACGTGGCTACACCAAAGCCTACCAAAACTGAGAAAGCCGGACAGGTCTACTACCGCGTTCGGGTTCGCCGTCCTGCGAAGGGTATTCACGTCGACGAGTACTTTACGACCAAGAAACAAGCTGACCGCTATTGTCGCGAGCTTGCCTCAGCAATCGAGACTGGGAAGCCAATCGCGAAAAACGTCGGAGAGGTCGTTACTTTCTCGGAAGCTGCTGATCAGTATCTCGCAGAACCCATTACAACACGCAAAGGCGCTCCGCTTAAGGCATCAACTGACGAAAACCGTCGGGTTCGGATTAACGTCCTGGTCGAGTTATTCGGTCAGACTCGGCTTAAGAATCTTACATGGGAGGCTATATCCGAGACTCTCGATAAAAAGGCTTGGAATGCAGCAAATCGATATCGCTACGAAACAGCACTTTCTCGGATGTTGGCTTTCTGCAAACGGAAAGGATGGGTCGCGTTCAATGTTGTTGAAGGTCAGGATCGGCACGACAAGACCAAACAGCGTAAACGTGTTTACACAGAGACTGAGTGGGCCGCCCTACTCTCTGCAGCTGATGATCGCACGGACATGCTGGCAATGTTTCTGAGGCTCTCGTGGGCGACTGGAGCCAGGAAATCAGAGCTTCTCAACCTTCGTTGGGTGGACGTCGAGGAAGTTGAACACGAGGCGTTAGGTGCAGCTCTGTGGCTTCGTGATACTAAGACTGGCGAAGATAGAACGGTCTACATCGACAAGTCCACCTATGAGCTACTGCGGTCTCATGAGCAGCAGTTTAGGCGAGCCTCCTCTGATTTGGTCTTTCCTTCTCGCACTCGAGGAGGTACTTACAAGATTGACGGCCCCTTTCGTGAAGCCAGAGACAAAGCTGATTTGTCGATGGCGGATCCAAAATACGGCGAAGTGCTGACAATCCACCACATCCGACATTCTTGGGCAACCCGCTTAGGCGACAACGGTGCAAGCCTCGCTCAGCTGATGGCCGCAGCTGGTTGGAAGACGCCTGGAATGGCCGCTCGATACATGCACCGCAAGCAGTCGCAATCAGCGGAGGCGGCAGTATTGTTGGCTCAGTTGTGATTGACGACTTGGATCAGGTGCCAGCTCTGCAGAAAGGGTCTCATCGCGGGCAAGTACGAGTGTCTTGGTTAGCTGTTCTGGAGGAAATCCTGATAGCCGATCATCCAGATGAGAAAGAAAATCTAGTTAGGTGGTTTGCAGCTATTCGGACGCGAATACGCAACGACGAGCATATTGAGTTGGATCTGTTTTGGCTTGGAATGAGAGTCGGTCGCAACGAAGCCACGCGCAAAAAACTTGGGTCTGAATTAGAACGCGTCGCGACACGTGCAAAAGAGGTGCAAGATTTGAGGGAGGAAGATCCTCGGAGTTGGACCTATGCTGCATTAGCCGCAAAATTTGAAGTGTCGATAGACACAATCAAGAGGGATTTAGGGAAGAAGACCTAGTTATTTATGGGGGCGGAATCCTATTCCGCCCTTTCCGCCTTTGAAATCATGTAAATAATAGGTGGCCACTGTATAGATTGGAGTTTCCAAGTGGCCGTACCAGCAGAGCAATCCTTCGATTACCGACCGGTATCGAAATTCCATAAGGAGTTTCCAGATCTCCACCCTAGCGAGCACGCGTTGCGCTGGGAAATCCGACATCGACACCAGAACGGCATGCTCGACCAGGAGGTCGTGCTTGAGCGATGGAATCCGGACTCAACCCGACCGAAGATCCTCATAAGCCCTACTCGTTATTTCGCGTGGCTGCGTCGTCAGTCGCGCAGGGGTGTGGCGTAGTCATCAATGAAATGGCGCAAACACCAAAGCAAGTTCAAGCAAGATCCCGAGGTGCAAATCTATCTGGATCTATGCCGGGATCGATTGGTCGGCTACGGATTTCTAATCTCGGTTATGGATGTGATTTCCGAACAGATGGGACCCAAAAACCCCGACCCAACTTGCACGCTATCACCCTCTCACTGGCGTCGTGCTTGCGAAGTGCCAGCGAATCGCTGGGCGGTACTCTGTAAGCATCTTGCAAGTAGTGAGCTTGCAACTTTCGAGGACGTTGAAGGAAAGCTTCGAGTAACCGTACCCAGGCTCCGCGAGTTTACTGACGATTACACCAGAAAAATCCGTACACAGTCCGGACAAGGTGCGGAGTCTGTACGAACCCCTATAGGGACAGAAGAAAGAAGAAAGAAGAAAGAAGAAAGATTACTAGAGAGGGGATACCAAGATTCTAGTATAGAGCCGGCCCCCAACGACGACTCTCCCCCGGCGGATTCTTACGAGGTAGAACTATTGTTGGACTCGAGTAGTGTTCATGCGCCTGATGGCGCGTGGAGGCTGTTGTGACTGTTCAATTAGACCGCACCACGTTCGACGACTGTTTTAAGCCAGCTCTGGCCTTACACCCATTCAAGCGAGATCGGGATTGGCAGGGTGAGTTGGGGCGCGTTTACCACCAGCACCTCGGCGGTTACAGAGAAGTTCAACTGTCGGAGGCGTTGCACGGCCTGATTGATTCTCAGAGTGACTTTCCGACGATTGCACAAGTCCGTGCGGAAATAGCTCGCCGGTGTAATTCTGCTCACGCAACCAGTCGTCAACCGCAAACCGATTTCGAAAATCTAATTAAAGCGATACGGATCCTCGAGTCCCGGTTCGGTAAACCAACGCAGTTAACTTCTGCTCCCGCTTGGATGATCAACTGTGTTGATAAGGCCGTTGAGCTGGGGCGTGCAGAAGCTGAAAAACACGTCGAGGAAGGGCTCCAAACGCCTGACCTTGACGACCTAGCTGAGCGATATGCGCTCGGTACGCTAAATGTGCTGATTCGTCGGCACCCCAAAAATGAAGGGAGATAACCATGACAGACCAACCAACCAATCTGCTATCTCAATGGCAGCAGCAACCCGCTGCAGGTACAGCATCGCCGAGCGGTGTGAGCTTGCCTGTGAAGATGCAAACACCAGGGGGATCACTTCGCGTATACATGAACTTCGGTTCTGAATTTGCTTCACCCGAGGCACTCAACGCACTGATCGAACAGCTCAATGCAGCTGGAGTCCCCCTGGACCTGTGGCAGCCTAAACAATCGTGGTCACGCGGTCGTGGTGGCAATGGTGGCGGCTTTAACAGAGGGAGTTGGTAATGCACTTGCTACCTGGACAAACCGTTAGGGAGTGCGCGGTGGATATCGAAACGTGCAACCCATCCGAAGAAATAATGTCAGGCATGCGTGAGACGGCCGCGGCTACCTATCCCGGGCCACCGGCCAACTACAAAGATCCTGAGAAGATTGAGCGCCACCGAATCGAGTACCTGGACAAAGCTACGGAAAAAGCGGCTCTTTCAGACCAAGCCCCAATATCCTGTGTTGCACTTGCATACCCTACTGGTGTGTATGTTTGGCATTGGGGACCAGAAGCGACACCTATCGAAGGCGCGACGGTGATCGGAGGATCAGATGAGAGGGATATTCTCGAGAGATTCGGTGTTCACCTGGATGCAATCACAACGCCATTGTCTGAAATTGTGGTGCACAACGGATTGGGGTTCGACCTCCCTCGCTTGCGGTTGCGAATGCAACATCATGGTGTAAAGCCGCCAGAGTGTATGCGCCTTGGTGCAAAGAATCCGATATTCGACACCATGCGAAATTGGAAATACTTTTCGGTTTCCTCAAGTGCTCGCAGTGGGTTTGTCTCGCTCGACGAGATCGTGAGATCGCTCGGTATCCCCAGCCCCAAAGACGGTGGGATCTCAGGTGCCGATGTTCCTGCATACATCGAACAAGGACGTTGGCAGGAGGTCGCAACGTACTGCTGCGCTGATGCCTTAGCGACGCTCGAAGTTTTTCGGCATCTAAAACCTTGGCTCTCGGAGGACGTATGAGCGATAACGACAATGATCTGGTGATCCGATGAATAACCTACTCCAACGACTGAAAATGCTGACCGATACCCGGCAGCACATCGAAGAATGTCTGCGCCATGGTAAACGGCTATCAGCGGATCCTGGAGGTGATGCGTACCTCGCTGACCTTCAAACCACCTTATCGGTACTGAATGCTCAAGTCGCAGCAACCGAAGCCATGCTTACGGAACGAGGCAGAGCCCAAGGCGGTAATGTGATTCGATTCCCAAACCCTTGATTGAATCGTCAGCTGAGTGCATGATCCGTTCATCTAGCCACCGGGCGACGTTCAATCCGTCCGGTTACGGCGCAAGTCCAGTGCTTCATTCCTGCTTGCTCCCGGCAACATTAACGGATCTGGCTCAGCCAGATTGTTTGTATGTTTGTTAGGAGCAGGTATGCGTATCACCGCAGTCCTTAATGCTGATCTTATTCGCAAGAACGACGATATCGTTCCGGTGGTGCTGTCTACGGACACGCCCATCGATGACGGTTTTTCAGAGTCGCTTACTCAATTGGTGCATTCAACCGAAGCCGTTGATCTGTCTCGCTCACCCCTGCCCGTTATCGAGGGTCACGACTCGAGCAAGATCAATATCGGACGTGTCGAGAACCTCCACCTGGACCGCGGCAACTTGCGCGGCTCTATGGTGTTGGGCACCAGTCGTCGGGCACGCGAAGTACTCGAGGACATCAAGGCAGGGATCATCCGATCCGTGTCCATTGGTGCCCGTGTAATCGACAGCACGCTGGTCGACGGCATTGTGCGCATTACGCGTTGGCAACCTCTCGAACTTTCACTTGTATCGGTTCCAGCAGATCCAGCTGCTGGGCTATTTCGGAGCATTACTATGGAACAAATCAGAGACCCTCATGTTCGAGAAAACGAAGATGAGCCCGAGCCCATTCAAGACCCTAAAACACAACTCACGCGACGTCAGCGAGCCATGTACGAGGACACGTTCGCCACGTTTGAAGAATTCACTGCGATAACGCGTGAGTACGGCGTTCCAGCTGAAGATCTCGATCGTGCGGTTAAAGAGCGTTGGACTGCGGCTGAATACTCACAGCACGCGCTTAAACACTATCTGAAGATGCAAGAAGCTGAAACGGTGGTGCACCGAGACAGTGAGTCCTCTCGAACAACCGGGATAAGTATTCCTCAACACAAAACCTACTCAATTGCCCGGGCAGTCCAGGCACAGCTCGGCATGCTCCAGGGCAACAGTCTTGAGCGGGAAATCCACGACGACCTGCAACGCGATCGTAAGACGACACGTGGCGGTTTCTTCATCCCGACAAGTGGCGTCCCGCTAACACGAGACGTAACCAAAGCGGGAAGCGGTGGCAACCTTGTCGGTACCGAGCATATGGCAGGAGACTTTATCCAGCTGCTCAGAGCTCGCAGCTTTGCCATGGAAAACGCGACGGTGTTCCCGGGATTAACTCAAGACCTCTCGATCCCTCGCAACACGGGCGGCTCGACAGCCCAGTGGATTGTCGGTGACGGCAGCGATGCATTGACCGAGAGCGACCCAACTTTCGATGCGGTAACGCTCTCCCCGGTCTCCGTGGGTAGCTTTGTCGACTTCTCTCGAAGGATTCTGACGCAGGCGCTTCCAGTGGCTGACAGCGCGCTCCTGGGCATCATGGTTGAAGATGTAGCTCAGGCTATAGACACGGCCGCATTCCAAGGCAGCGGCGTTGGTGCTATCCCAGAGGGCATTCTCAACTTTACTAACGTTGGGTCAGTTAACCCGGCCACTGACGGCAGTCCGACATTCGCTGAGATTGTAGCGATGGAAACGGAGCTCGCTAACGTTGACGCGCTGCAAGGCAACCTGCGTTATGTGATGCACCCAGCGGTGGCTCAAGCGATGAAGACTCAAGCCAAGGATGCTGGATCAGGTCAGTTCGTTTGGGAAAACAATACCGTGAATGGTTATCCAGCCATCATGTCGAGCAACATGCCAAGTGATCAGGGTATCTTCGGGAACTGGTCTGACCTCCTGGTGGGAGTATGGCGTTCCGCTGAGATCCTGGCAGATCCCTACACCGGCGCGGCTTCAGGCAACGTTAGGCTTCGAGTGTTCAGCGATATCGCGATATCAGCAAGGCACGAGGAGTCTTTCTGCGGGTTGGTTACGGATCCTTAAACAACCAGATAGACTTCAAGGATGGAGTTCAACAGAAAATTTTGGCACATATCTCTGTGGTTCAGCTGGCTCAAGGCGAATAAATATTTTTGGCTATTTGTATTGGCGGCAATAGTTGCAATTTTGTCCGTCGATTGGGTCGGCTGCCAAATTGGAGGCTCGAGGCTGACCCGATTACCAATATCCGGTTGGCTTCTTGAGGTGCTTGGCGTCTCGACCCTTGTGATTGGATTGAACAAGAAGCTCAAATTTTTCGGCAAGGTAGGTTTGTGGGGACACGTAGTTGCCTTTTTTCGGGAAATTCCGCTGTTCCGCTACAATTCCAACCAGAATGAAAGTATTTCATCGAGTATCCAATTCGGTTTCGACGCGAAAGACATTCCAAGTTTTACGCCGAATGCCGAGGCGAGTCTTAATGAGCGAGTTGACTCGCTCGAAATAGAGATACAGCGGATTAACGCCGCGAGCTTTAGCCAAGCTCAATCGCTTAAAAAGACCCTTGATGAGCTGAGGCAGGAGTACACAGAAAAGATTAACCTCACCGATCGTAAACTGAATGAATTGAAGAGAAGCAACATCGATTTGCAGACTGAGGGTTTTGGGCTCGAACTCTTTGGAATTTGCTGCGTGTTGTTTGGTCTTTCGCTAGCGACAATACCGAATGGGTTTTGGTGGTTGTTTAACGATGCGCTAAGTCTTGTATCGTGGGCAGAATTTGCTCCATTCGGATGTCCCCACCCATAGCCCTTTGAGCTACTGGGTCCTTACTTGAGCTTCCGCTGCAGGTACCGCGCATCTCGGTCTGTCTCAGTTTTCCTGCAATTCTCTATACCCTGACTCGTAAATCGCATTCCTTTTAGGGAATGACCTCAGATTTTTTGCCTTTGAGTTTGCGGCACACGGGGCATCCACGTCCAAGTTTAGTTCGCCTTTCGATTGGCATTTGCCAGTCGTGACCGTAGCGACATTGCCACCAAACTTTCTTTCCTGATCCTGGTACTACGTCTTCGGGACTAAGATTGTGGTTATTAGTCGGATGCCACTCACGAGCAATCTCTGGGAATGTATAGTTTAGCGATGACGTTGGCGTTACCTTTCGGTTGGAGCAAATTGGACAGCCGACGGGTCTTTTCCCAGCTCTAGAGTAAATCGCCGCGTTCCACCCATGTCCTGCGCTGCAAACCCACCAGACTTTTTCCCCTGATCCTGGTGTCACGTCAAATGGGGTAAGAGGATGGTTGCGAGCAACATCCCATTCTTTAGCAATAGCTGGATGCATGGTGGCCAGCGAACGTGAAGCTTCTGGACTGGGTAATTCTGCTATCGTGCGCTGAAAAGTATCCTGCGCTGCGAATCGCCTGCCTTTAATGTATGTCTCAACTCTGGCACGCATGTTACTGGGAAGATCAATCAACTCGAGGATCGTTTTAGCTACAGCCTTACAAATGGGCAACGCGTTTCGTGCCTGCTTGTCGTTATATGGAACGGTTGTTCCTGCTATACCATCCAGTCGGTCATCCCGAACACGTATCAAGAGAATGCCCTTGTTCTCACAAAACTGGCTTTTTTCCAGGTCAAACTGCCCCTTCTTGGAGTGCCACGGGTAACCGTCGACTTCAATAGCAAGATTCAAGGCTGGGAAAAAAACATCAAGCTCATATTTCCCTACTTTGGTCTGAGCTTGAGCCCCGCCGATAAGCGCATTCATTTCCGTAAATATTCGTATTTCAATCTTCGATCTGTTCGGTCTACATTTGGGGCATCCTGTATCATCCCTCGTTCTGCTTGATGGTGTAGTTTTCCATACATGGCCACGAGCACATTTCCAAAAAACCTTTTTCTGGGAACCATAAACGATTAGCTTTGGAGTCAAGTCACCGTTCTTGTCGTAGTCCCATTCAGCTGCAATTTCGGGAAACTTAGCCGCCAAAGAGTTGTCCTGGCCTACCCTTTGGTTGGCACAATAAGGACAATTTGTTGGATTGTTACCCGTTCCCGTACGTTTGTTAGGACTAGCTTCGTATGAATGCCCTTTAGGACATAGCCACCAAACCTTCTTGCCAGACCCTTTGCTAACATTTTCGGGCCGTCGTTTGCCGTTACGCGTAGGGTGCCATTCTGCCGCGACTCCTGGGTCGGTAATTGCTAGGCAATTCTCGGAAGAGACTACATTCCCGCTGCAAACGGGGCATCCTGTGCCACGAGTTCGCTCACTTATCCGAGCTTCATAAGAATGGCCGACGGGACATTTCCACCAAACCTTGGCGTTGCTTTTAGGACGATACGAATCTGGCTTACGCGTTTCATTCTTTTCTTCATCCCACTCTCTTGCCACATCCGGGAATAAGCTCTGTAGGTTAGATTGAGGCGTTGCAATTCTTCCCGAACAAGCGGGGCAACCTACGCCGTTGGCGCGATGGTCAACACGTGCTTGCCAAGAATGACCAACCTTGCAAATCCACCAAACTTTTTTGCCGCTACCCAGTGTTACTGTTTTGGGATCCAACTCAACGTTGCGCTCTGAGTCCCACTCACCTGCAAGTTTCAAGTTAGAGGCTATGGTTGGCTTTGTTTTGCTAATCACGGTCTCGCATAGATTGAAGGTTTATTGGATCAAAGAACACGCAAATAGTTAAGTTCGCTCAAATCAAAAGATCAATACCCCAATCGTAAGCCGTTCCTTTTAGGCGCGTAATGCTCTGCAGGCACCCATGGGTTAAACGACTATGCCTATAATCCAGCCTCGAGTCTGTAGGAAAAGCGCTTTCACGATGGTTAAGTAGGTCAAAAGTGGGTCAATCATAGCCGTGCATTGCCATTCTGCGCACAAAACGACACAATTCGACCCCAGAAATAATCAGGTGATTGGGTTGGTTGCAAGGGTGAGTGGAGTCATACTTTGGTCTTGAAAACCAGCAAGGGTTAACACCCTTCCAGGGTTCGAATCCCTGTCCCTCCGCCACATTCCCACGCAACCAGAACAGTCCATCATGATTTTCACTGTTGCCGTACATGGTGCTCCCTACGCGAGTTTTGCAAGCCACCACGCGTTGGGTTTTTGCGAATCGTTGTTGCAACAGGGGCATCAGCTGAATCGAGTGTTCTTTTATCATGAAGGCGTTTTAACCGGCCTTAACTCTCGAGTAGTTCCCCAGGATGAAGAAGACGTTGTGCAGCGTTGGCTTGATCTAAAGGAACAGTATGCGGTTGAGTTGGCTATCTGTATCGCCAATGCGCTGAAGCGTGGTGTCATCAATGAATCTGAACAGAAGCGTTACAACAAACCCGCAGCAACCCTGCAGTCTGAATTTGAACTGGTTGGCCTGGGCCAGCTAATCGATGCGATCGCCCACAGCGATCGCTATGTAGAGTTTCCGGCATGAAAAAACTCATGTGCGTGATTAACCAGCCACCCTATGCAAACAGCCACGTGCTCGAACTGTTAGAAACGGCGATGGTTGCCGCAGTATTTGACATGCAGGTGAGCCTGCTGTTTTGCGATGAAGGTTTGTGGAGCCTGTTGAAAACGCAAAATGCTGACCCGTTAGGACAGCGCACGTTGTCTAAAGTACTGCTGGCGTTGCCAGATTATGATGTCAGTTCAATATACGTTTGTGCAGATGCCATGCAGGACAGACAGCTCAATGCAGATAGTCTCGTTTTAAACGCCACCCCCCTGGATAAGTCCGCACAGGCTGAGCTTATGTCTGGGCAGGATGTGGTCATGGGCACTGGCGCATGAGTTTGCACCTGGTATTTTCGACCCTTGGCTGGCAATCCTGTCAAAAGCTGGTTAAGCCGGAAGACGGCGTCGTGTTGATGGGCGATGGCGCCTACCTTGCCAGACAGTTATTTCAGCACAAGTCTGTTTTTGTGCTGCAGGAAGATCTTGAGGTGCGTGGTTTGCATGAACAAACTGAGGTGTCAGGCATCTCTTATGCCCAACTGGTAGAGCTGACAATACAGCATAAACCTGTTGTCAGTTGGACATGTTGAATATTCCATTGGATGAAGAAGGTTTTCTTGTTGACCTGGGTGACTGGGATCTCAAAGTTGCTGGATGGCTCGCTGAAAATGAGGGTGTGACGCTGCTTGAAGCGCACATTGAAGTGCTGCAGCTGTTGCGTAGCTATTACCAGAAAACTCAAGTATCGCCTGCAATGCGTGTATTTGTGAAAGTGGTCAGGAGTGAGCTGGGTGCGGAATCTGGCAACAGTATCTATCTGATGCAATTGTTTGGCGAAAGCCCGGCAAAAACTGCTGCAAAATGGGCCGGTTTGCCCAGGCCAACCAATTGTCTGTGAGGCAGATGTCAGTGCTTTCGTTTTGCTACAACGTCGCCAATGATAACCACGCTTGGGCCGCTGATTTGCGCTTCGTGTGCGCCGTCTGCCAATGTTGAAACTGTTCCCACGATAACGCGCTGATCTGGCCAGGTGGCATTCTCCACCAGAGCGGCAGGACGTTCCTGCTCACAGCCATGTTCGATGAGTTTGGCAAGAATTGTCGGTAGCCCCACAAGGCCCATGTAAATCACCAGTGTCTGATCGCGTCGGCCCATTTCGGGCCAGTCCAGATTCACCACATTCTCCACACGATGGCCGGTCACAAAACGTACAGACTGGGAGAGGTTTCGGTATGTCAGTGGGATGCCAGCGTAACTTGCAGCACCCAGCGCAGCGGTAATGCCAGGTACCATGATGACGTCAAAGCCTGCTTCAAGGACCTGTTCCATTTCCTCGCCACCACGACCGTAGATAAAAGGGTCGCCGCCTTTGAGGCGCACAACGTTTCTGCCTGCTTGGGCATGTTCAACGATTCGATCGTTGATATTGAACTGTTGATTTCCACGATTGTCGGGGCGCGTTGGTGGGCTACCTGGTTTGGGTCCCTGTTTGCCGACAAATTCGAACTCGGCATCCCGCCGTGCGTAATCCAGGATCGCCGAGTTTGCCAGCTTGTCATACAAAATAACATCGGCGCTCTGAATAAGACGCAGAGCTTTTAAAGTGATCAGTTCAGGATCGCCTGGTCCAGCGCCAATCAACGCAACACTGGCCTGGGTATGCCACCGTTTTCACTAGTGGTAGTTGCTGTCAGCATTACTTCTGCCTTTGTTTTCGCATCCTGCAGGTTCCCCTGCATAGCGGATTCCGCGGCAGCCGAACGGAACAAGGTTTCCCAGAAGGCTTTACGTGCGTCAACAGATGGCAGTTCAAGCTTTACGCGATCTCTCAGAGTTCGTGCCAGTTCTGCCAGCTTGCCTAAGTTGGGTGATAACTGGGCTTCGATCCAGCCGCGCACCACCCTTGCCAGAGTTGGCGCGTTCCCCATGCTGCTGATCGCGATCAGTATCGGACTTCGGTCTACAATCGCCGGGAAAATGAACGTACATAGGTCCGGCTGATCGACGCAGTTGACCAGCACGCCAGCCTGGACAGCTGCGTCATAGACGAGCCTGTTGACTTCGCGGTTATTGGTGGCTGAGATGATCAGACGCAAATCAGGTTTTACCTGGCTGGCATTGAAGGCTTCTTTGGTTACCTTCAGTTTGCCGGCGTTGGCCAGTTCATCAATTGCTGGCGAAATATCCAGTGCAATCACTTCGATATCTGCATCTGCGCGCAGCAACCAGCGAATTTTTCGCACAGCAGTGGTACCTGCGCCAATAACCAGGCAGCGCGCGCCGGTAAGATTGTGATACAGCGGTAAAAAGAACATCAGCGATTCATCTACAGATCAACGTGGTTTACACCGCCCATGTAAGTTTTCAGACAGTCTGGAACGGCGACCCTGCCTTGCCCATCCTGATAGTTTTCCAGCACGGCAATCATTGTTCGTCCAACCGCCAGACCTGAGCCATTAAGCGTATGCAGCAGAGAAGGCTTGTTTGTTTGCGGATCACGAAAGCGTGCTTGCATACGGCGCGCCTGAAAATCAGCAAAATGGCTGCAGGATGATACCTCCCGATATTGATCCTGGCCGGGCAGCCAAACTTCAAGGTCTACGGTTTTGGTCGCCGAGAAGCCGAGGTCGCCACCACACAGAACAACGGTGCGAAAAGGCAGTTCCAACGCTTTCAGAATATTTTCAGCATGATGTGTCAATTCATCGAATGAATGCCAGGATTGCTCCGGTTGCACGAGTTGCACCATTTCAACTTTTTCGAACTGGTGCTGGCGGATCATGCCGCGGGTGTCTCGTCCATGGGCACCGGCTTCACTTCTGAAACACGGTGAATGGCAAACATGTTTTATCGGCAAATCTTCAGCAGCAACAATACTGTCACGGTAAAGGTTGGTGACCGGCACCTCGGCGGTCGGAATAAGATAAGTTTCCTGCTCGCCCTCAATTCGAAACTGATCCTGTGCAAATTTGGGCAACTGCCCGGTACCGTACAGGCTATCCGCATTAACAATGTACGGCACGTACACCTCGTGATAGCCGTGTTCGTTGATATGCGTGTCGAGCATGAATTGTGTAAGTGCGCGCTGTAAGCGGGCCAGCTGACCGTGAAGAACCACATAGCGGGACCCCGAGACCTTCGCCGCCGCTTCAAAATCCATGCTGCCGCCCTCGGTCAGGGCAACATGATCTTGAGGTTCAAAATTGAAAGCGGGCAAATTTCCCCAACGACGAAGCTCCTTATTGTCCTCTTCATCTGTGCCTGCTGGAACAGAAGCATCCGGAGTATTGGGTATGGCCTGCAGGAAACCCTGCAGTTGGTCCTGCAACACATTGAAGCGTTCTTTGGCTTGATCTAATCGTGCACCCAGGTCGCCTACTTCAGCTACCAGAGGTGCGATGTCCTCACCCCGGGCTTTAGCCTGGCCAATGGTTTTTGATTTCTGGTTGCGTTCATTCTGCAGGTGTTCGGTTTCTTGTTGCAGGACCCGGCGCTGAGTCTCCAATTCGAGAAAATAATCCACGTCGAGTTCAAAGCCTTTCACAGCTAAAAGTTTTGCGCAGGCTTGCGGGTCTGCCCTGAGTGTCTTTATATCCAACATAACTTGTACTTAGGGCAACAATGCCTGCCCTGTCCTCTCTCCAAAATAAACTGCAATCAGGCATACCAATACGGATGCCAGAACGTAGCTGCCTGCCAAGATGAATCTGTTGCTGTTCAGCAGGTTGAGCGTTTCCAGTGAGAACGCAGAAAAGGTGGTAAAACCACCCAGCATGCCAACGACAATCAGCAGTCGTCCCCAGTTCTGAAACCACTCCGAGTGCCCGAAGCCACCCCACACAAGGCCGATAGCAAATGAGCCGGCGATGTTAATGGTAAGTGTGGCCCAAGGAAACAGGTGATGTGCCCCAATTGACGCGGCGATGGCGAATCGGAGTACTGCCCCCAGGGCGCCGCCGGCCGCTACTGTTAAAAGCGCCAGCGCATTCATGAAATGCTGTTTCCTTCTTCAGGTTTCTGACGTCGGTTCTGTGGGGCGTTGCTGTTCAATTCTCGTAGCTGCTGCAATCGTTGGCTAATTTTGCTTTCCAAACCTGCGGCCTTGGGAAAATAGAATTGTTGCGGCGCCATTTCTTCGGGAAAGTAATCTTCACCTGGGGCAAAAGCTCCGGCAATTGTGTCTTCAGCATGCGCATGGCGATAGTCGGATCCGAATCCCAGGCCGCGCATGAGTTGTGTGGGCGCGTTACGTAAATGCATCGGAACGGCATGTGAGGGTGAGTTGCGTACGGTATCCATCGCTTGATTGAACGCACTATAGACGGCGTCGCTTTTCGGCACGCTGGCAAGATACAAGACGGCCTGTGCAAGCGCCAGGTCTCCTTCAGGGCTGCCCAGACGCTCAAAAGTAGTGATGGCTGCAAGGGTCAGTTCCAGCGCTCTTGGATCTGCGTTGCCAACGTCTTCACTGGCCATGCGCAACAGACGGCGGCCGAGATAGCGTGGGTCCGCTCCACCATCCAGCATTCGGCAGAACCAGTACAGCGCAGCATCGGGGTCGCTGCCCCGTAAGGATTTGTGCAGGGCGGATATCTGTTCATAGAAGATATCGCCACCTTTATCGAAACGCCGTACTTGATCACCCAGGGCCGTTGCAATGTGTTCTGGGGTGATGATGTCGTGCGCTAGTTGAGCCGCAATATCGAGGACGTTAAGCATGCGGCGGGCATCTCCGTCAGCGGCCTGGACCAGCTGCTGCTGTGCTGATGCATCGAGTTGAATCTGCAAAGACTCTGCCCCGCGTTGGCAAAGAATAGCAAGATCAGCCTCTTCGAGGGTTTCAGAACGTAAACCCGCGCGCGCGATAACAGTGCCGGGTTGACCTCAAATGATGGGTTTTCAGTGGTGGCGCCGATGAAAGTGATGGTGCCTCGTTCAACGTGCGGCAGAAAAGCGTCCTGTTGCGCTTTGTTGAAGCGATGCACCTCATCAACAAACAAAATAGTCGATTGCCCTTGCGCGGCGTATTGCTGGGCTGTGGCAACAGCTTCGCGAACTTCTTTGACGCCCGCAAGAACCGCAGAGATGGATATGAAAACGCGCATTTGCGCCTTTAGCCAACAAGCGAGCTAAGGTAGTCTTGCCAGTGCCCGGTGGCCCCCACAATATCATTGAGTGAACATGCTGGCGGCGGGCAATCTCACCCAGAGCGCGCTTTTCTCCTAACAGGTGCTGCTGGCCGACAAAGTCAGCCAGAGTTGTCGGGCGCAACCGCTCAGCCAGCGGGGGTTCACCCTGCGCTGCCTTTCCTGAAGTTAATCCCAGCGTGGTTTGCTGTGTCTCATCCTCGTACAAAATCGGTACCCGGCGGATAATCCAGTTCGAAAACGCCGGATTGTATCACCTGCTGGGCTTGATATTGTTCGAACCGAATGAAGGTCTGTTGGCCTGCGTGGTCAGCAATGTTGATTCCGCTCAAGGATTCTCCGCTGAATTGCAGCTCGAGGGTCTTGAACAATGCATCGCTGGCAATGGGTCGCAACACAAAGTGTGTGCCACCGGCGTCAAGCTCACCCCTGCTCACGGTGAAATGATCAGTTAATACCGCCGCGCCGGAAGACAGCAGCGCCAGAGGCGCCTGTTGCAGATCGCCTTGTATATTGCGTTGTGTAACTTGTTCCAGATCAGGGTCGTAGATTTCTATGTCATCACCATCAGCAATGATGATTTGTGGCAGCGGCGTTTCAACTTCCCAGCGGAAACGGGGTTTTGCCAGATACAGGATGCCGCGGGTCTCCTCGACGACAAAACCTTGCGCGTTGGTCACCTGCTGTACAAAGTGAGCAATAACACCATCAAGTTTCTCAAGGCGTGCCTGCAATTGCTGCGCAGGTTGCGGTGGTGTGAGCTGTGTTTCTGCTGCACTGACCCCCGCTGACCAGAGCAGCAGACTAATCGCGATTAGGTACAAGTATTTCACGGCTACCATTAGAACTCATTGACGAGACAACACCGGCGGCTTCCATGGCTTCTATCAATCGAGCAGCACGGTTGTAGCCGATGCGCAATTTCCGTTGTACGGAAGATATGGATGCGCGTCGTGATTCAAGCACAAACTGCACGGCTTCGTCATACAGCTCATCATCCTGTTCAGTATCACCGTTGGCAGAATCCAGCTGCACAAACGGCTCCCCTTCCATTTCTCCGCTGAGAATATCATCCAGATAATCTGGTGAGCCCCGTTGTTTCCAGTCCTCGACCACGCGGTGCACCTCATCATCGGATACAAAGGCGCCATGCACACGCTGTGGTAACGCAGTACCTGGTGGTAGATACAACATGTCGCCATGGCCAAGCAGCTGCTCTGCGCCGCCCTGATCGAGAATGGTCCGTGAATCTATTTTTGAAGACACCTGGAAGCCCATCCGAGTAGGAATGTTAGCTTTGATCAACCCTGTAATGACATCAACGGATGGTCGCTGGGTAGCCAACACCAGATGGATGCCTGCTGCTCGTGCTTTCTGCGCGATACGGGCAATCAGTTCTTCCACTTTTTTGCCTACAATCATCATCATGTCGGCAAATTCATTGAGGCATTTTGGCAATATCGGCCACCACCGAAGCGCCGGCGATATCCTTGCCTAAAGCCAGCGTCAAAGGCGACGGTGCGTCAGCAAACACCGACGACGTAAGGACTTCTTTCAGACGAACCATCTCGCGATGCTCGTTGGGTATTTCGATGCCTACCACTGACTTGCCGGGAATAACTTCAACAATGCGTACGCTGATCACAGCAAGTGAGCGGGCCAGGTCTTTCGCCAGCGCTGAGATTTTCTGGACTTTGACGCCTGCCGCGGGTTGTAGCTCAAAGCGTGTGATGACGGGCCCCGGCAGAACTGAAACAACCTCTGCCTCTACACCAAAGTCAGCCAGCTTGAGTTCCAGCTGCTTGGACATAGCCTCCAGAGATGCAGATGAATAACCCAGGCCGGTGTCAGGTTCTTTTTCATCGAGCAATTCCAGGTCAGGTAGTTCACCGGGCGTTTTGGTATCAAACAGCCGTTTCTGCTGGCCGCGACCTTTGGCCGCTTTTTCCTGCACCTTCGGGACTATCTTGACCTTTGCAGCACTGGGTTGCTGGGCTTTGACCAGGTCTTTGTCGAGAGATACCTTGCGTGCCTGCACCAGCTGTTTGGTCTGTAGCGACTGGCGTTTGTGTTCTTCACGACGCTGCTTGTAGGCATCGTAATGTTTGTCGTAAAAAACCACGATTGCATTGCTGACCTGATAAAGATGTCGCCCTGTGATCTCGGCAACATTCAGCCAGGAAAAACCTGCTGCTGCCTGCATGCCGATCAAGGCGCCAGCGGCACTTAAGAGGGTTAGCCCAACCCAGCCGAAGATAGCCAGCCCGCCACTCACCAGCCATTGACCAAATACGCCCCCAGGACCTTCAGGCAGTGGTTGCGCAGGCGCAGTATGTAACGCCAGCAAGACGCACCCACAAATCATAACCAGTAACCAGCCGCTCGCACGAATGCCTAACGCCAGCCAGTGCAGTGGTTGGTGCCGAGCGGTGATCAAACGGATGCCAACAAAAGTGAGCGCCAATGGAATGGTGTAAGCCAGCCAGCCAAACAGATACAGCACCAGATCGGCAAAGTAAGCGCCACTGATACCGACCAGGTTGTTGATTTCGCCACCTTGCCCACTATAACTGAACGCCGGATCGGTCGGTGAGTAGGAGCCTATTGCCAGCAGCAGGAATAATGTCACTGCGCCAACCCCAACCAGGCTGATTTCCCGCACTGGAATTAAACGCAGGGGTACAGAGGTAGCCACGAAGATTGTCCTTGATCTCAATTCAAGGCGAAGTGTAGCCAGACCGGGCCAGCCATACAAACGTTGTGAAATATTTTTTTCATCAAAATCAAACTGTTAATCCCACTTCTTAAAATATAACAAGCTAATCTTTTTGTGCTTGTTTGCGTACAATAGCGGCTTCTTCCTGAACAAGAGCAGAACGACAAGACATGCGTGCAGACAAAGCCAAAGTAGTCGATGAGGTATGGGATGACGCCCGTATCGAGAGTTTCCTGGGCAAAGGCCCCATGGGCGCCGAAGAAGCAGAGTTCAGCGTGTTGCTGCACGCCTATCGCAGCATGCGCGCAGCAGACTTCGAACGCTTCCTGCAGAAGTTCAAAGCCCAGGGTCGGGACGTTAATGCCCGGGTCGAGACGGCCGAGCCCTTGTCGATGTTATAGCCAGTCACGCGAAATCAGCGGAGTTTGTGCAACTGCTGCAAAGCTGAGTTTCTTGCGTGAGCGCAATTCCCCTTCTGCCATCGTCACCTGTCGCTTTTCCGGACCCGCGTTATGCGCTTGCGGAGCCTGACGGTCTGGTTGCGGCTGGCGGCGGACTCAGCGTGCAATGGTTGCTGTGTGCCTATAGCCACGGCATCTTTCCCTGGTTCGACTCAGATGAGGACCACGTATTGTGGTGGAGTCCTGCGCAGCGTGCAGTACTCAGGCCGGGTCAGATGCGCATCACGCGCAGCCTCTCCAAACGCATCCGCAACAGCGGTTTTGTGGTTACCTTTGATGAGAATTTTGCGGCGGTTGTGGCAGGTTGCAGCGACCCGAGAGGCGATCAGCACGGCACCTGGATCACGCCTAAAATGACGGCTGCATACATGAATCTACATCTTGCCGGTTTTGCACATTCGGTTGAAGTCTGGCTGCAGGACGAACTGGTCGGTGGTTTGTACGGGGTTTCGCTGGGCAGGCTGTTTTTTGGAGAGTCGATGTTTGCGCGCGAGAAAGACGCCTCTAAAGTTGCGTTTTTTGTATTGCAGGATACCCTCGCCGGGTGGGCATTCGAACTGATCGATTGCCAGATCATGAACCCACATCTTGAAAGCCTTGGCGTGCACAGCATGCCCCGCAACGAGTTTCTGGATGTGTTAGCGGATAATGAACAATACCCTACGCGCCAAGGTCCCTGGCAGCGCGACCAGCAGGCTGCTAGTCTAAGATAAGCGTAGCGCGAGCAGTTTGGGTATGCAGGATTCCAATTCCGATCAGGTGCAGTTTTTCTTAACGCCGAAACACCCCTGTTCCTACCTGAACCGTAACAATGCGCAGACGCTGTTTTTCGATCCCCGCGAGGTTGTCTCGCCAACGATTTATCAGAACCTGACAGACCAGGGGTTTCGCCGCAGCGGCAGCCACCTCTATCGGCCACATTGCGGCAGTTGTCGAGCATGTATACCAACTCGAGTGCCGGTTGATCAATTTACGCCGAGGCGCTCGCAGAAAAGAGTGTTAAAAAAGAACAGCGACCTGCACCTGCGCCTTGAAACCGCCACTTTCAGTAAACGTCACTATCATCTGTACGAACGCTATATCAGCCTGCGACATACGGATGGTGATATGTATCCCGCCAGTGAAGATCAGTACCGCTCCTTCCTTCTGAGCCCCTGGAGCAATAGTCTTTTTGTCTGCCTGTACGACGGTGAGCGGCTTTTGAGTGTAGCGGTCACGGATGAACAGCCGCGCGGGCTATCCGCAATTTATACCTTTTTTGAACCCAGTGAAGATGCGCGCAGTCTGGGCGTGTTAAGCATTCTCAAACAGATTGAACTGTGTCAGGAGCTTGGTTTGCCGTATCTGTATCTGGGCTACTGGATAAAAGACTGCGACAAAATGAACTACAAAACACAGTACCGCCCAACCGAGCTGTTTGTGAACAACCGCTGGGTGCTGATGACCTGAAGCCTTGAAGGTGTCACTCAAGTATCCGCCCGGATACTTGAGTGGAACTTAGCTCGCAAAGCGAGCAAAGTTCCACACTTTGCCTTTATCTCCGCATTGGGGCAGAATGCGCGCCTTCAAAACGAGAGGCCAGTGGCACTGCATGTCAAAAGAAGAACAGATTGAAATGGACGGCACCGTCGTTGACACCCTACCGAACACCATGTTCAGAGTAGAGTTGGAAAATGGCCATGTGGTGACGGCTCATATTTCCGGAAAGATGCGGAAGAACTACATTCGTATCCTGACTGGAGACAAGGTCAAAGTTGAGTTAACCCCTTACGATCTGAGCAAGGGACGTATCACTTTCCGTATGTAGGCCTTATTAAGGCCTACGCTCTTTTCCTGACGAGAGTGATGGGCCAGCTCTCAAGCCTCAACGGGGCTGAGAATTTCCAGTGCGATATCATCATTTTCCACGGTAATCCGCACCGTTCCCCCGCCTTTCGACAGGTCACCAAACAATAAATCTTCAGCCAGCTTACGTTTGATTTTGTCCTGGATCAGACGCTGCATGGGGCGAGCGCCCATTTTCTCGTCGTAGCCTTCGCGCGCCAGCCACTCCAGGGCTTCATCTTCTACTTCCAAAGTAACGCGTTTGTCGTCGAGTTGGGCCTGCAGCTCAGTTAAGAACTTGTCTGCAACAGTTTTCACGACCTCCAGTGGTAATGCGCCGAATTGTACGATGGCGTCAAGACGATTGCGGAATTCAGGCGTGAACATGCGTTTGATCACTTCCATGCCGTCGGTGGTGTTGTCCTGCTCGACAAAACCGATAGACGATCGATCCATTTCCTGGGCACCGGCGTTTGTGGTCATGACCAGAACGACATTTCGGAAATCAGCTTTGCGACCGTTGTTGTCGGTCAATGTGCCGTGGTCCATAACCTGCAGTAACAGGTTGAAAACTTCTGGATGGGCTTTTTCAATTTCATCCAGCAGCACCACACTGTGCGGGTGTTTGGTGACCGCTTCGGTCAGCAGACCACCCTGGTCAAAACCAACATATCCGGGTGGTGCGCCAATCAGACGGGACACCGTATGACGTTCCATGTACTCGGACATGTCGTAGCGCAGCAACTCAACCCCCATGATGTTGGCAAGTTGCCTTGAGACTTCCGTTTTACCCACACCCGTTGGGCCAGCAAAAAGGAAACATCCTGTTGGTTTGTCGCCTGCTTTCAGCCCGGCACGGGACATTTTGATTGCGGTTGCCAGTTGATCAATCGCCTCATCCTGGCCGAATACAACCATTTTCAACTTCTCGTCGAGGTCCTTCAGCGCCTGCTTGTCTGAGGTTGTGACCTGTGCTGACGGGATACGTGCAATTTTTGCGACAACCTGTTCAACATCGGTGGCGCCAATACTTTTCTTGCGCTTGCTCGGTGGCAGCAGCTGTTGGGCAGCACCGGCTTCATCAATCACGTCGATGGCTTTGTCAGGCATGAAACGATCATTTATATATTTTGCGGCTAACTCGCTTGCAGTGCGCAGCGCCTTATCGGTAAAGCGAATGCTGTAATGATCTTCAAAGCGGGATTTCAACCCCTTTAAGATGCGATAGGTATCTTCGACGTCAGGTTCGTTCACGTCAATTTTCTGAAAGCGTCGCGACAGCGCGCGATCTTTATCAAAGATGCCGCGATATTCCTGATATGTGGTTGATCCCATACACTTGATCTGGCCAGAGGTCAGTAACGGTTTGAGTAGATTGGATGCATCCATCACGCCGCCTGAAGCTGCACCCGCGCCAATAATGGTGTGTATCTCATCGATGAAAAGGATAGATCCTTCTTCTTTCTTCAGTTCGGCTAAGACGGCTTTGAAGCGTTTTTCGAAATCGCCTCGGTATTTGGTACCTGCCAGCAGTGCGCCGAGGTCGAGAGAATAGATCTGGGCATCTGCAACCACCTCGGGAACGTCGCCATCGACAATGCGTTTTGCCAGGCCTTCAGCAATCGCGGTTTTACCCACGCCGGATTCTCCGACCAGCAGCGGATTGTTCTTGCGTCGTCGACACAGGACCTGGATAACACGCTCCAGCTCGTCATTGCGACCAACAAGGGGGTCGATACGGCCTGCTTTGGCTT
The DNA here is from genome assembly GCA_048571035.1 of Gammaproteobacteria bacterium. GTDB lineage: Bacteria > Pseudomonadota > Gammaproteobacteria > Pseudomonadales > Azotimanducaceae > UBA4421. The sequence goes on from CP121329.1 coordinate 572,893, forward strand.
CTTCATTCAAATGGGTAGCAAACGATGCCAGCGCGCTCTGACCGCTGCCCTCTGCGCCGCCTTCCTCTTCACCAGCGGACATGTCTTCACCGCCGCCCTCTTCACCAGGCACTTTACTGATGCCGTGAGAGATATAGTTCACCACGTCGATGCGGGCGATATTCTGCTGTTTAAGGAAGTAAACGGCCTGACTTTCCTGTTCGCTGAAAATGGCGACCAGCACGTTGGCGCCGGTGACCTCTTTGCGTCCAGAGCTCTGTACGTGGAAAACCGCCCTTTGCAGAACTCTCTGGAATCCTAAAGTTGGTTGGGTTTCACGGTCGTTGTCCCCGGCAGGGATCAGCGGCGTGGTTGAATCGATGTACTGATCCAGGTCGGTTCGCAGTTTGTCGAGATCTGCACCAATTTTACGTAAGACATCAATGGCAATATCGTTGTCCAGTAACGCCAGCAGCAGGTGTTCGACGGTCATGAACTCATGACGTTTACTTTTCGCGACACGAAAGGCTTCGTTCAGCGTCGTTTCTAAATCTTTGCTTAACATGGAACTCGCTTTTGGTTGTTGCCTAGTCGGTCATCTCGACTGTGGATATTAAAGGGTGATTGTTTTCCTGAGCATAAAGATTGACGTGCTCAGATTTAGTTTCCGCGATATCTCGTGGGAAAATGCCGACGGTGGCTGCGCCTTCGGTGTGCACAGTCAACATGATTTGGGTCGCCTTTTCTCGGTTCATTGCAAAAAACTGCTCCAGAATGTGTACCACAAACTCCATCGGTGTGTAGTCGTCGTTATGTAACAGGACCTTGTACATTGGCGGTCGTTTCAATTCAGGCTTGGCGGTAACGGTCGCCAGGCCCTGGTCGCGATCCTGATCTGTACCGTCGCCACCTTCGTCGTCACCCGAGGACATCTGTTCGCTGCCCCGGTACCAGCTGTGCGGGTACCACCAATGTCCGGGACCGTGATTTCGCACTGTCATATTAAGGTTAGTCCATCCTTGCGCTTTATCGTTCTTTCTATTTTTGAAATTCTTTCAATTTTAGAAATACGGTTTTCTACCGAATAATCATAACCGTTCTTTAACCAGGGTGTCTTTCGCTTTGAACCGATGTTCCGACAAGATATTAAATGGGGTGACATCGGCCTATTTCAAGTGTGTGCTGGCCCTTTTAGCGCTGCAAGCATCCACCGTAAACACCTTGACTCTATTGATGTTTTTGACCAAAGTCCCGGTGGAGGGGAGGTCGGTGAAAACTTTGCCGACATTCAAGTCAGGGTCATAACTGTTTGATGAACGATATTGATAGTGGGTAAAGCCGCTGGACGATAGGCGCCTGAGCAAATCAGGCGTGGTGGGTTCTGACGCAGTAACTGCTTGGGAGGGCAGTCGTCATGGCAATAGGTAAGGTAAAGTGGTTTAACAATGCCAAAGGATATGGGTTCGTGTTACCCGACAGTGGTGACGAGGATCTTTTCATACACTACTCTGCGATTCAGATGGACGGCTATAAAACGCTGAAAGCTGGGCAGGAAATTCAGTTCGATGTTGTTGAAGGCCCTAAAGGGCTGCACGCCGTTAATATCCAGGATGTTGAAGGCCAAGCCTCGGCAAATGGCCAGGTGGGTGCCGTATCAGTGGATTTTGATCTCGACAATGGCAGTTCTGAAGAGCTAACTAACGGTGCCAGCGCGGCGAGCACACCAGACGCCTCTTCTGCTTAGAGGCTGCAAAGAGTTACTTAACGGTCCGTCTGCCATTGCTGGGCGCGTTTATGATCTGCTTCAGCAGATTCGACCCAGTGCGTGCCCTCTTCTGTTTGCTCACGTTTCCAGAAAACGGCCTTGGTTTTCAGATAATCCATAACAAATTCGGTTGCTGCAAAAGCCGTGTCGCGATGTGCTGACGCCACTGCTACAAAAACAATCTGTTCACTGGGTGCAAGTGTGCCAACTCGATGTAAAACACAGACATTGAGCAATTCCCAGCGACTCTGTGCCTCATCGATGATTTTGTGGATACTGCGCTCGGTCATGCCCGGGTAATGCTCAAGGGTCAACGTGGCAACCGCTGAGCAATCGCCGGTAACCAGATTCTGCTCCCTGACCAGGCCTGTAAAGGTCACCAGCGCGCCGATCTGCGCACCATGTTGTGCGCGCATTGTCTGCACCAGCTGTGCCGCATCAAAGTCTTCTGTTTGAATAGTCACCGACCGCTGCACGCCTAACCTCCAGTTACCGGCGGCAGGAACGCAACTTCATCACCGTCACCGAGTGCAACTTCATTGTCGATGAGATCTTGATTGACGGCGATCCGTATGTTGTCTGCCTGTAGAGACTCTCGTGCCTGGGTGCCCAGCTGAACTTCAATCTGGGTAAAAACCTCAGCCAGATTCCCGGCGTTGAGACTTATCTCTCCAGTTCCTATTTCCTCGCGCAGGGAGGCAAAAAAAAGCACTCTGATCTGGCTCATGAAGGTGTTACATCGTCACGGTGCCAATCGCCGCTTTTACCACCCTGCTTTTCCAGCACGCTCAAATCTGAAATCACCATGGTTTTGTCTATTGCTTTACACATGTCATAAACCGTTAAGGCAGCAACGCTCGCAGCGGTCAATGCCTCCATCTCTACCCCTGTTTTACCCTCAACCCTGCATTGCGCTTCAACCTGCAACTGGGTGTCGTTAAGACGTACAAAATCTATCTGCACTTTGTTTATCGGGAGCGGGTGACATAGAGGTATTAAATCTGCACAACGCTTTGCGCCTTGAATGCCGGCGATCCGGGCAACAGCCAATACCTCGCCTTTTTTCAGGGCATCTGTTTCTATCGCCTGCATTGTCTCCGGCTGCATATGGATGACAGCGGTTGCAACTGCTCGCCGTGTCGTCACCGATTTGTCGGAGATGTCTACCATATTGGCTTCGCCAACAGCGTTAATGTGACTTAAAGAGGATTCTGTCATGCATGATCTGTCTGATTGTTGAAAGAATATTATGCCTGAAGTGGCCAGCGACACTCTAACTATTCGGTGCAGTTCTCAGCATTCCGGGCGTTACGTACACAGGGTATGCGTATACTGCATTGCAGAGAACGCTGGGGGAGAAACGACGTCTATGCGAGTATGGGTAATTTACCTTTGGGAACGGCTGCGCACCAGCCTCTGGGTCATTCCTGCAACGATGACGCTGTGCGCCGCGGTGCTCGCCTATTTCACTGCTGACTTCGATCGACTGTTGAATCACTGGGACTGGGCCCGCCAGTTGCTGTATCAGGGGACGCCGGTGGGAACCCGCAGTCTGCTGTCCACTGTAGCGGGTTCTATGATTACCGTTGCTGGCGTGTCGTTCTCCGTAACTATGGTTGCGCTCTCGCTGACATCCTCCCAGCTAGGACCTCGCTTGTTGAGTAACTTTATGCGAGATAAAGGCAATCAGTTAGTGCTCGGTAGCTTTATTGCAACCTTCATGTATTGCCTGCTTGCGCTGGGCGTAGTTTCCGAGCAGAGCGCCTCGATGAACTCGATATCTGCAAGTGCTGCTCTGTTATTCTCTATCATCAGCTTGATGTTGCTGATTTATTTCATCCATCACATCGCAAACTCGATGCAGGCTGACGTGATCGTTCAATCGATCGCAAAGGATCTGGATAAATCCCTGTGTTCACTGTTTACGTCAACAGATAAACACACCCCTATGGCAGATGTTCAGGTCAGGGATGGGCTAAAGGACAGCGTCTTTGCCGAGATAACCTGTGTGGGCAGCGGCTATCTTCAAGGCATTGATGAAAGCAGCCTGATCCGGATATCACGAAAACACAACTTCTGTGTAGAGATGCTTCGCCGTCCCGGGCACTATTTGACACCGGGTCTACCCCTTTTTCGCGTGATAGGACAGGACTCGGTTAGCCCTGCCATTACAAGCCGGTTGTTACGGTTGTTCATCGTTGGCGGGTCCCGAACGCCAGAACAAGATCCGGAATACGCAATCTTCCAACTGGTAGAAGTTGCACTGCGTGCGCTTTCGCCTGGTATCAACGATCCATTTACGGCGATGACCTGTATAGATCACCTGTCCGGTTCGTTAGCGTCAGTGGCGAGCGCACCGGCAAAACCGCCGTTTCGATCCGACGAAGACGACGTATGTCGGCTTCTGCTTGATGAAATCAACTTTGCGGCAATCGTCGATGCGGCTTTTGATCAGATACGACAAACCGCACAGGGGAACGCAGCAACCAGCATTCGAATGCTTGAAGCCTTTACCCGCATCGTCACAGTTGCCGAGGGTCCAGGGCGCGCCGCTGCGCTGAAGAAGCAGGCTGACCAACTCTACGAGTCGAATCTTGAGCGGCTTTCAGCCAAAGATCTGCAAGCGCTAGGCGATCGGTATGATGTGTTCCTGCAGATTGCAGGAAAAAAAATGCACTAGCGGTTTGCGACTAGAATTAGCGCCTCGTTCGATAAAAAGAACGTATCTGGATATCTGCCTCAGCCTCCAGTTGAGACCTCCGTCAGAAACGCTCAAGGTGATAGAATGTGCGTCGAAATTTTTCAATGCTGTTATGAACGAACCTGACACCGACAACCATCAAATGCCTCAGAGGAACCAGCGCGTCATTATCGGCATGTCGGGTGGTGTGGATTCCTCTGTTGCCGCTCACCTGTTGCTGCAGGCAGGTTATCAGGTCGAAGGTCTGTTCATGAAAAACTGGGACGAAGACGACGGCACTGAATACTGCACTGCTCTGGAGGATCTCGCGGATGCACAAAAAGTCTGCGACGCTTTGAACATACCCCTGCATACTGCAAATTTTGCTGCAGAATACTGGGATAATGTGTTTGAAGACTTCCTCCGGGATTACAAAGCCCAGCGTACCCCCAACCCGGATGTGTTGTGTAATCGAGAAATCAAATTCAAACAATTTGTGAATTACGCCGAACATCTGGGTGGCGACTGGATTGCAACCGGTCACTACGCCCGCGGCACTTACGACAACGGGCACTTTACGTTACGTAAAGGGGTCGATGACAGTAAGGACCAAAGCTACTTTTTACAAGCGGTACCTTCAGCCCAGTTGCGAAAATGTCTTTTTCCCCTCGGTAGCTGGCAGAAGCAGGATATCCGTGCGATAGCAGCTCAACTTGGCCTGCACAATCATGCACGCAAAGACAGCACCGGTATTTGTTTTATCGGTGAACGACGCTTTGCTGATTTTCTTAAACGCTATATCGAAGATAACGCTGGACCAATGGTTGACGAGAACCGCCGTGTCATTGGCGAGCATCGAGGTTTGCACCAATACACCCTTGGTCAGCGCCAGGGATTGAACATTGGTGGTGTAAAGGGACGCTCGGAGGCGCCGTGGTATGCAGCCGGAAAGCGGCCGCCGACCAATACGCTGGTCGTTACTCAAGACCCCATGGTTCTGCAGGGTAAATGGTTGCGCGCTGGTGACGTGAACTGGCTGACTTCGGTGAGCTATCCATTAACCTGTCACGCCAAGATCCGTTATCGCCAGGCAGACCAGGCCTGTACTGTCTATCCAGCGGCAGATGGTGATTTGCTGGTAAAATTTGCCGAACCACAACGTGCTATTACGCCAGGGCAGTTTGTCGCATTTTATGATGACGACATTATGCTTGGCGGTGCGCGCATTAATGTTTGTGATATCAGTCTGAAACTTAAGTAGAGCCGTATATGTCAATTGACCCCCTCCTCGCCGTCAGCGCTATAGACGGCCGTTATCGCAACAAAGTAGAGCCGTTGGCAAAATCGACCAGCGAATTTGGTCTGATGCGTTTTCGTGTGGAAGTAGAATGCCGATGGTTTCTGTTTCTCAGCCAGCATGCGGATATCCCGGAGTTGCCCGGCCTTAGCGCTGAGGATGAGCAGTTTGTAGTTGATATCATCGAAAGTTTTGATCTGCAGGCGGCGCAGGCCATCAAAGACTTTGAGGCGACCACTAACCACGACGTTAAGGCGGTCGAGTATTACGTGAAAGCTCAGCTAAGCCAGAATGCTGCCCTGACACCACACCTTGAATGGATTCATTTTGGTTGTACATCTGAAGATATCAATAATGTCGCTTATGCCTTGATGGTTAAACAGGCCCGCGATCAGGTGCTGGTTCCACAGATGATGAAACTTGTGCATACCCTTGATGGCCTTGCTATTGAGCACGCTGAACTCGGGATGCTGTCGCGCACACATGGTCAGAGCGCTTCCCCAACAACCTTGGGCAAAGAATTCAAAAATGTCGCTGTGCGTTTGTTAAGACAGGTGAAGCATTGTGAGCAGACAAACATTCTTGCAAAGTTTAACGGCGCCGTGGGCAACTTTAACGCCCACGTCAGTGCCTACCCCCAGTGTGACTGGACGGTACTTTCGGCAAGTTTTGTTGAGAGCCTGGGATTGACTAACAATCCCTGGACAACGCAAATTGAACCCCACGACTATCTGGCGGAGCTTTTTCATACGCTGACTCAATTTAATCAGGTGTTACTCGATTTTAATCGAGATATGTGGAGCTATATCGCGATTGAATATTTTACCCAGCAGAAAGTTGAGGGCGAAACCGGATCTTCTACCATGCCGCATAAGATTAATCCCATCGACTTTGAAAATTCTGAGGGTAACCTCGGCCTTGCTAACGCGCTGCTTGAACACATGGCCAACAAACTACCCGTGTCCCGTTGGCAGAGAGATCTGTCTGACTCTACGGTATTGCGCAACATAGGTTCTGCGTTTGCGCATTGTTCGATTGCTTATCAGGCGACGCTTAAGGGACTGTCGCGTTTGCAGGTGAACAATGTGGTGATCGCGCAGGATCTGTCAGACAGTTGGGAGGTATTAGCGGAGCCGGTTCAAACGGTGATGCGCAAATATGGTCTGAGCGAACCTTATGAGCAATTAAAAGCAGCAACCCGAGGCCAACAGATAGATGCAGGCGTCTATCAGCAACTGCTTGATAACCTGGATCTGCCGAGCGAGGCGCGTGAAGAGTTACGCGCCCTTACTCCAGGTGCTTATCTGGGTTTAGCTGCACAACTTGCTCGCCAACCTCTGCCCCACTGACAGGTAATTTCTATGGCGCTCGATGTGCACGTTATCATCGCTCCCTGGGACCAACACAAACAGGCACTGCGGTCGATTCGCGAAGCGGTATTTATCGTTGAACAGGAAGTTCCCCGCGAGCTGGAATGGGATGACGAAGATGAAACGGCAACCCATTTCCTGGCAGTGAATACCCTTGGTCAGTTTGTCGGTTGTGCACGATTGCTGGCAAGTGGTCAGATCGGCCGGATGGCAGTGCTCAAATCCAATCGCGGCACAGGTATTGGGAACGCGTTGTTAGAAGCCGCGGTCACAGCAGGTAAAGAGGCAGGCTTTGAGCGACTGTTTTTGCATGCGCAGAGTTATGCTGAAGCCTTTTATCGCCAGGGTGGATTCCTGCCTTACGGACAGAAGTTCACTGAAGCTGACATAGAACATATTGCAATGGAAATGAAATTACCTCTAGCGTTTCAACCGCCAGAAGGTTTGCCTGTGAAGAAAGCTGCACCTAAACCAGATAGTTTGGTTGCTGTGCCGGCGCGGCCGGTCAGTCAGGCAGATTTTTTTGAAGGTTACAGCGACTGCCTTGAGGCCTTGGGGCGGGTAATTGCAAGCGCCCGTCGTCGCCTGCTGATATTGAGCCCCTATCTCGATCATGAGTTGTTTGATCAGGAGCACATTGCTGGCGCTGTGTCTGCGCTTGCCCGCAGCGCACCGCGTGTAGAAATTGAAATCCTGATCTACAACAGTCAGCTGATTGTTGAGCGCGGCCACAGGTTGTTAGAACTTGCGCGCCGGTTAGATCAGAAAATAAGCATTCGTTTGCTGGCTGAAACGCCAACAGTCACCTCATCCAGTTTTGTCTGCGCCGATCTGGATGCGTATTGGCTGTTGCCCAGCTTTGAGAAACACCAGGGTATCGCCGATCTCAACAACCCGGTGACGTCGAAACGCCTCAGTGAGACCTTTGCAGAAGCCTGGCGCAAGAGCAGAGAGGATCCAGATCTACGCGTGCTGCGAATCTAACCGCTTATTTCAACTGTTCTGGTGCGCAAGCAGGAAGGCTTTGAGCTCATCATAGGTTTCGGCTTTTTTATACTGCGGAAACTGATCGCAAATATTCTGCGGCGCCTGAAAGAAAAAACCGTGGTCAGCTTCTTCCAGCATGGTGATGTCATTAAAAGAATCGCCGGCAGCAAAAACTTTGTATTGCAGAGATTTAAAGGCTTTTACGGAACAGCGCTTCGGGTCTGGCTGACGGATCTGGTAATTCTGGATTCGGTCGTCGACGATATCCAGTTTGTGGCAGAGCAGCATGGGCTGATTGAGCTTTGCCATCAAAGGGCCGGCAAACTCATAAAACGTATCTGAGATGATGGCAACCTGAAAGTGCCGTCGCGCCCAATCGAGGAACGCTTTTGCGCCTGGCAAGGGGTCCAGTTTATCGATTTCGGCTTCAATAGCTGACAGTTTGATATCGTGCTCGGCGAGGATATTCAGGCGGTACTGCATAAGCTCATCGTACACCGGGATGTCACGTGTGGTTTTCTGTAAAGCTTCTATGCCTGTGGATCGAGCTACCGCCTGCCATACTTCCGGGACCAGTACGCCCTCCAAATCTAAACACAAGATATCCAAAGTTTTTTCCTAACTTTCCAAATTTATTTTACAGGCAATGCCAGGGTATCGAACAATGCCTCACGTTCTTTGCGTGTGCCACACGCTACGGCCTTCTGCACCATATCCACATCGAGGTGCGGTGCAAATCCTTCGATAAAATCAAGCATATATCGTCGCAGGAAAGTGCCTTTGCGGAACCCGATCTGAGTCACGCTGGAGGCAAACAGGTGAGATGCGTCGAGCACTACCAGATCACTATCGATCGAGGGCTCGTATGCCATCTGCGCAATAATGCCCACGCCCAGACCCAACCGTACATAAGTTTTGATGACGTCAGTGTCGGTTGCGGTAAACACAACGTTGGCGCTAAGTCCTGCCTGGTTGAATGCATCGTCAAGTTTTGAACGGCCGGTGAAGCCGAACACGTATGTGACAATCGGGTGCCGCGCGAGCGCCTCCAGGGTCAGAACTGAGTCTGAGCACAGAGGATGATCCTTCGGTACAACAACAGCTCGATTCCACCGGTAACAAGGCATCATGACCAGGTCATGAAATAGTTCGAGTCCTTCTGTCGCGATGGCAAAATCAACTTCTCCGGATGCCGCCAATTCAGATATCTGCTCGGGCGAGCCCTGGTTCATATGCAAACTGACCGCCGGGTAAGTCTGCCTGAACTCGCGTATTATGGGTGGTAAAGCATAACGCGCCTGGGTGTGTGTGGTCGCAATGGACAGGCTGCCCTCTTTTTCGTTGGAGTACTCCTGTGCAACCTGCTTGATGGCGTTAGTCTGGCGCAGGATATTTCCTGCCATGGCGATTATTTCCTCGCCGACCTGCGTGACATGGGTGAGATGTTTACCGCTGCGTGCAAATATCTCGACGTCGAGTTCATCTTCCAACAGGCGGATCTGTTTACTGATCCCCGGTTGTGAGGTGAATAGACTCTGTGCGGTGGCTGATACGTTGAGGTCGTGATGGGCAACCTCCCAGATGTACCGTAACTGCTGCAACTTCATCAGACCCTCCCAGTGGGGACATGCTACTGAGTTATAAGAAAGGCTCTCAGCATAACTCAACTGCTAAATACAGCGCTATCGTTTAGAGGCTTTGATGACCTGGGGAAACCATCATCTGTTAATCACTGCCCTTGTTGATGACACCGTGTGGTACATGACCGGTGGCCACAACATCTGCGGCGCGTTCACAGTGGGCGGATTGGTCATCGAAGAAAATGTCGGCCTCAAAAGCCTGCAGGAACTGGGTTTTGTCCATACCACCGAGAAACAGCGATTCGTCCAGACGAATATCCCAATCTCGCAGGGTTCGAATGACCCGTTCATGTGCCGGTGCGCTGCGTGCTGTGACCAGTGCAGTGCGGATCGGATTAGCACCTTCAGGAAATTCTTTCTGTAATTCATGTAATGCGGACAGAAAGGCTTTGAAGGGTCCGCCGCCCAGCGGTTCCTGGGCCTGGCTGTGTTCCGATGCGCTGAAAGCAGCCAGACCATCACTCTGATAGATCTGTTCTGCTTCATCTGAGAACAGCACGGAGTCACCGTCGAAAGCCAGTTTCAATTCAGAGCTCGCGCGGTTGGGGTTATGTCCACGATAGCGTCCCATAAGCTGAGCCGCAGCAACATTCTGGTCCAGAGCCTGGCGCACATCTTCAGCGTAGGTGGATAGAAACAGGTCGCACTGAAACGCATTGATATACCGATAGGGTGACTGTCCACCGCAGAAAGCTGCGCGTGTGATACTCAGATCGTAGGCACGAATAGAATTGAAAACACGTAAACCGGTGTCTGCTGAATTACGTGAAAGCAGAATGATCTCAACTCTCGGTTCCTCTAATAACTTATTGATATTTAGTAACTTTTCAACAAGGTAATAGCCGTCTCCACGCTCCAGGATCGCGTCTTCCTGGGCGATTTGATAACGCCGATACGCTTCCAGGCCCTGCTCGACATAGATGTCGTTGGACTCGGTCAGATCGAATAGTGCGGTTGAAGAAATGGCAACCGTCAGGGGTTTGCCTGCTGGATTCATGCGTCGAGGTCCGGTATCAGTTCACTTTCCAGTTTACTGATCATATCTTTAAGTTTCAGCTTGCGTCGTTTCAATCGCGCAATGCGCAGCCCATCGTGGTGCTTACCCTCAATCAGGTGATCAATAACAACGTCTAAATCGCGGTGTTCAATACGAAGTTCGTCCAACCATCCTTGTAATTCAATCTGGTCCACGTCAGGTTGTTAGTGCCGTTTAAAAACCGTGGCATGATACGTTCTTCTTCTGTTGGTGTAATGTGCTTTTGAAAATCTTACTGTTTGCCGGGCTTGTGCTTGCGCTGCTTCTCAGCGTTGCTTATCTCAACCGCGCGCGTCGCCAGAGCAGTCGAACCAGCAAAGACCAATCGCACAACCTGATGGACAGGCAACAGGCACGCGGCGTGCTGGGTTTGGAAGACGGGCCATTGACCGCAGAAGATATCGTTACCGCCCATCGACGGCTTATGCAGCGTGTACACCCTGACAAAGGCGGATCACCTGTTCTCGCGCAGCAATTGAATGAGGCAAAGCGAGTCCTGCTGAAGGAATTGAAGTAAACCAAGCGTACAGATTGCGGCACACTTCACGCATTTCGCGCGCCTTTGTCATTAATCTGGCAGCATGCCTTATTTTGCGCTAGCAGAACGTCGCCTGAGAGCCCGCTACCCTTCGGACGGGTTGGTTGTCAGCGTGCGTAAAAAAGGCGGTCTGCTGAACCTGCAGGGATTGGCTGCAGACTTTAATCGTCATGGCATTGCGCTTTTACTTAATCAGGCCCTTAGCAAAGATTCGAAGGTATTCATCTCTCTAGGACTTGGCGAGATACAAATTCAGAATGTGGTGGGTATCGTGCATAACTGTGTGGCACTGCCGGAGGGTTACCGGTGCGGGATTCAGTTCAGAACTGCATCAAACCAGCAGATGGAACAGACGGAAACAAACGTGCGTTTGCGGATGCTGGAAGAGCATTTTATCGCGGCAGAAGCCACTGCATCCTGAGGTTATCTGGGTTCAGGCGTTTATCAGACCTTCAGCTTCACTTTCGAGGCTGACCAGCCGTTTCACCCAGTTATCCAGGAGTAGAAATTCGTCATCAGCAATGCCGAAGGTGCTGCTGATCTCTTTCAGTAAACATTCCTCTTCTATTTCGAAGGCGCCATCAGCGTAGCTGAGTTTAAGCAGGTTCAGGAGTGCAACCACCCTTACCGGACGCGTGGTGAAAACCTGTGAAATGCCGTCGAGTTCCAGGTATTCCAACTCGTGCTCTGCATCAATACCCATCTCACGGCGCAGCTGTTCCAGCATGCCTTCTTCATTCGGATCCAGCAGGCCGTCGGAAACCACGACATTATGCGCTAACCCCAGCAGGGCTATACGCTGCGCCTCACTCAACGTGGATAACCACATGAGCCTAGCCTTGTATCAGGCCAACGATGCTGACACCAAGACTGGCAACCATGACCAGAACACAAAGCCAGCCAAAACCCAGCATGCCTTTCATGACGATGTTCTGGTCAAAAAAATCTTCTATCAGGTGCCACATAAATATTCTCTTTTCGTTGCTAGGGTGTTTGTGGGTTGATCGTACGCGCCTTATTTTAGCGCGGTCTGCTATCAACAGGTAGCACAACAGTACATTTTGTGAGAGTAGTTTGTCAGACCAGGTCAATTGATCTGAATAGGCTGACCCACCCAGTGACCGTACAAATCATGGTCATCGTGACGATCGATTTTGACCTGTGCAAATTCACCTGCGCGCAGACCTTCTGCGCCAGAGATGTGTACAGTGCCGTCTATTTCCGGTGCGTCGTATTTTGAGCGACCGATCGCGATACCTTCGCTGTTCTGTCCGTCTTCATCGATGATGACTTGGAGTACCTGCCCTATGTGTCGATCCAGACGCGCTGCGGAGATATTGGCCTGCAGTTCGTACACCATTTCCTGTCGGTCCAGTTTGTCATCTTCATCGACGGGGTCCGCAAGCGCGTTAGCGCGCGCACCGTCAACGCTGGAATAGGTGAAACAACCGACACGATCGAGTTGGGCTTCTTCAAGAAAGTCCAGTAAAAGGCCAACATCGTCGGCGGTCTCACCCGGGAAACCGACAATGAATGTGCTGCGAATGGCCAGTTCCGGACAGATATCACGCCATCTTTTGATACGTTCCAGTGCTTTTTCAGCTGCTGCCGGTCGGCGCATGGCTTTGAGTATCTTTGGTGATGCATGCTGCAGAGGAATGTCGAGGTAAGGCAGGATTTTTCCCTGGGCCATCAGAGGAATGAGGTGATCCACGCTGGGGTAAGGATAAACATAGTGAAGGCGAACCCAGGGTGCGATATCACCGAGGGCGGTACACAACACATCCAGTTTTGCCTGTAACATTTCGCCATCAACGTCGGCGCTTGCATATTTCAGATCAACGCCATATGCGCTCAGGTCCTGGGCGACAACCAATAGTTCCTTGGTGCCCTGCTCCACCAGCGCACTGGCTTCCTGCAGAACACTGTCGATGGGTCTGGAGCGCAGCTTACCGCGCATGTCAGGAATAATGCAGAAGCTGCAGGTATGGTTACAACCTTCAGAGATTTTAAGGTAAGCATAGTGCGCTGGGGTCAATCTTTCGCGTACTTCCCGCGGCGATGGCTTTGCCTGTCTTCTGGCAGGTACAAAATGCTCCACGGCAGCGATAACTGGTGCTACGTCGGCGGGTCCACTGACAAACTTCAGCTCGGGAAAGCGCTCCAGCAGTACTTCACGCTGGGCGCCAAGACAGCCTGTCACAATCACTTCCCGCTGCTCTGCCAGAGCTTGTTCAATGGTGGCAAAGCTCTCCGCTTTAGCGGTGTCGATAAAACCGCAGGTATTCACGACGGTGACTTCTGAGTTTTCTTCTGCAGCGACGATATCGCAGCCGTTGTCCAGGAGTTCCGTGATGATCTGTTCGGAGTCCACCAGCGCTTTGGGGCAGCCGAGGCTGACAAAACTGACGCGCCGCTTGTTCAACGTTTCTTTCACAGGTGAGACTCATTTTTAGGTTCCCGGGGCGCGCGAGTTTAGCTCAGCACGGTGGAGTTAGGCTACAATCCCGCGGTGTCGCAATCTTTTGTACATATTTCACCCTCGCTAGCAGAAATGGCCGCGCGTCATACGGTTATCACGCCTAACGAACGTCTGGCACGGGAATTCAAGCTGGCATTCAACCAGTACCAGGTGCAACAAGGTCATCTTGCCTGGGTCGGATTGACCTGTATGAGTCTGCAGCGTTTTCTTCTGCAGCAGCTTAACGACTATGCGGATCAAAGTGATGGCAATGTGCCGCAGTTGCTGAGTACGCATACGCTGCGTCAAACGGCGTTTTTAAACGCGCCCTCACCCAGTCTCAATCAGGTGGATGCGTTCTGCAGCGCCTGGCAGGTAATCCATCGCTACGATATCGACCTGCACAGTGCTGCTTTTGCGACCGTGCAGGGAGAGCTGTTCCGGCACTGGTTCCAAGAGGTTAAACAGGGATTACCCGATGCTGATGTGCTGCCTGAAACACTGGGTGACTACCTGTCTGCTCAGGGTGTCCTGCCCCGTCACCCCCTTTTGCTTCTGGATTTTGAACAGTTGACAGCGGTTGAGCGTCGTTACTTCGATTTTGTGGCCACCGAGCTGGTCGTGCGGATGTGCAGCAGTGGTATCGAAGCGTCTCAAATCTGGCCTGCTTCATCTTTGCTTGAACAACAGGCATCTGGCTTACAAACGGCATCTGGTTGTTCGCCGGAAGTTGCCTCGTACGAAAATCTGAACGATGAACTGGCGGCTGCAGCAAGCTGGGCACGGTCCGTCAAAACAAGATCCCCCACAGCTACGGTAGGTATTGTAGTCCCCAACCTTGCGCAGAATTACGCTCGAGTTCAACGCCAGGTGGCAGCAATCCTTGATCCTGCTCAGGGCAGTCTGACTCAGACATTCGATCTGTCAGCAGGCCTGGCACTATCCGACCAGCCGCTCTGGCGCCATGCCAGCGCTTTGTTGAACGCCTGCAAAGAGGGGTTCGGGCCAGAGATCTGTGCTGAGCTTGGTAATTCGAATTTTTTTGACCTGTCCGCGCTCATAGAGCTATCCAACCACTGGCCCAGACATTGGCAGCTCAAGGTTTCACTGAAGGATGTTTTTCAACGTCTGCTGCCGGATGAAGACGTGGACCTGGAAGTATCGGGAGTGCACAGCTTCGCGCAGTGGCTGGCAATGTGCCGTGCGCTACTGACGGCATGCGGTTGGCCGCAGTTGAATACCCTTGGTTCAACAAGTTTTCAGGCCTATCAAAGTCTCGAAGAGTCTTTTAATCAGTACACCCTGGATAGCCCTGAACAGGAGATGACATTTACGCAGATGTTAAGTGTGTTAAATGCATCCCTCGGCTCACAGGTTTTTGCACCTGAAAGACCACATGCAGATATTCTGGTGCTGGGTGAGCTGGAAACGACAGGGTTAAGCTTCTCCCATTTATGGGTTTGTGGCTTGGACGAAAACAGCTTTCCAGTAAAAAATGTGGCCCATCCTTTTATTCCCCGACGAGTCGCCCAGACTTCCGGGGTGCCACGGTCAAGTCAGGCTGACGAATTAGCATTTGCGCAGCGCCGGCTGGATCATTGGCGTACTCACGCCAGTGAGCTGGTGCTGAGTTACAGTGCGCAGACGCAGCAACATGATCAGCTGCCCAGCCCTCTTATATCGGGGTTTTCAGATATGTCAGCGCCGCCGACTATTGCGCAGAGTTTTCTTGAGCAGTCGCCGGATGCGGATATCAGTCCGGTACGTTTTCTTGATGAGCGCGGGCCAGCCATACCGCAGGGCGAAGTCAAAGGCGGTACGGGACTTTTACGTACTCAGGCCACCTGCCCGTTCAAAGCGTTTGCCCAGTATCAACTGGGTTTATCTCAACCTGATGAGGTCGCTAGTTTTCCCGATGCTTTGACCCGTGGCAATCTTTTACACGATACACTGTTTGATCTGGTGCGTCGGCATTCCACACAGGACCAGCTTGCCACATTGGTACCGGCAGATATCCGGCGCGCCTGCCAGCAGACGTTAGATAACTATCCACGTACTTTACCTGTCTTGTTTATTGAGCAGGAAATAGAGCGTCTGACTTCGCTCATTCTGCGCTGGTTGAAGCTGGAAGCTTCAAGGGCGCCGTTTGCCGCGGTCTATCTGGAAGAGTCTTTTGTGTTGGAGCTGCATAATTATAAGTTTTCCATCCGTGTAGATCGCGTCGATCGCATAGATGGTGGTCTTGTGGTTATTGATTACAAGACCGGCCAGGTCAATTTGAGTGGTATCACAAGCAGCCCAACGCGTGACCCGCAACTACCTGCCTACAGCCTGATAGATACAGAAATTGTGGGTGTTTATTTTGCCGAAATCAGAGACAAAGCACGTCTGTTGGGGGTCGCTGATGAGGCGGGACGCATAGAAGGTGCGCAGTATTCCAGACAGCTACAGCAAGCAGACAGCTGGCTTCTCCATCGACAACGCTGGCAGGAGGATTTAGGTCAACTGGCTGAAGATTTTGCCACTGGTGACGCCCGGGTTGATCCTATCACCGGTGCTTGTCGATTTTGCCATCTTGCAGATTTATGCCGTATAGAAGATCAAATTGAGTACTGAGCAGAAAGTGATCCCTGATGCAGACGTACGCGAGCAGGTTCTGGCACCCGGGAAATCGTTTATTGTGCAGGCGCCCGCTGGTTCCGGCAAAACCACCCTGCTCGCTTCACGATATGTTGCACTGCTCACCCAGGTTGCGCGACCCGAAGAAATTCTGGCTATCACCTTCACTAAAAAGGCCGCGGCAGAAATGCGTCACCGGGTATTGAAAATGCTGGCTGAGGATACGCCTCAGGCAGCTGCAGTTAATGCCCGGGATCGAGAACTCGGCTGGCAGATCTTCACCAATCCTAATGTATTGAAGATTCAGACCATTGATAGTTTTGCCCTGGATGTCGCAAGTCAGGTGCCGTCACTGTCTCAGGCTGCCGGGTTGGTAATTACAGAACGTGCGCAGCCAAGTTATGCCACCGCTGCTAACAGACTGTTTAACCGCCTCTACAGCGATGATCAGACGAACCCGCTGGTGGCGCAATTTTTAGGGTTCCTGGACAACGACATCAACAGGGCCACTCGATTGCTCAGTTTCATGTTGGCGCGACGGGATCAATGGCTTGCTCCGGTCAGGGCTGTGGCTACAGCAAGGGGGCAAACTCAGACCGCTGATTTGGTCGCCGAGGCGATACAAGATATCCGCCAGTCCCTGTCAGATCAGCTTGATGCAGCGTTTACTGCCTCGGATGAAGCCATGTTGCAGAAGCTTGCGGATGCTTGGGGCCTGGAAGACGTGCGGGATGCTCTGTTGCCACGACTACTGACTGCTAAAGATGAATTGCGCAAGCGGTTGACCGTGAAAGAAGACATTACGGATGCGGACCTTAAAAAAAGCAGCAAAACCTGGCTGCAGGAATTAGATCTTCGTGGTCTTGGTCCAGTGATTGTTGCCTTTACCAAGTTGCCCGGAGCTTTTGATCCGCAAGAAATAAGCCCAGCCGAGCAGCAGATGTTGGCGGATCTGCATCTCTGCTGCGTTGGCGTGTCTCTGGCGGTATTTGAATTGGAACAGGTTTTTCGGGAAACCACACAGGTCGATTTCACCGGCATTCTGCTTGCGGCAAAGGCAGCCTTGCGTGACGAACAGGGACCCACAGACCTTGCTCTGTATCTGGACTATCAGATCTGCCATCTGCTGGTAGACGAATATCAGGACACGTCACGAGCTCAGTTCGAGTTTTTTTCCATGTTGATTGAAGGCTGGCAGGACGGTGATGGAAAAACATTTTTTGCCGTTGGCGACCCGATGCAGTCTATCTACAGATTCAGGGATGCGGATGTCTCTATTTTCAATGACAGTATTGCAACGGGGGTTGCGGACACCAAACTGATCCATCGCCAGTTACAGGCTAACTTCCGTTCTGCGCCTGCGGTTGTTGCATGGTGTAATGAGCTGTTCAGTAGCGTATTTGCTGGTGGCCGCGCTGCATCGTTGGGTGAAGTTCCTTTCAGTCCGGCAGTGGCGATGCTGGATGAATTGCCTGTTCAACCGCTGTCACCTGTTGTCAGTTTGATATTCCCTGATGACCAGGAAGAAACAAAATTTTTGCTTGATGCGATACAGGCACGATTGAAGCATGACCCTGAAGGCACCGTTGCCGTTCTTTGCAGGGCGAGAAATCACGTCGTGCCATTGCTCAAACAACTGGCAGATGCGGGCGTATCGGTGCAGGCAAATGATATGGACCTGCTCGCTAAGCGGGGTGTTGTCAGGGACCTGATGAGCCTGCATCAGATCCTGTTCAACCCTGCTGGACGGCTGGCCTGGTATGCGGTGCTGCGCAGCCCTCTGTTTGGCTTAACACTCGAACAACTTGCCTTGCTCGACGCAAAGTTGGACATCCTCACCCAGCTTGCGACTCTGGTCGAGACCATACCCAGCATTGAGCGATTGTTAGAAGCAATCGCCTGGGCCAGCCAGCGTAAGTATGAAATACCGCTCCGAGAGTTGCTGGAAGGCCTCTGGTTACGCTGCGGTGGCCTGCATGCCTACGTACGCGCTGATCTGGAGGATGCTGCCGCCTGGTTTGATCTGCTTGATGACCTCGGTATGTCTGCTTATGACAACAACCTGCTGGAGTCAGCGCTAGGCGCTCTGTTTGCACCATCGGATCAGAATGCGCAGGTTCAGGTGATGACCATCCATCGTGCCAAAGGGCTTGAATTTGATCATGTCCTGCTGCCCTATCTTGATAGCCGAACCCGTGCGGATGATCCACAACTGCTTCTGTGGCGAGCGGGTGCAAAAGGGTTACTCATGGGCGTTAATGGTGATCCTGTACATGATTGGCTCCGATTCGAGGAGCGTTCGCGTGCCACCAACGAAGAGAAGCGGATGCTTTATGTGGCCTGCACACGGGCAGTTAAATCCCTGGTTACAACATTCACCTGTGAAGAAGATAAAAATCCTGCCGGGCTGGCCCGCTGGGTCGCGCCGTATGCGAAGCGTTGGGTTTCGGCAGAAAATCAGCAGCAACAGGAGCAGCCTGCAATATCTGAACCCGGGCCAGTTGACCGAACTTCGATACAAGACAGAATGCTGAAACGTTTGCCACCCGAGTATCGCTGGCAGGCACCGGTTGCTGACACACAAACCTGGACTTCTTCTGCAATCGAATTGACGAGTCTTACCCAGGAGACTGCTACGACATCCGACCCCATCGGTGAACGATTTGAAGTTATGCTTGGATTGCTGGTGCACCGAGCGCTGCAATGGCTGGCGCAGTTCCGTTCGCCTGATCAGGCGCACACCGCAAACGAGGCATTGCATGCTGCTGAGTTGAAGCAGAGGCTGCAGCGGTGGTTGCCGTCGCTGAAAGCGCCAGCGGGTCTGCATGACATTCTGCTTGAACAAGCCGTCACACAGATTAAAAACACCCTGCAGGATGAGTCCGGTCGGTGGATACTGCATCCGCATGAGGCGGCGCAAAACGAATGGTCATTGTCAGGTATTGTGAACAATCAGTTGGTCAATGCTGTTCTGGATCGAAGTTTTATTCACAATGATGAACGCTGGGTCATCGATTACAAAACAGGCTCTCCCAGGCATGGCGAAACTGTTGATGCGTTCATCAACGCAGAAACTGGTCGCTATCGGCAACAGCTTAAACGCTACAAGATACTGTTATCTGCTCTGCAGCCCTTAACCGTGCGCACGGCATTGTACTTTACCGCGCTGTCGCACTTTGAAGAAATCCAGATCGATTAAGTCGTTGCAATTCTCTTTTGCCACGTTAATATCCCGTTCCATGAAATCGAGCTTCAACATAGAAACTGTGACCGCCGATGTGCTCCGCACAATCGTGCAGTCCATGCTGGGTGCTGAATTTTCATGGCAAGGCTTTTTTACCTACTTTTATAAGTAACCCAGCCTTCACAAATATTATGAGGAGGCAGGTAGCTGCCTTCCACGGGAACCCCGACAGGCAGCCGGCCTCTCGGGGTTTTTTTATGCCTATTTGCGGCAGATTTTGGAGAGGAACATGCAGTTAGAAAATTTGAATGTGGAGAAACATGAGGTGTTGATCACGCCGGAAAAACTGAAGGCGAAGCTGCCGGTGTCTGAAGAAATTTCAGCTGCGGTAAACGCCTATCGTCAGATTGTGCAGGATATTGTTGCCGGGCGCGACGAGCGCCTGCTGGTGGTTGTTGGCCCCTGCTCTATCCACGACCCGAAAGCTGCGTTGGAATATGCAGGCCATTTGAAAAAGCTGCAGGATGAAGTCAGTGATCACCTGTTCCTGGTTATGCGGGCCTATTTTGAAAAGCCACGCAGCACCGTAGGTTGGAAGGGACTGATCAACGATCCTCATCTTGATGACAGCTTCTGTGTGTCAGAGGGTCTGGAAATTGCACGGCAACTGTTGCTGGATATTTCGGCGATGGGTCTGCCCATAGCAACAGAGGCGCTGGATCCAATAACACCGCAATACCTGCAGGATCTGATTTCCTGGTCGGCAATCGGCGCGCGAACTACTGAATCGCAAACACATCGTGAGATGGCGTCCGGGTTGAGTTGTGCCGTTGGTTTTAAAAATGGTACCGATGGATCTCTTGGCGTGGCTATCAATGCGTTGCAATCGGCAATCAGCCCGCACCGTTTTTTAGGCATCAGCCCATCCGGGCAGGTGAGTGTTATCCATACCCGGGGAAATGAACACGCGCATATCGTGTTGCGTGGAGGCTCAAACGGGCCAAATTACGACGCCGCAAGCGTTTCGCAGGCGCAGGACAAGTTGAGCAGCCTTGGCCTGCCAGCCTCAATCATGATTGATTGTTCACATGCCAATTCAAACAAAGATCACCAGCAGCAGAAAAACGTCCTGCACAGTGTTCAGGAGCAGCGTGGCGGTGGGAACAGAGCCATTACCGGCGTGATGATTGAGAGTAATCTGGAAGCAGGTAATCAGAGTATGTCGGACCTGAGCCAGTTGCAGTATGGGGTTTCAGTCACTGATGCGTGTATCGATTGGCAGGAAACACAATCCCTGCTGCGCGATCTTAATGCAGCGCTTGGCGTCAAAGCCGCCTGAACCGCGGCCGGTCAGGAAGTGCCAGGTAAGTACGAAAGCTAACTGTAGTAGGCGTTCTCGGTCACGCTGTGATCGGTTTGATCGAGAATGCTGCTCAATTCAGGTATTCGCTCCAGTAATGTTGTCTCGACGCTGTGTTTGAGGGTGATGTCGACTGCGGAGCAACCCTGGCAACCGCCGCCAAATTGCAATACAGCCGCTTTATCAGGGGTAATTTCCACCAGTGAGACTACCCCACCATGGGCGGCCAGACCTGGATTAATTTCATTATATAATACGTAGTTAACGCGATCTTCTAATGGTGAATCTGGTCCAACGCTGGGTACTCTGGCGTTCGGCGCCTTGATGGTTAACTGGCCACCCATCTGATCCTCAGAATAATCGACCACAGCATCAACCAGGTAAGGTTCGCTGCGACCTTCAAACCAGGCACGAAAGCCTTCGTACTGCACCGCAACGTCTCCCTCCTGCTCTTCGCCGGGACGGCAGTAGGCAATACAGGTTTCCGCTTGAGCGGTGCCAGGTTGAGCAACAAAGACGCGGATGGCCACATCGCCATCTTCCTGTTTGCTCAGTAGTTCTTGCAGGTAGCTTTGTGCGGCAGCAGATATTTCGATCATGGTGTGCAGGAATTTCCCTATGGTGAGTCTGGACGCTTTATACCCGACTATTTTAGTCGGGTATAGTCGTTTGTGGAAGATTAATCTGCTTCAACTTTGCTTATACATCCTTCAATTGTGCCCAAACCCATGCTGCTATACGGTGCGCGACCTGATTGTCGCCGTATTGACCAACCGCAAGTGAAAGTTTATGTCCGAAGCGTTATCTCAAGATCATCCCCAACCCAGCCTGAAGGCGCTGTTAGAGCAGCGAATCTTAGTATTGGATGGTGCTTACGGCACCGCCCTGCAGGGTTATGGCCTGAGCGAAGCCGACTACCGGAACGCCGAGTTAGACAAGTTTTCTACGCCTTTAATGGGCAACCACGATCTGCTTTGTCTCACAAGACCTGAGATTGTCCAGGAAGTACATGCTGCTTATCTATCCGCCGGTGCAGATATCATCTCAACTAATACGTTTTCAGCCACAAGTATCGCCCAGGCAGATTTCGGCACTGAAAGTCTGAGTTTCCGCGTCAATGAAGCCGGGGCTCGAATTGCGCGGGAAGTGGCCGATCAGTTTTCAACACCTGACAAGCCCCGCTTTGTGGCAGGCAGTGTGGGTCCTACCAATCGTACTGCCAGCCTGTCTCCCGACGTGAATCGGCCAGGCTTCCGCAACGTTAACTTTGATCAGTTAGTAGACAGCTATAGCGAAGCGATCCGTGGTCTGGTTGCGGGCGGCGCCGACCTCATTCTGATCGAAACCGTGTTTGATACGCTGAATGCCAAAGCGGCTATTTTCGCGGCCATGGCGGTTAACGATACTCTTGCAGAGCCGTTGCCGTTGATGATCTCAGGCACCATTACAGACGCCAGTGGACGCACGCTCAGTGGCCAGACCTGCGAAGCTTTTCTGATTTCGGTCGCCCACGCGAATCCTATCGCGATAGGTCTGAATTGCGCCCTGGGTGCAGAGCAACTACGACCGTACATCGCGGAACTGGCAAAAAAATCAACAGCCGCAATCAGTGTGCACCCTAATGCGGGTTTGCCTAACGCGTTTGGCGAGTATGACGAGAGTGCTGAACATATGGCGGCCACCGTCGGTGAATACGTCGATCAGGGATGGATCAATATTGTGGGTGGCTGTTGCGGAACTACGCCAGAACACATCGCCGCTATAGCCCAACGGGTTGCAGGTGTGCAGCCAAGAAGCCCTGCCGCGGAAGATGCAAACCTGAAGCTGGCTGGATTAGAAGCTCTGAACGTCACACCGGATTCTCTGTTTCTCAATGTTGGAGAGCGCACAAACGTCACCGGCTCTGCTCGCTTTGCGCGGTTGATACGCGAAAATGCGTTTGATCAGGCTTTGGATGTTGCCCGCGATCAGGTTGAAAACGGCGCGCAGGTCATCGACGTCAATATGGATGAAGGCATGCTGGATGGTGCGGCTGCCATGGTTGAATTTCTTAATCTGATTGCCTCGGAACCAGATATCGCGCGGGTACCGATCATGATCGACTCGAGCAACTGGGACATCATCGAAGCGGGTCTGAAGTGTGTGCAGGGAAAAGCTGTTGTTAACTCAATCAGCCTGAAAGAAGGCGAAGCGTCGTTCATAGAGCACGCGCATAAATGCCGACGCTACGGCGCTGCGGTTGTGGTCATGGCTTTTGACGAAGACGGGCAGGCAGATACCTATCAACGTAAAATAGAAATCTGTGAGCGCAGCTATCGCATCCTTACCGAAGTTGTTGGCATGCCAGCAACGGATATCATATTTGACCCCAATATTTTTGCCATCGGCACCGGCATAGAGGAGCACAACAACTACGCGGTAGATTATATCGAGTCAGTAAAATGGATCGCTGAGAATCTGCCCGGCGCCCGCACCTCTGGTGGTTTAAGCAATGTCTCCTTTGCTTTTCGTGGTAACAACCCGGTGCGCGAGGCTATTCATACAGTATTCCTGTACCACGCTATTCAGGCCGGGATGTCGATGGGTATTGTTAACCCGGGACAATTGGGGATCTATGCTGAGATACCTGAGGACTTACGTGAACGGGTCGAAGATCTGGTTTTGAATCGACGGCCAGATGCCACAGAACGGTTATTGGATGTCGCTGGTGAATTCGCCGGTCAAAGCACTGACCGGTCTAAAGAAAAGGATATGTCCTGGCGCGAATTGCCGGTTTCCGAGCGCCTGTCTCACGCCCTGGTGAAAGGCATTACTGAATTCATAATTGAAGATACCGAAAGCGCGCGCCTGGAAGCTGAAAAACCCCTTGATGTGATTGAAGGTCCTTTGATGGCGGGTATGGGCGTTGTCGGCGATTTGTTTGGCAGCGGTAAAATGTTTTTACCTCAGGTTGTAAAAAGCGCGAGGGTGATGAAACAAGCTGTTGGACACCTGATTCCATTTATCGAGAACGAAAAGAGTGGTGCACCGACCAGCAAAGGCAAAATCATCATGGCCACGGTTAAAGGGGACGTGCACGATATTGGGAAAAATATTGTTGGCGTGGTTCTGCAATGTAACAACTACGACATCATAGACCTTGGCGTGATGGTGCCGGCGGAAAAAATTCTGCAGGCAGCTATTGATGAAAACGCCAGTGCAATTGGATTGTCAGGTCTGATCACCCCATCCCTTGATGAGATGGTTAACATCGCCAGCGAAATGCAGCGACGCGAAATGGCCATTCCCCTGCTTATCGGTGGTGCAACCACAAGTAAGGCTCATACTGCCGCAAAAATTGCACCGGCTTATGACAATAGTGCGACGGTTTACGTGACCGATGCCTCCCGCGCTGTGAATGTAGCCAGTTCCCTGCTTTCAAATCCAGAGAGTTATGCGCAGTACTCACAGGCCATTGAAGCGGAATACACCACGGTCAGAAACCGCGTCGAGGCTCGACGGTCGAAACGACAGTTTCTGACTTTTGCTGATGCACAGGCCAATGCCGCGGCCTTGGCCTGGTCGGCTGACAATATATGTAAGCCGAAAAGTATGGGTGTGCATACTGTTGAGCCTGAACTTGCAGATCTTGTGCCCTATATCGACTGGACACCTTTTTTCATGACCTGGGAACTGGCCGGAAAGTATCCCAATATCCTGCAGGATGAAGTTGTCGGTGAAGCCGCGCGCGCGCTCTTTGAGGATGCGCAGGCGATGTTGACCTGGCTGATCGAAGATGGACGGTTGGGAGCCAAAGGTGTTTATGGTATCTGGCCTGCGAATCGTTCGGGTGCTAATGACATCGCTCTGTTTGCGGATGAGGATCGTGTTGAACGGCTTGCTACCCTGTATCACCTTCGTCAACAGACGCCGAAACCAGACGACTCTGCGCCAAACTACTGTCTGTCAGACTTCATTGCACCTGCCGGCATACCTGATTACCTGGGCGGCTTTGCTGTTACTGCGGGTTTGAATATTGATGCTGTGCTCGCAGATCACGCTGGCGATGATTACAACGAAATCATGATCAAAGCGCTGGCAGACCGGCTCGCGGAAGCATTTGCTGAGTATCTGCATGAATACGTGCGAAAAACCGCCTGGGGTTATGCTGCTGATGAAGCGCTGGAGCGCGAAGCTTTGATTGGCGAAAAATATGCGGGTATTCGTCCCGCACCAGGTTACCCCGCCTGCCCGGAACATAGTGAAAAAGAAACGCTGTTTGAATTGTTACATGCGACGGCAAATACAGGTATCACGCTGACGGACAGCTTTGCCATGTCACCCGCGGCGGCAGTCAGTGGCTGGTATTTTGCGCACCCTGAGAGCCGTTATTTCGGTATTGGAAAGATTGATAGTGATCAGGTCGAAGATTACGCACGACGTAAAAATATTGACCTTGAGCAAGCGCGGCAACTGCTGCGTCCCACGCTTGCGGACTGATTTGGTCCGGCGCCGGAGCCTTGAGGCTGCTAAAAATCGAAGGTGAAGCCAGAGATGAAATGAACGGCCATGAGTATAGCGGCCACAAACATGACGATGATGGCTTTGGTATCAGCCCGTGTATCGTCGGAGTTATCCGCGTTTTGTGGTTCGGAAACCTGTTCGTCACTCATATCTGCTTTGCCTGTGGCCTGCTTCGGAGGCGCAATTATAGTGAATATTTTTGTGTTGCCTAGCCCGCCGTCAAAAAAGCGTCCTGTGCAGACATTGTCATCCGCTCATAAGCTTATAATCGGGATGTTATTGGCAAGTTCTAGTGCGCCTGTTAACGTGCGTGCGCAAAATTCCTCTATCCAATTTGTGAAGATGCCCGCCGCCTATGTATAGATACGACGACTTTGATCGTAACTTTGTTGCTGAACGTGTTGCCCACTACCGCTCCCAGACTGAACGTTATCTAGCCGGTAAGCTCAGTGACGATGAATTTCTGCAACTGCGGTTGCGCAACGGACTGTATGTACAACGCCTGGCGCCTATGCTGCGCGTCGCGGTTCCCTATGGCACGCTGTCTGCTGAGCAACTGCGCATGCTTGCGCATATTGCGCGCCAGTACGACCGTGGTTATGGCCATCTCAGTACTCGCCAGAATATGCAGTTCAACTGGCCTGACCTCGCTGAGGTACCGGATATCCTGGAAGACCTGGCCAAAGTTGAGATGCATGCCATACAGACCAGCGGCAACTGTATCCGTAATGTCACCACCGACGAATTTGCTGGGGCTGCCCGCGATGAAGACGTTGATGCGCGCCCCTACTGCGAAATCATGCGTCAGTGGTCGACCAACCATCCGGAATTCGACTGGTTGCCGCGCAAATTTAAAATTGCAGTTACCGGCGCAACAACAGACCGGGCTGCAATTGCGGTGCACGACATAGGCCTGCGCGCCGGGCTCGATGCACAAGGTAAGGTTGTGTTCGATGTATTTGTAGGTGGCGGTCTGGGTCGCACGCCAGTGATAGGCTCACAAATCTACAGCCAGCTGCCCGTTCAGCATCTGCTGACTTATCTGGAATCAATCATGCGCGTCTACAATCGGTACGGCCGACGCGACAACAAATACAAAGCCAGAATTAAAATCCTTGTACGCGCTATGGGGGCAGATGCCTTCAAAGCCAAGGTCGAAGAAGACTGGCAGGAAATAAAAGACGGGCCCTCTACCCTGCTGGATACTGAAGTTGAACGCATGGTTGCCGCTTTTGAACCGCCGGCTTTCGAGAAGTTGCAAGACGATACTGCTGCGCTGGATAAGCTTCGATTTGAGCATCCTGAATTTGGCCGCTGGTTGCAACACAACGTCAAACCTCACAAACAGGCGGGGTATGCCGTTGTTGTGCTGTCAACGAAAGTCACTGGCGTACCGACCGGCGATGTCAGCGCCGAGCAGATGGATGCAGTGGCGGATTGGTCGGAGCGCTATAGCTTCAGTGAGTTACGCATATCTCATGAACAGAACTTCGTGCTCCCTCATGTACCCATGCAGCATCTTTTTGAACTCTGGCAGGCAGCAACAGCCCATGATCTGGGCACAGCAAATATTGGCTTACTCACTGATATCATCTGTTGTCCTGGTGGAGACTATTGTTCGCTGGCTAACGCCAAATCGATTCCCGTAGCTGAAGCTATACAGCAGCGCTTTGATGACGTGGACTATCTTCACGATCTGGGCGACCTGGACATCAATATCTCAGGATGCATGAATGCCTGCGGTCATCACCATGTTGGCCACATTGGTATTCTGGGCGTAGATAAGAAAGGCCAGGAGTTTTACCAGATCTCACTGGGCGGTCATTCCGGCCACTCCGGTTTGCCTGCATCGCTGGGACAAATTGTTGGACCAAGTGTGGCCCGCGAAGAGGTTACAGATGTGGTGGCCGCAATTTTTGAGGTCTACCTGCAACAACGCCTGGAAGGTGAACAGTTTTTGAGCTGCTTCAACCGTATATCCATCGATCCATTTAAAGAGAAAGTTTATGCCAACGCTGATTAAAGCTTCAGCAGACGGCTGGGGTATTGCATCCGAGTCAGCAGAAATTCAATGGCAATCGCCACAGGACTGGCACAGTGGCGATGCTCTGCTGCTTACTGCAGACGTTGAGCCGCTAGCTGAATATGCACACGCAGGACGTATAGCGATAGAGTTCCCTGCATTCAACGACGGTAGAGCCTTGTCTCTAGCCGTATTGTTACGCACGCGGCTGGGTTATACCGGTGAACTGCGCGCAGTGGGTGCAGTGCACGAGGATATTCTGCACTACATGGTGCGTTGCGGTTTTGATGCCATGGAAATTCCAGATGACCGTGATGTACAGACTGCACTGGAGCTGATCAGCCCCTACAGCAACGTATATCAGGGAACTGTCGACAACCCGCAGCCTTCCTTCCGGCGCATGCAACGCGGCTGATCCACGCGTACACTACGTTGAGGCCACCTTAACAGGAGCACCAGCACCCTCATGCCCCACGCAGGCATAATTGAATCGTTTTTCTACATTTTTGCCGGCGCAGCGGTGCTGGCTACGTTTGCCCTGTATACCCGTCAGCCGATGCTGGTCGCCTATGTAGCTCTGGGTTGTATTCTGGGGCCGTTCGGAATGAGCTGGGTTGACGATCCCGCCCTGCTTTCCGAGGTTGCCGAATTCGGCATTATTTTCCTTCTGTTCCTCGTCGGCCTGGATCTGCAGCCCAGCAAACTTAAAAATATGGTTGGCGAGTCGCTGTTAACCGCACTTGTTACCACGATGGCTTTTTTTGCGATTGGTTTTACAGTCATGCTGGGGTTTGGTTTTTCCCTTATCGAAGCGGCTGTGACCGGTATAGCAGCGTCATTTTCCAGCACTATCCTGGGCATAAAGCTGCTGCCGACTACGGCCTTGCATCATCGTCACGTAGGTGAACTTGTTGTAGCGTTGCTGCTGATACAGGATCTACTGGCTATCCTGGCAATACTACTGCTCAATGGCTTAGGCGTTGATGCAGCCGCGCTGCTCAGTAGCGTTGCGTCGATCTTCATCGGTTTGCCATTGCTTGCTCTGCTGGCATTCATGGGCGTCAAGTACGGTTTGTTGTATCTGATTCGCGCCTTCGATGCGTTCCACGAATACATCTTTCTGCTGGCAATTGGCTGGTGTTTAGCCATAGCGCATCTGGCTGCGTTCTTTGGCTTGTCATTAGAGATAGGCGCGTTTATCGCAGGTGTGTCCCTGGCCACCAGCCCCATTTCTCAGTACATTGCTGAGAGTCTGCGACCACTGCGTGATTTTTTCCTGGTGCTGTTTTTCTTCTCTGTTGGTGCAGCGCTGAATATCGGCCTGCTGCCTGAAGTCTGGTTACCTGCGATGATATTGGCAGGCCTGCTGATTGCCCTCAAACCGGTTGTCTTTGCCGGCTTGTTGAGGTTCCAGGGTGAAGAGACAAAAGTTGCCTGGGAGGTTGGTTATCGGCTCGGCCAGGCTTCTGAATTCTCGCTGCTCTTGTCTTATATCGCAATTGCGAATTCTCTGGTTGGTGAGAAAGCCGCCTTGATCATACAGTTCTCGACGGTTCTCACCTTAGTTCTGAGCAGCTACTTTGTTATTTTCCGCTACCCGAGCCCCATAGCTCCCAATCCCAAGCTACGGCGCGACTGATTATATTTGGGCGACCCGCAGCCGCAAGCCACCCCGGCAGCTACAGTTTGACAACACCACGTCCGACCATCTGCCCCGCCAGAATCCGGTCTATGCCATCCGAAAGGGTTTCCAGTGTGAGAGATTCTTCCAGTTCTGAAAGATCGACGCGCCATTCCTGAGCAAGCCTTGTCCAGATACGACTTTTTTCTGCTAACGGCAGCTCTACGGAATCAACACCTAAAAGATTGACGTTGCGCAGTAGAAACGGCAAGACGTTACCCTGAAAACCAGCGCCGGCAACCAGCCCGCAAGCGGCGAGACTGCAGCCATATTTGAGGCTTTTAACAGCGTTGAACAGAATGTCGCCACCAACGGTATCGACCACCCCACCCCAGCGTTCCGCAAGCAGGGGTTTTTCAACACCTGCTGATGCGTCCTCGCGGCTTAAGATATCTGCAGCGCCAAGAGATTTGAGAAACTCATGCTGTTCAGGTTTGCCGGTGACAGCGACAACTTCATAGCCAAGGTGTGCGAGGAGTTTAACCGCTACAGAACCAACGCCCCCGGTTGCACCAGTGACCAGCACCGGTCCCGAAGCGGGTGTCATGCCTGCGTTGGTCAGCTTGTCGATACATTCGGCTGCAGTAAATCCTGCGGTACCCAACAACATACTGCTGTGCAGGTTCAATCCGTCCGGGCACTTGATCACCCAGCCTGCAGGCACGCGAATACGTTGCGCAAAACCGCCAGGTGTATTCATTCCAAGATCAAAACCAATAACAATCACTTCATCACCCGGCGTAAATTCCGACGTGCTGCTGTCCAGCACAACACCGGCCGCGTCTATGCCAGGCGTGTGTGGGAAGTTCCGTGTGACACCTGGGTTGCCCGTCGCAGACAGAGCGTCTTTGTAATTCAGAGAAGAGAATTTGACATCAATCATCACATCACCGGCAGGTAGATCTGCTTCCTGTCTCTCAATGATGGAACGGGTAAATGTCTTGTCGTTTTTCTCTATCCAGAATGCGGTGAATGCCATACTTACGTTTCCTTATCCCCTGTTAAAATTTGTTATCCAGACCCAGACCTTCTGAGCTCAGTGCCTGCCTGGTGCGAACATCTGGCCAACGTTGTCGACTAGGGTGTTCACCTTGCCAAGAATTTTGTCGAGTGCTTTCTGATGTTCGACCCATTGCACCTGGTAAACCTCACGATCTTCACAACAACGTGTCAAATACTCATCGCTGGTCGCCAGTTCATCAACCAGCCCCAGACTGATGGCACGGCTGCCATACCAGGCTTCGCCGGTGGCTACCGCGTCAATATTCAGATCAGGACGATTACCCACGACAAATTCCTGGAACAAAGCGTGCACATCTTCCAGTTCTTCAATAAATTTTTCTCGCCCTTCGTCGGTGTTTTCGCCCAGGGTGGTTAATGTGCGCTTGTATTTACCTGCCGTGAGTACCTCTACGTCCACATCATTTTTCTTCAGAAGTCGATGTACATTGGGAATCTGGGCGACGACACCTATCGAGCCGATTAACGCGAACGGTGCTGCAATAATTCTATTGGCCACGGCAGCCATGAGATAGCCACCGCTGGCCGCGACGCGATCCACTATAACTGTAAGCGGTATATTTCTGGCGCGGATGCGGCTGAGTTGAGAGGCGGCAAAACCATAGCTGTGCACCATGCCGCCTGGACTTTCGATGCAGATCACAACCTCATCTTTCGGCGTTGCCAGCGTTAATACAGCACTCACTTCGGTGCGCAGATGTTCTACCTCGGATGCGCTCACATCACCTTCAAAGTGCAGCACAAATACTTTGCCGGAGCCTGATTCACTATCGCTCTGCTCTTTCTTATCTGTGGCAACTTCCAGGTCAGCTTTTTTGCTGGATTTCTGCTGGGCTTTGAGCGCCTGAATCTGTGCCTTCTGTTCCTCTTTGAGGGCGGCTGATTCGGCTTTGGCTTCCAGTTTGTGCTGTTTCTTAACCGCATCAGGTGGCAACAGCTGCCCTTCCATGGCATGACGTAACTCGCGCAGTTTGTTGTTCAATTTGGTTACCCGCAGGTGGCCGTGACTGTCACTGTGTGCTGCACGATTGCCGGCGCTTGCGATGGCAGAAATGATCACCACAATGGCAATAACAATGGTTACCACCTGGGCCAGGAAGCCGAGGTATTCAAATAGATAAGACATATAAGACTGCTGAACTCAAATAGCCCGCTACTTTATAGGCTGTGGGTTGATGGCGTCTACCAGCTTCGCAGGTTCCAGCTTCGCAGGTTCCAGCTTCGCAGGGCACAGCATCAACTGACGCCTCATGAATCTATCCGCCCTGAGACTTGACGCAACTGCCCTGCTGCCTTAAACAGTCAACTTGTCCAGCCAATCGGTTTCTTATGTTTTTATTGCAGCAACATCTGCAGCAACACTTCGATGCTTCTAAAGTAGGCGATCTGGACCTGCATGTTCGTATTGACTGGCAATCCGGCTGTCTCGATGCGCATATCGGGTCGGGTAGGTTGAATTGGCTCGATGTTGATGCTGAGGTTGGGACGGAGCCGGAATTGACACTTTTTTTCAGCGACGAGCAATGCGCGCTGGCTATCTTCAATGGACAGCGGAGCCCGATAGACGCTTTCATGCACGGTGATTTCCGCAGCAGTGGCTACATCATCTGGACCTTTGCACTGCTGCGTATATTTGCCGCTCCTGTCCCGCAGGCATCTGCATCAGAAGCTGATCAAGCCTGATTGCGACGCCGCATGAATTCTTCGATGAGCCATCCGGAAATGGCAGTTCTGGGAGGCGTCTGCGGTAAATTGTCGGGCTTGAACCACTGAGCATCTGCGATTTCGTCAGCTTGACAGACAATCTCGCCGCCGGCGTACTCAGCGTGGAAACCTAACATCAGCGAGTTTGGAAACGGCCAACTCTGCGAACCAAAATATTCCAGGTTGGTAACGCGGATGCCCACCTCTTCAAAAACTTCCCGATGTACGGTCTGTTCAATGGACTCTCCGGCCTCTACAAATCCGGCCAGCGTGCTGTACATGCCATTAGGCCAACCGATGTTGCGTGCTAACAGCATCTCGTCACCCCGGGTTACCAGCACGATAATACTGGGTGATAAGCGTGGGTAATTAATCAGGCCGCATTTCGGGCATTGCTTGGCGCGATCATTCGGGTGGTCTTCCATTGGGATACCACAACGCCCGCAAAACTGATGGGTTTCGTGCCATTCAATGACCTGTTGAGCGCGACCAGCCAGATAGAAAAGTGAAGCTGATGTGCGCCCGAGCAGCCCACGCAGTGCTGTCGTCTGGAAACCCTCGGTGAGCTGCCCATCTGCAGACAGAGCAAAACAGGGTCGATCCCCATAGTGCCCGAGAAAGTGCTTGCTGGAGGTTTCCATATCGAACCAGCGGAAATCGTCAGCAGTAGTGGGTTCCGGTACACCCTGAACTGATTTGACGATCAACTCTCCCCGATGAAACACGAAGTACCAGGCATCACCATGGTCTGCATCATCTGGCTCAATATGTGATGGCAGAAATTCATCTGGATCATGTGGCCACATGGCGCCTCTCCTCTAGCAAAAATGCAAAACTACCACATCTGCGATAACCCCTCCTATACTGTCTAAGCGTGCTGGCGGAAATTCTCTCATGTACGGAGTAAAAGAGGCTGTGAGCCTGTCCTGAATGAGTTTGCGGAGCGCCACGCCGCGCATAATATCAATTGTTGCTGAATGCAGATCAATACGGCATTGTTTGGCTTAGTTTGACCTATGGGCGCTTTACAACAGGCGGGCACACGCTGTGCCGCGGGGAAACGAATACCTGCAAGCATCTGCCCGGCGGGTTGGCGCGGGGGAAATAAGAATTATTAAGGCTTAGATATGAGTGTGCTTACTCTGAATTCGTTTTCTCAAAATTTTCTGGGACACGCGCCGGCTTGGTACAAGTCAACAATCTTTGCGTTTCTGCTCATTAACCCACTGCTGCTGTTCACTGCTGGTCCGTTTGTAACAGGCTGGGTTCTGGTGCTGGAGTTCATTTTTACCCTGGCGATGGCGCTGAGGTGTTATCCCCTGCAACCCGGCGGGTTGCTCGCGATTGAAGCGGTCGCCCTTGGCATGACAACAACTGATACGGTGAGAAATGAAATTTTTGCCGCCTTCCCTGTGCTGCTGCTACTCATTTTCATGGTTGCCGGTATCTATTTCATGAAAGAGCTGTTGCTCTACGTGTTTACCAAGATACTTTTAAAAATACGCTCTAAGTCACTGATAGCATTAATGTTTTCTTTCGTTGCAGCAGTGCTTTCCGCTTTTCTTGATGCGCTCACCGTCACCGCCGTTGTGATAGCTGTGGCAGTGGGATTTTACTCCGTCTATCACCGTGTAGCGTCAGGCAAGCAGTTTCGCGATGAGCATGAACACGGTGCGGATGAGTCAATTGGTGAGCAATATAGAGACGACTTAGAACGGTTCCGCGGCTTTCTGCGGAACCTGTTAATGCACGCTGCCGTCGGTACCGCTCTAGGCGGCGTCTGTACGACGGTAGGAGAACCTCAGAACCTGCTGATAGCCGGCTATACCGGCTGGGACTTCATTGAGTTCTTCCTGCGTATGGCCCCTGTGACCATGCCAGTTTTAGCCGTTGGTTTGCTGACCTGTCTGTTGCTCGAGCGCCTGAAATGGTTTGGCTATGGAGAAACGCTGCCTGAACGTGTGCGGGAGATTCTGGTCGAGTTTGACGAGCATGAAGCTGCAAATCGCACGGGCCGAGATGTTGCGCGTCTGCTTGTGCAGGGCGTATCGGCTATCTTCCTGGTTTTTGCACTCGCTTTTCACATCGCGGAAGTGGGTATTATTGGTCTGACGATCATTGTTCTGCAGACTGCGTTTAACGGCATTGTTGAAGAGCACCAACTCGGGCATGCGTTTGAAGAAGCCCTGCCTTTTGCAGCGTTACTCGTGGTCTTCTTTGGCATAGTGGGTGTCATCCACGAGCAGCACCTGTTCTCGCCTATCATCACCTGGGTGCTGTCGTTGCCTGAATCTTCGCAGCCGGGTATGTTTTACATTGCGAATGGCCTGTTGTCGGCGATTAGTGACAACGTGTTTGTGGCGACAGTTTATATAGGCGAAGTTAAAGCAGCTTTCGACAGCAATACCATCAGCCGAGAACATTTTGACCTGCTTGCGGTCGCAATTAATACCGGAACAAATATTCCAAGTGTAGCGACGCCAAATGGTCAGGCCGCATTCCTGTTTTTACTGACGTCGTCAATTGCCCCGTTAATCCGTCTGTCTTACATGCGTATGGTTGTCATGGCGTTACCGTATACAGTAATGATGGGGGTAACAGGTTGGGTTTGCGTGCAGTATCTGCTGTGAATCTACTCTGCCGATCCGCTGCGCCAGATGGTTTGGCCGCCGGACTTGGCACTGAGCATATCAAGATAAGCTTCGTGAGCGGCTGCCTCCTCCGTGGTAGCACGTACCACACGGAGACCGTCAGCATGTAGACGTTGCGGAGCGGATACGGATGCAGTATCCGAATTGCTTGAATCCTGCGCGCCGCCAAACATATTAGTCTGCCCTCCAGTCATCAACAGGTAGACGTCAGCCAGTATTTCCGCATCCAGCAAAGCGCCGTGCAGTTCGCGATGCGTATTGTCTACCTCGTAACGCCGACACAACGCATCAAGATTATTTTTTTGTCCAGGATGTTTGCTTCTAGCCAGTGCCAGGCTGTCTTTAATGCGGCAGATATTTTCTGTTAGAGGTGTTCCCGGGAGGCGCTTGAACTCGCTGTCCATAAATCCAACGTCAAAGGCAGCATTGTGGATTACAAGTTCAGCGCCTTTAATAAAATCGATAAATTCAGCACAGATTTCGGCAAACAGGGGTTTGTCGCGCAGGAAGGCGCGTGTGATCCCATGTACCTCCAAGGCGCCTTCATCTATGTCTCTTTCAGGATTGACGTATTGATGGAAATGCCTGCCAGTCAGACGCCGGTTAACCACTTCCACGGCACCAATTTCGATAATGCGATGGCCTAGTTCTGGCTCGAGGCCGGTGGTTTCTGTATCAAGTACTATCTGCCTCATAGACGTCTCTTGCTTAGTGCACTGCTTTGGCTCATCGCAACCGGTTGTCCGCCAGTAACTCATCTATTGCATCGTTTGCAGCCTGATCAACCAGTTCGTTCTCCGGGTGGCCACTGTGTCCTTTGACCCAATGCCACTCGACGGTGTGATCTGCTAACGCTGCATCAAGCTGTTGCCACAGCTCCCTGTTTTTTACCGGTTGCCTTGACGCTGTTCGCCAGCCATTGCGCTTCCACCCATTGATCCATTGGGTAATGCCTTGACGAACGTATTGTGAGTCGGTTGTCAGAGAGACAGTACTGGCTTGTTTGAGGGCCAGTAGACCTTCAATAGCTGCTTTCAGTTCCATGCGATTATTGGTGGTATCCATCACCGCACCTTTGATGACTTTTTCATTGCCTGCCGTTCTTAACAAGGCTGCCCATCCTCCGGGACCAGGATTACCCCGACAGGCCCCGTCGGTAAATATTTCTACAAAATTCTGATTCAAGGTTTGATTCTTCGCCAACTCGATACGCTAGGATAAGCGACGGGGGCTAAAGTTTGGCGATTTTTTTTGCTCAGACGCTGCGGTTTCATCGGCACTGCCTGTTTTACCGCACTGACTAGTAACAGGCCAGCGAACGGTAGATTCAAGCTGGCAGCACTTTTCGAGTTAGCCTGTTCATGCTTTTCCAGCTGCGGCAGATCCAGCTTTTTCAGCAGGCGGGAAAACGGTAACCCGTAACCACAGTAAAGTGGGCGTACATCGAGTTCGTAACCCAGCAGGGTAAGCCAATCAAAAAGGCGTAACGGATTTACAAGTTGTTGCCCGCTCAAAACGTCTTTAAAAACCCGGGCATAGAGTCTGCGGATACCCATCATACTCATGGGATTGAAACCACTGATCAGGAGACGCCCTCCCGGGGCCAGCACACGGGTTACTTCGCGCAGTGCAATCCGCGGATCGTCAGTGTCTTCCAGCGCGTGATGCAGGACAAATGCATCAATAGAATTTGATTTGAACGGCAGCGCTTCCAGACGACCACCCAAGCTGGCGATATCGCTCTGCCCGCGTTGCACACTCTGCTGCAGAAAGCAGGAATGCCGCACCATGCATCGCTGTAAAGCATTGGCACTGGCCGGATGTTCGCCAGCCCAGATAATAACGTCACCGTGCAGGCGGCGTACAAAAGGCGCCATGGCAACTGCCTCAAAAGCCAGGGTTTCCTGCCCCAATGGCGAGTCCCAAAGGTGGTTCTTCGATCGATTCGGTGTGTCACCGTTATCTGCGTCACATTGAGGGGTCGGTTTGGTTGCCAATGGTTTTACATTCCGCCAAAGTGAAGAGAAATCTAAGCGTCCGGCCGCAAGTGCTACAAATAAGCGCAACAATGAAAAAGAGCCACGCATAAACGCTGGATTTGAGGGAAGTTTGCCATAGGCGGTAGGTCTTGGGCAAAAAAACCGATTTCTATCGACTTGAAAGGCAAAATTTAGTGATTCTCTCCCGCAAAGTTAAAACTGGCACGACACCAGCCGGTAAAATCGCGGCCTGCAAGGGTGGGCTGCTCAGCTTGTTGGGCTGTATGCTGGCCGCCAGTTGCCAGATGACACCGCAAGCGCTGAGTGTGCCTGTAACGGCCCATGAGACAACCGTAGAACAAACTCACCCTGGATTGAGGGTTGAGCCTGGAATAGCTCTAGCAGGCGCTCAGGCAGCCCTGGGAATAGATTTGTCTTCAGCCCCGGTGCGCACGCCTGCGCCACCCCCTGAACCAGATCTGTGGCGCGATATGCGAGCACACATGCATCTGGATCTGTATCTGGATCAACCCCGCGTGCAACAGGAGTTGCGCTGGTTGAAACGTCACCCAACTTATCTGAAGCGGCTGCAACCACGGTTGCAGAATTACCTGCCCTTTCTTTACAGCCAGACTCAGCTACGCAGCTTACCTGCCGAGTTAGCGCTGCTGCCCATTGTCGAAAGCGCCCTGGATACCTTTGCATTTTCTCATGGAGGGGCTGCTGGCCCATGGCAATTTGTGCGCGGTACTGCGCGTCAGTACGGCCTGGAGATAAACGACTGGTATGATGGTCGTCGGGATGTTGTTGCTTCGACTGAGGCAGCACTGGATTATCTTACGTATCTGAACAAACGATTCGATGACTGGTATTTAGCGCTAGCAGGTTATAACGCCGGGCAGGGAAACGTTTCGCGAGCACAACGCAAAAATCCAGGAGCCGGGTTCTTTGATCTGCGCCTACCCAAAGAAACTCAGGCTTATGTTCCTCGTTTGTTGGCGCTCAGTGCAGTGATCAAAGATCCTGAAGCATTCGGCATAACATTGCCAAAGATTGAGCCCAGAACTACTTTCCACAGCCTCAATACACACGGACAGTTTCAGCTCACAAAGCTCAGTGAAGCGCTCGAGCTGGACATGGACGACATTTACCGCTGGAACCCGTCATTGAATCAATGGGCGACGCCGCCGAAAGGGCCGCACCGATTAATCGTGCCTGCAGCGGTTGACCCGGTTCTGGCACAAAGCAAAATTGATGCGATCCCGGCCGGTGAGCGCGTGGATTGGCAGGAAATAAAAGTTAAGTCTGGTGATACCCTCAGTCAAATTGCGCGTCGCCACGGCACCGATGTAACTTCGCTGCGGATGGCCAACAATTTGAGAGGATCAACAATCCGCGCGGGTAAAAAGCTGCTCATACCCAAACATGCAGGCGCACTGAAATCTACACCCCGCAATGCTAAAGGTGACGTCGACTATGTTGTCGCTACAGGCGATTCGTTGTGGACCATTGCACGCAAGCACAATGTCGATATGACTAAACTTATGCGCAATAACCATCTGGGGCCGAAAGATACACTGGCGGTAGGTAAGACGTTAAGGATTCCAGGTGTATCCGGACAAACGCGCAAAGTTACCCGAAAGGTGCACTACAAGGTTCGAAGTGGAGATTCGCTGGCAAAGATAGCCAGTAAGTTTAATGTCTCGATTACTCAGATAGCTAACTGGAATAAACTGGATAAAGCACGCTATCTGCAGCCCGGTCAGCCGCTGCAACTTTACGTGAATGTAGTTGGCGGCTGACGCTATCGGCTAATCGGCTTAACTGGCAGGCTGCTTAACGCCCAGCTGTTGTCTAGCCGCCTCAAACAGACCCTGGAAATCCAGACGAGCTGCACGATTTTCGGCAACCTGACGCAACTGCTCGATTTCCGCTTCGGTGGTCGTGCTGGGGTCTCCCTGGATTACCCGGGTTACGGTGATCAACGCTGCACCATCCGGTAAATCTGACATACCCACCGATTTTTTACCGGGTAGAGGACGTGCAAGATCGAAGGCCGCTTCGAGTACTGAACTAGGTATGTCCTGGCCGCTGTTAGCACGTGCTGCTAATTCAAAAGTCTGCCACCGACTGCCGAGATCACGGGCAATTTCAGTGACGCTCTCACCTGCCGTGAGGCGTTGTATCCCTTCGGCTTTTGCTGCTTCGATCGCAGCGAGCGCCCGTTCGCGCACCAGTTCGCTGCGTATCTCATCAGCTACCTGATTCAACGGCACGGGCTCGGGCTCGTATTGTTTATCAACGCGTACGACAACAATCTGTGTATCGTTGAGCTCAATGGCGTCGCTGTTGGTGCCTTCGAGAACGTCGCTGCTGAACAGCACAGAGGTCACCTTTGGATCGTTCAGCAGCGGGTCTTCGCTAACCCCAGCCTGGCTGACGCCGGACACTTTTGTGACGGATAAACCCATTGTTGCGGCTGTGTTATCCAATGAGAATCGCTCATCGTAAGCTGCTCGCTCCAGTTCCAGAGCCTTGTCAATAAACAGATCCTGTGCCTGGATCTCGCGCATTCTGAGAGTCAATTGATCCCGCATAGTGTCGAATTCCGGGTATTCCGGTACAACAACCTCTTTAAGCTTGATGAGGTGATAACCAAAATTTGTAAGCACAGGCTCGGAAATGTCACCGGGTGCCTGTAAGCTCCACAAAGCGGTTTCAAATGCGGGATCGAATATCCCTTTGCCGGCGGGTCCCAGGTCACCCCCAGCAACTGCTGATCCAGCATCGTCACTATATTCTTTCGCCAGCTCGGAGAAATCTTCGCCTGCAGCTATACGGTTCTGAATGTCTGTAATCGCCGCAAGCGCTTCGGCGTCGCTGCGGTCCTGATTGATCTGAATCAGGATATGGGCGCTGTCGCGTTGTTCGTCTGCCAGGGCAAGCCGGCGCTCGTCTTCGTATAGACTTAGCAGCGCAGCTTCAGTGACCTCAATGGAGCTGTCCTCCTGCAGGTCCTGGGCACTCATCTGCAAATAGCTGACGTCAACGGTGAGTGGCGTCATATAGTTGCTCTGATTTTCGTTATATCGCAGCGTTACATCTTCTTCGCTGACCTCGATATCTTTACTGAAGTTTTCAACCGTTAAAGGCAGGTAGGCTATATCCCGACGCTGGGAGATAATTCTAACAATTTCCGCAAGTTCCCAATCGGGCATGCTGACGGAACCATAAACGCCGGACTGCAGAGTTTCTGCGCTCAGCGCGTTACTGAATTCGGCGACAAAGGACAGTGGGGTATAGCCCAACGCTCGCAGCTGTTGCCTGTAGATCGCCTCATTGAACTGACCGTCAACCTGATAGGCTGGACTGTTGATCAATTCCTCGTTTACGGTTTCTGGAGAAACTGCGATACCAAGTTCATCGGTCGCCTGGTACAGGACCTGGCGATTGATCAGCTGCTGCAGCACGTATTCCTGCAATTGCAATCGATCTATGTTGCTGGGATCAAAATCGGGACCCATCTGGCTCAGCAGCCGCTGCCGCTCGCGTTCAGTCTCAGTAGCCAATTGATTCTGGGTGATGGAAAAACTACCCACCTGTGCCAGTTCCGGGTCGCCGCCCATAAACAGATTGGTAGCGCCAAATCCAAATAACGTCAGCACCACGATAATGGCTCCGACCAGTATTTTAAAACCGGTGCCCTGGGTCTGATCTCTGAGTTTCTGCAGCATGATTTTCTCAATACAACTTACAAAAAACGGGGCGCCTAAGCGCCCCGCTACATTTTCGGCGCAATTCTAGCGCCTTTATGACAGTCTCGCGACCTAGTTGAGCGCGTCTTTCAACGCCTTGCCTGGTTTGAAGGCAGGCACTTTGGCCGCTGCAATCTGAATTTCAGCGCCTGTTTGTGGATTGCGCCCGGTGCGCGCTGCGCGCTCCCGAACAAGGAAGGTACCGAAACCAACCAGCGATACCGGATCTGCATCTTTCAACGAGTCAGTAATTGCGTCGATCGCGGCGTCCAACGCACGGCCTGCAGCCGCTTTGGATATATCTGATGATTCCGCGATGCGGTCAATCAACTCTGCTTTATTCACATTAAGCCCCTCTTGTTTATTGCTTTGCGGGTATTTGATCAATACCGACAATGCGCGGGTCTGCGCAGCAACATTATTTACTCTAGATTCAAAACCCTTGCGGGATTCGCCGTTTTATACCAACACCCTGCGGAGGGCGCAAGCGCCTGAAAGCCTTATTTTACCTGCATTTAATGCGGATTTACGGCAGTTGATGTGCTTGTTAAGCCAGCATCAGACTGATTGTCACCTTTCGCCGCCGCTTCAGTATCGATTAATCTCGGTTGTGGAACACGCTCAAGAGCTAGCTCGAGAACTTCGTCCATCCACTTCACCGCATGTATTGTCAGGTTGGCTTTGACGTTGTCAGGGATTTCTTTCAGATCTTTTTCGTTTTCTGCAGGGATAATCACATGCGCAATTCCGCCGCGGTGTGCGGCCAGCAGTTTTTCTTTCAACCCGCCTATGGGAAGTACCTGTCCGCGCAACGTTATTTCGCCTGTCATGGCAACATCCGCGCGCACCGGGATACCGGTAACCACAGAGACAACCGCGGTGCACATGCCTATGCCTGCACTGGGCCCGTCTTTGGGTGTGGCGCCCTCTGGCACGTGTACATGAAGATCAAATTTTTCATGGAAATCGTCTGCGAGACCTAACGAGACGGAACGACTGCGTACAAAAGTCAATGCGGCCTGAATAGATTCCTGCATCACATCGCCGAGAGACCCTGTTTTGGTCTGCCGACCTTTGCCAGGCACAGCCACGGCTTCTATGTTTAACAACTCGCCACCTGCCTGAGTCCAGGCCAATCCGGTAACCAGTCCAATCTGATTTTCCTCTTCAGCCAGCCCGTAGCTGAAGCGCCGTACACCGCTGAATTCTTCCAGGTCGTCTGCATCGATACGTGCAGTCGCCTTGGTTTTTTCCAATGCGTGAGATTTAACGATTTTCCGCGCCAGCTTGGCGATTTCTCTTTCCAGGCCACGCACGCCGGCTTCTTTGGTGTAGTAGCGGACAATATCCAACAATGCTGCATCGGTAATTTCCAACTCACCCTCAGATAATCCGTTGGCTTTAGTCTGCTTCGGCACCAGATAACGTTTTGCAATATTCAGCTTTTCATCTTCGGTGTATCCTGGCAGTCGGATCACTTCCATCCGATCAAGCAGGGGAGCAGGTATATTCATCGAATTCGATGTGCAGATGAAAAAAACCTTGGACAAATCGTAATCGACTTCTAGGTAGTGATCGTTGAACGTATTGTTCTGCTCAGGATCCAACACTTCCAGTAAGGCGCTGGCAGGATCGCCGCGAACGTCCATACCCATCTTGTCAATTTCGTCCAGCAGAAACAGTGGGTTTGCGACACCGGCTTTGGACATCTTCTGGATGACTTTGCCGGGCATCGAACCTATGTAGGTTCGGCGATGGCCCCTAATCTCAGCTTCGTCTCGCACACCGCCTAAGGCCATGCGTACAAATTTCCTGTTGGTCGCTCGTGCGATACTCTCGCCAAGGCTGGTTTTACCCACACCAGGCGGCCCAACAAGGCACAGCACCGGTCCTTTCATGCGTGTAACCCGGTTCTGCACCGCGAGGTATTCAATAATGCGGTCTTTAACTTCTTCCAGGCCGTAATGGTCTTCATCTAGAATCTTTTGTGCTGCTGCCAGATCTTTGCGTACACGACTCTTTTTCTGCCAGGGTACGTTGACAATCCAGTCGAGGTAGCTACGCACAACGGTTGCTTCCGCAGACATGGGTGCCATTAACTTGAGTTTATTCAATTCAGCCTGGGCTTTGTCCTTGGCCTCTTTGTGCATGCCTGAGTTGTCGATGCTTTTCTGCAGTTCTTCAACTTCGCCCTGCTCGTTCTCGCCCATTTCTTTCTGAATGGCTTTCATCTGCTCATTCAGATAGTACTCGCGCTGGCTCTGTTCCATCTGCTTTTTAACACGCCCGCGAATCCGCTTTTCCATTTCCAGGACGTCGAGTTCCGCGTCCATCAGCTCAAGCAGGAGGTCCATTCTTTCCTGCAGTGGCAGCGCCTCTAAAACGGCTTGTTTGTCACTGATATTCAGTGTCATCTGAGCAGCGATGGTATCCACCAGGCGGGTTGGATCGTCGATACTGGAGAGCGACGATAGAACTTCCTGCGGAACCTTTTTGCTGGCTTGAGCGTACTGCTCGAACTGAGCCAGCAGCGTCCGTGCAAGGGCGTCTCCCTCACGCGAATCAATTTCGGGTTCTTCGTGTAACGTCACGCTGGCCTGAATGTAATCTTCGCTGAAGTTTAGCTCTGCGACGCTGGCGCGCTGCCCACCTTCAACCAGTACTTTCACCGTACCGTC
Source organism: Gammaproteobacteria bacterium (assembly GCA_048571035.1). GTDB lineage: Bacteria > Pseudomonadota > Gammaproteobacteria > Pseudomonadales > Azotimanducaceae > UBA4421. Next base: position 615,803 of record CP121329.1, read on the forward strand.
GGGTAGCTTCAGGAGCTGAAGAATGGTTGCTACGGTTCCCAGATTGTAAAGGTCTGACGCTTTTGGCTCGCCGACCTCGGGGTCTATTTTGGCCAGCAGCAGGATCTGCTTGTCATCAGCCATAGCGGCATCAAGCGCACTGATGGAACTCTGTGTACCCACAAACAATGGGTGGACACCGTGGGGGTAAACCACCATGTCACGTAATGGAAGGACCGGAATGTTTTCTATGAGCGCAGAATCCACGGGCGTGCCTCGAGATGTGACAAAAATTTTTTTGTACAGTAGCCTTTAGTCGCTCGATGGCGTCTAAAGGCTGATGATACAGGTAAGTTTAGTCTTCGGGAGCAGCTTTCGCCTGATCGACGTTTTCGTAGATGAGCATCGGATCGCTTTCGCCTTTTATGACACTTTCATCTATGACGACTTTACTTACGGAATCGGATGATGGCAGGTCGTACATTGTATTCAACAGTACAGCCTCCAGGATGGAGCGCAGTCCGCGTGCACCCGTCTTTCGTTCCATTGCTTTTGCCGCAACGGCACGCAGCGCGTCTTCACGGAAGTCGACTTCAACATTTTCCATATCAAACAGTTTCGCATACTGCTTGGTTAACGAGTTTTTTGGCTCTGTGAGAATGCGGATCAATGCATCAGAATCGAGTTCTTCCAGCGTCGCAACTACGGGCAGACGACCGACAAATTCAGGAATTAATCCGTAGTGGATCAAGTCCTCGGGTTCAACCCCGCGCAGAGTTTCGCCGATACTTTTACGATCAGCATCACCTTTGACTTCAGCGCCAAAGCCGATACCTGACTTATCAGAGCGGTCCATGATGACCTTATCCAGACCGGCAAACGCACCGCCGCATATGAACAGGATGTTGGATGTATCCACCTGCAGGAATTCCTGCTGGGGATGCTTTCTGCCGCCCTGTGGTGGAACCGATGCTACGGTGCCTTCGATCAGTTTCAGCAAGGCCTGCTGGACCCCTTCACCAGACACGTCCCGTGTTATGGATGGGTTGTCTGATTTGCGGGATATCTTGTCGATTTCATCAATGTAAACAATACCAACCTGGGCGCGATCAACGTCGTAGTCGCACTTCTGCAGCAGCTTCTGGATGATGTTTTCTACGTCTTCGCCGACGTAACCTGCTTCTGTGAGCGTAGTTGCATCTGCGATGGTGAACGGAACGTCCAACAGGCGTGCAAGGGTCTCTGCGAGCAGAGTTTTGCCGCTACCGGTTGGCCCGATCAGCAGTATGTTTGATTTCGACAGTTCTACATCGTCTTTTTTACCGTTGTAGTTCAGACGTTTGTAGTGGTTGTAAACAGCTACAGCCAGAACACGCTTGGCATGTTCCTGACCAATCACATATTGGTCGAGGATATTTTTGATTTCCTGCGGAACCGGCAGTTTGCTTGATTCACCGGTCTGAGCAGTTTCGGAGACTTCTTCACGGATGATGTCATTGCATAGTTCAACACATTCATCACAGATGAAAACAGAGGGCCCGGCAATGAGTTTGCGGACTTCATGCTGACTCTTACCGCAAAATGAGCAGTATAAGAGCTTGCCTGAATCGTCTGTTTTGCCGCTATCGTCGGACATATGATCCTCTGTTCTACGTGATTTATGCGCGCGTTTTAAGGCGCTGCTGAGTGACTGAACGAGCACAAGCGCACAAGCACTTGCCCACTGTTAATTCTGGTAGCGAGGCACCTCGCCCAAATACTGTACAAAAAACTGCCTAAACCAGCATACGAAAGATCATTCTGGGGTCTTCCGCGGCGTGATTATGACTGATTTTAGAGATTTATACAGTGCGGACTGCGCCTTTCAAATGCAAGCCCACAGTGTAAACAGTTTACTGTGAGCCTGCCGTGTCCCGGGTCCTATTTTGCCGCTGCGGGGCCACGACTTTGCTGGACCTGGTCCACCAGGCCGTAAGCCTTAGCTTCATCCGGGCTCATCCAGAAATCGCGGTCGGTGTCATTCGCTACGGTTTCTTCCTCTTTGCCGGTGTGATGTGCCAGTAGTTTGTTCAAGCGCTCCCGCATGAGCAGGATTTCCTGTGCCTGAATCTCAATATCTGCGGCAACACCTCTGGATCCACCGCTGGGTTGATGCAGCATCATCCGAGAATTGGGCAGGGCTATGCGCTTTCCAGGCGCGCCAGCGGCGAGCAGGAACGCGCCCATACTGGCAGCCTGACCGATACAGAGGGTGGCAACGTTGGGGCGGATAAACTGCATGGTGTCGTAAATCGACATTCCTGCTGTGACCGAACCGCCGGGCGAATTGATATATAGGTTGATGTCTTTATCTGGATTCTCGGATTCAAGAAACAGCAGCTGTGCCACGATCAGGTTAGCCATGTGGTCTTCCACCGGCCCTACCAGGAAAACGATGCGGTCTTTCAGCAGACGTGAGTAAATATCAAAGGCGCGCTCTCCACGGGCCGACTGCTCAACCACCATGGGCACCATGCCCAGGCCTTGTGCAGGGTTCAACTGCGGATCACGTATATCTGTCATGCATTTCTCCAAAAGCAACGCCCGAGGGCCTGCAATTATATTTTATTTAGTGTCTTCTTCTGCAGAGGGTTCAGCTGAAGGTTCGGCATCTTGTTCTGAGTTTAGTTCAGCTTCAGGTTCTGCGATCGCTTTTCCGCTGACAACATCCTCGTAGCTGGCGGGCACATCTTCAATGTCTGCTGCAGACAATATGTGGTCAACAACCTGTTCTTCAAGTACACCCATCTCAATATTCTGTAATTGTTCGGGATTAGAGCGATACCAGCTGATCACCTGCTCTGGTTCACCGTATTGAGCGGCAATTTCACTCAGGCGTGCGTCCAGCATTGTCTGGTCGACGGACAATTCATTCTTGTTGATGATTTCATTAACCACCAACCCGACTTTCACCCGCTGTTCGGCCTGATCCTGAAAAAGTTCATCCGGAAGTTCAGGTTTAGGTCCTGCGCCACCCATCTGGAACTGATCCAACATCTGGTCTTTCAAGACCTGTATTTCACGGTGAACCATGGCGTGGGGGACCTGGAACTCGTGGATTTTCGCCAGCTGATCCATAACCTGCTGCTTCAGCTGGTTTTTCAGCGCGGAGTCCATTTCCCGTTGCATATTATTTTTCACGTCTTCACGGAAGGCATCCTCGCCACCCTCTTCAACACCGAAGCCTTTGAAAAACTCGTCGTCGAGATCCGGTACTTTTGCCTCTTTTACGGCTTTGATGGAAACTGAGAACTGCACGGTTTTCCCTTGCAGATTCTCGGCTCGGTAGTCTTCCGGAAAAGTGGCATCAAAAGTGACGGTCTCGCCTGCTTTTGCGCCTTCGACACCTTTGTCGAAATCTTCAATCATCTGGCCCTGGCCAACCCGAAAATCGACGTCTTCGCCAGCGGTGCCCTCTACCGGTTCACCTTCAAAGGTGGCAGAGAAATCTGCAGTAACCTGGTCACCTTCCGCCGCCGCGCGATCGACCGGCTCAAAAACTGTGCGTTGCTCGCGCAGTCGCTCGATCATGGTGTTCAAGTCGTCATCGGTGACTTCAGCCACCGGTTTTCGCACGCTGACCTGTGCCAGATCCGCCACATCAACTGTGGGGTAGACTTCAAACGTGGCGGTAAACTCAAAATCGATGCCTGGATCCATTTTGACCACTTCCAGGCTGGGAGAGCCTGCTGGATTAAGGTCTTCCTGCTGGACAGCAGATACAAAACTCTGCTGCATCAGTTCACCTGCCACTTCTGCGCGGACCGCCTGGCCATAACGCCGGCGGACTTCCTTCAACGGCACTTTGCCGGGGCGAAAACCGCTGATGCGAACTTTGCCGGCAGCGTCATGCAGCCGTTCTGTGATTTGGGACTCGAACTGTTCACTGGGTAACGCGATAGTGAGTCGGCGTTCGAGGCCAGTCATTGTTTCAATCGATACATTCATGCAGATAATCAGTGTCTAGATGTGTGGATTTTCAGAACGGCTTTGACCTACAAGAGGTGTTCAGCCGGTCTGGTGAGTTACCTGACTGCAATCTACGTTTGTAAAGTGCGCAATCACAAGGTAGTTAAGAATTGGGGTGGACGATGGGGCTTGAACCCACGACCGCCGGGATCACAACCCGGAGCTCTACCAACTGAGCTACGCCCACCATAGTTTTAACGGTGGCGGATTATATGCTTGGCAAACGCGTTCTGCTAGAGGTTATTGCTATCGGATGTGGTTGCTGACGCAACGTGCCGATAATATCCGATGGTAGAGCGACGTTTTGGCATCGCCAAAACTCGACGCCCAGTAAACAATTGATCGTAGAGCGACGTTTTGGCTTCCAGCCAAAACTCGACCCCCAAACGCAACGCGTTTGGCACGCCTGGCAGGACTCGAACCTGCAACCCTCGGCTTAGAAGGCCGATGCTCTATCCAGTTGAGCTACAGGCGCTTTATAACAGTACTTTTTACAGTAATGGGCTTGATCGGTTTGAATTGGTCGGGGTAGAGAGATTCGAACTCCCGACATCCTGCTCCCAAAGCAGGCGCGCTACCAGACTGCGCTATACCCCGATGCGGCGCGATCATACTACGACCATTCTGCGGGTCAATGGACTTAAGCCACAAGTTACGCTCAGATCTCAACTTGCGGGCTGGGGTGACGCCGAATTTATCGGTAGAATGGCGTTTTCGAATGCAGTGATGTCGATGTCCGCAAAAATAATTGATGGCAATGCCATTGCCAAAGAACTGCGCGGGCATATACGCGAAGATATTGAAGCGTGGGTTGAACAAGGGCGGCGACTCCCAGGCCTGGCTGTGATTCTCGTGGGCAACGACCCGGCGTCGGAAATTTACGTCAAAGGCAAGCGGCGTGACTGCGATGAAGTCGGTTTTCATTCCATTGTACATCACGTCAGTGCCAAGGTAACCCAGAGCGATCTGCAGGCGTTGATCGGGTCACTCAATGAGGATCCCAGTATTGATGGCATTCTGGTGCAGACACCCCTGCCGGCACATATCGACCAGGATCGGATCATTGATCAGATCGACCCGAAAAAGGATGTGGATGGCTTCCATCCCTACAACATCGGCCGTTTGGCGTTGCGCCGCCCTACCCTGCGGTCCTGTACGCCCAAAGGTGTCATGCTGCTGCTGGAGCACATCGGCTGCACCCTCAAAGGCCTGGATGCAGCTGTAATCGGTGCGTCTAATCATGTGGGGCGACCAATGGGGCTGGAGCTTCTGCTGGCAGGCTGTACGGTCACTACAGCACATAAGTTCACTGCAGATACGGCAGCAAAAATCCGTTTGGCTGACATCGTTGTCTCTGCGGTAGGTAAGCCTGGGCTGGTGCCGGTGGAATGGATAAAACCCGGTGCCATTGTTATTGATATTGGGATAACTCGCGGCGCCAACAATAAGCTTTATGGCGATATTCAATTTGATGCGGTCAAAGAAGTGGCTTCCTGGATAACGCCGGTGCCTGGCGGTGTTGGACCGATGACGCGGATCGCGTTGCTGCAGAACACCATGCAGGCCTCCCGCGATAATCAGGGGTTTTAGTGCAACGGCTGTTTATCTCAGATCTGCATCTGGACGATCCATCTGCTCCAGCTTTTCTGCGCTTTCATGAATGCCTCGTTCATGAGTCCAGACGGGTTGACGAAATATATATTCTCGGCGATCTGGTGGAGATGTGGATTGGTGATGATGATGACAGTGATGCTGCTCAGCAGCTGCGTCAAATTCTGCAGGCAACTACCGCAGAAACATCTGTCTATCTGATGCATGGCAATCGAGACTTTCTGTTTGGCGAGAAGTTCGCCAACGATACAGGTGTTACGCTGCTGAGCGATCCTCATATGACAGATGATGGCCTGCTGCTAAGTCATGGTGACATGCTCTGCACCGACGACGTGGATTATCAGAACATGCGCACCCTGCTGCGCAGCGAAGCCTGGCAACAGGATATTCTCAGCAAAACACTTGCGGAACGTAAAGCCTTTGGTCAATCGCTACGCAAGCAGAGTCAAACCAATAACGCAAACAAGCCATCCAACATAATGGACGTGAATGACAAAGCGACCAGTACCCTTGTTGCGCAGCATCAGTCAAAAATCCTGTTACACGGCCATACACACCGTCCCGGTATGCATCAGCATCAAGGCTTTAGACGTTTTGTGACTGGGGCTTGGGAGCGATGTGGCTGGCTGGCCCGGCAGCAGGATGAAGCATTGTGGCTGGAGTGTTTCAGCCTGGCACACCGCTATGGAAGCGAAACTCCGGATCAGGTGTCGTAACCAGAACGGCATCTCTGGCGAGAAAAGATTCAATGCGTTCATCGATGTTATCCTGCGCGATAGACTGCGCCAAGCTCAGGTAATCCTGAAAATGCCTCGCTTCAGAGTGCACCAGTTGCCGATATAAAGAGCCTATATGTTCCGGCAAGATCTCTAACAAGCGAACAAACCGCTCGCAGGAACGTGCTTCAACCACCGCGCCCAGAATCAGAAGGTCGACCAATCTTCCAGGCTCCTGCTTACGTACCAGGCCATGCAGCTGTTGAGCATATCTTGCCGGGCTAAGGTAGCAGTAGTCGATCTGTTCTGCCCGCATAAGCTCCAGGACCTGCTCAAAATGCCTGAGCTCTTCTCTTGCAAGGCGTGACATTTTGTCCAGCAATTCTGGTTGATCGATATATTTGTACAACAGGCTGACGGCGGTACTGGCGGCTTTTTTTTCGCAATTTGCATGATCTATCAGTAGTTCATCCAGGTGCGCGGGCACCGCTGCGAGCCAGGCATCCGGCGTTGGGCAGTGCAGAAATTCCAGCGCAGGGTTCAGATCAGGTCGACTCATAATGGAATTTTGTAGTTGCGTTCATAGTGCGCCAGCGAACGACGATAGACTTCACTGTCAATCGCCTGCAGTGTAGTCAGTGCGTCTTCCGTTGCTGTGGACGCCTGCAAACCGCCTGCAGACAGCGGTGTATTCTGAATAGCCAGATGGCGCACGAGTTCATAACGCTGCTCCAGTGTGGTGAGATTCTGCAGGTGCGGAGCCTGGATCTGTTTGTCGTACGAAGTTACATCAATGACAGATACTGTGTGTTCCACAACTTCGTCGCGCAGGCTCTGCAGACGCGACCAGATCTGCTGTTGCTGGTGAGCCTCGTAGCCATTCCACTGCACAATCTCGTGAGCAAAACGCTTGCAACCGCGGCAGACCAAATCTCCGTAGGTGGTAGAACAGATGCCCACACAGGGCGTACGTTTTGTTTGCGTCACTTCGATTTTTTAGCACGTTTGTCAGTGCTTAGGATGCTTTGCCCGGTGTCGAAAAGGCAAGTCTAAATCTCAGTTTTCGGAAATCCTGGCGCATCTGTCGCTTTTCAACATCTGACAGACTTGCTTCCGGGTCGTACATGAAACTCTGCAACCGTTGCACCATGGGTTGCGGGTCCAGTTCTGCTTTGAGCGCAAGTCGCCGCAGATACGCAGCGGGTGTTTCATCTGGTGCTCGGGCGTAGCCTTGTCTCGCCATTGCGCTGGCGAATTTAAAAAACTTTCGTTCAACCGGATTGCGCTGGGTAGGTCGCCGCCGCCAGAACAGCGTGATGGCAACCAGGAACATGCTCACGCCTCCGCCTATCGCTAATGCCACGCCTATCCGCGCAGGCGTTACCTCGCCTAACAGCTTCTGTAGAACGCCACTCTGGGAAGCCGCATCGTAACCAACAACCCAGAAGTTCCACCGGTGTTCTACGGAATCAAAAAACTGCAGCGCACTGCTGAGCAGATCACCCTCACCAAGGCGTGCGTTTGTCAGAAAAGACAACGCCGCGCGGTCCTCTCCGGAAAGCGCAGCGTTCAGACCATTTTCAACGCGTGCTGGTGCAACCGCAGCAGTTGGGTCTACGCGTGTCCAGCCTGCACCTTCAATCCAAACCTCAACCCAGGCATGGGCAAGGTACTGGCGAACTTCAACGTGACCGGTTCGCGGGTTCACTTCTCCACCCTGGTAGCCACCTACCATGCGCGCGGGTATGTCTGCGGCCCTCAAGGCAAACACCATGGCGCCTGCATAGTGGGAACAGAAACCTCTGCGCGTGTCGAACCAGAATTCATCAATACTGTTCATACTGTTCAGTGTTGGCGGCTGCAGGGTATATATATAATCACGGTTGCGAATTTGCGAGAGCATGGCTTCAACCATGGCACTCGGGGAGCCAGTGCTGGCAAGCAGCGCTTGCGCATAAGCGCGAATACGTGGATTGTCATCTTCGGGTAGCCTGGTTTCCCGGCGTTCAAGCAATCCATGCAGCTCCAGATCCTGGGTGTACTGAGGGTCGCTGACCAGGCGGTAACGTTTGACTGACAAAATTGATTCAGGGTTTATCAGGCGGTAGTCGCCCAGCATTTTCAACCGGGGACCGTAATCCACCGGTGTATCCAGTGAAAACAGCCATTCCGCCTGGGTGGGTTCCAGAAAAACCTCATAGCCGATGCCAGGCCCGACGGCTGCAGGTGGCGTCGCCTTAGGTGGCAGCGGTCGTCCTACGGTCCATGTGCCCTGGTCGAACTGGCTGTACACCAGCCCACGCCAGTACAGTTCGCGAGCAGGCGGCACCTCGTCTTCGAAGACTGCGCGGAAGGCCAGTTCGTTGGACATTGTTAAATTGGCAACATCGCCCGGTTTGATACTGTCGCTGATCCCCGTTGTAGCAGAAGATGGCATGGGTATTGACCACAGTGGCGCGATGCGTGGAAACAGAAGAAAGAGCACCAGGGTTAAAGGCAGTGCCTGAAAAATCAGGGCTGCGGCAAGTTTGATTGACGCCAGCGGACGGACCCTGCTCTGTAGTTGGTTCATGCCAACCATTGCCGCAGTAATGATGACTGCAGCCAATACCTGGTAAGCGGCCATGGTGATGGCCTGGTCGAACAGAAACGCTGTAGCAATCAGGAAGTAACTGAGGAATATGACCAGATATGCGTCCCGGCGAGTTTTCATCTCGAGTAACTTGAGGGCAAATGCCAACACCAGAAGAGAGGTGGCAGCTTCCAGGCTGAAGGTGCCATAGCCGCTTAACGCAATGCCAAAGACACCGGCAAATACCAGTACGGCTTTGACCCACCCTGCGGGGTATCCCCAACGACCGCGGTAAACCTGTGTTCGCCAGTAGCCGCTGAACAGGCCAACACCGATGATCCAGGGGGTGATGTAAACCGCAAGCGGCAGAATCACAACCACCTGGGAGATCATCAGCAGTGCCAGCGAGTTACGGGGTATCTGATACGCCACGCCGACCTGGGGTGCGTTCTTCCCTGGTGTTATGGGTTTGTTACCCATTGTGAGGTTGCTCAGTATCGCTGTGGCCAAAAAGAGCCAGTTCCCTCAAGACCTGATCAAGGTGCAACTGTCCCAGCCCCGGAGAAATTTCCCGGTTCGGCAAACGCAGGCCGAACTCTTTTTCCGCACGGGTCGCTGTTAATGCAAAACCTGCCAGTCTACTGAGTTTCTCCTCAACGTCGCCGCTGAGTTGATCAAAATCAAACCACAGGCGAGGCTCCTGATAGCTCGCGTAGCGCTTCACGACCAGTTCATCGGAGCGAGCATAAGAGCGCCAGAGGATGTTTCTGATCGGATCTCCGGGTACATAGCTGCGCAGGTCGACAAAGTCGTCGCTGCCCAATGGATCAATCAGAACACCATCATCGCGGTGCTTACCACTGTGGGATTGGGGGCTGTCGGAGAAGATGGGTTTGGGGTAAACGAGACCGCGGGCGTTTATGTCGACCCAGGTCCAGGCGCGTAGCAGGCCTAGAGGAAAGTAGGTTTCAACCAGCATACGACCCGGATGCAACCACCCTCTCCTTTCCGCGGTAACATAGAGTGACACCACACTGGCCTGAGTGTCATATATCTCCACCCACTGTTTGTATCCGTTGGGCCAACCGATTTGAATCCCTTCCCGGCCTCGTCCCTTTGGTCGTTCAACGCGTACGGAGAATTCAATGTGTTCACCGACAAAACCGCTGTGGCTGTCAGCCATCTCTATCGAGAGCCCGGACAGATTTCTGAAAGTGTAGAGGATGGTGATAACAAACATGCTGCCTAACAGAAAGGCTGTGCCGTATACAAGAGAGTTCTGATAATTAATAGCGCCCAGAATCAGCATGAGCAGCAGGCCCGCAAAAGCAAAACCTGAGCGTGTCGGGAAGATGAAAATATTGGCCTGGCTGAGATTTATACGCGCACTGGGAGGGATTCTTCGGTCTAGCCAGGCGCCGAAGCGTTTGCCTGAGAAAGGTGGAGCGGTTTTAGATGGATCGGTTTTAGCCGAAGCCGATTTGGAAAAAGCGTTCAAGCTGTCCGCCTAAGACACGACGTCGACGCTGCCTAATAGTTTCTGAGCAAGTGCACCACCGCCATGGCCGGTAAAGTCTGCGGATTCGCGCAGGCGGTGTTCTACCACGCTGGGCAGTACCGCCTGTACGTCTTCTGGTACAACGTGACTGCGATCATTGATCAGGGCCCAGGCCTTTGCGCTTTGCAACAGTGCTAAAGCGCCGCGCGGAGAAAGGCCAAAGGCAAACTCGCTGCCAAGGCGGCTGAAGGCAATGATACGCTGGATGTAATCTATTACCGGGTCTGATGTTTTGATTGCGCCAACCGCCGCTTGAATATTGCTCAATTCCGCAGGGCTGATAATGGCATCCAGGGTATTTAGATGTGTCCTACGATCGCCATGCATCAGTAACTGCCTTTCTGCGGCGGGCTCGGGATACCCCAATTCGATGCGCATGAGAAAGCGGTCAAGCTGAGATTCCGGTAACGCAAAAGTGCCTGACTGGGTAGACGGGTTCTGGGTTGCGATAACAAAGAACGGTGTCGGTAATGGCATCGAAACACCATCGTTGGTGACCTGGCGTTCTTCCATCGCCTCAAGCAGAGCGCTTTGGCTTTTTGGGGTTGCACGATTGATTTCGTCAGCCAGCACCAATTGCGCAAACAAGGGACCTTCAATAAAACGAAATGAATTGCTCTGCTTATCAAAGATGGTTGCGCCAATAATGTCTGAAGGCAGCACGTCGGAGGTGAACTGAATGCGGTTGTAAGACAAGCCGAGGGTTTTTGCCAGGGCGTGAGATAACAGTGTCTTACCCATTCCCGGCAGGTCTTCAATCAGCAGATGGCCGCCAGCGAACAGGCAAGCCAGGCTCAGCTTGATCTGTTGCTCCTTGCCCAGCAGGACAGAATTCAGCGCCTTTGTCAGCGCTTCAATCTGGTTTTTCACCCCGGCACGGGAGGCGGGAACCTCATCAACCGTGGTTGTGGAGTTCAAGGATTGTGGCGTCTGGGTTGAGTTGGGCGTCACTGCGCTGCTTATTTAAGTCACTTCGTGTCAAGGATAACCGGCTAAGGTAGTCTGCATCTATGTCACCAGTCACGTAATGGCCGTCGAAAGCGGAACATTCGAAGTCATCCACCTTGGGATTGCCTTCCCGGGCGCTGTTTTTCAGGTCATTTATGTCCTGATAGACAAGCCAGTCAGCGCCAATAATCTCTGCAACCTCCTCGTCGGTGCGCTCGTTGGCGACAAATTCCTGACGCGCGGGCATGTCGATGCCGTAGACATTCTGATAGCGCAAAGCCGGTGCTGCTGATGCCATGTACACCTTACGAGCGCCTGCATCCCTGGCCATCTGGATAATCTGCTGGGTAGTCGTCCCGCGCACAATCGAATCGTCGACCAGCAGCACGTTTTTGTCGCGAAATTCAAGCTCGATGACGTTGAGTTTCTGGCGCACAGATTTTTTCCGCTCCTGCTGACCAGGCATGATAAATGTGCGTCCGATATAGCGATTTTTTACAAATCCCTCGCGAAATTTCACATCCAGCTGGTGAGCGAGTGGCAATGCTGCTGTGCGACCGGTATCCGGGATCGGGATCACCACGTCAATGTCGTGGGTATGCTGGCTGTAGCGTTCGAGAATTCTTGCTGCCAGGTGTTCGCCCATACGCAAACGGCTTTTGTAAACGGAAATGTCATCCATGATGGAGTCTGGACGGGCCAGGTAAACGTGCTCAAAAATACACGGTATCAGCTGGGTTTTCTCTGCGCAGACCTTGCGGTGGATGTTTCCATCGGAACTGATAAATACCGCCTCGCCAGGTGCGACGCTGCCCAGCAGAGTATATCCCTGCAGGTCGAGAGCGACGGACTCCGAGGCCAGCATATATTCCTTACCCTGGTCTGTCTCACGCTCACCATAAACTAAAGGTCGAATGCCATAAGGATCGCGGAAGCCTAAGACACCGCAGCCAATGATCATCGCTACCGCCGCATATGCACCCCGGCAGCGTTTGTGGACGCCGGCAACAGCGTTGAAAATCTCTTCCGGGCTTGGGTCCAGGGCACGCTGTTGTTGCAGTTCGTGCGCCAGCACATTAAGCAACACTTCGGAATCGCTGGAGGTATTGATATGGCGAAGGTCTTCAGCAAACAGGTCAGCCTTCAACTGATCTGCGTTTGTCAGATTGCCGTTGTGCGCAAGTGTTATGCCGTAAGGAGAATTGACGTACATGGGCTGAGCTTCCGCGGAACTTGAAGAGCCGGCGGTGGGATATCTGACATGGCCTATGCCGATGTTGCCGTTCAACAGCTGCATATGCTCTTGACGAAACACGTCACGTACCAGTCCATTGGCCTTACGTAAATGCAGCTTGTTACCATCGCTGGTGACCATGCCTGCGGCATCCTGGCCGCGGTGTTGCAATACAGTCAGCGCATCATAGATCGCCTGGTTGACTGGACCTTTAGAGACCAATCCCACTATTCCGCACATTTTATGTTTAACCCCAGATTATGTTGAATCGCAGAAAATGCCGCCCATGCGACGTCTAAGCCTAACTGCCCGGTGTCGGTACGTCACGCGCAAGATCTTTTGCCTGTTGTAAAAGGTTGCGCACATCGCCTTCAAAGGCGAGCAACTGTTCCTGTAGAACTGAGGCCTGCCACCATGCGGTATCGCTGCCAATCTCACGCAGAATCATCAGCAGAACAATGGCTACCAGCAGCCCGCGAGCACTACCAAATAAAAAACCAAGAAAGCGATCGGTGCCAGTTAACCCGGTTGTTTCCACCAGTTTTGCGATCAACCACTGTACTATGCCGGCAATAATCAGGCTGGCGATAAACAGACAGGCAAAGGCGATCACCATGCGCACAGATTCAGCCCCCCACGAGGCCGGCAGGTTGAGGGCGACAAAGGGTGAGAAATACATGGCCACCACAAATGCCAGGACCCAGGCTGCGAGTGAAAGCACTTCTTTCATCAATCCTCTAACGAGGCCAATGACGGCGGACAGCAGCACTACCGTGGCAATTACGATATCTAAACCGGCAACAGCCATTACTGACTCATCTCCACCAGCACGGCTTCAACATCGAAGCGGCTTTCTATTTGCGTTTGTATGGATTTTGCTTCGTCTGCATTGAGCAGCGGCCCCACCGCCACTCTGACCAGTTCTTCACCATTGCGAGTGCCTCGCAGGGTTGATGTGAAAGCTTCATAACCTGCATCACGTAAGCTCTGTTGGAAAGCCAGAGCGTTGTCTTTACTGGCGAAGCTTGCGGCCTGTACGGCCCAGACTCGGGTTTCGTCGGTGACCTGGCCCAGTATGGGTTCGCCAAATCGCGTTTCGTTTGAGTTGTCGAAACCGGCATCATCAACTTCCTCGCGCAGCGCTTCGACACGCTCAACCACATCAGTTACCGGTACAACATCGTCAAATTCAGCAAGGGCCTGAGCTGCTGGCGTGTTGCGCGGAACGGTCACAGTGGGCGTTGGCGGTGGCGCGCTGACTGCAGTACCGGCGCCATCAAATATCATGGGCAGGCAGATGACCGCCAGCGCAATGAGGAAAATCGAGCCGGTGACCCGGTAACGGGTGCGTTCGTTCATATACAGTTAATCACAAGGCGTGGCGTAAGATGGCTCTGAATCAGTCGACGTTAATATCTATCAGCTCATTGATCCTGGCAACCAGGTCAAAAGAGCCAAAAGCAAGGATAACATCTCCGCTTTGGGTTGCGGTACTAAGTTCAACCAACAAGTTTTCCGCTGGCATCGGTGCAGCAGGTGATGTGGCTGGCAGGCGCTTGCGCAGTTCATCTGCGGTGAGGCCGCGCTCGCCGTCACTGTCCAGGAGCCACCATGGTGCATCAGTCTGCTTCGCAATCGCCGCATAAACACCCGCATGATCTTTGTCCCGCAGCATACCGCACACGATCAGCTTTGGTTGCCAGTGGCGCTGTGCCATCTCCCTGGCCAGGAATTGTGCGGCGGCAGGATTATGGGCAACGTCAAGGACGATACGCCGGCCGTTTACCAGCCGCTGTTGCATGCGCCCGGGCATGCGCAGAACTGGATTCACGTCAGCAATGACTGACACCGTAGAGCCGGTCAGGCTGCGGGTAGCCAGGTAAGCGATGACAAGGTTCTGCGGCGAACATTGGTGGTAGTGCTGCCCGCTCAGTCGGCATTCATTGTTTTCGAAGAGCGACCACGTGCTGTTTTTTGCGTCAGGCCGGATCTGCCAGGTCTCGCCTACAATAATGGGTTTCAAGGACAGCTGCGCAGCCGCCTGCAGAACTGTTTCGGGCATATCCGGTCCGAATACAGCCTGCTGTTGGTGGCGCAGTATGCCCGCCTTCTCTGTGCCAATAGCTTCTCTGGTTTCGCCGAGAAACTGCTGATGATCCAATCCTATGCTGGTGACAATGGCAATATCCGCGTCGATTACGTTGAAGGCATCCAGGCGTCCGCCTAAGCCGATTTCAAGAATACAGACATCTACCTTTTGCTCTTTGAAACACCATAAAGCAGCAAGCGCGCTGAACTCAAAATAGGTCAAAGGCAAATCGTTGCGTTGTGTATCGATTGCTGTGAACGCGCGGCAGAGCAGCTCATCGTCAGCTTCAGCGCCATTGATGCGTACGCGTTCGTTGAAACGGCTGACGTGAGGAGACAAGGTTGCGCCGACGGACATACCGGCCTGCAGGAGCATGGCTTCGGCAGCGTAACAGGTGGAGCCTTTGCCGTTGGTTCCCGCAACGGTAATGACTTTTGCGGCTGGCTGTTGCAGGTTCAGGCGAGTAACCATGTCCTGCATGCGCTGCAGGCCCATATCAATGGTCTGCCAGTGTTGCTCGGAAATGTAAGCCAGCCAGCCTTCCAGGTCGCGCATGCGCTAGCTGCCAGTTGAGCTTTGATCCGCGCCGCGATTGACACCTTCCCGCAACGCGAGTGCTGTTTCTGTGAGTGCAGCGGCGCCGGCTTCAACACTGTCAGCATGCTCTGCCAACAGATTCACAAGGGCGCTACCGACAACCACACCATCGGCAAATGCCGCAACGGTCTCTGCGGTTTCCGGTGATTTAATGCCGAAACCTACACACAAGGGTAAGTCAGTGTGTTGTCTGAGTTCGGCCAGACGGGACGATACTGCTTCTGTGTCCAGATTGTCCGCGCCGGTAATGCCTTTCAGCGAGACGTAGTAGACGAAGCCTGATGCGTTTTCCAGGATAAAACGCGCGCGCTCATCCGTCGTCGTTGGTGCAACCAGATAAATCAAGTCGATGTGGCAAGACTGCAGTTGAGGCTGTAACTGCGCTGCTGACTCCGGCGGCAAATTGACCATTATCAGACCGTCAACCCCGGCATTCTGCGCGCGTTGCGGAAAATCCGGCATGGCAAGAATTGAATTCAGATAACCCATTAACACTATTGGCGTCTGGGTGTTCGTTTGCCTGAATTCGGTGATCATCTGCAACACTCGAATCAGCGTGGTGCCGTTCTCCAGCGCTCGTTCGCTGGAAGCCTGAATGGCAGGGCCTTCAGCCTCCGGATCTGAAAATGGTACGCCAACCTCGAGAATGTCTACCCCTCCGGCAACCAGTGCATGCAGTGCTGGTACCGTATGCTCAGGAGTTGGATCGCCAGCGGTTAGAAAACTGATGAGTGCTTTGCGGTCCTGATTTGCGGCAAAGTATTGGCTGATTCTGCTCATGACAACGTAATATTATCCAGTTTCGCAATTGTGTTGATGTCTTTGTCTCCACGCCCTGACAGATTAACTAAGATGATCTTGTCCGTGTCCATGGTAGGCGCGTGCTTAACTACCCAGGCAATTGCATGACTGGATTCAAGCGCCGCGAGGATGCCTTCGGTGCGATTCAGCATCCGAAAAGCTGCCATGGTTTCCTCATCGGTGGCGCTGTCGTAACGGGCGCGCCCAATATCTTTCAGGTGAGAGTGCTCGGGTCCGACGCCAGGATAGTCCAGGCCTGCGGAGATTGAGTGTGTTTGTGCAATCTGGCCATCAGCGTCTGCCATCAGATAGGTGCGATTACCATGCAATACACCCACTTTACCGTCGTTCAACGGTGCCGCGTGTGCCCCTGTCTGAATACCTCGCCCGCCGGCTTCAACGCCAATCAGCTCGACGTCAATGTCATTTATGAAGGGATAAAATAAGCCCATGGCATTTGAACCGCCGCCGACACAGGCAACCGCCACATCGGGCAAACGACCCTCCTTCGCCAGAATCTGTGCACGCGCTTCAGAGCCAATGATAGATGCGAAATCGCGTACCAGCATCGGGAAAGGGTGCGGACCGGCCACTGTGCCGATGATGTAATGGGTGTCATCCACGTTGGTCACCCAGTCACGCATTGCTTCGTTGAGCGCATCTTTCAGGGTCTTTGAACCTGAATGCACGGGTATGACGTTTGCACCAAGGAGCTTCATGCGATAAACATTCAGGCTCTGGCGCTCAACGTCCTCTGCCCCCATGTATACGTCGCATTTAAGACCCAGCCGAGCGGCAACTGTAGCGGTGGCTACACCGTGCTGACCGGCTCCGGTTTCTGCAATCACGCGTGGCTTACCCATGCGCTTGGCTAACAGAGCCTGACCGATCGTGTTACAGATTTTGTGCGCGCCGGTGTGATTCAGGTCTTCGCGTTTCAGGTAGACTTTGGCACCGCCGAGCTCTTCCGTCAGGCGTTTGGCAAAATACAACGGTGTTGGACGTCCAACGTAATCGGTGAGGTCTTCGTGCAGTTCCTGTTGGAACTCCGGATCGTTGCGCACCTGTTCATACAAATCGGCAAGCTGATCGAGAGCGTGAGTCAGGGTTTCCGCAACGTAACGGCCACCGTATTCGCCAAATAATCCGTTGTCGCCGGGCTGAGCATAATTACTGCCTTTACTTGCCACTGACACTTCGTACCTCCTGAATAAAATCTAAAACTTTCTGACGGTCTTTACGACCCCGGGTGTCACCCTCTACTCCACCACTGACATCTACCCCAAATGGGGCAAGCTGTTTAATGCCTGCGGCCACGTTCTGTGGCGTCAATCCGCCAGCAAGCACCCAGCGCGCATCTGTCGTTTTCGGCCATCTTTGCCAGTCAAAGGTTGAACCGGTGCCACCGGGTTGACCTTCGACAAAGGTGTCCAACATGAGCGCCCACGCTGATGAATAGCGTGCAGCTTCTGCGATCAGGTCGATACCCGCACGCATCCGCAATACTTTCATGTAGGGCAGATCAAACTGCTCACAGAATGCCGGATCCTCATTACCGTGAAACTGCAACAGGTCAATGTCTGCCCCATCGATAATCTTTTTAACCTGTGTCGCGCTTGCATCAACAAACAGTGCTACCGAGGTCAATGTGTTAGCCCGGCTTAAAGTGGCAATGGTTCTACTGTCGACAAACCTCGCGCTGCCGGCATAACAGTTAAAGCCAATAGCATCAGCACCAGCTTCTTCACAGGTGCGCACATCTTCAATACGTGTAACCCCACAGATTTTGCACCATGTGTCTTCGGGAATGGAAATAGGCATTATGATTCCGTCGCCCGAATAGGGAGACTCTAGTGGCGTGCGCTAAGTAAGCGCGCTAATTTAGCGGGCTAGTCTAGCGGTTGCCAGGTTGGCTTTAAAGTCACTTCTGCGTGCTTAAAAAAGAAATTTTTGTTGCAGGTGGCAGGCTGTAACCTGGATAGGATACAGCGGTCAGGTAGAGGCCCGACGGCGGTGCAGTGGCACCGACCACTGACCTGTCGGTCAATTTCAACCATTGCGCAGGACTGCGCGTTGTTACGCCGTTATCGATGTGAGCACCCTCGCCCACATCATGCAGCGCCCGTGCAATGTTGCGTACCATGTGCAGCAGAAAGGCATTGGCTTCGATTTCCAACAGCACGAATTCTCCCTGCCGCCGCACCTGCAACAGATTGATTCGCCGTAGAGGGGTGACCGACTGACAACCCGAGCCGCGAAAACTGGTGAAATCATGTTCTCCGATAAGACTCTGCCCAGCACGATGCATGGCATCCGCGTCAAGCTGGGCACATCCCCAAACCTGACCTTGCAGGTGTGGGTGCGCATAGCCGATATCATGGTAAACGTAAATGTAACGACGCGCGGTTGCACTGTAGCGGGGGTGAAATGCTTTCTGAGCTATCTGTATCCAATCAATGTGAACACTCTCTGAGGTGAGCGCATTCAAGCCGCGATGCCAGTCGTGGAGTGGACGTTGTGTATCAGTAGAAAAGGCAGCAACCTGGCCTGTGGCATGAACGCCAGCATCGGTACGGCCAGCTACACTCAACGTTACAGGCCCGTTGGCAATACGTTCAAGCGCAGCTTCTATTTCACCCTGGACTGTATTTTGACCTGGCTGGCGCTGCCACCCGCGGTAAGGGGCGCCATTGTAGGTGACGCCAAACACATAGGAAGTCACTGTGGGAGCCTGAGCGCCAACTGCAAGCGGATCAGCCTCAGCCGTTCATCTTATCCAGCATGGATTGCGCTTTTTCCTTCTGTTCAGAGCTACCCTCTTCGATGACTTCTTTGAGGATATCCGCAGCACCGTCCGCGTCGCCCATATCAATGTACGCCTCGGCCAGGTCCAGCTTAGTGGTGTTGATGTCACCTTCTTCAGGGGTATCGAATTCGAATTCATCGCCCGTGTCGGATGTTTCGCTTGCAAAATCCAGGGTCCGCCCTTCCTCGCTTTCCTGATCGTCCAGGTCCAGTTCAACCGCATCTTCGGTTGCACTGCCTGCTGATTCATCAAGTGATGCTCGATCCGGATCAAAATCAATACCCAGGTCGCCACCTAACTCATCACCGGCGCCTCCATCACTTTCTGTGGTGGCGCCTGTAGTCTCGGCTTTGGTGTCATCATCGGTGTCATCAAATTCGAGTTCGAACTCTATGTCTGCTTCATCTTCAGCCGTGTCTGCGTCGTCGAGAATATCTTCTGCTTCGTTGTCAGCCGACAAGTCTGTGAGCGCATCTCCATCTGCTGGGGAAATCTCTGTGCTGTCGAGTTCGTCCAGGTCAAGCTCGAGAACCTCTTCTTCAGTGGAACTTTGTGCCTCTGTTGCTGAATCGTCGCTGCTCAGATCCACAACACTGCTGTCAAACTGGGCTTCGAGGTCGCGACAGGCCATTAATATTTCTTCATCGTCACAGTTGTCAAGAATGTATTGCGCCTGCTCCGTGAACGCCGCCTCATCGGATGACTCGACAAAAACCTCAAGCAGTTTCAGTCTTACATCCCAACGTTCGGGTTCGCTGTTTAAAACGCTGGTGAGCAGATTGGCAGCCTGGCCATAACGGCCATAAGCGATGTAAATCTCTGCTTCACCGATCGCGTCACCAGTTTTGCCGGAGTCGATCTGAGAACTCTCGTCTGCGGGCTGGTTTTGTGTGGCGTCGCTGGTGATCTCCTCATCGTCGCGTGCCAGATCATCGATTTCTTCAACGTCATCAAGGTCGCCGATAAACGGTTCGACAGCGCTGCTGGCTGCATTGTCTGCCTGCTCATCTTCGTCTTCGTAAACTTCACCTGGCTCAGCGACGTCAGCATCAGCGCTTGCGGCTAACGGTTCATCAGCGGGCTCGTCAAAAAATTCATTTTCGAATGCTGCCTGTTCCGCACGCGCATTGCGTAGACGCATAAGGACAACAGCAAGAAACAAAATCAAAAGCACAATGACACCGATCAGCACCATTGGTGACATCCACCAGGGTGTATCCGGGCTGGTCGTGTTGAGACTTTGATTTTGATTCTGCTGTGCTTGAGCTGCCTGCTCTTCCAGTTGACGCAGACGTTCTGACATCGCGGCCAGTTCCTGATTTTTAACTTCAAGCTGACGATCTCTCACGGTAACTTCGTTGGCCGCGATTTCTTTTTCCCGATCTAACTGATAGGTCAGTTCGTCAACCTGACGGGTCAGCGTCTCTTTCTCGCCGATCAGAACGTTCACGCTTGGGTCTTCACCGCTGGCGGTACCACTGGCTAATTCACCGCTGCTTGCGAGAATGCGAACCTGGCCCTCACCCTGATCGGTCGCTGCATTGCGCTGTGTGCCGGTTTCCGTTGCATCGACCGCAGAGCGCAATTGAGGCTGCTGATCTTCCAGTGGCGTCGCTGCCGGCGTGCTGCTGGCCAGTTGTTCGTTGTCGTTACCGGAACGCCAGGCCTGAGTTTGCGCGGCGACTTCCTGTGTCGCAGCTGCTGTATCAATGCCCTGGGCTTCAGCTTCGCTGGGAATATCCAGCACGTAACCGGCTTTCAGCAGGTTGATGTTGCCACGCATGAACGCTTCCGGATTTTTTCGCTGAATCGCCAGCATGTGCTGGTTCACGCTGACTTGGTTTGAAGGTAGCGTCCGCGATGCAATTTTCCACAAGGTATCGTCGCGAGTCGTCATCAAGCCATCCACGGGTGCACGTGGCGCTGGGGGGCGGGTGCTGCTGCGAGGCTGCAGATCAACTCTGGTGCCAGCGTTCGCAGGCGTTTGTGCAGACGGCTGGGCTGCACGTGGCGCCGGTTGTGCCGGTGCCTGCACAGCTGGAGCAGCTGCCTGACTGAAAGTCGGTGGATCCAAGAGAACGGTATATTCTTTCAATAACCGACCACGAGGCCAGAGGACTTCAACAATAAAGTTAAGATAAGGTTCCGCAATTGGCTGGGTGCTGGAAACTTTGACGATGGCTGATCCATTTTCGTTTTCAACGGTGAATTTCAGATTCGTGAGATAGAAAAATCGTTCAACGCCAACACGTTCGAAATCCTCTCGTGACGCCATCGAAACGACTATTTCTGAAGGTTGTAAACCTTGAGCATCAAGCAGTTCGATGGTGCCAGCAAAGCGTTCATTCAACGCCGAGGTCACATCAAGTTCGTCAAGACCAAGCGCCCAGGTTTGGACCGGTGCGGCCAAACTGGTTGCCAAAAGCGCCATCAGAATCCATTGGCACTTGCGCGTAAGCATAGGCAAGACCCTCCTTCGCAGAAATGATTGTGGAAAGTTGTCCCCTGAACCGAGGGTGTGGGCCAAAGCTTGTGTGTCCAAATCCATGTGTCCGTTTTTATCTTGCTGTCGTTCGATCTGTACAAATTGTGTGCATGCACACCCTTCGTTTCGTTGTGCTGCACGTATTGTGCAAGCAACTTTCATTCTTTTACCCTTCTCTTTCGCCATCCGCCCAGCGGTGCCGTCAGCTCATACCACGCAATGCACAGGTCATTGCGCTCACTGGATAAGGTAACCCAGATGTTAGCTGCTTAGGCGGGCACATGTACCATTTTCAGCATGACAAACAACAAAAACCTGAACGTTCGGCAATTTAATTGCGCAGATTTTATGTGAGGCCAAATAACAAACTTGTTAGCCCGCTCTGAAGGACGCTACAGGTCATGTTGCGCGTTCTGTTACAAGTTTAGCTGACCTGCAGATGATCGAGCAAAAGCTCAGCAATTTGAACGCTATTCAGGGCTGCACCTTTGCGGACATTATCGGCAACAATCCAGAGATTAATGCCATTGGGATGCGAAATGTCCTCCCGGATACGGCCAACAAAGACCGGGTCGGTGCCTGCCGCATCCACGACCGCAGTGGGATACTGCTCACCGGACATGACTTTAATACCAGGTGCTGCCTGCAGAAGTTCGGTGACCTCCAGCGCACTGATCTGGGCGCGCGTTTCAATATGTACAGCTTCAGAATGGCCGTAGAACACCGGGATACGGACACAAGTAGGGTTAACCACAATATCCGGGTCGCCGAGGATCTTGTTGGTTTCCCAAACCATCTTCATTTCTTCTTTGGTGTAGCCATTGTCCATGAAAACGTCTATCTGAGGGATGGCGTTGAAGGCAATCTGATGCGGCATGACAGCCTTTTCTATTGGCTTGCCATTGAGCAGGTTAGCCGTCTGTCCCGCCAGTTCGTTGATCCCTCCGGCTCCGGCACCCGATACGGCCTGATAAGTACACACGTTAATGCGGCTGATGCCTACAGCGTCATGGATAGGTTTCAGCGCAGTGACCATCTGTATGGTTGAGCAGTTAGGGTTGGCGATAATGTTGGCGTTAACGTAGTCGGCAACACGTTCCGGGTTAACTTCGGGCACAATCAGTGGAATATCCTCGTCGTAGCGGAAATGCGAGGTGTTATCGATCACCACACAGCCGGCGTCGGCTGCAATGGGCGCATACTGGGCCGAAAGACTGCCACCGGCGGAGAACAATCCGATCTGGACCTGGGAGAAGTCAAAATCTTCCAGCTTCTGCACCATGATACTTTTACCGCGAAACTGCAGACGTTTGCCGGCTGAGCGCTCGCTGGCGAGCAGGAATAACTCGCCAACGGGGAACTTTCGGCTTTCCAGAATTTCGATCAGGGCCTCGCCAACAGCTCCTGTGGCACCTGCAATAGCAACGTTAACTGATTGAATATCAGACATTTATTTTATCCTAATTGCTCTAATACACGCTCGCCCATTTCCTGGGTACCTATCATGCGGTCCATTTCGTCAGTGTTGGCAATATCACCTGTTCGATAGCCGTCAGCCAGAACTTTGGCGACAGCCTGCTCGATACGCTCTGCCGCAAGAGGTTGATCAAGGCTGTACCTGAACATCATGGCCACCGACAGGATTGTCGCCAGCGGGTTAGCTTTGTTCTGCCCGGCAATATCTGGTGCGGTGCCGTGTACAGGCTCGTACATACCAACACCGCTGGCTGACAGTGAGGCTGACGGCAGCATGCCCAGCGAGCCTGTGAGCATTGCGGCTACGTCTGAAAGGATATCGCCAAACATATTGCCGGTGACGATCACATCGAACTGCTTAGGCGCTCGCACCAGCTGCATGGCAGCGTTGTCGACATACATATGTGACAGTTCCACATCAGGATAGTCCGCATGCATGGCGGTGACCACTTCGCGCCACAGTGCTGAGACCTCCAGTACATTGGCCTTATCGACAGAACACAGGCGTCCGCCCCGCTTCTGTGCCAGCTCGAAGCCCACTTTGGCGATCCGCTGGATTTCGTGCTCGGCATACACCAGGGTGTTAAAGCCTACCCGTTCGTTGTCCCGCTGCTCTACACCGCGCGGTTCGCCGAAGTAGATACCGCCAGTGAGTTCGCGGATGATCA
Organism: Gammaproteobacteria bacterium; assembly: GCA_048571035.1. Lineage (GTDB taxonomy): Bacteria > Pseudomonadota > Gammaproteobacteria > Pseudomonadales > Azotimanducaceae > UBA4421. Next base: position 639,351 of record CP121329.1, read on the forward strand.
GAATATCCAGATCCGCCACAAGCTCAGCTTTCAGCGAAGAGGCCTGAGCAAGTGGCCCGAATAATAAGGCTGGGCGCAGATTGGCAAACAATCCCAGCGCCTGACGCAGGCCTAAAAGACCTTTTTCAGGCCTGTTCGACATCGGTAAATGATCCCATTTGGGCCCGCCGACACCACCCAGCAGTACCGCATCTGCAGCCCGGGCAGCAGTAAGCGTGGCCTCAGGTAAAGGCGAGCCTGTTGCGTCTATGGCGACGCCGCCCACCAGGCCTTCACTAATATCCAGGGGGCAATCCACTGCGGCTGCCGCGGCTTGCATGACGGCAACAGCTGGCGCCATGACCTCTGTGCCGATGCCGTCACCTGGCAAAACCAGAACTTTTGCTGCGGTCATGATGCTTGTCCTTCTGTTTTGTTACTTTTTGCTGCTTTGCCTTCGGAAAAATCCCGCTCAAACAGCCAGGGCTGGCGCGCCCGATGACCGGTTTCAAACTGTTCGATCAGTTGCCGCTCGGCTAAGGTCATGTCGATATCGTCCATGCCGGACAACATTTTCTCTTTCAGCACTGGATCAATTTCGAAGGTAAAGGTGTCGCCGCTTGGCGTCATCACAGTCTGGCTGTTCAGATCGATCTTAAGGTCGAAGTTACTTTTAGTTTCTGCAAACAGTTGATCGATAACTTTGCTATCTAAAACAATAGGTAACAAGCCATTCTTAAAGCAGTTGCCATAAAAGATATCTGCAAAACTGGGTGCGATAACCGCGCGAAAACCGAATTCCTGCAACGCCCAAACCGCATGTTCGCGAGAAGATCCGCAGCCGAAATTGTCTCTCGCCAGCAGTATGCTTGCGCCCTGATAGTCCGGCGAATTGAGTATAAAATCGTGGTTGATGGCGCGTTCATTTGGCGTCATGCCGATGGTACCTTCATCCAGGAAACGCCAGCCATCAAACAGATAGTCGCCAAACCCAGTGCGTTTGATGGATTTGAGGTATTGCTTGGGGATAATCTGGTCGGTGTCCACGTTGACCCGATCCAATGGCGCTACAGCACCGGTGTGTGTTGTAAATGCCAACATTAGAGCCACTCCCGAACGTCTACAAAGTGTCCTGCAATTGCTGCCGCAGCCGCCATCGCGGGGCTGACCAGGTGTGTGCGTCCACCGTGGCCCTGACGACCTTCAAAATTGCGGTTTGAAGTGGACGCACAGTGTTCTCCCGGAGCCAGGCGGTCCGGGTTCATGCCCAGGCACATGGAACAGCCTGCTGCTCGCCACTGAAAACCCGCATCAATGAAGATCTGTGCAAGGCCCTCAGCTTCAGCCTCGGCTTTCACCAGCCCTGAACCAGGCACAACCAGTGCTTCTTTGACGTTGGCAGCCAGTTTTTTGCCTTTTACGACGGCTGCAGCAGCGCGCAGGTCCTCAATGCGTGCATTCGTACAGGAACCAATAAAAACCCGGTTCACCTCAATATCAACAATGGGTTTACCGGGTTGCAGGCCCATGTAGGTAAACGCATGTCGTGCGGCTTCGCGTTGCACGTCATTGTCCAGTTCTTCCAGGCTGGGCACATGACTATCAATGCCGGTAACCATTTCTGGAGACGTGCCCCAGGAAACCTGAGGGGCGATATCCGCCGCGTTCAGATGCAGAGTATTATCAAAGTGAGCACCTTCGTCGGTGACCAGGGTGCGCCAGTACGCTTCAGCTTTATCCCACTGCTCACCGCTTGGCGCAAAGGGGCGACCACGAACATAGTCGATGGTAGTGTCGTCCACGGCAACCAGACCGGCACGGGCACCTGCTTCTATGGCCATGTTGCACAGCGTCATCCGTCCTTCCATTGATAAGCTGCGAATTGCTTCACCTCGGTATTCAATGGTGTGACCGGTGGCACCGGCAGTACCGAGCTTGCCGATGATCGCCAGCACCAGATCCTTCGCGCTGACACCGGGTTGCAGTTGACCGTCGACAATCACCGCAAAATTTTTAGCTTTATTCTGCACCAGACACTGGGTTGCCATCACATGTTCCACCTCTGATGTGCCCACACCCTGCGCCAGCGCCGCAAAAGCGCCGTGGGTAGACGTGTGTGAGTCGCCGCAGACAATGGTCATACCGGGTAACGTTGCGCCCTGCTCCGGACCTACCACGTGCACGATACCCTGACGCGGGTCATCGATTTCAAATTGAGTAACGCCAAATGATTTGCAGTTATCGTCGAGGGTGACCACCTGTTCCAGCGCAATCAGGTCTGTAATGCCTTTAAAGCCAAGGTCCCGATCCGTGGTTGGAACATTGTGGTCTGGTGTGGCCAGATTTGCGTCTACACGCCACAAGGGGCGTTTATGCAGGGCAAGGCCCTCAAAAGCCTGGGGAGAGGTCACTTCGTGCAGCAGCTGCAGATCGATATAGAGCAAATTGTTGCCATCTTTGCGCTTACCAACACTGTGCGCCTGCCAGATTTTGTCGTACAGAGTTTGTGCTGCCATCTTCCGCCTGCCTGTAAAAGAGCGCGAGTCTACGAGGGGTGCTACGATAAAACAAATTCATTATATTTATATTTTCCATAAATAAAGGCTATACATGAACTTTCATGATCTGGCGACATTCATCACGGTTGCGCAGGAGGCTTCTTTTTCTAATGCGGCTTCTGTTCTGCACATCACTCAACCCGCTGTGAGCAAAAGGATTCAGGCGCTGGAGCAACGCTTCGGCGCGCAGCTGTTTGATCGGGTCGGCAAACAGGTCCACCTGACCCAGGCCGGTGCGGCACTTGTACCCCAGGCTCAATTGATGTTGGCCACGCTGGCAGACACCGAGAAACAGCTGCACAATCTTGCACAGAATGTGGCTGGCAGTTTGACCCTGGCCACGTCCCACCACATTGGGCTGCATCGGCTTGCACCGGTATTGCGGCGATTTGTCAGCCTGTATCCACAGGTGCAGATGAATATCAGTTTTGAAGATTCCGAAGTTGCCCATGATCGCGTTCGTCAGGGCAGCAGTGAAGTTGCTGTTGTGACCTTGAACCCGGAGGGTGAGCAACAGTTGCAGAGCCAGGTGATCTGGCAAGACCCGCTGGTTTTTGTTGCAGCCCCGGACAGTCCCAAAAAGGTGAGCCTGGCCTGGCTGGCGGACCAGCCCTGCGTGCTGCCCGGGGCTGGCACGTTTACCGGCCGTATTGTTTTACAACGTTTTTCTGAACAGGGTCTGGTACTCACCCCAACAATGTCGACCAACTATCTCGAAACCATAGGTATGCTGGTCAACGTTGGCCTGGGCTGGAGTGTGCTGCCGCGCAGCATGGTTGGTGAGTTATCCGTGTTGTCTGTCGATTGCGCGCCGATGTCGCGAACACTTGGGCATGTCATAAATCCAGCGCGCACTTTGAGCAATGCCGCATCTGCGTTTGTTGACGTGTTAACCGAGTTCTCGGACAGCTATGCGGGTTTAAAACCGCCGACCTGACCACGATGACGCAGGTAATGATCCATCAGCACAATTGCCATCATTGCTTCTGCGATGGGTGTTGCGCGTATGCCGACGCAGGGATCGTGACGACCCTTGGTCACCACTTCTACGGGATTGCCACTGGTATCGATTGAACGACCGGGTGTTGTCAGGCTGCTGGTTGGCTTCAGCGAAATTTTGCAGATCAGATCCTGGCCTGAGGAAATTCCACCCAGGACGCCGCCGGCATGGTTGCTGGTGAAACCCTGCGGCGTGATCTCGTCGCGGTGTTCAGTGCCACGTTGTGCAACCACGTCTACACCATCTCCGATCTGCACCGCTTTCACTGCATTTATGCTCATCAGCGCACCGGCCAGGTCTGCATCCAGTTTGCCAAATACGGGCTCACCGAGACCAACGGGCACTCCGGTAGCATAAACGCTGACTTCTGCGCCCACCGAATCGCCTGAGCGGCGCAGGTTGTCAATAAGCTCTGCTATATCGTCCAGGGCCGCAACATCCGGACAGAAGAAAGGGTTCTGCTCAATTTGATTGGCATCCTTTAACGCAATTTTGATATCACCAATGCCCGACAGGAAACCAAATACTTTTATGCCGGCCTGTTGCGCCAGGTATTTCTTGGCAATGGCGCCCGCTGCAACCCGCATAGCGGTTTCCCGCGCTGACGAACGGCCGCCACCTCGATAATCACGGATACCGTATTTGCCATCGTAGGTGAAATCTGCGTGGGCCGGGCGGAAGATATCTTTGATATTGCTGTAGTCTTTGCTCTTCTGATCTTCGTTTTCAATTAACAAGCCAATAGACGTGCCTGTGGTTTTACCCTCGAATACGCCTGAAAGAATCTTGACCTGGTCAGACTCTTTGCGCTGGGTTGTATATTTGCTTTGGCCCGGACGGCGCCGATCTAGGTCCGGCTGCAAATCTGCTTCACTCAGTTTCATTCCAGGCGGGCAGCCGTCAACGACTGCCCCCAGAGCGAGGCCGTGGCTTTCGCCAAAAGTGGATACTTTGAAATGCTGTCCAATACTGTTTCCGGCCATGGTGGCGCCTTCTAATCCTGCAAGCGGGGCGCAGTATGTGAATTTAGCGCTGCGCCTTCAAGCACAAAAACACCTTCGCCTCCCATCGGCAGATCTGGCCAGATGATGGGCAAATCTGCGTATTTCTGATTTAACGCCGGTGCGCTTGCGCCTACCTCGGCAACCAGCAGGCCGGAAGGCTTCAGCCACAGCGGCAGCTTTTCCAGGATTGCGTCGATGAACACAAGCCCGTCGGCACCGCCAGCAAGCGCATGTTCTGGCTCAGCGGCATATTCCGCAGGAAGGCTGGACATGTCTGATGCGTCAACATATGGCGGATTGGTAATGATGAGATCAAACTGCTGCGGAAACGCCTGCTGTTGCAACACGTCTGCCTGGATAACCTCTACACGTTCTTCCAGATTGTGTTCAGCAACATTGGTGCGCGAAAGTTCTATCGCTTGCACATCGACGTCGACCAGAGTTACGCGCGCGTCCGGGAAAACATGTGCGGCCACAATGCCAAGCACACCGCTGCCGCAGCACAGATCAAGGATGGTGGTTACCGACGAGGGTAGCCAGGGTTGCAGGCCATCATGCAGTAACAGGCCGATCGGAGACCGCGGCACAATCACACCCTGCTCCGCTTTAAAGCGGTAGCCGGCATACTGGGCTTCACCGAGGATGTAAGCCAGCGGTAATCTCGTGTCGATGCGCAGCTGCGCAACGCTTAAGCAGCGGGTGGCAAGTGACGAGGATAGCTGCTGGTCTAATACAGATTCATCATCTGCCAGACCAGTAACCGTCAGCACCAGCGCAACCGCTTCGTCCCAGGCATTGTCTGTGCCATGCCCATAACTCAGTTGGTTGTTTTGAAACAGTTCGTACACCGCCTCAATCAAGGTTGCGACGGTGTAGGCTTTCACTTACTTATCAGTATCCAACAGCTCGAGTAAGAGTCGGTTCAGCCGCTCAACGTAAGCACCCGGGTCGGTCAGAGCACCGCCTTCAGCGAGGCTCGCCTGGTCAAACAGAATGCCGACAAGTTCCGCAAAACGATCTTCATCCGGCTCCATATCCAATCGCTGCAGCAACAGGTGGTTCGGGTTGAATTCAAAGATCGGTTTTGATTCCGGCATGGACTGTCCGCTGGCTTCAAGGATTTTGCGCATCTGCACACCCATGGCGTCTTCGGACAGTACAAGGCAGGCTGGTGACTGAGTCAGGCGTTTGGAAGGTCTGACTTTGTCGACTTTGTCCCCCAGAACCGCGGAGATGCGTTCGACTAGCGGATGCTTTTCGTCTTCTTCTTTGTCTGTATCTTCGTTTTCATCAGCGTCTTTTGCTTCGCCAGGCAGAGTCACGTCGCCCCGCATCACGTCAACAAACTGAACGTCGCCATATTGTGTCAGGGAGCTCATCAGCCATTCATCAATGCGATCGAACATCAAAAGGACTTCAACATCCCGATCTTTAAACATTTCCAGATGCGGGCTGCGGCTGGCGGTTTCATAGGTTTCAGAGCAGATGTAATAAATGACATCCTGATCTTCGCTCTTGCGCTCGAGATAGCTGTCCAGGCTGACCGTCTTACTGCTACCCTCACCTTTGGTACTGGCGAACCTCAGTAGTTTGGCCAGCGCTTCGCGATTGGCAAAATCTTCCCCTGCCCCTTCTTTCAGCACTTCACCAAATTCATCCAGAAGGCCTGGTACTTTTCCGGTTCTTTCTTGGCCATGGTGTCCAGCATGTTCAGCACACGCTTAGTCAGGGCATTTTTGATCGAAGTTACGCGATCATCTTCCTGCAGAATTTCCCGGGAGACATTCAACGGCAGATCGTTCGAGTCGATAACGCCTTTCACGAAACGTAGATAGAGCGGTAGAAACTGCTCTGCATCGTCCATGATGAAAACACGTTGTACGTAGAGTTTCAGACCCCGTGGAATATCGCGCTGGTAGAGATCAAAAGGCGCACGTTTAGGCAGATACAGCAGACTGTTGTACTCAAGTTTGCCTTCAACCTTGTTATGGCTCCAGGACAGCGGGTCTTCAAAATCATGCGAAACGTGCTTGTAGAACTCAGTATATTCTTCGTCTGAAACCTCAGTGCGAGGACGTGTCCACAATGCCTGAGCTGAATTGACCGCCTCAAAGCCGGGCTCTTTTACTTCAGCGTCTTCTGCCTCATCACTAGTTTCAGGCAACTGTTCCAGCATGCGCACAGGCACACCAATGTGGTCAGAATAACGGCGAACGACTGAGCGCAAGCGGAAGTCTTCGGCAAAATCCAGCGCGTCATCTTTTAGATGCAGCGTGACAGCTGTGCCGCGCTGAGGCCGTTCAATTTTCTCTATATCGTATGCATCTTCACCAGCCGAACGCCACAGCACGCCCTGATCAGAGCCAGCTGCAAGGGTTGCGACTTCAACCTCGTCAGCAACCATGAAAGCGCTGTAGAAGCCGACACCAAACTGACCTATAAGCTGTGCGTCTTTGGCCTGGTCTCCAGTCAGGTGTGACAGAAACTCTGCTGTGCCTGATTTAGCAATGGTACCGAGGTTCGTAATCACCTCGTCATGGGTCATACCGATACCATTGTCAGTAATGGTAAGGGTCTTAGCGTCTTTATCGAAGGTGATGTCGATATGATAGTCAGCGTCGTCACCCAGTAACCCGGGTTTTCCAACGCTTTGAATCTCAGTTTGTCGATCGCATCTGAAGCATTGGAAATCAGCTCTCGCAGGAAAATCTCGCGGTTGGAATACAGCGAGTGGATCATCAGCTTCAGCAGCTGTTTCGCTTCAGTTTGAAAACGATGAGTTTCGACGGTGGGTTCAGAAGTAGCTTCGCTCATAACACTCTTTTTGGCAGCTTTGATGGCTGCTAGATGGGGATAAATGGGGATATTTCAAGGCATGGGCACACGCAATTGTTGTGCCCTGCCTTAATGGTCAGCGGACTAGAACGTCACGCGGTCAGGACCAGCCAGTAACCTCAGCCAGAGCATCACCGATTTCAGCCAGGCTGCGGACAGTGCGCACGCCAGCATCTTCAAGCGCCGCAAACTTCTCATCTGCGGTGCCTTTACCGCCGGCAATGATGGCGCCCGCGTGGCCCATACGTTTGCCTGGAGGTGCAGTTACACCCGCGATGTACCCGACAATGGGTTTCGTAACATTGGCTTTGATGAAGGCTGCCGCTTCTTCTTCAGCGGTACCACCAATTTCACCCACCATGACAATGGCTTCTGTATTCGGGTCTTCCTGGAACAACTTCAAGACGTCAATGAAATGGCTACCGGGAATCGGGTCTCCACCAATGCCAACACAAGTGCTCTGGCCAAAACCACGGTCGGTAGTCTGCTTGACCGCTTCGTAGGTTAAGGTACCTGAACGTGACACGATGCCAACTTTACCCGGCAGGTGGATGTCACCCGGCATGATGCCGATTTTGCATTCTCCCGGCGTGATCACGCCAGGACAGTTGGGTCCAATCATACGTGCGTCACTGACATCCAGGCGTGCTTTAACAGCCAGCATATCCAGGGTTGGAATACCCTCTGTGATGCAGATTATGAGCTCGATGCCCGCATTAAGCGCTTCCAGGATTGAATCTTTGCAGAAGCTGGCAGGTACGTAGATGACGGATGCAGTAGCACCGGTCTCGGCTACTGCATCAGCAACGGTATTGAAAACCGGCAAACCCAGATGGGTAGTACCGCCTTTGCCTGGGGTAACACCGCCAACCAGTTGAGTGCCATAAGCCAGCGCCTGTTCACTGTGCAGGGTGCCCTGTGAACCGGTGAAACCCTGACAGATAACTTTAGTGTTCTTGTCGATTAATACGCTCATGCCTGACCTCCTGCTGCAGCAACTGCTTTTTGCGCCGCATCTACCAACGATTCGCCAGGAATAATGTTCAAACCACTGTCTTTCAGCGTCTGTCTACCGAGTTCAGAGTTATTACCCTCAAATCGAACCACCACCGGCACGTTTACGCCTACTTCTTCAACCGCACCAATAATACCTTCGGCAATGGTTGCACAACTGACGATGCCGCCAAAGATGTTGATGAAAACCGCCTTAACAGCTGTGTCAGATAAGATAATCTTGAAGGCTTCAGCAACGGCTTCTTTTGTCGCACCGCCACCTACGTCAAGAAAGTTTGCGGGATTGCCGCCATGCAGCTTGACCAGATCCATGGTGCCCATGGCAAGGCCAGCACCGTTCACCATACAACCGATGGTGCCGTCCAGGGCAACATAGTTAAGGTTGAATTCGGCTGCCTGAGCTTCCCGTTCATCTTCCTGGCTCGGGTCATTCATCGCCGCAAGTTTCGGCTGTCGGTACAGCGCGTTGCCGTCGATGGTCACCTTTGCATCCAGACAATGGATATTACCTTCGCTGGTGACAACAAGCGGATTGATTTCCAGCAGCGCACAATCTGATTCTTCGAACAGTTTGGCCAGCCCCATAAACAGGTTGGTGAACTGACGGACCTGTGTACCTTCGAGACCCAGTGCAAAGGCCAGTTCCCGGCCCTGATAAGGTTGGGCACCGACAAACGGATCGATAACCGCGCGCAAAATTTTCTCGGGGGTTTCTTCAGCAACGGTTTCAATCTCAACACCGCCTTCGGTAGATGCCATGAAGATCACCCGGCGGCTGCCGCGGTCTACAACCGCGCCCAGATACAATTCCTGATCGATGTCGGTGCAGCTTTCTACATAGATTTTGCTGACCGGCTGACCATTTTCATCCGTTTGAAACGTAACGAGATTCTTGCCTATCCACTGGTCGGCAAAGGCCCGGATCTCATCATAGGTATCAGCCAGTTTAACACCGCCCGCCTTGCCCCGGCCGCCCGCGTGGACCTGTACTTTGACAACCCAGCGATCACCACCAATTTTTTTTGCGGCTTCAACGGCTTCGTCTGCGGTATCCACAGCGTAGCCTTCTGAAACGGGTAAGCCGTATTCGGCAAAAAGCCCTTTGGCCTGGTATTCATGTAAATTCAAAGTATGTCCCCTCCTGGATGGACCGGTAGTTTATAGATATCTGCTATTTCTTTTTGCGATTGATCATGTGAATGGCATGGCCGGCAACACCTAGAGCGGCTTCATGCACCGCCTCTGACAAGGTCGGATGCGCAAACATGATCAGTCCTAAATCTTCTGCGCTGGCGTCGAATTCCATCGCGATGACAGCCTGGGCAACTATTTCTGAAGCCTGCGGCCCCATGACATGCACGCCAAGGATACGATCACTGTCCGCGTCAGCAATCACCTTCACACTGCCCTGGGTATCGTTTGCCGCCAGAGCGCGCCCGTTTGCGGCAAAAGGAAAGCTGCCTACTTTATAGTTGTCACCGTCTGCCTTGAGCTGTTGTTCTGTTTTACCGACCCAGGCAATTTCGGGATGCGTATAAATTACGTTCGGAATTGTATCGTAGTTTACCAGGGGCTTAAATCCGGCGATACGTTCCGCCACCATGACACCCTCTTCGCTGCTTTTATGTGCCAGCATTGGGCCACGCACAACATCACCCACGGCATAAATATTCGGTGCATCCGTCTGACACAGGTCGTTGACGTAGAGGAATCCTCGCTCATCAAGGTTCACGCCACAATCGGGTGCTAACAGGCCTTCAGTGAACGGGCGGCGACCAACAGCAACGATGAGCTTGTCGACCTGCAGCGTTTGCTCACCTTCACCATCCTGATAGCTCACTTCAACGGCGCCATCTTTAACTTCAGCGCCGGTGACCCGTGTACCAAGACGAATATCCAAACCCTGATTGGTGAGGATTTTTTTGGCGTCTCGTGAAATCCGTTCATCTACCATGGGCAGGAACTCTTCCAGCGCTTCGAGCACTACAACTTCAGAGCCAAGACGATTCCACACGCTGCCGAGTTCCAGGCCAATAACACCAGCACCAATAACGCCCAGGCGCTTGGGAACTTCAGAAAATTCCAGGGCGCCGGTAGAGTCGACAATAAAATCATCTGTCAGTGGCGCCGGTGGAATTGCGACTGGCACAGATCCGGGTGCAAGAATGACATGTTCAGCCTGCAGCAGGGTTTCCTTGCCGTCGTGATCGGTGAATGACACCTGTTTGTTGGCCAGGAGTTTTCCTGTGCCATAAAGAGCGGTGACACCGTTGCCTTTGAACAGGCTGGTGATACCTCCCGTCAGGCCTTTCACCACTTCGTCTTTACGCGCGATCATTTTCGGCACGTCAACTTCAACATTACTTGCGGTGATACCGATGTCGGCAAAGTGTTCTTTTGCTTCAATGTATTTATGCGAAGCATCTAACAGAGCTTTAGACGGAATACAGCCCCAGTTCAAGCAGGTGCCGCCCAAGGTGGGCTCACCATCGTTACCTTTATCTTTTTCGATGCATGCCGTTGATAAACCCAACTGCGCGCACCGGATCGCCGCAGCGTAGCCTGCAGGACCGGCTCCAATAACAACAACGTCGTACTGTTCACTCATAGTTATAGTTCCAAAAGAATGCGTGCTGGGTCTTCGATCATACCCTTGATGGCAACGAGAAATTGTACTGCTTCGCGCCCATCAATCAGTCGGTGATCATAAGACAGCGCCAGATACATCATAGGTCGAATCACAATCTCACCATCCACAACAACAGCGCGTTCCTGAATGTTGTGTAATCCGAGCACGCCGGTTTGCGGAGGATTCAATATTGGGGTGGACATCATGGAGCCGAAAACTCCGCCATTGGAAATGGTGAATGTGCCTCCAGCCATATCTTCCAGGGCCATTTTTCCTGAGCGAGCCTTTTCTCCGTAAGCGTTTATCTGATCTTCAATCTGCGCGAGGCTGAGGGCGTCAGCATCGCGTACTACCGGAACCACCAGGCCTTTTTCTGTGGAGACGGCAACGCCGATGTCGTAGAAGCCATGGTAGACAATGTCGTTACTATCGATGGATGCATTCACTGACGGGAAACGTTTTAACGCCTCAACAGAAGCCCGCAGGAAGAACGACATAAAACCCAGGCGGGTACCATTGTGGGTTTTCTGAAATTGTTCCTGATACTTCTTACGCATGGCCATCACGTGAGACATATCAACTTCGTTGAATGTCGTCAGCATCGCGGCATTGTGCTGCGCTTCAACCAACCGTTTGGCGATGCTGGCGCGCATACGGGTCATGGGCACACGTCGTTCCACGCGTTCGCCATCAGCGTCTAAACCAAGCAGACTATCGTCCATACCCGCGGTAGAGGGTGTAGCCTGCACAGGGGTTGCACGCCCTGGTGCAGCAGGCATCTGGGCAACGGCTTTGGCAACATCCTCTTTGGTAATACGTCCGTCACGCCCGGTGCCGGTAATTGTATCGATGCTGATCCCGGATTCAGCGGCAACTTTGCGTGCTGCTGGACTGGCAATCTTATCTGCATCTGAAACCGGCTCGCTGCTCTCGTCAAGGGTTGTGGCTTGCGTTTTGGTTTGCTCTTGCGCCTCTGCTGCTTTGTCTGGTGCAGGTGCGTTATTTTCACCGGCTTCAAAACGTGCAATAACTTCTTCAGACTCGACGATGTCGCCTTCAGCTTTAAGAACTTCAAGCAGAGTGCCGTCGTCGGGTGCAACCACCTCAATAACCACTTTGTCTGTCTCGATATCGGCTAACAGGTCGTCACGGCTAACCGGCTCGCCTGGCTGCTTATGCCACTGCGCAACCGTTCCTTCGGTGATCGACTCAGGGAATGTGGGGGCCTTGATGTCCATATTGTTTTTTAAGTACCTTTACTTTTTATTAACCAAACAGCGCGTCATTTACTAACTGCGTTTGTTGTTCGTTGTGTATTGAAGCGTAACCGACGGCAGGCGCCGCGAAGGCGTCACGACCTGCGTAGGCCAGATAGAGGTTTTCGTCCCGGGCCAGAATTGTGCGTCGCAGGCGGTGCTGGGTTGAATACCAGGCACCCTGGTTCATTGGCTCTTCCTGGCACCAGACAACCTCTTTGAGGTTCGGGTAAGGTTCAAGCGCAGCATCGAACTCTTCCTCGGGAAACGGGTAGAGTTGCTCCAGCCGGATGATGACTACATTGTCCGCTTCCGCGGCTCTACGGGCCTCAAGCAGGTCGTAATACACTTTGCCGCTGCAAATAACCAGCCGCTCGACCTTTTCAGCAGGGATAGGATCTATTTCGCCGATCACGTTGCGGAAATATCCGTCACACATGGCATCAAGCGTTGAGACTGCCAGCTTATGACGCAGCAGAGATTTAGGCGTAAGCGCAACTAACGGTTTTCGCGTGGGGCGTAACGCCTGCCTGCGCAGCATGTGATAAACCTGCGCTGGAGTGGACGGCACACAAACCTGCATATTGTGCTCAGCACACAGTTGTAGAAAACGTTCCAGCCGCGCAGAAGAATGCTCAGGCCCCGCCCCTTCAAAACCGTGCGGTAACAGCATAGTTAAGCCGCAAAGGCGAAGCCACTTGGTTTCGCCGGAGCTGATGAACTGATCAATGACCACCTGAGCACCATTTGCAAAATCACCAAACTGCGCCTCCCAGATCACCAGGGTGTTCGGCGCCGTGGTGGCGTAGCCGTATTCAAACGCGAGCACAGCTTCTTCGGACAACAACGAGTCGTAGAGGTCAAAGGTCACATCTTCTCGCAGCAGATTCAGCGGAATGATGCGTTTGCCGGTTTTCTGGTTGTGATGTGCGGCATGCCGGTGCGAAAACGTACCTACGCCAACATCCTGACCAGTTAATCGAACGGGCACACCCTGATCGATCAGGGTGGCATAAGCCATTGTTTCCGCAAAACCCCAGTTGACCGGCATGGCACCTGCCGCCATTTTATGTCGATCTTCGAGAATCTTTTTCACCTGGCGATGCGCTGCAAAGCCTTCTGGAAGATTGCCTAAACGCCCTGCCAATTCTTTAAAGCGGGCCTTGTCGAAGGTTGTGTCAGCTTCAGTACGCCAGTCGTGTCCCAGGTAAGGTGCCCAGTCTACAAACAGTTTTTCATCCGGTTCCTGCACAATTGACAGTGCCACATTGCCGCCGGACTCAAGCTTCTCTCGGTTTTCTTCAGTCAATGCATCCGCCTGGGCCGCACTCACACTACCCTGCGCAATGAGTTTTTCGACGTACAGGGTTCGCGTGGTCGGGTGAGATCTGATTTTCTGATACATCTGAGGCTGAGTTTTCATCGGTTCTTCAGCTTCGTTGTGACCTCGACGACGGTAACAGACCAGGTCGATCACCACATCGGTACGGAACTGCATACGATAGTCTGCGGCCAGTTGGGTGACAAAAACCACGGCTTCCGGGTCGTCCCCGTTGACGTGGAAAATTGGCGCCTGAACCATTTTGGCAACTTCAGTACAGTACTCCGTAGAGCGCGCATCAATCTGGCGATGGGTTGTGAACCCTATCTGATTATTGATGATGATATGGATACTGCCTCCCGTTTTGTAACCACGGGTCTCAGACATCTGAAAGGTTTCCATGACCACACCCTGGCCGGCAAAGGCAGCGTCACCATGGATGATAATGGGCGCAACTTTGCCGCCTTCGTAGTCTCGACGGCGATCCTGACGCGCCCTGACTGAACCTTCAACCACTGGATTTACGATTTCCAGATGAGATGGATTGAACTGCAGGGCGAGGTGCATTTCACCGCCGGGCGTCATAACGTTCGATGAAAACCCCTGGTGATACTTCACATCTCCAGAACCTTCGTTGAGCGTGACTCTGCCGTCAAATTCATCAAACAGGTCCGACGGATTTTTACCCAGTACATTGACCAGAACGTTCAGGCGCCCGCGGTGAGCCATGGCGATCACCGCTTCGATCACGCCTTTTGAGCCCAGTCGCTGTAACAACTCGTGCAACATCGGAATCAGGCTCTCGCCGCCTTCCAGGCCAAAACGTTTGGTGCCCGGATAACGCCGGTGTAAATACTTCTCAAGGCCTTCAGCTGCGCCGAGCCGCTCGAGGATGGCCTGTTTCTGCTCCGCAGAAAAACTCGGTCGACTGCGTGCGGTTTCAAGTCGCTGCTGCACCCAGAGCTGTTCGGATGCATCTACGATATGCATGTATTCCGCGCCGATTGAGCCGCAATAAGTGCTCTCCAGAGCGTCAACGAGGTCGCGCAGTTTGGCGCTGCCTTCCCCGTAGTGGAATGTGCCGGTCTGGAAGGTCTCGTCCAGGTCAGCAGGTGAAAGATGGTGATAAGCGAGATCGAGGACCGGCATGCTGGGCCTGTCCATCATATTAAGCGGATCTATATTGGCTTTTTTATGGCCGCGGTGGCGATAAGCGGAGATCAGGTCCTGCACGCGCATCTGCTTCGCTTCGTGCTCTGTCGAAATGCGGGTGGCCACCTTCTCAGGTTTGGCTTTCAGGCGGTTACGTCCGAGCCGTTCGAAGTGATTTTCAACTGCCAAACGGGGCGTATCCGGACCGACCACACCCTCGACCATAGGCAGTTGCTCAAAATAACTGCGCCAATTGGTTGGCACGGTGTTTGGATCGGTCAGAAACGACTCATACATAGATTCAATATATGCAGCGTTCTGGCCACTCAAGTGAGAACTGCGCAGCATGCGCTGCATGTATGTGTCGCTCAAAATTCAGTCTCCGTCAGGCACTTTTCGCGCCTGTGTCAAAAACACAAAAGCCCGTCACGACAGCATCGCGACAGGCTTGTTGTTCGGCGTCGCTATTTATCAACGTCAGCCGTCTCAAGTATTCCCAGGTACCTCTTAGGTCCCCTGCTGCATCAGCATAGTGCGAATCTTACCAATCGCACGCGTTGGGTTTAATCCTTTCGGGCAGACATTGACACAATTCATGATGCCACGGCAGCGAAATACACTAAACGGATCATCCAGATTGGATAAACGTTCAGCGGTTGCAGTGTCGCGGGAATCCGCCAGGAAGCGATAAGCCTGCAGCAAGCCTGCCGGGCCGATAAATTTGTCTGGATTCCACCAGAAAGACGGACAGGAGGTAGAACAGCATGCGCACAGAATACATTCGTACAATCCGTCCAGTTCCTCACGATCTTCAGGCGTCTGCAGCCGCTCTGTTGCCGGCGGTGGCGTGTCGTTGATCAGGTACGGTTGAATCTTTTCATATTGCTTGTAGAACTGGGTCATGTCGACAACCAGGTCGCGTACAACCGGTAAGCCTGGCAGTGGGCGTAGAATCAGCTTGTTACGTTTGGCGACAGCTGAAACGGGTGTGATACACGCCAGGCCATTCTTGCCATTCATATTCATACCGTCTGAACCGCACACACCTTCACGACACGAGCGACGATAGCTCAATGTTGGGTCCTGGTCTTTCAACAGTGCCAGCACGTCCAGAACCATGAGATCTTTGCCTTCCGGCAAGTCCACTTCCATGTCGCGCATGACGGGTACGTCATCTACATCAGGATTGTATCGATAAACACTTACTTGCATGTTTTAGCGTCCTTAAACGATCTAGTAAACCCGTTCTTGGGGTTCAAATGTGGGTACTGTTTTGGGTTCGAAGTTCACACCCCGTTTAGCCAATCGCTTGTCCTCAGGGAAATACAATGAATGGCATAACCAGTTTTCATCGTCACGGGTCTGATAGTCATCCCGTGCGTGAGCACCCCGGCTTTCTTTGCGGCCCTCTGCGGCCAGTGCGGTGGCTTCTGCTACTTCCAGCAGGTTATCCAGCTCCAGCGCTTCTAAACGGGCAGTGTTAAAGGCGTTGGATTTATCCGGCAGGTGTGCCTTGCCGATGCGCTCGCGCAACTCTTCCAGCTTGGTGACACCAGTCTGCATATGTTCTTCAGTACGGAATACGCCGAAGCTGTTCTGCATGACCGTCTGCAGTTCTTTCTTCAGGCTGGACACAGACTCGCCGCTAGTGGACTCATTCCAGCGATTCAGTCGTTGCATAGCCATTTCCAGATCCGAATCGCTGGCGCTGCGATAGGACACACCCTGACGCATCACTTCTTCAATGTGCATACCCGCCGCGCGACCGAATACAATCAGGTCTAACAGCGAGTTACCACCCAGACGATTAGCCCCGTGTACGGAGACGCATGCCGCTTCGCCGGCTGCATAGAGCCCATCAATCGGCACATCCTGGCCATTGCTGTTCTGGGTCAGAGCCTGTCCGCTGACCTGTGTGGGTACGCCGCCCATCATGTAGTGACAGGTAGGTACAACGGGAATCGGCTCTTTCACCGGGTCAACGTGGGCAAATGTGCGGGACAATTCAAGAATGCCCGGCAGGCGGCTGTTGAGCACTTCTTCACCAAGGTGGTCGAGCTTCAGGAAGACATGGTCACCTTCCGGTCCGCAGCCTCGTCCTTCGAGAATTTCGATGACCATGGAGCGGGCAACAACGTCACGTCCAGCAAGGTCTTTTGCGTTTGGTGCGTAACGCTCCATGAAGCGCTCACCATCTTTATTGATGAGATAGCCACCTTCACCACGACAACCTTCAGTGACCAGCGTGCCGGCACCATGGATGCCAGTGGGATGGAACTGCCACATCTCCATATCCTGCAACGGCAAGCCTGCGCGTAACGCCATGCCTGCACCATCACCAGTACACATCAGAGCGTTGGTGGTTGACGCATAAATACGCCCTGCTCCGCCGGTTGCTAATACGGTGGCGCGAGACTCGACATAGACCGTTTCGCCGGTTTCCATGCAGATAGCAACAACGCCGGTCACAACACCGTCCTGATTCTTCACCAGATCCACAGCGAACCATTCGTTCAGAAACGTGGTATTGGCGCGGATATTGCCCTGATACAACGTATGCAGCAGCGCGTGACCGGTACGGTCAGCTGCGGCGCAGGTACGAGCAGCCTGGCCACCTTTACCGAAATCTTTAGACTGACCACCAAAAGGACGCTGATAAATGCGGCCATTTTCAGTTCGTGAAAAAGGCAGGCCCATGTGTTCCATTTCGAAAACTGCCTGTGGACCTTCAGAACACATGTATTCGATCGCGTCCTGGTCACCTATGTAATCAGAGCCTTTGACGGTGTCATACATATGCCAGCGCCAGTCGTCGTTCGGATCATCGCTGGCTATTGCACAGGTAATACCACCTTGCGCCGAAACTGTGTGGGAGCGCGTTGGGAAAACCTTGGAAATTACCGCGGTCTTCAATCCGGACTGGGCCAGCTGCAGAGCTGCACGCATTCCTGCGCCACCGCCACCGACAATCACACCGTCGAATTCCATTTTTCTTAGAGTTGTCATGCTTGTATACCTAAATTCCTAAAAACGCTCAAAACTGCCAGATGAGTTGCAGTGACCACACCATATAGACGAACAGCACCAACATGCAGATCATCTGGTAGGACACGCGTACAACCGTAGCGGTGCCGCCAATGTGGGCGGGTCGCAGATAGTCTGTACCGATAGTCCACATGCCAACCCAGGCATGTCCGGCAATGGACAGCGCAGCCAGGGTGCTGAACAACTGCATGGGTGTTGACCAGAAGAAGGTGGTCAGACTTTCATAAGTGATGGGTGTGGTACCAAGGAAAAAACCCAGCAGACAGAAGGTGTATGCAGCAAGGATAAAGGCAGTGGCGCGCTGGATAACAAAATCCGCGAGTCCGCTGCGGGTGAGGCTCATGACCTGAGTTACCATAACAAAGCTCCCAAAACAGCAGTAATGACGATGGTGATAACAATCACCAGCCACGCACCTATCTGCGCGGCTTTTATGGAGTCACCCAGGTGGAAATCGAGCATCAGGTGCTTCAGCCCGGCAACAATATGGTAGACCAGCGCCAGCAACAGTCCCATTAGAATGAACTTTGCTAACGGCTGTTGCAGAAGTTGCACAGATTCGGCAAACCCCGCTGGAGAACTTAATGCCAGGTCAAGGGCGTAAAAGCTGAACGCCACGCCAACAAATAAAACCACACCGGTAATCCTGTGGGTAATAGATGTAATGGCTGCGACCGGCCAAGACATTTTGAACAAGTTTAAATTGACAGGTCTATCTGTCTTCATTGATTGAATCCCAAGTTTAATCTGCGATGCGTGCCGTAAGAGCAGGTTTGTACTGGTCGAACACGTGTTTCTGTTTGTACCTGAAAGGGCCAACGGCGTGTTGCGGGTTCTATTTGTTTGTTTGACTCTTGGTTATGAGCCTCCGGGCATGAATCGCAACATCTCTATGCGCTCATCCAGATTACAAAAAGGACCCTGACTGTGTAGCTGGCAGTGCAGGCGTTCATATTCTAGTGGTCTTGCAGGGCAAAGCCAAGGCAGCATTGACATTACATCGGTCTATTTCGCCTAAGCCGTCGGCCAGCAGTGCGCAAACTATAGCGCAGAACCTGTGCTAGGATGCGCGCCGCTCGCTTAGACAGGATGGCTATGCATGACGCCCCGGATGATCAGACCACTAGTTTTACTGCCCCTGACGCTGTTTGCCGTCAGCAGTTACCCCGACGTTGTGCCTGCAACAGTTCCGATACTGGTTGAAGCGGATGCTTTTCACGTTGACCTGCAGACCGAGCAGGCGATCTGGCGGGGTAATGTTGAGGCCACCCAGGGCAGTACAACGTTTCGAGCTGGATCTCTGACACTCCATCTGGAGCAGCTGAAGGCACAAAGCGGGACCACGTCGGCGCGCCAGGAAGCAGAAGGGACTCCTCAGGATGCTTACCAGCTGAGTGCCGATCGTGTCACTTACGATCTTGAAGCAGGCCGGATTTCTGGCAGCGGCAACAGTGAACTGCGGCGGGGTATGGAATTGATTCGGGCGCAGGACATTGTCTACCAGGTGGATCAACAGAAAGTGCAGGCTCGGCCCGCTGCGAATGGCCGCGTGCAGGTACAGTTTTTCAGTGCACCCCTGTTTGGCGCACCGCTCTCCGGAGAAGCCGTTTCTGACGCAAGCGGGCAAACGCTGTTTCCCATCAGCGCCGCGGACTGAGTGCACAAAAACAGCCTGCAAAATAGTGCAACATCAACTAGTGATTGACCAGGCAACGGTGCTTTAATAGGCTGCGTACCCCGTTGTGCGGTTGACACTATCGCAGGCGCTCGGGCCCAACATCCCGAACATAAAAGAAAGGCAAAAAGCCACTAAACGCAATAATCCGATAGTTTATGCTATCCAGCGGTCACCAGAATATCTGGTCTGCTGCTTTAATCTGGGAGGATACATGGCGAATAAAGCCACCAAGACCGCAACGCTTTCTATAGAAGGCGAAGATACACCCATAGAGCTACCCATATATTCGGGTGTAGAAGGCCCAGATGTCATTGACGTTGGCAAGCTGACCTCTCAAGGCTATTTCACCTACGACCCCGGTTTTGTTTCCACCGCATCCTGCGATTCGGAAATAACCTATATTGACGGTGATCAGGGCATTCTGCTGCATCGCGGCTATCCGATTGATCAGCTGGCGGAACACTCCAACTATCTGGAACTGTGTTACCTGCTGCTTCATGGCGAGCTGCCCAGCGCAGAGGAAAATAACACCTTTGTGGACACCATCAAGAACCACACCATGGTGCATGAACAGCTGCGCAACTTCTTCCAGGGTTTCCGACGCGATGCACACCCAATGGCGATCATGTGTGGCGTGACCGGCGCGCTGTCGGCGTTCTACCATGATTCCCTGGATATCGATAACCCAGAGCATCGTCGCATAACCGCGCATCGCCTGATCGCAAAAATGCCTACCCTGGCCGCGATGAGTTATAAATATTCGCTGGGTCAGCCGTTTATCTACCCACGCAACGATCTCAGCTACGCAGAAAACTTCCTGCACATGATGTTCGCAACGCCCTGCGAGGACTATAAAGTCAGTCCAACCCTCGCCAGAGCCATGGATCGAATTTTTCTGTTACATGCAGACCATGAACAGAATGCGTCAACCTCAACAGTACGCCTGGCAGGATCTACCGGCGCTAACCCGTTTGCGTGTATTGCCGCTGGTATAGCCGCGTTATGGGGGCCTTCACATGGTGGCGCTAATGAAGCCGTGCTCAACATGCTGGATGAAATCGGCAGCGTGAAAAACATCGATAAGTACATCAAGAAAGCCAAAGACAAAGATGACCCGTTCAGAATTATGGGTTTTGGCCACAGGGTATATAAGAACTACGACCCTCGCGCCAAGGTCATGCAGCAGACCTGCCACGAAGTACTTGAAGAGCTCGGCGTGCAGGATGATCCTATTCTGGAAATGGCCCAGGCTCTTGAGAAAATTGCCCTGGAAGACGATTACTTCGTCAGCAAGCGTCTATACCCTAATGTTGATTTCTATTCAGGCATCATTCTGAAAGCGATTGGTATACCGGTAGAGATGTTTACGGTCATATTTGCTACCGGACGCACACCTGGATGGATTGCGCATTGGAACGAAATGATCAGTGGGCCCTACAAGATCGGGCGTCCGCGCCAGTTGTACAAAGGGTCTTCCCAGCGTGACTACACACCCGTAGATAAGCGCTGATTCTATTTCGGTTGCAACAACGAAATGGCCTGCACCCTGCAGGCCGTTCAGTCCTGAGTGAAACGACGCAACAGGCTGGACGTGTCCCAGCGCCCGCCGCCAAGCGCCTGCACATCTGCATAGAACTGATCCACCAGCGCCGTTAGGGGCATACGTGCGCCCAGACCGTCACCGGTGCGTAGCGCAATGCCCAGGTCTTTACGCATCCAGTTGACTGCAAAACCAAAATCGAACTCATCACGAGCCATGGTGGCTGCACGATTATCCATCTGCCAGGATTGCGCAGCGCCGGCTGAGATAACGTCTACTACCTGCTCTACATCCAGGTCTGCCCGCTGTGCAAAATGAACACCTTCCGCCAGCCCTTGAAGAATACCTGCGATACAGATCTGGTTAACCATTTTTGTCAGCTGGCCTGCGCCTGTGGGCCCCAGTAGAGCGGCCTTTTTGGCGTAGCAATCAAACAGCGGCTTGCACCGGGTGAAGTCGTCGATGTGTCCGCCAACCATTACTGTTAAGGCGCCGTTTTCTGCGCCGGCCTGACCACCGGAAACTGGTGCATCAAGGAAGCTGACATCACTGCGTCCTGCCTGTTCGGCCAATTCCAGCGCGAGTTCTTGTGATGCTGTTGTGTGGTCAACCAGAAGACTGCCCGGTGACATGCCTGCCAACACGCCCGCGTCTCCATAACTGACGGCGCGAACATCATCATCATTGCCCACACACATAAAGACCACGTCAGCACCTTCTGCGGCTTCGGCAGGGGTTGCTGCCGTTCTTAACGAGTGTGCTACTTCTTCATGGTACTGGGCATGCCAACGTTCGCTCTTGCTGGCATCACGATTAAAAACTGTTACTCGACATCCCTGCCGAGCAAGGTGTCCGGCCATGGGGTAACCCATTACCCCTAAGCCGATAAACGCGACGTGTTCTTCTTTGGAGAGATGGCTGCTCATCGGGAAAGGCTCGTGTTTCTGGTCTTGGACCTTATTGTGACGAGCCTGAGAGCAGATAGACAGCCCTCCCCTTTGCTGATTCCCTGACTTTTTCAGACAAGGAACCCTGCACCCGGTTTATCAGAGAATAACGTTCTCTTTGGCAAACCCTTCTTCACTTAAGGTGAATTTCAGGGCTTTCAAAGCATCTACCTGAATCTGGCGTACCCGCTCACGGGTCAGTCCAATGGCCTTGCCTACTTCTTCAAGCGTTGCTATGTCATGACCGCGCAATCCAAATCGTCGACAGATCACGTCGTGTGATTTCTCCGGAAGCATGTCGAGCCAGCGGTCAATATGCCCTTTGAGCTGCTCATTCTGAACCAGCTGCCATGGATCGTTATCACAATCCCCGCCAACAGTTTCCCAGCTGCCGCGATCAGGTTCTAAGACCGATATTTCAGTGCAGGCTATGTTATCTGACAGTTCCATCAGTTTGCGGACATCGTCGGCGGGTTTGTTAAGTAACTCCGCAACATCTTCCGGGGTAGGTTCCTGATCCAGTTTCTGCGAAAGCTCGCGAGCTGCGCGCAGATAAGTATTCAATTCTTTCGCAATATGAATCGGTAAGCGTATGGTTTTTGCCTGATTCATCAGGCCGCGTTCCACAGCCTGTCGGATCCACCAGGTAGCGTAGGTTGAAAAGCGGAAGCCTTTGCTGGGATCGAATTTCTCCACCGCACGGATCAGGCCCAGATTGCCTTCTTCGATCAGGTCGAGTAGCGGCAAACCGCGATTGAGGTAGCGACGGGCAATCTTGACCACCAGACGCAGGTTTGCCTCGATCATCTGGCCGCGGGCCTGCATATCACCTTTCTGAACCTGGCGGGCAAGCGCTTTTTCTTCATCTGCAGAGAGCAGGTCAGCACGACCGATTTCACCCAGGTAGATGTCAGTGGCGTCGCCGAGTTCTTTAACTCTCTTGGCTGCAGCCTTTGGTGGCTTGGCCTCCGGGATAGGAGAAATTTCTTCTACCTGAAACCATTCGTTTACTTCTTTCTCATCAACAATTTGTGTAGCTTCGACGTACATCACGTGCTCCGTTTCGTGTGTGGTACAGATCCGTTAGTCGAGAGCAGACAATCCACATTCCCGCAGCACATCGTCCCGCGAAAATGGTTTTTTCAAAAGTACAGATGCGCCCGCTTCTAGAACCCGATGTTCGAGTTCTGCGCTGTGATGGCCAGTCATGGCGACCACCTGCGCGTGGCGAGTTGCCGGATCTGCTTTGATAGAGCGACAGACGTCCACACCATTCATACCCGGCATCATGATATCCAGCAGCACAATTTCAGGCTTATGTTCCTGAACCATACGTCCGGCTTCAAAACCGTCCGCTGCGCTGAAAACCTGAACGTCTTCAACCGAAGTCTGAAGTAAAGCCACTAAGTAATTGTTTAGTTGACGATCATCGTCAACAACCAACACTCGACGCTGACTATTAGGCAACGCGATACCGCGTTCCCGGGCGAAGCGTTCCACTTCTTCCATAGCAAATCGTCGGTGGCCACCTGCGGTGGTCTGAGCTTCCAACAGGCCTTTCTGCGCCCATTGTCTAACAGTGATAGGCGAAACCAACAGCAAACCTGCAACCTCTGTAGGTGTTAGATAATTTGTGTGTTCACCAGCCATTGTTGTACTCAGTTTCCTAACTCTTGATTATCTTCTCTCAAAATCCTAACGAATTCGATGAAAACGTTTGCCCGTGTTGCTTATGGCGTTTCGGGTTAATCGGTTTAATCGATTCGTTGAAAGAGAATCTAATCGGTTTAATCGGTTATGACTACAACTAATTTGTTATATAACGTTGCGATTACGCAATATTCAGCTATATGAGACCTTGCCAGTGACGCGTTTGCGCCGGCCAGCGCGTACGTCTTCCAGGTTTTTTTCTATTGCTTTCAGATAGTTAGGCATAGTTTTGTGATGTTCAGGTGAGATCATGACCTGTATGCCATCGGGGTTTTTCAGGCGCGAAGAAAACCATCCGTCTTCATAAAGCCCTTCGCCCACCGCCAGGATGTCATCGTTTTTGCTGCCAAAACCAACAATTGAAAGCTTAGGATCACCAAAAACCTCAAGGCCGAGGTCCTCACAGCCTTTAATCAACTGCTCACGCGCGTCTTTGATCAATGCCGCTCGTGCCACATAACCCTCCTCGCCCAGATAATTCAGCACAGCCCAGGCTGCGGCAATTGCGCCGCCGGGGCGAGTACCCGCCAATGTTGGGGTAAACATCTGCCCACACGGCCAGACATCGACGTTGAAAATCTGTGCATCACGCAGGCTCTTATCCCTGTACAGCACAGTGCTGGCCCCTTTGGCCGCATAACCGTATTTATGCAGATCCAGGGACATTGAGCTGACTCCAGGCAGTGAAAAATCGTAAGCTTCTATCTGCTCCCCGCCCTGCTGCTCGACAACTGTGCGCATAAATGGATTGAGGTAACCGCCCACGCAGGCATCCACATGCAGCCAGACGTTATGGTCCAGAGCCAGCTGGCTGAGATCATCGATTGGGTCGATCAATCCGTAGGGGAAGCAAGGTGCAGAACCTACCAGCATAACGGTGTTCTCTGTGATGGCCTCTGCCATGGCAGCCACGTCAGCACGAAAGTTGTCTGAGCAAGGTACGCGAATAACCTTGAGGCCCATCAGATGAGCACCTTTGTCGAACGCTGGGTGGACTGTATAAGGAGCAACGATCTCGGGTGTGCCCGGCACGGGTGCTGTAGCAGCTCGAGCATCCCGACAGGCCTTAATGGCCAGCAGGATACTTTCGGACCCACCTGACGTCATGGATCCAGCGGCAGTGTTGGGGGCGTTCTGTAAAGACAGCGCCATATTCACAACTTCGGATTCCATACGCTTCAGACTGGGAAAGGCGCCGGGGCCAAGACCATTTTCCGCGATGTACATACTGTAAGCATCGTGAGCCACCTGCATGACGTCATCACCAGAATGAAAGACGTAAACTGACGCTTTACCGTGACGCCAATCGACGTCGTTTTCACCCATGTCAGACATTTGCTGCTGTAATTGTGGCCAGGGCTGTCCTTTGGCAGGCAAGCTGATACGCGCAGTAGACATGTTTCTCTCCAAATCGATTTGCCGTCTATCATAACCAGATTTAGCGGCTGTGTTGGCGCTGCAGGTGGCTATGAGTACACTGCGCGCTGACATATCAAAGTAAACACACAATGCCAGAGTTACGTGACCTACCAGCGGTGGATTTGCTGCTCAAAGCCAGGGAAATGATCGATCTGGTTGAGAACCATGGTATTCAGGCTGTGCGCAATCAGATCAGGGAACTGCAGTCACAGATGCGTGCTGAACGCTCGGTGCCCACCTGGGCGATTGAGGCTTCGGGTTATGTTGAGCCTATTGCAGCAAGTCTGAATAACAGCGCCTATACGCCGGTTTTTAATATGACCGGCACAGTGATTCATACCAATCTCGGGCGCGCCCTGCTCAGCGAGAGTTTATGGCAAGCGGTCCAGCCGCTTGTTACCCGACCCATGAATCTCGAATACAACCTGGCACAAGGTCGCCGTGGCGATAGAGATGAGATTGTTGAAGCGCGTATCTGCCGATTGACTGGCTGCGAGGCAGCGACAATTGTGAACAACAATGCCGCGGCTCTGATGTTGTGCCTGAACACGTTTGCCCAGGGAAAGAAAGTGCCTGTATCCAGAGGTGAGCTGATTGAGATAGGCGGCAGTTTCAGGTTGCCTGAATTAATGGCTCGTTCCGGCTGTGAACTGCTTGAAGTGGGTACAACCAATCGTACCCATACCAGGGACTTTGCAGAAGTGCTTGATCAGGCTGCCATGCTGCTCAAAGTACACCCCAGTAATTTCTATATCAGCGGATTTGCACAGGAAGTAGAGGCTGCAGAACTTGCAAAGCTGGCGCAACAAGCTGGCATACCAAGCTGTGTAGATCTTGGTAGCGGTACATTGGTAGACCTTACCCGCTGGGGTCTGCCTGCTGAACCGACACCTCAGTCTGTTCTGAAAGATGGCATAGATCTCGTGACATTCAGTGGCGATAAATTACTCGGAGCGGTGCAGGCCGGCATTATTGCCGGTAAAAAAAGTCTGGTTGACCAAATCAGGAAAAATCCGATGAAGCGCGCCATGCGCGCTGACAAAATCACGCTTGCCGTGCTCGACGCTACGCTGAAGCTATATGAAAAACCTGAAGAACTGCCCCAACATCTACCTCTGCTGAAAACCCTCACTGTCGACCTGAACGAGCTTCGCGAGCGAGGTGAGGCCCTCATGCAGATTATTCCAACAGACTGGCACGCTGAACTGAAAGACAGCAGTGCGCAGATTGGCAGCGGCGCGCTGCCTGATAAGACGATTAAAAGCCTGTCGCTGATCCTATCGCACGCTGATCGATCAGCTGAACAGATTGCTGACACGTTACGCGGACTGCCGACACCGGTTATCTGCCGCGTGGCTGAAGGCAAAGCCTGGCTGGATCTGCGTGGTGCACTGCCGCTGGATGAATTAGTTCAACTGCTGAAACGTCTGCCTGCATGATTGTTACCCTCGCCGGCCACGTTGATCATGGTAAAACCTCGCTTGTGCGGGCGCTGTCGGGTGTAGACACAGATCGCCTGGAACAGGAAAAGCTGCGCGGTTTGACCATAGACCTTGGCTTTGCCTATATCGACGATGGTGACATTGGCTTTGTTGACGTACCGGGGCATGCCAGATTTATCCACAACATGGTTGCCGGAGTCGCGAGCCAACAGTTTGCGCTGCTTGTTGTGGCTGCTGATGATGGCCCCATGCCGCAAACCAAAGAACACCTCGATATCCTGCGGATGATCGGTTTGCGCAGCGGTGCCATTGCCATAACCAAATGCGACCGGGTGGATGCGGCGCGAGTGACAGCCTGTCAGGACGAAGTTGCAGCGCTCGTTGCCAACACTTTCCTTGAGGCAGCACCGGTTTTTGTCACCAGCGCAGAAAATCCTGAAAGTACAAATGCATTGTTGGCGCACTTGCGGGCTGAAGCTGGCACCTACAAGTCCCAGATTAAAAAGGCGCCCTTCCGTATGGCCATCGATCGCGCTTTCAGCATCAAAGGTGCTGGTCTGGTTGTCACAGGTACAGTTCATTCAGGGGTGGTTATGCCAGATGACACCCTTTATCACTTTCCAAGTGGCAATACTGTGCGAGTGAGGTCAATCCGTGCCCAGAACCAGGAAGCAGAGCAAGCCACAGTCGGAGAACGCTGTGCGCTGAATATCACCGGACTGAACGTGCAGGAAGTGGCCAGAGGACATTGGTTGGATGGTGCACTGATGCCTGCTCAACGTGAATTGACGGTTAATTTAAAGGTGCTCGAGACCTTCCCCCGTGCTGTTGCACATTGGACGCCAGTGCACATTTACAACGCCACCACTCACGTTACCGGTCGGATTGCCCTGCTGGGGCAAGATCGGGTTGTGCCTGGACAAAGCGAAATGGTTGACCTGGTATGCGATGAACCGTTGACGGTTCGTCACGGTGATCAATTGATTGTGCGCGATCAGAGCCTAGACGTCACTTTAGGGGGTGGCACTGTGAAATATGCACACGCACAACCCAGCTTACGTCGTCGTAATCCAGAGCGGCTTAAATTGCTGCAGGCGTTTGACGTAGATTCTCCACGGCAGAGTTTAGAAAACCTGCTTGCTGTCGGCCCTGTTGATATCAGCGAGTTTGCGGATATCTGGCACCTGCCATCTGAAGAGATTGACACTCTGTTCAGTCAGCACGATGTGCTTAAAGTGGCAGGCATGGCTGTCGCCAAGGAGCTGTTGGGGCGTTATCAGAAGCAGTTACTTGAACAGTTGACTCAACATCTGGCGCAACAGGCCAGTTCCCCCGGACTAAAAGAAAATGCGTTTATTCAGATTCCTGTCCTGCTGCGGCAGAGGTTATTGAATGCCATGGTACAGGCTCAAGTCATCGAGAATGTTGGTGGCTATTTCCGTCTGCCGGATCAGCAGACCAGTCTGCCGGCAGAGTTAAAACAGAGCTGGGCTAAGCTTGAGCAGAAATTAGACCAGTTGCAGCCACCGTCTACCGGCGACCTGGCCAAACAAAGTGATACACCACAGGCTCAGATTGAAAAAGACCTGAAAGCATTGGCTAAAAGGGGTTTTGTTGTGCACATCGCCGTACACCGCTTCTACCTGCCAGCTCAGCTTAAACAGGTTGCTCAGCATATCCATCAGCTCGCCGCTGAAAAGCCTTTCACTGTCAAAGAGTTTCGCGACCAAACGGGCATTGGCCGCAACGTGGCAATTGAAGTGCTGGAATACTTCGATGGCCGGGGATTTACCCGCAGACAAGGTAACGAACGCATTGTCCTTAAATCGGATTATTAGGTTGAATCAGAGTGTGGCGTCTGCCTGAACTCTGATACCATCGATCGCGGAAGAGCATCGTCTCCGGTGGGGCGCGCGGCCTTCAAAGCCGTTGAGGTGCGAATACGTGCCTGGTGGGTTCGACTCCTACCTCTTCCGCCATAGGAGTCCGCCATAAGGCTCCGCCATAGGAGGTATCTTGACCGCTGTACAAACCATCACCCTCGCTGGTGAATTTGTCATGAAACGTGGCAGCATCACAAGCCCTACCCTGGCCTACGAAAGCTGGGGACGACTGAATGACAATGCAGATAATGCCGTCCTGCTTTTCACGGGTTTGTCTCCTTCGGCTCACGCCTGCTCTTCCAAAAGTGATCCCTCGGCAGGCTGGTGGGAAGACATGATTGGCTCAGGCAAACCCATCGATACAGACCGATATTTTGTTATCTGTGTCAACTCTCTGGGCAGCTGCTTTGGCTCTACTGGACCAGCGAGCATCAACCCGGACACCAACGAGTTGTATCGGCTGAACTTTCCAGTACTGACGGTTGAAGATATTGCCGATGCTGCAGCGTTTGTTCTCGACAACCTCGGGATCGAAACAGTACACACCGTGGTAGGTTCCTCCATGGGCGGAATGACGGCTTTAGCATTCACCCAACAGCTACCTGGCCGCGCAAAGCGACTGGTGTCAATATCAGCTGCCGCGCGCAGCCTGCCCTTCTCGATTGCCCTGCGATCACTACAGAGAGAGATCATTCGCTCTGATCCGCTGTGGGACAATGGACAATATGACATGAGTGGCCACGGCCCTGTCTCCGGCATGCGCCTGGCACGCAAACTCGGCATGATCAGCTATCGATCAGCAGCAGAGTGGGCCGAACGTTTTGGTCGTGAGCGCGCCACAGACTTCACCCACGCGGATAATCCGTTTGGTATCGACTTTGAAGTGGAGTCCTATCTGGAAAGCCATGCAAATCGCTTCATCGGCAGCTTTGATGCAAACTGTTATCTCTACCTTTCCCGGGCGATGGATCTATATGATGCGGCTGACCACGGCGGCTCATTAGAGGCAAGTTTTGCCAAGCTCGGATTGGATGCAGCGCTGATTATCGGTGTTGAAACCGATTTTCTGTTTCCGGTCAGCCAGCAGGAAGAGCTGGCTCTCGCCTTGGACCGGCACGTACCCGAAGTTTTATTCAAGCGTATGCCTTCGCTGCAAGGTCATGACTCGTTTCTGGTAGACATGGATCGATTTCGCCCGGCGATTGCTGACTTTTTCTGAGTCATTAAACAAGCGGGTGAGCCAGAACCTCCTTAAGCAGCTGATCCAACATGTCAGCGTCCACGTAGCCGCCGGCTAAAAGGCGCATACTTATTTGATCTTCAATCAGCACGCTGGGCAGTGCCTCCGTTCCATACGCGCTGGCGTTCTTGAATTGAAAATCAATGCGGGCATTCACCTCTGTTGAGTCGATCAGGCGATCCACTTCCTCAGCGTCATATCCTGATTCAGAAGCCAGTTGTAGCAGCGTTGCGCGGTCACTGATGTTCTTTTGCTCTATGAAAAAGCTGGATTGTAGTTTGCGCAGAAAGTCGAAGGGTGCGCGCTGGGTTAGCAGGCGAACGGCTTCCAGAGCCAGGCAAGGCACTTTCGAATTATGGATGTAAGCTTCGGGAACCAGATCACCAAAGCGCTGACCGGTGGTTGCCGCAACCTCCTGCCAGAGGCGTCGCAGATAGCGGCGTCCATACTCGCCAATAGGCTGGTTACCCTGGGTGTTGATGCCACCCAACAACAGATCATAGGTCACATCAGGGTGGTGTGTTTTACGCGCCAGGTCAATGTCGTTACTCATCCCCCAGCACCATGAACACATCGGGTCGGTGACGATGACAACACGGACTGGTTTTTCTGTCAGTGGATCGCCCAAGTTCCAGACTCTGCAATTAAGCCAATGTTAGCCGCAGTATAACCCTGCTCTGTCAATCTGCGCAGACAGGCAGCTACCTGCTCCTGCGGCACACAGGCTAACAAGCCACCAGACGTTTGCGGGTCAGCCAGCAGCTTTATCTCGGGCGCGGTGGCTGTGAGTCCCGGCGCCAGTTGATAATCGCTCAGTGCGATCTCGTTGGCGCGTTGCAGGGAACTATGCAGTCGACCTATTAATTTATGCGCCCCGCGCAATGCGGGCACGGCATTGAGGTCCAGTTCCACACCTACGCCCGAAGCTCTTAGTATTTCAGCCAGATGGCCAGCCAGACCAAATCCAGTGATGTCTGTCAGAGCATGGACGTGATGAGCCAGGAAAATATCCACGGCTTCAGCATTGCTCATGTCCATACTGGCCATAGTGGCGTTCAGAACTTCCGGCGAGGCTTTGCCCTGCATCGCAGCGGCAAGCACTACACCGGTACCCAGTGGCTTGGTCAGCAACAACGCATCACCGGGCCGGGCTTCAGATTTGGTCACTGCTTTGAATCCGGGAGTACCAGTGACCGTCAGCGCAAGGGTCAGTTCAGCCCCCTCAGCAGTGTGCCCTCCTACTAACGGGACCTGGTGGTTATTCAACACCGCTACAACACCAGACAACAGCTGGAACAACTCCTCTTCCATCAGCGCCTCTGACATCAGCGGCAGGGTCACAAACGTGAGTGCAGAAGTGGGCTTTGCGGCCATCGCAAATATGTCGTTGAGGCTGTGGTGGGCTGCGATACGACCAAACAGGTAGGGGTCATCAAACATGGCTCTGAAGCCATCTATTGTGATCAGGGTGTCTGCGCCCTGATCCTGGATAAGCGCAGCGTCGTCTCCTATCCCCAGCTTGATATGTTCACCACGCTGTTCCGGTAAGCGTGCCAGAACACGCCGCAGCGGATCAGCGGCCAGCTTCGCCCCACAGCCACCGCAACGCATCACCTCAGCGGGAAGCTCGGGACGCAACGCTTTAGATACATCATATTTGGGTTCAGAACTAGCAGGTAACTTATTGAATTTATTTATAAACTTTCGATCAATCCTGTCTTTCAGAAACCACCACATACGACCGTAGGCGCTCCAGTCCCCGCGGCTGGCAATGGCCCTGCCTTGCCCGTCTCCAAGCAGTGCAAGATAGTTTTTCTGTGCCCGATAGGGCCGCAAGGATTGCTGTTTGAGTGAACGGCGTAAGTTGTCTGCCAGCACGGCACCTGCCCGAACAGCGTACACACCGGCTTTGGGGCGAGGTTGTTCGCGCAGAAATGCGATATCACCGGCTGCAAACACGCCAGGGTGGGACGTGCTCTGCAGCTGGCTATCAACGCTGAGGAAGCCTTCAGTATCTGTTTCAAAGCCCGCCTCGCTGATCCACCTCGGCGCTTGTACATGGGTCACCCAGAGCGTGTGTGTTGCACTGAGGGCGGCACCTGAAGCCAACCGCAGCGTTTCATCGCTGTGCCCTTCAACACGCTCGGCAACCCAGGTGATTTTCTGCCGAGCCAGTACCTCCGACACTGAGGCGACGGTTTTTGGGTTATGCCCCGGTAACAGGCTTGGACCATAGAGACTTATTGTTACATCTGCTGACAGAACGCTGCGTGCTGCTAAAGCCAATTCCACTCCGCCAGCGCCGGCGCCAACAATCGCCAGATGGTCTCCGCCACGTAAATCCGCTTTTATGCGCTGCCATTTTGGCAGAAAGTTGCTGATGGGCTTGACCGTCACAGCATCAGCAAACGGTGCCGCAGGTTCAGCGCCGGTGTTGATCGACAAAAGATCGAACATCAGCGGTGGCCGCCCCTGCAATTGGATCTGTCTGGCCTGCAGATCAATTCCCGTGACTTCAGCCCTGATCAGCCGCGCATTGGCAAACGCAGACAGAGGAGCCAGGTTGATATGGATTTCTTCTGGCGCGTAAGTGCCAGCAATACAGCCGGGTAACATACCTGAATACGGCGTCTGCAGTTCACGTGAAATTAACGTTAAGCGGACGCCCGGTTCCGGCTTCATGGCAAATTTTCTGAGTACGCTTACATGGGCGTGGCCGCCGCCCAGGAGCACCAGGTCTCTGAGGGCAGGCGCGTCTTTTTTAGCGGATCCTTGCATGTGCGTGAGCATGTCAGAGATTAAGCATTTGCACTAGCAACCAGACTTGATTCCGAGCCAGAATCTCTGTGCGGTTATGCAGCAGCGTGCAGGTGTGCAATCTCAGTCGTCGAAGTCGAAATCCAGATAGTCTATATCGGCTGCCTGACGTCGCCTTTCCTGACGCTCCTCCAAAGCTCTGCGAATCTCAAGCGAGCGCGCATCCTGGGCTTTTGGTGACAGCACTTCGGCTTCGATGCTGTCAACATCTTCACCATCGTCATCGCTGTCCGCGTCGAACTCATCCAACTCGGCACTGACGTCTTCGTCTTCGTCGGTCGCAAACTCGTCGACCTCAGCGTCGCTGTCTTCCCCGTCGGGCAGGTCTTTGGAATCTGTGAGATTGTCTCCGCTAGCTGTCAAGTCGCCCCCTTCCTTTGGACACATAAACCAGACTTCTAAAAGCGGGTTTTACGGCGCACTAGGGACTTGTGTCAAGCAGCAAAATGATTTTTCCGCGCAAAGTGTTGCACGGCAGAGGGTCAAGCCAGGAATGGCACCAGAATGTAGGCAGCAAAGGCGAGTAGCGCGGCAATGCTTTTCAGGTCGAGATATGTTCGTAAAACAGTCATGGCGCAAAGATAGCCAAGGCAGCTGTTGCTGTGAAATAACCTTTGCCAATAAGGTTATAGCGGATTGCTGGAGAAGCCCGCGGGGTAACGCAGCGAACAAACTGAGCTCACAACATGATGAGCACATAAGCCCCAGGCGCCACCAGTCCCCACAGCGTCACGCCAAACAGTACGCTGCGCCAGGACATCTGCTGGAGTGTTGAGCGATTGATCTCCAGACCAATCATCAGCAGCGCCACAACCAGCAGCGTTTTGCTCAGCGTCGTCACCAGCTGCAACACATCGGATGAAAGAGGGACAAAGCTGCTGATGAGGGCTGCCAGAATGAACAACACGACAAAAAGCGGCACACGCAGCTTGGCTTCTTTTTCCCGATAGATGAGGCTCGCAAGAAAAGCCACTGGAATCAGCCACAAGGTACGACCAATTTTCACTGTAGTGGCGACCGCAGCGGCCTCTTCACCATAGATCGCAGCTGTAGCCACCACAGAGCTTGTATCATGCACTGCAAGCGCTACCCAGACGCCAAAGGCTTCCTGACTCATGTTCAGCCACTGGCCGATGAACGGGAAGGTCATCAGAGCAACCACGTTGAGTAAAAATACAAGCGCTGTTGCAACTGCAAACTGTTTAGGATTGGCGCCTATTAAAGGGCTCAGCGTCGCAATTGCTGTGCCGCCGCAGATAGCGGTACCGCTGGTCAGCAGCGCGGCCTCAGTGCGATCACAAAACAGCAGACGCGATACCAACCATCCGAGCGCAAAAGTCGCCAGAACATAACCGGCCACCAGCAAGCCATAATCAGCCGAAACACTCAGCATTCGGTCGAAACCCAGGGTAAAACCCAGCAGAACAATGGCGGTTTGCAGGCTGATGGTGCCGATAGACTTGGCGCGAACAACTGGCTGAGTCTGCAGGCCCAGTCTTATCACAAGGCCGCCCAGCAATCCTATGGCCGGATTCATGTAATACAGCGCCACCGCCAACGTCAGAACCATTGCTGCCCAGGACAGTGCAACAACAGCCTGTTTAGGCTGTTTCGGTTGGCTTAAATCAACCTCAGGCGTGTTTGCCACAGACAGCAGCTGGTGAAATTGCGGAGCAGTATGACGCTGTCACATTGTCGTTCTGCCCAAACCTGGTAACAAAAGCCCTGCTCGCGGCACACAGCCCGAACTGCCGAGCTTCCAACCAGGGTTCAATACCCGACAACCCGCTGATAAAGAGTTTGTTATCAAACTGCAGGGCAATCTCGCCTGGTAAATCCTCTCTGCAGAGCACGCTGGCACAGGCGTGGCCGAGACACAGGGTATCCGTGTGCTCCAACTGGCGATCGAATAAATCAGGCTGAGCATTGCTGGCAGCGGCTGCGGTCTGAGCGCAGAGTAACTTTTCCTTTAGATAAGCCGTTGCCGTGGAGCCCTGTTCCTGAGGATGCGTTTCAATCACCCAGCGGACAACGTAGTCATGCGCAAAAACCCAGGCCAACATCTGGTCTGCACAGTTTGTCAGGCCTTTGCCAATATCTGGTGAACTGGCGGGCGCATCGATGATTGCGCAGGTTTGGGATTCCGGGTTGGCGACAACGTACCCACAGCGAACCTCGTGCGGGTTCTCAACAAAGAATGGGTGGACGGTTATAGACATATTTAAAGCATAGTCTGTACAGCTCGAAATTAATCACAGTATCTTCACCAAAATGAAAATAAGAGCTAATATATTTCGACAATACATAGCAATTGAGAGAAATTTTCTCATGAAGATCGATCGATTCGACCATCGCATCCTGCAGCAACTTCAATCCAACACTGATATTGCAATCTCTGAGCTGGCTGAGCAGATTGGCTTATCCACAAACGCCTGTTGGCGACGCATCAAAAGGCTTGAAGAATCAGGTGTCATTCGCGGCCGGGTAGCGCTTTTGGACGAACGAGCATTGGGGTTGCGCCTGACGGTTTTTGTCGCAATAAGAACCAGCGAGCACAATGACAGCTGGCTGGAGAAATTCTCAGATGGCGTGAAAAACATCCCCGAAGTGGTTGAGTTTTATCGCATGAGTGGCGATACCGACTATCTGCTGAAAATTGTAGCGCGGGACATCGACGACTATGACCGGGTTTACAAAAAGCTGATCTCGGTTGCCCCCCTGCATGACGTGTCTTCGTCTTTTGCTATGGAAAGGATAAAATCTTCTACTGCCCTGCCCCTCCAGCATCTGTCAGGCTAAAACAACCTGAACGTCAGATAACACCTTCTTCACGAAAGTTCTCAATCTGGGCTTTGGTGTAGCCGAGGTTGTGCAAAATTTCTTCGCTGTGCTCTCCTAAATCAGGTGCTCGGGCGGCGGGTTTTGTGTTCAGACCATCAACATTTACCGGATGTTTGATCAGGTGCTCAAGACCAGTGTCACCGCCGTCCATCAGCATGGGGTTGAGTAAAACCTGCTGATCCTCTGGCAGGTGTTCAACCTCACCAACCAGGGCAACAGGGACACCGGCGGCATGAAATTCTTCTAACCATTGTGCACTTGTGCGGGTTTTTATCACCGGCTTGATCAAAGCAACCAGTTCTGTTCCGTGGGCAACACGACTTGGCGCATCAGCGAAGCGTTCTTCCAGAAGGATTTCCGGCATTCCCAAGACAGTGAACATTGCGTCCGACTCATCAGGACTTCTGACCATGGTGAATTGCAGCCAGCGCCGGTCAAGGGTTTCGTACATCACACGGGTGTACAGGTGGCCTAACATGGCGCGATAGCGACTGAAGTCAGCATCGATAAAGGCACCTTGCGCGATACAGGAAGCTGACCAGATTCCGTTAGACAGTAATGATGTGTGCACAAAACTGCCTTCACCGGTTTTCATGCGCCGTATCAGTGCCGTTAGAATGCCTGCATACATACTGACGGCTGTAGGATGATCCCCCATACCGGGTAAGGCTGGAGACGGATCTGCACCAGGTGCGTGCACCAGGTCCATCAACCCGGAACGAGACCAGTAGGCCACCAGATCGAAACCTTCTCGATCCCGTTCCGGGCCCTGTTCGCCGTATGCTGTCAGTGAGGCGTAGATAAGGCCTGGATTGCGTGCCTGTAAGTGATCGTAAGACAGGCCTAGCTTTTCCCGCATGCCCGGAGAATGATTGGTGACATAAACATCAGCCTCGTCGATAAGCTTAAACAGGATTTCGCGTCCGGCTTCGGTTTTTAGATTCAGTGCTACGGAGCGCTTGTTGCGCGCATCCATCTGCCAGGCGAAATTGTGTTCACTGTCAGGCGCACCTGGCGTGGCTGAGAACTGACGATAGCCATCACCAACGCCGGGTAATTCTACTTTGATAACCTCTGCACCAAAATCTGCAAGCATGGTGGTTGCTACCGGTGCGGCAATCCAGCTACCCACATCAAGTACCTTCAAGTCTTCAAATAGATAATCCTGCGCCACAACTTCCCCCTTGCGATAATTGGTAGATGAGATTTATTCGCGCCGACTCGCGACCGCCGCGTCTTGTAGATCCAGAGCCACTTCTAATACGGGATTTGACACGTAGCCGACTGTGCTCTGCCCGCTGAGTGTGCCGCCAATGTGCGCGGTTGGAAATACTTCGGCTATGGTAAGGCCGCTGCCGGTCAGTGCAATTCGCTGCGCTGACAGTGTTGCGGCTGACAGTTGCGCATTACCGGTTAAGGTGGCCTGCAGGCTTTGCGTTTCTCCGGACAGAAATTGCTGGCTTTGACCGGAAGCAAGCACCTGCACCGCGTCAGCGACAATCTGATCGAGCCTCAAAGCACCCTGCCCGGAGGTTCGCAGATCCAGCAAGTCTGCGTTTATTTCAACCGCAGCAAAACTGCTGTTGCCGTACACGGCTATCTTTGCGTACTGGGCGAAACTGTCGGGATTCTGTTGCGCCCGAACTGCGCCGAGCAGTTCAACTTCACTGAGTTGCACACAGCTGAGGGTAGCCTGCAGGTCGTCAGAAGCGTTAGTCCTGAGCAACAGGCTTGTCCCATCATGTAACCATTCAAACTGCTCGACACCTTTGCCGGTTAACTGCAATGTGTTTTTATCGTCGTTCGCGATCGAGAGTTCGAAGCTGCCGCTGGCGCGCAGTTTGTTGCAGTCTGGCAGACTGATGAGCGGCTCATGCTGCTGCTCGTGACAAGCCGCCAGACAAACAACCATTAACGCGCTTAGAACCTTTTTCATTCGGCGTAAGTGACAAACTCTACCCAGTTACCGTCGGGATCTTCTACCATACCGATTGTCACGCCGGCGCGAATCTCAGTAACAGGTACCACAACCATTGCGCCTGCATTGGCGCAGGTGGTCATTATTTCTTCAAGATTCGACACCCGCATGGTCCAGTAACGGATGCCTGATGCCGATTCAATAGGCCCAGGTTGAGCACTGTTCTCCGGCGGATTTTGAGGTACAACGATTTTTATCAGGCTGTCACCGCACCAGAGGCGATACATGACTCCACCTGCATGGAACGGCGTACTTGCCTCTTCCACAAACCCCAGAACATCTCTGTAGAAAGTCAGCATAGCCTGCCCGTTGCGGGCAACGATGCCGAGATCTATCGCCGCTTTGCTCAGAATTACACCGTTATCAGCCATCGAGTTTTGCGTTCCACTCTTCAACCAGAGGCTCTGCAGCAAGCA
Source organism: Gammaproteobacteria bacterium (assembly GCA_048571035.1). GTDB lineage: Bacteria > Pseudomonadota > Gammaproteobacteria > Pseudomonadales > Azotimanducaceae > UBA4421. The sequence goes on from CP121329.1 coordinate 677,055, forward strand.
GAGCGTCGGTTTCGCCTTCAATAGTGACGGAGACGATGTTGTCACCCTGGGCTATGGCATTAACCACATCCTGATCAGCATCACTTTGCACGGCCCCAAAGATGGTATGCGCATCATCCAGCCAGGGTGTGGCTACGTGGGTGATAAAGAACTGTGAGCCATTGGTACCAGGACCTGCATTGGCCATGGAAAATTTACCGGGTGCATCATGTCGCAGCTCTGGGACAAACTCATCTGCAAAGCGATAACCCGGCCCGCCGGTGCCAGTACCTTGAGGGCATCCACCCTGCACCATGAAATCAGGGATGACGCGGTGGAACGCCAGGCCGTCATAGAACCCGCGCTGCGCAAGATTGACAAAATTTGCCACGGTCATCGGTGTTTTATCCGCAAACAGATCCAGTCGAATAGTGCCTTTATTTGTTTCCATTACTGCAACCAGGGACATGAGCATTCCTCCTAAAAATAAAGCTGGGCATGGTACAGCATGCTCTGGGCTAAAACCTCCTCCTTGGAGGCTGGCTCAGGAAAAGGTGATTTCCTGGCCGAACTGGTCCGCATAACACAACTTGCTTACTGGCCGTCTCGAGATCGGTCCATGGCCGCCACGTACCGGATAGCCGATCGGCATCACGGCACAGGAGTACCAACCGTCAGGCAGTGCAAGTATCTGTTTGAGTTTGTCTTCCTCAAAACACAATAAAGTCGTTAACGTGCAACCGATGCCTTCGCTCACACAAGCCAGCATCGCGTTCTGCAGTGCTGGGTAAACCGAACCGCCACCGACCACTGAGGGACGGCCCTGGCCGGCATCCGTGATCGCCATGTAATCAGGATTGAAGCAGAATACCAGCAGCACAGGCGCGTCACCCATGTGTTCCCCAAGATAGTCGCAGGCATCCAGCATGCGTGCTCTCTTGGCCTTGGCTTCTCCTTCGAGGCTGGCCAGACCTTTGCGTGCGTTAGCGCCATAGGTCTCCCATTGAGGTCGATAAAGATCGCCGATCTGTGTCCTGATTTCCGGATCGCGGGCGACAATAATTCGAAACGGTTGCACATTGCCACCACTGGGTGCCCATGCTGCTGCCTGCAGGATACGGTGGAGAACCTCATCCGGAACAGGATCAGGACGAAGGCGGCGAACCGCCCGCAAAGTGCTCATCGTGTCATATAAAGCTAATGATTCAGGATTCAAGAGTTACTCCGGTGTGTTTTGTGCAAGGAACTGGCTAAATGAGTGCATCGCCTGGACCTTTGCCTGCCCTTCTTTCCAGTCCTCGACAAACTCAACATTCGGCGCGGTTGCAGCAATCATGCGCGAGCTCGATTCGGGGTGATAAAGATCATTGCCCATCAACACCAACAGCGGCGTTTGTAGATGTGCGACAAATTCGCGGTCCACGTTAAATAAAACAGTATCGCCGCCGTACATGTTTTCTCTGAAGGAAGACCACACGCTGGCTTCGACGTCAGGCATCTGCGGCATGAGTGCTTCCGCCCAATCATCAAACATGGCGTAAAATGCAGCGGCGTTATTGTCGCGACCAATCGTCTGAAAGAGCGTGGCACTGGTGACACGTTCAGGGGCAGCTTGAATCAGGCCCAGCGCATAGGGCCCCCCTATGCACATTCCTGCGACGTGAAACTGATCAAACCCCAGATGGTCCATCAACCCCAACTGATCCTGGGTGTAGGTATGCCAGCCATGATCAGCAGCAACCTGACCGCTGCTGTTGCCTGCGTTACGCTGATCCATAGCAACAACGCAGTATTTATCCTGTAGCTGCTCAATTGGATTCCAGGGTGTATTTTTCCAGAAACTGATGGCCGACTTCATACCGCCGGGTGCAATAAGTAGCAGTGGAAAGCCTGCACCGTGGGTTTCGTAGTAGATCTTTGCGTCATTGGTTTCAAAATAGGGCATTTGCCGTCTCCAGATAGTAAGCGGTGGGCAACCGGTTCAGCGTGCGCAGTGCCCACCATCAATGGTCACTATTGTGCCTGTGGTATTTGCTGATCGATCGCTGGCGAGAAACGCCACCATATCGGCGATATGCGCCGGTTCTCCTGGCGGGTAACGCGGGTCGAGTAACTCCTGCCAACGCTCACTATCATTAAAGCGTTTGCTGGCCGCGGCCTGCAACAGATCCTGCAGGCGCTGGGTAATAATCTGACCAGGGTTAACGCCAACTACACGGATATTATCTTTGCGGCTGGTGCCGCCTAATGCACGAGTCAACGCCATGAGTGCAGCGTTCCCTCCGGCACCGGCGGCGTATCCTGCAGTGGGTCTTTCTCCGCCGGCGCCAATCACGTTGATGATCACACCGCCACGACTGCGCATGTTCTGATAGAAGCCACGGCAGAGGTTGATATAGCCAAATACCTTCAGATCCCAGGCCTCACGCCAGGTTGCCTCGTCGATGTCCAGCAGAGTCCCGCTGGGAATCGCACCGGCATTGTTGACCAGAATATCCGCCTGGGTCTGGGCTTCAATCAAGGTTTGTGCGTCCTGTGAATCAGCCAGATTCAGAGCCTGATAGCTGACCTGCCCCGGACCACATTGATCAACCTGAGTCACGGCTGCCTGCAGGTCTGCTTCAGTGCGCGCGACCAGGTGAACATGCACGCCTTCGCGTGCCAGACTTTCAGCGCAAGCGAGCCCGATACCCTTTGATGCGCCGGTAATCACCGCACGCCGGTTGTGCAATCCTAGATCCATATCCCCTCCTCTCTGTCGTCGCTTACTCTAGCAGAAGCCTGTTATGTGTTGGCAGCTTATGTGTTGGCAGGACAGGCCTAACTTACTTAGACTCTGTCTCATGGATATTCCGCTCTTAGATCTGCAAGACATCAATTCTTTGGCCTTGGACAAGGCCTGTTCCCAATGGGGTTTTTTCAAACTGTCAGGGCATCAGATCCCAGCGCACCTGATCCGGGAGGTTATGGCGCAGACTGCTCAGTTTTTCCAACAATCCCGCGAACGAAAGCAGCGGATTGCACGTAGCGCGGATAACGCCTGGGGCTACTTTGATGCAGAACTGACAAAAAACCGGCGTGATTGGAAAGAGATTTTGGACATCGGACCGGCAGTTACACAGGGCCCGCTGGCGGGCTCTTCACCGCAGTGGCCAGATCAAGCTGGTTTTAAAGAAACCATGATCGAACTGGAAGGCTATTTCCACGCAGTTGCCCTTGAGCTAATCAGATCTATAACGCTAAGCCTCGGCAGCGATGAAGACCTGACGTCGGCGTTTAACAATCACAGCAGTTTTCTGCGGCTTAACTACTATCCGCCCTGTCCTGATCCCGCGCCGGCAGATGCTGACTTTGTCCCCGCGAAAGGTGAACTGGGTATCAGTCACCATACTGATGCGGGAGCGTTAACCGTGTTGTTACAAGACCAGCAGCCTGGGTTGCAGGTGTATCGAGACAGCCGTTGGCATACGATCTCACCCAGTAACAACGCGCTGATCATAAATATAGGCGACATTGTCCAGGTCTGGTCTAACGACAGGTATAAAGCGCCATTGCATCGGGTACTGGCCAATGCCAGCCTGCCGCGAATCAGCACCCCCTACTTTCTGAACCCGAACTACGACTACAACTACGCACCGCTGGCAGCGACGCTGCATGGAGCTGAGCCGAAGTATAGTTCAATCAACTGGGGTTATTTTCGCAGTCAGCGTAGTCAGGGCGACTACGCTGATCATGGCGAAGAGATTCAGATCGCCAACTTCAGTCGTTAAGACTGAAGCATCTGCCACTAGTGCGGATGCAGGACAACCTGTAAATCAGAAAAGCCGTGTACAAAATTTGACGGTATACGTTCGGGCTCACCGACCATCTCAATTTTGTGGAAGCGTTTCTGGATTTCTTCCCAGAGAATGCGCAGCTGCATCTCTGCCAGACGATTACCCATGCAGCGATGGATACCAAAGCCGAAGGATAAGTGCTGGCGTGCGCGGGCGCGATCGATGATGAATTCATCCGGGCGATCTATCGCACGCTCGTCACGGTTGCCTGAGGCGTACCACATCACCAGTTTGTCACCTGCTTTAATCTGCTGGCCATTGAGAACATAGTCCTTCACGGCTGTGCGACGCATGTGTGCCAACGGTGTGACCCAGCGAATGATTTCAGAGACCATATTGGGAATAACCTTTGGGTTATTACGCAACTTGGCGTATTCACCGGGATTCTCGTTGAGCGCAATAACACCGCCGGTAATTGAGTTCCGGGTTGTGTCGTTACCGCCTACAATCAACAGCACCAGGTTGCCCAGGTATTCCTGTGGGTCCATGTTTTTGGTGGCTTCGCCATGTGCCAGCATGGAAATCAGATCGATGCCGTCTTCGGTACCTTCGCGCTCCTGCCATAGACGTGTGAAGTATTCCAGGCACTCGTAAAGCTCCTCACGACGCTGCTCTTCACTTTCAACAATGCCGGTTTCCGGTCCTCCGGTTGCGACATCTGACCAGCGGGTCAGTTTTCTGCGGTCTTCGAAAGGGAAATCAAACAGCGTCGCCAGCATCTGTGTGGTCAGCTCAATAGACACGCGATCCACCCAGTTGAACTGCTCACCAACAGGCAGATCATCAAGAATGGTCTGCACCCGCGAACGAATTGTGCCTTCCAGATTCTGCAGGTTCCGCGGTGCAACAACACCCTGAACGGTTTTGCGCTGCTCGTCGTGTTTGGGTGGGTCCATGGCAATGAACATGGGCAGCTCAAAGTCCTCTTCGGGATCCTGAATCACAATGGTCGGATCCGATGAAAAACTCTGCCAGTTCTGCTCGACTTCCATGATGTCTTCAAAGCGAGTCACCGACCAGTAGGGTCCGAATTCACTGTCTTTGCAATAATGTACTGGCGCTTCATCACGTAAGCGCTTGAAAAATGGGTATTTTTTGTTCTGCGACCATAACTCACGCTGACTGACGTCGATGTCTTCCAGCGGTACTGTTGCAGGATCTAGATCAACCATTAAAGGGGTAGTCGCTTCTGCCATTAGAATTGGAACTCCGGTAAGTTAACAACCAAGCCATCCAGCTCTTCGGTCACTGGAATCTGGCATGAAAGTCGAGAGTTTTCAACGCGCTCAGGATTCAGGTCCAACATGGATTCCTCGGCCTCGCTGGGGGAACCAACTTTCGGCATCCAGCTCTTGTCCACCATCACATGGCAGGTTGCACAGGAACACTCACCGCCACAGTCTGCATCTATGCCCGGGACAAGGTTGTCCAGGGCTGCGTTCATCACCGTAGTGCCTACTTCAGCGTCGACTTGGTGTTCGGTTCCATCGTGTTCTATGTAGGTGATTTTAGGCATTGCTTATCCTTGTTGTACTCTCTATTGGAATGGTTATTCGACGCAGGCACTAATTGCCGTTGCCAGAGCAACGTCTTTGTCTGTGACGGTATTACCCGCGTCGTGGGTATTCAGGCTGATTTTGACTGTGTTGTAGACGTTATGCCAGCTCGGATGGTGATCAGCTTTTTCTGCCAGTAACGCAACTTTCGTCATGAACGCAAAAGCCGCAACAAAGTCATCAAACTGAAAGTCGCGTATCAAAGCGTTGTCGACCAAGGTCCAGCCTTCGGGGGTTATTCCGACGGTCATATACAGTCCCGGCAGTGTCTAGAATTGGTGGAGCCAGGGAGGATCGAACTCCCGACCTCGTGAATGCCATTCACGCGCTCTCCCAGCTGAGCTATGGCCCCAAACGAGCGCGTGATGTTAGGTACCCCACCACGGCCTGTCAATAAAGGGTTGTACGTACTATGTGAGATTAAAATCCCTCGGAAGCGCCGCAAATGCCTTATCAAGCTTTTTGCGCTCTTTGCCTGAGACATTCAGCACCTCAATCGCATCCCGCAGTCGAGCCCGCGACAGGTCAGCACCGAGGAATATCAGGGAATCAAACAGCGGCAGCGATACACTGCGACCACTGATCGCGATGAACAGTGGGAATAGAAAATCCCTGAATTTCATCTCGAGATTTTTCGCCATTTCCTGACAGAGCTGAAAAAGGTCATCCCGTTCCCAGCTACGCAGCTCGTCAAAGGCCGCAAGCGTATGATGCAGTACCTGTACTACATCTTTGCGTTCCAGAGTCTTGTGCTGAAAGTCTTCATCACTCAGCTCTTTTCTCGCGCCAATCAGGTAGTCCACTAGCGGAATGAGGTCAGAAAGCCTTTCCGCTCGCTCCTGAACCAGGGGTACCAACGCCGACAGGCGCTCTCTGTTAAGCATCCAGGAGGCCACACGATCGGCATATTCCTGTGCATCCAGGTTGCGCAGATATTGTCCGTTCAACCACGCCAGCTTTACCGGGTCAAAAATGGGTGCGCCAACTGAAATCCGGCTTTCGTCAAAAACTTCTAACATTTCCTGCTTGCTGAAAACCTCCCGTTCATCGGGCATTGAGTAACCCATCAGACCAAGGTAGTTCAGCAGCGCTTCCGGCAGGAAACCTTCATCACGATAATACGTGACACTGGTCGGGTTCTTGCGCTTGGATAACTTGCTCTGATCCGGGTTGCGCAACAGCGGCAGGTGGATAAGCACCGGCATCTGCCAGCCCAGATATTCGTAGAGGAGTTTGTGTTTGGGTACAGAAGTCACCCACTCTTCACCACGCAGAATGTGTGTAATGCCCATGAGATGGTCGTCCACCACAACTGCCAGATGGTATGTCGGCATGCCGTCACTCTTAACGAGCACCTGCATATCGACCTGGCTGTAGGGAATGGTGATTTCACCGCGCAATTCATCTTTAAATGTACATTCACCCTGATCGGGAACCCGCATGCGAATGACATGGGTCTCACCCGCGGCGATGCGTGCGTCCACTTCATCAGATGGGAGGGTCAAACAGTGGCCATCATAACGAGTGGTCTGTTTGGCCGCTTGTTGTGTACTGCGCACTTCATCGAGACGTTGCTTACTGCAGAAACAGGGAAATGCATGCCCCGCCGCGACCAGTTGCTCACTGTATTGGCCATAGATTTCACGACGCTCGCTCTGTCGGTACGGGCCATGGGGGCCGCCAACATCGGGACCTTCATCCCAATCCAGGTCGAGCCAGCGCAATGCATCAAATATAACCTGCTCAGATTCCTGCGTGCTGCGCGCCTGATCTGTGTCCTCAATACGCAGCAGAAACTGTCCACCGTGGCGTTTTGCAAACGCCCAGTTGAACAACGCCATGTAGGCGGTACCCACATGAGGATCGCCGGTAGGCGATGGCGCTATGCGGGTTCTGACGCTCACTTGAAGGTTTTCCAGCTAGCGCCAGCGGACATGTTCATCAGAACCCCAGTTTGACAACGTCGGTAGGAATCAGGGGATAAGAAATACCGGCCCACTTCTGCACCACGCGGATGACCTGACAGGCGTAGCCAAATTCGTTGTCGTACCAGACATATAACACCGCGCGGTTGCCACTGACGATGGTGGCTTCACCATCGACAATACAGGCGTGTCGATTGCCAACCAGGTCCGTCGAGACAACATCTGGCGATGTGGTGTAATCAATCTGGCGTTGCAGGTTACTGTTCAGGCTGACATCGCGTAAGAATGCTGACATCTCTTCCGGGGTAGTTTCACGACTCAGCGTCAGGTTTAAAATTGCCAACGACACGTTTGGTGTCGGCACGCGAATTGCGTTACCCGTCAGTTTGCCTTCCATTTCCGGCATCAGTTTAACAACAGCTGACGAAGCCCCGGTTTCTGTGATCACCATGTTCAACGGTGCGCTTCGGCCACGTCGATTTTTCTTGTGGTAATTGTCTGTCAGGTTCTGATCGTTGGTGTACGCGTGCACAGTTTCCATGTGGCCATTGACGATCTCGAACTCTTCGTTAACAACTTTCAGTACGGGTACAATTGCATTGGTTGTGCAACTTGCGGCGCCAAGAATTGTGTCGTCAGGTTCCATAAGGTTGGAGTTCACACCGGAAACGATGTTTTTGATGGCCCCTTTGCCCGGTGCGGTCAGTACTACCTTGGCGGCGCCTTTGGCTTTCAGATGCTGCCCCAGGCCCTCCTGATCTCGCCACGCACCAGTGTTATCTATGATCACCGCATTGTGAATATCGTAAGATTCGTAATCGATTTCTGCCGGGTTGCCTGCGTAGATCACACGTATGACGTTACCGTTGGCAATGATTGCGCTGTTTTCTTCGTCTACCCGTATGGTGCCTTCAAAGGGACCGTGAACCGAGTCGCGACGCAACAGGCTTGCCCGTTTGATCAGATCATCCTCGCTGCCCCTGCGAACCACAATGGCGCGTAAACGCAACTGCTGGCCGCTGCCGGTTTTTTCGATCAACAGTCGAGCCAGCAGGCGTCCGATCCGGCCAAAGCCATACAGCACAACATCCTGGGGTTGCGGTAGAGGTGGCACATGCCGGCCAATCACCTCTGCACATTCTTTTTCGACAAACGCCATTGCTGACACTTCGCCTTTTTCGAGCTCTTCCATGTACTTGGTCGCCAGACGACCAACGTCTACGTGGCTGGGCCCGAGGTCAAGTTTGGACATGGCTTCCAGCACCGGGAAGCTTTCAAATTCAGACAGCTCGTTGTTGGCAATCTGACGGACATAGCGATGTGTTTTCATCAGCTGAGTCACGCTCTGGTTGTACATCGCACGACCGAAGCAGTAACACACCACATTACGCCGGTAGAGTTGACCAATTAATGGGATCATCGCTTCAGCTAAAGCTTCACGTTCTTTCCAATCGGGGAAGTAATCATCGAGGGTCGGTAGCGCCACGTCGCGTCCTCTTCGTTTAGGTTGTCAGGCGGGGGTTAATAGCGGGCGCCATTATAGAGGCTGGCCACATACGAGCAACCTTGGTGAGTCCATTTTTGGTCACCAAGATGTGAACAACTTGCAAAAACGCGCTGAGGTTAGCGAAAACCAGCGTTAATTGAGTCCAGCGGGTTCTGACCCGGGCACAGATCTGCTTCATTGAGCTGATTCAGCGGTTTCTGGATGGTATCCATTACGTCATGGCAATCGGCCGCTTTCGGATCGACGTATAAGAGTCCGGTAACCACGTCACCGGTTTCAGCGCTGCGTTGAACGTAATTCAAAGCACCGACCCGGTCATGTGGATCATATTGGTCGTCAAGTTTGTACAAGCGCAGGGTCGAGCCATCCGGCATGTTGATATCTTCTTTGCTGCCGGGTTTATAGTCCGCGGTGATCTCATCGTGTTGAGGAATATAATCAGCGTTCACTACATTCTGCATGTGGGCGCGCACATGATCGTAGCTTTTTGTCGATCCCGCGTGATTGTTGAAGGCCACACAAGGTGATATGACGTCAATAAACGCCATACCTTTGTGCCGCAAGCCTGCTTTGATCAAGGGTACCAGCTGGTGCTTGTCACCAGAGAAGCTGCGCGCCACAAAAGTAGCGCCCAGCTGCAAGGCCATGCTGACCAGATCTATAGGCTCATAGAGGTTAGGCGCACCTTTCTTGGAGGTAGAACCTTTGTCGTTGGTCGCTGAAAACTGACCCTTGGTGAGCCCATAAGTGCCATTGTTATCAACAATATAGAGCATATTTATGCGACGTCGCACGATGTGTGCAAATTGCCCCAGACCAATAGAGGCGCTGTCTCCATCGCCAGATACGCCAACACAATAAAGCTCGCGATTAGCCAGATTAGAGCCTGTCATCACAGAAGGCATGCGACCGTGTACAGAATTCAGGCCGTGGGACTTATTGAGGAAATAACTGGGTGTTTTCGATGAACAACCGATACCTGATACTTTGGCAAAACGATGTGGCGGCAGCGACAGTTCTGCACAGGCCTGTACAATTGCGGCGCTGACCGAGTCATGACCACATCCAGCGCAGAGTGTTGACACGGAACCCTCGTAATCCCGCCGGGTGAGCCCTATTTCGTTCAGTGGTAACTTCGGGTGATGAGCCTTGGGTTTAGCGACGAAGGTCATGATTTCACCTCGGTTAGACGCGGTAATTTGTTTTCCTGGAAATACTCCAGAACGCTTTGCTGGATAAAGTCTGCTGAGATTGATAAACCGGCGTAGTAGTTCACACGCACCAGCTTCGCCGGTGAAAAATCGCCTTCAGTAATCAGCAGCGTGCGCATCTGTGCATCTCTGTTCTGCTCAACGACAAACACCAGTTCGTGTCCGTCGATAAACTCTTTGACCTCTTCGCCAAACGGAAAGGCGCGAACACGACAGGTGTCCAAAATGACGCCCTCAGGCTCCAGCAGATCCAGCGCCTCAGGCATGGGTAGTGCTGTGGTGCCATAGTAGAGCACGCCTACCCTGCTCCTGCCGCTGCTGATCTCTGCCGCAGGCACCAGGGTCTTAGCGGTGTCCCACTTTTTCAGTAGACGTTCCATGTTGCGCTGGTATGCATCAGGAGATTCGGTATAAGCGGCAAATTCATCTCGCGAGGTGCCGCGGGTGAAAAACGCACCTTTGTCCGGGTGTGTTCCTGGATAGGTTCTATATCCGATGCCGTCACCATCGACGTCGAGATATCGACCAAATACATCCAGCTGATCAAGGTCGTCAGCGCTGAGAACCTTGCCGCGGTCGTAACTTCTGCTTTCGTCCCACTCAAACGGTTCACTTAAGTTGTCATTCATGCCCAGCTCAAGGTCAGACAGAATGATAATAGGTGTCTGCAGTCTGTCCGCCAGATCAAGAGCGTCGGCTGCAAAGTCGAAACACTCTTTCGGGGTGGATGGAAACAGCAATGGGTGTTTGGTGTCGCCGTGAGAGGCATAAGCAGCAGATATGACATCACTTTGCTGTGTACGTGTCGGCATGCCGGTAGACGGTCCCGCACGCTGTATGTCCCACAGTACCGCGGGTATCTCGGCGAAATATGCCAGCCCCAGAAACTCTGACATCAGGGAAACCCCGGGGCCACTGGTTGCGGTGAAGGAGCGCGCACCATTCCAGGCTGCACCAATGACAATACCTATCGCAGCAAGTTCGTCTTCGGCCTGAATAATGGCAAATTTTTTCTGTCCGGTTTCGGCATCAATACGCAACCGATTGGCGTGTTGTTCAAACGCCTCAGCAACCGACGTTGATGGTGTAATCGGATACCAGGCACAAACCGTGGCGCCGCCGTAAATAGATCCAAGACCAGCAGCAGCATTGCCATCTACCATGATGCGATCGCCGACTTTGTCAGATCGACGCACCTGTATCGGCAGCGGCGCATCCAGATAGTCGTACGCATACTGACGGCCAATTTCCAGGGCGCGGATGTTAGGCGCGATGAGCGCATCTTTACCTTTATATTGCGTTGCCACCATACCTGTGATGACATCAAACTCGATATTTAACAAGCCAGCTAACGCGCCCAGGTAGGTGATGTTTTTAAACAGGCTGCGCTGTTTCGGATCGCTGAATTCCGGCAGCAACATGGTAGCAATCGGTATGCCGACCTCGTGAATGTCATCTCGACGCAGGTGTTTGGGCAGCGGCTTGGAATTGTCGTAGACCAGGTAGCCACCAGGTTTGACCGAAGCGATGTCTTCAACCAGAGTTTCGGCGTTCATAGGCACCATGATGTCGACGCCTTCACGCCGGCCCATATAACCTTCTTCGCTGACTCTAACCTCAAACCAGGTGGGCAGTCCCTGAATGTTTGAGGGGAAGATATTCCGTGTTGCCACCGGTATGCCCATACGGAACAACGCCTTCGCAAACATACCGTTTGCACTGGCAGAGCCCGAGCCATTTACGTTGGCAAAACGGATCACAAAATCATTATAGCTGACAGTCATTCTGCATAAGATCCTAGTTGGGGAATATGCACAACCGAGCGTTGCATATCCCAGGCATTAGTGGGGCATCGTTCCGCACATAAGCCGCAGTGCAGGCAGACATCTTCGTCTTTCACCATGACTCTGCCGGTGGGTAATTCATCCGACAGATACAGATCCTGCTCCATATTTAATGCGGGTGCCGTGAGCTGTTGACGAAGCTCCTGTTCCGGCGCCTTATCGATGAACGTAATGCAATCCATAGGACAGATGTCGACACAGGCATCACATTCAATACACAGCTTGTCAGTGAATACCGTTTGTACGTCACAGTTCAGGCATCGTTGGGCTTCTGCGGCCCCCAGCGCCTGATCAAAGCCCAGCTCGACTTCAACTTTGTAGTTGGATAAAGCGGATTGTTTCTCTACCAGGGGAACGGCGTAACGTGCGGACGCATCGTGTTCGGCGTCATAGGCCCATTCGTGAACCCCCATCTTGGTAGACAGAAGATTAACCCCCTGAGGTGGGCGGTCTTTCTTCAGGTCTTTACCTTCGCACATCAGATGGATACTGATCGCCGCCTGATGTGCGTGAGCAGATGCCCAGATGATGTTTTCCGGGCCGAATGCGCTGTCGCCACCAAAAAATACTTTTGGATGCGTAGATTGCAGGGTGACTTCATCCAGGACGGGACAATCCCATTTATCGAATTCCATACCAAGGTCGCGTTCAATCCAGGGGCAATGATTGTCCTGGCCGATAGCCATCAGTATGTGGTCTGCTTCGATGAACACATCAGGCTCACCGCTGGGGACATATTTGAGTCGACCGTCCTCGCCTTTGACCGGCTCCACACATTCAAACAGCACACCTTTCAGCTTGCCGTTCTCATGCACAAATTCTTTTGGCGGGCGGTTGTTGATAATCGGAATGCCTTCCCGCATGGCATCTTCTTTTTCCCATTCAGAGGCTTTCATGACCTCGAAGGCGGAACGCACCACAACTTTGACTGATTCCGCGCCCATACGCAGTGAGGTGCGACAACAGTCCATGGCTGTGTTACCGCCACCCATGACAATGACTTTGCCTTCAATGCTGGTGGTATGGCCAAACGCAACGCTGGACAGCCAGTCGATGCCGATATGGATATGATCTTCAACAGCTTCACGTCCGGGGAGGTCCAGGTCTCTACCCCTGGGGCACCGGTGCCGATGAAATAGGCATCGAAGTCCATATCCAGCATGCTCTTCATGCTGGTGATCTCCTGACCAAAGTGGCATTCCACGCCCATGTCGAGAATCTGTTCAACTTCTTCATCCAGCACTTCCACTGGCAATCTGAAGGCAGGGATCTGACTGCGCATGAAGCCCCCACCTTTGCTCTCTTTCTCGAACAGGTGCACTTCGTAACCCAGGGGCAGCAGATCGCGCGCCACCGCAAGCGAAGCCGGTCCCGCGCCTATCAGGGCGATACGTTTACCGTTTTTCTGCGTAGGCACACGTGGCATAAAGGCAGAAATGTCACCTTTGTTATCTGCGGCAACCCGTTTCAGACGGCAGATGGCGACAGGTTTTTCTTCAGTGCGGACGCGCCGGCAGGCAGGTTCGCAGGGGCGGTCGCAGGTACGACCGAGAATGCCGGGAAAAACATTAGAATCCCAGTTCAGCATATAAGCTTCTGTATAGCGTTCCTGAGCAATCAGGCGAATGTATTCGGGTACCGGAGTATGCGCTGGGCAAGCGTACTGGCAATCGACAACTTTATGAAAATATTGCGGATCTGAGATGTCAGTGGGTTGCATTGTCTGTGCTCGTTAATGGCTTCTTCTTTCTGCGTGGCGAGACTTTAACTGTTTTACAAGGGTGCTGGCTAGTGTTTGACAATTCCGCAGCGCAACTGGCTTTGACGGCGGTTATAAACGCGCCCTTAGCTACTTATCCACAGGTTATTCACAGCTTCGTTCTGTTGTGGTTAGCGCGTCTGCAGGGCTAATGGATCAACCGCCAGCTGATTCAATAAATCTGTTCCCAGCAGACCGTCGATACCTGGCAGGTCGATGGGCAGCTCCAGTACTCTCAAATCAGTAAACACGCGACCCTCGACGCGAATTTCCGGCACCGTGTAGATTCCAGTTGTCACCAGCCCACCGGCGGTTCTCACGGTGGCTTCCTCAGGCAGGCGCCGCGCGGCCAGCGAGCGCAGCGCTGATCGGGTCAGACTGGTGATATTGGCGCCGGTATCTACCAGGAGGGTAACTGCCAGTCCGGTGGGGGCACGGGCGATGGATAACAGTCGATCCCCATCTTTGCGAAACTGGACCGTCGTCTGGGCCAGCAGGATCTGTTCTTCCAGCGTATCGAGCTCATCTTGAGAGACATCAGTTGTGCCGGTTTGGGCCAGGATACGCAGCGCCTCGTCGTGCTGTTTGGATTGCGCCAGCGCACGCGCCCATTGATACCGGAACAGGTCACTGGCAGGCACACGCAGGCTCACGTGTTGCCAGAAAGCGGCACGCTCAGACAGCGCGCCCCGGGTTCGCAGTTCGTTGTCGATGACATTGATGATCTGCTCAGCGGCGCGCCTGGCCCTCGCGTAATCTATGGGTTCAACAGGTTGATCGAGCACGCCAAACAGGGTTTCCAGCGCACCTTCGCGCAGACCGCTGACCTGCTGCAGGTCGCTTAACAGGAACAACGCCTGAATATCATCACCATGTTGATCAAGATAAGCGCGCAGGACACTGCGCATTGCCAGCGCATCGTACTTATTCACCTGCTGTGACATTGAATTCACCAGCGCAACACGCTGTTCAGTGCTCACACTCCGAGCATGCTCATCAAACCACCTTTCCAGCTGAAACCAGGCGCCGTTTTCAAGCAGTGTATAAAACATCTCGGTGCTATCGGGTGGCGAAATGGGCTCGGACGGGTGGTCCAATGCTGCTGCAGGAGCTGCTGATCGCGACGTGTTATCAGTTGTTGTGATCTCATGGGGAGATGTCGTCTGCGAGGAACCCTGCCAGAAACCCAGGGCGTAAAGCGCCGCCATGACGGCAACCAATAAAAATATCTGAATTCCTCTACCCGACATCACCACAGCACCCTATTGAATGGTTAGAATAGCGCCTTTCAAATGCCCTGAACTATCTGCAAACGGACACGCTTTGACAACCGCTGTTACCGCCTCTTCTATCGCGCCTGGGCTTGCTGGCGACGTACAACGCCCTGTAAAACCGGGACAGCAGGTTACCTGGTCAAATCTGCACGGCGTGGCAGATGCATTGGCCGTGACTCGAGTCAGCGCCACTGCGCCAGGCCTGGTGCTGGTGATCACTGCTAATTCTGCCCGTGCCCAACGCTGGCAGAGTGCACTTTCACTGTTTGCAGGTCCGGCAAACGCGCCACTGCATTTCCCTGACTGGGAAACGCTTGCATACGATGCGTTCTCGCCTCATCAGGACATTACTTCAGAACGTTTAGCAACATTGCGCGATCTACCGAATGTTACCAGCGGCGTGTTGACGGTGCCGGTAACCACGCTGTTACAACGGATCTCACCACCCAGCTACATTGCCGGCTCAGGCTTTGATTTTCAGGCTGGACAGAGATTGGATATTGCAACCCAACGCCGCGCTCTGGATTCTGCAGGTTATCAGAATATAGATACCGTCAGTGAACGGGGGCAGTACGCGGTACGCGGATCTGTGCTGGATATTTATCCGATGGGTAGTGAACTGCCGGTTCGTCTGGATTTATTCGACGATGAAATAGATACGCTCCGCACGTTTGACCCGGACACCCAGCGTACCATTGAAAAAATTGATCGACTGGACCTTTTGCCGGCAAAAGAATTCCCCTTTAATGATGCGGCCATAGCCCGCTTTCGCGATCAGTGGCACAACACATTTAACGTCGATGTGCGCAGATGTAGTGTCTATCAGGATGTGTCCAGCGGCATCGTACCTAACGGTGTTGAATACTATCTGCCGTTTTTCTTTGACCGTTTAGGCACCCTGTTCGACTTTCTGCCCGACAATGTACTGCTGGTAGTGGAAGAAGGTGTGGTCGAGGCGGCACAGCATCAGATTGAGGACACCGAGGTTCGTTATGAATCTCTGCGTCATGATATCGAGCGGCCTATTTTACCGCCGCGGCAACTGTTCATGGCGATGGATGAACTGCACGCTCATCTGAACACCTTACCGCGCATAAACCTCAGTACATCTCCGGGAAAACATGGCCAGTTTTTTACCAGCCAGAACTTACCTGAGTTGACATTCAACCCTCGCGCTAAAGACCCCGCCGAGAAATTAAAACAGTTTGTGCAGCAGGTGGAGCAACCCGTTCTGTTTGTTGCGGAATCTGCAGGTCGTCGCGAGGTGTTTGATGAATTACTACGGAAAGCGGGCATACAAACCCGGGTTGTCAGCGACTTTGCGAGTTACCAGCAATCCGGCGAACACTGTATCAGCATCGCCGAACTGGACGAAGGCCTGTATATCGATGGCGCGGTCATTGTCACCGAAGCAGATGTGCTGGGCTCCCGGCAGACTGACCCGCGACGGGATGCCGGAGCTAAAGTTATCGATCCTGACCTGTTGGTCAGGAACCTCACCGAACTGACCATTGGTGCACCGGTTGTACACATTGAGCACGGCGTTGGCAGATATGTTGGCCTGCAGATATTGACCATTGATGATGAGCAACACGAATTCCTTACGTTGATATATGCAGACGACGCCAAACTTTACGTCCCGGTTACCTCTCTGCATCTGATAAGTCGCTATTCAGGCAGCGATGAAGGCCATGCTCCGCTGCATCGACTGGGTTCTGACCAGTGGGAAAAAGCTAAGCGAAAGGCCGCTGAAAAAGTGGTGGATGTGGCCGCTGAACTGCTCGATATTTACGCGCGCCGCGAGTTGCGCACGTCGTACCAGTTCAAACTCAATCAAGACGAATATGACAAGTTTGCCAACGAGTTTCCTTTTGAAGTGACCCTTGACCAGCAGCGTGCCATTGAAGATACGCTGACGGATATGACCACGCTGCGGGCGATGGATCGGCTGATCTGTGGTGACGTGGGTTTTGGCAAAACCGAAGTTGCCATGCGCGCCGCATTTCTTGCCGTTCAGAATGGCAAACAGGTGGCTGTTCTGGTGCCTACAACCCTGCTCGCCCAGCAGCATGAAGATAGCTTTCGCGACCGATTTGCCAGCTGGCCGGTGTCGGTAGAAGGCGTCAGCCGGCTGCGATCTCCTGCAGAAATTAGTGAAATCACAGACCGCCTGCGGAGCGGTAAGCTCGACATTCTGATCGGCACCCACAAACTGCTGGCGGACGATTTCAAATTTAAAGATCTGGGGCTGATCGTCATTGATGAAGAACATCGTTTTGGTGTGCGACAGAAAGAGCGGCTGAAAGCCATGCGCGCTGAGGTTGATATTCTCACATTGACCGCTACACCCATACCTCGAACGTTGAACATGTCCCTTTCGGGCATTCGCGATCTGTCTATTATTGCAACGCCACCGGCTAAACGTCTGTCGATAAAAACCTTTGTGCAGCAGAAACACAAACACCAGATCAAGGAAGCCATCAGTCGTGAACTCGCCCGGGGTGGCCAGGTATTTCTGCTGCATAATGAAGTGCGGAACATTGAAGCCGCCGCAGAAGAAATTGCAGATCTTGTGCCTGAAGCACGCATAGGGGTTGGTCATGGTCAGATGCCAAAAAGGGACCTTGAGCAGGTGATGTCAGATTTCTACCATCGCCGCTTAAACGTTCTGGTCTGTACAACGATCATTGAAACCGGCCTGGATGTGCCTAATGCCAATACCATCATCATTGAACGCGCTGACAAGTTTGGATTGGCTCAACTGCACCAGCTGCGGGGCCGGGTCGGTCGCAGTCATCGCCAGGCGTATGCTTATTTGTTAACCCCTCACCCCAAGTCGATGACGGCGGATGCAAAAAAGCGTCTCGATGCCATTGAAGCCTCGGGAGAGTTAGGCATCGGTTTCACGCTGGCCACACATGACATGGAAATACGTGGTGCGGGTGAACTTCTGGGTGATGATCAGTCCGGGCAGATTGAGTCCATAGGTTTCTCATTATATATGGACTTACTCGAACGTGCGGTGTCGGCCATGCGATCCGGCCAGTCGCCCAATGTCAACAGCCCACTGGAACCCGTCAGTCAGGAAGTCAATCTGCATGCCGCGACGCTGATTCCGGAAGACTACCTGCCGGATGTACATACCCGCCTGATTCTCTACAAACGTATCAGTGCGGCAAAAACTCAGAATCAGCTAGATGATCTGCAGGTTGAGATCATTGATAGGTTTGGACTTCTACCCCTGCCATTAAAACGCCTGTTTGCCGTCACAGGTTTGAAACTGGCCAGTCAGTCTCTTGGTTTGGCCAAGCTTGATATCGGACCGGAACGCGGCAAGCTGGAATTCAATCAGGCCACCAAGGTGGATCCCATAAAAATTGTTAACCTGGTACAACAACAACCGAACAGCTACAAAATGGAAGGCGCTGCCGTCCTGCGTGTTATCCAGGACCTGCCTGATTTTGATCAACGTGCGGCGTTTGCTCAAAGCCTGCTGAACGATCTGATGCCAGACATAGAGGCTGCTGCATGAGAACAAATCTACGTATTGCTGTCCTTGCTTTTGCTCTGTCCTGTTTCAGTACTGGCGTGCAGGGTGCCGATCTTGAAGACCAGTTGCAGGCACGCTGGTTCGAAATTGAAATTCTAGTATTCGAACGGCTCGACGTTCTCGATGTTAATGTCGATGAAAAACTGACATTGCGTCGTCCGCGCAGCTGGCCTAACAACCTGCTGGACGTGATTGATACTTCTGCCATGGCACAGGACCCAGACATAAGCGTGAGTCTGTCTGAACTTCTTGCACCAAACCCCTACTGCCTGGGCTATCCGCAATTACGTGAGCAGGATCCTGAACATCCATTGTTCACGAAAGAAAGCAGCTTTGGGGACAACCAGGAGGTTGTTGTTGAAGAACGAAATGAAGCGGAAGATGCTGAGATTGTCACCCCTGATGGGGCACGAGTGCAGCCAGGCCCTGCGGAACTGACGGAAGTGCCTGCCAACGCGCCCGCCCTAGCTCCTACTGCCCGCGAACTTCTGCGCAAAGAAATAGAAGCGATTGAACAGGGATTATTTTCCAGCAGTTACACGTGGTTACCAACCAGCGCGTTGAATGAGGATGTTAAGTCGATAAACCGTCAGCGAACCCTGCGCCCTCTGATACACAAACGCTGGCGACAACCGGTGCCTGCCAGAGAGGCGCCACAACCTATCTATATTGAATTGCCGATTGATCAGCGTGCCCCTGCGACCATAACGGGCTACCCACGCATTCAGGGTTTCATCGACGTGACCGTCAGTCGTTACCTGCACTTTGCGACAACGCTGTGGTACCACGCCGATACGTTGGGTGCGGAGCCAATCATGACGCCGTTTAATCCAACTTATGAGAGCAGACTAGATCCGACAGCGTCGGAACCCTACATGCAGTTAAAGGAAAGCCGGCGGCTGCGCAGTGGTGATCTGCATTACCTCGACCATCCTAAAATGGGTGTTCTGGTTATCGTAGAACCAGTAATTCTGCCTCAGAACCTGCAGGAGCGCTGGCTGCAACTTGAGGAATCAGGCGGCTAGCTGCTTCAACACCTCAACCATTCGAGCCCCACCCGTGGCCGATATCTCTGCAAGCGCCTGCATATCAATAACATCATCTGAAACACCTGCCGCGGGATTTACCACAAGACATAATGCCGCAAAAGGCATATCAAGTTCCCGCGCCAGCGCAGTCTCCGGCATACCGGTCATACCAACCAACGTTGCGCCATCCTGCGCCAGACGTTTTATTTCTGCTGCGGTTTCAAGTCGGGGCCCTTGCGTACACGCGTAGACACCACCATCAATCAGCGAAGGTTCCGCACCCAGCAGAGTCTGTCGTAGAGCCTTGTCGTAGGGCTCAGTGAATTCGATGTGGCGAAGTTGGTCATCGAACGTGCTGGCGCGGCCCCAGCTATAGTCGATCAGCTGATCAGGTACAACCAGCTGACCCACGGCCAGCACTGGATCCACGCTGCCCACGGTGTAAGTACCTAACAAGCCATCTACAGCAAGACTGTGCATTAACCAGGTGTTTGCCCGGTAGTTTATCTGATGCGGTGCAAACTCGTGTTGTTCACCGTGTCTGGACATGACCAGATATTCGTATTCTCCAACCGTATATTTACGCGGTGCGGCTGAGGCATCTCCCCATGGTGTGTGCAGGTCCACGGGCATTTTTTGTGCTGTCATCGGCAAAGGGGAAGATCCGACAAATACGCCGATACGAGGCATGCAAAACTCCTGTTGTTCAGTTCAGTTTAAAAAAAATCAATCTTTATCCAGCAGGTACAGCCCGCCCCAGTTGGCGGCAAAACTTTCAAGCTGAAATCCACAGCCGACCTTTGTCCCTTTCAGGGCAGGTAAAGCCGCATAAACCGTGCAGGGCTGTGGTTCTGCTGACTGCAGAAGTGCAACGCAGGATACTTTGCCCGGTGACAACCAGTCCAGCCAGGGTTTAAATGAAGGCTGTCCCGCCTCTGTACCCAGCAGCAGGATCGGTCGGGATAAATCCAAGGTGTCTGCGACAGGTTGCGCCGGTGGCTCAGCCCAGTTGTAGAACGTAAGCGGAAAAACCAGACGGCGCAGTAACATGCCGGCGAACATAAACCCTTCCGGCAGGACGCAGATACACTGTGGGGTTTGATCCTGAAACTCGACGGTCACCTCAATGCCCAGCTGGTCCACGGCCCGCTCAACTTGTGCATGAGAATACTGCAGCGCTGCGCTGCTCAATCGATTGCGCAGATCTTCTGGTAGTGCGCTCGACTGAGACAGCGCCTGTTGTTCTTCTGTCACCTAATCTGCTGCTGTGTCAGTTTTGAGCGCTTCCGGCTCTGCTGCCAGGTGCAGCGTCCGTGTGGGAAAGGCAATTTCTGCGCCGTGCGCTTCGATGATTTCTGCGATCTTCAACAACACATCCTGCTTGATCTCATGAAACTCAGACCACACGGTTGTCTTGGTGAAACAGTAAACAAAGAAATCCAGCGATGAAGGTCCAAATTCGACAAAATTAACCATCAGGGTGACCTGGGTATCTATGGCGTCATGGCTTTTCAGCATCGCTTTGACATCATCAACAATGGGTTGCATAACGCCAACATCATCGTAACGAATACCAATGTTTTCATAGATTCGACGGTTCAGCATGCGCGACGGATTTTCCACCACAATACTGGTGAAAATAGAATTGGGTATATAAAGCGGCCGTTTGTCAAAAGTGCGGATACGGGTGAGGCGCCAGCCAATTTCTTCAACGGTGCCTTCAATCTCCCGATCTGGTGAGCGGACCCAGTCGCCTACCGAAAACGGTCGATCAAGAAATACCATTATCGCGCCAAAGAAATTAGCCAACAGATCCCGGGCGGCGAAACCTACGGCGATGCCACCGATACCACCAAACGCAAGAACGCCGGAAATAGAAAAGCCAAAAGCCTGTAATACAAGCAATACTCCGGTGATCATTACTGATGCGCGTAACAGTTTACCGACCGCGCGCGCAGTGGTCAGATCAACCTTGGGCTCACCTTCCTGGCCAATGACAATATGCTCTTCGATATAGCGTATGAAGCGTATTGCAAACCAGACCAGGAGCCAGATGACAGCAACATCTCTGATTGTCGCGACCTGCTCAAAAATCTCCGCCGCGGCAGTGCCACCGACGATTTCTGCCGCCATGGATACCCCTATGATCCATATGGCCCAGCTCAATGGTTTACGCCCTGCTTCAAGCAGAGCGTCGTCATACAGGTTATGAGTTTTATCTAACTGATGTTTGATCCGGTTGAGTGCCAGCTTAACAAGCAGATGTACAAATCCCGTACCAAGCACAATCAGGAATACTTCAAGTATCCAGATATGCTCTTCTATGTAGGTGACAATTTCATTCATGAAAGCAGTTTATCGCGCTGACGGTGAGTTAGAAAAACTTTTTGAATTCCACCTGAAGATAATCATCGTCCTGCAGCCACGCTGTCTTGTTACTGGGATCGAGGACGTCTTGTGGGGGTGCATCTGCTGGCAGGTTGTTGCCACCGGTGAAGAAGCGCCCTTCGATGCTGAACAGCCAGCTGTTGCTCAACCGGCGTGAAGCTTCCAGCGTAACCAGATAATCATCATTGTTAACATCAACGACCACGCCCAGCAGTGCTTTTGTATCGGCAAAGTCATTCAGGCTCAGGCGCCCGCCAATGGCAACATCATTCTCGAAGAGCGTGTTGAACGCTTCATCGCCCCGCTCATCATAAAGATATTCACCGATCAGACCAAAATCTGCTCCGCTATCAAACACCCTGACAAAGGTGCGTTCGAACCCCAGGTTTGCAGCCGCGTACCGGTCGCCCTGACCAGAACGTGATAAACCTTCAAGCTTGAATGCCCAGTCGCCAAGAAACAGCTGTGCATCAACGCCGGTCTGGTCAATCACAGGATAAAACGGTTGCAGCACAACCTCGCTGTTTGGCGTGACCAGGGGAATGAATGACGGATCGCGACTGGTGCCCGAAAAGTGGTGTATGCCCACTTCAAAGGGCCCCAGATAATGTGACCAACGCACTGCCACGTCGGTACGTAGTTGCTCAGCACCGGATTCATACTCTGCGTCGTCCAGGATTTTGAACGGCACACGAAGTCGACCGTCGGGGCCAGGGAAAGTGCGCTCTCTGAAACCGGTAAGTAACATAAGATCCAATACACCCCAGTCGCGGATCAGAGACAGGTGCACCATGGGTTGCCCCAGCTTGTCTTCTGTATCGAGGTTTTCTACCAGATCAGTCTGGTTAACGATATCAACCAGGTGATGGAATTCTGTAACGCCCCAGAAGACGCGTTTTGCGCCAACGTGAAGATCCCAGTCATCGCCCACGGAGCTGAAGAAAAACTCGCGCAAATCAGCATGGGTCCGCTGTGGATCGGCACTGTCAACACGCAGAAAGGGGCTCAAAGTTATGCTGCGTCGATCATCCTGCCAGCCGCGATAATATTGGAATTCAAAACTGGCACTGGCTTCAAATCGATCCTGCCCAAAGGTGCCTTCTTTAAAAAAGGTCCGAGTCTGCAAGCCGACATCCCACTGCATGTCAGCGTTACTGCTTGATGGCAGGTCTGCTTCTACCAAGGCAGACGGGCTGGACTTTGCTGAGGGTTTTTCCTGCTGCGCTGATGCGCTGTTCTGCTGCCCTCCTGCCTCAGGCATAACCGGCGCCTCCACCGGGCTCGGAGGTTGCAGGCGTGCAGCCCCTAACGGCGGTGTACTGCGTATTGCAGAGGCGGTACGGCTGTTTGTCTCCATCTCATCCGGGTCACCGTACAAACGCCAGTACGTCACACCTGCCGAATCCGCGCGGCGTCGAAGCGCCAGAAAAGCAGTTTCGGCGAGAGGTTTACTCTGCACGCGGTAACGGTTTTCGTCTTCGATCTCGATAAGTTCAACAACGATAGACTGGTCAAACTGAGCGCTGAGTTTCTGCGCCCAGTTCTGTGCGTTCACGGCGGATTTGAAGCTACCGAAAACCAGTTGGTCAGCGTGGACCACACCGCCGCACAATAGCGCGAGGCTTAAACTCAGAGCACGCAACAACACGTTACCTGATCCGACGCAGGGTATTGATGCTGAAATCCCGACCTGGCTGCAAACCAATACCGAAGCGATAATCCTGCCAGATCAGATCAGTACTCTTGCCTGACTCGAGGTTGGACATGGACATGAAGCCGGCTTTCCAGAAACGATCGGCATAGAGCTTATAGCCGCTGAAACGCAATAACTTGGTTTGGCGGTTATCCTCATCAAAGTATTCAACCTGTTGAGCGCGAAGGTGTTCCTGGTCAATCCAGAAGACCTCGCGGCTGTAGCCTGAATACTTGCTGCGCGCCATGCGCTGCACTACGTAGACCGGCAGGCCGTCAAGGACGTCATCACGCAGGTACAGATAGTCGTATTTTTCCAACTCTGGAACGGCAAGATCTTCAAATGTGAATTCACTGCCAAGAAAAGCGCCGTTGCGGTTCTGCAGAGCTACTTTTTTAACCCGTTGCAGCGCGGGTAAAAATAACCATTGATCGTCGTCAGCGGTTTTATGTGCATGACTGAGTAGAGCCGTGCCACGAATATCCGCGGGGCTCTCAAATTCGATCAGCACGCGATCCCCGTCAGCTGGGATCTCCATCTGGCGAATGTTCAACCTTCGTTCGGTTTCTGTGCCTTTCGCCGTCCGCAGAATCATCGTCAACGCCACTTCCATGTCGCCGTATCCGCTTTGACGCTGGTCTGCTTCGGTGAATATCTGCAAGCCTCTTGCTTGCGCTGCAGCCAGGGAATCTACCGTTTTTGTTGCACCCGTTACCGGCAGGATTAGTGCCAGTAAGAGCCCAGTCAACATAGCCTTCAAAGTATGTATCATTTTATTGAAGCCGGGGCGCGGATACTAAGGGGAAAAAAAACGCTGTGCAAACCTGCAAATCACTGTATATACTGACAGCCTACTGTATGTTTAAACAGGGATATTTATGCAGAGTTTAACGCCACGTCAATCTCAGGTGCTGGAGTTGATCCGTCAGCACATTGTTGATACCGGGTATCCGCCCACCCGGGCAGACATCGCCCAGGAGCTTGGGTTCCGTTCTCCTAATGCGGCAGAAGAGCATCTTAAAGCGTTAGCGCGCAAAGGTGCCATTGAGATGATCCCGGGCACATCCAGAGGCATCCGTTTACCCGAAGATCTCGAAGCAGGTATTCCACTGGTTGGTCGCGTTGCCGCAGGTAACCCCATTCTGGCTGAAGAGAATATCGAAGACCGGGTAGATATGCCGGCTGGGTTTTTTCAGCCAAGAGCGGACTACCTCCTGCGTGTCCGCGGGGACAGCATGATTGACGCGGGCATCCTTGATGGCGACCTGCTGGCTGTGCATAAAACGCAACAGGCCACCAACGGGCAGATTGTGGTAGCGCGGATTGAAGATGAGGTCACGGTAAAAAGATTTCAACGTACCCGCAAGCGCGATCAGATTCTCCTGCTACCAGAGAACACGGCATATGACCCTATCGAGGTTGATCTGACCACCCAGGCGTTTGCAATTGAAGGATTGTCTGTTGGCGTTATTCGACAGCATCTTTAAGCCCTGACAATAATCCCCTGGGGCTTAAGAGCCAGCCTCAGGCCGGCTACAGATCTGGGACTGCACCCTTTAGCGGCTAACAGTTTATCTTTAGCCGCTTTTTTTACGTCACGTTTTTCGAAAGTTTACGTTTTCGCCGCCTTTTTCTTGGGCGCTTTCTTTTTGGCAGGTTTCTTCTTGGCAGGAGGCGGCTGCTCTTCTACCCATTTGCCGTCCACATAGAATGCTTTCCAGCCGGTGGCTTTACCGTCTATTTCAGTCTGAACATACTGCTCTTTGGTTTTGCGACTGAAGCGGATGATAGCTGGATTGCCAGCAGAATCCGCATCAGGTGCTTCCAGGAGATACTGAAATTTTGGATCCAGTTCGTTTGCATGAGGTTTCAATTCGCTGACCTTGGGCGCACGGGTTTCACGGTGTTTTGGAAACTGGCTGGCAGCCAGAAATATACCCGCCGCACCATCGCGTAATAGATAGTGATCATCAACCTTTTCACACTGCAGTTCAGGCATGTCGATTGGGTCTGCCTTGGGCGGTGCGGGTTCACCACTGCGCAGAAGCTTGCGGGTGTTTTTGCATTCCATGCAGCCGAAGTATTTGCCAAAGCGACCCGACTTGAGCTGCATTTCCGCGCCACATTTGTCACATTCCAGGACAGGCCCATCGTAGCCTTTGATTTTGAACTGCCCCGCTTCAACTTCGAAACCAGCACAGTCTGGATTGTTACCGCAGATATGAAGCTTGCGCTGTTCGTCTACCAGATAGCTCAACATGTTGGTGCCACAGACTGGGCACTTGTGCATATTGCGCAATCGTTTGGACTCGCCCTCCTCGTCCTCTTCGACATCTACGGCTTCATCACCCGGGATCAGGTTGACGGTGTGCGTGCAGCGTTCTTTGGGTTTTAAGGCATAACCCGAACAACCTAAAAACACGCCAGTGGACCCGGTGCGAATCTGCATATGGCGTCCACAAACGCTGCAGACGATATCTGTATCGGTAGGGTCATTCGCGCGCATGCCTGCGTCTGCATCTTTGGCCTGGTCTAAGCGCTCAGAAAAATCGCCATAAAACTCATCCAGTACTTCGTTGAGTTTTGCCTCACCTTCAGCAATTTTGTCTAATTGCTCCTCCATGGTTGCCGTGAACGAATAATCCATGAGGTGGTTAAATGATTCCGATAGACGATCGGTGACCAGTTCGCCAATTTTTTCTGCGTAGAAACGACGGTTGTTCAACGTGGCATAGCCGCGATCCTGAATTGTGGAAATGATCGCCGCGTAGGTGGACGGTCGGCCAATACCCAGTTTCTCAAGTTCACGCACAAGTGAAGCCTCGCCGAAGCGTGGTGTGGGTTTAGTGAAGTGTTGAATGCCTTCCACATCGACAAGATTCAGGCTATCTCCCTGAGCCAGATCGGGTAACGGTGTGTCGTCTTCCTTTCGGGACGCAGGTGGCAACACCCGGGTAAACCCATCAAACTGAAGGATGCGGCCGCGGACCCGCAGTTCGTATTCTCCCGCTGAGACGGTGATCGAGGTGCTCAGATACCGTGCTTCGGTCATCTGACAGGCAACAAACTGGCGCCAGATCAGGTCGTAAAGACGTACCGCATCCGGGTCGACGCCATCCAGATGATCGGTTCGTGTGCCTACGTTGGAAGGACGGATCGCTTCATGTGCCTCCTGAGCATCCCCCTTTGATGAATATTTCTTCGGTGCTTCGGGCAAATAGTCTGCGCCGTATTCTTTTTGAATATGTTCGCGACACGAATCCACTGCGTCTGCACTCAAATTTGTTGAGTCCGTCCGCATATAGGTAATGTAGCCTGCTTCGTAGAGGCGCTGTGCCATGGTCATCGTTTTCTTCACAGAAAAACTGAGGCGTGTACTGGCAGCCTGCTGCAGTGTCGACGTAATGAATGGTGCGTTGGGCCGCGATTTTGTTGGACGGTCCTCGCGTTTTGAGACGGTGTAGTCGGCCGCGCGCAGCGCATCCAGTGCTGCCTGTGTATCGTCTGCATTACCCGGACGAAAATTTTCGCCACTCTGCCGGGCGACCTGAAAGCGGACCGGTTCAGGCGCTTTGTCACTTTTAAGGTCAGCAAACGCTTCCCAATACTCTTCTGGCACAAACGCACGGATTTCTCGTTCACGTTCGACAATTAATTTTACCGCGACACTCTGAACCCGACCTGCGGATAAGCCGCGTGCCACTTTTGCCCACAATAATGGGGATATTTCAAAACCAACCACCCGGTCCAGGAAGCGTCGAGCCTGTTGCGCATTGACGCGATCCATGTCCAGTTCGCCCGGTGCTTCAAAGGCTGCAGTGATCGCTTTACGCGTGATTTCATTAAACACCACGCGGCGATATCGGCTTGGATCGCCACCGATGGTCTCGCGCAGGTGCCAGGCGATAGCTTCTCCTTCACGGTCAAGGTCTGTGGCGAGGTAAATCATGTCTGCATTGGCCGCAAGCTTAGACAGTTCGTCTACAACTTTTTCTTTCCCGGGCAGTACTTCGTAGTCCGCAGCCCAGTCTTTATCCGGATTCACACCCATTCGTTTGACCAACTGGTCTCGCGCACGCTTCTTTTTATACGCCTCGCGTTTGGCAGGTGTCAGCGCTTTAGTTTTGGCTGCCTCTGCGGCACGTGCCTTCGGATCAACCGCTTTGCCACCTGTAGGAAGGTCCCGAATATGACCCACACTCGATTTCACCACATACTCTTTGCCGAGGTAGCGGTTGATGGTCCGCGCTTTTGCGGGTGATTCGACAATGACCAGTGATCGAGCCATAACGCTCCAATATTCCTTTTGTGCCGACTCGGTAGAGCCGCGTGTTCCTTATGTCGTTGTTGATCAGTAATCAGGCAACGATGGCGCGGTTTATAGGCGTGGTGGCTGGCACTGTCAAGAAAAGTGGAGCCTGTTTAGGTAAATTCGATGATCCGATTGCTGCTTCAGGAGGTACCAAAACGCGCCTGAAGGTCGTCTCGCAGGTCACCCAGCACCGCTCTGATTATTTCCACCTGACCTCCATCCGCTTTGGCTTTTTCCTGCCAGAAACACACGACATTGCGGCTCTCTACAGCGATTGCCAGGGTGTCTGCAGGGAGTCGGCGAAACGCATCTTCAATCAATTTTGAGGCACCACCCCCGGCGTTGTACTGCGCCCAGAGGCGTTTATCAGAATCAACGCTCAATGCCACGCCCGGCAGTACCTCGTTAACCACCACAGAGGGGGATGGTGGCAGCTTGATCAGCATAAATTCACCAGTTACCGACAGCTTCTGACCAATTGGCAGTTTGTAACCGGCACATGAGGTTTTAGGTTGCAACGTCTTGCCACCGGCACTGACACGTTCAGCAGCGCTGGGATCGAGTTTTGCGACGCTGGTAATCTGGATGGACAGTCCTTGAGCGCGCGCGACCGCGCGTATGGCGGTCAGACGTTTGTCGCGCTCGTTGGGCAGCAGATACAGGATCGGTCCAATAACCAGCGCTACGACAAGAAAAATAATTAACCAGGTCAAAATTGTATGCCATGCTTGAGAGGAGACAGTTGACGTTGTATCGTCGCGCCAAACAGGGTGAGAGAGCAAGATGTCCGACTACAAAAAGATACTACTGGCCGTAGACCTAACAGAAGAGTCTAAACCCGTTGCTCAGAGGGCTTTAGCGCTTGTCAAAGCCTATGACGCCGAGTTGCACCTGGTTCATGTGATTGAGCCGCTCAGTCTTGCCTATGGCGGCGATGTCCCGATGGACCTTTCGTCAGTACAGGAACAGATTCAGGAGCAAGCCAAATCACATCTCAGTGAATTCGGCGCCGGGATGGATGTGCCCACTGAACGGCAGCACCTGATTTTTGGCCGTCCCGAGAGTGAAATCCAGCGCGTTGCTGATGAACTCGAAGCAGATGTGATTGTGATTGGCAGCCATGGCCGCCATGGTCTGGCTTTGTTACTGGGGTCCACGGCAAATGGTGTTTTACACGGTGCCATGTGTGATGTTCTGGCTGTGCGTGTAGGTAAAGAAGAATAAAACTCACTACCTGTTTTCTGCTATTTCTTTGTCTCAGCAGCGTCAGTGCATCAGCCACGCAGGCCCGCTCGGATTTTGCGCTGCGCGCAGACTATCTGAAAGCCAGAGAATACCTGCGCAAAAACGCTGACGCCGATTACCGGCGCGTTGCCAAAGGGTTACAGGCATACCCTCTTTACCCTTATCTCCAATACTATGATCTGCGACGCCGGCTGAATCGAGCATCAACCGCCGAGGTCAGCGAGTTTCTGCGTAACTACCCTGATCTCGCGGTGACCTCTCTGACCCGCAAGCGCTGGCTTCGGGAATTGGGAAAAAAGGCTCGCTGGCAGACCTTCCTGACTCACTTTGAGCCCACCAGAGATGCAGAGCTCAACTGTTACCAACTACAGGCACGCTCGGCCGCAGGCGAGACCAGGGCTGTTTTAGATGAAGTCACCAGTATCTGGGTGCAACCACGCTCGCAGCCGTCGGCCTGTGACCCGTTGTTCAGCGCCTGGCGAAAAACCTCGCGCTTCACCCAGGACGTTGTCTGGCAGCGTTTTTCTGCAGCCATCAATGGCAACGCTCGAAGCCTGGCACGCTATCTGATGAGATACTTTAACGATGCGAACAAGGCGCTGGCGGATCGCTACTACAACGTTCACGTCAATCCCGCACAAATTGGCCGCACGGCTAACTTTGCAGACAACACGCTCCGCGTGCAGAACATCATTGCCCATGGACTGTCGCGGCTTGCGTCCCGCGATGCCGCAGAGGCAGCTGTTCTGTGGCAGCGTTACCAGCGCAGTCACACCTTTGATCCGAACGTCAGACAACGCGTCGATGGTATCGTGGCAGTGGCTTCGGCACGTGAAAACCAGGTGTTTCCGCCTGAATCAATGCGCAGCAGAATTACCTTGAGCAATGTCATCGAAGATTTGGCGCTGGCTGCTGTCAGAGCACAGAATTGGCCCGAAGTCGTTTTCTGGACGGATCAGTTACCTGCGGATATCAGGCAGAAATCCCAGTGGGTTTACTGGGCAGGACAGGCACGTAAACGCGACGCCGAATCTGCCCTTTTCGACAACAGCGCTCTCGTTGCGCTCGCGGGTCAACGTCACTATTACGGCTTCCTGGCGGCGCAGGAGCTCGGTTTGCCCGGGCAGATGAATGCACAGAACGCCAATGTCACAAACGTTGATCTGGCTCAAATTCGCCGTCACCCGAGCATTACACGGAGCATCGAGTTATTTGCTGTTGGGGACAATCTCAATGCACGCCGAGAGTGGTACAAAGCGCTGAATACCCTGAGCTTTGACCAGCAGGTGGTTGCTGCCGAATTAGCTGCCAGTCTTGGTCTGATTCATCTGGCAATCAGCACCGCCAACATTGCGGAGGCAACCAACCACCTCCACTTACGATTTCCGTTAGCTTATGAAGCGCAATTCCGTCAGGCCGGTTTGCGTACCGGGCTACCAGTACCGCTGCTGATTTCCATCGCAAGGCAAGAGTCTGCCATGCAGGCTGATGTACGCTCTTCTGCTGACGCGCGGGGACTGATGCAGTTGTTGCCGAGTACCGCCCGAATAGTTGCGCGACGAGCTGGAATGGCTCAGCCGACAGCTGCAGACCTTGCTGACCCAAACATCAATATCAGGCTGGGCAGCTTTCATCTTGCCTGGTTGGTTGAGCGTTATCAGGGCCAGACCCCGCTCGCTATTGCAGCCTACAACGCAGGTGAACATCGAGTTGATCGCTGGATCAAAGACGCGAACGATATGCCGATGGATGTCTGGATCGAACGTATTCCGTTCAGAGAAACCCGCAACTATGTGAAAAACGTACTCGCGTTCCGGCATGTCTATGGCAGCAAGTTGAATACCCCCACCCCTACCCTCGGGGTCAGCGAGCAACGTTTAGCGACTCGATAAAGACGCATGTCCCTTACGTCTGCAGAGCCAGCCAGGCCAGCAGTTTCTGCTTGTCTATAGGCGCGTTCAGTTCATGACCATTCAGTTCGAGTACCGGGATTTTACTGCTATATCGATCCAGTAGTTCAGGATTTTCAGCAATATCGATACTTTGCACCTGATAGCCGGCCATTTCCGGTGTACTTAACAAAAGGTCCAACGCCTGCTCACATAAACTGCAGTGTGCGGTGGTATAAAAATTCAGTTGTGGCATGGAATAGGTGTTTTGTTTCAAGCTCGCGGGTAAGATCTTGCCATGAACCAGGCCATCCGACTAGCCGACCGCAGCATCGAAAAACTCTATCCTTTGCCCGTGGATGGCGAAGCGAACTGGTATGCGGGACCTGGACTAAATAGCTGGCAGGCCGACATTGCACTGCCCGCGTTACCCAAGGATCACATCATCGTGCCCAGCTACGTGCAATTGCACGACCATGACAGATATCATTTTGAATTCTGTAACGGTGATACAAAAAGCATCCTGCAATACGTTCCAGGCAGAGCTGAGCAGCAGGAAAATGCCCGAACCGAAGTTGTAGCAGGCAAGGTAGCCGCAGTTTCGACTCATATCGATTGCTGGCACACAACAACAGATACAGCCGCCAGCACGGTTACCGTGGTTGTCGAGTCTGCAGACAAGCCCCACAGCTATCTTCTGGTAGTCAGTCTGCGGCCGCTGTGCATGGTGCCAGAGATACCGGTTACCGGCGGTAAGGTCATTGTTCCTGTTCCTGCCAGTATCAGTCAGATGCAGGCAGATGCCGCAGTTGCACGCCGTATCTGCTCACCGACGGCGCTGCAGATGGCGCTCTCCAAATTCAGTCATTCCCCGTCCTGGGAGGCAACTGTCAACGCCTGTTACGACCCGATCAGCAAAGCATACGGATCCTGGCCTCTGGCTATCCGGTGGGCCGGAGATCAAGGGGTGGTGGGTGCAGTTGAAGCGTTTGCACACTGGGCAGACGCGCTTGCACTTCTACAGCAGCAAATCCCGATGGTCTGCAGTATCCGTTTTGACACCGGTAAACTCAAACATGCCCCATTGACGGAAACCCCCGGTCATCTGGTACTTTTATACGGGGTTGATGGCGATGAAGTTCTGGTCAAGGACCCTGCAGCTGCTGACCATCAGGAAGTGGAGCGCCGCTACGCTCTGGAAGAATTTATAAACGCCTGGCTGTCCCGGCGCGGCGCTGCTTATATCCTGGCTGCACAAACTTCGAATGGTGTTTAAATTGAGATTAACTACAGCATGTACTTTCGCTTTTTGATCCGGTTTTTATTGCTTTCAGCAGGCTTTGCCTTAACCACTGCAGGCCTGTTGGGATGGCAACAGATCAATTTCGATCTGGCCAGTGTCTGGCCCATGGCGCAGCAGCTCAGCGCTCATCCGGTTTATCTGCTGATCTTCGGTCTGGCACTTATTCCACCAACCCTCTGGGAAATATTCCTGCTCGAAAATCGGGGAAATGGTGAAGGATAAGCCGCGGGTTTCCATTCGACGGGTGCTGCGCGATGATGAACAGGAATTTGTTCACCTCATGCGTGGCAGCATTTCTCTGCACGAGCCCTGGATAACACCGCCAACAAACCCAGTGTTGTTCAAATATTATCTGCAACGGGTCAATCGTGAAGACCACGCCGGTTTTGTGATCACCCGTAACGAAGACAACCGTATTGTTGGCGTGATCAATATAAACAATATTGTCCGCGGTTCATTCCAGAGCGCTTCGCTGGGTTATTACGTGGGCGCCCAATTCCAAGGCGAAGGTTATATGCAGGAAGGCCTGCAGCAACTGGTAGCTTATGCATTCAACACAATGGGTTTACACAGGCTGGAAGCTAATATTCAGCCGGAAAACACGCGGTCTGCCAACCTGGTGGCGCGTTGCGGATTTGTCAAAGAAGGCTATTCTGAAGCCTTTTTATTTATTAACGGTGCGTGGCGGGATCATGAACGCTGGTGCTGTATTGCCCGACGACCTGGTTTGCGCGCTACTACTCAATACTCAACAGTAATGGTGCCAGCTGGCTCCCAGAGCTTAGAAAAGGATACCTGACCCTTATGCCTGAACAGACACTGCGCGTCGCCGTTTTGATGGGTGGCGCTTCCGCCGAAGCACAGGTCTCACGAAATTCAGCTCAACAGGTTGCGCAGGCGCTGATAAAAGAGGGCCATGATTGTCATCTGGTCGAGCTGGACGAGTCTTGTATGGCGAGCCTGCTGGAGATTGCACCAGACGCGGTGTTCCCAGCATTGCACGGGCCACCTGGCGAAGATGGTACGGTACAGGGCATGCTCGAAATGTCAGGCCTGCCGTATGTTGGAAGTCGCGTGCGTGGCAGTGCTATGGCCATGGACAAAGCGGTCGCGAAGCATATTTTCCGGCAGGCGAATCTGCCGGTGGCGCCGGATCTGGTGGTTACACCCGATGACGATCGCCATGCAGCCAGCCATCAAATTCTCAAGATGCTGGGACCTGCTGTTGTCAT
The DNA here is from genome assembly GCA_048571035.1 of Gammaproteobacteria bacterium. Classification (GTDB taxonomy): domain Bacteria; phylum Pseudomonadota; class Gammaproteobacteria; order Pseudomonadales; family Azotimanducaceae; genus UBA4421. The sequence continues at coordinate 710,586 of CP121329.1, forward strand.
TAAGCCACTGAATCAGGGTTCGGCCATTGGTGTAATGCCTTTGCCTGACGGCGGTGATTTGCCTGCTGCATTAGAACAGGCACTTGTTTACGGAAACTGTCTGGTAGAACCCTTTGTGTTCGGCAAAGAAATTACGGTTGGCGTCCTGCAGGTTGAACAAACGCTGCTTGCACATCCGGTGATCGAGATCATTACAGCGGACACGCAGTGGTATGACTATGAGAATCGTTACACGCCGGGACAAAGTGAACACCTGATACCGGCGCCGCTGCCCGCTGGCATTCTGCAACAGTTGCAGGATATTGCTGTGAAGGCCCACCAGGTACTGGACCTGCGGGATCTTTCTCGCGCCGATTTTATTGTTACCGATAACGGGGAGATTACGTTGCTTGAAGTCAATACTCTGCCCGGTATGACGCCTGTCAGTCTTTACCCTGAAGGTGCTGAGGCGATCGGCTACCCCTTTCAGAAGTTGGTGGATCTTCTGGTCAGACAAGCAGCCAAACGCGGTGCTGACTTGATACTGGGCGCAAGCTGAAGCAGATCATTAATTGATCTGCTGCAAGGCGTTCGCCTGCTAACTCTGCGCAGCGTCCTTATCAATCATATTGTCGTCAGCAGTGTCTTCGACGACGGGTTGTGCAATCTGCTCAGCGAGCTGCGCAAACGGCTCTGCCATCAGTGGTGGCACCAGAGAACGAACAAGTTTTGCTGCGCTTGGTGCATCCAATACGTTTTTTGCCATATCGATCAAACGTTTCTGTTCAGTGGCCATAAACTCAAGCGCCTGACCGATATCGGCATCACGGTTTTTCAGGTCATGCAGATAATCACCGCCATCATGGTAGGCTTTGGACACACTTGCCGATTTACTTAACGACATATTCAAAGACATTTCAGCCAGTTGAGCGCCATCAAAATCCATGGCTTTGAGCTTGGCAACCGCATCACCCACTTTGCCGGTAAAAAAGGCATTCACAGCTTCGATCACTGTCGACATGACTTTGTCGATAGCAGCTTTTTCATCCTCTGATAAGTCGCCGACCACGTCCATATTGACGATACGCTCGGATTCTTCGGTGAAGCTACTGTCCTTCATGGTGCCACCCTCGAGCGTTTCACCATTGAAGCGCATGGTTGAGGCGGCATCAATCTGACTGAAATTCAGTGTGATCTGATCACCATCCTTGGTGGTCAGTGAGAAGCTCAGGTTGGTTTCCTGTTGCCTGGTTTTTTCGATCAGTTTGTAGTCTGCAAAATCATCCGCCTGCATTGAGCTGATTGGCAGAGACGGTAAGCTACTTGAAGGCTGATCCGGGTCTGCTTGTGGCACAACATCAATAGCGGGGCTATCTGTGATAACCGGTGCATCAGGCACAGCGTCTGTTTGTATGCCAGGGATCTGAATTTCAGGACTGCCGGGCACAGCCACGTCTTCTGATGCAGGCACGGTAGCCGGCGGCTGCGCAACGGAACCCTGAAAGACCACGGGATAACCCATCTGCAGGAATACCGGCGCCATCATCATGACAGGCATGGCATAACCTGCATATCCGCCTGCCCCACCGTAACCTCCATAGCCTGTCATTGATGGCATCGCTGCTGACGCAGTGGAGTTTGTCGGATTAGCTGTTACGTGGCTTGCACCATTAGGGTTGTCAGCTGCGGAAGCAGGGATGCCGGCAGCAGTTCCTGCCGCTGTTGCGGGAGGAAAAGAGGCGCCGGGCATTGCCCCGGTGAAGCCGCCCATGGCCACAGGCATCTGCACGTAAGCCATCAGATAAGCCGGGCTCATCATGGCTACCGGGTAGGTTGGTGCAGCGGCAGCGATCTGGCTGTTATTCTGCACCAGAGCCTGGGTTTGTGGGTTTCCCACAGCCGGTGGCACAACAGTTGGCCGGGTAATACCCTGCTGAACCGGTGCGCCACTGGAATTTGCAATTTGCATGGCTAAATCCGTCATCCTTGATCGGTCTATTGGGATAACGGCAGCCAGCAGCAAATCTTTAGCTCCAACCTCTACAAATCGTAACCACGTTCATTATGCGAAACCAGATCGAGACCTTCGAGCTCTTCGTCGTCTTCTACCCGGTTGCCAAATACGATGTCTGTGAACTTTAAAATGGCAAAGGTCACTACTACGGTGTACGCAAGCGTAGCGATCACACCCACCGCCTGGATACCTAACTGGCTGCCTATATTGATTTCTTCCTGACCACTGAAAATACCCAGGGCATTGCTGGCGAATATTGCAGTCAGCATTGTGCCCAAAATACCGCCAACGCCATGGACCGGGAAAACGTCCAGGGAATCATCAATTTTCAGCGTCCGCTTGATGTAATTGGTGGCCAGGAAACAGATGAGGCCGGCACTGATGCCGATGACCAGTGCACCGCCCGGGCCGACAAATCCAGATGCCGGTGTAATGGTGCCAAGGCCGGCGACCATACCGGTAACCGCGCCAAGAGCAGAGGGCTTTCCATATCTAACCCGTTCCGCCGCCATCCAGGTAATCGCACCAGCAGCTGCCGAAATATGTGTGACCAACATCGCCATGGCCGCATCACCATTTGCAGCCAGCGCACTGCCGCCGTTAAAGCCAAACCATCCAACCCACAACATCCCTGCACCCGTGACAGTCAGAGTCATGTTATGCGGTGGCATTGCCTGACTGGGAAAACCCCTTCGTTGACCCAACATGATTGCAGCAACCAGAGCAGCAACTCCGGCGGTGATGTGAACAACGGTACCTCCCGCAAAGTCCATGACACCAAGATCACTCAACCAGCCGCCACCCCAGACCCAGTGGCAAATGGGCGCGTAAACCAGTAATAACCAGGCGGCACTGAAAACCACCATGGCGGAAAAGCGGATGCGCTCTGCAAAACCGCCAACAATCAGTGCCGGTGTAATTATCGCAAAGGTCATCTGAAACAGCGCAAAAGAGCTTTCCGGAATGCTGCCTGCAAGGGTGTCTTCAGAAATAGCACCAAACATGATGTTATCCAGCCCGCCAATAAACGCATTTGCTGCACCGCCATCACTGAACGCCAGCGAATAGCCAAGCACCAACCACAAAACGGATGAGATGCAGGTAATAGTGAAACACTGCATCAGAACGCTGAGTACGTTCTTTGTCCTCACCAGCCCGCCATAGAATAACGACAGACCAGGTATGGTCATGAACAGGACCAGCGCCGTTGCGGTTAAAATCCAGGCTGTATCAGCACTGCTGAATCCGTTATCAGCCCACGCTGGTAAACTGATCATGCCTGCCAACAGCAACATCACTGCTCTGGTCATACTCTTCCCCCCTGAACCCATGCATTTTTAAATGATTTGCAGGGCATTATTCATCACGGTTTATGGATATGCCACATTTTCGTGCACGCAAAAGGTCAATAGACGATTGAAGCGTTAGAAACACAGAAGCTACAGGTTCAGGCGCGTAAAACGCACCTTATTGGGGCGTCAATTTTGATTTTGTGGGTATTTATGTAACGTTTTCCTGCGGCGTAGTCGTACTTAAAGTCGCTCTACCTGCTGCAATCTGTTGTGCCGATCCACATCAATGGCAAATGTACCGGAAATTCCATCGTGATCGATAAACCTTCGCAGACTGAAAATAGGGAAAGCGATACGCAAACCATGCCGGTCCCGAGCCGAAACCTGAGTGACGTCACCAGCATAAAACGACTGAATCTGCGCAGGCGTCAGATGCAAATTAACAACGTATCGTCGCTTTAATCCAGGTGGTGTGCTTTGAAACCTATCCATCTGTTTACTATAGACACAATTTGCAACGAGCTAGTGCTGGACCTCACTAGACCGACCGCTACAATAGCCCGTTGCGCAACCTCCGAGATATTATGAACACCGTTTCAACTGAGTCTACTTATGAATCCATCAACCAGGCATCGCGTTGGTTGGAAACCAAAATTATCGGCCAGGACCTGTTGATACAAAGACTTATGATGGCGCTGCTGTGTGGCGGCCATCTGCTCGTTGAGGGTGCACCGGGCCTGGCAAAAACCCGAGCCATTAAAGAGTTGGCTCGAGTCATCGAGGGCGACTTCCATCGCATTCAGTTCACACCGGATCTGCTGCCCAGTGATGTGACCGGCACTGAGATCTTCCGACCCGAAGATGGGTCTTTCAAATTTCAGGAAGGTCCAATTTTTCACAATCTGATCCTGGCTGATGAAATCAACCGCGCGCCTGCGAAGGTCCAATCCGCTCTACTGGAAGCCATGGCTGAACACCAGGTCAGCGTGGGTCGAGACACATTCCCTCTTGCTGATCTTTTTATGGTTATGGCAACCCAGAACCCAATTGAGCAGGAAGGCACCTACCCGTTGCCGGAAGCGCAGCTGGATCGATTTCTGCTGCATGTGATTGTTGAATACCCCGATGCCGCAGCGGAGAGAAAAATTTTGGATCTTGTCCGCAATGAGAGCGCTCTGAGCGGAGACGACCAACAACCACCGGTCGTTTCCCAGCAACAGATATTTGCCGCTCGCAAAGAGTTACTGAACCTGCATATGACAGATTCTGTGGAGCGTTATATTGTTGCTCTGGTAATGGCTTCAAGACAGCCGTCTGAGGAGCAAGCCAGATGGTTGGAGTTTGGCGGCAGCCCACGGGCAACTATTGCGCTTGACCTGTGTTCGAGAGCGTTGGCCTGGCTTAGTGGAAGGGACTTTGTCACCCCTGAGGATGTGCAGGCAGTTGCACATGACGTGTTGCGACATCGACTGATTCTGTCATTTGAAGCTGCCGCCCAAGGCGTTACGCCTGATCAGGTCATTGATGCTCTGATCGACCAGGTGCCCGTACCATAAGTCAGGTGCCGATAATGCCGAGAACAGCAGAGCCTGCGGTCTTAAGTGGCGCATACGTCGACTTAGATCAGCTGTTGGCTCTCCGTTATAAAAGTGCGGCGAAGAATCCCGCAAGCAGCTCTCGTGTGGTTGGCAATCGTGCAGGCTTGAAACTGTCTAAACTGAAAGGCCGCGGTGTAGATTTTTCTGAAGTGCGGACTTATCAGCCCGGTGACGATATTCGGACGATAGACTGGCGAGTCACCGCACGCAAAAACAAACCGCATACGAAAATATTCCGGGAAGAAAGAGAACGCCCTACTCTGTTGGTTGTTGATCAATCTCAACAGATGTTTTTTGGTTCTAAAATTCGACTGAAGTCAGTCGCATGTGCAGACCTGGCCGCGCGCATAGCCTGGCAGAACCTGGCGGCAGGCGACCGTGTTGGCGGCATTGTGATCAGTAATGATCAACAGATTGTGCATCGGCCGTATCGCACCGCAAAAGCGGTTGCGCGCCTGTTGAATGATGTCAGTGAGTGCAATCGGAGCCTGAAACCCGGCAACGTCGACAGCACCGCCAGTGTTGATGAAGGTATGATGCGCGTCAGACGCTTAACGAGAACAAATTTCCGCATCTTCATCCTGAGCGATTTTGCCGGCGACCTGGATCGCTGGCAGCAACACCTGCACCAGCTTGCCCGGCATAACCAGGTTGTCCTAGTCCATATCTACGACCCCCTCGAACAGCATTTACCGCCAGCAGATCATTACGCGGTCACAGATGGGCAGAGCCGCCTGCAGTTTTATACCGGCGACCATCAGCTGCGCAACAAGTATGCACAGCGCTTTGCCGAGCGACTGGAAGCACTCAAACAGATGTGCCAACACGATGCGATGACCTATGTAGGTGTGCAGACAGACAATACCAATCTTGATGAGATGGTCTGGGTGTAATGGAAGGCGACCCACTACAGCAATTGCGCGATGTACATCTGCCTCCGGACCCGTCCTGGTGGCCTCCTGCGCTCGGTTGGTGGTTGTTTGCACTGATACTCCTGACGACACTTGTGTGGGTTTGCAGGCAACTCGTTGTGATTTATAAGAAGCGCGCACCCTCGCGTGCCGCCAGAGCGCAACTGATGGATCTGTACCATCGTTACCAGGCCGGTGAGATCAGCGCTGTTGAATACCTGCACGTTTCAAACGAGCTTTTAAAGCGACTTATGGTCCGTGCTTACCAGCAGACCAGTTATGCGCGACTGTCGGGTGATGCATGGTTACGCGTTCTTGATGAGCTTTCCGGCACATCAAAATTCACCAGCGGCGCAGCAAGTGTACTTGGCAACAGTCGTTTCAGCGCGGAACCGAAAATAGACGTTGAACAACTGCACGGCGCCTTGCAACAGGTGTTGAGCAAGGTGAAACCATGATTGAATGGTTATGGCCCTGGATGTTTGTCCTGTTGCCTGCACCCCTGGCGGTGCGAATGCTCTGGCAGGCGAAAACCCGGACGCAGGCTGCACTGACCGTTCCATCACTATCACGCTTTGCAGAGGTGTCTGACGAGCAGTCGTTCATCGAACCCGGCCGTCGCTGGCAGTATATTCTGCTGTGGTCTATCTGGATGCTTCTGCTGGTCGCTGCGTCGCGCCCGCAGTGGACTGGAGACGCCGTCACCTTGCCTACCAGCGGGCGGGACCTGATGCTCGCGGTGGACATCTCAGGCAGTATGGCAACTGAAGACATGGCACTCAACGGCGACTTTGTTGATCGATTAAACGTTGTGAAGGCCGTTGTCAGTGGGTTTATCGAAGCGCGCAAAGGGGATCGCGTTGGATGGTTCTGTTCGGTACAAACGCTTACCTGCAAGCACCTCTCACGTTCGATTTGACCAGCGTAAATCGTCTGCTGATCGAAGCACCTATCGGTATCGCAGGAGGTAAAACCGCCATTGGCGACGCAATCGGTTTGGCTGTAAAGCGACTGCGATTGCGTCCACAGGAAGACAAAATACTTATTCTGCTGACCGACGGCGCCAACAATGTGGGTGAAGTTGCCCGGAGAAAGCAGCGGAACTTGCCGCTTTCGATAACATCAAAATCTACACTATAGGCGTAGGTGCCGATGAAATGCGGATGCCGGGCCTGTTTGGTAGACGAATTACAAATCCGTCAGCAGATCTCGACGAGGATACGTTGACAGCTATTGCACAAACGACCGGCGGAAAATACTTCCGCGCCCGTGACACCCAGGGTTTGCTGGAAATCTACAGTCTGATTGATGAACTGGAGCCCATCGATCAGGACCCGGAGACTTATCGTCCGATACAGGCCCTTTATTTTTACCCTCTGGGTCTCGGGCTCGCTCTGTTTGCACTTCTGCTGCTGATGGATATTGCGAGAAAACGTTATGCTTGAAGAGTTTCATTTTCTACGTCCGCTATGGCTTGTCGCGTTACCCCCCTTGTTGTTGCTGGGTTGGTACTGGGTGCGCAAAACACAATCCGGTTCGGGGTGGGAAAGCAGCATCGATGACAGCCTGCTCAATGTCCTGCTGGATGGTGCTCACAAACAAGCCAACCGCTCTATTGTAATCTTTCTGATCGCGGCGCTGGCCGCTGCGAGCATCGGTGTTGCTGGACCAACCTGGCAGAAATTACCGCAAAGTGTGGAACAGAAGAATGACGCTCTGGTCGTTTTACTCGACCTTTCTTTATCCATGCTGGCGGAGGATGTGAAACCCTCACGGATTGAACGTGCACGCCAGGAGATAGCAGACGCTCTGCGTTTACGTGATGAAGGTCAAACAGCCCTGATTGCCTATGCCGGCGATGCACACGCTGTTGTGCCTTTAACGGATGACGTGGCCACCATTACCAACCTTCTGGTCGCTCTGAGCCCGGAAATGATGCCGGTTTTTGGCAGCAATCCAGATCACGCTTTAACGCTGGCCCATGAACTGTTCGAGAACAGCTTTGTACAGCAGGGCCGGATTTTGATGGTGACGGATGGGGTTGATGACATCAGCTCTGTAAGCCGTCATCGCAGCCGGGCATTTCCAATTTCCGTGCTGGGTATTGGCACATACGATGGCGGGGCCATACCGCTGGATCGAGTGCGGCAACCAGGGCGATTTTTACAAACCCAGGAAGGTAATCAGGTGATTGCGCTGCTCGACGATGTGCGTCTGCGTGAAGTGGCTGAGCTGTCCTATGGTAAATACGCTCAGGCTGACGTTGGCGACCAGGACATTCTCTCCATTCTAGATACGCCGCTTCCGAGCGATGACGAAACCATTGAGGTTGAGCGCGAGTTTGATACCTGGTTTGACCAGGGTCACTGGGTCACCCTGCTGTTGATCCCTCTGCTGCTGCTCAGCTTTCGCAAGGGTGTATTAGTCTGCTTGTTAGCAGTGTGTATTCTGCCGGCACCGCCTGTACATGCTGCGGGTCTAAGTGATGTCTGGGATAGTCTCTGGCAGCGCAGCGATCAACGCGGCTACAAAGCGTTGCGAGGTGGCGAACCTGAACGCGCGGCTACGCTTTTCGACAGTGAGCAATGGCGCTCCGTTGCCCAGTATCGAAGTGGAGATTACGCCGGCGCACTGGCGGGCTTTCAGACCGATCCCGGCACAACTGGCCGTTACAATGAGGCCAACACAGTTGCACGGCTGGGAGACTATGAAAGCGCTATTGCACTGTACGAGCAAGTACTTTCTGTACAACCTGATCATGAAGATGCGCTGTATAACAAAGAGCTTGTAGAGCGTTTGCTGCAGGAAAAACAGGACGCGCAACAGGAGCAGGAACAGAATCAGCAGAGTCAGGCAAACAACGACAGCAGTGACAGTCAACAAGGCGATCAACAGGAAGATCAGGACCAGTCCGAGCAACAGGATGAATCAGAACAATCCGACCAGCAACAACAGGATGAGTCCGAGAGCGAACAGGATAATGAACAGGAAGGCTCTGAGCAGCAGATGGCAGAGGCCGAAGAAAACGAAAACGCCAGGGACGAAAAGCAGGAAGCTCTCGAGCAATGGCTGCGACGGGTACCCGATGACCCGGGTGGTTTATTAAGACGGAAATTCTCTCACGAAACAAAAGAAAGGTTACGCAGCGGCGATTACAGCAACCGTCAGGGTGAAAAACTATGGTAAATCGATTCTGCGCTGCCCTTAGCATCGCCGTTTACCTGATGTTTTCTGCGCAGTCATACGCTGCCGTTTCAGCACAGCTGTCTGCGCAGAATATTGACGAGCTTGAAACTGTGCGACTAACGATAAAAATCAACGAAACGCGTCAAACGGAGACTCTGGATCTCAGTGCGTTGGAGACAGATTTCCATGTGCTCAGCACAAATACCGTCAGCCAGTCGCGTTTTCTTAATGGTCGTGGCGTCAGCTGGGTTGATTATCAAATCACCCTGCAACCTAAACGTACCGGCACATTGAAGATTCCGAGCATCACTGTTGGCAATGAACCAACGCCGACGCTGGAGCTGAAAGTTCGTCCCCTGTCAGCAACCACCCGCCAGACCATTGATGAATTGGTATTTTTTGAAAATGAGGTCTCGGCCGAAGAAATTTATGTGCAGAGTCAGCTGATTCTGACCCGACGTCTGCTCTATTCCCAAGGAGTACAATTGTATTCTGATTTACCAGGCGCACCTGAAATCAGCGACGCTGTTGTGTTAACCCTGGGTGAAACCCGCTCCGATACAACAACCCGTAATGGCAAAACCTATGGACTGGTAGAGCAACGTTATGCCATTTATCCCGAAGTCAGCGGTATGTTTGAAGTACCTGGCATCAATATCACCGCCAGTGTGCGGCTTATAGAGAATGGTCGAGTGTCCCGCAAAGGCGTACGAGTGGGTACGCAAACAGAAGCAATCACCGTGCTGCCTGTTCCAGACAGCTATCCTGCTGATGCACCCTGGTTGCCAGCCACCAACGTTGAGCTGATGGATGTGGTCAGTCCCGATAGACCTGATCACGAAGTAGGCGATACCCTGAAGCATGAATTGCTGATCTACATCCATGGCAACATCGGCTCCATGGCACCTCCGCTGCCACTGGCATTAGATGAGAATCAGTTTCGAGTTTACCCTGCTGCACCGACTATCGAAGATGATACACGTGGCGACACAGTCAAAGGCTCCCGCCTGCAGACTAATTCCATTGTGCCTTTGCAGCCTGGGCCATTGACCCTGCCGCCCACAGAAATTATCTGGTGGGACACTGCCAGCAAACAGGTTCGGATCAGCACAACACCAGATCGTACGCTTAACGTGTCCGGCACCGCTGTTGTGGAACAACAGGATACCCTGGAGCCTGGCGATAATACCAACCAGGAACCAGAATTAGACAACAACGAAACAAATCCGCTGGCACAACCTACAGGGTTAACATGGATAGCTGTCGCGCTCATAGCGGTTGCTGCAGCTTTCGTCGTAATAATTGTCTGGTTCTTTTATCGGAGGCGGCGCCATGTTGGAACCAACACAGCAAGAACCGCGAGTCAGTGTTATCGGGCTTTCAACGAAGCAATCGCCGCACAGGATGCAACAACTGCGATCGCAGAATTAAAGCAATATCTCAGCTGTCATTATTCCAAGCCTGAACACATTGCCTTAGCCCAATTCAGGCATGCTGATATCACCGCCGATAGTGCCCTTGACACTATTGATCAACATTTTTACCAGCATGCATTACCGGAAGACCAGTTGGACGAGGCTTTCAAAGTGCTGCAACGTTGTGTAACCAACCTTCGGGCCGATGGAACCGCCCGGCATCAGCCTGACCCCCTGCCCCCACTCTACGCCGGTAGCATCTAAATCTCTGCAGGTGCGTGCCTGCTGGCCGCCAATACATTCAACCCGCTTGCAGACTTTTGCTGACAATTTCGAACAGGTCTTTTGAAATCTGCGGGGAACTGGACAACTGCTCAAGCCGCGTCTTCATCAAACCCTGCCTTGCGTGATCATAACGATGCCATCGTGTCAGCGGTGTTGCCAGACGTGAAGCCAGTTGTGGGTTCAGCTTGTCGATTGTTGTTATTGCATCGGCTATGAATTGATAACCACTGCCATCCATCGCGTGCAGACGATGGTGATTGAACATACCAAACGCGCTGTACACAGAGCGGGCTCGATTCGGATTCTTTACGTCGAAAGCGGGATGTTGCGTTAATGCCTGTAGATCATCGATGGTGGATAAAGGGCTTTGCGCCTGCAGACTGAACCACATATCAATCACGAGAGCTTCCGCCTGCCATGCCGTGAAAAAATCTTCCAGCATCGTCGTGCGCACTGAAGCTGCCAGTTTTTCATGGCGTACCGCCACGCTTAAAGCAGCCCGGCGGTCGGTGAGGTTGTCCGCCTGATGGAAGTAGCCGGTCACGAATTCTGCCAGCTCATCACCTTCGAGACTTTGGGCATAATAAGTGAAAGCTCGATTAGCTAGCGCCCGTCGCGCCATGTCCAGGCTGTCTGGCCGGTAGGCACCTGTTGCGGAATTTTTCTCAAGGAGCTCCTGCCAGATAGATTTGTGCGCAGTGCCTATTGATGCAAACAATTGATCTGACGTGTTTAAAACGTGATCGACATCGAGCGTACTGAGCTGTTCAAACAAATAGTTTGCTTCCGGCATAGTCAGCAAAGTTGCCGCCAGAATTTTCTGTTCGGCATCGTCCTGTATATGCAAGGCCTGTTCAGCGATATTGCCAACAATATTTATCAGGTCTTTGTGATCGACATTCTCACCGTCGAATGACTGTAACCAGAGGGAAGTCATCGAATCCCATTTAACAAAACCATCCGTATCGTGGTTTGCCAAGAGCTTCAGGTCTGCAATGGGCCGCTCGTAGCTGACCCGTACAGGCGCTGAAAAGCCTCGCAGGAAGCTCACAATCGGTCTTTTATCGAGAAAGCTGAAGGATACCGTTGAGGTGGCCTGGGTCATTGAAAGCAGCAATGAAAGCCCGCCGTCGCGACTTTCAAACTGTTCTTCGCAATCTATTACCAGATCAAAAAATGAAATGGGTTCACCCTCCTCGCTCAGCAATCCCAGCTCTATAGGGATCTGAAAAGGCTGTTTTTCGCTCTGTCCAGGAGTGGCGGGACAGCTCTGAGTAATAGTCAGCTTGAACTCGCCAGCGTTGAACACCTCCTGAACGGTCAAAACTGGAGTGCCCGCCTGTTCGTACCAGCGTTTGAATTGAGTCAGGTCCTGTCCTGAAACTTCCGCCATGACGTCGGTGAAATCGTCTGTAGTTGCGGCGCTGCCATCGAAACGTTCGAAATACAGGTCACTTCCCGCACGAAACTTTTCCTCACCCAGCAGGGTTTTGTACATACGCACCACTTCAGCACCTTTTTCATAAATAGTGGTGGTATAGAAATTTGAAATTTCGATGTAAGACGCAGGTCTGACAGGGTGAGCTAAAGGACCGGCATCTTCGGCGAACTGCACCGCGCGCAGAAAAGTAACATCTTCAATACGTTTTACCGCTCGTGAGTTCATGTCTGATGAAAACTCAGCATCGCGAAAAACTGTGAAACCTTCTTTAAGACTGAGTTGAAACCAATCTCGACAGGTCACCCGATTACCAGACCAGTTGTGGAAGTATTCGTGCGCAACAACCGCTTCAACACGTGCATAAGCAGCGTCAGTAGCGGTATCTTTACTGGCTAACACACAGGAAGTGTTGAATATGTTGAGTCCCTTATTTTCCATGGCGCCCATATTGAAATCTTCAACCGCAACAATCATGAAAATATCAAGATCATATTCCCGACCGAATTTCTCCTCGTCCCATTTCATGGATCGTTTCAGCGCATCCATCGCATAGTCACATTGAGCGATATTGTGAGGCTCAGAATAGATTTGAAGAGTGACAACACGATCGTTCATCGTGGTGAATGAATCTTCGATCATCTCCAGATCGCCAGCTACCAGCGCAAACAGATAAGCCGGTTTAGGAAAAGGGTCTTCCCAGGTAACACTGCGGCGACCATCAACAATGCTGGGTCCCTCAATCAGGTTGCCGTTGGACAGCAACGTCGGATAAGCCGCAGCATCAGCAACGATTGTGGTGGTGAATTTTGCGAGCACATCCGGACGATCCTGATAATAGGTGATACGTCTGAATCCCTGTGCTTCACACTGGGTGCAGTACATACTGCTGGAACGATACAGCCCTTCCAGCGCTGTATTTTCCTCTGGTTTGATACGTGTAACGACCTTGATCTCATGATTTGCATCAAGGCCGTGCAGGACCAGAGACTCGGCATCGACATTGTATTCATTGCCCGCGAGTTCGCGGCCATCAACACTCACAGAAATAAGCTCCAGGTGTTCCCCGTCGAGCTCTAAAGTGTTCGCCGCATCGTTACGACGCTCAACCGACATCACGTTGGTCACCACTGTTGCACCCTCGTCTATCTCAAACGTCAGGTGCGTTGATTGGGTGTAATAGCCAGGCGCTTGATAATCGGCCAATCTGATTTCCTGCGGTTGCCCGTCTTTCATTTTTTTTCCTTTGGTGCGTAGGTTGTTTTTTTGTTTGTGATGGAATTTCGTTTTGTGCAACAACTAGAACAGTGATTCCTGCTGAGACAGGGGTTCCAGTTCACGCTCGTCTGGCAGGTCAAAAGGCTCGCTCAGGGTAATGTCTAAAGCAAGCCCCCGATAGTCAGGCAAAAAGATAACACCACGAGTCAGCAGCAGATACTGGCCGATCATGCCCTGCAGATTATCGCAAATCTCTGGCTGTTCTGGCGTAACTTTTAGGCGTTGTGCCGGGCTATATTGCAGGACTGGATATTCAATAGTGACAAGTTCAGGTTCATCGAGCCATCGAACCTGTGAGCGCTCCAGATCATCGACCGGCATTTGTTCAAATGCATCCTGCAGATTCACCGATGCACGCAGCGATTGTGCAAGCGCCGGTAAATTCTGACCGCCACGCACCCCCATTACCAACTGCCGCCAATTGGTCTTGTCATTCAGCTGCTGCTTTAAAAGGTGCTCAACATAACCTGCGCAGCGGCGGGATGGTGTCTTTATAAGCGCAAGGGCCTGTTCTGCACCTTGGTCCAGCCAGCGTTTAAGCTCCCGGCCGCTGCGGGTAATTCCCACTTTGGTACCACTGGTATTCGCCAGATAAACCGTGTGGGGTTGCATACAGAACGACTCTCCCCATTGCGGTTCCCTGCAGGTATTCAAGTGATAGTGGCAGCGCTCAGGGCTGACGATACATAAGTCGCATCGTGCCAGCGTGCTGAAACAGGGGTAACAGTAGCCGCCGCCATAGAGTTTTGAGTGGCGAGTCTGACAATTAAGACAGGTCGGATGCCCTTGATAAGTGAAACAGATACCACAACCCAGGAAAGCCTTCAGCGCAAGGCTCTGGTCCTGCAGTTTGAGGTGGTATTCAGGCGTGATAACACCTGCTGCAGTCGCCACGACTGTGGTGTCAGCCTGCAGGCTATCCAGACGGCCGGTGATGGGTGTAAAAGGCATGAGTTCAGCTACCGCGTTTGTATGACGCGAGTCAGTTGCAGATGGTGTAAAATTGGCGTCAGTGTCCCGTGCCTTCACGCTCTTTGCAAGCGAGAGGGGCAAGCAAGAGGCAAGCTGGTGGAACCAGCGACCCAACAGTGTCAGCGAGGAAATTATGCAAGCTGTAGATAAAGAAGTTCTTACTCAACTGCTTCTGTGGCTCAACGATCAACAGAAATGTTGGCTGGCCACGGTCATTCAGACCTGGGGTTCATCTCCGCGGCCGGTAGGTTCACTGTTTGCCTGTAATGAAAGCGGTCAGATGGTCGGTTCGCTGTCAGGCGGCTGTGTTGAAGATGATCTGCTGGCGAAGCTGGCCAATTCGGAACTGGCAGCAGAAGGCCCCCAGTTTTTTGAGTATGGCGTAAGCACCGAAGAAGCAGAAAAGTTTGGTCTGCCGTGTGGTGGCGCGCTACACATTGTTGTTGAGCCACAGCATGTTGATCCTGATGCACGATCAAACCTGATCACCTTGACCGAAGCACTGAATGCCAGACGTTGCGTTGCCCGGGAGGTTGATTTGAAGAATGGCCGCAGTACGGTGCACCCTGTTGCCAAGCATAGCCCGCTGGTTTTCGACGCAACTGCTCAGGTGTTGAAGCATACTTATGGTCCCCGCCTGCAGCTGTTTATCATCGGAGCCGGGATGGTCAGCCAGTATCTCGCGGAAATAGCGCTGATGCTCAACTATGAAGTAACCGTCTGTGACCCAAGACAGGCAATGATGGACGATTTCAAAATCGCGGGCGTGCAGAAAGTAGTCGACATGCCGGACGATGCCATCAAAGCCTGCGCGAATGATGAATTATCGGCCATCGTTGCGCTGACCCATGATCCGCGTATTGATGATATGGGCTTGATGGAAGCGCTGACCACGCCAGCCTTTTATATTGGCGCGATGGGTTCTACCCGAACTTCAGCCAGCCGTCGCGAGCGGCTGCTAGAGCTGGATGTCAGCGCAGAGAATATCGACAAACTACACGCCCCGATTGGGCTCCCTATAGGGTCCAAAACACCGCCTGAAATTGCGATAGCAATTCTTGCTGAAATCAACGCGATACGCAGTCAGCGGCTTCCGGAAGTTATGCAACAACTCAACGCCGCCAGTGCCGGTTGACAGCGGCGCGCTGATCCTCGGGGCTGGTTTTTCGCGGCGATTTGGTGCCGATAAACGACTGGCACAACTCAGTGGTGTAAGCGTGGCTGAGATAACCCTGCAGAGTTACTGCCAGGTGTTTACTGAGGTTCGTGTGGTCGTAAAGCCCGAAGACACCAACCTGATCCGCCTGATTGAAACACTACCAGTAGATATCATCCGCTGCTCTGAAGCCTATCAAGGCATGGGGCATTCATTGGCCTGTGGCGTACGCGAGCTCAACTGGAAATACGCATTTGTCGGCTTGTTAGACATGCCGTTTGTAAAAATAGAAACGCTCAATCGCCTTAAACAGGCGGCCTTAGACGCACCGCCTGAGGCAATTATTCAGCCCAGACTGGCTGACGCTTCTGTGGGACACCCCGTGGGCTGGCCCCGCCACTACTATCCGTTGTTAGGGGAGCTGCAGGGAGACCAGGGTGCGCGCAACTTATTAGAACGTTTTCAGAACAAGATTAAATATGTGGCCACAGAAGACACAGGTATCATACGTGATATAGATCGCCCTGAAGATCTGCAGCCCCGGCAGTGATGTGCAATTTTTAAAAAACAGTCATTAAGAATCAGTGCACCATTGCAACGCGCTGTGTTTATTTGACCTTGCAAAATTCAATCAGGGGCATAGGCTTCATTCTATTAATTTTACTTATTTAAGGCTGTTGATATGCACTCGGTCAGCAACATCACAGAGCGATTCAGCCAGGTCATGGCAGAGACCGCGAATCCAGAACTGGCCAGCGTCAATGGCCCCGGCGACCTGTGGCCACTGATGCGTGAAGAGGCGCAACGCAAAGCCCAGGAAGAACCGATACTGGGCAGCTATTTCCATGCAACCATCTTGAACCACCAGACTTTTGGCGATGCGCTGAGTTTTCGTCTGGCCAGCAAGCTGGATAATCCGATGCTGCCAACCATGCTGATTCGAGATGTTATCGCACAGGCGATGGAAGCTGATGCGATGCTATTGTCCGCTGCTGAAATAGATGTGCTTGCCACTTACACCCGCGACCCGGCGTGTGATGACTTGTCAACACCTTTCCTGTTCTACAAAGGCTTCCACGCCCTGCAGGCGCATCGCGTTGCTCATTGGTTATGGGGTCAGGGCAGACGCACACTTGCACAATTCTTCCAGAATCAGATATCCGTCACCCTCGGCGTTGATATTCATCCAGCGGCGCGCATGGGGTCCGGCATCATGTTCGACCATGCAACTGGTATCGTTATCGGGGAAACTGCGGTTGTTGAAGACGATGTTTCCATGCTGCACGGCGTCACCTTGGGTGGCACCGGCAAAAGTAGTGGTGACAGACATCCTAAAATCCGCAAAGGCGTTCTGTTATCAGCCGGATGCAAAATTATAGGTAATATACAAGTAGGTATGAACGCAAAGGTCGGCGCCGGTAGCGTCGTTCTGGAAGACGTACCGCCAAATGTCACTGTTGCTGGCGTACCTGCAAAAATTGTTGGACCGCTGAACAACAACATTCCCGCTCATGAAATGGACCAGCGCATCTAAAGCGGGTTCACCGCTCACTGCATGAGGCTTTATGGCTGATCAAGACAATACCGGCAGTACTGCTACTCTGGCTCAACCCAAATGCCCGGACTGTGCTGTCAGTGGCAGAGAACATATTATCAGCACACCCAGCACTGAACGCTCGCGGGCAAAACAACCGTGGTTCTATATTATTCACTGTGACAGGTGTGGTCATGTCTATAACACCTTGTCTAAACATAGTTTCACTCAGGCGGTCACGCCTAACTTTGTGCTCCCCAAACCCAGCTGAATCTGTTTGGCTTATGCAACTGGCGCGAGCTTGTCTTTGACCCGTTGTATGATTTGTTTCATTGTTTCCTGATCCTGGGCACCGGGCAGCAGAAACCGATCAGCGAGGTAATAACCGGGCACACCGCTGAGTCCCAGGTCTGCAGCTCTCTCCCGCTGCTGCTCAATTTCCTTTAATCCCTGGTTTTCGGCCAGATAGACCCGCAGTGGTTCGATGGGTAAACCCACTTGTTCTGCAGCAGTCATCAGCTGGGAAATATCTCCAACGTCTACGCCTCGGCAAAAGTAAGCTTCAAACAGAACCTGTGCCAGCGTGTGCTGCACGCCATAAGGAAAAGCAAAAGAAAGCACCTGATGTGCCAGGCGGGTATTGGGCATCCGCTCGATTAAGTCGTAACGCAGTTCCAAACCTTCAGCCTGAGCTTCATGCACAATACGCTCAGGCACCTTTGCCAGATCGGCTTGTGCACCATAGCGACGTGTGAGGTAAAGCGCCCGGTCGAGCCCTTCTGGAGGAATTTCAGGCTGCAGCTGATAGGGGCGCCAGCGCAGGCTGATGCCATCACCCACAGAAGTCTGCAGCACGGCATCCAGACGCGCTTTGCCGATGAAACACCACGGACAGATTACATCTGAAAAAATTTCAATCTCAATCACGATGGGCTGAACCCCGATTGGTGCTGACGTCTAGATGTCGCCTCGTAACATCTGCTGCAGCCGACGACTGCGTCCCTGCTCCTGACGAAGCTCCACTTTCAGTTCGTGGATTTCTTCGCGCGCACAACGCAGTTGATCCAGGTAGCTCATCTGCTGAGCTTCCACCTGCTCGCGATATTGCGTTTTTGCCTGTTCAAGCTGCTCTGCATGCAAGCGTATCAGATCCTGCAGCGACAATTTGCCTGCGTCACCAAACACTTCCGTCAGCTTTGCTGCAAACAGCTGCGTCTTATCGCGCATGTGCAGCTGATCTCCTCCGTTGGGACTGGTCAGGCTGGCACCCTGCAGTTGGTCGTCTACATCCTGCTGTGAATCTACAGCACTGAGTTCTATAGTGCGGGCCTGAGGTGGGAAAAAGTCTTCATCGCGACAGCCGGTTGAGTTCTTTAACTTCAGCTTGTTGCGATAAATGCGGCTTTGCACCTGTGACAAACCCTTGTCATTCTCAGGCTCCCATAAGTTAACGGCATGCCAGGGAACCGGGCACTGGCCCCGGGAAGCTTTCCGAATGCCCCCCTGGCCGAGGTCTTCAGCGACACCAGCCTGCTGCACCAGGTAGCGCAGTGGCAGGTTAAATGACGGGTCTACATAGCCCTCTTCGTTGACCGAAAACAGGAAAAACACTGCTCCCCGGACCGCTAAGCCGTTGCCCACCACGCAGTACGCCGCCTTGACCACGCTGGCTGCGTGCCCTTCGAGCGTATTATCGCCGTTCAACAGACGTTCAAAGGTGCTGAAATACATTTCAGCCATAACGTTACCTTCGCTGTTGAACAACATGACCACTTCTTGTTGGCCACCATTTGACATGTTTTCAATCACCCTCAATGACAATGGGCAGGGATCGTCAGACGTCATCCCGCTGGATCTAATGGTAATGATTTCAGATTTTGGTTGAGTCGACATAGATCACAACATTGCGCATGAAAACAGTCACTTAGCGGAGGTTGATACACTGGGTGAGGCGGTTACGCGGCACCCGGTGTGGTTTCGTACAATGATGGATGCTGGGCAATTAGAGTGGTCTCAATATCAGCGTAACGAAACGCTGCGCGCCCCGGGCCAGCCCGGCCGTTCAACGGTTCTGCATAGACCATTGCATCACCACGTATGTTTCGGACATCAACAACAGCGTAGTCGCGTTTGTCAATTGTGAACTGCTTACCAACCAGATTCTGCACGACAAATTACTCCAAAAGTCACGGCAGACACCTTAACCCAGTCTTCAGACATCACCCGTGACCACAACGTAACAGGTTGTAAAGAATTTACCGACGCCACCATGTTGTGGCCAATTTGACCACAAAATCATTGAATATGAATTTTTATAACCGAAATTAGTGAGGTAAAACAATGTGTTATGGGGCATTTGAAGACTGGCATTGTAATTGCTTTTAGATAGGGACCTGAATTGTTGTTATTCGTTGGAGTAAATCTGTGAGAGTTGTTGTGCTGTTTCTGCTCGGTTGTGCAAGCCTGGCGCTTGGGTTGATTGGTCTGGTCATTCCCATCATACCCGGCGTTCTCTTCATCCTGCTTGCCCTGGCCTGCTTTGCCAGCTTATCGCCGCAGATGAAGCGTGCGCTGAATAAACACCCACGACTTGAACGCTTTTTTCATCGCCTGGAGAGCGGCGCTCACTTACACTGGATGTCTCGAATGAAACTCGCCTTCTGGGCCAGTTTAGAAGCTGTAAATCCGAAACAGAGGCATCGTTGGTAGCAACACACCCAGATATCGCCGTTATTGGCGCCCTTGCATACGATCAGATAGCAACCACACCCGCGTCTCTCAGCGGTGCCGACACAGAATCCGGCCCTCAAAAGCAGAATGGTTCTGCTCCGCTGAATGGTTCTGCTCCGCAGAATGGTTCTGCTCCGCAGAATGGTTCTGCTCCGCAGAACCTGCTTAATTGCAAAATTGACACGCTCACAGAAGCCTTCGGCGGGTGCGGTGGAAATATCGCCTATAACCTTGCTCATAATGGCAGTAGCAGACCGCTGCTGATCAGCGTAACCGGCACCGCGGATGATCACAGGTATGTGCATCACCTGGAATCGTTGGAGATCAGCGGTGCAGGCCTGTTGCGGGTTGACGCCGCATATTGTGCGCGGGCAATCATCATCACAGACTGTGATGGTCATCAGTTCACGGCGTTTTTTCCGGGCGAAGTACCCAACGTTGAACGCTGGTCTGAGCATTTAAAAAGTCTGCCTCTGTCTGAATGTCCAGTTCTGGTGCAGGCCCCGTTTCCTCCAGACCTGATGATTGCCTCGCTGAAGTTTGCAACGCAGTTATCAAGCAGCCCTTTGAAAATCTGCTGCCCAGGTCAATATGCGGACCAGTTGAAGCCAGCAGAGACCAGGCAACTGATCAAGTATGCGGATTGGGTTATCGGCAATGCTTACGAAATCAAGCACCTGCAACGTGCCTGCTCAATGGATGACAAACTGATCCTGCAAACCAACGGTGCCCAGGAGATCCAGGTTCACATACCAGGCGAGCCGTCGCAGAACTTTGTGGTACCAGCGGTAGCAAAGAACGTCGACCCAACCGGCTGCGGAGACGCTTTTCTCGCAAGCATAGCCAATGACCTGGTCAAGCGAGGTGGCTTAGATAACAGTAAACACCTGGCTGATGCCATCCAAACAGCATGTAACAACGCCGCGCTCTGTCTCGGCTTCCATGGCGGACAGAAACACTATTCGCAAGTCAGCAGCTCTCTCACCCATGTTTGAAAATAAACCTGGAAAAAAGTCTGTAAAAACACCCTGGTCAGATCTGCCACGTTATCAATTAGGTCACTGGCCTACACCACTTCAGCACCTGAAAAAGCTGACCGCAGAATTGCAGGGCCCTAACATCTGGATTAAGCGAGACGATTGCACCGGCCTGGCTCTGGGTGGTAATAAAACACGTAAACTTGAATTTCTGATTGCCGATGCCCTGGCGAAAAACTGCGATACCGTCATCACCTTCGGTGCGCTGCAATCAAATCATGCTCGTCAAACTGCCGCTGCCTGCGCAGCAGCCGGACTTGCCTGCCATCAGATCCTGACGCGTTCAGTTGCCAGTGATCACCCGGATTATGAAAGCAGTGGCAATGTCCTGCTCGGTAGCCTGCTGGGTGCAACGGCCCACATTGTAGAGCTGCAGGATGCGAAAAGTTTTTCAACCGCACTGATTGCCGATTTGGAAAATCAGGGAAAGCATCCCTACTTGATTCCTGCTGGTGGTTCGAGCCCATTGGGCGCACTGGGCTATGGCACGTGCGCGGAAGAACTTGCCCAGCAATGTGCTGACCAAAAGATTAACCCCGGGGTGCTGGTTCACGCCTCATCTTCCGCGGGTACACAAGCTGGCCTGTTGTTTGGCTTGCCCGCAGTAGACATGCACTGGCGAGTTATGGGTATCAATGTATATCACGAGGATCCGGATCGCCTGCGCAGCAATATTGATACACTGTGCACCACAATGCAGGCCAGCTTTGAAATCGTGGGCCCGCACCTGCCGATAGAGGTGAACCACGCCTATTTCGGGCAAGGTTACGGCATTCCCACGCAAGAGTGTTTGGATGCCATCAGAACCATGGCCCGGCTCGAAGGTATTCTGTTCGACCCCGTCTATTCAGGCAAAGCCCTGGCAGCTTTGATCGATCAGATCACGTTGGGCAATTTCGATGAATACGAGGATGTTGTGCTTCTGCATACCGGTGGCACACCTGCGCTCTGGGTATACGATCATCTTCTGCGTTAAAGACCCGGTCACCCGTCACCAAAAAGATTAAACTCGCGCAAATCTTCAAGCAGCCAGGGCGTAAACTGCTCCGGGTTCAACTCAACACGCCTGTGCAGATCATCCAGTGCAACGTATTCGATGGCCTGTACCTCTGCTGGATCGGGCACCAGTTCGCCATCGTAAATACCCTGATAGGCCTGCTGAATCTCTCTATCACAGAACTCATCCCCTCGCTGAACAACCCACCTCAGCCTACCCAATGGTTCGAGCTCGATACTCATGATCCCAAGCTCCTCAACCAGCCCACGATAAGCTGCGGTTGCATGTGTCTCACCAGGCTTGAGATGCTCACCCACTGAGTAGTCCCAGAGATCTGCGTACAGGTCTTTGTTTACAGCACGCTGTGCCAGCAGCAACTCACCCTGCGGATTGAACACAAACACCTGTGCAGACTTATGCCACAGCCCCTGCTTGTGAACTGTCTGTCTTGGCACTTCGCCCTTAAGCTTTCCGAGTTCGTCGAATGTTTCAAAGAGTTCCAATCGCTCGCCCTTGTGTCTATTGTATAGAGGTTAAATCAGTGGGTTTACGAGCATGAAAAAGGTATCTACTTATTGCCGCATCTGCGAACCGCAATGTGCGTTGATTGCAGAAGTCGACGAAGAAAAAGAACAGGTTATTCGCCTGCAGCCTGATAAATCGCACCCGGTTCATAAAGGCTTTGCCTGCCACAAAGGGCTGAATTTTGTAGAGCTGCATAATGACCCTGACCGCAATAACTACCCTATGGTTCGAACCACCAGTAAAGCATCTGCAGATCCTGAATTCGAGCAGATCAGCTGGGATGATGCAGCCAACCAGATCGCACAGCGCATCACTCAACTGACACAAACCCATGGTGCTGATGCGTTGGGCATGTATGTAGGCAACCCCTCAGCATTTAACAGCACCGGGCGAGAAGCAAGTCGCTCCTTTGCACGCGGTATTGGCGTGAAGTATGCTTTCGGCTCAGGTACACAAGACTGTTCCAACAAATTTGCCGCCTCTGAAGCCGTATTTGGCACGGTCAATCTGCACCCGATTCCTGACTACGCACACACTCGCTATTTGCTGAGTATTGGATCTAACCCGAAAATATCTCATGCCAGCTTTGTGCACATGACCAACCCGATGGCAGCACTGCGCGATATTGTTTCACGTGGAGGTGCTGTAAAGCATATAAATCCACGTCGCATCGAATCGGCCACACCGGCAACAGGCGATGTTCTGCAGATAAAGCCCGACACCGATGTCTATTTTCTTGCCGCATTGATCCACGAAATACACGCAGCCGGACTGGTTGACCTGGCAAAGCTGGAAAAACAGTCAGACCACGCTGATGAGCTGTGGAATTTTGTCGCGCCTTACAGCGCAGATACAACCGCATCTGTTGTGGGTGTTGAGGCGTCTGAGATTCGTCAGATAGCTTTAGATTTCGCCCGTGCCGAGGGGGCCTCGGTGCATATGTCTACAGGCGCAAATATGGGCCGTCAGGGCACCTTTGCCTACTGGTTGGTGCAGATGTTGAGCCTTATTACGGGTAATCTCGGCGCGCGCGGAGGTAACATTTACTCGCCAGGTTATTTCCCTGCAGCCACCGTGGGCAAGCCAAAAACAGACGATCCGTTCTTTGCTACTGAATTTGGCGAACTGCGACGCATTGCCGGCAGTCTGCCTGGTAATCTGCTGGTTGAGCACATTGAATCCGGCTTGATCAAAGGCCTGATCTGTATGTCTGGTAACCCGATTCTCTCCATGGGCGGTGAAAACAGGCTGAAGGCAGCGCTTGCCAAACTGGAACTGTTGGTTGTCATTGATATTTACAGCAATGCCACGGCAACCTTTGCAGATTATGTGCTGCCCGCAACGGATTGGCTTGAACGCAGCGACGTGAATTCACTGTCGCTGGGCTTTCAACCAGAACCCTACGTACAGTATACCGATGCGGTTGTTGCGCCGAGATACGAACGCCGCTCAGAGTGGTGGATATTTGCTCGCCTGATGCAGGCTCTGGGGCTCCCATCGTTACTTGATCAGGACAACGCCAATCCCATGGCAAAGATTGATCGGCAACTGGAAAACAGTGACTTGGGCCTGGCGCAACTGCAAGCGCAGCCCAGCAACACGGTGGTCCTGCCTCTACCCTCGCCCGATCTGCTGTTTGAAATCGGCGTGCAACGCAATGACGCAAAGGTAGATTGTTTTCCAAAGCTTATTGAACGTGGCGTAGCAACGTGCAGCAGTATTTTCGACGAACTGCAAAACGAGCAGGATGATGTGTTAAAGCTGATCACGCTGCGTACAAATTATATGGTGAACAGCTGGATGCACAATCTGACTGCCTTAAAGCGGGATGTTGCGTTGGATAACCCGCTGCACATGCACCCCACGGATACCAAGCGCTTGAACCTGGAGGATGGCGCGGAAGTGCGTGTTGCGTCTGCTCACGGAGATATCATCGCCACGATCGTTGCGGACAATGATTTACGCCCCGGCGTAGTCGCTATGACGCACGGCTGGGGACATGCCGGAAACAAACGCATGAACATAGCCAGCAATCACCCGGGTACAAATGTAAACGCTATATTGCCAACCGGGCCAGGTAGCTACGATCCGCTGAGTAATATGAGCTTTATGACTGGAATTCCAGTCACTGTAGCTGCCGCTTAGTTTTTTAATGCGGTAGCCAGTCCAGAGTACTTAGGCTGATCAATCGCTACTTGATTGGCGACGGTGTTGCGCAGGTGATCTGCAAGTCCTGGCGTATCCAAAGCGATCTCACCCTGGCGCAGGCCGTTGACCAGTTGCCAGCGCAGCGTATTCAGGTCCCCTTTACCAAAAAGATCCTGCAAGCGCTGTAGCTCAGCTTGACGACTGGGCTCACCGAGTGCGGTATCACGTAGCACAATGTCTAATGAATTGCCGGCCACCCGGGATAAGAAATTAGTTCGCCCGCTTGTTTCCGCCATCACATCGTTACGTAAAAAATCTCTTACGCTGACTAAAAGCTCATCCACGCGCGGCATATCTGTTTCGTTATCAGCATCCTGCGGGGCAACCTGCTCAACGGCACCAGGTATCAGCAGATTGACACAATCTATCTGACACTCTGACGAACGTCGTCCGATCGCCGGTCGCTCAACGGTTTTATCCGGCCCTGTACGGAAGTGTTCTGCCATACCAAGGCAACCAATAGCCCACCAGAAAGAACCGAATACCTCCCAGAATTTGACTTGTTCAGGATCGACATCGATACCGCTGACGCTCTTATATCCCGCAAACAGATCAGCATAAGTACCAAAGCCACCCACTGGGAGATCAGAACGTCCAAAGCGCCAGGAGTTAGTACATATCCAGCCTAAATCGCGCATGGGATCACCAATATGCGCCACTTCCCAATCCAGCACGGCAACAATTCCATTTGCATCAAACATGATGTTGCCGTTGCGAAAATCGTTGTGCACAAGTGCTGGAGTGAAATTCTCCGGCAGATTATCCATTAACCACCGGCCGGCATAATCAATCATCGGCACGGGCGTATTGAACGCGCGATAGCGTTCCCAGGTTTGTTCGACATACTGTCCGGGTTCGATCAGGGACAGTTTTTTGTCAAGCCCCGTCGCAGCAAGATCAATGTCGTGAATACGGGCCAGCGCCTCACCACACATGTAAGCGAGCTGTGGACGGATTTCATCCAGCTCTTCAGAGCGCAGAACGCGTGCGCCCAGGGCAATGCCTTCAAGCCACTGCATGAGAAATCCGTCACCAAGATCGTCCTGGTCATCAAAGACATGAAAGACTTCGGGTTCGGGAACACCAACATCCCGGGCACTGGACATCAGTAACGCTTCAACATCCAGACCTGGATGTCCGGCAACAGGTTCAACTTTAACGCCACCGGGTGCCCGGCGCATGGCCAGCAGCTGGCTGCCATCGCTGGTCTGAATTTCCACCTGGTAGGTTTCCTGGCTGGCGCCTCCGGAGAGACGCTCGACCTTTGTAAGGCTGCGAAAATCCGGCAGCGCGCGTTCCAGCATGGCGCGAACTTTGTCTTCAAACTCCGCCATGATGCGTTAGTCCTCTTTAACCCCTTTGGGTGCACGTTGGCTCATGAAACCGAACATATAGCCAGCTACTCTGCGCATTTGAATTTCTTCTGCGCCTTCGGTTATACGATATCGACGGTGATGACGATAAATGTGCTCAAAGGGCTTGTGTCGCGAATAGCCTAACCCACCATGCACCTGCATTGCGCGGTCGGCCGCGTCACAGCAGAGACGGTTGGACCAGTAGTTGCACATGGAAACTTTATCGGACACGGAAAATGCGCCGTATTTATCCATCTGCCATGCGGTTTTATGAATCAGCGCACGTAACATTTCACATTGCGTCTGCAACTCAACCAGAGGGAATTGAATCCCCTGGTTGCTGGCTAACGGCTTACCAAAAGGTTTGCGTTCGCCGGCATATTTTACGGATTCGTTGATACAGAATTGCGCGGCACCCAGTGACGAAGCGGCCTGGCGGATGCGATTTTCGTTGAAAAAGTGTTGTACCACCTGTAATCCTCGACCTTCACCGCCAAAAATTGCATCGTTGGGTACACGCACGTCTTTCATGGAGATGCGGCCATGATCCGTAGGCATGTTAAATGTCCACAGCATCTCTTCGATTTTCAGGCCTTCGCTCTCCATCGGTGTGAGGAACGCGGTAATACCTTCTCCATCGCCCTGCTTGCCACTGGTGCGAGCAAAGATCAGATCGTATTTGGCTTTGTGAATACCTGTATTCCAGGTTTTGGCGCCATTGATGACCCATTCATCACCGTCACGTACCGCGTTGGTTTCCATATGGGTGGCATCCGAGCCGTGATCCGGCTCAGTAATGCCAAATGCAAAGCCGCGTCGACCTTCCGCCAGGTCATCAATCCATTCCGCCTTCTGCTCATCTGTACCATAGCGGATCATTAACAGCAGGCCGACATTGTTGCCTACAATCGAATGTTCATTCTGCAGGTCGTTGTGGAGACCCAGACCCTTGGCAGCCAGGTGCTCCCGGATAATCGCCATACCCAGGTTGGTGCCTTCCTTGCCGCCAAATTCCTTGGCCAGGGGATAGCGATAGTGGCCGGCCGCGTCAGCGCGGCGCTTGGCTTCGTGCAGCAGTTGTTCCCATTCTTCATTGGGTAGCCCGCCCCGCTCCCAATCAGTTCGCGCATCCTCACGGCGATGATCAAAGAAGCGGTTGTTATCGTTTTCCATCTGCAACGGTGTGATTTCTTTATCGATGAAATCATCCAGTTCCTGAAGGTAATCCTGCATCTCCTGGGGAATATCAAAATCCATAACCTGCCTCTCCATCTGTTTGAATTCTGGTGACGACGCACAAACATCGGCATGAGCCAAGGATTCGTCAATCGTCTGTTCGTAATCAACTGAGCCTTGAATCATAACCAATCCAACCGCAGTTGACACAATAGTTGTTTCAATCAGCGCTGGGGTAGCTTCAGGTCGATTCGGCTCTATGGGCAAGCCATAGAACAACAAAAATAAACAGCAGCCAGAAGCACACCAGTAAGCCCACAAAATTGTCGTAACTACTGACCAGCACTTCAAAAGGGTTATAAATATCGCGTACGGTCACTTCCTTGAAGAGCCGAATCGCAAATACCCATGCGGCATGCAGACCAATACACCACCACAACCCCGCATGCTCTCTTATCCAGCAGAAAAATACGCCGAGCAGAAACAAAGCAATAAACGCATCCCAGTACCCTGCTGGTGAAGCGAGACCGGAAAATGCAGCCCAGACGTGAGCGTAGCCGGAATACCAGCGGATTTGCAGATTCTCGATAGCCTGGGCATCCAGAAAGTGCACGCAACTATAGAGAACCCCAACAATACCGGCGGAAAGTACAAAACCAAGGCTTCTGCGCAGCACCGTGAACAGGACGCCGCGAAATAGAGTTTCTTCAAATAGTCCAACCAGAAGTCCTGAAAGTAGCGCGGTCAGAACAAATAACCAGATGTCGATGTCTGTGTAATCCACACGGTCATCAATGACCCTGAAGCCCGATACCATGAAAAACAGTATTAACGGGGCAACAACAATTAAACCGAGCGGGTAGGCTTTTATAAGCTGTGAAAGACTGATCGGGCGCAACTGCAGATCTGCAGCGGTCAGTCCGGCAATCCGCCAGAGTGGAATCAAACCCAGCGCAGCAAACAGAAGAATGCCTCGAGACAGGATCTTGATGTATTCAAACTCCAACACCCCATACAGGAGCCATGCCAGCACAGAACCCAGCGTCGCAGCGGTAAACAGATATCCTGTGATCAGCCCCAGGGCTGTGGAGGTGGCTCGAAACATTTTGCGGTGATGGTACTTATAGAAAAGGCTATGCCGAGAATTCTGCACGCGCACGATAGAGGGCGACCATAGGCAAACAGAAAACCAGACCAGCTATAATTGCACCGGTCCAGCCCGCACCATTGGGATTAACAAGGTTCCAAACAAACATCGCAATAACAACCTGCCCGGCGTAAACAGCCGCCCAGGGCCACATCCAATTCGACATCTTCCAGAATCCGTAGGCTCCGGCTGCATAAATCAGCCAATGCAACGGTGCGGTTGCTTTGGCCCACCAGCCTGTCAGCGCAAACCCGAACCATATTTCGTGATCGTCAGCGACAGGTTTGAAAAAAATATCGAACGGCATGTAGATGAAAGTCATATACACACAGAAGTAGAAAATAAAGTTCATCCACCAGGGACGTCGATGCCAGTCTGCGACCACCGTTTGAATCACAGCTTTACCTCGTCTGGCAATGACCGTCCAGCCGCAAACGCTGCAATATTGTCCAGCGCCCGCATGCCCATGGCTTCGCGGGTTTGACGGGTACCGCTGCCCATGTGCGGTAGCAGTACCACCTGCTCCAGGGAATCTAGTCCAGCCTGTAGCTGCGGCTCGTTTTCGTAGACATCAAGGCCGGCCCCGGCAATCTGATGCTGTCGCAGGGCTGTGATCAGCGCAGCTTCGTCGACAATGTCACCTCTGGCTGTGTTAATAAGAAAAGCATGCGGTTGCATCAACGCGAGTGTCTCAGAGTTTATAAGATGCCGGGTCTCAGCAGTTGCTGGACAGTGCAGGCTGACAAAGTCAGCCGCACCGAGCAATTCAGGTAACGGCAGTTGACTTGCGCCTAGCTCCAGTGCCACAGGTTCGGCAACAGGGGAACGGGATGTGTACACAATCTGCATACCTAGACCATGAAAAGCCATACGAGCTACCGCCACCCCGATACGTCCCATGCCGACTATGCCTAAAACCCGGCCACTGACCTGGGTAGAGAGCATATGGGTCGGCGACCAGCCCTGCCAGTGACCACCGCGCACATGGCGTTCACCTTCAGCAGCCCTGCGGGCTGTCATTAGTATCAGGGTAAGGGCTATTTCCGCGGTGGCTGCGGTCAGCACGCCGGGAGTATTGCTGACAGCGATACCCAAACGTTGAGCTGCAGACAGGTCGATATGATTAAAACCTACGCCAAAGTTGGCAAGCAGACGCGTGCGGATGCCTTCAGTTTGGAAAACGTCAGCATCGAGCCTGTCTGTGACCGTAGGACAGATCACGTCATATTCCTTCAGCGCCTGGCGCAGCTCGTCACGGGTAAGCGGTTTATCCTCCTCGTTCAGGGTCACTTCACCCAGCGCAGTCAGCTCGGTTTCGACAGTTTCTGGCCAACGCCTGGAAACCAGTATTTTGAGTGGATTCGTCATATTGAAGGCAAATCTTACGGAACATGAACGGATGCCTTAACAAGCTATCCAATGATTGTTGGCTGCGCATTTAAATCTGCCAAGCCAGAGCATAAACTGTACCCCATCAACATCAACCAAATTAGGCAAAGCGGGACAGCTATGCAAGCCTCGAAAAGCAGGTTTGTCCCGTAAACAAAACGCTATGCAATTTGCGCCAACCGAAGAACAGCAGGCCATTGTGGATATGGCCAAGCGATTTACGGCAGACGAAATCACTCCGCAGGCCGCGCACTGGGATGAACATCATGTTTTCCCATTGGAAACCCTGCATAAGGCCGCGGCTTTAGGTTTCGGCGGCATTTACGTGGACGAAGAACACGGTGGCAGCGGTCTGACCCGGGTTGAAGCGGCTCTGGTTATGGAAGCACTGGCGTATGGTTGCCCCAGCACGTCTGCCTTTATTTCCATCCATAACATGGCCACCTGGATGATTGATGCGTTCGGACACGATGCGTTACGGGCCAAATACTTACCCGCACTGACGCAGATGAGTCTGATTGCCAGTTACTGCCTGACCGAACCCGGCGCTGGCAGCGATGCGGCTTCACTGAAGACATCCGCCACCCTAGATGGCGATCACTATGTGATTAATGGGGGCAAAGCCTTTATCTCCGGTGGCGGCGTGAACGATATCTATCTGGTCATGGCCAGCACCGATCCAACCAAAAAAGCGCGGGGCATCTCCTGTTTTGTGGTCGAAAAGGACACTCCGGGGCTGAGCTTCGGCAAACCTGAGAAAAAAATGGGCTGGCATTCCCAACCGACGGCTGCAGTGCTGTTTGATGAGGTCCGGGTGCCCGCCGAGAACATGGTAGGCAGGCCTGGCGACGGTTTCAAGATTGCCATGCAGGGCCTGGATGGAGGGCGTATCAACATCGGTGCGTGCTCATTGGGCGGCGCTCAACGCTGCCTCGATGATGCCGTGGAATATGTGAAGGCGCGCAACCAGTTTGGCCAGCGAATTGCGGATTTTCAGAACACCCAGTTCATGCTCGCTGATATGCGCACCCAGTTGGAAGCTGCGCGGGCTCTTTTATATATCGGCGCATCAAAGGTTTCAGACAACGCCACGGATAAAACCCAGTGGGCGGCAATGGCTAAGTTAATGGCCACGGAAACCGGCTCCAAAGTCGTCAATGATGCACTGCAACTGCATGGGGGATACGGCTTCCTGATGGACTTCCCTGCGGAGCGTTTCCTGCGTGATCTGCGCGTGCATGAAATCCTTGAAGGAACCAGTCAGATCATGCGCCATGTCATTGGAAGGAACCTGGTCAGCGACTGATCAATCCTGCCCCGGGACACTCTTAAACAAAGTTAGACCAGACCTCTGACAGGCAGCAACGCGCCGTGCACAGCACGGGCTTGATCTGACAACAGGAAACAGATAACCGCCGCCAGATCCTGCGGAGATACCCAGGTGGAAAAGTCAGCGTCCGGCATGTCGGCACGATTGCGCGGTGTATCAATCAGGCTGGGTAATACGGCATTGACATTGATTCCTTTGCTTTTCACCTCTTCACTCAGCGCCTCAGTGAGCCGCATCACCGTCGACTTCGCGGCGGTGTACGCGCCCATATTGCCGAGCCCCTGCAGCGCACCAAAGGCGCCTATGTTGACCACGCTACCGGCCCCGTTTGCCAGCAACCTGGGTACGGCATGGGTCAGCATCATGCGCAGGGTGGTCACATTGATTGTCTGCATCTGCTCCCAGAGGTCATCAGAGGTTTCAAAAACCGAGGGGCCCATGGCGAACCCGCCTGCAACATTGGCGAGCCCGTGAAAATCACCTACCTCATCCAGCGCCTGAGCAACTGCACTGGAATCCGTCAGATCAACCGTAAAACAGCGCCCCAGGTCAGACTCGAAGTCGGGCACTACGTCCAGCAACACCACGTCAGCACCTTGCTGTCGAGCCTCCTGCGCGACACCCTGGCCTAAGATCCCGGCGCCGCCGGTGACAATGATGGTTTTTCCCTCGAGCTGCATGCCTACCCCGTCAGTTGATGTACTTTCCAGCTGGCACACTTTAGGCTGAGCTAAATTCAACAGCAAGCACCACACGCTTGTCGACAGCGTCGCGCACTAATGGGGAGAGGACTGATGGGTAAAGGAATCTGGAAAAGACTACCAGCTGCAATTGTTGCCCTGGCCATGGGGATAAGTGCTATACAATGGTTGAGCAATCCAGCTGCTGCTGCAGAAAGCCTGGGTATGCCGCTGCTTACCGGTCTCGGCTTATCCAGCCAGGTAGGTGATTTCAGTGCGTTTTTTGTCGGCACTACCATGTTTTGTGTTTTAGGGATCATTCGCAGCAACACAACCTGGTTGTATAGCGCTGCATCGCTGCTGGCAATGGCTGCCATATTCCGCACAGGTGCCTGGTTGTTTCACGGCGCAAGTCTCGCAACCGCACTGATTGTCGTAGAAATTGTCCTCGCAGGTCTGGTTCTGCTCAGCGCCTGGCTGATCTCAAAGCCTGCTGTTTAGAGACGAGACCAAATGTTGCAGAGCCTGCACTAAGCCTGTTTAGCAGGCACCTGGATCACAACGCCACAGAGTTGCTGGTGCAGCTCAATCTGACAGGCAAGACGACTGTTGAGCGCAACATCATGTGCGTACACCAGCAGATCAAGCTCATCCTGATGAGGCGCTGGCAGTTGTCCAAACCAGGGCTGTTCAACATAAACATGGCAGGTACAACAGGTACATCCGCCACCACACTGACCAATAATCCCGGGCACGAGGTTGTCCAGCGCAGCGTCTAAGACACTCTCACCTTCCAGAGCGTGACAAACCTGTCGACTGCCGTCCGCCAGGATAAACACAACCTCAATTTGACCAGCAGTGTCTGACGATGATTCTGGGGGCATAAAATTGCGGCCGACTACAGTGGACTGACGAACTCTACTCGCCAAAGCCTTCGATTGGAGAAGGCCCATATTCTACCCGCTTACCCTGGCAATCGATATCAGCATACGCATTGGGCTGAAACTCAGCCTTCCACTCTGTTAATATTAACGGCTGCCTTAGACATAACGGACATAAATTGATCATTGGAATAACCGGCGGTATCGCTTCCGGCAAATCTACCGCTGCGCAAACGCTGGGCGATTGGGGTGCACACGTCATCGACGCAGACAAATTGGGGCACCGCGCCTATCTTTCGGGTACCCAGGCTTTTGCGCAGGTTGTCGCCACGTTTGGCGCAGACACCGTTGGGGATGACGGAGAAATCGACCGACGAGTACTCGGTGGCAAGGTGTTCGGGCAGGCTGACAAGCTCAAAGCGCTTACGGATATTGTCTGGCCTGCAATCAGAGCAATGGCTGCAGAAGAAATAAGCCAGATACAACGGGAGCAGCCACAGCGGCCTATCGTTCTTGAAGCGGCTGTTTTAATCGAAGCCGGATGGCAGAACCTGGTGGATACACTGTGGGTATGCGTCGTCGATCGTGAAGTCGCGGTAGCCCGGGCGTGCGCCCGCGACGGATTTGAACCCAGCGCCGTTGAAGCCCGAATTGATGCACAGCTGACCAATCAAGAGCGCATCGCAGAGGCAGATGCGGTTATTGATAACTCTGGAGATCCTGAGGCCATGATCAACCAGTTGAAAGAACTATGGCAAACAACAGGAGCGGCAAAACCATGATTTTAGATCTACACGCCCATTCAATTAAGTCAGACGACGGCCGTGCCAAAGTACAGAATTATTGCCAATGGATTAAAACTCGCAACATTCCAATTGATGGGTTTGTGCTTACCGAGCATCGTCAATTCGATAATGAATCTGACTACAGTGATCTGGCAGCCAAACACGGCATAACCATATTGAAAGGCAGCGAGGTCGAGACTGAATACGGGCACGTGTTGGTTTTCGGCGTCACACAAGCCCTGCAGGAAGCCTTTGATTTCACCAATATTCACCTCGCATTGGCAGATGTTATTGCCGCATGTGAGGCCCATGGTGCCGTTGCGGTGCCCTGCCATCCAGGTCGCAAGCGCGTTGGCATGGCTGCTCACCTCGAAGAGCATGGTGTGCCTTCCGGAGTGAACATTGTAGAAGTCTATAATGGTGGCTCACGCGGCGAAGAAGATCAGGTAGCCCAGGATATGGCTAACGAACAGAACTATTTAGGTATCGGCGGCAGCGATGCACACATCGTCAGTCACATCGGCCGATGTGCAACCAGGTTCGAGGACACCATCCACAACGAACAGGAACTGGTCGACGCATTAAAAGCGGGCCGCTTTGAAGCCATTAAACTGCAACAGGAAGCCTCATGACCGATGTCAATGCCCCCCTGGACGTAGAGTCCCTGCGAGAGCAGTTTCTAAATGTTGTGTTCGATGAATACACGCTCACGCTAGAAGCGAAGGCACTGGCTGATTACGCCATTGCCTGTGGTGAAACAGCTGCAAAATTCATCAACCCTGAAGATCCCGATTTCCAGGCACCGCCGACCATTGCATCCAGCTTTCAGCAGCGTAAACGCTACCCGGATGGGTTCCCTACATTCAAAGGTCTCGGTATGGACGCCGGCAAAGCAGTCGCGCCAGATAAACCCATGCGCCCTGGAGTAGAGATCACCGCGCGCACCCACATGCATGACATTTATACAAAAAGCGGACGCAGCGGACGCATGGTTTTCTTTGTCAACCGCATGGAGTTCAGTGATGCAG
Organism: Gammaproteobacteria bacterium; assembly: GCA_048571035.1. Taxonomy (GTDB): domain Bacteria; phylum Pseudomonadota; class Gammaproteobacteria; order Pseudomonadales; family Azotimanducaceae; genus UBA4421. The sequence goes on from CP121329.1 coordinate 744,912, forward strand.
ACAACAATCTTCTGGGGTCTGCAGACACCAGCATCGTGATCCGGGAGAAACCACAAACATGACTGTTAACACTATTGCTGACGTGGAGTTTGGCGTCGAACTACCTGCCATTTCGCCGGATACGAGTCTTGCAAACGTAAAGAAATTCGTTGTGGCAGCTGGTTGGGATAGCCCCCGCTTTACTGACCATGCTGCTGCTAAAGAACAGGGTCTTCCTGGTGCCTTGGTGCCAGGTATTATGAGTCAGGGTTTTCTAAGCGCGATGATCCACCACTGGGCTCCGGCGGCTGAGGTTAAACTGGTTGATACCGTTTTCAGAGCGCCGTGTATCGTTGATGAGCAATACAACATCAACGGTGTTGTCACAGATGTTGATGAAGACACCGGCGAGGTAGAGATAGATCTAACGGTCACCAATGAGGCCGGCGAAAATCGCGTGTTTGGTACTGCGAAAGTATTAATACCGCTAAGCTAATCTTCCACCGGCTCAACCAGCGGGATACTCAGATCTGCATGAGTCTCCCAGTTGAGCTTGACCCGCATACCTATCTTCACGTTCTGCTCTGGGTCTTCAACGCCTACCATATTAGTGAGCAACCTCGGCCCTTCATCAAGGTCAACGTAAACGACCGCGTAAGGTACCTTGTTACGAAAAAAGGGATGGTAACTTTGCCGAACCACACTGAAAGTATAAACCTCACCCAAACCAGCTGACTCGCGCCACTCAAGCTTGCCGTTTGTACAACCGGTGCAGTGCGCACGGGGATGCCAAACTACCGTATTGCAGTTAGCGCACTGTTGATATTTGAAACACTGATCTTTGGTTGCCCGCCAGAAGTCTGCAGTATCCAGTTCGCTCAGCGAAGGTAATGGCCTGGTGACTGGCGCGGGGTTGTCTGTGTTTTTTGCAACCATGGCTAATCGCCTCCGAGAATTATTGTGCCGGCAGAGTGCCGAGAGCCAAGCATCCCGCCATTGCCATGCGCAACGGCAAGCTTGGCACCGGCCACCTGTGCGGTAGACTGTCCACGCAGCTGCCGCGCAGCCTCAATCAGCAGAAAAATACCACGCATACCGGGGTGATTTGAAGAAAGACCGCCGCCGTCTGTATTCAGCGCCGGCCCGCCTGGCTGATCAAAACGTAAACGCCCCCCGGCTACGTATGCGCCGCCCTCGCCTTTTGCACAGAAACCCAGATCTTCAAGTAGAGCAAGCACTGTAATGCTGAAGGAGTCGTAGATCATGGCGACGTCAATCTCCGCTGGTGTGATACCTGCTTCGGCAAAAGCCACTGGTGCAGACTGGGCGCCTGCAGACGTTGTAATATCGCCGCCGTTAGTTGGATATTTGGTGGCCTCGCCGCTGCCCAAAATCCATACCGACTTCTGCGCACACTGCTGTGCCACATCGGCGCTGGCAATAACCACCGCACCGCCACCGTCAGAAATCATACAGCAGTCCAACAGATGTAGAGGATCCGCAATCATGCGTGAATTGACCACATCGTCAGTTGTCGTTTCGCGGATATCAATAAATTCCAGATCCTGCATTGCCTGCACTGCTTCTGGATTGCGCATGGCATGATAGCGCGTTGCCGTTGCTATCTCAGCCAGTTGTTCAGAGGTTGTCCCATACATGTGCATATGCCGGCGCGCGACCATGGCGTAGTTGGCCACCAGAGTCTGACCGACAAAACTTTCCATGTTTTCTGCCGGGGTTAACCCACCAAAACCTCGCCCACCCACACCGATCGCGGTGGCATTGCTGTGCGCAGTGGAACCATAGGTCAGCAGCGCCACCTTACATTTGCCAGCCCGAATGGCTGCACGTGCGTGTGCTGCTTGAAACTCGAAAGCGCTGCCACCGACTGCTGTTGTATCGATGACCGAGGGCGACAAACCAAAGTACTCTGCGATCATTAAACCACTCATGGGCGCCGCTTCAGACGCATCATAAAGGGCATCAACATCTGACCAAGCCAGGCCAGCATCAGCCAGCGCCGCTGCAGCACAGGTGGCTTTGATCTGCAGTGCGCTCATCTCGCCGTCGACATCGCGACTGGGAAATTCATACACACCAACTATAGCGGCGTTACGTTCGCTTCGATTCATTTCAACCACCACAAATAGATTTTGTCATCAGCACAATCAGTTGGCATCATTTGCTGCCGGCTGTAAGCCTCCAAAACCACCTGCTGCCTGTACTTTGCTGATGAATGCCTCTTCGTAAGCTTCTTCCGGGTTTTCGCGCACGAGCCTATCTAATATTTTTGCGTCTTCACCAACGAGAATACGCCACTTTTTCTCGCGCACACCATCAAGGATGATGGCCGAGGCCTGCGCCGCCGTTGTTGGCGCTTTGTCACGAAAATCCAGCGCCCGCTGATGCATCATTTCTCTGATGTGTTCATCCGGCACGTTATCTACGGGCAAACCTGCCTCAGACATTCGGCTTCGTATTTTCCCCACTTCTTCCGCTGACATTTCCAATGCGCCGCCTGTGCCGAGTACTTTCCCTGAGTTAAGTGCTATGGAGGTGCCAATATGACCAGGCATAACAACAGAGGCGTGTACATGAGGTGCATTCAGGCGCAAATCTGTAATCAATGCTTCGGTGAAACCTTTGACAGCAAATTTGGCCGCAGCATAAGCCGTATGCGAGACTGTTGGACCAATACTTGCCCAGAATCCGTTGACTGAGCTCGTGTTAATAATATGCCCTTCATCGCTGGCAACCAGTAAATCCATGAACGCACGGGCACCGTAATAGACGCCATACCAGCAGACCCCGAAAGTTTTTTCCCAGAGGGCTCGATCGCCGGTAACAAACTCACCACCGCCACCAATTCCCGCGTTGTTGAATAAAAGGTTGATATGGTCGCATTCGTGCAACTCAACAACCTCATCGCGAAATTTACACATCTGCGTTTCTGAGCTGACGTCACAACGGTGGCTGGTGAGTCGCTGGCCGGGCTTGGGTTTTGCTAACTCAGCTGTTTCCGCCATGTTTTCTTCGGATACGTCACACATGGCCACATGTGCACCCTCTGCAATCAACTGACAAACCAGCTCACGACCCATGCCGGTTCCGCCACCGGTCACTACAGCTATTTTATTGTTGAAATCTTTCATGGGACCCCCTCAAGTTCCTTTTTCAGTATTAGTGTTCAATTCTATATGTGCTCAGCGATCCCGCGGATCCGGTCGATCAGCGTCGATATTCAGGCTCTGCAAGTGCTTGTTCAACACCTGTCCGTCGATCAATTTGTCGCGATACAGACTGGTCAACGCAGCAGCGCAAACATGCTGTCCATCAACCTCAAAGTGCGCTCGTAACGCAGGGCGCGATTCGGATAACCCATAGCCGTCGGTGCCCAGCACTTCCAGTTTACCAGGTAACCAGGGTGCAATACCGGCGGCAAGGCCCTTCATATAGTCAGTTACGGCTACAAACACACCAGGTGCCTGGGCAAACAGGTTTTCAACGTGGGAAATTCTTTGCTCTTCCAGCGGGTGAAGTCTGTTGTGACGTGCGCAACTTTGCGCTTCCCGTTCCAGCTCAATGAAACTCGTGACACTGTAAAGGGCAACATTGAACCCCATGTCTGTGAGTAATCCCTGTGCGTTCAAAGCCTGCTGAAAGATACTGCCACTGGCAAGAATGTTTACCCAGGGTGCGTCTGGATCAGTTTCAGCCCTGGAAAAGCGGTATGCGCCCTGCAGGACACCTGCTTCAATGTCACTTTCAGGTAGCCCTGAAGCCTCGCATACGCTATCCATACCCGGCATCAGGTAGTTTTCGTTATACAGGGTCAGGTAATAAAAGACGTCTTCCTGTTCTTCAAACATGCGGCGCAGGCCTTCACGAACAATTATCGCAACCTCGTAACCAAAAGCTGGATCGTAGCTGAGCAGATTGGGAATGGTGCTGGCAAGCACATGACTGTGACCATCTTCATGTTGCAGCCCTTCCCCGTTCAACGTAGTGCGCCCGGCGGTACCACCAAGCAGGAAGCCACGACACATCATGTCGCCACAGCTCCAAATCATGTCACCAACGCGCTGAAAGCCAAACATGGAATAAAAAATATAGAACGGAATCATCGGTAAGCCATGAACCGCGTAAGCGCTGCCTGCCGCCATAAATGAGGCCATGGCGCCGGTTTCACAAATACCTTCCTGCAGAATCTGACCGTCAGACGCTTCCCGATAAGGCAGCAGTGAATCAGCATCAACGGGTTTGTATTTCTGGCCTTCTGGAGCGTAAATACCGGCAATTTTAAACAGGCCATCCATACCAAAAGTGCGCGCTTCATCAGGCACGATCGGCACCACATATCTGCCTATGGTTTTATCCCGCAAAAGTGTACCCAGCAGGCGCACCATAGTCATAGTGGTGGAGACAGTCCGTTCGCCGCTGCCTTTTAAAAGCTCTTTCAGTACAGAGCGGTCGGGGGCCGGCAACGATGGACAGACCTGACGACGCCTGGGTACTGAGCCGTGCAGTGATTCTCGACGGGCCTGTAGATACAGCATTTCTTCACTGTCAGCTGCTGGTTTGTAAAATTCAGCCTGGCGCGCCTGCTCCTCATCCAACGGAATACCTAACTCCCGCGCGACTTTAATCCTTTCGTCCGGGCCCATGTTCTTATACTGATGAGCTGTATTCTTACCCTGCGCGCCAATGCCATCACCTTTCACGGTTTTAACCAGGATAACTGTCGGTTTTCCTCGAGCCTGGGCAGCGGCATCAAACGCTGCGTAAATCTTTTTCGGGTCCTGACCGCCGCGTTTTATTTCTTTAAGTTCAGCATCAGTGAGCGCATCCATCATGCGCTTGAGCTCAGGATTTCCTTCCACCCAATGCTCTCGTTGTACATCACCGGGCAGCACAGAATACATCTGATAGTCTCCATCGAGGCACTGGTCCATACGTTTACGCAATACGCCGTTTTTGTCCCGTGCAAGCAGCGGATCCCAGCCGCTGCCCCAGATGACCTTCAGTACATTCCAGTCGGCGCCGCGAAACATCCGCTCCAGTTCCTGGATAATTTTCCCGTTACCCCTGACAGGCCCATCCAGCCTCTGCAGATTGCAGTTAACAACCAGAATTAGATTATCCAGCTTTTCCCTGGCGGCAATATTTATGGTACCCATCACCTCTGGTTCATCTGACTCGCCATCGCCAATGAAACACCAGATCTTGCGGTTGCTCTTCGGTTTGAGGCCACGATTTTCCAGATATTTGGCAAACCGTGCTTCATAGATGGCCGCGGGTGTTGACAGCCCCATGGACGCGTTGGGCATCTCCCAGAAATCAGGCATGCTGCGCGGATGCGGATAGGACGAAAGGCCACCACCCGAGCCTAACTCGCGCCGGTAATTTTCCAGTTGTTCTGTCGTCAAACGCCCTTCTAACCAGGCGCGCGCATAAACGCCCGGGGCAGCATGGGGCTGGGGCAGCACCATATCCGGATCGTTATCATCGTCAAAACCCTGGAAGAAATGATTGAAACCCACTTCAAGCATGGTCGCGCAGGAGGCATAAGTTGCAATGTGTCCACCGACGCCAACACCGGCATCCTGAGCGCGCAGCACCATCGCCATGGCGTTCCAGCGGATGATTCTTTCGATTCTGGCTTCCAGCGCCAGATCCCCCGGATAAGCCGGCTCATCTTCTACGCCAATGGTGTTGATATAGGGCGTATTGAGAGTGGCTTCACCTAACGGCACGTTTAAGCTCAGGGCATGATCCTGCAGGCTGCGTAGAATTTCACGTACACCTGCTTCGCCAAATTCTGCATGAATAGACTCTAACGACTCCAGCCACTCCTGCTTGTCCTGGGAAAGGTATCCCGCTTCAAGGCTGGTCAGGTCTTGACCGGGCTGAGGGTCAGTCATTGTCATTCAGGCATTTTCGAATTTTCTCGGCATGTGCTTCTAAAATATCAAAATCCTGCATTTCCCTGGCGTGCATGCCTAACGCCAGGCCCTCATGCCGAGGCATGATGTGAAAATGCAGATGAAATACTGTTTGTCCAGCCGCCGCGCCATTTAGTTGAGCCAGCATAACGCCAGGTGCAGAAAATGCGGCCTTCACCGCCGCTGTGACCTTCTGCACGGTCTGTATGGTCTGCGCGAGCACCAGTGGATCAGCGTCCAGTAAGTCCTGCGCTTCGCATTTGGGGATAACCAGGGTGTGTCCGTCCACCTGAGGCATAACATCCATAAAGGCCAGAGAGTATTCGTCCTCAAAGACTTTGAAGGCTGGCGCTTCGCCACGCAGGATCTTGGCAAATATGTTATTTGCATCGTATGTCATAAGTAATCACTCTCTTTACCGGCGCTTGATTGAGAAGACGCGCTACCCGGAACTCTGATCATAAACAACTTTCGAGAGAGTGGCGAAAAGTAAGGTGCCCGCTCTTAGCGGGCGCTAGTCTTCGAGCATTAACCACGCAACCGGCATCAGTCCAGCAACCGCAATGAGCGGCACAATCAGCGCCGTAGCTATAGAGGAGTAACTGCCCAGCAGATTCACCGGCAGCAGCTGTGTGAACTGCTCAAGAGGAAAGGATTGCAAAGACAGCGCAAAAAAGACGCCTCCGACCAGCACCGCAAGCAGTAAAATCCAGTTGCGCCCAATACGTGGGGCCAGATCTTTGGGTTCGGCCTCCACCTGCGGCAACGTCTTAACCTGGGCCATGATCTGGCTAGCCAGATTTACCTCACCTTCCGAACGATGCAGGGATTGAAATTTATTCTTTAGAACCTTATCTAACTCTTTGTTATCCATGGTTTTTACTTCCTGTTTCATCCGCTCCGGCCTGTGCCTGTTCAAGCTTTTTCTGCATCTTCACTTTGGCTCGATGTACATGAGATTTTACGGTACCCAGAGCCATATCGCGACTATCCGCAATTTCTTTGAGGGTGAACTCAAAGCCATAACACAGCACCATGATCTCGCGCTCCAGAGGCGTACACAGTGCCAGAAGCTCGTTGAGTTCAGCATCTGTATCCACAATTGTCTGTGTGTCGACAACCACATCCGCAGCTTCAGGCTGATATTTCTGCTCAGTCTGATTACGCCGGTAGCTGTGCAGAAAGTTCCTGTAAGCGAGTTGTTTCAGCCAACCACCAAACTTCTGCGGTTCAACCAACGTATTCAGCTTCTGCCACGCTGTCAGAAAGGTATCCTGGGTAAGGTCATCTGCTAATGCCGGCTGGCGAGTCAATCCCAGCAACATCGAGCGAACGAACCCCTGATAGCGGGTCACCAGCACAGTGTACGCTGTATGGCGCTCCGGCAGAGTGCCCTGCCGGGCGCGCAGGACCAGTTCTGCATCTGCAGTATCATCTTCCGGTGGAGCAGCCCTCGCAGGAAAAGACAAAATCATTTATCGCTTTTTTGCCCAAGGTAACCCATCAGAAGGTACGCAAAGCCGGTAAAAATGGGAAATGCGGACAATCCGAGCATCGGCCCAAAAGCATTTTCCCTGCCAATCAGGAACGCAAAACAGATAAACGCCAGGCCAATGGACAGCAGGATCACGCCCCGTCGAACATCATTGCGTTGGGGTTGCAGTGCTGCTGTCAATTGCTCCAATAGCTCGCTGGAGAGCGCTTGTCCTGAGTCCAGGGTAGCCCTGATGGTCAGCTGCAGCTCCTGACGGTTGCGAAATCGAAAAAAAGTGACAATTGCGACGATTCCGAAAATCATCGTAAAAAGGGATATAGGTACAAATATTTCTTCCACCGGGGTCTCCTAAAACTTGATTCCCTTATAAGAGCCCCACCACGTGGGAAAGGTTGCAGTCATTTATAAATATTACCTATCGCGCAACCATTCCATAACCTCTCGGGTATGTGCGCCGATCTTTGGAATTTCAAGATGACTGGTTGCAGCAGAATTGGCCGCGCGCCCTGGCATTAAGGGCAGCTCGATGTTGGTGCCATGAACGTTCACGCTACCGGTGCGCAGATCCGCATGATTGACCAACTCTGGCACACCGTTCACGGGCGCGAACGCCACATCGGCGGCATCAAGACTGGTAGCCAGGTTTACATAGCTGGTGCTGGCAAAGTACACCTGCAGCCTCGCATCTACAAAAGCCCGGTGCGCAACACGGGTTTCATTGTCAGTGCAGCGCTGGTCCTGAGAAAGTGTGTGTAGAGAAGCATCGATCTGACACAGTCGCTGCCATTCTGCCTCGTTCTGTACCGACAGTACAAAAGCCACGTGATCAGCGCTCTCGAACACGCCATATGGGCATATGCCTGGATGTGCAAGCCCAACACGCCCAGGCGGGCCTGCCCCATAACGTGTGAGCAGATAAGGGACACTCATGTATTGCGCAACCGCATCAAAGAGCGCCACTCTAATACGCTCACCAGTGCCGCTGTGTTGCCGCAGCAAAACAGCTTCTAACACCGCTTCATAAGCGAACATACCCGTTGCGATGTCGACTACGGATACCCCGACCCGACCAGGCGCTTCTGCAGAGCCGGTGATAGATGCCAGCCCTGCTTCAGCCTGCAACAGAAGGTCATACGCTTTGCGTTGCGCACCGGGTCCGTCCGGGTGAAAGCCGCTGATGGAAACCGAAATCAGCTGCGGGTAGCGTGCATGTAAATCAGCCAGACCCAGCCCGAGCTTTTCCAGAGCACCTGGCTTCAGATTCTGCACCAGAACGTCACTGCGGCTGATGAGCTCTTCTAACAAAGTGACGTCATCCGCTTCGCGCAAATCGAACACCACAGACTTTTTACCGCCGTTCAACCAGACAAAATAGGTGCTCTCACCTGCGACCGCGGAATCATAGAAGCGTGCAAAATCACCTTCCGGGCGCTCGACTTTGAATACTTCAGCACCTGCCAATAGTAGTCGTTTGCTGCACAAAGGTGCCGCCACCGCCTGCTCTATGGATACAACCTTGATACCCTCAAGTGGCTGCATGTTATCTCCTCGGTTCTTATCCAGGGGCAAAAAAAGAGGGCCTTGAGGCCCTCCTGTTTCGCACCGTTTATGTTCGGACTAACCAGATCGATTTAGCCCGCGGCGTTGTAGCCCATGATGGCTTTGGTTTCGAGGAATTCTTCAAAACCGTGCAGGCCCCATTCACGCCCGTTTCCAGACTGCTTATAACCGCCAAAAGGCGCGTTATTGTCTACCGGCGCACCGTTCAGGTGAACGTTACCGGTGCGTATCTGTCGAGCCACACGCTTGGCACGTTCCGGATCACCGGATGAGATATAGCCGCTCAAGCCGTAAAGTGTGTCGTTAGCAATACGCACGGCATCTTCTTCATTTTCATAGCCAATCAATGACAACACAGGTCCAAAAATCTCTTCCTGGGCAATGGTCATATCATTGGTGACGTGAGAGAAAACTGTGGGTTTGATGTAATAGCCAGCATTCAATCCATCGGGTCGACCGGTACCACCGGTTTCAAGCTTGGCGCCTTCGTCGATACCTTTCTGAATCAGATTCTGAATTTTGTTGAACTGAACTTCAGAAACAACCGGGCCAATGGTGGTGCCTTCAGCAGCTGGATCGCCGACCTTAACCTGCTCTGCCGCAGCTTTAGCAATCGCAGCGGCTTCATCCATGCGCGCATTCGGCACCAGCATACGGGTGGGTGCATTACAGGACTGACCTGAGTTCATGCACATGCCAAACACGTCGCGGGAAATGGATTTTGTGAAATCTGCGTCATCCAGGATGATGTTGGCTGATTTTCCACCCAGTTCCTGAGCCACGCGCTTGACCGTTGGTGCTGCGTTCTTTGCCACTTCGACACCGGCACGGGTTGATCCCGTGAAGGACATCATGTCGACATCCGGATGAGATGAAAGTGGAGCGCCTACGCTGGGTCCGTCACCGTTGATGAGGTTGAAAACACCAGGCGGCACCCCTGCATCATGCAGTATTTCGGTAAATACAATGGCGTTCAAAGGCGCAACTTCCGAAGGCTTCAGCACCATGGTGCAACCTGCTGCCAATGCTGGTGCTACCTTGCAGGCAATCTGGTTCATCGGCCAGTTCCACGGTGTGATCAGGCCACAAACACCTGCAGGCTCACGAACAACATGGGAGGTACCAATATCTTCTTCGAACTCAAAATTTTTCAACACTTCAAGGGTTGTCATGAAGTGTCCAAGTGCCGACGGTGCTTGTGCTGCGTTAGCCAGGCCCAACGGCGCTCCCATCTCCTGGCTGATGGCGGTGGCGACATCACCCATACGTTCACTGTATTTGGCAATAATCGCTTCCAGCAGCGCGATACGCTCCTCTTTGGTGGTCTGCGAATACGTTTCAAAAGCGGCCTTGGCAGCAGCAACGGCTGCATTGACGTCCGCTTCGCCACCCATGGCGATTTTAGCAATGGGCTGCTCCGTTGCTGGATTGATGACATCCAGCGTGTCTGTGGTTGAAGGCTCAACCCACTGCCCATTTATGTAGAATTTTAGTGCGTTCTCCACGATTTACTTTCCTCTGATTATAAAAGTGTATGGGGCAGGTGAGCTTGGATCTCGCTTAGCCACTTGGCATAGACATTCTGCCCTCAACAGCCCGTTAGAATAACGCCTGGCGGGGGAATTAAAAAGTACAGCTGAACTGACGTTCAACCCAGGGATTTCCGTGGGGCATCTGTGCATACCTACCCTTCTCACCAGACTTACGGCAAACTGTCGCCCCAGTTTTTGAAACCCAGTTGAGAGAGAATATGAAAGGTACTGTGCACTACGAGCAGCGCGATAACATTGCGCTTCTAACCATCGACAACCCACCGGTGAATCCACTGTCTTCAGGTGTAAGACAGGGCTTGTCCGATGGTATAGCCAAGGCGCTGGCCGACGATAGCGTAGAGGCCATAGTGCTTACCGGCGCGGGTCGCGCATTTATCGCTGGCGCAGATATTTCCGAATTCGGCGGTGCTGCGCAGGGTCCCAGTTTGCATGATTGCCTGCAAAGCATGGACAACAGCACGAAACCGATCATCGCCGCGATCAACGGCACTGCCTTTGGCGGTGGTCTCGAAGTGGCTTTGTGTTGTCACTACCGGGTTATTGCACCCAGCGCTCCTGTCGGTCTGCCTGAAGTGAAGCTTGGTCTTCTGCCTGGCGCCGGCGGTACCCAACGTTTACCCCGCCTCATCGGTGCAGAAAAAGCCCTCAATTTCATTCTTTCCGGCGATCCTATTCCGGGCCCGGCAGCAAAAGAACTAGGCATTGCTGACAGCGTAGCGGACGGTGATATCGTTGAGGCAGGTATTGCCTTTGCACAGGACATTATCGCTAAAGGCAGCCCCATCCGCAGGGTGCGTGATGAATCAGAACTGCTGGTGGCCGACCGCGACAACGCCGAACTATTCGACAACGCCCGCAAAACTTCAGCGCGCAGAATGCGCAAACGTTTCGCGCCTGAAATGATCATTCAGTGTGTTGAGGCGGCGGTCAATCTGGGCGATTTTGACGCCGGCATGAAAGTGGAAGCTGAGTGTTTTGCAAAATGTCTGAAACACCCCCAGCGCGAAGCGCTCATTCATATGTTTTTTGCTGAACGCGAAGTCGCAAAAATTCCTGATGTTCCCAAAGACACGCCTACTCAGGACATCAACCAGGCCGGTGTTATCGGCTGCGGCACCATGGGTGGCGGTATCACCATGTCTTTCCTCAATGTAGGTATTCCGGTGACTGTGCTGGAGGTTGATCAGGAGGCGCTGGACCGCGGTATAGGAGTGATCAAACGCAATTACGATATACAGGTACAGCGGGGGCGCATGAGTGCTGAGGAAGTCGATCAGCGCATGGGTATCCTGACCGGTACCACCGAGTTTTCCGACCTCGGCACGGCTGACGTCATTATCGAAGCGATTTATGAGAATATTGACGTTAAAGTCGACACCTTCAAGAAGATGGAGGCTGTAGCCAAACCCGGCGCCATTCTCGCCAGTAATACGTCTGGCCTTGATATTGACAAGATGGCCGACGCCACCACACGCCCTGAAGCGGTTATTGGCCTGCATTTCTTCAGCCCCGCTAACGTCATGCGTCTGTTGGAAGTTGTGCGCGGCGAAGCCACCAGCAAAGAAACCATTGCCACCTCAATGAAATTAGGCAAACGACTTAATAAAGTGGCGGTACTGTCGGGCAATGCGCCAGGTTTCATTGGCAATCGCATGCTCGGCGGCTACACCCGGCAGGCTGGTGAAATCATCCTGCAAGGCGCCACACCCTATCAGGTGGATAACGTCATCCTCGGTTTTGGCATGCCTATGGGCCCGTTCCAGATGAACGATCTGGTTGGTCTCGACCTGGGCTGGCGCGCGCGCAAACTCGGTGGCGTCAAACCGGAAGATGTGCCTATCACTGCGCGGGTTGCTGACAAATTGTGTGAACTGGAAAGATTTGGACAGAAGACCAATCGCGGGTTCTACATTTACCCCGAAGGTAGCCGTGCAGGCACTCCCGACCCAGAGGTTGTTGCCATCGTTGAAGAAACTTCAGCAGAGCTCGGCATCACCCGACGGGAAATCTCTGATGAAGAGGTGTTGAAGCGCTGTCTGTATCCGTTGATAAATGAAGGTGCTCGAATACTCGAAGCCGGTATCGCGATCCGCCCCTGCGACATCGATATTGTTTATATCAACGGTTACGGTTTTCCAGAAGTTACCGGCGGACCAATGTTCTGGGCGGACCAGATAGGTCTGGAAAACATTCTGGCTGATATCAAAAAGTTTCAGTCTGAGTATGGTGGCGACATCTGGGAGCCTGCACCTCTGCTCGAAAAGCTGGTCAGCGAAGGTAAAACATTCGCCAGCCTGCAAGGCTGATTTGCAGCCGCTGAGCTTTCTGGAACTGCCGCAGCACCATCGGGGCTCAAACTCCGGGCTGCGGCATTCTTCAGTACCCGCTTCCGCGTCCTGGCTCAGGTTCAGCCTCGGCTGCCTGTTAGCCACGCTGTTTGCAGCTGTGGCAGGATGGGCTCACGCGCATGGTGTCGCTGACGGCGACGCCATCTTTCTACAGAGCCAACAGGGTTTCACTTTCTGGCCCTACTTCTATCTCGGCGCAAAACACATGGTGACCGGTTACGACCACCTCCTGTTTCTGGCCGGGGTCATCTTTTTTCTTTATAAAATCAGCGACATTACAATCTATGTCACCTTGTTCGCCCTGGGGCACAGTTTAACTTTAGTGGCAGGTGTCTGGTTCGATATACCTGCAAACGCCTATCTGATCGATGCCATTATCGGGTTATCGGTGTTCTACAAAGCCTTCGAAAATCTCGGTGGCTTTGACAAGCTGGGCTGGTCTATCAACACAAAGACTGCGGTCTGGGTGTTTGGCCTGTTTCATGGATTTGGCCTCGCCACCAAGCTACAGGCGCTGAGCCTGTCGGAAGACGGTCTGCTCGGAAATCTGCTGGCTTTCAACCTGGGTGTAGAGGCTGGGCAGCTTACCGCCCTGGTCGGCATCGTTGCACTCATGAATCTGTGGCGGGCCAGCGCCCGCTTTGAGTCCCAGACGATTGCGGCCAACGGTCTGTTGATGACCTGTGGCTTCGTCCTGATCGGCTACCAACTCACCGGGTATGTGCTCTCGGTTTAGCTCAAGCGCTTTAACTTAAGAGCCAGCCACCATCGACATCAACCGTGGTGCCCGTTACAAAATCATTCTGAACCACAAACATAATACCCTGGGCGACTTCTTCAGGAGTGCCCGGCCGGGGAATCAGATTCTTCGCTGTAGCACCCTGCAACATACCTTCACGCGCTTCGCTATCAGGACCAAACATCGGCGTGGCAATAACGCCAGGCGAAACGATATTAATGCGCCGCGGTGCCAGTTCAGCAGCTACAGACCGAACAAATTGTTCAACGGCGCCACCCACTGAGGCAATGGCGGCCTGTCCAGGTTTTGCGCGTCGCGCTGGTGAACCGCTGACCAGTACGATATTGCCCTGTTCGCTGAGATGTTGAGTGCCGAGACGGACACAATTGGTATAGCCCCATAACTTATCGAATGAACCCTGGTAACCGTCTAGATCCATCTGCAGAAAAGGACCATTAGCCCGCTCGCCGCCGGTGGCCGCGCTGATCAGCACATCAAAGGGTGCCTCTTCGGCGAAAAGCTGAGACAGAGCATCTCGATCGCGCACATCACATGCCCGCAATTCGACCCCGGGAAGGTCACCGACTTTTGATGGGTCGCGACTGATTGCTAGCACTCGGGCGCCCGCCTGCTGCATCAGCAATGTTGTTGCCAGACCAATACCGGATGTCCCGCCAAAAATCAGGACCTTCTTATCTTGCAGTTCCATCTCAACCTCTCCTTAAAATGCTATTTGAGCAGACCTGCGCATAAGTGTCATCCAGAGCGCACCCGGTTACAATGTGCGTTTCTGAGCAATTGAGACCACAGGTGTATCCTGAAAACAGACTTGAAGACGCGTTAGGTCGCCTCGAGCAGCGGCGCTCTGTTAAAGCGATGGATATTTGTGAACCCGGACCGTCACCTGACGATCTGCAGACAATTCTGAAGATTGGCGCACGGGTCCCTGATCACGGCAAGCTTGGACCCTGGCGTTTCATCTGTTTTCAGAACGACGCAAGAATTGATTTCGGCAACATCCTCGCGGAACGCTATAAAGACCTGAATCCTGAGGCGAGAGCTCAGAATGTTGTGGCTGAGCGCAACCGTTTTACCCGGGCGCCAGTCGTGGTTTGTGTTATTGCTGACGTCAAACCCCACGTAAAAATACCCGAGTGGGAACAACAGCTTTCAGTCGGAGCAGTGTGCCAGAATATCCTTGTCGCAGCGTCTCTGGCTGGCTACGCTGCACAGTGGCTGACCGAGTGGTATGCGTTCGATCCGGTGATCAATGACGCTCTTCATCTGTCTGAATCGGAACGTGTCGCGGGTTTTATCTACCTGGGCTCTGCCGCGGCAAAGCCTGCCGAACGAGCACGACCCGAATTGCAAGATCGCTTAACCCATTGGTCATCACCAGTGGATACAAACAAATAACGGTACAACCAAAAGAGAGAATAAGTTATGCAGGATATTGTCATTGTTGACGCGGCCCGATCACCTGTCGGCAAGAAAAATGGGCGCCTTGGTGGAGCCCATCCCACGGACGTGCTGGGTCAGGTCATGATGGGCCTGCTGGAACGAAATGGCGTTGACTCGGCAGTAGTTGATCAGGTTATCGGCGGCTGTATCAACAAGCTTGCGGCGCAAGGCATGAACGTAACGCGAACCGCCTGGCTGGCACATGGCGGCGCGGTAACCACGCCGTGCATCACCATTGATTCACAGTGTGGTTCATCACAGCAATCAACCACACTGGCTCATAGCGTGCTGGCTGCGGGTCACGCAGACATCGTTCTCGCCTGTGGGGTAGAAAACATGACACGGCTGCCGATCGGCAGTGATGCGGTGGGTCGTGATCCAAAAAATGGTAAACCAGTGTCTAAAAGCTATTTTGAGCACCATGAGTTTACCAGCCAGTTCGAGGGCTCTGAGCGGGTTGCAGAAAAATACGGCATCAACCGTCAGGACACCGACGCTTTTGGCCTGTTGTCCCAACAACGAGCAAGAGCGGCAATCGACCAGGGATACTTCAAGAGCCAGATCATTCCTGTCAGCTCGCCTGTCATGGATGCAAATTTTGAAAAAACAGGTGAAACGATCACCGTTACAGAAGATGAAGTACCACGCGATACCAGCCTTGAAGCGCTTGCGGAGCTTAAACCCGTTGCACGGGAAAATGGGGTACATACAGCTGGAACTTCGTCGCAAATTGCGGACGGCGCCGCTGCGGTTCTGATGATGACAGCCAGCAAAGCTGCTGAACTCGGGTTGCAGCCAATGGCCGTGATACGCGCCTCTGCCCTGGTAGGATGTGACCCGGTCCTGATGCTGGAAGGTCCCATACCGGCAACGGAAAAAGTGCTCAACACGGCTGGATTGGACATCAATGACATTGATGTATTCGAAGTCAACGAAGCGTTCGCCTCAGTTGTATTGTCCTGGGCCAAAACAGTTGGTGCGGACATGGCAAAGGTCAATCCAAACGGGGGGGCAATTGCACTGGGACACCCGCTTGGCGCAACAGGCTGTTTCCTGATTGCTAAAGCGGTTCATGAACTCCAGCGCACCAATGGCAGATACGGCCTGATTTCCATGTGCTGTGGTGGCGGACTGGGTACAGGTACGCTGGTCGAGAGAGCTGGCGCGGTTTAGCTCAGCAACAGCCCTAACAGGCAGTTGGGTTGGTACAACTCAACTGCCTTTATGCAACGGCGGTTTGCTCAATATCAGCTAGACTGAGAGCAATAACTTTATTCTCGACATTGAGCACATAACAGCATGTCAATGCGTCTGCCTGAACATACCCCGGATCCTGACTATCTATCTGTCCTCGCGGCACTCAACAAAATGCCCGACAAAGCAGCAAAACACCTGAAAAGTGCATTTGCTCTGTTAACAGAGAGAACAGCAACCACTCTGCAAGCTTCGCGAGCTAACGTCTGGTTATTTACCGACAGTAGCCGTACAACACTGCGTTGTATTGATACTTACAGCATTGCTACCCATCTGCACAGCTCTGAAGGTGAGCTGCATATTGAGCAGGCGCCTAACTATATCAACGCCCTGAAGCAGGAGCGCGTGATCTGGGCAGATGATGCTGCAACAGATCCTCGTACGGCTGAGTTCCACGATAAGTACCTGTCGAAGCACAATATTAAATCAATGTTGGATGCCCCTATCCGCCAGGATGGCGAAGTTGTTGGAGTGATCTGTGTAGAAGAAACCGGAACCAACAGACAGTGGAACGATGCCGAGGCTAATTTTGTCGCAACGATGTCTGACTTCGCCACCATGGCGCTTCTCAGCCATGCAAAGGACCTCGCCGAAACCGCACTGATTCAGGCCCAGAAGATGGAGTCTCTAGGTCGGCTGGCCGGTGGTATAGCGCATGATTTCAACAACATTTTGATGGTGCTTTCGGGCGCAGTAGACACACTGCAAATCAGCGGAGGCGAACCAGAGCTGCGTCAGCGAATGCTTGCGCTGATGTCAGATGCCTGCGATCGGGCGCAGAAACTTACACGCAATCTACTGGCTTTCGGTGGCAAACAGAATCTTGATTTCGAACAGATCAGCACGCACAGGCTGCTGCATGCGATCGAAGGATTGACAAAAGGTATTATCCGCGAGGATATTCAGGTTCACTTCATTGTAGGCCATACACCATTCTGGATTGAGGGCGACCAGACCAAACTGGAACAGGTTGTCCTTAACCTGATGATCAATGCGATGGACGCCATGCCTGATGGCGGCAAGCTGACCATCGAAGCATTACCACCAGACCATAAGGGTTTTGTTGGGCTGGCTGTTGTCGATACGGGCAAAGGTATATCTGAAGACTGCATCGATAAAATATTCGAACCCTTTTTCAGCACAAAAGGTGAATTAGGCACTGGCCTGGGGTTGTCAATTTCCAGCGGTATCGTGCAACAACATAAGGGTACCCTTGAGTGCGTCAGTACCTCCGGGCAAGGCACGCGGTTCGAAATCAGGGTACCGCGAATTTCTAAGAATCAGGTGACAGATAAAAAGCTCAAAACAGATTCAGCCAACCAGGAAGACTGCGAACGTATGCGCATCCTCCTGGTGGAAGACGAAGAAAGCGTTCGTGATATTGTCAGCCAGATGTTATCTGCGATCGGTTACGACGTGCAGGTAGCACATAGCGCAGGACATGGGTTGTCTTTGCTGGGGCAAGGTAGCATTGACCTGCTGGTGTCTGATGTCATTATGCCCGACATGCGTGGGCCCGATCTGTACCAGAGCGCTCTTATCAAACAACCTGACCTGAAAGCACTTTTTGTATCCGGTTACAGTGAGGATCTGACAACCGAGTTAACCGCAAACAGTGAAAACGTAGGTTATCTGAGCAAACCATTCACATTGGCCCAGTTACGTTCTGCGCTCGGTAAGCTCTCGGAAAATCAAAACGTCAGTTAGACTTTACAGACGCTTAGTCAGCACTGAAGCTGCGTTTAAACTCACCACTGGGACTATACGTTGTTGAAGCGGTGTAGAACCCAGTGGTTTTCAATTTAACAGTCACTTCCTCGCTGCCGCGATTCTCCCAGAACCATCCATGTACGCCAGGATAGGGGGCTACGTACGTTCCTCGTTGGCTGGCATCTCTACCAACAGAAAAGCTCACTGAATCTTCCGGCAGAGTGCCCTCTTCTTCGCTGTGAAAATCAAACACAAGCTCACCTTCAGCCTGCCACTCGAACATCATTGCCTGGCCTTCACCCAAAGTGTATTTGTATTCAATAGATTCAAAGGGGGCCAACGGGAATTCCACGTAGTCTGAAACAAACCCCTGCTCTTCGGCGGACAGTGCACTGACCTGATACCCGGCCATGCTGGTAAGGCCCATTTTGGCGCCGAGGCCAGTAGAGTCGATGTTGTATTCTGCAGGCAATACAAACAACACAAGAGCAAGGACTGCGAGCACAATACTCAGCAGCACTGTTGTGATCAGTTGTCTGGGTTGAACTTCTGCAGAAGGCATTTACCCGCCTTCCTGAGCCTGCACAATGTAACGGTTATGACAGGCCAGACATACGCTGTATAACTGCGCACCAGCCTGAAACAGCGCATCAGCGTCCTCGGCCTGCGCGGCCTCTCGGGCTTTAATACCCGCAGTAATTAAACCCCGGGAGTATTCCAACCAATCGCTGTCAACTGCATAGCCCGGTATCATCAACAGATTTCCAGATTCTGCGACTACGGTAGCTGCATTGCGGACTTTGTCCCAACCTTCCTGGGTGGTTGGCTGCAAATCAACTTCGCCGTCTTCAGTGACAATATAGCCAGCCGAATCCCAGAGTACGTCTGCCGCCGGTTCCAGGTGCCAATTCATGAACTCAAGTACCGTGCCGGTAGGAGCAAATGCGGCGGCCTCGGTTTGTTCAGGTTGACTGCAACCCGCCAGGCTTGAAAGTAGGATCAGAAGAGCGCCGCAGATTCGAGTTGAGACGCTGGATCGTGGTGGCAACAGTTTCATTTGATTGCTCTGTAAAGTTGGACATGATGGGTCTTAATAATACCACGCTCAACGCTGCGAACCCCAGGCACCCTCAACCTGAACAAGACATACTCAGGCGGTAAATCCCAACCAGGCTTTAAAAATTGCAGCAACTCTCGGGGTAAATCGTGAACGGTTATACGCATCTGCCAGTCTTTTCAGATACTCAGATCTTGTCGGATAGGAGAACAGCGCTTTGCCTGCCGCGCTAAGACCCAGACCGTTGCTCATCAGCAGACAGATCGGCGCTATCTGCTCGCCCGCATCATGGCCCACAAGGGTTGCACCGAGAATCTTGTCTGAGCCTTTTGCAGTGTAAACCTGCGCGAAGCCAGCACCATCAATCTCAGCGCGACCGCGATCGAGTTCAGCAAAATCGAATTCGTAACTATCAAATTCAATTGCTGCTGCTTTGAGCTGCTCGGGGTTCTGCCCAACCGAAGCGACCTCGGGTTTTGTGTACGTACAGTGCGGTACAACAAGTTTGTCAATCGAAGCTGTCGGCGCAAACAGTGTATTCTGAACAACAGCCCGAGCTTGCGCATCTGCATGATGGGTGAATTGCAGCGCGGATGTACAATCGCCTGCTGCATAAACTTTCTTGTTTGAGGTTCGAAGTTTACTGTCAGTAATGATCAGCCCACGCTCGGTCATCTCAACACCCGCTGATTGCAGATTCAGTGTTTCTGTATTCGGCGTACGCCCTAGTGCGACCAGAACATGGGACGTAAGCACCTGCTCATCGCCTACGTTGACACTATGCCCTGCCTCGCCATCACTTCGCGCCGCGATCGATTCGACGCCAGCACCCAGGTGCAGGGTTACTCCCGCTTTAGTTAGTGCAACGCCAACTGCTTCACTGGCGGCCGCTATCTCTAACGGTAATACCCGGGGCGCCAGTTCAAACAGATGCACCGTGACGTTTAACCGCGCGAAAACCAGTGCCAGTTCACAGCCAATTGCACCAGCACCCAGAATGGCCAGGGATTTGGGTTTCTCAGTTAAATCGAAAACGGTTTCGTTAGTCAGTGGATTACTTTCACGAAGTCCAGGAATTGGTGGAATCGCAGCGCGTGCACCAGTACATATCACAATGCGGCGAGCAGGCAACGGGTCGCCATCCACACAGATTTCACCGGCACCGTTAAAGCTTGCGTCCCCGAGGTATACATCAACCCCGGCTTCACCATAGCGCTCGACGGAATCATGCGGCGCTATACCGGCACGTACCTCTCTCAGCCAGGCAAAAGCCTCATCGAAATCGGGATTATTATGGTAGCCGGTATATTCCAGCAGCGCTTTACTGGGCACACAGCCTACATTTAGACAGTCGCCACCCATACGGTGTCGTTCTACCAGCGCAACCTTCGAACCCAGCCCGGCGGCACCAATCGCGGATATCAGACCCGCTGGACCGGCACCTACAACCACCAGGTGGTAACGGCCTTTAGGTGTGGGATTGACGTAATCCGTGGGGCTCAGCAAAGCCTGGGTAGTTTCATCAAATACCTGACCGGAATAGTTCATTTTGTTTCTCCAGCTGCAGTATCCAACTTGCTGCTCAGCGCGTTTGTAGCGATACGCGAAATGACGATGGTGAGTATCAGGGTAGCGAGGAGCCCGACATACAGGGGCCAGTTACCTACCGGTGACTCACCCAGATCACCTGCCAGAAGACTGGTCAGATCAGAAGCGATTGATCCAAGATAAACATAGAGCACAGTGCCCGGCATCATGCCGACCCAGGAAACCCCAACAAACGTCCAGAATTTCACCGCAGTCAATCCCAACGCATAATTCAGCAGGTTAAAAGGAAATACCGGAGATAGGCGCGTTAATAAAACAATCAGCGCGCCACGATCAGAAATGGCCGTATCCAGGGCCGCAAAGCGTGGCAGGCTGCTCAATCGGGCAGACACCCATTCTCGTGCAAAAAAACGTCCGATGAGGAACGCTAAACTGGCACCTACTACGCTGGAAAACGATACGATCAGAAAGCCATATCCAAGACCGAATAAGAAGCCGGAACCCAGAGTCAACAAACTTCCAGGCAACAGCAACACAGTGGAGGCAATGTACAAAACAATAAAGACCGCCCAGGACACGGTGCGGTTCTCATCTATCCAGGCAAAGGCAGCTTCAGCCCAGTCAGCGACCGGTAATATGAGCGCGCTGACAAACAACAAGACGATGACAATGCCGAATAAAAGAGGTTTCTGCATTACAGTTGTTCCGCCAGTTCACGCAAGGCAAATTTCTGCACCTTGCCCGTTGAGGTTTTGGGTAGCTCAGTAAACACCACGTTTTTCGGCACCTTGAACCGTGCCAGATGCGACCGACAGTACTCAATCACGTCCTGCTCGCTCAGCTTTTCCCCGGCACGAAGGGTCACAAACGCGCAGGGTGTCTCCCCCCACTTTTCGCTGTGCTTTGCCACTACCGCAGCCTCCATTATGCTGGGGTGCTTAAAGAGCAGGTCTTCTATTTCGATACTGGAAATGTTCTCGCCGCCGGAAATAATAATGTCTTTGGAACGGTCTTTTATCTGGATGTAACCATCTTCGTGCCATACCGCGAGGTCACCGGAATGAAACCAACCCCCGCTGAAGGCCTCAACGGTAGCACTCGGGTTCTTCAGATAGCCCTTCATGACATTGTTACCCCGCATCATAATTTCACCTATTGCCTGACCATCCTTTGGCACAGGCACCAGTGTCTCGGGATCAGCAACCATGAGGCCTTCAAGCATTTGTCCTCCAACACCCTGACGGGCTTTTAAGGTTGCCTGCTCAGCCGATTCCAGATCACCCCAGAGGTCGTCGCGCCACGCACACAATGTGACCGGGCCATAGGTCTCGGTTAAGCCGTAGACGTGGGTGACGTCAACGCCCATGTTTTGCATACCCTCTATAATTGCAGCCGGCGGTGCAGCACCTGCGGTCATCACTTTGACCTCGTGTTGAATCATTTGTTGCAGACTTTTATCTGCGTTCAACAACGTATTCAGAACAACCGGTGCGCCACAGAAATGTGTCACTCTGTGCGCCGCGATGCTCTGATAAACCAGTTCTTCACGAACCTGTCGGATACACACACTGGTACCTGCGTTAACTGCAAGCGTCCAGGGAAAACACCAACCGTTACAATGGAACATGGGTAGTGTCCAGAGGTATACAGGATGTTCACCCATATGCCAGGTTAACGCGTTAGAAACCGCATTGAGGTAGGCACCGCGGTGATGGTAGACAACCCCTTTGGGGTTACCTGTAGTGCCAGAAGTGTAGTTCAGCGCAATAGCCTGCCACTCATCCTGGGGTAGATACGCCGCGGCATCTACCGGCACTTCTGCATATCCTTGAAAGAGCTTCGCCCCTTCTTCAACCAGAGCATCATAGCTCTGCTCACCCAACAGCTTTCCTTCGCTGCAGGTGGCATCCGCAATGTGAATGACTTGTGGGGTGACGTCTGCAACAGCGAGCGCCTGTTCTGCCACCAGGCCAAATTCTTTGTCTACCAGGAAGACTTTCGCTTCGCCATGAGAGAGGATGAAGCCGACCGTGTTGGCGTCCAGACGCATGTTGATAGCATTGAGCACAGCACCCGCCATAGGCACAGCAAAATGTGCCTCAAACATTTCAGGTAAATTCGCACTCAATATTGCAACGGTATCTCCCTGAACAATACCACGCGCCCGCAGCGCTTGGGCAACACAAACGCTGCGTTGCCAGACCTCGAGCCAGGTTAAGCGGCGCTCGCCGTAGACTACCGCGATTTTCTCTGGATAAATGGCTGCAGCCCGACGAAGAAAAGATATCGGTGACAGCGCTGTAAAGTTAGCCTGTGTTTTATCGAGGTCAGTTTCGTATATTCCCACAACAGTTCTCTAGTTAAGCGTTAGTCTGGTAGCGTTGAGATGAGCTGCTGGCGTAAGACAGCAAGCCGGCTTTCGGGCAGAGCAACGGCACGACGCAGCCTCAGGTCCATTCGTACTGCCGCCGCTTGAGCTGAAGCGACTATGCGCCCATCTCCAGCGTGATACAGCAAATGGGCAAATTGCTGGACCTTGGGACTGACGTCACGCACACCCGAAACAATTTCAAATGTGTCGCCGCAGATCAGTGGCCGGTGGTAGTGCATTCTATATTCCAACACCGCACCGCCCTCCTCAACAGGAACTGCATCGTCACTGCTGGCTTCATCAGCAGGATCAAACCGCCCCCATAGATGAGGCATGGCATCCGATATTCGCCCCATATAATGGTGTACCCGCAACTGCTCTGCGGCGGTACATTCTTCACTGGTGGCCATACCTTTGCCGACGGTAAAGAAGCCATTGTCCAGAGCTGCATTTAGAGACAGAGCCGCATGGGGTAAATCCGCCGGAGATATGCCTCTTGGTTGCGCGTGTTTGGGTATTTCTACGGTGTCTGCGGGGTTCTCCAACGTCAATTGCAAACTGTGTAGACAGGTGCTTAAAGGTTCCTGACTGTGAGAATGGCGCAGTTCTGATAAAACGTCGACTCGATTGTCGGTAAAGCCCACAACACCCACGTAACCGGAAATGGGTGTAGACAACCGAGCTTCAGCAAGAAAACGAATGTGCTGAGTTTTAAGGGTGCTGATGTAGTTGTCCGGATTGGTGACCACCGGCAGGCCAATGGCTGCTGCGGCCGCGCAGACACTCTGCCAATGTTTCTCAACAAAGAAACGCACATTGAGGTGATCATTTTCATCACACTCCCAACGATTAACACTGCCGCGAAAATATAATTCCATCAACTTGTAAAGAGCCCTGAGAAAAGGATGATAGCAACCGCAGGTACAACGACCCAACGCATCAACTGATGCCACAAATTAAATGTCATCGTATTGACTATTCCAAGCTCTTCACTGGCTGTCTCAGCGTTGACAAACCACCCCGCAAAAAGCGCTATCAGCAAACCACCCAGTGGCAACATGATCTGATTAGGCAGATAGTCAATCAGACCACCCAGAGATAATCCGAACAGATTAACGCCAGACCAGACGTTATAGCTCAACACGCTGACCATACCGCATGCGACAGCGGCGAGAGTTAATACTATGGCTGACTTATGACGCGACCAAAAGAAACGCTCTGACAACCAGGCGCACAAGGGTTCAAATAAACCAACCACCGAAGTAATTGCGGCTACCGCCAGGAGCAGAAAAAACATCGTACCGACCCACTGCCCGGCTGGCATCTGGGCAAAGGCCACCGGCAGCGTCTGAAAAATCAGACCGGTACCGCCAGCTGGATCCAGACCATTGTGAAAAACCATGGGAAAAATGACAAAACCTGCCAGCAGTGCAACCAGGGTGTCGGTGACAACAATCAGAATTGCGCTTTGTCCGATGGAGATATGTTTCGGTAGATAAGCGCCGTACATCATCATCCCAGCCATCGCCACCCCGATACTGAAAAACGCCTGACCTACGGCCGCCAGCAGCATGGCAGAACTAATTTTGGAAAAATCCGGCGCCAGCAGATAGTTGATCGTCTCCGGGATGCCTCCTACAAACAGATTGAACAGCATCAACGCAACAAGAAGAAAGAACAGCAGTGGCATCAACATCTTCACTGCACGCTCGATACCGCCCTGCACACCTTTGTAAATAATGAAGCCCGCAACTATCAGCGTAAAGAATGACCAGAACACAAGCACCTGAGGTCGCGCCAGCAACGCTGAAAAGTGTGCCGTTGACGCACTGGCATCAAACCCCAGCAGCGCGCCAGTAGCGGATCCATACAGGTAGTACAGTACCCAGCCGGCAACAACGCCATAGGCAATCAGAATCGAAAACGCAGTCAGCAGGTTCAGATAGCCAACCAGCGACCACCAGGGTGAACGACCATCAGCCGCCGCAACCGCTGCCACAGATCCTGGTGGCGTCAAACCCCCGCGGCGTCCCAGCATCAATTCGGCCATGAGAATCGGCACGCCTATGCCAAAGGCACACAACAGGTACACCAGGACAAAGGCGGAGCCACCGTTCTCTCCGGTAATGTATGGAAAGCGCCAGATATTTCCGAGGCCAACGGCAAACCCGACAGATGCCATCATAAAGCCAAAGCGCGAACCCCATGCCTGTGCGACAGCGGGCACCCTTAACGGCCGTTGAATTCCGGCGCACGTTTCTCGACAAAAGCTACCGCGGCGCCTTTGTGATCGTCCGTCATAAAACAGCGCACCATATGCAATGCTTCTCGATCAAAGGTATCACTCAGGGAGCCGCCATAAGCTGCGTTGAGGTTTTTCTTCATATAACCCACAGCGACGGTAGGTAAACTCGCCAGCGACGCGGCAAACTCGGCAACCGCATTATCATAGTCGTATGCGGTGGTGATGCGATTTACCAGCCCCATATCCAATGCTTCCTGCCCGGACACCACTGCCGCTGTGAAATACAGCTCGCGAGCCTTAGCCTGCCCCACCAGGTACGGCAGAAAAAAGGAACCACCATAATCACCAGACAGACCCACTTTAGAAAACGCAGTGGTCAGTTTCGCAGTTTCTACCGCAATGCGAAGGTCACAGGCCAGTGCCAACGCAAACCCGGCACCCGCTGCAGGACCTGGAATAGCCGCGAGCGTGGGTTTCGGCATTTCATGCAATATGCGCGATAGCTCCATGCCCGTACGCAAATTCTGGGCTCGCCCCTCCAGATCAAAACCACGCGGCTTGTTGTCATCGCTTTCTGTCTCGGCACCGGCTTCGGAGGCAAAGCCTTTTACATCTCCACCCGCGCAAAATGCGCCGCCAGCACCGGTCAAAACAACACAGCGTACGTTTTTATCCGCAGCCAGCCGGGGCAAAGCTTCGCTCATTGCGGCCATCATTTCGCCGCTCATCGCATTACGCGCCGACGGTCTGTTCATGGTCAGGGTAGCTACCCCGTTTTCAAAGGTTTCAATTAAATGGTCGGTCATGGTCCCTACTCCACTGATGAATATTCAGGCGCTACCCTATCTCTAGATACGTAGTAGAACAACCAGCCTGAAGCAATCAAAACTGCACCTACAAGTGCTTCTACAGGCCGTTCCCAGACGACAAACACCAAGGTCCAGAAAGTGATGCCAACATAGATCAGCATGGGCCATGGATACCAGGGCACCCGAAACAGATCTGGCGCCGATTGTTTTTTGTGCCGGAGTACCGCTACACCTATGACTGTCAAAAGCGTATTCAGGGCAAGCGTAAAACTGGCAAAAACAAGGATTTTGTCGAAGGTTGAGGTCAGTACCAACAGAAGCGTTATGGTTGTCTGGAAACCAATCGCCACCGCTGGCACGCCAAACCTGTTCTCATAGGCTAGAAAACGCAGGGCGTGGAAATCCTGCCCAATGACCTGCAATGCTCGTGGGCCTGCAATGACCATGGCGCTGACGGTGGAGACAAGCAGCGTGGCTAACATCAGGCCAACAAGCGTAGATCCGGCGTCTCCAAAAGCAAACCCGGCCACAATGTAGCCAATTTCAATCTGACCACTCATTGCAGACATGGGCGCGACAGATAAAAACATGACATGCAGCATCAGATAAAGTGTCATGACCAGGCCGGTACCCAGCAGCAAAATTCGGGGTAGATGCCGACCGCCACCGTTAACCTCACCGACGAGATAGGTAGCCGCATTCCAGCCGGTGTATGCATAATTCACATAGATGAGTGCAATGGCAAAGCCTCCGCTGGTGATCAGCGGCAAGTCTGCTTTTGTTGGTGACCAGCGAATATTCTGCAGCTGATCAACCTGCCACCAGGCAGCAATAATAAAAAGCACAATCAGGATTACCTTCAGGGCTGTGAATAACAGCTGGAAGCGAGCGCTGCCACGGCGGCTACCCAGATGTACCATTCCAACCAGAATCACAAGCAATGCCGCAGCGCCCACAACCGGCACTTCTGGCCTCACCGCATTCAGATAAGTGGCACCCGTAATGGCTGCCAACGCGGTTGGGGCTGCAAAACCGATAGTGGAGGATATCCAGCCGGAAATGAAACCCGCAGCGGGATGGTAAATTTGACTGAGAAAATTGTATTCGCCGCCAGAGCGCGGCAATGCCGCACCCAGTTCGGCATAACACAGTGCACCACACAGCGCGAGAATGCCGCCAACCACCCACAGCAACAAGATCACAGGTGCAGACTGAATATCCAGCAATTGAAAACCGAGACTGGTAAACACGCCGGTGCCGATCATGTTCGCGATGACAATGCTGGTCGCAGTATTCACCCCGAATTTTTCTGATTTGTCTGTCAAATCGCCCTCCTTGCGCTATCCTGCGCATCATGACAGATCCCTACAAAATACGCGCGATTGAAGCACAGGATCTGGAAGCCATGACTGCCCTACTGCCGCAACTTGCAGACTTCCAGGTACCTGAACGGCGCAATCCCATTGATCTCTGGCAAAGCGATGCACAGCTTTTAGGTGAGGTGGTCGCCGGAACCGCTACCATGACATTTGCTGACGTGATCGTAGACACCCGCGATAAACCGCATGGTCTTGTGCTGATCACACTACGCGAGGAACTGATGAGTCATGCGCCAAGCGCCCATCTTGAGGCGATTGTCGTCAGCCCGGAAAAGCGCGGACAAGGATTAGGCCAAAAGCTACTGCAACATGCAGAGGGCGCAGCTGCGGGACGCGGTGCCCGCAGCCTGAGTCTGCATGTATTCAGCAACAACCTGCGCGCGCGCGGGCTTTACGATCAAGCGGGTTACGACAGCGAGTTGATACGCGCAATCAAATGGTTCGACTAAACAATACGCCGGGTGAAGGGATTCTGACGCCAGTCTTTTCCGCCAGCTTCACACGAACCTGCCGCGTAATGTACGGATATAGCCCGGCGAAAATCTGTGCTGCGATTTCGACCAGAGCCGTGAATCAGTAATGGATGAAACAGCAGCGTATCTCCAGGCGCCATTTCCACATGCACACGTGCTTCAACGTTCACTTCATTGAGGCCAAAAAAACCATAGTTCACATAATCCCAATCAGGACTTTCGTGCGCTAACAGGTCCTGTTTATGGGATCCGGGGATAACAGCCAGACATCCGGCTTCCCGCGGCGCAGGTAACAAAGCGGTCCACACACCAACAATCTGGTCCGCGGGTCTGAGCTTGAAATAACGCAGGTCCTGGTGCAGAGGATGACGACCGTCCACCCCCGGCGGTTTATTAAAAACGTTGGAACTCAGGCTGTACAGCTCGTTGCCAAGCAGACTTTGAACGGCCCCGATAAGCTCTGGTCGCCGGGCAAAGTCGAACAGCAGCGGGTCTTCTTCCAGGCATAACAGCTTGTTTACACCATGGGCTGGTGTTTCCGGGGCAACAGCGCCTTTTACAACCATCACATCCTGCATAATTTTCATGCCGTCAGGCAGTGGCACTGTACCGTTGACAAGATCGACAAAGCGCTGGTTAAACCCGGCGAGTAAATCTGCTCCGATCAACCCGGGTAAAAGCACAAATCCTTGAGACCAGTAGGTTTGACGCTGATCTTCTGTTAGATGTTCCGAGCGCGGCATTGCCATTTCCTTCAACTCTTTTAAATGAGACAACTGCTGCTGCTACACTGCCACCTTTAAGAAACAAATAAAACAGGTGCGCTATGACAGATTATCCTCTCCCCAATACCAGCCAGGACCTCTCCGGACAGGTTGCACTGGTTACCGGCACAACATCTGGTCTAGGTCGCAGATTTGCCCAGGTGCTGGCCAGCTGTGGCGCAAAGGTGGCCATCACCGGCCGTCGAGTTGAGCGTCTGGAAGCCCTCGCCGAGGAACTCAGGGCAACCGGCGCAGAAGTTGAGCCCATTGCCGTCGATATGCGCGACAGCGACGCCATTGTAGCGTGTGTTGAGCAGGCGGAAGCCGCTTTAGGCACCGTGACCATTCTGGTTAACAACGCCGGGATCCCGGATGCTCAGCGTGCACACAAAATGGACAACCAGCTTATTGACGATGTGTTTGATACCAATCTGCGCGGCCCTTATGTGCTGTCTTGCGAAGTTGCCAGGCGCCTCATTGCTGCCGAACTCCCTGGGCGAATGGTCAATATTTCTTCGGTCGGTGCTTTTAACTATGCAGGTCAAGGTGCGGCGCTTTATTCGATAACCAAAGCCGGAATTATCAGAATGACCGAAGCCCTTGCTGTTGAGTGGGCCCGCTACAACATCAATGTGAACGCCATCGCCCCGGGGGCATTCGCATCAGAGATGATGGATGGCATGCTGGAACGGATGGGTGACATCAGCAAAATGTTCCCTCGCAAAAGAATCTGCGACCCCGCTCAAATGGACAGCACTCTGCTCTATCTTGTTTCACCCGCCTCCGAGGCGGTGACCGGCACATTTATCAAAATTGATGATGGTCAGGGCTCACGCTAAGTGAAAAGGGCGCCATCTGGCGCCCTTTTAGCTCATCAGCCAATCATTCAGCACTTTCAGTAAGTGCCTGATATGTAGCTATTTTTAAATCTGAGCGAAATGGATATGGAGAACCCATCAGCTGGATCATGCCGACTACGACAACATCTTCAACCGGATCGATCCAGAATACCGTTCCCGCAGCGCCACCCCAGTTGAACTCACCATTACTGCCCATAACACCGGCAGCCACCGCGTCGGTAACCAACCCGAAACCGAGACCAAAGCCAAAACCCGCGCCGTTGGTAGTCGAACCCAAGGTTGGCTGCTCGCCGTTACCACCTGCCACAATACTTGCAGGCAGGTGATTCTGGCGCATGTAGTTTACGGTTTTAGGGCTCAGTATCCGGACACCATTGAGCTCGCCACCGTTACGCATGGCCTCGGCAAACTTCATGTAGTCCATGGTGCTGGAAACAAGACCGCCGCCACCGGAAAACAAAGTCACTTTTTTGTAGTCCTGCATGGCATCTGTGCCACCCTCAGGAATCTGAGCCAGCCCGCGTGTTTTTGGATCGATGTAGTGATTGGGCAGAAACCGATCAAGCTTATCCTCAGGCACCTCAAAAAATGTGTCTTCCATGCCCAGAGGCGTAAAAATGTGCTCTTCAAGGTACTCATCAAAAGGTTGGCCACTGATGCGTTGTACAACCAGACCCGTAACATCTACGGCTACTGAATAGTGCCATTGATCACCCGGATTGAATTTCAACGGGATCTGCGCCAGCTTTACCGCAAAGTCGTCCAGGTCTTTTGCAGCCCAGAGTTTGGCGTCCACATAGTATTGATCAACAGGATCACCCTTCGGGTTGAAGCCATACGATAAGCCTGCAGTGTGGGTCAGGAGTTGACGCATATTCATCTCTCGCGCTGCAGGCACCTGCTCGCCATCCGCATTAAGCACCTTGAGATTTTTCAACTCAGGTACAAACTTCGATACTGGATCTGACAGGGCAAACTTGCCCTGCTCATACAACTGCATAGCGGCAGCCGCAGTGATGGGCTTGGTCATGGAATAGATGCGGAACAGGTCGTCTTTCTGCAAGGGCGTTGAGTCCTCAGCACCACGTTGACCTACCGCCTCAAAATGTACAATTTTACCGTTGCGGGCAACCATTGTGATGACGCCGGCCAGTTTGCCTTCGTCAACATACTCTTGGGTGACCTCGGTGATTCTCTGCAGACGCTCAGTGGAAAACCCTTGCCGCTCGGCTTTTACACTGGGCAGGGGTTTTGCCATTGCAACTGTCGTAAACGACAGCGCAATCAATACCAGCAATACCTTCCTAAACATAACTTTCCCCTCTCAAGTTCAGTTCAACAATCTATTTATCCCGGTAATTACCCGGACGTTTTTCAAAAAAAGCAGCCACGGCTTCGGCATGATCTGGTTCCGCATGGCAAACAGCCTGGAAAGTTGCAGACTTATCTAACAATTCGTCCAACGAAGACTTTTCACTGGCGCGCATCAACTGCTTTGTCAGTCGTACGGCATGTGGCGGATTAGAAGCGATGCTGGTTGCCAGAGCGATGGCCCGGGTGAGCAGCGCTTCAGGCTCAACCACCTCTGAGACCAGCCCCATCTGTAAAGCCTCTGCAGCTTTAACCGGCTCGCCGCTGAAAGCCATTTTGCAGGCATTTGAGTAACCTACCGCACGAGGCAAGAACCACGCACCGCCATCGCCAGGGATTATCCCCAACTTAACAAAACTCTCTGCAAACATGGCTTTTTCACTGGCAATACGGATGTCACACATCGTTGCCAGATCACACCCCGCACCCACCGCAGGACCGTTGACCGCTGCAATAATCGGCACGTTCAAGGCATGCACGGCACGTGGAATGCGCTGAATACCGCGGCGATAAGCATCCGCCTGATCAAACGGATCACCGGAGAACAGACCGGTACGATCTCGCATGTCTTTTACGTTTCCGCCTGCACAAAATGCAGAACCTGCGCCTGTTAAAACGACACAACGCACGGACATATCATTGTTGATGTCGCGGCAGGTTTGTTCAAAGTCGTCAAACTGATCATCCCCCGTCAGGGCATTACGCGTATCAGGACTGGACATGGTTAATACCAGCACATGCCCTTCGCGGCTTTGTTCAAGAAAACTCACGCTTATTCTTCTCCAATATTTAAGTGGTTGTGCAGTGTGCGCAATTTCGCCAGGAGATCAAGAAAACTCTACCCTGGCAAAAAAGATGATTGGCGATAACGCAGCATCTGACCAGCACCCACGGCGGTGTGACTACCGTTATGATATGCCACCTGACCATTAACCACGACGCAGCTGACACCCTCAGGTTCCTGCTGTGGTTCATCATACGTCGCCGTGTCGATCACCGTCTGGGGGTCAAACATCACCAGGTCAGCCCAATACCCCTCTCTCAGTTCACCTCGATCCATCATCCCGAAGGTCTTAGCGGATACTGAGGTCATTCGACGTACCGCTTCCGTCAGGGACAGTACTCCGCGCTGTCTCACGTAACGGCCCAACACCCTTGGAAACGTACCAAATAAACGCGGATGCGGGCGCCCGCGCAGGTCAGGTATGCCGTCCGAGCCGACCATCATGTCTGCATGAGCAAGATTTTTTTCGATGTCGGCTTCATCAATGATGAAATGGATACAGATGGTGCGTTCACCTTTGGGTGCGGTCAGAATCTGTTTGACCACTTCTTCGATTCCGCGCCCCTGTGCCGCTGCAATATCTTTCACCATCTGCCCTTCGTACTGTCTGAACGCGGGACAAGATGCAATGCGAACGACTTCAGCAAATTCAGTGTTGATCCGGTCGAGGTTGAAATACTCGATCATACGACCGCTCCCCGCTGTATAGGGATAGACATCTAATGTCACCCGCTGACCCGCCTGCAGAGCAGCATCCACCTTGGCTAACGAAGCAACCACTTTTCCCCAGTTGGGTTTACCTGCGGCTTTATGGTGAGAAATATGCAGATGCACGCCAGCTTCTAAACCGATACGCAGACTTTCGTCGACGGCGTCCAGCAGGAGATCACCTTCATTACGCATATGAGTGGTATAAAGCGCATCGAACGCTGCCGCTTCGCTGGCCAGTGCAATCACTTCTTCAGTGTCGCTGAATCGCCCGGGCCGATAAATCAGTCCGCTCGAAAAGCCGCAGGCGCCCTGTGACAAGGCATCAGCAACGTGTTGTCGCATCTCCAGAAGCTGGCTGGCTGTAGGAGCCGCTTTTTCGTTGCCCATAACAAGAGAACGTACCGTATTATGTCCCACCAGCATCATATTATTGATAGCAGGTTGCCGTTTGAGCACAGCGGCAAAATAGCCTTCCAGGTCGGTGAATTCGCCGGCAAGACCAGCAAGGATGCCCCCGCTCGCCGCTACCGAATCTTTAGCCGGGTCCGCAGGAATCGCGCTGAAGCCACAGTTACCGCTGACCACGGACGTCACTCCTTGCGCTAGTTTGAACGCCATATCCGGATGACGAAAGAAAGCGCCGTCATCATGTGCATGGGTATCAATAAAACCCGGCGCCAGCACCTGGCCGCCACCATCAATTTCTACCTGTCCAGCACCCACACTACCTATCGCTGCGATGCGGCCATCCTTGACTGCCAGCTCACCTTCAACGGCCGGGGTACCTGAACCATCAAGCAGCAGCACATTCTTAAAAACCAGATCAAACATTAATAAACTCCGCAATCTCAGCCGTTGTTAAGCTACAAGCCATATTGGTTTTTTTCGGTGCGTATCCACTCGCCTACTTTCTCGCCGATCATGAAACAGGTCAGATTTGTGTTGGCGCGCGGGACAGCCGGCATGATTGAAGCGTCGGCAACAACAAGTTGGTCAATACCATGCAATCTGCACATTGAATCCACTACTGATAACGGATCTATTTCGGGGCCCATCTTCGCCGTGCCACAGGGGTGATAGCCCGAGCCGGAAAACTTCTGGCACAGACTTTCGATGGCCTCACGCGATTGACCGCGTCCGGGATCTGGAAATTTAACCGCCGCGATCATATCTGCAAGCGGCGCTGCCCTGGTGAATTCCAGCGTATCAAGGACACAACCGGCGAGGATCGATCGGTCCCGTTCATCCGCACAAAACTGATTCTCGATGACCGGTGCACGGTGTGCGTCTGCCGAAGTGAATCTCAGCTGTCCACGCCCATACTGATACTCCAGCACTGGTGCCAGTAGAAACATCGGCGGCCCACCACGACGGCCCGCAAAACTGATCTGTTCGATCTGCAGATCACATCGATGCTCGGAGCGTTCTCCTGTGTAGCGCAATATGGTCTGGATAATCGGCGCGTCAAAGTTTATCAAACTGGCATCTTTGACTTCACACAGAACAGACAAGGCCGGGTGATCAGACAGATTCTTACCCACACCGGGTAGATCGCATACCAGATCGACGCCAATATCGGCCACCTCCTCCTGTGCACCAATACCACTGCGCATTAATACCGAGGGTGTCATCAGAGCACCGGCGCTGAGTACAACCAGCCGCGCCGAAACTTCACTGACTGCGCCTGACTCATCTTCAACTTCGACACCGGTGCACTTACCGCCCGCAACTTTTAAGCGGCGCACCAGTGTCTTTGGAATAATCGTCAAATTCTCTCGAATTCGGGCACTCGCCAGGTAACCGACTGCACCTGATATCCGCATCCCGCTCAGTTTGTTCATTGGCTGTGGACCCGCGCCCCAGGCCCAGGGGTCGTTGGCATCGGGGCAATCCGGATAACCCAGGTCAGTTGCACTCTGCAGAAACGCCTGGTGTGCCGGCAGCAATTCATCATGAGGATGGCGACGAATGGATATCGGCCCACTGTCGCCATGGTAGCTGGCTTGAGGATAGTCCAGGTCTCGTTCAAGGCGCTTAAATGCGGGTAATACATCCTGCCAGGACCAGCCGTCATTACCGGCAGCAGCCCAGGCATCATAATCTTCCGGCAAACCCCTAAGAGCGATTGTTGTATTCACGGCACTCGACCCACCTACAACTCTCCCTCGTGGAAAACGATCCGTGCGGTACGAAGTGGGCGCATATTCCATACCCCAGTCGTGGGCGGTGTACGAGTTGTTATTGCCGTTGCGCAGGTCCTGCGGTAGTTGCGTCAAATCAGGATAATCAGGTCCAGCCTCGATCAAGCCAACAGAAACGGTTGGGTCTTCAGATACACGGGCGGCAATCGCGCAGCCTGCACTGCCCGCGCCCACAATCAGTACGTCAAACATATCCCCTCAATACACTCCTCCCGAACTGGTGGCATAATACGCGCATTATCGGCACTGGAGCAAAAGGGGAGAAAATGAATTCTAAATTGTGTGAGAAACTGAATATAGAGTTTCCGTTGTTCGCGTTCAGTCACTGTCGTGACGTAATTGTGGAAGTGAGCAAAGCGGGTGGTTTTGGCGTTCTCGGTGCCGCAGGCCACACGCCTGAAAGCCTTGAAATCGAAATGAACTGGATTGACGAACACATTGACGGCAAGCCATATGGCGTCGATCTGATTGTACCAAACAGTATCGACTCGAAAGAGAGCAGCAACCTGTCACCTGAAGATATCGAAGCGAGAATACCTCCAGAGCACAAAGCCTATGTAAACTCGATTCTGGCACAGGCCGGTATCGACACGCAGGATCTGTGGCAGCGTCCCCAGGCAGGCTATGGTGATAATATGCGGGAAGCAGGTGCAAGTGCCATTCTTGATGTGGCATTTTCTCACCCGATAAAAATGATTGTTAACGCGCTGGGTGTACCTCCAATGTTTATGATGCAGCGCGCCAAGGAAGCCGGTGTCGCCGTAGGCGCCCTGACCGGCGCCAAGGAACACGCCGTAAAACACTGTGAATCCGGTGTAGATGTCTTGATAGTCTCCGGTACCGAAGCCGGTGGACACTGTGGTGAGGTCTCTACTCTAGTACTGGTGCCAGAAGTCCTCGACGCTATCGGCGATCGGTTCCCGGAAGTTTCCGTACTGGCCGCGGGCGGCATCGTCACCGGCAAACAAATGGCTGCCTGCATGGCCATGGGTGCCCACGGCGCATGGTGCGGATCAGTCTGGTTGACAACATCTGAAGCTGAAACCAACCCGGCTGTGAAAGAAAAAATGTTGTCTGCAAACTCAAGGCAAACCGTGCGCTCCAAGAGCAGAACGGGTAAGTACACGCGTCAGTTGCGTTCGCAATGGACTGATGCCTGGCAGTCTGAAGATGCGCCACCCCCTCTTCCGATGCCATTGCAGTCGCTGGTCAGCGAACCTGCGTTGCGGAAAATAGACAAACTGGCCGAGTCCGGAGACGCAGGCGCACGCAACCTGGCCACTTACTGGGTGGGTCAAGGCGTAGGTTTAATGAATACCTCTGTCAGCGCACGCACGGTGGTCTACGATTTTATGGAAGATTACGCAACTGCAGTAGAGCGCCTTGGCAACACAGTCTCCTGAGGCAACAATCCACAACACAACCCTGCTGGTGCTCTGCGGCGGTGCCGGGCACCGCATGCAGGGAAGAGACAAACCTCTTCTTCTGTGGCATGGCGAGCCCATGGTGCAGAGAATCCTGGCAACAGTTCCGGCTGACATGCCAAAACTGATCAGCGCAAACCGCAACCTGAACGTTTATCGTCAGTGGGCACCAGTTGTTACCGACCAATCTGAAACAGCGACAGCTGAGGAATATCAGGGTCCACTCGCGGGTATCCTAAGTGGGCTAAAAGCTTGCAAAACATCCTGGTTATTGGTCTGTCCGGGCGACACACCGATGTTACCGAAAAACTGGTGTGAACCACTGATGCAAAGCGTGGACAGCCATGTCAGCGGCGCGGTGGTCCATGATGGGGAACGTCAACAACACCTGCACCTGTTGCTTAATCGTACCGTTACAGCAGATCTGGAAAGATTTTTAGCCGCTGGTGGCTACCAGGTCTACAAGTGGCTTGGTACCCTCCGACTGGCGGTGGTTGAATTGGACAACAGCAGCGCCTTCAAGAATATAAATTCGCCCCACGAACTGATCTAGCTGACGGCTTGAGGGTTGGGAAAGGTATCGCTTTCTTCTTCCCCGACCCGCGGCGTGATGCAGGTGAAATCTTTTTCGATCAGTACACTGACGGTACCTATCTGCAGTGGTTTTTCGCCGCTATAACCGACCTGTTCAGACGTTGCCCAGCTATGTGCCTGAGACGAAACGATACCAACAACAATTTCTACCTGGGTTGATTCGCGTAACATCTGAACACTGTTGGATACACCTGCTGTCAGAGTGTATTTCAATTCTGAGCCGTCAGGCAGGTGTAAGGTTTCCGAAACGCTGCGACCCGCACCGATTGCATCGACTTCCGAGCGAGTGAGGCGCAACCGTATGGTGTCGCCCCTTAGACGTAATTTCACGCTTTGCTTTCTCTATTCCGCAGTCATCTGAGCTTGAATGTAATTCTGCAGACCGGTTTTTGCAATCAACCCCTGCTGCGTTTCCAGCCAATCTACGTGTTCTTCTTCAGAATCAAGAATTTCCCGCAACAAGTCGCGCGTGCCATAGTCTTTTACTTCTTCGCAGTGGGTGATGGCTGCACGAAGGTCCGGGATCGCTACCATTTCTAACTGCAGATCTGCGGCAATGATCTCTTCCACATTCTGTCCAATCATCAACTTACCCAGATCCTGCAGATTAGGCAGACCTTCGAGGAACAGAATGCGCTCTATCAAAACGTCAGCATGTTTCATCTCATCAATAGATTCGTGATGTTCATGGGCAGCCATACGCAGCATCCCCCAGTCCTTCAGCATTTTGGCATGCAGGAAATACTGATTAATGGCTGTCAGCTCATTCTTCAGAATAATGTTCAAATGCGTAATGACACCCGGATCCAATGATTTCATAAAGCTCTAGTCTCTGTTAGTGAACGTAAATGATGCCTGAGGCAACAACACACAGCAAGCTATATGTTCTCTAAACCATTGATTTATAACAATAATTACTCTCATCAGCAGACGGTAATCGCAGACAAAAAGTTATTGCTATCGAGAATGATTTGCATTTACACTACATATCAACGATTAAAGGCATTCAGACGAGAAGTAAGCCGCCATGTATGTTTGTATTTGCAAAGCGATATCAGACCAGGACATTGAAGAAGCCGTAAATGAAGGCCTTGAAGATCTGAGTGCCATCCAGTTACATCTGGGCGCCGCAACAGGCTGCGGTACCTGCGTAGAGCACACTCAGCAGGTCATCGAAGAAACCCTCGCGCGTAAACTGGTTTACGCAGCCTAATAATCTATCTGGTCATCTACCGCATGGCCACGCTGGGGAATCAGCATCGCTCTGTCGAAACTGATGACCTCCACCCTCTCCTGCTTAAAACCTGTTGTTTTCACACGCACAATGCCCTGACCAGGGCGGGACGCTGAGGCACGTATCTCTGTCACCTCTGATTCTGCATACAGCGTATCACCAATAAAAACCGGACCCGATAACCGCACGTTATCCCAGCCAAGGTTTGCGATGGTTTTCTGTGAAATATCTGAAACCGACATGCCCGTTACGATCGACAGCGTCAAACAGGAATTCACCAACACCTGCCCGAACTCACTTTTCGCGGCGTACTCGCGATCAAAATGCAGCGGGTGCTGATTCATGGTCAGTAATGTGAACCAGGTATTATCAGTTTCGGAGATCGTGCGTCCGGGACGGTGTTCATAAACATCACCCACCTTGAAATCCTCAAGATAGCGGCCGTAAGATTCTCGATAGCGCTGCTCTGCAACCTGTTTTGCCTCTGCCACCATATTATTGCCTTCCTATAAGTTATTACTTGCACACGGATATCAGACAGAGGCAGCATAGCCGGGCACAACTGGTGGAACAAATTTATGGCAAACCCAGCCCCCGGCTTTGATATTCACCCCGGTTATCAAGTGAAAATCACACCTGTACAGGATGAAGTCACTGTTGAGGTTAACAATCAGGTTATAGCGCGCAGCAACCAGGCTGTGCTGGTCGAAGAAACCAAGCACAAGCCGGTCTGGTACATGCCGTTGGCTGATATCGATGCGAACGTGCTGAAAACCAGTGAGACCAGCACCTACTGCCCCTTCAAAGGTCAGGCCAGTTATCGCTCTGTGGCGGTAGCAGGTGACACTATAGAAGACGCCATATGGGTGTATGAAACGCCATTTGACGAATGCGCGGCTATCGCTGGCTATGCATCTTTCTACACCAACAAAGTGAACCTCAAAGTAGCAGGCCAGAATATTGACAACAGCGGGCCTGGCTTACACAAAGACTGACAGGCTGGTGCAGTGGATCTTCGGATTAACGCCCCTGATACACTGGAGTGCGCTTTTCAAGGAACGCGGACACTCCTTCTTTCGAATCTTCAGTGGCTCGCAATCGGGTAATCTGCTCGATTGCCCATCTGCCGGTATCCCGCCAATCTGGCTCCACCGTCCGCCGCAAACCCGCTTTTAAAGCCTGCACCGCCAGTGGTGGGTTCTGCGCAATTTTGTGTGCCAGCTCGAGCGCTGTAGGCATCAGTTCCTCATGAGGCACACATCTGCCAACTAAACCGATCTGCTGTGCGGTCTGTGCATCTACAATATCGCCGGTGAACAACAATTCTGCGGCTTTCTCGCGGCCGACCAGGTTGGCCAGACGACCTAATCCGGGAGCGTCACAACAGAGACCGCGAATCACAAACAACTCACCAAACTTGGCGTTCTGGGATGCGACCCGCAGGTCTGCCATCAAAGCAAGCTCCATGCCCCAGCCTACGGCAGGCCCGTTGATAGCTGCAATGACAGGGATATCCGTATATAACAGCGCATCCGCTGCGGGTGTCAGGCCGCCGGTCGCCTTGCCACGATCGCGGAACTCCGCGGGCGCAGGCGCTGAACTACCAAGAATCTGTTTGACGTCATCGCCTGCACAAAATGCCCGTCCATTACCGGTTATCACCAGCACTCTCGCGGTGCTTGCACGCACAGTATCCTCAAGATCCGCATAGAGTTGATAGGTCAATGAATTCATCGCTTCCGGGCGATTCAGAGTAATCACGCCAACGTGATTTTCTACCTCATATAACAGCGCGTTGTCTTCACTCATACTACTCTCCCAAAAATGACTTACAGAGTGTGCAACGCATCGACCAAACGCACAAGTTGCAGCCGCTCAAGGGGGTTGCTAACTTGCTCACTCAGATACAAGGGTGTGGTATGCAAAGACAAGCGCCAGTTGATTATATTCAGCGGACCAAGGAACAGTACGATGACTTGGGTTATCCCAGTTATCATTGGGTGTATAACCCCGACCCGCCCCCCTTCCAGCGACTGGAAAAGCCCCTTGCCGAGTGCAGACTTGCGCTGATCGCATCGGGCGGCGTTTATGCAAAAGGCCAGATAGCCTTTCATTTCAAAGATGACTTCAGCTACCGCCAGATCGACACGGAAACACCGACATCTGCTCTGCGCGCAACCCATTTTGCTTATGATTTAACGGATGCGCGAGCAGATCCGAATGTCGTCTTTCCGATCGACACACTCAAGAAGTGTGTCAGTGAGGGACTGCTAGGCGAACTCAGCAATCCAGCTTATACGTTCATGGGTGGTATTTATTCCGCGCGGAAGGTCCGCGACATCCTTGCGCCTGCGCTGGCAGATGCGCTGGAGAAGGATGAAGTTGATGTTGCTCTGATGGTACCTGTCTGACCCGTCTGTCATCAGTCCGTTGGACTGATTGCCAGAGAGCTTGAGTCGCGCGGCATAGCAACATTGTCCATGTCCAGTGCACGCTCAATTACCGCCGCTGTTAACCCACCTCGGGCGGTGTATCTCGACTATCCACTTGGACACACGGCAGGCAAACGTTCTGAGCCGGTCAATCAACTGGACATCATGCGGGATACGCTGGCCGCCTTCGAGCAGATTGTAGAGCCCGGCACAATCATCAATCTTGACTACCAGTGGCATGAAGATGATGCCTGGAAGGACAGTGTCATGCGCCCGCACCAGAATCGTTCTGGAGACAACAGCGGACAGGACCAGGCCCACAACGATACGCGTACTGAACGCTACGACACACCCCAGTACCAGAGCGATGAAGATGCAGCCGTTGCGGAGACAGACTGCCCGAGCTGTGTATTTTTAAAGGAAGGATAAGCCAGGCCCACGAGCTACCTGGCATCAACATTTGAGCTTAATCAGCCGCCGAAGTCGTCGAGGCGGATGTTCTCTGGCTCTACACCCAGGTCTTCCAGCATCTGCAGAACCGCTGCTGTCATTGGCGGTGGACCACAAAGGTAGTATTCGCAGTCTTCCGGCGCTGGATGGTCTTTCAGGTAGTTTTCCAGCACAACCTGGTGAATGAAGCCGACATGGCCATCAAAATCATCCTCGGGAAGCGGATCCGAGAGTGCCACGTGCCATTCAAAGTTATCGTGCTCAGCAGCCAGCTTGTCGATCTCTTCGGTATAAAACATCTCTCTGAGAGATCGAGCACCGTACCAGTAACTCATTTTTGTAGTGCTGTGTTTGCGCAGCAGCTCGTCGAAAATCTGCGAGCGTAGTGGCGCCATACCCGCACCACCACCAATCCAGATTTTTTCTGCCGGTGTGTCCTGCACAAAGAACTCACCGTACGGACCAAAGACCGTCAGGTGATCACCGGGCTTCAGATTGAACACATAAGATGACATTTTACCCGCAGGTACATCCATTCCAGGTGGCGGGCTCGCAATACGGATATTGAACTTAAGAATGCCTTTTTCTTCAGGATAGTTGGCCATGGAGTAGGCGCGGATGGTCTCTTCGTCCACCTTGCTGTAGTTGTCCCAGACCTTGAAACGATCCCAATCGTCGTGATATTCCTCGTCCACGTCAATTTCAGAGTACTTCATCTCATACGGGGGGATTTCGAGCTGGACATAACCACCCGCCTGGAAGTCTACATCAGCCCCTTCCGGCAGCTTCAGATTCAACTCCTTGATGAAGGTGGCCACGTTGTCGTTTGAAATGACCTCACAATCCCAACGCTGCACGCCGATAGCATCTTCCGGAACTTCAATTTTCAGGTCCTGTTTGACCGCTACCTGACAGCTGAGGCGCCAGTTCTCACGTATTTCTCCGCGCGAAAAATGCCCTTCTTCCGTCGACAGGATGCTGCCTCCACCTTCAATCACGCGGCATCGACACTGCGCGCAGGTACCACCACCGCCGCAGGCGCTGGCCAGGAAAATACCTTTCTCTGCAAGCGTATTGAGCAATTTACCACCAGCTGGAACCTGTATTGCTTTGGAGGGATCGTCGTTGATCAGAATAGTTACATCGCCGCTGCTCACCAGACGGGAGCGAGCGAACAGAATCACAGCCACCAGGAATAAAACGGTGACGGTGAACATGACAACGCCGAGAAGTACTGTGGTATCCAACATGATTATTGTCCTTTAACTACCAATGGACGACTAAATGTCTATGCCGCCGAACGACATGAAACACAGGCTTAACAAGCCGACGGAAATAAATGTAATCCCCAACCCTCTGAGACCGTCCGGCACGTCACTGTATTTCAGCTTTTCGCGAACGCCTGCCAGCGCGGTAATGGCAAGCGCCCAACCAACCCCGGCGCCCAAGCCGAAAACAACACTTTCTGCAAACGTCTGATCCTGCTCAACCATGATCAGAGACGCACCCAGAATGGCGCAGTTCACTGTGATCAGCGGCAGGAAAACGCCTAGCGCGTTGTAAAGTGCTGGTACGTAACGATCCAGCACCATTTCAAGTATCTGCACCATGGCTGCAATGACGCCGATGTAAGACAGGAAACCGAGGAAGCTGAGATCAACCTCTGGAAAACCCGCCCAGGCCAGAGCACCTTCACGGAGGAGCAGATTAAAAATCAGGTTATTGACTGGCACGGTTATGGCAAGCACCACAACCACAGCAATGCCAAGACCGATGGCTGTCGAGACTTTCTTTGAGATGGCGATAAACGTACACATACCAAGGAAGAACGTGAGCGCCATGTTTTCGATAAAAACAGCGCGTACAAAAATGCTCAGGAAATGTTCCATGTTTAGATCGCCTCCTGATACTGCTCGTTAGCTGCTATTTCGTATTCAGCCTCTTCTACCTGCTCAGGCTTCCAGGCTCGAATTGCCCAGATGAATAAGCCGATGATGAAAAAGGCACTGGGCGACAAAAGCAGCATCCCATTGGTGTAATACCACCCGCCGTTGCTGACTGTTGGCATGATTTCGTATCCCAGGAAGGTGCCTGAACCCAGAGGCTCGCGTATCAGGGCAACGCCAATCAGAATGACGCTATAGCCGAGTGCATTGCCGAATCCATCCAAGGCAGAAAGGTAGGGACCGTTCTGCATGGCAAAGGCTTCTGCCCGCCCCATGACGATACAGTTCGTGATGATCAGGCCAACAAAAACAGAAAGGCTTTTCGAGATATCGTAGGCCACCGCCTGCAGCACCTGGTCTACAACAATTACCAGGGAGGCGATAATAGTCATCTGTACAATGATTCGAATGCTTGTCGGAACGCGGTTGCGCACCAGCGATACAGCCACGTTGG
Organism: Gammaproteobacteria bacterium; assembly: GCA_048571035.1. GTDB lineage: Bacteria > Pseudomonadota > Gammaproteobacteria > Pseudomonadales > Azotimanducaceae > UBA4421. The sequence goes on from CP121329.1 coordinate 788,060, forward strand.
ACATTGTGGTGACAAAAATCACGGCAGCACACATCACCAGGGTTTGTGACATGCTGATGGTCACGGCAAGTGCTGAGCAGATACCCAGTACCTGCAAGGCAATTGGGTTGTTATTGAAGATCGGATCTACGAGAACTTCTTTTTGAGTCGACATCTGTTTCTATATTCCTTTGCGTATCAGGCGCTTGCTTTCAGGCGTTTGAGATAAGGGCCAAAACCCATCTCACCCGTCCAGAAGTTGACCAGATTTTCAACACCACGCGTGGTAAACGTTGCGCCTGACAGCGCATCAATTTCGTATTGTGCCGCTGTTGAGCCTGCTGGTGATCGTCTTTTCACAAGACGAACATCCGGCTCTCCCTGGTCATTGTAGAGCTGCGTACCAGGCCAGCTGGCTTTCCAACTGGAGTTGTCGACTTCCCCACCCAGCCCGGGCGTTTCTTTGTGGGAGTAAAAGCCGAGGCCCGATATGGTCTGCAGGTCCGAGTCGAGCGCGAGGTAACCAAACAAGGTACCCCACAGTCCATAGCCGCGGACAGGTATCACCACTTTGTCAATTTCGCCTTCGCTGCGTTTGATGTAAACAATCGATGCGTTTTCCCGCCGCCGTAAAGTAGCAGGGTCTTCTGAGTCGCTCAGTGGCCGGCTCAGATCAGGGTCTTTAGCAGCTCGAATGGGATCAAAGCTTTCAGGGTCGAGATCGTCGCGGTATTCGCCGCTATCCAGGTCAACCACGCGTACGTCAAACTCGGCAAACAGCTCGTCAACGTTACGGCCCTGGGCATCTACGTTACTGTCCTGTCCGAGCAGTCCAGCAGCACGCAGGATGTTCTGTTTCTGGTCGAGCAGTTTGTTCGCCTGCTGTGTCGGTTTGAGGGCTACGGCAATGCCGGAGACCACAATCGAACACACGAGACAAATGCCGATGGCGACAATAAATGTATTGCTGAGACTGTCTTTGTCAAAACTAGACACGCGCTAACCTCCGCTTGATATTTGATTGCACCACAACGTTGTCAATCAACGGCGCAAATAGGTTGCCAAACAAAATGGCCAGCATCATACCTTCCGGGAACGCAGGGTTTGCCACCCGTATGAGTGCACACATAAAGCCGATCAGGATGCCGTAGATCAATCGACCACGATTGGTGTGAGCTGCTGACACCGGGTCTGTAGCCATGAAAACAGCACCAAACGCGAACCCACCCAGCACCAGGTGCCACAGTGGATTCATAGCGAACATCGGGTTGCTGGAGCCCATCAGGTTAAACAAACCCACTGTACCCACAAGACCAATGACACAGCCAAGCATTACACGCCAGGAAGCTATCCGGGTTGCCAGCAATATCGCCGCCGCAATACCGATGGCCAGTATCGATTCCCCGCCGATGGTACCCGGCATATAACCCAGAAATGCGGACGTCATATCAACGCCGTAATCCAGGCCTAAAGCAGCATTACCTAATGGTGTCGCCTGAGTGACGCCATCCACAGCCACCCAGACAGTGTCACCGGACATTGCCGCCGGATAGGCGAAGTACAGAAAAGCACGTCCAGTGAGCGCCGGATTGAGAAAATTCTTACCTGTGCCGCCAAACACTTCTTTACCGATCACGACACCAAAAACGATACCGATTACTGCCATCCAGAGCGGGATGCCTGCAGGCAAGGTCAGGGTGTAGAGAATTGACGTGACGAAGTAACCTTCATTAACTTCATGCCCGCGCACGGAGGCAAACCAGATTTCAAAGATGATTCCCCCAGCAAAAACCACCATGTAAAGGGGGATGAAATAGCCCAACCCATGGATCAGGCAATCGATCACGCTGTTGGGGTCAAAACTGAGCAGCGGGTTCAGGAAAACACCCCGCCACCCCTCAATGGCAGTTAGGCCTGCAGCCTGCATGGCTTCGTTAGCCTGCAGACCGACAAAATAGCTGCCTACAATGGCTGGAATCCAGGCACACAACCAGACCGTCATCATTATGCGTTTCAGATCCAGCCCATCTCGAACATGAGAGGCGCCGCGCGTGGTATGACCGGGTGTGTACAGTGCAGTATCAATGGCCTCATACGCGGGATAAAGGGCCTGGAATTTCCCTCCCTTCTCGAAGTGCGGCGCAATGCCATCCATGATGCTTCTTAAACTCATGGCTTAACCCTCTTTCTCTATTTGTGTCAGCACCTGTCGCAGCACTGGCCCATATTCATATTTACCCGGACAGACATAGGTGAACAGCGCCACATCATCTTCATCCAACTCCAGACAACCCAGATTGATCGCTGTCTCCAGGTCACCAACCAGCAAGCTGCGCAGCAACTGTGTAGCCAGAATATCCATCGGTGTGACGGCATCATAAGTACCGATCGGCACCATAGCCCGGGTACTTCCATTAGTAGTTGTTGAGAACTCCACATTGCGCTCGCCCAACCACTTGGACAAAAACGCCGGATAAACCGAGTGACGCGAAGTGCCAGGCGCAAGATAGCCAAACAGCTTACGTTCTTTGTTTTCAGGTAAAATGGACACCTGCAGGTGGTAACGTCCTAGAAATGCTTCGGCACCTTGCGCGGTACGCCCGGATAAAACTGAACCGGAAATCACCCGCTGATTGGCATCAACCAATTCTCCCGCAGTCAACTCCTCAAGATCAGAGCCGACAAGAGTTTTCACCAGTCGCGGCTGTGTTGCCCCAGGTCCACCCAGAGCAATCACACGTTCGCTCATGATCTCACCGGTTAAAAACAGGTGGCCAATAGCAATAACATCCTGATAGTTCAGATACCAGACCGTCTTGTTGATACTGACCGGATCAATAAAGTGGATATGCGTACCGGCGAGACCGCTGGGATGCGGCCCACCAAATTCATGCGTGGTTATCTGCGCTGAATTGCCTGTCGGCAGAAACTTGCCCTGTTCATGACAGACATGTACGGGGCCGTCAGTCAGGCGTGCTATCACATCCAGGCCTGCAGCAAACTGATTGGCGTAATCGGCAATAATAACCGAAGCATCCGCAGCCAGCGGGTTGGAGTCCATTGCGGTAACAAAGATAGATTTCGGTGTGGAGGACGGATCCGGCACTTTGGCAAACGGTCGCGTGCGCAGGCTTGTCCAAACGCCGCTGTCGATGAGCTGTTTTGTCACATCCTCGCGTGGCAACGCGGCAATCTGCTCGGCGCTGTGCGCACCGAAGTTAATGCTCTCACCATCAGGATCCAGCTCGATAACTACCGACAGTAAAACCCTTTTCGCACCGCGATTAACAGCGGTGACCTTGCCCGCTGAAGGAGCTGTGTAATTGACGCCCTGGGTTTTTTTACAACTGAATAGTAGTGCACCTTTGGCAACGATATCTCCTTCAGCCACAGCCATCGTTGGCTTCATACCTGGATAGTCTTCACCGAGGATTGCCACGCGACGTACCGTGCGGGCTTCACCAACAGCTTGCTCAGGCTTACCCGTGATTGGTAAATCTAAACCCTTTTTAATTTTTATCATGCGTACTCAGTTAATTTGGGGCCGTCGTGTGGACATAGCCAACGTACGGACGAAAAGACCTGCCTGAATAAACCCGACCATCGGGGGTTCCGGGCGTACCGGGACACTTGATATGTAAACAAGTCTAGTTGCAATTTCGAAAGATCCTGCGAATCTCAATGGCTATAGCTCAATGACGTCAGACACCGTTAAAAAAGTGCTCGGCGGGCCAAAATGCGACAGTTTGCGTCTGAGCGGATACTGATAGAACAGATCCTGGCGCGAGGCCGCGCAAATTATAAAGAGATGGCCTTTAGATGCCAATCGTTTGCGGCGAGTAATCTTGGGAAATCGGCGCTTAGAGGCCTTAAATAGATTAGATGCTGAATTATCTCGAGTACAGTGACTCAAACAGCCTCACTTTTTGGCTGCGTTCGATTATTCTACCTAGTAGTAGAAAGAAACAAAGAAGCGGGTGACCACAGAATCAAAACCGTACAGAGGTTCTGTGCCCGGGGCGAGACCGGTACGGGTGACGTCACGAAAGTCGTCATACTGAAAATCGATGTAGTCCATGAAAAGGTTGACAGATCCCCGCTTAAAGCCTGGTAACCAATCAGCATTAAACTCATAGGTGATACCGCCACCAATTGTCTGCGTCTGGAAGGCTGCAAGTTCTTTGTCCCGTGCCATGAAATTCTGCGCGTTCGAGCGCGGAAAGAGGTCACTATAGAAGTCTGCAGCGGTCTGCTCGTAGTAACGATACTTCAACTCGACGGTCAGGTTATATTTTTCAATCGGGTGCACATAACCCAGTTCGAAGTTGTAGGCATCAATGCCCCAGGTGTCGTTATAGTTACGAAACTCAAGTTTCAGGGCAGCCCGATAGGGCAGGAAATACATGGCGCGTATCGCCTGGGCGGAACTTGTGCGGGTACGCGGATAAACTTCTAATTCGTAGCCATAGCCGCGGGCTTCATTAGGGTCCAGATAGCGAACCTGACGATAAGGGTTGTTCAGGAATCCCTCATCAGTGACCCCTTCGTAGTTCATACTGACTAACATGTTTTTGGTAATCACCTGGGTAAGGTCGACGCGATAAGTCTGTCGATCGGTTTCCTCTTCAAAATTCAGATCACCGTTACGACGAACAGTGTCAGCACCTCGTGCGTAACTCACGCCCAAAGTAGTCAGATCACCAAAAAAATCCTGGCTGATGCCAAAACGCCAGCTGTGCGCAGAATAATCCGATTCTTCAGAATTTGTGTACGAGAAGCCCATAAAGGTCTTACCGTGCAGGTAGTCCAGACCAAGACTTTTCTCTTTACGCTCTTCGGTGTATTCGCTGGCTGTAGAGACGACGTCTATCGAGGCACTGGTGATCATATCTACATAGTAGTTTGCCCAGACGGACACCTTGTCTTTATAGCCTTTACGCACCAGTACTGACGGCCCATCCACCTCCAGCCCACCACCTTCATACCCGTGATACATGATGTCTGAACGATCTTCAGGCAGTACCGCTGCAACACTGACGCCAGAAAATGCAGCAAGCAGAAACACGCCCAGCAAAGTCTGGAGCAGAAGTCGAAAAGTTGAGGGTTGCAAAATGTTCAACGGCGTATTCCTTTAGCCTGTTTTACGCAAGGCCCCGTCTTACGCAAGGCAGAGTTGCTTATGAGGATGTCAGTTACAGCCACAGCCGCCACCAGAGCCGCCTTCAGCACCTCGAGCGCCTTCGCGAGCCTGATAAACGTGATGCAGGTAAGCCGCGGCCACTGGGTCACGGCTGAAACTCATAATCGGATCCGCAAGGTTGTTGCGCTCAAATGGACTCACCCAGGGCTTGATTTCCATCGAACTGCAACCACCACTTGCGAGACTGGCCAGTAATCCAACGAGCAGCAGGAGCTTTTTCCCAGCAGAATTTATTGATGTGAATAGGGTCATTCTCAACTCCTAGAAAAAGAACGTCAGGCCACCACTGAATTCAATGTTGTGTTTGTTTTCCATGGTGCCCAACAGATCGGATTCGAAAAAGTGATCGCGGACATCGACATGAAAGGCCAGCCAGTCTGTTGCTATAAGGCGGTAACCCACCCCGGCATTGATGGTGAATCGATCATCACCGCCGAATTCTGTACTGCCGGCACCGGCAATCACGTAGAGGCTGCCTTTAAACGCCCATCGGCGGCCCACAAATGCCTCGCCTGGAAAAATATTCCAGCCCAGCGAGACGTTGTAATACTGCATATCGCGCTCATCATCTGACAGGAGAGGCGCGCCACCGCTGAGCAGTTCAAAACTGGTCTGTCCCAGGGTGGTTTTTCCGTAAACGGCTTCGACAAAAAAATCTTCAGTGACATGGTAAGCCGCGCGGACGCCTGTCACCGTGTCTGAACCAAAATCTTCAACGTTCATGACACCGCTGAACACGCCGATTTCAAAATCTTCGCTATCCAGGTCGTCAACCTCGACTTCACGCCGCTCCGGCTCCCGGACCAAAAGTGGTTCCAGTTCCAGGTCTCCCGGTTCTGCCGCATACGCAGATAAACCGGACACACTGAACAAAACCCCTAGTAGAAATGCTTTGAGGACAAGCTTAATTCGGGCTTGGCCTTTGTATGCTGGCATTAGAAAAATATGCTGAAACCTGCTTTCCATTGATCTATCTCTTCGTTGTCATCCCGACTTGTCAGCACCGTGTGGCGCTTGTATTCCATTCGCAGCATGAAGCGATCGCTGAGGTACAGGTTGGCCCCGACCCCAGCATGGGCTATTTCATCTTCGCGATCTTCAGCAGCAACAATTGTTGTTTGCGGCTGCGTCTTGATTATGCCCGTGCCAATAGTGAAATAAGGTGACAGACGCCACTTTGGAAACGGGTACATGAGGATATTTGCGGAAGCCATCACACCATCGGAAAAATCTCCAAGGATCTGCGTGCCTTCCAATTGCACGGTAATGTTTGGTGTCAGCGCATACCCGAGATAGCCACTCAGGGAGCTGGCGCCGTTAAAATCGCCGCCGTTAAAACCCATTTCCCAGCGTCGTTTGCTGAAATCACTTAAGCCAAGCGCGCCAAAATCAATCTGTTCACCATCAAGATCTAGAGTGTGCTGCATTTCGGAGATATGTACCCAGCCCTCTTTGTCTCGCGGCGTGCGCACCTTGAACCAATCGGTTCTGCGCTTCAGCATGACAACTTCGTCACCCTGCCCTGCAACATAAAAAATGGGATAGCCACGACCGGGTCCGGTGCGTAATTCCAGATAGGGATCTGACACCAGTACTTTGGGTTGGTATTTTTCAAACACCGTCCAGGCGTTTATCTGAAATCCGGCAAACAGGACTGCCAGAGTGAGAAGCACCCTGCTCAGCTGTCGCCTTGTGTCTACGCTACTTATCTTCACAGCCGAAAATCCTTGTGCGGCGCTCGACGATGCTATTGAGGCACATCGAAGGGGTTGTTGTAATACTGTCCACCAATGTCTATCCACTCTGACAGAAGCTTCAACTCAGCATCTGTCAGGCGATCAGCATGGGTACCGCCCGCGGCAAATCTGCTGAAGAAACGAGGGCTTAACAAAGCGCCAGCAACGCTGAGTGACGGTAGCTGATTAACGGAAACCAGGATGGGTATCGGGTCACCGTTTATGTCGAGAATGAGATTGCCGTCTGCGTCAGTCTCAAACAGCAGGTTTCCATTGCCATCCGTTGCCTGAACCAGAATGTCCTGCAACGCGCCATCGACCAATTCCTGCTGATTGTCGTTGAACAACAGTTCCCGATAGCTTTTCAGTTGATCTGCTTCGTCTGCGCTGGGACCGTCCCCCAGATCGAGTTGTGCAGCTGGTAACATCGGCATACCTGCAGCATCTACATCAGCATGACAGGACGTGCAGGTGTCGTCGGAAAGAACCGTGATGCCATCTACATCGAGGACCTGACGATCCACGGACCACAGCGGATGTATGTGATCGATGTAATTGATAGTAATCCTGCAGCCCGCGTTCCAATTGCCGACACAACCCGGATCAACCGGTGGCGTCGTGGACAGGTCTGCGTAGTTATAAGAAAACGACAGGTCTTTCGCTCGTACGCTGGGGTCTGTCCACAGATCGTCATAGCGTAAGTCGACGTTCGGGCTCGGGATGCCATTGATCCGGGTAATCACTTCCGCCATGGTTTCGCCGGTGTTAGCAAATAGCGCGGGTTCTGTATTCGGGAAAGGAGAACCATCGATTGCGGCACCCAGGTTGGCGCTGGGCGCTTCTGCATCACGTCGACCGTGGGGTAGCTCAGAATTGGGTGTATGACACCCATTGCAGGACATCTCTTCACCGGGTCGAACCTGCATCCAATTATTGTGACGTGGTGAGATCCGCCGCCCCTGAGCATCTAGGACATCTACCCAGAAAGCGATATTCGCGGGCACTTTAACCTTCACCGAACCATCCGGCTCGATCGGCGCATAGCCTATGATTTCCCGCATGAGTTGCGCTTGGGAGCGACCAAAAGCAGCATTATCGATATCAAGGATGTCGTCGTCCGGAAACGATACTGATTTCACGATGCGCAGAAATCGAGCTGGACGTTCTGTCGCAGTCGCCTGAGCCGGGTCTGCGAGGCTTGCGATATCAAGACTTGGCGTACCATCAAAGTCGTACACGCTGCGTATATGTAAGACACCTACCGATTCACTGACCAGATCGGGGTCAAGGTCTATGCCTGCAGTCTTGTCCAGAATAACCGGAGGGCTGATCCGCGACTCCATAACCACGACGTCGGAGATTGCAATGCCCTCTTCACCCAGCACGATGGGTTGCTGCGTGTTCTCAACCGGGTCGTTCATCCACACGCCATAAAGTGGGTCTGCTTCAACCATGTTCACGTTTGCCAGATTTTCTTCGGTGCATGGCACGATTACCGGATCTAGAGGATCGCTGGTGGTATCCAGCAAACGACATTGACTCCAAGCTGTAATTAACCGCTCGGTACCGTCATTCAGCGGCGAGATATGCGCGTAACGACCCTGCAATGCGGGTTCTGTTTCATCCAGGCTCAGATCGCCGGGGATAAGTATTTCCTGCGCGTCAGACAAAAGACCGGCACTGGCGTAAGTTGGCTGGTCATGTTCAACATAATTCGCCACGTCGATGGCAACCGGTAAAGCGCCTAAACGACTTTGCTGTCCGGGTGGGCGCATCATGACCAGCAACCGGCCATCAGGTAACTCAGTGGGTTCGACAAATTCTATGGTCTGCCCATCAGGACCCGTATCATGACTATGGACGCCATAAAGCAGCTCCATTTCCGTACCATCAGGGTTAGCGCGATACAGGCTGATTCGATCTCGACCAGCAACATTGTCCCAGCGCGAATAGACAACACGCCCATCACTCATAATGGTCGGATCAAGGTCAGAGCTGCCGTTGTAGGTAATCTGCTGTATTTCGGTGCCATCAGGGTTCATGACATGCAACGTCAGAGCTTCTTCGTCGCGATCCTCATCCAGTGCAGAAAATTGCGGCTTGCCCTCATCAAGGAGTATCGCTTTAGATAATCGCTGACGTGTGGAAGCAAAGACCAGACGACCGTCGGGCATGAACTGCGGTGCGATGTCGTGGCCATCTTCTGCGACAATGTCCGATACAATTGAGCGATTCAAAGTGCCCTCTTCACGATTCAGCACCCAGATGTTCCACGTCGGCTGCTCATCGTCGTCGAGATCAGGGTCTTCAGGCGCACGCATCGCAAAGGCCAGCTGATTGCCATCAAAAGAAACGGTCAGATCTTTGACGTCGTACAGCGGTGGGTTTCCGTCTTCATCGTCAGGGAAAATACCAGCGGTTATAGAGGTCTCAGCAGCGCTGGGAGAAGCGCGGTCGCGAATAAGCAATTCTGCGCCGGGAAAAAAGTCCGTACGCCTGCGCACTTCCGTTGTCAGCAGATTCCCGTCATCGTCTGTCAACAGCGGACGTTTAACATAGGCAACCGGAAAATCGACAACCACCGGATCAGGCGACTGGCCGCCACCTAAACCTGAACTGGAGCTACCCGAACCACTACCGCTACCACAACCGGCCAGCAACAGGACAAGTAGAGTGCTCAGCCACGCGCCTGATCCTTTGCCCGATGGGGATACCGCAAAGTTTTGTCTCATGTGCGCTCTGGCTCCTGGAATTAGCGGACCGCAATTGCCGCACTTTTGCTCAGCAGATATATAACAGTCCTTTCGATTTACATTTTTTCACAAGGTATCCGCGGCAGATGCGCACTGGTTCACAGCTGCCTGATATCAGCCACAAAGCTGCCCCGGACTTTGGCGTGGAGAAATGCCACGAGAGCGAACAGGCAAGCAGATTTTCGAAAGACCCCGGAAACGAGACTCAGTACGCTTTTTTCTTGTAATGAAAGCCTGATTCTTAGCGCTTCGTGAACCCTGAGGGAATTAGGGGTTAATGGCTGCCTGAATTTCGACCCAAGAATTCGCATTAGGCGCAAACGTGAGGAGCATTTCATGAGGTTTTTAACCCGCCGGTTCTTAACCAGCATACAAAGGCGAGGACCAGCAGCTGCAGCTGCCATGATTTTCAGCTTTGCCGCGTTATTGCCGTTATCGGCTTCCGCTGATTCAGTTGATCAGGCCAAACGCATTCACGATCGAATTGCCGGAGTTCCGCCCGATGCAACAACACTGGCTTCCATGCGCGACGACATTGATGGCGTTAACGCCCGCTCAGCTCTGGATGCTGCACTGACGGCAACGCAAGACCCGGAGTTCTATCGGGTTACGCTGAAGAACTTCGCCGCACCATGGACCAATCGAGATCGCAGCGTATTCGTGCCGTTAGACGATTATATTGCAACGGTTATCGGTATGGTTCGGGACGACGTTGATTTTCGCCAGGTGCTGTCCGGCGACATCCTTTATACCGGCAGTGGCAATGGAATACCTGCTTACTCAAACAGCTCTAACGCGCACTACGAAGCGCTCGAAAATGCCGGGACAGATTTGCAGGCCAACCTCCTGGCTCGCACACAGTCAGCAGTGACCGGTTTACCCTCTTCCGCAACCGCAGGTGTGATTACCACGCGGTCTGCAGCCAAGGCCTTTTTTATTGATGGCACCAACCGTGCCATGTTCCGCTTCACGATGCTTAATCACCTGTGCCTTGATATGGAACAGCTGCATGATGTTTCCCGGGTTCCTGACCGAATACGCCAGGACGTCTCACGCAGCCCTGGAGGGGACAGTCGGGTATTTCTGAACAACTGCATCGGCTGCCACGCTGGCATGGACCCGCTGACCCAGGCACTTGCCTACTACGACTATGAATACGATGTCGTCAATGACCCGGATGGGGCCAACGGTCAGATTAACTACAACGACTCCGGCGAAATCGACCCGGTTACCGGAACCCGTGTTGAAGAGAAATACTTCAACAACAATCTAAATTTCGAGCACGGTTACATCACACCCAACGATAACTGGGATAACTACTGGCGTGAAGGTCAGAACAAACTGCTGGGTTGGGACGAAAGTCTGCCGGGCAGCGGCGCCGGCGCAAAAACCTTTGGCGAAGAACTGGCCAATTCTCAGGCATTTGCCCAATGCCAGGTTAAAAAGGTTTTCGAAAACGTCTGCTTACGGCCACCTCAAGACAGCGCGGATCACAATCAGATTGACGCGATGACAACATCTTTCCAAAACAACGGGTACAACCTGCGCCGTACATTTGCTGAATCAGCTGTGTATTGCATGGGTAGCTAAGGGGATATTGCAATGAACAGATTATCTGCAGCTTCCAGCACGCCCCAGGCGGTACTCAAACCTTCAGGTCTTTACAGGTCTCTGGGACTGATAGCGATCACACTGTTTCTGCACGCATGCGGAAGCGGTAGCGGCGCTTCCACATCTGAAAATCCGATAACCGCAACACCCGACGTCAGTAACTATTCCGGTCCAGCACCTGCTACCGCAGATGTACAGGCCTTTAAACTGAACGTCTGGGACAACCTTGTTGCCAACAACCGTTGTGGTTCTTGTCATAGCGACGACCAGAGCCCACGGTTTGTCCGAGCAGACGATATCAACCTGGCCTATGCGGAAGTCAACACTGTTGTAGACCTTACAGACCCCGGCAGCTCCCTGCTTGTGACCAACGTCCGTGGCGGTCACAACTGCTGGCTATCAAGCGATGATGCCTGCGGAGATATTATTGAGTCTTACCTGGAAAACTGGGCCGGCGATACGCTGGGCGGTGGTGGTAAAGAGGTAGAGCTGGAAGCGCCTCCCATACAGGACCCCGGTGAAAGTAAAAACTTTCCGGTAGACACAGCACTGTTTGAAGCTACGGTTTATCCGCTGCTGACAACCTATTGCTCGGATTGTCACACCGACACTGCGGCGGTACCGCAAAGCCCCTTCTTTGCCAGCGCAGAGGTAGAGTCAGCTTATACGGCAGCACAGCCACGGATCGATCTGGAAACTCCTGAAAATTCTCGTTTTGTGCTGCGGCTGGCTGACGAATTCCACAACTGCTGGGACAACAATTGCCAATCAAGTGCAGCGGAGATGGAAGATGCCATTATTGCGTTCTCAGATGGCATCACACCAACCCTGGTCGATCCAAGTCTGGTGACCTCAAAAGCCTTATCGCTGACGGATGGCATTGTTGCATCCTCTGGCGGACGTTATGAAGCGAACGTGATTGCCCTCTACGAGTTTAAGACAGGCACCGGAAACACGGTTTTTGATACCTCAGGGATTGAACCCTCTCTCAACCTCACACTCAGTGGAGCTTATAACTGGGTTGGTGGCTGGGGCGTACAGTTCATTGCAGGTAAAGCTCAGGGTTCGACCACTGCCAGCGCCAAGTTGCGCGATCTGATCACCGCCACCGGTGAATACAGCATCGAAGCTTGGGTAGCACCCGCCAACGTTGTACAGGATGGTCCCGCACGAATAGTCACCTATTCTGGCGGTTCAACATCGCGCAACTTCATGTTGGGCCAGACCCTCTATAACTACGATGCTTACATTCGTACAGATCAGACAGATCCAAACGGTGAGCCACAGCTGTCTACAGCAAACGCCGACGAAGACCTGCAGGCCACTCTGCAGCATGTTGTTGTTACCTACGATCCTGTTAACGGTCGCCAGATCTATGTTAACGGAGTGTTTACTGACGACGCAGATCCGGTGCCCGGTGGCCTGCTGAACGATTGGGATGACACATTCGCATTTGCGCTCGCCAGTGAAGTTGATAACGACAGCCGCTGGGCAGGCACCATACGTCTGCTGGCAATGCACAATCGAGCAATGACGCCCGAACAGATTTTGCAGAACTTCGAAGTGGGTGTCGGTGAAAAGTACTTCCTGCTCTTCAACGTCAGCGACCATATAGACGTTATGGATGCTTACGTTGTGTTCCAGGTCAGCCAGTTCGATTCCTACGCATACCTATTTGATGAGCCCTTCTTCATCATTCTGGACGATCAGATGACGCCAGGATCTATCCCCATGTCAGGTATCAGAATTGGCTTGAACGGGCGCGAGCTACCGGTCGGGCAGGCTTTTGTTGCGGTAGATACCACCGTTACCGATGCGCTTTACGCAGCTAATGGCAGTCAGAGTCTGTCAAGCCTGGGTACCATTGTGCCGCTGGAGAAAGGGCCCACTCTGGATGAGTTTTTCCTGACTTTCGAAGTCCTGGGTGACGAAACCAATGTTTACGTCGAAGCCGATCCGGCTCCGGCACCTCCTCCTGCAGTGCTGCCCCGCGACCCGGATGTAGGCATCCGAGACTTTGCGGAAATCAATGCCACCATGTCGAGGCTAACCGGCATACCCGTGGCAAACAGCGAGGTGGCGACAACCTATGATCTGGTACGTCAGGCCATGCCTGTGGGTACCAGCGTCAGTGGTTTCATATCTTCACAGCAGATGGGTATTACCCAGTTGGCGATCAAATACTGTTCTGTGCTGGTTGATGATGTGAACGCGCGATCAAGTTACTTCCCGGGTTTCCCTTTTGGTGCGTCCCAGACTTCTGCATTTGACGATCGCAGCCTGCTGATTAACCCGCTGGTGGACAACATGGTAGGCAATGGCATCAGTACCCAACCTGACCTGACAGCACTGGAAGGTGAAGTGAACAGCTTGGTCGACGACCTGATAGCAAGCAGCGTCAGTGTCAACAGCGAACGAACCGAAGGCATCGTTAAAGCGGCTTGTGCATCTGTGTTAGGCAGCGCAGCAATGCTGGTCCAATAGTTACATAAAGAGAGTTAAAACAATGCGTAAAAGAAGACAGCGTAAATATGATGACCCTTTGTGTCACGCTGACCACCGTCGCCCGCGGACGCGCCGAGAGTTCCTGTCCCAGGGTTTTATCATGGGTACAGGCGCGGTTCTGGGTTCCAGCGCGGTAACGCTCAGCAACAATGTTCAGGCGCAGCTGGCACCTGACCTGTTGCCGCTGGTTGCTGACTGCGGCATCGCAACCCAGGGCGCAGGTAAAATACCTTTTATCGCCTTTGACCTGGCGGGTGGTTCTAACCAGGCCGGTTCCAACGTTTTGGTTGGACGCCAGGGTGGACAACTGGATTTCCTCAGCACAGCCGGTTATGAACGCCAGGGTTTACCCGGCGATATGATTCCGCCAATTCTGAACCCTGATACTCAGACCAACGATTTCATCGATACAACCCTGGGACTCGCATTCCACTCAGACAGCGCGTTCCTGCGCGGCATGATGACACGCATTTCTCCAGCAACGGCAGCAAACATAAACGGTGCTGTCATTCCTGCTCGCTCTGAGAACGACACGGGAAACAATCCACATAATCCAATGTACGGAATCGCAAATGCGGGTTCCGACGGCTCGCTCCTGACCTTGATCGGATCTGAAAACTCAGACTCTGGTGGTAACTCCATGGCACCCATGTCAATGATTGACCTGACCCGACGACCGACAAAGGTAGACCGGCCTTCAGACGTCACGGGTTTGGTTGATGTTGGCGATTTAACCGCTGTACTCAGCCAGCAGGATGCGGTTGCGGTGATGGAATCTGTCTATCGTATCAGCGATCAGAAGATGCAGGCGATCAATACCGGCGGTGATCCTGTGATACATCCGGAAGACGTTGTTAAAGATCTCGTCAAATGCGGATATCTGAAGAGTGCTGATCTGGCTGACCGGTTTGGCGATCCTACTACATTGGACCCGGCCGGTGATCCGCTTATCGTTGGGCCACAAGGTATCTTCACTGATGCCGAGTTTAACAGCGGCGATCGATCTGCCCGTGAATTCCAGAAAACGGCCTCTGTTATGAAGATGGTTGTCAACGGCTTCGCTGGCGCCGGCACCATCGAAATGGGCGGCTATGACTACCATGGTGGACGGCGGGCAGAAGGTGAAGTGAAAGACTTCCGCGCCGGTCAGTGTATGGGAGCCTGTCTCGAATATGCTGCAACTATCGGTGTGCCGCTGATGATGTATGTCATGTCCGATGGTTCTCTGTCTTCCAACGGCACCATCGACAATACAGTCGACGGCCGCGGTAAAGGTGAATGGAGCAGTGACAACCAACAGACTGCAGCTACCTTCTTCCTAGTATATAACCCCAACGGTCGCCCCACGCTGATAGGTGGTACGCCCGAGGAACAGGCGATACACCAGCAGATCGGCTACATGCGAGCGGATGGTTCTGTCGAAACCGCAGGTACGCCTGCCGCGAACAACGTTAATCTGCTTGCAGAGACCGTTGTCTTGAATTACATGGCGCTGCATGGGGAGAACGGACAGTTTGGTACCGCTATGCCGAACAACGGCTTGGGTAATTCGACGCTGCAGGACAGTTTGACTGCCTTCGAGCCTATAGTGAACGGCACCATTACGAACCCGGTCTAGGCATTAGTCCGCTTTGCACACTGAAGAGTTCGCAAACGGAATTTTTAGATCGGGAGTTTGTAACACGAGGGCCTGCTAAACTTTAGCGGCCCTTTTACGCTTTACACGGAGTTAAAGCATGATCAGCCTGTGTTGTCCCCGTTGTGACACTGTCCTGGTAGAACAGGCACAAGCGGGTACGCTGTGCACCGCGTGCAAAATCAGTTTCCCGATGTTGTCCTCTGCAACCGGTCAGGTGCCTTTTCTCTGGTCAGAGCCGCAAGCTTGCCTGCTGGATTGGCAGAATCGTTTTAATGCTGCGCTGGCAGACCTGGAAACACAGATATCCACAACGCAGTTGATGGAATCTGTCGGTCCAGCTACACGCCATCGTCTGATGCATCTGAATACCGCCCTGACCCACCACCAGCAGGAACTGGCGGCACTGTTCAGTGGCTTGCAAGTTGGCGAAGCGCTCGCTCGAGAAACCCATCTGGCCTTGCGTACACAGCTACCGAGCCACCACGGCGCGCTCTCTTATGCGCAGAATATCCATCGCGACTGGAGTTGGGGTGAGGACGAAAATCGACAGGTACTGGAGCATCTGACAGATGTTCTTGGCAGTATCAAAAAACCTGTACGACTCCTTGTGCTGGGTTGCGGAGCTGGGCGCCTCGCCTATGATCTGCACCGAACTCTGAACCCGGAAGAAACCTGGGCGGTCGACAGCAATCCACTGCTTTGTTTGTTGGGTCAACGGGTGTGTGCAGGCGAAACACTGGCTTTTACAGAGTTTCCCCTGGCGCCTGTCAGCGCAGACGATTGCGCGGTGACTCGCACGCTTACCGCACCGGAACCTGTGGAAGGCATCACCTTTGTGTGTGCCGATGCCATGAGATTACCTTTTGCGCCAGGTCAGTTTGATCTTGTGGTCACGCCCTGGTTGATTGACGTTATCGATGCAGGTCTGGCTGATTTCATGCGGGTTATTTATCGAACCACAGCGCCCGATGGATACTGGCTGAACCATGGTTCCTTAGCGTTCTCAGGCAATCAGGCGGCTAATCGTATGACCTGTGAAGAACTACTGGAACAGACAAACAATGCCGGATTCAACGTGCAGAGCAGCGCAGATGAGCTGCTCCCCTATCTGCAATCTCCCGCCAGCCGTCACCGTCGCGTTGAGCTCACATATACGCAACTGGCACAGCGGGATAGTGTGCAAGCGCCTGAGCGTCAGCGGCGTCATCAGCACCTGCCGGAGTGGCTGGTCAGTGGTAGAACACCTATACCCTTGAGCCCTGGTCTACAGACGCAGATCACCACGACCAAAATTCATGCCTTCATCATGTCCCTGATTGATGGCAAGCGAAGTGTTCTGGATATGGCCAGGGTGCTGGAAGAGCAGCGGCTGATGCCTGCGGATCAGGCGACGATGGCCGTACGGCAGTTTCTGACTACAATGCTGGAGGAAGCTCGACGCTTTGAGGGCCAGGATAATCACTGAATGAAAATGCGAGAGTATCGCCGCCCTTTCCTGCACAGACCCTTTCCTGCACAGACCCTTACCGTACAGGCTGCCTGTGGCCCGGCACAGGCGTTAGAGAAACAGTCGTTAGAGAACAGGGCTCAGGTGTACGGACTCAGATTGCAGCTGGCTGCATGATTGGCTCACCAAACTCAGCCACAGCAGGCGTTTCGTAGGTGGTCATTTCCCAGGCATCTTCACAGCGAAGAAGCGCACGCGCCAATTTGTTGTTCAAAGCGTGACCCGATTTGAAACCCTCAAACGCGCCGAGAATCGGACGGCCCAGAAGATAAAGATCGCCGATTACATCAAGCAGTTTGTGCTTCACGAACTCATCTTCATAGCGCAGGCCGCCTTCGTTCATGACGTCAAAATCATCAATGCCTACTGCGTTTTCCAGACTTGAGCCCAACATCTTATTGATGGCTTGCGCCTGTGGCAGTTCTTTGATCAAACCAAACGAACGTGCCCGGCTGACCTGATCCACATATGAAATGTTAGAGAAATCCAGCTCGGAAACCTTTGGATGGCGATTGTAAACCGGATGATCAGCAACAAAAGTATAGGCGGCCTTGAAGCCATCATAAGGCTTCAACACAGCTTCGGCGTCACCCTGGGTAACTTTGATATCGCGTTTGATGCGAATGAACTGCTTCGGTGCCTGCTGCTCAACAATACCTACCGTGCTGATCAGATAGATAAAAGGCGCTGCGCTGCCGTCCATGATTGGCACTTCTTCACTGGATAGCTCAACCACGAGATTATCTATGCCCAATCCCCAGAGGGCGGACATCAGATGCTCAACAGTTGAGACCTGAACATCTCCTGTTCCCAGACTGGTAGACAAGGTCGTGTCAGAGACATTTTCGGCAGTGGCCCGGATCGGTGCGCTGGCTCGGACATCGGTCCTGACAAAAGATATGCCTGTATTTTCCCCGGCAGGGCGTAAGGTCATGCGGACTTTGTCACCCGTATGAACACCGATACCAATGGCGTGGACCGGCTTCTTAATGGTTCTTTGTCTTAGCATATTTGTCTCAGTCCAATCATTCTGCTGCTTGATTGTTGAAGTTCTTAACTTTCAACGACTTGGCGAGAGACTATACGCACTCTGTGAACGAAAATGAAGAAAAAATGAAGGCAAAAATGGAAAAATATGAAACAGGTTGTTTCTAAGTGTTTCAGGCATTTAATTCTTATTATTCAATAGGTTAACTGAATAATTAGTGGGTTTTCGGGTTGAACAGCGCAAATTCTGCAGATTTGTTTCCATTTTTCAAATTCGACAACATTCTATCCGCTTCCCAACCTGCGCATTTCTTTCCGCAACAGCGTCTGCCAAAATTGCACTTCCCTGCAGCAACATCCTCAGCTATGGATTCATCAATATCCAATTTACCCGCAAACGCACCCCGACTGAGCGTGGCACCGATGATGGCGTGGACGGATCGACACTGCCGCTACCTGCACAGGCTGTTTACACCGAACGCATTGCTGTTCACAGAGATGGTCACAACCGGTGCCCTGCTCCACGGCAAACAATGGCATCTGCTGGACTACAACCCGGCAGAGCATCCAATCGCGCTGCAACTCGGCGGCAGCGAGCCTGACGCTCTGGCTGCCTGCGCGCTTCGAGCGGCAGAACTGGGCTACAACGAGGTCAATCTGAATGTTGGATGTCCCTCTGAACGTGTTCAGAAAGGTGCTTTTGGCGCATGCCTTATGCGCGAACCAGATCTGGTCGCGTCCTGTGTTGAGGCTATGTGCAAAACTACGGATATCCCCATCACGGTGAAGTGCCGTCTGGGTGTCGACGACGATGACAGTGATGAACTGTTGCTCAATTTCATCGATACCGTCAGCAGAGGCGGATGCAAACGATTTTACGTACATGCGCGGAAAGCCATTCTGGCGGGACTGAGTCCGGCGCAGAATCGCTCTATCCCACCACTGCAACCCGAACGCGTTGCACAACTGAAACACAGCCGACCAGAGTTACAGATCATTGTTAACGGTGGTATCGATAACACCGCTACCGCATTGGAGCATTTGCAGTGGGCTGATGGTGTGATGATCGGTCGGGCCGCGTACCACAATCCCATGTGGCTGCGCACCCTGGACGAAGAATTGTTTGCCGATGGCCGACATGCTGCTCAGGCCATCGACATCCTGAGTGCGTATCGCAAGTACATCGAAACACAGATTGAGCTGGGAGAACCCCTGCACGCGATGACCCGGCACATGTTAAGTGTCTGCAACGGCCAACGCGGCGCGCGCCGCTTTCGTCAAGTTCTCAGTGACAGTAAGCGGCTGAAAGAAAACAACATCAGCCTGCTGGATGAGGCGCTGTCACACGTCTGTGAGATCGCCGCCTGATGTTTTCACGTCTGTTAGACCTGTTTCGAAACGAAACAGAAAGTGAGTTGCAAATTGATCCTCCACTGGCCGCTGCCATTCTCATGTTCGAAGTGGTTTGGGCAGATCACGAAGTCAGCGACGCGGAAGTTGCAGCGATGACGGACCTTTTAGCAAAACAGTTCGATCTGGATGAACATCGGGTTGCAGAAATCGTTGCTGAATCAAGAGCCAGTCATGAGGAAAGTGTGGGTGTGTTCCCGTTTACCCGGGTCGTCAACGACAAGCTCTCAGAAGAGCAGAAATATCAGATCATCAGATCCATGTGGACAATTGCACTGGTCGATAACGAGCTGGACGCTCTTGAAGAACATACAATCCGGCGTGTCGCCGACCTTATCTACCTGCCACATGCTCGCTTTATCGCGGCAAAAAAGGCAGCTCAGAGCGCTGTTTCAAGTTAAGCGCAGCAGGCTCATCACCCGCTAAGATACATTACGCCGAGTAACCATTGCAGAGCGCTCAGCCTGTAACGCCTCCACCAGGCTTCGGAATGTCACGGCATTCTGCTCATTCAACCCCATCAGAGTTTCGTGCGCTTCGATTACCCGCAACCGCATTTCTTCTTCATCCAGATCGTTAGCCAACGGTAACTCCGCCAACTGTTGACGCAATTCCTGAGCGTCCCTGACGATATTAAATACATCTTCAAAGCCCATGTTGTGCAGAATCCGCAAGATATCCTGAGCTTTGCACACCAGCATAGGCAGCTGCTGATACTTCTCCTGAACAGCAATGCTCAGCTTTGCCAGAACACCAAGCGAGGTGCTATCGATCGCAACAGCGGCAGATAAATCCACCAGCACGGAGACGAAACGAGGATCGGCAAACATCGCTTCCAGGTAACGGTCAAAAGTGCCGGAGACAGTCAAGCGCACGTCTCCTTCAAAGCGCAATACATATACGCCTTCGTGGTTACCCACCATTATTTTTCCGCTCACCGGCACCTCCGCGGGAAACTACAAAACCGCAAAGTTCCAACGGTGGAGCTAAGCATCATTCGCGACTCGTAAGCAGCTGACATCATCCTGCCCAAGTTGATCTAAATCCAGTTGTGACCATATTCCAGCCATGTCGTCCGCACTCTTAACAATATCGGCCAGCTGTTCCTCTTTCTCGAGCAGCGTCTCACCCGATACCAGATCAAGCACGCCATCGGTAAACACGCCTAGTCGAGCGCCTGGCGGAAAAGGTGTTTCAACGCAGCGATATTGCACATCAGGAAACAAACCCAGCGGTTTAGCTTTCTGTTCAAGCATGGTGACGTTGTCACCAAGGGCCAGAAATGCAGGTGGAAACTGTCCAGCGTTGGCATAGGTGAGTGTACCCGCCGTGCTGTCCACGCAGGCGAAAAACATCGCTACGTGTTTATCGATATCCAGGGCCATCAATTCGTTGTTCATCCAGGTCAGCACATCGCCTGGCTGCAAATACTTTCCCGCAACAGCCATACCAGCCAGCTGCGCAGAAAAGTGTTTCAGCAGGACGGTTACAAATGCTGCAGAACTACCATGACCGGAAACATCTGCGAGATAACAGGCACTGAGCCCATCAGCCAACCCGAAGTAATCTGTAAAATCGCCGCTGAGCAATAACGACGGCTCCAGGCGATGTTCCAGGCTGATGTGCGCAAAGTTCTGCGGTGTTGGTGGCAACAGACTGGTCTGGATGTAACGACCCGCCTGTAAATCGATTTCTAAGGCATCGTGTGCTGCATGCCAGTAGTTCTGGCACAATTTGGCTTTGGCTTTATTGCGTTCAATGCACGCTTCCAGCTTAGCCATCAACTCTTGTGAAGGAATCGGCAATTCCAGACAGTCTGCAACCCCCGCGCTTAGGCACTGATGCAGCTTGTTGGCATCGACCGGTTGATCAGAGAAATAGAGCACCGGGATTTGCGGCTGTAGCGAAGCAACAGCTTCGCAGGATGTGAGCTCAGGGGACAATACGGCCTTCACGTCATTCCGATCAAAGTGTTTACTGGCGGCTTCAAGGTCAGCTACGCCAAATACCTGGCAGCCGGCGTCAGCCAAAAGCTGGATCAGATCAATTGATTCCGCCGTGTTTGCGTCGAGCACTAAAAAACTCATGTACAACAACTAATGCCAAGGTCGCTTAAGTTTGCGGCGAGGACCCTACGCCTGAATGTTAACGAGCACAAGAGGAAAGATGTAGTCGATGCAGCGGGAGAAAACACTTATTCGATATCAAAACCATCGTCATCAAAGCCATCATCAGCAAACGGATCTTCGTCCATTACACCATCGTTAACCGAAAAAACCCGGCTTTGAAGATAAGCATCGCGCAGGAACAGGTATTCGTCTCCGGAAACGAGCTGATCTACGCTTAACAACGCAACTCTGAGATCAATGGCATACAACGCTATAACCGCAGCACGTGACTCTGTGGGTTTTACAAATCGAATAGGATTCATCAGGCCATCGACCGCCACGCCCAGGGAATCTCGCACCGAGGACGGCCCCAGGAAAGGCAGCATCACAAAACTACCAGATCCGGCTCCCCAGACGCCAAGCGTCTGGCCAAAATCTTCATCGTGTTTTGCAAAGCCTGCATGGGTTGCTACGTCGATCAAGCCACCAACACCCAGGGTAGTGTTCACCAGAAAACGTCCGGTATCTGATAACGAGCGTAGTGGCTTTCCCTGCAGCAATTGATTGACTGCGATGGCCGGCGTGCCAATATTTTCAAAGAAATTGCTGATCCCGGACTTCAGGAAACCCGGGACTACTTTGTCGTAAGCTTTTGCAGTTGGTCTGAGCACCCAGCGATCTGTGACGTCGTTAAACGCATAAACGCCTCGATTGATCGGCTCTAAGGGGTCACTGGCGGCAAGGACCAGGGTTGGCATAGTTGCAACAAGGACCAGAAGCGCGGTACACGGGTTCAATCGTGCTTTGAACATTTAAGTCTCACTGGGGATTTCGCCTTGTATGATACCCAAGTCGCAAAGGTGCGCCAGAGTTTGTCTTCCTTGATCGAACAACTTCTCATCGCTTATGGACCGACCGGCAGCCCTCAGTTCCGAACCTATCGTCTGCAGCGCCGACGCTGCGTCCTGTTCAGCCAGGAGTTCAAGTAACCGGTGGGTTACCGGGTTTGACTGCAAAAATCTCACCTCATTCTGACTGTTACGATAAACCAGCAGGTAGGTGGGAGAAGCTGGAGGTGACGAAGGTTGATTCGACGCGCCGATTTCATGTACGGGATAATGATACACCAACGCACGTACCAAACTGGAGATTGCCAGACGACCCATCAGATAGTCTGGACCGGCGGGATCTTTAGCAGCGAGAAGTGGCGACTGTTCAGGCTCGGTTGCGACGTCCAGCGATAGCTCAACCCACTCATAATGACACAGCTCAAGGAGAAAACCCGGCAGGTCAGCGTAATTCTGCTCGTGCAGAAAAGTCAGGAATTCCTCAGAGATCTGCAGAAAAAACGGCGATTCACTTGGGTGAAGGTGGACAAAATCACGCACAATCTGACGCCACCTGGCCGCCCCAACAACTTCAGCTGCGATTGGAAAGGCGCTGTCCAGAAAACTTTTGATGTTGTTAAAAAACAAATCAGCATAAATCTTCATGCGTCGCGCTTCGATATCCCCTGGCGCGGGGTTGAGTTCCGGATTACGGATATGCGCTGCAAAATCCAGCTGCACCGCTTTGAAGTCAGGTAAATTCCGCCCTGAATCCGACATGGTATTAACCGGCCAGCGCGGCTTGTTCAGCAGTACTTTGCAGCCGCCTGACCTGCTCCACTTCGCCTAACAGACTCGACAGTTTGGGGAAGTTAAAATCTCGTTCAACCAGGGTTGGCAGCGGACCAACGCGGGCATAGGCCTCACTCAATAAATCCCAGACAGGCTCAATGACGTCGCTACCGTGGGTATCTATTCTTAAATCAGGGCTTCCACATAATGTCCCGCGACGTGCAGATACCCTACCCTGTTCAGATCAAGCGCCAACATAAACGCCAAGGGGTCGTAGTCAAAATTAATGCTGTTCACATAGATATTGTTCACATCAAGCAGCAGCAGACAATCTGCCTCCGCCAATACCTGATTAATGAACTCGGCCTCATCCATCTGCTGGCCAGGAGCGGCGTAATAGCTGACGTTTTCAACAGCTATCTGGCGGCCTAAGATATCCTGCGTTTGTTTTATCCGACCGGCAACATAACTGGCTGCCTCGGGGGTGAATGGTATAGGCATAAGGTCGTACAAGTGACCTTTTTCGTCGCTACAGAAACTTAAGTGCTCTGAATAGGCTTTGATGTTAAAGACGTCATTAAATTCGCGCACAGCTCTTAAGAATTCCACGTCCAGTGGGGCCGGACCGCCTAACGATAATGATAAACCGTGGCAGGCAAAATCGAATTTCTCGGTGAGATCATGGAATTGGCGACCATAACGGCCGCCAACGCCAATCCAGTTTTCTGGAGCTACTTCAAAAAAATCAACGTCATGCGCATCGAGATTTTCCAGCATGGGTAACATACCCCGCCTTAATCCCAAACCCGCCCCATTGATTGTTATGGCTCCATTTTCCGGCATTGCTTCTAACGCGGTTTAAGCTGCGCCCCCGCACTTGCCTTCACCGCATTTACCTTCGCCGCATTTGCCTTCACCGTCTTTGTCTTCGGCTTCACCGCACTTGCCTTCACCGCACTTGCCTTCGCCGTCTTTGTCTTCGGCTTCACCGCACTTGCCTTCGCCGCACTTGCCTTCGCCTTCTTTCTCGTCAGCTTCGCCACACTTGCCCTCACCACATTTACCTTCGCCGCATTTACCTTCAGCCTGTGCGAGCAAATCGTAGCCACGTTCCATACCTTCAGCGACAAACAAATTGTCATCGGCCTGCGCAACACTGGCTGTTGCCAGAGAGGCTACGAAGGCGGTGCCAACGGCCGCTGCAATAGGTTTCATTTTCTGCTTCAACATTGAGATTATCTCCAATAGTTTTGAGTCTTGGGCTCCCCTCGTGGACGTGCCCCTAGGTTATCGATCTAAACGCCTTTTCATCCAGCGTCGTGGGTCTCTGACCCAAAGCAACAACAAAAGGTTCCATCAGGTCGAGCCTGATCTTAACTCACTGACTCCGTTAAGCCAGCCCGACGCGCTGCTCTTCAGCCCGCAACGTGGCATCCACGCGCTTGCTTGAGACCTTCCAGCGCTCGCCCAGAAAGCTATGATCCAGCGGATGATCTAACACTTTCTGCCTGCTTATGGATTCCGCAAACAGCTGTAGGCGCAACTCCTCAAGGTAGAATTTCAACGCTTCCAAACGCTCGGGAATCGCTAATTCCGCTTCCTGCAAGGCTCCAAAACGTTGTAGAAGCGGCTCTATCTCGTTGATTAATTTAAGGTCTTTTGGCACATGACCAGGTAGGGTCTCGAGTCTTCGCGAGATACCGGCCAGGTATCTAGGTAATTGCTGCAGATAGTCATACGGAGTAACGGCCAGCACATTCCTCGGCACCAGAGCTGCCAGCTGCGCCTGTATATCCGCAACACTTGCGGCATAAGCTTTGGATGACAGCTGCTCAAGCTGACGACTGATTTCAAAACGAAGTGCGATAATGTGCGCGAATTGTCCGACAACTTTATCAAACATATCACCCAACCGACCTTTATTAGCGGCCAGGGTTGCCGCGAACTCTGCTTCATTTGTGGGGAGTGGACGTCCTTCAAAAAAGCAGTACCAGAGCGTGTTCAGCAGTAACTCGTCTTTAAGTTCCTGAGCGTTACCAAAGGTGCAAAATGCAGGCCGAGTTGCTTATGTTTGTCCAGCTCACGCCGGAAATAGCTGCCGACTTTACCCAGCTTCGACAGTGCCAGGCGACACAAGCCTTGCCGATGTGCGCTGTCACGCGCCTGCTCGCTATCAAACAACAGCAGGTCTACGCTATCACCGCGATCTATCAGACCCGGATACTTGATAACAGGCGCATTATTCCGGCCTATGATCTTATGTTCAGCCAGGTAGCCATCTGGCAACGTGTTGATATTCTGCAGTTCCGATTGTGCAATGCCTGCCGCAGTTGACGCACCTGTGGCACTGAACTTTTCCTTCAATTCGCGAACATCACGCCCCTGCCCTAAAAGCTTACCGTCCTCATCCAGCACCCGAATATTAGCCAGCAGATGGGGATCAACACGCTCGCGATGCCAATCCGCTTCTGCGACCTCGAGTCTGAATCTGTCTTTCAACAATCTGGCCAACGCAGCAAGTAACCGACCTTTCCGGAAATGCTGTGGCTCCGTTAACCATCGACTCAGCTCTTCAACTGTATCAGGCAGAGGCACGAGATTACGACGTTTCGCTTTCGGCAGACTCCGCAACCACTGATCCACCACGTTAGGCAAAAACCCGGGCACCGACCACTCGAAGGGCTCAGCACCAATTCCTGCCAGAAGACCAACGGGTACCTCTACATTGACGCCGTCATCAACTTCCCCCGGTGCAAACTTATATTTCACCGCAAAGTGAAATGAGTTAATGCTGATCACGCTTGGAAATAGATCTGCGGTAAGGCTGGCATCCTGGTGCTGAAGCAGATCCGCGGCACTGAGCATCAGGCTCTGATGGCGCTCGCCCGCACTTCGCTTTAACCATCGATTGAGATCAGTGAGTGACACGATGGTGCTTGGCAAACGATCAGCGTAGAAAGCAAAAATCTCATCTTCACTGATCAATAAATCCCGACGACGACCCTTGGCTTCCAGTTCTTCTATCTGGGCGACTTCACGAAGATTGTGAACAAGAAAATCCGGTTTACGTTTAACGCGCCCCTGCACTAAACCTTCTCGAATGAAAAGGTCGCGGGCATGTACCGCATCGATGGGTGCAAACCGCACTTCTTTTCGCTCCGCCAGCAGCAAACCGTAAAGACTTACCCGTTTGTACGCCATGGCCTCCCCACGACTGACGCTCCAGAAGGGTTCGCTGTATTGAGTCTTCAGCAGATGCTCACCCTGCCGCTCTATCCAAGCGGGCTCCACTGCTGCAACCTGACGTGCATAAATACGGGACGTTTCTGTGATTTCTCCAGCGACAATCCATTTGGGTGTCCGTTTTGCCAGGGATGAACCCGGGAAGATGCGTAACTTCAGGTTACGCGCCCCCAGATAAACACCCCGTTCGTCATGCTGTCCGATTAAACTCAGACTGCCTGCCAGAATGGATTCGTGTATCGCCTGATATTGTGCTGGTGTGGAATTTTCAGACAAGCCAATCTCACGAGCACTTAAGCGCAACTGTCGATGTAACTCTCGCCATTCACGCACACGTGCAACATTCAGAAACTGTTTGCGCAATAGCTTTTCAAAGCGCCCTCTGGTCAGCTGTTGGCGCTGCTCTTCCAACCACTGCCACAGAACAACCAATGACATGAAATCGCTGCGTTCATCTGCAAAGACTGCATGTGCCTGATCCGCGGCTTGTGCTTTGTTCAAGGGACGTTCACGCGGATCTTGTGCGGCCAGGGCAGACACAATGCTCAACACTTCAGTTAACGCACCTTGTTGCCCTGCGGCCAGCAGCATTCTAGCTAAGCGCGGATCCAGAGGCATTCTCGCCATCTGCTGTCCCAGCTTGGTGAGTTTTCCGAACTCGAGCGCCTGCAGTTCTTCTAACAGGCGCATTGCGTCTTTTATGGCACGACCATCTGGCAGATCGATAAAGGGGAACTTACTGATATCACCCAGCTTGAACGCCAGCATCTGCAGAACAACTGAAGCCAGGTTTACTCGGTGTATTTCAGCATCACTGAATTCCGGGCGGGAGAGATAGTCCTGTTCCGCGTACAATCGATAACAGATGCCGGGGGCAATTCGTCCACATCGTCCTTTACGTTGATCCGCGCTGGCTTGAGAAATCGGCTCAATCGGCAATCGCTGCAATTTGGAACGGTAGCTGTATCGATTTATACGAGCAAAGCCGGGATCGATGACATAGCCTATATTCGGCACCGTTAGTGACGTCTCTGCCACGTTTGTAGACAGGACTACGCGTCGCTTGTGGCCACCAGGTTCGAATATTTTCTTCTGTTCGGCAAACGATAAGCGGGCGTACAGGGGCAAAACTTCTAACTGATCCGCAAAAGTCTGTCGCAACAGCTTTGCAGCTTCAAAAATTTCTCGCTCACCGGCAAAAAAAATCAGCACATCACGTGCCTGGGATGAGCCATGGCGTTCGATTTCACGCAGCGCCTGCACAATCACTTCGTTCGTGTCCTGAACTTCCTGATCACCTTCGAGGTAACGTACTTCTACCGGAAACGTTCTGCCGCTTACTGACACCACTGGAGCATCATTGAAAAACTTCGAGAACCGATCCACGTCAATAGTCGCGCTGGTGACAATCACCTTTAGATCTTTGCGTTTCTGCATCAGACGCTTCAAGTATCCCAATAGAAAATCTATGTTGAGACTGCGCTCGTGGGCTTCATCTATAATTACTACGTCGTAGGCATCAAGAAAACGGTCACTGCGTATTTCCGTCAACAGCAATCCATCAGTCATGACCTTCAACAGAGTCTGCTCACTGACCTGATCCGCAAATCTGACGGCATATCCCACCTGGTTACCCAGGTCCGCCTCAATTTCTTCGGAAATACGTTTTGCCACTGTGCGCGCAGCCAATCGCCTGGGCTGGGTGTGGGCAATCATGCCGCCCACGCCAAAACCCAATTGCATGCACAACTTTGGTAATTGTGTTGTTTTGCCTGAACCTGTTTCACCAGCGACAACTACAACCTGGTGGTCGTTTAAAAGGGTTCGGATTTCGTCCGCATGATCTGCCACAGGCAGATTGTCAGCGACAGCAAGATTCAGGCTGGCGCAGGCTTCATGACGTTGGGTACGGATGGCTTGGGAGCGTGCTACAGCCGCAGATCGGCGCTCTGCGTCCTGCTCACGCCGCAGCGAAAAATAATCCCTGCGCATGACCTGAGCACGCGGCACATCATCAGCAAGAGGACGAGGCCCGTGAGAACCAGACGTTTTTTTTCGGCGCGAGGACATGGTGCTTCGCGAGCTATAACCTTGCGTAAGGGCAACGGCAGAGCGTTGCCGATTGAGATCCTACTTGGACAGTTCGCTCATACCCTCTTCAAGGCCACGAACCGTCAAGGGAAACATTTTGCCGTCAACCAGGTTCTGGGTCATGGTCACCGAGGAGGAGTATTCCCAGGTTTCCTGTGGCGTGGGGTTTAACCAGATGAGTTTGTCATAGATGTTGCCCAGGCGTTCCATCCACGCAGCGCCTGGCTCTTCATTCCAATGTTCAACGCTACCGCCTGCGTGGGTTATTTCATAAGGTGCCATGGTTGCATCACCCACAAAAACGACTTTGTAATCGTGTGAGTACTTGTTCAGGACTTCCCAGGTTGGAATGCGTTCGCTCATGCGACGGCGGTTATCTTTCCATACTGACTCATAGATGAAGTTATGGAAGTAGAAACTTTCGATATGCTTAAACTCAGTTCTGGTTGCTGAAAAGAGTTCTTCACATATTTTAACGTGGGCATCCATAGAACCGCCGATGTCGAGAAACAACAGTACTTTGACTGTGTTTTTACGCAGCGGCTGCATCTTGATATCCAACATACCACCGTTGTGAGCGGTAGACTTAATCGTGCCGGACATGTCCAGTTCTTCGTCCGTGCCTGAGCGTGCAAATTTACGTAACCGACGTAATGCCATTTTAATGTTACGGGTACCCAGCTCTACCGAGTCGTCGAGGTTTTTATACTGGCGATCATCCCAGACTTTCTTGGCTTTCTTCTTTTTACCTTTACCTTTGCCGCCAGGGCCATTCTTACCCTCTTTATCGGCATCACCCTCTTCGCCTTCTTCGCCATCCTTGCCTTGTTGCGCTTCTTTTTCCGCTGCTTCTTTGGCTTCTTTAAAGGCTTCGATTAGTTTTTCCAGACCGCCGAGTCCTTCAATCTGCTCAAGCTCTTCCTTGGTTAGAGATTGTTCGAACTCGCGTCGCAACCACTCATCCGGAATCAGCGATTCAAGCAACCCATGCAGGTCTTCCAAGCCCTTGAAATAGGCGCTGAAGGCACGGTCAAACTTATCGTAGTTCTTCTCGTCTTTGACTAATGCCGTGCGGCTGAGCAGGTAAAAATCGTCAACGTTGGCATACACCAGTTGATGCTTCAGACCGTTCAATAAGTCCAACAGTTCGCGAATGGTTACCGGAACTTTGTACTTTCTTAAAGTTAAGAAGAAATTGATGAGCACAATTTACCCTCGGCTGTCTCTTCGGTTCATGAACGCCAGGCGTTCCAGTAGATGCACATCCTGTTCGTTCTTAACAAGCGCACCGTACAGAGGTGGGATCGCTTTGCTGGCATCCCGGTTGGTCAGAATTTCATCAGGAATATCGTCAGCCATCAGCAGCTTCAGCCAGTCGATAAGTTCTGAGGTCGAAGGTTTCTTTTTCAGCCCTGGTACTTTGCGCACATCGAAGAAAATCTCCATGGCCTCTTTCACCAGGTCACCTTTTAGCGCAGGAAAGTGTACATCGACAATCTGCTGCATGGTTTCCCGATCCGGGAAGTTGATGTAGTGGAAAAAGCAGCGGCGCAAGAACGCATCGGGCAGCTCTTTTTCGTTGTTCGAAGTGATGATCACGATGGGTCGCTGTTTGGCTTTGATGGTTTCGCCCAGTTCGTAGACAAAGAATTCCATGCGATCAATTTCCTGCAACAGATCGTTGGGAAACTCAATATCCGCTTTATCGATTTCATCAATCAACAGCACTACACGTTCTTCAGCTTCGAAGGCTTCCCACAACTTGCCTTTTTTTATGTAGTTGCGGATGTCTTTGACACGCTCATCACCCAGTTGAGAATCGCGCAAACGGGAAACCGCGTCGTATTCGTAAAGGCCATTGATCGCCTTGGTTGACGACTTGATATGCCATTCGATGAGGGGCATTTTCAGAGATTCTGCGACCTGCTCCGCTAACATCGTTTTGCCGGTGCCCGGCTCACCCTTGATCAGGAGAGGCCGCTCAAGTTTCACAGCTGCATCCACAGCCATGCTCAATTCGTCAGTGGAGATATACTCGTCGGTGCTTTCAAAGATCATTTATTAGTTTCCGCTCGATTAAGTGGATCTATCTATGCTGGCAGGACCAGAGCAGTCGTCCAGTACTGCACACATAAAGAGAATGCAAAGCCAGGTACTTTAAAGACGCCTCCAAAGGCGTGCAAGTGTTTGCGCAAGACTAAACGGTCAGTCTATCGCCATCTCGAGGGGTTTAGGTTTATTCAGCCACCAGATACCGGCGGCAAGAACGAGGTTCAACAGGCTGATCAGGCCGACAAACCACAGTGGAATAAGCGGTAGCTCAGATGCTGCTGGCACTGCTGCGGTGGGCTCTGCAGCCGATGGGGTGGCGTCAGGGGTTACGCTGGGCTCCGCATCCAGGGTGGCGGCATCGTCGGGCAAGGCAGTCTCAGCCACGGGAAATTCAACCATTTTGCCCTGGGCATCGTAACGCAATCTGAGACGTTCGCCGGCCATTAAAGGCAGGTTAATCGCGTGCGGTTTCGTTTTAATGAACAGGCCACTGCCATCCAGATAGTTGCCTGCTGCGGAAAACGATACTTCGACAATACCGTCATTCTGATCCAGGGGGATCCGCCAGACCCCAGCCGGCAGCGCTTGACCCGGTATGAGGGAAGCAATCTGCGGGGGTTTGCGAACCATTCCAGTTGCTTTCAGCGTTGCATAATCCACCTTCGGATGGGAAAACTGAAACCAGGCGGTGGCCTGCCCGTTTTCATCTGCAAGGATATCCACCAACATCGGATTTGCCACAGTGAAGGGCATGGAAAACCGCCGCTTGAAGGTAGGCGCAACTATTTCAACCTCAAGCTCATGAAATCCATCATCTAATGTCACAAAGTGTGCAATAAACTGTGTCTCGATCCGCTCTACCGGCAATGGACTGCGGTCAGCGCCCGAATGAACCCAGGCTCTGACTTCCAGGAGGTCCAGGAAACTCGGCAACGAGATCAATTGCTCTCCGTCAAAGAGAGAGATTGTTGCCCTGCTTTCATCTGTGGGCACAACCGTTGCGTCGACGCCTTCAATCCTCACTCCCAGCTCGCCAAATACCGCAAGTTGATCCGGCACCTTGCCCTGCAACGTCCACCAGCCCGGAATCGGGTCTTCGATCGTCAGCATCTCGAAACTCTGATCGATCAACCAGCGACCACCAGTGAGCGCAGCATTGCGACTGTACGTCTGTCCATCCGGCAGCTGGATACTGGGATCCGCAGATAATTCCGGCTCACCAAACCAGGTCACCGTCAGCCGCGACGCACCTGGCGCTACCTGAAATCGTCCAGCTTCATCAGCCTGTACCAGTGGTTGTGGCTCAACATGGGACAGCACATCGACCAGCGCATCATGCAGCGCAGCAGCATCTCGTGCCATCACATGCAGACCACCCGTAGACTCAGCAAGCTGCCGCAACAGCAGATGATCACCCTGCTCAGGTGGTCCAATAGCAATGGTATGGATTTTTCTGTTTTGCGCCTGCTGTTGTGGCAACCACTGGGTCAAAATACGCTGGCGCGCCTGGGTATCAGCAGTTTCTCCCGAACCACTGTTGAGCACACCGCTGCCGACCAGCACCATATGCGCAGCCTGGCTGTTATCGTGTCGAGTAGGTAATTTAGTCGCTGCCAGCAGCGCCGCTTCGAGCATTGCCCGGTCACCTTCAGGTTGCAGGCTGGCGGCATGAATACTGGCCACCTGCTTCCACAAGCCATCGCTGGTATCAAGTTTGGCAACTTGTCGGACATATCGTGCGTAGCTCCATACGCCGGCATATGCGTCGTCTGGGAGCGTACGGATGAAGTATTCAAGTGCAGTGCGTCGGGCATTTGAACGGTCTGTATCATGGGTTGCCTGACTTACATCAACCACAAGTCTCAGGTCGAGGGGCGCCGCATAAGCTACCGAGCTATAAGCCAGCAACCACAGGCTGATACAGAGTGTGAATACGTTCAGATGTCGCACGGACCTAACTGCGCTGTTTTATCAACTAAAGTCTAGCAGCGTCAGGTAGTTTTGCCGGAATCAACCTGGATCGGGTTCTGATCCCTCACCCTGGGAGCCTGCAGCGACTGGCGCGAACCGCCGCAACAGAAAATGGGCAAAGAAAGACAGGCCAAGGGCTACTACAAAACCGATGAGCAGATTTCGTATGCTGCCTTGTGGCTGCCCTTCTGTCTGAAAAAATGATTCAAATATCAATACGATAAATGCAGGAGCTAATTCTGTTTCATAGTTTGGTACTGGCGCAGGCACTAAAAAAAACGCGATAAGCAGCGCCACGATGGAAGTGCGTAGGAGACCACCAATCTGGTGGCGGGAAAAAGTCACCCACATAGCCGCCGCGCCGAGCAGCGTTGCAAACCCGATAATCGTCCAGGCAATGCTCTGTCCACTCATCTCACGCTCCCGTCATCGCTCGACCCAGGTCACAATCATGTCTTCGTGTTCGTCCTCATGCACGCTGGTTTCTGGTACCACCCGACCGAGCACCGAAATGCCTGCTTCAACAACCGTTTCCGCACGTCCGGATACCAACGGATGCCACCAGGCCAGTTCCCGACCTTCAGCCAGCGTCCGGTAGGCACAGCTCTTTGGTAACCAATGAAACTCCGAGGCTCGCTCCGGCGTCAACACAACACAGTCGGGTACTAGCTGATGGCGCTGAGGGTAACGGGTACATCTGCAGGTGTCTTCGTCCAATAATTCACAAACAAGAGCGGTATAAAACACTTCATCTGTGTCTTCATCCTGCAGTTTAATCATGCAACAGCGAGCGCAGCCATCACACAACGACTCCCACTGTGGATCCGTCATTTCGGCCAGCGATCTATTGCGCCAGAACTGCTCCTGTTCAGGCATTTGTCTGCTCTGGAGCAGGTGGCGGCAGCTGCAGGAAAAAACCCTGGTTGTGCAACGCCGCCAGTACGGTTCTGGCGTCAACCTGAGCCAGCTTCTTACTTTCATGCAGTTCAAATGTTAAGAACAGAGCAGCATCGCCAAATTGTTCAACAAATGCTTCCGGCAGGCTCTCGTATTCCTGATCAGAGGGCAGATAGACATACGTCTGATTTTTTTTCGAGCTACGGTAAACGCTGACCTCCACACTATCGAAGGTATCCTGGGAAAATGGCGCTTGCTGGTCAGTCAAAATCCACTTCCTCGTTACCGCCCTGCAGCCGGTGTAGAAATTTATTCGCCAGCAGCTCGCCGCGCCAGGCCCGGTAGGGTTCGGACAGCTCCTGATGCGCAAGATAATGACGCAAACAGGTTTCCAGATCGCGTTTGCGCGCCAGCAATTCCGGTGCCAGCTCCATGTCTTCAACCACGTCCAGCGCGGTTGCTCTGAGTTGCTTCAGCTGCGCGTTTTGCGCAGCGCTCAGTGGCCGCGGCAATGCAGCAGGCAAATCCTCATCTTTAGCCTTTGTGTGATGAGCAATCAGCTGCGCCGCGTAGCGATTTGCGATGCCTCGAGGCAGCGCATCAAAAACATGTTTTTCAGACAGCTCTTCGATTCGAGCAAAGCCCAATAGATGTTCATCCCATACCACGCGGTTACGAGGCACGTTTTCCTGCCGGGCGGTACGTTCTCGCCAGCTGCAGAGCAGTTTCAGCGCAGCCAGCTGTGGACGCGAAAGCTGCCAGGCTTTTTTCACATTACGAAAATAATCATCCGGTGCAACGGGATCGTAGGCACCACGCTCCAGCATTTCGTGCTGATACCAGTGCACGCGCTTGTGCTGTTGCAACGCGTCACGAAGCTGCTGATAGATCTCACCAAGATAGAGCACATCATCGATGGCATATTTGATCTGATCGTCGCTGAGGGGCCGACGCAGCCAATTCGAGCGAGTCTGATGTTTCTCAAGCGTGACCCCCAGCGTACGTTCTACCAAGGCGGCATAACTTAATGAATAGTCGCTCGAAACAAACGCATTGGCTAATTGTGTATCGAACACATTTGCAGGCATCAAACCAAGATGATGATGTAATAACTCCAGATCTTCCTGGCACGCATGCATGACAATGACCGAGTCCGGATCGGTCAGATAATCAGCCATAGGCTGCCAATCAGTTATCGCCAACGGATCAATTAAGTATATCTGGCCGGCGCTTGCCACCTGATAGAGACCAGGCACCGGGTAGTAGGTGTCGGTGCGAATGAACTCTGTGTCCAAGGCTATATGGTCACCCCAGGCAGCCACCGCACGGGAGAGATGCTGATTATCAGAAATCCATTCAAACAATGGTTCGCCGCCCCTGAAGTGCATGTGTCAACGTACCCCCATCGGTGTATTCAATCTCCCCGCCGAGCGGAACGCCATGCGCAATCCTGGAAATGTTAGGTACTTTGTCGCCAACACGTTGAGCAATATAGTGGGCTGTAGCTTCGCCTTCCACGGTCGGGTTGGTTGCCAGAATAAGTTCTCCAGGCGATAGCTGGTCGATACGCTGCAACAGTTGGTCAATACCCAGCTGTCCTGGCCCAACACCATCCAGCGGTGACAAACGCCCATTGAGGACAAAATAGAACCCACGGTACCCACCAGCCTGCTCGATGGCCAGTACGTCAGCGGGTGACTCTATGACACAGAGCAAACCCGCGTCGCGTTTCACATCCTTACACAGTCCGCAGATATCCTGCTCGGTTAGGTTGCGACACAGATTACACTGCCGCACGTCTCGCATGGCCACATGCATTGCATGGGCCAATGCTTCGCCACCTTCGCGCTCGCGCAGGAGCAGATGCAACGCCATACGCTGGGCGCTTTTCGGACCAACGCCGGGAAGCACCTGCAACCCGGATATAAGATTATCTATGACAGACATCAGCTTGGAAAATTGCCAAAAGGCAGATTAATTCCTCCGGTCAGTTCTGACATCTGTTCTGCCTGCGTTTTTTCCACCCGGCGTACGGTGTCGTTACAGGCAGCTGCGAGAAGATCTTCCAGCACCGCTTTATCTTCGCTCAGCAGTGACGGATCGATCTCCACACGCTTCACTTCGTACCGGCAGTTCATGGTCACTTTAACCATGCCGGCACCACTTTCGCCGTGAACTTCTATGGTTGCCATTTTTGCCTGGACGTCCTGCATTTTGCTCTGCATTTCCTGGGCTTGTTTCATCAAATCGCCAATACCTTTCATTTTTACTCCTTGTTCTAGAATCAGATGGGACGTATCTGATCAACCCGGCCATCAAATTCTGCCAACAGATTCTGAACATTGGCGTCCTGTTTGATCACCGCTTCGGCATGTACCTGCTTTTCGTCCGCAATCCTGATGCGTCTCTGGGCCGGCGTTTCCTGCCGCACCGGTCCCGGAACGATAGACAGGTTAACGGGCTGACCCAAGGTCTGGGCCAATGCTCGGCCTAAGCTTTCCGTCTGACCAGCATTGAGTAACGTGTCGTGGCCTTCATCGAGAATCAGCTCAACCTGCGGGAGAGAGACACTATGCACTACGGTATGCTCAGCAATCATACGGGTAACACCGCTTATGGAGAGCTGTTCAACCAGGTCAAACCAGGGTACCGAGAACAGCATATCTGCCTGAGTGCTGGACGGCGCGTCAACAGTCGGATTCAGGCTTTCATCCGCAGGGTTTTGCGCACCGTTATCCGCACTTGTTTGTGACGCTTGTGATGTCTCTTGTGGTGGCTCTTGTGGTGCAACGTGCGACGCACTCTGCTGCACTTTCGGCGAACCGGAGTCTGCCGGCTCTTCGGCCTGGTGACTGCGGGGCGGTACATTTGAAGCTGGATCAGGCGCAAAAGCCAACATCCGCAACAACGTCATTTCGAAACCACTACGCTCATCAGGGGCATATACCAGGTCGCGGGAACCGAGCAACGCGATCTGATAATAAAGCTGCAGCTCTTCAGGCGTGAAAGGCGCCGATGCTGCTGGTCCCTCTATGGCACCACTGACAGCCAGATCATGAAGCGCTTCAAGCAGTCCTTTTAAGACGTCGGAAAAATCCGCACTGCGTTCCGCAAGATCAGCACTCAGCGCCATGACCTGAGCCGCTTCGCCACCCGCAATAGCCTCCAGCAGCTTGGCAACCGCATCCCGCCCCACCACGCCCAACATGTCGCTTACGTCATCAGACTTCAATGAACCCTGTCCGTAAGCGATGGCCTGATCGGTTAAACTCAGCGCATCCCGCATACTGCCCGCTGCGCTTCGAGCAATAATCTGTAACGCTTCGGGTTCAAAAGATATGTCTTCAGATGAAAGTACATCCTGCAGATACCCGGAAATGGCTTCTCTTGAAAGATTTTTTAATTGAAATTGAAGACAGCGCGAAAGCACGGTGACCGGTACTTTCTTGGGGTCTGTGGTCGCAAGCAGAAATTTGACGTGCTCAGGCGGTTCTTCCAGAGTTTTGAGCAGCGCGTTAAATGAAGCAGTTGAGAGCATGTGCACTTCGTCTATGAGATAGACTTTGTAGCGCCCGCGGGTGGGCAGGTATTGAGCGTTGTCCAACAGCTCTCGGGTGTCATCCACTCCTGTTCTCGAAGCTGCATCGACCTCAATAAGATCAACAAATCGATTCTGCTTTACTTCCATACAGATCGAGCATTCGCCACACGGATCTGCTGACACACCTTTCTCACAGTTCAGTGCTTTAGCAACAATGCGCGCAATTGTCGTTTTACCTACACCCCGAGTGCCGGTAAACAGATAGGCGTGATGCAGCCGCCCCGCATCCAGTGCATGGCGCAAAGCGCGGACAACATGATCCTGTCCGATAAGGGCATCAAACCCCATCGGTCGTAGTTTTCGGGCTAACACTTCATAACTCATGACGGTATTCTAGCAGCCACGAGTTCAGTCTTAATCAACTATATTCATGATGTGCACAATTTCCGATTTACTCGGCACACCGGGTAGTTTTGTCATCGGTCATCGCGGAGCTGCCGGTCTGGCACCTGAAAATACAATCCCCAGCTTTCAGCGCGCTCTGGACTGGCGCTGTCCGATGATTGAGCTGGATGTGCACCTTACCAGCCTCAGGGCAAACGAAAAAAATCTTGTTGTCATTCATGATGAAAAACTGAGTCGTACCACCAGCGGCAAAGGTCTGGTATCCGATCATACCCTGGCCGAACTGCGCACACTGGATGCTGGCGAAGGGGCACAGATACCCACGCTCACAGAGGTGTTTTCGCTTTTACAGTCCCACGAGGCGCAACACGGTCAAAGGGTCGTGTTGAACATAGAGTTGAAAGGTCGGGGAACCGGCATCGAGGTTGCTCAATGGTTAGCAGGAATGCCCACCTGGCCGATAGTGGTTTCCGCATTTAACCATGAGGAATTGAAATTTTTTCGAACATTGGACGCGCATACCCCGGTGGCGCCATTGTTCGACAAATACAGGAAAGACTGGCTCGAAACTGCTCAGTCCCTCAATGCCGTCGGCGTCAATCTGAGCCTTAAGCTCGCCAGGCGAGCGACGGTTGAAGAAATCAGTGAGGCCGGTTTTCCAGTCAGTGTGTATACCGTGAACGATCCAGGTATCGCTCTAAAGCTGAAGGACCGGGGCGTAAAAGGTATTTTCACAGACAGACCAGACCTGTTAATGCCCGCACTGTCAGGCTGACTAGGCGCTTTTTTCAAGCTCGGTCAGATCACGATGCAATTGATACTTCTGATCAGTCACAATACTTTCCAATACTTCTATCCGTTGTCGAAGCTCATCCAACTCCTCACTCAGAGCTGCGTCGGCTCGTTTGTTTTCAGCTTTATCCTTGTTCTTCAGGTAGTTATTGAAAACACCGGCCACTGTTGTCACGACAACGATGACAACCACCATCGTAAATACATCCATCAATCTCTCCTACTGGTTCAAATATTTCACATAAGGGCCTGAAAGACTAAAACAACCTCGTGATTGCGCCTGCCCCTTGAATCTGCTGATGTATCCAAGGCGTTCCATCGTAACGCACCTTGGCTGTGCCAGAGACATCCACCTGTAACAGCTCTCGAGCCCAGACATCAACTTCTCCAGCTCCTTGTACGCTGATATGGCTGGTTTCACTCTGCAGGTCTGCACCGTGAAAACGACCCAGCCCCGCGATTTCAATCAGCTGATGCTGCACTGTGCCGCTTAAAACAAATGTAGTATTGCCCTGGCCAACAATGACAAGGTCATCAACAACGATACGTTGCAAGACAAATTGACCCTCACCCCGGCCTTCCAAAGCCAGGTTTACGGATTCAATCTGGTCTGCAAATACCTGAGCCCCTCCGCGACTAACAACTTCTTTAAGCTTATCAACCGGTAGATGAATCGTTAGATTAGATGCGTTGTTATGCAAGGCACCGACCGGTAGATCTATGTACAAAGTCGCATCGGACTGTTCGATTTTGAGCTGCTCCACACTAGCGGCAGGGCCTATTACATAAGCACCAGGTGGTTCATATGGGCTGCCTGGGTTTTCCGTTTGGTTTTGCTGCTGTAAATGAACGCGGACAGGGCCGCTCAAGTAAACACGCTCGAAACTGTCGATCTCAAGCTGATGTCTGGATTCCGTTTGAGCGCTGGCCGAACCGGTAAAGACAATAACTGTCGTCAACACAGTCAGTACAGCCCTGCGGCAGCTGCACCAGCATCGCGATCTGGATAGATAGGCGATTCTACTCACCAGCTTAGCTCCGCAGGCCGCTGGGCTCTTGCTCCCGCTCGATTTTGGTCAGCTCTCTATGCAGTTCGTATTGGTCTGACGTTACAAACGACTCCAATCTGCGCAACCTCAACTCCGCCTGAGTCAGGTCAGCGTTGGTGTACCGCAGGCTCCGACTGGGCAGAAAAGTTTCGCGGCGCTTAGGGTTGGCGACATGCTCAGTGGAAGAATCCTGTGAGCGAGAGCGTCTGGATCTGCGGCTGGTCATCAACGCGTCCTTTGGTTCTGGCGTATCCATAATAAAATAGGCAATCCAATAAGCCGGAAAAACAATACCCGGCAAGAACAACAGACCGGTAAATGCGCCCAGTCGGATGGTCCATGTCTGCAAGCCAAAGTATCGCGCTATACCGGCACACACGCCCCCTATCCTGGCATTTTCAACATCCCGGTAGAGGTGGCCTGAACTAGGGTTCACCCGCTCCGCTCGATCCACCAGGCGGTGACGCCCCTTGTTGCGACTACGACGACGCGCCGCACGTTCTGAGCTGTCAGGCTCATCAGTCGTTTGACGAAATCTCAGTTCCGCCTCTAGCCGAGTGGCCGTGTCATCCAGCAATGTGGTTGCCCTGTCTGACAGCTGCCCTGTGGTTGTGGTCACAATTTCCGACACAGCTTTTTCCAGCCGGGTCATCGCAGCTGAAAATTCATTGCTCTGGGAAGAGCGTCGTGATGAATTGTAAGAATCCTGGTCTTTCAAAATCACTCCTGATAGTTGCAGCTGAACTAGCGTTCAATGCCGTTACGTTTGCGCCAATCAGGCGTTTCCGCATCCAGAATTGCCTCAAGGGTATCGATTCTCTCGAGCATCCTTTCAGCCTGCAGTGCTAAAGTTTCTAGTTCTGTTCGCTCGTTTTCTGACAAAGCGCCCTGAGCATGTTGCTTACTTCGATAGTGCATCCATATCCAGGCCGGAGCCACAACCACCATGAAGATCACGGTGGGCACAAAAAAGGCGACGACGATGCCGTCCATAGTAGCTCCTATTAATTTGAGTTTTCAGCGGCTGAACTGGGTGCCTGGGTTTGCTGAACACGCGCCTTAAGTGCGCTCAACTGCTCATCTACACCTTCATCCTGTTCAAGATCTGAGATCTCATCAGACAGCGTTTTCTGACCCATGTCATGAGATTCAATTTCGCCTTCCAGGTCATCAATCTTGCGCTCATAAAGTTCAAATCGAGCGATGGCGTCATCAATGTTGTGATCACTCAAAGTGCGTCGTACACCCAGACGGGATTGGGCGGCTTTGCCACGAACAATAATTGCATTCTGGCGGGCTTTTGCGTCCTTAATTTTGGCCTGCAGCGCACCTACATCTTCGTTCAGTCGAGCCAGCGTTTCGTCAAGGACCTGAAGCTCTTCAGCCATTAAGGTAACGGCTTCACGTGCTTTATTGCCTTCGACCAGGGCGCCTTTAGCGAGATCATCGCGGCCTTTGCGAACGGCTATTTCAGCCTTACGCTCCCACTCCTGGGCTTCAGCTTCCTGCCAGTCACGACGACGCTCAAGCTCTTTCCGATCGGCAATCGCCCGGGCAGACGTACTACGCACTTCAACTAGCGCTTCTTCCATTTCTTGGATGATTAATCGAACCATCTTCTCCGGATCTTCCGCTTTATCTAACAGCGCGTTGAGATTCGAATTGATGATATCCGTCATGCGGGAAAAGATACTCATCTTGGCCTTAGCCTCCACTTTTGGTTTTAGGTTAAGCATAACAATCATTGTTGCTGATGCTGTCGCTTGTGAAGTACTTGTTTACAGAAACCGTGCCAAGTTCTAACCCGATCATAACTTATTGTTTTAAATGGTTATTTTGAGAAAAACAATTTTTCTGGTCAGAAATGCATGTTATCCTTATAGTAGTTCTCACCACATATTGGCCATTTTTATTATGCGC
This sequence comes from Gammaproteobacteria bacterium, assembly GCA_048571035.1. Taxonomy (GTDB): domain Bacteria; phylum Pseudomonadota; class Gammaproteobacteria; order Pseudomonadales; family Azotimanducaceae; genus UBA4421. The sequence goes on from CP121329.1 coordinate 829,075, forward strand.
CCGGACATAGAACGCCTTCTCGGTGAGTCGCCTGCATTTTTGCGTACCCTGGAACACGTTTCTTTGGTCGCACCTCTAGAAAAACCCGTGCTGATTGTTGGAGAACGCGGTACCGGCAAAGAACTCATCGCTTCGAGATTACACTTTCTGTCCAACCGATGGGAAAGTCAGTTCATCAAAATGAATTGTGCGGCAATTTCGGAGACCCTGCTTGAAACTGAGCTGTTTGGTCACGACGCAGGGGCGTTTACAGGCGCAACCAAAACGCACCATGGCCGCTTTGAACGTGCGCATGGTGGCACCTTGTTTCTGGATGAGCTGGCAACCACCAGCATGCTGGTGCAGGAAAAGCTCTTAAGGGTCATCGAATATGGTGAGTTTGAACGAGTTGGTGGCAGCAAAACATTAAACTGCGATGTCAGAATTATTGCCGCCACAAACGAAGATCTACCCGCTTTAGCCGCCAGAGGCGAGTTTCGTCCAGACCTGCTGGACCGGCTTGCATTCGACGTATTAACCCTGCCGCCACTGCGTCAGCGAGAAGAAGATATCCTCCTGCTGGCAAATCATTTTGCCGTCAGTATGGCGAAAGAACTGGGTCGCGAGCTGTTTGCAGGCTTCAACCACGCGGCTCAGCGCGAACTTCTGGCACACCCCTGGCCCGGCAATGTGAGGGAGCTGAAAAATGTTGTTGAACGTTGCGTGTACCGCACTGACCCTGACAGCGAAGTTGAAGAAGTTGTGTTTGACCCATTTTCGTCACCGTATCGACCCGAGGGTAACTCACCCGCCGAGCCGGAAATCGCATTGCCAGGTCACCAGAGCGAGACAACATTTCCTATTGAGCTGAAGCAGCACATTGCCGACTACGAAGTTTCACTCCTTGAGAAGGCTATGCAAGAGGCTAAACACAATCAGCGTAAAGCTGCGGATCTGCTGGGTTTGACCTACCACCAGTTTCGCGGCTATCTGAAAAAGTACAATCTGGTGGGGAACAACAGCGATTCAGCGGACGAGTAGCGAGATCTGGAGGCTCCTGGTGCTACCTCGTCTGTCTGCCATGAAAAAAGGGTCCACAAGGACCCTTTTTATCTGGCGGAGAGAGAGGGATTCGAACCCTCGATAGGGGTTACCTATACTCCCTTAGCAGGGGAGCGCCTTCGACCACTCGGCCACCTCTCCGTGGGGGCGCATTGTACCTACAACTGTTGTATGAATTACAGCCGCCGCGACGTAATTTGATAACAATTTCTGTTCCCCAACCAGGTGCTTCGCTACAATTTGTGCAAATTCGCACCTTAGGCGCCTGAGATATGTCTTATCACCACCTGGCTATTGCGACCCGCGACATGCTGGCAACCCATAAGTTCTACAGTGATGCTATGGGATTTGAACTGGTACGCGTAGAGAAAGCCCAAACCGGCCCTGATGCCTGGGCGAAACACTTTTTTTATGACACCGGCGACGGCACCATGATGGCCTTCTGGGAAATACACGATCCAGCCGTTGCAGCTGATTTCCCGACATCTATTTCTACTGGATTGGGGTTACCAAAATGGACCAATCATATTGCTTTCGGTGTCGACAGCCTGGACGAATTGGATGCCGCGAGAGCAAGAATCAACGCAGCCGGCTTTGACGTTGCAGAAATCGACCATCACTGGTGCAAGTCCATTTATGTCGATGATCCGAACGGCATAATGGTTGAGTTCTGCGTGACAACAAAGGCGTTTGGGAAAGACGATAAACAGCGTGCGCTGGATGCGCTGACCAACGATCAGCTGGCTGATGAACCGCCGCCAATCATAAAGGTATTCGAAGCCAGCTAGCTTCTGTCAGTTGTCGGTCGGTGTTGTTGTCGAATCCGCATCAGATGAATCGTCATGAATGCGATCATAGATTTCTTTGCGATGAACGCCCACATCTCGCGGGGCGTCTACACCAATTCGGACCTGATTACCCTTAACACCCAGCACTGTGACACTGATGTCGTCACCGATCTTGAGCGTCTCTCCAACTTTGCGAGTTAAAATCAGCACATACCCTCTCCTTTTAACGCTCTCGAATCAGGTGACTGCTTACAGGTCAGCTGTTTTCCAGGTCGAATTCAGAGTGTAGTGCGCGCACAGCGAGTTCCATATATTTTTCCGCAACTACGACCGAAATTTTTATTTCGGACGTCGAGATCATCTGGATATTTATGTTCTCTGACGCAAGACAATCAAACATCCGCGTCGCCACGCCAGCATGAGAACGCATGCCCACACCCACTATAGATACTTTTGCAATGGTGTTATCACCGCTTATTTCACGTGCATGAATCTCTTTAGCAACAGTCTCCAGCAGATCGCGAGCTCGGTCATAGTCTTCGCGCTTCACAGTGAACGTAAAGTCTGTCAGGCCATCAGCCCCTGTATTCTGGACAATCATGTCCACTTCAACATTTGCACGACCCACGGGCCCCAGAATTTTTGAAGCAATTCCGGGTATATCCGGGACACCGGCAACTGTAATTTTTGCCTCATCGCGGGCATGAGCAATACCAGACACAAGTGGTTGTTCCATATTGTCTTTCTCTGTGGTGATCAAGGTGCCGTCGCCGTCAACAAAAGTAGACATGACCCGCAAGGGCACGCGGTAACGGCCGGCAAATTCAACTGAACGCGGATGCAAAACTTTTGAACCTAAGCTGGCCAGTTCTAACATCTCCTCAAAAGTTACCTGAGACAGTCTGCGGGCAGAAGCCACCACACGCGGGTCGGCAGTGTAAACGCCGTCAACATCGGTACATATCTCGCATTCGTCAGCCCCCAGGGCCGCAGCTAGCGCGACAGCGCTGGTGTCTGACCCACCACGCCCAAGTGTCGTCAGATCACCCTGAGGATCTACGCCTTGGAACCCAGCAACCACAGGAATAGCGCCTGATTCAAGCGCAGCTCTTAGCGCATGCGTTTCGATATGGCTGATGCGGGCCTTGCCATATGCAGAGTCCGTTTTGATAGCGACCTGGTCGCCTAACATTGACTTCGCTGACAATCCTAAGCGCTGCAGTGCCATGCTCAGCAGCGCTATGCTCACCTGCTCTCCTGAGGCGGTCAGCACATCCATTTCACGAGCAAAGTTGTTAGCGCCGGAGATATCTTTACCCAGCTGAACCAGACGATTAGTTTCGCCAGACATCGCCGACACAACAACCACTAACTGGTGCTGTTGGTCAGCGTAACGCTTAATACGTTGGGCGACCTGTGCAATGCGATCTATATCGCCAACACTGGTACCGCCGTATTTTTGAACAATAAGAGCCATACAAGGATTATCCCAGCTGTTCGGCTACAAACAGCTGGGCTGCTGCAAATGCGTCTGCCAGACCGGATGGGTTATCTCCCCCACCGGCGCGCGCCAGATCGGGACGACCGCCACCTTTGGCGCCAACCAAAGGTCCAAACTTTGCCATTATCTCGGGGGCACTGACTTTATCCACGGTCTGTTTTGAGACACCAACAACAGCGCCAACTTTACCTGCATTTACCTGTGCCAGAACCACAACACATTCACCTAACTGAGAGCGCAATGTATCCAGCGTCTGCATCATCGCCTTGTTATCGCCTTCTACTTCACTGGCCAGAAAATTTACGCCACGGATATCTACAGCTTGTGAAGCCAGATCTGACCCCTGATTAGCTGCCATTTTCTGTGACACCTCAGCCAACTGCTTCTGTAATTGCTTGTTTTCCTGCAACGTATTCTGCACACGATCCAACAGTTCGCTGCGACCAACCTTTAAAAGCTGGCTCAGATTCTCAACCAGAAGGTCCGTATCGCGAATCAGATCAAGCGCGCCATTACCTGTCACCGCTTCAATACGACGAATTCCCGCCGCAATACCGGTTTCAGCGGTGATTTTGAGCAAACCAATGTCACCCGTTCTGTCAACGTGGGTCCCACCACAGAGTTCTACCGAATATCCATTGCCCATGGTTAACACGCGAACCTGATCGCTGTATTTTTCACCAAACAGCGCCATAGCACCTTTGCTGACTGCATCGTCATAGCCCATCAGAGCCGTTTCCACAGCACTGTTTTTCTGTATGTGTGTATTAACCAGATCCTCTATCGCTGATAGTTGTTCAGTTGAAAGTGCAGCGCTGTGAGAAAAATCGAAGCGTAGCTTTTCATCGTTGACCAGTGAGCCTTTCTGCTGCACGTGGTCACCCAGGACCTTACGCAGGGCTGCGTGCAGCAGATGGGTGGCTGAATGATTGGCCCGAATGCGATCACGCCGGTCCGCATCTACTTCAGCGAGGACCTCATCGTGAACCGCCAAATTGCCCGACTGCATTTCGCCGACATGCATGTGTTGGTTTCCGGTAATCAGGGTATCTTCCACCTGAAAGCATGCATCACCTGCGTTCAATTTCCCCTGATCGCCAACCTGACCGCCCGACTCAGCGTAGAAAGGTGTGCGATCGAGCACGACAACACCACGCTGCCCAGCCTGCAGAGATTTCAACGTTTTACCTTCCAGATCGAACAGAGCCTCAACTTCTGCTTTATCCGTGACGCCGTCATAGCCTAGAAAATCCACTGAAGAAGCAACACTAACCCGCTGAGCCAAGCTTGTACTGAAGCTGGCTGCAGCACGCCCGCGAGAACGCTGAGCTTCCATGGCGGCTTCGAACCCTGCCATATCAACCTCAAGCTGACGCTCTCGCGCGACATCAGCAGTAAGGTCAGCCGGGAAACCGTAGGTGTCATACAACTGGAAAACAACGTCGCCGCTGAGCGTGTTGCCTTGCAGCGTCTCTATTTGTTTTTCGAGCAACTCCATACCCTGATGCAGTGTCTCACTGAATCTGGCTTCTTCAGCGCGCAGCACCTCTTCGACATGACGCTGCTGCTCAACCAGGATCGGATAGGCCTGACCCATTTCTGCAACGAGTACAGCCACCAGCTTGTGGAAAAACGGCTCCTTGATATCCAGTTTGTTTCCATGACGCAATGCACGGCGGATAATTCGACGAAGGACATAGGCGCGATCTTCGTTACCAGGAATGACGCCATCAGCGATCAGAAACGCACAGGAACGAATATGGTCTGCAATGACCCGCACAGAGGGATTTTTGATAGCGTCATCTACGCTGTTAATGCCCGCAAACTGTCCCGCTGCGCCTAACAGGCTGCGAAATAGATCGATTTCGTAATTCGAGTGTACGCCCTGCATGATTGCACTGATTCGCTCAAGACCCATACCGGTATCCACACCCGGCTTTGGCAAAGGTGTCAGAGTGCCATCCGCAGATCGATCAAACTGAGGGAAAACAAGATTCCAGAATTCTATGTAACGATCGCCATCTTCTTCAGGAGACCCGGGCGGACCTCCCTCAACTTCCTCACCATGATCATAAAATAATTCGGTGCAGGGTCCGCACGGACCGGTATCCCCCATGGTCCAGAAGTTTTCTTCGAGATCGATAACACGCTCTGCGGGCACACCAATATCTTCAATCCAGATTCTGCGGGATTCGTCATCAGAAGGATGAACCGTGACCCATATTTTTTCTCTTGGCAGCTTCAAGACCTGCGTAATGAAACGCCAGGCAAAATCAATGGTCTCGTCCTTGAAGTAGTCGCCAAAACTGAAATTACCCATCATTTCAAAAAACGTGTGGTGGCGTGCGGTATAACCTACGTTCTCAAGGTCATTATGCTTGCCTCCGGCCCGCACACAGCGCTGCGCGGAGGTTGCGCGGGTATAGCCAGGGTCCGACCGACCCAGCAGCGGATCCTTGAATTGGTTCATTCCAGCATTCGTGAACAACAACGTAGGGTCGTCCTGAGGGACAAGGGTACTGGAGGGCACAATTTTGTGGCCGTTTTCCTCAAAAAAGGAAAGAAAGGCCTGGCGCAGTTCCGCAGTCTTCATGACAAAAACAATCAGCTCGTTAAAATGGCGCGCAAGTATAAATTAAGAGCACTCTTGTGTCTGAGGAAAAAAGACCTGACTGAGGAAATACAGAACTGTCTGATGAAAGTCAGTCGACCGTTTGTGTGATTGGACGCCCACCGAGGACTGAATTCACTGTTTGACCCGCAAACCCACGCCGCTGCAGGAACCGTATGGCTTTTGCCCAGATCACCTCGTCATTTGCCGCATCCGGGAACTTGCGCTCAACCAGATCTTCAGCGGAACCGAGCCAGTCTACGTCAGCAATTTCAAGCTGGCTTGCAATCAATGCCTTATTGACACCTTTGCTGGCCAATTCCTGTTGTATGAAATAGGGGCCATAGCCTTTACCAACACGCGATCGAATGAGCGATTCGGTAAAGCGCTCATCACTGAGCAGGTTGAGCTCTTTTAACTCCGAGATGAGTGCATCAAGCTGATCATCAGACTGGTTAGCATAGCGACGCTGCAGCTTGCTGCGCAGTTCCTGTTCACTGTGCTCGCGACCACCCAGCATACGTATTGCGCTGCTGTAGGCCTTCTGATCGTACATGTGACAGTTATAGCGAGGGTGAAGACTTCAGGACCTCGGCAAACTGCCTCTTTGTCGAGGCCTGGAGTGCCGAGGTCTGGAGTTTTTAAGGTTTAAGACAAACTGTCTTGTGCAGCCTCAGGAACCACCACGTCGGCGGTTTCTCCCTCGGCGAGGTGAGGCATCAGTTTCGCTCTGACCAGACCTTCAATCTCGTCGCGCATATCAGTGTGTTCATCCAGGAAGTCCGCCGCATTTTTACGACCCTGACCGATTCGATCTGAACCATAAGCGTACCAGGCACCTGATTTTTCAACGATACCTTCCTGAACACCCAGTTCGAGAATCTCACCCGTGCGATGAATGCCTTTGCCATACATGATCTGAAATTCGGTCTGGCGGAACGGCGGTGCTACTTTATTTTTGACGACCTTGACCCGTGTTTCATTACCGACAATCTCGTCGCCATCTTTCACTGCACCGATGCGGCGGATATCAAGACGTACCGAGGAGTAGAACTTAAGTGCGTTACCGCCGGTAGTGGTTTCAGGTGAACCGAACATGACACCAATTTTCATCCGAATCTGGTTGATAAAAATAACCATGGTGTTGGACTGCTTAATGATACCGGTCATTTTACGTAGCGCCTGGCTCATCAGACGCGCCTGCAGGCCAACATGTGAGTCACCCATATCGCCTTCGATTTCGGCTTTGGGCGTGAGGGCCGCAACGGAGTCGATGATGATGACATCAAGGGCCGAAGAGCGGACCAGCATGTCGCAGATTTCCAGTGCCTGTTCGCCGGTGTCCGGCTGAGAGACCAGTAAATTATCCGTGTCGACCCCGAGATTCTGCGCATAGATAGGGTCCAGGGCATGTTCTGCATCGATAAACGCACAGGTGCCGCCTGCTTTCTGCGCTTCCGCAATAACCTGTAGCGTCAGTGTGGTTTTACCCGAGGATTCAGGTCCGTAGATTTCCACGACGCGCCCTTTTGGCAGTCCACCGATGCCTAGCGCGACATCCAGCCCGAGGGAGCCTGTTGATATGGAGGGAATAAGAACCTGCTCTTCATCACCCAGGCGCATGAGCGAACCTTTACCAAACTGACGCTCGATCTGTGCAAGCGCCGCGGATAACGCGCGATCTTTTTCAGGGTTTGCGGGACGTCCACCCGTTGATGAGGTGTCTGCACTACCTGCTTTTTTAGCGGAATTCGATTTTGAAGAAGCATCTTGAGCCATATTTTTATCCCTTAATTTGAGGCGCATCCTCAGTACATTTAGCAGTACATTTGTCGCGCGACTACTCAGTGGGAAGCACTGTATATCCAAACAGTAAGGTAAATCAAGCCTGTTTCCGCGCCGCGGGTAAAATACTTACTTCATCCCAGGTTTTTAACTGCTAAACCCACGCAGACAGCTCTCCAATCAGGCAATTAGCCCACTTCGCTTGACGGCCCTTTCAAGCCTGTAGTTCACTGCACCAAATCCAAATAAAAACACCTATCCATGACTACCGGTGGTTCAAGCGCCAGCAGCCCTGCACACACCCCCTCTGCACATACACCTATGATGCAGCAGTACCTGCAGATCAAATCAGAATATCCAGATGAGCTGTTGTTCTATCGCATGGGCGACTTTTATGAATTGTTCTTTGACGACGCGAAAATTGCCTCAGAGTTGCTGGATATCACCCTCACCGCCAGAGGCCAGAGTAATGGTCAGCCCATTCCGATGTGTGGGGTCCCTTTTCACGCCGCCGACGGTTATCTTGCCCGTCTGGTCAAACAAGGCCGTTCTGTGGCGATCTGCGAACAGGTTGGTGACCCGGCTACCAGCAAAGGACCCGTAGCCCGAGCCGTTCAACGCATTGTCACGCCCGGCACCCTGACCGACGATGCGCTGCTGGACAGCCACTCCATGAGTGTGCTGAGTGCTATCTGTGAACAAGGTAAGGTATTTGGTATTGCCCATCTCAACCTTTCCAGCGGTACGCTTGAGGTTACTGAAGTAAGCGGTGCTAACGCTGCTGTAGATCTGCTGCATCAAGCTCAGCCGACTGAACTGCTGGTACCGCAGTCACTGGCTGAGCAGCAGCTTTATGCAGTCAGCACACGCACTCTCGACGATGCGCAATTTGATGCGGTGTCCGCAATCGTGCGGCTTAACCAGCACTTTGCAACCGATGTGTGTGCACTGACCGGGCTTGCCACAAACAGTCCGGCCCTGGCTGCTGCCGGGGCTGCTTTGACTTATGCCAAACAGACCCAATGTCAGGACCTGCCTTTCGTCCAGCAACTGAGCCATGTACACCATGAACAGATCATCGCACTTGATGCACAGACACGACGCAATCTGGAGATCGACCAGCGCGTCAATGGCGCCATTGACCAAACCCTCCTGGCCCTGATGGACACAACCGCAACAGCAATGGGCGGAAGACTCCTGAAGAAATGGCTGAACGAACCCAGTCGCAATATCGAGATTGTGCAGAATCGGCAGCTTTGGATTACCTGTGTTCTTGAACAACGCCGCGTTACGACAATAGCTCAGACGCTTAAAGGCATTGCTGACCTCGAACGAATACTCACGCGGATTGCGCTGGGTTCTGCCAGCCCCAGAGATCTGGAACGGCTGAGGCACGCGTTGCAACGCCTGCCGGAAATTGCAACCGCCTGCGCGGATTTAGGCGCCCCTTTGCAGCAACAACTGGACGCACAGATCGCGGATTTCACAGCGTTGGCCGACTTGTTGGAACGCGCCCTCCTTGACGCCCCGCCGGCAACGATTCGCGATGGCGGGTTTATCGCGGCAGGTTTCAGCGATGAGCTGGATGCTTTACACAAGCTGACCACCCACTCAGCAGAATGGTTAGCAGAACTGGAACAACGGGAAAAAGAGCGCACCCGGATCAGCACCCTGAAGGTCGGCTACAACCGCGTTCACGGCTACTATATTGAAACCAGCAAGGCGCAGGCTGACGGCATGCCGCCTGAGTACATCAGAAGGCAGACGTTGAAAAACGCAGAGCGATTCATTACGCCGGAACTCAAAGCCTTTGAAGAAGAAGCACTGAGCAGCCAGAGTAAGGCGCTACAGATGGAAAAGGCGCTGTTTGAGCAGCTGCTGACGGATGTGAATCAGCAGCAGATTGCGCTGCGCCATATGGCTGAGGCGCTGGCTCAGATTGACGTGCTCTGCGCATTTGCTGAGCGTGCCGACACGCTGGGCTTCAGCGCGCCAAGTTTCACGCTCACTGAACAGATCAACATCTCCGGCGGCTGGCATCCTGTGGTCAAAGCGGCCAGCCAGGCACCCTTCATCAGCAACGACCTGACTCTGGACGCTGATCAGCACATGCTGGTGCTCACTGGTCCCAACATGGGTGGCAAATCAACGTTCATGCGACAAACGGCACTCATCTGTCTGCTTGCCTACTGTGGCAGCTATGTACCCGCTGCCGCTGCCGAAATTGGGCCTCTGGATCAGATCTTCACCAGAATAGGGGCTGCGGATGACCTTGCGGGTGGGCGATCGACCTTCATGGTGGAAATGACGGAGACGGCCACCATTCTGCACAATGCCACTGCGTCCAGCCTGGTGTTGCTGGATGAAATTGGCCGTGGGACAAGTACCTATGACGGCCTAGCCCTGGCTTTTGCGGTTGCCGAGCACCTGGCGAGTAAAAGTCGTGCACTCACCTTGTTTGCCACCCACTATTTTGAACTGACCAGCCTGCCGGCCAGTCTTCCGGGTATTGGCAACGTGCACTTGAGTGCAACCGAACACGAAGGCGACATCATCTTTCTGTATCGGGTAGAACCAGGTCCCGCCAGCCAGAGTTACGGTATTGCCGTAGCCAAGCTGGCTGGTGTACCGCGCAGTGTGCTGCAGCGGGCCCGGGAGAAGCTGTCCAGCCTGGAACAAGGCAGCGGCAATCCGCTGCAACCTGATCTGTTTGCCACCTTCGGAGCTCCCGCAGCACCGTTGAGCACACAGCCGGGTACGGAAGTGCTCGATCACCTGGACCAGTTGGATGTAGATAGTCTGAGCCCCCGGGAGGCTTTGACGCTGCTCTACGAGCTGAAGAGTGAATTGAACCAAGCCTGAGGCATGGGAACGTAAGAGGGGCTCGACAGCGCTCCAACATCCGCTAGAATACGGCCCCTTTAAACGCACCCTAGAAGGCACTATGACATTTGTAGTCGGAGAAAATTGTATTAAGTGTAAGCACACCGATTGTGTCGAAGTGTGTCCTGTAGATTGTTTTTATGAGGGACCCAACATGTTGGTGATACATCCCGATGAATGTATCGACTGCGCGTTGTGCGAGCCCGAATGCCCAGCTGAGGCGATCTTCTCAGAAGATGAACTGCCAGAGGATCAACAGAACTTCCTCGAGTTGAATACCGAGCTGGCCGAAATCTGGCCTAATCTCACCGAAAAGAAAGACGCCCTGGAAGATGCTGAAGAATGGGACGGCAAGCCTGGAAAACTGGCACTCCTGGAGCGCTAGATTTCACTGAAGGCTGCACGCCTACCCCACCTCACTGACTGAATATCTGATCTACATTGAGCCCATGGTCTTCCAGGGCTCGTCGCAGACGCTGCAACCCTTCCATCTGAATCTGGCGGACCCGCTCGCGGGTCAAACCGACTTCGGCACCTACCTCTTCAAGCGTCGCAGACGCATGGCCGCGCAAACCGAAGCGTCGTGCTATCACTTCCTGGTGTTTCGTGGACAGGTCATTCAGCAGCAGATCCAGTTTATTAAACAGATCTGACCGTTGAATCTGTGCAGCAGGGTCTGGAGAGTTTTCGTCCGCCACCATCTCCAAACGACTGCGGTCATGGCTGTCACGTACCGCATCAATGGAATCAACTCGTTCACTGAGCTTCAACATCCGGCGCACATCTTCTACCGGTTTGTCGATTAAGGCTGATATTTCTTCCGGGCTGGGTTCGTGATCCAGTTTCTGGGACAGCTCGCGAGCAGCACGCAGATAATAATTCATCTCCTTTACGACATGCACCGGCAGTCGAATGGTTCGGGTCTGATTCATGATCGCGCGTTCAATGGCCTGGCGAATCCACCAGGTTGCGTAGGTGGAGAAGCGAAAGCCCCGCTCGGGGTCAAATTTTTCTACCGCATGGATTAACCCGAGGTTGCCTTCTTCGATCAGGTCCAGCAGAGATAAACCTCGATTGAGGTAACGCCGCGTGATTTTAACGACAAGACGCAAATTGCTCTCGATCATGCGTTTGCGGCCTGCCGGATCCCCAGCCTGAGCCAGACGGCCATAGTGCTGTTCTTCTTCAGCACTTAATAGTGGGGTATAACCAATTTCCTGCAGGTAGAGCTGGGTTGCGTCAGGCGAGCCTACATGGCTCCTGTCAGCTGCCAGTTCAGCTGCAGCGGGTTTTGTTGCTGGTGTGTCTTGTGCTTCCATGCGTATATCTCCACATCCTTGTAAATACTCCGTCGCTGCGCGCGACAGAGCTAACCAGGGGGAGCTAACGCAGAAATTGCCTTGGATTTATGGGCTGCCCATCCTTGCGCAACTCAAAATGTAACGACTGCTTACTCCGACCTCTGTTCTTTATGTCGGCCAATTCAGCGCCAGCTTTAACAGTTTGCTTTTCTGCCACACGCAGGCTGCCATCAAAGCTGTACGCGCTGAGCAGGCTGACGTTGTGTTTCACAATCACCAGGCGCTCAAAACCACCAATACCCGTGCCGGCGTAAACGACTTCGCCTGCGTTGGTTGAACGCACCGTCATGTTGCGGCTCAAGTCATCACCCAGACGGTAATCCAGGCCTTTGTTGCCACGACCAAACTCTGTATACGGTTTAATCCCAAGCGGCCAGGTCCAGACTTTGGCCAGCTCACCTGACGCCACGTTGTTCTTTGATCCTGCCCTGTTTAGCGGCTGACTGCTGGGTTTGGGCTGACTGGCCGATGCTGCAGGGGGGCTATCGACTGGCGCAAGGATTCGAGTGGATGGCGCTAACTGGGTCACCAGCGATAATCGCTGCCCAGGTACAATTCGATACGGTGCCCGCACACCATTGGCGCGAGCAAGGCCCTTGTAATCGAGCTCAAAACGCCAGGCGATGGAATACAGAGTGTCGCCCTTCTGCACAACGTAGGATTTACTAAGCGGATCACCACTGCCGTAAGGGCCCGAGGTATATGCCGGTGAACGCTCCGCGACCAATGGCTTGCCAGGCGCCAGACAACCGCTGAGGATCATTCCCACACATAACAACGGAATCAGCCTAACAACCGCCTGCGCGTTCACGACTTATTGGTATATTTGTCGAGCTGCCCAATCGCTAAAGCGCCGCAGACAAATGCGACAGCGGTTAACAGCATAAAGGGTGAAGTACCCTGCACTGCTGCATAACCCGCTGGAGATAACCACTTTTCGGTGGTGACCTCAGCAACCTGCTGCCAGGGCCATAAATTCGCAATAGACCCCAGCATGAAACCGGTCAACAACGCCAGCAAGGGTTCCTGGTAATGGCGCAACAACCAGGCTAAGGATTTACTGAACAACAGCAAGCCAACCGCACAGCCACTGAGAAGCACTATCAGGATCTGAAAATCAAATTCGGCAACGGCTGCAACAACCGCAGGATACAGTCCCATCGCTAACAGCATATAACTGCCGGACACTGCAGGTAACAGCCAGGCACATACCGAAATAATCCCGCCGATAAAGAACATCCACAACACGGGTTCAGAACTTGACGTTGGCAGCCAGAGCAGAGCGATGCCGCAAACAAGGCCCACAACGCCATAGCTCAACAGATTCAGCAGCGCGCGTGCACGGCCGATGACAACCACCGACATGGCGATAACCCCACTGAAAAAACCCCACACAACGGGCTGATAGTGCTCAAGCAGATAGTCCATCAACTGGGCAAAGAGCAGCACTCCGCAGAACATGCCGACGGCCAAAGCGCATAAAAAGCGTAAGTTGTGGTGCTGAGCAAATAGCCGGGGTTGGGTTAAAAGGCTGAAAGAACTGGGACCAAAACTTGCCAGAGATCGAACGAGCTCATGATAGATACCCGTGATAAACGCCATTGTGCCACCGGATACACCTGGGACGACTTCAGCAAGGCCCATCAGTAAACCACGCCAGATAATGCTGAACAGCGACCATGCTGTTTCGACCGTTACTTTCACGGGGGGGTCAGGTTGCACGGTGGACAGGCCTAAACAGCAGTAATACCGCTGAGCAGCGGTACAAAGCGCACTTTATCAAGGACACGTTCGGTGAGAACGCCATCGCGCTTATCGATCACGCGCAACTCCTGCACGGCATCGCCTCCCACCGGTAAAATCATACGTCCGCCGTCCGCCAGTTGCGCCAGCAGATCAGACGGCACTTCTGAGGGTGCCGCGGTGACAATGATGCCATCAAAGGGACCATGGGCATCCCAGCCTTTATAACCGTCGCCAAACTTAGCCACCACATTACGCAAACCAAGACGCTGCAGCCTTTGTTTTGCGCGCGGCACCAATGCTTCAATGCGTTCTATGGTGAAGATCTGGCGGCAGAGCTGCGCAAGAACTGCAGTCTGGTAACCACAGCCAGTGCCGACTTCAAGTACTTTATGAGGTCCGACTTCAAGCAGCACCTGTGTCATTAAAGCTACAACAAACGGCTGCGAGATTGTCTGCCCATGCCCTATCGGCAAAGCAGTATCTTCATAAGCACGATGGGATAACGCTTCATCCACAAACAGATGTCTCGGTACCGCGGCTATCTGCGCCAGGACGCGCTCATTCTGGATGCCTTTCTCACGCAAACGGGCTACCAGGCGGTCGCGAGTGCGTTGCGAGGTCATGCCGATACCTTTGAGGTCTGAACTACTCATGGTAAGCGCTGGCATCAATCACGTTAAAATGTTTTGCCAGCAACGTTGTAGCGTAAACACCAGGGGGCAAGGTGAACTTCACGACCCACTCATTATCTGTTGCCTGACAAACATTCAAATCCTGTGGCTGCACCGCCAGCACACGACGATCCATTGATACACCGGCGTATTCCAGCGCTTCGCAGGTTTGCGCAAATGAGGTTAGCGCGCTGGTCTCGATTTCGGCAGCAACGCCACTCACGCCAGAGCGACCACGACCCCAGAGCGGGCCGGTGGGCATCCCATTTTCTGCAAGGTCCCCATCTAACAGAATCGAATAGTTATCCGCAGCAACACGCTTATCCAGAACAGCATTGAAGAGCAGACTACGTAGAACTGAAAGGTGCCAACCCCGGCGAGGGCTGTTGTGTTTCTGTTGCCGGCGACGGGCGCCGCGGGGTTGATCCCGGCTTTCTTGTCCCCAGCCGCCCGCCTGCAGCCAATCCTGTGCCTGGGCTATGTTGCTGGCAGACAAACGCTGGGCACCAAAGTAATTAGGGAAGCAATCAGATAACGTGTCCAACGAGGAACCACACCAATGTCTGATCTGGGTGAGCGTCAGCTCAAATGTGTTCGCACTGTGGTCACCGAGCCGGAGTTTTCTCTCCCGGCGCCGAGACAATAAAACCTTTAGCCGAGCGTCTTCGGGCTGCCATTGATCAACAGGTGTTGGCACGCTGAACCACTGTTGTGTTACCGCATGTTTATCTTTGCGTCCGGCATAACCAATTGCCTGCGGGGCAACCTGGAAGTGTTTCGCCAACATGGCAACGACGTCAGTCGTATTCAACGCGGTTTTTTCGATGAAGAAATAGGCGTGTTCGCCCTGCCCGGAAAATGGCAGCTCTAACACTTCATGTACCCGAAAGTGTTCGGGTATCGTTTTGATTTGCGCCTGTGGCAGTGGCGCCTGCCTGTTAGAGATCGACATCCGGGATCAGATAAAATACTTCACCGGTCTTTACCATGCCAAGATCCCGGCGCGCTCGCGCTTCCAGGACACTGCGATCACCCTTCATTGCCACCACTTCTGCCAGCAATATCTGATTACGCTGCTGCAATACTTCAACGCGCAGCTGCTGTTGCGTAAGCTGCTTCTGCATCCGCTCCCGGGCGAAATGGCCAGACTGGCCAAACCACAAACCGTACTGCAGCCAGAGCAGAACAATCAACGCTGATGCCACCAGAACTTTCATCTGCATAACCTAACCTGCCTTTATCGCAGCTCGGCCAGGATAACTGGCTTTGTTGCCCAAGTGTTCTTCTATGCGCAACAGTTGATTGTACTTGGCCACCCGGTCACTGCGACACAGAGATCCGGTTTTTATCTGGCCAGCCCCCGTACCGACGGCAAGGTCCGCAATAGTTGTATCTTCAGTTTCGCCGGAGCGATGAGAGATAACACTGGTATAACCGGCCGCATTCGCCATGGCTATGGCTTCCAACGTTTCACTTAAGGTGCCGATCTGATTGAATTTGATGAGAATGGAGTTCGCGACCTTTTCGGCAATACCGCGGCTCAGAATCTCGGTATTGGTGACAAACAGGTCGTCCCCCACCAGCTGCACCCGTGCGCCAATCTTTTGGGTTAAGTCTGTCCAACCCACCCAGTCACTTTCATCCATGCCATCTTCAATCGACAATATTGGATATTCATCGCTCAAGGCTTTGAGATAATCTGCAAAACCAGGCGCATCATAGCTGACGCCTTCACCGCTGAGATTGTATTGCCCGTCCTGATAGAACTCCGAAGCGGCGCAGTCCAACGCTAACGTGATGTCGCTGCCGAGTTTGTAACCGGCTTTTTCAATCGCCTGGGTGATGACATCCAGTGCCTGGCCGTTAGAGGTCAGATTGGGCGCAAAGCCGCCTTCATCGCCAACCGCAGTCGACAGCCCCATACCCGACAGGACCGCTTTAAGGTGATGAAAAATTTCGGTGCCAGCACGCAACGCTTCGCGAAAGCTGCTCATGCCTACCGGCTGCACCATAAATTCCTGGATATCGACGTTATTGTCGGCGTGTTCGCCGCCGTTGATGATGTTCATCATGGGCACCGGCATACACATCGGCGGCGCTCCCGCGAGCTGATTGATGTGTTGATACAGGGGAACCTGCTGACTCGCCGCGGCGGCTTTGGCGGCCGCCAGAGACACAGCAAGCATCGCATTGGCGCCCAGTTTCGATTTGTTGGGCGTACCATCCAGTTTCAGCATAGCCTGATCAAGCGCCTGCTGATCGGTGCAGTCCATGCCCTGCAGGGCATCAGCAATCGAAGTGTTAACGTGGCCTACAGCCTGACTCACGCCTTTGCCCATATATCGGGTGGCGTCACCATCACGTAACTCCAGCGCCTCACGGCTGCCTGTTGAAGCACCAGAAGGTGCAACCGCACGACCCATGATGCCGGAATCGAGATGTACGTCTGCTTCAACAGTTGGATTGCCACGGGAGTCGAGAATCTCTCTTGCGTGTATGGCGCTTATGCTTGTCATAATTATGTGGTTCTCTATCGCGTGTTATTGTGCTGTCAGCTGATCTTCGATCAAAGGCTGACTTTTAACCAGATCGTCTATGTCTTTAAGTTGTTGCAACAAGTCTTTCATCATACCCATTGGCCATGAATTAGGACCATCAGACTGGGCTTCTTCGGGTCGGGGATGAGATTCCATGAAGAGCCCGGACACCCCTGCAGCAACCGCAGCTCGTGCCAGCACCGGCACCATCTCACGGTTCCCGCCTGATACTGTGCCCAGCCCACCGGGCATCTGCACTGAATGGGTTGCATCATAAACAACCGGACAGCCGGTCTGACGCATCCAGGATAACGAGCGCATATCAGAGACCAGGTTGTTATAGCCAAAGCTCGCCCCGCGCTCACAGACGGTGATAGCGGGATTGCCGGTTGAGAGGGCTTTGTTTGCAACCTGCAACATGTCCAGAGGGGCCAGGAATTGTCCTTTCTTGATGTTCACCGGCTTGCCCTGAGAACAGGCATTGATGATGAAATTTGTCTGTCTACACAAAAACGCCGGCGTCTGCAGGACGTCAACAACCGCAGCAACTTCATCCAACGGCGTGTCTTCGTGTACGTCAGTCAGCACCGGGACAGCAAAAGTTGTGCGCACTTTTTCGAGAATACGCAGCCCTGCTTCCAGTCCGGGCCCACGGAAGCTGTCCATCGACGAGCGATTGGCTTTGTCGAAAGAAGACTTATAAATAAACGGTACACCGACCTCATCAGCTATTTCTTTCAAAGTCTGCGCGGTTTCCATCGCCAGTTTTTCTGACTCGATAACACAGGGTCCGGCGATAAGGAAAAGAGGTTGTCGCTCGCCAATATCGAATCCGCAATATTTCATCTGTCTGTGTCCTTAGAATGTTACCGACGGCAAAGTATGCGCAAAGTCAGTCGTCGGTCCCATTTTTAAGTTGAGTCTGCTCCGCATGAGCCAAACCCGCCTCGATAAACCCGGTAAACAGAGGATGCCCTTTACGCGGCGATGATGTGAACTCGGGGTGGAACTGACAGGCGAGGAACCAGGGGTGATCCACCAGTTCTATCATCTCAACCAGTTCGCCATCTTCAGAACGTCCGGCCACAACCATGCCGCAGGCCTCAAGGTCCTTGAGATAGCGGTTGTTGACTTCAAAACGATGCCGGTGCCGCTCATAGACCACGTTGGCATTGTATATACGCTGAGCCAGCGTGCCCTGATTGAGGACACACGCCTGTTCACCCAGGCGCATGGTACCGCCAAGGTCGCTGTTGCTGTCACGTTTTTGTGTCTGGCCATCTCGGCTTACCCAGTCAGTGACCAGGCCTATGACCGGATGTTTCGCTGCACTGTCAATTTCAGTGCTGTGCGCGCCTTCCAGGTTGGCACAGTGCCTGGCCAGATCGATGACGGCGGCATGCAATCCGTAACAGATACCCAGATAAGGAATTTTGTGTTCGCGGGCATAGGCTGCGGCCAGAATTTTACCTTCGAACCCACGGCGACCAAATCCGCCGGGCACCAGGATTGCATCAGCATCTGCCAGCACATCGGTGCCATCTCTTTCAAGATCTTCAGCGTCAATATAATTGATGTCGATCTCACTACGGGTCTGGATGCCGGCATGAGTAATCGCTTCAATTAATGATTTGTACGCTTCCAGAAGATCCAGATATTTACCCACAAACGCCAGTTTCAGTTTGTGCTCCGGATTCTGCTGGGCCTGCACAACATCACGCCATTCAGACAGGTTCACGGGAATGGTCTCTAAACCCAGGCGTTCAACAACATAGTCGTCCAGACCTTCGTCATGCAACATCAAAGGCGCCTGGTAAATCGTGTCTACATCCCAGCTTGATATAACCGCACGTTCTTCGACGTTGGTAAACAGCGCTATCTTGCTGCGTGCTGAGCGTGGTAGCGGGCTTTCAGACCGGCACACCAGAATATCGGGTTGCAGTCCTATGGAGCGGAACTCTTTCACCGAGTGTTGTGTGGGTTTGGTTTTTATTTCACCTGCCTTGCTTAAAAAAGGTACGTAGGTGAGGTGGATAAACAAAGTATGCACGCTGCCCACTTCCAGCCTCAGCTGACGAATAGCTTCAAGAAAAGGCTGGGACTCAATGTCACCCACTGTGCCGCCAATTTCCACAATCAGCACATCAAAGCCGTCTGCAACTTTGCGTATCCGACGTTTAATCTCATCGGTTACGTGGGGAATGACCTGCACCGTGCCACCCAGATAATCACCGCGCCGTTCCCGGCGGATAACCTCCGCGTAAATGCTGCCCGTGGTGAAGTTGTTGTCGCGGCACATGCGCACGTTGGAGAAGCGTTCATAGTGGCCGAGATCAAGGTCTGTTTCGGCACCATCCACGGTGACAAAAACTTCACCGTGCTGTATCGGACTCATCGTGCCAGGATCCACGTTGATGTAGGGATCCATCTTCAGCACATTGACTTTAAGCGCGCGAGCTTCCAGCTGAGCAGCCAGAGAGGCAGTGATAATGCCCTTGCCCAGAGACGACACAACCCCACCCGTTACAAAAATATATCTCGTCATGAATACCCATCAAAAGGTGCACAAACCAACGACCTCGACCAGCGTTCTGGACGGCATTTGCTAGAGTGCTAATTGCGTAAAAAAACAGCCGACAATGGCTCGCTCAAGATGGGATTGCAAGATAACAAAACACCTACCTAAGCTCAATGTTGGTGATCAATTTTTACCCTGCTGGACGTCAGTCCCTACCCGCGGTGAAAAATGCGCCAGCCAGTACGGGTTGTTGTTCGCTGACTCTTGCCCACTATCATGGGCAACTGCGATTTCCGGCACACAGACAAGTCTGCCGGCAGAAAAAATCAACGGGTAAAAGTCACGCCGCCAGGGGGGTACCCGGGCATCGTTCAGCAGTTGCTTGAGGCTTTTGGTGAAAGCCTGCGATCCGTTGCCTGCAGCAGCCGTGACTCGTAACGTTTCGCCACCGCGGCGAAACCCCAAGGTAAGGGGCTCTGCAGCTTTGAAGGCAAACTTTTCATCGGCCTGTGCCTGCCGTAGTTGCAGATTGCCATAGGACAAAACCACATCCTTGGACACCTCTAAGCGCTGGGGTAACAGCTCTTTCGGTGGCTTTGCTTCAAAATAAAATGTGTTGCCATAACTGTAGATATTCGCCTCACCCAACTGCAGATGAGCAAAACCCGCAGCAGAGGCCTGCTGGTCAATAAACTCATCCAGACCTCTGTCGCTGACGGCAAACACCTCTCTGCTGGCCAGGTAGGCGCGCAACCAGGCTCGCCTGTATGCGTGCTCAGACGGCAATGTATGTGCAGGCACTTCGTCCGGAAACTTCGACAGCGTGTCTATCAAGGCGCCCAGCGTTTGCTGATGATGATGCGCTACACGCGACAAAGCTCTGTCAACATCCTGCCAGCGAGATTTCAAGCGCGGCAGAATATCTGCTCGAAGAAAATTTCTGTGCAGGTCGGTGTCGGAGTTTGTTGGATCTTCAATCCAGTGAAGATCATGGCTTTGCACGTAAGCGCTCAACTCTGAGCGCAACAAGGTGAGCAGCGGACGCAGAAAGTGCCCACTGCCGAGGCGGCCTTGTGGCCGTATGGTCAACATGCCCCGACCCTGCAGCAACCGATAAAGAATGGTCTCGCTTTGATCCTGCTGATGATGGCCAAGCAACAGCACACCCGCGGCGGGTAAATGCTGCGCGTATGCCGCGTAGCGGACCCTGCGTGCATTGGCTTCCAGATTACCAAGTGCGGGCACCTGTACAGTCGCCTGAGTCAGCGGCACATCGAGTTGAGCACACACTTCTGCACAATGATGGGCCCATGCGCTGCTGTGCGCGTGCAGATTGTGATTCACATGAATCGCGTTGATCTTAAGATCCGGCAGCTGAGATTGCTGGACTCGCTTCGCAGCTAACAGTAATGCCGTTGAATCGAGACCGCCGCTGAATCCTACCCAGACCTGAGCGTCAGGATAGCTTGATAAAGACTGCAGGAGCGCGGCTTCTACCGGTTCGCTGGACACGCTGGACTGCGACACGAGAACTACCCGTTACCTGCGTAATCCAGCCGTACACAGCCATCAAATTCTTCGTTCAAACAGCGTACCAGATCGTCGCTGGCCTGCACGCGCCAGTCCTGTCCCAGGCTTATTCGCGCCTGAGCTTCCGCTGCGGCGTACCAGATCGCAATCGGACAACCTTCCTCCAGACTCCGGTGCGGACCGAGCAACTGCTTCAAGCGTGAACCGAAATCCGGCGGCAAAGGCGCCTGTCGAAAATCGATAACAAACCCTTCGCTGAATCGTTGGCGAGCTTCAGCAATGGTATACACTTTTTCCGCGCGCAAACTCAACCCGCCGGAAAACTCATCAGCTCCTACCTCACCTTCTATGATCAGCAACTCGTCCTTGGCCACCTTGCTCCCAAACTGTTCGTAACAGTCGGGAAACAGTGACACTTCCAGACGGGCGCTGCGGTCGTCAAGGATCAGAAAACACATCGGTGCACCGCGACGACTTTTCATGACCCGCATGCTGACCACCATGCCACTGACCCACTGGGTTTTCTTTTCTGCGCGCAGCTTGGCAATTTTACGTTTGCAGAAATGTTTCAGTTCCTGCTCATACTCTTCAATGGGGTGACCTGTGAGATAGAGTCCCAGAGCTTCTTTTTCGCCCTGCAGACGCTCACGCCCGGTCAACGCTTTGATGTCAGCCATTGCTTTAGTAGGTGCGATGACATTGGTGTCGACTCCGCCAAACATATCAGCAATACCTGCCTGCTCATTGCGCATCTGCTGTTCGGCACTTTGCAGCGCCTGAGGCAACTGCTGGCGCAGGCGTGCGCGGGTCATATCCAGTTCCTCGCCCGGTAATGCAAACTCATCCATAGCGCCGGATGCTATCAACGCTTCGTGAACCCGCTTGTTTACCTTTTTACTGTCCAGACGCTGACAGAAATCCTGCAGGTCTTTGAACACACCATCCGCACGTGCCTCAACAATAGCCGCTACCGGGCCCTCACCCACGCCGCGGACCGCACCCAAACCGTAAATGATACTGTCGTTCTGCACTGAAAAACGATGCTGACTGAGATTAACGCTGGGCGGTAACAGGGGAATCTGCATACGCCGCACTTCGTCGATCAATACTACGATGCGATCTATATTCTGCATTTCCGCTGACAGGTTAGCCGCCATGAATTCAGCTGGGTAGTGCGCTTTCAGCCAGGCTGTTTGAAAACTGATGACCGCGTACGTGGCTGAGTGAGATTTGTTGAACGCGTAGCCGGCAAACTTTTCCATCAGGTCAAAGATTTCGTTGGCCAAGGTCTGATCAACATCGTTTGCGGCGGTACCAATCAGAAACTCTTTGCGTACCCGCGCCATCTCTTCAGGCTTTTTCTTGCCCATGGCTCGACGCAACAGATCGGCCTGTCCAAGGGTAAAGCCTGCCAGTTCCTGGGCCACCTGCATCACCTGCTCCTGATAAAGCACCACTCCATAGGTGCCTCCCAATACCGTTTCCAGGCTTGGGTGCGGATAAACCACAGGCTCATGTTTATGTTTTCGATTGATGTAATCAGCATCAGCGCCGGATTGCAGAGGTCCGGGTCGGAACAAAGCAACCAACGCGATGATATCGTCGATGCTGTCTGGTTTGAGTTTGGTGATCAACTCCTTCATACCGCGGGATTCCAACTGGAAAACCCCGGTTGTATCTGCTGCGCGCAGCAGATCAAAAGCGCCTGGATCGTCCAATGGCAGCGCTTCGATTTCCAGCGGTGCTTCGCCTTGCGCTTTACTGGCGTTAATACTCTGCACCGTCCAGTCAATGATGGTCAGGGTTTTCAGCCCCAAAAAGTCAAATTTGACCAGACCCGCGCGTTCTACATCGTCTTTGTCATACTGGCTGACAAGAGAGCCACCAAGTTCTTCCGTGTAAAGCGGTACAAAGTCTGTGAGCAACCTCGGGGCTATCACCACACCGCCAGCGTGACGGCCGACGTTGCGCACAATTCCTTCAAGCTTGAAGCCCATCTCCATGATCTCTGCCACTTCTTCGCTGCTGTCGACAAATTCACGCAGCTCTGCCGCTTCCTCCATCGCCTTGGTCAGCGTCATGCCTACTTCAAAAGGAATCAGCTTCGACAGCTTGTCTGCCAACCCATAGGGTTTACCCTGCACGCGGGCGACGTCCCGCACGACAGCTTTGGCTGCCATTGTGCCAAATGTAATGATCTGACTGACCGCTTCATGGCCATAAAGCTCGCTGACATGGCTGATCACACGATCACGACCTTCCATGCAGAAATCAACGTCGAAATCCGGCATGGATACACGTTCTGGATTGAGAAATCGTTCGAACAGCAGGTCGTATTCGAGCGGGTCTAAATCGGTAATGCCAAGCACATACGCGACCAGTGAACCGGCACCGGAACCTCGCCCTGGCCCGACTGGAATAGAGTTCTCTTTCGCCCAGGCGATGAATTCCATAACAATCAGAAAATACCCGGCGAAGCCCATTTCATTAATGACGTTAAGTTCAAACTCAAGCCGTGCCACGTAGTCGTCTCTGGTAGCGTCTGGAGCACGCAGTCCACGAGACGCAATGCGCTCATCAAGACCCTGCATGGAAGTCAGCTGCAGGAAGCTCGCCGCCGTGTGTTCTGCCGGAATGGGATAGTCCGGCAGCTTGTACTCACCCAACTGGACTTCTACGGAACAGCGTTTGGCAATTTCCACCGAGTTCTGCAGCGCCACTGGAATATCCGCAAACAGGGCCGCCATTTCTGCATCGCTGCGCAGGTATTGCTGCTCGCTGTATTTGCGTTGCCGACGAGGATCATCGAGCGTCATGCCTTCATGGATGGCAACCCGGGTTTCATGAGCCTCAAAATCCGCTGGTTCGGCGAAACACACATCGTTGCTGGCTACCACAGCCACATCAAGCGCGGTAGCCATGGCCACCAGACTGGCATTGGCAGCGTCTTCACCGGCTCGGCCCGTGCGCGTCAGCTCAAGATAGTAGCGATCGCCAAATTCAGCCTGCCAGCGTTGAATACATGAAGCCAGCAAACCCCGATCACCGTCAACTGCAGCTTGCCAGAGATGCCCACCGACGCCTCCGGACAGCGCAATCAACCCCTGCGAGTGCTGAAAAACCAGCGCTTCTGTGACCAACCCACGGGTGGTGACGGTGGTATAACTGGCGGACACTAACAGAATCAGGTTGTTGTAACCCTGTTCGTTCATCGCCAGCAGCACCACACGTGCGGGCTCTTCCTCAGCGTTTTCGCTTGTCAGAATCTTAAGCTCAACGCCGAGAATGGGTTTGATACCTCGCGCAAGTGCGGTTTCGTAAAACTTCACCAGCGCAAACAGATTACCGATATCAGTGAGCGCTACCGCTGGCGCGCCCTGCTCCGCCATATTTGCAACCAGCGGCTTCACCTTTAACAACCCGTCTGCGAGCGAAAACTCACTGTGAACGTGCAGATGAACAAAACCCGGATCGGTCACCACATTTTGCTCGCTCGGGCCTGCAGTTTCTTCACTCACGCGAACCTGGCCCCCTGCGCAAGCGCCTCGCGTACCGGGGCAAAACTTCGCCGATGGTAATCCGTGGCACCCAATGTATGCAGTGCCGCCATGTGCGCCTTGGTCGGGTAACCTTTGTGCTGCGCAAAACCATAGCCTGGAAATTGCTCGGCTAAGGCGCTCATGTAGTTATCCCGGGCAACCTTGGCAATGATTGACGCAGCACTGATTTGCGGCACATGTTTATCGCCCTGCACAACCGCACGAGCTGGCACATCGAAATTCGGCACTTTATTGCCATCCACCCAGATATGCACCGGCGTGGTGCTGAGCTGTTCACAGGCACGCTGCATGGCTACATGGCTGGCCCGCAGGATGTTCAGTTCATCTATTTCATTCACCCAGGCCCAACCCAATGCCCAGCAAAGACTGCTCTGACGAATCTCAATATCCAGAAGCTGGCGTTTTTTAGGTGTGAGTTTCTTCGAGTCAGCCAGCGCTTCAATCGGCTTTGCTGGATCAAGGATGACGGCAGCAGCAACCACGGGGCCGGCCAGCGGACCGATGCCCACTTCATCAACACCGGCATGCAGAGGTGCCTCCCAGGGTTGGGAGGCGCCATCAAGCGTCACTTGATGGAGCAAAGAAGCTTGAACGGGCACTGTCTTATCGGGTACTGGAGAGGCGGATTGCACGCTTAGGAACCTGTGACATTTGCTGCCAGCAAGCGTAACACGCTGGCAGCTGACTTAGCATCAGCACCCTGTCGTAATTGTTTATGCAGCACCTCGAATGCAGCAGTATTTTCCGCACCTTCAGCTGCGGCTGCGAGTTCCTGCTGCAGGGCATCAGCCAGCGCCTGGGCCGTGCCTTCATGTTGTAACAACTCGGGGACCAGCGCGCGTCCGGCGAGAATATTGGGAAGCGCCACATAGGGGGTTCGCAACACACGCTTTGCCAGTTGGTACGTCCACCATCCCAGTCGATAACTGACTACCATCGGTCGATGCAGCAACATCGCTTCCAGGGTACTGGTACCAGATTTCACCAGAGCAACATCACAAGCCACCAGCGCTTGCCGGGCGTTACCGTCGTAGAGTTTCACCGCAAGGTTTGGATAACCCTGCAGTGATTTTTCAACACGTTTCTTTATCGATTCCCGTAAGCAGGGTATCACCGTCACGCTGCCTGGCGTTTTCTCAGCAAACAATGCGGCGGCGCCGAGAAAATGTTCAATCATCAGGTCCACTTCGCTGTTGCGACTACCTGGTAACATCGCCAGAACCGTTGCATCTGCTGCCAGACCCAGCGTTTGTCGCGCACTTAACCGCGCCGGGTTTGCACCGGCCAACAGATCAATCTCGTCGGCAAGCGGGTGGCCGACAAATTCAGCATGCACAGACGTTTGTGTGTAGAAAGCCGGCTCAAACGGATACAGGCACAGCAAAAGGTCAGCACTCTTGGCAACACGTTTTGTTCGACCGGACCGCCAGGCATATACCGAGGGACTCACATAGTGAGCAGTTTTGATACCCCGTTTTCGCAGCGCTGCTTCGAGAATAAAATTGAAGACGTTGAAGTCCACACCAACAAACACGTCGATCTGCGCCTGTTCAAAGGTTCGCACCAGACGTCGCAGTAAAGAAATCAACTCAGGCAGTTTGAGAATTGGATCACGAAAGCCATTTACCGACAGCGCATCCAGTGGCGCTAATGCTGACAAGCCAGCAGCTTGCATAGCCTCACCGCCAACACCAATAAATTTCAGAGGCCGTTTGGACTGGCTCTGCATAGCCCTCATCAGGCCCGCCCCAAGGTTGTCTCCGGAGGCTTCGCCGGCAAGAATTCCAACGACTATCGTTGCACAGTCCGGCTCACTTTCACTCATTCGCAATTACGATTTGTTGCGCCCGCGAATGATACCCCACTCGGAGCTCTCCACCGACTGGGCAAACAGATCAACTTCCGCAAACTCAGCCCGCATCGGCGCCAATTCGGCTAACGCTTCTTTTACGGTTAATCCGTTGCGATAAACAATACGATGCGCCTGACGCAAAGCGGCAGTGGTTTCTTTGGCATAGCCCCGTCGCTTCATACCTTCGGTATTCAAACCCACGGCTACCGCCGGGTTACCACTGACAGTCATGTAGGCAGGTACATCTTTTAACACCAGGCTCATGGCCGCAATATGAGTGTAGGCGCCAATATGCCGGAACTGAGGAATACCCGAATAGCCCCCAAAATTAGCATAATCTCCAACCACCACATGACCTGCCAGCGAAGCGTTGTTAGCCATCACCACGTGATTGCCAACGATGCAGTCATGGCCGATATGTACATAGGCCATAAGCAGACAGTTTTTCCCAACTTCCGTGCGACTGATGCCGCCTTTTGTCATACCTCGATGAATGGTCACACCTTCGCGTATGACGGTGTTTTCACCGATGGTCAGGTGTGTTTCTTCACCGGCAAATGCAAACGCCGGTGTGTCTTCACCCACGGTGGAAAACTGAAATATTTTTACACCGGCACCAATTTTGGTTGGGCCCTTGACGACCACATGCGACGCTACTTCTACGTTGTCACCCAGTTCAACGTCGGCACCGATAATTGACCAGGGACCAACGGAGACATTTTCACCCAACACGGCGCTGGGATCGATGATGGCGCGGCCATCAATCATGTACGCTGCTCAACAACAGATAAGACTGCCGAGCAGGCCAGTGCTTCATCCACGTAAGCCGAACACTCAAATTTCATCATACGGCTGCGGTCAGCAATAATTTTACTAACCATGTCGAGACGGTCTCCTGGAATGACCGGTCGCCGGAAGCGCGCTTTTTCAACGCCGCCGAACAGATAATTCACACCATCAGCAGGACGTTTATCTTTGGTTTCAAACGCCAGCACACCTGACAGTTGCGCCATTGCTTCTAAAATAAGCACTCCTGGAAAAATCGGCTGGCCGGGAAAGTGGCCGTTGAAAAGCTCTTCGTTGACGGTAATGTTTTTATAGCCGCGAATCGATTCACCGACTTCAAGCTCTACTACACGATCAATCAGCAGAAAGGGGTATCTATGCGGCAGGTATGAAAACAGTTCGTTTATGTTTTTTTGGCCGCTCATCAATTTCCCCAATTATCCCTGTAAAAGTCTATTTATTCTGGTTTGCTGTACCAGCACGCTCAAGCTTTTTAACGCGCTTAAACAAATCATCCAACGCTAAAAAACGTAATGCATTACGCCGCCACTTACCGTGGTCGTGAAACACTATGCTACCCGAATATGTGCCGGGTTCGCTGACGGATTGAGAAACTGTTGTGCACGCTGTTACGCGCACACCATCGCATAAGGTTACCGGTTTATCGCCGCCAACCCCACTGCCACCTGCAAGAACACAGTGCCTGCCTATAACCGAGCTGCCGGCAATGCCCACACAACCGCAGATTACCGTGTGCGCGCCTATGTGACTATTGTGGCCAATCTGCACCTGGTTATCGATTTTCACACCGTCTTCGACAACGGTGGCATCAATGGCTCCGCAATCGATGGTTGTACCCGCCCCAACGCTGACGTTAGCCCCGATCACAACACCGCCAATCTGAGCAATTTCGTGCAGGTGCCCCATGCCATCCGGGGCGAAGCCAAAGCCCGGCGCACCAATGACAGCAGCGCTGTGTATCTGCGTGTTTTCGCCCAGTTGAACATCGCTGTAAAGGGTGGAGTTTGCATACAAAGTAACCCCGGGGCCAAGCTGGCATCGCTCCCCTACGCTTGCGCCAGCATGAATCTGTGTGCCTGCGGAAACCACCGTGTCTGCGCCAATGACAACATTCGGGCCAATGCACGCGGCTGCATCAATCTGTGCACTTTCAGCAATTTCAGCGCTGGGATGGATACCCGACGCTATTTGTACCGGTTGTGCAAAACACATTGAGGCTTTTGCAAATGCCAGATAAGGATTATCAACAACCAATGCGGTTGCCGGGCATTGTGCAGCGTCTTCAGGGCGCACGATGACCGCGCTGGCCTGAGTTGTGGCCAGCAAGTGCCGATAATTCGAACTGGAGAGGTGGCTCAGTTGGCCAGGCCCAGCAGTACCCAGACTACCGAGCCCGCGCAGTTCGATGGCAGCGTCACCGGCTACCGTTGCGTCAATCGTTTGCGCAATATCCGCAACGGTAATCATGTGAAAAAAAGCCGGTGAGTGCTCTGCAAACTATCAGTCGCGTTCTTCGTTCAGTTTTTCTGTAACGCGGCGAGTGATGTCGTGTTTTGAATTAGCATACTGCAGCGCATTGGGTGCCATGATCAGGTCAATCTGATCAACAGAAATGATGTCTTTTAAGACCTTGTCAAACTTTGGTGCCAGTTCCTGAAGAATTTCCTGGCGTCTGTCCTGCACTTCTTTCTGCAGCTTCTGACCGCGAAACTGCAAATCGATCTGTTTGTCTTCAATGTCTTTCTGCACCTTGCGCGACTCAGTTGCAGACATGACTTCTCCGTCTGTCTGCAGCTTCGTGTTCAATGCCTGCATTTCCTCTGCGAGGGCCCGCAGTTCGTTCTGTTCCGCTTCCATTTCTTTGTTAGCGGCATCAGCCAGAATTTTGGCTTCGTCACTCTCCAGAATGGCTCGAACTGAATCCAGCACAACTATTTTCATTTCAGCCTGAGCTGCCACAGAGGCGAACATCATGGCTACCATCGCCATTTGGGCAAACTTCTTAATCATTACCTACTCCTACTTAAGCAAAGTACCCGTGCAAAAGGTCACGGGTCGTGTACGGCGCGCATTCTACCTCAGAATGTGCGGCCAAGTTCAAATTGAAATCTTTCCTCTTCATCAAAGGGCTGGGTCTGGAAAGGTTTCGCAATACTGAAGGTCATTGGACCCAGGCCGGTCAGCCAGGTCAGGCCAAATCCAACGGAATAACGCAGTTCATCAACATCAAAATCGAAACAGTTCACCGCCACATCCGGGCACTGAGTGTTGAATGCGTTACCAACATCTAAAAAGAAAGCCGGTCTGAACTGCCGGTTATCATCAACAAACGGGAAGGGGAAAATCAGTTCTGCAGCCCCTTCCACCAACAGGTTACCACCCAGCGGATCACCACGTTGATCGCCGATAAATATCGGATTGCCATTGGCGTCTACAGGTGGCGTGCTGCGTGGCCCCAGCGTTGAATTCTCGAAGCCGCGGACAGAACCAAAGCCGCCAGCGAAGAAATTCTGATAAAACGGTAATTGTGTTGTCGAGCCGTAGCCGTCACCAAAACCAAGTTCGGTGCGCAATCTGAGCGTCCAGGTCTGAGTTATTGGAAAATAACGCTCTGCGGTGTAATTGATTTTGTAGAACTGCAGGTCACTGCCGGGTACCGAGAGTTCAAAGGCCAGCGACTGAGACGCGCCGCGATCTGCAAATAAGCCGCGGTTCAAAGTTGATTTGCTCCAGGAAAAATTCAGCTTGAAGTTGAGTGCTTCTTCACCGTTTTTCTCAATGAAATCTGAAATCTCCTGGGCTGCAAATGCACCCTCTGTTATATCAGTCCATTCGGCCAGAAGCCCGAAGTTGATCCGCTGCACTTCACCAATCGGAAAACCGAAATTGACACCCGCCCCCGCTGAGTCTGTTGCGTAACGGGCAATGTTGCGCTCATCAAAGTCTAAACGGCGGACAAAGATATTGAATCCGCGACTGATTCCATCAAGCGTATAGTACGGGTCGAAGTAGTTAAAACTCGCGGATTGCTGATAACTGGATGTGCTCACACCCACACCCAGACTGTTTCCCGATCCCAACACATTGGATTGCTGATAGTTGGCACCAAGAATAAGACCGGTTCCCTGGGCGTAACCCAAGGTGGCAGAAATACTTCCGGAAGGTTGTTCTTCCACAGAAAAATTCACATCTATCTGATCATCTGTACCTGGCACCGGCGGGGTTTCGACATCAACACCTTTGAAATATCCCAGACGTTCGAGTCGAACTTTGGACAGATCAATTTGTGACGATGAAGCCCACCCTCCTTCCATCTGGCGCATTTCACGCCGCATGACTTCGTCCTGAGTGACGCGGTTACCGGTAAATGCAATTCGACGCACGTAGGCACGCTTCCCGGAGTTAACAAAGAACTCAACGTCAACGGTGCCGTCATCATTTAGTTTTGGTACGCCACTGGCAGAAGCAAAGGTGAAACCCGAATTGCCCAATGCACCGGTCAATCGCTCTTCCGTTGCAGTGATACGCGCCTGGTTGAAGGTCTGGCCTTCAGAGACCACAAACAAACGACGTAAATCTTCCGGTCTTACGTCACCTAATTCGCCGACCAGATTGACATCATTAATTGTGTAAATGTCACCTTCTTTTATGCCAATGGTGATGTACACCTGTTGCCGATCTGGTGTGATACTGACCTGAGTTGAATAGATATCGAAATCGGCATATCCCCGATCTTTGTAAAAAGATTCCAGGGTTTCCAGATCGCCTGACAGCTTTTCACGCGAGTACTTGTCATCATTCCTGTAAAACGAAAGCAGACTCGGATGTTTCAATTCCAGCACGTCGAGCAATTCAGCATCCGTGAATGCTTCCGCACCGACAATATTGAGGTGGCGAATACCTGAGTTTTTGCCTTCCTCAATTTCAATTTTCACGTTGACGCGATTGCGCTGCAGCTCTTCGATATCCGTTTCAATACTGGCGCCGTAACGACCCTGAGCAACATATTGACGCTCCAGTTCAAGACCAACCCGCTCCAGGGTTGCCTGCTTGAAAATCTCACCTTCGCGCAGGCCTTGCTGACCGAGTCCGTCCAGCAGGGCTTCGGTTTGAATTGCCTTGTTACCTTCAATGGTAATCGACTCAATCGCCGGGCGCTCCACCACTGTGACAATCAACACGCCATCATCGCGGCCAATACGGATGTCTTTGAAAAAGCCAGACGCAAACAGCTCACGCACGGTAGCCCGCACCGCGAGTTGATCCATCTCGTCACCTACTCCGACTGGAATCAGGTTGAAAACAGTACCCGCAGAGACACGTTGCAGACCCTGCAGCCGCACATCGGTGATGCGAAAACTCGGATCTTCAGCCGCGAGCACGGTAGCAGGCACAAAGCTGCCCATGAGCAGCATCATTACTGCCAACAGGGTTTTAGCCGATGACAGGTAGCGGGCTGCATATCGACGCCACACGGAAAAGCGCAAAGCCAGATAGCGCATGAAAACGGTATTCCTCAAACGGAGCATTAAAAAAGACGAAGCAGGTCGTTGTAGGTGGCGAATATCACCATTGTGCCTACTAAAAACAACCCTACCTGCACACCCAGTACCTGAATATTTTCCGGTATGGGCTTACCGGTGATCAATTCCGCAGTGTGCATAACCACATGGCCGCCATCAAGGATGGGAACCGGCAACAGGTTAAAAACGCCAAGCGAAACACTGAGAAACGCCAGGATGCCAACAAAAGAACGCCAGCTGTACTTTGCGGAATCCCCTGCCACCTGGGCAATACTGATAGGCCCGGATAGATTTTTCACAGAAACCTGTCCGGTAAACATTTTTTTGACGACGGACAAAATCATCCCTGTCTTGTCCCAGGTCTCAGATACACCAACTCCAAAGGCACCAATGACACCGTGCGACACTTCAATCTGCGGCTGATAGACACCAATTGAACCAATCTCAGTGCCATCGCTCAGTACGCGACTCCCGGGGGTTGCACTGAGCTGCAGCTGGCGACCGTCACGATAGAGTTCGATGGCGATACGCTGGTTGGGGTGAGCTTCGATCTGTCCAGCCCAATCGGCCCAGGACAACACCGGCTCGCCGTTGACGGCGGTAACAAAGTCACCTGGTACTAGCCCGGCCTGCTCAGCTGGAGAGCCTGCCACCAGCTGGCCCACAACGCTCAGAACTACAGGTTGTAAACCCAGAGAGCCAATGACATCGGGCTCTCCAACACCTTCGTGCCAGTTATTGATCGGTACATCAATGGTAAACGAGCGGTTTGTCTGCAGATCACGCAGACCCAGAGCGATTACACCACTCTCCCCCAATCGGTCGGTCAGACCAAGACCTATATCCTGCCAACCATTCGCTACCCGCCCGTCTACGCTGAGAATCTGCACAGGATGATCAAGGCCAGCCAGCGCTGCGGGGCTGTTTGCTTCAGCGGGCGCCACCATTGGTGTGATGTTGGACGTGCCTGCCACAGCCAGCGCCCAGTAAACCAATATCGCGAGGATGAAATTAGCCACGGGTCCACCTAGGGAAATGGCGATCCGCCAGGCAGGATGCAGATCCATGAAAGACACCGTGCCCGGCGGCACATCTATCTCAGCCTCCTCCTCAGACAGCATGTCCCGTTCGTCGTACATGCGCACATAGCCGCCCAGGGGAATCATCGCCAGGGTGAACTGAGTGCCATGTCTATCCGTACGTGAGAGCAGCGGACGCCCAAAACCAACGGAGAAGCGCAGAATGCCTACACCTGACCAGCGCGCAACAATGTAATGGCCAAACTCATGGAAGGTCACCAGGACCCCAAGAACAGCAATAAAGGCTAATGGGTAATGCAATAAATCCACAATCTGCTCTTTTTAAACCTGCTTGATACACATTTTAGTCTGAACCTCGTCTGAATTGGATGCCTGGAACGGACAATGGTTCCTACACCCAAACCAGAGCAAACACCGGCAGCACAGCAAGCAGAGAATCTATGCGATCCAGCACGCCTCCGTGACCGGGCAGCAGTGTGCCAGAATCTTTCACGCCACTGGATCTTTTCATCACGCTCTCAAACAAATCACCAAAAACCGAGAGCACAATCAGGCCCGCCATCAGCGGCAGCCAGAGCAGGAGGTCTGCCCCCAGCAGGCCGGCACCAACGCCGCACAAAGCACCAGCGACAATAAATCCACCAATTGCGCCTTCCCAACTTTTGCCCGGACTAACCGCAGGGGCGAGTTTTCGTTTCCCCCATGCACGGCCGCTGAAATATGCCCCGATGTCAGCGCCCCAGACCAGCACCAGCAACCACACCAGCCAGAAACTACCCTGGGGTGCTGAACGGATAACCACCAGAGCAGACCAGGCCGCGACAAATAAAACCCAACCGAGCAGCCCCATCAACAGGCGATTTCGATAGATCTCTGCGCCCTTGGGGTACAACAGAACAGCGATGACCGCAAACAACCAGATCAGCGCACCCAGCCATAAAGCTGCTGCATAGCTGACCACACCGAAATAAAGCCCGGCAGCCAGCAAACCGAAACCCGCAACATACATAAGCTTCTGCGCGGTTTTTTCCAGGTGCAGGAGACTGGCCCACTCAAAACAGCCCAGCGCGGCGACTGCCCAGAACACCACTGCAAACCATGCGGGTGGCAGCCAGAACACCCCTGCCAGTGCAAGCGGCGCAAGGACAAGCGCTGTAATAATGCGGCTCAGTAACATGATAATCGACAACAACGGGCACTAACGCCCGCCAAAACGCCTCAAACGTCGCTCAAACTCATGAACCGCGGCTTCTAAATGCGAAGCATCAAAGTCAGGCCAGAAACTTTCGGTGAAAACGAGTTCTGCATAGGCAAGATCCCATAATAAAAAATTACTGATGCGCTGGTCACCACCCGTTCGAATCAGCAGGTCAGGGTCTGGAATCTGTCCCAATGCCATATGGCTGGCAAAGTCTGACTCCGTGATCTGCTCTGGATCAAGTTCTCCGCTTTGCACTTTTCTGGCCATTCTTTTCGCCGCTTCGACGATATCCCAGCGACCGCCAAAATTAACGGCAACGCTCAGATTGAGTTTTGTATTTGCAGCGGTCAGCGCTTCACATTCTGCCATTTTCGCCTGGATGTCTTCGGCAAATCGGGAGCGATCGCCGATCACGCGCAAGCGCACCTCTCGACGATTGAGTTCAGCAAGATCGTTTTCCATGACATGTCGCATGAGATCCATCAACAGGCTGACCTCTCGTGTCGGCCGCTGCCAGTTTTCCGTGCTGAAGGCAAACAGGGTAAGATTTTCCACACCGAGATCAGCACAGGCTTCGGCAATTTCGCGCAGCCTTTTAGCGCCTGCACGATGACCCGCCGCACCAGGTAAATGTCTTTTCTTAGCCCAACGATGGTTCCCATCCATGATGATCGCAATGTGCCTTGGGACACTGGCTTGCTGATCTGATCCCACCTTGTTTGGGGCAGACGAAGTTGGCGACTTAACGTTTTTGTTCATTTGAATAGAGACTCGGCTCTGCAGAGCTGGTCTAAAATTCCATTAAATCAGCTTCTTTGCTCGCCAGAGACTTATCGACCTGCGCCACGCGAGTGTCTGTGACACTCTGAATGCGATCCTCGGCACGATGCGCATCATCCTCAGTGGCTTCTTTTTCTTTCACCAACTCACGGACGTCGTTAATTGCATCGCGACGGATATTGCGGATAGCAATGCGACAGTTTTCCGCCTCACTACGCGCTGTTTTGGCCAGATCTTTGCGGTTTTCCTCGGTCAACGGAGGCAGTGGCACTCTGATAACATCGCCAGTTGACACTGGCGTAATGCCGATATCACTCTTCAGAATGGCTTTTTCTATTTCTGGAATGAGCGGTTTTTCCCAGGGGGAAACCGTTAATGTGCGCCCATCTTCAACAGATATTGATGCCACCTGGCTGAGCGGCGTAACGGATCCGTAGTACTCAATGGTCACAGTATCCAGAAGTGACGGATTTGCTCGCCCGGTTCTGATTTTTGCGAACGCCTGCTGGAGCGAATCCAGCGATTTACCCATACGTTCGTCTGCATCTTCAACAATCTCATCTATCATGATGACAACTACCCCTCAAAAGCGTTGGTTATCGGATAAGTCAGCAATCTGTATCAGGCCACCACCCGGGTACCTATTGATTTGCCAGCTGCAATGTCCTGCAGAACGTTCTGCGCCATCATATCGAACACCACAAGCGGCATCGCGTTCTCTTTGCATAGAATGATCGCCGTCAGATCCATAACGCCTAACTGGCGCTGTAAGACTTCATCGTAGCTGACCGTATCGAACTTACGTGCCTGAGCATTGTTTTTTGGATCTGCGTCGTAGACGCCATCTACGTTAGTGGCTTTCAGTACAGCATCTACATTCAATTCCACGCCGCGCAGACACGCAGCTGTATCCGTGGTGAAAAATGGATTACCCGTGCCGCCACTCAAAACACAGACGGTACCTTGCTGCATCAGATCGCGGACTTCGTCGCGATGATAGCCTTGCGCTACGCCAGGGATGTCCATGCTGGAAAACAGCTTGTTGGGGACACCGGCCTGGGACAGAAAATCACCCATGGCCAAACCATTCATAACTGTCGCCAACATGCCCATTCTGTCGCCAACCACACGGTCCATACCGGACTGCGCGAGATTCTGACCACGAAACAGATTGCCGCCACCTAGTACCAAAGCCAGTGCAACACCCTGCTCGGTCAGCGCTTTGATATCTGCCGCCAGCTGCTGCAATACAGCTGGCTCCAGACCAAACCCGGCATCTCCGCCAAGGGCTTCACCGCTAAGTTTGAGCAGATAGGTAGGCAACGTTAGTCGCTACCGCCCAGTTGAGCCGCTACTTCAGCTGCGAAATCAGTGTCGTCTTTTTCAATGCCTTCACCAACTTCAAAGCGGACAAAACGCACTACTTCCACACCGGCCGCTTTCGCCAGCGCCCCTACTTTCTGCTTGTCGTCTTTCACGAAGGGCTGATCAACCAGACTCACTTCCGCCAGATATTTCTTCACCCGACCGTCTACCATTTTCTCAATGATTTCCGGGGGTTTACCACTATCGTTGGCTTGTGTTGTGTAGATTTCCCGCTCTTTCGCGAGCAGCTCTGCAGGTACATCAGTGCTTTTAACCACCATTGGGTTCAATGCCGTGACGTGCATGGCCACATCGCGGCCTAACTCTGCCGCAGAACCGGATAACTCCACCAGAGCACCTTTACGGTTATCTCCGTGCAGATAGCTGGCAATGCCACCGGCTGCAGAGTTAATTACTTCAGCCCTGCGGATGGTGATATTTTCGCCGATTTCCTGCACCAGGGTTTCTCGCTCAGCCTCAAGCCCTGCGTCCAGCAGTGCCTGCACATCGTTGTTGCCTGCAGCAAAAATCTGATTCAGCACTTTGTCTACAAAGGCAATGAATTTTTCATTTTTTGCTGCGAAATCAGTTTCAATATTGACCTCAACAACCGCCCCACGGCTGCCATCATCGGCAACTTTAATGGCCAACAGGCCATCCGCGGTAGTGCGGCCGGATTTCTTGGCTGCTTTCAACGCACTGGACTTGCGCAGTTCTTCAATGGCCTGCTCAAGGTCTCCACCGGTCTCTTCAAGGGCACGTTTACAGTCCATCATGCCCAGACCAGTACGTTCGCGCAGTTCTTTTACCATCGCTGCAGTAATAGCCATGTCTGCTTACTCCTTGTCTGCTGCAGGACTTTCTGCAGCTTCAGGTGCGTCGGTTGGGGTGTTTGCTGCGGTTTCGTCCTGCTCAGCAAAAGCTTCTTCAACTGAAGCTGACACACCTGCGGAAATGTTAGCGGTAGGCGCTGCGGCATTTGCCGCATCGTCGCTGACTTCAACAAACTCATCGGGGTCAACTTTCAGCGACGCCTGATTCTGGCCAGCGGCAATTGCGTCCGCTACAGCGGTAACGTATAGACGAATCGCGCGGATCGCATCGTCGTTACCCGGGATGACAACGTCAACCCCATCTGGATCACTGTTGCTGTCAACAATGCCAAACACGGGAATACCAAGCTTGTTGGCTTCACTGATGGCAATATGTTCGTGCTGCACGTCGATGACAAACAGCGCATCGGGCAGACCGCCCATGTCTTTAATACCACCGAGACTGGCGAACAGCTTGTCCATAATCCGGGTTTTCTGCAGCGCTTCACGCTTTGGCAGCATTTCGAAAGTGCCATCTTCAGATTGCTTCTCAAGATCCTGCAAACGGCGAATAGACTGCCGAATGGTCTTGTAGTTGGTCAACATCCCGCCCAGCCAACGCTGATCGACAAAGGGCATGCCAACGCGGGACGCCTGCTCGTTCACCACTTTTGCGGCAGCTCTTTTGGTGCCGACAAACAGAATTTTATTGCCCTTACGTGCAAGCGTCTGGATTTGCGCCAGAGCATCATTAAACGCAGGCAATGTCTGCTCAAGGTTGATGATATGGATTTTGTTGCGAGCGCCGAACAGGTAAGGCGCCATCTTGGGGTTCCAGAATCTGGTCTGATGGCCGAAATGCACGCCAGCAGCCAGCATATCTCGCATAGATACACTCATAGTCTTCTCCGGGTTGTTTATCTCGGCATATTCCCCATCTCCCAACCGCTTCGAGGCGGCACCCGTGGGGATGCGACGGAATATGCTGTATTTGTGCTGACTACGTTGCAGAGAAACAGATTTCCCTGAAAATAGCCGCGGTTAATGGCGCAGCCGGCAAAAGTCATAATTAAAGACAATCGTCCTTGCCGCGCGGCGGGGCGCTTTATACCATAGTTGATTACCCTTCGAAACGAGTTTTATTACCATGGTGGCCATAGTTACCGATGATACAGACATAAATGGAATGCGCGCCGCAGGGCGGGCTGCCGCCAGCGTGTTGGAAATGATCGGCCCGCATGTGGTCCCCGGCATTACGACAGACGAGCTCAATACCCTTTGTCACAACTATATAGTAGACGAACTCGGTTGCATTCCCGCTCCTTTAAACTACGGCGGCGGTGGCGGTCAGATGCCCTTCCCCAAATCAATCTGCACTTCCGTAAACCATGTTGTATGCCACGGTATTCCTACCCAGAGCAAGACGCTGAAAAACGGTGACGCGTTGAATATTGACATAACAGTCATAAAAGACGGCTTCCATGGCGACACCAGCAAGATGTTCTGCGTAGGTGAGCCCTCGATCCTGGCTAAACGACTGATCAAAGTCACCCAGGAGTGCCTCTACAAAGGCATTGAAGCTGTAAAAGCGGGTGCGCACCTGGGCGACATCGGTCATGCCATCCAGCAACATGCAGAACGCAACCGATTCAGTGTGGTTCGCGAGTTCTGTGGCCACGGCATCGGTAAAGTGTTCCACGATGCACCCCAGGTTCTGCACTACGGACGCCGGGGTTCCGGCATGGTGCTTGAAGAAGGCATGACATTTACCATCGAACCCATGATTAACGCGGGTAAGCGACACATCAAAATACTGCCGGACCAATGGACCGCGGTGACCAAAGACCGCAAACTCTCAGCTCAATGGGAACATACCCTGATGGTGACTAAAGAGGGCTGCGAGATTTTCACTTTGCGCGCTGAAGAAAGTGCAGTCGAACAGGTGCAAAGCGCATCAGTACGTTAAATCAGGCGGTCGAAAGCCGAGCGCAACTCAACACACTGCAGGATGGTCTAGCGCAAAGGTTCTGGCAGAACGAACCAATCGAAACGTTGCTGCTGGAAATGAGCAACGGCTTCGACGCCATCATTACAGACCTGTTTGCTACGCATCTGGGTGACACAAAAGGGGTTGCTCTGTTTGCAGTTGGCGGCTACGGGCGCCAGGAAGTACATCCTGGCTCAGACATCGATATCCTTGTGCTTGCCAGCAAACCACAGAAATATCAGCGCCAAATAGAGCTGTTTCTGCAATCAGTGTTTGATCTCAACGTTGAGGTTGGCCACAGCGTGCGGGATGTTAAAGCCTGCAAGGTGCAGGCAAAACAGGACATTACTGTCGCTACAGCCCTGTTTGAACGCCGCTTCATCACCGGCGATGAGTCACTTGTCGCCCCTCTCGATAAAGCCTTGAACAGTCCACGCCTGTGGCCCGCTGATAAATTTTTCGAAGCAAAATACGAAGAGCAGAAACAACGACACAAAGACTACGAAAACGTTGAATACAACCTTGAACCCAACGTCAAAACCTCACCTGGTGGTTTACGTGATATTCATACCGCTTTATGGATCTGCAAACGTAAATTCAACACCACGGATCCGGAAAAACTGGTGGAACTCGGCGTTCTGATGCCCAACGAAAAACAATGGCTGGTGGAAGGACGTCGGTTCATCTGGTGGGTGCGTTTCGGGTTGCATCTGATTGCCCAGCGCAAAGAGGACCGACTGCAGTTCTCACATCAGCGCGAACTTGCGCAACGGCTGGGTTTTGTTGATACGGAAACCCAACGCGGCGTAGAACGATTTATGTACCACTATTATCGGCATGTACTGGCACTGACAGAAGTGAACGATATTCTGGTCCAGTATTTTCAGGAAGCGTTTATCGCACCTCGAAAAGTCCGCGAAGAACCTGTCAACGAACGCTTTCAGATGGTGAACAGCTACATTGAGGCGCGGAGCGATGACACTTTTGAACAAACCCCCTCAGCAATTCTTGAGATGTTTGTGATCATGGCCAACCGCCGTGATATTGCCGGTGTTCGTGCCCGCACGATTCGCCAGATACGCGACAATCTGCACCTCATCGACGACGACTTTCGCAACAATCCGGCGCACCACAAATTATTCCTGGACCTGTTGAAAGCGCCTTATACCCTGGTTTCTCAGCTTACCCGAATGCGCAGATATGGTGTGTTAGGTCGTTATATTCCCGAATTCGGTCGGATCATTGGACAGATGCAGCACGACCTTTTCCATATCTATACCGTCGATGCACACACCATGATGGTCATCCGCAATATGCGCAGGTTCCGCTATCGATCTGCCAAACAGGCTTTCCCTGTGGCTTACCATTGCGTTCACACGCTGCCCAAAGCTGAACTGCTGTATATTTCCGGTATTTTTCATGACATCGGTAAAGGCCGAGGTGGTGACCATTCGATTCTGGGGGCGGCGGATGCTGAGATCTTCTGTCAGCGTCATGGTTTGAGCCCTACGGACACTCAACTGGTCTGCTGGCTCGTGGAAAAGCACCTGTTTATGTCGTCTGTGGCGCAGCGCGAAGATATTTACGACCCCGATGTTGTGCACAAATTTGCGCTGGAAGTGAAATCCGAAATGCGCCTGGATTATCTCTATGCGTTGACGGTAGCCGATATCAACGCGACCAACCCGACGTTATGGAACAGCTGGCGGGCCACCCTCCTCCGCCATCTGTATAACGAAACGCGAAAACTCCTGCGTCGCGGCGTTGAAGCCTCTGCTGATCGCGAGGATGCTGTGCAGGCTTATCAGGAG
This sequence comes from Gammaproteobacteria bacterium, assembly GCA_048571035.1. Taxonomy (GTDB): domain Bacteria; phylum Pseudomonadota; class Gammaproteobacteria; order Pseudomonadales; family Azotimanducaceae; genus UBA4421. The sequence continues at coordinate 869,785 of CP121329.1, forward strand.
CGGGCGCTGGAGCGCCTGAACGAAGCCCACCCTGAACTGGACGAAGCGAAGATCAAGGCAGTCTGGCAGGATATTGGTGAAGATTTTTTCCTGCGCCATACACCCCCACAGATTGCCACTTTGACCGAGTCTTTAGTCCGCCACAATCTCGATGATGGCGCCTTTGTTACTCTGCGTGATACCCACGGCGACTCGCCAGGCGAAGGTGCCACCCGTGTGTATATTTACTGTAAAGATCAGCCTCGCCTGTTCGCGACCTCGGTGCTGGCGTTGAGTCAATTCGACCTCAATATCGTCGACGCAACGGTTTCCACCGCCGAAACAGGCAGCTGTTTTGATACTTACACGATATTGACCAGCGACGGCGAAAGCTTGCCCCGTGAGGGAGCGCTGCGTGAGAAAATTGCGTTGCGACTGGCACAGGCAATTGACGACGGCACGGCTGATATGAGCGTGCCCAGTCGCCGTCTGCCGCGGCGCCTGCGGGAATTGCCTCACCCGACGACTGTCAGCATTGTGCCTACCGCTATCGGCGATGCATCAACTATGACGATTGTCGCCAGTGATCGGCCTGGTCTGCTGGCAACTGTCGGGCGCCTGCTGGTGGAACTTAAAATCGAACTGCTGTCGGCCAAAATTGCAACGCTCGGAGAGCGCGTGGAAGACACTTTTGTCATTCAAACCAGCGATTTTAAACCCATCGGCCTGGGTGAACCGACCTACACGCTCGAACACACCATCCGTCAGCGACTCGACCAGGAGCTGGGACTGAATCAACTGGGCCAGGCATAGCCATGACGTTTAACCCGAATTTGAAAGATCTGCAGCCCTATCCATTTGAACGCCTGCGCCAGCTCACTGATGACATACAAGGCAATTGTGCGTTCAGCCCAATTCCACTGACGCTTGGTGAACCCAAACACGCGCCGCCGCAGTTTGTCGTCGATGCTTTGACCGACCCTGACCGCATCCGTCAGGCATTGGGTACCTATCCGCTGACGAAAGGTGCCGCTGAATTACGCACGGCTATTGCCAACTGGTTACAGCAGAGGTTCGGTACTGTTGTAGATCCGGAGCACGAAATTCTGCCCGTAAACGGCACCCGTGAAGGCCTGTTTGCTTTTGCACAAGCCATGCTAAGCGGCAAATCGGATAGCCGGGTTATGATGCCGAATCCGTTTTACCAGATTTATGAGGGTGCAGCGCTGCTGGCGGGCGCCAAACCGCTGCTGATTGACAATCAACCCACCTTGGCATTCCAACAAGACTTCGAACACATTACAGAAACGCAATGGCAGCAAACGGAACTCGTGTACTTGTGCTCTCCCGGCAATCCGACCGGCCAGATCATGCCTCAGGCACAGCAGCAGGCATTGATCGAACGCGCACACAAATACAATTTCATCATTGCAGCAGACGAGTGTTATTCAGAACTCTATTTTGATGAGACACAGCCACCCGGTAGTTTACTCAGCGCCAGCAAGGCAATGGGAAACACAGATTTCAGCCGTTGCGTGGTATTCCACAGCTTGTCTAAACGTTCCAACCTACCCGGCTTGCGCAGTGGCTTTGTTGCCGGTGACAAAACGCTGATGGCCGCCTTTCTCGCTTACCGCACCTACCATGGCTGCGCGATGAGCACCCATCATCAGGCCGTCTCTACGCTTGCCTGGCAGGACGAAGCGCATGTAGCCGCCAATCGTCAGCTGTACCAGGCAAAATTTGCAGCAGTAAGCGACATTCTTGCCCCTCACTACACGCTGAATAAGCCAGACGGTGCGTTTTACCACTGGCTTGCCACACCCACAGATGACCGCACCTTTGCCCGCGATCTGCTGGCCCAATTCAACGTCCTGGTGATGCCAGGACAGTTTCTTGCACGATCAAATAATGGCCTCAATCCCGGCAGCGGATTTGTCCGCGTGGCCTGGGTAGCCCCCTTTGAACAGTGTGTTGAGGCTGCAGAACGTTTAGCAAGTTTTGCTCAATCAGGTTAATCCGTGTAGGCGTTACCAGCGCTGATCTGTAGAATACCGCGTCTTTCACAGGACCGCGGAATCGACATGGCGAACGTATTTGCCTTTGGTATAGGGCTAGCAACAACCAACACCGCAGGAGACGTCCTCGACTGTCTGTTTCCTGCCCCTCTGCTGCATCCGGATGCCGAGCTATCCGATGTGTTGGCGTCTTTCAAGGCGGGTACCAGCAACATCACACCAGAGCAGGCCCGTGACGCCAACAGCCGTTGTGACGACAAACTGTTTCCAGCCTCGATGCTGACATCAGATCGACCGTTGACCGCTGTCTGCTTAACTGATGACTCACCCATCAACAGCACTGCAGAGGCCTATCTGAAGCTGCACCTGCTGTCCCACCGCCTGACCCGTCCAAATACACTCAATCTGGACAATATTTTTGCACACCTGCCTAATCTGGCCTGGACCAGTGATGGTCCGATTGAGGTTCACGCATTGCAGGCGGCTTTGCTCAACGCACGCCTTACGGGTCGCCACCTGGAAGTGATGAGTGTCGACAAGTTTCCAAAAATGGTGAACTACGTGATGCCATCCGGGGTACGGATCGCGGATGCCAGCCGCATCCGGCTCGGTGCGTATCTGGGTGAAGGCACGACGGTAATGCACGAGGGTTTTGTCAACTTCAATGCAGGCGCCATTGGACCCAATATGGTTGAAGGCCGCATTTCTCAGGGTGTGACCATCGATGAAGGCACCGACCTGGGAGGCAGTGCCAGCACCATGGGCACGCTGTCCGGCGGCGGTGAAATCACCATCAGCCTGGGCAAGAACTGTTTAATCGGTGCCAACGCCGGCACCGGTATTCCACTGGGCGATCGCTGCACAATTGAGGCCGGTTTATACATCACTGCCGGTAGTGTCATCAGTGTGGTGGACGAGCACGGCGAAGCCATCCGCAAGGTTAAAGCCCGCGAGCTCGCTGGTGGCTCGGATCTGCTGTTTATCCGCAATTCTCAAACCGGCCAGGTCATCTGTCGTACCAACCGCCAGGCGATCGCGTTGAACGATGCGCTACATGCGCATAACTAGTCGCTTGCAACCCGGCAGGGAAAATAAATGGCGTTAACAGAACGATCAGACGAGACCTCAGCCGCTGCCGTACTGGCATTGACCTGTGATCTGATTGCAAAGCAATCAATTACACCAGCAGATGAGGGTTGTCAGGAAATTATAGGCGCTCGACTTGATGCTCTGGGCTTCAAGCTGGAACAGATAGACACCAACGGGGTGAAAAATTTGTGGGCGGTGCGCGGCAGCGGATCTCCGCATCTATTGTTCGCCGGGCACACCGATGTTGTGCCAACGGGACCGCTGGAACAATGGCACACGCCACCATTCACACCCACCGTAACTGACGACGTTTTATACGGCCGCGGCGCCGCTGACATGAAAGCCAGCCTTGCGGCGATGGTGGTCGCAACAGAGAACACCCTGCAACAGCATCCGGATTTACCTGGAACCATCAGTTTCCTTATCACCAGCGATGAGGAAGGTGACGCCACCTTTGGCACAAACTACGCAATACAGGCGCTTAAGGCACGTGGCATTGTGCCCGACTACTGTGTAGTTGGAGAGCCCAGTTCCAGCCTGCAGGTCGGCGATGTGGTGCGTTGTGGCCGGCGAGGGTCCTTGAACGGAAAACTGCTGATACGTGGCATTCAGGGTCATGTTGCCTACCCTGACAAGGCGGACAATCCAATCCACAACGCGCTTGGTGCACTTGCAGAACTGACCGATAGGGTCTGGGATAGCGGTAACGATTTTTATCCACCAACCAGTTTTGCGATTTCAAATATAAATGCTGGCACAGGTGCGACCAACGTTATTCCAGGCACCGCCACGGTGCTGTTCAACTTCCGCTTTAACACCATGCAGACGAGCCAGGGTCTGCAACAGACGGTAGAGGCTCTGCTTGACCAACACGACTTAGATTATCAGTTAGACTGGGCGGTTTCCGGAGAACCCTTCCTGACCCAGCCTGGCGCGTTAACAGAGGCCGTCACCGCGGCTGTAAAGGCTGAAATGGGTTTTGAGCCAGAATTGTCAACTTCCGGCGGTACATCTGACGGGCGTTTTATATCACCCTGGGGTTCACCCGGAAGCCACAGCGTCGAAGTTGTTGAACTCGGGCCCCGCAACGCCACCATCCATAAACTGAACGAATGCATCGAAATCAAAGAAATGCTGCCGCTGACTTACATGTACCAGCGCATCATTAAAAACCTGTTGAAAGCATGATCAAGTACTTTCTGGCAGGTCTAGTGGTGTTTGTCATCGCGGCCATAGCGGCGGCACCGGCAGGCATTGTCGATCGCCTTGTCAGTCAGTCTGGTGCTGCTGAATTAACCCACAGTCGCGGCTCCCTGTGGCGTGGTCAGGCTGATCTGCTCGTTGAGAATAACCACCTTGGGCAGGTGAATTGGGATTTCAAGGTAGGCTCTGTGTTCAAACTGAAACCGACCTACCAGTGGACCCTGACTCAATCCAACTGGGCGTTAGCAGGGCTGGCTGGAACAGGCTTGCGTGAAGCCGAGTTCAATGTGTCAGGTGAAGTTGACGCCCAGGCTGTGAATCAGTGGCTGGCACCTTACGACATCATGACCAGCGGCACCTTTAATGTTCTGCCCAGCCAGATCCTGCTGCCTCACAATGCAACAATGCCCCGCGTCTTTGCCGGACAAGTTAACTGGACAGGTGGAATGGTGCGCTACACGCTGTCCGGACTGCGCGGCGAAGCCACGTTGCCACCACTGGTCGCGTACCTGGACCTGAACGATGATGACGAACCCCAGGCCACCGTTTTTGCGCAGAATGATCAGACGCCGTTGTTGATTGCTTCACTGGGTAGAAACGGGTTCGCCAAAGTAGGCATCAGTAAACGTTTTACTCAACTGCTGAACAATCCTTGGCCGGGCTCTGACCCGGATCATCATATTGTTGTTCAAGTGGAAGAAAAAATATTCTAAATCAAAGGGTTATAGCTGTTTTATAGAGTTATTCGACGATCTGAATTACAGCTCGGTCTCGTGCCAAGGAAGGGGACGAATCTGCGAAATCGTGGTAGCGTATCACTTCACAGCTTTGGCCTGTGAACGCGCCCATAATACCTGTCACATCATCGTCTTAGTTACGCTCTAAGGTATCGAAAAGAGGGACAAATTGTTCGAGACCATCGTTAATAAAGGTGCTGAGCCGGTAAAGTGGCTGCTGATCATAGGTATCGCGTATACCCTTGCCACGCTTGCCTGGTCATTTTTTGATACGCCTGTCAGTCCGGTGACCATTTCCGACTCAAACAGCGGCAACAGCGCAAGCACCCGTCCGGCAGTGAACGTCAACTGGATCCTCGGCAAACACCTGTTTGGTGAAGCGGGTGCCGCGCCAGTGGTCAGCAGCCGCGATGAGCCCGTGCAACAGACACGCCTGCCCCTGGAGCTACAGGGTGTGTTCATGGCGGACGAGAATCAGGTTTCTGCCGCTATCGTTGCACAGCGAGGCAAACCTGGAAAACGCTACGTGGTCGGAGATACGCTGCCTGGCAACGCCAAACTCGACGAGGTGTTCACGGATCGAATCATTCTGGTCCGGTCCGGCGTGCGGGAGACCTTACCGTTCCCCAAATCAAAAACTGAGTTTGTAGCCGAAGATTATCCAGACGACAGCAGCAGCGATGCTGCAGACAACGAGACAACCGGGCAAGCAGGCACTTCAAACACCGGAGTTGTACAGAGCGAGGCTGCGCCTGAAGAAATTGTTTCCCAATATCGGGAACGCCTTGCACAGGACCCTGCCGCCGCGTTAAATGATCTGGGTGTAGAAACCGTCGATGGTGGCGGATACCGCATAGGGAACCTGGCACAGAATCCCCTGCTGAAAAGCACCGGCCTGCAGGCCGGCGATGTTATTTTGTCGGTAAACGGACAACCCGTAGGCGATATCTCCCAGGATCAACTGGAATTAGACAACATCATGGCGCAGGGCTCCGCAAGAATAGAAGTCCAGCGCGGTGAACGCCGTTTTTTCATCACGGCATCGCTACCTTAGCGCTGCCGTCAAACGTAATGCCTAGAAGCCACTTATGAAGCGCATAATGAACAAAAACATTTTTCTAGCCATGACCGCTTTCTGCGTGTTTTTAACAAGCGCCACAGCAGTGGCACAGGAACAAACCTGGCGTATCACGACAAAAAACTCGGATATGCATGAATTTGTTGCGCAAGTAGCTGAAATTACGGGAAAAACCTTTGTCCTTGATCCTCGTTTAAAAGGTTCGGTAACGGTCATTTCAGACGCGCCAATGGACAAAGAAGGCGTCTATGCACTGTTCCTGAGCGTTCTACGGTTACACAATTTCACCGCCGTACCCTCTGGTGATGTGATCAGAATTCAACAGAACGCAACCGGTAAACAGGGCCCTGGAGCGCCAGGAGATCTGGGTGCCATAGCACCGGAGGAGCTGGTCACACGGGTGGTTGCAGCGCAAAACGTAGATTCCGCGGAGCTGGTTAAAATCCTGCGCCCACTTATTCCCCAGTACGGTCATATCGCCTCGGTCGCCCAACCCAATGTCGTGATCATCAGTGATCATGCGGACAACATCATTCGTTTAAAACGCCTTATTCAGCAAATTGACGTGTCAGATGAAGAAGAGGTTGTCATGGTGCCGCTTAAAGATGCCTGGGTAGGTACCGTGGTGGCCATTCTGGAAAAGGTTGCACCCGAGCAGATCGGCCGCAACGCAAAAGGTCCGCAACGCATTCAGATCATTGCCAATGAGCGCAACAATTCTTTGGTGCTGCGCGGTAAACCCAGACCGATCGCTGAAGTTCTGAAAATTGTCGACAAGCTGGATCAACCCACAACCACAACCGACGCTACCCAGGTAATCATGTTGCGCCACGCGGATGCAGTGAACGTCGCCAACCTTCTCGGCGGCATCATTGGCGGACGCAACAGCACGGCCGAAGAAGGTGCCGCCCAGGAAACAACCATCCAGGCTGACGAAAGCCTCAATGCCATTGTGGTCAGCGCCGACCCTGGCGCCATGAGTGAATTATTAGAGATTGTTGAGAAGCTCGATGTCAGACGGTCGCAGGTGCTGATCGAGGCTGCCATTGTCGAGATCACTCTTGATGACAGCCTGGATTACGGGGTTGAGATGGCCGCTGCAGACGGTTCTGGTGAGACGGTGCCGTTGGTGACCACCAGTCTGCAGGGCGTGATTTCCAGCTTGTTCAGCGAGCTTGTTGGCGAAGACGGGAATGTTGATGTTCTGCAGGGTCTGGCAAATATTACCAGCCCTACTCTGGCCGCTGCAAAAATCGACGCTGGCGCCATTTCTTTTGGCGCGGTGATTACAGCGCTGGCAACCAACTCCCGGGCAAATCTACTGTCTACACCCAGTATCCTGACGCTGGATAATCAGGAAGCACGCATTCTGGTAGGGCGTGAGGTACCGTTTCGCACCGGCTCCTTTACAACAACCGGCGATGGTACTTCTAACCCTTTTACCACTGTACAGCGCGAAGATGTTGGTGTTGAACTTACCGTAACACCCTACGTGCACGACGAATCCGCTGTGCGCCTGGACGTTTCCCAGCAGATCACCAATGTGCTGGCCACACCAGTGGGTGGTGAAGCCTTTGCGGACGTCGTGACTTCAAAACGGACAATTGAAACCACCATTCTTGCAGAAGATCGTCAAACCATTGTGCTGGGCGGCTTAATCCAGGACGACATCACTGAATCAGAATCCAGAGTGCCAGTGCTGGGCAGTATTCCGGTACTCGGCAACCTGTTCAGATCTCGAGGCAAAACCAACGCAAAAACCAATCTGCTTGTCTTCCTGCGTCCCACGGTCATCCGCAGCAAAGAGGACGCGATCAGTGTCACCCAGGATAAATACAATTCAGTGTGGGAAGTCGAAATCAACTCCATAGACCGCACGTTAGATGGTTTGTTTGACGGCACGCGTCCCGAGGTTCCCCGGCCTAACTAAAGCTCAGTGCGCTGCAGATGAAAGCCCTTATCTACCGTTGCTGTCGCGCGATTCTCAAGTGGATCACGCGGCCAACTCTGACAGGTGCAGATAACATTCCCGGTGGTTCCAGCGAAGTTGTTTATGTTCTGCACCATCGCGCCATAACAGATCTGGCCATGCTGGACATCGCTTGTGTTCAAGCGGGATTCGTTTCTCCTTTTACCGCCATGGAACTCGAAGCAGATGACGCGTTCAGCGAGCGGCATCGTTTCTTCGCTCTGTATCGCTCCAAAGGTGGCCGCATGACCGCCCCATCCAAACCAGACCGTCTGCTGCGTCTGCTGGAATCCCCCCCCGCCCTGCGCGACAAAATCGTGTTTGTCCCGGTGTCGGTTTTCTGGGGACGCGCGATGTCTGGAGAAGGTACTTTCTTTAAAAACATAACCAGCGAAGATTGGGCGGTTACCGGGCGCATCAAGCGGTTACTGAATCTTGTGATTAACCGCCGCAATATTTTTGTGCATACCGGCCGCCCCATACCTGCCTTGTCAGTGAGTGATGAACTAGAAGCGACGGAAATACTGGCGCGCAGGGTCAGCCGTCTGCTGCGGGTACGATTGCGACAGCAAAAACAAACTGCCCTGGGACCAGACTTTTCCCATCGAAGAACCCTGCTGCATCAAGTTGTCACTTCAACAAATGTAAAACAGGCGATAACTGCAGAAGTTGCCAACGGCATTAAACAGAGCAAGGCAGATCGCCGCGCACGCAAATATGCGCGCACCATCGCTTCAGACATGTCACACCCGACCATTCGCGTATTAGCTCGATTGTTGAGCTGGTTCTGGAATCAGATCTATAACGGCATCGAGGTAGCGGGTATAGAGTCTTTAGAGGAAGTCAGTGCCAGCCATACGCTGGTCTATGTCCCCTCGCACCGCAGCCATCTGGATTATCTGCTTCTCAGTTACCTGCTCTATTTTCGCGGTTTCATGATCCCGCACATCGCCGCGGGAGATAACCTGAACGTACCCCTGCTCGGCCCTATCCTGCGTCGGGGTGGCGCATTTTTCATGCGCAGAAGCTTTCGTGATAATCCATTGTACGCAGCTGTTTTTAATGAGTACCTGTACGAGGTTTATCGCCACGGCCACTGTGTCGAGTTTTTCCCCGAAGGCGGACGTACACGCACGGGACGTTTGTTACCTGCGCGAATGGGTTTGTTGAAGATGACTGTCGACCACCAGTTGCGCGGCCTGCCGAAACCGCTGGCGCTCGTGCCCGTTTACTTCGGCTACGAAAAAGTTGTCGAAGGTTCCAGCTATCTCTCTGAGTTGCGTGGTGCAGACAAGAAATCAGAATCGGTCACCGATGTTTTCCGCAATCTCAAGTTGATCAAACAGAATTTCGGCAGCGTGCAGGTCAACATCGGCGAAGCCATCAAACTGGACGAATGGCTTGCTGGACAGGCTGATAGTGAGGTCCAAACCTCCCCCGATCTTGAGCAGCTCGGCCGGGAAGTGATGATAGGCATCAATCAACAGGCTGAACTGAATCCAGTCAACCTGGTTGCTCTGGTTACCCTGGCAACACCAAAAATAGCCATAGAAGAACACAGGCTGCTGGCGCAAATCGCCTGTTATCAGAATTTATTGAGCACTTTAAATCCCGGGCGTAAGGTGGTCACCGACCTTGCGCCAGGTGAGGTTGTTGAACATGTTGAAGCGCTGGGGCTGTTAACCCGCGATGAGGAGCCTTTTGGTCCGGTTCTCACCCATGCACCGTTCAGCGCGGTAATGATGACCTGGTATCGCAACAATGTTGTGCACACACTGGCGTTACCCTCTCTGATTGCCTGTCTGCTGGTGAAAAGACGACGCGGCGTCAGCGCCAAACAGATCCAGTCTATGGTAGAACTGATCTTCCCCTACCTGGCTAACGAACTCTCTTCGCGAGCACAAGATCATACAGTGCAGGCGTGTCTGGATGCCCTGTCAGACCTGGGCTTGCTGGAGCGTAGTCTGGCACCTGACGAGGTCAAAACAAAAACCAGCTCTATCTGTTTGTATAATGCCCCGCCACCTGCCAAGCCTGAACACCTGCAGTTGACGTTGCTGTCTAATTTAGTCAGTCAGACGCTTGAACGGATGTTTATTGTGATACAACAACTGGCACAAGGGGATATGGATCGCGAGACTCTGCGCACCCGCAGCCAGGGCGTGGCCCAACGTATTTCACGGTTGTACGGCATCAACGCCCCGGAATTTTCAGATCAGCGCCTGTTCGATCAGTTTATTGACGCGTTGATACGACATGGCATGGTGTACGTCGCAGAAGATGGAGGCCTGACTTATGACCCAGCAGTTGAACGCGTGTTACGGGCCGCTGAATTTGTTATCGATCCGCAGATCCGTCACGGTGTACTGGCCGCAGGCACTTATACATAAACATCAAAGCGGACAGATTGCCCCTTCATCTTAAAAGCGGGGGATCCAATCACCGGATCTCGGGCGCGACGCTTCAAAACCACTCGGCCTTTCGCCGCACGTTGCGCAACGGGTAACAATGCGTCGAGGTCCACCTCGACCGCCCGATCTTCTGTCAAAACCTGCAGATGCTGCAAACCACGATTCGGCAGCGCTCGCTTGTTACGCTGCGGGAACATCGGGTCGAGATAAACAACGTCCCATCGCTGTTCAGACTCCTGCAGAAGCTGCATGCCGTCGCCGTGCAAAGTCTGTATAGCCAACCCCTGGCGAGCCACCACATCCTCAAGCAATAACCAGACAACACGTTCTCGTTCAACTGCGGTGACCGAAAAACCCGACTGGGCAAGGCAGATCGCATCAAGGCCGTAACCCGCAAAGGGGTCGAGCAGGCTCTGCTTCGGCCCACCGGAACCACAGGCTTTGACCAGCAGACCGCGGCCTTTCTGACGCTCAGCGACCGCTTCATCGGTTATGAAAAAACTCCCTTTAAAGCCTGGCATTAACAGGCCCAGACCCTGATGGCGGCCTGTGTCATCCAGCCAGAGCGCGGGCTCAGCAACCTCTGGAGCGGTCTGCGCTGGACATAAAGTACACCACTGCCTGTAGTGCTGCGCTCTGCTGGCCAGATGATCCCGGTAGTAAAGGATCAGCTGCACTAGACGTATTCGTCTATCTGACTGGGCTTGGGTGGCGGCGGCAACGTGGCGTTACGGCCATAGGCAAACAATGCAGCTTCTTCCGGAAAACGACTGATCCGCACAGGTCGGGCTGAGAACTGCGCATCAGGGGTGCTTTTTACCTGAGCCAGACCTGACCCGCTCCGCGTCGACGCGGCAGTTAAAGGTACAGCTAACGGCGCTGCAGGCAGGTTATGGACGTTAATTTTCATAGTCTTCATCGGCAGTATAGCCAATCCAGGTAAAACCGCGCGTTACTGGCTGAATACGCCTAGCCTGCTGCTTTCCCCGCGTCGTGAGATTTTCGCCAGGGCGAATCGCCGGCAAAATACTGTGGCAATCCAAACTGCGCCGCAACGCTTTCACCTGCCAGATTTTGCGCCTGGGCCTCGGCAATCATAACTGTAGCTTGTGGATACAGCACATCCAGAGCGTAGTCCTGCAATGGCTCAGGCAACCAGGTGGGTAATTTGCCTGCGATGGCTGTTTTGCCGATTATCGCTGCACCCTCCTCCTGAGCAACAAGCCAGGCGGGCGGCTGGTCGACTAATTCATCCGCTTCAGTTTGCTGATACGTATGCGCACCGCTGGCTGGATCAGTGACTCGGCGATAAGCAGAGATATAAAAAGCCTGGCCTCGACTGGCAATAAAGCAGATAACCTGTTGCAGCTCCGGGTGTTCGGTAAATGCGGTGGCCGCCAGTATCCAGGCACTCGAGAGGGGCACTACTCTGGCATCACTGGCGGTTGCAATCGCTTGCGCAGCAGCTGCAGCAATACGAACACCGGTGAAACTACCGGGTCCGCAGCCAAAACTGACAAGTTCAAGTTGCATCGGCGTTATGCCTGCTTCACTGAACAACTCGTCCAGCAGCGGCAACAGGTACTGATTGTGAGTGCGTTGCAGTAATTCTTCGCGGCGATAAATGTGCCCGTCTACGGCTAGAGCCAGGCTACAATGAGGGCCACTGGTTTCGATACAAAGCGTGTTTATCATTGTCACAGAATAGCCAACCCTTAGATCTGACGGAAGCCTTGACGCAGTTGTTTCGCACCCTTAACCCGGTGCAGGAAACTCAAACCGTTGCGTTGGCTGACGCCGTTGGCCGCATCGTTGCCGCCAGCGTTATCGCCCCTGTCAGTCTGCCCCCGTTTCGCGCATCAGCAATGGACGGTTATGCGCTGCGCATGGATGATCTGCAACAGCATCCTCAGGGCACGTTTCGTATTGTCGGTGAATCCCTGGCCGGTCATCCATTTACGGGACGCGTCAAAAGCATGGAATGTGTGCGCGTGTTTACCGGCGCTGTGGTGCCAGATGACTGCGATCAGGTGTACTTACAGGAGCAGACGGACGTCCTGAAAGATACTGTGCGCTTTACCGGTACGATGCCCACGCAGAGCTATCTACGCGGCATTGGACACGACATTGTTGCCGGCACCTGCCTGTCTGAGCCGGGGCATCAGCTTAACGCTTTTGACACCGGTCATCTTGCGGCAGCAGGCATTACAGATGTTGTAGTTCACCGTAGAGTCCGAGTCGGCGTGTTCTCAACCGGTGATGAACTGGTAGACCCTGGCACTGCACCCGAGTTATTGAAAACGGGTCAGATCTACGATTCAAACCGTTTTACCGTGGTGAGTTTGTTAGCCAGGGCGCCTTGCGAAGTTACTAACTATGGGGCCTTGGCAGACGACCCAGAAGCCGTAAAGACCGCTTTAAAACAAGCCAGTCAGGAATGTGATGTACTGATCACCAGTGGCGGTGTTTCTGTTGGCGACGCCGATTTTGTAACCAGTGCGATTGCATCTTTGGGTTCACTGGGGTTCTGGCGATTGAATCTTAAACCTGGCAAACCGCTGGCATTTGGCCAGATTGATAACTGCTACCTGTTCGGCTTACCCGGCAACCCGGTTTCAACCATTGTCACGCTGCTGATGGTTGCCCTGCCCGCCATCACCTTTATGGCTGGCCATAAACCTGATGCGCCGCTCACTGTCAATGCCACGCTCACCAGTCCTATCAACCATGAGCCAGGGCGAATGGAGTTTCAACGCGGTACCTACACAACCCACGCGGCGGGACTCGAAGTGGCTGTGACTGGCGATCAGAGTTCTAATCGCCTGAGCACATTCAGCGGTGCAAATTGTTTTATCGAAGTGCCTAAAACCAGCGGCAACCTTGAGGTTGGCAGCACGGTCAGAGTGCTGCCATTCAAAGGCTTACTGGGATAAAGACGCAGATTCAGTTCTGCGATGTGTCCAGCGCCGCTGCAATTGCAGCCTGGATCGACGCGACTTCACCCTGCCCGTCAACAGAAATATACCGCAGACCCTGGCTTTCCATCGCATGGTAGAACTCAACCAGAGGCTCGGTCTGCTCTTTGTAGACTGATAGACGCTCTCTCACGGTTTCTTCAGTATCGTCTTCGCGTTGCACCAGGGGCTCACCGGTTTCATCATCACGCCCTTCAACCTTGGGCGGATTATAGATCAGATGGTAAATCCGACCGGAGCCTGGATGCACCCGTCGTCCGGTAATGCGTTGTACAAGTTCTTCATCAGGTACCTGAATTTCAACCACTGCATCAATTTCTACACCGGCCGACGTCATGGCCTGAGCCTGCGGGATGGTGCGCGGGAAACCATCAAACAGAAAGCCGTTGGCACAGTCGTCATGTTGAATGCGATCTTTGACCAGGTCGATGATGATTTCATCTGAGACCAGCGCGCCAGAGTCCATCACAGCTTTTACCCGCTCTCCGAGCGCGCTACCTGATGAAACTGCTGAACGCAGCATATCGCCAGTGGATATTTGCGGAATACCCAGACGCTCTTTTATAAATTGTGCCTGGGTGCCCTTACCTGCTCCCGGTGGACCCAAGAGAATTATTCTCATGCTCTACTCCAATAGACCGCAGCGCTAGATGGCTTCTTTGCGGATTTCCGTGACGCCTTCTATGAGGCTTAAATAACTCACAAACTCAACGCTCTGCTGCCAGGATGACAAACTCACGTCGACGCTAATGATAGCCTGGGACGAGGCATTACTCACCCGTCCAGTTGTACCCGTTAACGCAATACCCATATCGCCGATGACCTGGGTAATATCGTGCAACAGGCCATCTCGATTATCCGCACTGAGGCGAAATCTCGCCTCATGAGGATAGGACTCCGTTGGGATACCCGGCAGCTCACGCTGATTGTGGATAGATACCTGATCGGCCAGCGCTACGATCACTTTAATCGCTGACAATTCGCCCGCCCCCACAGCCTGCCAGAGGTCGGTAACCTGCGCATATCCGTTGCCATGAGCCAGAGCCTGCAGCTGCGGCGCAGATAAGTCAGCCAGACCAAGTGCTGCCAGCTTGGTATTCACGGATTGCGCGCCGACGCGCTGCTGATCTTCCGGGGGAAGATGACGGAAATAAGCGACCAGTTTAGCTCTGGCTCGGTCTGAATTTACGAAACTCAAGCTCTCTTCCAGCCAGTCTCGCTGAGGTTGTGCATTTTTGGCAGTGACAATCTCGACCTGCTGGCCTGTTTCCAATTGACGACTTAAGGGAGCAAGCACACCATTCACACGTCCGCCTCTGCAGGTATGGCCGATATCTGTATGTACCCTGTAGGCAAAATCCAGAATTGTTGCGTGCGGCGGTAGCTCCAAAACATGACCTTTCGGAGTGGAAACAAAAATTCGGCTCTGGCTGATGCGATGTTGCAACAGAGTGCTGATTGACTCTGTACCTGCCAGATCTTCGTGCCACTCCATAACCTGACGCAACCAGTCCATTTTGGCAGCATAACTTCCGTCTTCCGGGCGTCCATCTTTATAAGACCAGTGCGCACAAACACCAAGCTCCGCATCCTCATGCATCGCTGTGGTGCGAATCTGAATTTCCAGGACGCGGCCATCTGATGCAGTCACTGCAGTGTGGATACTCTGATAACCATTTTCTTTAGGGTTAGCAATGTAATCATCAAATTCACTGGGCAGATGGCGCCAGGTTGTATGTATCACGCCCAGAGCGGCGTAACATTCCGCGAGAGTGTTAACAACTATGCGCACAGCACGGACGTCGTAAACATGATCAAAACTGACGTTTTTACTCTGCATTTTGCGCCAGATGCTGTAGATGTGTTTGGCGCGCCCATAAACTACCGCATCAATACCGTGCCCGCGCAATAACCCTCGAACCTGGTCGATCATGTGCTCAACCTGCACTTCCCGCTCGGCGCGTTTGCCTTTCAGCTGGCGGGCAATATCCAGATAAACATCTTCCTGGGTGTAGCGTAGAGACAGGTCTTCCAGTTCCCACTTCAATTGCCAGATACCCAAACGACCTGCCAGAGGGGCAAACACGCGACTTGCTTCCTGCGCAACGCGCAACCGCCGTTCTGGTTCATAGGTTTTTGCTCGACGCAGCGCCGCAACGCGTTCTGCCAGTTTCACCACGGCTACACGCGCGTCATCGATAAGCGAGACCAGCATTCGCTTGATGTTCTCAACCTGATCCTGTTGTTCTTTCTCCTGCAGGGGAGAATTAGACATCTCCAACAAACTGGTGGTTGCCATCTGAGCAACTGAAGAGGCGATGCGACAGGCCTCTTCACCACACAGCGTTTGCGCCTGCGTTTCAGTTATGCGCCCTTCGCGTATCGATCGATAAATAAGGCCCGCCTGCACTGAGGGCTGGTCCATATTGAGCTGGGCCACCAGCTCCGCCAGCTCAAGGGCCATCACCAACTGATCGGGTTGATGGTGAGCCAACCACGTGACCGTCTCTTCAATCGTTTTTGAATCCAACTGTTCGTGGACATCACAAAGTTGATCAACCCAGAGGGGCACATTCACTTCACCCTGAGGTGTAGTTGGCACTGCATTACTGACTTTAACCATCTGTGAGGGCACCTGTTCGATGAAAACAACCGATGGTTTCTACGTGTGTCGTGTTCGGAAACATGTCAAATATACCTACTGTCTGCAGCGTAAAGCCTGCTGCCTGCAGATGCACCGCATCAGCAGCAAAGGTTTTCGGGTTGCAGGAAACATAGACCACCCGATCACCTTGAAAATCTGCTAACCAACGGGGCAGATTAGGACCAGCGCCACTACGCGGCGGATCCAGAACCAGCGCATCTACCTGCACGGGTAAGGCTGCAGCCTGCGAATCGGTGTACAGATCAAGCGCTGCAAAACTGACCTGCTCAGCAAGTCCATTGTGTTGTGCGTTCTCCTGAGCCATCGCGACTGCATCCGCTGCCACTTCATAACCCCAGACTTGCGCGCCCTGACGCGCCAGCGGCAGAGTAAAATTACCCACACCGCAGAACAGATCAGCAACTTTCTTATCTTTCAGATCACCCAGCAAAGCCAGCACGTAGCGGATCAGCACCTGGTTCATTTCCAGATTCACCTGGGTGAACTGTTGCGGCTGGAACTGCATGTGTAATCCCCAGCTGGGCAGCTGATAGCCCAGACGTTCTGGAGGTTGCCCGTTAAGGGTTTGCAGCGTGTCGTAGCCACCGCTCTGCAACAGCACAATCACAGCGTGCTGCCGCTCAAATTCCTGCCATAGTGACAAGTCCTGAGGAGACAATGGCTGCAGATGCCGAACCATCAGCACCACTGTACTATCTCCTTGTGCAAACTCAATCTGCGGAATTTTTGTTGCGATGCTGAGTTGCGCAATCAGGCTACGTAATGGCGCTATCAACGCGGATAGTTGAGTTGTCAGCACGACGCAGTTATCGAGACGCGCAACCCGATTACTGAAAGATTCCCGGAACCCGACAAAAACATGCTCACCGACGCAACGCACACCAAGACGCGCTTTACGGCGATAGCCCAGTTGATTGATACGTACCGGCTTCTGCCAGCGTTGAGGTTCAATATTGCAGTCCGCCAGCGCGTGCTGCAGCTGTGACTGTTTCAACTGCAGGGCGTCCTGCTCCTTCATGTGATGCAGGCTACAGCCTCCGCACCTGGGAAAGTGCTGACACGCCGATGGGCTGCGCATTGGACTGGCAGGCTCTCCTGCGGTGGCACACTCCGCGTACCAAACCCCTTTACGGCGCTTGAGCACCCGCACGTCTACGGTTTCACCGGGCAGTGCGTTGCGCATCATTACGGTCCGCGGTGGAGCGCCCTCATGGTTGGGAATAACCGTCTCACCCAGGCCCTCGTTGCTTAGATGTTCTACCTCGAGCGTCAGTTCAACGGGTTTTTTAGACATGGCGCAACGCCCCAGGGGGAGATGCGCGCACCATCTCCCGACTGATCAATGGCGCCGAACCCAGCAATGGAGACAGCGCTTTCTGATACAGATGTTTTGCACAACGTAGTGTTTCCGCCCTGCTGTAATCCTGCTGGCTGAGCGCATGTAATACCCAACCTGGCAGGTCATCAACTGATCCCATCGCATGTTCATCCACACGTTGAAAACCCTGCCCTGCCACCCATCGGTAGCGCTCCTGCGCAAGAATCGCGCCCCCTTCTCCGGCTTCGTGCAGATAGTCAATGCCATAACCGAGTTCGCTGAGCAGCTTGGATTCAAACTTACGCAGGGTCGGTGCCAACGGCGATGCTGACTGCAGCGCAGCCAGTACATCACAGGCAGCGTTGAACAGACCAGGCTCGGATTGACGTTCGGTAACACAGCGGGTCAGCAGTTCCAGGACATAGAAACCCGCACTGAGATGATCGCCATGCAGCTCATAACGCCCTTCGGGATCGTACTGCGTGATGGTGACAAGATTCGAGCGGCCGACGTAGGACAAACGCCCGTAGGTGAAGGGTTGGATAGACACGGGATTGCGACCGCGCCGCATACCTTTTTTTACACCGACCAGCCTGCCGTGTTCACGGGTGAAAAACTGCACCATGCCGCTGGTTTCCTGATACGGCCTGACATGCAGTACCAGCGCTGCTAAATCATTTTCGCGCAAGGTTATTGATACCCTAGCCGAGTCATCAGTTTATTGTTGTTGGTCCAGCCTTTTTTAACTTTAACAAAGAGGTGCAACATGACTTTGCTATCCAGCATACGCTCAATATCCTTGCGTGCTTCCTGCCCTATCAACTTCAAACGTGCACCCTGCTTGCCGATCACAATGCGTTTCTGGCCATCACGCTCAACATAAATATCGGCATGGATTTCCGTGATCTTCTCCGAGGCGACAAAACGCTCCACCACAACAGCTGCGCTGTGCGGAATCTCGTCACCCAGCTGGCGCATGAGCTTTTCCCGGACAATTTCTTCCACCAGACGCCGTTCGGTCTGATCAGTTATTTCATCTGCTGAAAACAGATGTGGGCCAGCAGGTAAGCGTGAAAAAACCTGTTCTCTGAAGTGCTCAACACCTTCATTACGCAACGCACTGAGCGGGATAATTTCACTGAACACACCAAATGCATTTATCCGCTCGATTTCCGGCAGCAGCAGGTTTTTATTGGCCAGCAAATCGACCTTGCTGATCACCGCAATATTGATGGCATCAGCGTGGCGCAGCATTTCCAGCACATGAGCATCTTCATCTTTCCATTTACCCGCTTCAATCAACATGACACGCAGATCAACATCCCGAAGCGCCGCAACGGCATTGGCGACCATGTAACGATTGAGGGCTTTTTCCGTGTTCCGATGGATACCCGGGGTATCCATGTAAATAGCCTGATAGTTACCTTGCGTGTCGACACCCAGCATGTTTTGTCGAGTAGTCTGAGGCTTGCGAGAGGTAATACTGATCTTCTGGTGCAGCAGATGATTCAGCAAAGTAGATTTGCCGACGTTGGGGCGCCCCAGCAAGGCGACGTAACCACAAAAAGTCTGCTCCAAATCGCTCAATTCATTGTCCACTTAATGCCGGGTGATTGATCAGCTGAGTCAGCATAACCGCCGCCGCTGACTGTTCAGCTCGACGACGGGAGGATGCTGTAGCATCACATTGGATACTCAAATCAGAAATTTCACAAGTCACCGTATACTGACGCTGATGATCCGCGCCCTCAACCTGAGTCACTGTATAGTCTGGCAAATCCAGCGCAGAGGCCTGCAACAATTCCTGCAATCGCGTTTTAGCATCTTTGAGATTTTCCGGGTCCAGACCCGAAATGCGAGCCTGGAATAGATGCTCAACAACCTCTCGACAGGCGCCGATACCGCCTCCTTCATCCTCATGAATAGCGCCGATAACCGCTTCAAGAGCATCTGCCAGAATAGAGTTTCGCTGTCGTCCACCGCTCTTGCGCTCGCCGGTGCCTAGGCGCAAACACGCGGCAAGATTAATCTGCTTTGCAACATCTGCAAGCGAGGAACCTCTGACCAGATTAGCGCGCATCAAGGAAAGCGAATCTTCCGCATAGGATTTTTCTAAACCATAAAGCCGATGGCCTATCAGATAACCCAGTACCGCATCACCCAGGAACTCAAGACGTTCGTTATTCTGTTTGGAAAAACTTTTGTGCGTCAGCGCCTGCTGCAGCAACGCGATATCGGTAAACTGATATCCAAGCTGACGCTGCAGACGGGCAAGCTCCGCCGCGGTGCCAGGTGGATTAGTTGTAGGTACGCTGCTCACTAAACACTAGGACAACGTCGATGTTGAAAAACAGGTGCTCTCGTACTTCATAATTGATGTCTACTACAGTCTGCTCCCGGTTTCGCTCAACGGTCATCATATCTTTTAAAGGAATACGGAATCCCTCAATCCGGAACTGCTTCTTGTAGTGTTCCAGAATTTTTGCGCGGGACATTTCTTTGTGTACTTCGTTGACAGGTAATCGATCACTGACGGATTGAACAATGCGGAAATCAATATAATGCGGGCCGAGACGCAGCACTGAGGTTATGACGGTGCCCACCACAATGGCGACAAACAACCAACCCCACATAGACATGCCTAGCTGTCTTGCCGGGCCTTTAAAACTGCTTCGGGACATCCTCGCCTCCTTAATCAAACCACTTATTGCGGTCAAAGGTTGGCCAGCTCAATCCGGAGTCTTTATGCAACCAGATAGCTACAGCCTTGCCAACAATACTGTCTTCGGTAGCCAGACCCCAGAATCGTGAGTCCTGGCTCATATCCCGGTTATCGCCCAGCATGAGGTACCGATCCGGTGGTATTTGCCATTCCTGCGGGGGTTCATAACCGCCGTTTTTGAATATTCGATGACCGCGTCCGTCGATGGTCTCGATAAATTCGTTGACCATTGTACCGTAGTTTCTGCCCTGCACTTCGCCAACCAGTTCGTATCCCAAACGCTCACCGTTCACATACAGCACTTTATTGTCATATCTGACGACATCTCCAGGCAGGCCGATCACGCGCTTGATGAAATAGCGAGGATCATGTGGGGGTACAAACACCATGATATCGCCTCTTTGGGGATCACCCACGTCAACTACCTTGGTCCCAAAAACCGGCAGACGCAGCCCATACGCATATTTATTGACCAAAATGAAGTCGCCTACTTCCAGGGTGGGTACCATGGATTCAGAAGGAATCTGATACGGTTCGGCAAGAAAACTGCGCAGAATCAGTACCAGAAGCAGTACCGGGAAAAACGCTTTGGCATATTCAACCAGCGTCGGATCGGAGGCCTGCGCATCAGCAGCAAGACGCTTGCGTCGAAAAAAAAGGCTGTCTACCAGCCACACCACGCCACAAACCAGCACCACCCAGAACAGAATATACGGAAGGTCTATATCCATAGATCAGCGATCAACCCGTAGAGCTGCAAGAAAAGCCTCCTGGGGAATTTCCACGCGGCCAATCTGCTTCATGCGCTTTTTACCTTCTTTCTGCTTCTCTAACAGTTTCTTTTTGCGCGTTATATCACCCCCGTAACACTTGGCTGTGACGTTTTTGCGTAAAGCTTTTACAGTCTGTCGGGCCACGATCTGGCCGCCGATAGCTGCCTGCACTGCGACATCAAACATCTGCCTCGGGATCAGTTCTTTCATCTTTTCTGCCAAGGCACGCCCGCGACTCTGAGATTGGTCACGATGCACAATGCTGGCTAACGCATCTACTTTGTCGCCATTAATAAGAATGTCCAACTTAACCAGATTGGCTGCTTCAAAGCGAAGAAAACCATAGTCCAACGATGCAAATCCACGGCTGACAGATTTCAACCGATCAAAAAAGTCCATCACTACTTCGTTCAGAGGCATTTCCCAATGCATCGCCACCTGGCCCTGGGAGAAGTTCATGTTTTTCTGCACACCGCGCCGTTCTACACACAGGGTCATAACGTTGCCAACATATTCCTGCGGAACAAGAATATTCACATCAGCGATGGGTTCACGCATTTCTTTGAAATTTGGCGGTATACGTGAGGGGTTGTCGATCTGCACCACGCTGCCATCAGGCTTTTCTACTTCGTACACCACCGTTGGCGCAGAGGTGATCAGATCCAGGTTGTACTCCCGCTCCAGCCGCTCCTGCACGATTTCCATGTGCAGCAGGCCGAGGAAGCCGCAGCGGAAGCCGAAGCCCAGCGCGTCAGACGATTCCGGCTCATAGAACAGTGACGCATCATTGAGCACCAGTTTCTCCAGTGCCTCACGAAATGATTCAAAATCTTCAGAATTAACCGGAAACAAGCCGGCGAACACCTGAGGTTTAACGCGGGTAAAACCTGGTAGCTGCGGCACATCTGGCGCTTTCGCTGACACCAGCGTGTCACCCACTGGCGCGCCCTGAATTTCTTTTATGCCGGCGACCACGTAGCCAACCTCGCCTGCAGACAGAGATTTGTCAGGGGTGCGTTTGGGTGTGAAACGGCCAACGTCATCAACCACGTGGGTTTTGCCGGTTGATTTCACGATGATACGTGAGCCTTTATCCAGACAACCCTGCTTTACCCTGACAAGAGACACTACGCCAAGATAGTTATCAAACCAGGAGTCGATAATCAGTGCCTGCAGATCTGCTTCCGGGTCACCTTCTGGTGGCGGGATATTATCAACCAGATACCGCAGCAGCTCATCAACACCCGCGCCTGTCTTAGCGCTTACGGTCTGGATATCGCTGATATCCAGACCAATAATATCTTCAATTTCACCAGCCACCCGCTCAGGCTCAGCCTGGGGCAGGTCAATTTTGTTTAATACGGGCAGTACTTCGAGCCCCTGCTCAATGGCCGTATAGCAGTTGGCTACCGATTGAGCTTCAACCCCTTGGGCGGCATCCACCACCAGCAACGCACCTTCACAGGCAGACAGCGAACGTGACACCTCGTAACTGAAATCCACATGGCCGGGGGTATCAATGAAGTTGAGCTGATAGCGCCCGCCTTCAGGGTGTTCATACTGCAGGGTGACGCATTGAGACTTGATGGTGATACCACGCTCACGCTCGATATCCATGGAGTCGAGCACCTGCTCAGCCATTTCCCGTTCTGCCAGGCCACCGCACGTTTGGATAAAACGGTCGGCCAGGGTCGATTTCCCATGATCTATATGGGCAATGATCGAAAAATTACGAATATGCTCGATGTCCGGCACAAATAGTCCGTGGGTGGTTTGAGGCGCGCGAGTTTAGCCTATCGCCTTCTTTCGTAGAAGAAAAAAGCTGCGTTGAAGGTAAAACTACGCGCGCAGAGTGCAGCAGTACACTGCACTTGTCTTAGAAAGTTAGCGTTTCTTCACCCAGCTCTATTCAGGCACTTTCAGCGCCAGGAACGTAGGGTTCGAGTTTCGCAGCACCAGCACGGGTACAGTGCGTCCTGCGGTCAAAGAATCCGCCAGCTCTTCCAACTGACTGGGGCTGCCGATCGCCTGATGATTGAGCCTGACGACAATGTCTCCAGGGCGGATGCCCGCGTCTGCGGCTGCACCAGACACATCAACAACGCGCACGCCGTCTCGGACATCCAGGCGCTCCATTTCTTCATCGGTTAAGCCGGCAACTGCCAACCCCAGACGGCCACCTCCAGACTGCCCTACTACCGGACGACTGCCATCTTCGCCAAGATCTGCCAATTCGCCTACTCTGAGTTCCAGCGTCATCTCTTTGCCATCACGGACCAGCTCCACCTCAGCCATGTCACCTGCCCGTACCCGACCGACAAAATGAGGCAGCTCAGAGGAACGTTCAATCGAACGGCCATTAAACGACGTAATAATGTCGCCGGCACGCAAGCCACCTGCAGCAGCTGGTGTGTCGTCAAAAACTTTTGAGATCAGCGCGCCATGCGGACGATCCAGACCAAAACTCTCAGCCAGATCACGACTGACTTCCTGAATCATCACACCCAGCCAGCCACGGGATACCCGGCCGTCTTCTTTCAGCTGATCGGCAACTTCCATAGCGATATCGATGGGAATGGCAAAAGAAACCCCCATGAATCCGCCTGAATTTGAATAGATCTGCGAGTTGATACCAATCACATCACCGTCCAGGTTGAACAGTGGGCCGCCTGAATTACCCGGATTGATGGCCACGTCGGTTTGAATATACGGCACATAGTTTTCGTTCTGAGCGGTAGGCAGACTGCGCCCTTTCGCGCTGACAATGCCTGCCGTTACTGAATAGTCGAAACCAAATGGGGAACCGATGGCAAGCACCCATTCGCCCACTTTGAGCTTTTCAGATTTACCCAGCTCGACCACCGGCAGGTCTTCATCTGTGGTGACTTTCAGAACGGCGAGGTCAGCGCGTACGTCCCCGCCAACCAGTTCTGCGACCAGCTCACGCCGATCACTTAAGCGCACAATGATTTCTGAAGCGCCATCGACAACATGATTGTTGGTCAGAATGTAGCCGTCTTTGCTGATGATAAAACCGCTGCCTAATGACGTCGAAGGCCGCATATTAGGCACGCCGGGGCGTGATCCAGGTGGTCCGAAAAAGCGGAAAAACTCTTCCAGTTCATCGCTTCGCGGTTGTCCGCGGCGTTGTCGGCGCGGTTCACCAACGGTGCTGATGTTGACTACGGCTGGTGCATTGCGCTCTACCAATTGCGTGAAATCTGGCAGATCCTTTGCCTGCGCAGCCCATGCAGGCGAGAGCAGTATAAAAAACGCAACGATCAATCTAAGCTTCATACTTTGTTTCCTAATAAAATGTCAGGATATGTCTTGTTCTGCACTGTTTTAGCCCCGTCTATTCACGGTGACTGGCATTAACTTCGACCCGCAACAACGGAATAAGTTTTGCGCTGTGTTTAGTCAACACGACGCCAGCCAGCAACAGCACAGTTGCGATAACGGCAAGGCTGAGAAGCGGTGCCGAGTTTATGCCGAAGGCTTGAAAAGCGTACCCAAAGCCCAGTAAGAGCAATAGCGGGAGCCCGAACAGCACGGCAACAATGGTATTCAAGCCACTGCTGGAAACAGCAACTTCTGCGGCAGCCAGAGTCTGCATCTGCTCACTTTGCTGCGGTATACCCGGCGCGAACCACTTGCCCGCGCAGCTCTGCTGACAACCAGAGCAGCCCTCTTCGACAGCCCTGAAGGCACGTTCACCGGCCAGCTCAGTAATTATAATATTCTTACTAATCAATTACTTAGCCTTTCTTCTGATGTACTGTTGTGACTATATTCCGGGCCGTTTCAACCGGTATCTCGCCAACCAGTGTCACCAGGAAATACTGGCCCTGCTCTTCGATCTGATGGGTAACCGCAACGGTTGCGCCATTCTGCGAGACCATGCTTGCTGCGCCGGCTTTAGGCATAGGCTCGACATAAATCGAAAATGCCGCCAGGCCATCGCTGTACATGAGACTGCTGACCTGACTGCCTGAGGCCGGTTTGTGGCGCATGTGGGCATCTGTCATGGCAAAGCCCGCGGGTAACCAGTGGGTACTCCAGGCTGAAGGCATGGGCTGCGCACTGTTTGCGGCTGCTGGCGGTTGCCAGGGTTCATCTGCGGCCTGCAGAGTCAGATGACTGACCATGCCGCCACTGACGCCTTCAGGCTCCAGCGCCGAGTCTTCGACATCGTCGCCGACCAGGAGTTGGTTAAACATGAAAATTTCGAGCTTCTGGCCACGATGATCAATCAACTCCGAACGCAGTAACAGTGAGGTTTCTTTATCGATCCAGATGCGGTAACCGTACCGATCCTGGTCCTTTGGACTGATTGCAACCCGCACGGCGGGGCGACCGGCTGCCCGGCCTTCGCCGAATGTCCCCACGGTATAAGTATCGGCAATCTGATCAAACTGCCGCACAAAGGCACGTGCAAATGGTCCGGCTGGGATACTTTTTTCCAGCGCGATCAGATCATCGCCCGGCATCACAATGCAGGACACCACCTCACCTTTGCGAATGATTTCTCGTGGTGCACCGTTGAGGTGAACAAGCCGCTCGCGCTGCACGCCATCAACTTGTTTATGTACAACCCGCAAACTGGCCAGCTCACCGCCAGTGTAATAGCTGAACACACCATCGTAGCTGTGATTGGTGAACGCGGAATTCATATCTTGCAGCATCTGCGCTACAGATTGAGCCGCCGCAATACCTGGCACAACGCAAGCAAACGTTGCCAGCAATATAATGCGAGACAAGCTCATCATTGCCGGGATGGGCTCTGACCATTGTTGGGTTCAGCGGGCACCTGGGGCGGCGCGCTGCGGAATGTGGCCACTTTTACAAATGACGCGAGACTGGCCTGATTCATGGCGCGTTGCTGTATGTGATGCAACATCAGCGCCTGTTGTCGCTGCTGATCAATCGCGGTGGCCTGCTGATACATGACAGGCGCCAGTTCACCAACTGTCGGGGTGGGTTGTACGCCTGCGTAATCCGCAGCGGGTTCAACTTCACTGTCGAACACGCCGCCGTTGACCATCACCAGCACGGCAACCACAGCGGCGACTGCAGTACCTGTGAGCCGCCCTATCCAGGGTGAACGTTGATTCCGCTTTGGATTGATAGACACATCGCGCAGCGGCTGAGCGACATCAGCATCCTGGTCTTCGGTCTCATTCAAGGCCTGCCAGATAGATTCCCGCAGTCCCGGTTGATAATTCTGCATATCTTCACGCATGACATCACGTACCAGCGCAAATCGATACCATTGCTCACGCAGATCAGAATCCTGCTTGGCTTCATCTAAGACGCGGCGCAACTCAAAGGCATCTGCCTCGTTATCCATGGCCGCTGAAAGTGATTCTCGTAGCTGTTCCGTCATCACCAATCCCTATCCTGCCTTTCTCCGCGCCGGGATTTCCCCGTTTACGGCTCCCGTTTCCCCATTTCCCGATCGCGCTTGCACTTGCACTTGCAACCACGCTCCCCTATAGACCAGGCCTTTACTGATTAGTTCGATTCATCCGTGTTATCCAGCAAGGGCCTGATGCGCTGATCAACAAATTCTCGCGCGCGAAATATTCGACTGCGCACAGTCCCCACCGGACACTCTAGGATGTCCGCAATCTGCTCATAACTGAGCCCGTCGAATTCGCGCAGCGTCAATGCGCTGCGCAGGTCATCTGGCAACTGTGTCAGTGCATCATGAATGGTTGATTGCAGCTGATCCCGGGCTAATGCAGATTCAGGATCCTCACTGTCACGCAACATGTCAGCATCATCCCGGTAGTCTGCATCTTCAATATCAACGTCACTGCTGGGCGGACGTCGACTACGGGATACCAGGTGATTTTTCGCGGTATTGATTGCGATACGATACAGCCAGGTATAAAACTGGCTGTCGCCGCGAAACCTCGGAATGGCGCGATACGCCTTGATAAAGGCTTCCTGCGCCACATCTCTGACTTCATCGGCGTCTCTGACATAACGGCCGATCAAATTAAGAATACGCACCTGATAACGCGCAAACAGCATGTCAAACGCTGCCTGGTCACCTTTCTGGACCCGTTTTACGAGTTCCTGATCTGTATCTTGCGCCAAGTGGATTCCGATTTTAAAAAGTCTGGCGACGCAGACGGGCTACATCGCAAAGCCGCGATATTCTGCCGATGTCTGCCGCTATATACTAGGGCGCTTGTTTAACGAATTTGCCAGGTGGGTGCGTGTCACAGAGATTTTCCACAGATGTGCTGATTATCGGCGGCGGTGCTGCCGGTCTTTGCGCCGCTCTGCAGCTGGCGGAACACGCCCGGGTAACGGTGCTGACCAAGGGCGGGATTACCAGTGCATCAACCCACTGGGCGCAGGGTGGCATAGCCGCGGTGACAGCCGCAGAAGACACCTTTGGTGATCATGTTGAAGATACGCTGGTTGCAGGTGCCGGTCTGTGTGACGAGGATATCGTCAACATGACCGTGTCTTCGGCCCCTGCGGTAATCAATAGACTCTCCAGTTGGGGGGTGAATTTCGATCAGGAAGGCAACGAATTTCACCTTACCCGGGAAGGTGGCCACAGCCAGCGCCGCATTTTGCATGTTGCAGATGCCACCGGCCGCGCCATTAACGAAACCCTGACCGCCAGGGCGCTGGACCACCCGAACATCGAACTGATGGATGACCGCCTGGCCATTGATCTGATCAATCTCTCGCGCCTGGGCCGCTATCCGAGCCGCTGCGCAGGTGCCTACGTATTGAATCGCAGCACCGGACATGTGGAAGTATTCCAGGCACGATTTGTTATTCTGGCGACCGGCGGCGCCAGCAAGGTTTACCTCTACACCAGCAACCCGGACAGCTCCACCGGCGACGGCATCGCCATGGCCTGGCGCGCAGGTTGCCGGGTTGCCAACATGGAATTTAATCAATTCCACCCCACCTGCCTGTACCACCCACATGCAGGCAGCTATCTCATCTCAGAAGCGGTACGCGGCGAAGGCGGCGTGTTAAGACTGCCAGACGGCAGTCGCTTCATGCACAAGTTCGATAAACGTGCGGAACTGGCACCCAGAGATATTGTTGCGCGCGCCATCGATCATGAAATCAAGCGTCTGGGGGCAGACTGCGTTTACCTGGACATCAGCCACCGATCAAAAGAATTTATTCACAGCCATTTTCCCAACATAGCGCAACGCTGCGCAGACCTCGGTATCGACATCAGCAAAGAGCCCATTCCCGTTGTGCCCGCTGCGCACTACACCTGCGGCGGCGTGGTTGTAGACCAGCACGGGCGCACTGATCTACCCAACCTCTACGCAGCTGGTGAAGTCAGTTATACGGGATTACACGGCGCAAACCGTCTGGCCAGCAATTCACTGCTTGAGTGCCTGGTATTCGGCCACAACGCGGCAGAAAAAATCATCAGCCAGTTAGACCGCCCCTTTGATATTCCGATACTTCCACATTGGGACGAATCCAAGGTGACAGATTCAGATGAGTCCGTAGTGATCGCACACAACTGGGATGAACTGCGGCGGTTCATGTGGGACTACGTGGGTATTGTGAGGACAAACAAACGCCTGGCACGGGCTCAACATCGGATCGACCTGCTCAAACAGGAGGTGAACGAGTACTACACTAATTATCGGATCAACGATGACCTGATTGAATTGCGTAACCTCCTGCACGTCGCGGAGCTGATTGTTCGGTCGGCACTGAAGCGCCACGAAAGCCGCGGCTTACACTACAACCTGGACTTCCCGGACACCGCGGATCGAGCACAGGACACCATTATGTTTCCAGGCAGTATTGATCAACTGGATATTCTCAAACCCACCGCCTGACGCGGCACCTGTTCGAGTAGATATGCGCGCAAAGCGGCAAGTTGTCCCGGCCGGATCTCGCCAGGGAAAAACCAGTAGCTTGCTGTGTAAGTCTGAACACACAGCAGGCTGCCGAGCTGCCAGAGACCTTTGATGTCATTATCCTGCAGATATATGTGCCGGCTGACCCGGGAAAGCCGATACATCTGGCGTCGCAACAAGCGCGTGCTCAATACACAGACCAGGCCAATACCGGCAAAGCCCAGCCAGAAATAACTGACCCAGCTCATATAACCCACCCATAAAACCGGGAGATAAACGCGCCAGGATGACAGATGCAGCTCAAGCGTCAAAGACGCCCGTTGCTGGCGATAATTTTGTCGACCACGGTACGGGTAAGATCATCTGCGGGTACTTCACGGCCCTGCAACCAGTCAAACAGCTGCCAGTCTTCTTCCTCGAGCATATTTTCGTAGGTAGTTTGTTCATTTGCAGGTAGAGCGTCGTAGTGATCCCGTACAAATGGCACGAGTTTGAGCTCGAGTTCAAGCATGCCGCGGCGGCTGCGCCAGTAGATGTGTTTTAAATGCGTCGGTGAATCCATAAAAGCAGGTGAATCCATAAAATAAGTTCAGTTCGGTCAGACAGTATCTATACTGTGCACACCTTATCTTCAGTGGCTGGGAAAACCAGCAGTTTAACGCGTCACTTCGTGTAAGCCACAAGGAGCAGAGTTGGACACTTCACAAACCAAGACCTCAGACAGCTCTGGCCTGCATGGCCAGTGGCGCCAGGCAGGCGTCATCAGTTTGCTGGGCGCAACCGCGGCGGATTTTCTACAGGGTTATGTCACCTGCGATACCCGCAGACTGCAGCCCGGCCAGGGGCTGCCTATGGCCATCTGCAATCTTAAAGGGCGGGTCGTGGCCAGTGGCTGGTTGTTGCCAAGTGCAGATGGCATCGATGTGCTAGTCCATGCCAGCCTGATCGAACATGTGCGCACGTTCTTGAAACCCTACGTCACATTCTCTAAATGTACTTTCGCCACCGGCCCGGACAAAAGGGTCGCCGTTAACACCACAGAAGCCAGTATCAAACTGGCTCCAAACCTGACTATACAGCTCGGCGATTGCGGAGAAGAACTGACAGATTGCTCCGAGGCTGTGAATGCCGATCTCATCGACGCAGGCTATGCCTTTGTCAGCAAACCTGTGAGCGAGCAGTTTCTGCCACAGGTGTTAGACCTGCACAATCAGGGTGCAGTGGACTTTGACAAAGGCTGCTACCTGGGTCAGGAAATCGTTGCACGCGCACAGTTTCGTGGTGCGGTAAAACGCCATCTGGTGAGCTTCAGCGACCCTACCTTGCCCCGCATCGGAGATGCCTGGGGAGACAGCGGTACTGTGATCTCCATCGACAGCCGAGGCCATGGCCTGGCGAGCGCGAAGGCAGACAGCAACACAGCCGGATAGTTGTCCGCGTTGGCGCCACCGCGCGGATGACCTGTGTCAGATACCCACACAAACCCGACCTGCCGCACAAAACCAGTCACAACTGGCCTTATGTCCCAGCGAGCGGTTGGATCCTGTCTATACTCAGAAGGTATTCACTCTCCCGGACACCCCTTCCCATGGCCGAACTTGCCGAATCCATCGCTGCGGACATTCAGACCGCTTTAGACAAAGACCAACTCGAACTGCCTTCCCTGCCTGAGGTTGCTTTACGCATCCGGGAAGAAGCTGAATCGGAATTTGTTTCCGCTGTATCGCTGGCAAAAGAGGTGGGTGACGATCCGGGGCTGGCCGCGCAGTTGGTGCGCATAGCCAATTCACCAATGTTTCGCGCCACTCGTTCGATCGACGATCTGAGTCAGGCCATCAGCCGTCTCGGCGTCGACTATTCAGCCAACATGGTGACCGGCCTTGCGATGCAGAATATGTTTCAGGCGACTACAGAGTTTGTTGACAACCGACTACGCGATGTCTGGAAAAACTCAACAGAGGTTGCTGCCTGGAGCTCAATTCTGTGCAAAAAATACACCCGCCTGCGCCCTGACCAGGCCACTCTGGCAGGTTTAACCCACTCAATTGGTGTCCTGCCTATACTCAGTTGGGTAGAAGAAAACGACAACCTGGTACGTGACAGCATGACCCTGGACCGGGTCATTGAGAGTATTCATCCAACAGTCGGCGGCATGATTCTGCGCCACTGGAATTTTGCTGACGATATCGTTGTTGTACCCGAGCATTATCAGGACCGCGAACACCAGGCGAACGCGGTGGATTACGTCGACATTGTCTGTGCGGCCAACTGGCTGGTACATCGTGATAGTGACAAATCCATCAGCGAACATGAATGGTCTAGCGCATCCAGCCTGCAACGGATCGGTTTTGATCCGGAAATGGATGAACTCGAGCTGGAAGACCTGGTTGACCAGGTCAACGAAGTGAAAAGCGCTTTCCACTAAATAAGGTGGACTTCATGGCCTACGGGCTCTGGGAGCGGGTCTACCTTTGATGGTAATCTGCCCGCTATACTGAGCAACGAGCCGTAACCAAATGAGTGATGCCTGCTGCAGCGATCTTGACGTCGGCGCCCTTGCTGCGCGTCAGCGCAGGGTGCTGATCATTGTTTTATTCATCAATATTGCCGCGTTTCTGATCATGGTTGGCGGAGCCTGGTTAAGTGGTTCCGTGTCGCTGCTTTCCGGCACGCTTGATAACTTTGGTGACGCGGTGACCTACGCGCTGAGCCTTGCCGTTGTCGGTGCTGGCTGCTCGGCCAAAGCCAGAGTTGCACTCTTTAAAGGTTTGCTGATTCTCTGCGCTGCGGTGGCTGTTGCGGTGCAGATCATGCTCCAGCTCATCGACCCGCAAACCCCGCTGTTCACAAGCATGGGCCTTGCCGCCGCTGCCAATCTGGGGGCGAATCTGATGTGTTTGTGGCTACTGACCCCCTACCGTCACGACGATATCAATATGTCGTCGGTCTGGGAATGTTCGCGCAACGACGTCGCTGAAGGCTGTGCCGTTATCGCCGCAGCCGCCGCCGTCTGGATTACTTCGTCTCCGTGGCCCGACTTGTTAGTAGCAATCGCGCTGCTGTTAATGTTTACCCGCTCCGCCTGGCGCGTATTGACTGGCGCCTGGCGTGAACTGTATCCCAGCAGACAGTCCGCGTGAATCTGACAGAAACGCACCAGCAAATTATTTTAACCCTCGAGAACGCCGGCAAAGATACGCCGTATAAAGCTGACGCTAACGAAACGGACCCACGCTACCTTGGCTACGGCGTGCGTGCACCACAGATCAAACAACTGATTGCACAGTGGCTACCGGTTTTCCGACAATTTGATGATCAGACCAGAATAGCTCTGGCACGCAGATTGATTGATTCAGGATATGGCGAACAGAAAAGTGTTGCTCTGAGTCTGCTGAATCTAAGCATCGGCTACTTCAACCCGGAACAGTTTGCATTGGTTGATCAAATAATCCGCAAACAGCATGGATGGAGCAAAATTGATGCTTATGCGGGCTCATTTCTGAGATCGTTACTGGATCAATACCCTGTCGAGATGCTGGCGCTGACCCGAGCATGGAGCACTGATCCGGAGCTGTGGTTACGGCGTGCCAGCGTGGTGGTGTTCACTCGCAGAGTGGCGCGTTCAGGTAAGTACATAGATCATGCACTTGAATTGTGTGAAGTGCTCAAACATGACAGCGAGGACCTGGTTCAAAAAGGTGTTGGCTGGTGCCTGAAAGACCACCTGCGATTCGATAAACCCAGGCTCGTGAACTGTATTGCTAACCTGCGTCAGCAAGGTGTGCCATCCACCGTCACTTTATATGCCATGCGGGACCTTGCTAAAGCAGAACGTCAGGCCATCATCAGTCGCGGGAAGCTTTAGCACCGTACATCATCTGAATGCTGGAGAAATCCAGCGCGCCGGCTTCATGGTTAGCACTGTGCAGTTGATAAAGGTTCTGCGCCAGCGCACCCATGGGTATTGCACTTCCTGAACCCTGTGCAGTTTCCAATGCCAGACCCAGATCTTTACGCATCAGATCAACCAGAAACCCTCCGCTGTAGTTTCTTGCCGCAGGCACGTTTTCCATTACACCGGGGTAAGGGTTGTACACGTTTAAGGCCCAGTTGCCGCCGGACGAGGCTTTCATAATATCCGAAAGTACTTTGGGATCGAGCCCCTGATCAACCCCCAGGGCGAGTGCTTCAGCGGTACCCGCCATCAGGATAGACAGCAGCATATTGTTACAGATTTTGGCAATCTGACCGGCACCCGCTGCTCCAGCGTGGAAAATATTTGAACCCATCGCCTCCAGCACCGGGGTTGCGCGCGCCAGAACCTCAGCCTCACCACCAACAATAAAGGTCAGCGTTCCATTCTGTGCGCCACCGGTGCCTCCGGAAACCGGTGCATCCAACATCGCTACCCCACGCTGCGCTGCGGCAGCAGCAACCGCCTGGGCACTGGCTGGATCGATTGTAGAGCAGTCAATCACCAGAGTCTGAGCACTCAGCGCATCCAGTAATCCAGCCTGATTCTCGTCACCCAGATACAGTCCCCGCACATGCCGACCCGCGGGCAACATGCTGATCAACACATCCACATCTGTGGCCGCCTGAGCGGCTGACTCACAGGCCTCAACATCACCTGCGGCAGCAAGCGCTGCCGCTGACAGATCAAACGCCTGCACAGCATAGCCTTTTGCCTGCAGATTGCCGGCCATCGGGCCACCCATGTTACCTAAACCAATAAAACCTACTTTCTGCATATTGTTACCTTTTACTCCAAGCCAGCCAGTGGATGTGGAGTTTCAAATGTCGAAAAATGAGCCATCACGTGGGCCTGGGGCAGTGTCTTGATATCCGGGTACTGCCAGTTAGGCGAACCGTCTTTCTCAATCAATAAAGCGCGTACGCCTTCTGCAAAATCCAGGTTTGTCGCACAATGACAGGCGATATTATATTCCATACGAAACATGTCAGCTAACGACATATCTGAACTGCGACGGAGCTGTTCCAGCACTATACCCGCGGTTGTCGGGCAGCCGCCGCGCAGGTTCTGTAAACCTCGGTCAATCCACTTTGAATGCCCCTGCAGCTCATCGAGTACCTGTACCTGTTTGGTCAGATCAGCAAACGTGGTTGCAAAAACAGGCAGCTGCTGAATTTCTCCTTCAGGCATTGCCACGTCGGGCAAACTGGCAAGGGCGTCAGCAACCCGCTGCAAATTCGATGCAGCATCCTCTGTATATGATACTGCTTTGAGTTTGGCCAGCAGGGTATCTCGCTCCGCGTGAGGCACAACATGAGTGGCCAGCCCTACCGCAAGTGCATCCGCTGCATTCACGTGGCTGCCGGTCAGGCCGAGAAACACCGCCTGGTGCGGCGCCATCTGATTAAGACTCCAGGTGGCACCAGCATCCGGAAACAGGCCAATGGTAATTTCCGGCAGCGCCAGCTTTGAACGCTCTGTCGCAACACGAAACTTAGCCGCGCTGAACAGACCCATACCGCCTCCCATCACAACGCCGTGGCCTAAGCAGATCACCGGTTTGGAGTAACGGTGCAGCTGATAGTCCAACGCATACTCCTGGGCAAAGAAATCAAACGGGTAGCGGTTGATGACCTCATTCGCCTGATGATTGCTGACGATGGCGCGATACAAAGCCTGAATATCGCCACCGGCACAAAACGCTTTCTCTCCGGCACCGGTGAGCAGAACGGCAACCACTTCAGGTCGTTTCGCCCAGTCGTCCAGCGCCTGGGTTAACAATTGAATCATCTCAAGATTGAGCGAGTTGAGTGTCGATTCCACGTTCAACGTGGCTTCTGCTAATACCAACTGTGCAGCCAGCCGGTGTTCAGTAAGGACTACACTGCTCTGTTCCAAATCATTACTCATCACGCAAAGGCCTCAGCTGTTAGTCCAGGCTGGCGGTCGCTTTTCTAAGAAAGCGTTGACCCCTTCACGCTGGTCGTTGCTGTCAAACAGGTCAACAAAGGCATTGCGTTCCACGGCGTATGCCGAGGCAATGTCACCTGAACGCGCCTGTTGAATAAGATCTTTGCACGCCGCCACCGCGATGGGACTCTGCTGACCCACCGATTCAGCAAGCTCAAGTGCCCGGCCTTTGGCCTGACCGGTTTCCACCACTTCCTCTACCAAACCGATTTTTTCCGCAGTGTTCGCGTCGATCCGTTCGCCACATAAGATCATGCGCTTGGCCCATCCCTCACCGACCATCCAGGCCAGGTTCTGAGTACCCCCGCCACAGGGTAACAAGCCTACCGTCGCTTCGGGCAATGCCAGTTTCGCCTGCTGCTCCGCGATACGGATATCACACGCCAATGCACACTCAAGACCACCACCCATGGCAAAGCCGTTGATCGCCGCTATGGTGACACCACGGAAGTTAGACAGTGTTTCAAAGGCCCGACCAAAATGTTCAGCCATGGTTTGTGCGGTATCTTTGCTGCCATCAGCAAACAGTTTCAAATCTGCACCGGCAGAGAAGAACTTGTCACCTTCACCGGTTAACACCATGGCGTATATTGATTTATCCGCTTCACAATCGTGCACCAGTTGAGTCAAACCCGACAGGCTTTCAGGGTCCCAGGTGTTTGCAGACGGATTATCAATGGTCACAACCGCGGTATGACCGCGTAGTTCCAGAACCAGTTTCGAGGTGGTTGATGTCACCATGGCTTATTCCTCTCCTTTGTGCTTTTGAACGGTATTCATGAATTGTACGGATAAAGTGTGCGCAACCTTTCAGTCGATTGCCAGCCAGTCTATAGGCGCCTGGTTGTGCGCAGACAGGTAAGCATTGGCTTTGGAAAAATGTTTACAACCAAAGAAGCCTCGATGCGCGGACAGCGGCGAAGGATGTGGCGCTTTCAGCACACAATGTCTGGCCGGATCCACAATGGCGCCTTTTTTCTGCGCATAGCTCCCCCATAACATAAACACCAGCCCTTCCCGTGCCTGGCACAACTCGTGAACCACAGCGTCGGTAAACTGCTCCCAGCCTTTGTTCTGGTGAGAACCTGCCTTGCTCTGCTCAACGCTCAACACAGCGTTCAACAACAGAACACCCTGTTTCGCCCAACTGGTCAAGCAACCGCGATCACTGCTGACTGCCTGCTGCACGCCTAAATCGGACTGTATTTCTTTGAGAATGTTACGCAATGATGGAGGTACCGGCGTGCCTGGCAGAACCGAGAAACACAGTCCGTGGGCCTGGTTAGGACCGTGATACGGATCCTGCCCGATGATCACTACTTTCACTTTCTCTACCGGCGTCAGATTCAGAGCACCAAACATCTGTTTCCCAGGAGGGAAAATACGCGCGCCACGGGCTTTTTCTGCCCGCAGAAAGCTGCTCAGCTCCTGCATATACGGCTGTTCGAACTGCGCTCCGAGCAGCTTGTGCCAGGAGGCTTCCAGCTGTACCGAGGGATTTGTCATGGACTACCGCACTGACAACAGACGAGCTACTGTGGCCGCATCTGCGGAAACAGCAGCACATCTCTGATTGACGGTGAGTCTGTCAACAGCATGACCAGGCGATCAATACCGATGCCTTCGCCCGCAGTGGGTGGCAGGCCCACTTCCAGCGCGTCGATATAGTCCTGATCAAAGTGCATCGCTTCATCATCACCCGTGCCTTTTAATGCGGCTTGTGCAGAAAATCGCTCCGCCTGGTCTACCGGATCATTTAACTCAGAAAAGCCATTGGCATACTCACGTCCACCGATGAACAGCTCAAATCGATCTGTCACCGCATCATTATGGTCACAGCGCCGCGCCAATGGCGATACCTCTGCAGGATACTCAGTGATAAAGGTTGGCTGGGCCAACCGCTCTTCTACCTGGGCTTCGAATACTTCCAATTGAAGCTTGCCTACGCCCCAACCGGATTCCGCAGAGAGATTAAGCGCCTGCAATCGTGCCCGCAGCGCATCTTCATCATCCACTGACGATTCATCCATGCCGCCCAGCGCCACCAGAGATTCCGCCATGGTCATTTGCGCAGAAGGTTTGCTGAAATCCAGCTCCAGACCCTGATATGAAATTGTTGGGGAGCCCAC
The DNA here is from genome assembly GCA_048571035.1 of Gammaproteobacteria bacterium. Classification (GTDB taxonomy): domain Bacteria; phylum Pseudomonadota; class Gammaproteobacteria; order Pseudomonadales; family Azotimanducaceae; genus UBA4421. The sequence goes on from CP121329.1 coordinate 906,660, forward strand.
AACATCCGTACACAGCACCGCCAGCAGCTCATCGGTAAGTGCCATCAGATCTTTATAGTCCGCATACGCCTGATAAAATTCCAACATCGTGAACTCAGGGTTATGCCGGGTAGAAAGACCTTCGTTACGAAAGTTACGATTAACCTCATAGACGCGCTCAAAACCCCCTACTACCAACCGCTTGAGGAACAGCTCAGGTGCAACCCGCAAATACAGATCAAGATCGAGTGCGTTATGGTGCGTTACAAAAGGACGCGCCGTTGCGCCACCGGGAATGCTGTGCATCATCGGCGTTTCCACTTCGAGAAAATCCCGCGCGTTAAAAAACTCGCGCATCCGCGCAATCACCCTGGATCGGGTTTTAAACACAGCGCGCGACTCATCATTCATGATCAGGTCAAGATAACGCTGGCGATATCGAATCTCCTGATCGGTGACGCCATGGAATTTCTCCGGCAGAGGGCGCAGCGTTTTATTTAACAACTCCAGGTTTTGCGCCTGAACCGTCAGCTCGCCTTTGTCGGTGCGCATCAGTACGCCGCTCACACCAACAATATCGCCGATATCTGTCAGCTCTTTAAACTGATCATAAGCCTCTTCACCCATGTCGTTTTTCCTGAGAAAGCACTGGATCTGGCCACTGCTGTCCTGCAGCGTGATAAAGCTGGCTTTACCCATTACCCGTCGCAGCATCAATCGACCACAAACGCTCGCCGTGAACTGCGCCTCTTCCAACTGCGGTTTATCTGCGTCCGCGTAAGTAGTGTGTAGAGTTTCAGCAAGGTCAGAGCGTCGAAAGGCGTTGGGATAACCGCCCCCTTGCCCTAACCACCGCTGTCTTTTTGCTTGTCGATTCGCCAACAAGTCTCGTTCTTCACTCATCTTAAGGTCGCCTTTTTCTCTGCATTTGTTGAGCGCGTTTCATGCCTGGCCTGTGCCGCGGCAAACGACAGTTATAAGCCTGCTTTCAAACTGGCTTCTATAAACCCATCCAGGTCACCATCCAACACGCTATTCGGATCAGTGCGTTCGATGTGCGTGCGCAGGTCTTTGACCCGGCTCTGATCCAGCACATAGCTGCGGATCTGACTGCCCCAGCCAATGTCAGCTTTGGCATCCTCCACCGCCTGCTGCTCTGAACGCCGGGCGAACATTTCCAGTTCATATAGTTTCGCACGAAGCTGTTTGTAGGCGCGGTCTTTATTCTGGTGCTGCGAACGTTCGCTCTGGCACTGCACAACCGTATTCGTCGGCAGGTGGGTCAGGCGGACTGCCGAATCAGTCCGGTTAACGTGTTGGCCACCGGCGCCGCTGGCACGATACGTATCCGTCCGCACATCTGCGGGATTGATTTCGATTTCTATATCATCATCAATTTCTGGTGAAACAAATACAGAAGCGAATGAGGTGTGCCGTCTGCTGCCGGAATCAAACGGCGATTTACGTACCAGCCGATGTACCCCGGTTTCAGTACGCAGCCAGCCGAAAGCATACGGTCCTTCGATCTGCACGGTTGCGCTTTTGATGCCGGCTACTTCCCCGGGGCTCAACTCAGTCACTGATGCTTTGAATCCCCTTTTCTCTGCCCAGCGCAGATACATCCGCAACAGCATGTCAGCCCAGTCCTGGGCTTCTGTGCCGCCGGAACCCGACTGAATATCTACAAAGGCATTGGCGTTGTCCATTTCACCCTGGAACATGCGCTGGAATTCCAGTTCAGCCAGTCTGCCCTGCAGAACATCCAGTTCAGCAGCAATATCGTCCAGCGCATCGCTGTCAGATTCATCACTGGCCAGTTCTGCAAGCTCCGCCAGATCCGCAAGGCTCGCCTGCATATCGCCCAGACCACTGACAACCTGTTCCAGCGCGGCTCGCTGCTGACCCAGCTTCTGTGCGCGGTCAGGATCGTCCCAGACGGCAGGCGCAGCTAACTCGCGCTCAACCTCTTCCAGCTGCTCACATTTGCCAGCGTAGTCAAAGATACCCCCGAAGCGCAGATTCGCGGTCGCCAAGATCTTTAAAAGTTTCGCGCAGAGCAGTTATCTCAGCCATGTTAATTCGAGTCTTTTGTTAGCGGTGAAAAAGATGAAGTTCTATACCATGGCGCATGCCAGTGGGCGGCTAGTGTAAGGATTTGGCAGCACTTTTTCGAGGGTTTGGACAACTTAAAATGGCTGCAGCGACACTCCTTGAACGGCATACTGCCCGCATCTATGTTACGCCGCGCGCTCAGGAGCAATATCATGACTGCCACAATCCGACTGGCTCTCCCGTCAGACAAAACCATCTGCTTAGAGCTGCTGGGTAAGCTGGTGGAAGCAACCGAGGGCAATATCGATAAACGTGCAGGGAACGTGTTCGACGCCTTGTTGGATGGTGTACGAGGCCAGGTGCTGCTGGCCGAAGAATCGACGCAGGTTCTCGGTCTCGCTGCGGTGAGTTTTAACCTGGCAATGCGCTATGGCGGAGAATACTGCCAACTCGAAGAACTGGTGGTTGACCCCGCTGCGCGTGGCAAGAATATCGGTGGCCTGCTGGTGGAAGCGAGTCTCAAACTTGCTCGCGAGCGGGGATGCGCTGAATACGGGCTGTATCTGGTCGAGACCACAGAGAAAAATCTGCCTTTTTATCAGAAATATGGCTTTGAACGGGTTGGCAGTGAGCTGCGCCAACGCCTGGACTGACGTTTGAAGCCTTAGAGCGCTTCGAGAAAATCTACCATGAGCTGTGGCGTGGGTATCTGACCATAGTCATTGACACTCAACTTGTAGACGACCCGTACCTGCTCGGTACTGGCAGACACGGGTGCCTGGCGGAAAGCGATGGCATCAATAACCCGAGCGTCCTTTTTCAGTACCATTTTCAGATGCTGCTCTCCAACCACCCGCTGACTCACCAGTTCAAACTCACCAGAAAATGAAGGTTCAGGAAAACCACTGCCCCAGGGGCCGGCCGCAGCAAGATGTTCCGCCATCTGCAGAGATAACTCGTGTGTCTCCAGTTCCCCATCGGTAATCAGGCGCGCCTGCAACATCTCGGCGTGACTGAAATGCTGCACGGCTTTGTCGAAGATAACCGCAAAGCGCGGCAGGTGTACGCGTTTTATGCTCAATCCCGCCGCCATAGCGTGCCCACCAAACTTCAACAGGAGCCCAGGATGGCTGGCCGCAACCCAATCCAGTACATCACGGATGTGCAGATCAGTAATACTGCGTGCAGATCCTTTGAGTTCGTCCGGTGCCGCATCACCGGCATCAGCAAAGGCAATCACCGGTTTATGAAATTTTTCGCGCAGGCGTCCCGCAACAATACCAACCACGCCTTGATGGAACGATTCATGGTAAACGGTTAAACCTACGCGATCGCTGTCCGCCTGATCCTGAGCCAGCAGCAACTCAGCGTCCCCCACCATATCCTGTTCCAACTGGCGCCTGGCTTTGTTCAGCTGATCCAGCGCGGTGGCCAGACGCCTCGCTTCAGGCAGGCTATCAGCCAACAGGCACTTAATGCCTATACTCATATCTTCCAGACGCCCGGCTGCATTAAGGCGTGGACCCAGGGCAAACCCTAAATCCTGTGCTGAAAGGGTTGCCAGCGATCGTTTTGCAATTTCAGCCAACGCTTTGATGCCCGGCAGACAGCGCCCTGCACGCATGCGGGCAACACCCTGATGAACCATGATTCTATTGTTGGCATCCAGAGGCACAACATCTGCCACTGTACCCAGCGCAACCAGATCGAGGTATTGCGCCAGGTTTGGCGCGGGGTGCTGCTCGGTGAACCAGCCGCGATCACGTAAAGTTGTGCGGACAACACCCAGTACATAGTACGCAACACCGACGCCCGCCATATTGCGACTGGGAAAGTCAGCATCAGGCAGATTAGGATTAACAATGGCAAAAGCACGGGGTAGTTCTGCGCCCGGCAGATGGTGATCAGTCACAATCACATCGATGCCCAACTCTTGAGCTCGATCTACACCAGCCACGCTGGATACGCCATTATCGACAGTGACAATCAGGTCCGGCTGGGTCTTGCTGGCGAGATCTACAATTTCCGGTGACAGCCCGTACCCATACTCGAATCGGTTGGGTACTAGAAACTCAACGTGCTCAGCGCCAAAATCCCGCAGAATCTTTACGCACAGGGTTACTGCAGTGGCCCCGTCAGCATCAAAGTCACCAACAATCATGATCTTCTGCTGCTGCGCAACAGCATCTGCCAGGCGCTCCGCAGCTCTCTGCACGTCTGGCAATTTAACCGGCGATGCCAGCGATTGAAGCGAACGGTCGAGTTCCTGGCTGGTTTGCACGCCGCGACCTGCATAAATGCGCCGCAACAGCGGCGGTTGCAGATCCGCCAGCAGCTCAGGATTCACCTGACGGGTCAGGATCTCCATTTATTGTCTTGCTCAGTCAAAGCCTTCAACACGAATCCGTACAATTTCACCTGCCACCTGAGGCAGCTCTCTGACCTCATCCATGGCCGCCTCTATATCAGCTTCGGTACTGATCTGGGTGAGCATAACAATGGCAACAGTTGTCTGACCGGCTTTAGGTTCTTTCTGTATCGCCGCTTCTATGCTGATGCCATGCTGGGACAATGCCTGGGCGACCCGTGCGAATACGCCGGGTTCATCTTTGGTTGGGATGCGAAGATAGTTACCACTGCGCACCTGCGCCATGGGCAGAATAGGTACGCTGGATATTTCTGGACCAGTGGACGCAATGCGTATGTTCGAACCCTTGCGCTGAGCCAGAGATACCACATCACTGAGGACTGCTGAAGCCGTTGCACTACCGCCAGCGCCTGGACCGCTATATAGCGTATCACCGGCGGCATCACACTTGACCAGAACGGCGTTCATGACACCATCGACATGCGCCAGCAATTGACTGTTGGGCACTAAAGTTGGATGGACACGGGCCTCAATACCTTCATCTACCTGGCGCGCGATACCCAGGTGTTTGATTCGATATCCCAGTTCATCCGCATAACGAATATCATCTGCCGTGACCTGGGCAATACCCTCGACGTGCAACTGTGCAAAATTAAATGGCTGATCGAACGCCAGAGCCAGCAGAATGGCGAGCTTGTGGGCTGCGTCAATACCTTCCACATCAAAAGTCGGATCAGCTTCCGCATAACCCAGTTCCTGAGCACGCGCTAACGCATCTGCAAAGCTTGCACCCTCTTCTTTCATCGCTGTAAGAATATAGTTGCAGGTACCGTTGATGATGCCCATGACGTGCTCAAACTGATTCGCAATCAGGCCACGCTCAATACTGGAAATAATCGGGATTGCACCGGCAACTGCAGCTTCAAAAGCAATGGTGTTTCGCAGATCCTGCAATTCATTGCCGTGCTTTGCGATGACCGCCTTGTTGGCTGTCACCACCAGCTTGTTGGCACGGACCGCAGCATTGATCAGATCAAGCGCTGCGTCTTCCCCACCAATCAGCTCAACCACCATATCCACATCATCTGCCAACAGACTGTTCAAGTCGGTTGAAAAACTGGCGCCCAACAGATCTATTTCGGGTTTTTTGGTGCGACTGGCAACGCGGGTAACCACCAGCTCTACACCACCACGCGCAGCAATCAGCCGCTGACGCTCAGCGATAATCTCCAGAACGCCGCAAGCAACGGTGCCAAGGCCGGCAATGCCCAATCGAATCTGCTGCATTGTCGAGCCGCCTAGTTCAGACCAATCGCTTCCGCCAGAGCGGCAGCGGGCATGTAACCTGGCAATAAACGGCCATCAGCGGTCACAATAGCAGGTGTACCCGTCACACCTACTTTGCGGCCCAACTCATACTGTTCAGCGATCGGGTTGTCGCAGTCTTTCATTTCGATGTTCAAGCCGGATTTCAGCGCGGTCATTGCTTCCGTGGGTTCATCGGCACACCAGGCGGACACTATTTTTGCATGAGTGGGCGTACCCAAGCCGCCGCGAGGATAACCCAGGTACCTGACTTCAATACCCAGGGCGTTAATTTCTGCAATCTCCTGGTGGAGTTTACGACAATAACCACAATCTACATCCGTGAAGACGCTGATAAATGATTTGGTTTCACCCGCTGGACTGAACACCACCATGTTCTCCAGTGGTTCAGCAGCCAGCAGCGCACGCCGTTTTGTCATGCGCCGGGTTTCTGCGAGATTTTCAACTTCAGAACTCAGTCGATACATATCTCCAGAGAACAGATATTCGCCGTCTGCACTACCGTAAAGATTCTGGCCACCTTCCAACTCAACAACAAAGAAACCCGCCTTCGGCGTGGCCACAACAGATTCGATGGGTAGATCTGGCAGTAGTTCTGCAAGTTTAGCCATGAGCTTTTCGCTGCCTTCGGGATACGGCTGATCCGCAGAAGAAAAAGGCGTGGCAACCAGCAAACTCAAACCAAGACTTGCTGCAATTACCAGGTTTAGGGATTTACTGTTCACGTGTCGTTCATTCCTTTCGGCTGTCCGGTGTTGTTTGTTCACCCGCGAGGGTGGTGCGTACGTACGAGATTCTGCAGTCGCTGCTGGGCTATGTGCGTGTAGATCTGGGTTGTAGATAGGTCGCTGTGGCCCAGCATCATCTGCACTGCACGCAGATCTGCGCCATTATCCACTAGATGCGTTGCAAAAGCATGGCGTAATGTATGTGGTGATACCGTTGTCGGAATGCCCGCAACCAGCGCATATCGCTTAATGGCATGCCAGAAGGTCTGCCGAGTCATTTGCTGTCCGCGGCGGCTTGGGAACAGCACACTGCCCGCTTCTCCCAGAAGTTCGTCGCGAGCATCCAGCAGGTATCTGCGCAACCAGAGCAGACTTGTCTCACCCATGGGCACCAGACGTTCTTTACCACCTTTGCCTGTGACTCGAACCACACCCTGACGCTGGTTGATACTGGTGAGTTGCAGCGAAATCAGTTCCGAGATGCGCAGACCGGTGGCATATAAGACCTCCAGCATCGCCCTGTCACGCAGACCCAGGGCAGTTTCGACATCTGGCGCCGCCAGCAGCGCCTCTACCTGGGCAGCTGAAATCACCAGCGGCAGAGCCCGGCCAATTTTCGGGTGTGCAAGTAAGGCCGTCGGGTCCTCAGCCAACGCCTCCTTCACCAACTGATGTCGATAGAAGCCCCTTAGCGCACTCAAGCTTCGCGCCGCACTGCGACTGGCGATACCCTGACTGAACCGCTGCGCCATATACTCCATAAGGTCCGATGATCGCGCACTGAGCAGGTTTCGCTCACGCCGCAGCAACCAGTTCTGCACATTTTGCAGATCCCGACGATACGCGGCCAGCGTGTGCTCGCTGAGACCTCGTTCGAGCCACATGGCATCTATGTAAGCGCTGATAACCTCATCTGAAGCGGGCACGGCAACTGCTTCCAAGCGATAATACTGAACCACGATTCTAGTCCGAAAGTGACACAGATTGACACGTCGCTGGCACCTGGCCAACGGCTAGCGGCACTCGCAGAAGGTTTGTTCAGCAAACCGGGGAAACGTCTAACCCATTGATATTTAAAGAATTTCAAGACTTAGAGATGGAGAAATGTGGAAGGCTGGGAAAATAATGAAAAGCTGGCATGGGGAATGCATATTAGAAACCGAGCTTCAATGCAGTATGTCACCGTCCCCCCGACATATTGGAGCACCACAGCTGAACGGACGTCTCTCCCGCGATGCTGACCAGCTTGCTAAGCGATCTCTCTCCCCCTCTCTCCCAAGCTTAGCAAGCTGGCTCTCTTTCCAGAGCCCCTTACTCTCTCCATCTTTCCCGTTGACATGGGTCAGAATTCAAGGGCAGAGAGATTGCCTAAAGCAAACTGTATGCCTCTAACGCGCTTGCGTTGTAAGGCTACTTGATCTTTTCTTTGATTCGCGCCGCTCGACCTGACAGTTCGCGCAGGTAGTACAACTTGGCCTGGCGTACATCACCGCGTCGCTTCACTTCAATGCCGGCAATCAGCGGGCTGTGGGTCTGAAAAGTACGCTCAACACCAACGCCATGGGAAATCTTTCGCACAACAAACGCTGAGTTCAGGCCACGGCTTTTTATACCGATAACAACGCCTTCAAAGGCCTGCAGACGCTCACGATCACCCTCTTTCACACGGACCTGGACGCTGATGGTATCGCCAGGCGCAAACTCAGGGATGTCCTGATTAAGCTGGTCGTTTTCAATCTCTTCAATGATTTTATTTCTACGCATGTTAAGCCTCACTGCTTTTTCGAAGTGTTCTGCTGTTCTTTCGATGCCGCAAAACACGCTGTTAACAACTTTCGATCTGCATCACTGAATACTCGACGGGTGAGCATGTCCGGGCGCTGATGGAAAGTTCGTTGTAACGCCTCCCGGCGTCGGTATTCAAAAATCCTTTGATGGTCACCACTGAGCAGAACGTCAGGCACACTGCCTTCGGCGGTATCCACGGGGCGCGTATAGTGAGGGTAATCGAGCGTTCCATCAAGATGTGATTCGTCAAAAACTGACAAAGAATTACCCAACGTACCGGGAATATGTCGCGCAATGGCATCACAGACCACAAGTGCGGCAAGTTCACCGCCACTGAGCACATAATCACCAATCGACCAGCGCTCATCGACATAGTGATCAACGAAGCGCTGATCCAGACCTTCGTAGCGACCACAGACGATGATAAGACTGTCTGTCTGGCTTTCCTGTACCGCCTTCGCCTGCTGGAAAACCTCGCCCTGGGGGTCCATGAGGACCACCTTGGCGGGGCTGGGTGCAGCTGCACGAGCAGCGTCAAGGGCTGCCACCAGCGGCGCTGTCATCATCACCATGCCGGCACCCCCACCATAGGGACGGTCATCTACCGTACGGTGTTTGTCCTGTGCAAAATCCCGCGGATTAAAGATCTGCAGCTGCAGGCTGCCGGTCTCAAGGGCACGGGCAAAAACGCCGCCACTTCGCGCAGCCTCGACAAGCTCAGGGAGCACCGAAATAATGCCTAACCACACGGCTGCTTCACCAGTCCTGCTCCCACTGCACAATTATACGGCGTGCTTCCAGATCTACCTTTTCTATATAGGGGGCAGCAAAGGGAATCAGCAGCTGCGGTACCGGGCTTTTTGCAGACCGGCCACCCTCAGACGGACCTTTCACCACCAGCACATCATGGGCTCCGGTTTCCATCAGATGATCCACCACCCCTAAAACCTGTTTCTGCTGATTGATGACTTCGCAGCCGGTCAGGTCCTGCCAGTAAAACTCGTCTGCATCTGTCGCAGCATTAAACGCCGACCGCGTAACTCCGATAAGGGTACCCGTAAGGGCGGCAGCCTGATCCCGCTCAGAAACGCCTTCAAAACCCGCAACAAACCCCTTTTTGTGTGGACGGATACGATGTTTGGCAGATTTCTGCCAGTCCGAAGCGCCGGGTGCCTGCAGCAGCCAGGGTTCATACGACAATAGGTTTTCTAGAGGCTGGGTGAAAGACTGGATGTTGACCCAGCCTTTGATGCCGTAGGGGGCGCCGATGCGCCCCACCACAATGACCCTGTCCGCAGTGTTCGCGACGGGCACGAGGAGAGGATAACGCGGTTAAGCAGCGGCCGCGGGAACGGCTTTACGTGCCTGCTTGATCAGCTTCTTAACGACGTCTGAAGGTTGGGCGCCTACGGATATCCAGTAATCAACGCGATCGAGATCCAGCCTCAGGGACTCGGATTGACCTTTTGCAAGCGGGTTATAAAAACCCAGTCGTTCTACAAAGCGTCCGTCGCGACTCTCTGAGCGATCTGCCACGGTAATGTGGTAGAAGGGGCTTTTTTTGGAACCGTGACGGGCCAGACGAATTGATACCATGTGTTGCTCTGTCTACTTTAAAGTTTAATCGAAAGTGTGAAATTTCAGGCGGCGTATTCTATAGCAGGTCTTTTAGATTGCAAGCGCAGAAGGCCAGCCCCCACAGCCTCATTGCTGATCCATATCAGCCAGCAAAGCGGTGAGATTTTCCATCGACTTGCGGCTCGCATCTGCCAGTTCGGCCATGCGTTTTGCCGTTTCCGGATCGCTGCTGTCGGGCACACTTTCGGGGTTAGAAAACCCGTCCAGGCGTGCATGCAGCAGCCAGTTCTGCAGCTCGGAATCCTGCGCCCATCGCGCCGCGTTCCTGTTACTGACCAGATTTGTACGCAGAAAATCGATGGCATCATCCGGATGCGGCACCGGCGTGCATAATTCGTTCTGCACCAGCTCATCGCTGTAGCTCGCCTCGACATGACCAATAAACGCGGCACTGAAAACCTGCTGGCAGGTGCGCACAGACTGCAGCGTCAACGTGTTGTTGTTAAAAACCGGCGTTGCCGGACGCCGTTCAAGGCCATCCGCAGTGCAATCAATGTGCAGAGTGTGCGCATCGGTGGCGACGTTACCCTGCTGCAGGTTGATCTGTTGAGACTGAATAGACTCTACACGCCCCAGCCGCACTATATTTTTTATGCGCCTGAGCTGCTCGAGCTCCGACCGGGTTACCGTCGCGCACCTGTACATAGTGGGTTCGATGTTGGGATCCAGGCGTAACAGCTGGCCGCTGGCTTCAACGCGCTCAAACAGATCGTCAATAGACGTTGCCTTTGCAGTTGCCTCGGTCTGTTTCGCAAACCCCTGCCCTATTGATTGAGCAAACAGTTTGCCAGGCTGAATATTGGCGCGGTCGAGCAACCAGGAATCCCGCGGCATGATCCAGCTGATGTGGTCCGCATCAACCTGATTTTTCAGCAGAAACAGCGCTGCATCCATACCGGTCTTGCCAGCACCGACAATAGTGTAGTGTTTAAACCCGGCAGCGTGCCTTGGCAGAGCGTTTGGCGGCACGCAGGTAACCCCCTCAGCTACCGGATACGTCGGCTCGCGCATAGCAGGCACGGTGACGTTCATATACGTCGCGTCGACAATTTTTCCAGCATCAACCCGATAGGTTTTGTCGCTCAGTAACGTTTTGAACATCCCGCCTGTTGTGTATTCACACATCGGAAAATACTGAACCCGGCCACTGGGCAAAAACTGTTGCTGCATGACCTGATCAAAATAGGCACAGACTTCGCTGTTGGTAGCCAGCTCATACAACCCCTCGTTCCAGCCGTGGGCATCGATGACATCAGACCCCAGATTACGGGAGTTAACCCCATAGAAAGCAGACGGTTGGTGCAGCCGCACATAGGGGTAGGCGACATTCCAATGGCCACCCGGCTGATGGTATTTGTCTACCATCACAACCGTTGATTGCGTTTCATTGAGAATCACGTCGACAAAAGCCATACCCATGGCGCCGGCGCCTACCACCAGATAATCAGCTGCAATGCTCTGCATTTTGACCTTTCTTCTTAAATGTCTATCTGCGCGGCATACCCGGCGGCGGCTTCATACCCTGCAAGCCGCGCATCATTTTCTGCATGCCACCTTTCTTGGACACCTTCTTCATCATCTTCTGCATCTGCTTATGTTGTTTGAGCAGACGATTCACATCCGGCACTTCGGTGCCGCTGCCTTTTGCAATTCGTTGTTTACGAGAGCCGTTGATGACATCCGGAAAGCGGCGTTCATGTGCGGTCATGGAATCTATGATGACCCCCATGCGTTTGAATAATCCGTCGTCGAGCTGTGCCTGGGCACCGGGTGGCAACTGCCCTGCGCCTGGCAACTTGTCCAACATACTGGATATACCGCCCATATTCGCCATCTGATCAATCTGATCGCGAAAATCCTCAAGATCGAATTTTCGCCCACGGGTAATTTTCTTAGCAAGTTTCTGCGCCTTGGCTTTATCGACTTTGCGCTCAGCTTCTTCAATCAGCGACAGCACATCGCCCATACCCAGAATACGAGAGGCCAGACGATCCGGATAAAACGGTTCCAGGGCATCGGTCTTCTCACCCATACCAAGGAATTTAATCGGTTTGCCGGTGATCGCGCGCACCGACAGCGCGGCACCACCACGGGCGTCACCATCGGCTTTGGCCAATACCACACCGGTTAACGTCAGCGCCTGGTTAAACGCCTGAGCGGTGTTCGCGGCATCCTGGCCGGTCATTGCATCCACGACAAACAGGGTTTCAACAGGCTGCAAGGCATCCTGCAGGCTGCGGATCTCACCCATCATCGCTTCGTCGACAGCCAATCGCCCTGCGGTGTCAACAATCAGAACATCTGCAAACTGCTTTTTCGCCTCAGCTACCGCGCGTTCAGCAATTGCCAGCGGCGCCTCATCCGCGGTGGATTCAATGAAATGTGCCTTCACCTCGCCTGCCAGGGTTTGCAGCTGTGCAATAGCCGCAGGTCGATAGACATCGGCGCTGACCACAGCCACCTTCTTCTTTTCCCGCTCTGACAGATAACGTGCCAGCTTTGCAACCGTTGTGGTTTTACCCGCGCCCTGCAGACCTGCCATCAAAATGATCACCGGCGGTGCTGCTGCCAGATTCAGTGCGTCATTGGCGTCACCCATGGTGTGCACAAGTTCGTCGTGCACAATTTTGACAAATTGTTCGCCGGGATTAAGCGCATTGGATATCACCGTACCCAATGCCTTGGTTTTAACCTGCTCGATAAACGTCTTTACTACCGGCAACGCCACGTCTGCCTCTAACAGAGCCATGCGCACATCACGCAATGCATCGCTGACATTTTCTTCTGACAGCTTGGCGCGTCCGGAGATACCGCGCAGGGTTTGAGTTAATTTATCGGAGAGATTTTCGAACATGAATCTTTACGCGTTGATTTGCGGGGCTGATATTATAGCCACATCAGGCCTGTTCGACTAAGCGCTTAATGCTTCAAGAGCTGGGTTTGATGTGCCAAACTGGCGCATATAGATCAAATGAGCTCAAACTGCTTGAGTATCGATATTTTCCCAGCGCACATCATTGCAGTCCTTTCGGGCCGCTCATCGTGACCCTGACAGCCTCCATTGCAGCCATTGCCTTATACTGCGCCGGCCTGCACTTCCGTTGGCGTCAGCGTGAACAAACCATACCCAACAGGGTGATCCTGGCGATCACGCTGGGCGCACTCGTGTGCCATGGTTTTGCTGCCTTTAACCTGATCGACAGCAACTATGGCCTGGACCTCAGTGTGGTGCCGGTCAGCACCCTGGTGGCTTTTATTATCGTCGCCGTCGTCGCTATAGCAAACATTCGTCTGCCGGTAGAGAATCTGTATCTGTTCCTCTTCCCGATTTCCATTGCGGTCCTGCTTGCAGCCAACCTGATTGAGCCCGGAGGAGACCCGCTGGAAACTCTGTCTGGTGGTCTGCTGCCGCACATCCTGCTGTCGCTGGCGGCATACAGTGTACTGATGATGACCGCCTGCCAGTCGATCCTGCTGGCGTTACAGGAAAGACGTTTACGCCACCCGGGCGAACAGGCTTTTACAATCCTGCCGCCGCTGGAAACCATGGAGAGGTTGCACCTGGTTATGTTGTGGATCGGCCTGAGCCTGTTGTCCGCCTCCATATTAAGTGGTTTCCTGTTCCTGGAAGATGTTTTTGCACGCCAGGTGTTGCATCACGTGGTGCTGACCTCATTGGCCTGGCTGGTTTATGTTGTATTTCTCAGCGGCCACTACCTTTACGGCTGGCGGGGCATGACATCGGTAAAGTGGAGTCTGAGCGGGTTCACTTTGCTGCTGCTGGGCTATCTGGGTAGTAAGTTTGTAGTGGAGTATCTGTTAAACAGATAAACGAACGGAGATGTTGGAGAATTTCAGAGATTGAACGGTGAAGAATTTCCCGTATGGGTGCTGTTAAGCAGCATTGTGGTTTTAACGTTTTTGTCGGCATACTTTTCCGGCACGGAAACCGCGATGATGGCGCTCAACCGCTATCGCCTCAAACACCTGGTCAAGCAGCGCCACAAAGGTGCACGTAAAGCCAACCGCCTGCTGCGTCGCCCGGATCGTCTGCTGGGTGTTATTCTGGTAGGAAACAATCTGGTTAATTTCTCTGCCGCAACCATAGCCACAGTTATCGGCCTGCGCCTGTACGGCGACACCGGTGTGCTGCTGGCGCCTTGGGTACTGACAATAACATTCCTTATTTTTGCTGAGGTGGCGCCAAAAACACTGGCTGCATTGCACCCTGAAAGCTGGTCTTTCCGCTCGGTTTACATCCTGCAACCGTTACTCAAACTGCTCTATCCGGTGGTGGCTTTCATCAACTGGTTCAGCAATGCGCTGGTACGCCTGTTTTCGCCGAGCCAAGGCGAGAACAACGAAAACCTCTCTACCGAAGAGCTGAAGACCGTTGTAAACGAGGGCGCAGTCTCGGTTGGAGAGCGCCAGAGCATGATGGTACGCCTGCTGGACCTGGAGTCAGTTACGGTCAACGACATCATGGTGCCACGTAGTGAAATTGTGGGCATCGATATCGAGGCGGAGATAAATGACATTCTTGATGCGGCAGCAACCAGCCAACACACACTGCTTCCTATCTACAAAGAATCTATCAACAATGTGCTGGGTATCCTGCACCTGCGACGCATGGCTCGACTGGTGACCATCAATGACTTTACCAAAGCCGATCTGATGCAATTGACGCGTGAACCTTACTTTGTGCCAGAAGCAACACCCCTGCACACCCAGCTGTTGAACTTCCAGAAAGAAAAACAGCGTATCGCGATGGTGGTCGATGAATACGGTGATGTGCAGGGAATTGTTACCCTGGAAGACATCCTGGAAGAAATTGTTGGTGAGTTCACCAGTGATTACGCCTCTAATATGGCGGAAATATCGCCACAGGAAGACGACGCTTATGTCATTGATGGCTCAGCGGTGGTCCGCGAAATCAATCGCGCGCTACATTGGGAACTACCGCTGACAGGTCCGCGTACGCTCAACGGATTAGTACTTGAATACCTGGAAACGATTCCGGAATCTAACTTGTGTATACAGATTGATGAGTATCAGATAGAAACACTGCAGATCAACGACAACATGATCAAGAATCTGAAAATCCGCCGGCTTGAATCATTCAAGCCGGTGGATCCTGACGAAGAGGACTAGCTTTCTAAACCAGCACCTAAGCCTGTATCAGACCTTCGCCCAGCGACGGTTCATGGCAGAGATGATGGCGTAAAGCGAAGCGGTTATGGTGTTTCGACTCACACCGATGCCATAACATCGACTGCCATCAGACTCATCATCAATTGCGAGGATGGATATGGCCTGGGCATCACTACCCTCACCCAGCGAATGCTCGTGATAAGCCACCACAGTTAACGGCTCGTTTAAGGTTTCCACCAGCGCGTTAACAAATGCTTCTATCGGGCCACTGCCTTCAGCATCGACAGTAACCGTGCTCTCTGACACCTCAATTCTGGCGACACATCGCTGATCCTGTTCGCGTCCACTGAGCAGATCATAATCAATCAGCTTGTAAGGACCATCCTGATTGGTATAAGTCTCAATCAGGCGATCGAATATCTCGCTGGGCTTAACTTCACGATCCAGCTCCTCCGTGAGTTTCTGCACTTCAGTGCTGAACTCGACCAGAATGTCACGGGGCAGCGCAACGCCATAGTGCTCTTCCAGCAGAAACCCTATACCTGCCTTACCGGACTGACTGTTAACCCTAACAGTTTCTTTGTACGAGCCGCCGACATCAGCAGGGTCGATAGGCAGATAAGGCACTTCCCAACTGTCACGATCAACCTTAGACATACCTTTACGGATTGCATCCTGATGGGAACCGGAAAACGCGGTGAAAACCAGATCACCCGCATAAGGATGACGCTCTGCTACGGCCAGCTTGTTAACGGCCTCAACAGTTTCACGAATTTTTGGCATGGCGCGGAAATCGAGGGTCGGATCCACACCCTGACTGAACAAATTCATCGCCATGGTGACAAGGTCACAGTTACCTGTACGTTCACCATTGCCAAACAGCGTGCCTTCAACTCGATCTGCGCCAGCCATTAACCCCAGTTCGGTAGCGGCCACACCTGTGCCACGGTCATTGTGCGTATGCAGGCTGATGACCGCGGAATCTCGACGGGAGAAATTGCGTGCAAACCATTCAATCTGGTCCGCATAAATATTGGGTGTCGACATTTCTACCGTAGACGGCAGATTGACAATCATCGGCTGCTCCGGGGTCGCGCCCCAGGTATCGGCTACAGCAGTACAGATTTCTGCGGCAAAATCGAGCTCGGTGCCGGTGAAGCTTTCCGGGGAATACTCAAAAGTCACATCAGCATCAAAGTCTTTCAGACCCTGCTTGACAATTTCAGTACCCTGCACAGCCAGATCAATGACGCCTTGCCGGTCCATATCAAATACCACGCGGCGCTGCAGTTCAGAGGTAGAATTGTAGAGGTGGAAAATCACACTGGGCGCACCCTGCAACGCCTCTACAGTTCGTTCAATCAGCTCCGCTCGAGCCTGGCACAGCACCTGAATGCTGACACCATCAGGTATTCGATCTTCATCAATAATCCGGCGAATGAAGTCAAAGTCAGGTTGGGAGGCCGCAGGAAACCCAACTTCAATTTCGGCGAAGCCAATTTCCAGCAACAGATCCCAGAGTCGCAGCTTCTCAGTCACATTCATCGGATCGATCAGCGCCTGATTGCCATCACGCAGATCAACACTGCACCAGCGGGGCGCCTGAGTCAGCACCTTGCTTGGCCACTGTCGATCCGGAAGATCGATGGGTTTAAACGCGTGGTATTTTTGAAAAGGCATCGCGCCCTGGGCGCGTCCTGAAATATGACGTTGGCTCATGCCAATATTTCCTTTGTTTGTTGCTGCGCTGCTGCGCAAAATATCTATTGTCTAAATCGTGTCAGAGACTCACCCAGGCGTACTTTGTATCGAGTCTTCCTGGTGTCTAAGTGGTATCTGGGTGGGTGTTTATACCCTGGGGTGTTAAATAGTTGCCGGTGCCACCGGCAGCAGCAGTTGTTCCGCCAGGAGAGGCAGAGACGACAAAGGCAGAAGTGGCAAGGACTTGATGTTCACCGCGCAACTATAGTCTGCGCTGAATTATTTGCCAAGCGCTAGTCCTTGAGAAAATCCGCCAGCCCTGACTCCCCAGACAGCAACTGGTTGGTCATAAGCCTGGTTTTACCGAGGCAGCTGCGGCACTGGCCTTTGAACGAGCGTCCTCAAGAGTTTCGCCCAGCGCCAGTGCAACACCCATTCGCCGCTCGCCCTGCACCTGCGGCTTACCAAACAGACGCAATTGAGTATCCGGCTGCCCTAACGCCTCTTCAAGGCCAGCAAAAGTCACCTGATCAGAGTCGCCGCTTACCAGCACTACCGCTGAAGCCGCTGGGCCCCGACACGCAATGTTCGGGATCGGCAGCCCCAGGATAGCGCGGGCATGCAGCGCAAATTCAGATAAATCCTGACTGATCAATGTGACCATGCCGGTATCGTGCGGGCGAGGACTGACCTCGCTGAAATAGACCTCATCACCTTTGATGAAAAACTCAACGCCAAACAGCCCGTATCCTCCCAGTTCCGCAGTGACCAGGGCAGCAATTCTCTCACTTTCTGCCAGCGCCACAGGGGACATCGGCTGGGGCTGCCAGGATTCCTGATAATCGCCCCCTGCCTGCCGGTGACCTATCGGCGCACAGAATGAAACTCCACCGATGTGCTGCACAGTGAGCAAGGTGATCTCGTAGTCGAAATCGACAAACCCTTCAACGATAACCTTACCGCCACCGCCACGCGCACCCTGTTGGGCGTAATCCCATGCCGCCTGCGCCTGACTGGCGTCTTTCACAAGCGATTGACCTTTGCCGGAACTGGACATTACGGGTTTAACCACGCATGGAAAGCCTATCTGCTCAATGGCCTGCGCATAGGCTTGCTCATCTGCTGCAAACACAAAGGGTGACGTTTTTACACCCAGAGCATCGGACGCAAGCAGCCGTATGCCTTCTCTGTCCATGGTCAGCTGCGCGGCCCTCGCCGTTGGAATGACAGACAAACCTTCACGCTCCAGTTCAACCAGGGTTGCGGTCGCAATGGCTTCTATTTCCGGCACCACCAGATGCGGTTGCTCCTCGGCAATGACAGCCGCTAACGCTGTACCGTCAAGCATATTGATCACATGGCTGCGATGCGCAACCTGCATGGCAGGTGCATGGGCATAACGATCTACTGCAATCACCTCGACACCCAGTCGCTGCAATTCTATGGCCACTTCTTTACCCAACTCACCACTGCCGAGCAGCATGACCCGGGTTGCGGTGGCAGAGCCCGGCGTGCCAATCACAACACCCACGATCAGACGTTCTCAGCCGTTACAGCCGCAGTTTGTTCAGCCATTTGTTCTCGAAAACGACGCGCGTTCTCAACATAGTGCGCAGCACCCAGGCGTATGTTTTGCGCTTGTTCAGGTGAAAGTGTTTTTACAACTTTACCTGGAGAACCCAGCACCATGGAGTTATCAGGAATTACTTTTCCTTCTGTTAACAACGCATTAGCGCCGATAATGCAGTTTTTACCTATCTTTACACCATTGAGAACAACCGCATTGATGCCTATCAAAGACCCCTCACCGATGGTGCACCCGTGCAACATGACTTTGTGGCCAATGGTGACGTGGGGGCCTATCTCCAGTGGGTAACCCATATCTGTATGTAAAACCGAACCATCCTGGACATTAGAGCCCTCACCCACAGTAATCAGGTCGTTATCGCCCCGCAGCACAACGTTAAACCAGATATTGGCATCTTTCTTGAGCAGCACATTGCCAACCACGGTTGCGTTATCTGCAACCCAATACTCTCCCTCGGCACGTACTTTGACGTCTCCCAATTGATACAACACCGCATTCCCCTTTAAAAAACAAACATATAAAAACAGCGCCCATGGTAAGCACCCGCCCTCACAAAACAACCCATCTGGCGCATATGTACCCTCACAAATCCCTTACAGCTCGACGTTAGGTTATCTGGCTTTGCTGATGCATAGTCCTATGCGTTAGGGGTTCAATGAAAGAGACATAATGAAACAGAAACTACCAGCGTTTGATGTACTGGTAGACATGGCACGTAACGACCCGCAGCGTCTGGAGAAACTGCGTCGCAGACTCACTGAACATGTGATTGCGAGTGCCACCACGGAACAAAAACGCAAACGTCTTGAAGGCTTACAGTTTCGGGTTGACCTGGAACGCGAACGTGCGCGTTCACCGTTGGCTGCGACAATCAAAATCTCAGAAATGATGTGTCATTCTCTGGCAGACCTGCACCGCTCGATGGTGACTCCACTGGTTGCTGAACAGGATGGCGAGGCATCTCCAAAAGCGACAGTACTGGCCTTCCCCAAGCCTCCACGCAGCTATATCAACTTCGACGACGAAGACGACGACCCTGCGGATGAGGGAGGAGACAAAGACTAATCAGCTGCAGCTGGTTATACTGCGGCGCTATGAAATTCTGCAGCAATTGCGGCGCTACGCTAACCTTCACCATACCGCCGGGCGACAACCGTGAACGTCACGTCTGCAACGATTGCGACACCATTCACTATGTTAACCCGCGCATCATCACCGGTTGCCTGCCGGTCTGGGACGATCGTGTGCTGTTGTGCCTGCGAGCAATCGACCCGCGTAAAGGTTACTGGACATTGCCCGCGGGTTTTTTGGAAAACGGCGAAACCATAGCCGCCGGTGCGGCCCGGGAAACCGAGGAAGAGGCCAATGCCCGGGTTGCTGACCTGGAGCTTTATACCGTTTTCAGCCTGCCGCACATTTCTCAGGCCTATATGTTTTATCGCGCCCAGTTGAGCGACCTGGATTTCAGCAGTGGCGAAGAGAGCCTGGATGTTCGCCTGTTTAAGGAACACGAGATCCCATGGGATAACCTGGCGTTTCCCGTCATCAACAAGTCGCTGCAATACTATTTTGAGGATCGCAAGAGCGGACAGTTTCAGTTTCGCTCAGAAGCCATAGAATTCAAACGGCGATAGTCAATCGCCGGTACCTGGAAACGATCAGCCCAACGCAACCCTGGCATTACGAAACAAGCGCATCCATGGTGCGTACTCACCCCAGTTTTGATCCTGCCAGACATTCTGCCGGCTGAGATATACACGCTCGGGGTGGGGCATAGTGATCAGGACTTTGCCCTCATTGGCAGTAACCCCAGCCAGACCTGCAGGAGCACCATTAGGATTGTGTGGATACATCAGGGTTGGCTGGCCCGCAGAATCCACATAGCTCATAGCCACCTGATTCATCTGCTGCAATTGCGATAGATCACTTTGCTGACGAAACTCTGCGCGCCCTTCCCCATGAGCTACCGCCACAGGAATAACGCTGCCAGCCATCGAAGCCAGCCAGGGTGAAGTGTTGCTCTCTATTCGGGTCATTACGGTTCGCGCCTCAAACTGCTCGGACCGGTTTACAACAAAGCGCGGCCAGTGCTGAGCGCCGGGTATCAGCGTATGCAGGCCGCTGAGCATCTGGCAGCCGTTGCATACTCCCAGCACTAAACGATCGGCGCTAAAGAAATCTTCAAACTGGCGGCGAACAGGTTCGTGGAACAGCACACTTTTTGCCCATCCACCGCCACCACCCAGCACATCGCCATAAGAGAAACCACCACAGGCAACCAGGCTGGAAAAGTTCTGCAGGTGTGTACGCCCTTCTATCAGGTCGCTCATGTGTACATCAACACACTCAAACCCCGCTGCTGTAAACGCGGCTGCCATTTCAATCTGGCCATTCACGCCCTGCTCGCGAAGAATGGCGACCCTGGGTTTCAGCGCTGACACGTAGGGTGCAGAGACATCTTCAGCTACATCAAAAGTCGAATGTGCATGCAGGCCAGGGTTGTCTTGAGCAGTTGCCTGCAACCCCTGATACTCTTCGTCAGCGCAGGTTTCATTGTCCCGCAGGCGCGCCATCGCATGACTGGTTCTTGCCCAGACCTGTTCAAGTTCCGCGCGCGTACTTGATATGATGGTTTGTGTACCCTGGGAGACTGTTATCTGCTCCGCAACGGTGGCACAGCCCAGACGCATGACCTGACAGGGCGCACGCGCCAGAAAATCATCTACCTCTGCCTGGGCAACCTGCACAACGATGCCAACCTCTTCATTAAACAAGGATGCCAACGCCTCCGTTTCTTGCGGCAATGTGATCTGTAAACCACAGCGCCCAGCAAACGCCATTTCCAGCAAGCTGACAATCAGGCCGCCATCAGATCGATCGTGCTGGGCGATAATCTGCCCTGCCCGCCGCGCCTGCAGCACAAAATCCAACATTTTTCGGAAACGTTGCGCATCGTCAACATCAGGCGCATCGTCACCGAGCTGTTTATAAACTTGGGCGAGCACGCTGCCACCGAGGGCGTCACCACCTAAGTGCAGGAGCAGCAACTCGTGATCCTGTTCTGGTTGCAGCACGGGTAGCGAAGTTTTTGTCACGTCTGAAACCGGCGCAAACGCGGACACGATAAGCGTAACCGGCGACACCACTGATTTGGCTTCGCCGTTTTCCTGCCAGCGTGTCTGCATCGATAAAGAGTCTTTGCCCACGGGTATTGCTATACCGAGGCTGGGGCAGAACTGTTCACCCACAGCAGCCACTGAATCAAACAAACTCTGTTCTTCCAGATTTGAGCCTGCAGCAGCCATCCAATTGGCTGACAACACGACACGCTCTATTTCTTCCAGGTCGGCACTGACGAGATTGGTTAATGCTTCCGCAACCGCCATTCGGGCAGCAGCGGCAGGATTTATCAGCGCAAGCGGGCTGCGTTCGCCCATGGCAAAAGCTTCGCCATGGACGGTGGTGTATCCCCGCATGGTGACAGCCGCATCAGCAACCGGCACCTGCCAGGGTCCTACCATCTGCTGACAGGCAACCAGACCGGTTATGGAGCGGTCACCAATGGTAATCAGAAACTGTTTACTGGCGACAGCGGGAAACTGCAGTACGCGATTCAGCGCCTCTTCGATTTGAACCGCCGAAAGGTCGAGTGGGAGTTGTACAATATCCTGGCGGGCAAACTCGCGAGACATTTTGGGCGGCTTGCCCAACAAAGTCTCCAACGGTAGGTCAATAGGGTAATTGTCGAACTGCTGATCAAAAACTTTGAGGTGACCATCATCGGTTGAGTGACCCACCACGGCATACGGACAGCGCTCTCTTTGACACAGCGCTTCGAAGTGATCTAACGCGGCGGCATCAATCCCTAACACATACCGCTCCTGGGCCTCATTGCACCAGAGTTCTAGCGGCGACATGCCCGTATCAGCGCTGTTTACCGCACGCAGTTGAAACTGCCCGCCAGCATGCGCGTCATGAATCAACTCTGGTAATGCGTTGGATAAGCCACCTGCCCCAACGTCATGGATCAGCCGGATAGGATTATCATCCCCCAAACCGCAACAGGCATCGATGACTTCCTGGCAACGTCGTTCCATTTCCGGGTTACCCCGCTGTACCGAAGCAAAATCCAGATCCTCAGCACTGCTTCCGGAAGCCATGCTGGATGCCGCACTACCACCGAGGCCAATGAGCATAGCCGGCCCACCCAGCACAACAAGAGCAGTACCCACAGGAAAATCCTGTGCATGTACATGTTCTTCACGGACGCTACCCACACCGCCGGCAATCATGACGGGCTTATGGTAACCACGCACACCCTGTTGCAACTGCATCTCGAAGGTACGGAAATAGCCGTTGATCGCCGGGCGCCCAAACTCATTGTTGAAACTCGCCGCACCAATGGGCCCTTCCAGCATGATTTGCAGTGGATCCGCTATCTGCGCGGGCTTGGAGGCCTCTAATTCCCAGGGTTGTTCAAGACCCGGAATTTTCAGGTGCGAAGTGGTAAAGCCACTTAACCCTGCCTTGGGTTTTGAGCCTCGACCTACCGCACCTTCGTCTCTGATCTCTCCACCGGATCCCGTTGCCGCGCCAGCAAACGGTGCAATGGCCGTTGGATGATTGTGAGTTTCCACCTTCATCAGCACATGTACCGGAGCCTGTTCGAAACGGTAGATATGATCTTCAGGAGATGCTGAGAAACGAGCTTCATGACTACCCTGAATCACCGCGGCGTTGTCTGAGTAGGCGCTGAGAACACCGCGCCCATTGGTTTGCTGATAGGTATTCTTGATCATGGCAAACAGAGATTTTGGCTGCAGCTGCCCATCAACGTGCCATTGCGCGTTAAATATTTTATGCCGGCAGTGTTCACTGTTAGCCTGCGCAAACATCATCATTTCCGCATCGGTGGGATTACGCTGGGAGGCTCTGTAAGCCTGTTCCAGATAATCAATTTCGTCATCTGACAATGCCAGTCCCAGCGTTAGGTTAGCCGCAACTAACGCGTCCCGCCCTTCATCCAGAAGATTTACATGGGCTACTGGCGCTGGCGGCTGATGCTGAAACAGGCCTTGGAAGTCTTCTTCGAACAGCACCGTCTGGGTCATGCGGTCGTGCAACTGCTCTAACGCAAGATCGACCCCGTCGTCAGTGGATGCAACAAACCAGCGGACGCCCCGCTCAACTCGAAGGACCTTTGTCAGACCACATAGCGCAAAGATATCTGTTGCCTTGCTCGACCAGGGCGAGATTGTGCCGGTACGAGGCACTACCGTGAGGACGCGGCTACCCGTAGGCTCCGGCAGGTCCATTTGCGGCCCATAGTGCAACAGCTGTTTGACCTGGTGCAGTTCCGCCGGATCCAGCGGCTCTTCTACAAGCAGAACGTGTACAAACTCGGCGTAACTTATCCGGGACTCAAAACGCTGGAGCTTCGACAGTGCAAACGTACTCAGTGCGGGTGCACCAGCAAGCACCACAATCTCTTCGCTATCCGATGGACGACGGTCTATCACTATCCAGTTACTCCTTCTTACTTGACGCCTACACCCGTGGCTTTGGTGCGGCTTGCGCCCTTCTCGCGATGAAAAAATCCGACAATAGCTGCCCGCAGGGTTGGGCCAGTATTCCACCTGTTACTGCCAGCTCATGGTTCAACCACTCACTGTGTAAAAGTGGATGACTATCTACAGCACCTGCTTTGGGTTCTGTTGCACCATAAACAAGGCGTTGAACTCGCGCTTGAATCAACGCCCCTGCACACATCATGCAGGGCTCCAGGGTTACGTACAGGGTCACCTGAGGCAACCGGTGATTGTTCAGTCTGCGGGCAGCGCTGCGCAGCGCAACAACCTCAGCATGGGCGCTGGGATCACAGGACAAAATTGTCTGGTTGTAACCACTGCTGATCAATTCATCATCTGTTACAACTACAGCACCGACCGGTACTTCCTGTTGTTCCTGCGCAAGGTGCGCCTGCTGCAGAGCGCGCAGCATCCAGTATTCATCACGCTGAAGGTCGGGCGCCAGGCCGCTCATTTACACCGAAGACTCATCACTGAATTGGGCAAACGCTTCTTCACGTTCGGTTTTCGACATACCCTGTGTTTCGTCCATAAACCGATTGCGTGCCTCCCGACTTGCGAAAACCCAGATACAGACGCTGTCTGCACTGTGGTAAATCGCCTTGCACTCATCGTCGATCGCACATATTTCGGGTGGTATCTGTACAGGTATACAGAACATTTCACTCCCACTCTATGGTTGCGGGGGGTTTGCTCGAGACATCGTAAACAACTCGCGAGATCTCCGCGATTTCATTGATGATTCGGTTAGCAACAAGCTCGATAAAATCGTACGGCAGCCGCGCGCTGCGCGCAGTCATGAAATCTATAGTTTCGACGGCGCGCAGAGCGATGACGTGTTCATAACGTCGTGCATCTCCCACCACGCCTACTGACTTAACTGGCAGATAGACTGCAAATGCCTGAGATACCGCATCATATAAATCAGCACTGCGCAGCTCTTCAAT
This sequence comes from Gammaproteobacteria bacterium, assembly GCA_048571035.1. Lineage (GTDB taxonomy): Bacteria > Pseudomonadota > Gammaproteobacteria > Pseudomonadales > Azotimanducaceae > UBA4421. Next base: position 931,514 of record CP121329.1, read on the forward strand.
AAAAATAGCATCCGCGCGACGCAATACATCAGCGTACTGTGGTTTCACCTCACCCAGAATCCGAACACCCAGGCCTGGTCCGGGAAAGGGATGCCTGAAAACTAACGACTTGGGTAATCCCAGCACCAGGCCGATTTGTCTTACCTCATCTTTAAACAGTTCGCGCAACGGCTCCACCAGACCTAACGCCATACGTTCGGGCAATCCGCCAACATTGTGATGAGATTTAATCACGTGTGCGTTGCCATGTTTCGAAGCTGCTGACTCGATTACATCTGGATAGATGGTGCCCTGTGCGAGCCACTTCACCGCAGGCAGCGCTTTGGCTTCGCGTTCAAAGACGTCAATAAAAGTATTGCCAATGGCTTTGCGCTTATCTTCAGGGTCTTCAAGACCTGCAAGCTTGTTGTAAAACTCCTGGGTGGCATCCACAGTTTTGATTTTGAGCGGCAGCGCATTGCCAATACCACTTTCTTTACCAAACGCCATTTCAACTTCGTTGCGCTCGTCCAGACGCAACAGTCCGTTATCAACAAAGACACAGGTTAGCTGCTCGCCGATCGCACGCGCCAGCAAGGCAGCAACCACGCTGGAATCAACACCGCCGGACAGACCCAGGACCACCTCATCATCACCGACCTGCTCACGCACCTGAGCGATTGCATCTTCAATGATATTCTCAGCAGTCCAGTCGCCCTTGCAGCCACAGATTTCCAGCGCAAAAACTGCCAGCAAAGCGTTACCGTTAGCTGTATGGGTGACCTCGGGGTGGAACTGTACGCCGTAAATATGCCGCTTACTGTCTTCCATTGCGGCAATCGGCGCACTTGACGTGCTTGCTGTGACCACAAAGCCTGGTGGCACCTCTATGACCTTATCTCCGTGGCTCATCCAGACGTCAGCGCTACTGATCTGCGTCGCACCTAACGATCCGACCAAGGCACTTGGCTGTTCCGCCGTAATCTTGGCATGGCCAAACTCCCGCTTCGCAGAAGCCTGCACACGACCGCCAAGCTGTTCCGCCAGCGTCTGCATGCCATAACAGATACCCAGCACCGGCACCCCAAGATTGAGGATAGCTTCCGCCAGACGTGGCGTCTCGCCCGTGGTGACGGTTTCCGGCCCCCCGGACAGAATGACACCCTGCGGCGCAAACTCGCGTAGAAACGCCTCGTCCAGATCGTAGCTGTAGATTTCACAGTACACGCCGCATTCGCGAACGCGCCGTGCAATCAGTTGTGTATATTGCGAACCAAAGTCGACTATCAGCAGACGCTGATCATGAATGTCATGCACGTTTTTTAGCTTCTCGGGTAGTTTGGGGCTTCTTTGGTAATGGCCACATCGTGCACATGTGATTCAGCCATGCTGGCACCACTGATGCGGACAAATTCTGGCGTGGTGCGCATGGTTTCAATGTCTTTGCTGCCGGTGTACCCCATAGCTGCACGAACACCCCCCATCAATTGATGCACGATGGGGCCTACAGGGCCGCGGTAAGCCACCCGGCCTTCTACGCCTTCGGGCACCAGCTTGCGACCATCCCCTTCCACTTCCTGGAAGTACCGATCGCTGGAACCATTGCTTTGCGACATGGCACCCATTGAGCCCATGCCACGGTACGACTTGTACGTACGCCCCTGATACAACTCGACTTCACCCGGCGCTTCATCAGTACCGGCCAGCAGGCTGCCAACCATCACACCACTGGCACCAGCCACAAGCGCCTTGGCGATGTCACCAGAATATCGGATACCGCCATCGGCGATAACTGGTACACCTTCAGGGTCAGCAGCACGGGCCGCTTCAGCGACGGCAGTAATCTGCGGGACGCCAATACCTGAAACTATTCTGGTGGTACAGATTGAACCAGGGCCGATGCCTACCTTTATAGCGTCAACACCTGCGTCAATCAGCGCCTTGGCACCGTCATAGGTTGCGACGTTACCGCCAATCACCTGCAGGTCAGGATAAGCCTGTTTGATTAAAGCGATTCGATCCAGCACACCTTTTGAATGGCCGTGCGCAGTATCAACAACAATAATGTCGACCCCCGCTTCAACCAGCGCGGCAACACGGTCATCGGTTTCCCCGCTGGTACCAACACTGGCTCCTACACGCAGCGCCCCAAGGTTATCTTTGCAGGCCATTGGATAAGCCTGCGCCTTGGCGATGTCTTTTACGGTGACCATACCTGTGAGTTCAAAGGCATCATTGACGAGCAGCACTTTCTCAATGCGATGGTCGTGCAGCAACTTGGTTATCTCAGCAAAACTGGTGCCTTCAAGCGCCGTGACCAGGCGTTCTTTTGGGGTCATGACATCTGCAACATGAGCATTCTGTCGATTCTCGAAGCGCAGATCACGGCTGGTCACGATACCCAGCAGCTGGTTGCCTCTGACCACTGGCACCCCGGAAATGCCATTTTCCAAAGTAGTCTGATATAGCATCTGGATAGTGGCATCCGGGTCGATGGTGATGGGGTCACGAATGATCCCCGACTCAAATTTCTTGACCGCCCGCACCTCGCGTGCCTGTGCTTCCACCGTCAAATTCTTATGCACGACACCAATGCCGCCCTCCTGGGCGATAGCAATGGCAAGACGCGCTTCAGTCACTGTATCCATGGCTGAAGACAGCAACGGGATATTCAAAGTGATGTCGCGTGTCAAACGCGTCTGCAGAGAAACCTCTGAGGGAAGAACTTGAGAGTAAGCAGGCAGGAGCAGGACGTCGTCGAAAGTGAGTGCGTCGTTTGCGATACGCAGCATTTAGGACTCCGCAAAAGCGGCATTCTATCGATCTGGTTGACGGAAGTAAAACTAACCCGGCTTTGCAGAGCAGATTTATGCGGCATAATGTCGATGAATAGCAGCACCGAATTATTTGACCTATGCCAACCAGCCCGGACAATCCTGTTCTGACCGTTACCCAGTTGAACCGCCAGGCACGCCTGACCCTGGAGCAGCGTTTTGATCAGGTCTGGGTCATGGGTGAAATGTCTAACTTTGCTCGCCCCCGCTCCGGTCACTGGTATTTTTCTCTGAAAGATGAGAACGCCCAGGTGCGCTGCGCGATGTTTGCCAATCGCAACAGATCCGTTGCCCTGCAGCCCGGCGACGGCCAACTGGTCATCGCCCGCGGTCGGGTCAGCCTGTACGAAGGCCGTGGAGATTTTCAGGTCATCGTTGAGTCCCTGGAGGCAGCGGGTGAAGGCGCTCTGCGCCAGGCTTTTGACCAGCTCAAACTGAAGCTGGCTGCGGAAGGGCTGTTCGACACCCAACACAAACAACCTTTACCTGCTATGCCTGCACATATCGCGGTAATTACTTCACCCACGGGCGCAGCCATACGGGATGTTATAGCCGTGTGGCAAAGACGTTTCCCAGGGCTTCGGGTTACGCTTATTCCCAGCGCAGTACAAGGACCCGCGGCTGAGGCAGAGCTGCTCGCGGCATTCAAAAAGTTACCGCAGCTGGCACCGGATATTGTTCTGCTTACCCGCGGTGGTGGCAGCCTGGAAGATCTATGGTCATTTAATCTAGAATCTGTTGCCCGCGCCTGCGCAGCCTGTCCATTTCCGACGGTCTCCGCGGTTGGACACGAAATTGACGTGAGTATCTGTGATTTTGTTGCCGACGTAAGAGCACCGACGCCGTCAGCGGCGGCCGAACTGATTGCGCCAGACGCAGCTGCCCTGCAACAAACCCTGCAGCAGCAGCTGCGAGGCTTAACCCGAGTATGGCAACGGGATTTACGCAGCCATCAGCAACACCTTAAATACCTACAACAACGTCTGCCTAACCCGGAGCAGATTATTACCGGCTTCGGACAGCGTATCGACGATGCCAGCCTGCGACTTCAGGCCGCCTTTGAACGCAAACTCAACTATTTACGTCTGCAGATCACCGGTGCGCAACGTCAGCTGCAGGCTTTAGGCCCCACCGAGCAGCTCAACAGTGCAAAACGCAACCTTGCCTCCTCTCAAACGCGTTTGATTTACGCGATGAGGCAACAGCTTGCTACCCAGACTAACCGCATCGCGAGTATCAGTCGCATGTTGCACGGCGTCAGCCCGTTACCCACCATCAACCGCGGCTTTGCCCTGGTGGAAAACAAATCGGGCAACGTTGTCTCTTCAATCGATCAGATTGCTGAAGGTGACACCACTACAACTTATCTACAGGATGGCGCCTTTGTGGCCAAAGTTGAAAGCCGTCAAACCGGCGTAACCCTCACCGACAGGAGAAACAAGTGATTAAACTGGCTGTGTCGATTGTATTGTCTGGCCTGATGTTTGCTGCCGCCCACGCCGATGATGTGGGGACGCAAACCAGCCTCGCCTCCACCAGCGTGCCCGGTGGGGTTTATGTCTGGACGCCACCCGCAGACGCCAGCGACATCACCTTTCAGGGCAGCACCGTGATGCGTTATGGGCAACAGGTACTGGTCGGCTTGCCTATCACCGCCAAGCCCGGACCCGCCACACTGCGTTATGTTCTCGATGGGCAACCCGAGCGCCACACATTTATGGTCGAGGATAAAACCTACACGGAGCAGAGGCTGACGATAGAAAACAAAGCCATGGTTACCCCGCCACCGGAGACGTTGACGCGAATCCGCGCAGAATCGGTGCGCCAGAAGGCCTTATACAACACGTTTGAGCCAAGCGCCGATCTCAGCGAGGGTTTCAAAATACCCCTTGAAGGCATTACCACCAGTTTGTTCGGGCACCGACGGTTTTTTAATGACCAGCCCCGCAGCCCGCACAGCGGCCTGGATATCGCCGCGGCAACCGGCACCCCAGTCAACGCCGCAGCCAGTGCTACAGTGACCCTGGCCGATGATCTGTACTTCAACGGCAACACGCTGTTCCTGGATCATGGTCAGGGTTTAATCACCATGTACTGCCATTTGTCAGAACTGCTGGTAGAAACTGGAGATCAGGTTGCGCAGGGAGAAGTGATTGGGCTGGTTGGAGCAACGGGTCGGGTCACAGGGCCACATCTGCACTGGTCTGTCAGCCTGAATGGCTACCGCATCGATCCTCAAACCTTCCTGACCACGATCAATGCATTACGGGATCAACTCGAGGAAAACCCGGACTGATTAGCGCTTTTTCCGGTGTTTGATCACACGCTCGCGGCGCTGCTTCTGCCGTGGGGTAAGAACGTTCTTCTTACCGGCATACGGGTTATCTGACTCCCGCATCTGTAAACGAATCGGGTTGCCGATCAGGTTAAGGGCTTCACGAAAGCCGTTTTCCAGAAACCGCTTATAGCTTGCAGGTAGAGAATCCAGTTGATTGCCGTGAATCACAATTGTCGGCGGATGATTGCGCCCACGGGTTGCCACTTTGATCTTTATCTGTCGGCCGCGCACTGAAGGCGCGGGATGAGCCGCTACCATGTTACGCACCAGACGGGTTAACAGCGACGTCGACACGTCGAATTCGCCGGCGGCATAAACCGTATCAATCATTTCAAAAAGCAATCCTACACCGGTACCGTGCAGAGCAGAAATACGCTGCAGAGGTACCCAGGGCACAAACGCCAGACGGCGATCTACGGAGTACTTAACACGATCGCGCTGGTCTTCATCCAGCCCGTCCCATTTATTCACCGCAACCAGCATAGCTGCACCGGCTTCCAGCGCATATTGCAGCACGTGCAGATCCTGCTCAACCACACCTTCCGTGGCATCTACCACCAGAATAACCACGTGGGCACGTTCCATTGCCTGCAACGCTTTGACGACGGAAAATTTCTCGGTGATTTCCTCAACCCGGCCTTTCCGGCGAACACCCGCGGTATCGATGAGAACATAGTCTGTGTCGTTACGTTGAAAAGGAATATCAATGGCGTCCTTGGTTGTACCCGGCATATCAAAGACAACCTGACGCTCCTCGCCTAACATGCGATTAATCAGCGTAGACTTACCAACGTTGGGACGCCCGACTACCGCGACGTGAATACCCTTGTTAGAAACAACTTCGGCTTCACGCTGAAAAGCCCCCATTTCGGTAAGTTTGGCAACCAGCGATTCAGACAGTGTCCGTAAACCACGACTGTGGCTGGCTGAAATCAGCAGCGGATCACCAAAGCCGAATTGTGACACCTCCACCAGCGCCTGTTCTTCACCAATGCCATCAATTTTATTCACCACGGGGATGAAATTGACAGATTCGCGACGAAGATAGGACACCACGTCCTGATCAGCAGAGGTAATGCCATCTCGCCCATCAAGCAGAAGGACAACAAGATCAGCTTCGGCCACGGCAAGTTGTGTTTGTTGGGTTAACGACTCAGACAGGACATCGTCACCGAAGAGTCCACCCGTATCGATGAGGGTGACAGTCTGTCCGTTAATTTCACAGCGGCCGTAACGCCGGTCCCGGGTTAGTCCGGGTACGTCAGCGACGAGGGCATCCCGACTTTTCGTAAGCTTGTTAAACAGTGTGGACTTGCCAACGTTCGGGCGGCCCACCAGTGCGATGGTGGGAATCATGTCTTACCTTAGCTCGATGTCTAAAGCGTGCAGACTGCCGGAGTTACCCAGCACATACAGTGTGCTTTCACCCAGCACCAGCTCGCTGCGAATGCCATCACCATCGAGTTTGCGCCGCCCGAGGTGGCGTCCGTCACGTTGCGCAATAACATGCAGGTAACCGTCCCGGTCACCAAATACAACATAGTTTGAGAAAGCCAGTGGTGCACTTAAGCCGCGCAGCTTGAAATCTTCGTTAGTCCAGACCTGCTCACCAGACTGTTGATCGTATGCCGAGACAATGTCATCTTCATCTACCACGTAAATCTGCCCATAGCCTTCGCTGAGGTTCTGAAATGTCGAGACTTCGAGTTCCCAGAGCGCCCTACCATCACGACGCGACAATGCTTTCACGCGACCCTGGAACGCACCAACATAAACCGCAGGCCCATTGATCAACGGTGTGGTGTCCACATCAACCATGCGTTCAAGTTCCGAGCGCCCTTCCGGCAGCATCACGCGGTGCTCCCAGATGGGTTCACCATTCTCTGCGCGTAACGCAATTATTTTGCCATTGGCGAAACCGGCATAAACAATATCTTCCGAGACTACCGGCGTACTGGTGCCGCGTAACGTCAGAATCGGAAGTTGGTTATCGAAGGTCCACTGTATCTCACCGGTATCGCCACTCATCGCAACCAGGCGTCCATCAATGGTTTGCGCAAATACGAACCCACCATCCGCCACCGCCGGTGCGATCACCTCGCTGGCCAGGTCAGTGCGCCACAACTCGCTGCCGTCTGCGACATCCAGGGCTATGACAAAACCCGCTGTCGTACCCAGATACACCTTACCGCTGCCAGCCCCAACGCCACCGGATACAAAACTGGGGTCGCGCCGGTCGATGAAATTCAACGAAGAAAACAGGCCGCCACCTGTGTCCCCTACTTCGGTTTGCCAGATGCGTTTACCGGTAAAGCGGTCGTGAGCCTGCACCAGACCATAAGCATCAGCGGCAATAATTAGATCAGCCACAATCGCTGGTGGTAACTTCAGATACTTCTTACCCAGGCCATCGCCAACCGACTTTTTCCAGAGGCGATCAAGCTTGATCTCTGCGTCAAACTTCACCAGCTTCGCGGGTTCCGCTGGATCTTCCTCTTTTTCGTCGACCCAGGGTAACCAGGTAAACCAGCTACAACCGCTCAACAACAACGTGGCCGCAAACAACAACGTCCAGCGATAAAACATCTTAATCATTCTCATCCGTGGACGGCCCGTCTTCAGATACAGCATCAGATAAAGTTTCGGATTCAGCAGTGTCTGGCTGCGTCTGCTCCGATCCTTCTGCCGCCGGGGCAGACAGTGTCGTTTGCGCTTCCTGCAGCGCCGCTTCGAGGGTATCGGTAAATCCAACATATTCACCCTCAAACGGGGTTACGTTCTTATGCTTCATCGCCAGTATCGGACGCTGCTCACCAGGTGCCAGCGCATCTATCGCCGCACTGTAGGCCTGATAAGCCATTTCCAGTTCGCCGCGCGACACATAGATATCGCCCTTCGCTTCCAAGGCCCAGGAACTGTAACCGGCGTTGCCGATTGCATCCAAAGTCGCGAGTGCTTCATCAGTTCTATCAAGCCCACGCTGAACCTTTGCCAATCTGATTTTCGCAAGATCGCGCAGTAGTGCCGCGTCAGCCTCATCAACCGCAGTTGTCAGGAGCCCCTCAGCCGTCATCAGATCACCCTCTTCGACAGCGCTCTGCGCGCGGTCAAACAGCACAAACATGTGATATGCGCTGCCAGCAAAGTTTTCCAGGATAGCGTTGCCAGCGGCTTCTTTCTCGGTGCCCTGTGCTGCCTGGTAGGTTGCATATGCGTTGGCACCCTCATGGGCTTTCGTTTCCGTATAGCTGTCATACCAGCGCCAGCCCACAATAGCTGCCACGGACAGGACCACCGCGACGATGACCGTTACGCCGTACTCACTCCACCAGGATCGCAGCTTGGCGATTTGTTCTTCTTCTTCTAGGTATTCCGACACCAATAACCCCTTGTTCTTCTAATCATCATTTATGCACTAACTCGAGCCTGTTCCAGCCAGGTGGCGCACTAGTTCAGCATTCGGTAACGTGACCTGTTGGCCATCCGACAAATTCTTCAACGTCAATTGCTCTGCAGCTACTTCATCAGGGCCCAGCAGTATTGCCCAGCTGGCGTGTGACGCATCCGCCCTTTTAAGCTGCTTCTTGAAGTTTCCGCCGCCCATATTGACGCGTACGTTCAGCGCCGCTTTATCTCCGCCAAGGTCTTGCTCACGCAACCATTGACCCAGCTTCTGAGCGTGGGCTGCAAATTGCGGCGCAGAGTAACAAACATAGACGTCTACTGCAGAATTCATCGCAGTCTGGTTCACCACTTCATGTAACAGAAGCACACGGTCCAGACCCATGGCAAACCCTGCTGCTGGTGTCGGTCGACCACCAAGTTGTTCAACCAGCGTGTTGTAACGTCCGCCGGCGCAGATGGTGCCCTGAGCACCAAGATCGTCGGTTACCCATTCAAAAACTGTGTCAGTGTAGTAGTCCAGCCCTCTGACCAGGTTTGGTTTACGTACATAGTTGATATCCAGCGCCTGCAAAAGTTCCAGGAGCTCATCAAAGTGAGCCTGACTGGCAGCGTCGACAAACATCGATAGATCAGGTGCCTGCGTAAGAATCGCCTGAGTCTGCTCGTTTTTGCTGTCTAGAATACGCATCGGATTGGTCAGCAGGCGACGCTGACTGTCTTCATCCAACTGCGCCGCTTTAGGGGTCAGGTAGTCAACCAGCGCCTTCTTATAAGCCTGCCTTGCTTCACTGGAACCGAGTGTATTGATTTCAAGGCGCACTTGATTATCCAGACCCAGCTGACGCCAGAAGCTGGCACCCAGGCTGATGAGTTCCGCATCGATGTCCGGTCCGGCAAACCCGAACGCTTCCGCACCCACCTGATAGAATTGACGGTATCGTCCTTTCTGCGGTTTCTCATAACGGAACATGGGGCCGCTGTAGAAAACTTTCTGGGTTTGATTGTAGAGCAGGCCATTTTCCTGCAACGCTCGCACGCAGCTGGCAGTACCTTCAGGACGTAAACTTAAAGAGTCGCCATCTCGATCTGCCAGTGTGTACATCTCTTTTTCGACAATGTCAGTGGCTTCGCCAACCCCACGCGCAAACAGTTCGGTGAATTCAAGCAGCGGCAGATGAATTTCTTCATAGGTGAACTGGCGCAGAATACCGTGCACGGTGCTTTCAATCAGCTGCCACCGTTTTGCTTCCGCGGGTAAAACATCGCGCATGCCTCGAACTGCTTGAACCATATCGAAGAAATCTCCCGGGCTACTGGCCTAAAACAAGAGACGCAACGTTGTTGCGCGTATGGGGTCCGAGCGCAACGGGCTCAGCGTTGTATTTCAACAGGACACCTGGCGCATACCCCAACAACACTCTGAAAGGCGGTGTACCGACAAACTCCAACTGAGCGCCGGGGCGTCCGAGATTGCCGTAGAGCAAATTACCCTCCGGATCTTTGATTTCCAGCCAGCACTCTTCGGTAAATTCAATACTGAGCCGGTCGTCACCGGAAGGTGTCAGACGACGTACACCCTCAGGCGTCACAACCTGCATTTGTGTTGGCTCAACCGCAGTCGCTTCGGATTCAGCTACCGCCTCATTGTCCTGACGGTCAGATTCAGATACTTGTGATTGCACAGACTCAGCAACGCGCTCAACCTGTGGTTGCGTCTCAACAGATGTTGAGAGGTCCGACGCAGGAGCACCTGGAATGACTGCAGCGACAGTTGTGCCTGCTGAGTCATCAATCATAGGCCCCCTTGTACTGTCTTCCTCAACCACTTGTACAGTGGATGAAGCCGCCGGGTTTATTGGGCTATTGTCTGGCTCAGCAGACTCATCCCCGGAGAATAACCAGATGGCCAGAATGACCAGCAGCAACACGCAGACTGCAGCCAGCAGCCTTCCGGGTGTTAAGCCAGGTGGCAACTGCTCTGTAATACTCGAAAGTGAAAAACTATCTGATTTGCGCTCGCTGCTGGTGCTATCAGCAAACGTCGCAGAAAGATCCTGGGGCTGAGCATCGCCACCGAAGGCTGCAACCAGGGGGCCTGGATCAAGTTGCAGCAATCTAGCATAAGCCCGAATGTAACCCCGCGTAAAAACATCAGCGGGCAGACGATCGCGATCACCCTGCTCAATTGCATCAATGGTTGAAACCGGCAGGTTCAAAGCATCAGATACTTCCCGCTGAGTGATCTCTGCAGCTTCACGCGCCTTAGCAAGCGCTACACCTGGACCCTCTGACGAGGCCTTACTGGTTACGGGTCCGTCTGACACTGTCCTGCCTGGTCAGGGAAGAGATTAGTTAACGCCAATTGATTACTTGCCATCAGATTGACGTCACCTGTTGCTTTGGCGACCTTTATACCCAGACACAAACTGCGTGCGTTCTGCCGGGCAACGGCTTTGAAATCTGCCAGCATCGAAGCTGCCTGGTCAAAATTATCGTCGTTAAACGCGAGTTCAGCTAACTCCAGAATTGCGGTGGCCTGGCGGAAATTCAGGTCCAGGGCTCGAGTCAGAGCAGCCTTTGCGTCGTCCTCACGTCCCGCACGCAGGTAGGCCAGCCCCAGATTCTCGAAGGCCTGCGATCGAGCCCGGTAACCAGTGTCCTGAACCAGCCGAGCCAGCGGTACTACCGCGTCATCAAAACGGCCTCTGGAATACAGGAACGTGCCGTAGTTGTTCAGCGCCTGAGCATTATCGGGGTCTAAGCGCAGCGCGGTTTTATAGTGGAACTCTGCCAGCTCAAATTCACCCTGGGCATGCAGGAGTACAGCACTGAGTACATGTGCTTCAACGTTACGTGAATCAATTTCCAGCGCCGAATCCAGCGCGGTACGCGCACGATTAAAGTCTCGCTGTTCGATGTAACCCCGGGCCAGGTCGAGTTGCGCTTTGGTGCGCTCGGACACGGTACCCGGCTCAGGTAATCCACCTGTGCTTTCCGTGACGCAGCCGGATACCGAACAGACTATGGCAATCAGAACCGTACAGGCAGCTGCTCTGATTTTTACTGGACACATGTCATTTCGACCCCATTTGCATGATTCTATGTAGTTTGTGCAACAAAGTTGTTGCCATCCGCTTTCACTCTCGCCAGATAGCGGGACTGCCGTTTGGTCCGATCCTTGACCTGTCCAACCAGCTGCCCACAAGCCGCTTCAATATCATCACCTCGAGTGGTGCGCAGCATGGTCGCATAGCCCTGTTTCATCAAGTAGGTCTGAAAATTATATATATCCCGTCGATAGGGCTTCTCATACCCCGATGCCGGGAAAGGATTGAAAGGAATCAGGTTAATTTTACAGCGCACATCCTTAAGCAACTCCGCCAGTGCCACCGCATGTTCATGCTGATCGTTCACGCCTCGCATCAGCGTGTATTCAATCACGAGTTTGCGCTTTTCTCCCAGCTGATCCACGTAGTGCCGACAGGCATCCAACAGTTCTTTAATCGGGTATTTACGGTTTATGGGTACCAGCTGATCACGCAGATCGTCAGTCGGTGCATGCAGAGAAACCGCCAGAGCGACATCACTGACCTTGGCCAGTTCGTAAATCGCCGGCACCACGCCAGCCGTACTGAGCGTTACCCTGCGCTTGGACAACCCAAACGCCAGATCGTCCATGAAGATGTTGGTTGCGCTGACCGCTGCATCAAAATTCAGTAAAGGCTCACCCATGCCCATCAGCACGATGTTGCTGACACGCTGATTTTTTTCCGCCAGCATGTTGTTGGCAAGGACCATCTGTCCTACCACAAACGCAGCCGGCAGATTGCCGCTGAATCCCTGCTTGCCGGTAGAGCAGAAACTGCAATCCAACATGCACCCGACCTGGGAGGAAACACACAACGTATTGCGGTTTTTTTCCGGTATAAGCACGGTTTCCACAAGGTTGCCGTTACCAACATCCAACAACCACTTACAGGTGCCATCTTTGGACACGCGAAAGCTTTCGACCCGAGGCAGCTCAAAGCAGGTGTTATCAGCCAACCACTGACGCATCGGCACCGACAGATCAGTCATGGCTGCAAAATCGGTACGGCCCTGATGATAAACCCATTTCATCAACTGCCGGCCGCGGAACGCCTGTTGGCCCTGCTCAACGAACAAGGCTTCCAACGCAGCGCGGTCCAGGCCATATAGATTGATCATCAGGTTTCCCAGTTCGGTTTATGCGATCAGCTTAGCTTCGCGGCTGAATCTCATCGTCAGCGAAGAAAAATGCAATTTCCCGTGCTGCAGATTCAGGCGCATCAGAACCGTGTACTGAGTTGGCATCTATAGACTCTGCAAAATCAGCACGAATAGTGCCTGGTGCCGCGTCCGCCGGATTAGTTGCGCCCATCAGACGACGGTTGGTGGCAATCGCATCTTCGCCTTCCAGCACCTGCACCACGACCGGGCCGGAACGCATGTAACTGCACAAGTCTGCAAAGAAAGGTTTACCTTCGTGTTCACCATAGAAACCCTTCGCCTGAGCGTCGCTCAGAGTGAGCATTTTGCAGGCAACAATGCGCAGACCACCTTTTTCGAAGCGTGAATAAATCTCACCAATCAGGTTACGCGCGACGGCGTCTGGCTTGACGATTGATAGGGTGCGCTCTACTGCCATATTGTTCTCCGAACATTTGTTGTACATCTGTTTTTTTAAGATGCTTGTATGTGTCTAATTTATAAGGAATTACCAGCTGGGTCAGGGTACCAGCGGGCGCGTATTATACGCGTGCTTATGGTCCGCGCAATCGCCCAACAACGGTACTGATACGACTACCGGCATGATCGATGTCCTGGGCCTGGGTGAAACGCCCAAAGCTGATGCGTATGGAGGCCTGGGCGATGTCTCTGGGGACACCAATAGCGGACAGTACAAACGATGGCTCCACTGACGTTGAGTTACAGGCTGAACCGGTGGACAACGCCAGATCATCCAGAGCGAGCAACAGCGTTTCGCCATCGATACCGGCAAAACCGACGTTAACAATGGATGGCAGGTTGAATTCCGGATGACTGTGGATAAAGGTATCCGGAATCTGCCTCAAATGGGTCATGAGGCGCTCACGCAGGCTCGACAGGCGCGCCTGCTCCTTGACCATGTCTGCCTGCATCAACCGGCTGGCTTCAGCCAGCCCGACTATCTGATGTGTGGGCAACGTACCTGAACGCATGCCCATCTCGTGCCCTCCGCCATGAATCAAGGGGTGCAATTTCAAAGGCGGTTCCCGTCGCACATACAACACACCCATGCCTTTAGGCCCGTACAGTTTGTGCGCGGAGATCGACAACATATCGATACACATGTCCTGTACATCAAGTACCAGCTTGCCGAAGCTTTGTGCGGCATCAACGTGGAATAAAACCCCGCGGGCGCGGCACAGTGTGCCTATCGCCTTGATGTCGGAGATAGTGCCGAGCTCATTGTTGACGTGCATGATGGATACAATCAACGTGTCTTCACGCAGAGCCTGGGCAATCTGCGTCACTTCAACCCGCCCGTGCGCATCGGGTTGCAGGTAGGTTACTTCAAACCCCTGAGTCTGCAGGTCTGCACAGGTATCCAGTACTGCTTTATGCTCTACGGTACTGGTGACAATGTGTTTTCGACTGGCGTTGTACGCCACACCTTTCAGTGCCAGATTGTCAGATTCAGTGGCGCCAGAGGTCCAGACAATTTCCCTGGGATCAGCATTGAGTGCCTGAGCTATCTCCGCCCTCGCCGCCTCCACTGCCTCTTCCGCACGCCAACCGTATATGTGGGTACGCGAAGCAGGATTGCCGAAGTTTCCCTGCACCAGCATCGCCTGACCCATCTTTTCCGCCACCCGCGGATCTATAGGTGTTGTCGCAGCGTAATCGAGATATATCGGGTCTTGCATAAGCGTTCTATAAAGGTAACGAGGTCCAGTGGTTCAGATGCGCCGACTCAGCCCAACAGTGTGGCGGCGATTCGCATAGCCCCAGCTGCAGAAGACTTGGATTCGCCGGAATCTGCACCCGAGCGGTTCTGCGCCTGTATCTGTCGTTCAACCAGACTTGCCAGGCTGATGCTCTGCAGAAACGAATCGATTTCAGCCGACAGATCAACCCACAGATTGTGGGTTAAACACATGTGCCCTTCGTGACAGTCAGCACGACCCCCACAGCGGGTGGCGTCTACGCCTTCTCCAACCGCAGACACAACTGCAGAGATACTGATCTCTTCAGGTGCCGCGCCAAGCTGATAGCCCCCACCAGGTCCTCGATGGCTGGTTAACAGGCCCAGCCGCTTTAAACGACCGACAATCTGTTCAAGGTAGGACGAAGATATATCCTGCCGGCCAGCGATATCCTGCACGCTAACGGGGCCCTGCTCACAGTGCAGCGCTATATCCAGCATGGCGGTTACCGCGTAGCGGCCTTTTGTCGTTAAACGCATAAGAATGTCAGGCGCATATTGAGAATCACAGCAGTGGCAATCGACGGCGCGAGTATGCAATACCCGACTAAAATACTCCACTATTCCTGTCGAGGTTCTACATCTGAGCCTTCAACCCTTGAGAAATGTTTGATGATGCCGCGCATGATCTGCACCTCGGTTTCGTCCAACTGCATGCGAGAAAACATGCGTCGCACGCGCGTCATGGTCTGACCTGGGTTTTGTGCCAGCAGAAATCCGCCGTCCAGCAGCGTCTGTTCAAGGTGCACCAGCATGGCATCCAACTCCGCGGAGGTTGCCATGCGCCGATCCCAGGCAGTGACAACGGGCTCACTCAGGCTGGCCTGAAACAGCTCATAACAGACCACCTGCACCGCCATCGCCAGGTTCAATGAGGAATACTCAGGTGCTGCGGGAATCTGCAGATGATAGTGACAACGACGCAGCTCTTCGTTCGTCAAGCCGCTGTCTTCGCGACCAAACAGAATGGCAACCTCGGCTTCGTTAGCCTGCTCAACAACCTGCTGGGCGATGCCTTTAGCATCCGTCACCGGCCAGGGGATCTTACGCAATCGGGTGCTGGTACCCACCACCCAGTGACAGTCGGCGATGGCCGTCTCAACCGAGTCAACAACAACAGCGGCATCCAGAATATCCAGCGCGCCTGCTGCACGCCAATCCGCCTGAGGGTCTGGGTAACGTCTCGGATTCACCACAACCAGCTGACTCAAACCCATGTTTTTCATGGCTCGAGCTGCTCCGCCGATATTGCCCGGGTGACTGGGTTCAACAAGGACTATTTTTATATTTTCGAACAGCGCCAACAGCAGATCCTTTTTCTACAGCTTAGAGGGGACGTGATAGGATAGCGCACCTCTTTCGACCCTGGTTTATAAAGTTCACTATGGAACCAATGGCTAACATTGCCTTGCGCGCTGCGCGCAATGCGGCAGATTTTATTGCACAGTCTTTTGATCACCCGGATCGACGCGAAATACGCACCAAGGCGCGCAACGACTTTGTCTCCGACGTTGACATCAATGCGGAGCGGATGATCATTGAGGCCATCAATCAAACCTACCCCGATCATGCAATCCTGGCAGAAGAGTCCGGTGCACCCACCAAAGACAGTGAATATACCTGGATCATCGACCCGTTGGACGGCACGCTGAACTTCCTGCAGTCCATTCCTCATTTCTGTGTCTCTATCGCCGTCAAAAAAGGCAAACACCTGGAACACGGCGTGATTGTCGACCCGATCCGCAATGAAGAATTTGTCGCCAGTCGTGGCAAAGGTGCCCAGCTTAATGGCAAACGCATCCGTGTCAGCAGCCGCGCCAAACTGGAAGACTGTGTGTTAGGCACCGGCATTCCACCAGGCAGTATGGATCGTCTGGATCACTATATGGACACGTTGAAAGCATTCACCGGCGAATGCCGCGGTATTCGCCGCGCAGGCAGTGCGGCACTGGATCTGGCTTACGTTGCCGCAGGCCGTACCGACGGATTCTGGGAAATGGGTTTAAGCCAGTGGGACATTGCTGCGGGCATCGTGCTGATCCGTGAAGCCGGCGGCTTTATCGGCGACCTGGATGGCGGCGAAAACTATTGGGCCAATGGCGACATCGTCGCCGCCAACCCGAAAGTGATGCGCTCAATGGTATCTACTCTGCGCACCCACAAGCCCCCTATCACGGCCTAGTAAAGCCACTTTACCCGGGCCTTACATCAACAGCGCTACGGGTAGCTACCTTCCGGGTTGTCATCTTTCTCGGGTTCCGGCACCAGCAGATCTTCCCGGGTTATGTTCAATGCCAGCAGCATATTCGCGGACACATATATCGACGAATAGGTTCCGACCAGCACACCAATGCTCAGCGCCAGCGCAAAACCGCGAATGGCCTCACCGCCCGCGAACAGCAGCGCCAGCAACACAAACAAAGTGGTTAACGATGTGACCAACGTGCGGCCCAGCGTCTGGTTCAGCGACTCGTTGATGACTTCGATTGGCGTGCGTTTACGTATTTTACGGAAATTCTCGCGTATCCGGTCACTCACAACGATGGTGTCGTTGAGGGAATAACCGATCACCGCCAGCAGTGCTGCCAGAACCGTCAAGTCAAAGGTCAGGTGGAAAATAGCAAAAATACCGAGCACTGCAAAAACGTCATGCGCCAACGCCGCAACCGCGCCTATAGCAAATTGTTTGGTAAAACGGAACAATATGTACAGCATGACCACAATCAATGCAGCCAGCAGCGCAAGGCCGCCATCCTCAGCCAACTCTTCGCCTACCGCAGGCCCAACAAAATTGGATTGGCGCAGGCTGACATCGTCATGCTGATCCTGTACCGAAGCAAAAATACGATCGCCGAGCGTGGCCTGTTCAATCCCACCCTGTGGCGGCATACGTATGAGCACTTCCTGATTCGAGCCGAAATACTGCACGGTGCCGTTTTCAAAACCGTTCGCGACCAGGTCGTTGCGTAATTGATCAGCGTCAACTTCCTGTTCAAAACCCAGTTCAACCAAGGTCCCACCGGTAAAGTCGAGCCCTAAGGTCAGGCCGTTATAGAAAATTTCAAACAGCGAAAAGATCAGAATAAACGCAGAGATACCTGTCGCGATCTTACGCTTGCCCATGAAATCAAAATTGGTCTGTTTCATATCTTCAGCGTCTCCAGCTTGCGACCACCGTACATCAGATTAACTATCGCTCGGGTAACCATGATGGCAGTAAACATTGACGTTACAATGCCCACTGCGAGGGTCACCGCAAATCCACGCACCGGTCCGCTGCCGATCGACAGCAGGATAATGGCGACAAAAAATGTGGTGATGTTGGCATCCGTAATGGTGACCAGCGCACGATCAAAGCCTGCCTGGATGGCGGCCTGAGGAGCCCGCTCGCGAAGCTCTTCCCTGATGCGAGAGAAGATCAGCACGTTGGCATCAACTGCCATACCGACGGTCAGAACAATACCGGCAATACCCGGTAGGGTAAGGGTCGCTCCTAACACGCTCATTATGGCCACAAGCAACATGAGGTTCGCGGTAAGCGCGACATTTGCCGCCAGACCAAACCAGCGGTAATAGAACAACATAAATATCAGCACCAGCGCAAAGCCGATGCCTACCGATTGCCAACCGCGGGTAATGTTTTCATCACCAAGCTGAGCGCCCACCGTGCGCTCTTCAACAATATACATGGGTGCAGCCAGCGCACCTGCACGCAGCAGCAAGGCGAGGTCCTGAGCTTCACGCAGCCCTAAACCGGTAATACGAAACTGAAAACCAAGTGCAGATTTAATGTTTGCCACACTGATGAGCCTGCGCTCTTCTTCACTGGTGAAAATCTCTACAGTTTCACCATCCCGCTGTATTTCACGAACAATGGGTTTCTGCTCGATGTACAGAATCGCCATGTCGCGACCGACGTTGTCTTTGGTGGCATCAAACATGCGATTGCCGCCTTCGCTGTCAAGTTCGATGCTGACCTGGGGCTGTGAGGTTTCCGGATCAAAACTCTGCTGCGCATCCTGCACGTTGTTGCCGGTTACAATGTTACGCCGAAGAACATCCTGCACCCGCCCTTCGTAATCATAAGTTTCCTGCTGGAAACGTGGTGTATTAGCCTGGGCGGCAAGACGGAATTCCAGGTTGGCAAACTTATTTAAGATACCTTTTGCACGGGCACTGTCCTGAATACCCGGCAGGTCAACCACGATGCGCTGTCGACCGAGACGCTGCACCTGAGGTTCAGATACACCCAGCTCGTTAACCCGGTTGCGCAGGCTGGTGAGGTTCTGACTGATCGCCCTGTCTTCCAGCGCCTGAATGCGATCCTGGGTGAGTCTAAACGTTAAACCCGCGCGCCCCTCAACCTGTTCTTCACGAATCTGATAGTCAGCAAATTCCTCCAGAGCAACAAGTGCTTTTTCCCGTTCGCCTTCAGATGAAAACGCGATGCTGATGTCGAGACCATCCACCCACTCGCGATTCGGAATATAGACCACATCCGCTTCACGCAGCTTGTCCTGCATACCCAGCGCAGCGCTGTCGACCACCGATTGCAGATACTCATCCATGTTCACCTGTAACAGAAAGTGCACCCCGCCCGACAGGTCGAGACCCAACGACATAGCTTTGCCGCCAAGATCCTGCAGCCATTGTGGCGTGGTACTGGCGCGGTTCAATGCAACCACATAATTCTCGCCGGTGGCGTTCAACAGATTGCTGATCAAGGTTTTTGCTTTCAGCTGGTCCGCATCGTTTGTGACCCGGATCAGGCCACCCTCTTCCAGGAGTTCTGATCCGACGCTGGCGATCTGCGCATCAGCGAGTGCGGCTTCCGCGCGCGATAGCGCAATCTGGATATCGTTCTGTGTCGTCTCCGCATCGCGAGGCAGGATCTGCAGCGCCGGATCCGGCTGGAACAGATTAGGCGCCGCATAGAGCGCGCCAATGGCCAGGACAAACACGATCAGCGCGTACTGCCAGGGACGAAACGAGTTAGGCGCCACATTCCTGCGACGCGGCACACCCAGAAGTGGAGGGCCGCTGAGGCCAGATTCAGCCATAGTGTTTGCTCTTGCCGTTAGTCGTTATCAGTCTTTTTCGAGATTTTTGATGGTGCCTTTGGGCAACGTCGCGCCAATGGCGGTCTTCTGTATGCGCATTTCAACATTTTCGCTGACCTGCACTTTGATGAAGTCCTCTTCCACTTTATTGATCATCCCGACAATGCCACCGGCGGTGACAATTTCGTCCCCTTTTGCCAGGTTGGTCACCAGATTCTGGTGCTCTTTACGGCGTTTGTTCTGCGGGCGAATCAGCAGAAAGTAGAAAATCAGCACAAATCCGCCGAGGAATAAAAGGTTGATCAATCCTGCGTCACCGCCAGCGCCGCCGGCAGGTGCCGCGTATGCGGTCGTTTCAAACAAGCTCATGTAGTTGTCCAGTCGTTTAGGAGGGTTTTGACGAGGGTGCGAAATGTACCCGTTTCAATTGAGGCACGCAATCGAGCCATCAGATTATGGTAAAAATGCAGATTATGCTGGGTCATCAGCATCGCGCCAAGCATCTCACCGCAGCGGTCCAGGTGATGTAGATAAGCACGGGAAAAATGACTGCAGGTATAGCAGTCGCATGCAGCATCCAGCGGTATGTCTGCATCGCGGTGTTGGGCGTTACGTATTTTGACCATGCCGGTAGAGGTAAACAGATAACCATTACGACCGTTGCGGGTCGGCATCACGCAGTCGAACATGTCAACGCCGAGGGCAACACCTCGCACCAGATCCTCCGGCGTTCCGACCCCCATCAGATAGCGCGGCTTATCTGCTGGCATATGGGGCAGCAGCCCTTCCATGACGCTGTACATATCACTCTTTTCTTCACCTACCGACAAGCCGCCGATAGCGTAGCCTTCAAAACCCACATCCTGCAGCGCAGCCAGGCTTTGCCGACGCAGATCGTCGAACATCCCACCCTGCACAATGCCAAACTGAGCGGCACCCGGATTCAGTGCGCCTTCGCGGCTCTGCTGAAAAGCTTCGCGACTGCGCTGGGCCCAGCGCATGGACAGCTGCATCGAGACTTCCGCCTGCTTATGGGTAGCCGGGTGTGCGGTACATTCATCCAGCACCATGACAACATCAGAGGCAAGATGACGCTGCACTTGGGTGGCGGACTCTGGTGTCAGTTTCACTTTGTCGCCGTTGATAGGCGAACGGAAGATCACCCCTTCTTCATTCATTTTGCGCAAATCACCGAGACTGAACACCTGAAACCCACCAGAGTCAGTCAGTATTGGTCCAGACCACTGCATGAACTTGTGCAGGCCGCCAAAACTGGCAATGCGCTGCGACCCGGGCCGCAGCATGAGGTGGAACGTATTTCCAAGAAGAATTTGTGTGCCCACCTCTTGCAAGCTCGCCGGTGTCATTGCCTTGACGGTGCCGTAGGTACCACAGGGCATAAATACCGGTGTCTGCACGGTCCCGTGAGGCAGCGTCAACTGCCCTCTGCGGGCCGCGCCTTCCGTGGTCTGAATTTCAAACATCACAACTTTCCTGCCTGAGCAAAAACATGGCATCTCCATAACTGAAAAACTGGTAGCGCTGCTGTACCGCTTCGCGATAGGCGTGCATAACTTCGTCGTACCCGGCAAACGCTGTTACCAGCATCATCAGAGTCGATGCCGGGAGATGAAAATTGGTGACCAGCGCATCAACCACCTGAAACTTAAAACCCGGTGTTATAAATAATTGAGTGTCGCCTTCTCCAGCGGTCACCTTACCGTCATGCGCGGCGGCAGAACTCTCCAGGGTTCGCACCACCGTTGTGCCTACCGCAACTACGCGACCACCCTTGTCTTGGGTCGTTTGTATCTGCTGCGCGACTTCGTCCGCGATCTGGTAGTACTCGCTGTGCATGACATGATCCGCCAGATCGCCTCTTACGGGCGCAAACGTACCCGAGCCGACATGCAGGGTGACTTGCGCGATATCAACACCCTGCGCCCTGAGGTCTGCTAATAGTGTCTCACTGAAATGTAACCCGGCTGTGGGCGCGGCAACCGCACCGGGAATTTGTCCGTATACTGTCTGATAACGATCTTCGTCGAGTGCGGAAGGTTCTTGTCCTGCCTGATCACGTTCTATGTAAGGGGGCAGCGGCACATGCCCCTGCTGATCCAAAAGGTCTAACCAGGGCAGTTCGCTGACCAGCACATAAAACTGGCCCTGACGTGATTCACAGGTGAGATCATACGCCGCAACTTTTAAGTGACGGCCTGTTTTCAACGGCTTGCTGACCCGCACCTGACACAGTGCGCGGTGAGGATCGAGCAGCCGCTCAAGCAGCACCTCAGCCTGCCCGCCACTGTCTTTTTGCGCAAAGAGGCGCGCTTTTATCACCTTGGTATTGTTGATCACCAGCAGATCACCGGGCCGCAGAAGCTGCTGAATGTCTGGAAACTGACCATGCACGATACCCTCAGGCAGCAATTGCAGCAGCCGTGCATCGGTACGATTGGCTTTCGGATGCTGCGCGATCAGTTCCGGCGGCAGCACATAGTCAAAATCACTGAGCTGATAAGTCATGTTATTGGCTTTACCGACCAACAAAAGAAGGCGCGCATTGTAGAGTCCCAAACTCAAAGCGCAACCCAGGTGTTTGCTATTCAATCCCGGGGTTACTTCGCCCGCCCCTGTCTCCTTGAACCTTTGGATTTGCTGCCAGACTATCTTGCTTTTCACACCACCCTGTACGCGTATCCCACAATTCACAAGCCAACGAACATAATCAAAAATGCTTATATATATTCTATTTGGAGATATCCAGTGAGCATAAAGGTCCTGCGGTGGGGCGTGTTGTTACTCCTCGGTGTAAGCATGATGACTTACGCACTCATACAAATGGTGTACACGCCGCCTATAGAGCTGTCTACGCAGTTACCTGATATCGGCCTGGCCTCCAAAACCAAACTCGTACGCTTAGGCAATGGCATGTTGATTGCGCCCTATGGTGATGCAATCGAAGATGATGCAACGCGGTACGTCTACGATGCAAAAGGCGATAAATTGCGCCCGGCGCGGGATATTTTTGTACGGACCTGTAACTCCAAGACAGCTGACTGCAGTGTCGAGGCTAATTGGAGTGACGCAGTGAATTTATCGGGCACCGCTTCCCAGACCAGCATAAGCACAGACTGGGATGGTGATATCGATGCTGACAACACACGTAAGCCTTACTATGGCGACTCAGACAAACCCAATATTTTCAGTGCGGGTAGCCGCGTTGTTGTGAGTTGGGTAGACAAATACTGTCCCGGTGGCGCGCAGCGCACCGTGACCTATATCACCCGTGAAAATGTTGAGGTGCCATTCAGCTGCATGTATGAAACCCATTCAAACAATGGCGGCGTGACATGGAGTACACCCACACAGATCAGCAGTGGTGAACGCGATGCCAAATCTGATGTCAGCCGAGGCAACAGTGCTGGGCGCTGGGTTGCGACATGGCAGGAAGATCCGCTCGGTTTACAGCTTGGTAGCGCAGATGGTCCCGGTGATGGCGCGTCCGGCGCCAAAGTTACCGGCGGCACAGACATCTGGTACAGCTATTCCACTGATCTTACGACCGCGGCGGACGTAGGTGTATGGTCCGCGCCTATCAGATTGACTGACAACTATGATGGCACGATGAGTGCTTCAGGGAATTTTGACCCAGTTCGTGACAGTGCGGGCATATTGCTGGATGACGCTGATATTGAGGGTGGTAAAGGGGGTGCTGCGCGTGCTAACACTGCCCTGGTGGGATCTACAGTCATTGTGGCCTACGAAGAGCGTAAGGCTTCGGGCGGTTTAGACATTGGTAAGTATGTTCGCTATCACGACTTCGTTTTCAACGATGTTGCCGGTACTAACGACCCTATCGGATGCATTATCAGCAATCCTCAAGAGAACGGCCGGCGGGTAAGATTTGTCCCTCAAGGCAGTCCCGGCCCTAACAGCGGACTTCGCTGGGCAATTTTCTGGAAAGAAGGTGAGTTCACCGAAGGTGGTCCATCAGATATCATCGCGCGACTTGGTTACACAGACTTCACAAGCGCCAATCTCACTCCCGCTGTTGATGCCGCGTGTAACGCGCCTGACTTCGATGCCGCGGAAGCGTTAGTTAATGCGCCAGGATTGAACCTCAGCCATGACACTGAAAACATGGGAGATCTCACCGCAACAACCGACCTGAATGAACTCGAAGATTCGCGCGCTCACCGTGCTCTATTGCGCGGCGACGATCTGTATATCGGCTGGAGCTATACACCCGACTGGGCGTTGGCAAGATTCACCGAGCTTGAAAACTACAATTTCTGGTTCAGGCACTTCCGTGCTGCTGAAGATACCTGGGACATGCCTGTCAATCTGTCTAACATTGATGACAAGGGCATAAACGTCAAAGAGCCACGGCTTGTTGGCACACCCGGCAGCAGTGGTCCTGGTTGCCCAAGCGGCGACCCTGCTGATGCAACTACAACAGACACCGAGGACTGCAAAGATTCTGCAGTGTTTTATGTGGCGTGGGGTACTGAAACCAACGTACGAGAGCAAGTTGGTGGTGCCGTGGACCTCGACCTGTTTATTACCCGCACAACAGATAAAGGACAGACCTTTGAGCCCGTGCAAACCCTGGCGGGTGTTGTTGATGAGGAATTCGAGTCTCAAATCAGACCAACCCCGGCTGGTAACATGTTATACGCGGTCTGGAACCAGGATGGTCCATCAGGCACGGAATCTGAGTTTACGATGGGCACAGCCACGTTCATCCCGGAAGCGGATGTTGCACTCACCGCCTCTGCCAGTGATACCTCGGTACGTAACAAAAAGACGTTTACTGTAACGCTGAGCGTGGATAACAATGGGCCAGATGACGCAACCAACGTATTGGTTGCTGGCACGTTACCTGCGACCGTGAGCGTGGTTGATGCGGGCTCTTGCACAGTGGCCGGTTTACAGGTTACGTGTAGTGTTGCAAATCTGACTAGTGGGAGCAGCGCCACATTTGACGTCAGCGTTAAAGCAGAAAGTGTAGGTGATGCAGTGTTCGCCGCTTCAGTGGTCGCTGACGAGATTGAGCCAGATGCGAGCAACAACGATGCCAGCGTCACTGTAACAATCAAACGCAAGAGCAGCGGCGGAGGTGGATGTGCTTACAATCCTGGCGGTCCAATTGACCCAACGTTGCCACTCATCTTGCTGGTTGGGATTGCTGGACTTATTTACCGAAATCGTAAATCCTGCACGACAGCTGGTTAGTCGTAGTTTGACGACAGCTTATGTTTCCGCCCATCGCAAAATGGGCGGAAACTTCCTGTTCCAACAAACAACAAAAAATGCAACTTAGCAGCCAGCTTGGCCTAACCAGTAATCATGCCTGGTTACACGATGCTCATTTTTGGTCTATTGCCGGCCTAGGTTTGCTGGGACTCGTCTTGCTTCGATTCGGTCTGCCGGAGCTGCTGAATTCACGATATAGCGAATATGGTTTTGTGCTTGTTGTGTCCATTGTGCTCTGGCAGCCATTAGTAGAGGAGCTACTCTTTCGTGGCGTGGTACAGGGCTTGTTGTTGCAGACCCGGCACGGGGCGAAGCACTACCTTGGAATTACTTTAGCCAACGTGATCTGCTCCCTCATTTTCGTAGTGGTGCACACAGTTCATCAACCTTTATTGTGGGCACTGGCGGTCTTTCTACCCTCGCTCCTGTTTGGTTACATGCGCGATCGCCATGGCAACATTTACCCAGCTCTTGCATTACATATACTCTTTAACGCCGGATTCTTAGCCGCTTCTCTATAGCGATCCGTTAGTCAAAACACCTTTGGACAGCTAAGCCTGAACATATAAACGTGGATTCAATATGAAATTTTCAATTTTTTCTTTAGTGCTTGTGATCCTATTTACCGGCTGTGGCGGTGGATCGTCCAGTGGTAATTCACAACCTGTAAACGCTACTCCAGCGCCACCACCTCCAGCATCAACACCTGTAGAAATCAGCCTATTAGACGCTGTCGCGAATGAAGCGGACGGCCAAATCATTTTTACCCTCCAGCTCTCCGCAACAAGTGCCTCAACGATCAGTGTGCAATTTGCCACCACTGATGGTACCGCTGTAGCCGGGACGGACTATGATGCCCAAAGCGGAACACTGAGTATCAGAAGCGGAGAAACCTCCGGGACCATTAGTATCGACTTAATAGACGATAGCGACGCTGAACCAACTGAGAATTTCACCCTAACCCTCAACAATGCTGTCAACGCAGACTTTCTAAACGCATCGGCCATCGGTAGCATCGAGGACAATGACGCGCTTGTTGCTGTGAACGTATTTAATCCAGATTGGGGCCAGGTGGGCGTGTTTACAGAAGCGGCAACCTGCGCACGATGTCATCGAGCAAGTTCAGATAATGATGCCTCCATATCGGCAGTTATGCGTGAACCGCTTGATGATACTGGAGTGGACATCAGCACATCGACACAGTGGCGGCATACCATGATGGCCCACGCGTTTGACGACCCTTACTATCGTGCAAAGCTTGCAGACGAAACAAGCATTTTTAGCGACATCGCCGCCACTCTGGAAGATAAATGTCTGACCTGTCACGCGCCAATGGGCCGCACTCATGCGCATCAAGTGGTAACGACCCTGGATTCAGGACCAGATTGTTTACTTGCAGACGGATGTTACAGAATTACAGACGCTGAACTGGAGATGCACGCAAGAGAAGGCGTCAGCTGTACGCTGTGCCACCAGGTGCGAGCAGACCAGCTTGGTAGTCCTGACTCTTTCTCTGGACAATTTAGTATTGCCGAGGCAGGCGATCCCGAGTCGTTTACCATTTATGGCCCCTATCAGAATCCAGATCCTGGAGGGGCGAACGCCATGCAATCACAGTCGGGGTACACGCCAACGATTGGCGATCACCTATCGCGTTCCGGGCACTGCGCCAGCTGTCATACCCTTTTCACAGGCACAATTGACGTCACAAGCGGAGCACCTTCTGGCAGCATGTTTCTTGAGCAGGGACCCTATCTAGAATGGCTTAACAGCAACTTTGTTACTGGATCAAACCAAGCAAAAGAGTGTCAGGATTGTCACCAGCCTGTTCCTTCCGGTGCCGCGTCTACCACACGCATTGCGGTTCGCCCCGACGGCAGCGTCAATGCAGTATGGCCAGAACGCAATCCGTTTTCCGTGCATGAATTTGTTGGTGGAAACACTCATATTTTACAAATGTTGTCTGACTACCAGGAACTACTGGGCCTTGAGCTCAGTACCACGAAGGATGGCTTTGCCGAAAAAATCGCGCAAACACGGGATTTCTTAGAGCAAGCCTCAGCAACCATCGACATTACCCGCACAGAACAGATAGGTGACACTTTAAACGTTGATGTTTTCGTGGTTAATCAAACCGGACACAAACTGCCAACAAGTTATCCAAGCCGTCGTGTCTGGCTGCACTTTGTCGTGCGCGACACTGCCGGTGCAGTTGTATTTGAATCTGGCGCCCCAGATACGCGAGGGCGGATCAGCACAGACAGCAACAGCATCCAGGCAGACTGCCTGGCGATTGAAAAGCCTGCCGGATTCTCCAACAGTGGCTGTTACGAACCACACCGGGATATCATTACCTCCGAGTCTCAGATTGCGATATACGAAGCGGTCATGGCAGATACCAACGGTCACATTACTCATGTGCTTTTGCATGGCGACCGCTATTTGAAAGACAATCGCCTCCTGCCGAGCGGATTCACCAATACCAGAGGGAACACGATTGAGCCTCAAACTCTACCTGTAGGCACGAGTAGCGACACAGATTTTAATCGTTCTGGAGGCGCTGAGGGTTCCGGCACAGATGTTGTGCATTACCAGGTGGACACGTCCGAATTTACCGGACCATATGTGATTGATGCAAGACTGCTATATCAGTCTATCCGCCCCTCTTTCACTGCCAGCATGCACACTCAAACACCGCTCGTGGAGCGCTTCAAAATCATGTATGACAATACGCCTCCGCCAGTAGAGGTTCTGGCAGATGCCACGGCGACGCCTTGATCAGGCTCCCAGTGCTGTGGCTATGGCCCATGACCCTTTTGAACCGTTAAGTCAAACAAGCTCAACTCGCTGGTTCTATAAATTTGTTTGTATACACATGGCGTCACAGCAGTTGTATCTGCCTGCCCCATTGGGCAAAATGCGCGGCCCATGCCTGGGTGGCGAAATTGGTAGACGCGCCGGATTCAAAATCCGGTTCCTTCACGGGAGTGTCGGTTCGAGTCCGACTCCAGGTACCACTACGTTAGAACGAATCGCTATCAGACCATCATGCGACGCTTAGTGATACCGAACCGACACGCAGTGTGACGGACCGAAGGTCCGTATTCGAGTCCGACTCCAGGTACCACTGCTTCAGAATAATATTCCTTCAGGCCATCATGTGATACTGACTGGTCTGCAGGGTGAGAATGTGGGCCCTACAATAGTCATTACCACTTAGGGGATATCGCGGATTTTCCGACCACCGAGCATCGCAGCATAATCAGCACATGAAGCAACTGTCTGCCATCGACGCAGGATTTCTCTACGCGGAGACTTCTCGCACGCCAATGCATGTCACCGCCCTGCAGATCTATGAACCCGGCACCGCGCCCTTCAGTTTTGCGCAGATCGTCGACAACGTCAGGCAGAGGGCTGCGAACATCGAGTGCTATCACAGAAAGTTAGTCACCGTACCCTGGGGCCTGGATCACCCCTACTGGATCAACGATGCGGACTTCGATCCAAGTCATCATATGTTTGAGTACACATTGGCAGAGCCAGGCGGATGGACCGAGCTGTGCGCGGCAACCGCTGAGTTGCACGCCAAACCTCTGGATCGAACGAAACCACTGTGGGAAATGCACATCATTCCCTCATTGGGCAAATTGGCGGGGGTTGCCGACAACGCTTACGCCATTGTGACCAAAATCCACCACGCTGCAGTCGACGGCTTAGCAGGTATCAGTGTCACCGCGGTGCTGCATGATCCGGCACCGCAAGCGCCACCAGTCAATAGGACCAAAATAGCGCAAGAGGCCAGACCTACGTCAGTGGCGCTGCTGTCGCGTTCAGCAATCAAAGATGCTGTCCGCCCGCTACGTGCACTCAATGCGCTACCTGCCCTCGCACGTACAAGCGGCGCCTCAAAACCAGGTTTCGCACCACGGTCTCGATTTAATGGTCGGGTATCCGGACGGCGCGTTTTTGATGCCTTACATTTTCCGCTTGAATCCCTGCAGACAATCAAGCGCCTTGCCCCAGGCGCAACGGTTAACGACGTGGTGTTAACTATAGTTGGCGGCGGCTTACGCAAATACCTGCAGACTCACAGTGAGCTACCCGACCGCTCGTTAACAGCCATGATACCGGTCAGCACGCGCAAAACCTCTACTCAACCAGGAGAAGGGAATCGTATATCCCAGATGGTCGTGCCTGTGGGCACTCACATCGATAATGCGGCAGATCGATTGCGCGCAGTACAGCAGGCGAGCGCAACCGCAAAAAAACAAGAACAGCGTCTGGATAAAAACACTACAGGCGCACTGGCACAATTAGCGGAGCTAGCACCCGCACCATGGCTGGCGTTTACCGCGAAAGCTCTGCAGCCTGACGCCTTCCCACCGCTGGCGAACACTGTTGTCACCAACGTCAAAGCACCACCTGTACCACTCTACAGTTGCGGGGCAAAACTCGTGCGCGCATATGGCACCGGACCTATCGCGGATGGCGCGGCGTTATTTCACGCGGCGATGAGCTATTGTGGAGCGCTCAATCTCAGTGTGATGAGCTGCGCTGAGATTCTGCCGGACCTGCCTTTTTACCTCAGTTGTCTGCAGGACACGCATACAGAGCTGACAAGTGCCGTCGCCGCCCATGCAGAGGCACCCAAGCCAGATTGAGTCATGTATAATATTGCTCTTTTTTTGAGCGGAACTCATCATGGAAAACGTTTATATCGTCGAAGCTGTACGCAGTCCTATTGGTAAAAGAGGCAAAGGCCTGGCAGGTCTGATGCCAGCTGATCTTCTCGGTCAGGTACAAAGCGCAGCCTTGAAGCGCAGTGGCATTGCACCAGAAAAAGTAGGCCAGATTATCGGTGGCTGTGTATCTCAGGTGGGCGAACAGTCGTTTAACATCGCTCGCATTGCCTGGCTCTCGCAGGGTTTGCCAGAAGAAATTGCCGCCACCACCGTCGATTCTCAATGTGGGTCATCTCAGCAAGCCACCTCTTTAGGTGCCGCCATGGTGTCCTCCGGCATGGAAGACATTGTTATGGCCTGTGGCGTGGAAATGATGAGCCGCGTACCGCTGGGCTCAAACATGAAAGATGGCGTACCGATGGGCGAAAGTTACGCGTCCCACTATCAACCCACCAGCCAGTTTCAGGGCGCTGCGATGATTGCCGAGGAGTACCAGATTACCCGCGGCGATACCGATGCTTTTGGCCTGCGCAGCCAGGAGCGTGCGCTACGGGCCCGGCAGGAGAATCGTTTCGAACGTGAGATAGCGCCGATTGAAGCACCGGTACTGAATGAAAAATTTGAACCCACTGGAGAAATGCAGACCATCACTGCCGACGAAGGCATTCGCGAAACTTCTCTGGAAGCCCTGGCAGGCCTTAAACCGGTCCCGGGACAGGAAATCCACACTGCAGGCTCAAGCTCACAAGTCTCCGATGGCGCTGCGGTAGTTATCCTGGCCAACCAGAAAGCGGTTGATGCCCTGGGCTTAAAGCCCAAAGCTAAAATCATCGCCTCCACCCTGGTTGGGGTTGATCCGGTGACCATGCTCAAAGGCCCTATTCCCGCAAGCCGCAAAGTGCTTGAACAAACGGGTCTGTCTGTCAGTGACATCGACGTTTTTGAAGTTAACGAAGCGTTTGCCTCTGTTGTTCTGGCCTGGGAAAAAGACTTACAGCCAGATCCGGAAAAAGTGAACCCGAACGGTGGCGCCATAGCCCTTGGGCACCCTACTGGCAGCACCGGTGCACGCCTGATTACCAGCGCTTTGCATGAACTGGAACGCACCGGTGGCCGTTACGGACTGATAGCCATGTGCTGTGGCGGCGGGCTGGGTACAGGCACTATTATCGAACGCATTTGATCGTTAGATATTACGCCTAACTTATTGATATACAGGGGAATATAATGAGCGACAATACACCAGTTCTGGTCGGCATAGCGCAGCTGGAACAGCGGATCGACAACCCCGCTGAGGCTAAGGAGCCCGTGGAATTGATGATCGAGGCCGTGCACCAGGCGGCCCGGGATGCCGGCAGCAGCGAGCTTCTGAAAGCGACCTCCGTACGCGTCATTCGCGGGATTTGGCCCTATCAGAACCCGGCCAAAGCGGTCGCGGAAGCTATCGGAAATCCAGGCGCACAAACCGGCATTACGCCCTACGGGGGCAACTTCGTGCAAACCACGCTGAATCAGTCCGCTCTGGACATTCAGAATGGCGAACACGATGTCATCATCATCACGGGTGCTGAGTGTGGTAACACCCAGGCAAAAGCTGCTCGTGCAGGCGTCAATCTTTCCTGGCAGGCACTTCCCGGAACACCCGACGTCTCCATGGGCGAAGAAGTGGAAATGCGCCATGAAGCCGAGAAAAGAGTTCGACTGGGCAAGCCCATACAGCTCTATCCAATCTTTGAAACCGCATTACGGCATGACATGGGTCTGGGCGTGCAGGAGCACCTGGAACATATCTCAAAGCTCTGGGCCGGCTTCAGTGAGGTTGCGTCGCATAACCCTCACGCATGGATACGTGATGCAAAAAGTGCTCAGGATATTCGCACACCTTCGGCTGTGAACCGCCCGGTGTCATTCCCTTACCCCAAGTTCATGAACTCCAACAACAACGTTGACCAGGGTGCGGCGCTTATTCTGTGCTCGCAAGCCAAAGCCAAGAGCCTGGGCATAGCAAAAGAAAAGTGGATATACCCCTGGGCCGGCACCGATGCCCACGATCACTACTTCGTCTCCAATCGTGATTCCTTATGTGGATCACCGGCAATCCGCCTCGCGGGAAATCGCGCACTGGAACTGGCTGGTATGACGGTGGCCGATATTGATCGCGTCGACGTTTACAGCTGCTTCCCGGTTGCGGTGCAGGTAGCAGCCAGAGAATTGGGTCTGGACATGAGCAAGCCGTTGACGGTGACCGGCGGCTTGACCTGGGCCGGCGGCCCCTTGAACAATTACGTCATGCATTCAATCGCCACCATGGCGGAACTGTTGCGTGAAGCACCTGGAGATAAAGGATTGATCACCGCCAACGGCGGCTATTTGACCAAACACGCGTTTGGTGTGTACTCGACTGAACCACCCTCACAAGGCTTCCAACACAATGATTTACAGGCTGACGTAGATGCTCTGTTCAAACGCGATGTGGCGTTTGAACACGAAGGCGATGCCACGGTTGAAGGCTACACGGTCATGTACGGTCAGGCTGCACCGGAGCAGGCTTTTATTGCGGCACGCCTGTCTGATGATCGCCGCGTCTGGGCAACCACCGACGATGCGGATGTGATGCAGGCAATGACCGAGGAAGAATTCTGCGGGCGCTCAGTCAGTATCAGCGGCAACATTGCCCGCTTCTAAAGCCAGCAGAAACACCAGCCCTAACGAGCCGGTTGAGACAGGTTACCCAGCCGGCATTGGCCGCCGGCTGGGTGCCATGCTTTATGATGGCTTGCTGATTATCGCCATCTGGATGGCCACCCTGCTCGTCTGGGTGATTGCGTCTGGCGGCGAGGTTGTAACGGGCTGGCTGATACAAGTTGTGCTGTTCAGTCAGTGGCTGGGCTTTTATCTGTACTTCTGGTCTCGTCAGGGGCAAACCCTGGGCATGACCGCCTGGCGAATCAGGTTAGTGAATCAGGACGGTACAGCGCCGGATATCCTGCAGTTGCTGAAGCGTGCTGCCATCGCGCCGATCTCCGTTTTCTGTGCAGGGCTCGGATATCTCTGGTTCTATATCGGCGATCGTCAGCAGACCTGGCATGACCGAGCCAGCCAGACGCTGGTTGTACATATCCCTAAAGCCTGAGCGCACCTCAAGTCGCCGCTGGTTTGGCTACCCTTGCCAGCAGCCACCCGGCGATTCCCGCAAACACCAGATGCACCAGCCAAAGGCCAAGGCCAGCTGGCACATGACCTTTCGCAATAGCATTCTGATTAACCAGGAGCGCGAGAAAATAGATCAGCATCAGCAAGGTGCCCGGCACAATACGACCGAATCGCCCCTGCCGCGGTTTAACCCGGGAGATCCCTACGGCGATGCAGCCGCCAATCAATGCGAATAAAGGTAATCCCCAGCGCCAGTGCCACTGCGCACGGCTCTGGGCATCATCACCAAGCTCGCCAGTGGGCAACGCCTCCACTGCCAGAAGATCCGGAAGCGCGTCAACTGTGGACAAACGCTGGCGCAATTCGGTAAAAGCCATGACCCGCAGTTCAGGTGACCCCGGCCGTCCTTCATAACGGTGCCCGTTGGTCAGCAAGAGGAATTGTGAGCCACTTTCAGGATCAAGGTATTGTGAGGCCTGTTGCGCCCAGATATTAACCTGCACCCCGCTCTCCAGGCGCTGGGATAAGAAGACGTCATAAAGAATCTTCCGATCGTCGGACACAGCCTGACTGTAGGTGATACGCCGACCATGGTCATAAACATGAAACGTCCCTGCATTGAGGGTTTCAAACTCCGTCTGTGCCTGTTGCTGTGCAATAAAGCTGGTCAGCGCACGTTCCGACATCGGTGTCACTACCAGCGCTAAAACGGCAACTAAGGCCACCACCGATAACATCGTGACACTGACCCATTGCAGTAATTTGAAGGTTGACGCACCAGCGCCCTGCAGTACCACCATTTCCTGTTCGGCGTGTAACCGGCCTAGAGTAAGAACAATGGCGACATACATCGAAAATGGTGCAACCTGTTGCACAAACTCCGGCATCCGTAACCCCATGATGGTCAGCACCGTCGCGCCGGTGAATTTACCCATCGCAGCTTCCTGCAGATAACCGATAAAGCGACCACCCAGAGCCACCAGCAGCAACATGACCAAGGTCACCACAAAGATTGCCAGCAGCTCTCGATTTACATAACGCATCGCAACAGACATATGACCAGGTCCCGATTTAAATTAGAATACGGCCCTGTCTAAAAACACGGCTTACCGATACATGAAATACAGCATTACCGATGGCAATCTAAACGATTTGCGCACCCCTTGCCTGGTGGTCTCTTTGAAAACCGCAAAACGTGTCGCTCGCGCCCTGGGCAGCACGGCTATTTTTTCCCGCGCGAGCGAAGATTTCAAGGACAGTCTTGAGCAGAGCTTGTGTGTCAATCTGAGCGGCAATATTGCACGGTTGCTGGTTATCGGTGGTGCTGATGAATCTATGGATGCGGATAAATTTCGCAAACTGGCAAACACTGCTGCTGTCAATCTGCTGAAGCTACCTGTTAAAACCGCCATTGTTGCCCTGGATAGTGTCAAAGTTGCAGGCGAACGCACACCCTGGAAAGCAGCGACGTTGATGCATGCCATCAGCTACAACGCTTACCGCTACGGCAAACATAAATCGAAGCCGGCTACACCACCTACTCTGAACGCCGTGCGCGTGCATGTTAACGACAAGAAAGGCACCAGCAGCAGCGCACGCCTGGGAAATGCGCTTGACGCAGGCCTGGCATTCTCGCGCGACCTGGGTAATGAGCCACCTAACGTCTGTGACCCGAACTACCTGCTCAAAGAAGCGCGGAAACTGGCCAAACACCCCGACGTGTCGGTATCCAACCTGGACGAGAAGAAAATGGCAGCCCTGAAAATGGGTGCCTTCCTGTCAGTATCTAAGGGCAGTGACAAGCCTGGGCAGATGATTGTTATTCGCTACAACGGCGGGCGTAAAACGGACGCTCCGATTGCTCTGGTAGGTAAAGGTATTACCTTTGATACCGGCGGCATTTCATTGAAGCCTGGCGCCGGCATGGACGAAATGAAGTTTGATATGTGCGGAGCAGCTTCGGTCCTCGGCACCACCAAGGCGGTTATCGAAGCCGGCCTGAAAATCAACCTGATTACCATCGTTGCGGCCGCGGAAAACATGCCCAGCGGCGGTGCGACCCGACCAGGTGACATTGTTACATCGTCCTCAGGTAAAACCATCGAGATATTGAACACCGATGCAGAGGGCCGCCTGGTTCTGTGTGATGCACTCACCCATGCACAGACATTCAAACCCAAAACCATTATCGATGTAGCCACTCTGACCGGCGCAGTGATCGTTGCGTTGGGCTCAAAAGCCAGCGCTGTTTACGCCAATGATGACAAGCTCGCCAACGATCTGCTTGCAGCCGGCCAAACCAGCGGAGACAAAGCCTGGCAGATGCCGTTATGGGATGAGTATCAGTCGAGCCTGAATTCAAATTTTGCAGATATGGCAAACATTGGTGGTCGAGAGGCTGGTAGCGTCACAGCGGCCTGTTTTCTCTCACGCTTTGTCGATGGCGTGAGCTGGGCGCATATGGATGTTGCGGGCAGCGCATTTATGGGAGGGTCAGCCAAAGGCGCAACGGGTCGTCCCGTACCACTGCTGTTCAACTACCTGTGCCAACAGGCCAACGGCTAGAGCATGACACGGGTGGACTTCTACATCCTCGATGACCAGACCCTGGATGCAAGCCTTCGGTTTGCCTGCCGGCTCGGTTTGAAGGCCTACCTGAAAAATACGCCTGTGCATATTCATACGGACAAACTCGAAGATGCTCAGGCGTTAGATGAATTGATGTGGGACTATCCAAAACACCGCTTTCTACCGCATGAAATTACCGCGGGTGAAAGCGTGCCCACGTCACCGATACAGATCTCCTGCGAGCCACCTCACATTGAGGAGGGATTACTGATTAATCTGGCGCCTGACGTGCCGAAATTTTTTGGTCGCTTCGATAGAGTCGCTGAAATTGTGGTGGGTGAAACACGAGAACAAGGGCGTGCACGTTATGCACACTACCGGTCAAGAGGATACCCCCTGCACCATCATCAGATGACAGATTGGGAGCAACAGGCGTGAGCACCGTACCCCCCGAAAAAGACGACCGACAAGAGCCGGACGAGCTGATCGAAGACCTGGAGTCGATCAAAGGTCTGTTTGATGAAGAAAAAGACAGTGTCGCTGATGACACCGCAGACGAAGATCTGGACGTCCCCCTGCTCGACGATCCCCTTGTGGATCGATTGACCATTGACGAGGGTTTGCCTGACGACACGTTTAAAGCTCTGCTAGACGATGCCTGGCAGGACTCCGTCGACGAATTACTGACCGATGCAAGAACCCGCATCACACAGAACAGTGACCTATGGCAACCCGAGGACACCGATGAACTGGCACAGGCGTTAAAAATACGCATAGATGCCAGCGTCAAAAGCTGGTTAGCGCTCACGCTGGAACAGAATATCGGCGCCTTACGTACTCATCTTGTCAGTGAGTTATCTGACGAATTACTCGCTCACCTGCGACAAAAACTAAACAAAGCAGCCGACACAGAGAAATAAGAAGAACAATATGGAAAGTAGTTTCGACCCGCATGCCATTGAGCAGAAGTTGTACGCCCATTGGGAGCAATCCGACTACTTCGCGCCAACGGGTAACGGACCTGGATATTGTGTCCTGATACCCCCGCCTAACGTCACCGGCACGCTGCATATGGGGCATGCGTTCAACCAGACATTGATGGACACACTGGTCCGCTACAAACGTATGCAGGGTAATCGAACCCTGTGGCAAATGGGTACGGACCATGCCGGAATAGCGACGCAGATGCTGGTCGAACGCCAGCTTAATGAACAAGGCATCAAACGCCACGAGTTGGGTCGTGAAGCCTTCACAGAGAAGGTCTGGGAATGGCGTGAAACTTCAGGTGGTACAATCGCCGGCCAGATTCGGCGCATGGGATCAAGCCTGGACTGGTCCCGGGATCGCTTCACCATGGATGAGGGTTATGCTGAAGCGGTGCTCACGGTATTTGAACGCCTCTTTGATGAAGGTCTGATCTATCGCGGCTCACGCCTGGTCAACTGGGACCCACAGCTGGGTACCGCCATATCCGACCTTGAAGTTGAGAACAGCGAAGAAAACGGCCACCTCTGGCACTTTCATTATCCCCTGCTTGATGGCCTTACAACCAAGGACGGCGATCAGTATCTGACCGTTGCAACAACACGCCCGGAAACCATGCTTGGGGATACTGCTGTCGCCGTTCACCCTGACGACGAACGTTATGCGCATCTGGTTGGCGGCTTTGTTAACCTGCCATTAGTTGATCGCCGAATTCCAATCATCGCAGACAGCTACGTGGAGATGGAATTTGGCACCGGCTGCGTAAAAATCACCCCTGCACATGACTTCAACGACAACGAGGTAGGTGCACGCCACGACCTCGAAATGATTAATATTTTCACCAGCGAAGCAACCATCAACGACGCAGCGCCGGAAAAATATCGCGGCATGGATCGAAATGTGGCACGTAAAGCCGTAGTTGCCGATCTTGATGAACTGGGACTGCTCGGAGAGGTCAAAGACCACAAACTGATGGTACCCCGGGGTGATCGTTCAGGGGCTGTTATCGAACCCCTTCTCACTGATCAGTGGTTCGTGAAAATTGAGCCCCTGGCGAAACCCGCCATTGAAGCGGTTGAAAACGGTGACATCAAATTTGTTCCCAAACAATATGAAAACGTCTATTTCTCATGGATGCGCGACATCCAGGACTGGTGTATCAGCCGACAGCAATGGTGGGGGCATCAGATCCCGGCGTTTTACGATGGCGAAGGCAATATCTACGTCGCCCGCTCTGAGCAGGCAGCACGAGAAAAATACAGCCTGCCTGACAGCACAGAACTGAAACGTGACCCTGACGTTCTGGAAACCTGGTTCTCTTCTGCTTTATGGCCATTTGCCACGCTGGGATGGCCCGAAGAAACTCAGGAACTGGAACAATTTCTACCCTCATCGACGCTGATTACCGGGCACGATATTATATTTTTCTGGGTCGCTCGTATGATCATGATGACCCTGCACTTCACCGGCAAAAAGCCCTTTGAAACCGTTTACGTACATGGCCTGGTGAAAGCTGCCGACGGTAACAAAATGTCGAAAACAAAGGGTAACGGGTTAGATCCGCTCGACTTCATTGACGGTATCAGCCTTGAAGCGCTGGTCGAAAAGCGCACGTCCAATCTTACCCAGCCAAAGATGGCACCGCGCATAGAAAAAGCCACCCGTAAAGACTTCCCAGAAGGAATCCCATCCTACGGAACCGATGCTCTACGCTTTACCTTCTGCGCCCTGGCCAGTACAGGCCGGGACATCAAGTTTGATCTGAATCGTATTGATGGCTATCGCAACTTCTGTAACAAGCTGTGGAACGCGAGTAAGTTTGTTTTGATGAATACGGAAGATTTTATCCCGACAGCAGACGTAGAACTGACGGTTATCGACAAATGGATGTTAAGCAAGACCCATCAGCTGGTGAAAGATTGTCAATTTGCGCTGGACACTTACCGCTTCGATATCTTTGCCAGCACGATCTATGACTTCGCCTGGCATGAGTATTGTGACTGGTACCTTGAGCTGACCAAGCCACTGTTGTGGGACGATTCAGTCAGCGCTGAGCAGAAACAAGGCACACGACAAACACTGCTGACCGTACTGGAAGCACTTTTACGCATCGCACACCCTGTCATGCCGTTCATCACCGAGACCATCTGGCACGAAGTGGCGCCTCGCCTGGGTGTCAAACATGACACCATCATGTTGCAGCAATACCCACAGATAGATGATTTTGCAGAAGATGCAGAAGCACAAGCTCAGGTTGAATGGCTGAAGCAGGTGATCAGCGCGATTCGCAACATTCGCGGCGAAGCCAACATCAAACCTAACCGTGAGGTTCCCGTTCTTTTACAAGGTGGTGAGGCTGCGGACCACGATCGCGCAGCGGCAACTGCTGTGATGTTAAAAAAGCTGGCTAACGTTGCAGACTTGAGTTGGGTTGAAGACGGCAGTGAACCACCTCCCCATGCTCTGGGCCTGGTTGGCAACCTGAAAATCTTAATCCCGCTGGCTGGTCTCATCGACGTCACCGAAGAAATCACACGTATCGATAAAGAGATCGAAAAAGTACAGCAGGAAATCGGACGTATCGAAAAGAAACTGGGCAACGAAAATTTTGTGGCTAAAGCGCCTGCAGAGGTGGTTGATAAAGAGCGCGCCAAAGCTGACGCGCTACAGGTCAAGGTGGACACGCTGGCCAGCCAGCGAATGAAATTGAAGAGCCTTACCGATGCATGAAAAAGAAGGCTCCGGAGACCTAGACGCCTTCTACCGAATCTACCTCAACAATTGAGTTAATCACGCGCGCGCCATCGGAATGGTGCAGGAATGTAAACTCGATGAACATGCCCTCTTCCAGCATGGTGAAAGCACCAAAGGTACCATTGATCTGTACCTGAACAGTTGGACTCACATCATAGTTGGTGCCGTTCACAACCGCCCGGTAGGTACCAAAGTCTAGGCCTTGTATTTCACCAGAGCCTTCTGCTTCAGGCGCGAGGAACTCCTGTGCGTATACCGCACTTGCGCCTAACAGCAGAAAGAGAAAAGCCAGTTGCAGAGCATGTTTGAAAATAAACATTATTGTCTCCTGATTCCTAGAGTCTTGTTAGGGTAGAAACCGCGCGCTAGTTAGCGCGCAGCTCTGTCCATGACAGACGTCCAGTCTTGTTGTCGTTCAAGTCACGGATGCGCCGTGAAATACACTCGTTACCACCACAGATAAAGAGGAAATCTGTATCCCCCTGTCCACCTAGGGTAGATAGATCCACCAGTTGGCCATCGAGCTGGGTGAAGTCAAACACCAGACCAGCGGTAAAGTCCTGCCCACCTACTGTCAGCAGGTCAGCATCATCAACAACACCGTCCAGGTTGAAGTCGATAACCGCCTCGCCCGGATCGCCACCGGTTAGCGCATCCAGGATCAGGATCGCACCAGGTCGCGAACCAAAACAGGAGGTTGCGTTGGTCGCAGGCAGAACCGTTGTGGTTAAGATCACACCATCCCGGAAGATGAAGCGACGAATTGCTTTTTCGCCAGGGTACTGCACATCCGGCGGGGCCTGGCCGCTGATATCCGTGTTCACTGCGCCTGAAATAGTGTTTTCAGCGCGGGCCATATCGAGATCGATATACCAGCCATAAACTCCGGGCGTCAGCGTTTCTGCCGTGTACGCGACTGTGTTGTTAGTCAGAATACGTCGCGTTTGAGCGGGTGTTACCGAATCGTCAACAACGTTA
Organism: Gammaproteobacteria bacterium; assembly: GCA_048571035.1. Taxonomy (GTDB): domain Bacteria; phylum Pseudomonadota; class Gammaproteobacteria; order Pseudomonadales; family Azotimanducaceae; genus UBA4421. The sequence continues at coordinate 971,494 of CP121329.1, forward strand.
GTAATGGTCTGTTCAACCAGACGCGTATCCTTGGTGTTGGCATTCGCGGTTGGCGGATTGCTCACCAGCGGATCCCAGATGGTATAGATCGATTGGATAGACGTATCACTACCATCTTCCTCAGCAATAAAGCTACCTGTACCAAAAGTAATCAGGAAACCCGTCTGCTGCGGATGTTTCACCGCCAGAGGTTGAGACAGAATTGGCTGCAGGACATCCGTACCACCATCGTCATAGGTCGCTGTAAACAGTCTTGTCGCCGTCCAGCTCGCGGAATTTGAACTTTCCAGGTTAAAGCGCCACAGGTTACCCAGGCGGTCACCAGCGTAGACCAGATCAACCGTACCATTCAGGTCTCGGTCCACGGCCGTCGGCGTACCGAGCGCGTTAGGATAACCTTCCAGCTGTTCACCAGGCAGCGGCACACCCGCGCCGGTGGTGATCTTCACAAAGTCGCCTGCTGTACCCCAGCCGTCCAGACCTTTGTCCATGAACAACACAAACAGGGTAGCGATGCCGGAAGTCGAGTTGGAGCCATTACCAAATATAGCCACCCACTCATTCAGGGTGTCGGTATCCACTTCATTACTCAAGGTAATGATCGGCAGCGACAGCGAGTAGCCAAGATCTTTGACAGGGTCGCCGTTGAAGTCGGTGATCGCACCTACTGCGCCGCCGATAGGATCACCAGCAGCATCTAATGGATAGGTATCATCTTCATCGGTGAATTCCCACAATGCAGCCCCTGCAGCATCAGCCTGGCTTGCAAACTGAGTATCCGGGTCGGTGACGTTCAATGCAAAGTAACCTTTACCACCGGCACCCAGACCGCCAACCAGCGTGGTCATCCACTGTTTACTATCAGAGGTTGATGGACGCATATAAACGTCATTCAGACGCGGTGAGAGATCAACATAATAGTCATGCAGGTAAAATGGTGAGGTAAACGAAGTCAGTTTATTACTGTACTCGTTAGTGCCATCAATGATGACATTGGGTACATAGGCCATGACCTCTGCACCCGTTTCAGCGTCAAAACCATGCATCATGCCGTCGTTTGCTCCCACGTAAACCACCTGCCTTCGATCATTCACATCAGCGGTGAACTCTGAATACAGGTCGTCAATCGGAAACGGGCTCTGATCGCGATTGAAAGCGCGCGGCGCACCAACATACACCGGACTGGAGTTAATTATGTCACCAAGCAGGCCTTCCTCTGCCAGACGCTCTCGTAACGTACCCGGCAACGGTTCTTCAAAGTTGCGTTCACCGCGCAGGAAGTTAACTTCGTTTTCACTCAGCGTCAGCTGTTGATCAGGTGTCAGATCATTGTAGACAAACTGAACACCAGCATTACTGTCCGGATCGTAAGTGAAGATGATGCGTTGCGCAGGAGTCAGACTCAGCGGCCCTGTGGGATCCAACATCCGAGCTGCGGTCCACGTGGGTACCGCGGAAATTTCACCCGTTGTTGCATTCACCGTGCTTGCGGTCATCTCACCCGTGCGGTTACGCAGGTCATAGAATCCGCGATACAGGAAAGTACCTTCCCGCAATGACGTTGAGTTAAACGCTGCCGCCGAACTTGAAGATGCCGCCTGTGTAAACTCGCGGAAAGCAGCACCTACCGCAGCCTGAAGTTCGCCAGGCTGTCCTGCGTTCAGGAACCGGCCGCGGCCGTTAATGGCTGCATGCAGCATGTCATCAATTTTGGCATTAGCCGCAGAACCGGGCGCTGGCCAGTTGAACGATGCTGTTGCCAAAGCAGTTTCGGCTACCAGCGGATCAATATCGGGTTCAACACCAAATGCGATGGTAAATGTTTTCATATGCTGATGAATAAAATCATTTGCTGAGGTGTACGTACCAACCGGCACACTGTCGACATCAGCGGTGGACAAAGGCACACCGTCATCAACTGCAGGGAACATGTCGTTTTCGTAGTAGTACATAGCAATGTCGGCCAGCGTATTACTGTGCGTGTCTTCGAATTTGCCACCGTCAAATATACTGGAGTTATCGCCATCAAAGTTGCCGGGGCGAGGTGTCGAGCCGTTCCAGTACCCATCTGAGAACAACAGCGTGAAATTCTGCTGACAGATTCCCTCAGGTACCGGTAAAGCAGGACAGTCGCGATCAGCGCGATCACAGGCGAGCACGCGACCAGCGTCATTCAGGGCGCGGCGAAGCGGCGTGCCTCCGCTGGAATTAACCGTGTAAATATCATCGAGCAGTTCCTGCTTTTCACCTTCCCAGTAAAACTCGTTCATGTCGGCAATGGGTTCATTATTGCGACGGTTGATGGTTTCAAATCCCACCCGGATATCCTGCAACTCAGCCACAACGTTACCCAGAGCGGCTTTAGCCACCAGCTCACGAGAACGGTAATACTGGAACCAGTTGGCGAAGTTCTGAATCTCTTCATCGTAAGTACAGGTGTTACCCGCACCGGAACAGTCATCACGCTGATCGCCGCCGGGGTACATCGTGCCGTCATCACGAATTTCCACACGAACTCCAGCCGCCGTGTAGTAACGCGGGATGTAGAAGTTGGTGACATTGATGTCGGCGGAACCACCGTTGGTTCGCCAACGAGGCACCGAGTGCGCGAGGTAATCTACCGGCTGGGTAATATCAAAAGTATTTGCCGCCGACATCGGATCAAGCCTAATCGCAGTTGGCACAGCATCTGCCAGATCATTGTTGGCGTTATCGATACCCGTCCAAGGGCTGTAGACAACGGTTGGGTCGTAATAGATGCCGTTAAAAGCGGCGCTACGTGCCTGCCAGACCTCGTAATCATTGCCGGCTGGCAACGACTCTTGAGAAGGTACAACACGGCCGTTACCACTGGTTGAGCTGTACGCATTGTTATTCAGACTAAACAGGTAACTATAGACGCGTTCACGGCGGTACGAAGTTGCAATGCCACTGTTATTAATTACAAAACGACCATTGTCATCGGTCATATCCATGCTGACCTGCCAATCCATGCTGCCTGAATCATCCATGGTGACAAGCACGTTCGGTGACACGGATGCAGATTGCTCCAGCGGAGTGTTCGCCAGATTGAACAAAACTGACACTTCACCAGGGTTCGGAGTACTCGCCGCAGGCGGCAGCGGCAGAACTTCTATGACCACGTCGCCAGTGGCACTGCGAACCTGATTATCGAACACCGTGTACTCAAAGGTCGTTTCGCCGGTAAAACCAGGCGCCGGAACAAATGTAAATGTGCCGTCATTGGCGGTTGTTGTCAGAGTACCCTGAGCCGGTGGTGGCGCGGTTTCAAAAACAATACTCAGGGGTTGCGGAGAAATTGGATCGCCGTTGACATCTACCTGCGCTGGATCGACGTCGTACGCACCTACCAACAGCCCGTTTGCAATATCGACGTTCAGAATAGAACCTTCAAATACATCGTAACGATGAGTTTGAAGGCCTTCCGGCGGATCGTTTTCCGGTGTGATTTCAAAGCTCACCATTGCCGTATCGGTATCGCCATTGGCATCTTCGATACTGTATTCAAACATCGCAGTGCCCCAGAAATTACTCCTGGGGGTAAACAGAACTTCGTTGGTTGCGGTGTCTATGGCTACTGACGCTTGAGGTGCTGTGATCAGGTTACCTTCAACGTCAATAAAATCGTAAGTGCCTACGCTGACGATGCTCGCCAGTGTACTGGGCTGGTCACCCATATAGTCATTGGCCAGCACATCAATACGCAGCTCAAGTGTGTCTTCAGGTATATCGCCGAGCACATCATCTGCGGCAACAGGCAGGTCATTCACGCTAGCTACAGTAACGGTGAAGGAAACCGGTGGAGTTACTACGCCGGCAGCATCACGCGCGATAATAGTAATCTCAGCAAAACCGTTAGCGTCAGGCAGTAGATCCAGAGTCAACTCGTCGCCTGTAATGCTCTCGCTTGCGAATATTGCCGAATTGGTGTTGTTGTCGATCTCGTATGTCAAGACATCTGCATTGGTGGCTATATCCACATCGCTGAATGCACCTGCCAGGGAGACTATTTCCGGCGGATCATCTTCGTCGATGTCACGATCCGACAGAGACCCAACTACGATGGGCGCGTCGTTGACCGCCTGCACAGTCACGTTAAGAAAATACTGAGCAACTTCACCACCGGTATCCGTTGCGTCGATACGAACAACTGCCGCACCATTTGCATCAAGAGCAAAATCAAGCGTCAGATCTTCGCCGGACATAGAGATACTGTCGAAAAGCGCATCGCCACTTTCGAACACTGCATTGAGATTCAGGCTGTCACCAACAGGTATGTCAATGTCATCAAATACGCCGGTGAAACTGATCACCTCTGATGGCGCATCTTCCATCACATTTACCGGGGCAACAGCGCCTACAACAGTTGGCGCATCATTTACGTTAGTTACCGTTACGGTTAAAGCAGCAGGAGGACTGGGCAAACCGGCCGCATCGCGCGCTATCACCGTGAGGTTGGCTACGCCGTTTGCATCAGCGAGCGGGTCAACAATCAAATCATCACCCACTATGGTGACGCTGCTGAAAATTGCCGGTTCTGAGTTACTCGCCACTTCATAACTCAACGTATCTGCATTGGTGGCAATGTCCACGTCCGCAAACACGCCAAGCAGGGATACTGGTGTAGCGGGATCGTCCTCATCAATAGTGAGGTTGCTGATTGAACCCACCACTGTGGGTGCATCATTCACGGCTTGTACGTTCACGTTCAGGAGGTATTGAGCAACTTCTCCGGCGATATCTGTCGCTTCAACCAGTACAACCGCAGCACCATTGGCCTCTGCAGCAAAAGTCAGCGTCAGCTCATCAGCCGCCATGGTCAGGGAATCAAAAATTGCATCACCGCTATCGAAGGTGGCAGTTAGTGTCAGGTTGTCACCATTGACGATATCGACGTCATCAAAGACACCCGCAAAGCTGACCGCTTCGGGTGTCGCATCTTCAAGTACATCGACGGGGGTAACAGCACCTACCACTGTGGGTGCATCATTCACTTCCGTCACATTCACGGGCACAACCAGTACAACCGGCACACCGCCGTCAGCATCGGTCACTTCAACGGTAACGCTACCGTTGTCGACAGCATCGGGCAGCAGAGTCACTTCTAAAACGGCACCAACCATGTTGGCCGTGTCGATCGCCGCATTGTCCACGGACGTAATCGAGAAAGTAAGCGTGTCACCAACATCAACATCACTCACGGAAGCAGCCAGGTCAACGTTGTCTGACGTGTCTTCAAGCATATCCAAGGTTGGCACTGCCCCTGTCGCTACAGGATCGTCATCCACAGCAGTGACCATTGCAAAGATCGGGAAACTGCCGTTGTCCCGATCCGTCACTGGTGTAGCGGTAGGATCCAGTGCTGTATCTGTGGTCTCAATGCCCAGACTTAATGGCAGAGGACCATTGAAATTCAGAGGCGGTGTAATGGTTAGGGAGTTGGCTTCCGCCAGGCTCAACGCATAGGTGTCCGCGGACACAAGCGTACCACCAGACAAGACTGCACCAGTCGGGACGCCACTCAACTGAATCTCCAACGTTTCGCTTGGATCGACTGGCGTGATGGAAACACCTAAAGATATCGCTGAATCTTCAGGGCCAGAAGCGCCACCGAAGGCTACCAGAGGTAAGTTGGCAACAGGCGCGAAAAACACCACGCCGTTACCGGTGACAGTACAAAGCGGATTAGGCATAACGATGGTGCAATCAACAGTATCCACCTGGCGCACATCATAGTTAAATGTCACGGTGCCGCTGAAGTGCACATCCGGATGGGTATATCTCACCTCGCCAAAGTTTCCTGAGAGGTTATCATCATCCAGCGTCATTCCCGGTGGTAAACTTGAGCCAACTATCGTGAGGAACCCATCTGACTCAGCATCATTGTCGAGTACATTGCCGACCACCTCAGCACCTTCGTCGTCGGCAAAGCTATCCGCACCAACCGCAGGGAAGGCATACGCTTTACCCCAGAACAAAAGGGTCAATGTGAACATCACCAGCGAGGCATTTACTACTTTCTTAGCCATCGTCATTTCTCCAGTAAATCATCTAACGCTATAAGCGTTAGTCCATAATCCTGCCGTAAGTGGTTTGCAGCAGAACTTGAGCATTAGGGGTACCGCCGACGCCACGCGCAGTGATACGAAACATTTCAACGCGGTCAACGGTAGCCGCGCCGGAGTAAGGGTCTTCCTGTTGGTAGGCGTTTTCATCACGCAATACCGGACCGATATATTCAACAATGTAACGGGACGGCGCTGCGGTGCCTTCAACAACCTCTGCCAGGACGCTGTTGCCGCCCGTCCAGGTGCCTGCATCTTCCCAGTTTTCGGCTTCACCCAGAGGTACAGCTTCGTACAATCCCGCAGTATCGTTAAAAGGTGCGGTAGAGGTAATGCCTAACAGTTGCGCTTCTGCATCGCGTAACGCTGATTCTGCGGCCTGAAAAGCCAGCAGCGTATCGTGTTCATTTCTGGACATACGCACCTCAAGGCTGGTGGTCTGCACTGAGGAAACGCCAATAATGGTTAACACCAGCAACAGCACCAGGCTGATGAAAAGCGCCACACCCTGTTGTCGCTGAGGGAAAATTGTTCGAGGTTGCCTGATTCTCATTGCTTAAACCCCCGCATTTCGAATACTGATGGTCTTACTGAAAGTACGCCGCAATCGGTCACGTGTACCATCTTGCTGTAAGATTGCATCGGGACTTGTAATGTCGAGCCGAACCCGCACAGCCACCACTGAATTAATATCTGCTACGTTATCGATCGTGAGATAACGGTTTACGTTGGGTGTGCCATCATTGGTGGTATCTACGCCGTAAAACACCTGCATGTCTTCTACGCCCTGTACAAGTTCAACCGGAGCTGCGGAGCCGACTTTGCGCCATAAGGCGTTAATGTTATCGCCAGCTTCATTTGCGATAGCACTGGGTGCTATGAAAAAGATCGTTGTCTGTACTCTACCCACGGTAGTTGCACCACCATAGGATCGACCCAGGACCGACAGCGGCGGTGGATTCGCCGCCGGCAATGTATCGCCACCCAGAGTTGTGACACTGGTGGTGTTATCAAAAAAAACCTGCGCCATCGGCGCGACTCAGTGTGGTGACGTCACCCGCCACCGCAACACCGGTGACGTTAAACATGGCCGCCTGCTCACAATCTGACACCACCACAACATCGTTAACCGCAAACTCCGGTTCGCCGCCAGGGGTAAACACTTCCGGTTCGGCATCAGACTGCAGCACCGCGTCCAGGCGTGCTACCGGCTGTTCCACACTGCGGAAAAGGACAATGTCTGATGAAGGCGTAAGCGTTGTTCCATCAATACCGTTGCCCGCAATGTGCACGTTCAGATTGGTACCGCCTTCTGTACGTGGCAGCGTTAACAAGTCGGTGGGTGCATAGGTGCCATCACCGTTAGCTTCAAAGCCATCAAGGGCTCGGCTGAGATCATATTCAGGGATTTGATTCCAGTTGCCGACAAGCCCGTTGATGACAAAATCATCCTCTGGCGCGCAGCCGAAGTAACCTGCATCGCGTGCAGCCTGGCTGATAAAGTCAAAGGAATAACGCGCGTTTTCCTGCAATCTGGATTGTGCTGTGACAATTTCATAGGTACGCGAATTACCTACAAAAAGCTGCACGATGCCGGCGATGACCACCAGGCCGAGCAGCAAAGAGATCAGCAGTTCAAGAATAGAAAAACCCGCCTGAGATTGTTTAGAGGGCATCATTGCTGGCTCTCCACGGTGATTTCTTCCTGGGTACCGTCAAAGCTGGTCCAACGGATCGTTACAGTTGCCATACCGGCGTCGATGTCAATGGAGCCTTCCCCGTCGGGCAACCCTGGCTGGTCCCCAACAACCGGTAAAATGGTGCCATCACGCAGGGTCACACATTCCGCTTCGGTGTTGTATTCGCCCAGGCCACACTGCCAGACCGCAATATCGAAAGCTGCCATCTGTGCTGCGGAACAGGTACTGGTAAAACAATTGGTTGGCGCAGCCGGTGCGTCGCCATAATCGACGCCGTCATAGTTACCAGCGGCGTTAACCCGCATTCGATCCATGATGTCGTAGGCTGACTGCAATGCTTCGCTGCGCAGCAACGCATCGCGATTGTTCTGCAGGCTGACCATCTGCAGGCCAGTGACACCCAGCACGCCCACACCCATAATCAATACAGCAACCAGCAGTTCAATCAGGGAAAACCCGGCGGCTTTCCTTGCTTGTGCAAAAGATGCTTTGTGAATTTTTGATTGAGACATATGTTTTAAGATCCTACTTACTCAGTTCCACTGCGCAGCCTGCAAGGCCACTTACGGAAAACAGACAAATCGAACCACGTTGGCTCGACCCAACGCGTTGATTCTGATTTCACGCCCAGGATCGTCGTCCGCGTCTGCGCCGCACAATTCGATCGTGCCTGCTAACTCGTCCTGCAACATTCCGCGTGAGTTAAACGTCAGGGTGGGTTCATTGTTTAAGTTAGCGCCCTGGGCATTCAATGTGACCGTGCCTTCCAGCGTAAAATTGCGTAGTGGTGCATCACAGTTGCCTGGATCACCGGCGGTAACGCAGAAACCCGGGCCCCATTCGTTAGCGTTATCTGCCGCATCAGCACTCTGCAGGCTGACATCGCCGCCCAGACGGGTGGCTTCACTACGCGCATAACTGATCGCGGAGATAAACTGGTTGACGTTGGCTGTCATCTGACGCTGCACGGTAAAATCGTTAAACGCAGGCAATGCAAATGCCATCATCACTGCCGCAATGGTCAACGCCACCAGCAATTCGATGATGGTGAAACCTTTTGATGTCTGTTTCTGATGTCTCATAAGCGCTTAATCTAAGTCGTGTTCGGCCAGTTGAAAATTCATAGTCGATAAACGGTAGCCACTAAGTGGCCACCGGTTGGCTAACCTTCTTCCCAGTCGCCTTCAGTACCGGATATTGCCCCGTCATTGTCTTCATCCCAGGTTCGGTTACCGACCTGATCAAGGGTGATGACACCGGTGCCTGCCATGGAACCTGCGGGTGTGGCTGTGAGGACAAATGTATTTGCTGTCGTTACCGCTGTTATTGCGTAACGACCCGATGGGGCACTCAGAGGGGCACAGATGCCAGCATCCAACGCGGTATCGTCACCGCCGGGATTGGTGCCCACGTAGGTAAAGTTTGTGGCGTTAAAGCGCTCCATCGCCTGAGCACAGTTAAGCAGATCAGAGGTAACCTCTGAGCGGAAACCACGCTCGGTGAATGCCGTGTACTGCGGAATAGCCAGCGCCGAAATAATGGCAAAGATCGCCAGTGCGACCAGTAATTCAACGAGTGTAAAGCCTTGAGATTTCATGCACTTGAACCCTATCTTGATGGGTTCCACAGTACGTGTGGCACACGCGGATCAAAAGCCTTTGCTTACCAGCGGTAGCAAGGCGCAGATAAACGGCAGAATCGCCGCACAATAGGCCCTTCAGGCTCACTCCAAGCTGAGTATTACTTTCCCGACGGTGTCATTGGCAGCCACCAGCTCGTGCGCTGTTTGCGCCTCAGGCAAAGGTATAACCGCCTCAATAATTGGTTTGATGTGCCCTTTTTCGATATCCGGCCAGACGTTTTTCAGCAGCTGATCCATGATTGTGGCTTTTTCCGGTATCGGCCGCGCGCGTAGCGTTGAGCCGATTATCCGCAGTCTTTTCATCATCATCACAGCAAGGTTCGTGTCCGCCTGAATGCCACCCATCAGGCCAATCAGGACCAACCGCCCTCCGAGGCCCAAAACAGTCAAATTATCTGACAGATACTGCGCACCAACCGGGTCAAGGATTACATCTACACCGCTATCACCCGCCCATTCCTGAGCAGCCTGTAGAAACGAACCTTGATGTCGGTCAAAACCTGCCGCGGCACCGAGCTTGACGCACTGCTCAATTTTCTCTGCAGATCCCACCGTGACAAAACTCGGGTTCTGGCTGCATTTGAGCAACTGGATCGCTGCTGTACCCACACCACTGGCTCCGGCATGCAGGATCACTTTTTCCTGAGGTTGAAGCCCTGCTTCCATGTAGAGATTCAGATAGGCCGTAGCAAACACTTCCGGCAATGCGGCAGCTTCACTGAATGACAACCCCGCCGGTATCGGCAGAACCTGACCTGCGGGCACAACCACCTGCTCGGCATAGCCACCACCCGCAAGCAATGCACAAACCTTATCGCCCACAGATACACGTTGCACGCCTTCACCAACCGCAATCACAACACCTGCACATTCCAACCCGAGGATCGAACTTGCTCCTGGCGGCGGCGGATAATTGCCAGTGGCCTGCAAAAGATCTGCGCGGTTCACCGCTGATGCATGCACCTGAATCTGCACCTCACCCACGCCGCAAACAACATCCGGGGCGGATGACCAGGTCAGTTGATCGTTTTCAATCTGTATCGCACGCATATTGATTCTCTATGTTTCAGGCAAAAGCTTCGGACTGGGAAATTCTGTTTACCAGGACATCCGCATCTTAATATGTCGATTGTGCAGTTCCTGCTTTAACTCGCTGACTTTATACTCGCCAAAATGCACCATGGAAGCCACCAGCACAGCATCCGCTTTACCCACCGTTAGTGCGTCGACCAGGTGTTCGGGTTTACCCGCACCACCAGAGGCAATCACCGGGATTCTTACCGCTGTGGAGATCATAGCGGTGAGCTTGAGTTCATAACCGGCTTTTGTACCGTCGGCATCAATAGAATTAACAACCAGCTCACCAGCACCGAGGCGCTCGCCGTCAATGGCCCATTGCAGCGCATCGATGCCCATAGGTGTGCGCCCCGCCGTTAATGACAATCTCGTAGCCTGAGGGAATTTGCACCGACACAGGCACGCGCAGAATGTCCATCGACAGGACAACATTCTGATTACCAATCGCGTTTGCGCATTCGCTGATTAACTCCGGTCGCTGCACCGCGGCAGAGTTGAGATTAATTTTCTCCGCGCCAGCCAGACGCAGGCTGGTTGCGTCCTGCACACTGCGAATGCCACCACCCACAGACAAGGGTATAAACACCTCACTGGCTACCGCCTCAACCACATCCAACATGATGTTGCGTTTGTCGCTGGATGCGGTGATATCGTAAAATACCAGTTCATCAAGGCCATCCAGATAATATTCCCGGGCTTTTTCTACCGGGTCGCCAATGTCTTTGGTATCGACAAACTTGACACTTTTGGCAAGTTTACCGTCGCGGACGTCCAGGCACGCGATGAGTCTCTTACTTAACATCGGCCATCCCACCGGGCAAAGTTATGCAGCAGGCGCAACCCCACCCGACCACTTTTCTCCGGATGAAACTGCGTCGCAAAATAGTTTTCACGACCCACAGCACAGGCAAACTCGTGCTCGTAATCTGACACAGCAAAAACTGTCTCCTGCAGATCTGGAACCGGAAAGTAACTGTGCACAAAATAGAATTCATCGCCGGGTTCAATGTCATCAATCAGTGGGTGGGCCTGCACCGGCCGAACTTCATTCCAGCCCATGTGAGGAATCTTCAATTCAGCATGATCAAAGTCAAAGCGTTGCACCTTGCCGGGGATCAGGCCCAGCGTTCTGGTGTCGTTTTCTTCTGAGTAATCCAGCGAGATCTGCAAACCCAGGCAGATGCCCAGAACCGGTATGCCTGCCTCAATGACCTCTGCCAGCGCTTCATCGAGGCCGCGCGCGACAATGCTGCGCATGGCACTGCCCGCTGCACCAACACCAGGGAAAATGACCCGTTGCGCATGCCGCAGCTGGTCCGGGTCCGCACAAATCTCAGCCGGAAGCCCCACCTCCGCACAAGCACGCTGCACGCTGCGCAGATTACCGGCGTCGTAGTCTATGATAATTGTCATACGCAAATGCCCTGTTGCCCGTCCCTCTTAGGTCTCTCTTCGGCCCCTTTTTAGCGGTAAAACGTGGCGGTAAATTTTGCCCTTTGCTGGCAGAGCGCGGATACTAGCGCATTGATAATTTGATCACTAGGACCACCTTGGAAAAGACCGGCTATCTCATCATCAACCTTGGCACGCCCGCTTCTCCCAGCGTTGGGGATGTACGCGCTTACCTGAAAGAATTTCTCATGGACCCCTACGTTTTAGATGTCCCCGCGCCCATCCGCAGCCTGATTGTAAACGGCTTCATTCTGCCCTTTCGCCCGAAGAAGAGCGCTCACGCCTATGCGTCCATCTGGGACCCAGCCGGGTCACCATTGCTGTTGCACAGCGAAGCGTTGCTGGCTGAACTGGCAGTAAAACTTGACGGTCCGGTGGCGCTGGGCATGCGCTACGGTAAACCTGACATAGAAAGCGCGGTGAAAAGCCTGCTGCAACAGAACGTCACCAACATTGTAGTTGCACCTCTGTATCCGCAGTACGCAGACTCAACGGTCACCACGTCGCTGGAAGCCACCGCGCAGTTTGTGCCAAATCATGTTTCAACCCGCGCAATAACCGCCTTTTTTGAACACCCTGCCTACATCCAGGCGTTGGCAAAAAACGTTTCTGCTGCGTTACCACAAGACTGGGATCATTTACTGCTGAGCTACCACGGCCTGCCTGAAAGGCACATGAAAAAGGCAGACCCCACGGGCAGCCACTGCATGCAAACCCCAGACTGTTGTAACGTCGCTTCAGAAGCCCACGCCACCTGTTATCGTCACCAGGTCTTTGGCACCTCCAATGCGCTGGCTGCTGCGCTGGGCATTACATCTGACAGGTTCAGCGTCAGCTTCCAGTCCCGGCTTGGCGGTGGCTGGTTACAACCCTACACCGATAAAGTACTGGAAGAATTACCGGGCAAAGGCGTCGAGCGACTTGTTGTCGCATGCCCGGCCTTCGTTGCTGACAATCTGGAAACATTGGAAGAAATGGGACTGCAAGGGCGCGAGACTTTTCTCCAAGCTGGCGGAAAAAGTTTTGATCTGGTGCCTTGTCTGAACGAAGATCCAGCCTGGGTTGAAGCCCTGGCGCACATTCTGATGGCACCGCCGGAACCTGTTCAAGCTAATGCTGCCGCTGCAGAGACCTCGGCGTAGAAAGAACGAATCAGCTCCTGAGCAAACATAGATTTACGTGCAACAAATCGTACCGGACGGGTCAAACCCTGTTGCGCTAGACCGATCACCGCACCATCGTCAACACCCAGAGTGCTTGCAACACCCGCCGGTACCAGGCCATGGCCAAAGCCCGCCAGCGCCATCTGGGCGACAGCAAAAAACGATTCCAGAGAAACAGCGCGAGTCAGCGACAGGCGCAGCATATCTTCCTCAATCGACGCCCATGCGCCGGAGCGCGATTCAATGGTAATCACGCTGAGGGGTTCGCCAACCTGATAGTCCAGAGGCTGCAGACCGGAAGGGATAATCACCATAGGCTCCTGCCTGATCACCTCGCTGACCAGGTCCGTATCCGCATCCGGCGTTCCCGTGCACACACCCACCATGTATTCGCCCGAGCGCAGTCGGTCCAGTACAACGGGTGATCGTTGTGCGTGAAACTCAAATTCCACACCCGGCAGCCGCTTTCGAACCTGTGCAAACAGACGCGGCCCCCAACTGGCAAGAATAGCTTCAGACACACCCAGAATAATTTTGCCTTTACGCAGCGCATTGTCTTCCAGGAAGACACTGCGGAGTTCTGAGAGCAGAGGAGTAACGCGTTCGACCAGGCGCGTCCCATGATGAGTTAACACAACTCGTCGACCGTGCCGTTCAATCAGGCGCCTGTCGTAATAGCGCTCCAGGTTCGCGATCCGCTTGCTCACGGCTGACTGAGATATTTTCAGTGCAGTGCTGGCCTCCATCATGGTGCCGGCTTTTGACAGGGCGACCAACGTTTCTAGATTCTCAACCATTCATTTAAACAATTCCAAAGTTGACTTAATCATATTCCATTGATTCGCTTTTTTCATTAAATTGGTCGGTTCAGGATGCGCGCCATGTTGTGGTTAATGCTTACTGTTACGGTTTTCCTCACCAGTGTTTTATCTGGCGTACTGGGTATGGCAGGCGGGATGATCCTGATGGCCATTTTAGTGACGTTGCTCAGCGTCGCCAACGCCATGATCCTGCACGGCGCTGTACAGGCGACCGCCAACGGATCAAGAGCCTGGTTTTTACGTACACACATAAAATGGGGGTTGCTGCCTAACTACATCCTGGGTGCAATCGCAGCAGTGGCTGTGTTCAGCCTGATCGCCCTGGTACCCAATCCGGGTCTGGTGCTTTTCCTGGTCGGAATCTTCCCCTGGCTTGCGCGTTACAGCCGTTCATTAAACGGACTGGATGTGACGCGGCCGCTGACAACAATCGTCTGCGGGTTCGCAGTCACCGCAGCGCAACTTCTGGCGGGCGCATCCGGGCCGCTGCTGGATGTGTTTTATCTGAACTCGCCGTTAAGTCGACAGGAAATTGTTGCAAATAAGGCCCTCACGCAAACCATTGGGCACCTGCTCAAAATCCTGTACTACGGATTGATAGTAGCTGTGGCGACCACGCTACCCTGGTGGCTGTTTGCATTTGCTATGACCGCTGCTGTTGCAGGTACTCGTGGAGGCACGCTGCTGCTGCATCGTTGGGACGATGCAGCGTTCAGTCGTGTGAGCAGCGTTGTCATCCTGACCATAGCAAGCATCTGCGTAGTGCGCGGCGCCTGGGTTATGTGGACTTCGCTACCGGCTTGACAACAAAAAGAAGGTCACCAACATTCACCTGCTGACCGCTGCTCATATTCACCCGAGTGACTTCGAATTCATGTGTACTAGGATACAGCTCGTTTTCTGAGTTGAAATCTCCCAGGCGCAGTGGGGTGAAAATTTTCATGGCCTCGAGCTGGCAAATGGTTTTCGTCAGATCAATGCGATCACCAACATTAACGTATTCTGGCTCTGACGGTGACGGCGTGCTGTAGAAAATGGCCGTAGCCGGCGCCAGCACCTTGAGCTCTTCACTCTCTTCAATTTTTATCGTCTCACGGTCGATACCACCACCATGCGCGCCGCTGCTCGCTTCAATCTCAGCAATCAGGCTCTGGATATTTGTGCGGGTTAAGAATTCCGGCAGGTAATTTGTATCGTAGACACCTTTACGGAAAACATCGTCGTCCAGAACCCGAATCAACAGCGGGATGTTGGTTGAGATGCCGGTAATTTTCACCCGCGACAGATACGCGCTGAGCTTATCTATCGCTGAGTTTCGATCCTCGGCATACACAATGATCTGCGCGACCATGGAGTCGTAGTAAGGTGATACAAATTTCCCAGGACCCGCGGTTGCAATAATTTCCACATCATCTTCGGAGGGGAAGAAGCACTCGTCAATCTGTCCGGGATGAGGACGGAAACCGATCTCGCCACTACTTTGCAATACTATGCGCTCAGCGTTCACCCGGGCTTCAATTGCGTAACCCTTGCTCTCAATACTCAGATCGGCAATTGATCCGCCGCCGGCAATGTTAAATTGCTGGGCTACAATATCGACACCGGAGGTCCACTCAGTGACCGGGTGCTCTACCTGTAAGCGGGTATTCATTTCCATGAAGTAAACCGCATCAGAAGCCAGGTCGTAGATAAACTCCACCGTACCCGCACCCACATAATTCACTTCGTTAGCAATATCTGCTGTGGATTTGAGCACGGTATCCAGCAGATGCTGAGGCAGCATGGTTGATCCGGATTCTTCGATCACTTTCTGCTTATCCCGCTGCACTGAACAATCTCGAATACCCAGCACATGGGTATTGCCGTGACTGTCACGCAACAGCTGCGCTTCAATGTGACGCAGGGATGTAACAAACTTTTCCAGGTAGACGTCACCGTTACCAAACGCACTGCGGGCTTCGACACCAACACGATGGAACAGCTCAACAAAATCGCTGGGGGATTCAACCACCTGTATACCCTTACCGCCGCCGCCATGAACGGCTTTGATCAATACTGGATAGCCAATCTCAAGCGCAACTTCAGCAGCACGGTCAGGGTTGGTCATGATGCCGTGACTACCCGGAACAACTGGCACCTTGAGCCGCAATGAGGTGTTAATCGCATTCGACTTGTTGCCCATCGTTTCCATACTGGCAACCGAAGGCCCTATAAAGTTAATACCGTGGCTGCGCACCAGCTCGGCAAAAGATGAGTTTTCCGAAAGAAACCCAATGCCTGGGTGCAAACTGTCTACACCTTCATTTTCAGCAACA
Source organism: Gammaproteobacteria bacterium (assembly GCA_048571035.1). GTDB lineage: Bacteria > Pseudomonadota > Gammaproteobacteria > Pseudomonadales > Azotimanducaceae > UBA4421. The sequence goes on from CP121329.1 coordinate 987,750, forward strand.
CTCAATACGCTCAGCGCATTCAGATAGCTTTCATCTGGCGTGTTGCCACCAATGCAGACAACGGTATCGCGTTCACCCAGCTGATCTACCGCAGCAGATTCCATGTCCGGGTCACTCTGCACCAGTACTACATCGATATTCTGCTGTTGTGCGATACGGATCAGCTTTGCTGCGGTACAGCCGCGTGCGTGGATCAGCACTTTTTTGACCGGCCGCTGCAGATCTTCATCGGTGTATCTGGGACGATGCGCAACAACTACCGGCAGTTGTTCCACAAATCCACCCGCCAGCACCTGCTCAACAACCTGCTCAACAGAATCCTGCGGCAGCGGTATCTCGGCATCAATTTCGCGCATCTGTGCATCCAGCTCCGGGAAGAACGGATGTTTTACAAGGCCCTGCATGGCGCCTTCTTTAGCTGACAGATAGTTCGATAAAATAGAGTTCAGCGGCAGGTTTGAAGGTACGACGATCTGGCCCGCAAACGGCATGGACGTGCCAGAGAAATAGTAGGTCTGCACCAGCGGGTGCGTGACAAAACTGGCCTGCGCACCGCCTGTGCAATCACCAAAACCAAACACAATCACAGGCAGGTCATGATCGCGGACAAACCGCGTAATGCGATCGTTGACCGCGGCCATGGAAAATAGCGCGCCCGCGCCCTCTTTGGTCTGCATGCCACCTGATGAAATGAAACAAACAACCGGCAGGTGCTGTTCAGCACACTCAACCAGCAATCGGCAGAATTTCTCAGCGCTGGCCATATCAAAGGCACCCGCCTGGAAGCTGACATTAGAAATCAGTACACCGACACGGGCTGGTGATTCCCCTTTGAAAGTGCCATAACCCGCGACGATGCCACAGGGCGGCAGATCCTTGTTCAACGCATCCTCAATGGACAAACGGAATCCGGGAAAGGAACAGGGATCAGAGCTGAGCAGATCGTCAAAACGGCTTTCCCAATTGTCGAAATATCGCTCAATGATGTCACTGTAACTGAAGCGGTTGTTGTTTCTGTTCGCGCGCAGGACGTTCTGCAGCAACAGATCGTTGTACGCCATGTTCAACCTGTTCCAGAAATCTTTGCGGCGACCAATGTTCTTGGGCGCAATACGACCCTGATAAGCCTTGCCACCCTGTTCAGCTGTTATATACGAGCTCAACAGACTGTCAAATAAGTGTGTAACTACAACAAACAATGCATCTGCCAGGTGCGGAAAGCTGAGTTTCTTCCACTCTTCAACCTGACGGAAAAAATCAGCCCCTCGGGGCATCTTGATCACCCGTTGATACCAATCGAGGATCTGCTGACGCAGTACCGGTACCGTCGGCTTCATTTCTTCTTCAGCGGCACCGAGTGTGAAACCGCTCGCTGCCAGCGACAGGGTTGTCTGAATGAGATCGGACAGCGATTCCTGGCTCAGCGCCTGAGCGGAACGGGCCTCAGCTGCAATGGAGTCCAGATTGGCAATGATCTGGTCATATACCGAATCGAACAGCAGCAGATTTTCACATTCTTTGATGAAGTCTACGCGTAGCTCATCATCCAGCAGCACATCCAATACGGTCATGTCACTCAGCGCAACCGGTTTACCGGTACTTTCGATTGGTTTAACAAACGCCGGGAAACGTAGATGCAGCAAACCGCGATTAGCATGGATATCAGACTGCCCTATCGCTCCTGCCATGGGCTCGCCAGTAATGGCGAGGTTCAACTCTGCCGTGAGCTGCTTAGCAAGGAAAGCATCACTCTTGTCTTTCAGACTGGAGCTCTTCAGCAGTTTTTTGCCTTCGTAGGTGAAGCGATCCCGAAGAATGCTCGCCATCTCCTTATCTGCCACGATGGCTTGCAGGAAAGCCCGTGGGTCACCTATGTCAGCCACTTTCAGGATCTGACGGGTACTCTCGTGATGATTCAGATATTCCCGCAGGGCCCGCAGGTTGCCGACAGCCTCAGCCTTCCAACGGTTGTAGAGAAATACCCCTACCGAGGACAACAGAACCGCTCGAGCACTTTCGTAGTTCTGTTTCGGCTCACCAAAAATAAGCTGGGCGATGCGGCCCCGCTCATCGTGCAGTGCCTGCCTTTTTTCCCGGTAGTTCTTCCAGGCTTTCGACAACGTTTCGTCGTAGAGAATCTTGTCAGGGTCCTGCAACCACTTCAGAAACGCCTGCCTGCGTTCGCGATCAGCGCGAATATGCAATTCACCCGTTGGTATCTCCTGGTGGGCAAGGCGTCCATATTGTTGCGTGGTTGTGGCTTTGATTCGTTTACGCACGGCAAGGTAGCGCAGGTAGCGATACGCTACACCAAAGACATTCAGATACTCCGTGGGATTTTTTGTCAGTTTGAGAGACGCGCTACTCTGCATGGCTCGCAGTTGTGACGACGGGTTCAGGTAACGCTGCAGGCTTTGACGGTAGTGGTCAAGAATATACGGGTTTTCCGCAACAAACTCTTTCACCCGGGTTTCAACATTAAGAATACCGCCGATGATTGCGGTACGCAGATTTTCCATCCGCTCAACACTATCGTTGGGAGTGTAGTCGATGATGCCGTCAATGTTGCCCTGATGATGGAGCTCAAAAGGTGACACGCCAACAATTTTTGCACATTCCTGCCATGACAGGTTCAGGCGCCTTGCAATATTAGCAAGAGATGCTGGCTGGATAGTGCTGAAAACGCCATCGCGCAGCGACAGAATCATATTGCTTGCCGCCAGTGGTATCGCACCACCAGAGTAGCCCAGCCCATAAATCACACCGACCGTCGGCACATCAATGTTACTCATCTCAGCAATAAGCCGGGAGATACTGTGCGCTTGATTATTAGCGTTGGATTCTTCTGTAGCGTCAGCCCCAGGTGTATCCATAAAGGTCACCATTGGAACCGAGCGCGTCGAACAGAATTGTGCAAACGCGACCGCACGCAGATGATGCTCCGGTTGCCAGGCACCCAGATTCTTGGAGCGATCCTGAGCGATGAAGCCCACTGTGCGCCAGTCACCACCAAAATCCATGCTGATCAACGCCTGGAAATATGGGCCACTTGTTTCCTCCTGCTCGACCTTACCGAGTTGCCGGATGATCTCTGGCGCCGGTGTGCGGGATTGATCCTCGGCCGGGCTGACCACGGCTTCGATATAGGCATCAATGTCCAGATCGGCCAGCACATCTCTGCGCTTGTTTATCTGCGCCTGGGTCAGCAGACCCGGCACGGGCTCCTGCTCGTGCGAGACGTCTGGGAACAAAGAGAAGTCTTTGGCGAGACTTTCGGCGATGAGATAAAGTCGATCGCCTTCGATAAGCTGTTTTTCCACGATATTTTTGCTGGGTGTAGAATGCCGGTACTCTAGCCAGTTAGCGCCGAGAAAACTACCCGTACATCGGCTTGTAATCAGCCGACTCACCATTAACCACGCAGAGGTATTTATACATGACCGCATTGAACTGCGCCGTACTGACCATTTCTGACACCAGAGCTCTTGCTGACGACACCTCCGGCGAGTTTCTCAGTCAATCGATCGCCGCAGCGGGCCACACTCTGCACAGCCGCGAAATTGTGCGTGACAACGTCTATCAGATTCGCGCCAGGATCTCTACCTGGATTGCCGACGAAGACATCGCCGTCATCATCACCAGCGGCGGCACGGGTTTTACCGGGCGCGACAGCACACCTGAGGCCATCGCTCCGCTCTTCGACAAGGAAATCAATGGCTTCGGCGAGCTCTTCCGGCAGATCTCGTTTGACGAGATCGGCTCCTCAACAATTCAATCCAGAGCCCTGGGCGGCCTGGCTAATGCGACGCTGATTTTCTGCTTGCCGGGCTCCAGGGGCGCTGCGCAAACCGGATGGGAAAAAATCATCCGTAATCAACTCGATGTGAACTTTAAACCCTGTAACTTTGCCGAGCTGATACCTCGCTTTCGAGAACAATAGGCTCCAGGAGCCCTAGTTTCGGCAAGCAATAGGCACCGCGTGAGACTGGCTCTTACTCACCCAGGCCAGTAACATGCAGGACTTTCACCCCACACAAAAAAGGAGCGCCTGCAAGTGAGTAACGACGTCTATCTGGTCAGTGCTGCACGCACACCCGTAGGAAGCTTTCAGGGACAGCTGTCCAAATTCACGGCCCCGGAACTGGGTGCCCATGCAATCGCAGCAGCGCTACAGGCGTCAGCCGTCAGCCCTGCCGCCGTTGACGAGGTCATTTTTGGCAACGTTGTCAGCGCCGGGCTCAAACAGGCTCCGGCTCGACAAGCTATGCGCACCGCGGGACTTCCGGACGCCGTAGGCGCCACTACAGTGAACAAAGTGTGTGGCTCCGGTATGAAATGCACCATGCTCGCCACCGACCTGATTCGAGCAGGTTCGGCAGATATGGTTATCGCCGGAGGCATGGAAAGCATGAGCAATGCACCTTACGTGCTGGGAAAGGCGCGTGCAGGTCTGCGCATGGGACACACCAGCATGCAGGACACCCTCTTCCTGGACGGCCTGGAAGACGCTGAGACCGGCGGCTCGATGGGGTCTTTTGCACAAGCTACCGCCGATCAGTATCAGCTCACCCGCGCAGCCATGGATGACTATGCCACTGAATCCGTGCAGCGAGCTCGTGCCGCGATCGCGAACAGGAGTCTGGCTGATGAAATTGCACCCATGGAAACACCCGGTGGTTTAGTTGAGGACGATGAACAACCCGGCCGAGCCAAACTTGAGAAAATCCCCACGCTGCGACCTGCCTTTAAAGCCGATGGCACGATCACCGCTGCAAATTCATCTTCAATCTCAGATGGCGCATCTGCGCTGCTGCTGGCGCGCGAAGGCAGCTTCGATGGTGACCCCCTGGCTAAAGTAGTCGGTCACACCACCCATTCCATTCACCCCAGCGAATTCACCATTGCGCCGGTTGGGGCGATCAATAAGCTGGTTGAAAAAATCGGCTGGGACTTAAGTGAAGTTGATCTGTTCGAAATCAACGAAGCCTTTGCCATGGTGACTATGCTGGCCATCCAGGAGCTCAATCTGGACCCCAAACGCGTCAACGTATTCGGTGGTGCCTGCGCACAAGGTCACCCAATCGGCAGCACTGGGAGCCGTCTCATTGTGACACTTGCCCACGCGATGAAGAATATGAATAAGAAACGTGGTATCGCCGCTTTGTGCATTGGCGGTGGTGAAGCAACGGCGATTGCTCTGGAACGCCCTTGATCCCACTTCCCGTTATTGTTGGCTTTGGCGGGATCAACCCTGCCGGCCGACTGTCATTTAATCACGCTTATCGGCGTCTGGTAATAGATGCCCTGAGCGAAGATAAACAGGCGCGCACTTATCGCAGCCTGACTGAGCTGATGAACCTGGACAGCAGTGCAGATGGCAGCAACGCAGCCAACGCGCAAACACGCCAGTACGTCAACGATCACACTTTGATCCGTCGCATCGAAGGATTCGACCCGGACAAAGTAAACTGGCAAACCAACGCAACACTTGCAGGCGGCACGGGCACCCCATTGTCTTTTGTTATCAACAAACGCCAGCTACCTGACACCATCCCCGAAAGCTGGCACGTTAAAGACCTTAACGACAAACAGGTTCACGTTACATCTGACAAACCATTGGACGTTCTGCTACCACAGTTGCGCGCCTCCCGGGTAACCAGTGCCGGTCAACTCCCAACGGGATTTGACCCTGGCACCCTTTATCCAAGTCGTAATCACCCACGCGCTTTGCAAATTACGGTATATGGCGCGTCAGATGCTATACGATCATCCGGATTTTCCCCCGCGCAGCTAAAGGACATGGTGCAGCCCGATCAGATTGCAGTGTATTCCGGGTCTGCAATGGGCCAGCTGGATCAGGAATCTTACGGTGGTCTGCTACAGAACCCCCTCACCGGAAGGCGCCCCACTTCCAAACAGATCGCGTTGGGCCTGCCTGAAATGGCTGGCGACTTTGTAAATGCCTACGTGCTGGGCTCCGTGGGAGAGACTGCAGGCATCATCGGCGCCTGCGCAACTTTCCTGTACAACGTCAAACGTGGCATGGATGACATTCGCAGCGGCCAGAAACGCATCGTGATTGTTGGCAACGCAGAGGCGCCGATCACACCCTACGTCATCGAGGGTTATCGCACGATGGGTGCATTGGCGGAAGACGAAGCGCTGATGTCTCTGGATGGCTCCGATACGGTGAACAACCGTCGCGCCTGCCGGCCCTTTTCCGACAACGCTGGATTTACCGTAGCTGAATCGTCCACCTGGCTTGTCCTGATGGATGACAAACTGGCCGTTGAACACGGCGCACAGATTCTGGCGGGTGTTGGTGACGTGTTTGTTAACGCCGATGGCTACAAAAAGTCAGTCTCCGGGCCCGGTATTGGCAATTACGTGACGGTGGCCAAGGCAATGGCAGCGGCGCGCGCCATGCTTGGTGAAAATACGCTGAGGCATGGGACTTACATGCAGGCACATGGGACCGGCACGCCGCAGAATCGTGTCACGGAGTCGCATATTTTTGATTCGCTGGCGTCCACTTTTGGCATCAACAACTGGCTTGTTGGCGCGGTAAAGAGTTACGTTGGCCATTCAATGGCGCCGGCGGGCGGTGATCAGTTGAGTGCTATTCTGGGCGCCTGGCAAGATGCCATTATACCCGGCATTACCAGCATCGATCATATTGCTGACGATGTTCACCACACCAATCTGAATCTCTCCATGCAGCACACAAGCATCGACCCATTGGCGTTTCCCGGTGCGTTTGTGAATTCCAAAGGTTTTGGTGGCAACAATGCAACGGGGCTGTTTCTGTCGCCGACGCACACCCAACAGATGCTCGAACGGCGCTGGGGACGCAAACAGATGGCCCAACATGCAGCGCGCAACGAAGCTGTTGTGCAACGTGCACAAGCCTACGATGACAACGCAGATGATGGCTCCGTGCTACCCATATATCAGTTTGGCGAAGGTGTTTTAGAAGGGTCAGACCTGGGACTTTCAGACAGGGAAATGCACATACCTGGATTTGCTGAACCCATTATTCTGCCAGCAGTTAACCCGTATCAGGACATGACTGAGGGAACAACCGACAAGTGACCGCCGGTACACGGTCAGCAGCAGGCAGCTAGCAACAATCGCTGAAGTCATTCAGCCTAGTGCAATACTTCCGTCCGGCGGCGCAATTGCTCCACCCTCTCCTGCGCCTGTCGAGCCAGTTCAGGCTCCGTAGTCCTGTCGGCACAGAGCGCAAAGGCCTCGGCGGCAACTGCATAGGCACCCAACTGAACCCAGCATTGACCGCGCTCATAATCCAAAGTGGCCAGCAGCGCATTGTCATCTGCACAGATGGCCGCCTGGTAATCAATGAGATCCAACGCACCTGACCATTCTTGTTGGGCCATCTGCAACGCCTTCAGATTATTCAACATGCGCAGGACAAAGCTCTGCGGGCTGGCTGGCAGCAGATGTCGACCAAGATCTGCCGGGGTGTCCCCGCGCTTCAAAAGTTGCGCTTCATCAATAAACTGCAGGCTTAGCGGATCTACCAGGCGATCCTCAAGGCTGACCAGAAAATGCCCCGGGAAATTGATACCCCACGCCGTCAATCCACAGTTTCGCGCTACTGCTATAACCAGGGCCGCCATGGAAATCGGTATGCCCTGCTGATTTTCCAATACCCAACCAAGATGGCTGTGCTGTGCGGTGATCCCTTGTTGAGGTTGGTTAGCCTGGCTGAAACCCGCCTGTTGGAGCGATTGCAGAACACCTTCCGCATGACCCGCATGGAGGCCGTTGGCCCGCGCAGCAAGATCCTGCAAAGCTGTATAAATAACTTGTTTAAACTGTGCCGGCTCTTGAGCAGGTGGATCAATTATTTGTGCAACCAGCAGCGCCAGCTCCACTTCGCTGTCCGGTCGACCCGCGGCTTCTTTCAGCTGCGCGGTCAATTCTTCAATCGATACCACGATGTTAGCGTTACCCCGTTGCGCCTCAGGCGAGCAGTGCGTCTACGGCCTTAATCAGTTCGGTGCGGGCAAATGGCTTTGCCAGGGTGGCATTTGCACCAATAAATTTTGCAGTTTCAAGATAATCATTTGGTCCGAGACGGCCACCGCCGGAAATAGCAATAATCGGCATTTGCGCATACTTTCTACGGATATCGGCTATGGTTTCGAGACCTTCCTTTTCCGGCATGATCAAATCAGTAATCACGAGATCAAAGCTATCTTTGCTGACACGGTCAACCGCCTGTTCGCCGTTCTCTGCAACCGTGACCTGATGGCCTTCGAGACGCAGCATTTCGCTCATGACATCGAGGACAGATGTGTCGTCGTCTACCAGTAAAATTGCACTCACTCAAACAACCCCGCCGTGCTTTTTTTGTTTTTTGCTTCTGCCTTTCTTCCTGTTGGAAGAATTAATCAGCAGGGTGGATGCCAGCAAATCCTGTTGATTTCTCCCTGCACTTAAAGCATAGCTGAATTGCGTGAACACTCCAGTCACATCTGCTGGGCATAGCCGCTCAGTGTTCTCGGGTTTTCGTAAACTTCACATCAGGCCAGCGCTCAGTCACCACCTGCAGGTTGACGCGGCTGGTCGCCAGATACGTCAGGTAGCCACCACCGTCTATGGCGAGATTTTCCTGATTTTTGTTTTTAAAGTCCTCAAGCATTTTCTCATCGTCGCACTGCACCCAGCGAGCTGCGGCAATGCTGGCATCTTCCCAGATACACTCGGCCCGATATTCGTCCTGCAACCGATACGCCACCAGATCAAACTGCAGCACGCCAACCGCGCCCACCACGATCTGATTCTTATTAAGCGGAAAGAACACCTGAGAAGCGCCTTCTTCAGCAAGCTGGGTAATGCCTTTTTCCAGCTGCTTGGAACGCAACGGATCTTTTACGCGCACTCGTCGGAATAACTCAGGGGCGAAATTTGGTACGCCTTTGAATTTCAGTGCTTCTCCTTCGGTAAATGTATCACCTATCTGGATCGTGCCATGATTGTGCAGACCAATGATATCGCCTGCATAAGCCTCTTCAGCATGGGTACGATCACCCGCCATGAAGGTAACTGCATCGGTAATTCTGATGGACTTACCCAAACGCAGATGCTGCATTTTCATGCCCTGTTCATAGCGGCCTGAGCAGACCCGCAGAAAGGCAATACGGTCCCGGTGTTTAGGGTCCATATTCGCCTGTATCTTGAAAACAAAACCTGAAAATTTGTCTTCTCCGGGATCAACAAGACGCTCCATGCTCTCCCGAGGTTGGGGTGATGGCGCGTAAGTCGCAAAGCCATCGAGCATCTGTTGGACGCCAAAATTGCCCAATGCTGTGCCAAAGTAGACCGGCGTCTGCCCTGCTTTGAGATAATCTTCGTGATTGAACGTATGGCTTGCGCCGCGTACCAGTTCGATTTCATCACACACGTCAGCGTAATCCTGTCCCAGCAACGTTTTTGCCGCATCGCTGGCCAGTCCTTCAATGACATTGAACTCGTAAACATGGTGTCCCTGCCCCTGCCGGTATTCAACAATGCGATCGTTAACCAGGTCGTAAATACCCTTCAGACCCCGCCCCATACCGATGGGCCAGTTCATCGGTGCACATTCAATCTGCAGGATGTCCTCAATCTCGTCCATGACCTCAATTGGATCACGAACTTCGCGGTCTAACTTGTTGATAAATGTGATTATTGGGGTATCACGAAGACGACAGACTTCCATCAGCTTGATGGTCCTCGGCTCCACGCCTTTGGCGCCGTCAATGACCATAAGGGCTGAATCCACCGCGGTCAGGGTGCGATAAGTGTCTTCAGAAAAATCTTCGTGTCCTGGCGTGTCGAGCAGATTGACCATGCGTCCCTGATACGGAAACTGCATCACTGACGTGGTCACAGAAATTCCGCGCTCCTGCTCCATAGTCATCCAGTCAGACATGGCGTGCCGATCCGTTTTACGGGACTTAACCGCACCGGCCAGCTTTATCGCATTGCCGAACAACAGCAGTTTCTCAGTCATGGTGGTTTTACCCGCATCGGGATGCGAGATGATGGCGAACGTGCGCCGTTTTTCGATGGCGTTCTGCACAGGGTTAATAACCGGGCACTCTAAGCGTTAAAAATATGGGCCGCAGTATAGAGGCCGTATCGCTTTCAGCAACCGATACTCTCAGCTATACGTACCGCCACAGGCCAGCGCCATAACCTTCGCGTCTTCACGTCCCTGCAGACCCTGGTAATAATCTTTACGCAAACCCACCTGCACAAAACCAAGGGACAGATACAAGGCGATTGCAACCTTGTTGCTCGGCCGCACCTCCAGGAACATCGTCTGCGCACCCAGTTTAACAACGTGGTCTATAAGCTCATGCATGAACACACGGCCTAAACCGTGGCCCTGAGAATCACGCTGAATACAGATGTTCAACAGATTAGCTTCGCCAGCGGCGACCGACATTACGGCATGCCCCACGACTCGCCCGTCCAGACAGGCTACCCGACAGACATTCCGCCCGCGAAAGCAATCCATAAAAATGCCGCGCGTCCAGGGGAATTGATACGCACGGGTTTCAATTTCCAGAACCTGGTCGAGGTCCGTCAGGGACATTTCTCTGCAGGTCAACGAATCTGCTGGAGTATTTGCCATATCTGCTTCTTTAGCGCTGCATCGGTCACACTTTCACTGAACTTCTGCAGGATCAGGATTTTTTTGTCCGACCCGTCAGCAAGACATTCACGCAGCCAGGGCAACAGGTCATCTACCAGGTCGTCAGCCACCAGAAACCAGGGGGTTGCATCAGGAAAGTGTTTTTCAATGAAAACACCCAATGCTCGAACCGGCGTGCCCGTTGTGGTGTCGAGCAATTGCGGCCATTTGAACTCTCCGCTTTTAGTTGGACTTGGCGCGCGCTGCTGAGCACGCCAATCTGCGTAGCGCAGGATATCTTTTGCATGCGTCATGCTGGTCGCGCTGGCAACCGGACTGAACAACAGGATACTTGCTGAGCTTTTCGCCCAGAGAAATTCTAACGGCACCGGTGGCGTCGGTTCTGGTGACTCAGGCACAGACTGCGGTGCCTGTGTCTCGGGTACACGAGCAGGTTCAGGCTCAGCAGCGATGGGTTGCGGTGCTTTCGATATCGCCGCGTTGGACGTCTCTGCTAATGCAGGTTCAGCCTCGCCAGCCACTCGACGCTGGTGCCAGACTTGAATACCCATCGCCGCCAGCATCTTCGATCGTCGAAGATCCAAAATCTGCGGTTTTTCCTTGCCACCCATGAGTTAGAATCCATCTCCTATTTGCCAACTTATAAGCCCAGAACACATGCAATACCTTACCGACGACGTTCGCATCACAGGCATGCAGGAAGTCATTGCGCCAGAAGCGTTGATGTCAACGCTGCCCATCACCGCTGAAACCTCCTCCCTGGTATTTAATACCCGCGCTGAGCTGGCTCGAATTGTACATAAACAAGACGATCGCTTGCTGGTGATTATCGGCCCATGTTCTATCCACGACCCCGCAGCCGCCCTTGAATATGCTGAACGCCTGCGTGCGCGTGCAGCTCAGTACAAATCTGAACTGCTGGTGGTAATGCGCGTGTACTTCGAAAAGCCAAGAACCATTGTCGGCTGGAAGGGCCTGATCAATGATCCACACCTGGATAACTCATTCGAAATTAACGAAGGGCTGGCGATCGCACGCAAACTTCTCCTGGATATCAACGCCTTAGGCATTACTGCAGGTACAGAATTCCTCGACCCGATTTCACCCCAATACGTTGGCGATCTCGTCAGCTGGGGGGCAATCGGTGCACGCACAACCGAAAGTCAGATCCATCGCCAGCTCGCGTCAGGCCTGTCGTGCCCTATCGGATTCAAGAATTCCACAGACGGGTCCACCCAGGTGGCGGTGGATGCCATCCGTTCTTCAGGACATTCGCACATCTTCCTGTCGGTAACAAAAAAAGGCCATTCAGCCATTTTTTCCACGTCAGGTAACCCTGATTGCCACATTATTCTGCGTGGCGGCAGCAGTGGCACAAACTTTGATCGTAAAAGCATTGATCAAACACAGGCACGTCTTGACGCTGCTGGGGTCAACAGCGGCGTCATGGTGGACATGAGTCACGCCAACAGCGAGAAGGACCACAACAAGCAGATGCAGGTCTGTGACTCAATCTGTGAGCAACTCGCAGACGGTAACCGCAATATCATTGGGGTAATGGTAGAAAGCAATCTGGTTGCAGGGCGCCAGAATATTCAGCCAGAACCCGATAAGCTGACCTACGGCCAGAGCATCACAGATGCATGTATCGGTTGGGAGGACAGTGAGCAGGTCCTAGCTGACCTCAGCCAGGCGGTGATCGCACGCCGGGCCGCCAACTGAAGCGCCCACGTACTGACCAGCGTTCGACACACAACAGGGCAAACCAGAGACTGTAAAGGGCAACCTCCAGGTAACCGTCGCGGGTAAGCCACCACAGATGCACCAGCGCAGAGCCTATTGCGAGGTAAATGAGCTGATGGAGTTGATACCAGCGCGCGCGCAGGCGGCGCTGCCAGCCTCGCGTTGAGGTCAATGTCATAAGCAGCAGACAGAAGAACGCAAGCATGCCGGCAGTGATATACGCCCGTTCAACAAAGTCTTCAAACAGTGCCTGCCAGGACAAACTCAAGTAGAAGATCAGATAACTGGCGATATGCAGGACAACATATCCAAACGCAAACAATCCGACCATGCGACGACTGCGCAGCCATCCGGAATAATTCGTCCAACGCCGCATAGGTGAAACTGAAAACGCGACCAGCACCATCACCAGAGACCACTCACCCAGGTAATGTACCAGCGTCTCGCCCGCATCCGGGCCTAAGCCGGTCCCCGGCTGATTGATATCAAGCTGTACCCGCCAGGCTAACCAGAGCAATGGCGCACTGAGCAACGACGCCAACAGCACTTTAAGGGTAAGTGCTGCCTTCAATAGTACTTGGCGAGATCCATACCCGCGTACAAACCGGCCACCTCATCAGCATAGCCATTAAATGGCAGCGTGGGACGTGTGTTGGGATCAAACAAAGTACTTGGCAGGCGACGTTCACTCGCCTGACTCCAGCGAGGATGACTCACCGCCGGGTTCACATTCGCGTAAAAGCCGTATTCGTTGGCCGCCAACATATTCCATGTATTACGGGGTTGGCGTTCTGTAAAACGAATGCTGACAATAGATTTGATGGATTTAAACCCATATTTCCACGGCACCATCAGTCTCCAGGGCGCGCCGTTCTGATTAGGCAAAGTCTTCCCATACATACCAGTGACCATAATGGTCAGAGGATGGTAGGCCTCATCCATGCGCAGCCCTTCGACATAGGGCCACTCGATGCCGGAAAAGAAACTGCGCTGGCCGCGCATCTCAGCTGGACGCAACAGGGTTTTAAACTCAACGTATTTGGCATTACCGTTCGGTTCAAACTGTTGCAGAATTTTCTTCAGGGGAATACCCATCCAAGGCACCACCATGGACCAGGCCTCAACACAGCGAAAACGATATATGCGTTCTTCTACCGACATGCCTTTAATAATGTCAGCGAAATCAAACTCACCGGTTTTACCCGCTTCACCAGAGACTGTGACGCGCCAGGGATCTGTGGTGAGTTCATGAGCGTAGCGTGCCGGATCACCCTTATCAGTGCCAAACTCGTAAAAGTTATTGTATGACGTGGCGATCCGCTCAGGCGTAATATCATCGTCAGGTTGCAGGCCAGCAAAAGCCGGAGCAGCAAGTGACGCGCCGGCAGCAAGCGCTGCACTGCTTTTTATAAAGTTACGCCGATTCAGAAAAATCGATTCCGGTGTAATTTCAGAACTCGGGATTGGCGCGGGTCGGTATCGGGACATTGAAAACCTGCGATGTCTGGCTGAGTTACGTGTTTAGGCCCTGCTTAACCTTTTAAGTTCCGTCTGCGCAGGCGCTTCCAGACATAAAGGACTGGACCGGAAAAGGCGTAAGTAATGGCCAGGAACAACAGCACCGTGGGCGGGTCGATCATGAGTATAGAGAAACCAAGCACCACAAAAACCAGCGTGACAAAAGGCACCCGGTCTTTGAAGTTGAGCAGTTTGGGTGAAAAATAAGTAAAGTTCGACACCATTAACAACCCTGCGAGTGTCGTGACCGCGGCCATAATGCCGGAGCCGACAACACCGGGTACGCCGCCCCCGTACTCAACCCAGGCCCAGATGCTGCAGGCGATAATCGCGGCGGCTGAGGGGCTGGCTAAGCCGGTAAAACTGGCGTTATCACCCTTGGTGTTAAAGCGGGCGAGACGTAACGCAGCACACGCCATGTATACAAATGTAGCCACCCAACCCAGCTGGCCAAGACTGGACAGTCCCCATGAAAAGGCAACCAGAGCTGGCGCTACGCCAAACGCGACCATGTCGGACAAACTGTCGTACTCAGCACCAAACTGGCTTTCAGTGTTGGTCAGGCGCGCTACACGACCATCCGCGGTATCCAGGGCACCAGCGACAAATATCGCCAGCGAAGCCGCAACAAAGTTGCCATTCATGCCGGCAACAATGGCATAAAAGCCTGCAAACAATGCGCCGGTAGTGATGAGATTAGGCAACAGATAAATGCCACGCTTGCGAAAGCGTTCGCGGCGGCTCATATGACCAAGGTCATCACCCTCATCATCGTGGTCTGACGCACCTTTTTCACCCTCCGGGTCTGTGTACTCTTCGACTTCAGGTACCACCCGCAAAGATTTATCCTCTCGATCAGACATGTTTCACCTGTGCAATCATCGATTTTGCGGTGCGCACAATGCGCACCTGCGTTCGTTTGCGAACACTATGCTAGAAGATGCCTCGAATCGGCGCCTTTGTCTAATCGTAGCAGAGGGCTAGTTGACGTCTTTGTCGACCAGACGGTTTTCCTGAATCCAGGGCATCATACCGCGCAACTTGCTGCCCACCTCTTCAATCCCATGTTCCTGAGAGATGCGGCGCATGGCTTTAATGCTTGGCGCGCCAGACTGGCTTTCGAGAACAAATTCTTTGGCGAAGCGCCCGGTTTGAATTTCTTCGAGAATCTTCTTCATCTCTTTTTTGGTCTCGTCTGTGACTATGCGGGAACCGCGTGTCAGGCCGCCGTATTCAGCCGTATTGGACACTGAGTACCACATGTTGGCAACGCCACCTTCGTAGAACAGGTCAACAATCAGTTTCAGCTCATGCAGACACTCAAAATAGGCCATTTCCGGCGCGTAACCGGCTTCCACCAGGGTTTCAAAACCTGCTTGCACCAGCGCAGAAGCGCCACCGCAGAGAACAGCTTGTTCGCCGAAAAGGTCTGTCTCAGTCTCTTCACGGAAGTTGGTTTCAATCACACCTGCACGGCCACCACCATTAGCACTCGCGTACGACAGGGCAATGTTTTTCGCCTGGCCGGTTGCGTCCTGCGCCACAGCAATCAAGCTGGGTACACCGCCACCCGCGACATAGGTAGAGCGCACAGTATGGCCCGGGCCTTTCGGTGCAATCATGATCACGTCGAGGTCGGCACGCGGCTCTATCAGTTCGAAGTGCACATTAAAGCCATGCGCAAATGCCATCGCTGCGCCGTCTTTAAGATTAGGTTCAAGATCGTTTTTGTAGAGTGCTGGCTGCAGTTCGTCTGGTACCAGGATCATGACCAGATCGGCACCTTTCACAGCCTCGGCTACTTCAGCCACTTTAAAACCCGCGTTTTCTGCTTTACGCCAGGAGCCTGAGCCTTTGCGCAGACCTACCACAACCTCACCCACGCCGGAGTCGCGAAGGTTGTTGGCGTGTGCATGGCCTTGTGAGCCGTAACCCACAATAACAACCTTCATTTTTTGAATCAGCGAAAGGTCAGCGTCTTTGTCGTAATAAACTTGCATGGTTTTTTCCCGTTTTAAGGTGTGCTTATGTAATAGACGCCCTGCAACAGTACGCCCCTACTCTCTCTATAAATTCCCGGCCTAAATGGATAAGACGCGATCACCGCGCCCTACTCCAGAAACGCCAGATCGTACTACTTCCAAAATTGAGGCTTTTTCAATCGCGCGTAAAAAAGCGTCCAGCTTATCGCTGGGACCGACCAACTGGACGGTGTAAGTGTCTGCCGTAACATCGACAATCTGTCCGCGAAAGATATCCGCGGTACGTTTTATTTCCTGCCGTGCATCACCACTGGCTCGCACCTTGATCAACAGCAGCTCACGTTCTACATGGTCGCCTTCACAAAGATCCATTACCTTCACAACCTCAACCAGCTTGTGCAACTGCTTGGTTATCTGCTCGATGGTTCGTTCATCCCCCGCAGTGGTTATGGTCAGACGCGACAAGGTCAGATCTTCCGTGGGCGCGACTGTCAGCGACTCAATATTGTAATCGCGCTGACTGAACAAACCGATGACCCGAGATAGAGCGCCCGCCTCGTTTTCCAATAAAACCGCAAGAATACGACGCATCAGACGTTCTCCGTCGTGAGCGATTTACTGAGAATCATATCTCGCATCGCACCACCCTTTATGGCCATGGGATAAACATGTTCTTCCGGATCCACCCAGACATCTATGAAGACAAGTTTGTTCTTCAGCTCCGCTGAGAAAGCGCGCTCCAGTGCCGGTTGTAACTCTTCCGGGGTTTCCACTTTTATGCCAACATGACCAAACGCCTCTACCAGAGTTTTAAAATCAGGTAACGAGTCACTATAGGTGCTTTGCGAGTGACGGCCGCCATATTGCATATCCTGCCACTGCTTGACCATGCCCAGCGCCTGGTTGTTCAGGTTCAGGATCTTTATCGGTAAACCATATTGCAGGCAGGTCGATAGCTCCTGCATATTCATCATGAAACTGCCTTCGCCGGTTACACAGACAACCGTTGCTTCAGGAAAACCCATCTGCACGCCCATGGCTGAAGGCAGCCCGAACCCCATGGTCCCGAGGCCGCCGGAGTTGATCCAACGGCGCGGCTCAGGGAAGTGATAATACTGAGCAGCAAACATCTGGTGTTGGCCCACATCCGAGGTCACGAACGCATCACCCCTGGTGATTTTATACATCGCCTGCATGGCGAGCTGCGGCAGAATCCGCTGCCCGGGTTGAGGCTCGAGATTGTGGTTCAGACCATGATTGTCCCGCCAGGTGTTCACCGTAGTCCACCACTTATCTATACGCTGGCTGCGCTGCTCTTTAACCTCAGAAGGTTCGTTGGCCAACTCTTTGGTAATCTCGGCGACCATACCGGCTAAAACTTTATCGGCACTACCTACAATCGGGATATCAACTTCAATGATTTTTGAGATCGAAGCGGGATCAATATCAATGTGAATAATGGTTGCACTGGGTGAAAACTTATCTGGATTGTTGGTTACACGATCATCAAATCGCGCACCTATCGCACAAATCAGATCAGCTTCGTGCATTGCCATGTTAGCCTGATACGTACCATGCATGCCGAGCATCCCGATGCATTGCGGATCTGCACCTGGAAAAGCGCCAAGCCCCATCAGCGTGTTGGTCAGTGGATAACCGAGCAATGCCGCTAACTCACGCAGATTTTCACAGGCTTCCCCCATGATCACGCCACCGCCGACGTACAATACCGGTCGTTTTGCCTTCAGTAGAGCGCTGACCGCTTTGCGGATCTGTCGGCCGTTACCTTTACTGGCTGGGTTGTAAGAACGCATTTTGACCGAAGTTGGATACGCATATTCCGCCAGAACAGCCGGATCCGTTGTGTCTTTTGGCACATCAATAACCACCGGCCCAGGGCGTCCGGTAGAAGCGAGGTGAAAAGCCTTTTTCACGATGCCAGGAATATCTGCTGCCTGCTTTACCACAAAGCTGTGTTTCACCACTGGTCGGGAAATACCGACCATGTCCGTTTCCTGAAAGGCGTCTGTGCCAATCTGGTCTTGAGGTACCTGAGCCGAGATAACCACCATCGGCACACTATCCATATAAGCGGTGGCTATCCCCGTGATTGCGTTTGTCGCACCCGGCCCGGAGGTGACAAGCACCACACCGGTTTTGCCCGTTGCGCGTGCATAGCCGTCCGCCATGTGGGTCGCCGCCTGTTCATGACGTACCAGCAGGTGTTCCACCTTCTGCTGGCGGAAAATTGCGTCATAGATGTGTAATGCGGCGCCACCAGGGTAGCCAAAGACGTATTCAACGCCTTCATCCTGCAACGCACGAATCAACATATCGCCACCAGACAACATGTCTGCCATTGTGGAACCTCTACTGCCGTTTAATTAAATAGCGAATTCACGATTGTCGGGCCACCTGCGAACGCTGGAAGTCGCGATAACCCTTTGATTTACCGATGTTTGTACAGAACAACCTGCTCAGCACCGGGAAACGAGCGCCGTATTCTTGTGATATCGGCACAGTATGTCAATGAAACTGAGAGCCAGGTAACATTTTCCCGGCATTGTACAGTTGCCCGAGCACCCCGTGTGTTATTCTAAATAGACGCCAGTTTTGCACCGCGAAAGAGTTCAGAATGATGAAAGTAGCCTTCCACATATGCATTTGCTTAAGCGCAGTGATACTCAGTGCGCTTGTGTCGATACCAAGCGCTGCCGACACTTATCGCTGGGTTGACGACAACGGTGTGGTCAACTATGCCGAACGCAAACCGCGAGGTGTACCAGATAGCCGCATTACCCGGGTCGCCAGCGTGACAACCCAAGGCGGTGCGTCCAGCACCCCGGCGCCTGCCAGCACACCCGCGCCCGGTTTCAGGCCGCAAACACAAGACGAAGTTGAACTGACCGGCGATCAGCAGGAGATGCTGCGCGGACTGCAACAGGCCGAAATAGATCGCCAGGCACAGGTCGCGCAGATTAAGAAAGATAACTGTGAACGCTCCCGCCGAGTGCTTTCTAATCTGACCGCCAAAGACCGCATCCGCGTCCGTTCCGAAACGGGCATCGAGCGCGTGCTGCCTGAAGAAGAACGGCAGGCAAAAATCGCCGCCGCGCAACGTGGCATCGTAGAAAACTGCGGTACCTAGCAGCGCGATCCAGGTCTCTGCAGGCGCTGCCTAGTCTAGCCGCGCGATAATCGAAGCCATTCGCCCCGTTTCCCCACCCCTTACTGCGCTGAGGCGGTACGAGTAGAAGCGCGGGTCGGCAAAACTACACCAGTCAGATTGATAGACCTGCTTGATACCGGCTCGATGAAGCTGCGCCTGAGCAATCGCTGGCAGATCCAGCAGTCGTTTGCTTTGCTGCTCAGGGTGCGCAGACATACACGCCGGATAAGCGGCTTTGAAATGCCCCCAGACGTCCTCTCCCACCTCATAGTGCCGGGCACTGATACAAGGGCCGATCCAGGCGCAAAGCTGCGACAGCGGCTCCCCGATTGCAGCCATTGCCTGCTGCAGTATTTCCTGTTGCAGGCCCCGCCAACCTGCATGCACCGCCGCTATAGCCGTTGTCTGTTCTGACCAGAGCAATACCGGCACACAATCTGCAGTCAAGACTGCCAGCGCCAGACCAGTCTGTGTGGTCCAGGATGCGTCAGCCTCTGGAGCCACCAGAGGCACCTCTGGTGGCGCCCCGACGTCGGCAAAAGGTGCTTCAATACAGTGATTACCATGAACCTGATTAAGCCACTGTACCTGCCTGTAACCCAGCAGCTGCTGCAGAACCCGGCGGTTTTCGTTCACTGCAGACGCATCATCACCCACGTGCAGAGCCATGTTTGATTCGGCGTAGATCCCACTGGAAACACCACCTGTGGTCACCGTGCAACCGACCAGCAAACCGGGAGGTAATTGAATTTCTGCCGACACCCACATCGAAGCGCTAGCCAAGATCCGCCTGCAGCCCTGCGACCAATCCAGCAAAGTCTGCCGGCCAGGGTGCTTCAACGACCACCTCTGCTTGGGTAATCGGGTGCTCGAAAGCGATCCGCTTGGCGTGCAACGCCTGTCGGGAGAAGCTCTGCACGAGTTGGATCAGGTCCGGCTCACATCCCGGTGGCAATTTACCCCGTGCGCCATAGCGCCTGTCGCCTACCAGCGGGTAGCCAATACTCTGCATGTGCACGCGGATCTGGTGGGTGCGACCGGTTTGCAGGCGCGCATGAACGAGCGTGTGCGCGCGATACCGCTGCAACACACGAAACTGTGTCTGCGCGGGCTTACCCTCCTCTACGATGGCCTGACGCGTGCGCACGTGAGGATCTCGACCTATGGGACGATCCACGTCGACACCGGCCACCATTCGGCCTTCGGCCACACATTCATATTCCCGACTTATTTTGCGTTGTTCAATCAAGCGGGACAGGCGCAGTTGGGCAAGTTCATCCGCAGCGATCACCATGACACCGCTGGTGTCTTTGTCGAGGCGATGCACAACCCCGGCCCGAGGCAGGCGACTGAAGGTGTCGCGATGGTTTAACAGGCCATTGACCAGAGTGCCGGAGGGATTTCCCGCGCCAGGGTGCACCACCAGCCCTGCAGGTTTGTTTATGACCAGCAGGTGTTCATCTTCATAAAGAATATCGAGCGCGATGGGCTGGGCTTCCTGCCAGGCTTCACGCACAACACGCTGCGCGCGCAGGGTGAGTTGCTCGCCGCCACGGACTTTTTCACGCGGTTTAACGGCTTTTCCATCAACGGTTAATTCTCCAGAAGTAATCCAGCGAGACAGTTCGGCACGGGAAAAATCTGCAAACAGATGTGCCGCAGCTTTGTCGATACGCTCCCCTGCCTGCTCAGCCGGAACCACTTTATCTTCACTAATACTGTCCATGCGGTTGCAACCGAATCAAATTTGTAAAGAATAGCGCCATCTTAACCCTTTTCGTGGCCCGTTATTTTGATCCAGCAGCATGATGTTCGCTCCAGAACCCCAAAACACGCCTTTTCAATTGCGCTGTTGATGGTCTTCTCCACCGCGCTGGGCGCATGCAGCTGGATGCCTTTTATCGGCGGAGACGACGAACTGCCGGACATTACTGCAGAAACCAGCGAGCAGAGATTGTACCGTGATGCCCAGCGCTATCTGCGGTCCGGCAACTACCAACAGGCCATCGGCCAGCTGGAATTGCTTGAGGCACGCTTTCCGTTTGGTCGCTACGCTGAACAGGCTCAACTGGAATTGATCTACGCACGCTATCAAACATTTGATCTGGACGGTGCAATCGCAGCAGCAGATCGTTTTATTCGCCTGCACCCGCAGCATTCAAATATTGATTATGCTTTTTATATCAAAGGCTTATCTGGGATTAGTAAAAACGAAGGGTTGATGGATCGACTGTTCGAGGTAGACGTTTCCAAACGCGACATGGCGCCGATGCGAGCGGCTTATGCTGACCTGGGTCAGCTGCTGGCGCGCTACCCGAACAGTCAATATGCTCCGGACGCTACCCAGCGCATGATCTACCTGCGTAACGTTCTGTCTCGTGCTGAGATAGCGGTCGCCGATTACTATATGCGACGCGGCGCGTTTATTGCCGCTGCAAACCGCGCTCACTACGTACTGGAGACTTATCCCCAATCGGAAGCGACACCAGACGCACTATTGGTTCTGGTAGAGAGCAACTACCGCCTGGGCTTGCAGGACGAAGCCAACAATGCCCTGCGCATTCTATCGCTGAACTACCCTCAGCACCCGGCTTTCGATGAAGGCGGAAACCTGGTGCTGACCAATACCATCCGCAATCGCGATCGTTCATGGACAAATATCATGACCCTGGGCCTGTTGGATCGACCTGAGGTACCGCCACCGCTTAAAATCGTCCATCCGGAAGGATTCACGCCACCTGCCGTCGAAGCCCAACCTGCCGGTGAGGTTAAAAAAAGCCGCGGCTGGTTCAGCTGGTTACCCTTCATCGGCTAAACTCAAGCCATTGCAACCACCGCAACTTCCGCCGCTGCGGGGATTCACTTGAGCACACAGAATACCGACATAATCGCTGAGATCGAACGCCGGCGCGTGGCCCTCAGCACCGGCCTGCTGAACATCTATAACTACTACCGGATGTTTATCGGCCTGGCGATTCTAGTGGCCTATCAGCAGGATCTGTTTGCAACTAAGCTCGGTTCATTAGAGCCCGGATTATTTCTCATCACGGCGGTGGTTTATACCGGCGTAAACGTCGCCTCTGCGCTGTTTCACCAGTTTGTGCCGAGGGCTTGGGGTCAACAACAGAATTTAAGTCTTGGCCTGGTGATTTTTGATGTCCTGTCCCTGGCGGTCATCATGTATACCTCAGGGGGGATCAGCAGCGGCGTAGCCGCGTTAATACTGATCACCGTGGTCACCGGTGCCATCTTAGTGACCGGCCGTCGTGCCACATTCATTGCTGCGCTGGCCAGTATTGCTGTGCTGTACGAAGAATTTTATCTGCGCATTTCCACCAGCAGTGCCAACGACGATTTTCTACAGGCGGGCATATTTGGCGTTATCTATTTCGCTGCATCGCTGACCATTCAACGCCTGTCTAATCGAATTCGTCAAAATGATATCCGTGCGCTGACCCAGGCCGTTGAGTTGGCGGATCTCGAACGCCTGAATAGGCAAATTATCCAGCGCATGCGCACAGGTATCATTGTGGTTGACCAGAACAACGACGTACGCATGCTGAACCAATCGGCCCGGGCCCTAATGGGCACCCAAAGCGATGAAAACCTCGCGGATCTACCTGCTCCGCTCAATGATGCTTTAAGTGCCTGGCGCGCAGACACGGATCGCCGTGAACAACCGTTTCAGATCTCTGCCACCGCACCGGAGATACGAGCGAACTTCTCCGCTGTGCGTAACGACGATGCCAATGGTGATGTGACCATTTTCCTGGAGGACACCGGCGAGATACAGCAGCAGGCTCAACAGTTGAAACTCGCAGAGCTGGGCCGATTGTCAGCCAGCATTGCGCATGAGGTACGTAACCCATTAGGCGCTATCTCCCACGCGGCCCAATTGCTGAATGAATCTGATGAACTGCAACCGCCTGATCAACGCCTGACAGATATCATCATCAACCACTGTCATCGTATGAATGGCGTCGTTGAGAACGTACTGGAAATGTCGCGTCGGGCCAGACCAGACCCCCAGCGGATAAATCTCCTCAACCACCTTAAAGAGTTCGCAGAGTCATTCTGTCAGTCGCAGCCAGAGGCCAAACTGGACATTGCTGTTACGCCTGCAACAACAGAAATACGCATGGATCCTAACCAGCTGACTCAGGCGCTTACCAATCTCGTTGACAATGGCATCCGTTACTCAAAGGAAAACGGCAACGGTTCGACCGTCCGCCTGGAGGGTGGTATAGACCCGGGCTCGGGTCGCCCGTTTTTAAACATTTTGGATAACGGTCGGGGTGTCGAGGAGGAACTTGTTGGCAGCCTCTTTCAGCCGTTCACCACCTCCTCTCGAAAAGGTACTGGCCTGGGCCTGTACCTTTCCAGAGAGTTGTGTGAATCAAATCAGGCGCAATTAAGTTACGCGCCGACAGACAAGGGCGGCAGCTGTTTTCGTATTCTCTTTGCTCACCCGGACAGGCTCAGCGCATGAACCGGGGTGAATGCGAATACAGGCACAGCAAGTCTGCTATAACTAACAGATGGACTGATCAAGGTTACAAGAACCATGGCTCTTAAACGCGCTCTCATCATCGACGATGAACCCGATATACGTGAATTGTTGGAGATTACCCTCGGCCGTATGAAACTGGAAACCGTCACTGCTGCAGACCAGGCTCAGGCTCTGGCGGCGCTTGGTGAACAGACGTTCGATCTGTGTTTGACAGACATGCAGTTACCTGACGGCAACGGCCTGGAAATTGTCGAGCATATCAACCAGCACTACCCGAACCTTCCGGTTGCAATGATTACTGCCTTTGGCAGCATGGATACGGCCATCGCATCTTTAAAAGCCGGCGCTTTCGATTATCTGCAGAAACCCATAGACCTTGAACAGCTGCGCAGCCTGATTGAATCAGCGCTGAAAATGAGCGATATGCAGGACAATACAGATTCGTTGACAGATGAAAACCTGCTTGGACAATCCGCTGCAATGGGTCGACTGCGGCAACAGATCAACAAACTGGCTCGAAGTCAGGCTCCCATTTATATCAGCGGCGAATCCGGCTCCGGCAAGGAAGTTGCTGCGCGCATGATTCACTCACAGGGACCACGAAGCGGCGGCCCATTTGTACCGGTCAACTGCGGCGCCATTCCATCGGAACTGATGGAAAGTGAGTTTTTTGGCCACGTTAAAGGGAGTTTTACTGGTGCCGTCAGCGATAAGGAAGGCTTATTCCAGGCTGCAGGTGGAGGCACGTTGTTCCTTGATGAGGTCGCCGACCTGCCACTGGCGATGCAGGTCAAACTGCTGCGTGCGATACAGGAAAAAGCCGTGCGCCCGGTTGGGTCCCAGAGCGAAGACCTGACCGACGTGCGCATCTTATGTGCAACACATAAAGACTTAGGCCAGGAGGTAGACAGCGGGCGCTTCCGTCAGGACCTGTACTATCGTCTCAACGTAATTGAGCTGCGGATCCCGGCACTGCGTGAACACCTTGACGACATTCCGGAGCTGGCCAGCGCTTGCCTGCAACGTTTAGCGCAGGAATACGGCAGCGCCGCCCCAGTGGTCACCGACGATGCACTGGCCACGTTGCAGCAATATGCATTTCCCGGCAACGTGCGCGAGCTGGAAAATATACTTGAGCGTGCCTTCACCCTGTGTGAAAACGACCAGATTACGCCGACGGACCTGCAACTGGCCAATACACATAGTACTGCGCCACCATCCGCTGTAGAGACTCGACCGGAAAGCCAACCTATTGAGGCACCTGAGGCACGAGGCGAACATCATCCAACCACCGGGGATGACAGTGTTAGCCTGCCGCCCGGGGTCAGCCTTGAAGACTACCTGGAAGGGATAGAGCGCGCACTGATCACGCAGGCACTGGACGCTACCCGTTGGAACAAAACCGCCGCGGCCAAGGAGCTGGGCATCACCTTTCGAGCATTACGTTACAAACTGAAAAAACTCGACCTGGAATAACCCACATAACGGGTCAACTCTGACCTACAGTCGCTACGCCTGGGAACAGGCACGCTGGTTTCATGTGCAGACTAGAAACCGGCTTCACGCTGTTGGAACTTTTAACCACCCTGGCCCTGGCTGCGATCATCATGGCGTTTGCGGTTCCGGCTATGCAGTCACTGGTACACACGCATCAGGCCAGAAGTGCAATGCAGGATCTGCGTGCCGGCATACACCTGGCTCGACAGACGGCGATTAACAAAAATGTCAACGTTATCCTTTGTCCACGGCGGGAAAATGCCTGTGGTCCTCGCGATACCTGGCATGCTGGCGCCATCATATTTGAAGACCGCGACAACAGCCGCACCCGAACCGCAGACGATATCATCGTAGGCTACCTCAACCCCATCAGCGGCGGGCAGATTTACTGGCGGGCTTTTCGCAGCCGCAGCTATCTGCAGTTCACTGGCTCAGGGCTGACAGACTGGCAGAATGGAAACCTGTTGTATTGCCCGAACAACGGCGACCCAACCCTTGCGCGCCAGCTCATCCTGAACGTCGCCGGGCGCACATATCCGTCACGGGATGCCAATGGCGACGGCATCCACGAAGATGCACGTGGTAGAGAAATCAGCTGCAGCTGATGGGCTTTTGAGCTGAAGGGCTCTTAAGCGTGATGGAGCCTGAAGCTAGTTGGGTGCGGACTCTTCCACCGACAGCACCGAAACATCGAAAATGATGTCAGCGCCACTCAGTGGATGGTTAAAATCGACTTTGACGGTATCGTCATAAACGGCCACAACAACGCCTGGAAGCTCACCATCAGGCGCTTGAAAAGATACCACCAGGCCCTCCTCGAGTGGCTGTTCGCCATCCATCTGAGCAAAACGGTCGCGGCTGATGAGTTGCACATTGGCAGGATTTTTTTCGCCGAATGCGTCGGCGGCAGGCAGTAAAATCTGCTCAGCAAATCCGGCCTGTTTGCCCAGCAGAGCGGCTTCAAAACCGGGTAGCAGGCTACCATCGCCCATCGTAAATGTTGCCGGTTGTCCATTTCGAGTGGTATCGATTTCTTTGCCACCCGGCTGCAGCAGAGAAAAATGCAGGGTCACAGTACTGGCAGGACCTATTTTCTCACCGCTGCTGGCTATCAACTCATCCATCGCTATCCACACTCACCTGATTCTTACTTTGCCGGTATTCCACAATCATCACCAAAATCCACAACGCAGCGCCACAAAACAGCGCAGAATCAGCCACATTGAACGCAGGGAAGTAGTAACTGTCGTAATGAAAAAGCACAAAATCGACCACATAGCCATGGTGGATCCGGTCGATCAAATTACCGATCGCTCCGCCCAGAATAAGACCATACACGCAGCCCATCACGCGCTCATGCTTCTGCAAACGACTGATCTCATAGACGATAAAAGCGGAAAATCCAACTGCAAGGGCAACAAAAAAGTAGCGCTGCCAGCCGCCGGCACTGGATAAAAAGGAAAACGCTGCGCCTTCGTTATGCCATCGTACCCAGGCAAAAAAAGGCAGCACCTGCACACGTTCCTGGTACACCAGAACACTGATGACCCAGAGCTTTGTCAGCTGATCCAGAATCACAACCAAAGTCGACAACAACAGCCACTTGATCATTGTTGCGCAAACCACTGGCGAGCGTGGCCGAGGTCACGCTCAATTTGAGCTTTGAGTAATTCAATAGAATCGAATGTGCATTCATCACGTAATTTGTGTTTGAACGTCACGGTAAGCAATCGATTGTAGAGATTGCCTGCGTAATCAAACACATGTACTTCCAACAGCGGCTCTTTGCCATCAACCGTCGGACGGACGCCGATATTAGCAATACCCTGCTTGATCACTGTATCTTGCGGTTGCTCACCAGCGCCTTCCACGGTGACGCAGTAGACACCTTCCAACGCCGCCTTGTAGCGCTGCAGACGAATATTTGCAGTAGGCACACCCAGCTGCCGGCCGAGCTGCCGCCCGTAAACAACACGCCCCATGATGAAGTACTCATGCCCAAGCAGTTGCGTGGCCTGGGTGAAATCTCCCGCACCAAGCACTGCGCGCACACGACTGCTGCTGATCCGCTCACCACCGATATCCAGGGTTGGCGTCTGGCTGACACCAAAGCCTAAAGCTTTGCCAGCATTGTGCATGAACATGTAATCACCCTCGCGGTTGCGACCAAAACGGAAGTCGTCGCCGACAATCACGTGTTTGGCGCCGAGGCGCTGATGAAACAGATCATCGGTAATCCAACTCGGCGCTGCCTGGGAGATTTTTTCGTTGAAAGGCAACAGCAACAAACGGTCAAGGCCGGTACGTTGTAGAAGCACCACCTTCTCGCGTAAGCGGGTCAGACGAGGTGGCACTGAACTGCCGGCAAAAAATTCTCGCGGCTGAGGCTCAAACGTCACGACCATGCTTGGCACGTTAAGCGCTGTGCTGTATTCCTGCAGGTGATCGAGGAGCATCTGATGGCCTTTATGTACACCATCAAAATTGCCCATGGTGACCACATTGCCAAGATGTCTGGCTTTGAGGTTGTGTATGCCGTGAATAATTTCCATCGCGCGGATTATAGGCAATCTGATTAAGCAGCGCTCATGTGTTTGAGATGTTTTGTACGCACACCAAGCAGCCAAAGAATGACCGCGTACAAGCTGATTCCCGCTACGCTGATGCCTGCCACCCAGACAATGCGCAGCGGCCCTGACATAGCCAGCCACTGGAACTGAGCACTGACATAAACCAGCAATACAGCCAGTAAACCTGTGCCAATGAGGGTTTTATAAAACATGGGCCAGAGGCTGAAGGTCGCGTGGTACAGATCGCGACGTGCCAATCCAATGTAGAGCAACAGCACATGTGACCAGGCGGAGATCGCGGTTGCCCAGGCGAGACCTACATGACCGAACCAGCTGAAGGTAGACAGACTCACGACCAGATTGACCGCAACAGCAATGCTTGCGTATTGAAACGGAGACTGCGTGTTTTCATGCGCAAAAAAGGCGGGTGATAGTACTTTGACCAGCACAAAGCCAGGCATCGCCACAGCAAACATCTGCAATGCTAAACCGGCCATTCGAATATCGTGGTTTGTCATGGCACCATTGTCAAAGCTCATAAACAAAGTCGCCAGTAAGGGCTGCGCAAGCACATATAACGCCACTGCAGCGGGCAAAGCCAGCATCAAACCCAGATTCACACCCCAATCAAGCGTCGCGGCAAAATGTTTCTGATCGGACGTCGCCGCCATCTGGGACAGATGCGGCAGCATCACCGTGCCTAAGGCCACAGCCACCAGACCAATGGGCAGCTCAAGTAACCTGTCCGCGTAGTAGAGCCAGGAAATGCTGCCGGTTATCAGCGTTGACGCCAGTATTGTGTTCACCAGCGCATTGATCTGGCCTACGGAAGCGGCCAGCACCGCTGGCACCAGCAATTTACCCACCTGCCGCAACCCTGGGTGTTTGTGTTCATAGGTGGGTTTTGGCAATAGTTTCAGGCGGCCCAGCGAAGGCAGTTGAAACAGCAACTGGACAATGCCTGCCACCAGCACACCCCAGGCCAGGATCTCAGTTGCCGGCATCAGGGACCAGCCCAGCAGAGCAATCACTGCAGCGCCGATCAAGGTCAGATTCAACAGCACCGGTGTAAACGCCGGAAGGGCAAACCGGTTATGGGCGTTAAGAAGCGCGCCGGCGTATGCGGTTAAAGAAATGAAACCCAGGTAAGGGAAGGTAATGCGGACCAGTTCTCCAGTCTGCTTGAGCACAGCCGGATCAGCCGCAAAGCCCGGGGCAAACAGCAGGGCCAACTGTGGTGCCAAAAGCACCCCGGCGCAGACAAACAGGAGCAATGCCGACGCAAAAAAGCCGGACAGAGGCGCAATAAACCCAAGCAGATCTTCCACACCCATGTTTTTGTAGCGGACCAGTACCGGCACAAACGCCTGATTAAACGCACCTTCGGCAAACAGACGGCGGAAAAAATTGGGAATTCGCAGCGCCACAAAAAACATATCTGCCATCTGCGAGGCGCCAAACAGGTAAGACAGCACGATATCGCGCAACAAACCGCTGATTCTGGACAGCATGGTCATAGCCGCAACCACGCCACCCTGACGGGCCATATTCTGCGATGATTCGTCAGCGGCCCCTGCTTTGGCCGCGATTACTGCATTGTCACGTGAGTCTTTAGTTGACATCTACCTACTCGAGCGGCATATTGCCGCCCTCAAAAATTATGCCCCCTGTTGGAGGATTTCTTGGCTAACAGTGCACAGGCTCGTAAGCGCGCCAGACAATCAGAAAAAAGACGCATCCAAAATGCAAGCCAGCGTTCAATGGTTCGCACCTACATTAAACGCGTAGATGCCGCCCTGGATTCCCAGGACGCCAGCGCAGCCGGCACCGCGCTCGCTGAAGCTCTGCCTCTCATCGATAAGATGGTCACCAAAGGCATCATGCATAAAAACAAAGCCGCGCGGCATAAGTCTCGATTGAATAAAAAGGTCAAAGCGCTCTCCGCCTAGACCACGACAAGATTATCGCGGTGAACCAGTTCTGGTTCACCGACATAATCGATGCGCTGCCCAAACTCTTCAGAACGGGTACCTGCCAGGCGAATAACTTCGTCACTTGAATAATTTGTCAGTCCTTGAGCAATCACCTGGCCATGTGCATCCAGCATGCGCACCATGTCACCGCGCAGGAAAGAACCCTTAACACTTACCACACCGACGGCGAGCAAACTGACGCCATGTTCAGCAACAGCCCGGGCAGCACCCGCATCCAGTACCAAATCGCCTTTCGCGCGCAACTGACCGGCCAACCAGCGCTTGCGAGCGGTCATTGGTGTCAGGTCAGCAGTCAGTAATGTACCCACATCAGCACCGTCCAACACCTGCAACAGCACATCTACCTGACGACCGGATGCAATCACCGTATTTGCGCCAGAGCGTGCAGCCAGACGGGCTGCGGCAAGCTTGGTCAGCATGCCCCCCCTGCCCATTTCACCAGCACCTGCGGTGACCAGCGTGTCCAGCGAAGAGGCCTGTGCGCGGCTCTCAGCAATACGCTGCGCCTCCGGGTCTTCTCTGGGGTCAGCATTCATCAGCCCATCTACGTCGGTCAGAATCACCAGCAGATCGGCCTCGACCAGATTGGTTACCAGAGCCGCCAGCGTGTCGTTGTCGCCAAAGCGAATTTCGTCAGTGGCTACGGTATCGTTTTCGTTTATGACCGGCACAACATTGAGTTGCAGCAGCTGCGACAGTGTTGCTCGGGCATTGAGATAACGTTCGCGGTCAGCCAGATCATCATGGGTCAACATGATCATTGCGGTGGCGTGACCATGTTCAGACAGAGCACTTTCGTAGGCTTGCGCAAGTCCCATCTGTCCAACCGCAGCGGCGGCCTGCAACTGATGTACGGCTGCGGGACGACGGGCCCAGCCAAGCTTGTGGCAGCCTGCTGCGACCGCGCCCGAAGACACCAGAATCACTTCGATGTCGTGACTGATGAGCTGCACAATCTGCTTGCAGTAAGTATCGATTTTTTGCCGATCCAAGCCGTGTGCCGGATCGCTGAGCAGTGCGCTGCCAACCTTCACCACAACTTTTTTGACCCGGGCCAGCGAGTCACGCGCCTCACTCATTGACGTAGATCACCTCAACATCTCCATCGTCGTCATCATCAAAGTCGTCTTCATCCTCATCGCGGCGTTTAGCGGCGCGCATCTTCTGCGAGTGGGCCAGCACATCATCACTGATGCGCTGCTGCAGATCTTCAGTATATTGAGCAAATGCTTCGTCTTCGATAAGCCGACGCTGATAGGTTTGCAGCGCCTGCATCAGATCGCGCGTGAGTTCAATCAAACCTATGTCGCCCAGTGCAGAAATACAATGTATCGGGCGATCGGGGAAACGTGCCTCAAAACGTGCTTTCAGCGCCTGCAGATCATCGGCTTCCAGCTGATCAACTTTCGACAGTGCTATCCAGATCGGACGCTCCATCAGCGCACCACTGTATTGCTGCAATTCAGCTTCTATAGCCACTGCGTTTTCCTCTGGATCACTGCCGTCTTCAGGCAGTACGTCAACCAGGTGTAGAAGTACGCGTGTGCGCGCCAGGTGACGCAGGAACTGAGCACCGAGACCGGCACCTTCTGCAGCGCCACTGATGAGACCGGGTATATCCGCCATCACAAAGCTGCTGTCGGTACCGACACGAACGACACCAAGACTGGGCACCAACGTCGTAAAGGGATAGTCGGCGACTTTCGGGTTAGCCGCTGATACCTGGCCAATCAGGGTAGATTTGCCCGCGTTGGGCAGCCCGAGAAGACCAACATCCGCCATCAGTTTCAGTTGCAGACGCAGGCGCCGCTCTTCACCCGGTTTGCCGGGTGTGGTTTTGCGTGGCGCGCGATTGGTGCTGGATTTAAAGGCGGCATTACCGACCCCGCGATAACCACCTTTGGCTACCAGCAGCGTCTCGCCGGCAACACTGAGGTCACCCAGGGTTTCCTGGGTTTCATCATCAACTACGGTAGTGCCAACCGGCACCTTGATGTAGCGATGCTCGCCGGCTGCGCCCGTTTTGTTGCGACCAGCGCCTGAGGCTCCGTTCTGCGCCTTGTATCCCGGTTGATAGCGAAAATCGATCAGTGTGTTGAGGCTGGTTTCGGCAACCAGGTAGATGTCTCCCCCATCGCCGCCATTACCGCCATCCGGGCCGCCTTTAGCGATATATTTTTCACGCCGGAAACTCAAGCAACCGTTGCCGCCTTTGCCTGCCTGGACACGGATCGATGCCTCATCAAGAAATTGCATGGTATTTTTCGCTTAGCTAAAAAAAACCCCGCATAAGCGGGGTTTATCTGAGTCTGCCGGCGCTTATGCCTGTGGGACCACACTCACGGTGCGACGCTTGAGTGGGCCTTTCACCGCGAAGTGTACGTGACCATCGGCGGTGGCGAAAAGGGTGTGATCTTTACCACAACCTACATTAGGACCCGGATGAAACTGGGTGCCACGCTGACGAACGATGATATTACCCGCGGTAACGTACTGGCCGCCGGATTTTTTCAAACCCAGGCGTTTGGATTCTGAATCGCGACCGTTACGAGTACTGCCGCCTGCTTTCTTATGTGCCATCTCTGATACTCCTGGTGCGCTAGCTGATAGCGGTAATTTTAACTTCGGTGAACCATTGACGATGGCCCTGCCGACGCAAGTAGTCTTTGCGACGCTTGAACTTGATGATGCGGACTTTTTTACCGCGATCTGTTCGTACTACTTCGCCAGTTACTGCACTACCTGCAACAAATGGTGCACCGACATTCACGTCGTCACCATTGGCAACCATCAACACCTCGTTGAAGACAACTTCTTCACCAGGCTCGGCTACAATTTTTTCTAGCTTCACAACATCGCCTTCACTGACACGATGTTGTTTGCCGCCACTTTGGAAAACCGCAAACATAACTCTACTCCTGAGCTGCCGCAGGCTGTATTCTTAAGCCTGTCGGGCACTTGGGTGCGCAATAAACTGGGTACAAAAAACCCGGCTGAGCCGCCGATTTCAGGGCCCCTGCGCGAAAGGCGCGTAATTCTAAGGGCAAAGTTTTTGGATTACAACGAGTTAAGTAGGCCTAAAGTCATTTACAGGCCGACTTGATGCA
This sequence comes from Gammaproteobacteria bacterium, assembly GCA_048571035.1. GTDB lineage: Bacteria > Pseudomonadota > Gammaproteobacteria > Pseudomonadales > Azotimanducaceae > UBA4421. The sequence goes on from CP121329.1 coordinate 1,020,509, forward strand.
TATCTTTTGCAAAAAAGGCCGGCAAAAAAGGCCGGCAAAAAAGGCCAGTTAAAACAGGACAGGTAAGACAGGACGTATGAAAAGCGCGATCAGCTCCTCCGTGAGTCGTAGTGCGGGTGAAATCAGCGCCCTGGCACCGGTTTACAGCCTGGTTCAAGAAGATTTCTCTGCGGTGAACACGTTAATTCCGCAAAAACTTACCTCGGTTGTCGGCCTGGTGGAAGAAATCGGCAGTTATATAGTGGAAAGTGGTGGCAAACGACTGCGCCCGTTGATGGTGCTGCTGGCCTCCGGCGCCCTCGGCTACCGTGGCGATAAACACATCAGCGTCGCCGCAATCATCGAATTTCTGCACACCGCCACCCTCCTGCACGATGATGTGGTTGACCATTCCGGTATGCGTCGCGGGCGCTTAACCGCCAACGAAAAATGGGGTAACGCACCCAGCGTACTGGTCGGCGACTTCCTCTACAGCCGCGCCTTCCAGCTGATGGTTGAAGTAGGCAGCATGGACATCATGGAAGTGCTGGCCCGTGCCACAAACACCATTGCTGAAGGTGAAGTTCTGCAACTCACCAACGTCGGCAACCTGGCCATCACTGAAGCACAGTACCGTGAAGTGATCCGCTGCAAAACTGCCCTACTATTTGAAGCAGCCGCACATACCGGGGCACTGGTGATAAACCAACCTGATCCACATCACGTCGAAGCGCTACGCCAGTTTGGCCAGCACTTTGGCATCACCTATCAGCTGGTTGACGACTGGCTCGACTACGCGGGCGACAGCGAGCTGCTGGGGAAAAATGTTGGCGACGATCTTGCTGAAGGCAAACTCACACTGCCTTTGATCTACGCGCTGCAGAACAGCCCGGCAGATGAGCAACGGATGATCGCTGATGCCATCCGCGAAAAAAGCACCGCACACCTCACTGAGATAGTCGCGATCGTGCAGTCAAGTGGCGCGCTTGATTACACACACCACGCCGCGGTTACGGAATCTGAGGCAGCCCTTGCAGAACTGAACAGACTTCCGCAGAACCAACATGTAGATGCGATGCGTACCGTGACGCAGTACAGTACTGCACGCCTGTTTTAGTCCACATTATCGTTATGCCCATTTCCGTTTATCGCCGGCTGTTCCGGTATGCCGTATTCGCCGCCCTTCTGCTGTTGAGCAAACACAGTTTCGCGGCCATCAACTTTGAACCCTGTTACGTCACCGGATCTGCAGGCAATGGGAATCTGCAGGCGCAGTGCGCCACCTGGACCAGACCACTGGACCCAACGGATCCAAACGGTGTTACGGTGGAATTGTTTGTCACTAAACTCGCATCAACTGCATTACAACCTGCCGCAGATGCCTTCACCATCATTAATGGCGGACCCGGCGCATCTTCTGTACAGATGATGGTCGACCTGGCGCCGGTATTGCAGGCTTTCACCAGGGAACGGGACGTGGTTGTTATAGACCAGCGTGGTACCGGAGACTCAGCGCCTCTAATCTGCCAGGCGTTAACAGACTCAACAGAAATGCTCGATGCGCAGCAAACGATTGCACTGACCCAGGACTGCATCGAAAAGTTGCCCTACGACCCGCGCTTCTTTTCTACCTCCATCGCTGTTGAAGACCTGGAAGCACTACGAATTGCCCTTAACTATGAACAGCTCAGTGTGTACGGGGTTTCTTATGGCACCCGCGTAGCTATGCAATATATGCGTACGTACCCGCAATCATTGCGCAGCGTTGTTATAGATGGCGTCGTCCCACCAACAAAGGTGTTAGGTGAGAACGTTGCCCTTAACAGCCAGCGGACGTTGGATGGTTTGTTTGACCGGTGTCGGCAACACCCGAGCTGCGGCGAGCAGTTTCCGAATCTTAAAGCTGACTTTGAACGATTGCGCGAACAACTGCGTTCCGAGCCGGTAGCCATGAACATTCAGCACCCTGTTACCGGTGTAAATACGGATATAGAAGTCGGCTATGGTCATCTGGCCGTATGGATTCGACTGGCGCTTTATGCGCCTGCAACAAGCGCACTGATTCCATTGATCATTGATGAGGCAGCTAACGCCGGAAACTACCTGCCCATTGCCGCCTCAGCGTTACGTATGTTGCATCAGTTGAATGACAGCATGAACTACGGCATGCATAACGCTGTGGTATGCACGGAGGATGCGCCCTTCTTTGATGACACTGTCGTTGATTTCGAGCAACTCGAAAACACCTACCTGGGTCGCGAGATGTACGACACGCTGAAAGCCATGTGCTCAACCTGGCCACCAGGAGTGATCGACAAAGACATGAAACAACCCCTGGTCAGCAGCGTTCCAACACTTGTTCTGTCCGGTGAGTTCGATCCAATCACACCGCCGGAGTATGGTGACGCGGTCATGCCGGGCTTATCTCAAGCCAGACATATTGTTGCACCAGGCCAAGGGCACGGCACCATCGCTCAAGGATGTATACCGCGTCTGATTCTGGAGTTTGTGGAAAGCGCGGACCCCGGTGAAATAGATGGCAGTTGCGTAGAGCACCTTGACGCCTTTCCTTTCTTTGTTGACCTGATGGGTCCACGGCCATGATCCAGATAGAAAACCTCGAAAAAAGTTATGGCAAAGTCCACGCCGTTCGCGGAGTTTCTTTTACTGCTCAGGATAGTCGCATCACGGCCCTGCTTGGACCTAACGGCGCAGGAAAGTCGACAACGTTACGCATCCTGTCAACGGTTGCCGAACCTGACGTCGGCAAAGCCATGGTCGCGGGACTGGACGTCACCACCCACCCGATGGAGGTGCGTCGTCAGCTGGGTGTACTGCCACATAACTCAGGTCTTTACGCCCGTCTTACCGGCATTGAAAATATCCGTTACTTCGGGCGTCTACAGAATTTGGGCAAGCAGGAACTTGAACCCCGCATAGAAGCCCTGGTTGAACAGCTCGATATGAAAGATTTCTGCGCCCGGCGCACAGCCGGCTTCTCCCAGGGTCAGAAAATCAAAGTTGCTCTGGCCCGAGCATTAATTCACGACCCGCAGCATGTTGTGTTGGACGAACCGACCAACGGACTGGATGTGATGGCCACGCGCGCACTGCGCAGCATCATTCGCAGATTAAAAGAAGCCGGTAAGTGTGTCCTGTTCTCCAGTCACATCATGCAGGAAGTGGATGCCTTATGTGACGACGTCATTGTTATAGCCCATGGCCAGGTCAAATTTGACGGCACCATCGCACAACTGCGCGCCCACGCAGGCACCGAAGATCTCGAAGAAGCTTTTGTAACGCTTGCAGATCTGCGCGAGGATCGCGAAGGATGAATCGATTTACGGTAGTTTTTCTCAAGGAGTTTATCGACAACGCACGTGACAAACGCACGTTGTTCTCATCCTTCTCCGTTGCCATCTTAGGTCCGGTGTTTTTTGTCGGCATCATGGTATTTGTACTGGACCGTGCGCTGGGTGAATCAGACGAGCCGGTCACGTTTGCGGTGGTTGGGGCAACATACGCCCCGGAACTCATGTCTTACCTGCGTCAGCAGAACACCGAAATCAGCGAGGTAGATGCAGAAGAACCCAGAGATCTGGTGACCGCCGGTGAACATAAACTGGTACTGGTCATTAATCCTGACTACGCAGAACGTTACACCCGAGGCAACGTCAACACGTTGATGCTGATTCACGACAGCAGTGAGATATCGTCCACCCGACGTAATCTGGGACAATTGCGAGGTTTGATCAGCCAGTACGGTCGCACCATTGGCACCTTACGTTTGTGGCTGCGCGGCCTCGACCCCAGCATCAGCAACCCCATAACCACTCAGGAACTGGACGTTGCCTCTCCGGCGGCCCGGGCGCTTACCATTCTGGCATCACTGCCCTATTTCCTGGTACTGGCCATTTTTATGGGCGGTTTTTACCTCGCCATTGATACCACTGCGGGTGAACGTGAGCACGGTTCGTTAGAACCCTTGTTAACCCAACCCGTTGAGCGTGCGGAACTGGTTCTGGGTAAAATTGCTGCAACCTCAGTGTTTGGCACCCTGAGCCTGCTGGTGTTCCTCGTCAGTTTATACTTTGCGGTGCCTTTTGTGCCGTTCGAACGGATCGGCATGGCGCTGGAAATTGGCCTCACGCAGGTCTTATCGATTCTGGTGATTTCGGTTCCGTTGATCTTCTTCGCCGCTGCACTGTTGACGGTAGTGGCTTCGTTTGCAAAGAGCTACAAAGAGGCGCAGACCTACCTGACCATTGTCGTCCTTGTGCCTACCCTGCCCCTGATTCTGGCGCAGCTGCTGAATATAGAGAACAGCTTGACCGTGATGCTCGTGCCGAGCTTGAGCCAGGCTATTTTAATGGCAGATTTGATCAAAGGCGAACCCGTGGCTATTGCCAACGCGCTGACCTCCATGACAACAACTGTTGTCGGTGCGATTCTACTGTCGTGGGTTGCCATCCGGTTGTATAAACGCGAACGCATTCTGGGGTAGATAAAAATGAAGATTGGATTGTTTGGTATCAACATGAATTTCCTGGCGCAACCAGCGTGGGCTGCCAAAGTAGCGGTCCATGCAGAAACGCTGGGGTTTGAGTCCGTCTGGACAGGGGAGCATGTGGTCCTGCCAGATCCACGCCAGGCACCCTCACCGGCAGACCCGCAAACGGATATGTTGCATCCATCTACTTCTCTGGCCTACCTGGCTGCCGTTACCAAAACACTGAAATTCGGCACCGGGATCACCCTGATAGCACAACGCAATCCGTTAGTGCTTGCCAAAGAAATCAGCAGCCTCGATGTGTTGAGCAACGGCAGGCTGTTGTTCGGTGTCGGCGCCGGATACCTGCATCAGGAATTTTCGGCCCTGGGTGTCGACTTCGCATCAAGGGGCGCGCGCACGGATGAGTACATTGATGTGTTGCGCAATATGTGGCGCGCAGAAAAACCCAGTTTTCAGGGCAAATACATCAACTACGAGAATATCGATGCGCAGCCACGACCGGTTCAACCCAATGGGCCGCCAGTAATTATCGGTGGCGCCAGCCCTGCCGCCATGCGACGCACCATCACCCATGGCGATGGCTGGTATGGCTTCGCCCTGGATGTCGCAACAACGGCAAAAGCACTCGACGCACTTAAACTTGCTAAGGCGCGATATCAAAGACCAGAAAACCTCGGGGATATCGAACTGAGCCTTACTCCACCGAAGCCACCAACAAAGTCGATGATGGAAGACTATGCCGCCCTGGGTATTACGCGGCTTATTCCAATGCTGGGTTTCTACAAAGAGGACAACATTCTCAGCGAGCTGGACAAACTAGCCAACGAATTATTGTAACCGCGGCAGCTAACTGTCCTGCAACAACCGCTGAAGCTGTTGGTGTCCCTGTTTCTCGTGACGAGGACTGCCGTTATTACCGGTATCTATCATGACAACCGCCATCAGAATTGCCCAAGCTTTCGCTCGTTCCAGAGTGGCCTGATCTGGCGCATAAACCTTAAGGATATTTTCTCGATCCGCAGGCTGATCAAACAGTGCCCAAATGGATTGCAGATCTGTGGCGACGTCGCCAGCTGTAACATCACCCCAATCGATGACCGCACTGATGTCCCCTTGTTTGATCAGGATGTTCTGTGCATGCAGATCTCCGTGTAACCAGCGGCGATGCTCAGTAACGTTTGCACTGAGACCCTGGCGCCACAAGGCTTTAACGACAGGCGTGATGAAGCTTGTTGTCGCGGCAAGACGTGCAACCCGCTCATCAAATGATTCTATGCGGCCAGCAAGATGCCCGCCTCGTACCGGGTTTAACGGTGCCTCTGGCGGTGCCGGCTGATGCAGATGCAGAAGAAACTGGCAAAAGGTTTCAGCCGCTGCTTTGCCTGGCGGACTAATGTCAGCACACTCGCCCTCAAACCAGGGCAACACACTCCAGTGCCAAGGATAGCCCAGCGCAGGTTTACCCAAACGTAGTGGCGAAGAAACGGGTATCGGCAGCTGAGGCGCCAGCACAGGCAACCAACGCTGCTCGTTGGTGAGCAACTGTGCAGCAATCTGACGTCGTGGCAGACGCACACAATACTCTTCACCCAGACGAAACATGAAATTGTCGAACCCGGATGCCAATAAAGATAGAGGCAGATGTGCCAGGTCAGGATGTTGTCGCTGGAGCAGCGCGCAGACAAAGTCTGTTGTAACGGTGACTTCAGCGGATGGGATACCTTCCATTTTTATTAGGATCGTAGTTGCTTTTATAGCGCCGAGTTTTACGCAGGTTTCGCAGCGTTACCACCCAAAATCAGATCGCATTTACGCATTTTGTATGTTTCAGACCGGCCAGAAGCGGTCCTAAAAAGCTATCCGAAACCGAAACGTAACCAAAATCAAAGTAAAAAGACAACATTGATGTCCGTAGAATCGAATTCAAACATCACTAACTCACGGAGAAGCAGCTCGCTGAAATGAAGGAAAAGTCCACGGCATCTTCGTGCAGTTGGAAAACGGCTAACGGGTCGATGCCTCGGCGGTGGGTGGGTCTCAGGAAACGTGCGAACCCATCGCAAGATCGCTTGGCTGTAGGAGGCGATTCTGCCGGTGCGCAAATGGCTGCTTCAACGGCTGTGGCGCTCGGTCTCAATTTGATGCGCGTGTACCGTGAGGTATGGGATGCATGAGTGCATAGCTATCTATGAAAATTCTAAATGCTGAGCAAACCGTCGCAGCGTTGCCTTACGACGCCTTGATCAGCGCCCTATCCGAAGGAATTCAACAGACATTCAACGCCCCGCTTCGACATCACCATTATCTAAAGAACGAAGCCGAGGATGACGCCGTTCTCTTACTGATGCCCGCATGGTTCGATGAAACCTGGGGGGGTGAGAAAATGGTAAACGTCGTACCCGGTAATGCCAAGCGAGGACTGGCATCCATCTCGTCAAGCTATATCTTGTTCAATCGGCGGACCGGCGTGCATGAACTGCTTCTGGATGGTGCTGAGCTCACAGCGCGACGGACCGCAGCGGCTGCGGCATTGGCTGCCTCAAACATAGCCCGCCCCAACAGCCATACGCATCTGATCGTCGGTGCCGGACGTGTGGGGAGTTGTATTCCTCACGCCTACAAGGCGGTACTCCCCATCAAGGAGATATCAACGGTTCTGTTTTATCGCTGTGCGCCTCAGAGGCTTCGGCGCGAAGATCCGAAGATGAAATTACGCTTTTCAAAGCTGTGGGTACGGCGGTCGAAGACTTGGCCGCCGCAGTTCTTGCGCAAAAAGTCGCTGGCTAATCTGAATTTCTGTTTCGTTGCGCATTCAGCAGATCTATGGCGGCTTGGGGTCGTGAGCCGAAGTTCAGTCTCCCACCCCTGAACGGCGGCTTCCTCTAGAGCAGTCATTCGCCAACCCTGATTCTACTTCCGGGTTCGGCCACAAGCGGACAATCTTTGAGAACTAGATTCTTCCTTTCCACCCATAAACTGCAATTTAGTTTGCTGGTAAATGCGGGGTGATGCAGCCTATTTATTTCCTATGTCGCCTGATCACAAATAGACTTAGCTTGAAGTACAGCGTACGCGCTGCTAGAACGAGCCGACAGCCAGATTGATCGGATTGGAACTAGAATAGATTGAATAGTTCCGTCACGCAGCGTTGTTTGATTCTCTAGCGTTCGCAGTTACCCTCAATAGAAGATTAGACGTCCGTGGAGCAAGTATGGCGAAAGTAATGATTACAGGTGCAAGCGGTGGGCTGGGTGCATCGCTTGCTGAGCGATTCGCTCAACGTGGAGACCATCTCGTTATCGTTGCTCGCCGGCAATCGTATCTCGAAAGGTTGCAGGCTGAACTGCTCACCATGGATGCTGCGAGCGTTGAAATCAGATGCGCTGATCTTGCAGACGAAGAACAGGTTCAAGCTCTTTCTCTCGAACTAGCTGACCTCGGGGTCGATGTATTGATCAACAACGCGGCGCTAGGTCACTGGGATTACACATGGGATACAACCGCTGAGACGATGCGTTCTATGGTTGCACTTAACGTTGGTGCTGTAGCTGTGCTTACGGCGGAGTTCAGTAAATTAAGGCATCAGCAGTCCGCTCGACTGATGAATGTTGCGTCTGCAGCTGGATACGGTCTTTTCGATGGAGCGATCCCTTATTCGGCAACCAAATACTTTGTCACTTCGCTTACTGAAGGACTTGCACGCGAACTTGCCCGCCAGAAACATCCAATGCGAGCACAGTTGTTCGCTCCAAGGGGAATTGCGACAGACTTTGGTGCAACCTCACGAACTGGATCAAAAATGACTTTTCAAGATAGGGATCCCGGGAAAATCAAGATCCACACTGCAGACGAAGCTGCAGAGTTCGCCATGCAACTTTATGATAGCGAAGCTGTAGTTGGAGCTGTACAAAGGGATATGACATTTCTGCTCAGCGACGGGCTGCACAATATTGGTCGATTCTGAGCGTTAAGTGTCTGAATGCGGAAACGCCGCCTGAGGAGTAACCAAAGATGACCGCAAGTTCGCTGCCGGAACCGCTTAACTGCTTAACTTGTTGTTGCGTCGACCGGTTGAATCCACAGCCAAGAACGGACTCCCAGACCTGGAACATCAACGAGGGTCAAGTAGTAGGTACCTTCTCGGTGCAAAACCGAAGAGGATGTCATCCAATAGAGGGTGTTTATACTTTGCATCTAACTGATCGTGCTTCGCACCTTGGACGGGAACGGCAGTGTATGCCGATCGTTTTCCGTCAACCACAACCTCGACCTCGGGATTCTCAACCGCGTGGTTGTACCATCCCCGCAGCCAGTAGTTGGAGCACACGTACAAGTTATCGTCGACCCAATAGCCCGCAAGCACCCGTTCTCGCTCGTTACCATCTGAGCCTGTGGTGATTATTTGAACGCCGCCTTCCCACTCTGGCTGCCAGTATCCAGTTATTCCCGGGAGCAACGCGACCAAGCCGAGGTAAACAAGAAAAACCCCTGCGACAATTTTGAAGATCTTCATTTTATTTCCTTGGGGGGAGGGACGGTTAGTCAGCTTAACTAGCCGATTGACGATTGTCAGCAGAGGGTCGAACCGGGACCGTCTATCCGACTTTAAGTGAGCATCCGCTTTCAAGCCATCTCACACCGTCTGTGTCACCCAAAGGTCTGAGCTATTAAAGCCTAAGACATCATCTGGTAACGAATGGGCAGACTTTTAAGACCACCAACAAAGGTCGATTGCATGTACTTTGGTTCACCGGCCAATTCAACATGGGACAAGCGTGACAACAATTCTTTGAACAAGGCGGTCATTTCCATTCGCGCCAGATGTTGCCCGAGGCAGACGTGGGCGCCAAAGCCGAAAGCCAGGTGTTTAGCTTCTTTACGATCCACACGGAACTCAAAGGGATCGGAGAAGATCTCTTCATCTCGATTCGCTGAGGGATACCACAGGATTGCAGAGTCCCCTTCTTCAATCGTCTGCCCGCCTATTTCATAGTCCCGGGTTGCGGTGCGCATAAAGTGTCGCACGGGACTGGTCCAGCGAATCATCTCATCTACAGCGCCAGGCAGGTACGTATCCGGATCACTCTGCAGTTTGGCCAACTGCTCCGGGTTATTCAGCAATGCCAGCAGGCCACCAGCAGTTGAGGAACTTGTCGTGTCATGTCCGGCGGTCGCGATGATGATGTAGTAGCCGTTGATTTCGTGGTCGGGAATCGGTTGGCCATCTATTTCAGCATTAGCAATCAGCGAGGCTACATCGTCTGTCGGATGCGCCCGGCGCGCGGCGGTAAGTTTCTGAAAATAAGCCTCAAAATCCATCACCACCTGCATGAATTCTGTCATTTCAAAAGATCGTGTGACGTCAGGATCAGAGCTGCCAAACAGTTCCTGGGTCAGTTTCAACATCAGGGGCTCATCTTCTTCCGGCACGCCGAGAATCGACATGATGACCCGCAGCGGATACCAGATGCCAACGTCTTTGACAAAATCACATTCGCCACCCATTGCCTGCATGCGGTCGACATAGTGTTTAGCCAGCACATCCACCCGATCCTGCAGTTTGCGCAGATTGGTACCCATGAACCAGCCCTGGGTGAGGCGGCGATACTTCATATGATCCGGGTCGTCCATCTGCACAAGCGACCTCACCAGGTGTTTGCGCCCGGACATCTGCTGCATGATCGCCTGCATCATCTGCGGGCCCAGCACCGGTCGCGGATCATTAATGAACACATCTTTGTGCTGCTCTATTTCTTTGATGTCGTTATATCGAGTGACATTCCAGAAAGGCTCGAAGCCTTCCGGTGCAAGCTTGCGCAGGGGAGCATTCGCACGCAGCCAGCTGAACTGCTCATGCACCCAGTCTTCCTGGCTCCAGTTAGCCGGATCAACCAGGGCGTTATCTAATTCTGGCGATGTTTCGAAAATTTCCATAGAACTCTTGTGGTACTTGATTGCGCAACAATTATACAATCCGCGCCGCATTCTACGACTGACTATTCATGCCCTATTTCGATGCGGTTAAAAACCTCGGCAGGTGGCGCTTCGGCATAACCCACGACCTGGTGCTGGACAACGGCGAAGCTTATCTTGAACGCTGGATTCTTTGGTGTGGTATCACCCTGCGTGTACATAAGTTCCACAAGGGTGACGATGATCGCGCGTTTCACGATCATCCCTGGTGGTTTGTCACCCTGCCGCTGCGCAGTTATGTTGAGACAACCCCCACTCAGGCAGAGGTGACGGTGCATCGCTTTCGGCCTTACTTTCGTCCCGCGGCCCACCAGCACATTGTGCGCCTGGGTGACGGCAAGCCCGTCTGGACGCTGATCATCACGGGTGCCAAGTCACAACAGTGGGGGTTCTGGGACAAAGCTCAGTTTGTACCTCATGAACAGTGGCTAGCAAATCGAGAAACTTTGAACTGACGCTAATGGCCTGCAGCCTTGCGACTGCTCAGATAGTTTGCCGCAACAACACTCAGACAAAGTACCGCTCCGACGCTGCGGCTGAGCATGGATGGCCACAGCATCAGCACTACACTGAGCGCACTGAGTACAATCAGAAACCTGCGCAGATGCACAAACAGATAACCCTCTACCGCCATGGCTATGCCCAGGACCATACACAAGGTTAAACCAGCGGCGGGTAGCACATCCAACCAGCTGCGTTCCGGCGTCAGCAACAGAGGTGAAAACGCCATCATCAGCGGGATCACAAACAAACCGCTCGCCAGCTTGAAAGCCTCTACCGCAGATCGCATCGGCGCAGCACCGGCAATTCCTGCACCGGCAAATGCAGCCAGGGCAATGGGAGGCGTGACATTGGAGGTCTGCGAAAGCCAGAAAATAATCATGTGTGCGGTGATCAATGCCAGCCCCAGTTCCTGCAAGGCCGGCGCCGTCATGACAGCCAGCACAATATAAGCCGCAGTGGCCGGCAGGCCCATACCGAGTACCAGCGCCGCCAGAGCCACCAGAATCAGCGCCAGCCAGAGCTGGCCATTGCTCATGCCAACCACAGATTCCGTAAATTGTAGACCTATCCCGGTTTGCCCGATGGTGCCAACCACAATCCCTGCCACTGCGCAGGCGACAGAAATGGGTACCGCCATCCGCGCGCCATTATGCAACGCATCAGCTATCTCAGCCAGGCCGACCCGGGTGTGCCGGCGTAACAAGCTTGCCAGCACAACCGCGGCACAGCCGGAAACGCCGACCAGCACCGGTGAATAGTTATTCAGCAGCAACAAAGTGATCAACGCCAGCGGTAACAGAAAATGCAGACCATCACGCAGCACCCGCCAGGCACCCGCAGGATTTTTCATGCCGGTAAAACCGCCTTTGGCAGCCATGATGTGCACGTACAACAACACTGAGGTGAAATACAGCAGTGCAGGCAGGAGTGACATCCAGACAATGTCGCCGTAAGGCGTTTTAGTGAATTCGGCCATGACAAACGCACCCGCCCCCATGATCGGTGGCATGATCTGCCCGCCCGTGGACGCCGCTGCCTCAATACCCGCCGCCTCTTCCGGTTTGTAGCCTAACTGTTTCATCATGGGGATCGTGAGCGACCCGGTGGTCACCGTATTGGCTATGGCGCTACCGGAAATGGAGCCCATAGCCGCTGAGGCAATGACGCTGGCTTTTGCTGGACCGCCGCGATAGCGGCCCGCAACTGCAAAGGACAGATTGATCAGAAACTGACCGGCGCCGGTGACCTGCAGGAATGCGCCAAACAGAACAAAACTGAATACCGCGCCCGCGGCGATGCCAAGCGGAGCACCAAACAGACCCGCACCGGTAAACACCTGGAAACGAACAATGCGCTCGAAGCTGAATCCACGGGTTGCCAGCACATCAGGCAGGTAGTTACCAAACGCGGCGTAAAGGATAAACGTCAGACCAACCACCATCATCACCGCGCCCACTGCGCGCCGAGCCATCTCCAGGGTAGCCACCAGCAGCAACAGGCCGGCAAAGAAGTCCGGCCAGGACAGCCCATACAACAGGTGATCCAAACCCTGATAATCGAACTGCACCACCCGATAGGAAGACCACAACAGCCCCGCAATCACCAGCAAATCGAGCGCCCGCCAACCTCTGTGCTGAGCGGTCTGCTTTGAGAACGGGTAAATCAGAAAACCGATCATCAGAATCCAGCACAGATGAACAGGCCGGAAATAGGTTGCCGGAAGCAGACCAAAAACCGCTTCAAACGGCACTGCTCCAGGCGGGAAGAAACCCACAATGGGCTGCCACAACTGGAACACAGACAGTAACAGCGCGAGGACAAAAACCAGGCGGCCCGTCGGGCTGAGCCAGTGCTCGGTGTTCTGATCAGACACCATCAAGCGCCAGGCAATCAACTGCTTCCGGCGTGGTGCCCTGCACAGTCTGCAGGTAGCGCTGAGTACCCGGATGCAACGGTACAGCAGCTAACTTTGTGAGGTTGGCGACGCTCATATCTTCAGCCACCGGTGAAACCCCTAACAGAACCTGTTTGTGCGCAAACAGAGTGCAGGTCAGACTGTATGCCAGCGCTTCCGGCATGGATTCATGCACCACTACAGCACTCCAGATGCCCAGCGCTTGCACTGGCTGGGTAATCCCATTGTAGGTGTCGCCAGGTATCTGATAACCCGCATACGCCGGAAACTGTTCCTGCAGCGTGACAAGATCAGCATCGCTCAACGGCACAAGCACCAGATCACGTGTTACCGCCAATTCAGTTACCGCCGCCAGGCCCAAGCCACCGACAACAAAACCCGCATCAATAGTGCCGTCTTTCAAGGCGGAAGTAGTTTCTCCAAAATTCAGATAAGCCGCAGACAGCTCATCCAACGTAACACCAAGACCTGTCACAACGTTTTCCGCTGCTATTGCAGTACCCGAGCCTGAAGCGCCCAACGAGACACGCTTACCGCGCAGGTCGGAGACGGCGTTTACGCCACTATCGGCCAGCGTCAGGATATGCACAATGTTGGGGTAGGCGTTGAGCAGTACCCGCAATGGCAAGGGTTCAGGAAAACGGCCCTGGCCTAGAAAGGCATCGGTGACCACATCAGCCATGGCAAGACCAAATTCACTTTCCTGTCGAGCAACCTGAACCACGTTGGTGACAGAACCGCCGGTCACTTCGGCTTTCACGTTCACGTCAGGCAGGTGTTCCGACCAGATCGACGCCATGCCGCCACCAAACGGATAGTACAGCCCGGCTGTTCCACCCGTGGCGATGGAGAATGTCGTACGTGATTCCTGTTCGCCACTACAGGCAAACAAACCAGCCAACAGCAAAAAAGTCAGGCCAGAACGCCAGGTCATAACTACTCTAAGCAGCAATCGCATCAGAACGAATCATAACCACCATCAATCAAAAAGGTTTCAGCGGTGTGATAGGCACTGGCGGTACTCATGATGTAAATGGCTATTGCTGCAAAGTCTTCCGGCACCCCCCAGCGCCTGGCGGGAATGCGCTTGCTCACGTTGGAAACAAACTTCGGGTTATCAAATGCACCCTGGGTCATATCCGTTTCAATCCAGCCAGGTAACAACGTGTGAGCTGTGACGTTGTAACGGGCATATTCAACCGCCAACGCTTTGATCATGGAAATAAGGCCACCTTTGGCAGCTGCATAATGTTCACCCCGCGCCTGACCCGATATGGCAGCAAGACTGGCAGTACCCACCAGCCGCCCAAACCCATCACCCTGCTCTGCGCGTTCGCGCATATGTTTGGCCGCCGCACGGAAGGTAAAAAACACTCCGGTCTGATTAACGCTGATGACGTGTTCCCACTCTTCAAGCGTCATGTCATCAAACCCCGTACCACGACCACCAACGCCAGCGTTGGCAAAACAGCCATCAACACGTCCATGATCAGCCAGGGTTTTTGCAAAAGCAGCTTCTACGGCGGCTTCGTCAGCCACATTACAGACGCTGGCGGTAACCTTGGGGCCAATCTCAGCCAGCTGCGCCAGTGCAGCCTGGTTTTTATCGGGGTTAGTCCCCCAGATACAGATTTCTGCACCGGCTTGCGCAAGCCCTCTGGCCATACCCAGGCCGATGCCGCCATTACCGCCGGTAATCAAGGCCACACGGCCCGTTAAATCAAAAGGTTGGAACGCCATAAATCCCCTCTATACAGTTAAATAAACAAACTCCGCAGCCTGCAACAATAACTGATCTAAAAGGGTGAAACTATTTTACTTGGGTCGTTTTACCTGGCCATACAGTCAGGGTCGGAAACTGATCTCAACTCGATTGTTCAACTGCGCAGCAGCATTCCACTGGCCAGCACTCGCCTGGCTGTCCGGATACGGCACGTATTCTGTAGATGAGACGCCGTCCAGTGCTTGCAGCACGAGTTCGGGCGTTACACCTTCACGGGCATTAAGCAGCTGAGCAAACTCAACGGAAAGGCGGTCGCTGACATAGTTGTTGTCTTCATCAACGTGCCCGACGTAATCACAGGACAGCATAGGCAGATCATCCGCTGCCAGCTGATATTGACCTTGTGCGTCTATCACCAGGCAGAATCGACCCAGATGACTGGTGACAACCACTTCTCCGTCAAAACCCATCTCTGACAAAAAAGGCAGGACGTCCGACAGGCGCTGGGCAAGAGTGGCGCTGAACGCAGGGGCGAGCATCGACGCATCTGTATTCACATTCAGAGTTGCTGCAAACCCCTGCAGCGCGCTTTCACGGACCCGTTGGATCTGCTCCTCGGCAGCGCTGTTGTCCGCCTCGATAACCAGCTGATTCGCCGCTGCGAGATCAACCTGGGCGGCTTCCGCCTGAGCCAGCTGTGCAACCGCACCGTCGCGCTGCAATTTGAATTGGACCGCGAGGAAACAGGCAACCACCAGCGCAACAAAAAGCGCTGCACGCAGCCACCAACCACCAGCCTTTGTTGTGACCGGTGGTGCATCATCCTCTGCTGAATCCTCATCAACTGTCTGCAGCGCCTGTTCTTTGAGAAGTTCATGCGCCACTTCTTTAGCGAAAGTACGTTGGCTGCGCAGAATATCCGCGCGCAGGGTAAGGTGCTGATCTTCGAGAATCCGAGTGACCAGGTTCTGCACCGCAATCCCTTGTGCCTGTTCCTCCAGAGAGCGATCTATATCATCCAGGACGTAGGTATCGGGCTCTTCGCGCTCAAGTGGATCACGCCGGTCTTTTACCAGCCCAAGATTAAGCAACATCTCGAACAGTTGATGGGGCTGGACATTTTTTGGCAGCACACCCACCGCACCCAGCGCCCGCGCCTGCCCTACATAGACCTCACCCTCCTTGGTGGTGTACATCATCACCGGGATGGTTGCGGTTTTGGGATTCGCTTTGATCGCGGACACGGCTTCAAGCCCATCCATACCCGGCATGGTGTGATCCATGAAAATCACATCCACATTGGCTTTCTTCAGGAATTCAATGGCACTTTCACCGGAATCGGCAAGGTCCACTTCTAGCTGATGCTCTTCCAGCAGCTTTTTCAGCGCCATTCGCGCTGATCTGGAATCATCTACAACCAGGGCACGTCTTAAAGCCATCAGTACAACACATTGTTGGAGCGCCTCCATGCTAGCAGGAGAGCACCCCCTCAAGTGTTAAATGATGCGCAGAAAAGCGCCTAAATACGGGGTGCCCGCCAGGGAACCCAGGCCCATAGCCGCTCGTGGCCGTAATAAATGAAAAATTTCAGCACAAACTCAATGCCGCCGATCACCGCCGCAGTATCCAGCCGACCAGTCACGAGGTAGGCAATAACTGAGGTTGTGAGCGTCGCAACCACGCGCCAGGACAGCGCCTTGGCGAGGCTACGCACGTGGGAATCGCGTATGACATCAGACATATTTGAGGACCTGTTCTACAGATTCCTCAAGACTCATCTCCCCAGTGGGAATACGCAGCTCAGCGGTTTCCGGTGTCTCATAGGGCGAGTCTATACCGGTGAAATGCGGTAACTCGCCGCGACGGGCCTTGCGATACAACCCTTTAGGATCACGCTGTTCAGCCACTTCCAGCGGAACGTCGAGAAAGACTTCAACAAATTCATCATCTTCAAACAGCGCCCGGGCCATATCCCGTTCGGAGCGGAACGGGGAGATAAACGCGGTGATCACGATGAGCCCGGCCTCTACCATCAGCTTCGCCACCTCAGCGGTGCGGCGGATGTTTTCTACCCGATCCGCATCGGTGAAACCAAGGTCCTGGTTCAACCCATGGCGAACATTATCGCCATCGAGAATAAACGTATGTTTACCCTGAGCATGCAGCGCCTGTTCAACACCATTAGCAATAGTCGACTTACCCGAACCGCTTAAGCCTGTCATCCAGATGACTTTACCTTTCTGGCCTTTTAATGCAGCCCGCGCCTGTTTGTCGACGACGTGTGTATGACGATGAATATTCTTCGCCCGCCGCAAAGCAAAGTTGATCATGCCTGCGCCGACCGTTGCATGGTTATATCGATCGATCAACACAAATGCGCCCATGGCTTTGTTTTCGAGATAGGGATCGAACGCAATGGGCTGATCCAGAGTCAGAGTGACACGACCAATATCGTTAAGCCCGAAGGAACGGGCTGACAAATGCTCCAACGTATTGATGTTGTAGCGGAACTTCACATCAGTAAGGGTGGCATTGACGCGCTTGGCGCCAATCATCATCCAATAGCTGCGGCCGACGTAACCTTCTTCGCTGTCCATCCAGACTAACGACGCATCAAACTGGTCTGCCACTTCGCAGGGGGAATCTGCTGCAACAATCACGTTGCCGCGAGAGACATCCACTTCTCGATCCAGAGTCAGGGTGACCGCCTGATCGGTATGCGCCTTGTGGAGTTTGTCATGGTGCAGAATGATCTCATCCACTTTTGCGGTTTCCCCGGACGGCAAGACGCGAACATCATCGCCGGGAACAATGCTGCCGGCAACCACGGTGCCCGCAAAGCCGCGGAAATCAGAATTAGGGCGATTTACCCACTGCACCGGAAAACGGAACGGCTGGGTATCTTCATCGTGATGAATATCAACAGATTCGAGAAACCCCAGAAGGGTTGGGCCTGAATACCAGTTGGTAGCGCCTGAGCGCTCGATCACGTTGTCGCCTTTTAAGGCTGACAGAGGAATCGGCGTGATGCGTTCGAAAGTCAACTGTTCAGCAAACGTCTCATAGTCGCTGACAATCTGGTTAAACACGTTCTCATCGTAGTTCACCAGATCCATTTTATTGACTGCCAGAACGACATGCTTGATACCCAGTAACGAAGCAATGAACGAGTGGCGTCTGGTTTGGGTCAACAAACCCTGGGAAGCATCAACCAGAATCACCGCAACATCCGCAGTCGAGGCACCCGTCACCATGTTGCGGGTGTACTGCTCATGTCCGGGTGTATCCGCGACAATAAATTTACGGTGATCAGTGCTGAAGAAGCGGTAAGCTACATCAATGGTAATACCCTGCTCACGCTCAGCGGACAGACCGTCTACCAGCAAGGCAAAATCGATCTCCCCACCCTGGGTACCCTGGCGTTTTGAATCCGCCTGCAGTGAGGTCACCTGATCTGTAGATGTACTGCCAGATGTCCAGCTCGGTCCAGTTGGAGATGCCTGGGCAGCCACTTCACGCATGATGTGAATACTTTCGGCTTCGAGCCGATCAAGATGAGTCAGCTCGTTCTCAGGACGCGGAGGGCTGTCGGGATAAGGATCCAGTATTAACGTAGCGCGGTAGGCTGTCAGCGCGAGGGTGATGACATTGCCCGACGGCAACGTCACCTGATGGGTCTTGTTGCGGCGCTCAAGCTGCCGTACCAGTTTTGTCACCTCGCCATCGGGCCACACCAGACTGCTTTTACCTGCGCAAAGGGTATCCAGGTGTTCAATAAACGTTTCGAGGCTCAGATCATCGATGAAGATCCAACGGCGAGCACCGCGCCCATCATTACTCATCAGCACCTGACGACCATCTGCCCCGCTGTGTAACTGCAGAAACAACATCGACAGGCGCTTCTTTTTCGCTTGAGCTTCGAGGCTCTGCACCACCAACTGCGTCAGCGGACGGTTCAATTCATCATGCAGCTGCTCGACGGTCAGCGGCGCAGGCAGCCAATCCGCTTTCTCCAATAATCGCTCGGTGGAGCGCAGCGTCTGATCCGATCCCTCTTCCATCAACAGATCGTGGAAGCTTTGGGTGTCCCAATATCCGGCAGAGGGATGTTTTTTATAGAGTGCTTGAGGTAGATCCATAAGACAGACCGCATTTTGTCGTGTTTTGCGAATCTTACACGGATATAGATTCCAAGCCAGATGAATTGATTATATGTTTGTATAAAATTGTCATTTTCGCTTTTTACGACAGTTCAAAATCCCGCGACATAACCCTCTTTGCGATGGTCTGATCCGCCCACATAGCCATCTGAGGTTTTCTGAATCAGCTGAGCACCACCAAACGTACTCTCCCGGGCATCCGCAACCATCTGATGGCCTCGCGCCTGCAGACGTTTGTGCAAGCCAGGATCCAACCCGGCCTCAAGCGCAACGGCAAAGCGTTCGTCGACGTGCCAGCGCGGTGCATCACTGGCAGCCTGGGGATTCTGGCCGTGATCAAAAACCCGGGTCACCATCTGCACGTGTCCCTGGTGCTGCATGTGCCCTCCCATCACCCCAAAACTCATTTCAGGCCGACCGTCACGGGTTACAAAACCGGGAATAATGGTATGGAACGGCCGCTTGCCGGGACCAACGCAGTTTGGGTGATCAGGATCAAGACTGAACCCGGCACCACGGTTCTGCAGCGAAATACCCGTACCGGGTATCACCACGCCTGAACCAAACGCAACATAGTTAGACTGAATGAAGGACACCATCATGCCATTTGCATCTGCCGTGGTGAGATAAACCGTATCCGCGCTCATCGGCAACGCCACGGGCGGCAGCGGGCTGGCCTGATCGCCAATCGAAGCGGCGGCGGCCTCAAGCGATCCTGGTGCCAGCAGCTCATCGGGTGTGAGCTTCATGGCACGAGCATCCGCAAAATGATCCTGCGCCGCGCGCACCGCAATCTTCATCGCCTCAATCTGATAATGCAGCCACAACTCAGAATCCACAGGTTGAACCTGCAGATGCTGCAGAATACCTAGAGCAATCTGCGCTGCGAGCCCCTGCCCGTTCGGTGGAATTTCATGCAACGTTACACCGCGGTAGTGCTGCTGAGTTGGCGTAACCCACAACGCTTCATGCGCCTCAAGGTCCGACTTGCGCAGTGCGCCCCCATCAGCGCGCGCGGCCGCATCAATCTTGTCAGCCAACCCACCTCGATAAAAATCCTCGCCTTCACTGGCCGCTATCCGCTCGAGAGTAGCCACCAGATCCGGCCGCTTGAAACGCTGCCCAGCGCCAGGCGCAGGCAGAAAGTGATTACCCCACTGCGGAAAAGCTGCGTAGCGCTGCTCAAGCAATTGCCAGTAATACGCACTCTTCGGGCCCACCATAAACCCATCGCCGGCATAACGGATTGCGTCAACAAACAAATCTGCAAACGGCAGTTTGCCGAAGCGCTTTGACAGCTTCACCCAGGCGCTTACCGCGCCCGGCACCGTAACAGTATCCCAACCCAGATCCGGCATCGCCGAGCAGCCGGCAAAATGCTGCAGATCCCAGGCGGCAGGCGCACAACCCGAAGCATTCAGTCCTACCAGCTCGCTGCCATCCCACAGAATGCAGAAAGCATCGCTGCCCACACCGTTGTTATTCGGTTCGACAACCGTCAGGGTGATTGCACTGGCCAGCGCCGCATCGACTGCATTGCCGCCGCGCATCAATGCCGCCAGACCGGCTTGAGTGGCCAGCGGCTGGGACGTGGCTACCAGGTTCTCAGCGGCCACGGGTGAACGTTGAGAGACATAGGGTTGATCGGGGTTATACATCTAAAACTCCAAAACAGATCTGGTCACAAACGCTTTTGTTTGCGAGGCTTGCGGACATGAACGAAAAAAACACTATACCCCTGTTACCCGAACAACCCGACATCCTCCGCGCGCGGCAGGGCTGGCAGTACAACGGCCAGGTCCGCCCGGACTTTGCTGAGCCCATCCAGACCGACCAGGAATCCGTCTGGGATTACCCTCGACCACCCGCCATTGTGCCCTGCAAAGGTCACGTCACAGTCTATGCGGGTGACCAGCTGATCGCAGAAACACACAGTGCGGTGCGTGTCCTGGAAACCGCCGGGGCACCCACCGTCTATATTCCGCCGGAGGATACAAATGCAGCCCTGCTTGAGTACGGTGATTTGAGTTCCATCTGCGAATGGAAA
Organism: Gammaproteobacteria bacterium; assembly: GCA_048571035.1. Classification (GTDB taxonomy): domain Bacteria; phylum Pseudomonadota; class Gammaproteobacteria; order Pseudomonadales; family Azotimanducaceae; genus UBA4421. The sequence continues at coordinate 1,041,323 of CP121329.1, forward strand.
GGCGTTGCCCAGACAATCACCGCAGCCGGAATAGCAGACGCGGGCTGGCGCTACGCGCAGATGTTTGCGGATTTCAGCAGCCTGTATCTCTGGCCAAGCTTCTACCCGGGCAAACTTAAATGCAGCATCGACGGTGAAATAGTGCAACCCCAACCCGGCGGATACTATGGCGGCTGGGTGACTTCCAACATCAGGGGCCCTATTAAAGGCGTGCCGGGCAGCCAGGGCTGGTAGATACACCGATGCAAAGCTCCCTCGGCACAGGCCTCATCATTATCGGCGCCGTCCTCATTGTCATCGGCCTCATTGCTAAATCTGGCGCGATCAGCTGGTTCGGCCAGCTGCCGGGTGATTTCCACATCAAAACCGAGAATTTCCAGTTCTTTTTCCCACTCGCTTCAATGATTGTGGTTTCGATTGTGCTTTCACTACTGATTTCATTACTCCGCAGGTTTCTCTGACGGTTGCCGATATTTTCGCGCCATACCTGTACATTTCTTAGACAATCAGCCTTTTTTCAAGTCTAATAGATCACTAGTCCTCTATTAGTCCAAAAATATGGAAAAGGTTTATGCCGGAAGGCCCTGAAATTCGCCGAGCAGCCCAGCGCATTGATAAAGTCTTGAGTGGCCAGACTGCCGAAGTAGTTGTGTTCGGTCAGCCACACCTGCAAGACTGGGCCCAGACATTCACTGGCGCCCGTGTGCTTGGTGTCAGCAGCCGCAGCAAAGCCATGCTGACGCAGTTCGACAACGGCTATACGGTTTACACACATAATCAACTTTACGGGCGCTGGTTTGTCACCCGCCGAGGCCGCGCACCCAACACGCAACGCAGCCTGCGTTTTGCTATCAGTACCCAGCGCCACGATGCACTTCTGTACTCAGCTTCCGACATCCACGTGCTGACTGATGAAGCAGTGGATAGTCACCCCTATATCGCCAAACTTGGCCCTGAAGCCCTCGACTCCGACACCCACTGGCGGCTGATCTACAACCAGCTTATCGCGCCTCAATACCGACGCAGACGCCTTTCTGCACTCTACCTGGACCAGAGCTTTCTGGCCGGTATTGGCAACTATCTGCGCACAGAGATCCTGCACGATTGTGGACTGCACCCTGACGCGCGCCCCATGGACCTGAACCGCAAACAGCTTGGCGAGCTATCCCGTGCAAGCTTGAAGATTACCCGGCGCGCTTTTGACACTGCCGGTGTGACCAATCTACCCAGCCGGGTTAAACGTCTGAAAGCTTCCGGCAGCACACGTTCGCGCTATCGTTTCAGTGCTTTTGCGCGCGCCGGGCTACCCTGTTATACCTGTGACTCGCCGATCGAGAGAATCACAGCGGGCTCGCGCCGCCTTTATCTGTGCCCAACCTGCCAACCCAGGCTAGCGGAGTAATATCGTGGCCAAGCAAACACCACACCCGGAACCACCCGTTACGCCGGAACATTCCTCGACAAACCGCCTGCAGCGTTGGGCATACACTCTGGGCTACGCAGGCGTTCTGCCGGTCTTCAGCTTGCTGGCAGCGGCGTGGCTGCAGCCACAATGGCAACCTTTAACCACCCGGGTAGGCACCATATATGTGGCTACCATTGTCTGCTTTCTGGGCGGCATCCAATGGGGTTTTGCGTTGCGCAGCTCATCTGAAAAAATCCGCATTCGCCGCATTTTTGTCAGCATTCTGCCGAGTTTATGGGCATTGATTGCACTGCTTTTACCCGCAAAGCTGAGCATCGTTGCGTTGATTGTTAGCCTCGGCATGATCTTGACCTACGAGATCATGGAACAGGGAGACGACGTTTATCCAGCCTGGTATCTCCCCTTGCGGATTCGCCTGACAACTCTGCTGGTGATCGGCACAGGCGCATTTGCGCTGTTACCGGCGGCCTGAATGAAAACCATCGCCATCATCGGCGCAGGCGCAGCGGGCTGCATTGCCGCACACAACTTAGGCAAGCTGGGATACGCAACCCAGGTGTTTGATAAAAGCAGAGGCATCGGTGGGCGAATGGCCACGCGAAGATCGAATGCGGGTGAATTTGATCATGGCGCTCCCTGTTTCACTCCGGAAACTGCCGAATTCAGCCAGGCGTTATCCCGGGCGCCAGTAAAACTCTGGCATGAAGGTGGCGCGCACAAAGATGTGCACAACAAAGGGCAATGTTTTGTCGCCACACCAAGACAGAATCAGCTGGCTAAATTCTGGTTAGACACCACCCCAGCACAGCTGAACTGTAAGATCGATCATCTGCAGCAAACCTCTGAAGGTTGGCGCCTTGTCAGCGATCAGAAGAAAATGTCTGGCCCGTTCAACGGCGTGGTGCTGGCAATCCCCGCCCCACAGGCCCGCGATCTGCTGTCCAATTCTGAGTTGCAGATACCGGATGCACTGGCGCCGGTCAGTATGGACCCCGTGTGGGCTCTGATGTTCAGTCTGGAAACACCGTTAAGCGAGGCCATTTACTCCTACCCGGATCCGTCCCTCAGCTGGCTCGGCGCAAACTTCACCAAACCAGATCGCCCCCGACCCACTGACAGCTATGTGTATGTCGCACATGCCAGCCGTCAGTGGAGCCGCACGAACCTGGAGGCTGATGCAGCAGATGTTGCCGAGGCCATGCTGCAGATACTGGCGGGTTGTATTGTCGACTTTTCTACGCCGCGCTTTGCCAGCGCACACCGCTGGCGGTTCGCGCTGACACAGACACCTCTTGGCCATTCGCACCTGGTTCTGGACAACCACCTGATCCTCGCCGGCGATTGGTGCCTGGGCGCAGATGTTGAGGATGCTTTTAGAAGCGGCACAGCAGCTGCTCAGCAGATGCACAACAATCTGAACGCAACCCGCTAGCGGCTTTCCTCAGATGGTCGCAACAGATCAGCCATAAACGGTTTATGTTCCAGAACCTCTGCTTCGCTGAGGCCATTCAACTCATAAGGCAGCACCAGCCACTGATGGGTTTTGTGCAGAAAATAATCCGGCTTTGGTCCGGCACCTTCTGCCTGTGGGCGCCACCAGAGTGTCGCTACGCGAACATCGCTTGGGAAATTACGTTTCAAACCCTTTGCCAACTCATCCACAACCGCCTGGGTATGGCGGCCGCTGCTGAAGACATCATCCACAATGAGCAACCGATCTTCGGCATTCAGGTTCTCTAACAGATATTGTTTGCCGTGGACACGCAAGGGGGCTTTCTGCGCAGCCATGCGTTCGTACTGCGCCCGCCCCTGGTAAGACGTGCGCAGCGCTATATGGTCGGTTTCAATACCCAGGGTCGCCAGGCACTCCTGCACCACCAGGCCAACCGCGCTGCCGCCGCGCCATAAACCGACGATAAAAGTTGGACGAAACCCACTGGTATAAATCTGCTCACCGAGCCGGTATCCATCGAGAATCTGCTCGTCTTCGCTGACAAATATTTTATCTTCAGTGCTGATGGGGTTCTGCTTGTACAAGGGAGCCTGGCATACTAAGAAAAATTCTTGGGTAAAACATCTACATTGAGTGAAAAAACCTACCTAGATGCACAGGCTCTGCTGGAAGACTCCTTTCGTCTGGCGGCCAATATCTATGCCAGCGGCTTTCGGCCGACGTTCATTGTTGCGGTGTGGCGGGGAGGCGCACCCATTGGCATTGCGGTGCAGGAGTATTTTGCCTACCAGGGCATCGACAGTGACCATATTTCCATCCGTACCAGCGCCTATACCGGGATCGACAACCGATCCCGCACTGTGGCGGTCTATGGCTTGAGTTACCTGATCAAAAAACTCACCCGGGAAGACAGCCTGCTGATTGTGGATGACGTGTTTGACACTGGCCACACGATTGCTGCAATCATCGATAACATAGAAAAAAAACTGCGCAAAAATACGCCTGCAGATATCCGTGTGGCGGTGCCCTATTACAAGCCCACCCGCAATGAAACCTCATTGGTACCCGACTACTACCTGCATGAAACCAGCGCCTGGCTGAAGTATCCACACTCCCTGGAAGGTTTGACGCTGGAAGAAATCAAGGCTCACCGTCCGGCCATCTACGCCATTATCGGCAAACACCTGGAAACCCTGCAGAACCAAAGCACTTAAATCATGCAAACCACCGATCAGCAAACCCTTATTCAGGCACTGCAGAACCCGTCCCTCTACACGCACGCAACCGAGGACATGGCGCTGATCGAAACACATATTTCTTATGTGATCCTGTGTGGCCCCTACGTCTACAAGATTAAGAAAGCGCTGGATCTTGGCTTCCTCGATTTCACCACGCTGGAGAAACGAGCCTTTTATTGCCAGGAGGAATTGCGCCTAAATGGTCGGCTGGCACCTGAACTCTACCTGGAGGTCGTGCGCATCACCGGTAGTCCACAACACCCGCAGATTAATGGCAGCGGTGAAGCGCTGGAGTATGCGGTAAAAATGCGCCGCTTCTCCCAGCAGGGATTGCTCAGCGATATGGTGCAGGATAACCGGCTTACCCCGGCACATATCGACCAGATCGTCGGTCAAGTGGCACAGTTTCACCTGGACATTCCCAAGGCACCTCAAAAAAGCCCCTACGGCACGCCAGAACATGTGCACGCGCCGGTACTGGAAAATTTTACCCATATATTGCAACAAACCGATGCACCCGAACATATCCGCTGGGTCGGTCAGATTGAGGCCTGGGCCAACAATGAGTACCAGCGCTGGAAGCCGCAATTTGTTGCGCGCAAACAACTGGGATTCATTCGCGAGTGCCATGGCGATATGCACCTGGGCAACATGGCAGTCATTGATGACGTGCCTGTGATTTTCGACGGCATTGAATTCAACCCGGATCTGTATTGGATCGACGTGATGAGTGAAATCGGCTTTCTGCTGATGGATCTGGAAGACTACGGCAAACGCCAGTATGCCTACCGTTTTCTGAACGGGTACCTGGAGCTGACCGGAGACTACGCCGGCGTCGAGATCCTTCGATATTACAAAGCATACCGCGCAGGCGTGCGCGCCAAAATCGGCAGTATTCGCCTCTCTCAAGACCTCACCGACGCTGAACGCAGAGAAGCGCTGGCTCATTTTGAGCGTTATCTGAAACTTGCCGTCAGTTATACAGAACCACAACAACCGCACCTGCTCATCACATATGGTTTGTCTGGCAGTGGTAAATCGACCCTGTCTGCACCGCTGGCCGAACACATGGGTGCAATCCGCATTCGCTCCGACCGCGAGCGACAAAGGTTGTTTGGCAAAGGTTCCAGCGGTGACAAAACAACGAGTGGCGGATCTACCCCCATCGGCGTTGGCGTATACGGCCCTGATGCAAGCGCTTTGACCTACGCAAAACTGGTTGAACTGGCCAACCTCATTATCAAGGCTGGTTACCCGGTGATTGTTGATGCTACGTTCCTTGAAAAAAGCCAACGCGATCAGTTTCATGAGTTAGCAGCACACCTGTCGGTACCCCTTCGCATCTTACACTTCCACGCTGAGCCTGAAATACTCAAGCAGCGTGTTAGCGCCCGTCAAAGTAAAGGTGCAGATATCTCAGAGGCAGACCTCGTCGTGCTGGCCCACCAGCTGGACACCTACCAGCCTATGATGGCTGACGAACTGGATAGGACTGTATTCATCGATACGCAAGCGTCCCCGAGTAGCGAGCAGATACAAGCCATGATTGAACAGAGCCTGTCTAGCGTTCCAGGTTAGATGAACCCACGTACAGGAAGGTCTTCATCCCGCTGAATCCAGTTTGATGCCGGATATTCCGCCTGGCCATCTACAACATGCAACGTATATGCATGACGCGCCTTTTCAGACCTGTTGGGCGCACTGTAGTGCGGCAGGGTGCCAGAAAAACAGACCAGCGTGCCCGCCTTCACTTCCAGAGGCTTTGCCTGCTGCAAATCCGGCCACGGTGCCGGATCAAGCCGGCGCGTTCGCGGCCGACCATCAACCACTTCAAACACTTCACGCAGCGGCGAATCCGGGTCTGTATCTGCAACCCACAGACAGCCGTTATCCAGGGTTGCATCGTCAATGGCAAACCACAGGGTTTTTACACTCAGGGGTTGAGTATAGAAATAGGTGGCATCCTGATGCCAGCCTACCTCGCCGCCAATCTGAGGCTGCTTGAAAATGTACATTGACTGCCAGACATGGGGTGTCTGCACGCCGATCTCATGCATTAATGTGGTTAATCGGGGGTCGCTGGAGAAACGGCGGAAGGCTGGTATACGATCATGCATCGCATGACCCAGCTTGTTCACCGACAGCAACTTATCTACCCGCAACTGACCATTCTCGTCAGCTGCGCCGGGTTCCAGAAAACAGCGCACCTGATCACCCGAAGTGAGAAAATACTCTCCCAGTGCAGCCGCATCCGCAGTCGTTGAAAAAACATGCTGATGAGAAGAAAAATCAAACGCCTCAATAACCTGCAGGGCTGCCTGGCGGAGCTCCGCCAGCTCCTCAGGTGATTTGAAATTCTCCAGCACAACATAACCCTGCCTGGAAAACTGCTGCTGCTGATCATGCGTTAACACAGTTGCTGTCATATCTGGTTTTCCTTGCTCACTCTGCTTGCCACCACTTTAAAAGAACAGGCTGGCAATGGTGGCTGTCATCAATGTCACGAGCGTGCCGCCAATCATACAACGCAGCGCAGTATGAGCAATATCGTCCCGCCGCTCGGGGACCAGCGCGCCAATTCCACCTACCTGCACACCGATAGAAACAAAACTACTGAATCCACACAGGGCAAAAGTCGCTACCGCTCTGGAGCGGTCCGAGATCTGATCGCCCAGTTGCTGCAACTCGGTATAGGCCAGAAACTCGGTAAGGAATATTTTCATCCCCAGTAAATTGCCTACCTTCGCGGCATCGGCAAGGTCCGCACCAATCAGCACGGCGAAGGGATAAAACATCCAGCCAAATACACGCTGCAAGGTAAGAGCCTCACCCATAACATCTGGCACAAGACCCAAAAGCCAGTTGAGCAATGCCACCATGGACACAAAGGCGATTAACATAGCCACCACGTTTGCCGCCAGGATCAGTCCATCTGAAGCACCCTTAGTCATAGCCTGGAACATATTCACAGAATCTGACGGCAGATTTACAACCTCTTTGCCCATGGTGACCGGAGTTTCCGTTTCCGGCACCATGATCTTGGCGACCACCAGCGCACCCGGCGCTGCCATCAGCGACGCGGTAATCAGATATCCCGCATCCGCGCCAAGACCAATGTATACGGCCAGCATACCGCCGCTGATGGTGGCCATGCCCGCAGTCATCATGGCCATGATTTCAGAACGGGTCATCCCCGCAATATAAGGCTTGATGATGAGTGGCGCCTCAGTGTTACCGATAAACACGTTGGCACACGCCGTTAATGACTCGGCGCCTGAAACCGGTAACAGCTTGCGTATCCCCGCAGCCATGCCTTTAACAATCCATTGCACAATCCCGAAGTGGTACAGAAGAGACATCAGCAGGGAAAAGAAAATAATGGTAGCCGGAATGGAAAACGCGATGAAATGTTCCTGGTAGCCCGTACCAAAGACAAATTCAGCGCCAGCGGCGGATGAGGCGACAACTTGAGTCACCCCATCGCTTATCGCCCGTAAAACCTGCTGACCGATGGATGAACCCAACACCAGCAAGGCAAAGGTAAACTGCATCGCCAGTCCAACAAACACCAACCGCCAGGGCACACGAGCGCGGTTATCGGACAACAGCCAGCAGACGAATAAGATGACCACGACCGCAAGCGGCACGCGAATGTAATCCATCACAGTACTTTGTCCAGTGGCTGAGTCTGAGCGGTTTCCAATACCTTATAGTGCTCAGGCTGGAATCTTGGCGTACAGACACACAAAAATATAAGATCTTCGTCGAGCACATTACGAATGCGCTGGGGCACCCCCGCAGGGATAATAACAACATCGCCAACGTTCACGGCAAAAGCTTCAGTCTCAGACAGCTCCATCAAACCCCGGCCCTGCATGATGATGTAACGCTCCTCAATGGCCAGGCTATGTAACTGTGTTGTCACACCCGGTGCCACATATGCCTGCGCTACTGAAACCTGCGCCGCCTCGGGTGTATTCATATATTCACTGATATAACAGCGCTCCTGGGTATAGAAGCGTTCCGCCAGCTTGCCTGGCGATGCCGCTGGCACCAGGCCTGTAAATTCCGCCATACCCTATTCCCACCCTAAATCTATACACTTGATTCTACGCACACTGACAAGGTCTGCGAAAGGACAAACAACGAGGGAGTTACCATGACCATACCCGTAGACAAGCTACTCGACCTGACGGGCCAGTGTGTACTGGTAACCGGTGCGGCAGGCACCATTGGCGCTGCAACCGCATTACGTCTGAGCGAAGCAGGCGCGAAGGTTATCCTGCACTACCGCACAGACTCGCAGGTGCTGAAAACCCTGTTGGCCTCGCTGGGTCAGAAGGCTTTCGCCGTGCACGCCGACCTGACCGATGCCAGACAGATAGATCAACTGCTGGACACGATCGACAGCCAGAACATGACACTCACGGGGCTGGTGAACAATGCAGCAGATCAATCGGTAGCCGGGCTGGCAGAACTTACACTTGATCAATGGCAGCACACCCAGCAAACCAATCTGAATGCCGTATTTTACTTAACCCAACAAGCCTGTGCCCGCTTCCCGATTGCCAGTGTGGTCAACGTATCTTCTATTGAAGGCAGTGATGGCGCTTCGGGTCACGGACACTATGCCACCAGCAAAGCCGGATTAAACATGCTGACCCGCAGTTTCGCGCTGGAATACTGCGCGCAGAATGTTCGCTGCAACACCATCTCTCCCGGGCTGATAGGCCGCGACGGCATTGAGCAGGCCTGGCCGGAGGGTGTGCAGCGCTGGCAACAGAAAGCACCGCTGACACGTCTCGGTGAGGGCGAAGATATTGCAGACGCCGTCTTATTCCTGCTCAGTACAGCTTCACGCTGGATCAGCGGAGCCAATCTGGTCGTTGATGGCGGTATGAGCTGCCAGAGCCGGTGGTAAACAAAAAGTGTAGGATGCCCAAGTTCGAAACTCTCAAGCAAAACCAAAGGATATGTAATGCACCATCTTGTTTCCTGTGTTGTTATCGCGCTGGCACTTAGCCTCAGCGCTGGATCTGTTCACGCAGATATAGAAGAAAAACTTAAATCCGCCATAGCCAGTGACAGCCGCAGCGACGCCGAAAAAGCGCGAGATGGCAACCGCAAGCCACTGGAAACACTCAAGTTCTTCGGCCTTGAAGAAGATATGCGGGTGCTCGAACTGCTACCTGGCGGCGGTTGGTACAGTAAAATACTTGCACCCACGCTGGCGGAAAAAGGTCAGTTGCTGGTTGCCATTGGCACGCAGAGTGTTGCCGCGCAAATCGAAGCCGGTACGTTAAGTGATGTTGAAGTACTGGACGTGGACATGTCTTCATTCTCACGACCGGAAGGCAGCCGCCGCTTCGCGATCAGTGAGCTGACCCTGGATACCAAGAACATTGACCTGGTCTTAACATTCCGTAACCTGCACAACCTGACTGAGGAAACCCGCAGCACCCTCAACAAAGAGGTGTTCCGCGTGCTCAAGTCCGGTGGTTTATATGGCGTTGTTGATCACACCCGACGCCACATGCAGAGTGACAACAGCGAGAACTGGCGTCGAATGGATCCTGTTCAGGCCATCAAGGAAATTGAGGCGGCAGGTTTTGAGTTTGTCGACTATTCTGATCTGCACTATCGCTACGATGACGAACTGGTATACGAAGTTGGCCGTCGCAGTGTCAGCGGCAACACCGACCGTTTTACCCTGTTGTTCCGCAAGCCCTGAAGAAACAGGCACAGGCATTGAACACCGCTCGGCGGCAGTGGATCTGGTTTAACCCAGATCTACTGCATGCCAGTGCTCCGCAATGCCGTAACCGGTTTGTCCGTTCCAGACAAACTCCGCCAGGCCTTCGTTGACGAAGGTTGCACCGCCCGGCATGGCTATCTTAGTCGGGCAGACATTCAGCACCCGGCCTTCGATCACAATCTTTTCTCCCGCCGGTGTGCTCGCGGTCAAGTAGATACCCGTATGTAAAATCGAATCTGTCTGATAAGTTGACTCGATGACCACATCAACCAGGTCAACACTCTCGCCGCCACGCTGCAACCAGCCGGCACCCCTCATTTGTCCATCTTCATGTCTGAAACAGGAACCACCCAGGGCTGCATCGGCACCAAAATTCATCGAAAACCAGTTCACAAACGGTGCCGGTCCTGCAGGCGGAGCCACCTGCGCCGGTTTATCCTCCAGCGTCGCAGATCGATTGCTGCCGCCCCAATCCCGAGGCCCCCAACTTTTATCGCGGACACCGTACCCCTGCACGTCCCAGGTTTCACCCTCAAGATTGATCTGCCCCGTCACCCGACCACTCTGTTCAAAGTGACCATGGGCGCCCTGAGCCGCGTAATGTGGCTGGGTCAGGCAATCAAAGGAGAGGTCCATCTGCAGCGTTGCGGGTACATACCAACCTTCGGGACGCTGTTTGCGGCGCATGAGAAGAATTTCTGCGTCAGCAATATCCTGGGCAGGCCCATCATATTGCAGACGCCATTTCTCATGGGGCACCTCACAGGTCAGGCGTAAATCGCCCGCACACAGATCACCATCATAGGCAGACAGATCAGAGCCGATGTCACGCCGTCCGTAGGTAAACGCAACCCGCTTGCCCGGCAGATACACCACATGCAACGCATCTGCCCAGCCGCTGCCGGGACGAAAACCCATCCGCGTAAAAATGGCCAGCTTGGAATCCGGATCCACGAAGTTAAAGTAGTAACTTTCACTCCAGGCCGGATCATCACCAACAGGATGCATCAACTCATCATTTTTCTGCAGGTTCATAGGATTCCTTTGTCTGCTGATTTGGGGCTACCAACTATAATCGATGCGTGCAAAAAAGTTGCGCCCGTATCCTGGCAGGCGTTCACCTGTCGCCAGGTCTGGATTAGCACGAACGCGATTAATCCCGCTCAGATGATCGGCATAATTTCGATCAAATACGTTATCAACACCGAAACCGAGGCGCACACCCTGGGCTAAGGTAACGTCACCCTGCAGGTTCAACAGCGCATACCCTGAGCTTGATGGTTCGCCATTAATCTGTGAAGTTCGACTCTGGCCAGCGGCCCAGAAACTTTCAACACCGACATGCCACTGTGGCCGGGTATAGTGCACGCCAACAAAACCGTTGGGTGCCGCTACACGATAGAGATTATCGTCAACATCGCGGCGTTTGCCTCGGACAAAATTAACAACACCCTCAACAGACCACTGAGTGCTAATCTGATACGACCAATCCATGTCGATACCGTAAAACTCAGCGTCGACATTATTGAACTCCAGTGGTGCTGGATTATCTGTACCATTGGCATTGTTCATCATCTGAACAAACATTACCGCTGCCATATTTGTACTGGCGGTGCCCTGAATGTAATCATCCACGCGTTTGTAAAACACGCGTGGCGACACCTGCAGACGTTGCCCTGCCCAATCGAAGCCCAACTCGACTTCGTGGGCCACTTCAGGATCAAGCTCGATGTTACCGGTATAGGTTCTACCATCAGCCAGCCCGGCAGTAGCCATCAATGGCAGCCACAGATAGCGTTCCTGATAAGCTGGCGAGCGCGTCTTGCGGGATAAACCCGAATAAAGCTCCAAATTATCCGTATAGCGATAGCGCAGTTTCGCAACCCAATCGATATTGTTATCGGTCTGCTGACGATCCGCAGCGTTGAAAGAATCGCGCAAGGCAACCGCGGGCGGCATCCCCATCATAGCGGGCGTTGCGTTAACCACATCACTATCGCTGGTAACACGATTGTAGCGCGCCCCCAGTTCTGCCATCCATCGATCAGACAGCGTCAGTTCACGCTCAAGGTACAAACCCAACAGCGTGCGTTCGGCCTCATTGAAATTTGTCACAAAAAACATTGGATTGTTGGGATTACTGATGTCCGAATTGTGCACCTCGTCATGACCATCCAGGCCCATACGCCAGCCACCCCAGTTAGCCGCCAGGGCAAAACCGCGATTATCACCGGTGGCGTAGTTCATCCGCCACATGGCAGGGTTACCCGGCGCGCTGCGCAGGTGATAGTTGGTCATTTCATGTTCAATGTCGCTGGTATGTACACGCGCGAGCAGCTGCACATCATCGGCATCGTATCGCCAGGCCACATTGACCAGATCTGCATCGATGTAATCAATGTCCATAGGCAGCGCTGCGGTGCCTGTGTCACCTGTTTCACTACGGCCATATTCGATCCGGAAGGAATGCAAACCCCGACGGAAACCGTAACCGACATCAAAACGCTCGCGTTCGTATTCCGAAGGTAAAATTTTGCCGCCGTTGAAATCCGCATCATCTGCAGATTCAGACAAACCGCTGACCCGCAATAGATGAGATTCGTTTGAAATTGCAGCTGCCCCGCTGAAAAGCACAGCGCCATTTACACTCTGGGTACCGGTTCGCAACCGGCCGTCCAGCTCCATGCCGCCATCGCTGAAATCACCTTGCCAGGTATTTGCTTTGACGGCGCCACCGATGGTTTCCAAACCCGCGCTGACCGAGGCTATACCACGATAGACCTGCAAGGATTCAAGGTGAGCTGCTGGTGCATAAGACAAGGGTGGATCCATCCAGTTGGGTCCGCCTGCACTGATGACCATACCGTTCACCTGAGTGCTGACACGAAAACGCGACATACCCCGATACTGTGCTATTCCCGTTAGAGGGCCATTTTGCACCACACTGGCGCCCGGGGCTTTGCGCAGAAGGGTGGCCGAGTCCGGCGCTATGTCCAATGTCTCTGACAGTTCAAAAGTCCTGACGTGAGGATCTGCTACGACCACCACTTCTTCCATCTGGGTGGATTCACTCCAACCCGCTGGCGCTGCCAACAGCAACGCTACGCCTAATAAGCGCATGTCTAATCTCCTGTAAATCTAAACGTGCCCGATGTGGGCAATGCAAGTTTGCTTAAAAGCAGATTAAGACAGAGGGGGCCCGCGGGGTCGCAGGTGATAGACGTCCCGGGCGAAAAGCGCCACGTGCGTGTTTTGGACAGGAGCAAGATCAACCTGTAATGCTGCGCCCGGGGTGTAATGCGAAGCCAGCGTAAAAGGCTGATCGAGCTGGCTGCCAAGCTGGCAGTCACCGGTGGCCTGATGACCCGCCGAATGATCCCCGCCGCTGACATGGTGGCCATCATGATGGTTGTGATGTCCAGTGTGCTGACCAACCTGCTTTTGCAGAGGTTGAAGCTGCGCCATGAACCCAACCGGCATGCCTTCAGGACACAGAGTGGCCACCCAGCCACTAGTCAGATTGCCCGGCATAGTGCCACTGGGGAACAAACTCTGCACAAGCAGCGCCGCCGTCACCAGAAACAGTAACGGTTGCAAGCGCCTTTTATGCACAGTGTTCGACATCAGCCCGAGGACAATCGCCAGTTAAGCGGGAACATCCCGCTATCCTGACGCTGCTGCCACACCGGGTCAAGACGATTAGGCATCGCTGACAAAGCCCTTCCAACCCGCCATGTAATCAACAAATTTAGGCGACAGGCCCTCATTGGCCAGATAACTGCGAGTTACCGGCAGACTGACCGGCTCAAATTGTGGATCCTGCAACGCACGATTGGGAAAGTCGTGGTGCAGAATAGCGGCTCGACCGAGCATCACCCAGTCAACCCCTGCATCCAGGGCCGCTTGTGCTTCAGCCGGTGTGCGGATTTTGCCCGCGACACCAAGACGCGTGTTGCCCCTGGGTAACTCGGTGAAATGCGCCATGAGATTCTGGCCCTGATGAACTTCTTCTTCGGGCAGCTTGAACACATCCCACAGAGACATATCGAGAAAGTCCAGCTCACCACTTAGCATGAGCTTGGTTGCCATATCTTTCACTTCCGCGAGTTGCATACCAAAACGCTCGGGCGACAAACGCACCCCGAGGTTGAAGTCTGCTCTGCAGCGGCTGCGAATCCCGGCAATGATGTCAAACAGAATTCGCCAGCGGTTCTCGGCACTGCCACCAAACTGATCTTCGCGCTGATTTATCTCGGCGCTGAAGTACTGGCACAAAATGTAGCCATGCGCACCGTGCAGCTCAACGCCATCAAAGCCCGCCCGTTCTGCGCGCTCGGCAGCAACGATAAAATCCTCAATCAACTGCTCTGTTTCAGATGTATCGAGCGCCCTGGCGCCGAATTCTTCATTATCGCTTGGGCAAACTGGTGCGCAACCAATGAGTTCCGCAGGTGAGCGCATACCCGCGTGATGCAGCTGCACGATGGCAATACTGTTTTCTGCCTTTATCTTTTCTGCCAGACGACTCAAACCGGGCAGGTGATCGTCACTCCAGATGCCAAGTTGTCCGGGGAACCCTTTACCGACTTCCTGCACATGCGCGGCGCAGGTCATTGTAAGTCCAAAGCCACCTTGTGCACGTAAAGTCAGCCAATGAAATTCTTCTTCGCTCATGACACCATCTTCATGGCTTTGAGAGTTTGTCAAAGGCGCCAGCATGAAACGATTTTTCATCTGCGGGCCATGCGCGAAAGTCAGCGGTTGATCCAGCGTATTCAAGGTAGGGTTCCCAAAAACGGACAAGTTTAAACCAAGCGGCGGCGCAAAAAACTATTGTCGACATTTTTCTGTAACGAAACTGACACTACCCTGTCACCTGGTCTGTCTAACCTGATCTCACAGGTTCAAACCTGCCCTTAATTGACGATAGATGGGAGACGTTTAACGTGACTGATGACAGCGAAAACCAATCGAGCAACCCAAGCACAAATCGCAGCTTCGGTGATGTGCTGAACAAACATTTCACCCGCCGTAAAATCACCCAGGGCAGCCTGGCTGGCGCTGCCACCGCCTTCGTCGCGCCTGCAGCCATGGCAAGCTGGGATGACAACAGCCAGAAAAAAAAGAAGAAATCAAAACGTAACCTGGTCGACTTTGAACCGGTCTCATTAGAACAGGCGACTGCTGACCAGAGCCTGCCCACCATTTCTAACGACTACGAATACCAGGTTATCATTCCCTGGGGCACCCCGATCGAACCCGGTGCTACCGAAGCCTACCTCGGTGATCCTGCAACTCGACCTACGTCAGACCAAGCCAGCAAACAGATTGGCATCGGCCATGACGGCATGTGGTTTTTTCCGGAAGACCAGGGCAAAGGCAAACGTTACGGCAAGCACGGTTACAAGATGAGCAACCGCAAAGGCATGCTGTGCGTTAACCACGAATTTGGCCGTAACAGTCACGTGCTTGGCAAAGACGCACCCGAGTCACTGGAAGATGTACGCCTGGCGCAGAACGTCATGGGTGTTTCAGTGGTTGCGCTGGAAAAAGATTACAACAGCTGGAATGTGGTGAAGAGCCCTAACAGCCGCCGTATCACCGTGAATACCCCAATGGATTTCTCTGGCCCTGCCGCAGCCTCTGAATTACTGCAAAACGCTGCCGGAAACATCCCGTTGGGCACCATCAACAACTGCGGATCGGGCCCTACGCCATGGGGTACTTATCTGACCTGTGAAGAAAACTTCAACGGTTACTTTGGCGCAACCGATGGCAACGGCTCACCAGACGCAGGTTTTACACCTACCGAAGAACAGGCTCGCTACGGCTTTGCAAACGCCGGCTTCGGTTACGGTTGGGAAAACTTTGACAAGCGCTTCGATTTGAATGACCCCGACTACGTCAATGAATCCAATCGTTTTGGCTGGGTGGTTGAGATTGATCCTTTCGACGGCACCCAGAAGCCAGTGAAGCGCACCGCCCTGGGCCGGTTCAAACACGAAGCCATTGCGATCGCGGAAGCCAAAGACGGCCGCATTGCTGCCTATATGGGTGATGATCAACGTGGTGATTATTGTTACAAGTTTGTTTCAGAATTGCCTTGGCGCGATGCTGTAGCCGCGGGTAAAAGTCCGTTGGATGAAGGCACCCTGTATGCGGCCCGCTTCGACGACGACGGAACAGGCACTTGGCTAGCGTTGGACGTCAACGCCAGCGATGCGTTGTGGCAGCGTTTTGGCGGCGATCAGGCAGCACTGCTGATTAACGCACGAATTGCCGCTGATATTGTTGGCGCCACCAAAATGGACCGTCCCGAGTGGACTACCATTGGCAAGAACAACAGCGTGTTCTGGACGCTCACCAATAACAACCGCAAAGACGATGGTCAGGGTGAAGTGAACGCCGCCAACCCGGAAAATCCGAATAATAACGGTCACATCATCCGCACCAAGGACGGCAGACGCGGATTGGGCACACGCTTTAAGTGGGAAATCTATATTCTGGCCTCTTCAACCATTGAAGATCCTGATACAGCATTCTCCGCACCTGATGCGGCCTATGCTGACCCGTTTGGTCGCTTGTTTATCGGCACCGATGGTGGTCAGCCCTTAGGGTTGCAGGATCAGGTTACGGTATTTGACACCAAAGCCAAAGATCCCGTGCCGAAGCGACTCCTGGTGGGTGTACCCAGTGATGAGCTGACCGGCTGGGCAACCACGCCGAACTACCGAACAGCGTTTGTGAACGTTCAGCACCCTGGTAACGGATCTCCGGAAGCGACCAGCTTCCCGGACGCTTTTGGCAGCAATACGATACCCAGGGACGCGACGCTGGTCATTACCAAAAAAGACAATGGTGTGATCGGCTCTTAAGCCAACAGTCTGATAGCCCCGGGCATTTGCCCGACTTTCAACCCCGCCATCTCCGGCGGGGTTTTTTTACATCAGACCAATTTCGACCAGACGCTGTTTCAGATATTCATCCGCCAGAATCGGTTCAGGATAACGATTCGGATTATCCTCAGAGATACACCCGGGCAGCGTGGCAATTTCAAACTCCGGGTTAGGATGCAGGAAAAAAGGGATCGAGTAACGACTGCCACCCGAATAAGCCTCAGGTGAATTCACCACACGATGGGTTGTGGAAGGTAATACATGATTGGTCAAGCGCTGCATCATGTCGCCGATATTCACCACAATTGTGCCCGGCTGCATATTTATCGGTACCCATTGGCCGTCCCTCGACAGAACTTCCAGACCGGGCTCTTCAGACCCCACAAGCAAAGTAATCAGATTAATGTCTTCATGCGCGGCAGAGCGAAGTGACGGCGTGTCCTGCTGTGCTATCGGCGGGTAGTGTAAGGGTCGCAAGATTGAATTTCCGTGTGAGACTTTATCGCGGAAATAGCCCGGTGCCAGATTCAGATACAGTGCCAGAGCATCCAGCACGCGATTGCCAAGGCCTTCCAGCGCCTCATACAAACGATACAGTTTCGCTTGAAATTCAGGCACCTCAGACGGCCAGACATTAGGCAACAGCGCATCATGCCCGGCTGTACCCGACACCACCTCACGCCCCACCTGCCAGAACTCTTTCAGGTCGGGATGGCTGCTGTCTTTTGCAGTTTCAATGCCAAAGCCGGTATACCCTCTCGCACCCGCGGTCTGGGTCTGGTAGCGATCTTTTACCTCGGCGGGCAGCGCAAAAAACTCACGCAATACTGTGTAAGCATCCTCTATGACCTCATCACTGATGCCATGTTCCGAGATCCCACAGAACCCACAGGACTCATAAGCACCGCCCAGGGCAGAGACAAACGCTGGGTCATCGGGAAAATTTTTTATGCTGATGGTTGGTACGCGCATCATTAACTACCCAGTAACAGAAAAAAGCTGGCAATGGCTGCACTCATCAGGTTTGCCAGCGAAGCGGCCAGCAACGCACGCACACCTAACTGAGCTATTTCAGGTCGCCGCTCAGGCGCCATGGAACCAATGCCGCCCAGCAGGATAGCGATAGAGGAAAAATTTGCAAAGCCACACAAGGCAAAGGTAACCACAGCCGTGGTGTGTGCGGAAAGATTGGCTCCATCAGAGACCAGATTCACGTAAGCAACAAACTCATTCAACACCAGTTTCTGACCGATAAAACTACCGGCCTGCACTGCCTCTGCCCAGGGTACCCCGATCAGAAATGCGATCGGGGCAAACAGATAACCCAAAACCAGTTCAAGGCTGAGCTGGGGAAAGCCAACAAGCCCACCAACCCAGCCAAAGACACCGTTAGCCAGAGCAATCAAAGCAATGAACGCTATGAGCATGGCACCCACATTGGCGGCTAACATCAGACCACTGGTGGCACCTTTGGCTGCCGCATCAAAAATATTAGCCGGATCTTCGTCACTACCGCCTAATTCGCCCACATCATTGACCAGTCTTGCATCCGGTTGCTCCGGTACAAATATCTTAGCCATGGCAATACCGCCGGGAGCGGCCATAAAACTGGCGGCAATCAGGTATTTCAGTTCCACGCCCAGAGCGGAATAACCCGCCATGGTCGCGCCAGCTACTGTTGCAAGACCACCAACCATGACGGCAAACAATTCGGAACGCGTCATCTGCACAAGGAAAGGCCGCACCGCGATAGGAGCTTCAGTTTGTCCCATGAAAATGTTGGCTGCCGCAGAGAGTGATTCAGGCGCACTGATGCGTAACACGCTGCGAAAAAGCCCACCGATCACCATGACCACCCAGCGCATGATGCCGGTGTAGTAAAGGACTGAAATCAGCGAGGAGAAGAATATAATGGCCGGCAGCACCTGGAAAGCAAACACAAAACCCAGTTTGCCTGCGCCAACATCACCAAAAACAAAGGTTATACCGTCTTTGGCATAATCCAGAATTGCGCTGACACCGGTGGTCATCGCGGCAAGCACGGCCTGACCCAACGGTACATACAGCACCAGCGCGCCCAGCCCCGCCTGCATTGCCAAAGCCAGCAGCACAGTGCGCCAGTTGATGCGGGCACGATCCAGGGAAAACAGAAACGCCAGGCCCACCAACACGGCGGCGCCAACCAGACAGATTAAAGCTGTAAACATGTGCAGGGTCTCTCAAACTCGGAGGGGGTTGCCTTCTACGTGCAACCTGAGCAGACCCTATCACCGATATGCGGGGACCACCAGCCAGGGTCTCATTCCGCAATCTGCAACGCGTGTTACGCTACAAGTTGTACTTCAGCTGCATGCGCAGGTTTTGGTCCGGCGCATCATCCGACAGACCAAACAGGTAGCTGAAATCTACACTCCAACCTCTGCCGAGACCCATCTTCACTATCGGGCCCACCTGGTGTTCCTGCTCGTTGAAATTACCAAAGTCATCGGTTGTGTTCAGGTCGTTGAACGACTCGATGCCCAATCGCGTGCCGCCACCCAGGGCATAAGTTGCCTGCCAGCGGGTCTCCAGTGAAATCCCGCTGTCTGCGTCGCTGTGAAACTCGCGCCCGGTGATCAGGTTGGCACGCAGCTGCCAACGGTCAGTCACATCAATTTTGCCGGTCCAGGCCACGCGAAAACGATGCGGAAGATCATCGCCTTCAGCAATCTGCAGTTCAAAGCGCAGCGCGCTGTCCCAGCCAGCGTCTTCATCTTCGAGGTATTGATATTGATACTCCACGCGCATGTAGCGGAATTCAAGGCCGTCTCCGCTATCACTCTGCAGACCAATCAACCGCAGCCGTGACTGACCGTTCAAGGCATGCTGGTAATGGAGGCGGTGAGCAAACACATCTTCTAAACCGCCGTCGTTAGGTTCGTAGCTCGTGCGATATTCCCACATGCGGTCACCCTCTTTTACGTCGGGGCTGAAAACACTGGTTGTATTAGCCCAGGCCGTCTGAGGCACTGCCGCGAACATCAGTAACGCTGAAAGAACAAGCGCCAGGCGGCGACTGATTATTGTGTACAAAACCATACCTCTCTGATTCGGGGGTGGAGAACCCGAGTAATCCTATCAATAACGAAGCCCAACACTATAAACCCAAGACTGCTCGCTTCTATTCGCTTGGCATGCGGCTTGAGTTCGAAAAAAACTGCGTTTGTATCAGCGCCTCAACTTCACGGACAATTCACCGTCGCTAATGGACACTCAGAACATTAAAGACAGCGAGCATATATGTCGGAAAAAAGAATACTAGTCATAGGTGCAAGTCGAGGCATTGGCCTGGCCACGGTGAAAGCTGCCTGCGAAAAAGGCTGGGCGGTCACCGCTTTTTCCCGTCATGCTTCGGAGCTTGCCTACACTCACGACAATCTGACCAAAACGAATGGTGATGCGTTGATTGCTGACGACCTAACACCTGCCCTTCGCGGTATGGATGCTGTTGTGCTGAGCCTCGGAGTGCCCTTCAACCTGCAGTTGTTTACCGGACCCATCACGTTGTTTTCTTCAGCGACCAGAGTTGTTCTTGAGCAGATGGAGCAAGAGCAAGTGAAGCGATTGGTCTGCGTAACCGGATTCGGCGCCGGTGACAGTATTGATGCCATTCATCCGTTACAGCGCCTGGGTTTCAATCTGGTTTTCGGCCGCGCCTACGCCGACAAATCGGTGCAGGAAGCGGCTATCAAATCCAGCCAATTGGCGTGGACCATTGCTCGTCCTGGAGTTTTAACCAACGGCAAACAGACACCTTATAAGACCCTTGTCGCCCCGGAAACTTGGCGCAACGGCATCATTTCCAGAGCTAACGTGGCTGACTTTGTTATCAATGCTATAGCGCAGGACAGTTACATCGGCGAAGCGCCAGTACTGGTCAGCTAGAAGAGATCAAACACTGGCTGCGCGAAACCGAACGCGCTGCTAACCTGGAAACAGTCTCATATAGTTAAGTCGAAGCGCGTTAGACACAACAAACAGACTGGATAAAGCCATTGCAACCGCAGCCAGCACCGGCGAAAGCTGCACACCAGAAAAGGGATACAGTAAACCAGCAGCCACTGGGATCAACAGCAGATTGTAGATAAACGCCCAGAACAGGTTTTGTTTGATGTTGGTCATAACGGCCCGGCTCACAGCAAAAGCTTCCGATACGCCGTGCAACCCTTCTCCCGACACCACCACATCGGCGCTTTCTATAGCAACATCAGTACCCACACCCAGGGCAATACCGACATCCACCTGCGCCAGCGCGGGTGCATCGTTAATACCATCGCCGACAAACGCAACTCGCTTGCCCTGCGCCTGCAGCCCTGCCAGCACCTCCACCTTATCTCTGGGCAACAGGTCAGCATAAACCTCAGTAATATCCAGCTGCGCTGCAACACTCTGCACAGCTGCCAGGTTGTCGCCACTGAGGACTATCGTCTTTCGATGTTCGCGAGCCAGTTCATGGAGCATCGCTGCCGCACTGTCTTTAATCGTATCGCTGACTGCAATAACGGCAGCCAGGCGGACATCAACAGCAACCCAGAGTAATGAGTGTCCCTGTCCGGCTAAGGCAGTCGCTTTTTTGTCGAGTAGTGCTGTATCAATATCTGCACGTTCCAGCATGCGCCGGGATCCCACAACAACCTGCCGCCCGGCAACAACGCCGGACACGCCATAGCCCGGCTGCGCCGCAAAGTCCTTTACCGCTGATAAGGTCAGGCCACGCGCTTGTGCTGCTTCAACAACACTCTGACCCAGGGGATGCTCGGACGATTGCTCAACGGCCGCAGCCATACGCAGCACCTCCGAGCTGTCCCACTCTTCCGTGACTGCCAGCTCAGTCAATTTCGGTTTGCCGAGTGTCAATGTCCCGGTCTTATCGAAAGCAACAATGTCCACCTCATTCAGAATCTGCAGAGCGTCGCCGTGTCGAAAAACGATTCCGCGTTTTGCGGCAATCCCAGTGCCAACAAGAATTGATGTCGGCGTAGCCAATCCGAGAGCACAGGGACAGGCGACAATGAGCACAGCAACAGCGCTGAGCAGCGCCAGGTCCATCGCACCAGCACCTGCCAGTGTCAGCCACAAAACAAACGTCAACAGAGCAATCAACAGCACAGCAGGCACAAACCACTTCACAACGCGATCAGTAAAACCCTGAATGGGTAACTTCGCCGCCTGGGCATACTCCACAGCTGCAATTATCTTCGCCAGCGCTGTATCTGCACCCGTACGAGTGGCAACAACAACCAACGAGCCATTTGTGTTTAACGTGCCGCCAGTCACACCATCGCTGACATGTTTGGCAACCGGAAGAGGCTCACCGGTGAACATGGCTTCGTTCACAAAAGACGAACCCTCAACCACCGTGCCATCAACGGCGATCGTCTCTCCTGGTTTCACTAAAATCTTTGCACCGACAGGAATGGCCTTAATGGCGGTGGCCACATAATCCTCTCCATTCCACATCAATGCGGAATCGGGCTGCAGATTCAGCATCGCGCGCACCGCAGAACCAGCCTGGTACTTCGCTTTGCTTTCAAAAAAGCGTCCCAGCAAAACCAGCGTGACAACCACTCCGGCAGATTCAAAGTAAACGTGGCTGGTACCTTCGGGAAACCAGCCTGGAAAAAACAGCACGCAGATGGAGTACAGCCATGCCGCGCCAGTACCCAGAGCAACCAGAGAATTCATATCTGGCGTCAACCGGACCACAGCAGCCATTCCTGCAGAAAAGAATATTCTGCCCGGCCAGGCCAGAACCATCGTGATCAATCCAGCCTGCAGCAGATGGTTCCCCGGCGCAGGCAGATAAACCGCGAGCCAGGCCTGCAGCGGCGGATACAGATGACCACCCATTTCGAGGAAAAAAACCGGTGCCGTCAGCAGGCCTGCAATGATCGCAGCCCGCAGGGTTTGCCGGGTTTCGTTCGCAGCGGCGCCTTGCTCATCGGCCTGCAACTCATCCGCTGATACCACTGCAAAACCCGCCTGCTCAACCACCTGCGCAAGGTGTGCGTGGGTAAGCGTAGGGGCAACCGTGCAATAAGCGCGCTCGTTCGCAAGATTCACCCGCGCATCGAATACGCCGGGCACCGCCAGCAGAGCACCTTCAACCCGGGCTGTGCAGGAAGCACAATGCATGCCGACAATATCTAGCTCCACATGCTGCTGCGATGCTGTGGAATCTGTGGCGTCTACTGACACGTGGGAGGTTGCGCAGCTTTAACGGTCACGCGTTCACCAATGCGGACCTCGGGATAATAGTCCCACACCGCGTGATGATGGACCGCTCGGTTATCCCACAACACCAGGGTGTTGGGCTGCCATTTGATTCGGCAGTGAAAGCGTGTATTTGTCTCGATGTGTCGATACAACATATTCAGTAATGCGGTGCTTTCCGCAGGCTGCAGCTCGTTGATTGTTTCGGTGAATGGTTCGTTAACAAACAACACCGGTTTACCGGTATCCGGGTGTATGGGAACCACGGGGTGGGAGGCTGTTGGATAGTGCTGCCCGGGTTTCGGAACAACGCCATAAGCTTTCAGATCTTTATAACCACTATGAAAAGCGGTGAGGCCTTGGAGAAAGACCTGCATAGGTTCTGACAAAGTTGCAAACGCATCCTGCATATTGGCAAACAGCGTATCACCACCCCCACTGGGCGGCACCTCGGTAATGTACAGGGCTGACGCCATCGGCGGGATAACTTCACAGGACAGGTCCGTATGCCAGGCTTCGCCGTTTGCGACCTTGGTTTTCGCAGTAATTTTGATATCAAAAATTTCCGGATCACCCGGCATTCCCAGATGAGTTTTAGCCGGATGCAGGTGCAGCTCACCAAACAGACGGCCAAAATTCTTGTGCTGTTCTCGCGTGAGGTGCTGATCGCGAAACACAAGTACCAGACGATCTTGGAACGCCTGCCGGATAAAAGCTTCGTCGTCGGCGTTCAGGCGAGCCAGGTCTATACCACTGACCTCTGCACCCAGGGAGGGTGTAATATTATCTAATGACCTTGATCGCCCCTCACTCATAACCTACCTCTGTTATTGATTCTGTCTCTGCAAAGCGGTCATTCATGCCAACGGCGGTCGCGAATCACTCATCAGCACATCCAGGATCTGCTGGCTTTTCTGCGGATGTTCAAGGTCTTTCAGCTCTAACATCTCACATTCGTCACGCGCCATTTCAGACACTGTGACCGGATAATGCCGACAGTCTTCCGGACGATCCAGATAAATGGAACAACCAAACGTACCCCTGCTTTCATCTTCTGTAAGCCAGGGGCAGCGGGTCAGCCGCTGCCCGGTGACAGGGTCCACCCAGAGCACACCTTCAGCCACATAATGCGCTATGTGGGGTCGAAACGTTTCCCACCAGCCCACTTCGTCAGCGGTAGCTGTCAGGTCGGCGCCATAAATCTCGCAGCACTTACCACACTGGGTACATGGCCTCACGAACTGATCTGCTACTGACCGCCAGCGACGGGTCCATCCCATTCACTTTCCAGCAGGCGCGCGCCGCGAAGAATATTACCCATTGCGTAATTACCTTCGTGACAGGCGTACTCATAAACTTTGTCATCACTCGGCGCCCAGGTGTATTCACCACTCCAGGGCGCAGTCCAGGCACCAGGGTCGTTCACCGTGAAGTTGTAAACCAGGTAGCCGTCCGGGTGGCGGCTGAAACGCTCGGTCACTTGCAGTTGATCACTTGCCCCCGCTAAGCCGCTGATCTTTTTGAAATTTTTCGTTTTCACAATCAAACGTATCGCCTTCCCAGTAGCCGACGGAATCACCCATCCAGGTGCGGTGATCGCTTGGGCCATGCTCTTTATTCATGCGCACAATGCGAGCGTCATGCACCATCTCGTGATAAATCAGTACATGATCATCCGTCTGCAGGATGCGCTTGTAGTTGTTATACAAGCTGGGAATAACCGGTACCGTTGAACCAAAACTGATCAGACAGCGCTCGGAGGGTGCCAGACTTTCAGGGCCGTCGAAGGGACCCGGGCCATCATAGGCGAGCCAGGATGCGGTGCCGTCATTTTCATGGCCAAAAGATTTATACGCTGAAGCCATCCGCGCCAGACTCTGAGGTGTTCGCGCAGGCTGACGGCCGTTTTTCGGCGAGTAAATGATGGAAGTACGAAACTTGCCATTGATTTCAAAGGTGTCGCTGCCGGGATCAATCCAGAATGCGTTGTAGCCACCGACCCCGCCGGCGCCTGCAGTATTATTGCCGTCGCCACCTTTCTGCGGAGCACCCCGGTCCGGATCACTTTCGCGGTTTGCAAAATCAAAAACTGCCTTGGTGCGCGCAGTTATCTTGTCCGCTTCTTCCCGTGTCATGTATTGATTGTCACCAAATTCTTCGGGCCTGTTCAGTGGCGTCAGGGTGCCGGTATCGTAAACCCCGGATAGATCCGGTTTGCCGCTGGCAGTGCGTTTGATGTCCGCCTGGGCCGCAACCATTGTGAACAGCGCAAATAACAATGTGATGGCCTTCATCTGTCTTCCTCTCTGCAGGTCTGATGCTTGTCTTGTGTCATACCTGATAATCTTAAACGCAGCCACCCAAAGCAAGCTTTACCTCGCGCGGCCGCACCACTAGGGTAGTGATCTATGAAACCACTAGAAAGCCAGGCGCCTCTGATTGTCTATCTGGACATCAAAAGCCCTTATGCATTTATTGCCGTAAAACCCACCCAGGCACTGGAAACAGAGCTTGGCCTGCAGTTCGACTGGCGGGGATTGACTCTGGATATTCCCAGTTACCTGGGCTCGGCGAAGAAGTCAGCGGGTAAGGTTGTTGCCTCCAACCGCAGCCCGGCCCAGTGGCTGAACGTGAAATACGCTTACAAAGACGCGCGCCGCTATGCTGAGCGTCAGGGCTACATTCTCAAAGGTACGGAAAAGATCTGGGACTCGAGCCTGGCAAACATGGGCATCACCTGGGTAGCAGAGCACGCACCAGAGAGGTTAAGACACTATTTTGATGCTGTTTATCCCCCCTTCTGGCGACGTGAGCTGGACATTGAAGACGTTAGTGTCGTTGCTGACTGCCTGCGAGCGGCAGGTGTCGATACAGACGGTTTTGCAGCTTACGCCGCAGGTGAAGGCCGGCAAGCGCATGATACGCTGCAGGCACAACTGCACGATGCCGGCGTTTACGGTGTGCCAACCTATGTTTTCGACGACAAAATACTATTCGGGGCGCGAACACCTGCCGTTTGTGCGCTGGTCGCTGACCGGCAAGCAAGGACCTGCGCCGGATATGGCATATCCGTTATGACTTCAATCGACATCTATATCGACTTCAAGTCCCCGGCTGCGTACCTCGCGCTCGCTCCGACTCGTGCACTGCTCAAGAGAACCGGTGCCCAGGCGAACTGGCATCCTTTTAATACACGTTTGAGCACTATTCCCAAACAGAAAACCATCGAGAATAAAGGCGAAAAACATCGGCGCGTGCGCGCCCTTGCACGTCGAGATGTGCATCTGCTTTATGCAGAGGTGCAGAATCTGCCTATGGCGTTTCAAGATCAGCCTTTTGAAGCAAAGGTTGCATTGGCTGTAATGCAGAAGCTCGACAAGGCTGTCGACACATATATCGACGCGGCCTTTAAGGCTTACTGGCAGGACCTTGAAGATCTGAATGACCCCGGCATCATGGCCGCCTTGTTGCGTGATTTAGAGCTCAACATACCGATTCCAGATACCCAGACGGTAGAGCATATCCTCGATGAGGCCGCTCTGGCAGCACAAGACCACGGTGTCATTGAAACCCCGGGGTATGTGGTTGCAGGCCAGGTGTTTATCGGCCGTGAACACCTGCCCTGGATCGAAGAACTGCTGAGCGCAGACGTCAGCGCTTAAGCGCGCTCGCGAGACAGCGCATCAAGATCGAGGAAATCACGCACGTGCCGGGCAACTCCATCCACGTGATCGGGCTCCAGGTGAATATGATGTGGTCCCTGCATACGCTCTATAGAGAGGTGCGGATGAGCTGCGCTGGCGTCATCAATTTCACCCTGATACCAGGTATCACCCTGCTCAGCGACCAGCAGTAAGCTCGGTGCCGTGCTGTTTTTCAGCAACAGGTCAATCTGCTCCCGTGTCGGGCGCAGCGGGGTCGCAAAACGAATACGCGGGTCAGTTCGCCAGGTGACACCACCTTCAACAATTTTATGTCCACGCTGAACCAGGGTCAGCGCCGCAGCCATGGACTGATCGGTCGCCTGAGTGACCCGCTGAGCCATGGTTTCGAGGTCCGGGTAAATTTTTGGCATCTTCTTATCTGCGTGCAACATGCTTTCTATCGCACTACGATTCTGCTCTAAACGCTCTTCGGCGGTGACACCACCCGTGGCCATAAACCCGTCGATGAACACCGCACGAACAACCTTCTCTGGAAAGGTTGCCGTCAACTCGCTGGCAATGGCTGCTCCCATGGAATGACCCAGCAAAGAGAACTCGCGCCAGCCGAGCTGTTCCGCAACCGCAAGGATGTCCTGCATGTCTGTAAGGGGGTGATAGTGCTGTCCGGCGGGGCGATGATCTGACAAACCATGACCGGCAAAATCCAACGCTACCAGATCAAGTTCCGGCAGCAGCGGTGCGAGTCGGTCAAAGGTATTGGCATTGTCCAGCCAGCCGTGCAGAGCAAAGGTGGGTATACCCTGTTTCTGGCCCCAGCGTTTAGCCGTTATACGACGATTAAAAACCTGAAACTCAAGAGCATCACCGGTACTTCTATTTGCGCTCATAACCTGCCTGGTCTCCGTGAAAACCGGGCAGTGTAATCTCATTAGCCTGGAAATGCGCGCACAGGCTCCAATTCCATGTCGCGCAAACCGAATCTCACTGGTTGTCTATGATCGCCAACACCTTAGGCGGCGAGAGTGGCAAATCGCTCACGCGGATGCCCAGCGCGCGGCTGACCGCATTCCCTACCGCAGCCAGCGGCGCGATAATCGGTGTTTCACCCACACCGCGCACGCCATAGGGGTGAGTATCATTGTGCACTTCAATGATCTGTGTATCGATCATGGGCAGATCTGACGCTACTGGAATGCGGTAATCCAGAAAACCGGGATTCTCCAGAATGCCGTTTTCATCAAACAGATATTCTTCATTCAATGCCCAACCAATGCCTTGCGCCGCACCACCCTGCATCTGACCCTCAACATAGTCTGGATGTATCGCCCGGCCTGCGTCCTGAATCGCCGTAAAGCTGCGCACCTGGGTACTACCCGTTTCGCGATCAACTTCCACATCACAGAAATTGACGGCAAATGAAGGCCCCGGGCCCTGGGCGTTCAGCGACGCGCGAGCGGATATCGGACCACCTGTTTTCGGGAAGCTGCGCGCGAGCTTAGCCAGGGTTAATGGCTCAGCTTCGGTATTGACCCCGGGCTTTGGAAAAGCCTGTCCATCACGCCAGTCGACCTGATCGGCATCAATGCCCCAGGTAATGGCGGCGCGTTCTTTCAACTGCACAATGATATCTTCACAGGCATTGATGACCGCCATGCCGGTGGCAAATGTGGTGCGGCTGCCGCCAGTGGTATTACAGAAACCGGTACTGTCGGTATCACCTATACGCACCCGTATACGATCATAAGGGACCTGCATGGTCTCCGCCGCCATGAGTGCCATAGCAGCACGGCTGCCGCCAATATCCGGGCTGCCTTCAACAATCTGGATCATGCCGGATTCAGCCACATGCACCTCGGCGCTGGAGTTGTTGCCGGCATTAAACCAGAAGCCAACGGCTACACCGCGCCCCTGATTTTTTTCCAGCGCGCGCTGGTAATTAGGGTGCGCCTTGGCGGCCTGCAGACACTCCACCAGACCTATATCTTTAAATCTGGGGCCATAAGCTGCATGGGTACCTTTCGTGGCCGCGTTTTTCAAACGCAGATCAATAGGATCCATTTCCAGTGTCTGCGCCAACTCATCAAGCACCGACTCACCGGCAAACATGGATTGCGGCGCCCCGGTGCTCGATAAGCGGCAACACGCGGTTTATTCACAACCACCTCTGCACCTTCAATCAGTATGTTTGGAATATCATAAGGTGCAAAAATGCACATAGCGCCGGCACCCAGAGGGCTACCTGGGAAGGCACCCGCCTCGTAGAGCAGGTTGGCGTAAGCCGCAACAATAGTGCCGTCTTTTTTGGCGCCGATCTTGACCGTGTTAATGGTACCCGAGGCAGGTCCTGTTGCTCTGAATACTTCATCACGCGGCATGACCATTTTAACCGGCCGTCCTGCTTTGGCAGACAATTTGATGGCCAGAGGTTCCAGATAGACAACGGTTTTGCCACCAAAACCACCACCAATTTCCTGGGTATAACCCGGATATCTCCTGCATCCATACCAAGAGACAATGCAGCCATATCGCGAATACCAAAGTGCCCTTGAGATGAGCACCACAACGTTGTGTGTCCGTCTGTATTCACATCCGCGGTGCATGCATGGGGCTCAATGTAACCTTGATGCACCATCGGTGTGACAAATTCCCGCTCGATGATTATGTCGGCTTCTGCAAAACCTGCTTCAATATCCCCCTTCCTGATCGCAGTTTTCTGCACCAGGTTAGACGGCTTGTCAGGGGTTTCCGGCAGACCTTGTGTAAACATGTCGTCGTGCAGAACGGTGGCATCCGGCGCCATGGCTTCGCGCATGTCCAGCACCACAGGCAGCGCTTTGTAAGTCACTTTGACCAGCTCAGCGGCTTTTTGAGCCAATGCCACGCTCGACGCCGCCACCGCCGCCAGAGGTTGGCCGTGATAAACAACTTTGCGTCCGGCAATAATGTTTTCAAACATCCGCTTGCGCGCGGGAGATATTTTGTCCCGCGCTGGAAAATCAGCTGCGGTAACCACTGCATAGACCCCGTCCAGCGCAAGCGCTGCGGACACATCAATGTCCTCGATCAGTGCATGCGCATGGGTGCTGCGCACAACCACACCATGGATCAACCCCGGGCGCGATTCATCAGCACCGTAGTTCGCTTTACCGGTAACCTTTTCGATACCATCAGGCCGGATAGGTCGTGTTCCTACATAGGTGTAATCCTGCGCTTCAGCCATGTCGTTCTCCAATAAACCTATAGGTTTCTGTTAGTCATCCGCTATTAATACTAAGGTGCCAGTGGTGGACAAACTGCCGCCGGTGCCGTTCACCACACACGTGCGTGCACTGGCTTGTTTACCTTTGTCGCCATGAATGCCATCTTCCGCAGTACCAGACAACTGGCGATAAGCTTCAATCAACAACGGCATGCCGTACATCCCGCTGTGATTGAACGACAACCCACCACCATTTGTGTTGATTGGCAATTTACCGCCAGGTGCGGCATGACCGTCTTTCCATAACAGATGCCCTTCTCCCGGCGCAGCCAGTCCAAGCATTTCGGCGGTAATGGCGGCAGTAATGGTAAAAGAGTCGTAGATTAAAGCCATTTCCATATCAGCAGGCCCCATACCCGCCATGGTATACGCGCTCTGCGCAGACTTTGACGCTGAGGTCGCGGTAAAGTCCTGCATCTCCAGCATATTGCCGTGACCCATGCTTTCTCCCGCGCCCGCGATCCAGACCGGCTTGGTATTCAGGCTGGCGGCGATCTTGGGACTACAGACAAACACCGCACCACCGTGATCGGCCACCATGCAGCAATGCAGAATAGTCAGCGGCCACGCAATCACCCGTGACTCTTCAACCTGCTCAACTGTAATCGGACCACCAAACGGGTGTTTTTCTTTGGAATACATGGCCGCACGGGGATTCAGCGTTGCCCAATCCCGAGTCACTTTAGCGATATGTGCATAATCTTCCCGCGAGGTGCCGTAGCGGTGCATGTGTCGCACCATGGCGTGTGCATAATTAGACGGCGCACCGGTCAGACCGTAGGCCATGGTCATTTCGGCAGCCGGAGATAAAGCACCGGCGCCGGCGCCATAATTGCCGGATCCGCCGCCACCGATCTTGCGCCGTGAATGGCCGTTTTCGCCGTGGCTGACCAGTGCAATGTCAATAATGCCTGCATGAATCGCTGCCATGGCGTGGTGAACGTGCATCTCAAAAGAGCATCCACCTACCGCAGTGGTATCAATGTATTTAGGCGTAATACCGAGGTGCTCACACAACTCCGTTGACCAACCTGTCGAGAACACGCCATCAATCTTGCTGATGGGAATACCCGTCTGATCACTGAGATTTTTAATCGCTTCAATGTGTAACTGCAGCGCGGTGATCGGCTCTTCCAGGAAACCAATTTCGTTGGCTTCGGCTGCACCAACAATGGCCGCAGCTTTATATAGTTGTCCAGGCATTATTGACCCTCCACTACGCGCCAGTACGGTATGAACGTATCGTCATTGGCCTGCTCAAACTCGACTTTTACTTTTGCACCTATCTTGATCTCTTCAGGCTTGTTCGGGTCAACCCCGCGCAGCACCGTCAGCATTCTATCGCCTTCTTTGAGGTCAATATAAGCGGTGACAAAAGGGGCTTCTTCAGCCCACTTGCCAAACACAAGATGTTGTACGGCAAAGGTATGCACTGTGCCCTCACCGCTGCCCTCTATCCATTCCAGGTTCATGGAGTGGCAGTTCGGGCAGATATGTCGCGGGTACCAGTGCACACGATTACAGTCCTGACAGCGCGGCAGCATTAACTTGCCCGCCTGGGCCCCCTCCCAGAAGGGTTTCGTATGTGTTCCTTTGTTAGGAATGGGTTTGTTGTAGCTCAATGTTCTCCCCCGATGCAAAGTCGTCTGGTAGTATGCACGCCAAAAACTACTGCAGGTAGATTTTTCGAATAGAAAACTGCGAAGCAGTGCCCGCACGTCGATGCATGGCGATCGCGGAAATCTGACCTAAATCTGCAGCGCGGGTGTGCGGTCCATCTTTGATGTCGTCCAGCGCAAACCGTAACTTATGCCAGCCATCAGTTTCAATCAGAGCGTGGGCAAAGAACCAGTCTGAACCTTCTGACGCACTGGGTTTATCCCGTACGTACAACTCCAGAAAGAGCTCACCTTCACCTGATTTGGCCACTTCGATAACCAGCGCTTCATAGCCCTGCCAGTCGGAAACAAAATCTTTGATCACCAGCCCAGGTCGGGACCGGCAAGCAGATCAATCGAAATACGATCAGGCTGCAGGGTGATATCAACTTCCTCCTGCCGGCCGAGAGACTGGGTCATCATCAGGACATTTGCCATCTCAGGCTCGAATAGCACCGGAAACCTCGCGGACCTGTCGAGCCAGGTTGATAAACCCATGAGCGGAGGCGCCAGCATCAGCACCAGTGCAGCAATTCCAGCCAACTCTGTCAGGCGCTTTAACCAGAGCGTCGTCCTTATACGGCGATCTACCCGCAACAGCCAAACCGCTAACCCAAAACCGATACCAGTAGCGTCGCTGCCAATGTCCGCGAGAGAGAATTGTCGATGGGTAAAATGCTGCAGGACTTCAGTCACAACCGCAAAGACCAGAACCAGGCCAACGATGCGCGCGTATCCTGGGCGGCTGCGCGCACCAGTAAGATGGAGGCAACCATAAGTCAGAATCGCAAACCCCGGTGCATGGCCGGCATTCTGCAATATCCCTATCAGATAATGGTCATCAACAAACCCCGGCACCGGCAATAGCAGCAGCACGCCAAGGATGACAAACAACAGAACAATGAGGCTTTTTTGCGGTCGGCTCGACATGAACCCGATCAGTTAAAATCTGATAATTCGAGTCTACGCCAGCTCGTCAATCTGCGCTTGGGCGCGCGCTAGAACGCCCGCTTCATCAAACAGCACCGCGCTTGCATCGATCATCTGCACGTTCTCGATACCCACAAAGGCCAGCACATGTCTGAGCCAGGGCGACACAAAGTCGATGGGAGACGCCAGCTCAGTGCCGCCGGAGGTAATGATGACGTAGGCTGATTTGCCGGTCAGCAATCCCTGGGGCCAGTGGCTGTATATTCGAACGTTTCTTTGGCACGGGTGACCATATCGATCCAGGCTTTAAAAGCAGCAGGCACACCAAAGTTATAAATAGGCAGAGCGATCACAATCACATCAGCCCCACGCAACTCTTCTACCAGCGCATCCGAAGTGGCCAGGGCAGCTTGATGTTCGGGACTACGCTCTTCAGAAGGCGTGAAGTTGGCTGCGATCCAGCCTTCATCGACCATCGGCACACCTTCTGCCAGATCTCGCTTTATAACGCTAAGCTTTTGTTTTTGATTGATTTTTTCGACCAGCTTGTCCGCAAGCGCGCGACTGTGTGAACCTGCATGACGCATGCTGGCGTCCACGCGAAGAAGATGTGCCATGGTTTCCCCTTAGCAACTTAAGTTTGAAAAGTAAGTGTCCAACTAACCTAGTCGGATGATCGAGTACTTCAGCTTGGTCCGAATAATATCCATAACACCATGCCGACAAAGGGCAACAACAGCACAATGGCTACCCAGAGTGCCTTGGTTTTGGGTTCAGCATCACTGCGTAACGTGCGCGTGATAGCCCAGATATTTGCCAGCATCACCATGATGCCCGCTGTCATTTCCATATCTATTGTTCCATTGTGGATCAATTGGTGGCGACTTGCGCCAGTACTGCGGCGCAAATCCTAGCACAGTTAAGGGCGCTGCCCAGGCGCTTGTCAGTCAGGATATACTCCCCAACCTCACTTGATGGAGAACGTAATGCAACGATGTTCTGGCGTGGTCATTCTGGCTCTGCTGCTCAGCGCCTGCGGTTACATTCCTTTCAGCAGCTCAGAGCTGGATGGAGTGGTCACACCCATTCCACAGAGCTGGTCCAACGTTGCACAAGCTGACATCATCCAGCTCGAAACACGGCCGGCGGATCCCTACTCGGTTAATTTGTGGGTCTTAGGCATGCACGACTATCTCTATGTTTATGCAGGTGACAACCGAGCAAAGTGGGTAGATCACATCGACGCAAACCCGGACGTGCGCCTCGGTCACGCTGGAAAAATATATGAGTTGACCGCAACCCAGGTGGACGACGACGCTGAATTCAACCTCTTTGCCCAGGGCTGGGCCACCAAATATGGCAATCTGCCACGCAACATGAACCTGGCGGAGGTTTACCTGTTTCGCCTGACACCAAGAGAATAAAACATGAAATATAGAAATCTCGGCCACAGCGGCCTGCGCGTCTCTCTGGCCGGACTCGGCTGCAACAACTTTGGCATGCGCTGCGATGAAAAACAGAGTGCCGAAGTGGTCCATGCCGCATTGGATCTTGGTATTAACTTTTTTGACACCGCCAACGTCTATGGCGGCCAGCAGAGTGAGGTTTTTCTGGGCCGCGCCCTGGCTGGCAAAGACCGTTCACAGATTGTTATTGCAACAAAATTCGGGCACGCCATGGGTGATGGCATTCTGCAGAAAGGCGGGTCACGAGGGCATATTTTTCGATCAAGTGGATGCCAGCCTGAAACGTCTGAACACAGACTATATCGACTTGTACCAACACCACATCCCGGACCCTAAAACCCCTGTTGACGAGACCTTGAGCGCTTTAAACGACCTGGTTGCCATGGGCAAGATCCGCTACATCGGTCACTCCAATTACAGCGGCTGGCAGATTGCTGACGCACACTGGCGTGCTGTGGAGGGTGGCTACAACAAATTTGTGACGGCTCAGAACCATTACAATCTGCTGCAGCGTGACATCGAAAAAGAAGTACTGCCCGCGTGTAAAGAATACGGCGTTGGCATGCTGCCCTACTTCCCTCTGGCCAGTGGCCTGCTGACCGGCAAGTATCAGCGTGGCGTTGATGCCCCTGCAGACAGCCGTCTCGCGAATTTTGGCGAGCGCGGTAAAAAAGCGCTGTCCGATCGAAACTTTGATCAGGTAGAGCGCCTCACTGAGTTTGCGACAAGCCGCGACAAAAATCTGCTGCAACTGGCCATGGCCTGGCTCTCCAGCAATCCTCTGGTAAGCAGTGTGATTGCAGGTGCAACGCGAACAGAACAGGTGGCTGCCAATGCTGAGAGCATCAGCTGGACCTTAAGCACAGATGAATTAGCTGAGGTGGATGCGCTACTTGCGCGCAAACCAGGTTAGCTGTTCGCGTACAACAAGTTAACGAACAACTTCACCGCGGGAGATCACTGCGTTTATTTTGCGGGTATTGGTGATATCTGTGCTGGGGTCTGCCGCCAGCAATACCAGATCACCCACCATGCCTGCCTGAATCTGGCCATGGGAAGCCTGCAGATTCAGAAACTCAGCAGGTCTGATGGTCGCCGAGTGCAGCGCCTCCAGGGGTGACAAACCGGCTTCCACCAGTCGCTCCAGCTCAGTGTGCAACGAATAACCGGGTATTGCCTGACCGATTGGTGTGTCGGTACCCGCCCCTATCGGCACGCCAGCGCGAAACATCTCACCCACCAGCGCAAGACTCCAATCAGACATTTTCAAAGCATCTGCTGAGCCTTGACCAAAAAACTGTTCTGCAGTCTGCAGCCATTCTGCGGCAACGGGGTCAGGCAGTTTAGCCAGATGCTCCTGCCAATCATCACGTCCCAGAGGTGAGTACTTGAAGATGCTGTTGAGTCGCAACGTCGGAACCTGAATGGTGTTCTGTAATGAGCTGATCACTGCCTGACAACGTGCACTTCTGATATCCACACTCGCCAGTGCAGAAGGACGATATTGCGCATGCATAGCACTGCGCAAAGCGAACCCGCTGACCTCTCCAGGATCCGCTATGGTCTGCAGCCGCCGGGCCACCAGAACATCGGCGTCTTCTGCACAAGCCAGCTCAACGTTACGCAAATGTTCCATGGTCCCAACCTGTGGACCGGCATTGTCTGCCAGGAGCGCCAGTGGCACGTGCGAGGCGATAGGCAGGTTGTGCTGGCCGGCTGCGTCGACAAGCGCGGTAAAAACCTCCGGCGAAACCAGCTCGTAAATTTTTATGAAATCCGCGCCAGCATCCACCAGGGTTTGCACATTAGCACGGGCTTCTTCTGGCGTGGCATTGGAAATGCCAATCTCAGGCCGATCATCACCATCGTAAACCACCTTACTGCCATCCAGCAGCGGACCACTGAAGTAAATACGCGGCGCCTGAATTTCCCCACCGCGGTAACGCTCAATTTCAGGTAACAAGGCTGGCAACATACCTCCGGTATCGCGCACGCTGGTGATGCCATAGTCGAGGAACAGATCCGGCATCTGCTGAGTTAAACGAGGCTCGTAAGTGACATGAACGTGCATGTCCCATAAACCCGGAATCAGATATTGGCCGCTGCCATCAATGATCTGAGCCGCTGATGGCGGTGTCGCAGACGAAGGTTCGACGCTGACAATTTCATCACCCTTCAGCACCACCGTGACACCGCTTCGCACACCATTCACAGCATCCACAGCGGTGACGTTGGTAATCGCGAGTCTGTCAGTTTCGCTCGGGGCGACCTCCGCTGACTGTTCACAGCCAGACAAAGCCAGGCCAGCAAAAAGCAGAAGGGTCAAAGGAGCAGTGTTAAAACTTTTCATAAGGCGGTTGCGTGGTTTTTGTAGCCGCTACCATGACAGAGGATGCCAGTCGGGTACAGACGCGGAAAACACATCCACCTTTGATCTAAAAAACTAACGCGCTATGCGATTGATTTTAACGACGCGATATCTCTATCCCTTAAGAATCTCATCATCGTCATTTCATGCACTGATATAGATGCCACTTTGCTGAAACATTTAGACACCCGACTGCTACAAAGCACTCTTGACCGATCCGACCGGCTGACAAAGCTCATCTTCGGTGCTGCCTGCGTCACTCTGGCGCTCCATTTCCTGGGGCTTGGCCTTTATCCCCTGCTCGGTAACACTGAAGGTAGATATGCTGAAATGGCCAGAAAAATGTATTTCAGCGGCCAGTACCTGATGCCGATGTTCACCGATACAGAGCCATTCTGGGGTAAACCTCCACTTTCAATCTGGCTACAGGTGGCCAGCATGCATCTCTTCGGTGTGACTGAATTTGCAGCGCGCCTGCCTGCATGGCTGTGTTCTGTGGGCACAATCACATTGACCCATCACATTGCTAAGCATCATTTTGGCGCCCGTGTCGCAGCTCTAAGCATGCTCGTCTTGAGCAGTAGTTATCTGGGCTACGTGGCATTCGGTAAAGTCCACACCGATGCCGCCCTGACCTTTTCTGTCACCCTGGCACTGGTGGGTTTATACCAGTGGCTGAGCAAGCAGCAACCCTACTGGTACCTCGCCGGCATTTTAGGCCTTAGCCTGGGCCTGCTCGCACAGGGTCCGGTCACCATCATTTATGTGGGACTACCGGT
Source organism: Gammaproteobacteria bacterium (assembly GCA_048571035.1). Lineage (GTDB taxonomy): Bacteria > Pseudomonadota > Gammaproteobacteria > Pseudomonadales > Azotimanducaceae > UBA4421. Next base: position 1,078,468 of record CP121329.1, read on the forward strand.
TGTGCTCTGGTTACTGCTCACCAAACAGCTCTGGCGTTCGACAACCTGGCTGGCACTGGGTAGCGCTGCAGCTGCCGCGATGCTGCTGGTTGCACCCTGGTACATCGCTGCAGAAAACGCTCACCCTGGTTATCTCGAGTATTATCTGCAGGGTGAACACTTCCATCGTTTTGTAGACTCCGGCTGGATGGGCGACTTATACGGGGCTGGCCACGCGGAACCTCGCGGCACCATCCTCCTGTACGCCATGGAAAGCCTGTTACCCTGGAGTCTGCTGGTGCCTCTGTTGATTCTTACCCGGTATATCAGCGGTTATTGGCAGCCGGGGTTTCGTCTGAGATTGGCTGAAACACATCCTCTGGTACTCTACCTCCTGTGTTGGGCGATAGGACCACTGCTGTTTTTCAGCTTTTCGGCCGACGTTGTTCTGCGGTATGTCATGCCAACGCTCACCGCCTGGTCAGTAATTTTAAGCCTCGTGCTGGCACAACTCTTATCCCAGCGCAGGAAGAAAGTCGCCCCGATGCTTTTTATTGTTGCGTTGGCAATACCCATAGTCAAAGTGGTGCAGAACAGCAGCAGCGACTATTGGTATGACGAGCCGCGCAACCAGAAAGCTCTGGTAGACACTTTAGTCAATTTACGTAGCAATAAAGACGCGGACGTTGTCTTTCTCGGCAATCGACTGTATGCCGCTGAATTCTACGGCAGTGACTACACCTATACCCAGGATCCAGCAAACCTGTCCTACACGCAGCCGATATATCTTGTAACAGGCAGCGGCCGACCTACTTATACGCCCGGAACCCTTTGCCAGGTGGCCGGCGAGGTCAACGATTATACCATTCATTTCTGCGAATCAGCCCCAACAAAACTGGTAGGACGCTAGGCCTGCTCAACCAAAATCGGTGGCTGGCAAGGCAAATTCAATACGTGCCAACTGCGCCGGGGCAAGCCCCAGCTTTTCCAGTAACTTCTGCCAGCGCGAGTCCGGCTCGAGCTTATGAAAAACAGGGTTAACCACGCTTTCTGCCCAACCGGCACCAAAATCTTGATCGGTATCCTTTTCTATCCAGGTAAATGCATCATCTGCCATACCAGCATAGGCGTAGACCTCTGCAACCTCTGAGGGCCACACATCACCCCATTTTTCGATAAGAGTGTTCAATGCTGATTGAAAACCTGCCACGTCACCTTGATCCCAACACACAAAGGCCGTGCCTTTGATGCGGAATTCTTCATCTGTTTCAGCCTGCATGGAGGCGTAAGCGGCCTCAATATCACCATCGAGCAGGCGCGCAAACCCGATCGCAAAATGTGCGCCGACAAACCCAGGACTGATCTCCAATGCTGTAGCGTAAGCATCTATCGCCTGTTGATAGCGTCGAGCGAACAAGGAGTAGACGCCGAGGTTGGCATGCGCATGAGCATTCAACGGATCCAGTCTGGCGACATGACTGGCTGTACGGATCGCATCGTCCAGACGCCGCATCCGCACCAACAACCCACCCACTGAATTAAGCACGTGACTCGTTCGAGAGCCAAAGGTGAGTGCATGTTGCAGATGTCGTGCGGCGGCAGGCAGATCGTTTTCAAAGCGCAGGGCAATCCAGCCCAAACCTGAAAGTGCATCGGTATTATGCGGGTCCGTTTCAAGAATCCGCCGGCTGATCTGTTTGGCCTCAGTTACCCGGTCAATATCCTCAAAACCTTCACCGACCTGAGTGCAGTAGTTCCCGGCCAGACCGTTCCACGCATCCAGATAGTCGGGCTCCAGCGCAAGCGCCTGTCGCAACAAATCATTTGAACGTTGTAACGCCGATTTATTGAACTGACTGGCAAGATGTTTGGCCCGCAACAGAAGCTGATAGGCCTCGCTGTTCACAGTAGCGGGCAGACGCTCCCGATGCTGCAGGGTTGCATGCAGTTCAGTGGCAACCGCCGCTGCTATCTCATCCTGCAGGTCGAATATTTCACTGATGTTCTTGTTGAAGGTCGACGAGGACTTTATCGAATCAGTTCTGACATCAACCAACTGCAGCCTCGCTCTGAGCATGCTGCCGGCCATTTGAAGTGAGCCTTCAACCACATAGGTTGCATCAAGTTGTTCACCAATCTCAGCTGCACTGAGCGCGCTTTGCCGGAAGGCAGACGCTGAAGTTCTGGAAATCACCCGGAGATCTTTCAGTTGAGACAACTCATCAGAAAGTGCCTCGGCTATACCGTCACACAGATATTGCTGGGCACCGTCTGCGGAAAGGTCCCGAAACGGCAACACTGCAATAGAGGTGTTGCGTTTACGCAGATCATTAAACTCAACGCCTAACAGTGCTGCAGTCAAACGTAAAAGCGCGTGACTGCGGGCATGGCCGTCAGCCCTCACATCTGCGGCAAGGGGTTCTCGGCTTTGCAATGGCGCGGGAAAGCACTCGGCATCGATTGAGCCCGGGACGCCATCAACAATGAGACAGAAGATGTAGTCTTGCCGACCGAGGCTGAGGAAGTGCTCAATTTCTGCTGTGACCCAACGCGACGCAACTGCCGCTGGAGAACACACCACCAGCAGATATTCTGCGTCCGCAAGCGCAGCATCAATGCTGGCACTTAATCCACTTGATGCCGCAAGCTCTTGTTTATCCTGAAAAATTGGTGAGAGGCGCGGCAGGTTGGTCGGCGGTTCAAAGCCTTCAAGCTGGGCATGCAACCAGTCCGCCCAGGATTCATCCTGGTGGCTATAGCTGATAAACGCTTTGTATTTGAACGCTGCCACCGTCCAGGCTCTTCAAGAAGAAAGCCCCGATAATAGCCAACAGGCTCTACCCTGTCGCCATTTCGAGAAGATTCCGCTAGGTAACTTTAACTTTGAAAGTATATACTTTCATTTTTAAAGTGACATGAGCCCGAACCAATGGATAGTCGCACCCAGGTTCTGTTAACGGCACCGCCATTAAAACTTCTCATCAACATGGCAACACCCAGCAGCGTTGCCTTTTTTGTTCAGGCGTGCGTTAGCCTGGCAGAGGTCTGGTTCATCGGTCGCCTGGGCACCACCTCCCTGGCTGCAATTGCCCTTGTATTCCCCTTTCTCATGCTGACCCAGACCTTATCCGGTGGCGCTACAGGCGGCGCGGTCGCCTCCGCCATTGCCAGAGCGAGCGGTTCCGGCGACACCGAGAGGGCAGAAAAACTAATCTGGCACGCTCTGGCGATTGCCGTTTTGGGTGCCCTGCTTCTGTTGTTTTTATTCCTTCTGGTGGGTGACTGGTTTCTACGCTTTCTGGGCGGACAGGGCGAGATGCTTGCGCAAGCCAGCACCTACAGCATTATCCTGTTCAGCGGCGGTGTGTCGATCTGGCTGCTTGGCGTAATCAGCGCCGTCTTCCGCGGCATGGGCAACATGACCCTGCCTGCAGCGATGATGATCATCAGTGCATGCGTCCAGGTACCCCTGTCTGGTGCGTTGGTTCTAGGCGGTTTTGGCCTGCCGCAACTTGGCGTAGCAGGTGCTGCTGTTTCAGCAGTGGTCGCGGGTATTCTGGTCAGCGTGATCATGCTCACTGCACTGGCACGCGGATCTTCACCGATCAGACTACGCAGCAGCACCTGCAGCTTCAGCAAAGAATTGTTCGGAGACATTTTCCGCGTTGCTCTGCCTGCTTCTTTATCTCCAATTCTGACCGTGGCAACCATCATCAGCTTGACCGCAATTGTCGGCCGCTTTGGCGAAAATGCCCTTGCCGGCTATGGCATCGGATCACGCATCGAATTTCTGATGATTCCGCTGATCTTTGGTCTTGGTGCGGCAATGACGTCACTTGTTGGTATGAGTGTCGGGGCACGCAATTTTGAGCGTGCGGAGCGCATCGGCTGGGTTGGCAGCGGCGCGGCGGCTGTGGTCGCGGGTGTTGTCGGTCTGAGCCTGGCGCTTGGACCCGGATTGTGGATACCGCTGTTTACTGAAGACGCGGAAATATTTGCGGCTGCAAAAGCCTACATCCAGATTGTGGGCCCGGCATATACCTTTTTTGGACTGGGCCTGTCGCTTTATTTTGCCTCCCAGGGAGCGGGTGCCATGCTCTGGCCTGTGCTGGCTCTATTGGTCAGGTTCGGCATCGCGGTTGGCGGTGCTTTGTTACTGATATCAACCACCAGCCTCGGCCTCAATGGTGTCTATTACGCAGCAAGCGCAGGCATGGCGGTTTATGGCATCATTATCGCCGCTGCATTAAAACTTGGTGCCTGGCGTCAGTAGCGCCACCCAAACGTGATCGCATCAAAATCGAAGACAACAGGTTCAGCCATGGAATATCGTTCAAGCTGCCCGATTGCACGAAGCCTTGATGTCATCGGAGATCGATGGACACTTTTAATCATGCGCGATGCGCTTTTTTTTGAACGCCGCACTTTTGCGGATTTTGCCGGCAGTCCCGAGCATATACCTACCAATCTGCTGGCAGATCGATTGAAAAAGCTGGTTAATCTGGGTCTGCTGGAAAAAATACCCTATCACGACAAGCCCCTGCGCTATGAGTACGTACCCACAGAGGCAGGACAGAGGATAAAACCTTTGCTACGCGCCATGCACGATTACGGACAACAACTTGCTTAAATCCACTCACGCCGATTAATACCTAAGTCGCGTTTAGCATGCTTGTAAAAATAACAGGTATAATGGCGCCCGAATTTTTGCCGAGCTCACTCATTAGCTCACGATAACAACAAAGTCAGGAACGACATGTCAGACCGAAAACTTAAGATTATTTATACCCTCACAGATGAAGCGCCAGCACTGGCCACCTACTCTTTGCTGCCTTTCATAGAAAAGTACACAAAAGCTGCCGATGTGGACGTCGAACTCAGCGACATCTCTCTGGCAGCCCGCATTCTGGCGACTTTTCCTGACAATCTCACAGAAGAACAACGGGTCCCCGATGCGCTCGCCGAACTGGGCGAGCTGACCAAAGAAGAAGGCGCCAATATCATTAAACTGCCTAACATCAGCGCGTCGGTGCCGCAGCTGATTGAGGCCATCGCCGAGCTCAGATCCCAAGGGTATGACCTGCCCGATTACCCGGAAGAACCCGCCAACGCAGAAGAAGAAGCCATCGCCAAACGTTACGCCCACGTGCTCGGCAGTTCAGTGAACCCGGTCCTGCGCGAAGGTAACTCAGATAGACGCGCACCAGAATCTGTAAAGGCGTTTGCACGTAAACACCCTCATTCCATGGATAAATGGAGTCAGGCATCCAGTACCCACGTGGCCCACATGCGCCATGGCGACTTCTATCACAGCGAAAAATCAGTGACCGTTGAAAAAGCCGGTAATCTGAAGATTGAGCTGATTAAAGAAGACGGCAGCGTCACCGTGCTACGTGAAGCGGTACCGGTAGAGAACGGCGAAGTTGTCGACGGTAGCTTCATGAACGTAGCTGCTTTGCGCGAATTTCTTGAAGAGGAATATGAAGGCGCCCTGCGCGCCGACCTGCTGGCTTCACTTCACTTGAAAGCCACCATGATGAAAGTCTCCGACCCAATCATTTTTGGCCACGCAGTTGAAGTTTACTATCAGGAAGCTTTCGATAAGCATCGCAAAACCTTTGAAGACCTTGGCGTAAACCCTAATCTCGGCCTGGCCAGCGTCCTGGACAAAGTTCGCGAACAGACGTTTTCTCTACGCAACGAAATTGAAGCGGATCTGCGCCGCTGTCACGAGAAACGCCCGGGGCTGGCGATGGTTGATTCCGATAAAGGTATCACCAACCTTCATGTACCCAGCGACATCATTGTTGATGCATCCATGCCGGCTATGATCCGCGTGGGTGGTAAAATGTGGAGCGCCGACGGTAACCTGCGCGATACTAAAGCGATTATTCCAGATTCCTGTTACGCAACAATCTACCTCGAAGTCATCAACTTCTGTAAACATCACGACGCCTTTGATCCAACCACCATGGGTACCGTCCAGAATGTTGGCCTGATGGCTCAGAAAGCCGAAGAGTACGGCTCTCATGACAAAACCTTTGAACTGCCCGCAGCCGGCACCGTGCGCGTCACAGACGATGCAGGCAACCTGCTGATTGAACATACCGGCGTTGCCGAGGGTGACATCTGGCGCATGTGCCAGACCAAAGACGCAGCGATACGCGACTGGGTTAAGCTCACGGTCAACCGAAGCCGGGTTTCAGGGATCCCCGCTGTGTTCTGGCTGAACAAGCATCGCGGCGATAAAGAACAGCGTGGCCACGACGCCCAGATGATCAAAAAGGTTGAAAAATATCTGCAGGAACATGACACCGATGGTCTGGACATACAGATCATGTCATTGGACCTTGCCATCCGGCACACGCTTGAACGCGTACGCCATGGCGAAGACACAATCTCCGCCACTGGCAACGTGTTGCGGGATTACCTGACCGACCTGTTCCCGATTATGGAACTGGGTACAAGTGCAAAAATGTACTCTATTGTGCCGTTGATGGCGGGTGGCGGTTTGTATGAAACCGGCGCCGGCGGTTCAGCGCCCAAACACGTACAGCAGTTTGAAGCGGAAAATCATCTGCGCTGGGATTCACTGGGTGAGTTCCTGGCTTTAACCGTGTCGCTGGAAGACATCGCGGTGAAAACTGATAACAAACGAGCCCAGGTGCTGGCCGACGCACTGGATGCCGCTACAGGCAAACTGTTAGAGAACAACAAATCTCCGTCGCGCAAAACCGGCGAGCCAGACAATCGTGCGAGCCACTATTATCTTGGCATGTACTGGGCTCAGGCTCTGGCTGCGCAGGACAACGACGCTGAACTCAAAGCGCAATTTGCGCCCCTGGCTCAACAGCTGGCAGACAATGAAGAACAGATCATCAAGGAGCTGGTAGAAATCCAGGGTGAACCTGCGGACATCGGCGGCTACTACCACCCAGATCGAGACAAAGCTGCAGCAGCTATGTGTCCCAGCAAAACGCTGAACGGCATTCTGGCAGGTTAAACCTGTCCCGCGGCTGATGAACGAAGGGCGACAACAGGTCGCCCTTTTTTCTGGCTGGTGTTTAAGTCCCCGTCCAGTTCGGTGCGCGCTTCTCCGCAAACGCTTTCGGGCCTTCTTTGGCATCGTTGGAACTGAATACTTTTGCAGACAAGGGCACCTGCATCTCCCACAAGGTCTCCTCGTCGTATCCTTGCGCCGCAGCGCGGACCAGTGACTTTGAAGCGGCTACCGCAAGTGGTGCATTTTCAGCAATGCGTTCGGCCCAGCCAATGGCTGCGTCTAACGCGCCGCCCTGCTCAGCCAGTTCGCTCAGCATGCCACAGTCCAGAGCAACTTCAGCGGTGATGGGTTCACCGGTCACCGCCATTTCCATCGCCTTGGTGTAGCCAACGCGAGCTGGCAAGCGGAACACCCCACCTGCTGCAGCGAACAGACCTACTTTCACTTCGCGGATACCTATCTTGGCGCCTTTGCCTGCCACTAAAAGGTCACAGGTGAGTGCAATTTCGCAGCCGCCCGCGAGCGCATAACCTTCGATCGCAGCAATAAGCGGCTTGTTACACCCTTCACGAATGAATGTAGTTAGCGGCCCGATATCCTCGCCCCGTGCAAAAGCCTTTAAGTCCATCCCAGAACAGAAGGCGCGTCCATTGCCGGTAATGACTCCGGCGGTCAGAGAGTCGTCCTGATCCAGCTCACGCACTGCATTTAGCAGTCCATGTGACAGAGCACCATTAATGGCATTCATAGCATCCGGGCGATTCAGCGTAATCACCATTACCCTGCCGCGCCGCTCTATCAACACAGCCTGTTCACTTGTCTCTTCGCTCATCTATCTCTCCTTGTTAACTAGTTCGAACTTATATTCTGCATGAAAGAGGTCAGCCAGCGAAAGCGCAAGGACACAACTTTCTTTCGCTTTCGAAAATCCGTGAAAGCAAAACCTACTTGTCCTGATCCCAGCGTCATAGCGAAAATTGCCGTCTCAGTAGCGCTGTCACTGCTTGGTAAACAAGCATACCCACGCCCTCACGTCAGATTAACAGGACTTTCAACTATGCAACGCCAATTTTCCGCAACATCAGTTGTACTCATTTTGCTTATAGCAGCTCTTTTCACGCCTACGAGCTGGGCTTCGAACCCTAGCCATGAACCACATGCCAATGACCACGCCCACCATCACGGCGAAGACGGACACCCGAACGAACACGACCACCACCATGGCGAAGACGGACACCTATCAGAACACGAGCATCATCATGGTGAAGATGGCCATGTCAGTGAACACCAGCATCATCACGGCGAAGATGGGCATAAAACTGAACACGAACACCACCATATCGATGGTGTAGATGATGAAGATCACCATCACCATGCCGAAGACAGTTAGGCAGAAAACAATCGGCCTTAACGCTCCAGCGTATAGGTCAGATCAGCGCCACTTTCCTCTGTGGATGACTCACTGGCCAGACGCCACTTGCTCGACAGGATATATTCAATCTTAAGTGTGTTAATCGCATCGAGAATACCAATGCCGTAGCTGACGTAGAGTCTGGGAGACAGATATTTACCCACTACCAGAGAGGCTTGTTCGTTCGTTTCTCCCGCTGGTGCTTCTATACCTATGGTATCCAAACCCAACCTGTCGCCGTACTGTTCGGTCAGATAATTCCCACCCTGAATGCCCAGAGCAAGGGCGGCTCGGCTGAGCGCCGAGGATTCGCTGGTGGTGCCTTCATTAAGTGGGCGCCCCAATATTAGGTAAGCTAATTGATTTGACTGGCTCATTGCAGGCTGAGAAAAAATTGAAAATTCAGGTGCACGAAGACTACCGCGAGCGATCACACCCACTTTGACATCTGGCGTTGCCTGCCTGACAGCGCGAACATCAAGGCCGGGTTGATCAATGGGGCCACCCACAAACAACAACCGTCCTCTCTCGATGGTGAGATCCTGACCATAGGCTTGATACCGTCCTTCCATGACGCTGACTTCCCCTTGTGCCGTTGTGGGTTCATCGGGTAAATCCAGGATATCCAGTGTGCCGGCGAACGTAGACTTCAAACCAAATCCTTCAAAACTAACTGCTTCATTGAGCAGCAGGCGGATTCGTGTTGTGACGCGTAGATTTTCGCTCAAGTTAGCGGCTTCGGATTCCGGCGTCACGATAATCTGATCGTCACTCACCGACGCTGCGGATTGCGGCAGGCTTTTCAGAACGATGTCAGCTTTATCAATTGAGATGTCACCTGATATTTCAACCGCACCCTCGGTGAGCTGCGCAGCCACCTTTGGTGAAGTAATGATTTCTGCTTCTGGGGTATTGAGCAGCAGAAATTTCTTACCCGTGATGTCCACCCGACCATTCATACCTTTGCCGACATCCCGCAGATCTCCTGACACTGCCATTTGGCCGCGGCCAGACAAGGCGTTACCCTCAAGCGTCAGATCATTATCACCTCCGCCGCGCAAAACGAGGTTCACGTCGCGCAGCCTGAGCCCTGGATCGGGTAGCGTGGCATTGCCGTTACTCAATATCAGATCGCCGGTCAGGTTCGGTGCCGCGACGGTTCCGCTGATACGCAGATTGCTGGTGAACACTCCGCCCAACTGACTCACACCCGGTATAAAGTCCGCCGACCAATCGAGGTCACTGAGCTTCGCAGCGATCTGGGCTTCGAGCACTCGGGCAGAAAAACCTTCACCCTGATCCGCTGCGATGCTGAATTTGGCTTGCAGGCCTTCACCACCCTTGTGCGGCAGCTCAATGTCCGCCCGCAATGTGTCGTCAAGCAAATGACCGGACAACTTACCTGGCTCGAATGCCAACAGCGTCTGCTGGTCACCTCGGCTGTTAAGTTTCTGCAAAACGAGCGCGCTTGTATTTAAAGACAGATCAGCTTGCGCGGAAGCTGAGCTGATATCCAAATCTGCTGACAGATTGCCGTTGATACGCCCTTTCAAACTCAACGTCTCCGGCAAAAAGCTATCCAGCACATTGATTGACAAGTTATCCAACGCCACCTGTCCACTGATATTATCCGTATATGAGCCAGAGGCCTGGGCACACACCTGCTGCAGATTACCGGCGCTTGCGCTTTGTTCTTCATTGCCTGACAAACGAAAACACGTATTGTCCAAAAGAAACGATTCCGCACCTACCGTAACCGTAGACCCACGCGACTCGCTGGGTGGCAGGAACGCAACAGCAAGTTCACCTTGTGAAATATCCAGTAGCGTCATCGACAGTTGCCAGATGACATCCTGCCAATCGGCTGACGACGCCAGAGCACCCCGGGCCGGCAGCGTCGATAACGAACCAGAGCCGGAAAAATCAGCCTTTCCAGCTTCATTTGTAATAGAAAGACCCAGGGTATGTTCTACATGACTACCCTCAAGCGTAAGGCTTACATGCTGCAGCGCCGTCTGCGCAACGTCTATATCGTGAATAACGGCCTGCAGTGATAACGGCATTTGATCAAGGCCAAGGTCCGCTGAAATCTCAGCGTTATGAATATTCACTGACTGCAGCTGAATACCGTTTACAACAGCTTTAGTTCGTATTCGCGGCTCACGCAGATTACCCACCAACTGGCCGCTCGCCTGTACCGACCCTTGTGCGTCCTGTTGCCACAGCGACAGATCAGCCAGTGCGAACTCCCAGTTAAAATCTGTCTGCCCTGTCTCACTTAACGCAACAGCGCCATCTGCCAGCAAAGTCGTGTCCAGGGTAGTGAATTCCAGCGACGGTAGAACCAGTCGCGCATCCGCATAACTCCCCACCATCTTTGCGCTCACCGGCTTATCCCGCAGAACGCCGTCAAGCACCAGATTCGACACGTTGACGCGTACCTCCTGAGGCAAAGCATCAGGCGCAAGAGCTGCATCTCCCTGCGCCGAGAAATTCAGCTGCCCGGGCCAGTCTGGCAGTATTCCACCTGTATCGAGAGTTGTTCCGGTTAAGTCGAAACGGGATGTCAGACCCGACTGCCAGTCAATCTGCGCCAGACCACGGACCAGACCACCCAGCACCGCCAGCTCAAACTCCTGCACAGCAAACTCCGTCGTTGAGCCAGCGCCCGTCATATTGAGACTGCCTTGTGGGTATTCAGGCAGCAATAAGTCTGCTTCGACACTCATCTGATAATCGTCAAGCGTACCGCTGACTTCAGCGTGGCCGGTTTTGCTGGCAACCAGATTCGATTGACCGGCACCAAGCGGCCAGACCAGATCCTGCCAGTCTACAACCAGATCTACAGACGGCCTGTTGTCGAGCGTGCCAGCGAAGTTCAAATCTCCTGCCACGCGCAGCGCTGCCTCCGCAGCACTCATATCTACTGTTAGACTTGCGCTGGAAGCATCCCCTCGTGCGGTAATTTCGGCATCAAGCGATACATCAGGAAAGTCCGGCTGCAGCGTCTTGAGTTGTGCACTCAAGACGCTGACGCTGGCTTCCCACTGAGGGATAGCCAGTACATCAGCGATGCTTGCAGCTGCATCTACCGAGTAAGGCGCATCAATCTGCTGACTGACTTCCAGCTGCGCAAGCGAGCCGCTGACGCGGGTACGCCCGGTAATCTCCGCCAGCTGTAAGCTTGCCATGTTAACTGTATAGGCAGCATCCAGACGCAGCGGCCAGCTACCCTTTGGATTAACGTCACCATTCGCCTGGAGATTAATCTCAGGTGTTTTTACTTCCAGCTCAGGCACCACGATCCCAGCCGCGTCCCAGAGCAGATCGCTCGCCGCTATACGATCCAGGCGCGCCACTTCGACAGGTTCGGACGCGGTCAGATCCTTCTGTGATATCACAGCCTGAGTCAGTTCAAATTCATCAGCGCGGATAGCGACCGGCAGCGAAAGCGGTTCCGGCAAGGATGAGATCGCCTGTGGCGCATCCGGTGATTCTGAACCAGCACCCATCAGAACCACCTGCAAGCCCTGCAGGCGAAGGTGCTTTACATGAACCAGAGCATCTGAAAAGAGGATCACGCTGGGCAGCCAATCCAGACTCACCTGCTGCAACTCAACTAAAATGGACTCATTTTCATAACGTACACCGCGCAAAAACAGCGGTCCTGCTAGAGTGCCTTCTACCTGCTCAATAACAAGCTGGCCGTCCATCAACTGCTCAACTTGAGACACCACAAAACGACTGCCTGCGTTGCTTGCAAACGCTAACCACAAAGCCACAAGTACAACGACCAGCAATACCAGGACGCCACTTGCCAACCAGGACATTATGCGGCGGGATCGCGTCAAAGGTCAGGACCCACGGTCAGGTGTAATCTAATACTGGTGTCCGGGTCGTCCAGCGGATGTGCAAGGTCGACACGAATCATGCCTACTGCCGTGAGATAACGCAGCCCTATGCCTACAGAAGACTTCAGATCGAACTCCAAGTCCTTGGTTGCGTTGCCTGTGTCGTAAAAAGCTGCAATACCCAGATTGCCCCGCACAAGATAGTCGACCTCGATGCTGCCTGTCATCAGATAGCGCCCGCCTACCTCGTTACCATTTTCATCTATCGGCGAAAGTGCTTCATAACCATAGCCGCGTACAGAACGGTCGCCGCCTGCATAAAAACGCTCCGAAGGCGGCAGTTCGTCGAAATACTTGGTGCTGGTTGCACCGAAGCCGCCACGCATCAAAAGCCGTGCACGTGACGCCAGCGGCAGCACAGCATTGGCATACAGGGAAGCCTGCAGGAAAGTGGTGTCGGTCACCGGACCTTCGATGCCGCCATGGACATCCAGGGTTGCAGAAAATCCACGCCGGGTATAACTGAGATCATCCGCCGTCTGATAGGTCAGACTTATGCCAGGTGTTAGCAGAATCGCCTGGTTGCTGGGTTCATCACCAAATCTGAAATTCTCCGAACGATAGCGCAGGTAGAGTTGGCGGCGAAAAAGCCACCAGCTGTCCTGCAGGCGTGCGCCAACGCTGAACTCAGTCGTGTCAGCATCAGCAACTTCCAGCTGTTCGGTTTTGAAGAAAAATGCCAGGTGATCCTGATCTACATTTGCAACCGGGATGCGATACTCACCACCCAAGGCTGCATTTCTCGCCGAGCCTTCTACCTCTGCACTGAACCGATGCCCCAATCGATTGATCCTGCGGAACTCCACACCAAGACCGGCACGCGGACCTGTATCTGTGCCGTATCCCAGTTTGGTTGTGTACTTCTGCGGCTTCATCGGCTCTGCGCGCAGTGTCACCGGAATTCGATAATCAACCGCATCCAGACGACGTATGTCGATATCAACGCTTTCAAAGTAGGCGCTGTCAGCCAGGGCCAACTGCAGATTGACCAGTTTTTCTGTATCAAAGGGATCCCCTGGTTTTATTTTTACAAAGCGTTGCACAAACCCGGCATCAAGAATGTCCTGTTCGATCTGCACAACGTCAAAAAAATACTGTTGCCCACCTTTCAGTATCAGGTTGATATCCGCAACTTCCTGCTGGGGATAGACTTTCATTTCAGCAACACCGAAACGTGCATCAAGATATCCCGCCCGATACGCTGCTGTTTGCAGACTTGCTTTCAGGCTGTCGTACTTCTGATGGTTCAACGCCTGACCAGAGGCTATCGGGCTGGCTTGTAAAAGCGTCTGTATCTGAGGCAGTTCGCTGGCCGGACCCTGCACCTCGACGGTTACCTCACGTAAAAGAATCTGCGTCCCGGGATTCACACTGAAACGCGCAATGAAATCTACCTCGGCCGGTTGATCCTTCTGATCCGTTCGAGCGGTTTCTTCAAGTTCACTGGATATCACCGGGCTGTAGTACCCGTAAGGCTGTAGCGCACGTTTAATCTCATCCGTGGCGCGCCCATACAGACGCTTCACGCTGTCCGGCGAGATAACCTCATCATCTTTTTCCGAGCGCTTCGCCTGGGCGTTCAAACTGATATAAGCCAGCGCATTTTCTTCCAGCTCTTCGGAAAGGCCCTCTACTTCAACCTTTACCGCAGCATGAGTAAGCACACTGACAAAAATCAGGCTTACGGTTACGAGTTTTAAAACTGGTTTGGTTACAAGCATCTTCGTCGCAGTGTTATCCGAGTGCCCGCCGCGAACAAAGTTCCGACGGCACTCACCGCATTGTGTTTTATTGAAGCAGGTTCCGCGGTCTTCTGGCATTTAGCGTTTTGCACAACCAATATTCGCCGCACCCGATACGCTTCCTCTGCAAGACTACACTGTTACAACGCGCAAACACTGGAATAATAATCTGGCTTTGTAAGTGTGATCGTTTGGGGCCAGGCCACATGGGGCAAGAGTCTTAAACAGCAATACAGAAAGGTGCTCTCGCAGTCAGTCAGAGTTTGCCGCCTATGGTTAAAAAGTACTGAGTTTCGTCCAAACCGAGCGTGCGATCCCCGGCGAAGCCAAAATCATGCTCAACATAGCGAGCCGAAAGGCCAAAAGTGATTCCACTGCTGAGTTCAATTTCGAGACCTGTGCGGACGTAAGCTGAAAAAGAAAAATCGTTGGAGCTTTTGCTGAGGTCAACAATCAGAAACCCATTGGGACCATCAACGATAACACCACCCTCCTCCTCTTCTTCTACATCATCAGCACCGCTGAGATAGCCCCAGGCAATCGAGGGCCCTGCTGCAGCATACAGGCGCAACCAGGGTGTTGGCTTAACTGCAACAACCCCACCCATGAAAAAATCGAGCATAAAAAACTCACCTTCGACAGTGACTTTCAGGCCGGGGTTACCGCCAGCAAATACAACGTTGTCGTTTTTCCAGGAGATGAGTCCGCCGCCTTCGAAGCCGTATTGAGCGCGGTCACCCCAAAGCATCTGGCTGACGCCGCCACCCAGTGGTAGGTGGGAATAGTCTCCGCGCAAATCATCGCTCGTTGCAGGATCACTGAGTGACCAGGCTTCGTCAGCGTCCATACGACCCAGCCACACTTGAGTGAATTGCTGCGAGACGGTTGCCGATATTTCTTCATCTGCCGCATAGGCAGGCGACAGCGACCCAGACGCCAGCAGCAGGGGCAATAAGATAGTGGTCAAGCATCTCAAATCAGATTGTCCATCAGTCTTTTCCCATCAGAAATGCTTCTTGCTCAGCTTCCGCTAACGGGAAACGTTGGCCCAGGTTGTTCTGGCGATATCCGCTGCCAGGTTCGCAACCGAACCTGGTTCAAAAGTTGATGAGCGGCCTATCCAGACCGGTTCTCCACTTTCAGTATCAAATATGGTGGTTACCAGAATCATGGTGGTTCGAACATCCGTATAACCTTCACGCACCATGGTCACCGTGTTACCGCCCCCATAATAGGAGCCGTAACCGGAGTAATAGGGTCCAGTGTAATAAGTGCGCACAGATTCCGGCACATAGTCTTTTTCTTCTTCAATATTCGACAGCTTCGTCGCCATCACATAATCGATATTGTTTTTTTCAACATAGGCTTCCACGTCTTCTTTGGTTGGATAGCTGTCTCCTAATGCGGCCAGGCTTGTTATACCCTGGTGGCCAGATTTAAGTATTCTGCGCTCAATTTCTTTTTCAAAAAGAAAGCGATGTGTCTGATTGCTGGTCACAGCTACGATAAGCACATTGTCAATCTGGCCACGACTGAAGTCTTCAGCCTGCCAATGGTCCATTTGTTTGGTGGTTGTGCAGGCACTCAGCGCGAGCATGGCGGCGGCAACAAGTACGGCTTTGATCATTCAATTTCCAGAGTCAATTTAGTTAACTTTGCTCAACGTAGAGCGCTTTAAGATCTCAACGTGTCATGAAACAAGTAAGCATTGGCAGTTTAACCCAACTCCGGCAAGATATTCGTTTAGGCAAACTTAAAAATCATAATTGAAGCGCCACCGACCCACCGATTATAAATGGTTCCTCTTACGTATCGCTTTGATCGCTCTGGGCATCGCCCCTTGCGCACATGCAGAAGGCTGGCTGGAACAGATACGCAGCGCAGACTTGAATGACTACGCCCTGGGCCTTGCTGTTACAAATAGCCAGAACCCTTACGAAGGCGCCGAAAACAGCGCATTTTTTTATCCTTATCTGACCTCTTTTGAAGACTCGGCGATGACCGACGACTGGCTGCTCATACGTGAAGGAAACTACGGCATTCGTTTTGTCAGCGAGAGCAACTGGGAATTCGGTTTCCTCACCCACGTGAACACCCTGGGCCTGGGCAATAACGACGCCGCCGAGCTCACACAACTGCGGGACCGCAACTGGACTTTGGAAGTTGGGCCGATGATCGGTTACCGCGGCTGGCCAGTGCATCTGAACCTTAAATCATTTGTCGACATTCTTGGTCGCCACAACAGTGAAACCTACAGCCTTTCAGCAACCTGGCCGCTGCAGTTCTCACGCGGATATCTGGTGCCTGGACTGGAGCTTGTGCACGCCCCGAGCAAGTACAACAGCTACTATTTCGACGTTCGCTCAGGGGAAGTCCAGCCCCAGCGTCCGGCGTACACAACAGGTGCCAGCACAAATCCACAACTGAAATTACGTTGGGGTTATGCGCTCACAGAAAAGTGGCTGCTGGCTGGCAGTATGAGCTTGGAACACCTCGACAGCGCCGTTCAAGACAGCCCTATTGTAGGTCGCAGCCACCTCTGGTCAGCCAGCGTCGGGCTGGCCTACAACGCAAATATGTTCAGACCACGTAAAACCCGACACCAGTCACCCGACCGCTTCGAATTTCGGGTAGGCGCTTTTCGCGACTCGATCGATTCTACCGTTTCTTATGCCAACCCGGATGGCAGCAGAGGCACCACGATCGACATTGAAAATGAACTGAGTGCCGAGGGTGACGCCTCGGTGTTACAACTGGAGGGCATCTATCGAATCAGCCACTATCACCGCCTGCAATTCAACTACCTCAAGCTTGAACGTGACGGCTTAAGAACCTTATCTCAAGATATCTCCTTCGGTGGAACGGACTATGCGACAGGCTCCATCGTCGAAAGTGAGCTGGAAACTGAAATTGTACAGTTGAGTTACGGCTATTCAATTTTGCGCGATGATCAAAAGGAACTTGGCGTCAGCGCGGGGCTACACTATGCGGGGATAGAAACGCAGCTGGAGTCACCAGCAACCGGCGCTGTTGAAACGACAAATTCACACACGTTACTTCCCGTTGTCGGCGCGTATGCTTCTGTGCAACTCAGCGCTCGAATAACCATTGGCGCAAAGGCGCAATTGTTCAGGACCGATTTTGACCGCTACGAAGGCTCAGTGAATTCGTTTCAGGTGTATGCGGAACGTGCTCTGGGCGAAGATGTACTGCTGGGCCTGGCGTATAACTACTTCAGCGTGAACCTCGAATCAAATGATGATGATATTCAGGGCAGAATTTCCGCCAAACACACCGGTCCAGCGTTGTATTTCTCCTTCCGGATCTGAGCACACCAGAACCATCGTCAGGGTTTCAGTAGCGCATCACGAATTTCGCCTAATTCATCAGCAATGTTGGTGCTCATACCACTGATTGCACCACCTTCGCCGTCTGCATTGAAGGACCAGGTTGTACCAGACCAGATCAAACGACCGCGATCACCTTCAATCAGAAATGCATTCACCTCCGCAAAAACCGGCTCAGCAGGATCAAAATCGCGTTCGATAGACGCCGTGTATTCATAAAAAGCCGCCAGATCAGGATGTTTGGTTGTTACACGCAGCGGGTTATCAATAACCCCCTCTTCATCTGCAACCACCTGGTTCACCACCAGAACAGCCAGTGCGTTACGCTTGTTCGCAGCATCGAGAAGACTTCGACGTGTTGTTGCTGGGATTTCAGGCAGGTCTAAATGACTGGCATAAGCAATCATGTCGCGAGCGCGAATGTCTTCTACCAAACGATCTTCGATCGCGCGGCGCACGGACTCATCTGTCGTATATCCCAGCACGTAGACACCGCTGCGTTTGGAAAGGTCGTAACTGACGACGTCGGTATTGGAAGAACACCCGGTGAGGATAGAAAAAGTTAGCGCAGCGTATGCCAAGGTTAAAATCGGTCTGGTCAATGTTGTAAGCCTCTTTGACAAAAAACTGGAAGAATATTTTTTCGGATGCTAGCACAGTCCAATGCTGGCCAGTGGCCCCCTTATATTCGTTTTCAGATCTTTGGTTCCCAAGGTACAATCCGCGACGCTCGCCGATCCACATCATTACCATCGATCCTACAGGTACGATTGTCCGCGAAATTAGTAAAACCATGAGGAAATTAAGAATGTACAAAGCGATTACTGTGCTTGGGCTATTGCTGCTGAACGCAGCCTGCTCATCCATCAACACTCAATCAGACTATGACGCCAGCACAGATTTCAGTGCCTATAAGACCTTTGCGTTTATTTCCGATTCACCCCTCATAATCGCTCAAGCAGTCCCATTGAGCCCGCTCTTCGAAGGACGCGTTATCACCGCTACACGTAACGAACTGACTAAAAAGGGTTTCCAGTTTGTTGAAAATCGCGACGAGGCAGACTTCGTGATTTCTTTTACGATCGGATCTCGTGACAAGATCCGCGTCAACAGCTACCCAAGCACCTACCGTGGTGGTCCAGGCGGATGGGGTTGGGGCGCACCGTATTACAACACCGAAGTAGATGTGCGGAACTACACGGAAGGTACGCTGGCCATCGATGTGTTTGATGTTGAAGCACGTGGTCCCGTTTGGCACGGATGGGCGGTGAAAACAATCTCCAGCGCAGACAGAAGCAATCCAACCCCGGTCATCAACGAAGTGGTTGCAGCGATTCTGACTGAATTTCCACCCGGTTAAACAAACAACCGGACTAAGAGGTGGGCTCCTGCAGTGTCATTGACGTTGCGAGCCCATCCAGACCCTCCCGCATTAACCTTGCCCAGTATTGCGCCATCCGCTTAACTTCTGCCCAATTGCTTACACTGTTTGACGCAAATGGCATGCTCTGGCGCTCCGCTGACCGGCGATCCGTAGCACGCAACAATACCGTATTACTCTCAGCATCCAGCAACTCCAGCATCAACGTGGCCTCTCCAGCCGACTCCAGGTAGATATCCACGCGTGCAGAGCGCTCAGGCGGCACTTTAGACACAACGTCTAACAAACCAGCGCGTAGAATGAGCACGTCGGGACCAATCTCTTCGGTCAACTCGAAGTGCTTGGACTTCGCGAGCTCTTTAACAAACGCATCAGCAAACGTCTGTCGCAAACGCTCACGGTTTTTGGCATCGATGGGGAAGCTGGTTTCAGAGCGCTGTACCGAAGTCAATTTACTTCTGGCAGCCGCGGAGGTCGGCCGATATTGAATACCGGTGCCTTCCAGTTTGATTCTGGTGTAACCACTTAAATCCAAATCTGCTCTTGCCCACGCTTTATCCACAGTTGTGTGCTCAAAAGGATAAAGTCCATCGTATGAACGCTGTGCGCCTGCAGAGGTATCCAGAACCGCCGGAGATGTGCACCCTAGCGCCGCTAGCACCATCAATCCCATGAACCCTCTCACGAATATCGTCATAATATTTTCTTCCTGTTAACCATTTTCCGTAACGACGACGCTGTCCGCCACAAACATCCAGGTGCTATCTGGCTGCTGACACAAGTTGTAATTCGCAACCCCACGCTGTCCCTTACGACTGATGTTCAGAAACGCCATTCGACGACATGTCTGATTGTCATACTGAAAAGTCATGATCACTTTCATCGCACCTTTATTACCGCTGTCTTCGTTGTGCCAGTTGACCTGTTCGCCATCCGGTGAAGAATCCAGCGTAGTGCGCGCATTCGACTTCACAAGATCCCAGTCCGCTTCGGTGAAGTTCTGTACAGCAGCGCCACGCATCCAGCCCCAAACGGCATAGGCATCCGACGTTAAAACTAACAGCGAGACCAACACCGTCAGCAGCGTGATTTTAAGCGTCATCACATTTTCCTCTTTCGTGAAACGAGGGATTCTAACGGTTTCTTTCGCCAGAGTAACTCTGACAGGAAAACTCAACCCGCCCGGGGACGCGCTGTAGTTTGCCTGCGCTGTGCAGGGCTTTGAGCCTGTGCCAGAATAAAGACAAACTCAGAGCAGGATAAGAGTAACGTGACGATGTATCAGGTACGTGCGCACAATAATACTGGCTTCAAGCGACTGTGCATGAGCGCTTGCGTGATGGTTGTGGTCTGGGTTGCAAGTACGAGTGCTACCGCGCAGGATACCCAACCCACTTTCAGATTCGAAAATTACGGTCAGGTCGAGGCGTTGTTCGATGAACGGGGATACACACAGGAAGCCTGGGAGGCCGGAATCCGCGAGGTGCCTCGTTTAATCATCCAGGAAGTGCCATCGCGCTGGAGAAATGAGATCGCTGGATCGCTGGTGGTCGCAGACAAGAAACGTATTTTCTTTCGTATGCTTGGTCCCCTGGTCCTCATCGCTAACGAACGCATCGGTAAAGATCGCAGCATATTGCTTGAACTCATCGACCGTTATGAAAGTGGAAACACCTTAAACGAGGCAGAGCAGGCGTGGCTGCAGGACCTTGCTACCCAGTACAAAGTGGCACCGGCCACACCGGTTTCT
This sequence comes from Gammaproteobacteria bacterium, assembly GCA_048571035.1. GTDB lineage: Bacteria > Pseudomonadota > Gammaproteobacteria > Pseudomonadales > Azotimanducaceae > UBA4421. The sequence continues at coordinate 1,098,992 of CP121329.1, forward strand.
ACCAAGTTGTTAAGCACCCTTCTCAACCGGGTTGACATCGTCCCGCCTTCACTGGCCATGGCTCAATCAGCTGAGGAAAGTGGTTGGGGCACGTCTCGTTTTGCCGATCTTGGCAACGCACTTTTCGGACAATGGACGTGGAGCGGTGGTATCGAACCGCTGGACAAACGCGCAGACAAAGGATCATACGGTATTGCGCGCTTCGACACGCCACTGGAATCTGTAGAGGCTTACATGCGCAACCTCAACACCCACTCGGCATATGCTGAGTTGCGTAAACGAAGAGCAGAGATACATGCGTCCCATGCACTGCCTGACGGCTTCGAACTCGCCAAGTCTCTGACCCGTTATTCGGAAAGGGGTGAAGACTACGTGCATTCGCTGCACGCGATCATGCGAGTCAATAAGCTGCAACCAGCGGACGAAGCTTTTCTGAGCGCAGACCCACCGCTGTATCTTGTTCCTGTCGACAACGCATCTGACTGAGAAGATATCCAGATCTGTACCCCATTAGACGGTTGATTTAAACTTCGCGCCCCTTTTTTAGCCAGTGACATCAAACCATGCGCCGAATAATCCGCAACGCAACACGCCTTCCTGCTGCTCTCATTGTTTTCTTATGCCTTCTGAGTGCCCCTCTGGCGCACGCCGAAGAAGACTCCGGTTACGAGTTGTGGGTATATGCGTGGATGACAGCAGTAGATGGCACTGTGGGTGTGGGGCCGCTGGAAGCTGAAGTAGATGCCAGCTTCTCAGATGTACTGGAAGGCTTGGATTTTGCGTTTATGGCTGCTCTACGCAGCGAACAAGGCCCCTGGGTCTGGACGGTAGATGTCTTCACTGCAAACCTGACCAACGATTTTGCACGCAATGTAACCGTAAAAACGGACCAACAGATGTTACGCGCCACCGGCGGCGTGCGTCTGGAGAGCGGTATGGAATTTTTCATTGGCGCAAGAGCCATGGATATCAGAAACACAGTGAAAATCAGGCTGCCAGACAGCACTGCAGTATCCCGCAAAGGCAGCAAAAGCTGGGTAGACCCCATCGTCGGCATGGGCTATCGGAGCGATTTGAGTGACCGTCTGCAGCTGGTGGCAACCGCTGACGTGGGTGGATTTGGCATCGCCTCTGACCTGTCCTGGTCGGCCACCGCAATGTTACGTTACCACTTCTCCGAACGCTTCAGCATGTCCGGCGGCTACCGCATTCTGGATATCGACTACGAAGAAGGCAGTGGTAACCGCAAATTTAGGTACGACGCCGATACGTCCGGCCCTGCTATTGCGTTGGCCTGGCAGTTCTAAATGCTGACACGATGCTAAAGCGCACCGTTGTATAACAAGGCTACCCTGGGCTAGGCTTGCCCGCATCATTTATTGGGAAAACTTTAAGTTGCGCCGAACCGCTTTAGTTTGCTTGTTTATGCTGGTGTCCGGCCTGAATACCTCTCTCGTTACGGCCGCCACACCGCATGAAGGATATGTTGGTGGCCAGGTCTGCGCGACCTGCCATGAACAGGAAAGTTCAGCCTGGCAGGGTTCACACCATGACCTGGCAATGCAGCTGCCCACGGCGCAGTCTGTACTTGGTGATTTTAACGACTCTGAATTTACCGCTGCCGGCGTTACCACGCGTTTTTTCAGGGACGGTGAACGCTACATGATCCGCACAGATGGCCCAAATGGAGACATGCAGAACTATCCGGTCAGCTATACTTTTGGTGCCATACCACTGCAACAATATCTCATTGCCCTGCCTGGGGGACGCCTCCAGGCATTCGGCATCGCCTGGGACAGTCGACCCGAAAAAGCTGGCGGCCAGCGCTGGTTTCACCTCTATCCGGACAACACACCCAAACCAGGCGACCGTCTGCACTGGACCGCCATCGACCAGAACTGGAACCACATGTGTGCCGACTGCCACTCCACCGATCTACAGAAGCGTTTTGATGCGACCAGTAACACCTACGCAACGAGCTACGCAGAGTTAGACGTGAACTGCGAAGCTTGCCACGGCCCCGGAGCAGACCACATAGCCTGGGCGGGTCAGGCTGAACGTGACAACAACCCGAGATTAGCTATTCGTTTGAACGAGCGGCAAGGCGTGTCATGGCTGCCACATCCCAAATCAGGTCTGCCGCAACGCAGCGAACCGCGGACCAGCAGTTTAGAGATCGACACCTGCGCACGATGTCATTCGCGACGCGGCCGACTGGTGGACAATTATGACCATGGGCAGCCTCTGGGTGATCACTACCGGCTGGCCACGCTGGATGCGGGTCTGTATTACCCGGATGGACAGATCCTCGAAGAGGTTTTTGTGCACGGCTCTTTTATTCAGAGCCGCATGCATGCAGAAGGCGTGACCTGCAGTGACTGTCATGACCCTCATTCGTTAGAACTCCGTACCCCAGGCGATGCTGCCTGCCTGAGCTGCCACAGCGTGGGAAACTACGCATCAAGCACACACCATAAACATAAGCCGACAGGTGACGCCGCACGATGCGTCAGCTGCCATATGCCGGCAACAACGTACATGGTTGTGGACCCACGTCGGGATCATAGCTTCCGTATTCCCCGACCCGATCTGACCGAGTCTATCGGCGCACCCAACGCATGCAACAACTGTCATGCTGATGAAACAGCTGCATGGGCCAGCGCGCAGATAAACAGCTGGACAGACGGCGAACCCGCCAAAGGTTACCAACAACATGGTTGGGCGATGTATCTGGCCCAGCAGGGGCTTCCGCAGGCACGCGATGCATTGCTGGGTGTGGTGCGCGCCCCTGACCAATCAGCCATCGCTCGCGCCAGCGCCATTGCTGCGCTGGAACCGTGGCTCAACCAGAGTGTTGCGCAGGTTGTCATCGAAAACCTGTCAGACCCCTCCCCTTTAGTACGGCGCGCGGCAGTTGAAGTGATGTCTTCAGCCCCGGAACAGGTACGTGCTGAATTGTTGCCGCCGATGTTACGGGACGGCGTGCGCGATGTCAGGGCAGCTGCAGTCGTTGCCCTTGCGGGTTTACCGCCTGGCGCCCTCACCCCCTCGGCTGCAAGCACGTTTGGACGTGTGCTGACTGATTACCGCGCGACATTGGAACTGGATGCAGACCGTCCCGAAGCACACGTTAGCCTGGGCGTGCTACTGACTCAACTGCGTGATATCGATGGTGCTGAAGCAGCTTATCGTCAGGCGCTGAAAATTGAACCGGCACATGCGCCCGCCGTGGTGAATCTGGTCGATCTGCTCCGCGCCACCGGTCGCGGCGCGCAGGGTGGCGAAATTCTGATGTCTGCGCTGACCCTGAACCCGGAAGCGGCAGATATTCACCACGCGTTTGGTTTATGGCTGGTGCGCCAGCAACGCCCGGATCAGGCTCTGATAGCTTTACAGCGCGCCGCTACGCTGGCGCCGGAAGTGGCGCGTTATGGTTATGTGCTAGCGGTTGCGTTACACGGGCAGAACCAGGTGCAGCCTGCTCTGAACGCGTTAGATCAGGTACTGGAGCAGCATCCGTATCACGCTGAAAGTCTTACCGCTGCAGTGTTCTGGCGACAACAGCTGGGCGCTGACGGGGGCGTCTATGCCAAGCGATTACTCGAGCTGCAGTCCCTTGATAGAGGTGGCTGAATCTAATAATTATTCCCTCGAGTAAGCGGTCCGCTTGGAGTTTCTGATACCAAACTGCCTCTCCAGATGTCGAGTGCGGATAATCAGCTCAGTCTCTATGCGCGCCACTTCATCCATATATCGCTGGGCAAGCTTTCCAGGTGGCCGGTCAATCAAGTGAATGAAACCAAGGTCCAGGTGCAGGCCTGGAAACCGGGACGGCACCAGCGCAACCTGCCCCTGTTCCAGATGCTCTCCAATTAAGGCCAGTGGCGCAAAGGCAACGGCATTGCTCGCGGCTATCAGTTTAAGTACCAGATCCGGGTTGACCGCATTGAGAACCGGCAACCACTCACCCGTGAGTTCGTCCAGATAAGCGCCACGCTGGGTGTCAATGTTAATCCGTTTCGGTTTGCGAACCCCGATAAGCTGATATTCGACGATGTCTTCGAAGGATGGGTTGCGCACCTGCTGCAGCGGATGATCCAGTCTTGTATAACAATAAACCGGCCAGCGATGGGTGGGCAGGCAGGCAATACGTTCTTCTTCACGCGCCGCCGCAAGGTCACAAAACCCCAGATCAATGCGCTGAGCCAGAATATCCTGAGTAATTTCTCGATAGTCTCCTATGCGTAGCTGGCACAACAGATCTCCACTTGAGCCGACCAGGCAGGATGCGGCGGCAACACCTGCCTGCTCAGCAGGGAAAGCACCTAAGCCGATACGAATTTCACCCTCATCTGCAGCAGCATGCTGATCCAGTTCGGCCAGCAGGGCGATCCGCTGACGCAGCATCTGCTCCCCGTGTTGTGCAACAATTTCGCCTTCAGACGTCAGTCTGACACGCCCGCGACCACGCACCAGTAGTTGTTGGCCAACGTTTTTTTCGAGTGACTGAATACTCCGAGTGAGCGCTGATTGAGAGATATGCATCTCTTCTGCTGCGCGTCCGAAGTGACCGTGTCGGAGCACCGCTAGAAAGTGACTGATATGGTTCAAATCGAACATAAAGATTCCGCTAATTGAGAGGCCTCTAAAATATGCATCAACTGCATCATACGATAACTAAAATGCAATTGACGCAAAAATTAAACCTCTCTAATGTGCCCTCCGTGGGTGCGGCGCCATATTCCGGAGCAGCTATATAGTGAAGACCGCTTCGCGTCAGCGGATTCGACAGGGCGCTGGATTGCGCGCAGAATTCACAGGTACATCACGGTCGCGGCGTCAGCATACGAGGTCAACGACGAATTTCTTTGCAAAAAAAATCGGAGCTATGAATGAAAAATAACGTCAGCCCAAGCTGGGTTCGATGCATATTCGGATTGACGCTGCTGCTTGTCTCCTCGACAGCCGCCGCAGCGGTCTCAGATAAACCCAACTTCCTCATCATCTGGGGTGACGATGTAGGTTGGATGAACACCAGTGCATACAACCGCGGTATGATGGGATACCGCACCCCCAACATCGACAGCATCGCTCAGGAAGGAGCCCTGTTTACAGACTGGTACGGCCAACAGAGTTGTACCGCTGGGCGTGCCGCTTTTGTTACCGGCCAAAGCCCTTTTCGAACCGGTCTGTTGAAGGTTGGACTGCCTGGCGCAAAAGAAGGGCTCTCTGAGAAAGACCCTACAGTTGCAGGCCTTCTGAAAAACCACGGTTATATGACCGCACAATACGGCAAAAACCACCTGGGTGATCTTGACGAACATTTGCCTACCAACCATGGATTCGATGAGTTTTTCGGTAACCTCTACCACCTGAACGCAGAAGAAGAACCGGAAAGCCCGGACTATCCCCAAGGTGCAGAATTCAAGAAAAAATTCGGACCTCGTGGCGTTATCAGTTCAACTGCGGACGGCAAAATTGAAGACACCGGCCCATTGACCAAAAAGCGCATGGAAACAGTTGATGAAGAAGTCACCGCCGGCGCTCTTGATTTCATGGAACGCGCAGTCAGTGCTAACAAGCCTTTCTTTCTGTGGTGGAACTCAACCCGCATGCACGTCGTCACGCACCTCAAAGAAGAGTCTGAAGGTGTAACTGGACTGGGCATTTATGCAGACGGCATGGCTGAACATGACAAGCATGTAGGCCAACTCCTCAGCAAACTTGATGAACTGAAAGTCACTGACAACACGATTGTCATGTACTCCACTGATAACGGTGCTGAAATCTTCACCTGGCCAGATGGTGGTATGACACCGTTCCGCAATGAGAAAAATTCCAACTGGGAGGGTGGCTACCGCGTGCCTACCCTGATCAAGTGGCCTGGCGTGATCGAGGCCGGTACCGTCTACAACGATGTCTTCTCTCATGAAGACATGTTGCCGACCATTATGGCGGCGGTCGGCGAAGCTGACATCAAAGAAAAACTGAAGAAAGGTCATCGTGCAATCGGCCGAAACTACAAGGTACACCTTGACGGCTACAACCTTCTGCCTTACTTCAAAGGCGAGGCTGATGAAGGCCCACGCAAAGAATTCTTCTACTGGACTGATGACGGCCAGCTGGCAAACTTACGTTACGACCGTTGGAAAATGGTCTTCATGGAGCAGCGAGCTCACGGCTTTAATGTCTGGCAGGAACCCATGGTGACACTGCGTCTGCCCAAGCTGTTCGATATGCGGGGTGACCCCTTCGAACGCGCTGATCATGAAGCATCAGGGTACGATATGTGGCGTTTTGAACGCGCCTACCTGATTCTTCCAGCGGTGGATTACGTAGCCCAACACCTGGCAACCTATAGGGCCTTTCCGCCACGTCAGGAAGCAGGCAGCTTCAACCTGAACAAAGTCCTTGAGACTTTACAGAGCAACCCGGGCACAAACTAACGTTTCTGGGTAGGATAAAAGCCAGGTGCTCAGCACCTGGCTTTTTTTATTCTGATAGCATTAACAACCAGGCAACAGCGATCGATTAGAGCACTCCTTGACCCACTGACATCGCTAACCGAAACCACAGATGCTTTGCGTCTGAATTTCCCAAAGAGATGGAATTATGGACAGTCGACAACAAGTAAATCAGCTTCGTGAACGGGTCTGCGCGTCTATCATCGGCCAGGAAGAGATCGTCGACCGCCTTATAATCGGCTTGTTAGCCAATGGCAATCTGCTTATCGAAGGACTTCCGGGGCTTGCTAAAACCCGGGCAGTTAAAAGTCTGGCTAAAAACCTGACGGCTGATTTTTCCCGTATTCAGTTCACGCCGGATCTGTTACCCGCAGACATCACAGGTACAGAAGTTCTGCACACCACAGAGACTGGACACGAATTCAGATTCGACCCCGGCCCTATTTTTGCCAACATCGTGCTGGCTGACGAAATCAATCGTGCACCGGCCAAAGTACAAGCCGCTCTGCTTGAAGCCATGGAAGAACGCCAGGTTACGGTGGCTGGCACAACCCATAAGATGCCGCCTCTATTTACTGTGATGGCCACCCAGAACCCTGTGGAGCAGGAAGGTACTTACCCACTGCCTGAAGCGCAGATGGACCGTTTTCTGATGCACATCTATATCGATTATGGTGACGAGGCCTCTGAGGGGCAGATCATTCGTCTTGTTCGCGGCGAAGAAAACCCAACCCAAAGCAAAGACATTAGCGAACAAAGCACATCGCCTGCCCGTCCCGAGCCGATCACTCAAGATGCGATATTTGCGGCGCGTGATGAAATCAGCGCTGTCACCGTCAGCGACATTGTGGAGCGCTATATGGTGGATATCATTTTTGCTACCCGTTATCCCGAACGCTACAACGAAGACCTCAGACGCTGGATACAGATTGGCGCCAGCCCACGCGGCGCCCTGGCGCTGGACCGCTGCGCGCGCGCGAAGGCGTGGCTTGCCGGTCGCGACCACGTCTTACCCGAAGATGTGCGAGACATGACTCATGATTGCCTGCGCCATCGTCTCACCCTGAGTTACGAAGCGAGTGCGGATGGTCTTTCCGCAAACAATGTTATTGATCAACTTCTAGAACAGGTTGCTGTCGCTTAATGTCTACGCCAACAAATCAGAATCAGGCACACCTTGATGTACTCCTATAAAATCACCAGCGCGATGGTACTGACCCTGTGCCTGCTGACCAGTCCGGCCCTCGCGGCTGACAATACCACCAAGCCGCGACTTGTGCTGCAAATCACTGTAGATGCACTGCGCGGAGACCTGCCAACACGATATGTACATGTCCTGGGTGAAGGCGGGTTCCGCTACCTTATGGATGAGGGCATTCACTACAGCAATGCGCACTATCAACACGCCAACACAGAAACAATTGTCGGCCACGCGTCGCTGGCGACCGGAACTACGCCGTCTGTGCACGGTATGGTAGCCAACGTCTGGTTTGATCGTGATCAGGACAGACTGGTGTACAACATTGAAGATGCTGATTACAGCCTGCTCACAGAAGGGGCTGACGTTGACGCCAGCACCGAAATTGATCCGACCCAGAAAGCGGCCAAAGTTGAGGGGCGCTCACCCGCCGCGCTACTGACATCCACTTTCAGTGACGAACTTGCTGTGCATTTTGCCGGCCGTTCCAAAATTTTCGGCGTCTCCGTGAAAGATCGCGGTGCTGTATCCCTGGCCGGCCACGCAGGCAATGCATTCTGGTTCTCCAAGGCCACCGGCGAGTTTGTGACCAGCACTTATTACTACAACCAGTACCCTGACTGGGTCAAAGCGTGGAACGCACGCAAGCCGGCGCAGGCTTATGCAGGCAAATCCTGGTCGCTGCTGAACAAACCCTCAACTTACCTGTTTGGAGATGCTGACGACCGTGCGTATGAGACGGACTTTCCCGGCTTTGGCCGCACCTTTCCACATGCTTTTGGCGCCGGCGATGATAAATATTTCACCACACGGCTGACGCTGAGCCCAGCCGGCGACAAGCTGACCCTGGATTTTGCCAAGCAGCTATTGATGGAAGAAGAACTCGGGCAGGACGAAGTACCTGACTATTTGTCCGTCAGCTTCTCGTCCACAGACTACGTCGGACATGTGTTTGGTGCTTCCAGCCTGGAATCCGAAGACAATCTGGCGCACCTGGATCGCACCCTGGCAGACCTGTTGGCTTACGTTGACAAACACGTTGGCCTGGAAAACACCCTTGTCGTTTTATCCGCAGATCATGGACAGCCAGAAGTACCCGGTTACCTGCATGAAAAAGGCATTCACACCGGCCACTACTTTGATACAGAAGCACTGGACCGCACACCTGCGATTCAGGCTTTGAAGGCTCGTTTTGACATCGGCGAGGAACTTATAGAAGCCTTTTACCAGCCCTACATTTACCTGAACCGGGCATTGATCAAAAAAATGGGATTAGATCGGCGCAGCGTAGAGGAAGCAGTTGCTGCGGAAATGCTGAAATTCAAAGGCGTCGCTGCAGCTGTATCAGGAACCGCACTGCGTAGCGCCGATCTACCGGACAGCATGATCAATACAGCGGTGCTCAACAACGCGCACAGCAAACGCTCCGGCGATATCTATCTTGTCTTCGAACAAAGTGTTTTCATCAATGACTTTGATGGCCTGATTGTGGCTTCGGTGCATGGCTCTCCCTGGCGCTACGATACCTTTGTACCCGTTATTTTTGCAGGCGCTGGCCTTAAGCCGATGCACGTGAGCCGTCCTGTTACACCCTATGACATAGCGCCAACCCTGGCTGCCTTTCTTGGTATCAAGCCACCCTCAGGCGCCACAGGCAATCCGCTACTTGAGGTGCTGGGCGATTAACGCTTCCCGGCATCTGAGATGACACAGTACACGCGCGTCAAACCCAAGGCTGCCAAACCAGGTCGCGACCCGCGCGTGTATGCCGACCTGGATGAACTGGTGCGGCTGCAGTTCGCCGCTCAGGGTTTCAGTTTTTTACCGCGCCAACCAGTACACAGCATCCTTTATGGCCGTCACGCATCGCGATTGCGCGGCCGTGGTCTTAACTTCGAAGAACTGCGCGCTTATGTACCCGGTGATGACATACGCAACGTCGACTGGAAGGCGACAGCCCGGGCCGGAGAACCCACTCTACGTGTGTACACAGAAGAACGTGACCGGCCTGTCTGGTTACTTGTTAACCAGCGGCAAAGCATGTTCTTTGGCTCACGAGAACGTACCAAGTCCGTCACTGCAGCCGAAGTGGCCGCCCTCACAGCCTGGCGCGTACTCGGCGCGGGAGATCGTGTGGGTGCACTGGTTTTTGACGATCACGATATCCAGATGATTCGTCCTCAGCGCAGTCGTGATCAGGTCATGCGCGTACTCGGCGCGATCATCAAAAAGAATCATCAGCTCAATGCAGCGAACTCGCAGCCCATCAACCCTGCAATTATCAGCAAAGTTCTGGAGCAGCTGAGGCCCCATGCCAAACACGATTGCCTGATCTGCATGATCGGTGATGGCAGCGGTTTCGACGAACGCGTACAGAATCAGGTCACAGAGCTGAACGCCCACAACGACCTGCTCTTTGCCATGATCTACGACCCCTTCGAGGCCGAATTACCCAACGCAGGAACGCTGACGGTTAGCGATGAGAATCGACATTTGTTGTTTGATAGCGGCAATCGTAATCTGCGCGATCGGTACAAAGCGGATTTTGAAACACGCCTAGAGACATTGAAGGGTTTGTCCCGCAAGCGTGCTATTCCACTGCTTCCTATCAGTACTGCAGGCCCGGTGGCAGAACAGGTCCGCGCATTGCTTGGACCCCAGGATCGGGGGCGCCGTGTCTGAAGTTTCCGACCCTGGCAGTCTGACTCTGCTGCACGATATTGTGCTCCCTGACGTCGTCTCCTGGTGGCCTCCAGCACCAGGTTGGTATGTTTTCACCACCTTCTTACTGCTTGCGACCGCGACAGGTGCCTGGTTAGGTTGGCGGCGGAGGCAGGCGCGCAGGTATCGGCGTCAGGCGCTCAAAGAACTACGTGCGCTGCGGGAAGCAAATGACAACCCCGGTTCAACCGCGTCAAACATCCTCATACTGTTGAAGCGCACCGCGCTGGCTGCTTACCCTCGTGCGCAGGTCGCGGACCTGAGCGGTCAACAATGGTGGGCATTCCTCGATAGGACATCGACGGGAAATGCATTCAGCTCAGACTTCGGTCCGCTGGCAACAGACCTTGCCTACCGAGCTGCGCTGCATGAATCTGACCAGCACCAGCAGTTAGGTGTTCTGTTCGATACTGCAGAACACTGGATTGTCACTCACCACGAATCGGTCGGAGACTGATCTCTTGCTGCAATTCACGCATATCTATCTGCTGCTGCTGTTGCCTCTGCCCTGGCTGACCTCGCGTGTGCTGACCCATTACCGTGAACGCCGGCTTTCCGTGCGCGTGCCTTTTCTGGATCGCCTGGCACAACTCACCGGACAGACACCTGCATCGCCAACCGGCCAACTCAACGCCGCGCGCGGTCAACGACTACTGCATTGGGCCGTATGGCTGCTGGTTCTTGCCGCACTGGCCCGGCCACAATGGCTTGAGGAACCCCTCACCCAGACTTTGCCCATGCGCGATTTGCTGGTGGCCATCGATCTGTCCGGGTCTATGGCAACCGAAGATTTTGCCGATGCATCCGGTCAACAGGTGCAGCGGCTCACTGCGGTGAAATCGGTGCTCAGCGCTTTTCTGGAAAAACGCGAAGATGACCGGATTGGCCTGATTGTCTTTGGTTCCGCCGCATTTGTGCAGGCACCGTTTACTGCTGATGGGGTATTGCTGCAGGAAATGCTGGCCGAGACCGAGGTTCGCATGGCCGGGCCGAGGACCATGCTCGGCGACGCCATTGGCCTGGCCATCACTTTGTTTGATCGCAGTGAAGTTGAGGAGCGGTTGCTTATCGTGCTCACGGATGGCAATGACACCGGCTCAATGGTGCCACCACAGCGTGCCGCGGAAGTTGCCCGTGACAAAGACATTCTCATCTACACCGTTGGTGTGGGGGACCCTGCCGCCGTTGGTGAAGAGTCTCTGGATGAAGTCGTGCTGGAAAACATCGCCAGCACCACAGGTGGACGCTACTTCTACGCCGCTGACGCTGTCGAGCTGGCATCCATATACGCTGAACTCGATCAGCTTAATCCCCGCAAAGTAGACACCATCAGTTTCCGACCAAAACAGGATCTGTTTCACTGGCCCCTATCGCTGGCCATGCTGATAACGCTGCTGTACTACGGCTTCCAGCCGATCCTGCACAGGCAGGTAAAAGTTGAGGTAGCTGAGCGTTGACAGAACTTTCTGAATTACACTTTCTGCGACCATTGTGGCTGCTGGCACTGATACCGGCGGCGTTGCTTGTCTGGCTCTGGCGAAGGCGCCAGGCGGATGTTACGTGGCGGCAGGTCATCGCCCCCCATCTGCTTGGACATCTGCTCACAGATGAAGCGCAATCCAGCAGTCGGATCCCACCCATGTACCTGATTGCAGCGTTCTGGTGCGTTACTGCCCTCGCCCTCGCAGGACCGGCCTGGCAGCGAGAACCCACGCCATTTGCTGATGATCAGGCCGCGTTGGTCATTGCACTGTATCTGGGACCCAGCATGCTGGCGACTGACGTGCAACCTACTCGTCTGGATCGATCCGCACACAAGATTCAGGATCTGCTGTCACTGCGCAAAGGCGCGCGGGTGGCGCTGATTGCATACGCTGGCAGCGCACACCGGGTGGTTCCGTTCACAACCGACCACGATCTGATTGAAACATTTGCCGGGGAACTTGCGCCTGATCTGATGCCGCTCGAGGGAAACAACCCAAGAGCTGCCATCCAGATGGCCCAGGATCTGTTTTCACGCGCGGAACTGGTGGGCAGCGTCGTGTTGATGACTGACAATCTTGATCCAGCTGCCCTCACTGATTTAAACAGCCCGATGCCGGTGGATATTCTTGGCATGGCAGCAGCACCAGACACTGAACTGGCAACTGCCGGCCCCGCTGCGCCTGCTCTGGATCTGGACGCAATGAACACAGCAGCCGATATGCTGAACGGCGAGTTGGTTGAGGTTACCGTCGATGACGCGGATGTCATCAAACTCGCGCGAAGGTTAGATTTGCGCCCGACAGCAGTTATCGAAGATGGCAACCAGCAGTGGCGCGATGCAGGCTATTACCTCCTGCTGCCAATTGCGCTTATCGTTCTATTGTGGCTACGCCGAGGCTGGGTGGTTCGGTGGTCAAGTTGAAGCTAACCCTCTTTTTCTGTCTGTTCTCAGGCATTTTAACGGGATGCAGCCAGGCACAGGAAAGCGTCTGGCAGAACGCCTGGTTAACACCCGATCAGCAAGGCCAAAGGCTTTACACGGAGGGCAATTACGCTGCTGCCGCACAACGCTATACAGACTCAATGCGGATCGGTGCGGCCTGGTACCGAGCCGGTGAATTTGAACGCGCCGCCGCGGCCTTTGGACAGCGCTCTTCCGCCCAGGCTCATTTTAATCGGGGTAACGCGTTGATTATGTTGGGCCAGTACGAACAAGCCATTGCCGCTTTTGATCTCGCCCTTGGACAACGCCAGGACTGGCAGCCTGCAATAGAAAATCAAGCTCTCGCGCGTGTGCGCCTGGCCAGACTCGCGCCCGCTGAAGACGATGCCGGCGGTACAGGTGGCATGCTTGAGGCAGACGAAATTGTGTTCGACACAACGGGACGGGTAAATAAGTCCCAGGCCGAGCAAACGGTAGACGCAGACAGCGGGCTTACCGATACACAACTACGCGAATTATGGTTACGACGTGTAGCGACACGACCTGCGGACTTTCTTCGCGCGCGTTTTGCCGTCCAGTTTGCAAGACAATCCGAGCCCAGCCAGTGAGCGCACGTGTTTTGTTCATATGTCTGCTGGCCTGCGCTCTGGGTGCACAACCGGCCGATGCAGCTGAGCTCGCAGAAACCCTCGAAGCGCGGGTAAGAGCAGACCTTGAGACAATGGGTGACGTATGGGTGGGTCAACAGATCGGGCTGACGGTGGATATCCTCAGCCCGGGATCCACGTTTACGAAACAGCGGATCTATCTGCCCGCAGTAGCTGGCGCGCTGATTCTGGAAGACGCAGTGACCACCATCTATTTGAGTGAGCGGGTCGGCGGTAAAACCTGGCAGGTGTTGCGATACCGATATCCCATGTTTGTGCAGCGTGGCGGCACAATAGAAGTCCCACCAGTTGATGTTGCATTTGAAGTCTCTGCCGGTTTTGGCCAACCCAGCGTGGCCTTCGATCTCGAGACGCAAAACCTGTCACTGTCGGTGAGCCAACCACCCGGTGTCACCAACTTACAGAACCTGGTGACTACCACTGCGTTCACTCTGAATGTCAACGTTACCCCGAACAGCAATGAACTGCAGGTTGGTGATGCAGTCACCCGTAGCATCACTCGCAGGGCCACTGGAGTATCCGGGATGGCTTTTGCCCCGCTACCCCAGTACGAAGTAGCCGGCGTTGCTACATATCCAGATGCACCTTTGATTGATGACAGCAGCAATCGAGGGGAACTGCAGGGCAAACGTATTGATACCACCACATTTGTACTGCAGGCAGAGGGCGAAGTGAACCTGCCAGCCATCGAGCTACAGTGGTGGGATCCGCAGGCTGCAGAGTTAAATGTGGAAACCATCCCAGCCCTTAACCTGAAAGTTTCAGCCAACCCTGCGCTGCAGAACAGTGACGAGTCGAAGCAGCCGGCAGCATCGCATCCGTTTAAATGGCGCCATTTCCTGATCGCGGCAGTAATCGCTTTGCTGGGTTGGTTTACCGTTCGATATCTGCCTGGACTTAAAGCGCAGCTGCGACAGCGTGCCCGAATTCGCGCGCAAACTGAGCCCGCCCGCTTTAAGGAACTGCAGCAGGCTTGCCGCAGAAACGATGCGATGCTGGCTTACAACGCGTATCAGCATTGGGCGTCTGCCGAGCAGGCACCTGCTTCAGCACAACTGGATTTACCACCACTGAAAACCGCACGTGAGCAGGCCCAGCAGGCTTTGATCAAGGGCGACAGTTCGTGGCGGGGTACCGCCCTGGCACAAGCAACCAGGCTGGCCCGAAGTCGACAGAAAAGCGCACAGAGCAGTTCAGGTCGACGTGAACTTGCAGCGCTGAATCCGACCGATGGTATCGGTATCTCAACCTCATAAGCACGGGAGCAAATACACCTTGAACGAGCATCAGAAAAGTAATCCAGGCGGGCGTCAGTTTCTCCTGCGGGTTTGCGCATTCTTCTGCCTGGTTTTCACCTCTGTTTCAGCCAGTGCGGATGATCTGGTCTATTTTGGCAACGGCAGCGTACTGATTGGCGAGCTCAAATACCTCGAACGTGGTCGATTGTTTTTCAATACGGATGCAACTGGAACCATTCCCATCGAATGGGAAGATGTCGAGCGTTTAAGCAGTGATCAGCAGTTACGGCTGGAATTGGTTGACGGCAACCGCTACTTCGGTTCAATTGGTGCGACAGATGCCGGACGCCGCGCGCTGGTGGATGCACGTAGAGGCAAGGTCAGCGTCGAGCTCAACCAGGTTGTTGGCATACAACCTTATGAAGAGGAATTCTGGGAACGATTTTCAGGCAGCATCAGCGCCGGATACAACTTCACCAAAGCCAGCGATGTGGCCCAATTCAATTTTGGCGCCCGGGGCCAGTACCTGACAGAGAACTGGCGCTCCAATGTGGACCTTAATTCCATCATTACAGAAGACAGTGAAAATGAAACTACCAACCGGTCGTCGCTGAACGTTACTACTCGCAGACTGCGTGGCAAACACTGGGCCACCGGTGTATTCACCAGCTTCGAGCGTAATGATGGCCAGGGCATCGATCTGCGGAGTTCAATCGGTGCGCAACTGGAACGATACTTAAAAAACGAAAACTCACAGCGCCTGTCATTAAGCGGCGGCCTGGTCTACAGCCATGAACGCGTAACGGGAACAAGCGATTCAAACGACAGCATGGAAGCTTTGTTTAACGTCGCCTATGAGATATTTCGATACGATTCGCCTGAACTCGACCTCACCGCACAATTCTCGGTTTTACCCAATCTCACAGACTGGGGGCGCGTGCGCAGTGAGTTCAATACCACACTGAAATGGGAACTCTATGAAGATCTGTTCTGGCAGCTGACCTTCTACAACAGTTACGACAATCGGCCACCTACTGAAGAAGCCACCAATAACGATTACGGCATCATTACCGGGGTAGAGTTAGATTTCTGATTATAAAACTTCAGGGCTATAGGCTAACCACAGACTAAAACCGAATCGTTCAATGTTGAACCCGGCACGCAGACTTTTTCCTGCAGTGTCGTTTTCATGGTGGCGCAAGCATCGCGATCTACCATCAAACGCTTGTAAACACTTTCACCGATCAGAGAAATACCGCCGGTTGCCAGCGCTGCTCCATATCGCCACAGTAGACCCTTCGTGTTGGATACGATTTCCGGGGCAGATAGACTACCTTCCAGGCGAACTGTATTTGAGAATACATTACCCACACTCAACCCTGTGCCTTTAAGACTCCTGGAATCCAACTGCGCCGAGATTGTTTCCTGTCTGAAATCGGCTTGCGCCTGAACCAGAACGTTAGCGATAGGGGTTTGCATAACAATGGTTGCAGGCGCAGCAAAGCTGCCGTCCACCAACTCGCCGTAGCCTAATGCACAATTCAGATCAGGCGGCCGTTCAGCAGCAGGCAACAATTTTCCAAATACGCCTTGCACCAGGTCACCGGTAAGCAAACCGCCGCCAAATTCCGCAAACCTGGCTGAGCCGGCACCTGCCTCTATAAAAACATGACCGGTAAGAGAGCTTGCCAAGCTGCGCTCACTGTTTCCCTGGGCGGACAGATCAACAAAGGCACTCATGGGTACAACCCCAGGCAGCGGATTCAGGCGCACTTGTTCAATTGACAGGAATAGCCTGGCCAACGCGGGTTGCTGAGTCGCGTTGTACGCCAGCACAAATTCCACCGGGCCACCATTGGCCTGAGGGCTTTGCATTTGCATATCGATTTGGCGCCCACCTACATCACCACGAAAAGTCACATCACGCGCTTCACCACGACGAGATTTCACGCGAGCAGCAGCGATTCTGATGTCAGCATCAACCGCGTCCATAGCCGCTAAAGACCAGGGCTGCGCACTGAAATATCGCTTACTGGTTGAATCAGTGGCCCGTGCTTTGACACCGACCGTTGAACGAACAGAATTTGATAAGAAATTCAGTGCTCGCGCGGTTGTGTTCGAAACAGACCGTATTAATCCAGTATTCGATGCCTCGCTCCCTGCCTCTGCTTGAGGTTGTTCGAATTGAGTCAGGTCTAACAACCCTGCGGTAAGATCAGCGCGCAGTTCCGGTGGTTGCGTATTGCGGAAGTTAAGCCTGCCTCGGACATCGCTGTTGCGCCAATACAGGTCTGCAATGTCAGCTTGCCATTGGTCTTCGCCAAGCCACTGAAGTGCCACGTCGATGCCAAAATCGACCCGTTTATTTGGCACCACAGGTGCTTCAGCCAGTTTCAGTTGCAGGCGGGAATCCCGGTAAAGCTCAGCCCAATCCTCGCCTCGCCCATGCAGCATCAGGGTACCGCCAAGTGGCTTATCGAAAAGGTCTTTCATCCGGGATTGTGTGAACGACGCCACCTTCAGCTTCTGGATAGTGCCATCCATCTCTAATTCAGCTGAACCATTGCGGGTCACCAGACTCGCCTGCCATTGCGCTGCACCAAAAGGGCTATTGAAGCTGGCATCAGCAATGTCTAATGCCCCTGGTCGGGCCTGCAGCCGCAGGCTGGCGTCAGAAATCGTTTGTGCCTCAACGGTTAATTCACCCAATCCAATTTGTAGATCAACGGCAGGTAAGCTCTGCAGAAGTGGTATCAGCGGCATTGGATCTGTGGCCGCCCGGGAATCGTCCGCAGCAACCAGCAGCGCATCAAGATCCAAAGTTGATGTATTCAGTTCCCCCGTTACAGCAAACTGGGGAAATGCAACCCGCAGATCACCCTGGGTACGCGTCGTCTCACCCAGGCGCAGGTCCAGATCGGACAGAGACAAGCTGACTAACTGGTCCGCCTCCACCCCGATCGAAGGTTTTGCAGTGAGCCGCGCGGCTTCTGACAAATATCCAGACGTAAAATCAAAAGACACCTCTCCGGCCAGGCTCGAAACAACCGCTGACAGATCAACTCCTCGGCCGGTGAGATTGAGACGGGCTGAAGACACACTCAACGGCATGTCCTGGCCCAGCTGCTTGAGTTCCAGAGATGAAACGTCCAGATCCAGATTAACAGTGGCTTTATCGACTTCGTTTTTAAAGCGAAACTCAACGTCGGTGAAAGCGACATCATCCACCAGGATGAGATCCCCAACAAACTCAATATCCATCGGCAAAGTTACCGGGAGCCATTGTGAATCGGATAAGTTGAAAGCAAACCCTGCATCGTCGCTCTCAACTTTTGGGGTACTCAACGTATCCAGGTTCAAAAGAGGTGAGGACAAACGCGCGTTCAGAGTCTGTCTCGCGTCATCTGTCCAGAGTGCACCTGTCACAATCGACTCGCCCACTTGAAGTTCCAAGGCATCTGACCCGAGCAGCCCACGTTCACCACTGAAGTCAGCGCGGACATTCATCGGCAAAGCCTCCGCCGCCAGATATAGTCCATTGGCTGCAAATGAACCCCTGGCGTTCTCCAACAACTCAACAGGTTTAGTACCGCTGGTGGTCAAATCCACGAGCCCGCTCTGCCAATACAACAGTGCATTCTCAAACAGCGGATCCGACTCGCCATTGCTCGAGGCGCTCAAATCAGCTGATAGCTCCCATTTGGCGCCCAGGGCCAGGGCAACATCACCCTGCAGGTTTGCGCCTGCGAGGCGTGCGGTCAGATCATGAAGTTGAACCCCTGCCGGCACATCTATATCACCTGCGCGAGCATCAATACGGACCTTGATACTGCGGATGCTTTCAGTTCCCCAGAGCAGTTGATCAATCTGCACGTCTATCTCATGGGTCGGTAATGCAACTTGCGGGAGCAGCGTTTGTAACCAATCTTGAGACGGCGCTGATGGTGTCTGGGCATCTTGCGCCAGATTGTCAGCCGGCACAGACGCCATCACCTGGGCAATCAGGTCCTGGATACGGTTTACATCGAACAATTCCAGCTGCAAAACACTGTGCTTTGGCCATGAAGCGATGTCACCAGACTCAAACAACCAGGACCCAGTAATGGCCTGGCCGTCAAGGCGCACAGAAGTTGCCACACCTGCTGTACCCGCGGGTACCATAGTGACTTCGGCACTAAGCATCCGTTGTTCCGGCGTAGGTTCCTGTGCAATCTCTAATCCCAGGCGGCCGCGCCTATCCTCAAAGAATTCGTTTAGCGAAGAAAAGCTTGCACTTAACTTAAGGGGTGAGCTGAGGCCCGCCTGGGTCCAACTCAACTGATGTAAAGCTTCTGCGCGCCGCAGAAAAGAATTGTTTTCAGTTCTGGCGACGAGTCGTTCGCCGCTATAAACCTCGAGGATGACGAGGATTATCTGCTCAGGCAACCAGGACTCAACAAGTTGGAGGTCCAGCGGCTCAGCGCTATCATCGTCCTGCCACGCGCTGAGATCTACCCGGATGAACTCCGCACCTGTTGTAAGAATTTGCACCTGTCCGTTCAACAGCCTGACAGCGTCGAGTTCTATATCAGCCTCATGAACGAGAAGCGCCGGCGCTTGAGCGGCCCCAACAAGCAGACGCGACACCTTTACGCCCAGCGGGAACAGACTAAGAGAAATATTTTCGATCTCGACGGGCTGATTGACCCGCCGCGCAACCACATCCGGCAGGAATTGCTCGAGCAAGCGTGGCAGTAGCAACAGCAGAAGCACAAGCAGCATTGTGAAGAATGATACCGCTCCGATTAAAAACCTGCGCCAGCGCAAAGTACCTGCCTCCTCGATAAGAAATCCACATGGCGTCCACAGACTTACTCAATACCAGCTTCCCGGCAGAATAGGATTATCGCACCATTTCCCGAAAAGAATCTGCTATCGTGCCGGACCGGCGAGAAACATTCTCATGCAACCATTCAACTCACTGATTTGACCCTTCGTTGTGATACACCCCTCTACTGCGTTTAAAGTGTTGTGCGTATGAATTTGGATATGATTTCTGACGTATCGGTTTGGGGCTCTCTGCTGGTCATCTGCGCGCTGTCTTCTGTGCATCTGACGATACACCACTGGCGATTTCTGAACGGTCCTGCAGCAACCCACTGGTTGAGTATTTCGGCAGGCACTGCATTGGCTTATGTGTTTGCTTATCTGATGCCGAAGCTCGCAATCATTCAGGATAAGCTGGCGCCAACGGCTGATGCCTCTGTGGGCTTCCTGCGACAACATGCCTATCTGTTAGCACTTGCCGGACTGCTGACCTACTTCGGGCTCAGCCGCATAACTGCTGCTGGCCCTTCACAGGTTACAGATGAAAGAGTGTTCCACAATAGAGTTGTGCTCCTGCAGCTGATCGGCTATTGCCTTTACAGCGCTCAGTTGGGGTACCTGGTTACAGAGCTTTCTCAGCCTGGACTTGCCTCCTACACACTGGTCACGGTGATACTTTGTTTGCATTTAATGGGCATCAACCACCACCTTCATCATACCTTTCCTGTCGCGTATTTAGGCTTGCTCAGATATGCCTACACAGCTGCACTCTTCTGCGGCTGGTTGGCTGGCGTCATGACGGCAAATGTTGGTCTGTTTATCATGCTGACAACAACGTTTGTTGCCGGTGGCATTATCATTACAGCATTGCGTGAAGAGCTACCCAGGGAGGGTGAGTCTCATTCAATCGCATTCTACGTTTCTGTTGTTCTTTCAACTGCGGCAATCCTTACTGCCCAGAGCCTGCAGCAAACGTAAGACAAGTGACAGACAAGACCCGAAGCCCCTGTATGGATAGGCCGTTCGTCCACCTTCGACCCTGGCTCCGAAGTCAACCATGAAGCAGAAATCGCCTTGAAGCCGCCCACGTTACCCCACGTGCAACGGGACAACTTTCTGCCTCTTGGGAGAACCCGCCTATGAAGGCGGGAACCCTGCCAGTATCGCATCTACTGCGTCCTGAACGGTACCAGCCAAGTCTTCGCGATCCGATTCGCTGATGGTCTTGGTGGCGACGCCATGCCAGACAGGTCGTCGTTCATCAACATCAAATACGTCGATCGCCAAGGTACCTTTTGTGTACTGTCGTACCGTAGTCTGGGTAGGGGTTGGGTACCCATAATACGCGCCGCCCCATACCCCTCTGCGTGGGTATCCGTAGCCTATGTGAGCCCCACTCATTGAAGGGGTGGTATTAACTTTCACCTCTTCTCTGGAGCCAATAGTAAAACCCAGCGCAAAATCTGCAGATTCCGCATTCGCAACCAGTCTGTACCCCTTTGACTGGAGTACATTCTCCACGGAACTCATGACCCGCGGCTCCATCATCGGGCTGATGATGCGCTCGGTAGCCCCCACCTTCATCGGATGCTCTGAAATCCAGGCAAAGGTTTTATAGGCCGTAAAGTCATTGGCCGCATCGTGATCATGAAATGCCTTAAATCCTGTGGCGCAACCGAACAGTAAAGAGGTTAAAACTACGACCAGAATTTGGGTTTTCAGAATGTGCATGAAAAAGAGTCCTGTTTGATTAAATATTCACGCGTGCATGCTGGCAAACTGTGTCTCAATGAACAAGCCATTACGGTGGATTTGCACCGACCTTTACACTCTGTAGGCCCATGTACCCTTGTACCAGGGTCTTAGACTAAGCACTCAATAGAAAGCGAATCAAAGAGAGCCGATGCAAATCAAAGTATCGAGCTACCTGAAGCCTTCTATAATGTCGATACTTCATCAGGTGTTCGGACCATCGGTGCAGGCGTAGTCATTGAATACGATACTCCAGGTAACCCTTCGAATAGTTACTCGGGTCGATGTTTTACTTTTGTTTGCGGTGAAATCTTATAATGCGGGTCCTGCAAGGATTGCGCGCCTGAGAAAGCAGCCTGCGGAATTAGGTTTTAACCCGAACAAGTGGTTTGGTCATGTGGAAGTTGTTGTATCCCGTGATATTGATCGGAAAATGGTTCAATATGGAGCCAAAATTCACAAATATTATGTGACTTAAACGCTGCTGATGGAACAAGTTTCGCTGCCAGCATCCACAAATTCCGTAAGGCCGTGACTCGGTTTGTTAGAGGCGATTGGCGTAAACTATACGGACATCATGATGTTGGAATACGGCACTGTTTGATAACGGGCGGTGAGATCAATCATGTTAGACCTTTATAATTAGTCTTTAGTTTGTACGGATCTTAAATCTGCATAGGTAAATGTTGTGAAATTTAAAATTACATTTGTTTTTCTGGCTTTAATGCCTCTTAGTGTCGCGGCGGCTGCGGAAGAATGGCCAACCTTTGATTTCCGCGCAGGCGGCTATATCGCGACGTTTAATTCAGATATCCGGATCAACGATTCTGGTGGCATCCGGGGCACGGATACTGATATTGAGGATGTACTGGATGTTGATGATGGGCTTTCCAAATTTCGCCTGGATGCGAAATGGCGTTTCCAACCCAGACATTCACTTGAGTTCAGTTATTACGACGTTTCTCGCGATGGACGGCGAAACATCGATCGCGAGTTAACAATAGGTGATGAGACCTACCTCATCGGCACGAATATCAAAAGCAAATTTGATTTTTCGGTCTACAAATTCTCGTATGCCTACTCGTTCTACCAGACAGAAGAAACAGATTTGTCGGTTTCGCTGGGGTTACATGCCATAGATTTTGGCCTGGAAGTAAAGGGTGAGATTCTTAACTTGCCGGTTAATCGCGAGTCGCGAGATGTGGTGCTACCTCTGCCGGTGCTTGGCGTGAACTACTCAAGGCAACTTAGCGGCCCGTTCTCAATTGGTGTAGAGGTGGATTTGTTTGCAATTGAGTATGGTGACTACAAGGGTAACTTGTGGGACGCGAATCTGACTCTCGATGTAGATATTTCAGAACGCTTTGGTGCTTATCTCGGCTACAACTATGTAGACATGGGTATTGAGTCGGAAGATGAAGACCTGCTTGGCGAGTTGGATTATGAGTATGGCGCGTTTATGCTTGGCGTAAGGATGAGGTTTTAGATGGCTTCACTGAAAAATCATGTAACCACTGTCGTATTTAAGCTCCAGCACGAGATGGCCGCGGCTGGTAAAAAGATAAGAGCTGACATTCTGTAACATTTTGGCGAACAATTGTTCCTGTGCATCTTCACAATACATGCGCGTCGACATCAGTTGTTCAATATTCACCAGATTGTCTGTAACACGATAGTTACCGCGCATGTTGTTGCAATCGGTGGTCACTAAGAGCTTACCATCGCTCTGGAAAGTGAGACTGAAAACCTCTGGATTCGCGGGTGTGTGCACACTGCCATCGTTGTAGCTGGTTTTCACCCAGAACCAGCTTTTCATGGGCAATGTCATACGCGCCGGATCTGCTTCACCTTCAAAGTCACGTGCAACTTGAACCAATTGGTTGGCATTCGCGTCGTAGATGGCCAATTGAGCCGATGCCACAGAAGGTGGTGTCGAAAATGAATCGCGATGCTTGCGATCTAAAAATTCAACTCTAATCCTATTGTTGTTGATGGCGATATTCTGGGGCTCTATACGGTCCCCCAGAAACACCGCTGATGTGCCCTGATAGCCATCCTCGCGACAGATCGCTGCAACCACATAATAAAAAGTACCACTGCCACCAGTACTGTGGATTAAGATTAGCGCAGCGTCTTCCTTTCCGTCTCCATTGAGGTCGGCATATTCTGGCGTTCCCCAAACCTCGGTGGTGATTGTTGTACTTGATTCAGGCGCCGCAGACGTTTCGCTGAATCCATTCACCAGCGTAATGTTTCTGCTGTCGATGACATAGGTTGCGTTCAAGGGGCTGTTATCGTCTTGTCGATTGACCGCGTCAGTGCTGGCACATCCGCTGAGGGTCGTCAGTACGAGCACCGAACAGTAACAGATCCAATTTCCATATAACCGTGGACGTTTGAAAAAAGTGTTCGATTTCACTTTCAGCGCTCTCAGCACCAGCTGGCATCCGCTGCGGGTTTGTTCAGCAACTCCTCAACGTTGGCATGCAAGACACGATAGCCTACATTACCAAACAGAATTTGCCTGCCTTCGTTGAGCACAAAAGAAGGGCTACCGCGTAGTTTGAGCGTTTCCGCCTGCTGATAATCAGCCATGACTCGTGCTGCTGCACGGCCGCTGCCCAGATGACGGCGGACATCTTCCGCTGCGACCCCAACCCCAGAGACAATTTCGATCAGGGAGTCAAAATTACTGATGTCGTTGGCTAGAACAAAAAAGGCTTCCCGTATGGCAAACAAAGCCCTGCTGAGATGCTCTGGTGATGTTTGCGCCACGGCCTGTACTACCAGGTGAGCATTCAGCGAGGAGCAAGGCGCAATTTTCTTCCAGATATCCGGGTGTACAGTCAGGTCAAACTGCCCTGCTACCTCGTGAACATGAGTCGCATAGGCTTCACGTCCGCCACGACTCTGCCACAGCTGATCAAGTTTGTTCAACGCATCACCAAAAACGTTCACACACCGATAATTTATGTCTATGCGGTTGCCAAATTCCTTGCCAAGCTCGTTGACTCTCAATTGAGCTATCCATGCCCAGATGCACAACACATCTGTGTAGTAATCCATCAGTAAAGGTTCGGAAGTTTCGCTCATGTGAATTCCGCTATCGTTGATAAACAGTCGCATAAGGTGCCAGCTGACACTGACGGGGTCCAGTGGTTGCGCGTGAATAAACACCCTTACCCTAAGCGAATTTTTGACGTTTCAGTTCCGGCAGCGGCGTAGGTTGCGCCCAGTTGGACAAAAAGAGGCTCAAATCCCGGTGACAAAAGTGCTCGATTATCTGGAACCTATTGCCTTAGAATTCGCGCGCTTCAACCACGAGAAAAAACATGGATTTTAGAACAATGAAACTGTCGTTTGCCTGTGCACTAGGGCTGATTCTTAGCTTACCGACCACAGCCTTCGCGGGATCTGAAAGCGGATTCTACCTGGGCGCTGGTATTGGACAATCTGATGTTGAGGTCAGTGATTTTGATGAGAGTGATGGGTCTTACAAAATCTTCGGCGGATACAATTTTGGCGTTGTGCCTTTAATCGATCTGGCCGTTGAGGCGTCATATGTTGATTTTGGCAATCCTGAGTCAGGTCCGCTGAATGTCGACCTTACCGGTTTAAACGCTTTTGGGTTGGCTGGCGTCAAGCTAGGCCCAATTGGTGTCTTTGCCAAAGCAGGCATGGTTGCCTGGGATGCAGAGCTGGAGGTTGGCTCGCTGCGTGACGATGAAAACGGCACCGATTTTGCCTATGGTGCTGGCGTGAGGTTCCAGATCGGCTCATTTGCAATTCGAGCTGAATACGAACTGTATGACGTGAGTGACGTAAGGGATCTATCCATGGCGTCAGCCAGCCTGGTTTACACATTCTAACGGGTAGGTCTTATCGCTTGACCTTGATACAGCTGATTCGAACGTCCTTTCGAGTCCGCTGTATCCGCCGGCCCGCGCAGATGTCAGGGCTCGCGCCTTGCCTGGTGGGTTTTGCGCAACGCATCCTGGAAAGTGGTAATCAATGCTGCTGTTGATACGCCAATCATCAAAACACCGTTTATCGCCTCGAGCGGGCCAAGCAATCTGTAACGTTCTGACATGACAATGTCCCCATAACCCAGGGTCGCAAAATTCACCGCCGAGTGATAAACAGCTTCACGGAGCGTTGTGAACTCGCCCAGAAACTGAAACACCAGCGCCCAGATAAACAGCTGTCCTAGATTACCAATGACTAACAGTATCATTACGACGCTGATCACTACCAGTGTAGTCCACGCGGACGGACTGTTTACCATGCTTTCGTGGTTTGTATAGTGACGCAATGCTGCGGTCATCAGAGTGGCCTGCAGCACCAGACACACTGTCATGGTAGAGAGACCGATCAACAGATTTTCAAGCATCAGGGTTTCCTTCAGACGTTACTGAGCATTTGTCTCTGACGCTGTGGTCGCAAGCGCAACCATTCCAGCGCAGCTATGGCTAACCAGGCATAAAGGGTTACCGCTATAAACAGGCCCAGACGCACAGCAAATGCCTGATAGACATCTTTGCCATTTGCACTGTCCTCTACCGCTGGCCCCAACAGGATAAGCATCGTCACGACAACATTCTGCCAGAACGCAGGCGTGTATTGGCTGAACAAAGCACCATAAAACTTTGCCGCACCGTACCCCGCAAACAACAGCATCCACAGTGTAAAAAACCACAGAGTGGGACTGAGTTGTAATACAAACCAGAACACAATCGCAAAGCAGCCGGCAACCACAGTAGAACCAAGTAATTCCCTTCCCGCGACCCGCGCATTGGTTTCGGTACCCTGCTGTGCCAGAAACAGGCTCTTCAGAATAGTGGCCAGGTACAACGCCGGGTTGGTGAACGCCAGCATAACTGGCAGCAGCACAATCAAAGTAGCGCGCAACGCAAGCCAGCGCGCGCGCTCGATTGTCACCGGCGCAATTGGCTCCGGTGTGCCCGGGTCTTCTGGAAACCAGGGATAAACTAACCACTGTGACACTATGGCAATGCTGATACTCAGAAGCAGAGCCTGTATTACCGAGGTGGCCAGGCTGTAGTCCACCATGCCCGCCGCGGGAATCATAGTCAGCCCAACTGCCAGCAATATGCCAACCGGTCCTTTACCTTTCTCGAGACTGATGATGCTACTGAGATACAGGCCTACTGCGATAATCAACACTGCCGTGACCGGGTAATTCAGCAACAGGGGAATCATCAACAGGCCAGTGCTTAATGTTGCGGCTACTGCAATCACCAACCCAAAAAGCCCTTTTATACCAGGCGGTGGCGAGGGATTTGCAGTCAGCATAAAACCCATAAGCGGAGCAAGGTAAGGCAATGGCATGCCGATGCCATAAGCGATCGCCGTTGCCAACGCAACAACGCCAGCCACTCGACAGGTCCGCCTGGCGGCGATGGGCATCATGACCTGTATCCCACCTCAGTAGGCAAAGGACAGCCAGCTCGCGATTCGGATGTAAGCCTTACCCAGCCAGGCAAGAAAGCCGTGGCCTTCGCTGTAAGCCATCACTGAAGCCTGTCCACCGAGGCGAAGCTGGCGTCGCAAAGTCGGATGTTGTTCCGGGTCGAAGCCAACGATCACCGGGAAACGTTGCGACTGGCGCAACCAGTCGCGGTCGTTCTGCACCGTCGGCAAGGTCCCAGGTTTGGGTTCCCGGCCAGCGCTGACACCCAGTCCAACACTACGGATCTGGCCGCGGAAGACTTCGCCGGGCAACACATCAAAAAGAATCTCGACGGGTGTACCGACCCCGATGTTACCCAGGTTGTTTTCCGTAAACTCTGCGTTGATCCAGACATCGTGGATCGCTACCAGCGTGAGGACCGGGGTGCCGGTGCCTGCAAACTGACCGACCTCAGCACGTAGATTAGTGATGATGCCATCAGTAGAGGCTTGCACCACGGTGTTTGCCAGATCCAACTCTGCCTTCTCCACACCGACCAACGCCGTTTTAAGCAGCGTATTGTCAACGTCATCTCCACCCATGGATTCGATGGCCCGCCTGATGTCCGCTTCTGCTGCGGTGACCTGAGCGGCCGCCTGTTCAAGGCTGGCCTGGGAAATCTCCAGACGACGCACTGAAATGGTGCCCGGGTCTTCCTCATAGAGACGTGTCAATCTGCTTAAATCCTGGCGCGCTTTGAGCGCGTTTGCCTCGGCTGCACGTAGTTTGGCCCTGGCCGCTTCCACCGAAGCGTTGCCTGCACTGACCTGACGTTGCGTATTCTCAAGGTCGGAACGGGCTCGGTCGAGCGCAATCTGGTATTGAGAAGGGTCAATCTCAAACAACCGATCACCCTTCTGCACCTCAATGTTGTTACTGACCCAGACTTGAGTCACCAGGCCCGCCACTTTGGGCGCCACACCCACGACATAACCCTCAACCCGCGCCTGGGTGGTGTAAGGGGTAAAACGATCAGCTGCCAGATACCAGAGCAAACTGAGTAAAATAACAACCGCCACCCCGGCGCCACCGCGTTTTACCGCAGTACCGGCATCACCTTCACCTTGCTCCGAAAGGGCTGCCTGCCCCTGCTCCTCAAGCGCATCCACCGCAGAGGACGTATCCTGGTTATCTTCAGGTCTATCGGTCATAGCTTCACTCGTCTAATAATTCACCCCATTGGGTGCGGTCACGCATCTGTTGCCGAATTGACTCGGGCACAATGGTGTCTACAGGCATGTCAACCCAACCACCACCCAACGATTTATATAATTGTGTGATTGCGCTCAGATGCGCCCCACGAACAACCAGGTACCGATCGGCCTGGGAAAACAGTGCGCGCTGAGCATCAAGCACGCGCTGGAAATCAGCGTAACCCTCCCGGTAGCGGGTATTGGCGAGTTCCAAAGATCGATCTGCTGCCTCTAAGGCCTGCTTGAGAATGATTTGCTGTTCAGTGGTCTTAACCACTTTGATGGCTGCATCGTCTATCTCCCGAGCCGCGAGCAGCACACTGTTCTGAAAAGATTCGATGGTCTGCTGCAACCTGGCATCTTGCAGTCTTACATTATTGCGGATTCGACCATAGTCGAACACGTTCCAGCTCAGAGAGGGTCCGAGCACCAGTTGAGTTGTGTCCGCCGTGGCGCTGAGCGAATCTCCAGACCAGCCGATACTACCGAACAAAGAAATTGCCGGGTAATAGTCTGCTTTAGCTACACCTATTTGAGCAGACTGAGCTGCCACCTGCCAGGCGGCAGTGCGGATATCCGGGCGTCGCAACAATAGTTGTGCAGGTAATTCACTGATGGAAAGTGCCCCCGTATCAGGTAGCTCCTGGACCATACCGGTCAGTTCTGGAATCTCTCCAGGCGCCCTTCCGAGCAATACCGTTAAAGCGTTGCGCACCTGCACCCGCGCTGACTCCAGCTCCGGTATCGTCGACAGCGTTGCCAGTTGCTGAGTTTTTGCCTGCTGCAGATCCAGCTCCGAACCCTGCCCTGCGGCGAACAGTTTCTGCGTGATCGTGAAACTACGCTCCTGCCGTGAGGCATTGCGACGCGCAATCTCTATCCTTTGTGCAATCGTCAGATAGCTAAAGTACAGCTCGGCGACCTGAGCACTGAGCAACACCTGTAAATCATGATGCGCAGTTATCGAGCCCAGGAATACGGCGTCCGCAGATTCGATACTGCGCTGAAATCGACCCCAGAAATCCAGTTCCCAACCGACACGAAAATCCGCTTGATAGGCAGCAAGACTCTGGCTGCGATCATCGACAATGCCGCCACTGCTTTCAGAGTTAACACCAGTAACGGAAGCGCCAATCTGTTGCAGCTGGGGATAGCGCGTGCTGCCAGCGATGCCAAGCGCCGCACGACTTTCCAGGATTCGCAACCCGGCAATGTGCAGGGTTGGATTATCCCGTCGCGCGATGGCAATAAGTTCATTGAGCACCGGGTCGTCGAAGAGTTGCCACCAGAAGCGCAGATCCAGAGCATTCTGCTGTTCGGTATCGTTAATCTGACCATACAGGTCACTCTGCCATTCGCTGAGCCAAGCAACTTCCGGCTCCTCATAGTCCGGACCCAGCGTTGTACAAGCCACCGCCAATACAAGCAGCGGCAGGCACAATGCCTGCCGCATTAATCTTAGTTCAGTCACCTTAACTATCTGGCCAGGATCAGCCAGGCTCGCCTGTCGGCGCGCCAGACGATGGAACTTCAGCCTGGGTTAACGACTCGGTCCCGTTGGACGGACCATCAACCCAGCCCATAAACACCACATAGCCTACCGCAAGTACAACCGGACCGGTAAACAGACCGATCATCCCATAGGTCACCATTCCACCCAGGGCACCAATCAGAATGACCGGCATCGGCGCTTCTACCCCACGCCCGAGCAACATCGGCTTGAGCACGTTGTCAGCCAGCGTGGCGATCGCCAGATAAATAGTTAAGAGAATGTTTATCAGCGTGCCATCGTCACCGCCTGCCCACCAGAGATAAGCGATCGCAGGAATCGATACAACCAGTGCGGGCACCTGCAGAATACCCAGAAACAGAGCGATTAACGCCAGCACACCGGGCGCAGGGATACCTGCGAGCATAAAGCCGATACCCAGCAGCAACGCTTGAATGAAAGCAACACCGACAACACCTGTGGCTACCGAGCGTATGGTTGCAGTGGATAACGTCTGCAGTTTCGGACCACGATCAGACCCTGCCAGGCGACTGAATATCCGTAACATCGCAGCACTACCCGATTTACCAAAAGCCATGATAATCCCGGCCACAATCAGCGAACCGAGGAAGGCCAGAACAGTGCCTACCGTGCCCGCAGCGGTTGCAACAGCCCAACGAGACAGATCACGGATTTTGGTGTGATTGGTTTCAACAAAACCCTGCATGTCTGCAGCTGCGGAATTCCATGCCGTATAAAGGCGTTCACCCACAACTGGCCAATCCTGTATCGCCGGCGAAGGCACGGGTACTTCAAGGCTGCCAGCTTCAATGTCTGTGTAGAGTGCGTTGGCTTGGCCCGCTAGAGAACCACCCAGCATCACGGTGGGCACGCCGAGCAGCAGCAGCCCACTGAGCACCAGCACCGTAGCCGCCGCGCCCTGGCGTCCCCCCATACGAGCAGCCAGACTGCGATGCAATGGATAAAGCGCCACAGCCAGAATCAAGCCTAAGCCGGCAACGCTGGCAAAGGGTGAAAAAACCTGTGCGCACAGCACCAAAATAATGGCGATAAGGCCGAATTGAATTAACCCTTCAACAATGTGAGATGAGCCGGGTTGGGCAGGAGTGGTATCGGTTTGCGGCATCCTGGGATCCTTATCATTCTGTTGGCATATCGTAGGCGGGGAATTAAACCACATTAACGCAGGAGTTTAATCACACGATCACCGCGCCACGGAACCCGAATTGACCGAACGTCATAGGTGGGGTGCAGACCTCAGCGGTGCCCCCCTGCACCCTCAAGCGATAATGCGTACCGGCATCTTTGCATAGCCATTAACAAAGTTAGACTCAACACGCTCAACATCACCAACAATTTCAATACGCTGCCAACGCTTGAGAATCTCTTCCCATAGAATTCGCATCTGCATTTCAGCAAGGCGCATACCCAGACACCGATGCAGACCAAAGCCAAAAGAGATTGTTCTGCGCGCATTCTTACGGGTGATGTCAAAAGCGTCTGCATCAGCAAACACGGACTCATCACGATTACCCGAGTAATACCACATCACTACCTTGTCACCTTTTTTAACCGGCTGAGCACCAATATTGGTATCCACAACCGCAGTGCGGCGCATGTGGGACAAAGGCGTCTGCCAGCGCACAACTTCGGACACCATGTTATTGAGCAGTTCAGGGCGTTCGCGCAGCAATTCCAGCTGTTCCGGGTATTGATTGAAGGCATTGATGCTCGCGCTCATGGTGTTCCGTGTGGTGTCGTTGCCACCCACAATCAGCAGCATCAGGTTACCCAGAAACTGTGAATCGGGTTGATCCGCGGTCACTGCGTCCTGGGCCAGCATGGTCACTAAATCAAAGTTGGGCGGGCCGTCTCTGCGTTCTTCTTTCAGGCGTTTGAAATAGGCCAAACACTCCATCAGCTCCGCTATGCGCTGCTCCTGGCTGCCCACAATAGGCGAGTCCGCTTCTGCGGTAGTGACATCAGACCAACGCGTCAACAGGCGACGATCTTCAAAGGGAAAATCGAAAAGTGAGGCCAGCATCATAGTGGTCAGTTCAATAGACACGCTGTCGACCCAATCAAACTCTTCACCCACCGGCAATGAATCGAGCAGCGTTTGAGTCCTACCCCGGATCAGCCCCTCAAAACTGGCCAGACTCCCAGGCGCAACAATTTTACTCACCGCTTTGCGCTGTGGACCATGCTCTGGCGGATCCATTGTGATGAAGCTCTGCACAAAGAAATCGCCGTTCACGTCACCGACAATATCGTCATCAATCATGATGCCGCCGTAGTGAGCATCTGATGAAAACTCCTGGTGATTCTTGTCCACCGCCATGATGTCTTCGTAGCGGGTTACGGACCAGAACGGGCCATAAGCACTGTCTTTACAGTAATGTACAGGTTGCTCTGCACGCATCTGTTTGAAAAAAGGCAGGATGCGTTCTTCGCTGAACAGCTTTGGATCTGCTGGATTCAAGTCCGCGAGAGACGCCTGCTCGGACACTTGTATTGACTCGCTCATAACCCCGTTCTCCCAATCGAATGTATAGCCTGGTAGAACCTAACACTATTGTCTTGTTGATTCTAACTATCGAGGGCAATGAGCTTGACTTCTACCTGCAAAGTCGACTGCGCGCTGCCGGAAAAGCTGCCTGCAACAGGCGGCACGGTTTCCGGGTGTCGAGCAACAGCGACCGCTATGTGATCACTGCCTACCCGGTTTCCAGTGGTTGGATCAAAACCGCACCAACCTGCTCCGGGCAGATAGACTTCCGCCCAGGCGTGGGTCGACGCCGCCGCATCCGGAAGATCCGGTGCGTACAGATAGCCGCTGACAAAACGGGCCGCAAAGCCCAGGTGACGGCAACCTTCCAGAAAAAGTGTTGCCAGATCCCGGCAGGAACCTGTTCCAGAACACAGCGTGTCGAAAGGACGCTGCACGCCGAACTCCTCCCTGACGTTGTAACTGATCTGCGAGTGCACTGTTTTATTAATGCGGTCAATGAGTTCAAACGTCTGTGGAGACTGCCCACCTACCCAGAACGACTTCACCCACGCCCTGACCTCTTCATCAGCCTGGGTAAATACCGGCTGCATGTATGGAAACAGTTCAGCTCTCTCCATAGCATCATATTGAAAGGGATAAGTTATCGCGTCGATATCCAGTTCCACGAGGGTCTGATCATCCTCGTAGTGTTCCACCACAACTTCGCTGCTGATGCTGAGGTGGTCGCCAAGCCCGGAGAACGTTGCAATGGCCACTGAATTACCCTGGGCATCACGATGCCAGAACAGCCTGGCTGCGTTGGGTGAGACCTCCAATTTGGAAGACTCAATCCTTATGTCGTGGCCGACACGAGGACGCAGCAGCATTTTGTGAGGGCCAAATGCAACCGGTGCTGAGTAGTCGTAAGTAGTTGTATGTGCAATATTTAATCTACGCATTGCAAGCCAGGCTTTTTCCTTTGGCACGCTACTGTAGAGGAGTCGAACCAAAATAGATGCATGTTTTGATTGTGCTCAGGGTTTGGCGGCAACCGGCACATGCCAGATTGGCGACGACCAGGCACGCTCCTCAACCATGGTGTCTGCTTCAGGGTAGGCTGCACAATTCTGCAGCTGTTCGCACAGTAACTTGCTCCAGCGCGGTGTCGGCTGCTCCAGCACACGCGCATACCAGTACCCTGGCGCCTGGGCATTAAATTCTGCATCCGGCCACGACACACAGGCCTGGTTTACACCTTCTTCAAAGGTAGCTAAGTCAACCACCGTTTCAGCAATCCGACCTTCCCAGAGCTCACCTTTGACCAGTTGGATTCTGGCAATAGGCGTTGCGTCCTGGTGAACGTTAACTGTGAAGTAAAGGGGGCCGTCGGCAGCGTCCTCTAAGACGCCACCCATGGGCACCGAGGTGGCAGTTCCATCAATGCAGCCGTCTACGTTGCCGGCTGCAAATTGCAGCGTAATTCGGGGGCCGCTGGTGGCATACGCTTCACGTCTATACAAAGCGTCAAACACAGCAGACCGGGTGTTTTGTTCCGCCCACACTGCGACTAGACCTCCAGGGTTATACCCAGTGTTGGACAATACTTGATCATCTGTCATATACAGCGAAGAGATGCTGCCACGATAGCCTGCTTCAGCGACCCGTCCTGCGGTACCAAAATGGTTATCGGTAGACGCAATCGCGCCTAACATTAATGGGTTAACCTCGCCGCCGCTACGTTGAAAAGCCTGCAACCCTCGAGATAACAGCGTGCGATAATAGCTGGATCGAGATTGCTGCCAGGCCTGCTCTCGTGTCAGCGTTGACCTGCCGCTGAGCCTGGATTTTGCAGCGTTCTCCAGCAGCCGTTCGAACCCGCAGTCCGCACTGGAATCTTCAGGGTCCTGGGGTAAACATTCACTATTACCCTTTTCCTGATGCATTTCTGCCAGCCGCTCAAACCGTGCCCGTAGCGCCAGCAGACTCGTATCTTCGTTCTCAACGGTAAACGTGCGACCACCGTCTGCCCAGTTAATGTTGTGCGGGATCGCCAAAGCCTGACAGCCCTGCTCTGGCTTGCATTGCGCATCAAGCTCGCGCCACAACATAGAAACCTGTGGGTAGCGAACATAGTCGATAGGCCGATCTGGTACATGCTCACTACGAAAAATCACATTGCGATGCCAATGCTTACCACCTGGTGATGCCGTCCATTCGTAGCCAATAAGCGCTGTAAAGTTGCACGGATCATTGGCCTCGTTTGCAGCAAACTGAGTACGACGCCATTGGCCACTGGTTGCCGCAGCGCAGGAAACTTCTTTGTTGTCGCAGATTGTTGCGGGCTGAGGTTCCTCAGCGCCGACTATCGGTAAAAGATAGTCATTGAAGATGGTACGGCCGTCGCGGGTGTCTCTTGCTTGGCGCAGGGTACTGCAATAACTATCTTCGCGATAAATGGGGTCGGAACAGAGATAAAGCAGGTCAAAGGTTTCGGCGTGATCAGTAACCGCCGCAAAATCAAGCGGACGGTCTATCTGTGACTGGGTACCATTGGCCAGCAATAGCGGCTGCCCTTTGGCGTAGGCATAGGCGTCTTTCGGGGTGGCTATCGAGCCGAATGCATAGGCATCAAGCGAATAGCTGGTGTGGACGTGCAAATCACCCCACAGCACAGCTTTCTCGCCCGCGGTACTACCCACACAGGTTTCCGCCACAACCTGGGGACTGAGACAGCAAACCAGCAGCAGCAAACAGCGCATCTGCAATTGTCGCAACTCTCCCCAGGTTTTACTGGTCATCGGTTAAAAGTTCACCGTCAGTTGTAATCCCATCTCGCGTGGAGGTTGATAATACTGAATGAGGGGATTAGTACCGGTGCGAATAGCGCCTGACAATACTTCTTTGTCTGTCAGGTTCCGACCGTACAGCATGATTTCATACCGCTCTTCAGTGTCTGTAAAGGCGACGTGGCCATTAACCAAAGCCACTGAGTCGCGGACAAAACCCGGATCATTATCACGACCCCACGTATTATAGTCGTCGGTGTAACGCACATCCCCGTAGATACTGATGCGTCCCTGAGACAGGTTTATATCGTAATCTACGGTCAAACTGCCATTGATACGCGGGGCGTTGGCCAGATCCAGGCTGGTCTGATCTTCAGCCACCAAAAACTGCGTGGTGCCATTCACCAGCACAGGTGTGATCGGACCACCACAATCAGAAGGGAAAGGCGTTGGTGACGGACCATCCACGTCATCACAGAATTCGGTAAACCTGCTATGCAGATACGCAAGATTTAAACCTAGTCGCAAATCGGCCATAGGCAACCAGATCAGCTCAATCTCAACACCGGAGGTTTCTGCCTCCGCAATGTTAGTTGTGATGTTTTCTGTGCGCACCGCACCCTGTCGTGTCACAGACGATTGCAGATCTTCAAACTCGTTCAGGAAGACTGCAGCATTCAGACGCAGCCGTCGTTCCAGCAGGTCTGTTTTAATACCTATCTCGTAGGCTACAACCGTCTCCTCGTCATACGGGCCTATGTTTTCCGGCACTGTACCACGCGAGTTATAGCCGCCGCCTTTGTAACCCTCAGAGATAGAGGCGTATGCCATAACATTGTCGTTAGGGCGGTACTCCATAGCTATACGAGGCGAGAAATTGGTCCAATCATCATCCAGAGGCGCAAAAAATGGCGGAGTCGGGGTACCGGCAATGATAGTTTGGCTTAGTAAAGAAAACTTTTTGTCATCCCGCGTAAAACGACCACCCGCAGTGAGAGTCCATTGATCATTGATGTGATAGTTACCCTGCGCAAAAGCGGCCATGCTCTCGCTTTCCTGCTTATTAATGCCAAAGGTGCCGACCACAGGATTGACGAGAACTGTATTGACCTGCTGCCAGTCTTCCTGGATATAGTAAAGACCAGCTACATAATCGAAAGAACCGCCTAACGCACTGTTGTAACGCAATTCAACGCTCTGATAATCACCATCAAAATCGCGGGTAACATCCAGCCCCGGCGTATTGGGTAACGCATCAAAATCACCGCGATTCAGGTACTCAAGGTCACGATGACCAACAACCAGATCCATGCTGCCATCAAAGACATTCCAGGTGGAATTGAGCGTCACACCCATAGTTTCGGTCTCGATGGTTGGATCAAAAGACAACGCCGACTTATAAACATCGTCGGCGATCTCAGGTACGCCAAGGCTGTAACCAGACGGGCCAATGGTTTCATCTTTTGTGTAATCGACAATCAAAGTCGACGTAAAACCATTGTCCAGGTTCAGATCAACTGCCCCGCGCATGGCAATGACATCATTTTGACCTAGATCGCTACCGGTAGTGATGTTCGTCGAGTAACCATCGTAGTCGCGTTTGCTGATAGCAAATTTCGCCGCCATTTTCCCATCTGCAAAGGTATCAGTATTTATTTTCGCTCGATAATGCTGCAAGCCGTTCTCACCCACGGTGGCACGTACTGATGCATCAAATTCACCGGTGGGCTTGGAGGTAACGATGTTTACGGTACCTGCCAGATTATTTTTACCGAACAGAGTGCCCTGAGGACCACGCAACACTTCAACCCGATCAAGGTCAAACAAATCAAGCAACGCTCCCGCTACAAAAGGCACATAGACGCCATCAATAACGGTGCTGATTTTAGGATCGCTGTTCGGGTCAGGGTCGCTGTGGTTCATCCCGCGTATCGAAAACATAGGCACATTGGGGACGAGGCCTTCTGTCTGCAGCACGATGTTAGGTGCCAGGCCGTTGATGGCTGTGATATTGAATGCACCTGCCGTTTCAACCATTTCTCCGGTAAATGCCGCAATGGACACCGGCACGTCTTGTTGACTCTGCTCACGCTTCTGTGCGGTTACCACAATCTCTTCAATCACCGCTTCACGCTCAGCCGCTGAAACTGGTGCAAAAGGACTTAGAAGCCCAAGCAGAATAACGCCGGCGACCTTAAATCGCAGAATATAGGATCCAATCTTCATCTCATCCCTCTCCAAGGAAAACTGAACAGTCAATACTATTGACCTTATGGTCTTTGTCAACGTTTCTTGTCGGTAAGGTGCTTGCCAAACAACTCGGTCGCCGCCTGTTTTACGTATAATGCACTCGAGTCACCCCAGCACCCCTTTGATATGACATCCGATACAGACAAACTTCTAAAAAAAAATGAGCAGCTCAACCAACTGGATCAGGCCAAGGTTGTGAGCCACGTGCAGCGAGAAATAGAGGATGGCGAATGGGTATTGAACACCCTCATGCTCGAAGGCTATGACGTTCCGTTCAAGTACAGGCGAAAGAAAAAGTATCGGAACCTGAAAGGTGCACCGGTCAACATCACTTACTACCCGCAGATAGAACAAGTCGCGGGCATGGACATCGAAGTGATGAAAGTTGTGCGGATCCGCAGGAGCTGAGTGCGCTGAACCTGAAACTGAACAGTGCAATCAGATATGCCTGACTACGATGTGATTATCCTAGGGGCAGGTGCTGCAGGCTTGATGTGCGCCTTCACCGCTGCCCAACGGGGACGCCGTGTTCTGGTTCTGGAAAGGTCCAATAAGGTCGGCAAAAAAATTCTGATGTCCGGAGGCGGCCGCTGTAATTTTACCAATTACCACGTCACTTCAGACAACTTCATCTGCAGCAATCCACATTTTGTAAAAGCCGCGTTGCAACGTTATACCGCGTGGGATTTCATTCACCTTGTCGAGTCCCATGGCATCCCTTATGAGGAGCGTCGTCACGGTCAGTTGTTCTGCCTCAATTCAGCCAGGGACATCGTCAAACTGTTACTGGATGAATGCCAGAAGGTCGGCGTTGAAGTCCTTACCCACTGCGACGTGTCAAAGATCGAGCCTTCGGCAGAAGGCGCCGGTTATGACCTTGCGTACAGTCGCGCTGATGCAGAGTACTCTTATCGTTGCGATTCAATTGTGATTGCAACCGGCGCTTTGTCTATACCGACGCTGGGGGGTAGCGATTTCGGATATAAACTTGCCCGTCAATTTGGTCTGGACCTGGTTGAACGGCGGGCAGGATTAGTGCCACTGATGTTCAACGATGCAACAAAGGGAGTATGCGAGCGCTTATCAGGGTTAGCACTCGAGGTAGAAGTCACCTGCAATGGCCAGGCATTTACCGAGAACATGCTGTTCACTCACCGGGGGTTAAGCGGACCGTCAATCCTGCAGATATCAAACTACTGGCATCCGGGAGAAATTGTTGTCGTTAACCTGTTACCAGACAAGGATGCAACCCAGTGGTTGTTGGGGGCAAAAAGTACTCAACCCGCAACGCACTTGAAGACCCTGCTGGGCCACGTGCTCGCCAAGTCGCTTGTGTCGGAACTGCTTCAGCTGTTCTGGCCTGAGCTGGATGGCAAGCGCCTGGACAATATTGCGGATGCCCAGTTACGTCGTGTTGCAGAACAACTGCAGCATTGGCCTATGAAACCTACAGCCAGTGAAGGCTATAGAACCGCAGAGGTCACGCTGGGCGGCGTATCAACGGACGCTATCAGCTCAAAAACCATGGAAGCACGACAGCACCCAGGCTTGTTCTTTATTGGCGAAGTGCTTGATGTCAGCGGGCACCTGGGCGGTTTCAACTTTCAATGGGCCTGGTCATCGGGATACAGTGCGGGCCTGGCAGCGTAAAAGCTTTGAAAACACAGATAATTGTTGAGGATTAAATATGAGGCCACTTGAAGGCGTTACCGTCCTGGAATTTTCCACCATGATCACAGCGTCTTTTGCTGCAATGCAGATGTGTGAGCAAGGTGCTCGAGTCATCAAAGTTGAACCGCTCAGTGCCGGTGATCCAATGCGTTACATCGGTGCAGCTAAAGGCGGTATCTC
Organism: Gammaproteobacteria bacterium; assembly: GCA_048571035.1. GTDB lineage: Bacteria > Pseudomonadota > Gammaproteobacteria > Pseudomonadales > Azotimanducaceae > UBA4421. Next base: position 1,137,818 of record CP121329.1, read on the forward strand.
TTCGCTGTTTGCCAACTGTAACCGCGGCAAAGAGGCCATTCGTATCGACATCACAACCGAGGCAGGTCAGGCATTGATCCGCGAAATGATACCCAGCATAGACGTGGTCATTCACAATTTCCGACCTGGGGTCATGGACAAACACGGCTTGGGCAGCGAAGCGCTGCGCGCACTGAACCCACGCTTGATCTACACCGCGATTTCAGGTTTTGGAGTCACCGGTCCTAAAAGCAACTCACCCGCGTACGATCCAATAATTCAGGCGCAAGCCGGCATCACCGCGACCCAGGGTAAAGAAGAACCTGCATTCTTTCGTTCGCTGATCTGTGACAAGATCACCGCCTATACGGCTTGTCAGGCTGTGACCAGCGCACTTTACCAGCGGGAAAAAACTGGCGAAGGCCAGCACATCGATTTATCCATGTTGGATGCCGCTTTGTTTTTCATTTTCCCGGATGGTTTTCAGAACCACACCCTGCTCGACGAGGATGTTGCGCCGCAGCCGTTGCTGATCGACATACTTTATGATTTGAACGTGACCAAAGACAGCGCAGTGACAATTTCTGCGGGTACAGCTGACATGCAAATGCGCTCTCTCATTGCCATGGGTCTGGAACACCTGTTGGTTGACGAACGATTTAACAGCATGGAAAAACTGGTAGCCAACGTCGATGTTTTCAAATCACTGGTGGCGGCTGAATATCTGAAATACACCACTGAAGAAGTGATCGCCAAAATGGAGGCAGCGGATGTTCCTTGTGCCCGATGCCTGGATAAGGACGAAGTGCTGGCGCAGGAGCAACTGAAGGCAAACGGTTCCGTTGAGATTATCGAGCATCCGCTCATGGGATCCATGCGAATCGTGAAAGCACCGCCGCGATTCGGTGGTGAGCCACTTGTGCCTGGTGCACCCAGCCCGGATCACGGTCAGCATACACGTCAGGTGATGACGTCTTTCTCAGTAGACGACGATCGCATCGAAAAACTGATCAGCGATGGTGTCGTCAGCTAGCGCCAGTACCGGCTATCAACCTTTAATTGCGAACGCTAGCTGCGAATCAGCCGCCCTGGCCTCGCGCCGGTATCAGCGTCGTTCAATCGCGTAGGCACACCGTTGATCATGGTCGCAACATAGCCTTTTGCATCCTGCAGGATACGGATACCACCAGCAGGCAGGTCTTTGGCTATGTGCAGATCTCCGAGGCGTAGATTCGGATAATCTATGACATTGATGTCAGCTTTCATCCCAGGCTTGATCAATCCCCGATCGTTGAAGCCGAAGAGTTCAGCATTCTTTCGGGTGGCGCGATGAATAACGTGTGCCAGAGGCAGCGTTTCCCCACGACTACGGTCACGCGTCCAGTAACTTAACTGATAGGTTGGATTCACTGCATCAAATATCAGCGAAACATGAGCGCCCGCATCGGACAAGCCGGTTACGGTGGCATCGTCCATCTGCATCTCACGCACAGCGTCCAGGTTATAGTCTGAATAGTTAGTGAAAAACACAATGACCATGTTGTTTTCATCTTTGGTCAGGTAATCATAAAGCCAGGCTTCCGGCGTTTGGTTGGTACCATCCGCCAGTGACGCTACGCTGTCTTCCTGCCGCGGTTCATAGGTGCTGTCGCTCTTCAATATGAACGTGTTGGCCATGTTCAACTCAGCATGACAGATACCAAACTCCATAGACCCAACAGGTACGCCATCTACATTGTTTTCTTCACGCAAAATGGCGTTTTTCACTTCTGGATTCTGCATGGCTTTAATGCGTTCGTTTGCAGGCAGTGATTTCAACTTCTGGTAAGAGGGTTTCAACATCCAGTTGTGGTAGGTCTGCATGCTGAGTACCAGCCCTGTGGGCCTGCTGCCTACCTGCGGAAATACCTGCGCGCCGTCTGCATTGCCAGCCTTCACCCGGTCGATGGCTTCGCGCCACTTATCCGACCAGTCATCAATCTGAAAAAGGGTAAAGGTGGCCGGCCGGCCACTTTGCTTGCTGACGCGACTGATCAGGTCTATTTCCTGCTCCAGGGACGTGTGCTCGCTGAATTCAGGACGACCCGGCCCCAATGTGCTGGATGGAATAATCTGGAACACACCTTTGCCTGCCCGCTTTAAGGCCTGCGCGATCACCATAACCTCAGCATCGTTGGCAAACGTGCCGGGTACCGGCTCACCCTGTATTGAGCGGTGCCCCAGGATGCGGGATGTTGAAAATCCAACCGCGCCTGCGCGCAGTGCTTCTTCAACAATATCACCCATTTTTGCCAGGTCGCCTTCGGTTGCTGCCTCGTTGGTGCGCCCGCGTTCGCCCATTACGTAGTTGCGTACGGCGCCGTGCGCCACCAGGGACGAAATGTTAAGGGCGTATTCCCGGCCACTGAGGAAATCGAGGTATTCCGGATAGGTTTGCCAGGCTCCCCAGGGCATGCCTTCATATAGCGCTGTGCCGGGGATATCTTCCACACCTTCCATCAGTTCTATTAATGCCTGTTGACCATCCGCTGCCACCGGCGCAAAACCGACGCCACAGTTCCCCATGACTATGGTGCCGACACCATGACTGGCGGAGGGATTCATATCGCTATCCCAGGTCACCTGGCCGTCATAGTGCGTATGAATGTCTACCCAGGCAGGTGTCACAATCGCGCCATCAGCGTCAATCTCGCGCTTGGCCTTAGCGGTTGCCGCCTCGCCCACGGCGGCTATGAGACCGTCTTTAACCGCAACGTCTGCGTGGCAGGCATCTGCCCCGCTACCGTCATAAACCAGTCCGTTTTTTATGCGAATGTCATGCATCATCAATGTCCCGCAATTCTAAATAATCGAGCGCCTTGCCCCGGCAAGCCGTTGAATCTTAGGGCAACCACAAGTGCGCTGGCAATAACGTGACATTAACTTCTATGGTGTCAACATTCCGCTCACATCAAGCACGCAATTCGGAGACGCTGTTAACGCCACGCGTTCGCTGGCATGCTATGCAGTATCAAAAAGCAGCTGCCTGCTCCATTTCCTTCAACCGACGAGGCTAATAAATTGCTCAAACTGCACGGATTTTCTTCCAGTAACTACTACAACGTACCCAAGCTTGCGTTTCTTGAAAAAGGCATTGAGTTTGAGGAGGTCCTGTCGTACACCGGTGTGGGACCAAAGTACAAACCCGAATACCTCGATAAGAGCCCGTTAGGCAAAGTGCCTGCACTTGAAACTGAGGAAGGATTCATCAGTGAGTCACGTGCCATTGTGGAATACATCGAACGTGCTTTTCCAACACCTGCGCTGTTGCCTGACTCAGCGTTTGGCATTGCTAAAGTGCAGGAACTGTCGCAATTCATTGAGCTCTACTTTGAACTGGTCGCCCGCCGGCTGATCCCAAACCTGCTCGGTGGAATCGAACCAGAGCCTCAAGCCCTGCAGGAATTTGAGACCAACATTACTAAAGCAGTGCCTGCGCTGGCGAAGCTTTCAGACTTCAAATCGTTTGCTTATGGCGATCAATTTACGCTGGCTGATATCGCAGCAATTCTGAATCTGCCGGTGGTGCGCAGCGTCGGTAAGAAGTTTCTAGGCAAAGATCCACTGTCTGATGTTCCAGGTCTGGACGATTACTGCGAACGCATGGAAGCGCGACCCCATGTTCAAACCGTACGTGCTGACGCAGCCGCTGACCAACCGGGCTTCATGGCACACCTGAAAGCCCTGTACGGCATCTAGTCTCCTGGCCCTGCTGTTTACGCTGGTGGGACATACGATATGATTCGAGGAAGCCAAACTCAGGGGAGAGTTCTGGATGACAACAAGCGCTATGCCTGACGAATTCAATCCGGAATTTATCAAGGCGAAATCTGACCCAGGCAAACAGATGTATCGGGCGGAGGTAACCTCCACCGAACCGATGAAATCGGTGCTTGAGAATAATCCCGAAATCTATTTTGTCCCACCCCAGCGCCGGGCGGACTGGGGTAACTGGACCTTTAAGCCGGGTTCGTACTACGACACCACAACCGGAGCAAAACACCCCTACTGGCAGGATTACAACCTGCCGCAGCCCACCAAAGATATCGATCAGCTGCGGCAGGACATGCTGAAATGGGGCTATTGCGAGATACAAGACGCTTTATCAGCGGATCAGGTTGCGCGGATGCGAAAACGCGTGCTTGAACAGGCTGAGGGTGAGCGACTGGCTGGTATTGCGCAAAGGACGCCAAGCGGCCAGAACATCAACTGCTGTGTTAACAAAGGTCGTTGCTTTGAACTGTTTATCGAACAACACCCCAGTGTAATGCAGGGCGGTGCGCTGGTTGAACAACTCGTCACAGAGGCGTTGGGTTCTGGCTGGATCTGCACCTCGCTGATCGCAGCGCTTTCGTTACAGGGGGGTGTGCCTCAGGCCTTACATCAGGACCAGAGTAACACGCTCGATTCACGCAGCCCGATGACGATAAACCTTCTTACCGCGATTACAGACGTCGATGAAACCAACGGTGGCACGCTTGTTATTCCTGGCAGTCATGAAGTCCTCTCCCGGGCTGTCCGAGAAGGCAGACCCGTCGGCAAGTTACCACCGGCAATCAATCTGCAGGCCAGGGCTGGCACCGTGGTGATCACCGACGGTCGGTTGCTGCACGGCACAGGTATCAATCACACCGATGAACCGCGCATTGTGATGCTCAACGGCATGCAGAAACCCTGGATGCGGCAACAGGAAAACTGGATGCTGTCAGCAAGCCCGGAAGTACTGCGTCGAGCCAGCCCAAAGCTGCTGCATCGCATGGGTTTTCAGGCAACAACAGGAACCCAGACCAATGAAGGTCATGGTTTTGGCGCTAAAGGTTTACCAGGCGAGGCTGCCGGGGGCACGGTGGGTTTCCGCTTAGCTGCAGATGAAGGCGAGTATCTGCGTGTCGGAGAACTGAGTCCAACGTCAACCGAAGAACAGTTAAATGCCCCATATACCCTCCGCGAAGTCGTTGGCGCCGCGCGCTCAGGGGGCGTGAGTGCACCTGTGGGCATCACCGGTGTGCGTACCAGCTAGTTTTGGCCGGCGCGGCAAGCACAGACGCTGCGAAAGCGCCTGCATGAGAACCCTGCTCTGTTGTGTTTTCACACTACTGTTACTTGGCTGCGGCAGCCCTGCCGGGACACCGTGCCAGATCTCGGGCAGTGGTTTCACAGCGTCACACGATTGTCAGCATAGATGCCTCTCTCGCTGGACCGTAGCCTGCCCCGACGGCAGTCGTGTTACACCCGGCACCTGTTCAGGTGCTTTTGAATGTACACCGGGCAGCTGCCCCGAAGGCCAGATCTGCTACCACGACACCGACCCATTTGATGATCGCAGTTTCTGCCTGATGGCCAATACGTGCGGAAATCTGTCAACCTCGGCGTTACAGGACTGGGAACATCTAACCGTGGCGCGACAACACGAAGTGATCACCGCCCGCCTGGAAAAACAGGCGCGCCAGAAAAAGTGGCGGGAAGACAATCCCGATAAGATCCGCGCGAAGTCGCGCGCCTTGTAGACAATCTCTCACGTGACGGCTAGTTTCGAGTATCACCAAAAGAATCAAATCGGGGCGTATTTTTATGAGCCATCCACTCGACCCACTGTCTGGTGCGGAGATTTCAAGCGCAGTTGCCCACTTCCGCAATCAGCACAACGATGCCCAAGCTTTCTTTTCATCCATCGGACTGGTTGAGCCAGCCAAAGCCAAAGTCAAAGCAGGCACCAGCGTGCCACGCATCGCGCGTCTACTCGGCGTAGATAGCACACCCGATGGCGGCTTTGCTGCAGATGTTAATCTCGACACCGGCGAAGCAGCCATCAAACGCCTTCCGGGCACAGCACAAGCCCCATATGGCTTTGCAGACATGGGTATGGCTGTGCAACTCACCAAAGCGCACCAGGGCTGGCTGGACGCCGTCGCCCGGCGTGGAATTTCGATCGCAAGCGAGGAAGATCTGGAACTGATTCAGATCGACCCCTGGCCGGCCGGGGGTTTTATGCATCCACAGATTCCGAAAGGCCATCGAGCGGTGCGCTGTATTGCGTTTGTGCGTGAGGACAAAACGGACAACGGCTACGCGAGACCCATTCATGGATTGATTGCACACGTCGACCTTACCGCAAGCCAGGTGGTTGCTGTTGAAGACAATGGTGTTGCGCCGATGCCGGCCGCTAGTGGCCGCTTTGATGCTGCCAGCCAGCCGGCTACCCGAAATGATCTTAAAGAACTTTCAATCACTCAGGCGGATGGTCCCAGCTTCAGCGTCGATGGATATCAGGTGAAATGGCAGGGATATGAATTCCGCGTTGGCATGCATCCGGTGAACGGTCTTGTCCTGCATCAGCTGTCATTACGGGATCGTCCGCTGCTGTATCGGGCTGCATTGTCGGAGATGGTTGTCCCGTACGGAGACAGCGACCCCATGCACCGCTGGAAACACGTGCTTGATGCCAGCGAATACAATATGGGGCAGCTGGTGAATTCTCTGAAACTCGGGTGTGATTGCCTTGGTGAAATTCATTACTTTGACATTGATCAGGTGACCCACGAAGGTGCTGCCAAGACGGTAGAGAACGCCATCTGCATGCATGAAGAAGATTATGGCATTCAATGGAAACACTACGACAGCAGCTCGCAGACGAGTGAAGTCAGGCGCTCTCGTCGCCTGGTCATTTCATCCATCTTCACCATCGGCAACTACGACTATGGTTTTTACTGGTACCTCTATCTGGACGGCACCATTCAGATGGAAATCAAACTGACCGGTATTGTTGGTGTAAGTGCGGCCACTGCCGGCGAGGTAAACCCGGCGCAATCACCGCTGATCTCCCCTGAACTGTCCTCTCCGGTACACCAGCATGTGTTCTGCTTCAGGTTGGACTGGGAACTGGACGGTGGCAATAACGCCCTGTTTGAGAATCAGATTGAAGTTATGCCGATGGAAGGCGATAACCCCGAAGGCACACAGTTTCGATCCGTTTCAAGGCAACTTACCGACGAAGCGAGCGCCAAACGTAATATCTCACCCGAGGTGTCCAGATACTGGAAAGTCACCAATCCGGCATCGCGCAATGGCCTGGGGCAACCTGTCGCGTACAAACTCCTGCCGCAGGCGTCACCGACGTTGTTTGCACACCCTGACTCACAGGTTGTGCGGCGCGCCGGTTTCGGCAAACATCACCTGTGGGCAACACCCTATGTCGACGGAGAACTGCATGCAGCTGGCCCGTATACCGTTATGCATGAGGGGCAACAGGGGTTGCCCGAGCTCACCGCCAGCAACCGGGACATCTCAGATACGGATCTGGTGATGTGGCACACGGTTGCGCTGACCCACGTACCGCGACCGGAAGACTGGCCGGTAATGCCGGTGGAGTATTGCGGTTTCCACCTCATCCCTGTGGGATTCTTTGATAACAATCCAACACTCGATCTACCTTCGTCCTGTCACAGTACCGGTGCATAACACCCGTTCACGAAATTCAGAGGATCATACTCATGGCTATACCACAATTCTCAATCGACGCTTCACACTCTGACATCAGCAACGCGTTAGGTGAGGCGGGCTGTGTTGTTGTCACCGGCGTCACTGATGCCGAACTAAGACAATCCATCACCAGTGAGCTGGCCCCCCACATGGCTGCGGTAAAGATTGATGAAGTTGATGACCCAAAAGAGTTTTATCCGGGTCACACGCGCCGTGTTTCGGCTCTGGTGGCACGCTCTGCAAGCACCACAGATAGCCTTATCGCACACCCTTTGAGCCTGCAGATCTGCGACGATCACCTGCTTCCCAATTCTGAGTATGGCTACCAACTGCATGTTTCTGCTGCCCTTGAAGTGGGCCCAGGTGCCCGGGAGCAAGTGCTGCACCGTGAAGAAGATTCCTTTACATTCTTCCCCCTGCCCCGCCCCAATATTATTGTGGCAAGCATGTGGGCCATATCAGACTTTCGCGCCGATAATGGAGCCACTCTCATAGTTCCAGGCAGCCATAAGTGGCCTGCAGATCGAAAGCCTGAACCCGAGGAAATTGTTAACGCAGAAATGCCCGCAGGTGCGGTGTTGTTCTGGATGGGTGGACTCCTGCACGGCGCCGGCGCAAACACCTCACAGGACTGGCGTTACGGTGTGATCCTGACCTATTCGCTGGGCTGGGTGCGTCAGGAAGAAAATCAATATCTCAATGTGCCAAAGCAGCGCAGCGCGGAGTTAACCCCGGAGCTGAAACGTATCATAGGGTTCGATATGTACGATGCACTTGGATTTTACGATCCAGGTGTCAACTGATGACCGATGATTTAAAAAGGATACCGCAGGTGAAAAAAACAGGATTCGTCTGGCACGAACGTTATATGTGGCATGACAACGGCGCTGCATCAGGATCTTACCGCGTACACGGTGATCTACAGCCGGGTACCCATGTGGAAAACTCGGAAACCAAGCGTAAATTCAAGAACTTGCTCGATGCTTATGAGGTCACACCACAACTCCAAACGCTTCCCATCACAGTGGCAACGGACGCCGAGTTGCAGAGATTTCACACACCGGAATATGTCGCTAAAGTGCAACACCTGAGCGATAACGCCGGCGGAGAGGCAGGAGAATTCACGCCGGTGGGACTTGGTTCCGCAAACATCGCCAGGCTGGGCGTCGGCGGAACAACAGCCGCGATTGCCGCCGTTGCGCGGGGTGAGGTCGACAACGCTTATGCACTGACGCGTCCACCGGGGCACCACGCTGAACGGGACCGCGGCCGGGGCTTCTGCATCTTCAACAACATCGGTCTGGGTGTGTTAAATGCCCTGGATGAAAAACTGACCGATCGCGTCGCCGTTTTGGACTGGGATGTTCACCATGGCAATGGCACCCAACAGGTTTTTTTCGAACGCTCTGATGTGCTGACTATCTCAATGCATCAGGACATGCTCTATCCAGCGAACTCAGGCCATACAGAAGAGATCGGAGAAGCTGATGGCGAGGGATTCAATATAAACCTGCCACTACCAGCAGGGTGCGGTGGCGGTGCTTATCTTGCTGCCATCGACCAGGTTGTGCTTCCCGCTCTACATGCCTACAAACCGTCAATGATTATTGTCGCAAGCGGGTATGACGCCAGCTACTTTGATCCTATGAGCCACATGATGCTGCTGGCTAATCACTATCGACAGTTCATGCAGAGAATCATGCAGGCTGCTGGAGAATTGTGTGATGGTCGCCTGATGGTTAATCACGAAGGGGGTTATTCAGATTTCTATGTACCACTTTGCGGCCTTGCGGTCATAGAAGAACTCAGCGGTATACAGACTTCGGTACGCGACCCTTACGCAGGAACCGAGTTTGTTGCCAACCAGGATCTTATGCCGCACCAGCAGGCATACATAGACCGAGCCAGAAGCGGCCCTTTAGCTGCACTATTGAAGCGCAGCTGATTGGGTCAGTCCCTATTAGTGCGGCCATGAACATGGGCGAATTTGCGGTCCTGACCAGTTGTGCAGCAAGTCCAGGGTCTTCGGCAATGACCTTGGCAAGAGAGGTGGCGCTGACGTTTTTGAATTGCGCTTCGTCACGGATGCGTAACGCAACTTCGGGCAAAGTCGGCAGATCTAATTCATCTGCCTTCAGCGCCTTTTGTATATCGGTGGAAAACTGTTGTGCAAGTTGCCCCATAATGGTCTACATCTGAAAATATCTTTTCAGTATAGACAGGATCTGGAATTCGCCATTGCTGCCGGTCGGAAGTGAACGGTTATAGACTCTGCATGAACCCGCCAATAACCCCACTGGCTTCCGCCAGGTGTTTGGCACCATCTGCTCCCGAGTAATAATGGGTTGCACCTTTGACGATATGCAGCTGTTTTTGCTCGTGGGTGACCGCTTCAAACAGTCGGGTGGTATGACTGGGCGTACACGCATCATCTGCAGAATTGCCAACAACAAGCACCGGCACGCTGATCCTGCTGCCGGACGCAATAGCATCACAACGTGCATCATCAATACTCCACTGACTGAGCCAGCTGCGCAGCGTACAGAATCTTGCCAGCCCCACAGGTCCATCGTTCACTATTCTGGGGTCGCCGAGATAACAGGTGCCGGGCTGTCGATCACTGGGCTCAACGTTTGGATCCAACCATCTGGGATCCGCCATGGTGCCATGCACTGTGAAGGCAAACTCACTCCAAGGACTGTCTGAGGCCCGTATACTCTCCAGCTTCTTACGCACCCATGCGGTTATCCGACGATTGCGGGTAACCTGGGCATCAGCAAAGGTAGCAAGAAACTCAGCTGTGTAAGGCGGCTGATTCGGATTGTCGGGATCATACAGGTTCAGATCGCGATCACGCACCTCAGGTTTCGATTCATCGGTGATAGAGGGATCGATCCACTCTGTAAAAATTCGATGCCGACTGACATGAGCGGCCAACATCATCACGGCATTAGCGGGCGGCAGACGTTCGGTATCAACCACATAGGGATCGCCTGCCGCTGTATCAGATATACCCTGACCCGCTTCAGCCAGCGCCTGGTACCACATCATCAGGGAACCACCACCAGACCAACCTGCAAGCACGATGTTGGTATAACCCATGCGATCTCGGGCATCACAAATGGCTTCACCCAGGTCACAGGCGACCTTTTCCATGATTAAAGCGTAATCTGCACCGCGATATCGAGAGTTTGCCCATAGAACATGATGCCCCTTTTTAGCGAGTTCTCTCACCATCGGCAGGTACATACCACCCCCAACCGGATGCATGAAGACAATGAGCGTATCCGACGGTTGATCAACCGGCCGGATGAGATGACAGTCGAGCCCAACCATCGCCCCGCCGCCGCCATAAACATCACTGTAGGTGGCATTTTCCTGAAAGCCAACGGCATAAGCGATCCGTTCACAACCTTTGGGAGTGCCTGGATTAAATGTACTTGTCATGAGTATTGTCCCCTCAATTGTTCAGCCCACCGCCACCTGAACCGGCCGTTTGCCGTCTGCACCGTAAAGATTAACCTGCATGCTCGAAATAGCATGCACCAGTGGGTTTGGTGCAATGGTTTGTTTGCCCGTCCAGGCGATATTGGGAAACCGATCAAAAATGCGCTCAAACGCGAGCCTTAACTGCATCTTTGCAATTCGAGATCCCAGACACTTATGTAAGCCATGCCCGAACGCAATATGCTTTTCGACGTTGTCTCTATGCATATTAAACTTGTCAGGGTCGGGGAAGATACTTGGATCGCGATTGGCAGCCCCATACCAGAGCACAAGCTTTTCATCTTTGGAGATTTTCTGCCCATTCAGCTCCGTGTCTTCAACCGCGGTTCGCCGCATATGCATAACCGGTGAAACCATACGCAGCGCTTCTTCAGACATCTGCGGTATCAGTGATCGATCTTCCAGGACCATGGCCCGCTGATCGGGAAACTCGGTCATCAGACGAATCGTGCCGGACAGTGAATTCCGCGACGTATCGTTGCCAGCAAAGATGATCAGCAGCCAGGAGCCGTCAAGGAATTCCTGCGGCAACAACTCATCGTTGAGTTTAGATTGAGCAATGACCGTCAATAGATCTTCACGAGGATTTTGCCGGCGATCGGCCATAACACGCTCACCGTAGGCAAACATCGCGTTGACGACTGGATTAAAGCGAAACGGGAACATAGGTTCCGACAAAAATGTCTGCCACGGATTGGATATGAATTGCGCGGCTAACTCCAAATGGTGCATCCACACTTTGACCTTGGGCCTATCCGCTTCATCAATACCCAGCATTTCGCAGAGGGTGAACAGCGGCAGTTCTTCTGAGAACAACTTTACAAAATCGACAACCGGCCCTTTTCTCTCCATTTCATCGAGCAGCTGATCGATTCTTACTCCTACTTTGTCTCGAACGGTGTCCACGTAAGCTGGAAAAAAGAATCCACTCTGCTGCATGCGCATTTCTCGATGCAGCGGCTCATCGAGGTTAATGAGGGAATTGTACGCTGCAGGCACGAGCTTTTTGGGTCGCCAGTTTTTTCTGTCGGGCACCGCCATATTGATGCTGCCCCGTTGCGAGGAAAAAACCTTATGCGCAAGTTCCACCTCTTTGATGTCATCATATCGGGTCACCGACCAGAAACCGGACATACCTTTGTCTGCCGGAGACCACATTACCGGAGCTTCCTCGCGCATCTTTTTGTAAAGATCAAATGGATGGCCGTTGGTCCATGCTGCTGGATCCCAGAACTTGAATCCTTTGAACGTTGGGTAGATGGCTTCCTGGGTCGGGCGCTGCTGTCCGGAATCAATCAAGATGTCGTCACTGATGAGTCGCACGTACTGCTTCCTTTTCTTAGCTTTAGACAGTTCAATTACAACAGGAATTGTAACCCAGGCATATCACGAGCAATCGCTATAGACTCAACCGGTTAAATAGCGGCTCTTCGGAAACACCATGTCTACTCCAAAACTAGGCAGACTCGCAGCCTTTTCTCTACCCGCCAGTACCCTTGCTGCACTGGGTCTACCAATCGTTATTTTCCTCCCGCCCATGTACGCCGAGGCAGGACTCGGGCTGACACTGGTGGGTTCCATCTTCATGCTTACCCGCGTGTTTGACGTTGTCACCGACCCCGTCTTCGGCGTACTCGGCGATCGGGTAAACACACGCTGGGGCAGACGCAAACCCGCCATAGCTCTGGCGGTGCCTTTATTAATGTTCGGAACCTATCGGGTGTTTTTCCCGGGTGACGATCCCACCGCTTTGGACCTGCTGTTGTCGATGCTGATTGTGTACGTCGGTTGGACAATGTTCACGCTTGCCCACACCGCGTGGGCAAGTGAGCTGTCAACAAGCTACGACACGCGATCGCGCATTATGGGCACGGTTCATTTCTTCAGCCTGCTCGGTACCATTGTTGTGCTGCTACTGCCTTTTATGCTGGATCAATTATCTGCCGACGCCACTATGGCAGACCGCGCCGGTATTATGGGGTGGTTCATCCTGCTGAGCCTGCCGCTTTTCACGGGTATTGCGCTGTTTTCAGCTGACGAGCCTGAACGCCAAAAAGAGACACCACTTGCCTGGCGAGAGGCGCTCACCAGCCTGCTTGAGAATAAGCCGCTGCGCAGGCTCCTGCTTGCGGATCTGCTGCTGGGTATGCAGGCGGGTATCAATGGCGCTGTGCACTTCTTCTTCATCGGCCAGGTGCTGGCCATGCCTGAACATGCCAGTACATATCTGATTGTGTTGTTTGTCAGTGGCCTGGCCTGTGTACCCATCTTTGTGCGATTGAGTTATCGCATAGGCAAACACCAGGCCCTGTGTGTCTCAACACTGATGACTTCAGTGGGTACAACCAGCTTCTTCTTCCTGCCCGCAGAACAGTTCTGGATGACTTTCCTGTTTTACATCCTGGTGGGTATCAGTATCGGTTCCAAAGACTTTCTGATGCGGTCGATCATGGCTGACGTGATCGACCAGGATAAGGTCAAAACAGGTGTAGATCGCAGCGCGCTGTATTACTCCATGCTCACGCTGACAGCAAAAATAGGTCTTGCCGCCTCAGTTGGCATTATCTATCCCATGCTGGATTGGGTTGGTTTCGACCCAGGCGGTGACAACGCAACAGCAACACTCAACGGTGTGCGCATTGTTGTTGCGGCATCACCTACGCTGCTGTTGTTTCTGGTTGCAGTTGTTATGTTTCGCTTTCCGTTAGGGAAATCACAGCAGGAACAACTCAGAAGCCAGCTATCAAGTTGAGTGTGATACGTTGCTTCCGACTCAAGGTACGCTTTGACTAGGGATCAACCCCCTCAACCAGGGGCAGTGATTCGTCTTTTACCCATTCGCTCATCGACCCGTCGTACACGGCAACGTCCTGCTTGCCGAATAACAGGCAGGCAAACGCATCGATAGTGGCTGATATACCACCACCACAATAGGCAATGATCGGCTTGTCATCCAGCAGGCCTGCAGCTGTGAGCGATTGTTTCACTTCCAGAGGATCTCGAAACGCGCCTTCTTCCAGCAGCGTGTCGTAAAACACATTGATACTGTTAGGGATATGGCCGCGGCGCCCGTAATGATGGTCGCCGGTGCCCGCATAAACCTCAGGTGACAAAGCGTTTACCGTGCAGATGCCAACGTTATCGATCGCAGCCAAAACCTCATCCTGACTGACAAAACGATGTGGGAGCGTCGTTGATGACCAGTTCTGTGCAGGATAGGTTCTGGCCTCGGTTGAACATTCCAGCCCCGCTTTCTTCCATGCGCGCAGGCCGCCATCAAGTATCGCAACACGCTTGTGCCCGCAGTAGTGCAACAGCCACCAGGCACGTGTAGCCCACATAGTCATACCACTTGAATAGAAAACGACATCGCTGTCAGCAGTAATGCCGGCATCAGCAAAAGCTTTAATCAGAAGCTCGTCTTCAAGCCGGGTAAATCCCAAGGAACTTGTCGTATCGGAAAGCTGCTTGACCTGGTTCAGGAAAGCAGCCCCAGGCAGGTGGCCCTCATCATAGGTCTGTTGACCAGACTCTGCCTTGTAGCCGCCTTTCGGGTTCGGGACCAGATGAATGGCAACATCAAACAGACGTAAATCGTCGTTATCCAGCTTATTGGCCAGTTCTGTCGGAGAGATTAGGTATTCGGGATTGGTGAAAGCCATATTTATTCTGCCTTGAACAATGATCAGACGACACTGTAAGACGGATGCTTAGCCGGTGCCAGTAACAACGTTTATCGAGGCTGCTGTCAGCGCGCTGGTATAAAGCATAAATCTTCCCGTTCCTCACACTGGAAAAAGTCCGCCATACACGATAGTTTTTGTACTGATGAAACTATAAGAAGCAGTGCTGTGGGCGAAACAAATACATTTAGATCTGAAGTGGCCAGCTGGCTTGCCGAAAACTGCCCTGAAGGGGCTCGTGGAGCAGGCCAGATTGCCAGTGGTTCAAGCAAAATCAAGCTGGAACCAGATACCGCATTGTGGCTCGAGCGCATGGCTGAACGCGGCTGGACTGTACCCACCTGGCCGACGGAATACGGCGGTGGCGGCTTGACCGCAGCGCAAGCAAAAGTCTTATACGAAGAGATGGCTGCCATCGGCGCCCGCTCGCCTTTGATGGGCATGGGCACCTCCATGATTGGCCCTACCCTGCTCGAATACGGCACAGAAGACCAGAAACAGCGCCACCTGCCAAAAATCGCCCGCGGCGAGTACCAGTGGTGCCAGGGTTATTCGGAACCGAATGCCGGATCTGACCTGGCCGCATTGACCACACGCGCTGTGGACAATGGCGATCACTATGTCATTAACGGTCAGAAAATCTGGACCTCTGGCGCTGCTACTGCAGATTGGATGTTCATTCTTGTGCGCACAGATCCGGATGCACCCAAACATGAAGGTATCAGCTTCATGTTGATGAGCATGGACCAGGAAGGCGTGACCACAAAGCCGATCCGTTTAATCTCAGGGTCATCGCCATTCTGCGAGACTTTCCTCGATGACGCTGTTGCGAGCAAAGACGATTTGGTTGGTGAGTTAAACAAAGGCTGGACCATTGGTAAGCGCCTCCTGCAATTTGAACGCTCAGGTATCGGTGGACTCACCGGCGGTGCACGCGCAGCGGACCCCGCTAAAACCATGGTACGCGTGGCCAAGACTTACATCGGCGAAGAAGACGGCAAAATTGCGGATACCGCGATGCGCGATACCATTCTTGATATGAACATGCGCCGGGCTGCTTTTGGGTATACCGCGCAGCGTGCCAACGAAGAAAACAAGTCTGGCACACCGGGCGCTGCAACTTCGATATTCAAGTTGGTAGGTGCAGGCCTGCAACGCGACGGCGCGGATCTGAAACGAGAGATCATGGGTTTTCGCGGTCTCGGTGCGCATGAGGAGGTCGGCTTTACCGCTGATGAACTCAAGGCAACTGAAGAGTTTCTACACCTGCGCACCACCACAATTTATGGCGGCAGTAACGAGGTCCAGTTAAACATTATCTCAAAACGTGTACTGGGGCTGCCTGACTAAAACTCAATAGAACCAACGCGGGGCTCCTTCTTTTCGCCTCGCGCGGAGAGCTGGCAGCGCATCCGTTTACAGCGAGCCAGACATGAAACGACAAGCACCTTACGGCGCGTGGCCTTCTCCTATCAGCGCAGATCTGATTGTCAGTCAAATGATTGGCGTTGGTGGAGCATGCCTGGTTGACGGCGACCTATACTGGCAGGAGTCGCGGCCTCAGGAAGGAGGTCGAACAACCCTCTTACGACGCGGTGCCGACGGCGGTACTGAGGAACTTATTCCACCACCCTTCAACGTGCGCACGCGTGTGCATGAATATGGCGGCGGTGCCTGGATGGTATTACCGGGCAAAATCATCTTCTCAAATTTCGAAGACCAGCAACTCTATGTCGCCACTCCTGGCAAACCGCCAGTGGTTTTAACAAATGCGCCGGCACTACGTTTCGCTAATGGTGTGTTTGATCAGCCCCGGAACCGCATCATCTGTGTTGTCGAAGAGCACAGCGGTAACAACGAGCCGACCAACTACCTTGCCAGCGTTAATCTGGACAGCGGCGACGTTGTAAAGCTTACTCAGGGCCACGATTTTTATTCGTCACCATCGCTTTCTCCAGACGGCTCGCAACTTTCCTGGATAACCTGGGATCACCCGGATATGCCCTGGGATACAACCATGCTCTGGGAGGCCAAGCTGGTTGGAGATGACCTGCAGCACGTGACCAGGGTTGCAGGCGGGGAAAACGAGGCTATCCAACAGCCAAAATATGACAGCAACGGCACGTTGCACTATATCTCTGACCACAATGGCTGGTGGAATCTTTACCGACTTCATCAGGGAAAAACTGAATGCCTGTGCGAGAAGCAAGCTGAATTCGGTGTACCGCTCTGGGTATTCGGCCAATCCACCTACACCTTTACCGAGAACGGTATTGTTTGTATTTATGCAAAGAAAAACGAAGATAAACTGGCGCGCCTGGTTGATGGGAATCTGACTGATATCGACACGCCGTTTACAGCGATGAATGGCGTTTCTGTTGAAGGACACCTGCTCGCCACAACCGGCGCCTCAGCGACGGAGTTTCCCAGCATTGTTCTATTTGACCTGCAGACTCAGAGTTTCGAAAGGGTTAAGAAAAGTGGCGAGCTTGATATTGACCCTGCTTGTTATTCAATTCCGCGCAGCATCGAGTTTGCAACTTCGAACGACGATACCGCACATGGATTTTTCTACCCGCCCACCAACAAAGACTATGAGGCACCTGCTGATGAATTGCCGCCATTGATTGTTGTCTTACATGGTGGCCCCACGGCGGCAACTCACCCGGTGCTCAGTCTGGGTACCCAGTTCTGGACGAGCCGCGGATTTGCTGTCCTGGATGTCAATTACCGGGGCTCGACGGGCTATGGTCGTGCCTACCGACAGAAGCTCAACCTCAGCTGGGGCATTGTGGACGTTGACGATACCGTCTTTGGCGCTAGTCACCTGGCCGATGAAGGGCTCGTCGATCGCAACCGGATGGCGATACGTGGCGGCAGCGCTGGTGGTTACACAACCCTTGCGGCGCTCACGTTTAGAGACACATTCAAGGCGGGCGCGAGTCACTACGGCATCGGCGATCTGGAAGCGCTCGCGCGTGACACGCATAAATTTGAATCACGTTACCCGGACAGCTTGGTGGGCGCTTACCCGAAAGAAATTGATGTCTACAAAGCTCGCTCGCCAATCAACCATGTCGAGCAGCTGACCTGTCCGGTGATCTTTTTTCAGGGGCTGGAGGATAAAATTGTGCCACCCAATCAGGCACAGGCCATGGTCGATGCACTCACTGAAAGAGGTATCCCAGTAGCCTATGTACCTTTTGAGGGTGAGCAGCACGGATTTCGCAAGGCTGAAAACATAAAGCGCGCCCTGGAACTCGAACTGTACTTTTATGCCCGCATCTTTGAATTTGAACTGGCTGACAAAATTGAAGCTGTGCCGATTGTGAACCTCGATTAATACTCAGCAGGAGTCAGATAGATGATTGAACTGTATACGGGACCAACGCCGAACGGCCAGAAGGTAGCTATCGCGCTTGAAGAACTGGATCTTGAGTACCAGGGGCACTCCATCGACATCCTCAAAGGCGACCAACTGACGCCTGAGTTCCTGGCCATCAATCCAAACAATAAACATCCCGCGATCATCGACCTGGATGGCCCGGGTGGTGAACCGATGACACTGTGGGAATCCTGCGCGATTCTGGTTTATCTTGCAGAGAAAACTGGAGAGCTCCTGCCTGACGATCTCGTTCAGCGGGCGCAGATGATGCAATGGCTGTTTTTTCAGGCCTCTGCACAGGGTCCCATGTCAGGACAGTATGCGCATTTTGCATTCTATGCTGCACCTGAACATCAATATCCATACGCGGCCGAGCGCTACCTCAACGAGATGAATCGTCAGCTGGGTGTCATGGATCGCCACCTGCACAACAAAGATTACTTCCTTGCCGAGTACTCAATCGCCGATATCGCTTTGCTCCCCTACGCCATGTCTTCACTGCGGGCCAGCCGGGTAGAACGCCCTAATGTGCAGGCATGGGTTGCACGGTTAACTGAGCGAGCACCTGTGATTCGGGGTCTCGCTATCATGCTTGATCAAACCCGCGATGAAACCATTGCCGGAGGGATGAAGGGATACGGCGAGGCACATCGAGACGTGCTGTTTGGCGACAAACAATTCGCTGAACGGGGATAGTCACCTGAGCTTGGGGTAGACTGCGGGTTCGCTTATTTACCGAGTGCCCGCTCTATGCGCAATTCCATTGTTACCGTGTCACGTGAAATCCGTAGCTGTGCGGGGTTGCTTCTGCTGCTTTGCAGCCTGGATATCGCGGCCGCTCAGGCCGCAGCACCACCTCTGGCGGGTGATGTAGTCATCCACCGGGATCAATGGGGTGTACCCCATATCCGCGGCAAATCAGATGCCGCTGTCATCTTCGGTTCAGCATGGTCCCAGTGTGAAGACCACTTCTGGCAGCTTGAAGACACTTACATCAAAGCCCTTGGCCGTTCTGCTGAAGTCTCTGGAGAGTCGGGTGTACAGAGTGACCTCAACGTTGCCCTGTTTGAAATCACCAGCCGCGCGGAAGCGGACTTTGCCAGCCAACCCGAAGAAATCCAGACTCTGGCAAGCGCTTTTGCCGCAGGCTACAACTTCTACCTGGAGCGCAATCCGGAGGTAACACCCCGTCTGTTAACCCGCATGGAGCCCTGGCATGTGCTCGCCTATGAGCGTTTTATGATGCTGGGACGCCTGCTCGGTGCGGCACACGCACCCTCAGCAAAAGTTACCCCGGTAGAAGAAGAACGGCGCGCATCGCTGGGTTCCAACGCATGGGCGATAGGTCCGAACCGTACCCGCAATGGCACCGCGATGCTTTTCATCAACCCGCACCAACCCTGGTACGGGCCCGGCATGTTTACCGAGATGCATGTCAAAAGTGACTCCGGATGGGATTTTTCCGGCGCCATGTTTCCCGGCTCACCGTTTCCAACAGCTGGTTTCAACGATCGGCTGGGCTGGGCATACACCGTAAACGAAGCCGATATTGCAGACGTTTATCGGCTCACCTTTGACCACCCTGACGACCCGGATCAGTATCGATACGGGCAGGGATGGAAACGCGCTGAGTCCTGGCAGGTGCAGATTAAAGTTGCGGGAGAAACCAAGCCTCGTCAATACCAACTACGCCGCAGCCACTATGGTCCGGTGATCAAGCAGGAAGACGACACTCATTTTCTCGCCGCCCGGGTGCCCCGCCTGCATGACAGTTCACGCATGCTTCAATCCCTGGCTCAATCTCGTGCACAGAACTTCGAGCAGTGGTATGCGGCGGCATCACAGCTGCAATTGCAGACATTCAACACGATGTACGCAGACGCGGATGGCAATATTTTTTACCTCTACAATGGCACAGTCGCGAGAAGAAAGACCGGCGTCGATTGGACAAAACCCGTTGACGGCGCGGACCCGGAAATGGAATGGGGAGACTTTCATCCCATCGCAGAGTTGCCGCAGGTGCTCAACCCACAGTCTGGCTTTATGCAGAACTGTAACTCGTCCCCCTTCACCACCACTGACGATGACAACCCTTCCATGAAAGACTTTCCCGCCTACATGGTAGAGGATGCAACTGATGACAAACGGCGTGCCAAACTGTCTCGCTGGCTGCTGCGTCAGGCTGAGGATGTGACTTTCGAGGACTGGCAAAGGATGGCTTACGATACCACCTTGTATTGGCCTATGACCGAACTGCCCCGATACCAGCGTCGTTTTAAACAACTGGAAGTATCCGACCCTGATCTCGCTGACCGGGTGCGCCCACTTCTTACGCACCTGCTGGACTGGGATTACCGCAGCACGATTGACTCAACCCAGACCACCCTGGCAATCGCCTGGTACGAAGAGCTATACGGTCGAGGTTATCCGGTAGAAACTTTGAAAGCGGAATTTACTGCCGATATCCCAGCTCGATTCGAGGCACTGGCGAAGGCGGCAGCAAAACTGGATTCACGCTATGGCAGCTGGCAGGTGCCTTACGGAGATGTCCATCGTATTCAACGCCATGCGCCCTATAGTGACGTTGCTGAAGTGCCTTTTGACGACAGCCAACCAAGCTTACCCAACGCTGGTGTGCGAGGACCGCTGGGCGTTGCCTTCACTGTGTACCATACGCCGCCTACAGATGAGCCGAATCGTCAGCATCAATATGCGGTGACCGGGTCATCCTACCAGGCTGTGTATGAGTTTCATCCTGATGGCGTGCGCGCCGCCAGCTATCTGCACTATGGTCAGAGCCATGACCCCGCTTCACCACACTTCTTTGATCAGGCAGAATTGCTTTCCGAAAAGCGTTTCAAACCCGCCTGGTTCGCGTGGCCGGATGTGCTGGAAAATACCCGGCGGGCTTATCGGCCAGGTGAATGAAGATGGCTATGACGATCTAATTTAGCTTAAAGGAAAACCGAACTCAGGATCGTGAGTCAGTAGCTTTTATCCAACTCAGCTGCAAGCACAGTCAACCGCCTGTCCCGAGTCCAAATCCTTATCGCACTGCCAAGATAAGTAGAAGCAAGCAGGTGAGCATCTACATAGCCGATGCCCCGGCCCATCAATTGATGTTGTTCAATGAAGAATAGGGTTTCCATGTCAGTCGCGGTTACTACCTGAGGCAAATCCGCCAACAGCTTAAGCACTACCGAGCGATTGCTTAAATTGCCACAAGCCAACTCGCCAACTATAAATGGGTGAATTAAAACCTGCGTGGTGTGCAGGAGGTGCACCAGTTCCTGATCACCAGAGCGCAAATGGTCGATCCAGACCGATGTATCTACCAGAATCACGTTTGTCGACGGGGAACCGATTTTAACTTCGGGTCAGAGCCTCCCAGCTTCGCTAAACGCCGCGCACTTTCACGCTCTATGAGCGCCTTCAAAGCTTCACGCACCAGGGCTGCGTTTTCACTGACCCCTGTAAGCCTTTGTGCCTCTGCGATCAATTGATCATCAATATTCACTGTGGTTCTCATAACTAAACTTCGCCGCCAGAACGATAACATCATATTCTACACCATTTGATGTCGATATTGGTGCCATTGCGAATAGGAGATTTCAATTCGCTGTGCAAAAAGCCCTTTCAGCGTAAGATCAAGGGTATCAATGGCAGAACCGAGGATGGTCAATCGTGAGCAATTACCTGCAGGACAAAGTTATTGTCGTCACTGGCGCCGGTAGCGGTTTTGGCAAGCTTGTCTGCCAGAAGGCCGCAAGCTTAGGCGCGCGCATTGTGGCCGCAGACATCAGCCAGAACACGCTGAATGAAACCGTGGGTGAGATCCTGGAAAGCGGCGGTGTTGCTACTGCAATTGTTGCAGACGTCACCAACCGAGGTGAGATGAAAGCGCTGGCCAACAGTGCAACAGAAACATATGGTCGCATTGACGTCATGATTAACAACGCCGGCGTTATGCCGCTTGCGTTTTACACCGACCATGAAGCCGCAGCTGATGCCTGGGAGCGGTGTATAGACATCAATTTCAAAGGTGTACTCAATGGCATCACTGCCGTGCATGATCAGATGCTGCGTCAGGGACGTGGTCATGTGGTGAACATTGCCTCCATTTACGGGAATCACCCGACTGCTGGCGGTGGCGTTTATGGTGCAACCAAAGCAGCCGTTGTCTTTTTGTCGGAGTCGCTGCGTGTGGAATCGCAGGGAAAGATAAAGGTCACCATCGTTCGACCGACGGGTGTGCCGGGCACGAACCTTGGCAGCGGCATTATCAATCCACAGGCGGTAACCGGCCTGCTGGGACAGAACGCCGCCACCGCCTTCTCAAAATTCGAAGCTGCTGAAGCGGGTCAGCTACCCGCGTCGCATTCTGACATCAATGACATCGAGTACTTTATGCTCGACCCGGCAACGTTGGCAGATCAGGTGATCTACGCCATCAATCAACCTTGGGGTGTGTCGATCAGCGATATCACCGTGCGCGCATCAGGCGATGATTACATCATGTAGCGACATAACCTTGAGCGCTGACTAAAGGCCTCTCACTGGAAATCCTGGAGCAGACCCATGACCGACACGCCATACGTTTTGACAACAGATGACCGGGTTGAGATACACGAGCTGCCAGGTCGATACGGCGACGCAATCGATGATCGAAACTGGGCAGCACTCGACAGCGTGTTCACTCAGGACGCGGTATTTGATCTTACGGGGGTTGGCTCTCGAATTTGCACCGGGCTCGAAGACATCAAATCGTTCATGGAAACTGAGGCTGCTCACCCCCGCACCCATATGATGTCTAACGTTTATGCTGATTCAGATCAAAACGGGGTCACGCTACGCTTTCGCATCGTCGCACTAATTGGCAAAGGACGAACTTCAACTGCAAGCTATTATGACAAGATTGTCAAAACAGAGTTGGGTTGGCGCACCCAACACCGGTTTGTTTCACTTCGACGTCGCGACAAACGCGAGGCAGAAGTTGATCTCAAAGGCATAGCCCTCTGAATTATTTCGCTCTTGGCGGACCATTCCAAGTTCGGAGTTTCACTGACTTTTCAACAGAATTGCGGGTTGTAAATGCAAACGCCGCATAAGATAACCCGCTCCGGCGTAAAGGCAGATTGAACTTACACCAAACGCGGCAGCCACCGCGGGCCAGACTGGAAATATAAGGGGTAACCGGAGCTGAAAATGCAGTAACGGTAACGCGATCAGTATGCCCAGTATCAGCGCAAACACAGAGGTGACCACTGCAAGCAACACATACTCCAGAGTCAAACTCAATCGAATAACACTGAGACGCGCACCAATGGTGTGGAGAATAGTCGCATAGTAAGCCTGCCGCGAACGATGACTTGCCATCACCCCGGTAAGCACCAGCAAACTGACACTGAGCGCCACAGCTGAGACAACGGCCAGACCCGCTACCGCCTTGCCAAGAAGGTCCCTTGCGGTGGCGATGATTGTCGCGGTGCGCACAGAAACAATATTGGGTGCAAACTCAGCAATCTCGTTTTGCGCGGAAATAGCCTCTTGTGCTGTCATGTAACTGGCACCAACGTAACGTGAGATAGAGGCATCTAGAACACCATCGGAAAGAATGGCTTCAAACCAGAAACGAGTCTGTATGCCACGCTGCCGAAAAATCCCGGCGAGGGTTACCTCTATAGCTCGCCCGGCAATATCGAAGGTCAGCTTATCCCCGACAGTCAGTCCAATCTGATCAGCCTCACGATCCTCCATGACTGCCCACGCACCATCTGAGTCTTCTGGCCACCAGCTGCCCTGCACCAGGGTGACGCCATCAATATTGCCAGCACGATAGGTCAGCTTATGTTCGTCCCGTGCTTCCCTCTGCGCCTCAAGACTGGTGCTCGCATCCAGAGAGGTGCCGTTTACAGCTCTCAGCCTGCCCTGCACCAATGGTGCAAGATCAACTCTATCTGCGCCCCAACGTTTGAGAATCTGTTCAACATCTCGATATTGATCAGGTGCGACGTCATACAGCACGAGATCGGGAGACTCTTCTGGCACGGTCTCGGCAATGGTTTCGAGCACAGAAGAAATGAGAATCGTGCACGCCACCAGCAGCGTTAAGGAGGAACCCAGTGTCAGCAATGAAACCCGCAAAGCGGAACCATGTCGATGCAGATTGGCCAGCGCCAGATGCACGGCAAAATGCCGCCTCGATGGCGCGCGCTCATCCATCTTCAGGGCCAGGTGTTTTATCATACGTACAATGCCATCCAGCAAAGCCAGCAAACCAAGAACCGTCGCTACAAACGCCGCAGCAAATACAGGGTCCGGCAAGGCGATCAGAACTAACAAAGTAACAAGCACAGCGCCGAGCAGCGTGGCTATCCACCAGGCACGTGGCGTTCCTGTTTCAATCCCATCCAGGCTTCGAAACAGTACTGCTGGATCCACGGACAACGCCCGTCCAACCGCAGGTGCGGAGAAAGTCATCGCCGTGACAAGACCAAACACCCCGGCGAGCAAACTGGGAACAAGGGCGCTGCTGACAACCGTGTCTATCTGCACCTGAGATTCGACAAGAAAAGCTCCACCCAAAGACAACAGAAAGCCTAACAAAGCGCCCACGCAACAGGACAAAACGCTCATGATCAGGATTTGCAACAAGTAAACAATCGCTAACGGCCGATCTCTCAAGCCTACCGATCGCAGCGTGGCTATGGTGCCGAGTTTTCCCTGCAGATAAGCCTGCACACTGTTAAAAACACCTAATCCGCCGATGAAGAGTGTGCTGAAGCCGACAATCAGAAGCGCTGATACCGCTTGAGCTAACCGTTCACCGACACGATCACTTCTATCTAAAAAAGTGCTGACTTCCCAATCCGTTCCAGGAAAGGCTGCAAACAAATCACTCTGCCACTGTTCTAAATCTACCTGGGTTCGCACCCGGTATTCATATTCCACTCGACTCCCCGGAAGCAGCAACTGGGTTTCCTGCAGAGCGGCTTCAGAGATCATCACGGGGCTTCCCCGCCAGCTGGCGGTAAGGCTTCGGTCAGGCTGATTGGTAATCATTGCGCGAACCTGCAACTGCAGCGCACCGATTTCGACTTCATCGCCAACCATAATATTAAGGCGATCGGCCAGGATCGGGTCCATAGCCAGCCCGTGATGCCCATCTTTAAAACGTGTAACTTCGGTCAAGGGTAATGACGGATCGAGGGTAAGCGCCCCATAGAGCGGATAGTGGTCATCAACACTCTGAACTTCTACAAGCTGGAAATCGCCTGCCGCTGTTCCCATCATCGTGTCAAATTCTATGAGCAGGGAAACCTGGCCGCGCGCCTCCATCCAGCGAACAGCTTCTGCTGGCAGGCGCGCACGCGCCTCAACCTGCAGGTCGCCACCACTTATCTGCCTGCTGTCTGCCTGCAAGCCCTGCCACACCTGCTGGTACAAACTACCGGTGGCCGCAACCAGGGTGACCCCAAGCACAAGGCAGGCACATAAAACCCAAAGGGACTGACCACTGCCTCGCAGATCCTGCCAGGCAAACTTAACCAGAAAAGGTAGTAACCTATTCTTCGACAAGACAACCACCGTCGAGACGCAGCTGCCTATCGCAGCGAGCTGCTAGAGCGCTATCGTGGGTGACCAGCACCAGTGTGCTGCCTAAATTGTCATGCATATCGAACAGTAAATCACTGACGCCACTACCCGTGGCTTTATCCAGATTGCCGGTGGGTTCATCCGCCAGAATCAGCGGCGGTGCATGGACAAGCGCCCGGGCTATCGCTACCCGCTGCTGCTCACCGCCAGAAAGCTGCATGGGATAATGTGATTCGCGATGAGCAAGCCCGACACGCTGTAAAATCTCTCGTGCTTTAGCAGCGGCTTCTGGATCCCCCGCAATTTCCAGCGGTAACGTGACGTTACCCAGCGCAGTTAAGCTTGGAATAAGGTGGAAAGATTGAAAGACAATACCCATCCGATCGCGACGTAAGTCCGCCAGATCATCTGCAGAGCGTTCATTCAGCACGGTCCCCTGAATTTCAATCGTGCCGGCATCCGGGTGATCGAGACCAGCAAGCAGCAGAAGCAGCGTGGTTTTACCCGAACCGGAGGGTCCTACAACAGCAACACTTTCCCCGGCCTGGATATCAAGATTTACGCCTTGAAGAACTGACACCCGGGATTGCTCAACCGGATAGCTCATATGTAGATCTTTGAGACCTATCATGGTTGAAACACTCTCCTTAGTTTTACAGACCGCGGGAGCATAGGACACGGCAGGTGAACATCAAGTAAAAACCACTGCCGTTTTTAAGTTATCCCTCAGTCGTCAAAACCTAAGAAAGTTGCAGCTTCTTCAACGCTCTTACGTTCTGAGACGACCGCGTTGGCTGGAAAAGTGTCATCTGGCCAACCTAGAGCCACCGCCTTCATTATCACCTGGTCCTCAGCGATCTGCGCATGCTCGCGCACCACCGGCGACTGCATAATGCCCTGGCTGTTGATCACCGCACCTAAACCCCGGGACCAAGCTGCGTTTACCAGTGCTGTTGTGACTGCGCCACAGTCAAACGCCGTGTCATCGCTGTCTGCCAATACGCGGTCATAGGTAATAATCACGCAGACCGGAGCATCAAACTGACGGAAACCGCGCAGCACCCAATCCTGGCGCCCTTCTTTATCTTCACGCTCGATACCCATGGCTGCAAACAGCTGTTTGGCAACGCCAACCTGACGATCGCGATGCTGCCCAGCAAAAGCCTGTCCAATGCGGAACTCACGCGAATGCGGCACACCAGCAAGGTTGCGTTCTGTATTACCGGCGCGAATGCGGTCCAGAGGTTCGCCGGAGACGATTGTAAAATTCCAGGGCTGCGTGTTCATCGATGACGGCGCACGCATTGCCAGTGCCAGAACTTCTTTTATCAGCGCTTTTGGCACCGGGTCGGATTTATAACCTCGAATGCTGCGGCGCCCGAGGAGGACATCATCAAATTCCACTTGCTATCTCTCTGTATGGATAAAGCGACAGTTTACGTGAATATCCGGGCTGAGGGGGAATTTGAGGTTTGTTCACGTCATCCTCCAGCTGAGTTTATTTACCCTGCGATTTTCGACGTCTGTGATTCATTAGGTGATAATCTAAACGCCCGCAGCAGTTTCAGGTTTGATTTGCGCATACTTCTGGTTTCCGATCTGCACTACACCCTGCCTCAGCTGGATTGGGTTGTCCGCGTAGCACCTTCGTTTGATCTTGTGGCCATGGCCGGTGATCACCTCGACATTAGCTCACCGGTCTCGCTGGATGCGCAAGCGGTTGTTATGTTGCGGTACTTTTCATTGATACAAGCGGAAACTGCCGTCGCAGCCAGTTCGGGTAATCATGACCTCACCGGTCCCGATGCCCATGGCGAACAATCGGCCTTATGGCTTGAAGAAGCGCGCACAGCCGGCATACCCACAGATGGTGATTCGCTGTATTTTGCGGACACGCTGGTCACAATATGCCCGTGGTGGGATGGACCCATCGGTCGAGATGCTTTGCAGGCACACCTTTCTGCGGCAGCTGCCAATAGACCCGCTCGTTGGATATGGATATACCATTGGCCGCCATTAGGATCACCAACCTGTTGGACCGGCCGCCGTGACTACGGAGATACAGAACTGGGTGGCTGGATAGAGGAGTTCCGCCCGGATTTTGTTCTGACCGGTCATGTCCATGAACCGCCTTTTAAACCAGCCGGCGCTTGGGCAGATCGAATTGGTGATACCTGGGTGTTCAATCCCGGACGACAGATAGGTCCGATACCGACCCACATTGAAATTGATCTCGATAGCGGAACCGCTCAATGGCGATCCCTGCTTGGCGAGGAGCAACTGAAGATGGCGGACGCAACTGCGCCAGCTAGAACGGTGTTCTAATAATCGGGATCAGGATCGCGAGCGGATCCAGGTTTTGGTGCGCCACCTTGGCGTTCGGCCAGTTGGCGCAAAACCTCTGGAATCATCATAAGCCCGGGCGCATCACCATACTGATGCTGAAGATCAGCCAGATAAGTGGTCACAAAGTTCAAACGCTCCGCCATACCTACAGCGATCAGATGCATAATCTTCGGGTCGCTGGTAAGCAATGCTTCGCCATCATCTGCGTAGCGCATGACGCAGGGCTCAACCGCCTGGACGGTGGCGCTGTCGGGCACACCAAGCAATATGGACATCTCTCCGATCAATGCTCCAGGTCGGGTTACGGTGTTGACCTCTTTACCATTTTTCAGGACACGCAAGGTGCCAGAACAGAGGATCCAGACACCAGACGAATCTCCACCTTCCGTGATGATGATGTCGCCTGGCGCGTATGCTATCTCAGGAAGATGTGTCGTGACTGCCAGCATTTCATTCATCTGCGTAATCTTACATGAACGCTGCCCAATACCGAACTTGATAGGTGTGGGTGTAACAAGGTCTGCACGTTTATACTCGGTAGTCTGTTATTGAGATAGCGGAGAAATGAGCAACACTGTATACCCAATAATTGAGTGCTGTAATGCGCGCTGACCCAGAGGCGCTTGGCGTTTCGCGACACATTCCTAGCCTTGCGCTCGATTGGCAGGCCACGAGCCCCGAAGCACAGTGCAAGCTGCTCGAAGGAACGCTGCTGTTTGGTGACATCTCAGGTTTTACCGCGCTTGCTGAACGCCTGGCGCAACAGGGCAGACAGGGTGGTGAGGAACTGGTCAGCACGTTGGGACGAGTGTTTGCCGCCATGCTCGATGCCGCCGCTGCACGGGGTGGAGACATGCTGAAGTTCGGCGGGGATGCGCTGCTGCTGTTTTTCCAGGGGCCGAACCATGCCGAGCAGGCCGCAAGCACTGCTGTCGCAATGCGTCAGACATTAAAGGATGCCGCCAGCATACGGACCTCAGTTGGCCCGCTGAAGCTGTCGATGTCTATTGGTATTCACAGCGGTGGTGTGCACTTCTTTCTGGTGGGATCCAGTCACCGGGAACTGATCGTGACGGGTCCTGCGGTAGATAACGTTATCGAGCTGGAAAATACAGCGGTCGCTGGCGAGGTACTTGTCAGCGAGGCGACGGCAGAGCTTTTGCCCACCGATGCGACAAAGGTCGGCCCTGACGGTTTCCATCGATTGAGGTGGCGTTTGCCAAGATCGTCAGCAGAACTGTTCAATCACATTAACGCACCAGTGGACCAGGCGCATGCCCATCGGCTGTTTCCGATTGTACTCGGAGATCACCTGGCACGAGGCGTCCCTGAACCTGAGCATCGGGTTGCCTGTATTGCTTTTGTGGGGTTTACGGGCACCGACCTTCTGCTGGCCGAGGCTGGCGCTCAGGGTGTTGCGGATGCGCTGCATGCAACGTTGAGTGCAGCACAGGAATGCCTCGACGCGGAAGGCGTCACACTCCTGGCTGTAGATGTGGATCAGAATGGCGGGAAACTGTTTCTCGCATCCGGGGTGCCGGCAGGTCATGAAGATGATGAAGGCGCAATGATGCGCGCCTTGCGGCGGCTGATGGATATAACGTTGCCTCTGCCACTACGTGCGGGTGTAAATCGCGGCCATGTTTTTGCCGCTGAAATCGGTACTGCCAGACGAGCCGCCTATTCGGCGATGGGCGACACCACGAATACAGCTGCGCGGGTCATGGGAAAGGCTCAACCGGGAACGATCTATGTGCATCCGTCTGTCCTGGACGAGTGCCTCGTCCTGTATAAAAGCACCCAGGTTGGACCTTTTGCCTTCAAGGGAAAAACTGAAGAAGTTGTTCTCTACGATGTCGGTGACGAGATCGGGCCGCGGGTGCGTGAGGGCCTGGAGATCGATGTATTCATCGGCCAAACCACCGCGCTGACTCAGCTGCAGGCCGCGGTGGACGAATCTCGACAGGGGCGAGGTTCGGTGGTGCTAATCTCCGGCCCGGCGGGAATCGGTAAAAGTCGCCTGATCCGCGAAGCTCTGACGAGTGCCGGGCAGACGTCGAAAATATGGATGACAGCGGAACCTTATGGTGTAACCACCCCTTACGAATCCGTGCATAAGCCGTTACGCGAAGCACTGAATCTGGATGCAACTGAGCCTACTCTACTGGCTCAGCAACTGCAGAGAAGAGTCTCGGAAGTGACGCCGGAGCTGACGCCCTTTGTTTCTCTGATTGGTGATGTCCTGCATGTACCCATCGAACCCAGCCCAGCAGTGCGGGCTCTGGACCCCTCTTTCCTGCTGGAGAAAACGGCTGCAGTAATCATTGAGCTGATTGTCCGCCACACGCGCGGGCCGCAGGTAGTGATCATGGATGCTGCGCAGTGGGTTGACGATGCGTCCGTAAGCTTGTTGAACAAGCTTGCTGCGCACACGCGGGACGCAGGCTGGCTGCTGCTGGTTGCGGGCCGGGCAGCATCCCCGGAAGAAAAATTCATTTCACTGGAAGGCGAGACAATGTTCCTCGACCCCTTGCCTGATCAGGATATTCGCACAATTGTCGATCTTGCATCCGAGGCGGCGCCCTTTCGCACCCAGGACGTTGCCCGGATTGTCGCACGCGCATCCGGTAACCCCATGTTTGCACTCGAACTCGTCAAAGCTGCACGTGATCTTGGCTCGGTCGCGAACATACCGGAGACGCTGGAAGCCGCTCTGTCTGCCCAGGTGGACGCGCTGGACCCCCCTGCCCGCCAATTCCTGCGTTATGCGGCTGTGCTTGGCCGCAGATTGCAGAACTCGGTCCTCGATCAACTGATCTCAAGTGAGGGCGGACTGTTCAACCCCGAAGTTGTGCAGCGGCTAGCTGACTTCATCACCCCTGACGGAGAAGGTTGGCTGCAGTTCCGCAATGGTGTGTGTCGCGATGTTACTTACGAGGGAATCTCCTTTCAGCGTCGCAGGCAGTTGCATCAGAAGACAGCTGAAATTCTGGAACAGCGGGCGGAGGATCCGGTTTCGCTCGCAAACGATCTGGCGCTGCATTACTCGCTGGCAGGCGACGCCGCCAAAACCTGGCACTACGCCACTACCGCAGCCGGGCAGGCCTCAGCCGCTTATGCCAATGTTGAAGGAGCGAAGCTTTACGAAATGGCTCTGGAGGCATCGTCAGGCCTGCCAGAGCTGTCGTTAGAGGAGCGAAGACGCGTGTGGCGTGAGCTCAGTGTCCTGCGGGAAAGAGCCGGTCTGTTCGAAGGAGCCAAAGATGCACTGCGCCAGGCGATGGCGCTGTGCGGAGATGACAAAGTCGCGCGCGCGGAACTGATCTGTATGCGCGGCATTCTCAAGGATCGAACGCGCTCATTCAGTGCTGCGGTCAGAGATATGCATATGGGTCAGAAACTTCTTACCCGGGAAAGGTCTCGGGAGGCTGGCCGCTGTCGGGCTGACCTGAAGGCCTGGGCGGCGAACATTCGTTACGGTCAGGATCGTCTGGAGCGCGCCCGTAAGCTTGCAATTGAAGCTGAAACCGAAGCGCGACACTCTGGCAACGAGGCAGCGCTGGCGCGCGCATTGAGTATTCGCGGGTCTGCTGACCTGATGCTGGAGGGACCGGAAGATGATAGTGCGTTGCTGGCAGCACTGGATCTTTACGAATCCCTGGGCAACGCTCGAATGCAGGCGAATGTGAGATCGAATCTGGGTATCTTCTGTGCTATCGCGGGGCAGTGGACACAAGCCGCCCAGTGGATGCAGGCAGCGCGGGACAATTTCCTCACCGCCGGCGACGATAGCAGCGCGGTTTTCCCAGCGCTTGATCTGGCGGAAATGTTGTTCAAGCAGCGTAGATACCCGCAGGCAGAACGCGCCATTCAGGACACCATCCGCCTGGCTCGTGCAAACCAGCTTGAAGAAGGCGTCGACGAAGGGGAACTGCTGCTCGCTCAGCTCTATCTGGCCCAGGACAAACTGAAAAATGCCGAGGCACTGTTGCCTCGGATCGAGCAGAGCTTCTCATCGACTGGACAACAGCGCAAAGTACTGGAAACTCGCCTGGTCGGCGCGGGCATCACTTCCGCAAAGGGTGATTTTGAGGGCGCGCTGGCTGTCATGGATGACATCGCTGTACGAGCCGTTGATGGCCTGGAGTCGCTTACTCCGACAATTGCCCTGCACAGGGCAATAGCGCAGAGTGGGCTTAGTCGATTAAGCGATGCTGAGGCAGAGCTGTCGAGGGGGCTCGACTATACGGTCGCGGCTGCCATGCCTTACGAGGAAGCGTTGCTGCGCGAAGCGCGGATGAGCATCCGCGGCCAGCAGAATGTGCCGAACGAACCCGAGGACGTTTCCCGGGTTCGCTCTATCATGACGGAGTTGGGAATTACTGAATTCCGCGTCGCGCCGCCCAGTCACCAATAAGATAGATCTTTTGAAAGACCCGGATGATTATGTTGCCGACGGTCTCCGGATCGGGGCCGAGGAGATCAATTTCCTGATCATACCAGCAGCCGTGCTGCAGGCCCGGTAAGGTGGGTTCCAGATCCACCCAGTCACCGGCCGGAGGTTCGATGATCTTGAGCTGGCCCACCAGGTCCTCACCGGTGTCTGGATCCGATGCTTCGCCCGTGCTGTAGTAAACGGGAGTGCCGATGCAGGCAGGAATCGGGATCTCCGCAAGCGCACCTGAAAACTGCTGGACTGTACTGGGGACCAATCCCAGATCGGTACAGTATGGATAACAAGCCGGGGTGGGAATAGATTCGTCGTCAAATTGAACGATGATGTCATGCGCAATCAACTGACCCAGGTCGAGTTTTTCGAAGGTGATCAGTTTGCCATCAAAGTTCAGGTCATAGGGAATCAGCTCGCACGTGGAGCCGTCCAGGTTGGTCAGCCTGCGCAGCGTCAGATTATATGAATCACTGGGGTCCGTTGGCACAATCGAGACGTTGTCCAGACAATCGAGTTCGCCTTCGAATTCGATTGCAAGATCAAACTGTGAGGCTTGCGTGCCGCCGTCGCCTCCTCCTTCTAAACCGAGTTCGCCGTCCAGGGCCTGAATGAATACCGTATCCGCTTCGACATTCAGCACAACCCCGCAGTTGTCACTACCGGCATTGTCGGAACCTGAATCCGAACTGCTCGGACACAGAATGTTGACATCTCCTGGTTCACAGATCTCACCATTGACTGCATCGCATCCAGTTGCACCAGCTACATTGCCGCCGCTTAACAGGGACCAGACGCCGGTCTGCGTACCATCTAGGCTGGTTATCAGAGTCGCATCAACGTCACCTTTCAATTCAAGATCCAGGCTGACCTCAATTGCTTTTATGCTGTCGAGAGCGGAGGAAAACCCAACCGTCAGCGACTGGTTGACCTGCTGGCCACCGATTCGGCTTTCCAGCCTGCCACAGCCCACGCCTTTGGAACTCGCAACACCCAGGGAGCTAAAACTCAGACCTACATTGCCGCTGCCAAGGAGACTGACCAGATCAGGATCACCGGCAACTGGCCCATCAACCTCGCACTTCTTGACAACGCGCAACGGTTGGATGACATCGTCTTCGCCCCCCGGACGATCACCCCAGCGGACCTGAGATACGGCATCGTTCAACTCCAGATACAGAGTACCGGCATCAACCAGCACCGCCTGGGCAGGCAACGCAAAAGACAGGAACACTGTCATGGCAAAACCGCCTGCCAGAGATTGGCCAGAAAAAAAGGCGCGACGCAGCGATTTCGATAAATTCTCTACAGATGTTTTCACATCAAAACTCCGTTGGATATATGGTCTAAATACAAACTACTGAAACTACCAATCCTGAGGGCTGCTCAGGTCTACACCTCTCATCTGTCCAGGCTGACATTCCGAATTCTTTTCCCTTTCCCCGCAACCTTAAGCGTTCGCAACTTAATTTTTTTGT
Organism: Gammaproteobacteria bacterium; assembly: GCA_048571035.1. Taxonomy (GTDB): domain Bacteria; phylum Pseudomonadota; class Gammaproteobacteria; order Pseudomonadales; family Azotimanducaceae; genus UBA4421. The sequence goes on from CP121329.1 coordinate 1,171,757, forward strand.
TATGCGCTAAGGCCAAGTCACACGAATTTTCTCATCTGCGCTAACCCTAAACCTTTAGGTGTCAGTTCGTAAGAAAAATTGTCAGATGATTGTGCGGATCAAATCCAGAAAGATCAATGCTGTCAGCGCCCTGTTGCAGTGCATATGTAAAAAAATAAGGTGCATAGAGGCCGACAGAGCCGGCTGGATTTGTAACAACCCAGATGCAACAAGCTTGGCATGGCCCGGCAATTGCTGCACTCTGCGTACATGATCAGACAAAGTTCCCATCGTTCAAATTACCAACCTTTGAAAGTGCCTGCGCTGCTGTTTTGCGGCTTAACTGCTGTCTGTCTACTGGCACTCATATTCCAGGCAATGTTGGGTGACATGTCTCTCGACGTTTTATTGCGGCCAGTTATCTGGCTGATGAGTCTGGACACACAGGCAGCGTTAGACACGCTCTCCAGCGCTGCCGAAGTAGTCGCTGCAGTCCTTGCGATAGCCATTACCGTGGTAGCAATCGTGGTAGAACTCGCAGCCACTCGGTACAGCCATCAGATCACCCGCTTATTCCTGCGGGAGCCGGTTAATTTAGTTGTATTAGGCATGTTTGTAGTCACCACGGTTCAATGTATTTGGGTCGCCGTCGTTCTGGATTCGAGCGGGCCGCAAGCGATGCTGCCGCAGGCTGGTTTTGCGATCACCCTGGCGCTGGTCACATTGTCCCTGCTGCTGCTGATACCCTATATCTATTTTGTATTTGCTTTTTTGTCACCTATCAGCGTGATCGAAAAAATATGCCGTGATGCGTATAACACGGTGCTAAAGGCGCGCTCGTCTTCGGTTAGACGCAACCAGGAGCGGGTCGAGGAGGCGATCGACGAATTGCAGGATGTCGCGCGCAGCGCTATTCAGCAGAGCGATCGCGGTATTGCCATTGCAGCAGTAAATGCGCTGGCTGGCTTTGTTATCGACTATGTGCAGATCCGCGATGAACTACCCGAAGAATGGTTTGATATGAGCCGGGGCGTTGCAGAGGATCCAGACTTCATAGCACTTGCACCGGAAACAATTACGGCCATCGAAGCTCAGGGGGTCTGGGTAGAACGTAAGGTATTCCGTCGCTATTTATCGCTTATGGGACAGGCTACGATGCGCGAGCGAGATGTCGCGAATCTCATTGGCATCAACACGCAACGCATTGCAACGGGTTTCAGTGCTGACAGGCCATGGCTACTGGACCTTTCCATCAGTGTTTTCAACAGTTACCTGCGAGAGACGATAAATGCCGGTGACCAGCGAACCGCTTATTATTTGATGAATCAATATCGTTTGATCGCCGAATGGCTTCTGGCTAACGGACAAGGCAAAAAGTGCGAAGAAATAGCCGATTACCTGCGCATCTATGGCCAGTATGCCCACAATACCGGAGCTTCGTTCCTGCTGGAAAGTGCGGCATTTTACGTCATGCGTCTTGTTGAGAAAGCCCTGCAGGAAGACTCTGACAGTATGGATGCGCTGCTTGACTGCCTGCTGACTCTCGACATAGAAATTAAAGAGGAAAACGTCGAGCTACAGGAGGCCAGCCTGCTCGGCGTACGTCGCGCGCAAGTTCAGTTGGCGACGTTGTTTCTCATGCGGGGAGATGAAGTACACGCAAGGCGAATTGCGCGTGATTTGCATGGAGAGCGTATTGAACGGCTCGAGCGTCTGCGTCAGATCATGCTGGCGGATGATCGGGAACAGTTCTGGGAGTTGTCTGATCTGGGCGTCAACTTTCAATACCTTCCGGCTGAACGTCGCGCTTACCTGGATAGCCTGTTTGAAATGATCCGGAAAAATTAATGACACAGCGTGCAGACTGTCTATCTATGCCTGTCCGTTTCCAGTGCGGCCGGGCCTGAATCTACGTTACCCACTCGTGGCGCGCCAAGGCGCTGGTCCAGATTTTCCAGCCACCCCTGACCTTCCCTGGTGTACTGTAGATATTCCACCGCCGTGCCGATGTAAGGCTGCACCTGACTGCTAAAAAATGCTGGGAATGAATCGTGTAGATCGCCCGGGCTGGTCACTCCCAGGCGTCTGGCTTCACCTGTTTCGACAAACTCCGCGTACAAGCGTGACAGTTTTTGTCGATATTGCGGGTCCGCCATCTGACCGATCAAATCTGCTGCACGTACCAGCCCCGCAAGTGACGCTGTTTGTTGGTACGTTGGCTCGGGGGGAACCGGAAATCGAGTCATTTCGATGTATGCGCCGACCCGCCTGGCATCTATGCTCGAGTCTGCGGCGAAGTATTGCTGGACAAACAGCACACCGCGCGTCACATGATAGGGTGTGATAGATGCATCACTGGCACCTTCTGGAAGAGATACACGAGCACCCTCAGCATCAACGACACTGCTCTCCTCAGTGTCTTCTTGCAGCAGATTCCGTATATAACCAATATCATGAAATAACATCGCCACCATCGCATGCAGCCAGTCGTGACTATCCAAATCTCCTTCTGCCAGCTGCCGGCCACGCAGAATCGTCTGGCCCACATCAGCAACCAGCAAAGTGTGCTGCATATCGTGGTAGGGGCAGTCGCAGTTCAGCAGCGTGTGCAATGCTGTTCGCACAGCCTGTTCCAATGTAAGCAACTGCATTGGGTCAGGTGATACAAACAAAAGTTCGAAGCTATCACGCGTATGTATGACAAATCTGTCGATCAGAATTTTATTGGCATTGAACATAAGCAGAAAAATAACCCAACAGTCGAATGTGCCGTGTGCAGCATCACACAAAGTTAAGGTATCACTTTTCAGCGTAAATGGTCGAAAGTGCCAATCGCCTGTTCTGATAATCCAGCTACGCGGGTTTATCGGCACATCTACCGCTATTCCTGCATACCGTAATACAGCAATCGGATCAGCAGGCGTACGCCGTCGTTTTCTTTCAGTTCAGCATAGGTGGGACCGGCGCGTGTACCGATATCGCGGATGTCAGCCATCAGTTCAGGGTGGAATTGCGAGGTAAAAGACCTCCTGATCCGGTGGGTCTCCCAGTCTTTATAGTAAATGCAGGTTGTGCCTACTTCGGTCAAGGTCGTTTCATTTACCTGCGTTTGAGAGAGAATCTCCACGGCGTAGGGTAGACACAACAACCACGATAAAGGACTCACTGCCAGGGAATGACGGATTGGCACTATGGTGTCGTGGAGTGTTTTGTAAGCCCAGTTTGCAAACAGAGCGGCTTCTTCGTTGACCTCATCACTGTGGAACATCTCCACATTGATCTCGCGCTCAAAAGTGATCATTGTATCAATGACGCCTTCAAGTTCATCCGCCGTCAATTCATGCGTGTAAAACAGTTCACCTGGAATATGGTTGCCCAGACTACGCTTTTTGTAAGGCAGCAGAGTTCGGGAACCAATTTCGATGGCCTCGTTCGGCGCTACGGCAAAGTGGCTGTCATTCCAGCTTTGCGCTACAACTTCGCCACCCACTTTTACAACTCGTAGTGATTCACCGATCTCAAATATCCTATGGCTTGCACGTTGCAGCGTTTTTAACGCGTGTCTTTCGGGGTCTAAAGGCAGGCTTTCCAGGTTGATTATCTCATGCACCGCACGTTTGATCAGGCGGATATGAGAGGCGGCCGCAAGCTGGTGTGCAAGACACACAAAGACACAAGGCGCGCTACCGGCCGACCTGCGTAGTTGAAGAGCATCAACCAAACCAAGTAGATCATCCAGGTTAGCCCGGGTACCGTCGAAGCTACTCAAATCATGCACTGACGGGTCACCACCTTCAAAGACGACGGCCATGGTCGAACTGAGCGCATTGGCCAGCAATTGTGGATTACTGACCCCACTCTCCCACAGCGGAAAAAGAACGGTATCGGCATCTGCGACCTGTTGCAGCAGATAGGCAACGTTTTTAGATGCGCGGACGCTCTCCCCCATCTGATTAATACCTACCTGCGACCAGGGCTCGATAATCGCTATCGACTGCCTGAGCAATTCTGGGTTCTGCAGTAAAAGGTTTAATTCGACGCGACCACGTATTACTTTTTCAAGTGGTGGAGCGATACCCCAATCGAAGGTCTGGTTGTTAACCAGACCATCACGGCCCGGAAATGGCGTCGGCGAGGATCGGTCCTTGAGATAATAACCAAGTAACGCATGAGAAGACTGAACACTGGAGGGATACTGCCCGAGGATGCCTGGTGAATGGCGCCATCCCAGACGTTGCATGATTTCGGCAGGCTCTAGAGGCGCCTTTTGTTTGTCAGCTGTCACGTGTTCCCCGAGTGTAGGTTTTTTAGACGGATCTTTCGGATCCGAACAGACACATGCGCTAACGGCCCACATACTGCTACTCGAGACAGAGCAATTCGCATGCCACTTTTTGGTTCGCTTTCATAGCTTGTCGTACTTAAGATCGCACTCGTTTGGGGCAGAATCAGATTTGGAAAGCTAAAATGGTGCGCTGCCGCGGACCAAATCTAATAGGCAGACACAGATATCAGACTATGAAGTTGACACCTGCTCCATCAGCGCGACCAGTGTTTCGTAGGGCTGCGCACCCACAACGCCATAGCCACCAGCGACAAACGTGGGCACACCGGTTACACCATACTGCCGTGATTTGGCCCAATCCGCGTCTACCGCCATTTTGAAACTGCGGCTAGCAAGCACCTCGCGGGCTGCATCGGCCGACAGACCAACAGCAGCGGCGATATCAACCAGCACACCCGGCTCACCGATATTGCGCCCATCAACAAAGTAGGCTTTGTACAAAGCATTGTGGATCGCCTCGCCACCGGCTTGCGTATCCGACCACTTACCCAGTTCCTGAGCCAGTCGGCTGTTATATGTATGGGTACGCCGACCGTAAGGCAGACCTTCTTCATCCATCAGAGTTTTCATGCGCGAGTACATAGCTTCGATGTCGATATCACGCCCGGCAAACAGTTCTTCGATGCTGATGCCATCTTCCGGAGTATCCGGGTGCAAGGGAAAATGCACCCAGGTTACGTTGACATCAAAATTGGCTCTGAGTTTTTCAATACGCCCGGTACTGAGGTAACACCAGGGTCATATATAGTCGGTGAAGATTTCCAGTTCGATAGGTCTAGGCATTGTTTATCCTTCTTTCGATTTAGGTTAAGGGTGCGTACATCGTCCGAAAGTTCACGAACTGCTGCAGCAACCACTTGACCGCTCATCTGTGGCATCACGAGGGCGAGCTGCTTGTTGCGCGTGTCATCGCCGGAGCAGTCGACTCGCTGCTCGCATCGGTTTCACTCTGCTCTAATGTTGACAGCGGTAAGTAGACAGAAAAACAGCTGACTTTGCCAGGTATCGATTCAACGGTGATCGTGCCATTGTGAGCCTCGACGATGCTATAACAGTTTGCGAGGCCCAACTCCGTACCCGTGGAAATTTCCTTGGTCGTAAAAAATGGGTCGAAAACTTGTATTGGTTGAGTTATTTGTTCGGAGCATTAGGTCTGTGTTCGAGATAGGTTTGAGAAGCGCTATTTGTAGCGTGAGCAGCGCTCAATGCTGGACAATTTCTCACTTCAGGCAGGGAAACCGCTATGAGTGTATCAAGTAAGGAGGCGTGCATAATATTGACTATGCAGATTACTCGGCGTGATATATTGCAGTTTGATGCGGTGGAATGCTCACATCTTGATCTAACAGGTTAAATACGTTGCCCGATCGCACCTCTAATCCACCCCAGTTTGACGCTTCCACCGGCGTGGCAGGTGCTGGCCTTCCTGATGCATCTGAACATGCGGATGAAACCCTACGCGACGCAGGCATCGACCCGGACAGGCTCTCGATTTCTTATCTGGGAGGTTCAGTCCCGGAGGCAAAAGCGGTCCTGGCTCCCTGGGCTGTGCGTCTGAGTATTGGCGTTGCCTTGTGGACTTTACTCTATCTACTGCAATTGGGTAGCGTCGAGATCCCCAGTTGGGCACACGCCTCTGTTGCTTTAATCATTGGCTTTCTTACTCTGCAGGTCGCCTGCGCGGCGTTGGTCACAGCAACTGAAAGGCTGGCCGCCCGGTTGGAGTGGGATCACTATATTGCCGGTACGGCAACCGAAATTCTATCAACACTGCCTGAACTGGTTCTGATCGGCTTTCTGGTTCCTGTCAGTCCAACGACGGCGTTGGTTGTGGCACTTGTTACCATCTACAACAACGCACTGGTATTCAGCATCTATTCATTTTTCCTGCCTAAAGACCAGTATGGCAGGTATCTGATGCCACAGCCGATTACAGGCGCTGGTACGCAAATCCTTATTGGCGGTGCGGCCATTGGTCTGATCCTTGGTCTTGTGATGATGACTATGTTGGTCAGCGCACATCCAAAGACTTCTTTTGCACCTGTCGATCTGATTTCAATTGGTATCCTGATGCTGGGTATATTTGGTGTCTACCTCTACAAACTGATGCAGGACTATGCAAAAGAAGAGGAACTTGTCAGCGATACTCTGGAACTGACTGACGCTCAGGTGGAGAAACGGCGCGCGCTGATCTATAAGCGTGTGGATGAAAGCTCCTGGTTGCTGATAAGCGGATATCTCCTGATCGGTATCATCGGCGCAACCATAGGTGGCGAGCAGATCTCCCGGTTTGCTCAGATCACAATCGAGGATCTGCACTTCAACCACATGTTAACCGCTCTGCTGCTGGCAGGCTTTGCGGGTATGAGCGAGTACGTCATTCTATGGCAATCCCATCGTAAGGAAGAATATGGCATAGCGTTGGCAAACAGCTTTGGCGGCATCACCCAGGTTATGTTTCTGGTCCTGCCGTTTACGCTGGTTGCGATCGGTTTTTACCAGGCCTGGATCAATCCAGGCCATCCGGAGTTACCCATATTGTTGTCGTTCAGCAACCTGCTGCTTCTGGTGTTCCTGTTTCCGATGATGTTTGTGCTGATTGAACTGCTTGAAGAAGATCACACGTTGGGGCTTCTGGATACAACCGTAATGGTAGCCATCTTCCTGTTACTTATTGTGATCCTGCTGAGCTATGGGAGATAAAGGCTGCTCAGGCGACAACAGTTAATCCCATTCTCCCATTGACGGAAAATCCTGACTCTCCGAGCCGGCCCGTCAGAACAAACGGAACTGACGGATTGTACTTGCAGATTGAGGCAGGGTTGCTGCATGTGGATCTGCAACGGGAAGTTTTGGAAGCCCTCCGACCTCGTCGGATGGAGATTGTAACTGGCGATGGAGATAAATCGGTGTTGCAGGCTGCTTCGCAAGCGGCGTAATGTTCAGTTAATGGCGGGAGCCTGAGTTACCCCGCGCTCGACTACCCCTATTCAAAAAGGAACCAGGGCTTTACCGACTAGAGCCAGCCAGCAATACTCATGACACTGACTATAGCCATAGCTATCAAAGTGCAGTTGCTTCTGCTTGCCGCCAACGGTTCGCCGGTGTTGGCTAAACGTCTGCTCGGTGAACGATGGAAATATCCATTGGACTTCGGTTTGGAGTTCTTTGACGGGAACCGCCTGCTTGGCGCCAGTAAAACCGTGCGCGGACTTGTTTCAGCAGTTCTGGTTTGTGCCACTGCTGCTCCTCTGTTGGGTTTTCCCTGGATAACCGGTGCGTTGTTCGGTCTGGCTTCGATGACCGGCGATGCATTTTCAAGTTTCATCAAACGCCGCATCAACATACCACCCAGCGGTATGGCTTTCGGCCTGGACCAGATACCCGAGGCGTTGCTGCCTATTTTACTTGTACGTCAGCAATTGGCGCTCGACTGGTGGTCCGTGGTTGTGCTCGTTGTGCTGTTTATTGTGGGTGAATTGCTTCTGTCTCGCGTGATGTACCATCTTGGTGTACGAGACCGCCCCTACTGAGGGTATGCAACGTAATTTCAGGTGGACAGTTAAGCCGGACGTCAACGATGGATGAACCCGCTCCGGGAGATGTATAGCCAATCATATTTGCATAATGCCATGCGCCGTTGCCAAATCGACGTGGAATGCGTGCATCCAGAGTCAGCGGATAGCCGCCAGGCAGACAGATCTGGCCGCCGTGGGTATGCCCGCAAAGTAGAAGATCCGCTCCAGCATGTGCGGCCTGACGATATACTTCAGGCGTATGCGAAAGCAGGACAGCGCAGGCTTCTATAGGAATATCTGTCAACGCCTTGGCGATATCGTGCACCCCAAAAAAGTGTGCATCGTCGATACCTGCCAGGAAAAGGGTTTCACCTTTGTGTGTATGACGTACATGTTCATTCATGAGTACATGGATATCCAGGTCTTCCATGTCCGGCAGCATGGTGACACTGTCGTGATTGCCCAGCACTGCATACACAGGGGAGGTTATGTGTTCTCGTAGTCGTGCTAAACGATCAATGACTTCAACTGCTCCACCGTAGGTACGAAATCGGTAGTCGCCAGTTAATACGCACAGATCATAATCCACAGCGCTAACGCATTTGATCAGGTTGTCAACAATTGTGTTGCTCATATCCAGGTGCAGGTCTGTCAAATGCAGGATGCGTAAGCCTTCGAACGCCGCAGGCAATGCGTTCAGTTCGATCTCGTTATGCACTGTTCGGATTGTGTGCGCATTACGTTGAGCACGATTGTATAGACCCGCAAGCTTCAGACCTCCGCGAATGAGGGCATGAACCGAGTACCAGTTTTCCAGGTGGAAGAAACTCATGCCGCCGCCAAACACGTGGGTTTCATGTTCAGCTTCTATACCCAGGCGCTGACGCGCATGAACTGCCCCAAGCCGCTGTTCGAGGCGTTTAAGAGTCTGCATGGTCGACGTTGTTGCGGAGGCTTCTTCTGGTCTGTGCAATGCGGAGTTCCTGCTCACTGAACGTAATGCAAAGAATAAAGACTTTCCGGTTGTGATGTCGATATGAGACCTGGCCGCGAACACTTGATCCCCCAATGCCCGGACACGATCCAAGTACAATTTTTGTTGCCGGCATCGACAATAATGCACTTATGTATGCTGGCTAATTAGTCCTCTGCGTAAGCCCCATAGTTTGCGGGGCTTTGTCATAGTGAACAAACCCCATGATTTGTGTTTTAGACCAAACAGCAGGAACTTCTTTCTGCCTGGGAGCCCCTGAACATCGCCGGAATATCTACTGGCCGACCACTGAGGTCGGAGAGCGTCTGCAACTAGCTCAGAGCCGAAAGTTCAAACCAGCAAATATATATCTGCCAACGGCACTCACTGGATAAAACTCCTCGCCAGTTTCAGGTTTTTCATCGGAGAGATTGTTAATGCCCAGATAAAACATGAACTGCTCATTGATCTCGTAACTACCGGACACGTCCTGGGTGAGCTTGCGGTCAACAGGCCCAATCGAAAGCCATAGTCTCTTTGTTAGCCAGGATCTCGTCACACCGCTCTTCGATTTCGAAGATCTCCCTCGAATGAATCGCATCTTCCACGACGATGCAGCCATGTTCCTGGAAAAAATTCGATGCCATCAGTATTCGAGGTTGGGGACCAGTACATCGGATGTGTTTGTCGCCTAGAGCTACACGCAGGCCAGCACAAATACAAGCACGGATAAAACCACGTCAGGATACGAATTGATGCTGCTCAATTACAGGGTATGATGTCCGCGGTGTAAACGGGCTGACCCAACACACAAACAGTACGTCGAACATCGCCGGGTAGAGGAACACCCAACGCCCAGGCGAGCCAGGGGAGAATCAAGTGAAGCAGCAGAGTTTCTGGTCCTATCTCCGCCAGCGCGAAATCAATGAAGTACCGCGTGGCTCTCTGCGCTGGTGGCTGCTGGGTCTGATTATCCTCGGCTGGGCGGTTGAACAGTATGAGGCCCTGAAAAACGGTCCGGTGCTGGTCTACATTCTGGAAGACTTCGATAAAACCCTGGTGCAGTGGGGGTATGCCGCGGCGGCTTTCGGTCTGATTTACAGCTTGGGCGCCATGGTGTTAAGCCGCGCCGGCGACCGTTTTGGCCGCCGCCCGCTGATGATCTGGCCAGTCTTTGCCTATGCGATTATTTCTGTGTGCGGTGCTTTGTCGACAAACTTCTATACCCTGGCGGCCCTGATCGCTGCCGGCACCTTCATGATGGCTGGCATGAACCCCGCGGTGCACGCCGCCTCCAGGGACCTAACGCCGCGCATGGGTCGTGCCATGGTGTACGCCTGGGTGTCTCTGGCATTCACCATCGGCGCCCTGATGTCCACGGCGGTAGCCGCTCAGACCCTGCCGATCTGGCCAGGATGGCGCTCTCAGTACTGGATAGCCGCCGGTCTGGCCGGGATCACCTCGATCATTATCTACGTTTTCTATCGCGATCTGAGCGTGAGAATCCGAGGCAAAATTCAACAAACCGAGCTCACCGAACACAGTGCTGAAACCGAAGTATCGCAAGCACAAGCCTATGACGACGGTCGCCAGGTCTACCGCAGCTCACGGTTGTGGCTGTTGTCCACGGTCATCGTGTTCTGGTCTTTGACCTATGTGACTGTATCCGCATACGTGCCGATCTTTCTGACCCAGCATCACCATCTGGAACCGGCGCGTGCGGCAGGCGTCACCTCGTACTTCTGGATCGTCTTCACAGTGAGCGTGTTTGTGGCTGGCTGGCTCAGTGACCATCTGCGTGTGCGCAAAACCGTAACCGCCTTTGGCGGCATTACCACTGGATTGTGCTTCATCTTCGGGGCCAGCCTGCCTCAGGATACGCCGGAGAGCGTTCTCACCCTGGTCTGGTCGGCAACGGGATTTTTTGCCGGCTTCATTTACCCTGCCTGGTGCGCGCTTTATTCTGAAACCGCCGAAAGCATCAGCCCTCACGGCGTAGCCCGGGCATTCGGCATCACCGCAACCCTATCGCCCGCTGCAGGGTTGTTTCTGAATCTGGGCCTGCCGCAAGTGGTAGAGATATGGGGGTGGTCAACCTGGATGGTCATTGCCGGTATCTGCTGCATTTGCGTGGCTGTACTGGTGGCCTTCGGTAAAGGCCCCTGGTGGGTGCCGGCGCAACAGCGCAGCAGCATCCCGGCAACCTAGCAGAGAGCTATCCGTCACCTCAATGTACGCCAACATTTAAACGTGTTTTACTTTCGCAGTTGATAACGGGAATACATTGGCAGCTGTACCGGGGAGAAGGTAGAGATGGAGCTGAACACATGCCTGCGCGATCTGTGCATCGTGTTACTACTCCTGTCCACGCTGACCGGGTGTGGACCGGAATTACCACAGTACAACCCCAATGCCGAGATAGATCCAGACGCTACCGCAACCTTCGCTTTAGCATCCGGAGTCACGCGCTTCGATCCGCACCGCGCGACTTCAAGCTACGACAATACCTGGTTGTTTCCAGTCTACGATCGGCTCATACACATGAGCCCTGCCGGTGTCGCCGTGCCGGGCCTGGCGCGTGCCTGGCGGTTCGGCCCAAATGGTGCCTGGCTGGATCTTGATCTGCGCCCCGGGGTGACCTTTCACGACGGTGAACCATTCACCGCCGAGGCCGTGGCAATCAACATCGAGCGAGCCAAGACCGTGCTCGGCAGTGCTGTCAAAGCAGAACTCAAGCACATCGTGCGCGTAGAAATACTCGACCCATTGCACGTGCGTTTACATCTGGAGGCTCCCGACGCCGCGCTGCCGCTGATTCTCTCCGACCGTGCCGGCATGATGGTCAGCCCGCGCGCGCTGCAAGCCGGCGGTCTGGATCTCAAAGGGGTGGGCGCAGGACCCTTCCGACACGTGGAATTTCTACTCGGCAATCGCTCAGTGTACGAACGTTTCGACAACTACTGGGCCCCTGAGGATGCAGGTGTACAGCGTCTGCAGCTGGTGCTCACCCCAGATACCACCACCCGCCTGAACGCGGTGCGCTCCGGCCAGGTGGATGGCACAACAATCGGTACTCTGCAGATCGAACAGGCACAACGCTACAATTTGCAAGTGCAAACAGGTGTGGGCCTGGAAGTGCTGCACATGCAGCTGAACCGGAACCGTTCCAAATTTTCCGACCTGCGGGTGCGCCAGGCCCTGAACCACGCGGTGGACCGCAAATCCCTGGTACGGGCGCTGAGCTTTGGCTACGGTGAAGCTTCAGCCCAGCATTTTCCCACCGGCTATATGGCGCATGATGCAGCGACGGGTGCCGACTATTACGACTATGATCCGGACCGGGCGCGGGCGCTGCTGGCTGAAGCCGGCCTCAACCAGGGCTTCAGCTTCCAGCTGATCGTGCCGAATATTCCCAGCTACATGCCCCTGTTCGAAGTGCTGCAGTACCAGTTCGCCGAAATTGGCGTTACCGCCGTTCCCTGGGTTCTGGAAGGCGCGCAAATCAGTGAGCGCTTTTACGGCACATCGGAAGGCGACGCGGCGCTGGTGACCTGGGGCGGTCGTCCAGACCCTTCACAAACCATCGACCTGCTGTTTACCCCGGGCTCGCTGCCTAATCCTGGTGGCCACAGCACGCCCGAACTGATGCGCTTAGCCCGTGTCGCGCGGCAGGAAATCGACGAGCAGCAGCGGCCGGCGCGGCTGCAAGCCGCCGCGGCAGAGATTACCCAACAAGCGTTAGATCTGGTGTTGTATCTGCCCTCTTCCACATTCGCTCTGCGCCCCGAAGTGGAAGGCATGCAGGTCTGGGCGTCAGGCAACAAACCCGAATTTCGCGGTGTGAGGATACGGCGCTGATGTTCAGATTCATCGCAGAACGACTGCTCGCCATGATCCCACTGCTGTTGGTGGTATCGCTGCTGGTGTTTTCCATGGTGCTGCTCATTCCCGGCGATCCAGCTTATCTGCTGGCCGGCGAAGATGCGTCTCCGGAAACCGTGGAGCGCATCCGCGAGGAACTGGGGCTGAACGAACCGGTACTGGTGCGCTATGGCCACTGGCTGGCTGGTCTGTTGCAGGGCGATTTAGGTACATCGTTGTTTTCAGACCAGTCCGTGTCAGGGGTGCTGCTGCAGCGTTTGCCCGTTACTCTGTCCCTGGCCGGCGCGGCCATTATCATTGCTTTGCTCATTGCCGTGCCCGCTGGCGTTCTGGCTGGCACCCGCCCCGGCAGCCTGCTCGACAGAGTTGTCACTGTGGGCGCATCAGCTGGCCTTGCGATTCCGAACTTCTGGCTGGGCCTGATGCTCGCGCTGCTGCTCGCCATACGCCATGCATGGTTTCCAGCCACCGGCTACGCAGCTTTATCAGAGGGTTTGCTGCAGTGGTGGTCGCACATCGCGCTACCAGCATTTACTCTCGGCTTCTCCGCCGCCGCTATTCTAACCCGTCAGTTACGTGGCGCCATGGTGGATGTGATGCATCAGGACTACATCCGCACAGCCCATGCCAAAGGGTTAATGAACCGCAGCGTAGTCATTAAGCATGGCCTGAAAAACGCAGCCATACCCATGGTGACAATTCTAGGCGTGCAGGCCAATGCGCTGCTTGGTGGCACCATCATCGTGGAACAGGTATTTGGCATGCCTGGTATCGGGCAGCTTGCAGTAGCCTCAGTATTCACTCGCGATCTGCCAATGATACAAGGTGTGGTTATCCTGGCGGTGTTCGTCGCCGTGTTAATCAACCTCGTGGTTGATATCTCCTACGGCTACTTCAACCCCAAGGTACGTCCGCAATGAATGCTGAGCCCGCCAACGTAGTGCAAGCCTCACCCAGCGCCTTGCGTCGTTTTCTGCTCCGTTTTGTCCGCCAGCGGTTGGCACTGGCGGGCCTGGCGTTCATGGTGCTGCTCACGCTGGCTGCGCTGACCGCGCCATGGATTGCTCCGTACGATCCACTGGCACTGAATCTGGAGATCGTGCTGCAGGGGCCAAGCACAAGCCACTGGTTTGGCACCGACGAACTCGGGCGCGATGTGTTCAGCCGTATGTTATTTGCTGCCCGGGTATCGCTGCTGGCAGCTCTGCAGGCAGTGGTGATTGCCCTGGTGATCGGGGTCCCGCCCGGCTTGATCGCCGGTCTGGCCGGTGGCTATATTGACAGTTTCACCATGCGCAGCACAGATGCGTTGATGGCCTTTCCGCCGCTGATTCTCGCGGTGGCCATCATCGCCGTACTGGGTCCCAGCCTGACCAACGCCATGATCGCTGTCGGCATTCTGCTGTCGCCAACCTTTCTGCGCCTGATGCGAGCCACCACTATGAGTGTTGCCTCAGAAACCTATGTGGAAGCGGCACGCAGTATCGGCTGTACCGAGTCCTGGATCATCACCCGGCATGTGTTGCCAAATGTGGTATCACCGCTGTTTGTGCAGATATCAGTGTTTGCCGGTGTCGCTATGCTGGCCGAAGCAGGCCTGAGCTTTCTCGGCCTCGGCACACAGCCACCAGATTCCAGCTGGGGTGCCATGGTCGGCCGTGGCATTCGATATATTGATCATGCCCCGTCACTGATCGTATTCCCTGGCCTGGCCATTGCAATTACCGTGCTTGCTCTTTACACCATTGGTGACGGGCTGCGAGACGCCCTCGGCCGCGAAGTGCGCACGGAAAGCTGATGCTGCTGCAGGTAGAAAATCTCGCCGTGGAGTTTCTGACCGAGTTCGGGTGGGTCACCGTGGTCGACGGTATCAACTTCGAGATCGCGCCTGGGGAGACCCTTGGCCTGGTGGGTGAATCCGGCTCCGGCAAAACGGTCAGCGCCCTGTCCATCATGCGCCTGGTGCCCAAGCCCCCGGGGCGCATAAGCCAGGGCCGCATTCTGCTGCACGGCGAGGACATGCTGACCCTGCCCGATGCCACCTTACGCAAACGCCGAGGACGCGACGTAGCGATGGTGTTTCAGGAATCGATGACCAGCCTGAACCCGGCATTCACCATAGGCGAACAGATTGCGGAAAGCGTACGCACTCACATGGGGCTGGGGCGACGCGCCGCCATGGACCGTGCTGTGGAGGTACTGGACCTGGTGCGCATCCCTGATCCACGGCAGCGCGCCAAAGCCTATCCGCATGAATTTTCCGGCGGCATGCGTCAGCGCGCTGCCATCGCTATGGCACTGGCGTGCGAGCCGAAACTGCTGATTGCTGATGAACCCACTACCGCGCTGGACGTCACGGTTCAGGCGCAGATTCTCGAGCTGTTGCGTCAACTGCAGGAGCGCTTTGATATGGGCATGCTGTTTGTGACCCATAACCTCGGTGTGGTCGCGGATATCTGCGATCGGGTGGCGGTGATGTATGCCGGTCAGATCGTGGAAACCGCCGACGTTGAGAACTTGTTTGCAGCGCCCGCGCACCCCTACACGGAAGGCTTGCTGCGGGCCATGCCCCAACTTGGACAACCCGGGGAACGCCTGTCGGTGATTGCCGGCTCACCACCTGTGCCTTGGGATATTCCAAGCGGATGCCGGTTTGCGCCCCGCTGCAACTACGCTCAGCCGGCATGTAGCAAAACTCCGCCCAAGCTTGAAGGTGCTGCTGGACATTACAGCCGTTGTCCGCTGCATCAAACGCTGTCACTACGGAGCGCAAGCGATGCTTGAAGTACGCAACCTCGCTATTAATTTCAAAGTTGGTTCAGGCCTGTTGACGCGCCAACGTCTACTCAAAGCTGTACAACAGATGGACTTTACCGTGGCAGCGGGTGAAACGTTTGCAGTGGTCGGCGAGTCGGGTTCCGGCAAATCCACCCTGGCTCGCGCCGTCATGCGCCTGGTTGAACCCGCAAATGGCAGCGTGCATCTGGACGGCGAGGACCTGACCGCGCTCTCTGGCGCCAAGCTGCGCCGGGTACGACCGAATCTGCAGATGGTGTTCCAGGACCCCTACGCGTCTCTGGACCCCTCCAAGCTGATCCGCGACATCGTCGGTGAGCCGTTGGCAGTTCATGGGCGCGCCCACGGCGCCGAGTTGGAAGCAGAAGTCCTCCGCCTGCTGCGGCTGGTTGGATTAGATGCGCATCACATGGCGCGCTACCCGCATGAATTCTCCGGCGGCCAGCGACAGCGTGTTGCTATCGCGCGTGCCATCGCGCTGCGACCCAAGCTGCTGGTGCTGGACGAGGCGGTAAGCGCGCTGGACGTTTCCACGCAGAATCAGATCCTCAATCTGCTGGAAGATCTGCAACGCGAATTCGGCATGGCCTACCTGTTTATTTCTCACGACCTGGGCGTGGTCAGACACATCGCCGATCGGGTGGCGGTGACATATCTGGGACGTATCGTCGAACAGGGCCCGACAACCCGCATATTTGAAGCTCCCGCACACCCCTATACCCGCGCGCTGCTGGCCGCTGTGCCTGTCCCGGACCCGAAACGCCAACGCGCCAACCGCGAACCACCGCTGAGCGGCGAGATCCCGAGCCCGCTGGATCCGCCTTCGGGTTGCGCCTTTCATGGGCGATGCCCCTATGCGCAGCCGCTGTGTCGAGAGCAGATCCCCGAGCATGAACAGGTGACGGATGGCGGCAGCGTAGCCTGTCATGTGCGGCCACAATAATTGCAGCGGGGAAGATTTTTGCTACCTGACATAACCAACAACATGACTCAGGCGTCATCTGATCTACAACAGTATGGTCTGGCGCTCATATCCGATCAGCTGTCCGGCGAACAGCTTACCCTGGCACGGGATGCCACTTATAGCGGTGCACAGGAAGATATCGCTTTATCACGCGAGGCGGACAAATTCGAACTCGACTATGGTGAAGGCAATGTTCGAGTATGGAATATCCTGAATCGACACAAAGTGTTTGGAGAGGTGGTTCAGTTGCCAGTTGTGTTAACGCTTCTCAAGGAAGTAATCGGCTGGCCGGCGCTGCTGAGCAACATTTCCGCCAACATCGCTGAACCCGGCAGCGACGGCGGCGCCTGGCACCAGGATCAAATCTACATGCCGAAGCCGTGGCCACCGCGGCCACAGGGTATAAATTTCGCCTGGGCGCTGGATGAGTTCACAGCAGACAATGGTGCAACGGAAGTGATTCCCGGTAGTCATCTTGCCAACGAGCTGGATCCATCCTCTTTTGATGAACTGGCAGAACCGGTGGTCGCACCGGCCGGAACCTTGATCGTTCTTGAAAGTCGACTGATGCATCGGACAGGCTGTAATCGTTCGGATAAATCCCGAGCCGGGTTGTTTGGCTTCTACACACGACCTGTTTATCGCACCCAGGAAAACTGGTTTCTCTCCCTCGACAAAGAAGTTATCGATTCTGCATCGGAGGAGTTGCTGGTACTACTCGGTTATAAAACGAAGGGTTTTGGGTTGGTCTACGGCAAATCACCACGTTGAACATTCAACCTTTGGGTATTGCTGGATTTTTTCTAAAGCCTTGGATTATTTTATCCAGGAGACGCAAGATGGATAAACAATTGCTATAGACGTGTCGGCGAACGTCCAAGTGCATCTGCCTGAATCCTCTATTTACAGCTACTTTTAGGAGCCTCTGATTATGCGCATCGACAATTCTTGTTTTCCCATACTCGCGATTGCGGCAATTCTGTTAAACACCCCGCTTTCAGGCGACGAGCGCGAAATACCCCGTACACACGATGGCAAGCCGGACCTCAGCGGCACTTACGACATAGCCACGCTCACGCCGATCCAAAGGCCCGAAGAGTTTGGCGAATCTCTTTACATGACCCCCGAGCAGGCTGAGAAGATCGTCCAGATGCGTGCTGAAAGAACAGCCGCGGCAGATGCGCCAAGCGACCCTAATCGCGGTGCGCCACCCGCAGGCGGTGACGGCACAGCCGGTGCCGGAGGTAATGTTGGCGGTTACAACAGCTTCTGGATTGATCCCGGCAATTCGATGTCATTGGTAGATGGTAAGTTCCGCACTTCGATCATTACCGAACCATCTAACGGGCGTCATCCGCCGTTGACGCCTGAGGCCATAGAGGGACAGAGAATCGTTGCAGACCAGTTGACGCACAATGATGGTAGTGCCTACTGGTTAGAGTGGGATCGACCCGGACCGTTTGATCACCCGGAACGTCTCCTGGCTTCTGACCGATGTGTGGCAAGCTTCCGGGGTGCGGTGCCAGCAATGCCGTCTATCTACAACAACCTGCATCGGATTGTGCAGACCGACGACGAGGTGATGATACTCAACGAGATGGTTCACGACGCTCGCGTTGTGCGGATGAATTCTGAGCACCTGCCTGAGCATATGAAGTTCTGGCTGGGTGATTCCATCGGCTGGTGGGAAGGAGATACCCTTGTTGTGGACACAACAAACTTCAAAGGCTACTGGGGCTTTGTTTCGACCACTCCCACGTTGCATGTCGTTGAACGCTTCACTCGCATCGACGCTGATTCCCTGCGCTATGAGTTCACGGTTAACGATCCGGGCATGTGGACCGAGCAGTGGAAAGGTGACTTCGTCTGGCCGGCGACAAAAAGACCCGAGGAACGCGTTTATGAATATGCCTGTCACGAGGGCAACTACGCCGTCGGCAACATACTTCGCGGGGCGCGCTTGATCGAGGCTGAGACACTTGCCTCGGGAGAAGAATGATCCGGGCGTGATAGTCAGGTGACCCACGCAATCTAGTAATGAACAATCGTTGCGATCAAGACCGACATAAATCCAAGGTTTCGCAGTTCTGCGGAGAATCTGCCAGCTGTCTGATGGCGATCTAACCGCCGGGTGGCTTGGCGGGATGATCTGCAAAGGCTGGATCTGGTCACGGCGTAGGAGCCGTGACCAGACCGGCGGAATTGTTACCGGTAAACAGTTCCAGCCAGTACCTGGAACTGCTGGGCGGGAACCCATTCGCGCTGACCACATGATGTAGCGCATTGTCGGAGTGCGGGGCTGTGATAACCACGCTGACGAGGTGTGATTCCCCGGGTTGGAGGAAATCGCCGTTGCAGTAATAGCTCAACTTGTCGTGGCTGTAGTCCAGCTCACAGCGTCCACCGTCAATGCTCTGTACCAGCGCGTTGGTCACCACAGGCCATGGACCGATAACACCGCGAACAGCAAAGCTCTGCGCTACCTCATCCCCTTCGTTGGTTATGGTAACGGTATACGCGGCATCCTCGCCGGGCATAAAGGTTCCGGGCCCGGTGATGCTGGCCTGCAGGTCCAGGCCTCCTGTTGGTACCCCTGCGGCCGGTGTGTCCGAATAGATGCTGAGGGGAACCGCGGTGACCTCCTGACGAGGTGTAACAAACAGTTCCATAGATTGTGCCGTTTGCGCCGGCATGTTACCCAGTTGACAGGTCAATGCGTCGGCGTCTGCTGTACAGTCAAGGGTCTGGCCGATCGATGTGGGACCATAAGCGTCCACGCTCAGCATTTGCCCGGTCAAGATAGTGACGGTAACGTTCTCGGCGGCGTTGGGGCCTTCGTTTTCCACATCGAGCACCATGCGACGCTGCTCTCCAGGCGCAGTAGAAATAGGAAACCAGGGATGATCCAGGTTGAGCCAGAGGGTGTTAGCGGACAGCACCGCATATTCGATTGGGTTCACTGCAGGAGCTTCGTGCACGGTGGCCACCCAGGCGATGGCGCCGCTGGCTTCGGTATTCGGCAGGTCGGCAGTCACTAACAGGCGATGGGTGTATGCCGTATTCAAAGGTGGGACGTCCAGGGCAAGGTCGAGTCCGGTGTCGGCTACGGTGACGGTCGCGCTGTAGATCAGCTGTCTTCCAGAAGGTGAGTACAACCAGGCGGCAACTTCAACCTCGTCCAGATCGCTGCTTGTTTTGTTGCTGATGCTGACTTGGGCGACCGGTGCGCTGCCGGTCTCCAACTGCGCCGTGAGTTCATCGGTGACACTGTCGCGAATCTCCACATGGACTGTTAAGGGACTGTCCGCATCGTAGACTGGCAGCGCCAACTGCGGCCTGCATACCAGGCGATTGCCCTGGGTAGCATACAACGCGCCAGTGGAAGTGAAGGCAATACCGCGCACCTGCTCTGAGAGTTCATCCAGATTGGAAAAGGAGTCACCCTCATCGTCGCTGATACGCACGCCAGCAAAGTCCCCCCAGGGCGCGATGTAAAGGCGTCCTTTTTGAAATGGATCCGCTACCAGGATGTCGCTGTCGGTGGCGTGAAAGCCTGTCATAGTCCAGGTCTGCCCAAAGTCTTCGCTCAAGTACACACTGGTGATGCCGTTGGCGTAGACCCGGTCTGCGTCGTGGGGATCGCTGACTAACAATTCTGCAGGCGGTTGGGCTATCTGTGCCCAGGTCTCGCCGGCATCCTCGGTAACATAGCTACCGTCGGGATAGGCAACCAACAGCCGCTCCGGTCGGCTGGGATGAGCGGCTATGGAGCGGCCGCCCACAGGATCTGCAAACGCCAGTACAGGTTGGAATTGAATGTCGTCTTTGGCGGCGCGATAGACACCATTCGCGTTGATTGCCCACAAATAGCCCCGGGCACCGCCGGTAACGGCGAGGTCTTCAATCTCTAAACCGTACCCTGGATTTTCCAGGTACACCCAACTTTTGCCGGTGTCCCGGCTCACCGCCACGACACCGGTACCGATGCGTGCGTATATGACTGAGGGTTCGTCAGGGTCCACCAGCAACTCACGTACTGCGCCCAAACGCGCGCTGCCTGGGTCAGTCTCTTCAATGGTGGGCAGCAGAATGTCACTGCCGCTGGCGATGAGCTCGAAGCGCCGCATATTGATGATGTCTTCATCCCCGAAGCCGACGAACAGCACCGCGTCGTCGGGATGAGTCCATACATTAGCCAGCGGTTCGCCGAAATCGATCTCAGCGCGAGCGCATTCCCCAGCGGCGACGACAGGTTTCAAGGCGTGCAGGAATTGGATAACGCCGTAGGTCTGCAAGCCGTGTGCGTCAGTGACACGGTACTCCACATCGGCAAAGCGGGTGTTGGCCAGTGGCTCGTACCGATAGGCGCCGGTGGCCGGGTCGGTGATTACAATAGGTACGAACGCTTTGGTAATTTCGAAGGTCATGGTGTCGCCGTCGGGGTCACTGCCGGGCAACGTGCCTTCGTAATTCGACCAGTCAGGCAGTTGCACTTCTGTGTCCGTCGGAACGACGGGTGCATTGTTCGGTGTGCTTGTTCCGGAATCATCGGTAAACGGACTGTCGTTGGAAGCGTTGTCGGATGAGGGTGGTGGCGAGATACTGCCGCCTGTGGGGGTTGAAGTGGTACCGTCGCGCCCACCACCGCCTCCGCCCCCACAGGCAGTTAAAGTGATGCAGGTTGTTGCCATGATCAAACAGTAAATCAGCCGGCGCATGTTGTTCTCCACTCATATTGATGAGTGCATCCTGCAGTCACGCAATCGATCGGTCCTGTGGTATCGGTTTAGTTTCCTTAAGAAAGCTTAGGTTCTGGTAACCTACTGTTTTAAATAGATTTATTCCTGAAGAGGGTTGGGGACAAGTTCAATCCAAAGAAATACCCGGACCTTTAGAGGCCTCATCTACAGCTGCGATATTGTCTGCAGTGTCTGCCTGCTGCTTCTGTACACAAAGCGCGTTGATACTCCCTATCAGTCAATAGAAATCGTTTGCGCGTACGTCCCAATCTGCGCATCCACGCCAGACTGCTTTTGCAATTCCTTCGCTAAGACCTGTTGAGCGTCCGGCTCTCCGTGTACCAGCACAACCGGCGGAGTATCCTCAAACTCGCCATACCACTGCAACAAGTCTGCCTGGTCGCCATGTGCCGACAACCCGCCAACCGTATGAATACTGGCGCGAACCGGATATTCAGTACCCCACAGCTTTATCGTCGATGCCCCATCTACCAGTCTGCGCCCCAAGGTGCCGTAGGCCTGAAAGCCGATGATGACAATATGGGTTTCCTCGCGCGAAATGTTGGTTTTAAAGTGTTGTCGTATTCTCCCTCCGGAACACATACCACTACCCGCAATAATGATTGCACCGGAACGCACCTGATTAATCGCAATCGACTCCTCCGTATTACGCGTCAATATAAGATTCGGTAATCCCGGCGTTTCGCCCGCTTTATTAAATAGAGGCACATCGAACAAATCCTGGAACTGTGCATAGGTTTCTGTAGCACGAATGGCCATGGGACTATCAAGAAACACGGTCCAGTTATCCAAACCCCACTCATGGTAGTGCTGGCTGAGCAGGTACAGCAGGTCCTGAGTTCGCCCAACGGCAAATGCGGGGATAAGAATGTTGCCACCACCGTCTCGCGCGGCATCAAAAACCTCTTTCAATTCAGCCAGCGTCGACTCATAAGGTCGATGTTGCCGATCGCCGTAGGTGGATTCCATCAGCACCAGATCCGCTGAGTTGACTTTTGCCGGATCCCTCATAACCGTTGAGCGTCGGTAACCAAGATCTCCCGAAAAAACAAGTTTCGACGTCTTGCCGGCTTCTTCATGCCACAGCTCGACAATAGAAGAGCCAAGTATGTGCCCGGCGTCCAAAAAGCGTAGCCGCACACCAGGCAGGATTTCTTCAATGGTGTTGTAGTCTGTGCCCTCAAATAATTCAATCGCACTGAGCGCATCGTCTGCGTCATAAAGCGGCTCGATAAGTTCCTCAGTGTTTTTGCGCCGTTTATTCTCCCACTCAGCATCTTTCTTATTCAGATATGCGGAGTCCTGTAACATGATGTCACACAGGGCTTTGCACGCATGGTGTGCATAAATAGGACCTGAATAGCCTCTCTTTACCAGTAAAGGCACCCGACCGGAATGATCAATGTGCGCGTGGCTGAGCACTACGGCATCAATTTCTGTGATCGCGAAGGGGAAGTCATCCCAATTACGTCGTTCCTGCTCATGCCCACCTTGGAATAGTCCACACTCAAGAAGGACTTTTTGTGTGCCACATTCAATCAGATAACAGGAACCGGTGACTTCTTCTGCCGCACCGTAGATTGTTAATTTCAAAAAAGATCACCGCTCATGTTTGTTGTTCTTAATGTGGAGTCTTGCAGCTATTGCGTTTCAAATACAGTGCGATGCAACCAATTCGCATACAACCTGCACGATCCGATTCGCTCGTATGTTCACTTTCTGCAGAAGCCCTCCCAAGGCTACAGCCTATGATCCCGTAACGATGATTGGGTATGATACCCACTCTAAATGAGCTGGCGTTAAGCAATGACTGACAACTCTCTACCCCAAGGCAATGAGCCACACCCACTTTGTGACATACATCCAACCCGCGGTAACGTTAAGGCGACTATCGATGCATATACAGGTCTTCGAGGCAAACACAGTTTTTCGGTCGAAAAGTGGTAGAGAAGTTGAGCGCTCAAAATCTGTTTGCCGTTATTTCTGCATGCAGCCTTAGTGTGTTTTTTGGATGTGGCAATGCTTCTGACCAGGTTGCTTCTCTAGGTACGTTGGAAAGGGACCGTATTGAACTCATCGCTGAATCCAATGAACCTATTCTACGAATTCTTGTTGTTGAAGGTCAGAGGGTTGAGGCTGGTGAAACCTTACTCACTCAGGATACCGCTCGTGCACAAGTGGCTTTAAAGCGAGCACAGGCAGAAGTTGCGGTTGCGCATTCCACCCTGGCCGAGGCTGAGAAAGGTCCTCGACAACAACAGATCACTCAGGCGCGCTCCCGCGTGACGGCTACTGAAAGTGCAGCAGCAACTCTACGTGCAGAACTGGATCGCGAACTTGCGCTGTTAGATCGGCAGCTGATTTCTAAAGCAACCGTTGATATCACTGAAGGTAAGTACAATGAAGCTGTTGCACGCCAGGCCGAAGCACAAGCCGGCCTGGACGAGCTGTTGGAGGGCACACGTTCCGAAGAAATTGACCAGGCACGGGCACAACACGCTGCAGCGCTGGCTAACCTGCAGAATCTGGAGATAACGCTCGCTCGAGCAGACATCACCGCACCTGTTAACGGTACAGTTGAATCCCTGCCTTTCGAAATTGGTGAACGCCCTCCTTCTGGCGCCACCGTATTGATCATGCTTGCTGAAGGTCCTACCTATGCACGTGTCCATATCTCCGAGCCCTTGCGCGCAGTCTTACAGCCGGGTCACGAAGCCTTTATAAAGCTGGATCAATACCCAGGCCCGCTAGCGGGAAAGTTACGCTGGGTATCCAGTCGCGCAGCCTTTACACCCTATTTTTCGTTGAACCAGCACGATCGTTCACGCCTGAGCTATGTCGCCGAAATCGACGTCGTGGAACCTGCCGATAGTCTGCCCATAGGCATACCAGTTGAAGTCACGTTCCGCGGCCTGTCAGATGACTGATAACGTTATCGTCACCAATGGATTAACGCGTAAATTTGGTGACTTGATTGCAGTAAATGATGTATCGCTGAACATTGGCAAGGGCAGCATCTACGGCTTTTTGGGTCCAAACGGGTGTGGTAAGTCAACTCTC
This sequence comes from Gammaproteobacteria bacterium, assembly GCA_048571035.1. GTDB lineage: Bacteria > Pseudomonadota > Gammaproteobacteria > Pseudomonadales > Azotimanducaceae > UBA4421. The sequence goes on from CP121329.1 coordinate 1,196,034, forward strand.
ATACGTATGTTGTGCGGTTTGTTAGTGCCCAATGCGGGTACGGCACGTGTACTCGGCATGGACATTACTAAAGACGCTGAAGCCATAAAACGGCGCATTGGCTACATGACTCAGAGGTTTTCTTTGTATGGCGACCTCACGGTTGGCGAGAACCTGAATTTTCTGGCACAGATCTACGGACTCAACAAAGCGCGACGTAAAATACGCATTCAACAGCAATTAGAGAACTTCTCTTTGCGCGCTATCACGGGCCAGATGGCCAGCACCTTGAGCGGCGGCCAGCGCCAACGATTAGCGCTCGCGGGCGCTACCCTGCATGAGCCGGAACTGCTGTTTTTAGATGAACCAACAAGTGCCGTTGATCCAGAAAGCAGGCGTGAGTTCTGGGAATTTCTGTTTGATATGGTTGACACCGGCACTACGGTACTCGTCACAACTCATTTTATGGACGAGGCTGAGCGCTGTCATGCTCTGGCTATTCTTGACGAAGGTGCGCTGGTTGCTGAAGGCTCCCCTAGCGATATGATGGATAACCTGTCCGCCTGGATCGTAGAAATAGAAGCACAGAATGCCCGCACCGTACGGCAAACCCTGCTAGCTGACAATAAAGTTATCGACGTGGCGCAGTTAGGCGCCAGACTTCACGCGTTAGTCGAGTTGACAATCGAAAACCCGGTTGATCATCTGCAACAAATTCTGGTGCAGGCTGAATTACCGGCTCAGCTCAAACTCATCCGTGCAAGCCTTGAGGATGTGTTTGTGATGGCTACCCGCACTGACCAGGTTTGTGCAGCAACATGATTGCACTGCGGCGAATATGGGCAATTGTGGCCAAAGAACTGAACCACTTACGACGTGACCGTCTCACGGGTGGTTTGATTGCAGGCATACCCATTGTCATGACTTTGCTTTTTGGATATGCCATCAACAACGACGTACGCAATCTCACCGCCGCAGTAGTAGACGAAGCCAATACTTCAGCTTCGCGTACACTGATTAACCAGGCGCGGGCCAGCCAGGTGATCGACACCTTAATCCCCATGAGTTCGCCTTGGGAAATGCAGCAGGAGATGGTCAAGGGCAAAATCGCCATTGGAATTTACATACCTGCAGATTTCGAACGACGTCGGGCGCGTAACTCCAAACCCTTTGCGCAGTTGCTGATCAATGACAGTGATCCCATTTTATTAAGTACCGCGCGAGGACTGGCGAATCTGCCGCTGGATATACCCAACCAGCTTGATGAACATCAAACATTCGAAATACGCGCCTTATTTAACCCTGAACGACGTTCTGCGATGTTCATCGTCCCCGGTTTGTGTGGCGTAATATTAACTCTGACAATGGTGCTGTTCACTTCTATTGCAATAGTGCGTGAACGTGAGCGTGGCAATCTGGAACTGTTGATTGCAACACCAGTTCGCTCGCTCGAGTTGATGATTGGTAAAATCGTACCCTATATTGTCATTGGCTTTATCCAGGTATCCTTAATACTTTTGTTGGGTGCAACTCTGTTTGACGTACCCATACGCGGATCATTGACTGACTTCTATCTAAGCGCAGGCATTTTTGTTCTCAGCGTCCTGACCCTGGGGCTGTTCATCTCTACCTTGGCGACCAGTCAATTCCAGGCATTTCAAATGACATTTGTGTCCTTTTTGCCGCAGCTTCTGTTGTCAGGGTTTATGTTTCCGTTTGAAGGAATGCCAAGAGCGGCGCAGATACTGTCAGAAATTTTTCCGCTTACCCATTTCCTTCGCATCGTTCGCGCGATCATTCTTCGCGAAGCTTCGTTGCTGCAGATGGTTGGCGAGATATGGCCTCTGGCGCTGTTTTTCTTTGTTGGCCTGATTGCTGCAACCTTGCGTTTTTCAAAACGTCTGGATTGATCTGAAGTTCAGCCAACATCAGCTCAAAGGGAAGTGCGTTGACGTGATTGCGCGACCGTAAACAAGATATCGGTCTGCAAGTGCCAGTGTTGCTTCGAATGGAACTTCCATCACCGCCGCTTGGAAAGACGTATCAAGACAAACCGTCCCCTTGACTGACAGATACCTTAAATGGTGAAAGTGGGCTGTTCACATGTCCTCTCAGAATCCGTGTTTCGTGTGGCTGCATCGTTTACAGTGGAGGTTTGGCTTGTCTAAAAGTTCTGGCTATATGTACGCTGATATTTCGCTATGGCCTCTATGGCTGATAATTGTTCTGTTTGTCTGCACCGCTGTTGTGATCGGTTGGTTTGGCGTGCAGATGACTGAAGTGGCTCGCGACCTGGCCCACGCCAGTGGTCTTGGAGAGGCTGTCATGGGGGCGCTGTTCATAGGTGCAGCAACCTCGCTTTCCGGCATTACAACATCAGTTGTCGCCGCTAGCGGAGGTTTCCCCGAACTGGCCATCAGTAATGCTTTGGGTGGGATAGCTGCACAAACAACCTTTTTAGCCATTGCCGATATTGTCTATCGTCGTGCCAATCTCGAGCACGCCGCCGCGTCAGCCGAAAACCTGTTCATGACGGGATTCCTGATCACGCTACTCAGTATTCATCTTTTAGGGGTCGCCGTTCCGGAGTTCAAAGTATTCTCGATACATCCGGCTTCTCTGTTATTACTGCTGGCGTACATATTTGGAATCCGTTTGCTTGCGCAAACTCACGAGACACCAATGTGGCTACCTAAACGCACCAGTGATACAAATACCGAGCAGCAATCTCAACCTAGTCAATTGAGGCGAGGCCTGCCAATGATGTGGGTCAAATTCGCCTGCTACGCACTGGTTGTAGGTGCAGCAGGCTGGTCGCTTGCTCAATTGGCTGTCCCATTGGCAGCAAACACCGGACTGTCCCAGGGAATTGTCGGTGGAGTTTTCACTGCCGTGACGACATCGATTCCGGAATTGGTGGTTGCCATATCAGCGGTAAGGTTGGGGGCTTTAAATCTGGCGGTGGGTGACATCATCGGCGGCAATGCGTTTGATACTTTGTTTATTGCTGCGTCCGATGTCGTCTACAGAGAAGGTTCCATATATAGCGCTTTCTCGCAAGCGGAGGTGTTCTGGCTGGCAAATGCGCTGTTGATGGCAGGTGTACTTTTACTCGGTTTGATTTATCGGGAACGCCATGGTCCGGCAAACATCGGGTTTGAAAGTCTGGTTATATTGCTACTTTACGCAGCGGGTCTACTCACTTTATCTGTTGCGATTTAAATCCGCGCTGCGCTCTTTGTTAAATCAGGGCAGCTGCTGTGCGGTTATAGCCCTAAAGCCTCTTCAGCGGGTTTATGCATCTGCCCGGTGGCGACGGCCACCGGTTCGTAGGTGACGTGTCCAGCGTACAGGTTCAAGCCATGGCGCAGGTGGATGTCGGCAGTCATGGCCTGTTGCGCACCCTGATTGGCCAATGCCAGGACAAATGGCAGCGTGGCATTATTCAAGGCAAAGGCTGAAGTACGCGCGACAGCACCTGGCATGTTGGCCACGCAATAATGTACGACATCGTGGACTCTGTAAGTGGGATTGGAGTGGGTGGTCGGCTTCGAGGTGGCTGCACAACCGCCCTGATCCACGGCAACATCCACCAGCACTGCGCTCTTTTTCATGCCTCGTACCATCTCTTCTGTCACCAGTTCGGGGGTAGACGCACCAGGTACCAGAACCGCGCCAATCACCAGATCTGCCTCTGCAACGCACTCCTGCACAGCGTCCACGGTTGAAAACACGGTGTTCAGACCACCACCAAAATGAGTGTCCAGTTGAGTCAGCGTGTGCAGGGAAATATCCATGATTGTGACGTCAGCTTCCATACCTAGCGCCACCCGGGCAGCATTGGCGCCAACAACACCACCGCCTAAAATAGTGACTTTGGCTGCTGGGGTGCCGGATACTCCGCCCATCAATATGCCGCGTCCGCCCTGCTCTATCTCCAGACAATGGGCACCCGCCTGCACTGACATGCGGCCGGCAACCTCGCTCATGGGCGCCAGTAAAGGTAGAGCGCCGAAGCGATCAGTAACCGTTTCATATGCGATTGCAGTGCAGCCTGTTGCCGCCAGGTTGCGGGTCAGCTCTGGGTCGGCTGCCAGGTGCAGGTAGGTAAATAACACCTGACCTTCGCGCAGCATGGCGACTTCCTCTGGCTGCGGTTCTTTGACTTTTACAATGAGCTCGGCCCGGGCAAACAGCTCCTCCGCGGTCGCGCAGATTTGCCCACCAGCGCGAGTATAATCTTCGTCGTGCAAGCCAATTACGTCACCGGCGAGATGTTCCACCAATACCTGATGACCATGAGTGACAAGTTCTCGAACACTGGCCGGTGTGAGGCCAACCCGATACTCGTCTGACTTAATCTCTCTGGGTACGCCGATTAACATGAAGGTGCTCACTATTTAGTTAGTGTCTGATTGGAACACGTCGCTGAGTGTTTGCGACTTAGGGACTTCCCCTAGTCGACTATGCACGCGGCTTTCAAATATTCTCTTGATATGCACCAATACGCGCCTTGAGGCCGAGTTCGATATTGTGAGTCATCTCAGATGTGATTGATCCGGCCATTATCGACAAAATCCTGGCTCACAACCTTCTGTTATTGCTTCAGCGTTGATGGATCACGCGGGAGCAGGAAACGGTCTCCGGGCAACGGCTCTGACAAGCCAATGATCAGCGTCACCGGTTCGCTAATTTCACCTTCCGCATGAAGCGTTCCTGCCGGTATCATGAATTTATCGCCAGGCGCCAGGTCCAGTCTTTGTCCTTCAGCATCGTGAAGGTGAAAGTTTCCAGAGACAACCCAACCGTGCACGTCCTCACTATGCCAGTGTGGATCCGCAGCAGTTGCGTGGTCGGTTGCATAGGTAGTTGGCCACAATTCACGGGACTTCACCTCGTCCAGCGCGCCAGTTAAACCCTCGAAACAGTCTTTTTGAATTTGCACAGCCATGGGTTGTTTCGCCTTGTTTAGTTACGGGCACACTAGCAGCTTTAAGCAACCTCAACCATTGACGGTGGATTTTCGCTGGTCCCAACAATTTGCTTAGGCAGCTAAAAGTCCAGTCTTGCAGCAAGCTAAGAGGCGTTTGTCCATTTATCTAAGCGCGCGCGCGCTTCAACAGGGTCGAAACCGCTTTCCCCCTCATTGTTTACCGGCGCAGTTAATTCAACGACATACCCATTGGGGTCGCGGAAATAGATCGAGTGGATGAAGCCGTGGTCGCTAGGCCCGCGAACTTCCAGCCCCTGGTCTTTGCCCTTTTGCAACATCCGCTCCAAGGTTGGATAAGGTACTTCCAGTGCGATGTGCAGATCGAAGTCATGCTGATTCTTGAACTCAAAAGGTTGATCCGGGGCTTCGAAAAAAGCTACGCATCCGCCATTAGCCATCTGATAAAAGCTATGCAGAACGTTAGCGTCGCGCCCTGTTGCTGTGGTGTTTATGGGGAACGCCTCAACGAGTGGCAGCTCTAAAAATTCTTCGTAGAACTGCCGGGTTTCTTCGCTGTTTCGGCAGCGGTATGCAGCATGATGCAACCCGATAATCTCAGTGGTCATGACAGAATCCGATTTTTACTTGCGACAATTATACTGATCGTTGCGTGATTGGTAATGAGGAAGGAACTTGTAAGGATTGGCAACGAGGATTTGGTGAGCAATGGTTTCCAGGCGCTTACATAGCGCCACCATCTATGAAGCATAACGACGTCTATCGGATTGATTCGATTCGATCAATGGTCGCCGCATGAAAAAGTACCTGCTCGTCGTCGGTAGCATAAGCCGCCAGAACAGAACTGCAGATACGCCCTGCCTCAAAGTCAATATAAAGGGTTACAAATCCACGAGCGTCCGGTTCATGCCAGTTCACAAAGAGCTGATCATTACCGACCTTCCGCGCACGATAGGCGAAGTCTTTGCCTGCTTCTCCCTTTAACGGGCCGGCAATCCAGTCGAAGGCTACCTTTCCATTATTGAAAGAAACACGAACGGTGCCCATTTCAGGATAGGTATATTCTAAAACAGTGCCATCAAGATCATTGGTCAACGATTCATCCATCTTTTAAATTCCTGGTTTGTGCCATTGTTCTCAAGTTACCTCAAATCCTTTGCGGTTTAAGGCAGTGGTGAACGCCATGATTGCATCCAATGGTATGTCTACTCCACCAACCCGGGAGATATTGCGGCCATCATCTGTTGTTACCAGATCTTTGAATAGACCCACGTTGCCGTTCGAAGGGATATTGCACTCGCCGAGAGCGCAAATGATCAGGGCTTCCTCTTTGCTATCTGTGTCTACGTCATCAATGAGTTTGAATCTGGCGAAACGGATACCATTGATTTTTCTCAACTCTGCCTTAATCCGAATGCTCAATAGTTTCTCCTTATCACGTTTTATAGGCCCGAAATTCTACAATTTTGCAGGGGCATAATTTGGTACGTTGATTTTTCTACGAATCCCAGGAGTCAGTGATAAAGTCCTCCAACCAATTATGTCGCCACGCTCTTTGTGTAGAACTAGACTGCAACTGACGGAGTTCGGTGCCCTCTTTTAAATAAGGCGAGGAATAGAAAACAAATGAAACTCGGCGCTCTACTCAGCCGCAACCGCCTCATCCCCTTTGAGCGCCGATTTTACGGGACTCGACCACAAGGCCACACCGAGCACTATTAGAAAAATTGTCGTGCTCATAAGCAGTCTTCCAATTTCATTCACCGGCATCTCATCGATCAAGGTCACTTCGGTGCGCCACATCAACATGTCTGTGTAGAACACAGCAACGGCCACCCCCAACAATCCCATCACACCAACAAAAATGATCATCCGAAGCGCCAGACCAATCGGGCCAGAACTGCGCGGACGGATAGAAAGCAAGCGCCTGCCAAGGATCATTCCCGCAAGCAACCAATAGCAAACCAACATACTCAGCAGGAATATTGCGCAAGCCCCCCAACTGATTTTATGAGTGAGGCTGATCGCCTCGGCGCAGCGGTTCCGTCCTTCCTCGACATCGAACATAGCAAGCCAGGCACAACTGAGGTCAAAATCCAACTGAGCGCCGCTGGTCGAGTTGGTGAGAAAATAGAATCCGTCCTGGGTTTCAGGCCGCACATATATCTGCGTGTTCCAGGCTGAATTGTTTCCGCCATGCCCGATAAGCAGACCCAAAGGCGTTTCCCAACGTGAATAGCTCATGGCAAAGCTGGCATGTGGCTCAGTCGGAGCAAACACGGCTTCAAGCGATGAAGCGTCTAAAACACCGCCGCCCGTGCTGTGAGCCAGCAAAAAGCGAACCATATCGTCGCCGGAAACATAAGCGCCAGCGGCCGCCAACGCGACATCTCGCAGGTCCTCAATGGTATTGCCGTGATAGGAAAAGGCTGCTGACGGGCTTGATAATTGCGCGAGGACAAATCCACTGTCCGTCATCTCAAGGGGCCCGAGCACCAAATCCTGCAACGCCGCTTCGAAGCTCAATCCGGTCACGTCCTCAATCATCATTTGAAGCAGCACATACCCGCCACCAGAATATATCCGCCGCGCACCTGGCTGCCGGACAACGGCAAGGGGTTCAAAAACCGTTGAAAGTTCAACGGCATCGGCTGGTTGATCTTCATGCGCGCCATAGCCGCCATAACCATGCCTGTTGGTGCCGGCAGTGTGTTGAAGCAATCGCCGGATAGTCACCTCTTCGAGGTCATACTCGCCTGGTGGCAATTCAAACTGTTCCAGGTAGCGGCTGATCGGGGCATCCAAATCGATCAATCCGTCTTGAGCCAGCGCAACCACCGCCCAAACCGTTAACGGTTTGGAAACCGAGCCTACATTAAAACCCGTGGAGCCCGTGACAGGGTCACCCCCTGCAGAGGCCCGACCCATCCTAGCTGACCAGATGACCTCCCCGCCGCTGATCGCCCCTGCAGCTACTCCGGCAATTGAGTATTTTTCCATCGCGCGGGCGAGCACATCATCAAGCTCTGCGCTGATCAAAGTCGCCGAGGCATTTGGATCAATCTGCGCGAATTGGCGAAGGTCACCTGCAGTCCAGAGCGCTGCAAGGCCAGCTGCCACAATCATACTGACACGGAGAATATTGATCACCTTCACAACCCTACTCAGTTTGTTACATTCAAAAACACGGGGACGAACTCAATCCAAAGAAATACCCAGGCCTTTAAAGGCCTCATCCACTGCTGCAATATAGCGCTCGTCCTGAGTGGGCAGCGCCCGGTAGTAATCAGAACCGGTAAATCCTGGCGCCCGCTGCTGGGCACGATTGCGGCGGAACTCTGCCTGTGCCAGATCGCCTGCCTGGTAATTACATACGGCTGCAATCACGTCGATCAGATGATGAGCCAGGGGCGCATTAGCAGCCTGTTCAGACCAGTGTTTGGCCGATTCAATTTCACCACTGGATAAGTACCCGATAGCCCGGACAGCCAGAAAGGCGTACTGCAGTGGATCGATCGGACTGAGTGAAAGCGCGTTGCCCGTGAGCTCAGGTATATCTTTCGAGGCTCCCGACATCGTATGGACCAATGCTTTGTTGTAATACGCCAAAGCGTTGTTGGGGCTCAGGGTAGTACAACGGTCAAACCAGGGCTCGGCCTGCTCCCACTGTCCAACCACATATTTGGCGCGCCCCATCATCAGGTTCACTACAGGGTCCAGCTGATCCAGTTCAAAGGCGCGCTCAGCAGTTGCCAGCGCCAGTCGTTCGCTGTCGTCTACTTTGTCCGCATAACCCACAAAGGCATCCTGAAAATGTGTGAACGACAATCCGGCATGAGCAAGCGCAAATTGTCCGTCCAAAGCGATGGCGCGCTCAAACAGATGTTTGGCTATGTCATTGTCATGGGCATTGAAACGATGTGCATGGCGGATGCCGCGAAAGTAAGACATCCACGCGTCCAGGTTTTCTGTAGCAATGTTGTCTGCAGTGTCTGCCTGCTGCTTCTGTATACGCATCTCGATGGCATTGGCGATACGGGTGGCCAGTTGCACGCGCAGTTCTATGAGTTCCTCTAAACTGCTCTCGATGTTCTCTCCCCACACCACAGCGTCACTTCGTGTGCTGGTCAACTCGATGCTGACGTTCGCCTTGTCACCAAACAGAGCCAGTGTTCCGGTCAGTACATAGTCCACGCCGAGGATATCAGCGACGTCCCCCAACTCACTGTGGCTACCGCGCAGTTTGAAGGTAGAGGCTCGAGAGATGACATGTAGCCAACGCAGTCGCGACAGATCCGCGATGATTTCATGCGCAATGGCATCTGCCAACGGTTCGTAGCGGGTATCCAGACTGAGCAGTTGCAGAGGCAGCACCGCGATGGATGGCATGCTACTACCACGATCTTCAAATGTGAGCTCCTTAGTACCCGGCTGGCGGTTAGCCACTGTAATCGTCGCACTGGCCGCCGGTGTCGCCACTTCACCCACAAACCTGAAGCCACGATCGCGAATAGTACGAATCAAACGCTGTTCTTTACCGCTGTCGTTTAAAGCCTGCCGAGCGGTGCGGATACGGCTGTTCACTGCAGCATCGCTGACCACCCGGCTACCCCACACGCGTTCGTTGATCTCGTCTTTGCTGATAGCACGCTCAGCGTTGCTCACCAGCAGTTCGATCAGCGCAAATACCTGGGGTTCAAGGCGCACGGCCTCACCCAGACGGGTGAGTTCCAGTTTGTCCGTATCCAGTTCAAATTGTTCGAATTGATACTTCATAAACCCTATTGCAAGCCTTTCAGGGCTTCTGCAGACAATCTACAGATAATCATCATCTAATTTCCACACCCACTACAAGCAGTGGTTTTGCACTTGCATAACAATCATCCCATCGCGCCGACCCAATTCAGGTGCATTTTTGAAACGTAATGGTAGGAGACACATCATGGCTGAAGCCACAATTGGAAACCAAGCACCCGTCATTGATTTTATTGCAGTTAAAGAGAAGCAGCAGAAAACATGGGGCACGGGCGATTATGCCCAGGTTGGGGCTACGCTGCAGATCGTCGGCGAAAACCTTGCCGAAAGCTTGGACCTGCGCGCAGGCCAGAAAGTGTTGGATGTCGCGGCAGGCAATGGCAATTTTTCTCTGGCCGCAGCGCGTCGCTACACCGACGTCACTTCGACAGACTTTGTCGCCGGGTTGCTGGAAAAAAGTCGTATTCGCGCGTTAGCCGACGGTTTCGACATCAACTATCAGTTAGCAGATGCGGAAAATCTGCCTTTCGTTGACGCCAGCTTCGATGTGGCCGCATCCATCTATGGCATCATGTTCACACCCAACCAGCGGCAATCGGCTGCCGAGATCAGCAGAGTAGTTCGTCCTGGTGGCAAAATCGGCATGGCCAACTGGACGCCGGAAGGATTCATCGGTCGGTTGTTCAAAACTCTAGGCCAGTACATTCCTAATCCGTTGCCATCTCCCGCGTTGTGGGGCACACCCGATCATATCCACGCACTGTTTGGTGACCAGGCGGAAGGCATCGCAATAGAGCGCCGTCTGTTTAACTTTCGCTACGTCAACCCCGAGTCATGGCTGAACAACTTCAAAAAGGTCTATGGGCCAGTAAAAAATGCGTTCGCAGCGTTGGATGAGACAGGCCAGAGAAATCTGCAGCAGGACATCATCAGCTTGTTGAACGATCTCAACGTTGCGGATGACGGCACCATGGTCGTGCCAGGTGAATACCTGGAAATTGTCATCAACAGGGCGTGAATTTCACTTTAAGCGATAACAGTAATCGGGGATTTATACGATGAATATCAACACGCGTTTCGATCTTGTAGATATGTTGGCCATGACCTTTCTCCTCATTGGCAGCGTCCTCTTCACGGTGGGTATCTCTGTGGATACACGTGCCCTGTCTGAGTTCTTCCAGGTGTTTGTTGATGAGTGGACGCCGGGGTTTGTCATCGACGGTCTCCTGTTGTTGACAGTAAATCGCATCATCCGGCGTAACGAGCGCAACGGAGTACTTGCCCAGATTGGCAGCTTAAGCAACGATTTTGCGCTGGATGCCGTACGACGGGCCCGCACTGAAGGATGGCTGAGCGATGGGTCGTTGCAGCGACAGGCGCTGAAAAAAGCCAAGTTGCAATATGCTGACCTCAGTGGTGCGGATCTGCGCGGTGCTGACTTACGCTTTGCCGACCTGCGCGGCGTTTCACTGAGCCATGCAGACCTTCGTGACACCGCGTTGACCGGTGCGAACCTTATGGATGCGGATTTGCGCTGGGCTAATCTGTCCAACGCGCAGTTGCGTTGGGCAGAACTGCAGGGCGCCCACGTCGACGGCATTATCGCGGACAACGCTGATTTTGCATTTGCCGCGGTGGATGACGACTTCGAGGCCAACACCGGATGCCGACAAGGCATTGTTGGCGGCCACTTGGACAATGGCCAGGTTGACCTCTTACGCGCAACTTTTGCGCAAGTGGAGCGTCAGGGTGAACAAGCAATCGATTTATTCTACGAGAACCTGTTTGCCGCTCGTCCGGATCTCCGCCCGATGTTTTCCGGTTCCCGGCAGCGCCAGAGTCGTAAGTTCCTGCAGAGCCTGCGCATGATTATCAACAGCCTCGACGAACCGGAGCGCAACATCGAAGTGCTTGAACAGTTAGGTGCGCGCCACAAGGGCTACGGCGTGCAGGCAAGCCATTATGAGGTGGGTGGCAAAGTGCTCATCGCTACCCTGGCATCGTTGTTTGGTGAAGATTTCACTCAAGAGACCAGAGAAGCCTGGCAGGCCGGCTTTGGCTTGATTGCTGCGGTCATGGTTCAGGCGGCATAAGCCAGGACTGTCGCCGATGGCGATGAATGATTAAGCGCTGCCAAAACAGCTTCTTCCTGACCAATACCACCAATGCCCCAGTTATCAATTTTGCCTTCCTGCTTTAAACGCTCGAAGGTGGGAATAACCTCGTCAAAATAACAACTGAGTGTTGTGCAGTTTTTTGCACGTATTTCATTGTGCTTAAACAGTTGGTAATCATCTTCAATCAATTGCGAGTGCATTAAAAACAGATCAACTTTTTCCATACCCAAAGTTTTTAAACCTTTGGTCAGTGAGGCGTTGAGTTTGTCATAGGCGGATTGAACGGCTTTATTGCTGGGATCACCTGACGTACTACCTGGCATTTTGTCGTAACAAAAAGGCCGTCTGTGTTTTTGCCCTGCAAAGCCTCACCAATCACACTCTCTGCTTCGCCCTTGCCATCCATGGGCGCAACGTCTAAATGACTAATGCACTGATATCACCGAAGGGTTTAATTTCTCTGTTTTCATTACTCGCCGCCCGCAGCTAGTGCTTTAAGCGCACCGATTTCGTCTTCGCTGAGCTCCACCGGAGCGCACCGAGGATCAGTTTTCTGAATCGCACTGACCATTAATTTTGTGATCGGTATAGGATCGCAGCCATGCCCGGTCTCGCAGATCAAATCGAATTCCGGGCGGGCCTGAATATGACACGCGAAGCAATTACCACCGAAGCGGTTCACCACATCGGCGAAGCCGCGCTTACCTATTTCTGTTCCATCAGACGACACATTGAGTTCGAAAAACTCCCAATCTTTAGTGGCGGGATTGAAACCTGCTTCGCGCTTGATCATCGCCTCAGTTGGCACCAGTTGAACGACCGAGCCAGGCGGATAGGTAATGTCCACTTCCTGCTCTGCAGCGGCTACCGTTGCCGCCAGATCGCCGGATATATTGTCGACAAAGAAACCTCGAACCGGCGTCATATCGCGAATACAGGTAAAGCTGTCTGCGGTGATTGGATCATCAGCTGCTAACGCCGGCAGGGTTAAGCTGGCGATGAGTAGACCCAAGGTCAGGGAAGTGAATTTATACAAGGAAGTCTCCTGTGGAGTTGGTTGGCGTCATTTGAGATCACTGATTGTGACACGGGATGGCGATGAGAAGTCTACGTCTTATCGGTACCGGGAGGTTCGTTCCCGGCGCCTTTGTTCATCCTGCACACACTGCGGCAGGTGCTGCCATTTAGGCCCTCGCGGCAAAGCACCTGGTGAATCGCCTCGTCCAGCCAGGTATTCACGCAGTGTTTGCCACTTCGGACCTTGTGGAATCGCCTCTACACAACGCATCTTAATTCTACGTTTACGTTCTGCCTCCACGCACCCGGGCACATGCTGCCATTTAGGCCCAAGAGGCAAGGCACCTGGTGAATTGCCGCGTCCGGCCATGTAATTACGCAACTGTTCCCACTTTGGACCCTGTGGAATCGGTCCATCACAGGAAGACGCTTCGGCAGGCGGGACCACACCGAGGAAAACAAGCAAAAGCACCAGGCTTTGAATTTGCAGCCTTGAAAGTTTTGTCACTGTTTGCTTCTCCTTATTGCGACTGTCAGCTTTGATCATACTGAATAATCCTGCACGAAGTAAAAAGCTGACCAGCGAGTACCGTCCGACGTTAACTGTGGGTTGCCGAGCAGTACGATTGCCGAAAAAACGGACCCGTAGGATACGCTCTTGTTACAACTGAGGCCCGACAAATAAAAGACGTTCAGTTAAGCTGGCGACCATAAAACCACCGCGCACTGGAACCGACCATGGAATATTTCGACTGGTCAGCTCATCAGGCTGACTTTCGCCCCAACAAGATCGCCATCCGCGATACTGATACCGGCCTCGCGCTCAGCTACGCAGAATTAGAACAACGCAGCTGCGCATTGGCCGGGTATCTGCAAAGCTTATCCGTTCAAAAAGGTGACAGAGTGGCCATTCTGTCGCGCAACAGCCCGCACTTTTTTGAACTGGAGTTTGCCTGCGGCAAAATCGGCGGCATCGGCGTGCCGCTGAACTGGCGCCTGACTGTCCCGGAACTTGAGTACATTGTCAGCGACTGTGCACCCAGGGTATTGATGTACGACGCGCAATTTACCGACCAGGCCAAAGCACTGCAGCAGCGCTGCGGTGTTGAACATCTGCTGGCTATCGACTTTGAACAGGCAGACGAATACGAAGCCGCTCTCGCCCAGCAGCTGGCGTTCACGCCTGTCAGCCTGACACTGGATGACGTGGCCATGATCATGTACACCTCAGGCACCACGGGACATCCAAAGGGCGCCATGATCACCCACGGTATGAACTTCATAAATTGCGTGAACCTGGGCATTCCAGCACGCATATCGCCGGATTCAGTGCAGCTGGTGGTGCTGCCTTTGTTTCACACCGGTGGACTCAACTGTTACGCAAACCCAATTCTTCACGCCGGCGGTACTCTGGTGCTGATGCGGGAGTTTGAACCCGGCGCTGCGTTACAGATTATCGGTGACACCGAGCTGGGTGTAACCCACTTCTTCGCCGTACCGGCCCCGTATCAGTTCATGATGTTACACCCCGAATTTGAAAACACCGATTTGTCACGTATAGAAGTGGCCGGTGTAGGCGGCGCACCCTGTGCCGAAACCATCCTGCAAACCTGGTGCGACCGCGGTGTTGCTATGGTGCAGGGCTGGGGTATGACCGAAACCAGCCCAGGTGGCATCTGTCTTGACGCAGCAGAGGCCACCCGAAAAATCGGTTCTGCCGGTAAAGCACTACTACATACGCAGATAAAAATAGTTGATGACGAAGGTAACACGCTGCCCCACGGCAATGTGGGTGAGCTACTGATCCGCGGGCCGAACATAACGCCCGGCTACTGGAACAACCCCGAAGCCACCGCCAAAACATTCACCGGTGACTGGTTGCTCACCGGCGACGCTGCACGCATGGACGAAGAAGGCTTTGTCTACATCGTCGACCGCTGGAAGGACATGTATATCTCAGGCGGCGAGAATGTCTACCCGGCAGAAGTAGAAGATGTGCTGTACCAGTTGCCGCAGATCGCTGAGGCAGCGGTGATCGGTGTACCCAGTGACCGCTGGGGAGAAACCGGCAAGGCGGTACTGGTACGCAAAGCAGGCCAGGAACTGGACGCGGACACTGTCATTGGCCACTGCATTGCAAACCTGGCCAAGTTCAAAGTGCCTGCAAGCGTGGAGTTCATAGATGCATTACCGCGCAATGCCACCGGCAAGGTGCTGAAGAGAGATCTGCGCGAACGTTACGTGGAAGCCGGCGCAGCAGCTATATCCTAATCCCCCCTTTTGAGAGTATTGGACACGTGAGTATTAATCTAGATATCACGGAGCAGCAGCTTCGCGCCCGTCGGGGTGTGAAGTGGACATCCTTCGACAGCCACATTCTGCCTGCCTTTATAGCAGACATGGATTTCCCTATTGCCGAGCCGATCAAAGATGCCGTACGGGACGTGCTCGATCGAGAAGATGTAGGTTATGTGGGCCGCAGCGCACTGGACGATATTGCGGCAGATTTTGCACACCGCATGCTAACGCGTTACCAGTGGTCGCCCGACCCGGTTCTGGTGCAATCTGTTGGAGACCTGATTCAGCCCCTGCGCTCGTGCGTGGAGTTGTTCACCGAACCTGATCAGGGTGTGATTATTCAGACGCCGATCTACCACCCGTTTCTGGATGTGGTGGAAGAGCTGGGTCGCACGCTGGTGGACAATCCTCTGCGCCGCACCGAGCGACGCTTTGAAATGGACCTGGATGGCCTGTCTCAGAACATCCGCCCAGACACTCGCCTGCTGATGTTCTGTAACCCACACAATCCAAGCGGCCGCGTGTTTGAACGCGACGAGTTACAAGCCCTCGCTGACATCGCCATCGAACATGACCTGCTGGTGATATCTGACGAAGTCCACGCTGACCTCACCTACCCTGGCCAGCAACACATACCACTGGCTTCCATCAGCGCTGAAATAGCCGCTCGCACTATTACACTCACCTCGGCGACCAAGGCCTTTAACATCGCCGGAATGAAATACGCACTGGCGCATTTCCCCACCGCAGCGCTCATGCAACACCATGTGGACCACTATCATCCACGTCTGCTGGGTGTGCCCAGCGTTTTCGGCATTGAAGCCACCCGGGCGGCATGGCGCGATTCAGACGAGTGGTTAGAGGCGGTGATGGCCCAGCTCGATGAGAACCGACAATTTATCGCAGAATTTCTGGACGAGAGGCTCCCACAGATCAGCTACCGGATGCCCGAAGCGGGATACCTCTTCTGGCTGGATTGCTCCGAACTGAAACTTCCCCAACGCGCCTATGAGTTCTTCCTCGAGCAGGCGGGTGTTGCCTGCAGTGACGGGGACGAATTCAGCTCTTATACCCAGCAATGCGTCCGGCTGAATTTCGCGACTACCCCAGCCATTCTCAGCGACATCATGTCGCGCATTGCAGACGCGGTAGATTCAGTATCTTGAAAGCAGCCTGGCTCTCTGACCCGAAGTATTTCGATGCCACTCCGATTGCGTTTACCTCTATACCCCAGGATCTACGCTCCTGGGTGGCACTGGAAGGGTCCATGACACAGGAACTGGGTGAGCAATTCGGGCAACTCCCCGAGGTGCAGGTGCACTACTCCGACAACAGTGCGCTATGTGACTGGGAAGCGGAACTCCTGGTCGAACCCGGCTCGCCCAGGGACTCATCTGCGGCAGGTTTCGCCCGCCATATCTCACTCAACGTGGATAATAAAGCCGTGCTGTTCGCCCGTTCGGTGGTCCTTCAAGGAAGCACCATTACACCGCTGCTGTCAGAATTACAGCGCACACCTCTAGCTCGCGTCCTGTTTGAGGACGACCAATGGCTACGCGTAGATGAACCCATCCCCCTGCAGACAGACGGGCCCCGCTACGGCAGGGCGTGTATATGGCAGGAGCAATGCAGCCTCGACCGCCTGCTGGTGGAAGAGTTTTTCCTTTTCTGACTCGATGAGAGAGATTAGTGAGCTCGCTGATGCAGCGTTTGGCTAACAAGATTTTATAGGTGAATGTTGGCAATGGGTAGCTCCGGAGATATTGATTCATTAAACAAAGAAACATGCACGTCTGGCTCTACACTGATATCGTCTGTGCCACAAACAAAGCGAACTGACTTAACTAGCGTCAGCTCCAACAATAATCGTTAATACCCCCTGGGGAACTCATATATGACAGCCGCCACAGCATCCGAAGAAGGTGAAGCGCAGAGTAAAAACACCGGTTTTGGTACCAAACGTTACCGAACCTACGTGCTCTCAGCCCTGACCCTTATCTACATTATGAATTTTGTTGACCGCGGCCTGCTCGCCGTCGTCGGTCCGGATCTTGTGCCAGAGCTGGGCATTTCGGACACCCAGTTCGGGCTGCTTACCGGTTTCGGTTTTGCCCTGCTCTATACGATTGTGGGCATTCCTCTGGCCCGCTATGCCGATAGGGCCAATCGCGTCTGGCTTATGGCTGTCTGTGTTGCCTTGTGGTCTTTGATGACGGCGCTCTGCGGGCTCGCAACCGAGGTCACCATTGGCTCGCTCACCATCGGTGCATTCTGGATTTTGCTGATGTGTCGCGTTGGCGTGGGTATTGGTGAGGCAGGCTGTACACCACCAGCCAACTCTCTGATTGCCGACTATTACGCGCCACGCGACAGGTCTCAAGCGCTGGGCGTCTACGCCATGGGGGTAACACTTGGCACGATGTTCGCCAACCTGATTGGTGGTTGGGTGACCGATGCATTCGACTGGCGAACCGCTTTTTTTGTCGTCGGTTTGCCAGGCCTGTTGATTGCCATTGTTTTTAAATTGACGGTCAAAGAGCCGCCGCGAGGTTACACCGATCCGGCTGGAACAGAATCCAAAGAACAGGTTTCACTACGCGAAGCGATCCGCGAACTAACCACTAAACCCGCTTTCTGGTACATGACTGCTGGCGCAACAGTTGCTGCTTTCTGTGGTTATGGAATCTCCTCGTTCCAGTCGATCTTTCTTGTGCGTGCTCACGAGATAACCACGGGCCAAGCCGCCATCTGGATCAACACTCCGGTATCTTTGTCATCCGCCATCGGTACCTTCGCGTGTGGCTGGCTGGCAACAAAAATTTACCAGAAGCACCCGGGGGCAATCGCCTGGGTGCCGGCGATAGGCTTAGCCTTGTCGATCCCATTTTATATCTTTGCTTTCACAACACAGAGTCTGCTGTTTGCTGCCTTCGGCCTGATTATTGGCGGCTTTGTTAAGTACGGCTATCTCGCCGCTCAATACACGATTGGCCAGGGCGTGGTGAGCATGCGTGTTCGCGCTATGGCGACGGCAGTACTACTGTTCATTGCCAACCTCATCGGCTACGGATTTGGTCCCCTTTTTATCGGTGCAATCTCGGACATTTTCTTCGTCAGCGGCGTCGCCAAGCTTGGCGTGGCGGCTGACGAGCTGTTGCGAAATCAATGTCATCCAACGGTTATAAGCACATTGAGTGACAATCTGCAGAATGTCTGCGGCGAGGTCTATTCCCAGAGTTTACAGTCGGCGATGGTCATCATGGCTATCCTGTACGCTGCCAGTTCGCTGTTCTTTCTGCTGACCTGGCGTCGACTCGATAAGGATATGGTAGACAGGAACTGAAAAAAGGTTCCTCGCGAACAATGATCCCATGAATGGGCTTAACTACGCGCTAGTTCCGCCTGGCGCGTGTAATCCCTGAATTTTAAGGGTCGACTACAGGGTTCTCATTAATACAAACGCCCGCCCGTGGACAATCTCGAAGGGCACGTCCAGACGACGGGCCGCGATCTCGCTCATCACTGCAGTCGACAACGGATTGTCATACTGCGGGCTCAGAGCATCAAATGTTTCGTGAATAGCCATCTCGCGCATTTTTTCATCGCTTAGATCAGCATACTTTGGCTGATGTCGGTGATTGATGTAAGGCACAAAGTGCCAACACAGACGGCGTAGATAACGGTTTGAATTCATCGCCTTTGTAAGTGAAAACAGGAGCGGCGTGCACTTCTCAATCAGTCGATAAAGGCGCTCTGGACTCATCCGTTTTGTGATCGGCCGCAACGGATACTTCAAGCGGAACATCTGATAGAAATCACGGGAATAAGAATGCACAAATGCCTTGCCGCCAGGTTTCACAAAACCCAGGATGTGCTCCATCACACCGGCGGGGTCAGGGGTATGCATAATCACCCGGTGACAGAATACGATATCGAAGCTTGCGGGTTTGAAGGGTAAGTTATCAATGCTGGCTTGCACCAGGCAGAGCTCGGGGTGCTGGCCAAGATTTTCCTGGGCAATGTCTGTACCAGCAAGATCCACTGCAACCACCCGGGCACCCAACGCCAACAGGATTTCCGTATCCGGTCCGGCACCACAGCCGCACTCCAACACCAGTTTTCCTCGGATGTCCTGCTCTGTCCAGCCAGTGCGGCTTAAAAAGGTCTGCATGCGATCGGTTGTGCCATTCACCGAATCCAATTGTAGCGTCGCATGCCGTTCGCGAAGCACTGAGAAGTTTCCGCTGGAGTATGAAATATCGGCAGAGAATCTGGGGATCCCATTACGTACCGGTATAAGTCCACTGTCCAGTTCAAGGTGAGTTGGGAGCAGAGTCTTCCTGTCTGAGTCGAAAACGTCTAGAAATTGATCAAGCATTATCTGGTATGTAGGTTTTTATAAAGGTTTCCAATCACACAGGGTACACACTATTGCAAAGACAGAAAGGGGCAACCTTGCCCCCTTGTGACTGCATACGAACAGCCCCCAGTCAGACAGGATGTCTCGCCATCTGCTGGCGGGCAATAATAATGCGCTGCATTTCATTGGTGCCCTCACCAATACACATCAGTGGCGCATCACGATAATAGCGCTCCACATGGTATTCCTTGGAATAACCGTACGCCCCGTGAATTCGCATACACTCAGAGGCGTTCTCCATCGCCGCTTCAGAAGCGAACAGCTTCGCCATGCCGGCTTCCATATCACAACGTTCGCCGCGATCGTAAGCTGTTGCTGCACTTTCAACGAGCAACCTTGCAGCCTCGCAGCGCGTCGTCATGTCACCCAGTTTCAGCTGTATCGCCTGGTGTTGCCCAATCGGCTTGCCCATGGTTTCCCGCACCTGTGCATAGCTGGTTGCATCTTTCAGCGCCGCGTTGGCAACCCCTACACCCCGCGCTGCCACGTTGATGCGCCCTAGTTCAAGCCCACCCATGGTCTGCACAAACCCCTGGCCTTCTTGCTCACCGATCAGGTTTGCGGTGGAGACCCGGTAGTTATCAAATATCAGTTCACCTGAGTCGATACCTTTGTAACCCAGCTTTTCGAGCTTGCGTCCAACTGTAAACCCTGGTCCCTTTTCCGCCAGGAACAGGCTCATACCTTTGTGGCGCGGCTGAATGTCAGTATCGGTTTTAACCAACAAAGCAACACAGTTGCCTTCGATACCATTGGATATCCAGGTCTTGGTGCCATTGATGACATAATCATCTCCGTCGCGTCGGGCAACTGTGCGAATGGCCTGCAGGTCTGTACCGCAATCAGGTTCCGTCAGCGCGAGACCGCCTCTCAATTCGCCAGTGGCAAATTGAGGCAACAATCGATCTTTCTGCGCATCTGAGGCAAAACGTTCAACCGCTGCAGCCATAATCAGATGTGAATTGAAGATACCGGTCAGAGACATCCAGACTTCGGAAATCGTACTGACAATTTTGGAGTAGGTTCTGCTGGGCAACCCCAGACCACCATACTTCTGAGAGATGGTCGCTCCAAACAGGCCAAGATCCTTCATCTGCTCGACCATGGCATGTGGGTATTCGTCAGCGTGTTCGAGTGCCAGCACGTTGTCCTTAACATCCCGATCCAGCCATCGATTGATCGAATCCAGAATCTGGCGCTCCTGTTCAACTGTAATCGACTCACCATCCCTGTTTGTTAACACTTCAGTCATCGGCTCAAACTCGCCAGCTTGAAATTGTCCCAGGTTACCTGAGCGTCTGGCTTAAAGACGATCCAACGACCGTGTTTACCCCGCGCAGTTGCGTTGTTTGCAGGCGGATCTTCAACAGCGGGCTGTCCGTGGCCGCCGTTGTATTTGCGCCCCATCTGTACTCTTGCCTGGGCAAGGTGGGCATCTGCAGCTTCAGCATCAGCGTCTTCAAGCACCTGCGCCTGGCCCTGCAGCATGATCGCCTGTAACTCCGGGAATTTTTCGTTACGGTCGACGATGATTGTGCAGGTTGGGTCGCGACGCAGGTTGACTACTTTTTGACCTCGGCCGTAGATGTATATCTGCCCACCTGCCCAACCAAACCACATAGGGGTGAGGTTGATACGGTTAGCGGGACCAATGGTCGCGATACGACAGTTCCAACAAGTGGTCATAATCTCTTCAATCTGAGCATCGTCGAGGGCTAGTTTTCGAGATAGGGGCATGATGGACACCTGAACTGATTGGGATTCCAATTCTGGTCCGGTCAGCTTTGATTGTCTATCAGCGTCAGATTTGCAGGTTGGAGATAAAGAGGGTTTGCCATCAATTATGAGATACCCTAAGGCCCAATCTGCTTTACCTTCGGGAGCGCCAGCATGAAACAACCTGGTTTTCGTTTTCTAATTACCCTCAGCATTCTACTTGTTCCTATCGTTACCCATGCAGATAGCGTGGCTATTTTAAATGGCCGGGTGATGGACCCTGAAACAGGGTTGGATGCGCAACGTCACGTTCTCATAGAAAACGGCCAAATTACCCTTATCAGCGAAAAACCACTGTCGGCTGACAACGTAATCGATGCTTCCGGAATGGTTGTTGCGCCAGGCTTCATTGATCTTCACGCCCACGGACAAGACAACGTCAGCAATCAGTTCCAGGCAGCAGACGGTGTAACTACAGCCCTTGAGCTTGAAATTGGTACCTGGCCAGTATCACGCTACTACGCGCAAAGAAAAGGCAAAGCACTTTTGAATTTCGGATCCACAGTGAGCCATGTTGTCTCACGACATGCAGCCGTCGAGGGGCATGAAGATATATCCACGGATTTCACCAGCTACTTTCAACAAGCCTTTGGCACACCATCAGCCAGACGGTCGCTATCAGACAACGAGGCAACCTACACGCTGGAGCTACTCCGCGAAGGCATGCGTGATGGCGCCCTCGGTTTTGGCTTCGGCATTACATACACCCCGGGCGCCAGCCATGAAGAGATTTTCCGTGCCTTCAACGCTGCCGCAGAATTAGATGCCCCCGTTTTTGTGCATATGCGCGCACCGGCAAGTATGGGCGGAGATCCGCTAGCGCCGGTACAGGAAGTGATCGCCAATGCGTTTGCTACTCAGGCTGCGCTGCATATCGTTCATATCAACTCGAGCACAGGCAAATCAGCTAAAACTGCACTCGCTATGATTCGCGCAGCCAATAGCGCCGGTCTCGACATCACTACGGAGTCTTACCCCTACACGGCTGGTTCTACCTTGATAGAAAGTGCTCTGTTCGATGACTGGCAATCAGACTACAGCCTGCTGCAATGGGCAGAAACCGGCGAACGCCTCACTGAGGAAACTTTTCAAAAGTATCGAAAAGCTGGCGGCCCGGTCATCATTCACGGACGTTCGGAAGAAACCAACGCCTGGCTGGTAGCGCAGCCCGATGTCATGGTGGCATCTGACGGTATTTCTTTTGCTAATGGTCCCGCCCACCCACGCGGTGCGGGTACATTCTCGAAAATTCTAGGTGAGTATGTGCGGGAAAAAGGTGTTATCGAGATCATGCCAGCGCTGGCCAAAATGACCATCCAGCCGGCACGGCGCCTCGAAGCCATCGCACCAGACATGCAAAACAAAGGCCGTATACAGGTTGGTGCCGATGCAGACATCACCATATTCAATCCTGATACGATCATCGATAACGCGACTTACACAGACTCAATGCAGTTCTCCAGCGGCATCGAACATGTGCTGGTAAACGGGGTGTCGGTGATAAAAAATGGCGAACTGATCAAGGACATTTATCCTGGCAGACCGGTGTACGGCAGACTTAAAAACTAGCCTTCCTTTGCGGTCACACTCCCAGCCATACTCTATCGAAAATGTTGGAGCAGCAATACAAATGAGCATCCCAGAAAATTCAGATATCGAAACCTGGATCGGCAAAGAAACACCAGAAGAAGTGTTAGAGCCGGACTTACCCATCATCGACCCCCATCATCACTTGTGGGATATGCGTGGACGTAACGGCATGGGCTTTCGACAGGAGGTTTACCTCTGCGAGGAAATCAGTCGAGACCTAACCGACAGCGGTCACAATGTTGTGCAAACTGTGTTCGCCCAATGCGGGGCCTTCTATCGCGCAGATGGTCCGGAAGCGTTGAAGTGCGTAGGCGAAACCGAGTTTGTACACGGCATCGCCGCCATGAGCCGTTCAGGCATTTATGGTCCAACGCGGTTATGCACCGGCATATTCAGTAGTGCAGATCTTCGCCTTGGTGACGCCGCAGCTGAGGTGCTGGAAGCACATTTACACGCCAGTGAATATTTTCGCGGGGTTCGTACCGCCTTTCCCAGTGATCTAAACGACGATTTTCTCAAGGGCTTTAAGCTGCTGGAAAAATACGGCCTGAGCTACGACAACTGGTCGCCAGATTTTGCCCGCTTACCGCGCCTGGCTGACCTGGCCAACCAGTTTCCCGGGGTTACCGTTATCGTTAATCATCTTGGTGGCAGGATCGATCCAGACGCCGATAATTCCGAGCTAAGCGCCTGGCAGGCCGCCATTGATTCAGTGGCCGCATGTTCCAACACGGTGATGAAACTGGGTGGCGCACAAATGCGCGTTGGCGATTGGGAACCGCCCTATCATATGCACCGCGCAGCGAAACCCTGGCACTCCGACGCATTCCTGGCAACGCTTATGCCGCGATACCAATATGCACTGGAAGCATTTGGTCCAGAACGCTGTATGTTCGAGAGCAACTTTCCAGTGGACAAAGACTGCATCTCGTATCGAACCTTATGGAACCTGTTTAAGAAGATCGCCAATGAACTTGGCTTGTCTCCAGCAGAAAAGAAGGCCGTTTTCAGCGGCACAGCAGCCAGGGCATATCGACTCACGGCGCCTTAGCAACCAGTGGGCGAAGCATGGGCTCAAGGCCATTCAGCTTAAACTCCGTCGTGCCTGCATTAATGCCTAACAGAACTCACTAGTGGCTTGCCAGTTCTGCGCGGACGCTGCCTTTGTCTGAAAAATTGCTGCTGGATTTCCTTTGGTAGTTTTTCTAACTCTGCTTCGAGAAATATACGTAGATTTATTGCCGTAGAACTGCGCGGGTTCCAGGTAAATACTCTAGCTTTCCCAACGACTCTGCTCACCAGGAGTCCACCGCTTTCAAATCGTAAAAGCTGTCGTTTGATCGCTGTCGGCGAAACCGCAAACGTGCGCGCAATTCGATTCACATGCCCTTCGCCATAGTTCTGAAGAAACATCAGCGTCTGCGCTGCCGATCTGTTGCCGAATATTGCTTCGAGTTGTTGATTCATGCATAAAATCATACACAATATGTGCTCTTATTAACACATTTTGTGTTTATATACACTATGTGCTGATACCCAAAAGTTACAGGTGGAATTGAGATGCTGGCACAAGCAATTGCGCTAACCGCTTCTTACGGTGGGCCACATAAATCGAGAAGGTGAAACATAACAACTAATTGTTTTCATTGAGGATCTGGTCAGGCGACCCCTTCCGCTGCAGGCAGCGGAGGGTTTAACCGGCAACCGCGTTGGAGCAACCCCGTTGCTGCGACCATTGGCCGCAGGACAGTACTTGACCCCTTGTGGTGATTGAACCTATCTGGGATGCAAAATTACCGGAACCTCTTTGATACCGCGAATGAAGTTGTTTGGTAATCGCACCACATCACCCGCCAGTTCAACGAACGAGAATCGTTGCATGATTTCTTCCCACAGCACCCGTAGCTGCATTTCCGCCAGTCGGTTACCCATGCAGCGATGTACCCCAAAACCGAAAGCCACGTGGGCACGGGCATTGGGCCTGTCAATGATGAACCGCTCGGCATCTTCAAACACCGATTCATCACGATTACCTGACAGGTACCACATCACCACCTTGTCGCCTGCTTTGATCTGTTGACCGCCAAGCTTGTAATCCTCTAACGCAGTACGGCGCATGTGTATGACCGGCGTCTGCCAACGCACCATTTCTGCCACCATGTTGGGAATCAGTTCAGGATTGTCCCGCAGTTTCTGGTATTCATCGGGATACTTATTCAAACCTATAACACCGCCGCTGATGCTGTTGCGCGTGGTGTCGTTGCCACCGACAATCAGGAGCAGAATATTGCCCAGAAAAAGTGCCGGATCTTCATTCATTTTGGCTGTTTCGGGGTTATTCTGAAGCATGGAAATCAGATCAAACGAAGGCGGCTGACCTTGTTTCGCCGTCCACAACTGGTAGAAGGCACCCGCGCACTCCATCAGTTCCTGGTAGCGGGTATCCATATCAATACTGTCGTCGCCGGTCACTTCCGGAACTGCGGTGGTGATGTCAGACCAATACACCAGCTTGCGACGATCCTCGTACGGAAAATCAAACAAGGTGGCCAACATACGAGCTGTGAGTTCTACGGATACCCGGTCCACCCAGTTGAACGTCTCCCCTATGGGCAGGTTATCAAGAATGTCTGCAGCACGTTCTCGAATCAGAGGTTCGAATTCAGCCAGGTTTTTGGGTGCAACAGTAGGCGAGACTACCCGGCGTTGTTTGGAATGGTTGGGCTCGTCCATGCCGATAAAACTCTTATTCTCCAGCTGCCCTTCTACCGGCACTGGATCAACGATGGCGATACCACCTTTCTCAGAGGAAAACACCTGGTGGTTAGTGTCGACTTCTTTGATCAGCTCGTGACTGGAAACCGACCAGAAAGGCCCGGTTGTGCTTTCGGCCTGGAAATGGACCGGCGCTTCTTTGCGCAGCCGGGCAAAGTAGGGTTGCCAGGTATCGTTGCCATAGAGCTCCGGCTTGCTGACGTCTATCTGGTCAAGTGCGATCGCGCTCATATCTGAATCTGCTTTTACGTTCATTACCCTATACTTCCTTTCTAGTTACTTGCTGGGGAACTCTATGCCGAGCAGGCGAGCTGCATTGCCACCCAGAATTTTTTCTCGCTCTAAGTCTGTCAGGCGTTGCATTTGCCGTTCGATAGCTTCCGGCGAATGTGGCCAGGACCCTTCCGGATGAGGATAATCACTGGCCCAACAGAAGTTATCAATCAGATCAAATTCAGCAGCGACCGCCAGGCCGGATCTGTCTTCACCGAAGGTAGCATAACCTTGGCGTTTGAAATAATAGCTCGGCAGTTCCGGCAACTTCGGTTTTGCCCACATGTGATGTTTGCGATAAGCCTCATCCATGGCTTCCAGTGACCATGATACCCATCCAATGCCGGATTCCACGACAGCAAATCTCAATTTGGGGAAGCGTTCACAAATTCCCGAGGCGCAGAGTAGCACCAGCGGCTCAATGTTCGTGGTGCAGCAGTGCGAAACATAGTTCGCGACCGCACCACCCGGCCCTCTCGCAGTGGTGGGATTGCGCCCGGTGCTGACATGGAATGTGGCGGGCATATTGGTGTCCTGCAGCGCTGCCCAGATCGGATCAAACTCCGGCAGGTTGTAATTTCGCTCCCGAGGAGGCTGGGGTCCGTAAACTGGTTTGTTAGGTAAACAAACACCGCGAAAACCCAGCGCAGCCACTCGTTCGATTTCAGAGACCGCGGCGGCGACATCGGTGGTGGTGATAAACGCCATGGGAAATTGCACATCCCAATGATCTTTGTACCAATCCCGTGCCCAGTTGTTCCAACCTTCACAAAAGCGCATGGCCAGTGCTGGATCATCGTTAGCTATCTGGGCGGCTAAAAAAGCTGCGCCCGGGAAAATAATTTCTGCATCAACCCCATCCCGGGCATTGTCTGTTACCCGTTTGTCGGCGTACCGGCCGGACAGCAAGCGCTCTAAATCCTCCCCTGCCATCTTGCTGCGGTCGAGGAGATGGGTGGGCACAGAAGATTCCTTTTTTCTCTCTTCGGCTTTCGGTTCACGTACACCTTCCGCGCGTTCCTGGTCCATCTCCTGGTCGCGACGCGCGCGCCGCTGTTTTAACTGCTCGCGCACATCATCGCTGATGTAGCCAGCCATCCAGTCTTTTGGCTCGATGGCATGGCAATCTGCGGAAATAACGTAGTATTTGTTGCAGTCATCCGGACGCACCGTGCGGGTCCAGTCCTGGTGACCTGGCGTTTCCGTGCGCCATGCTTGCGCCGCCAACAGCTCGGTTTCCCGCTCGCTTACTTCTGTCACGTTACCCCCTCAATCTTTTTCGTCGATAAGAAACCGCCCGAAGCCAAACAAACAATTGCGAACATCAGCAAATTCATTCGAGAGCATTTTTCGTAGTCCTGGCAGAGCATTGTGCTACGAAGACCGGTTCGGCACCGACAACTAAAGCGCCTGGAAGATCTCCGCCCAATCTTCCAGTGCTGATTCATGACCATGCACGACTTGAACCGTAACCTGAGCATAGCCGAGACGTTTGATTTCCCGCAAGCGTTCAACAAGTTCTTCACGCGTACCACTGAGCGTTGTTGACCGGGCCAGTTCAGGGGTTATATGACGCTCTTCGGGACGTAGGTACATGAGATGCCCGCGGTGGTTCTCCAGATACCTGGCATCTTCGGGTTCGTATTGAGCGTGCAGCTTAAGGTACTCACTAGCAATGTCCCCAAGCGGGCCCGCTTCCATATTGGCACCACCCATCGCACCTACCTCATCCGCCATGTTGTGGAACATGACGGCCGCCTGTGGGGCCGCTTGTGCCATCAACCTGGCGGTATCTTCTTCTGAGTCACCCGTGAGCACTGCTCCTAAGAAGAATAGATTGGCTTGTAAATTTTCAGGAGACTGTCCCGCCGCGCGCCAAGCGGCCCGCATATTCTCGATCGCAAAATCTGCCTTGTGTACGCCAAAATTCAACCAGCCGGCACCGAGCTCTGCAGTCAACGCTTGTGCCTTGGGGCCAAAGGCAGAGAACCAAAGCGGCATCTCATCTTCGATGTTAATCAAACCAAATTCCGGATCCAGGAATCGCACCTTGTGTGTTTTGTCTCCGTCACTCCAATGCGCGATTTCACCACGCAACATCGCCTGCATTGTCTCAATGTAGTCTCGTGTTTCCTCTAACTTCACAGCGTTTTGCCCCATCGTACGACGTGCGGTAAAGCCTGTACCAATGCCGATATCAATTCGACCGGGTGCTATTTTATTCAGCGATGCAAAGGCGTTCGCAGCAACCGGAGCAATTCTGTTGGAGGGTACCAAAACGCCTGTGCCCAACCGAATGGTTGAAGTTTCATGCGCAGCAAGTGCCATGCAGATAAACACATCAGGATTGAGCAACTGTGTGTCATAAAACCACGCCGAAGAATAACCGAGCTCTTCGGCCCGCTTAGCCCAACGCCATGAATCGACTTCGGAGGCAAATGCGACGGAGTATTTCACTTCACGCCGCCATCAACCGTGACGGTTGTACCGGTGGTGAAGGAACCCGCCTGGCTCGCAAAGTAAAGCGCTGCACCAACAATTTCGTCGGGTTGCCCGCCGCGCTCCAGAGCGATATTGTTCGCAGCACGCTCTGCAAATGCCTCCATATCCCAGGCTTTCGAAATATCAGTGAGAAACGGCCCTGCAACAATACAGTTCACGCGTACCTTCGGACCCAGTGCTGATGCAAAAGAACCCGTCAATGCATTTAGCCCGGCTTTAGCAGCGCCGTAGGGTTCTGACGTGGGTGACGGTCGCAGCGAGGCTACACTGGAAATATTGATAATGCTGCCACCGCCCGCTTGTGCCATCTTCTCTCCGGCCAGTGCCATGAGGCGGAATGGCCCCTTCATGTTGATCGCCACCACCTTGTCGAACAGATCTTCAGTCACTTCACCCAGACTCGGATAGAGTGGCGACAAACCAGCGTTGTTGATGAGAATATCGATGCGACCAAAACGCTCATACACTGCATCAACGAGGCCACGTAGTTCATCCCAGTGACCTACGTGACAGGCATAAGCCATTGCCTTGCGGCCCATGGCTTCAATTTCAGCTGCCACTTCCTCGCAGGCGTCCAGCTTGCGACTGGCAATGACAACGTCCGCGCCCCGCTCAGCCAGAGCTAGTGCCATCTGCCGACCAAGACCCCGGCTGCCACCGGTGATCACAGCGACCTGATCGGTAAAGTCGAATAATTTATCCATTTGTTTTTCCTATCATTCTTAGTGCTCGATTAAACAGATCCAGAGTGTGTGCATGTAGATCATCACCGGTCTCCACCGGCGCCTGACCTGCACATGCCCTGGCGTAAGTGCCTTCCAGAATCGCCCCCAGCTTGAAACAGGCCAGCACCCCATACCAGCTCAGCGCATCGAGATTGCGGGTGGTGCGCTGCGCGTAGTGATCAATCATCTCTTCTATGGTGGGGAAGCCATCCGCCAGAATTAACTTTGTTTCTCGTTGATCGTGCCGCTCCTCCTCTTCCGGATCATGCCACATAGCCATCAGCCAACCGAGATCAAGCAAGGGATCGCCAATCGTGCACAGCTCCCAGTCAACAATTGCGGCGAGCTCTGCACTGTCATGGCAAAACATGACATTGGCGAGGTGGTAGTCGCCGTGCATGACGCCGGGCGTAAACTCAGCGGGCCGGTTTGCATCAAGCCAGCCTGGAATGACATCCATACCTGGCAGAGAGGAGAGACCCGGCCAGCCTTCAAGCTGGTTGTAACTCTCAAGTTGCGCCATCCAGCGTGGCACCTGTCGTTCCAGAAATCCTTCCGGTTTACCAAATCCTTCCAGACCGACGGATTTGTAGTCAACAGCGCCCAGCGCGGTGATGCCTTCTACCATGGCCAGCCCCATGCGATGGCGGATAGCAGGGTCACTGGCGTGATACTCCGGTAAACCATTGGCGGCATTGAAACCGTTGATGGGCTCCATCAGATAGAAACAGGCACCCAGTACCGACTCATCGTCGCACACCGCAATAAAGCCCGGATGCGGCACAGCGCTACCAGCCAATGCTTCGAGTACCCGCGCTTCGCGCAACATGGTGCTGTTGGAATTCTTGCGCAGATGCTGTGGCGGACGTCGCAGCACGTAGTCGCGACCGTCTCGGGTGAATTTCAGTAGAAAGTTCTGCGTACCACCTTCGAGCAAGCCTGCATTTTCAATAGGTCCATTGCCCAGGCCCTGCGCGGTCATCCAATGGGTTAGCGACTGCAGATCAATCACTTCAGAAAAGTTATCCATATCCCACCTCCTCCCTTTAACCCCAAGGATATTACGTTACATTGAATTCGGAAAATTCGATTTATGAATGTCATATTATTTATTTATGGAATGATTTGAGAGCGCAGCCAGATATTGGCTGGATCGTCCTCCGCACTGCGATGCCAGTACACACAGGAACTGGAGACATTGGTCTCGAAGGGCAGCTCTTTAATTGCAAGATCAAACTGCTGTGCCAGATTGCGCGGGGATACCATGGCGTAGTCGGTGGATTCCACTATTTTGAATGAAGGCAGGTAATACTGCGTGCGCAATACCGGCTCCATGCGCCGGTTGATACGGTTAAGTGCGAGTTCCAACATGCTGGAGCCACTTGGCCGACTGGATACGGATATCACCTGTAACGAAAGAAACCGTTCAAGCGTCATTTTACCCTTTGCACACTTATGACCTTTGCGCAGAACACACACATAGTCACCCCCACCGAGGGTATAACTGTTAAGCGCCCGCGCAGACAACTGGGGGATGTCGATGGCAAGATCCAGCGTGCCAAGCGCGAGCGCTTCTTTTATTTCCCGCCGGTCAGTTTGATAGACCTGCAGCCTCACACCAGGGGCCTGTTCGCTGAGTGTCTGCATCAGCGTGGGTAGTATGGAAACGCCAGGTATCTCGCCGATACTGATACGAAAAAGTCTGTCCGAAGTCGCGGGATCAAATTGCAGATTTCCGTCGAGGGTCGCCTGCATTTGCCGCAGTGCCTGACGCACCGGCGATATCATATCTCGCGCAAAAGGCGTTGGCACCACACCGCGCCCGGAACGCGCGAACAGCGGATCATTATAGGCTTCCCGCAATCGTGCCAGCGAGTTGGAAACGGTGGGTTGGGCCATATTCAGGCGCTCAGCTGCACGCGTGAGCCCGCCTTCAGAATAAATAGCTTCGAAAATCACCAGCAGATTGAGATCGAATCGGTCCAGGCGCATAAACTATTCCCTAAAGCAATGAATTGCTATTTCAACAATCAATTTATCAAATGAAAAGTAATTCCTTAACATGGCGCAATACCCACCACTTATACTGGAGACAATCATGTCCGACCTTGATGTAGATCTTTTTAATCTCGGCATGTCTGAAGAGGCGCAGCCTCTGATGGCCGCCGTGCAACAACACATCAACGACAACGTCATACCCATCATGGAGGAGTTCGAAGCCCTCAACGAGGAAAAGGACGATGAATGGACCTGGCATCCGCGACAGCTTGAATTGTTGGATGGCGCTAAAGACAAAGCCAAACAAGCAGGTCTGTGGAACTTCTTTCTACCCGATTCCGAAATCGGCCAGGGTCTGACCAATCTGGACTACGCCTACATCGCCGCTGAACTCGGCAAGTATTCGCTGGCCTCGGAAACACTCAACTGCTCCGCCCCGGACACCGGCAACATGGAAGTACTGGAACACTGTGGTACACCCGCGCAGAAAGAGCAGTGGCTGGAGCCGCTTCTCAATGGCGATATCCGTTCGGCCTATGTCATGACTGAACCCGCACTACCCTCCTCCGATGCCCGTAACATCAGCACCAGCGCGGTGCTTGATGGTGACGACTACGTGATCAATGGCGAGAAGTACTGGATTTCCAACGTGGCAGATCCACGCTGTAAAATCATGATCGTCATGGTGAAGACCGACCCGAACGCAGCCTCCCACCAGCAGCAGTCACAGATACTGGTGCCAACAGACGCGGAAGGTGTGGAAATTATCGGGCCTATGGATGTCTTTGGTGATACCCACCCGCCACGCGGACATATGCACATGCGTTTCAACAACGTGAGAGTGCCAAAAGAGAACATTCTTCTCGGCGAAGGCCGGGGCTTTGAAATCTCTCAGTTGCGCCTCGGACCGGGACGCATCCATCACTGCATGCGCTCGATCGGCTCAGCAGAAAAAGCCCTCGCGTTGATGGTCAACCGTGCGGGTACGCGGGAAGCCTTCGGCAAGCCCATTGCAAAACTCGGCAAGAATGTGGAAGTCATCTCACGCGCACGCATTGAGATCAACGCCATGAAGCTTTCAGTACTGCAAGCTGCTAAAGCCATGGATGTACTGGGCAACAAGGAAGCCCGTGTTTACATCAGCGCCGTCAAAGCCATGGTGCCGGAGAAATGTTGTGTGATTATTGATGCCGCCATTCAGATGCACGGCGCCATGGGTTTATCGAAGTGGACACCACTGGCTGAAATGTACGCCACGCAACGTTATCTGCGTTTTGCTGACGGTCCCGACGAGGTACACCACATGGTAGTCGGCCGCGCTGAGCTGCAGAGTCACAACGTCTGGTAACAACGTTTTTAAGGAGTGATCACCTGATTTTTGGTCTGGTGATCACTTGTAATGTTGTCTCACCAAACTTTCCTCGTGCATTGTCAGGCGATGGCGAGGAGATGCGGCTGCGCATCAGAGTTGCTCGTCTGAGCGGAATCCGACCTGGTAGGATTCCGACATGATCAAACCCTGCCTATATCCTACCAGTCGACCAGGAACAGGCTCGCCAGAGGAATGAGACAAACTCTAACCGGCTGATTTAAAAAGAGACTTTTTGGTCGGGTGTCCTTATTTCACAAGGACGGCAGGATTTAACCGCCAAGGGTGATGGCGGAAATTCAAAGTAATAGTTAGTGTCTGGATGATCAAAGTGGCGTTTGTCTTGGGAGAGTTGGAACCCCAGTGACGCGAGGGCTGCAGCGAGACTTTCTCGGACTGTAGCTGTAACAAAATCCAATCCAGAATCGGGATTTCCGGTTCCTGCTGTCTGGTTTTGCGATCGGACAGAAGCTGATGCCACTGCAGTTTATTACCACTTATGCCAACTGGTGTGATTGATACCTGTGCCATGTAGCAGCCTGCCGTCGGTGACAATCATTGCGCTGACTTTTGCGTCAATATTGATAGCAGGGGGCAGCTTCCCAACGGGTTGGTTGGAGCGCATGGCTTCTGTCAGTATGATGTGAGACCCGGGAATAACCAGCGGCCCGCCACCTTCCAACGACATAGCAGCAATCAACGATGTGTAGCTAAATGAGCCCCTCAAAGCAACGGCCTTTATTCACGCAGCAATTGATGTTCTGGCCGCTGGGGGTTTTCTGGGCAATACCAGCGAGTCTTTCACCTTCTGCCTGTTCCATCACTCGTTGCCGTATGGTTTCAACCTGTTCTGAACTCAGTGCATATTCGACCAAACAGTAGCCCCACTTCAGCATATCTGATCGAAGTTGATCTATGTCTTTGCTTGCCTGTGGCAATGACTTGTCTTGCCAGTAAGGATGTTTGGAACCTGTGGTGGTGTCGTAGTAGGACCCTGGTATGTAATCGCATTTCCCCATTCACTGCTGCATTTGGGTGGCACAAAATAGATCTCAGGGTTGTTCTCAAGCACAGATTTCATGGGTTCCTGTAAAGAGCGCTCGGCATGGTACATCTGTGATTCTGGTGCAGACCTGGCCGCAATGTAATCAGAGGAAAATTCACCTGGGATAGTCTTCATAAGATCAAGCCACCTTGAAGGAAATGTTTATAGTGTAAATCGAGTTCCAGGATTGGGGACAGGACCAAGATCAGATATTCTCGCGTTACATCAAAATACTCTTTCAATACTGGGGAACCACCATGAGCAATGCAGATATGATCATCGAGATACTTCAAGCCGAAGGCGTTGAGTATCTTCTGGGGTTTCCAAACAATCGATTGTTCAATTCTGCTGCTTCCCACAATATCAAACCGCTGATTGCTCGCACTGAACGCGTGGCCATCAACATGGCCGACGCTTACACCCGAATGCACAACGGCAAAAAGATTGGCGTGGTAGCCGTCCAGGATGGCCCGGGTATCGAAGCCAGCTTTCCTGCCGTCGCCCAGGCATACGGAGATAACACACCGATCTTGGTGTTACCGGGGGCCCATGCACCCGCCATGCAAAATTATGATCCACAATTTATGGCATCACGATCATTTCGAGACATCACCAAAATGGCGACATTAGTTAATGATGCAGGGGCAATTCCGCGCACCATGGAAATGGCATTTGCCGCCCTGCGCAATGGTCGAACGGCACCAGTACTTATCGAAACCGCGGTCAATCTTTTGTGGGGACAGTTTAAGGGTGACAATCCGCCCGCATATCAGGTTCAGCGTGCATATCGGTCGCAGGCCGAAGCAAGCGATGTCGAACAGATACTAGCGTCTTTACTGTCTGCTAAGAGACCAGTTTTAGTAGCAGGTCATGGCGCACTCTATGCCGAAGCCTGGGATGAACTGCGCGAATTGGCAGAACTGCTGCAAATCCCGGTGACAACAACGCTGCTTGGTAAAAGCGTCTTCCCGGAGAATCACGAACTAGCGCTCGGTACATCAGGCCGAACAATTACCAAAGCTGCCGGTCACTTTGTCAACGAATCAGACTTTTTACTGGGCATAGGCACCAGCTTTACCATCAACGACTTCACTGCGCGGATGCCAAAAGATGCCGTTCTTGGTCAGATCACCAACAACCCAGCGGATATCGCAAAATGTCGCCCTGTGAGCTGTGCCGCCATTGGTGATGCAAGACTGGTGTTACAGCAGTTAATCTCACTCGCCAAAGAAACAGTGGGTGAAAATGGCAGACCGAAAGCGGATGACGTTATTACAGAGATCGCAACCCTGCATAAAGAATTTTTTGATGAATGGTCAGAGCGTCTGTTGTGCAACGATGCAGGGCCAATATCTGCCTATCGGGTGATTCATGAAATGAATACGCTTTTTGACAAATCAAAGACCGTTGTCACCCATGACGCTGGCAACCCACGAGATCAAATCGTTCCCTTCTATCAAGCGACAACACCAAGAGGCTATCTGGGCTGGGGTAAATCAACTCACCTCGGTTCTTCTTTAGGGATTGCCCTCGGGGCAAAACTGGCAAGACCAGACTGGCTTTCGGTGAACTTTGTTGGCGACGCAGGCTTTGGACAAACCGCTAACGATTTTGAAACTGCGGTCCGCAGCAATCTGCCCATTATGACGGTGCTGGTCAACAATGGTGTGATGGGAGGCTATGGCGCCTATATGCCAGACGCGGTTGAGAAATTCCAATCAAGCGCCCTCGGCGGTGACTATACCGCTATGGCGAAGGCCATGGGTGCCTATGCCGAACGCATTGAGCAGGCGGATGACATTAGGGACGCCCTCGCAAGAGGGATTGCACAAACAGAATCAGGCAACCCTGTACTGCTCGAATTTATAACACGAGAAGAGCCTGTGCTCGCGATGGCGAATAAGTGGGGGATGTAAGCTGGTCTGACGCAAGAGGCGGAAACTTTTCGTGATCAGGTTAATGCACTTCACAGCTGACAGCGCCTTGCAACAATTGTCAGTAGTCCAGAATTGGACCTGGCAATTGGTCCTGTCCCCTAATTCACCGTGTTCTTCTCAACAAACCGGTGCGGCGCACGTGAGTCCTCGTTGCGGGTTTTGATATCGAGCATTACGGTTTTCCCTTCTTTGTTGAGTTGCGCTGCCCTTTTGATGGCCGCAGGCAGTTCAGAGGCTTTGGTGACATGTATGCCTTCTGCACCCAGCCCCATCGCAATTTGCGCGTAGTCACCCAGCATATGCGTCACGCCAAACTGCTCTCTCGCGGTTGGTGTACCGCCGGGATAAGTCGCCATGATGCCGTTGTTGAGTAGTGCGACGGTAATCGGCAGTTCCGCACGGACCGCAGTTTCCATATCCAATCCAGACATGCCAAACGCGGCATCGCCCATGAAGGCGACGCAGGTACGCTCCGGCATGGCTTTTTTAGCGCCTATCATCAGCGGAATCGACGCGCCAAGATGGGTGGTTTTACCCCAGCCGACGTAGCTATGCGGTGTGGTTGCTGTGTAGAACGGTGCGATTTGATCGCGAGGCGCGCCAGCATCGTGAGTCACAATACTGTTTTCTCTATCGAGATTCTGGTCCAGTTCCCAAATGACGCGGTACGGGCTGATAGGATCGCTGTCAGTCTGGAGATAGGGCATCCAGGCGGCCCACCATTCATCTTTCGCAGCTTTGATTCTGTCTTTTGTGCCCGTCGTGCGGCCGTTTTCGCCAATCAGACCTTTGACGGCATCAATCATCAGATTAAGCGTAATCCTGGCATCGCCGACAAGACCGATATCACAAATGGTGTCTTTGTTGATCTCATCCACGTCATTGACTGAGTGAATCAGGAATTTTTCCTGCGCAAACCGTTGGCCGTAGGGCGTGGTCGTCAAGGAAGAACCCACAGCAAATATCAGATCAGATTCTTTCAGCCATTTCCTGGCCGGGCCTGTCGTTGTTAGACCACCAGAACCAATCGCCAGTGGATGCCGCTCATCG
Source organism: Gammaproteobacteria bacterium (assembly GCA_048571035.1). Taxonomy (GTDB): domain Bacteria; phylum Pseudomonadota; class Gammaproteobacteria; order Pseudomonadales; family Azotimanducaceae; genus UBA4421. The sequence continues at coordinate 1,232,611 of CP121329.1, forward strand.
ATGGCAGATTTACCCGGCAATGTAGTATAAACCGGCACTTCCAACAGTTCGGCAAGCGCTTTCAATTCTTCGGTAGCCTGCGCCGCCATCACGCCACCGCCAGCCCAGATCATTGGATTTTTTGCATCTACCAGCGCTTTTGCGGCATCACCAACATCGCCAGCTGACGGTGCGCCACGCACAGGACGCGGCGATTGATAATTCAGTGCATCGTCTGGAATATCCTGCCCAACAACCTCGGGTGGCAATTCGACAACCACAGGGCCGGGCGTTGACGATCTCAGTCGATGCATGGCACGCCGCATGACGTTGCCTGTTTCCCTGGGGCCAGTAATGAACTCCGCGTGCCTTGCGACATTCGCCCAGGAATTGACCGCGGAATAGTTGGGCCTGACGAACAGCATGTTCAATGGATTGCCGCCAGGCAACACCAGAATCGGGATGTTATCCGCATTGGCCTGGGCCAGGCCGCCAGCAGAATTTTCTGCACCGGCTTGGGATTGCATCGCAACGACACCTAATTGCTTGCCATCACTGACACGCGAAAACCCATCCGCGGCCATCACCGCACCCCGCTCGTGGCGAAACGCGATGGGCCGAATCCCCTCCTTTGCGACCGCTTCAATCATCGGGTTGCTTGGAAAACAGGACAGCCAGGACACGCCTTCCTGCTTTAAGATCTTTGCAATGTATTCATCACCTTTCATGATTCACGCCTTGTCTTGTCGAAATCTAATCAAGATTCAAATCCTATAGTATTTTGCATGTTCAGATTGTCGTCCAGCCGACAGACTTTCGCTGGCCTGGTCTTAATACTCTTATAGACAAACGAGGCTCGGATCTGACGGCCACATTGCGTTCTTGGAGCTCACCCTGTAGACGGGACAATGACCGTTCAATCAAACTGCGGAGACAAAAATGCGCATAGCAATAGCAGGTATTGTTCACGAAACGAACACCTACGTCCGGGACCAGACACAGATTGGTGACTTTAAAATTCTGCGCGGCGAGCAAATACTTAAACTCTGCGGCACGCAAACTCAATCTGGTGGTGCGATAGACACCTGCATTGAGCTAGGCATCACTCCGGTACCGATTCTGCAGTCATTTGCCCAACCGTCCGGCAAGGTCTCAACGGAAGCCTACAACACGATGAAATCTGAACTCCTGGAGAGGCTGGCGCAAGAGCTGCCAGTGGATGGCGTATTTCTGGATCTTCATGGCGCTGGGTCTGTGGATGGGTGTTTAGATCTAGAAGCCGATCTTGCCGAGGATGTGCGTCGCCTTGTTGGTGACACGATACCTATTACTGCCGCATTCGATCTGCACGGTAACGTTACCCAGCGCATGGCGGACGCCCTAAATGGTGTATTCGCCTGCTATGAGTACCCGCACATTGATATGCATGAGCGAGCAGGCGATGCCATCAGACTCATCTGCGACATGATCGAACACGACTATCGTCCCAGCGTGATCGTCGAGACGGTACCCATGCTAATGCCGACTACCACAACATTTGAAGGTGCAGGTAAAGCACTACGTGATCAGATTCGGCAGTTTGAACTTGATGATCCACAAGCGATCAACGTCAGTATGTTCCACGGCTTTCCCTACTCAGATGTGCCGCATGTGGGTAGCCACATTGTCGTCACCAGCCGCAGCGGAGACGATCATGCTCGCGCACTGGCAAAAAAGGTCGGTCTCGAGCTCTGGGCGCAGCGAGAATCCTTCAGAGCATTGAGCTTGTCAGCCGAGGAAGCCGTCCAGGCAGCACAAGCCGCGACAAAGAAGCCCGTGGTGATCAATGAAACCTCGGATAATTGTGGCGGTGGCACTCCGGGTGATGGCACTCATCTGCTCAGAGCCATGCTTGACGCTAAACTCGACAACGCTTGCTTCGGCTTTATTGTCGATCCCGAGGTTGCCAATCAGGCTCATCAAGCGGGTGTCGGCAGTAGTATTCACGTCGAACTTGGCGGGAAATACGATGATTTACACGGTGAGCCCCTGCAGCTGGATGTCTACATCAAGGCCCTGCATGATGGTCGTTGCATCATGCAGGGCCTGGCAAAGGGTGCCAGAATAAACTACGGCAAGCTCGCCAGACTTCAGGTAGAAGGTATGGATATTGTGGTTGGCAGCGAGCGTTCGCAAACTTTCGATGCAGAGCCCTTCCTCGCCGTAGGTATTGATGTATTGTCTAAAGACTATGTTGCACTCAAGTCCAGCAACCATTTTAGAGCCGGATTTGAAACAATCGCAGGTACCATCATCACTGCCGATCCACCCGGATTGACCACACATCACATAGAAATTTTTGAGAAAACTCTCTGCACCCAACCGCTGTGGCCACAAGATGAGAACGCATCCTATTCTTGAGGTGATTCATTGAATACGAAGACTGATTTCCTCGTCATTGGTGCAGGGATTGCTGGCTTATCCGCCGCTGCAGAACTGGCAGCAAGTGCAAAAGTTGTTGTGCTTGAAAAGGAAAAGCAACCGGGCACTCATGCCACTGGACGTTCCGCTGCGTATTTTGCACCTGCCTATGGCAATGAGACAGTTCGAGGCATATCCATTACCTGCGAAAAGTTTTTCCGAACCCCACCTGATGGGTTTACAGATGTTCAATTGCTGCGGCCCCGCGACGCGATGTTTATTGGTCGACAGGATCAGCAGTCGGCAATCGACAGCATGCTGGCCGAGGTCAACACTTTGATTGCACTTGATTCTGCAGCAATGGTTGATCGTGTTCCCGCGCTTGATCCGAATTATGCGGTCACAGGTTTACTCGATCCTACAGGTGGCGACCTTGACGTTGACGCATTGATGCAGGGCTACGCGAGATTGCTCAAACAGCGAGGTGGACGCGTTGAGACTGGGGTTGATATCACGCAAATTTCTTTTAACAACGGTCTTTGGGTGCTCGAAACGCCCCAGGGGAATTACTCTGCACCAACGATCATCAATGCCGCCGGTGCCTGGGCGGACCCTGTCGCCGTAATGGCAGGCTTGAGTGGCATTGGCATTGAACCCAAGCGTCGCACGGCAGTGCTGATCGATGCACCGTCTGAATATGATATTACTGACTGGCCCCTGACGCTCGATGTTGAAGAAGCGTTTTATTTCAAACCAGACGCAGGGCAGTTACTCATTTCACCAGCAGATGAAACCCCGTCTCCACCTTGTGATGCGCAACCAGAAGAGCTTGATATCGCGATTGCCATTGACCGCTTTTCAACGGCTACTGGCATTGAAGTACGACGTGTTAACCATCGTTGGGCGGGGCTACGCACCTTTGCGCCTGACAAGACCTTTGTGGTTGGCATGGATCCCCGTCACCCAGGCTTTTTCTGGCTGGCAGGACAAGGCGGGTATGGCGTTCAGTCAGCGCCAGCACTGGCTCATCTGACCCACCACCTTTTGACTGGAGCGGTGCTCAGTGGAGAGTATGCGTCATTATCCAGTTTCATTGATGCAGTGAACCCAGAGCGTTTGATTCAAGACTAAAATCTGCCCCAATCAACCTACAAGTGGATGACCTATGAACGACCTAGCGGCTCAATTACATAAAGACGCCATCATCATAGATGGTACCTGCCCTCTTTTGGCAAAGAGGAAATACGTTGATTGGTATATAGAAGGTGGCTGTACGGTTGTAACACCGACTGTCGGCGGGTTTAACCCCATGAATGAGACTTTGTCTCTGATAGGCAAATGGTTAAGGTTCATCAGAGAACGAGAAGACCTTGTGCTGATCGAGCGTGCCGGGCAGGTTTTGAAAGCGAAAAAAGAAGGTAAGACAGGTGTCATTCTGCACCTGCAAGGCCCGGAAGCCATCGCCGACGATCTTGATCTCATCGATGCGGTCAAGCGCCTGGGTGTGGGCATTATCCAGTTGACCTACAATGTTGAGAATCGCCTTGGATATGGTTGTCAGACACCTGACAAAGGGCTTAAACCATTTGGCAAGGCATTCATCGACCGTTGTAATCAGGCAAAGGTGATTGTGGATTGTTCCCACACAGGTTATCGCACCACTATGGATGCCATCGAATACTCAGACAAACCTGTTATCTTCAGTCACGCCAACCCCATGGCACTGTGGAAAACAGCCAGTGCACGAAATGTTGAAGATGATCAGATTCGAGCCATTGCGGAATCGGGTGGTTTGACCGGGGTAACCGGCTTTCCAGGGTTCATCAGCGGCGAGGAACAGCCATCATTGCAACGCTTCATCGAACACATCGACCACTTCGTCGAGGTCGGCGGTATTGACCATGTTGCCTTGGGGATCGACTACTACATGGGTCAATGGCCGGTTGTGGAAGGTGAAGCTGCTCAGGCGGAATGGGAAAGCATGGTGGATGGCGGGCACTGGAAAGGGCCTGAATACCCACCACCCCCGCACAAATATCCCACAGGAATTGAAACACCCAGGACCCTACCTTTAATAACAGCTGGTTTACTCGACAGAGGTTATTCGTCAGAGGATGTGCAAAAAATCATGGGGTTGAATCTGTTACGCCTGTATCACGATATATGGGGAGATTGAGTGGGGTCCATTCCTTTTATTGGTGGCGATGACGTTGAAGCTCAACTTAACTGGCAGGATGCCTGTAGGGCCATCCGTGCCGGCCACAATCTCGAACGAGCCCAGATAAAAGATACATTCATCGAGCGGAAAAATAATACCCTGTTAAGTCGTTCCGCCTGGGTAACTGGCCTGGGCATCGGGACCAAGACAGCAACAATATTCGGTAACAACGTGTCAATCGGTCTACCGAGTGTGAGTTCCGTATTCACGTTGTTCGATGACAAAACAGGTGTACCCAGAGCGATGGTTGATGGCAATCTCGTCACCCGGTGGAAGACTGCAGCGGACTCTCTGTTGGGTGCGCAAATTTTAGCGCGCGAGGATGCCAGCACACTGCTAATCGTCGGCGCCGGCGCAGTCGCAGCCTCGCTCATAGAGGGATATTGTCAGTTGTTCCCGCGGCTAACGGAGATTTGTGTTTGGAATCGAACGGAGTCGCGGGCCAATCATCTCGTTAGCCTGCATGAGGGGTTGGCTGTCAACGTCCATGTTGTTCAGAATCTTGAATCAGCTGCAGCAGCATCCGATATTATTTCATGTGCAACCTTATCGTCCGAACCCATCATTCATGGCGACTGGGTTAAGCCCGGCACTCATGTCGATTTAATTGGCGCTTTTAAACCAGACATGCGGGAGGCTGACGATGCCCTTCTGCAACATGCAGATATATACGTCGATTGTAGAGATACCACACTGGATCATATCGGCGAATTATTGATACCCATTAAAAATGGCATTATCGCCCGGCAAGACATTCTTGGAGATTTATACGACCTGTGTGCGGGGCAAGTCACCCGCCAAAGTGACTTGGCGACGACGGTTTTTAAAAACGGTGGCGGCGCCCATCTGGATCTTATGATCGCAGACTATATCGTAAGGGTTGCAGGCTTATAGTTGCACCATTCGACGTTTTCAGATTGCCAGATCTTTCAGGTTGTAGTCCTTCACAAACTTCTGCCAGTTTTCCTCCGTGAAGCGCACTTCCTCCTCACGTCCAACAAAAGGCTGATAGATAAACCGCTGTTCATTGGCATAGTATTGAGCGCGTGAGTCTATCGCTATGCCGATCACCTTTGCTCTGTCATCTATACGTTGCTCGTCATAATGAGCATCCGCGGAAGTTGCTAATGAACCTTTGGCACCCAGCACGGATTTTCTACGGTGGAAGCCAATCGTCAGGGAAACGCGCTGATCTTTAGAAGTATTCGCAAAGGAACCGTGCAACGCTTGCCGGTTAACGATCGTGACATCACCTGCTTTTGCATACAACGGGACTGCATCGGCTAAACGCTCAGAGCCAGTTTCTTCAACGAGCTTTTTAATGTCGATCTTGCCTTCTTTATGACTTCCTGGAACTACCCACAAACAACTATGGGCAGAGGTATCGTAAAGCTGAACCTGGAAGTTAAAACCATGTATTCCTTCATCCCAGTCAGGTGAATCCCAGTGAGTTACACCATCCTGGTGCCACGATACCGAACCGCCCACACCGGCCTGTTTGACAAAGACTACATCCGTGTAGGGCACAAAATCATCGCCATTGATTGAGGCGGCAATAGACAGAAGTTTGGGGTGCCCATACAGTCGCAGACCGGCGTCCATAATCTGGCACATCCCTTCCATTGCAAAGACCACTTTCTCGGGCATTGCACCTTCTGGTTCCGGTTGGGTCATTTGCGTGGGATGACGGCCATTCAGCTTCTTGGTGCCACCCCAGGGATCACTCAGAGGGCGCACCAGGGTATAGACCGAGCGCGCAAATTCCAGACCAAAAGCCGGCCTGCCAAGATGATCAGTAGTAGCACCATTATCCACGGGTGCCCGATCCAGCAGCATTTCGGCTTCTTTTTGCAGCAGTCTGATTTCGTCAGCATCTACCAGGTTTTCAAACACATAAAAACCGGTACGCCAGTAGGCATCCAGTATGTCTTTCGCGAGCGTGCCATCCTGTTCGAACCTGACAGGACCCCGATTGCCCAGTTTCGATGCCCGCTCAATACCTGCATCTACGTAGGTTTGTTGATCTTCGTTGTATTTACTTGCCGTAACTGTGTTCATAACCGTGCACCTCTTCTAAATACTCAGCAACCACCGGGGCCACCTTTGCGGGTAACCAGACCAACAACTCTGGATAATCAATACATTCTGCCTGCGGAAGGAATATGAGGTCTGTCAGCTGGCCGACATTCTATTGGCTGTTAAATGCCAGGAGCTTATCTGGTAGCAGTAGCTCAATGTGACCATAGGTTTGCACCAGCCAACCTTCTCGTTCCCAGCCTTTGAGAATACCCGTGACACTCTGCCGGGAACTGCCGATCATCATGGCCAGATCTTCATGGGATATCGTGATCTTTCCAACAGGGTCCTCTCGCAAACTGGCCCGGTAAAGCTCCCACAACCGACGTCCCAGTCGGTGAGGCATATCCAGCAGATAGGCATCATCGAGCGTGTCATAAACAGTTCTCACACGTCTTGCCAGAAACCGAAGCAAGGCTTCGTTGATTTCCGGGAAGACCTTTCGCAGCCGATGAAAGTCTTGCTCACTGAGCTTCAATATGAGGGTATCGACCTCCGCTTGTGCATCGTGATGCGCCGGTCTCCCACCAAAAATGCTTAACTCGCCAAAGCAGTCCCCCGGCACCATGTGTACATAGCGCATTTCCTTGCCGGATGTGGAAAAAACACTGAACAGCACTCGTCCCGAAATGATCTGATAGATAGACGTGATTTCATCACCTCGGTGATAAAGCATTTCACCACGTGGCAAGTGCAGTGGTCGGCAGGCTTCGTTAAGAGCTATGTAGGCGTCATCCGAGATGGACTTCAGCCAGTTCCAGATACCACCGATGCGTAAAAGGGAAGGCTCATCTGAGTCATGTGGATTCATATCAACATAATTTGGTTTAGCAAACTTAGTTGATTTACAGCAAATATGACTGCAAGGTCAAATCAAACTCTCAGCAACATTCTCCCGCCAATTCTAATCCAGTCACAAGGCTGATCAGGCTTCCCACCCATTTCAATCGCCATCTTGTTTGCGATGGCTAAACGGGGATTGACAAAGCCAATCTCTGATCCGGCCTTGATGCCCGCGAAGCCCGAAGGCGTTGCCTCCATCATCAAAGTGCCATTTTCATCCGTTATATCAATCGTGACAGCCACATTACTGAACCTGCCCACCAATACCTCGGGCTTTACGCTGATATCTTTTGCAGGCGTTGGAGGCTTGAACATGTTGACCTTCACTGATTTGAAGACATGACTCACGACAGTTCGAGAAAACTCCGCCGCATTCCCGCCGTTAGTCAGACACACAACGGCGATGTCTTTCTCGTTGCAAATCGTCAGGTCAGAGCCTTGCCCTACCGTACCCCCAGGGTGTCCATAGATTTTCACTGCTCCCCACTTTGCAAGGCGCCAGGGCTGCCCTACCTGCCAGGGCCAGTCACGGTCCTTACAAGTGACTTGCGGCTTTTGCATTTCGCGAACTGATCGGGCAGAAAGGATGCGACTTCCATTTAGACCCACACCCTTATTCTTGTGAACGGCTGCATATTTCAGCAAGTCTGATGCCGTCATCGCAGGCGTAGAGCCTGCTGCCTTATGCCCTATCGTGAGATAAACAACTTTTGGCACAATCAACTGATCAGGGTGTTTCGGGTCAGGCAGGTGTCCGACGGCCGCACGAAAACGCAAGTTATCTTCCGGACGACTTAGCGCATGATCCATATCAAGTGGTGCAAATATTCTCTTGCGAAGTGAGACGTCGAACGATTGTTGATCGATCATCTCTATCACTCGGCCGAGAGCGCTGAAGCCAATATTGTTATATGAATAGTTGGTACCAGGGTCAAACAGGAAAGGCAGTGAACCAGACAGGCCTAACAATTCTTCTATGGCCTTATCACCAGTATCTGTTCTAGGAAAGAAGTCACCATCAATACCACTCTGGTGAGTGAGCAAATGTCGAAGCGTTACCTGCCTTAGCCGCTTCATATCATTATGCCTGAAATCAGGCAGATACTTCACGAGCAGTTCATCGAGATCAAGACGCCCTTCATCACGTAACTGCATGATCATCGTGGCGGTGAAGGTCTTAGTGATTGAACCAATCTGGAAAAGTGTATCTCTGGTAGTCCTGACCCGTGTATCCCGATTGATAACCCCGGTCGCGACTTCACTGACAATTGTTTGCCCCATTAGCACGGCGACACTTGATCCCGGTACCCCCTGCGTTCTGGCGGCGTTTTTTACAACATTTTCGATATCCACAGCTTATGATTTCCTGAGCACAAGTATTAATTCAATCTTGTGACTAACAACGTTGATCCGCACTAACTTAATTAAGCGGTTTCTTCGCCATCGGTGGAAACACCGTGTCGCTTGTATAGGGGTTGGCATCGCACATTGCTTCGTTAAGCTCAAACCCCAAACCCGGCTCATCAGGTACAACCACATAGCCTTCTTCCCACTGAATGGGTTTATTCAACAGCTGATTAAAAAATCCATCAAAAGTCTCAATGCTCTCAAGAATCAGGAAATTAGGTGTGCAGGCAGACAGCTGAATATTCGCGGCTGCTTCGATAGGCCCGGCGTACAGATGAGGAGCAAACTGTGCATAGTGTGCTTCCGCCATACCGGCTATTTTCTTCGCTTCCAGAATACCGCCCACCCGTCCCATAGCGGGTTGCAGTATCTGCGCCGCCTGTTGTTGTAACAAATCAACGAACTCATACTTACTCACCAGTCGTTCTCCACCGGAGATGGGAATGGTCGTGGAATTAGCGACTCGCGCCATTTCTGTGCGATTGTCTGGTGGCACAGGCTCCTCGAACCAGAGCGGGTCGTACTTTTCGAGTCGCCGTGCCAGTCGAATGGCACTGGAGGTTGTCATTTGACCATGGGTCTTGATCATCAGGTCGCATTTGCTTCCTGCAACCTCGCGCAATTCACGAGTCATGTTTTCGGCGTTTTCGAGGTCGCCCAGGGAAAGCTGACGCGGATCAAAGGAGCCCATCGGCATTACCGGATCGTATCCGACTGCCGTGAATCCCATATCCATATAGTGCTGTAAGCGATCTGGCGCTTTGTTGATGTCCCCATGGAACTCTTTCGGAACGACTTCATTGGGTTGCTCCTCGGGATAAAGATAAGTATACGAACGCAGACGCTCATGCACTTTCCCACCCAACAGATTGTAAACCGGTTGGCCTGTGGCTTTGCCTACAATGTCCCAACAGGCAATTTCAATACCCGACAATACACCGCCGGTACTGACATCCGGCCGCTGATTGAAACCATCTGCGTAAATCAGGCGCCAGATTGTTTCGATTTCAAACGGGCTTCTGCCGATGACGAGACGTGCCGCTACATCTTCGACCATGTCGCAAACCACACGCGGAGCAAAAGGCACGCCGTAGATTTCACCATACCCACAGATGCCATTGTCTGTGGTTAACTTGACAAATATCCAATACGCACCACCTTTGTGTGGGGGCGGTGTGGCAACAGCCCAGGTTTTTATATCAGTGATTTTCATGCGCATCTCCAGAGGGCGATAATGTAAGGGTCCAGATAGAACGGCTGGCTTGGAAGCACAATATTTCAAGAAAGAGTTTTCGAAGTCTGTCAGCTGGCCGACAATTCACTCGTTGATATTGACTTCGCCGGCTGCGGAGGGACAGAGACAGCCTCTTGGTATTACTTTGCTGGTTGGATGAAACGGTGCTTGATGAGATACGGGAGGACTCAGACTGGTAGGATTTTCACAACCTTTAATCGGGTTGCTGCGACCAGCATTCGCAGCAGGGTACTTGCCCCCCCAGGGAAGTGATGACAACAACTGCCGACACTTCACAACTATGTACAACAACGACTTAGAAAATCGCTGCTGTAGAGTGCAGGCTTCTTAAGGACCGAATTGTTGAGCGTTATTGCAACAGGAAATGCAACACGAAGCACTTATCTAGCAAGTATCTAAACTCGATTCTGCCAATAACCAGGTGCGCGACGGTGATGAGCCACAGCTACAATCAGAACACCGTCCTCTTCGATCGTATACAGAACATAGAATGGGAAACGTCGGAGTGCGCGCCTGCGTATGCGCGGGCGAATCTTTGATCCAATATGTGGATTGTCAGCGATACGTTCACACAATCTCTGGATTTCTAGTACGAATTCTTTACCGAGTCCAGATGCTTGCGCATCGTAATATCCGGCAGCAACTTGAAGTTCCTCAGCAGCTTCTAAGAGAAATCTGACGCCCGTCAATGGCTACTGAGCAACGCATCGAACACTTCCTCTGCTGGAATGCTATTCGAGTCTCCTCTTTGATAGGAGGAAAGACGGCGCTCTGCTTCATCTAACCATACCTGCTCAGCATCAATATCTTGACCTTGATCAAGAGTAGCAATTAATCGCCGAACCAATTCAGCCCGTTCCTTCTTCGAAAGTTGAACGGCCTCTGCTTCAATTTTTTGAACGTGTTGTGTCATGGCCCTGAAATTATTCGGATTGCGACTTATGGTCAATGGACAATAGCATTGGTAAAGGTAGGACATTGCAGCTGAAGTGAACAATGACTATCGCGTTTACTACAATTCTCAACAATCAACACTCCGCAAGCTCAAACGATTATAGCAACATGAATGAGAAATTGATTTTCGATTTAGACCTAAGTCTCTGATTTTATTGGGTCGGGTGTCCTTGCTTCACAAGGACGGCAGGATTTGACTGGCAACCGCGTTGGGGCCTTCACACGGCTGCGACCACCCTCCGCAGGAGGGTACTTGACCCCCAGAGGCGGTGATAGCAACAACCGCCAATACCTCACAACAAGTAAGAACAACCACTTAGGAAACTGGAGTCCAAAACTGTAGCTATCAGCAGACCTATTTGTTGAGAATGGTTGCAACAGGAATTGCAACACGGGCATTAACCCCACTGTATGCTAGAATCATGAAAATTCATGACATTTCAGGAAAACAAATGACTACCGTCAAAGTGAGCTCGCAGGTCGAGGAGCGCACCTGGGAGGACCTCAAGGCACTGGCTGCCGAATCGCAACAGAGCATCTCGGGGGTATTGACTGAAGCCATCGCTGAATATGTTCAGCGCAGACGAGTCCGCCCCGAGGTCAGATCGGCGCTGACAAAATCGATTGATGCCAATCGCAAGCTGGGAGAACTGCTTGCCAAGTGAGGGGCAATCGCCACCTGGCTCCGTTGCATTCCTCACGTTAGAGGAGGTGCTGGAAATTCACACCACGCTCTTGCAGGAGTTTGGTGGGCCACCAGGTGTTCGGGATCTGGGACTTTTGGAGAGTGCCTTGTTTCGACCCCGTACCGGGTACTACGCGGACCTCGTCGAAATGGCGGCAGCACTCTTCGAGTCTTTATTAATGAACCATCCATTTGTAGATGGAAACAAGCGCGTGGCGTTCTTCGCTGTGGATGTCTTTCTGCGCATCAATGGTTTCCATATCGCAGTGGAGGCAGACGATGCCCACCAAAAGATCATTAGAATCATCGAGGAAGGTACCCGCGTGAAGGAGTCACTGGAGACATTTCTCCGACAATACACAGTGGAAAATTAGGCCGATCCAGCTTCTAAATCTGTAACCCATGTCTTCAGCATGAAGTGTTATCTATGTCTCCAGGCAGCACCATTGGATTTTGAAGTCGGGTGTCCTCGCTTTGCGAGGCGACGGCTACCGCCGCAAGCGGCGGCGGATTTATCTGGCAACCACGTTGCGGCAACCATTTAGGAAACTGGAGTCCAAAACTGTAGCTGTCAGCGGACCTATTTGTTGAGAATTGTTGCAACAGGAAATGCAACATGGATTCTCTTAATCTAAGGCCTCAACAATTATCATATCTTTGACGAAGTTATCGCTTTCCGATAACGTAGAAACATGATCGAATCGTTTGCGAACCGTTTGGCAGAAGCTCTTTTCTATGACAAAAGCAGTCGAGAAACCAGGGGGTTCCCGCAAGATCTGCGCCACTTCGCCAGAAGGAAGCTTCTTTATCTGCATGAGGCGGCCGAGCTGAAGGACCTTAGAGTGCCTCCAGGTAATCGACTAGAAACACTTAAAGGTAACAGAAAAGGACTTCATTCGATCAGGATCAACGACCAATGGCGTGTCGTGTTTCGTTGGCAACACGGACAGGCTATGGACGTAGAGATTATTGACTATCATTAACAGAGTTTTGGCATGAGCAAGCAACCAAAAAATCCATTCCATCCTGGTGAAATTCTTATGGAAGAGTTTCTTGAGCCGATGGGTATGACCCAGACCGCGTTTGCAGTAAAGGTCGGCTGGACACGTGCGCGATTGAATGAACTAATTCGCGGAAAAAGAGGTGTTACTGCTGACGCGGCTCTGGACCTCGCAGATGCGTTGGGTACTTCCCCTAAATTATGGATGAATCTGCAAGCAACATACGACTTGGATAAGGCACAACGCGCGCGCAGCGCAGCGTAGAACCAATTACTTTCATTCGGGTTTACGAAGTATAAGCCGTACTTCGAACTGGAGATGATGTCTTCGGATTAAAGTGTTACCCATGTGTCCGGTAAGCACCGTGGTGGCTGCGCCCTGACCGGCGGGCTGCTGAACTGCACCGATGCCAGCATGGCACCCGGCGCTGGGGTCACGTTCCAGGCCGATCAGACCGACACCGACATGGACGGCATGACCAACCTGGAAGAGTTCGAGCAGCGCACGGATCCGACCAGTGTAGATACGGATGGCGATGGCGTAATGGATCACGATCTCATCATCAGTGGTGGGCATGTAATTGACGGCACCGGTGCGGACGCAGTGCGCGCTGATATCGGCATCAAAGATGGTCGTTACTTTCATATCGCCTTCAAAACAGCCTTAATATTTCCTATCCTTGGCGAACCTTCGTTATTTAAGTGACTTGTTGATGAGTCCGCTGATGCGATTGCAGTTGGTGGATTAGGTCACATCAGTTGAGAGTTTTTGCTCACTGCGGCTGACAGGATCTCTGGCGATATTGCTTCGGCGTGCATCCTTCCAGCGATTTGAAAACGCGATTGAAGGTCGCGAGGGAAGCAAATCCAGATTCCATACTCACAACCAGAATCGTCCAATCCTTACTCTTCTCTTCAATTAACAGGTGCTTTGCAAATTCTATGCGGAAGCCATTCACAAATTGATTGAAGTTGCCGGATTGGTTTTTTTCTCGAAGTGCCCTACTCACTTTGTGCTCCGGGACGCCAAGGGCATTGGCAATATCCATCATTTTCAATTCGGCTTTCAAGAACAGCCTGTCTTCTGTCATGAGGTGCTTCACGGCTTCTGCCAGATCCGCATCTTCATCATTGAGATCGTCTACTGCCCGGTTTGACTCAAGCGCCTTTCGGTCCTTGAATTGAAACCACAGCACCAGAAAAGCGGAGACAAGCATCAACGACGCAGCCATGCTCCTTACCCACAAGAAGATGAGCTTGCCGGTTTCAGGTTCAACTGGAATCGCCGGAGCAATAACACGCGTGCTGAGAACCGCTATCAGCATTGAACCGGCAAGAATCAATTTTTGCCTACGCAAGCCTTTACTGCTTGATGCATAACTGCGAATTATCTCCCAAAAAGACAGAAGTAGAATGCCCGAGGAAAGCAGCTGGAGAATCTCAACGAGAGAGCGTTTTAACCAAATCAGAGTGCTTTGTTCGATCCATCCGAGCGTTACCAGTAGGTCGATGCTGCGACTGAATAGAATCAAGAGCGCAATTGAACCCGCCAATAGATAGTGGGAAGCGTTCAGGACGTTGTTACCCTTCCTGAACAGAGCGCGGGTCAATAGCCAAAACACGTTGCAGGTGGCAAAAGTGCCTAAAGCGACGAACTGCTGCTCCACCGCAAATGATGCCGGTAACAACTGCGCAATCGAGAGCAGCAGCAAAGAGCCCGCCAAAACTGCAAAGAGTATATGTTCCAGACGAATCGGCCTGAGGGCGGTCAGGGCAACCGATGCTTGTGAGGGAAGTGACAAGCAACACAAGATGAACGGTGTTTGCAGACATGGCAGAAACACTAACATAGATAAGAAACCCACTGAAAAAACGACGCGAGCTACTTGAGGCGCGTGAATCTCATCCAAGATCGACGTTTTTCACGAATTCTTATGCTCAAAATCGGAAATTGCAGAGTTCTTGGGCTTCTAAAACCCAAAAATGACCGCTCTTGTCCAATATTGAAGTGATGCGTTATGAGCGAATTGTCGATTTCCCACCCAAAGCTGCCATCAATCCATTCGATTTCTCAAGCCTGGCTATCAGGCGCCATCAATTCCTGGATCAGCGTTATTTTTCTTGGCCAGTGGCTGTTCGGTCTTTATATCTTCGCGCAGTTCACTATGCCGTGGCTGAGTGGGCAGCTAGACGAATCCCAGTTCACGCATATGATCAGGGGGTACAGAAACGGTGAAACCATCAATAACGCGGTGCTCCTGCTTCACGTGATTCCAGTGATGCTGATTAGCCTGAGCGCCACGTTTCAATTCGTACCCATGGTTCGCCAGCGATTCCCGGTGTTTCACCGCTGGAACGGCCGACTCTTCCTGGCAGTTGGTTTTTTCGGCGCTATCAGCGGCCTTTACATGACCTGGGGTATTGGCAGCCGCTTGAGTGATGTGGGCGCTCTTGGGGTCACGCTAAATGGTATTTTGATTCCCGTGTTCGTTTACCTTGCCTGGCGAACAGCGGTAAACCGCAACTTTAGCCTTCATAGGCGCTATGCGGTCCATGCTTTTATTCTCATTAACGGCGTATGGAGCTTTCGCTTGTATTTGATGTCCTGGTACATGATTCACCAGGGTCCATTTGGCAACAGCAGACAGATCGACGGACCAGCTGATATCGCCATTTCATTCGCTTCCTATCTTCTGCCCATGGCGGTTGCCGAATTAGTATTCTGGGCTGAGAAGCATCGTGAGACCTGGGCATCTTTTGCTGCTGCCATCACCGTGTCGCTGATGGCTATGCTGACGCTCGTTGGTGTTTATGCTGCCAGCACGATGATGTGGATCCCTAGAGTTCAAGCCGCGCTATGATCGGCCTGTTAGAATAGGCGGACCATAACAGGAGAGCGCTCGAATGATATTTTCAAGAGTCAAAGATCACGTTAACAATCGGAACTACGCTCTGCTGATTCTCGAGTTCATGATTCTGGTTTTCGGCTTTTTCCTAAGTTTGCAGGTAAACGATTGGCAAAATGACCGGGAAGATCGCGAGCTTGAATTGCAGTATCTGGAACGTTTAGAGGATGACTTATCGGTCAGCACTGAAGCCATAGGTAAGAGCATTGTGAGGCTCAAAGAGTCGCTTATCAGATTAGAGTCTGGTCTGACGATACTTGCGAAAAGCCAGAGAGAAGAAGTTGATTATCTAGGCCTGTTCGCTGCTCTTCAGAGCTCCTCCCTTACTGGCAGCTTTCCCGTGAGTTTTGTTACTTTTGAGGAACTGAAAGACACCGGCAACATGCGTCTGATTGAGTCCACCGCACTGAGGGAAAAACTAGGTCGCGTTTGGCAAAAGCACCTTTCGATTACAAGAATCAGTGAAATTAGAAACATGTTGCGAGGGAACACTTTCCCTGTGATTACCCGATACGTCAAACCGCTAGAAGGAAACAAACTGACCTTTGATGCGCAGTTAGTCGAAGAAGATCCTCGCGAGCTCTACGTGGCCATGAGCATCATTCGCACCAACCTTCGTTATGACCTGTTGGATTCAGAAGAAATCTTGCAGCTAACGAATGAAGCATTAGCTGTCATTCGCGACGAACTTAAGAGCAGGCGCTGAGGCTCTCCATCGTTAGCGGGGTTTAAGTGAATGCTCATCCGCTGTTAGATGCACAAGCCGCTCAAATCAATACGCAAACGAAACGAGGTATAAGAAAGATATGGAGAATGCAGTCGTTGGTGGAGTCGTTGCAGTTATCATTTCGGTACTTGTTATTTTCATTGCATCGAAACAGAAAGGACGAAATGACAATCCCGATGAAGATTAGTGGATCCTGAGAATGTTGGGACAGGACCAACTGGAGTTGACCCACCAGAATACCCATTCCATGACCGCACCATATGACTGGTATCGTTCATGGAATATGATTTAGGATTCTTTGATCAACAGCACAACCGGGTGGAGCCAGTGGGTAACAACCCCTTTGCTCCTAAACTGTTACCAACGACTCTAGTCGTAGTACCCAAATGAACTGTTACCTATGTGCCCGGGTTGGACCCGAAGAAGTCTGGTCGGGACGGCAGGATTTAACGGGCAGCCCCGCTGCTGCGACCACCCTCCGCAGGAGGGTACTTGACCCCCAGGGCAGTGGAGACAACAACTACCAATACCTCACAACAAGTAACAACAACGACTTAGGATTTTGGGGCTGAAGACTACGTGTTTCAAAGGACCAGTTTGTTGAGAATTGTTGCAACAGGAAATGCAACATGACCAACCATTCTATTTCTGGGCAGCAATTAACCATTGCCAAAATATATATCTACATATATATTTTCACTTTGTGAAGTCGATTGTATTCTTAGGTCGCTCCTTGGAAGCATTGCGTGAGCTTCCTTCATCTGTGAAGCGAGCGTCAGGATATGAACTAGAGAAATTCGGATCCGGATTGAGGGTGCATGGCGGGTAGTTTACGTCGCGAATCGAGCTGATGCCGTTTACGTTCTCCATGCCTTGTAGAAGAAAACGCAGAGGACAGCGAAACAAGACATTGCCGCGATCAAGTCCGCATTAAAGGAGCTGAAGTGAGTAATCAAAAGTTTGAAAGTGTCTGGGACGCAATTGAAGATGATCCGGTTAAACGTGAAATCTACAAATTGAGATCCGAATTGATCCATGTGATCACCGAGTACATCAAAGCAAACAACCTGAAGCAGCGCGAAGTTGCCAGTTTACTGGGCATCTCCCAACCTCGGGTGAGTATTCTAATGAAGGGGGGCTTTGAGTCTTTTCGCCTGGATACGTTAGTCGGGTTTGCCGTGAAGTGTGGGCATACGGTCAGCATTGACGCTGCCTAGCGTTGCACCGCGTCTCCGGGCAGCACCCGATTTTATTGGTCGGGACGGCAGGATTTAACGGGCAGCCCCGCTGCTGCGACCACTTGACCCCCAGTTCTGATTTCTAAAAGCACTGGAAGCCACATAAACAAAGGACTCGTCGCTTCGTTGGCCTCAGTTTTTTCCCACTCAAACCTTCCGCAGAACACGAGTTTTTCGGTCAAGTGGGAAGCCTCAACAACTATGATGGCAGGAACATTGCCGCAGTCTTTTCTGTACACCTATTCCTGCCTGACGACCAATTCGCCACACACAGCCTTTCGGCGTAGCTAATTAGCCCGTGGTTCAAACTCAATGCGCGCCGAATATCCGAGCACGCGGGCATAATCTTCGATTGTTGCCAAACGCGGCGAGCTGCCATTCGTCACGCTCTCGAGTCTGGAAATATTGCTTTTCTTTGTCCCAAGCATGTCGGCCATTTCTTCTTGCGTCACCCCTGCTTCTTTACGCATAGCAATCATGCTGCGTTTCATTTCGAACACAGTCGAGAGTGCGTCATATTCGGCTTTAACGGCAGGATCTTTGAGCGCTTTCTTTCGAAAATTTTGTATTGCGGGTCGTTTAGCCATTTTGGACCTCCTTCATTCGTTTGCGCGCCATGTCCATCTGACGCTTGGGTATCTTGTTACCCTTCTTAATCACGGTAATGAGCACGACAATTTCTTGCCCTTCTACCGTACAAAACACTGAGCGAGAAATGCCCTCTTTGCCTTTGGCTCGGATCTCAAACATTCCTTGGGACAATGGCGCGGTATGTGGTCGGCCTAAATTGGGGCCAAACTCTTCGATCAATTCCGTGATACGCAAGAAGCTCGCTAGAATTCCCGGCGGCAGCGCCAAAGTCTCCTTTTCTACCTTCTCGCTGTAAAACGTGATCGTCCATGTCATTTGCTATAGTTATCATAAATGATAACTTTCGTCAATAAAAAAATATCCTTATTGGAAACCCTTTACCGGATGTTAAGACCCGGATCGTGGGCTCAAGGGGTGAAAAAGCGTTCTTCAACGCCGCTGAAATCTGTCCCCCGCTATCTCGTACCTGATTGCGGAAAATCTGGTGCGCCTGGCTTGAATAAAAAAGCACATGGCCCAGAGTTACGCCTCGACCGATGATCAAGGGCTACTAATCCGCAATGTACAAATAGAACTAACAATGGGAAAAACGAGAATGGAAGGGGAATTGGAAAGCCGGTTAAGTCATTGAAAACGTTACATATAATTTGGTCGGGACGGCAGGATTTGAACCTGCGACCACTTGACCCCCAGCGTCCAGACCCGATCAAGAGCGCCGCATATCCTGCGGGCTACAGCGCGGACTCCAACAATTCCAAATCGTGGCGGATTCCAAACCCGCAGAATCTGCACGCTTGGAAGCCATCCTCCGCCTACCTATATCCGACCAGTTTGGATCGAACAAATCCGATGATCTCAACTTCTTGCATATGCGAATCCAAAGAGAATCAAACTCCGTGATATTCATCCTAGTCCGTCAAAGGCCGCCACAGCCGTAATACCAATCAGTTGATCGAGGTCATTGAAGCCCCCCTCAATCCCGCGCAACCCGCCGCCTAGATGTCATTAAGGATGGGAATTTGACAGCCGCCCGCGTTAATCCAGCGTGCAAACAATTGATAGATTGAGTCAATCGTACTAATTAACACAATAGATTAGATAGATTAAGCATCGGTCATTAGATTAGAACTTGTTAAGCAACTATTAGGAACTGCAAATGGAAAGCATCGACATTGGTATTGACTCCGAGCACCG
Organism: Gammaproteobacteria bacterium; assembly: GCA_048571035.1. Taxonomy (GTDB): domain Bacteria; phylum Pseudomonadota; class Gammaproteobacteria; order Pseudomonadales; family Azotimanducaceae; genus UBA4421. The sequence continues at coordinate 1,252,084 of CP121329.1, forward strand.
CGCCGAGATCGCGCAAGGACTCAAACATCTACTGGCGGATAGCTATACGCTGTACCTGCAAACCCACAATTTTCATTGGAATGTCACCGGCCCCCAGTTCCGCGAACTGCATCTGTTATTCGAAGAGCACTACACAGAGCTGGCGATAGCAGTTGACGACATTGCTGAGCGAATTCGCACACTGGGTGTAATCGCCCCTGGAACCTACAAGCAGTTCGCCGCTTTGAGCAACATTGAGGAAGTCGATGGTGTGCCGTCTGCCCGGGAGATGATCGAGATTCTGACGGCATCTCACGAACAGGTTGTGCGGTCCTGTCGCGAGGTGCTGAAGAAAGCACAGGCAGGGGATGACGAGTCATCCGTCGCTTTGATCTCGGATCGCATGCGTATTCACGAAAAGACTGCCTGGATGTTACGCGCCATGTTGCAGGCCGCATGACGCTAGGTGGAAGTCACGACTGTGCAGCGGGAACGTTCCTGCTAGAAAGCGTGACAAAAGATGCTGGGCAACCACATAGGTATCAGGGTGTATGGCCACTGCCCCGAACATGGATTTTCAATTAACGAACGGAGAACACAATGGATAGAAATGACGAGAACTCTGCCGGTAAATGTCCGGTGATGCACGGCGGGAATACAACAACCGGACATGACAGCATGGAATGGTGGCCTAACGCGCTGAACCTGGACATTCTGCATCAACACGATACCAAGACCAACCCGATGGGAGAGGACTTCGACTATCGCGAAACGGTCAAAGAACTTGATGTGGCAGCGCTCAAGAAAGACCTGCACGCACTGATGACGGACAGCCAAGACTGGTGGCCGGCCGACTGGGGCCATTACGGCGGGTTGATGATCCGGATGGCCTGGCACTCGGCAGGGACTTATCGTGTTGCCGATGGGCGCGGCGGTGGCGGTACTGGCAATCAGCGCTTTGCGCCGATCAACTCCTGGCCCGACAACGTGAGCCTCGACAAAGCACGGCGTCTACTTTGGCCGATCAAGAAAAAATATGGCAACAAAATCAGCTGGGCCGATCTCATCATCCTCGCGGGCAATATCGCTTATGAATCCATGGGCCTTAAAACCTTTGGCTTTGCCTTTGGACGTGAGGATATCTGGCACCCTGAAAAAGACACCTACTGGGGGTCGGAAAAGGAGTGGTTGGCTGCAAGCCGCTACGAGGGCCAAGAGCGTGAGGCGCTGGAGAACCCCTTAGCCGCTGTGCAGATGGGTTTGATCTACGTGAACCCCGAGGGTGTTAACGGCGTACCGGATCCGCTAAAAACAGCACAGGATGTGCGTGTGACGTTTGCGCGCATGGCCATGAACGACGAGGAGACTGTTGCGCTGACGGCCGGCGGGCATACTGTCGGCAAGTGTCACGGCAACGGTGACGCGGACCTGTTAGGTCCGGACCCGGAAGGTGCTGATGTACAGGAGCAAGGTCTAGGCTGGCATAACCCAACGGGTAAAGGTTTCGGGCGCGATACCATAACAAGCGGCATCGAAGGTGCATGGACGACCCACCCTACCCAATGGGACAACGGCTACTTCTATCTCCTCTTCAACTACGACTGGGAGCTGAAGAAGAGCCCAGCGGGTGCCTGGCAATGGGAGCCGATAGACATCAAGGAAGAAGACAAACCCGTTGACGTGGAGGATCCGTCGATCCGCTACAACCCGATTATGACGGATGCCGACATGGCGATGGTCAAGGATCCAATCTACCGGGAAATATCTGAGAGATTCTACAAAGACCCCGACTACTTCTCAGAAGTCTTCGCTCGTGCATGGTTCAAGCTGACCCACCGCGACATGGGTCCGAAAGCGCGCTACATTGGACCCGACGTTCCCGCGGAAGATCTGATCTGGCAGGATCCGGTTCCCTCTGGTAGCACCGACTACGATGTGGATGCCCTCAAGGCGCGCATTGCCGACGCCGGTCTAGCCGTCAGTGAAATGGTCGCTACCGCCTGGGACAGTGCAAGAACCTTCCGCGGTTCGGACATGCGTGGTGGCGCCAATGGAGCGCGTATCCGCCTTACGCCGCAGAAGGACTGGGACGGCAACGAGCCAAGACGTCTTGCCAAGGTGCTTGAAGTACTGACAGGTATCGCAACGGAAAGCGGTGCCAGTGTGGCTGATGTGATTGTGCTAGCAGGCAACGTCGGCGTTGAGCAGGCCGCTAAAGCGGCGGGCTTTGACGTCACCGTTCCCTTTACCCCGGGGCGCGGCGATGCAACGCAAGAGATGACGGATGTCGAGTCGTTTGATGTGTTGGAACCCCTGCATGACGGGTACCGCAACTGGCTCAAGCAGGACTACGCTGTGAACGCCGAAGAGCTCTTGCTCGATCGCACGCAGCTCATGGGGCTGACCGCTCCTGAGATGACTGTGCTCGTCGGTGGCATGCGTGTACTCGGCGCCAACCACGGTGGCACCAAGTACGGCGTATTCACTGATCGCGAAGGCGTCCTGACCAATGACTACTTTGTGAACTTGACCGATATGGATTTCGCCTGGACCCCTGCAGGCATTAATCTGTATGACATCCGTGATCGCAAGACGGACGAAGTCAGGTGGACAGCGACCAGAGTGGATCTGGTGTTCGGCTCAAACTCAATCCTTCGCTCCTATGCCGAGGTCTATGCTCAGGAAGACAACAAAGATAAGTTTGTGGACGACTTCATTGTTGCATGGACCAAGGTCATGAACGCAGATCGCTTTGATCTAGCATAACTTGAAACAGGCATCCCCACGCAACCATCATCGTCGCGTAGGGATGCCTTCTCGGGTCAAAAGACTCGCTTGCTTTAAAGGACCGGATAAGGAGGCCGTTGTCTCTGCAACGGTCCTGGAGCAGCACCTCGAGCACGCTAGTGATCGTACAGTAGTGGCGCTCACCTGGGCGACTCATCTGCGTTTCTGATTTCAAGCGCCATCGGGAACAACAAACTGGTAGGATTTCCACAATTTCAAACCCTACCAATATCCTACCAGTCGACCAGGAATAGGAATAAGCTAGGCACCCAAGCGCCGTTAGCCAATTGATTTAAAAAGGAGTTTTTGGTCGGGACGGCAGGATTTGAACCTGCGACCACTTGACCCCCAGTCAAGTGTTTTTATTTATGGAATTGCATACTTCAGGAACATAATTTACTCAATTCAGCGAAGTTACAGCGAAGGACTTCGCTTTGCCGAATAATTCCGGGAGTTATCAAGATTTCGCGTTATTAACGACTTTTCCCGGCCCAGGATCAGGTAATCAAATCCATGACACCAACAGTTATGAAGCACTCTACAAAGTTGTTGGGTCTGATAGAAACAGCCTCGATGCGAGCTTGATTCATGATGCTGCATTAGATACGAGCAAGATCTGGACTCTCAATCAACCAAAACAGAACTGAGCGAGTATCACGCCACTATCCTCACAATCGTATACGAACACCCGCGTTAGCGACGAACCCTTCCAGCGGAGCCCAAGCGTCAACCGTCCAGCGACCATCAGGTGTTCGATTTGGCCGAACCAGCACGTCATCACGCGTCTGACGCACGTTAAGTAGGTTCTCGAGATTGAGGAAGAAACTGTATCGGCCTCGAATAATCTCTCCGAGCAAACCTACCTCAAAATATGGATCACTCTCCATACGGTATGGATTGTCTTCAAGGGATTGTGTACCTGTGTAATAAACCTCAAAGCCAATTCGGCCTCTTTCCTCTACTTCCCAGATCGCAACCAATCCTGCGGAATGACGTGGTGTAAGCGGTACAGTCCGTCGCCCAAGACCACCTTCTTCTGGCTCGCTCGCATCTGTGTAGAGGTAGCTTGCAGTGACAACTAAGTCATCTAGCCGCCAGCGCATCAGTGCTTCTATACCTCGAGTACGGGTAGCCCCATCGACATTAACCATCTGAACACGGTCTGCGGCCAACGTGTCTAGTCGAACAGCATCATCAATATTCGACCCAAAAAACGTCAGGCCAGTTTCAAGATTGCCTGCTGAATAGCTGACATCAATCGATGCGGTCTCCGCTGTTTCGGCCTTCAAATTGGCAAGCGGATCCAATCGTGAAAGTCCTGCGGCCTCTGTTTCTTCAAGAAATGGAGTTGGTGCAAAAAACCCTCTGCCCCACGAACCTCGAACTGTCCATGCACCTTCTCGGAACAACAGCGCCATCCGAGGGCTTAGTTCTCCGCCATACTCACTATGATCATCCCACCGAAAGCTCAACGCTCCTGTTAAACGTTCACCAAAATCTTGGTCAAAGTGGGCAAATGCAGCCGGTGATTCATATGTGTAATCATGAACTGGAAATGTGTCCGAATCGTATTCATCTGATTGGAAGGCTACGCCGCCTACCCAGGAGGCACTGGGTAAGTCACCGGATAGCGACGCTTCGGTGAGAATCGTCTGATGGCGATCTTCCTCCAAAAGATTTCCAAACACATGATCATGTTGCTGCCGGACAGCGGAAGCGCGAACCTGAGCAGAGAGTTGATCATTAATCGGATGCTGCAACACAAAGCCACCATCAAGACGGTCAGTATCTTGGTTTTGTGGAAATGGATTACCATCCGGTACAACGCTACCACTCAGCGTACCGCCTTTCCGATCTTCACCCATCGCTCCGACAGTTAAGTAAAGGTTTGTGCCGTCTGCTCCATCCCAAAAAAGACGAGGGCGCACGCTCCAGCGCTCGTATTCGGGCAAATCTATCCAACCGTCATCGTCTAGGTCTTTCGCGCTGTGATGATTAGCGGCCACTAGCAACGATCCACTCCACCCATTTCCTAACGGGGTGGATGCGTATGTCGAAAAATCCTGGCCGTCCCGCGTTGTTGCATTGAGGATCACTTCACCTTCGGTCGCCTCTGATGGCCGTTTTGATACAAGGTTAATCACACCGCCGAGCGCTTGGCCACCGTAGAGAGCAGACGCTGAGCCTTTGATCACCTCAACTTGGCCTAGGTCACTTGGCGGCACCTGTAACAAGCCTAGGCCGGATGCTTGCCCGCCATAGAGCGGCAAGCCATCTGCTAGAAGCTGTGTGTAACGTCCACGCATCCCATGGATGCGTATGTTCGAGGAGCCAAGTGCAGGCGAGGTTACCTGGACGCGAAGCCCGCCAGTTTCTGCAAGCATCATCGAGATATTGCCTGGGCGCATCATGATCTTCTCGCTGATTTCTTCTTGATCAAGCACCTCGATACGCGTTGGCTGATCCTGAACGCGGCGGCGCGATCTGGTTGCCTGCACCAAGATTTCCTCTATTTCTTCCATCTCGTCGTGGTCGTCTTCGTCCGCGACAGCTGGGTTTGCCATGAACAAAGACACAAACAGAGCAATCAGAACGCTTAAAAAAGCGCCTACATGCCATGCGTTATGGTTTGTTTCAGTGTTGTGAATCAATCATCCTCTCCCGTTTTGCATCAGCCAAGATCGAAATTCCGCCGCGTAGCACAACGAGCACAATCAGTGCCCCTATCACCAGGTCAGGCCAATGCGCATCTAGCATTAGAACTAACCCTCCAGCGGCAATGACGCCGACATTGGCGATAACGTCATTCTTTGAAAATACCCAGCTTGCCCTCATGTGAACCTCGCCATCACGGTGCTTGGCAATCAGTGCCAGGCAGATCACGTTTGCAACGAGTGCAATTAAGCTAACGCCGATCATGAGGGAGGGCTCTGGTTCGCTACCCATAATCGTCCGCCTCAATATTTCTCCGGCAACACTGACCGCGAGAAGTATTTGGAGCACGCCGCTAAGCGTCGCCGCTCGGTTCTTCAAGCTTGCAGACCGACCTACGGCGTATAAACTCACGCAGTAGACAGCGGCATCAGCAAGCATGTCTAAAGAATCAGCAATCAATCCGGTCGATTGTGCGATGACGCCCGCAATGAACTCCGCCACAAACATAGCGGCGTTAATACCGAGCACCATCCACAGAACCCGCGCCTGTTCCTTAGACTCGACTTCAATTGAGCAACAATCGTCCGTCATTTCTTTGTTGTGGTCTGAGACCAAAGGCCTTGTCATGAACTAATAGTTGCACGATAATGCAACTATGCAAGTAATTGAAGTCCCAATCGAAGACATTTTCCAGGCGTTGTGCGATAGAACACGTTTAAGAATCGTGCGGTTGCTTGCGACAACCCAGGAAGAAGCATGTCTATGCGAACTCGTTGATAGCCTGCTAGAACCTCAGTACAAGCTCTCACGACATCTCAAAGTCCTACGCCAGGTCGGTTTGCTAACAGCGGAAAAAGAAGGCCGTTGGGTCTATCACCGGCTAATCTCAGAACCAATGCATTTGAAAATGATGTCTGAGCTCATCGCATCGCTACCTGATGACGAGTCTATCTATAGCGACGACATTGAGCGTTTTAACGAGCGACTTTGTCACCGTGAAGACGGCCGGTGTCGAGTTGGGGTGCTCACTAAATCACTCAAGTCTGCCTAGTTCAAAGCTGCACCATCGGTGGGTGGCTTTACAATAGTTTTCGTAGGCTTCTTCGAATTTGCGCTTGAGAATTTTCTCTTCTGGAACAATCTGCAGTCGAGTTATGGCAAGAAAGTAAAATAGCAAACCAACCGTAGCGCTCAATTGGCCTAGGTAAATAGCCCAACCCAACAGCGCAAACAACATAGATAGGTACATGGGATTTCGACTGTAGCCGTAGACTCCGGAAGTAACTACGCGGTTCGTTTGGTCAGGGTCAAGCGGGTTCATCGTGGTTTGATGTTTTCGAAAAGACAACAAGGCTGCGATTAGGATGGCAATTGCCAGTATCTCGGCGGTAACCATTAACCCAATTCTAAGTGATGTTGATACCAACGCGCCATGAGGCACAAGCTCTGCAGCCCAGTACATCATAGCTCCGGCAATCAGAATGATCGCGAGCGGCGGCACCTTCAGTTCAAGCCACGTTAATAACGAGTCTCCTATTGCGGACAATGAACCATACCTCGGTACCGACGCTGAGTACTTGCCGAATTCATGTCCGTAGTTTTTCGCCATCCACGGCTCTTCGACAAGTGGGGCGATGATATACAAGCATGCCCAAACCAAGAGCAGCACCGTGACTAATGTAGAGTCAATCAAAACCGCCCAACCGAACATGCCTAGAATTGAAACCATGTAGATGGGGTTTCTGCTGAAAGCAAACGGGCCTTGGGTTTTTAAACCAGTCGCTTCCCCGAATGCGTTCTTCCATCCTAGAAAGCCCGTCCACCAAAGTGCTAGTCCAAAACCGATAACCAGGAGCGTACCCCCGAGCGCAGTTGCCCAAGGGCCGCTAGAGCCGAACTCCAAAAAGCTGAGGACGACAAGACACGCAAAGTAAACCCGAAAGAGCACGCGGAACGTCGTATGCTGCCAAGATGTTGCGCTAGGAGGTGGCCAAAATTCAAAGTCGTCCTTAACAACCTGTACCAGTGTTAGTAGGAAAATCACAATCACAGCCAACACCGCAATGCCGAATACAATTTCACTCATGAATACAGTTTCCTATTCATGGGTAACACCAACGCGTTCAAGTTCTAGAGTGCTGTGTTCGATCTTGTAGCCTTCTTTTAACAAAAGCTTGGCCTTACTTTTGATCTCTTCCGCTGCGGACCAATGTTCATCATCGACAACGACATGTGCCTCCATTGAGGTTCGCCGTTCAGCGATCTCCCAAAGGTGGGTATGGTGGACATCATTCACGCCGTCAATTTCACACAATCTCTGCTGTATTTCATCGACCGCCACGCCAGCAGGCGTAGCGAGCATCAGCATCCGGATAACTTCTTTCCCCTCCTTCCATGACTGCCATAGCACGTAACCCGCGATCATGAGAGTGATGATCGGATCGATAAGTTCCCATTGGTAAACAATGATCACAGTTCCAGCGACGATCACACCGACAGAGCCAAGTGCGTCAGCGACGTTGTGTAAAAATGCAGCACGTATGTTGACGCTCTGCTTAGAGAGCCTGTACGTGAGCATTGCGGTTACACAGTCCACAATGAGCGCAAATCCCGCGACGATTACGATGATCCAGCCGTCAACGCCTTGGGGCTCAATAAACCGCCAGATCGCTTCATAAACTAAGTACAATCCAATAACGACAAGCGTCGTGTAGTTGACCAGTGCCGCAACGATTTCCGCGCGGGCATACCCAAAAGTCATTTCTGCGTTTGCGGGACGCTTAGCAATTTTTCTCGCAACGAAGGCGATCACAAGTGATATCGCATCACTCAAGTTGTGAATCGCATCAGCGATCAACGCCAAACTACCGGAAATGATGCCGCCCACTATCTGAACCACAGTGAGCACTACATTGACCAAAACCGCCCAAAGCACACGATTATCATTCAGGTCATGATTATGGGTATGCGCCATCTCACCGCCCCCTTTCAGGTTTCAATCCACTCGTAACTCGCTCGAAGCACGGATACGTTCCGCAGTCTCGACAACATTCAAATTATTACAACATATGAACATATATTCAATTATTAATTTGTAAGCCTTTATCTTAGATTTTCGAGCGGTGCCACAACAACATCGCGAGTGGTTGCGACGGCTACTGTGCCTCGGCACCCTCCTCGCCCACAGTACGTTTTTTCTCCTCACGCCGATGGATCCACTGATAAAGGGCTGGTAACACCACAAGGGTCAACAGGGTCGAGGAGATGATCCCACCGATAACAACCGTTGCGAGTGGTCGCTGTACTTCCGCTCCAGTGCCTGTGTTGAGCGCCATCGGCACAAACCCTAGGCTCGCAACCAGGGCTGTCATGAGCACGGGCCGCAACCGGATTAGCGCGCCCTGCGTCACGGCTTTGATGAGGTCACCATCGCGCTGCCACAGCTCGCGAATGAAAGAAACCATCACCAATCCATTGAGTACGGCAACTCCCGATAGCGCAATGAATCCAACGCCCGCTGAAATTGAAAGCGGCATACCCCTAAGCCACAAGGCGAACACTCCGCCAGTCAAGGCAAGCGGTACGCCGGAGAAGATGACAAGCGTGTCTTTCAAATTGCCAAACGCCATCATGAGGAGTGCAAGGATGATCAGCAGCGTAATCGGCACAACGACCGATAGGCGCTGCGCCGCGGACTGTAGTTGCTCAAAGGTCCCCCCATACGCGAGCCAGTACCCAGGCGGCATTTGTACGTCACTGCTCACGCGACTTCGCACGTCTTCGACAAAGGACCCCAGATCTCGACCACGAACATTAGCCGTCACAACAACGCGCCGCTTCCCACTTTCTCGGCTAATCTGGTTCGGTGCCGGTGCAAGCACTGCATCAGCGACTTCTGATAACGGAACGTATTCACCGTCCGGAAGGCTCAAAGGCAGCGTCCCCAACCGGTCGATATCTTGGCGTAGATGTTCAGGCAAACGAACGACAAGCTCAAAGCGCCGATCGCCTTCGTAAATCAACCCAACGTCCTCTCCGCCAAAGCTGGTTGACACCACATCTTGAAGCTCTTCGAGACTTAAGCCATAACGCGCAAGCGCCACACGCTTCGGCGAAACCGTCATCATCGGAAGTCCTGTCGTTTGCTCTAGGCGCGCATCTGCCGCACCCGGAACCCTTTCAACAACCTCCAGAATTTCTTCGCCTACGCGATTGAGCTCATCGAGATCATCGCCAAAGATCTTGACGCCGAGATCAGCGCGCACCCCAGAGATAAGCTCGTTAAATCGCATCTGAATCGGCTGGGTGAATTCATAGTTGTTGCCTGGTAACTCACGCACAGCGTCTTCGATTTCTTCGACAAGCTCTGCTTTTGTTTTGCTCGGATCAGGCCAGTCTTTACGTGGTTTCAAAATCACGAAATTGTCCGCAACATTCGGCGGCATCGGATCTGTCGCCACTTCCGGCGTGCCAATCCTCGCAAAGACTTTATCTACTTCGGCAAAAACCTTAATGCGGGTTTCCAGCTGGGCTTGCATGGCAACAGATTGTTCAAGACCGGTACCAGGAATACGCATCGCATGCAGCGCAATGTCACCTTCATCAAGCTGAGGAATGAACTCCGTGCCAAGCGTTGTTGAGAGCCACGCCGTAAAGAGCACCAAGCCAGCCGCTGCGCTCAACACAATCCATCGCATTCTCAAAATGATCGACAACGCCGGTCGGTAAACCGACTTGACGGCCACAATGACTCGGCTTTCCTTCTCACTTACGCGCCCACTCATGAACACCGCAACAGCTGCAGGAACAATCGTTAGCGAAAACAGCATCGCTGCCACCAACGCCATAACGACCGTTGCTGCCATGGGATGAAACATTTTCCCTTCAATGCCCGTTAGAGCAAAGATGGGCACGTAGACCACGGTAATAATCGCAACGCCAAAAAGACTCGGCTTGATCACTTCGCGCGTTGCTGAATACACCACGTCCAAGCGCTCACGCAGCGGCAGCAATCCACCGCGCCGTTGCTGGGCTTCTGCAAGACGCCGGATGGCGTTTTCGACAATAATGACGGCGCCATCAACGATCAGACCAAAATCGAGCGCGCCTAAACTCATCAGGTTAGCCGAGACTCCGGTGCGTACCATGCCAAACATTGTGGCGAGCATCGCCAAAGGAATAATGGCCGCGGTAATCAATGCCGCTCGGAAGTTTCCAAGTAGCAGCATCAAGACAACGATGACCAGCAACGCGCCTTCCAACAGGTTCTTCTGCACGGTCGCAATGGTCTTATCGACCAAGGTTGTGCGGTCGTAGACTGTTTCAAGCACAACCCCGGTAGGCAGGGTTGTCTTGATATCTTCAAGGCGGGCCGCGACATCACGAGCGACTTGGCGTGAGTTTTCACCAACCAACATGATCGCGGTGCCCAGAACGGTCTCAATGCCATCGCGCGTGGCCGCCCCGGTTCGGAGCTCCTTGCCGATACTCACTTCGGCGACATCCAGCACTTTAACCGGATTGCCATGTGGATTGGCAATCACCACCTGCTCTATTTCCTCGATCGTGGCAAGCTGGCCTTGGGAGCGAATAAGCACCTGTTGGCCGCCTTCTTCGATATAGCCCGCACCACGGTTATCGTTATTGCGCCGCAGGGCATCACCAAGCTCGGCCATACTGAGGCCATAGGCTAGCAATTTCTCAGGGTAAGGCGTGACGTGATATTGCTTGTCATACCCGCCAATCGTATTGACCTCAATGACCCCTGGAACCAGAGAAAGCTGTGGTTTGATTATCCAGTCTTGGACTTCTCGCAGACTGAGAGCGTCGTAGAGTCGTCCCTGATCATCCACGGCACCCGGCTCCGCTGAGACCGTGTACATGAAGATCTCGCCGAGGCCGGTTGCGATTGGACCCATCTCGGGCTCGATACCATCAGGCAGTGCATTCTTAATCACGCCCAGGCGTTCGTTAATCAGATTACGTGCAAAATAAAGGTCCGTACCATCGTCGAAGACCACGGTCACCTGTGAAAGGCCGTAACGGGAAAGTGAACGCGTATAGGCCAAATTGGGCAACCCGGCGAGCGCTGTTTCGACTGGATAGGTAATGCGCTGCTCAGATTCCAACGGGGAGTAACCAGGCGCTTCGGTATTAATCTGGACTTGCACATTGGTGATGTCCGGAACCGCATCAATCGGCAGCTCTCGGTAGCTCCAGAGCCCAACACCAATAACGACAAGTACGAGAGCAAGAAAGAGATAGCGTCTCTCAATCGCCGTTTTGAGTATTGAATCAATCATGGCGCGGCTCCTTAATGCTCATGTGCAGCGCCAGACTTTTCGATATCGGCCTTGATTAAGTAGCTGTTTTCCACGACGTAGCTCGAGCCTGGCTCGAGCCCGCCAAGCACTTCAGTGAAGTCGCCGTCTGAACGGCCAAGCTGAAGGGGACGGAACTCATAGCGCTCGCCATCTTGCGTGAATACACCCCGGGCGCCTTCCAGCGTTTGGAGGGCGCGGTTGTCCACCGCGAGCGATGCACTGAATGTCTCAACGACAATATCGCCCTCAACGAACATGCCTGGACTCCAAATGCCCGTCTTGTTGTCAATTTTCGCGCGTGCGATGACGAACGGATGATCATCCAAGCTCGGCATGATGTTTTCGATCATCGAAGAGGTTTCTTGTGTCGCGCTCGAGAGCCTTAAAGGCTGACCCGTTCTGACATCAGCAAGCTGGCCTTCGAAAATACGCAACTCTGCCCACAGCCGTTCCGGATCTACAATCGAAAACAGCACCTGGTCTTGCGCAAGTTCCCCCGCGTTAGCATGGCGCTGCGTGACGATCCCAGAGATCGGCGCTGAGATTGTGTAACTCTTAAGAGAAACGTTCGCTTCAATCCGGGCCAAGCGATCACCAGCTTTCACCACATCGCCTATGTCGACCGATACGGTTTTAATGAGGCCGGGAAACCGCGCTCGCATATGACTGATCTGGTTCGGGGGCACGGCCACACGGCCGTATGTTTTAACCGTCCGTGAAAGCTCACCCGATCCGGCTACAGCGGTAGCGATGCCACTCGAGCGCGCATGGTCTGCACCGATCGACGTAGCAGCTTCGTCTTCATGGTCGTCTCCACGCTCATCACCTTGATCGTCTGTGTGATCCTCCGGTTCATCGTCTTTATGATCGTCGTGGTCGTCCTCATGACTTTCGTGAGTTTCGCTGCCATGGTCGTGCTCATCTTCTACAGCCAACACATTGGGTAAGTGAAAAATGGTCCAACTCAGGATGAGAAGTAATAGCATGGTTTTCATCGCACATGCTCCTTTCGTAGTTGTTGAGCGGGATCACTATTCGCAAGTGAAAGTCCGGTCAGTTGTTCAATAATCACACCGGCTTGAAGCGCTGCCGATGCGGTGTCTATGAGGCTTGCTTTGGCATCCACCAAAGCTTGTTGGGCAGCGATCAGATCCAGATATCCGTAGCGTCCAGATTCATAAGCCCGGCGCGTTGTTGAGAGCGCTTGTTCGAGTGCTGGGATGGTTTCATCTTGCAGCGTTCGCGAGGCCTCAATGCTTTGAGCTCGCGTCCGGTAACCATCAAAGAGACGTGCGTAAAGCTTGTTGAGCGCTTGTTCGCGCCTGATTGGCACCTCGTTTCGCTCTGCCATTGCGGCTGCGACATCTCCACGGTTTCGACGGCCACTGAAGAGGGGCATCTCGACGGAGGCAACGAGCGCGGTATCGCTCGGACCTTCCAGCCGGCGCACACCAAACGACCAACGAAGATCGGATTTACTTTGGCTTTTGGCGAGCTTTACGGCTGAATCCTGCAAGCGCTCTTGGCTTGCGTAGATTTGAATGCCGGGACTATCAACAGAGCGCTGATACAATGTTTCAAACTCGATCGAGGTTCCGAAGTTAAAAAGATCGCCTTTAGCCGGGGAGATGCTTGGCTGGCGTTCACCCCAGAACGATGCCAAGGCCACTTTCGCGACCTCGAGCTCTCGCTCGATCTGGGATACTGTCAGGCGCGCTTGTGAGCCAATGGCTCGCGCCCGAAGCAACTCTGCATCCGGGGCGGCGCCAGCATCCACGCGTGATTTGACGGTCGCCGTTGTCTCTTTCGCCAGAGCTTCTGATTCTTTGGCCAATATCAAGCGTTCTTGAAGCGCCATCACCGCGATGAACTGGGTCGTCATCGCGCCAAGAATGTCCAGCGCCTGGACCTGGCGCTCCATTTCGAGCAACCCTGCCCGCGCATCGATCGAGGCGAGCCGCGCTTGGCGTTTTGATCCTAGCTCAATGATTGAAGACAGCGAAACGGTAAGCTCCACTTCATCAATCCCGCTCGTTGTTCCAGTTCCTGCGAAGTTCTCAAGCTCAGTGCTGAGCTCAAAGCCTGGACGCAACTCAGAAGTTTGGCGCCGGCCCATCAACGCTTCTTCGCGGTAGCTAAACACCTGCAGGGCCGCGTGATTTACGAGTGTTTTTCTCGTCGCTTCTCCAAGCGATAAGGATTCTTCAGCAAACGCACCGTTTGCTAATAGCCAAGTGCCGACGCACAAAGCCAATGCATATTTTCTTTTCTTCCACATAACTCCATTCCCTTTCTCATAGGGGTTAACACACGCACAGGACTAAGCCCTGCACGCGACAATCGTCGTTTGGAGTTAAGCGGTTGGTGGCGGCGTGGGCGGGGCTATCGCTAGGATCTTGATGCGATCATCGTGCCCAGTTTCTTTACAAGACCCTGACGGATCCAAGGAGTTTGCGGAAACAACCGTGCCGATCCCGGAGGTATGTCCATGGCAGCAATGTTCACAGTGAGCATCACCATTGCTTTCGTCATCATCGCTAGTTTGCGCATGGTCGTGGAGATCAAACTCGGCAAGCTCGTGAGTAGATTCATTGCCATGAGGATGGCCGGAACTTGCACGATCTATCGTGCCCTCAACGCTCGCCACGAGGACAAGAAAGAGAAGCAGGTATTGTAAGATCGTGCGGATCACTTCTATGACCCCGTCGGCTCTGCGACGTGAGTCATCATATCTTCGATGACGCACTCCACATGATTGTCGAGCGGTGAATAGAACATCTGCTTTCCTTTACGCTCGGCGCGCAGTAGGCGGGCACCCCTCAGTAAGCGGAGATGGTGGCTTACAAGTGAAGAGGACACACCAAGTTTCTCGGCGATCTCTCCCACGTTTGCCGGTCCTCCCAGGCATGCCAATACGATCCTAAGGCGAGTCACATCACCTAGCAGCGAAAACATGTCAGCGAGCTGTTGCACGTGTTCATCAAACTTCTCAGAGGAGTTTTGAGCCATGGTTAGAAAGAATACCTTATAACATATGAACATTTGTTGAAATGTTTCACATTACCTAATCGCCCGTCAACGCCCAATCGCTTCCGATCGCACTGTAATACGCTTGCTTCTTGCCTAAATCTTCCTAGTGCTGCTCGCTCATTGCTTCATCCCTCAACACGCATTATTAAAGAACGAACCCGCGACTGATCGTCCGAAGTATCCGTCCAGGCAAACACCAATCCCTCCGCTCTCGCGATCATCTGAGGAAACCCTGCATCTCTGTGCGTTGCCATCTTTGTTACTCTCCGTATTTCTCCTAGTCCATGCTCCAGCGAGACACGTCGAATAAGTAATTCACCGACCCCTTTCTCCAGCCAGCTCACTACCGCATCCCCGTCCTTAAGTAATGCTACATCGACCCGGCCTATCGGATTTGCCGCTCCAACATCTATCGCCTCACCAAACGCTTGCGCACTATCTCCAGAAAATGCGACTTGAACACGATTGCCGGGATGTGCTGTAAACCAAGCAACAACAACCCCATCGTCTCTCGCATCGATTGCCGGGCCATTAACCGGACACCCTGTAATTTCCCAACCATCATGAGAAACCACTTTGCCTGGTTGCCACTGTCCACCTACCTCGCGTGCGACATAAATGTCTCGAATTTCGGCGCTGGTTCGGTTCCGGTACACCGCGACGGGTCCGCTGCGGGCGATGGCAAGATCCGTCTGACAACAATCGCAGACCACTGGGTCGACCACGCTCTCGGATTGACGTTGGTTTCCCTGCACCACTGCTGTCCTAAGCTGCGTACCTATAAAGTCCGTCTCATCTGGAAGAACATTCGCGATGACCCGGCCGTCCAGCCAAACCGCCCCCACGCCGTTAGAATCGGGGTAGAGACTGACAAAACCATG
This sequence comes from Gammaproteobacteria bacterium, assembly GCA_048571035.1. Taxonomy (GTDB): domain Bacteria; phylum Pseudomonadota; class Gammaproteobacteria; order Pseudomonadales; family Azotimanducaceae; genus UBA4421. Next base: position 1,267,739 of record CP121329.1, read on the forward strand.
CTCGCTCAACGTCCCATCTGTATGTAGCAATAACGGGTCACTCCAACTCTCCCCTTGGTCATTTGATACCGCCACTACAGCGTCGTAGGCGTATGCCGGGCCTTCGCTTTTTACCAGCCAGTGGGCAGCCCATGTCTTCTTGCTCAGCGGCATGACGGAAGGAAAGTCCGCCCAGTTGACCATCCAATCCTCGCCAGTGGCGACTGTTTTTGGCTCCGACCACCGGTTCTTGTTGAGCCGGGAAAAACGTAGCGCCGTTCCATTTTGCGTCGGCTCCAGGTAGCTCAGTAAAACCGTTCCATCAGCACCTACCGCTAGATGTGGCTCAGCACTACCTGGCCCAGCTTCTAGCTCCAATTCCTGTCTCTCTTCAGGCGCACAAGCGACACAGAGGAATACGGCAAACAATACGATAGATCTCATGCACACTCCTTAGCCCGGCTTTCTAGCCAGATAAATCGAAATAGAACCGGTCGCCGTCGGAATCACCTGTTTTTCTTGAACGTCGTCAAAACCCATCTCTTTCATGTAGCCCGGAAGCTCTCCTTCCGCATTTGGCGTTGTATCCTCGACACCATCAATGGCTTGCACCGTCCATCTGAACAACATTCTCATGAGTGACGTTCGTTGATGGCCGTAGTCCGCGATGTATAGACGCCCGCCAGGCTCGAGCACACGCCAGATGCTACCGAGAATGTTTTTCTTCTCGGCAACCGGGGTTTGGTGGAACACGAGACTCGAGACGACTTTTGTCATCGGTGCGAGCTCAGCGGCCAGCTCGTCCGTTAGAAACCCTTCTCGCCAATCAACTGTTTGATTGAGACGCTCAGCCTTCAACTGGGCACGTCCCAGCACTTCCGGATCCGGATCGAGGCCGACAATCTGACATTCTGGAGTAGTGCTCTTTAGTTGGGTAACTAACGAGCCGGTTCCACAGCCGACATCCAGTATTCGGTCCCCCGCCTGGGGATCAACATAGCGGACCAACGCCCCTCGCCATGTTTTTTCTCGTGTCAGACCTACAATCGCAAGATCATAGAATGGGGTCAGCTTTGCACTACCCAGCGCTGGTGTGAATTGCTTATCCTCAGCCATCGTTAATGGCACGACTTCAAATCGCGTTTTAGAAGCCACCAGTTCACCGGCCACGCCGCTAGAAATCCAGCCGGAACGGCCACAGCGATGCCCAGCCAAAACATGGGAGTAAATACGGAACCTGCCTCCATGCCACCCAGGGCGTAGTCAACTGCGTTCATCGCAATCTCCATCACCCCAATTGAGATCGCTTCTCCAATCCAGATAAGTTTCAGAGCTTCCATAAACGTTTTCCCTTGATGTCTGATGACAGGCACCAGTCCAAGAGTAAACCCGGAAATGTAGGCCAACGTAGTTGCCAATATGATGGTCGGCCAAACGCCTATCCCTAGGCTGACGCCGATCATTAGTCCGGCGACTTCACCAATCACGCAACCTGTTAAACAGTGAAGCGTTGACTGTGCCGATGTTACAAAAGGGTTTCCCTGATGTTGATGATGTACTGTTTCGGTCATTGCTGAATCCTCTATCGGTTGTCTTTGATTCGCTACCGCGCCACGGCATCCGCCAGTTGACGCTCACCCCGGGCAGTGCTCAGCTCCTTCACCAGGCTATAGAGCACTGGAACAAGAAGCGTTGTGATAATGGCTACGAGCATGCCGCCAAACGATGGAATCGCCATTGGCACCATGATGTCTGAGCCCCTTCCCGTGGACGTCAGCACGGGAATCAGCGCCAGTAGTGTTGTGGCTGTGGTCATCAGCGCCGGTCGGATGCGACGAGTGGCGCCTTGAACCACCAGTCTTCTGATCTCCGCGCTCGAGCCTGCGCTGTTTTTAGCCATCGTTTGATCTAAATACGTCGCGGTGACTACGCCGTTGTCGGTCGCAATGCCAAACAGCGCCAAGAACCCCACCCAGATAGCCACGCTCATGTTCACTGGCCCTACTTGGAAGAGCTCTCTGATATTTGCCCCGAGAACGTCGAAGTCCAGAAATCCCTGGAAGCTATAAAGCCAAATAACCAGAAACCCACCGGACCAGGCGACCGCAATGCCGCTAAACACAATCAGCGTGGTCATCACGGATGAGAATTGCAGGTAGAGGATTAGGAAAATCACAAATAGTGAAAGCGGTAGTACAACGGATAACGTCTGCTGCGCCCTAAGCTGATTTTCATAGTTACCCGCAAACGCGTAGCTCACGCCATTTGGCAAGACGAATTCGCCACTCGCTATCTTCGCTTCTAGATACGCTTGTGCTTCTTCTACGACGTCCACCTCGGCCGCTCCTCCGACTTTGTCGAATACGACATAGCCAAGCAGAAAGGTATCCTCACTCTTAATCGCCTGCGGACCCCGCACATAGCGAATCTCTGCAAGCTGTCCAAGCGGGATCTGCGCACCGCTAGAAGTGGGCACTAGAATGTCTTCTAAGCCCTCGGGTGTATCTCTGAGCTCACGGAAATAGCGCACGCGAACCGGATAACGTTCTCTGCCTTCGATGGTGCTTGTCACCGCTTTACCGCCCACGGCAACCTCAATCACCTGCTGTGCATCACTGATGTGAAGCCCATATCGGGCAAGCGCTGCGCGGTCGAGGTCTATTTCAAGATACGGTTTACCGACCAACCGGTCCGCTGTCACCGTAGATGCTTCTATACTTGGTACGCCTTTTAGAAGCGTCTCAAGCTGGAGAGCGACAGTCTCTATGGTATCCAGATCCGGACCTTTCACCTTGATGCCCATTGGCGCTCGCATGCCGCTTTGCAACATGACAATTCGTGCTGCGATCGGTTGAAGCTTTGGTGCGGAGGTCGTGCCAGGTAGCTTGGCCGCTGAGACAATCTCCTGCCAGATGTCATCGGTTGAGCGAATGTGGTCACGCCATTGGCGAAAGGGTTGCCCATCTTCATCGGGAATCAGCTCATCGTTTGCATCCCTGACAAATTCATCTTGTTCGTCATCGAACGCGAAGCGCATTGTTCGGCCGTCACTGTCTGTGCGGTACTCCGAGTGATAGTTGACTACCGTTTCGAACATCGAGATCGGCGCTGGATCTAGAGGCGTGTCCGCTCGTCCCAATTTGCCAACGGCAGATTCCACCTCGGGTATGGATGCTATGGCCTGGTCTAGAATCTGGAGCGAATCCTGGGCCTCCCCAATCGATGCGTGAGGCATCGTGGTTGGCATGTAGAGATACGAACCCTCGTCCAAATTCGGCATGAACTCTTTGCCAAATCCGGGAAGCGCACGGTCAACAGCTTGCCAAGCACTGCTTTGCCGAACGATATCCGGTGCAAAGTTAAATGTGTTGTCAAAACCCAGCCACGTTGTCAGTCCCAGAGCTGTGACAATCAACGGAGCAGCCAAGAACTTTGTTTTGTTCGCTAGACACCAACCGAGAATTTTTGGATATGCTCGCTGATACGCCCTAAAGCCAAGTAAAAGCCCGCCAATGAGTACGACGATAAAGAGCAGATTCACAATCAAGCCGCGACCTGGGCCAAGGGGAAGCCACGACTGCGCCAACAAGATCGCAACGATAGCAGCCACAATCAAACTGGCGGCTGCCGTTAGGTTTGCGGTAATCCACTCAGGAATGACTGCGTAGTTCTTAACCAGCTGAAGTGCGCTGTAAGCGATGAGTAGCAGTCCAGCGAAGATGCTATACCAAATCGCAATACTTAAGCCCGCCACAAAAAGACCGGCATAGAACACGTTCTTCAGTCGCTCAGACTTTACCTTGGTGCCAAAGAGAAGCTGCGCTGCGGGTGGAATGATGGCCAAGGCCACAATGACCGCTGCAACCAGCGCAAACGTTTTGGTAAACGCCAGTGGCGTAAAAAGCTTTCCTTCAGCCCCGCTCATGGTGAACACTGGCAGGAAGCTCACCACAGTGGTGGCCACCGACGTGAGCACCGCTCCAGCCACTTCTCGTGTTGCTTCGAATACGGTTTCCAGAGTTGAGTCTTCTGGCTCTGCTTCCTCCATATGCCTAAGCACGTTCTCGCAGATAATCACACCCATATCGACCATGGTGCCAATCGCGATCGCAATGCCCGATAACGCGACGATGTTTGCCGACACACCAAAAAGCTTCATTGCGATAAAACACATCAGCACAGCGACCGGCAGCAATGCACTGATGAGAATCGAACTTCTCAGATGCATCACCATAATCAGCACCACGATCATGGTGATGAATATCTCTTCGGTGAGTGCATCGTTTAGCGTGCCAAGGGTCTCGTAGATCAGACTCGTTCGATCGTAGAAAGGCACAATGGCAACCTGGCTTAGGGTAATCCCTTCCGGCCAAGCGTCCTGCGCGTTGGCACGAAGCCAGGGAATCCACTCATCCTGATTGAGTGTGTTGTCAACAAACGCTTGAAACCCGTTATCACTGGCAAAGGCAGTGAGTGCAGCTTTCGTTGTTGTTCGGTAGTCAACAATCGCTTTGGAAGGAAGCCCTGGAGAGACCTCCGCAATTTTTTCCTTGGTGTTACCGATGGCTTCGAGTGGATTAAAGCCGTAGCGCACCACGACCACGCCGCCCACGGCTTCCGCCCCACCTTTATCAAGCGCACCGCGTCGAAGCGCTGGACCTTTGGCCACGTTGGCCACATCGCGGATGCGAATCGGCACGTTCTCGTTTTCACCGACAACAATCTCTTCAATGTCCTCAATGCTCTCGATGAAACCCAAGCCGCGTATCACATACTCCGCACCATTGACCTCGATCGTGCGAGCCCCAACGTCTAGGTTTGACATCTTTGTGGCGCGAAACACCTGGTCCAGGCTAACCCCGTGGGCGCGCATCGCATCCGGATCCACATCAATTTGGTATTCCTCTCGGTAGCCACCGATGGAGCCCACCTCACTTACGCCTTCTGCGGCCAACAGTGCGTATCGAACGTACCAATCCTGGACGGTCCTAAGCTCTTCAAGTCCCCAGCCACCGGTGGGATTTCCGTCCGGATCTTGTCCCTCGAGCGTGTACCAATAGACCTGGCCGAGTGCTGTGGCGTCAGGTCCGAGAGCAGGCTGTACATCAGCCGGTAGCGTGCCCCGGGGAAGGCTCGAGAGTTTCTCTAGCACCCGACTCCTGGACCAATAAAACTCAATCCCTTCTTCAAAGATGATGTAGACGGTAGAGAAGCCAAAGAACGAATAGCTCCGGACCGTCTTCACACCCGGCACCCCAAGCAGCGCAACCGTGAGCGGATACGTAATTTGGTCCTCTACATCCTGTGGTGAGCGGCCCATCCACTCAGTAAACACAATCTGCTGGTTCTCTCCGATATCTGGTATCGCATCTACCGACACAGGGGCCCTCGGCAAACTGCCCAGTTCCCAGGAAAAGGGCGCAACCAGCGCACCCCATCCGACCACTCCGGCGAGGACAAGAAATACGATCAATTTCTTCTCAAGACAAAACCGAATCAGCTTGTCGAGGAAGGAATAGGTTTCTGAAGACATCTCTCCTCCCCTAGTGGTTGTGGCCGCCGGTTGAGCCGCCGCCTTCTGGATTCATCATGCTGGGCTTTGCTTGAATCTGAAGGGCGCTATCGATTTTGAAGTTGCCCGAAACAACGACCAGGTCTCCTTCGGATAGTCCACTCAAGACGATGTAATCCGCCCCAGCTCTTGCACCCAGGATTACTTCGCGTCCAATGTAAGTTGGCTTATCCGCATGGGGGTCCTCCACATACACGACCGCTCTTTGACCGGTTAAGAGCGCTGCAGAGGCTGGAACGACAATGGGCGCTTCAACGTCATCACTGGATTCAATCGCAAACCCTAACGACTCAGCTTTGACGAGGTCCATGCCACACACTGGACATGTTCCTGGTTCATCTCGAACAATCTCCGGATGCATGGGTGCTACCCACTTGCCGGCAAGCGCCTCATCCACCACTTTACCGCCCGTAGCCAGGCGCGCCGAAACGCGTGCGCGCACAAACATATCCGGCTTGAGTCGCCCATCACTGTTATCCACGTTCACTCGAACCTTTACGGTTCTTGTTCTCGGATTCAGCACGGGATCGATAAAGGCAATACGCCCTCGGAAGATCTCTCCTGGAAACGCCTCCGTCGTAAACTCCGCCTCCTGGCCGTAGCGAAGCCATTGCAGGTCGGACTCGTAGGCATCGAGTTGGACCCAGACAGAACTCAGATCGGCAATCGTGAAGATTCGACTGCCTGTCTCAACATACATACCTTCCTGCGCGTCTTTGTGAATAACGACACCGCTGGAAGGTGAGTAAATGGTGACGTTCTCTTGCGGCTCGCCAGATTTCTCCAACCGGCTAATTTGAGATGGGGTTAATCCCCACAAGCGAAGTTTGTCTCTGGCTGCAGAAACGGTACCTTTGGCTGATTCGCGAAGTGAGGAAAGCCCACTCTTCGAGATTTCTTGCAACCCACGGTTCGCTTGCAGAAGTTCTTCTTGGGCAGAAAACAACTCAGGGCTATAGAGCTCCACCATGTGATCACCTTCTCTGACGGTTAATCCCGTGTAGTCCACAAACAGGCGGTCGATTCGCCCCGGGATCCACGCCGTGATGTAGGCCAGATTGGTCTCGTCATAGGTGACTTTGCCAACCAATCGCAGCGAAGCGACTGGAAAGCGCCGCTCCGCTGGTGTCGTTTCAATTCTCATCAATGCCTTTTGCGACGCACTAAGGCTGATCTTGGGCGACATATCCATATCGTCAGATTCCTGCTTCGGCACTGGAATGAGATCCATCCCGCAAATCGGACACTGCCCAGGACCATCTCGTTGAATGTGCGGGTGCATTGAGCAACTCCAAACCTCTGCTTTTTGTTTCAACGGATCTGAGTGCTGAGAGTGATCAACCGGCGACATCCGCGAACTAGTGGCCGCCCCTCCCATGTCATGTCCTGCATGCGGATCAGCCGCCTCATCGTTCATCGATGGCAATTGGCGTTCATCGACCTCATTTGAACAAGAGGAAATCACTGTCATCATCACCGCGATGACAAGCGCAGCAACGGCCCATCGAGAGCGCAAGAAAGGATATGCGAAGTTATTTAGCTTCATGTTCTTTCTCCTTCGCAAGTTTGAGGGGTTGTCCAATCAGTTTCTCTATGAGGGTGCGTGCCTGGTTATGGTCTGTAATCGAGCGAGCGTAAGAGAGTTCAAAGTTCAGCAACACTCGTTGTGAATCAATGAGATCCGCAAAGGGAGATGCACCCGTGCTATAGGCACGCTGAGTTGCAGCCAACGACTCGTTGGCTTTGGGAAGGAGCGTGTTCTCATAGAGATCGATTTGCCGCTCCGCATCACGCAACTTGAAAAGCGCTGTGACCGTATCCGCATGAAACTGAGTTAGGAGCTGATCTCTTCGATACTGCTCACTGCGGATCTTCGCTTCTGCCTCTTTAACTCCTGCGCTGTAGCTAGAGCGCCAGATGGGCAGCGTGACGCCAACCGAGGCTGATAGAACGTCATCACCGCTATCAGGCACCGTTGGATTTCTAGCCTCGCCCGTGGCGATGTAATCCACGCCGACGGTGAAATTTGGTAGGTAATTCTTCTTAGCTCTTTCTTTAAGTGTCCTAGCTGCTTGGATATCAAAATCCGTCGCCTGTAACTCTGGGTTGTTCAGTGCGACCTGCCGAAGAATATCTTCATCACTCGGTGAAACAGTCAGAAACGACACGTCCGTAGGCAACACAAACAACTCAGTGGTTGGTCGATTCAACGCAGCGTTCAGTCGAGCACTAAGTGGAGAGCGACGGTCTTCCAGACTTGCCAAGCGATTCTCTAAGTTGCCAAGTTCGACCTGAGCTCGGATCACATCCGCATGGGTAGCTGCGCCAGTGCCGTAGCGTGCTCTGGCGACTCGCTCTAAATGAAGCACAAGGTCTCTATTACCGCGAACAATCTCAATCGACTGCCCGAGGTAATAGAGTTCATACCAAGCGCTAGCCACTTCTGCGATAACTTTGTTTCTAATCGAAGCTATACGTTCTGCCGTAGCTCGGGCTGATTCAGTTGCCGCAACTCCTTGCAAGCGTAGCTTTCCAAACCAAGGCAGTGTTTGAGAAACGCCAATGGCATGTTCTTGTGGCCCGACTCGCGTCTCTACTTCTTCGAAGAAGTAACGGTAGTTCAGTCTTGGGTCTGGCAGCGCAGTTGCTTGCGCAACTCGCTCAAGATCAGCCCGATGGATTTGTATCGCTGCGTTTATCTCCGGATTGTTCTCAAGTGCATAGTTCACCAGCGAGCGCAGATCATTTGCTTCGAGCGCATCTACAGATGAAAAGCCGGAATGGTGCCTTACTACTCGCTCTTCACTAATACTCTGATAGGAGGATGACGCGTTTGGCTGCGATACCGGTTTTGAATTTAGCCCCAGCCCTGAGCAGCCAGCTAGCGAGCCGAGTGCAAACAACCAGAGTGCCCCAATAAGAGCTTCCCTGAGGGTTAGGGCGCCTAAGATGGTTTTCATTGCGCTTCTCCACGCTTCGAATTTTAATTCGGTCAAATCACTAACCCCACGCTCAATCAAACGACCGGGCGTGGGAAATTACCGATGCAAACAACTACAACGGCTATGAACTAACGCTATTCGAGTTGGGAGTCGTGGCGACTAACAGGAGAGGAAGATGGGTGCCAGGAATCGAAGCCTGGCGGCCCGGTCGACAGAAGGAGCGGTTTGTTAATCGGCTCCTTAACGGAGGCGACGATGACGGGCGTATCGTTATCAAGGTCCGTTTTAACCAGCGTGCTTGGAACGAGCGCACCCGTATCACAACTAACCGCTAGGGCCGAATTACAATCCGGACACTGGCTGTGAGGACAATCCGACTCGGCGGGCGCCTCGTGATGTTGGTGCTGACCATGCTCACCTTCATCCGCAGACGTCATCGACGCTGACGCGCACGGACACACCAAATTGACGAAAACAAACGTCAAGGCAGTCAGCAGATGTAGGGCTTTATGTTGCATCATCACATGTAGTACCCTATACCCCCATACGGTATCAGTCAATCCAATAATTCGAGGATGTGCAGTAGTCATGGCAGAACTGTCAGAAAAGCGTCAAGCGATTTCCCGACGTCTAGGTCGTATTGAGGGTCAGGTTAAGGGGCTAAACCGGATGCTGGAGGAAGACCGCTACTGCATCGATATTCTTCATCAAGTTCAGGCTACAAAGGCAGCGCTCACGAAAGTAGAGACGGAGCTACTGCGTGATCACGCTGAGATGTGTGTAGATGACGCTCTTAAGAGGGGCACCCTGAAAGAGAAAAGAGACAAAATTGTTGAACTCGTTGGACTGTTTGAACGGGTCAGAGCATAGGTCAGCAGGAACACACTTGCCTACAGCATGGGTGGGAACAGGCAGAATCCCTAACCGCACCATTTCCGATTGCAATTGCCGTACTGGCAGGATTCCTAGCAACATGGCCTGTTGGTGAGTGGCTTCTGAGTCACGATCTAATTGTGGTCCGTTGTATCAGAAACCTCGATGACGGGTAGAAACATTCATCCGTGAAACAGATTGGCATACGGCTCTACGCCTGCAACACATCCAGCATCGGACACTCAGGCACATCGGCACCTGTACATGTCGCTGACAGGTCTAAAAGCGATCTCTCCATCTTCTTAAGGTCGGCGATCTTGGCTTTGACATCGGCTAAGTGATCATCCGCTATTCGCTTTACACGTTCACAAGACACTTCGTGCCCATCAACGAGCGAGAGCAGCTGTCGTATCTCTTCCATAGAGAAACCCAACTCCCTACATCTGCGAACAAACGATAAACGTGACACATGGTCGTTTGTGTAAAGCCTGTGACCACCTTCGCTGCGTTCAGGCTTGGGTAGCAAGCCCTCTTTCTCGTAGAAGCGGATCGTCTCGATGTTGCAGCCCGTCTCTGCCGAAACAGCACCAATGGTCACTCGATTGTCTGACATCGTTCACTTGAACCTGTAGTAGCTACAGGTATTACAGTACGCCAAAGATTCAGGGAAACAAGTATGAGAAAACTACTGATCGCATTGGGCGGATCCTGTGTGCTCTGCTGCGTTTGCGGTGCGGGCGCCCTTTATCTACTCGGTTTCATTGGGTGAAAGCCGAAGTTAAGTTGCAGTCTACATTGACTTGTCCGAAGTGCGGCCATGTGGCAAGTGAAACGATGCCTACCGATGCGTGCCTGTTCTACTACGAATGTAAAGGGTGCAAGGAACTCCTTCGTCCTCTAACAGGTGATTGTTGCGTCTTCTGTTCGTTCGGCGATGTGCCATGCCCGCCGATTCAACAAGGCGGTTGTTGCTAGCGTTATGGACCAGGCCAGACAAGTGAAAATCCCATGAAACAATCTGATACGTTGCAATTGGTCAGCACAGGCACCCTAGCTCGACCGAGTCCGATCGGACGTCTTTTTCGTTTAGCACTGGGCATACTTTGCCTATATGTGTTTGGAGAGATCTTCTACTACTGGTCATGGACAACTGCCGAACCATTTTCCACGCTGGATAATCGCGCTCTTCTCCTTCTCGCACCGCTTTGTGTTTTCAACTACGTAGTCAATATCGGATTCACAAAAAGTTGGGGGGTTCGTCCTCTTCTAATCTCGATCGTCATTCTCCTTGCGTTCGGCGGCATCGCGCTTCTTCTTTCAGGATCGATTGATAGCCCTATTTTTGGCGTACCACTCAACCTGTGGCTTGCCTACTTCTACGGTCATCTTGGTTTGTCGTTCGTCCTTGCTGCGGTTATCGCGACGCCTGGCTGTGAGATGCGTGCAATTCCAGAGCTGGTTGGGAAAGCCAGCGGCCGTGTCACAGAAGAACACCACTGTCCGGCAGGATTCATCACGCAGCTGGATGAATGGGAGCAACGACGTTTCGCAAGATAAATGGTGAAATCTTTCATCGCCTCAAAATCTAGCATGCTTCTCGCTACCTAATAGAACGCTAGTGCAAACAACTCTTGGCAAGGGAAATAGGAATGACAGACACAAGAAAGTGACAATCGGACTTGTTCTCCGGCGACCATGTGCGCTAGAAGCATCAGTCATGACGAATTCCGTGCAAATGCCAGCGCATAACCCACGAGCAAAACAATTTATATAAGTGACGAGACAAAGTTCTCCCACTTAACAGCCCAAGCTAGCTCTCCCTACTGCACTCAAGTTCTCCATCACATGTCTGTAACCAGGCTGTAGCAGGGACCTAGCGGCATGCCTCGTGCTTACCTAATCTAATCGCGCACTTGATCTAGCGTCCGATGCTTGAACGAGGGCGGCGTCCATCTTACTGAATCGCCCCGGGTTCTCCGGTGACTCGCTGGTTTGAGTCAGGCCACCATGGCCGCCGCGGTTAGCTGCTGGTAATACATCTCTTCTTTCTCCACCCACGGGATATCACCAATAGGTTCCATTTGCTCCCAGTTGTTGAACTAATCCCGAACACTGCGATTTGATTCTCTACAGCGAAACGGCCGCTCCTGACGGAAATTGCTCATTCGTTTGATGTGATAGGGAATCAAGAAATGACTCCAATCATTTCCATACCTGCCATTGCTACACAAATATTGCCGGACAGGCAGCACCACACATTTCGGTTAAGGAATCTATGATTGCTATGAATCAGAGAGTCGGTTCACTCTGAGAGCCAAAAATCAGCAAACTCAGCGGTGTGGTCGCAAGCCGCGCATATAGCCTGCGCACTAGGGTCAAGCCACGTGTCGTTGCATTCCACGTTAAAATAACCCGCTTCAACGCTGTCCATGGCGACGAGTTGTATCGTATGACACCGATCCTCACCACAATGTGGGCATCGAAATTCATGTTCCATAAGTTTTCTCCAAATTTTTAAGAGTATCCACTCCACTACCTCTACAAGCTGTCCAATAGATTCTCCTTCCCTGGCTTTGGTCCTTTGAACTGCTCACATCTCCAAATCCCTTCATCGAGTTGTTCCCATCACCGGGCTATCCGTTATGTGCTCCGGCCGGTCGGAACCAAAACGATATTTCTCGTCGATGGTCTGGAAGGCTTGTAAAAGTCCTCCACGCATGCCCCATAACCACAGCTTTCACAGTGAGCATCTACATATAGATCCAAATCGACTCCCGACATGGAAACTTCGAATCCGCCCCCCTGCAAGGCACGCACTTTTACGTGATGACAAATGTTGGCAGTCGAATGACCGCATTGCGGACAACTCCAAATCCACGTGTCGTTGAACATAAAACCTCTCCTTTCCTGTTATTGAAATGGGACCGTTATCCGAACTTCGTCACCCAATCTTCCACTGACTCGCATGGGTCAGGGGTAACTAGCAGCATTAGCGGTAAACCTGCGTCACGCCTTTCGTCGACGGTCAGCCCAAAAAGCTGATCCCAGTCTTCAGCCAGCCATGCTTCTGCATCTTCGTCCCACGTAAGATCCATAAATGGCACATCGGATTCCGTTAGATTTCTCACGACCCCCAATTCCTCTCCATGCATCAGATAAGCAATCCGTTGCGGAACACTGGATTCGCACTCCTCATGGGTCGGCTGCCTAAGCAATACAGCCAGGTAAGGGTCTTCCTCAATCATGCCTACTCCTTTTACCTTTACGCTGGGTTAAAACGCTTACGTCCAACTCTTGTTTTTTAAACATTGGATGTACGCTCTGGAGATAACGGAGGCGTTGGTCGAATGTCGCGTGCTCGAGCGCGACGTCCCGTTGGAGCGAGTGCGCCACTTTGTCCAAAGCGAGTAGTCGCGCGTCCTTGACTGCTTGGGTGAAAACCGGATCTTCGGCCATGGCCCGACGCACAGTGTTGACAGAAACCTCCACCAAGCGAGCGGCCACCGTGATGTATGGAGATTTCTCGAGTTGCTCGAGAAATTCTGCACGCTTTGCTTTCGTCAGTTTTCTGGGTCTACCCACGTTACAAAACCTCTGAGCCTTACCAGTCGAGTTCGATCTGAGGGTTGCTGAAGCTTTCCACAGAGCTGATCTGCAAAGTGGAGGAGCACACCAGCCGGTCTCTGTCGATCTTTGGCGTTCTAAGTACATCTCCTGCAAGTTGAAGCCTTTCGCTCCACTCTTCTCGCCACATGAGTTCAGCGAAGGATGCTGCGCGCCTCATCTCTCGCCCTGGACTATGTCTAACTTGTCCGCTCCGGCGAGCCCGAAGTTCACAGGGATGCTTGATCATCGGGCTACCCTCCCAAGTGTTTGCGCTTCACTATTGGTTTGTTGACGCAGCCAGTCTTCATATCCCATCACCTCCTCAACACCGAGCGCTTCTTGGAGTTGGACATGGAGCTGATAACGCTCTTTGTCAGTAGGGGGTTCGCGTTTAGGTTCGATGCAAGCTTTCTGTCTGGTATCGCGATTCTTTTCGATTCTGATGAACTCAAGGATCGTCGACACGTTCAATTGGGAATTTCGCATGTTGGCCGGCGGCCAGGTCTGAGACATCTTGACCATGGCCCGTTGGATCACGTCAAATTCAATATTTTCAATGCGAGGACCAACAGCATCCGCAAACGCCTGTCGGTCATTTCGAGACCACCACGAAGACGCCAAGCAAGCGTGTTTCCAAACGGTGCTGAGCTTTTTCCACTGCACCTTGCGAGAAGATTCAATGTGCTCGACCTTGAGTTGATCAGGTGTAGGCATCCCAATCCTCCGGTTTTGTACCTTCAATTGAATTTCTACTACTTTGATATGCGCGATCAGCGCTCACAGAGGTAGTAGATTTAGAGTTGTTAGAATTATTAGAGTTAGAGGCTTCGAACCTTTTTTTAGACTGCTTCGAACCTTTTTTGAGATTGTTTCGATACTTCTTCCAGGCTGGATCGAACGAAATGCGAAAGCTAGCGTGGTTGTGCGGCCCATCAATGCGCTCCAAGTCAATAACTTTGCCATCCCAACTATTCAACAGATCAATCGTTGGTCGATTGGTCAGTTGGAACTGAGTGCGCAGATATTTAAACGTAACCTCATCTCCGCGCCGATGCCCTTCCGGCCAATCCATCACATCGTTCAAGATGAACAAGTAACCCAATTCTCGCGCTTCAATTTCCCCATCTCGGTGCATCTGCCGGAAGACTATGTTCAGCTCGTGCTTCATGTTCGCCTCCGGAAACAGTTCGACAACATCACCCATTGCTCGCTCCTCGATTTTTGGTTAGTTTGGTTTTCAAGGTGCCCGTGGCGAGGGCGTTCGTTGCGGGCTCCGTAGCTATGAACGAAAAGCGGGTGCGGCATTTTTGTCCTCCCGCTTTTTTCATTGGGTTGCTGACCGAGGCGACTTTCGCGCCTGGTCTTCGTGTTGACGGGCTAGGGACTGCACCACCTCCGCATACCAACGTTCGAGCTCGGCTTCTGTGGAGGCGCGTACCTTTCCGATGCGGAAACTACGCGGCATGGGTAGTCCAAACAGGGTACGTTCGGAAATACAGAGCTCTTGCAGCGACCGCCGAGTCAAGAACGGAAAGCGCGCAAGAATCCAGTCAAAGGTTGGGAGCCACACATCACAATTTGACGGCGACTTTACGGACACGAATCGGTCCGGTCTTGAGGGGTTGTCTCTTTCAGCCATGTATCAATCCTCGAAACGAGGTGACGACCGGACATAGAAAAGCCAGCCGACACAAATTAAGTGTTTCTTGGCTGGCTTCTGAGTGCCCCATGGCCTCTGGATGCCGACAGGCTTACAACATAGTTCCTGTCTCTACGTAGCTGAAAAACAAGCCTGCCATGCAGGTATCAACTTACGCATTTCCACAAAGTTGTGTTTAACTTACTCGCGTTTTTGGCGAACTGCAATAGTTGGGTCCAACTAGAACACGCCCTCCCCTATTTTATCTATTGCATCAACCTTCGTCTCAGGTAGTACGTGAGCGTACCTCTGTGTAGTCGAAATATTTGCGTGGTTCATGAGTTCTCGAAGCGTTTCGATGCGAACACCTGCTTTGAGCGCGTTAACGGCAAATTGATGTCGAAGCGAATGAAACGTGAAATCCGCAGGCAGTAACGCCTTTTCGTGAAGCGCTTTCCATTGGTCTCGGATATCACGATCCTTGAAAGTCGCTCCACGTGCACGCGGAAACAAATACCCATCAGATTTGACTCCATACTGCACCCTGTACTCCTGAATAAGCTTCCAAAGCTTCGGGTTTATAGGTACATCGTGGGGTCGGTTCGCTTTGTTCTCTGGCACGTGAAACAGGACCCGGTCGCCGCGTTTCTCAAATTGATCAATCTTCGCGCTAAGTATCTCTCCTCGCCGACAACCTGTAGCCAGCGCAAAACGAACCAACAATCCGAACCAAGCCCAATCAGGACGCCCTTCAACGAGTTCGTCCACGGCATCAAGCATGACCGACTGCTGCTCTGGCTCTATGAACGTAATCTTCTCTTTGGGCTCTGAAACAGTGTGAAAACCAATAAATGGGTTCGCAGTGAAAGGGTTATCCGAAAATGCAGTGGCCTCCCGCAGCTGTCTATACACTCCCTGCAGATAAGAAACCGCTCGATTAATGCCGCCGATCTTAGCATCCCTATCCGACGCTCGTTTCTCGCTAATTGCGCCGTCATACCAGACCTGCAAATCCGCTCCAGTAATGTCATCCAGGCGGTGGTCAATCATCCACGTAAAGTGTTTACGCATGACCCTGACTGCATTGTCCGTCGTTTTTAGTTGGCGCCGTTTTGCGTTCCGCCAGTATGCTGAATCGTCGTTGTCCACTTGATAGCGTAACGTCCATAAAGCTGAATCTTCATTCACAGCTGCCTCGAGTTGGATCTCATCTCTCTTTCGGCGCCGCCACTCCATTGGATCAATATCGGAAGCAAGCAATGCAGCCGCATCGGAGCACGCCTTTCGGGCCTGATCTACCGTGAGGGAGGGAAAACGCCCGAGGGTCAACTGTCGAGTCTTCTTTCGCAGACCCTTGGTTGATTCGACGAAAAGTTCGGGAGAAGAAAACGCAAAGTAAAACGTGCGCGCGTCATTGGGCGTGATGACGAACATCAGACCAGGCGTCTTTGTATCGTAGTAGCGTTCAAGCCGCTCAGGCCGTTTGATTCTGCGCAACCGGTCCACAGTGAAGGCGAAACGATTATTGGTCATTGGTTCTCCTCAAGTGCGCATCGCAATCAGCGACATTACAGCGAGCGAATCTCGTTCGCGCTTGAGAACTTGCCGGATTACAGCGCAATTACAGCGAATCCAAGCGTACCGTGTTGGGGCTCATTGTGTCCAATGTGCCTAAACACCGCATTTTTACTGGGTTTTAGGGGGAATTAGTTGGTCGGGACGGCAGGATTTGAACCTGCGACCACTTGACCCCCAGTCAAGTGCGCTACCAGACTGCGCCACGCCCCGAACGGAGCGCATCATAACCAAAGCAAGCGGCTAAAAATAGCCGCTTGCTGGAAAGATGACACCCTAAATTTTTAATACTAGATTTGCTGACGTCTCAATCTTCAATCTCGGCAGCAATCAGATCCGCTTCCAGGCAATCGCCTACCAGCTCGCCGAACGCTTCAACCTCTACTCCAACGGAAATCAGATCACCCAGTGCGACACGCGAAATGGAATCCGTCTCGGCATCATTGTCGTAGTCAGACAGCAATTGAATTTCGGTATTCTCATCTAGAGTGACACAGAAATCGCCTTCGTCATTGCGGACCGTCAGCGTGTTGCCATCGAGATCAACCAGATTACCTTCTATGCTCTCTTCGACCTCGGGGGCATCGTCAATCTGCACCAGAATCGCAGGGAAATCACCCACTTCGGCAACATCCAGTTGCGTATTCAACGCCCAGGCTTCCGCTTCCTGGCCGGCGGCAATGTCCACCTCAAGGTCGGCACCTATTTCATCCAACAATAACGCATTGCCGATTAATACCCGTGTGCTCTCAGTGTCATCCAGCAATTCAAAAGCGTCATCAACTACATCTGAGTTCACGACGCCGTCAATTTGTGTAAGACCTCGTTCTGCAGCCACGGCAATCAGTTTTGCACGAAAAAACTCTCCACCTGCCGCGCCGATGAAGTAATGTCCAAAAACATGCACTTCCGCGGGCACAATGAAATCTCCAGCAGGCACAACTTCAACACCGTCCGCATCAAGAAGAACCGTCTCACCGTTAGTGACAACATCGATGCATGGCTCCTCATCGAGAGCCTCACAAAGATCGTACTCCGATTCCTCACCAGGTCCTTCATCCCCAATCACATAGCGATCATCCTGCAATGTGCCAAAAATTTTCGTCAATCGCAGATTTTCAGCCTGGTCCAGCACATCAATGAAGACCACTGGACGGAACCGATATTGACTGTTTCCGGTTTCGACAATCTGAATCGAACGGTCCAGATCGATGTCTATCTGTACCACCAGATCTTCTCCAGGCGAAATTTCAAACGCGCCTTGAGGGTTGAGGTCGATTTTACCGTTTGCCGGTAACTGCACACCTACACGGTCAGAACCTTCCGTCTCTACAATTTCGAGAGTGTTTATCAACAGGCGTATCTTCGAGTATTCACCGGCGGGCACCTCGTCACTGGCTATCAGTTCAGTAATGTTGCGCAGGCTAAGCAGGTCTATTGGGGCGAGAGAGCCTTCGGTAATCGTGACTTGACCATC
Source organism: Gammaproteobacteria bacterium (assembly GCA_048571035.1). Taxonomy (GTDB): domain Bacteria; phylum Pseudomonadota; class Gammaproteobacteria; order Pseudomonadales; family Azotimanducaceae; genus UBA4421. The sequence goes on from CP121329.1 coordinate 1,285,402, forward strand.
ATCTCCCAGCAGGCGGATTTCACGAATCTCGATCCAGACCTCTTCAACATTATCCAGCGGACCGTCTCCAACAAGCAACGTGATACCGCCAAACTGAGGTGGAGCTACGCCTTGCGCACCACCGTTATTACCACCGCTGCTCGAGCCACCGCCACAGCCAAAAAGAACAAGAACCAACGAAAATAAAACCGCAGAAAGTCGCATGCTGATCACTCCAATAACATCACAAACCCGGCAGATACCGGGTTATTAACAACAGCTTCTGGAGATCCATTTCTCGAAAGCCGGCCGATTTTAACAGAATTTCGACGCCGGCATCTGCCGTCTATGTAAAACGTGCGCCATTGATCAGAAATCCCCATCCCGCGGAAGATCCCACCTGATGAGAAGACGGTCACGGATTCACAAAATGTTTACTTCTAAGGTTTCTCCGGGACAAATTGAGAGAGACCGATATGTTGCGCACGCTGTTTTTAAGCGCACTATGCATGGCCGTGCTTACGATGCCAGCGCTCGCTGCTAGGCCGGACGGCAGCAAAGGCAAACCTAGGGATACTGATGGAGGGGATACAACCCCAGTTTCAGCGATCTTTTTAGCTTTTCAAGCTGATAACACCAACGTTAACCCCGGCCAGACCGCTAGATTGAGCTGGGCTTCCAGCGGCGCAAGATCGTGCAATGCCGCAGGTGACTGGGAAGGTAAATATCCAACCGAGGGTATTTTCACAACACCGCCACTAAACCAGGATGCCCAGTTCATTCTCACCTGCAAATCGAAGGGCACAAGTACAACGCAAACTGTTGCTGTTTCCGTTGAGGCTGCAGCACCTGTTGTTGAACCAGAGCCTCCCTCGGAACCAGCGCCCGAACCTGAACCTAGCCCTGAACCAGAACCTTTGCCGGAACCAGAACCAGAACCAGAACCTGCACCTGCACCTGCACCTGCACCTGAACCAGAGCCCGCGCCCGCTCCCGCGCCCGAACCGGAACCCGCGCCCGAACCTGAACCAACACCTTCTCCCGAACCGGAACCTGCTTCAATCAACTTCAATATTGATTCAAGTGAGGTCGACCTCGGCAGGCCAGTAGAACTAAGTTGGCAAACCGCGGGCGTTAGTCAATGTTCTGCAGGTGGTGACTGGTCCGGTATCAAGACACTGAACGGCGCAGAAAACATTATCGTAGAGCGCTGGTCCACATTCACACTGACCTGCTCGCAGGGGGAAACAACCCTCACACGTATGGTGGGCGTTGCGGTAAGAAACCTGGACCTTACCTGGCAGGCGCCCATTGAGAATATTGACGGTACACCTGTAACCGACCTGGCTGGCTTCCGCATCTACAGCGCATCTGCATCCGGCTATAACCTCGAAGCAGACATCGAATCACCCTCTGCCAGGTCCATACTGCTTGCCAAACCACCGGGCAGTTACGAGTTTGTCATGACCGCTTATAACGCAAGTGGCGAAGAATCCGGCTACTCCAGAGCCGTGACAAAGTCTTCGCCCTGATGGTTAATTGATTCGATACAGGCAGCTTTCGTGAGCGCTTAGATCCCAACCAGGACTAAGGGCAGTTCGACATCGCTACTGGATTGGCTTTTAACACCGTTTCCAGCGTCGCTTGCATCATTGCGGTGGCTGCTTCCGTAGACACATGACCACCAACATGGATATGCCCGGCAGCCAGGTTGTGTGGATGGCTTTCATGGTAATACAAGCCGTGCAGACCCAGGAAACCCGACAAATAGCTGCCGCTGGTGGCTTCATCAATGGCTACGTTTGTCAGGTTTAAGCTGCTGACTGCCGCATGAATCTGATCCATTGGCAGCGTTGAACTCAGCAGATTTTCACCACGATAGGTGCTGATGGCCTGCCAGGAGCGCGCTTCGATGGTCTTCTGACTGGGTTGGTGTTCGTCGCCGTAGTCATCAGACCGCCAATCAAGCTCAGGCGAAGCTCCCATTTCAGCACGCCCTTCATACGCTTCAATCTCCACCCGATAGAACCACCACGACTATTGGTTATCAGTATCTGTGGTTGATACTCATCCACGATGCGCCAGAAATCCTCCGAGGTCGCCTGATAGTCAACCTGCAGATCAAAGTCAGGGCTACCAACAGACCCGGGCGAGCCAATGGTATCGTTGGTTGGATCATCATCCGGTGGAAATTCAGGGAAAAAGGCGTACACGTTATACCCCAGACCCCGCCAGTTCTCGCCCTGCCAGGTGCCAGGGTTTTGTTCCGGGTTAGGACTCCATTGGCGCAGCATGTTGTTGGTCGGCGGCCAGTAGCCCATCAAGACCACGTTCTTGTCACACGCCTTTTGAGTATCACCGCAGCCATATTGCAGCAGGATGAGTAACACGAGCCCAAAAACTCGTTTTGGCGTCACCGCATCCCAGCCGCAACAACAGATGCTGCAACACCAGCGTTAGTAGCAGGCATACGCAACCTGAATACGGCATCGGGCAGGACCGGGATTTTCGCTCTGATCTGCACAGCCATAATCGAGTCCCCTACTTCAGCCAGCGACACCACAACGCGGCGTTTGCGATCTTTGTGATCTCGAATATTGTAATCACAGTTGGTAACTGGGCCTTGGTAGTACCCTTCATCACCACTTAAATCTATTGTTTTTTGGGTGCGCAGGGCCAGTTGATAAGTGTCTTCCCCATCGTGCACCTCTCCTCCCTGGAAGCAGCTCGGGGTAAAAAACAGTGCAGATATAAGATCAATGCCGGACGGCTTTTTGATGTCTTCAAAACTACTGTCCGGACCATCCAGCAATCGAGCTGAGTTTTCGTAGTTCAATACAATCTTAAGATCATCATCTTTGCTGACAGTCCGAGACATGTACGCTCGGGTGACCGGGCCAGCCCCTTCCCAGCGACCAGAGGCGGCAAACACACCGTTCCAAGTATAATAGTTACTCATTGCTCGAGAGGTTTGAAACTCTCCCAGCACTTCGTAACTGGCGCCACTGCGGAACATTTCCAGGGACAGTTCGCCAGCTTTCAACCAGGCCATTTTGGCATCGTACTGGTACAGACCACGATAGTCTGCCGCCGACACCGAGGGCGTGAGCAGCGATATGAGTATTAAGATTGAAAGGGCTTGGCAGGGCTTTTTCAAAGTTTGACCCTCTGGGAGTCTTGAGTGGATTACGCTTTCAGAACGCGCAGGACGTCCTCCAATTCTACAATCATCTGCCGCACGAGGAGCTTGAACTGCGTCGTATCTTCTTTGGCATCTTCGCTGGTTAAACGCTGACGCGCGCCACCAATGGTAAAACCCTGATCATATAAAAGCGCACGAATCTGACGGATGACAATCACATCCTGACGCTGATAATAGCGACGATTACCGCGACGCTTTACCGGATTGAGAGAGGGAAATTCCTGCTCCCAGTAGCGCAACACATGCGGTTTTACTTCACACAGCGTACTGACTTCCCCGATGGTGAAATAGCGTTTACCCGGTATCGGGGGTAATTCGTTGTTGTTACTCGGTTCCAGCATCTAAATCCGTGTCGGCCTCTTTTTCGCCATCTGAGGGTTCACCTGCATAGGCTTCCACTCTGGCTTTTAGTTTTTGTCCCGGGCGAAAAGTTACCACACGACGCGCAGTTATCGGTATCTCTTCACCGGTTTTTGGATTACGACCGGGTCGCTCGCCTTTTTCACGCAAATCAAAATTACCAAAGCCTGATAACTTGACCTGTGTATTGTGCTCTAAAGAGTCACGAATTTCGTCAAAAAAAAGCTCAACAATTTCCTTGGCTTCCCTTTTGTTGAGGCCCAGTTCCTCAAACAGCTGGTCAGCCATTTTCGCTTTGGTCAGCGCACTCACAGTTGCCTCCCTTGACCAATGTACCGCAAGCTCTGTATTCACCGAAACGCTACCTTTTTATTTTTGCCGACTGATGTCAGCTAGGTTAGCGGCGCTACCTTAATCTCGCCTTAACGGCAGATTCCAGTGCGCTTACGGCGGCTTGGGCGTAGTGTCCTATATCTTCCTCGGTAAGGGTGGCGTCTTGGCTCTGTAAGGTCAAGCCTATCGCTAGACTTTTTTCATTTAAATCAATGCCTTTGCCTTCATAGACATCAAATAACCTGAACTCAACCAGGATCTCACCCAGCGCGTCACGGACCACGCTTTCCACCTCAGCGGCGGTAACGGCTTTGTCGACCACTATGGCAAAATCCCGCCGTACGCTGGGATAGCGCGACAGACCGGTAAATACCCGGCGTGGCCGCGAGAGAATCTGCTGTACGTCCAGCTCAAAAACAAACACACCACTCAGCTCCAGGCGATTTTCAACTTCTGGATGCAGGCGACCAAAGCGGCCAATAGATTGCCCTTCAACCATCAGGTTTGCACTTTGTCCTGGGTGCAGCACGGCGTCATTCGCCCTTTCCACCTGCACATTGGACAGCCCAGCCCATTTGCACAGATCATCGACCAGACCTTTCAAGTCGTAGAAATCGATATTGTCATTGCCCGCATGCCAGTTCTGCGCCTGACGGCGCCCCCATAACAGGCCCGCCACCTTCATATGTTGGTCAAGGCCATCTGCAACGGGGACAAAAGTCTGCCCCACTTCAAACAGGCGCACCTGATCCTGCTGTCGTGCCGGTTGTTCTGAGCAGCATCCACCAATCCGGGAAGCATATTGGTACGCATCACAGATTGTTCCGACGACATTGGATTGGCCAATGCCAGCGGCGCTACCTGGGGGTCGAGCAGGTCTTGCAGCGCCGGATCTATGAAGGTGTAAGTAATCACCTCCTGAAGCCCCAGACCGGCCAGATGTTGCTTAAGTGCGGCTTCTGAATTCTGTTCTATATCTATCGAACGCAATTCAAGTGCTGCGATCGGATTTTTGCTTGGGATATTGTTGTAGCCAAAAATTCTGCAGATCTCTTCAACAAGATCAGCTTCTATCGCAATGTCAAAACGATGACTTGGGGGCACAATTGTCCAGCTGAGATCACCCGCTTTTTCATTACGCTCGATTACTTTGAAATCTAGGCGTGCAAAAGCATCATCCACCTGCTGCGCTTCGATGGAAGTACCCAGCAGCTGCTGTAATCGGCCTTGACGCAATGTCACAGGCTGAGCACTGGGTAATTGCTCCTGGGCAAGCACTTCGGTCACTGGACCGGGTTCACCGCCAACAATATCTATCAGGAGCTGTGTCGCGCGCTCCATCGCCACCGCCTGCAGGTCATAGTCGACACCGCGCTCGTAACGGTGGGAGGCATCGGTATGCAAGCCATAACGGCGTGCCGTGCCGGCAATGGCCAGCGGGCTGAAGAACGCACACTCCAGGAACAGATCTTCGGTATTTGTCTGCACCCCACTGCGCTCGCCACCCATGACGCCAGCAATGGCAACCGGGCCGTTGGCGTCGGTGATTAACAGAGTCTGATCATCGAGATCGACGTCCTGGCCATCTAACAGGGTCAATTTATCGCCCGCCATTGCGTTGCGAACCACGATACCCTTTGTGATCTGGTTCAGATCAAAAGCGTGCATGGGTTGGCCAAGTTCAATAAGCACGTAGTTGGTGACATCAACCGCAGGGTCAATACTTCGCAGACCACACCTGCGCAGACGCTCACGCATCCATGCCGGGGTTGGTTTTGTCAGGTCGATACCTTTGATCACGCGTCCCAGATAGCGCGGGCATCCTTCAGGGTTGGCTAACTCAACAGGAAACGTTTCATCATGGGTCGCCGCTACTGCATCAACCTGCGGGTAGGCAACCGCAAGATTATTCAGCACGCCTACTTCACGGGCCAGCCCACGCAGGCTCAGGCAATCACCGCGATTTGGCGTTAGATCAACGTCCACAGTGACATCATTCAGACCGTAGACGGTAAAAAAATCTGCACCCACAGCATGGTCGTCAGACAGTTCAAGAATACCATCGTGATCATCACCCAGACCGAGTTCCGCCGCACTGCACAACATTCCAAACGACTCTACCCCGCGCAGTTTGGCTTTTTTGATCTTAAAGTTGTCTGGCAACACAGCGCCCACTTTGGCGTATGCAACATACAATCCCTGTCGGACGTTCGGGGCACCACAAATCACCTGGTGACTCTCTTCACCATCAAAAACACTGCACAGCGAAAGTTTGTCCGCATTTGGATGCTTTTCACAGGCGTCCACTCTGCCGACCACAACACCGGTAAACGCACCGGCCACCGGCTCAACGCCGTCCACCTCTAGTCCTGCCATGGTCAGCTGCTGCAACAAGTCATCACGAGCAAGATCAGGATTAACCCATTCGCGCAGCCACGCTTCACTGAATTTCATAACCTTCTCCGACTAATTGAATTGACGCAGAAAACGCACGTCGTTTTCGAAAAACAAACGCAGGTCGTCAACTTCGTACAACAGCATTGCTAAGCGATCACCACCAAAGCCGAAAGCAAAGCCGGAGTACACTTCAGAATCTATGCCTGACATTTCCAGCACATTCGGATGCACAAGACCGCAACCCATCACTTCCAGCCAGCCGGTGTGACTACAAACTCGACAACCATCACCCATACAGTGCACACACTGCACATCAACCTCTGCAGACGGCTCAGTGAAGGGGAAGTAAGACGGTCGAAAGCGGACAGCCAGATCCTTTTCAAAAAACTTACGCACAAAATCAGTGACCGTGCCTTTGAGGTCGGCAAAACTGATGTCCTTGTCGACCACCAGCCCTTCGACCTGATGAAACATCGGGCTGTGAGTCAGATCAGAGTCACGCCGATAAACTCTACCCGGACAGATCACCCGTATGGGCGGCGTCTGATTTTCCATGGTGTGCACCTGACTGGGTGAGGTATGCGTGCGCAGCAGCTGACCGTCACCAAAATAGAAGGTGTCGTGCATGGCTCGGGCGGGATGGTGTGCGGGAATATTCAGCGCTTCGAAATTATAGTAGTCGTTTTCGACTTCTGGCCCCGTTACCACGGAGTAACCTGCGCCAACAAATATCTCTTCGATACGATACATCGCCTGGGTCACAGGATGCAGACCACCTTGATCAGCGCGGCGACCCGGCAAGCTGATATCTACAGACTCGTGTGCCAGTGACTCGGCTAGCTGAGCTTGCTCCAGGTTGCTCTTGCGCTGGTCAAGAGTTGCCTGCAGCGCTTCTTTGGCTTCGTTGATTTTGGCACCGGCAGCAGGGCGCTCCGAAGCATCAAGTTTTCCCAAGCCTTTCAGCAGACTGGTCAATTCGCCTTTTTTACCGAGGTAAGCAACGCGTACTTCGTCCAAAGCACGCAGATCGTTCGCGTCTTGCGCTGCCTGCTGAGCTCGAGCAAGTATTTCCTGTGTGTCCATCGTAGTTCCAGTTCGTTACCGTTTACGGCTGGTTATCAGCTCTTGAACGGGGCCAAAAAAAAAGGAAGAACCTGGGTCCTTCCCTTTTATGCGCTCACAGCTGCCCGGCAAGGATTCCCGATTAAGGTCTCCTGAGAAGCTGTTGTTGTACCCTGCAGCTTAAGCTGCAGTGCTGCCGCTTTTTAAGCGGCGGCGGCCGTTTGCGCGGACTTCGAGCGCTCAACGAGCGCAGCAAAAGCCTCTTTTTCATGCATGGCAATATCAGCCAGCACTTTACGGTCCACTTCCACACCAGCTTCTTTGAGACCGGCTATAAACCGGCTGTAAGACAGGCCATGTTCACGGGCTGCAGCGTTGATACGCACAATCCATAACTGGCGGAACTGACGCTTACGCTGACGACGGTCGCGGTAGGCATATTGACCTGCGCGAATAACCGCCTGCTTGGCGACCTTGAATGTACGACTGCGCGCACCGTAATAACCACGGGCGGCTTTTAAAATCTTTTTACGACGAGCTCTTGAAGCCACGCCACGTTTTATTCTCGGCATGGTTTACTCCTATCGAGCTTTGGTGGGAATCAATTGACGCAACCCTGCCACGTCTGCAGCAGCAACTCCGGTGAGCCCTCTGAGCTGACGCTTACGCTTGGTGCTTTTTTTCGTCAAGATGTGATTCTTGTTTGCTTGTTTATGCTTGTAGCCGCTGGACGTTTTACGGAAACGTTTAGCTGCACCACGATTGGTTTTAAGTTTTGGCATTGGCCTCTTTCTCCACGCAATTGTTAACGCCGCCATCTAACAAAGTAGTGGCGGCTTAGGGCACGATCCGGTACGAAAGCTAGTGAGAGCCTGCGGGCGTTAGCCGTCAGCTCTTCTTGTTCTTTCTCGGTTGTAAAACCATGATCACCTGCCGTCCTTCAAACTTAGGTTCAGATTCAACCTGACCTAAATCATCGAGATCTTCAGCAATGCGCTTCATCAATTCCATACCGATTTCGGGGTGAACAACTTCACGCCCACGAAACCTCAATGAAATCTTGGCTTTATCACCTTCTTCTAGAAAGCGTTTCAGGTTGCGTAGTTTCACCTGATAGTCGCCTTCTTCCGTTCCGGGTCGAAATTTAATTTCTTTAACCTGGATCTGCTTCTGTTTTTTACGTTGAGCTGCCTTGGTCTTTTTCAGCTCAAACAGATGCTTTCCATAGTCCATCACCTTGCAGACTGGTGGCTCGGCCTCAGATGCTACCAGCACCAGATCCAGACCACTCGCGCGTGCCTCTGCCAGCGCTTCCTCGCGTGAAACCACGCCTCGTTGAGAACCGTCTGCGGCGACCAAACGTACGTTGCTTGAACGAATTTCTTCGTTGAGTAACGAACGCTCGGCTCGCTTCATTCCTTTCTTAATAGGTCTCTCCCGCCATACACTTTTCCGTATTGGCTGCTCATGACGCTGTCGAGCACCGACAGCAAACGGCCGAACGCGCCTGGCACCCCTTCCGATGTCAGCGTGATCAGCCACTCCTTAATTTTCCGTGCACGCCTGCCCTGGGCGCAAACTCGTGCAGGCGCGCATTCTACTGCCGGTTTTGCAGCGCTTCAAGCACAGTTTTTTAATAGAAATTAGGCAGTTAGTCACCAATGTACCCTGGCAATCGGGCAATGAACGACTATTTCAGAAAAACAGGCAGGTGGCGCGCACCTCTATGCTGCGACGAGCTGGAGCATTATCACCGGCAGTTTCATCCAGAAATGCGGAATGAGGCGTCCAATAAGGCGCTCCTGCTGCCACCATTTCGCTGTCAAAGGTGCGAAACGCAACGGCTTCATCGCGGGTCATGTTGGGAAACACGTACCAGTCATGTGCTTCCTGGGAAGGCGGTGGCGTTACAGCAAAAGTATCAAAAGCAAAATCCCCACCAGCATAATTGGGCACATGGATCGAATGCATATCGGCCCGGGGGACGCTCTGAGCGTCGCAGAAAGCAAGTGGATAGTCCATCTGTTCGGGCCCGACATTGCGCCAGAACTGCAGAATCAACAGGCGTTTGGCGCGCGCCATGTCCTCAACAGTGATCCCGGATGAAGACAGCGCAGCGGCTGCTTCAGCTGAGTTCTGACGATAGCGCTGGATAAGCAGGTCACCATAGTTATCGGTGAAATCTGAATGTACAAATTGGATGGGTGCGTAATCCTCATGCAGGTCCGCCTGCTCTGGGTTACGGTTGATATGACCTGCCACCAGCGCTTGATCGCAGCCCGTCATCGCGCGGGCGAGCATCGACATTTCGTCGTAATACACACGCGCGATCTCAGCATCATTCGACCAGTTCTGCACGGCGCTTTCGCTGTTGATCAATTCAAAGCCATTGCTCTGCCAGGATAGACCATGCGCAAGCCGGCCATTCTTAATGCTGACTTCGACGGGTACGGTCTGCAAACCGCCGAGATAATTCATGGTGGCCTGACAGTAATCTGATTGCAGATGCATTAGAGCCCCGGGTTCCCTGCTTTACGCTCATAGTAGCGCTGATTCGTAGACCAATCGATAACCACGCACTCTACCGTTTACCGGTGCCGCAGACCCCTGATCCTGTTTCTCGCAGCCTAGCTGCAAATATCTATCATTTTAGTATTGATAATCATTCTCATTTGAAGGATATTGCACCCCTCTATCACGGCTTGAAAGCCGTCCTAATCTGGGATCTAAAATGCAGTTTGTCGTATTGAAGCCGCGCGCCAGCATTTGCGCGCTTGTTCTGAGTTTCGTCGGGCTCGCCAGCACCGCACAGGCTGATGAAGGCGCAACTTTCTTTGAAGAAGAGATCACCATAGTCGGAGAACCGCTACTGGGTGAACAGGTCGCCGGTAGCGCCCACTATGTGAGCGCCGAGCAGATTGAGCAGCTCGGGCACACCGATATTCAACGCATTGTCCGCCAGATCCCCGGCGTCTCCATACAGATAGAAGACGGCTACGGTCTGCGCCCGAACATCAGCATACGTGGCGTAGCGACTGAACGCAGCGGTAGAATCACACTGTTGGAAGACAACGTGCTGATTGCACCGGCCCCCTACTCTGCGCCCAGCGCCTATTATTTTCCGACCATCGGGCGTATGTCCGCAATCGAAGTGCTTAAAGGTCCTGCAGCGATTACTCAGGGGCCTTACACCATCGGTGGCGCCCTGAACATGATCTCCGTGCCAATTCCTGAGACTGCTGGCGGCAGAGTTACCCTGGAAGCAGGGGAAGACTCAACCTACCGCTTGCATGCTCACTACGGGGCTCGAAACGACGCCGGATTTGGTTATCTCGTTGAAACCCATCAGTGGCAATCAGATGGCTTCCAGTCTATCGATAGAGGCGATGACACCGGCCTGGACGTGGAGGATTACACTTTGAAATTAAGTTACGCACCGGGTAACGCTAATCACCGTGTAGAGCTGAAAGTACAGTACGCTGAACAGGATTCAGACCAGACTTACCTGGGCCTCACCGATGCCGACTTTCGTGACGATGCCTTCCGACGCTACGGCCTTTCGACATTGGATAATATAGCTACCCAGCATGAACAGATTATATTGCGGTACGAGTGGGACATCAGTGACCGCATGAGTTTCGACGCAACGGCTTACAACAATACCCATGAGCGAAGCTGGTTCAAAACCGAAGGCATAGATTTCGACGGTTCAGCGGATGCAGAAAGTTTCGCTCGCACCAGCTGGTTTGATGTTGTGCAAGCTGTGAACAGTGGCGAAGCACTCGGCGGCCTGGACAGCGGTCAGTTACAGGGCATTCTGGACGGCACCATTGATACGCCTGCCGGCAGCCTGCAACTGCGCGCTAACGACCGCGAATATTTTTCACGCGGCATCCAGCTCGGGCTGGATTGGAATGTTCTGATCGGTGACTGGTCTCACTCCATAGAAATGGGCCTGCGCATCCACGAAGATGAAGAAGACCGCCTGCAACGTAACAGCAGCTATAGTCAGATATCTGGCCAGCTGATCCGCGACGACATTGGCTTATTAGGCAATGCCGGCAACCGCATCCAGGAAGCACAGGCACTGGCCATACATATCTATGACCGCATTGAAATTGGCAACTGGACTTTTACGCCAGGGTTACGTTTTGAGGACATCGAACAGGAACGCACACGCTGGGAGATTCGCCCTGACAATACACTGGACCCTGCTTCACGCAGTGCCGACAATCTGCGGGACAAGCGTTCAAACGACACTACTGTGTGGCTACCCGGTATGGGTGTCATCTACAGCGTTAGCGATGAGCTAAGCGTGTTTGCCGGCATCCACAAAGGGTTCACCGCACCAAGCAATGCACCCGGCGTGGATGAAGAAGAAGCTATTAACTACGAACTCGGAGTGCGCTTCGGTGATAGCAATCTACGCATCGAAGCTGCCTACTTCTTAAGCGACTACGATAATCTGTTGGGCGAATGTACAGCCTCATCCGGCTCAGACTGCGAAATCGGTGATGCTTTTAATGGCGACGCTGTCACCGTACAGGGGTTCGAGATGTTATTGGGTACAAATCTGAACCCTTCAGGTCAGATCGCGATGCCCCTGGAACTCGCCTATACCTTCATCGACAGCGAGTTCGACACTGACATTGCCAGCACCGATTTTTTTGGCGATGTGAGCAAAGGTGACCCGATTCCCTATATCCCGGAAAACCAGCTGAATGTTTCGCTTGGCTTGGTCAGCAGTGAATGGGACATCTACCTGGCGGCAAACTATGTTGATGAAGTCTGTGTGCGCGCTTCCTGCGGCGCTTTCGAAAAGACTGACAGCACGCTGAGCGTTGATCTTTCGGGCAGCTATAACCTCAATCAAGCCACCGAATTATTTGCACGGGTGGAAAACCTTACCGGCGAGGAAGATATCCTAGGCCGTCAACCCTACGGGGCGCGGCCTAACAAGGACACCACAGCATCCGTTGGTGTCAGGTTCACATTCTGATTTCTGCTGTTCTGGTCTAAGATGGGCGCCCACCCATCTAGGTTAGATCTGAGAACACACTATGAATCGCAGTTTCTGGATAAAAGCACACCTTTTTGCAGCCGCTTTTTTTGCACCCGTACTCATGATTATCGCCACATCCGGTGGTTTGTACCTGCTTGGTATAAAGGGCAGCGTTGAAGAGACCACGGTGCCCACGCCTGCAGGCGCGTCTCTAAACCTGGACTCAGACACCCTGGACGCGGATGTGGCTCGCCTGCTTGCCGATGCTGGCATATCACACGAATTTGAATATCTTCGTGCAGGAGGAAATTCACTGACAACCAGGCCAACGTCGACAACTTACTACGTCCTCGCAGCCACGGCTGAGGGTGTCAAAATCAGCAAACAGGTACCCAGTCTGCAAAAAAGCATGATTGAGCTACACAAAGGCCATGGACCCGTACTGTTCAAAGAATTTCAGAAATTCATGGCCGCAGCCCTGCTGTTCGTATTGCTCAGCGGCACCTGGTTGGGCTTATCGTCCAAGGGTCTGCGCAATAAAACATTTGCAACCATGGGCGGTGGTCTGCTCGCGTTTCTAACGCTCGCTTTTCTTCTATAAATGCTAGAGCGCGTAGTTTTGCTGCAGATAATCAAGAATATCTGACGACTCCGCCAACTCGACACCTGTATTTGGATCTACCAGATAAGGAATAGAAATCACCCCTGTCCGCGCATGCAGCGCCTGCCGATTACGTGTTGCCGGTTCATCCTGTTCAGCCTGCATCTGCCGCATTGCGGGGGGCACCCAGTCAGCAAAGCTGGTGCGGCCAACAGAGCGCAGGATGTAAGGCAATTCCAATTCACATAATAAATCCCGCACCGGACGTGCAAACGGGCTCGATTCAAAACTATAAAGCTCCAAAGGGTGCTGGGGTACTTTAGATTTTTTTACCATCGTTCCTTGGCCGACGCGTGGTACCGAGGCTAATACTGAGCTGAAGCGCTGGAGTTCGATCGCACGCCAGTGCCACGGTTTAGGACGACCGGCATAAGTCGTAAACAGGTAGTCGATGATATCTGCCGACTCATACATGCTGACACCGGTATTTGGATCTACAAAGTAGGGGAACTGCGCCTTACCGCCTTGCTCAATGACTTCATCTCGATACCGATGACCACCTTTTGGACAAGGCAGTATCAACGCATCCAGATCTAACTCCGTAAGCACTTCCCGCACCAGACGACAGTGAGGGCAACCTTCAAATTCATACAACTTAAGCAGCTGCGCAGGCTGATTGCTCGCAGGGTTTGCAGACACACCTGCCCCAGCGCGCAGAAACGTTGCCGCCAGCGACGTAGTAATGTTCAACGGGTAGAAAAACGACATAAAGGTGTCCTAGGGAGAGGAGTTCTCAGCGGCGTCATCATACAGCACACCATCGTCGTAAAGCTGTGAAATACGCGCCTGCTCTATACCCAGTTCAGCCAGTATTTCCGCATTGTGTTCACCCAGGGCTGGCGTGTGCGCATGCACATTACTGGGTGTACGTCCAAACTGCGCCGGTGGCCGCGGCGACCTGACCTCCCCCGCGCGTGGGTGGTCGTAACGCCACAGGGCCTGCATGGCCTGGATCTGCGGATCATCTACTACCTCATCGCGCATATTCACCTTCGAGTACGGCACATCATTGGCCTCCAGGCGCTGCACCAACTCTCCAGTGGGGAACTTTGCGTACGCTTCATCCAAAAGCTGTTTCATCAGGTCACGATTACGCGCCCGTGCTTCAAACGTATTGAAGCGTTCATCATCTATCAGATGCTCAACGTCAAGGGCGCGGAACGCACCCAGCAATTCAGCCTGCTGAACCGGCATCACGGCTATCCAACCGTCTAACGTGCGGCGCAGGAACAGGCTGTGGTCAAGATAGGGAATCTTTTCTACCTCAGGGTCCGTAAAGGTGAAATTGGTCATCACATCCGGCCAAAGAAAATACAGGTTGGCATCAAGCATGGACAGTTCCACCCGCTGACCCTGACCAGAACGTTCCGCCTGAAACAGTGCAGCCGTCACCGCCTGGGCAGCGGTCAGCGACGTGACTTTGTCACAGACCAGGGAGTTGACCATCGCCGGGTCCCCTTCCGGTTGCAGTGTAGTGAAACCCGATATGGCCTGAATGACGGCATCGTATACACGTCGGTTGGCGTACGGACCCACTGACCCGACACCGTTGATCGAGACGTACACCAATTTAGGTTGCTCAGCTTTAAAGCTGTCATAACCTATACCCAGCCTATCCATGACGCCAGGGCGGAAATTTTCCATCACCACATCCGCGGTGCTGACCAGTTGGCGAGCAATTTCACGCCCGGCATCGGTTTGCAGATTCAGACAAACGGACTTTTTGTTGCGGTTCATGGCTGCAAACGCGCCACCCAGGCCATTGCTTTTCGGCAATCCCCGCCGCATCAGATCGCCTGCGGCTGACTCAACTTTTATAACTTGCGCCCCTTGATCACCCAGGATCGATGCGGCGATTGGACCAGAATAAACTGCAGTGAAATCAATGATGCGTACACCGGCCAGTGGCCCGGTTGGTGTGCCACCCAGATCTACTCGTTGTGTCATCTCTCTTCTCTCTTCCCCATTACCCAGGCCTCGGAGCTTAACTCAGGACCGTTTGAAAACGAGGACTATTTGAACAAAGACGCGGGCGTTGCGATCAAAGGTAAATTTTGGCGTAGGTCAGTAAACAGGTTTACTGCTGAGAGATTTGCGGACCTTCAGCCAGCACAACTTCTTCCGGTGCCTGAACAATGCCCTGGGCGTCTACGAGATAGTAGCCGCGAGCGTGCATACACTGAAAAAATGGGCCCTGGGTGTCGGTACCCAGCTGCTGACCCTGCTGGGCCACGGCTTCAGTACATTCGCCTGCATCGTAGGAAAACAGGTATTCGCCACCCATTGGGTGATACCAGGAGAACGATGGTGCCTGGCTGGCGCATCCGGAGATGGCCAGCACAGCAAGTGAAATGATGACTGCTGATCTCATAACGGCATTATGTGGCCGCTATGTGACAGAATTATGAATTCAGAGGCTCATTTTCACGCCCACACTGTAGCTGACCCCAGGGCGATATTTCTCGTACACACGCCCTCCCTGAGTCCACTCAACGTCGGAATCAAGCAGGTTCTGCAGCTTAAATTCTAGCTCTAAGTCGGTTTGCCACATGACAAAATTGTACTTCAGCAGAAAGTCGAGTTTGCCAAACGCCTCCTCGATCACATCCGGCGCATTCACGGCGCCAACCAGCGCGATGCGCTCGCCGGTATAATTGTAAGCCAGGGACCCTTCTATACCGGTTTCATAGTTCGAATAGCTGAGCATCAGGTTACCCAGCAGATCGGACTGCCCGGTTAACTGACGCTTGTTTTCGAATACCGAGTCCAGCCCACGGCCGCCTGTCAGCGGCACATCAGCAGCGGTTTCACCCGGCCCGAAAAGAGTCACTTCCGAGTCAATAAACGAGACATTCGCAGTCAAGGTGAACAGATCCCAATCCGGCCCCCAATTGAACCAACGATCAAAAAACAGGTCTTTGCGAAACTCAAGTTCAACCCCTTCAAGATCGGCTTCTTCCGCGTTGTACCAGGTGTAAATTTCATTTTCAGCTTCGATCCGACCCAGCTCAATGGGCTCATCAAACTCTTTCATGAAGGCGCCAACAGAAACGCTGTCTGCTTCACCAAAATACCACTCCCAACGCAGATCGTAATTGTTCAACTGCGCAGGCTCCAGGAACACATTACCGCGATACAGTTGTCCATCTTCAGGATTGCGGAAGGTTGAACCGGTAATTTCCAGCAGACTGGGGCGATTGACAGTCTCAGAATAAGCCAGCCGCAGCTGCATATCGTTGACAAATTCAAACGTGACCGACCCAGACGGCAAAGTATCATCATAATCGTTCGACACCTGATTCGACGTGCCGGGCAGCGTGGTGCCGCCAAATGCATCGGCTTCAAGCGTTGTATCTTCTTTACGCACCCCTGCCTGAAGGCGAATTCGATCCGTTACCTGTGCATCAAACGCGAGATAATAACCAGTCGTTTCTTCACTGGATTCGGCAAACGGGAAAATACCACTCGAATCGGCGGCTCGACCGGAAAAATCATCGACATCGAGATAGCCTGCGCTCCAGTTATTCAACCCGAACAGCTGGTTAGGCGTCTGCAGGCGAACAAAATCAGGTGCGATATTGGTCAGATCGAAACGAAACAGTCGATCCTCGGAGATGCGTGAGCGTTCGTAATCTGAGTAACCGGTTCTGACAATAAAATCCACATTGCCGAAAAGAAAGGGTAACTCCAGATCAAAGCCATATTCCTCAATGTCATCTTTCAGCTTCTGATACTGACGCTCTGGCGCGATAAAGATATTTTTAGCATCCAGCTGAGTAAATGAATCCGATACATTCGGCAGACCGTTTTCTTCGAAATAGGTATAGCTGCGCGTATCCGGCGATTCACGCAATCCGGAGCCATCTACATACCGCCAGTTCAACAAAGCGCCATTCACCGCTTCGCCAATGTTGAAATAGTGCTCGCCTTTTATCGACGTGGAGCGAATTTCATTCTCCGTCCATTGCAGAAGAATATTTTCTACCGGCGTAAAAGAGAATCCGAACTCACTGGAGACACCACGCTCCTGCTGAACCTCATCATCAGTCTGACGCAACAGTACGTGTGTGACACTAATGGCGTTGTCATTGTTAAGCTCAATACCGACATTCAGAAAACCACTCATCGTGACTGTTTGACGTGTGGTTTCCCGCTCATAATCGAGTAACTGATTAACCGCAGCACCGGTAAAGTTATAACGGGCAAATTCAACATCCGTTTGCCGATATTGATTGTCATATTTGCCTGCGGCTAGTAAACCAATCGACATGCCATTCGCCAGGTCATATCGATAACCCATTTCTGCATCGCCAGAAAAATCGGGTTTGATTTCAAATTCACGAATATCCCAGTTATTGAAAAAGCTGGCCCCAAGAGCACGATCTTCCGGAAAACCGATGTCTTCGAAATTGTCACTCGACAACAAGGCTATGTTTTCCGGGATATGCCGGGTGCCATCATCCATACCCCAGTTGTCACTTGACCCACCCGAGTATTTCAAGCCGTCGCCGCCCGTGGTTTCAGAATTCCCACCAATAGAGAACTTCAAATCGAGGAAGTTCTCTTCCGGCGTTGTGCGAGTGCGAATATCCACAACACCGCCGCTGAAGTCACCCGGATACTGGGCTGAATAGGTTTTTTGCACCAACAGATTTCGCACAATACTTTTCGGCACGATGTCCAGTGGCACCGTCTTCTGAAACGGAACCGGAGACGAAATACGTGACCCATCTAATAGCGTAGATGAATACCGTTCACCGAGACCACGCACATAAACATACTTGCCACCAACCAGCGACAGACCCGTGACCCTGCTCAGCGCCTCACCAACGCTGTTGTCTGCCAGCAAGCCAAGCGCTTCCTCATCCAGCACATTGGAAATCTCAGAAGTTGTGCGCTTTTCATCCGGAATAAATTTACCCAGTACAATCACTTCTTCCATGACCCCGGGTGGCGCAAAACCTGTGGATTCTTCCGCAACAGCGGAGTTAGCCAATGCGAATACACCTGCAGTGGCCCATAACATTTTTCGAATCATTTCCTCACCTAATGTTTGGTGTTAGAAGCAGCAAAGCGCCAGGCGGGAAATAACCACCTGGCGCCTCGAACTGCTCGGGCCTAGTTACCGCTCAGTGCTGGAACACCAACCGTCCAACCTTGACCCCAATCACTGATATCAGAACCGATGATGCTGTCACCTGCCGGGTCTAACCCTGCTGGCAGAGTAACCGGCGTAGGCGTTGAGCCATCCTGAGTGACGTTGGTCGAGCCATCCAGGAAGGCTTGTACATCTGCATCGCCGCCATCAACAATGGTGGTGCAGCCTAGCCCGACACTATCAAAGGTGATGCGACTACCGAGATAACTCAGCGATGCAACACCTGACACTTCCAGGCAGCGGTCGCTACCGGAGACTTCTGAGTTGTACAAATGCAATCCGGTGCCGACGCGTAAGCGAATCGCACGCTGGGCCGCATCACCAACAATGGTCATATTAGCAATTGTCGGCTCAGATATCGGCGTTGCCAACTCGTCATCACTGCGGTTGTCCGCTTCAATGCTGTTATCACCGCCCGCGGTTTGTTCGATGTGCAGGTACTGTAGAGAGCCTACCCAGCCATCGGTCCAATCCAGACTGTCATCCGCGTTACCAATCAGTACCACGTGTGAGGCATTGACGGTACCGCCGAAGAATTCAACACCGTCATCAAGGTTGTTGAACACCTGGATGTAGTCAACTTCGGTGCCAGAACCCACGCCCTGGAATGCAATACCGTTCAACTGGTTCTGTGGATCTACGTTTGAACCCGCAAACTTCACTACCACGTAGTTGAGCACACCGCTGTTATCTAGCGGATCATCTCCACCAAAGGTACCGGAATTGGCTTCACCTTCCTTCGTACAATCTACGGTGCCGCCTTCGATGCCAGCTGGGCAATCATTAATGGGCGCATTACCGTTGATCACCAGACCGCCCCACAACCCCTGGGTTGTAGTTGGGTTCGCAATGTTGCCGAGGATGTCATCAGCTGCTGTCAAGGTGATAGGCGCATTCTGCGTACCCCGAGCCAGAATCTGAGAACCGCGAGAAATCACCAGGTAGTCTACCGGATCATCACCCACAATCTCTGTACCTGACTGGATATCCAGGATTGCAGAGTCCGTATTATCTCCACCAATGGTCACCGCACCGTCTAGTACGTAGATGTTGTTACGAGGTAATACAAGGTCTGTGGTATAGGTGCCAGCCAGGCTACACGTTGTCGTAGTGCCATCAATGGCCGCTATTTCAGTGGTGCCCACCGGACAGCCAAACACACCGCTTGCATCGGGCATGCCGAAGGCCCAGCCGGTGGTCCAGTCTTCGTCAACGTTCTCGATAGCGCCAACAAATGTGGTGTTATCGAAGAAGTCATCTGCAGAAAGATCTATTGCACTGACCAGGGTCCCGTCGGTGCTGACGTTTTCACTGGCGTCGATTTCAGCCTGCACAGCCGCGTCTAAGGGATCAACACAGTCAAGGCTGACACCACCTAACTGGATGCCCGTGCCTAACAGCGCCAGAGACTCAGCACTTTCAACCACAAAGCAGCGATCGTTACCCTGCACCGTGCTGTTGTAGAGCTCCAGACCGGAACCTGCGCGAACACGGATAGCACGCGAGTCTGCAATACCGTTGATCGACATGTTCGCTATTTTAGGCAGAGAGACAGGCGTTACCGCTGGGTCATCGGAGCGGTTATCTGCTTCGATACCGCTGTCACCGGCGTCGGTCTGGTTGATGATCAGATATTGAATTTTACCTACCCAGCCATCTGTCCAATCAAGTGAGTCGTCCGCATTGCCCGTCAAAATCACGTGACGCGCGCTCACAGTACCGCCGAAAAACTCAATGCCATCATCCAGGTTGTTATGCACCTGAACAAAATCGACTTCGGTTGCGCTGCCCACACCCTGGAAAGCAATACCGTTCAGCTGATTCTGCGGATCAACGTTAGACCCTGCGTATTTCACAACAACATAGTTCAGAAGGCCGCTGTCATCATCAGCAACATCGCCGCCAAACAGTCCAGAGTTGGCTTCGCCTTCTTTCGTACAACCGGCGGTGCCGCCCTCGATGCCGGCGGGGCAATCGTTGATCGGCGCGTTACCGTTGATCACCACCCCACCCCAAAGGCCTCGATCCGTCGCAAGCACGGTGCCTTCTACGTCAGACTGGCTGGTGAATGTAACTGGTGCAGTACGAGTACCGTTTGCAAGAATGCGGGAGCCCCGTGATATGACCAGGAAGTCCACAGCGGTACCGCCGAAGATGGTCGTACCGGCCTGGATGCTGAGGTCAGCCGAATCGATATTGTCCCCACCAATGGTGACCTTACCCACCAGTTCATAGAGATTGTTCGAGGTCAACAACAAGCTGCTGGTTATGTCGCCGCTCAGCTGACAGATACGCTGGCCATCAATGGTGCGCGAAGACGTTGTGGTGCCATCAGGACAACCAAAGTCAGGCTGCGTGGTCTGACTAACCGATCCATTCAGGGTCCAGCCATCAGCCCAGTTCTCGGGCCCAAACGCACCCAGGTAATCTGTATTTTCAAAGAAGGTGTCCGCTATGTTAATCGGATCAACCTGCTCGCCTGTCTGCGACACATTGGTGGCGCTGCTCAGGTAAGCAGCTACTGCGCCATCAGTATCTCCATCGTGAGTCTGTGCACAGGCGAAGCTAACACCGCTGATGGTGATCGCTGGGTCGCTTGCCGCACCCAGAAAATCTCGTGAAGTACCGTCTACTCGGATACAACGCTCGGAGCCGTCAACAAAGCTGTTGTACAGGGTAACTGCCGTACCTGCGCGGAAGCGCAGAGCACGCTCATCAGATTTTCCGATGACCGTCATGTTTGCGATGGTCGGATTCGAACGTGGCAGCGCGTCTTCGTCATCACTGCGGTTATCCGCTTCGATGGCGTTATCTCCACCATCGGTCTGCTCAATATACAGATATTGAAGATTACCCACCCAGCCGTCTGTCCAGTCCAGGCTGTCGTCGTCGTTGCCGGTCAGAACAATATATTTTGCGTTTACCGTGCCGCCGAAAAACTCAATACCGTCGTCCAGGTTGTTATGCACCTGAACGTATTCAACAACCGTGGCGTCACCAACGGCTTGAAAGGCAATGCCGTTCAGCTGATTCTGGGGATCGACGTTAGAGCCTGCATAACGCACGCTGACGTAGCGCAGAATACCTGAGTTGTCATTGGGATCATCACCGCCGAAGAGACCGGAGTTGGCTTCACCTTCCTTGGTACAACCTGCCGTGCCGCCGGTTTCACCAGCGGGGCAGTCATTGATAGGCGCAAAACCGTTGATCACCACACCGCCCCAGAGGCCGCGGTCTGAAGCTTCAACGTTGCCGGTGACCTCTTCGAGGGCGGTAAAGATAATCGGCTGATCAGACGTGCCATCAGCAACTAGCTGACACCCCTGAGTGATCACCAGAAAGTCAGTGGCGCTGGCGCCAACAACAATGGCGCCGGGCTCGAGATTGAATGCACAGGCTGCACCGGCACTTGGCGCCGTAACTCGCAAAGCGCCACCAGATATCTGATAAATGGCGTCGTTACCCAGAACCAGCCCTGTGGGATCCAAGGCACCACCTGTTAGCGCGGTCACGTCGATGGTGAAGATCGGCAGATTGGCAAACGCTGTTGAAGCCGTTGTGCCACTGTCGGTGATCACCGAATTCAGCGCGGCGGGAATAGTACTGGGGTTGGTTTGACCACCGCCACCGGTATCACCATCTCCATCACCATTATCACCACCACCGCAATCATCACATTCGACTGGCACTTCCACCACAACGGATCCGGGTGAAGCGTTATCAGAACCGCCTCCACACGCCGCCAGAACCAGCGATCCTAAAACAAGGAACACTGCCTGGCGTAGTGTTCGAAACAAACTATTGGATATCATGAACTCCCCCAGAGAGTTTTATTTCTTTGCAACTGATTCGCCGAGGTTAACCCCAGCGTCCAGCTGGCAAGATAGATCCGCTTTGTGACCCAGACATTTCGTTTTCGTTACAGATTTATGACATGCAAGGGGTGCGTTTACGCAAGACCAAGCTGTCATAAATCTGTCAACAGGAAGGATTAGCGTAACAGCACGGTGGGGAGGAATTCATCGCATAAAAGTCATGGGTTATCGCAAGCTTTTAAAGGGATATTTGGCGCACGTAAATGACACCATCGGCAGTGACCTGGTGGAATTAGCTGTGCAAAAAAATGCCTTCAAACCCAGGGATCTGGGAGAGCTTCGCAGTTTAGCCGCGGAACTCAAACGCGAAGGCTGCAAGGCGTTGGAACGTGACCAGATCATCGATGTTAAAGCCGATTCAGACAACACTGGCAACCATTCTAATGACTCCCACACTCACCGTAATTAGCTTGTTTTCAGGGGGCTCCCGTGGTTCCGTATTGCACACGCTAACGGATCGGACCCAACATGAAATTACGCCAGGTAGCTATCGCTGCAGAGACGCTCAATCCAACACGTGCACATCTATTCAACCTCCTTGGCATTACAGCCGATTATGCCGACCCGGGCGTTGCGGAGTTCGGCCTGGAAAACTCTGTCATGTCTATTGGTGACAGCTTTTTAGAGATTGTTGCCCCCATTCAAGAGAACACCTCTGCCGGGCGCCTGCTCGCTAAACGTCAGGACACCTGCGGTTACATGGTGTTAATGCAGGTGGATGACTTCGCCAGAACCGCACATCACCTCACCGAGCTTAACGTGCGTACTATCTGGCAGGTTGAACGTTCTGAAGTATCTGCCTGCCATGTTCACCCCAAAGATATCGGCGGTGCCATTGTTTCCTTCGACGAAATGCGGCCGGCGGCAGATTGGCTTTGGGCAGGGCCGGACTGGCGAGCGAACCGCGCCACTGGCGTGACGGCCCTGCTGGGCTGCGAGCTGCAACATCCCGCTCCCGCCGATCTGGCCAAACGCTGGGGCGAAGTGATGTCCACACCTGTGGTTGAGCAGCCTGACGGCAGCTATGTACTGAATTTTGCCGACGGTACCTTCATACGCTTTACATCAGCCGCGGATGATCTGGGTATCACAGGTATCACTTTCGCCTGCCCGGAGCCTGAGCTTCTGAACACCCGTGCGCGGGAACTGGGGCTCTGGCATGACGATCGTGAGAGCATTTTTGTCGGCGATGTCGCCTTCAACTTTGTGTAACATAGCGAGCTGAATTTCATGGAGATTTTGACATGGCCGAACAGGCAATCAACACCGAATCCAGCGCTGCAGAAGAGATCGCCGCGCTGGTCGCTCGCTCACACGCAGCCCAGGAGCAGATTGAACATTACACTCAGGAGCAGGTAGACAACCTGATCCGCGCCATGGTCTGGGCAGTAGCCCGTCCGGGCGTTGCGGAAGAGATTGCTCAGTTTACCATTGATGAAACTCAGTTAGGCAATTACGCCGGTAAGTTCCTGAAAATACAGCGTAAAACCCGCGCTACCCTGATGGACATCATCGACGACAAATCAGTGGGCATTCTGGAAGAAGATCCCGAGCGGGCGATTGTGAAGATTGCCAAACCAATGGGGGTTATCGGTGCGCTGTCTCCTTCAACAAATCCTGAAGCCACGCCGGTAATCAAAGCAATTCATGCGGTCAAAGGTCGCAATTCGATCATTGTGGCCCCACACCCCCGCGCGAAACTGACCAACAAAAAGATCTGCGACCTGATGCGCGAGGCACTTGTGAAAATGGGTGCACCCGCAGATCTGGTGATCGCCATTGAAACACCCAGCCTGGAACTGACCAACGAGCTGATGCGGCAATGTGATCGCGTGCTGGCCACCGGTGGTGGCGCCATGGTCACAGCAGCCTACTCTAGCGGCACACCCGCATTAGGTGTCGGCGTTGGCAATGCGGTTGTCACCGTCGACGATACGGCAGACCTGGATGACGCCGCCGAAAAAATCCATATGTCCAAAACCCTGGACCTTGCCGCTTCCTGTTCGTCGGATAACTCGGTCATTCTGCACAATGACATCTATGACATCATGCTTGAGAAGCTCCAGGCAAAAGGTGGCTACCTCGTTAATGAGGCGGAAAAAGCCCAGTTGCAGCAAACACTCTGGGATAGCGAAGGACATCTGAATACCGACATTGTGGCTCAGCCTGCTGAAGTGATTGCAGGTAAAGCCGGCATCAATATCCCTGAAAATACAGAGTTTTTCATTGTGCCGGAATCCGGCTGGGGTCCCGAATATCCCTTCTCAGGCGAAAAACTGTCCGTTGTTATGGCGTTGTACCATGCGCGGGATATCGACCACGCTGTTGAGTTAACCAACCACATTCAGGGGTATCAGGGGCAGGGGCATTCCTGTGGCATCTACTCCACCAGCGACAGCAATATCATGAAGCTGGCAGAGGCGACCAAAACATCCCGCGTGATGGTGAACCAGCCTCAGGCAGCTTCCAACAGTGGCAATCTGTGGAACGGCATGCGCCAGACATTTTCCCTGGGCTGCGGCTCATGGGGTGGCAATGGCACCAACCACAACATCTCCTGGCGCGATCTGATCAATGAAACCTGGGTATCCAAACCCCTGCCGGTCAACAAAGAGCTGCTCTCAGACGAACAACTCTTTGGCGACGTCATCGATCGCTTAGGCTAGCCGGTAAGCGCTGTACGTGCGCCGTCAATGGCGCGCGTATAGATACCGGTGGCAAATTTGACCGCCGTCTCTTCATCCACCCCCTTAGGTTCGAACGTTCCAGTCCATTCAACGGTCGTGGTGCCATCACCATTATCGTTCACGGCAACCGTCGCGCTATACAGAGCAAAAGGCAGAGGTCCTGCGTCGTTGGTAATAGCATATGCAAACTGACGCGCTTCGGGCTCGTAAACGTTCAGTTGTTCCACAACGTCCCCGTTGGGTGTTGAGATGGTGCGGGTCATGCCTACACCCTCGCCCTCGTAAACTACCGCATCGATGCCCGGCCCGGGTTGAATACCTTTGAAATTACCCAGAATCTGCCAGACATCGTCGGCTTTTGCATTTATTGTTTGAACCACTTTGGCTTGAGCCATGAACTTCTCCTCTTGAAGTGTTTTTTCGTTTCCTTTTGGATGAGTGTGCGTTTGCGCTAGAGCGCGGCGATGGCAGCACTCATGGTTTGTTCAGTAACCTGCCAGCGGTCATCTGCCCAGGGCATCGGCATCAATACCGGGTGCTCAACGCCGGCATCAATATAACTTCGCGTAAAGGCGGTCACTTCGTCTTTTTCGCCAATAAAATTAATGGCCTGAATCATCTGTTCCGTTATTGCGGCTAACGCCCCTTCCCGGTCTTTTTGCGCGTGGCAGGCACGCAACTGATCTACCTCGTCTGCAAAGCCTGCAGCACGAAACATGTTGGCGTAGCCATCTGCCATGGCGTAATTGAACAGATCTTTTCGTGCTGACTTCGCACCGCGTTCAAATTCCGTTACTGAGGCATGTACATAGGCAAAGATTCTGGCATTGCCACCGGCACGCACCTGCTCAATAGAGGGGCCCACGTGGCTGACAGGAATGTAGTTCAGCAAGACCCCGTCTGCAATTTCACCGGCCAGCTTCAACATCTGTGGACCTAAAGCTGCCAGCACGATTTTTGGCTTTCGCTCACCAAGGCGCATGCCTAATCTGAAGCGTTTGACTGACCAGAAATCGCCTTCAAAGATTACCGCTTCACCAGAGAGACACTCACGCAGCAGGGCAACATATTCGCGCATTCTGGCAATCGGACGATCTGGCGGTGGCGCACCATGCTGACGCAGGATACCTGGCGCTGATACCCCTACACCCAGCCACACATCCGCATCCGGACTGAGCGCCTGCAGGGTAGCTGCGGTCATGGCAGCAAGCGGTGGTGTGCGCACCGCAATTGGCACAATGCCTGTAGCCAGGTCCAGTGAAGGTGCTACTGCTGAAGCAGCGCCCAGCAATGAAATCGCATCGGTACCCGTTGCTTCCACGGTCCACAGTGAGCGGTAACCCATCTGTTGCGCCATCTTTGCAACATCAATAACCGCACGTGGCCCCAGCACACCCAGGCTGCCAAAGGTGACGCCCATGTCATTACTCATAACTCATGTCCTTATTGTTTTTCTGCACTCGCCTGTTAAGCCAAGACTGTACGCAAGGCTGGTGCAGGCAACAACAGCTTTGCAAAAAACACCTGCATTGCAAAAAGACGTTATAGTAGAGCCTGGCACCATTCATAAAGGGGAGAGACATGAACACCGCCAGCACCACCTGGAGAACACTTTCGGCAGTACTCATTGCGGCGTCAGTGACGCTGTTGATCAGTTCGCCGGTCATCGCTGATGGCATAAAACGCACCGCCAGCGGTAAACCTGACCTGTCGGGGACATACGATGTATCCACGCTGACACCATTCCAGCGCCCGAAAGAGTTTGGAGATAATCGCTATCTAACACCTGAAGCGGCTGCGGCTATTGTTGAAGAAAATAGATTAAGGGTCATTGAGCGAGATAAAAACCGTGGACCCGTTACCGAAGCTCCCCCGGAAGGTGGCGCACCACCGGTGGGCGTGGGTGAAGAATTCAGCGAAGCCAGCGGCGCCGGCAACGTGGGTGGATACAATAATTTCTGGGTGGACGAAGGTGATGACGTTTTCACCGTCGACGGTAAATTCCGCACCTCCATTATCATCGACCCACCCAATGGCCGAATGCCACCTCTAACCGAAGAAGCCATGTCTGCGGCTCGCGAGCGCGGCAAGCTGCGCCGCCCGAACGACGGCACCGCGTGGTGGCTCGACGTTGATCATCGCGGTCCTTATGACGGCCCTGAGTCTTTAGGTATATCAGAGCGCTGTATTGTCGGGTTTACCGGCGCCACACCGACCTTTCCAAGCCTGTACAACAACTTCAAACGCATTGTGCAGACCGATGAACACGTCATGATCATGATTGAAATGGTGCACGATGCGCGTGTCGTGCGCATGAACGGTACACACAATCCGGCCAGCATGAAAAGCTGGCTTGGCGATTCCGTCGGTCGGTGGGACGGCGATACGCTGGTTGTCGACACGCGTAATTTTGTTGCTGCAAGCCGACAGGCGCGTGGCGGCAGTGAAAACATGCAGGTGATTGAACGCTTCACACCCCAGGAGGACGGCAACATCCTCTACAGCTTTACCGTCAAAGATCCCACCGTGTGGCAATCACCCTGGTCCGGAGAATACGTCTGGCGCAGCAGCAACGACAAAGTCTTTGAGTACGCCTGCCATGAAGGCAACTACTCCATGGGTGGTATATTGCGTGGCGCCCGCCTGTTAGAAGCCGAGCGCCAGGCAGACGTCAGTGCCGGAGGTGGCAACTAACCAGCAGTACCGGGTATTAACCTTTGCCGCGGGTTCGGGTTCGATTGGGGCGCGCCTCTTTCTCGATAAACTCAATAATGAGGTCGGCGACATCTTTGTGTGTCGCCTCCTCAATGCCTTTGAGGCCAGGTGAAGAATTCACCTCCATGATCAACGGTCCCCGATCTGAGCGCAGCAAATCCACGCCGCATACATTCAGACCCATAATTTTCGCAGCATTTACCGCAGTGCGACGCTCCTGGGGGCTCAGACGCACCACCTTGGCGCTGCCTCCCCGATGCAAATTGGAACGAAATTCTCCTTCCGGAGCAGTGCGCTGCATAGCAGCAATAACCTTGCCGCCCACCACAAAGCAGCGAATATCACTCCCGCCTGCTTCCTTTATAAATTCCTGCACCAGAATGTCGGCTGATAACCCCATGAACCCCTGAATCACACTCTGTGCGGCATTGCGCGTCTCGGCAAGCACCACGCCAATTCCCTGAGTGCCTTCGAGTAATTTGATGACCAGAGGCGGGCCGCCCACTTCGCGGATCAGCCCTTTGATGTCATCGGGAGAGTTCGCAAAGGCTGTCACGGGGATGCCTACGCCACGGCGTGACAACAGCTGCAAAGAACGCAACTTGTCTCTGGATCGGGTGATGGCTACAGATTCATTAACGCAGTACACCCCCATCATTTCAAACTGGCGTACCACCGAGCAGCCATAAAAGGTGACCGACGAACCAATACGAGGAATGACTGCATCAAAGTGGTCGGCATCAAATTCCTCGTCACGATAGTGCAGGGTCGGCTTTTCTGAAGTGATGTCCATGAAACAGCGCAGATGGTCCAACACACGCACTTCGTGTCCACGCGCTTTCGCAGCTTCTACTAAGCGAGCGGTTGAATAAATGCGAGGGTTTCTCGACAGGACGGCAATCTTCATGATTTTTTCCGTTTTTTAGGTCGACTCTGCAGAAACGAACGGCCTGGGTTAACAAGGTAGTGGTTACGTATCGCTGTGCGGCCAAGCAGCATGCGATATCCCATGGTTTCGCGGTCGGCAAGGGATATTTCCGTTTTCCAGACGCGCTCACCCAATTGCAACTGGGTTTCAATAAAATATCGGTGGGATTCAATGCCACCCGAGTTTTTGACCAGGCGTTTGTCAATAACTTTTGCTTCACACCACACCTCATCAAACGTACTGCGCCGCGACGGATGCACGCCGAAACGCACCCATGGCGTGTTATCTTTTTCGAATTCCTCAACACTAAAGGCGTGCAGACACGATGACCGCGCACCCGTATCAGTCTTGGCGGTGATGCCAAAAATGCCCAGTTGCGGCAGCGATACGCGCTCGCGCCAGCCAATGGATGGATGATTTTTCTTACGATCATTCACTGAAATTTTCCTTCAAAATTCTATCAACCAAGTTCAGAGGAGCTTGCACCCCGTGGGTCCATATTTACCGCACCCATCGTAGTTTTCGGTACCATCTGGTATGGCTCATAGTGATTGCGAGACACATCGTGAAAGGCCAGGCGTGCACCTGTCCACAATGCTGCAAGAGCAAAAGCGATTCCAACCATCAAAAAAAACAGGTTATCCAGCCGCGACCAGACGAGACCGGCGTAGAGCAATGGTCCAGCAATGGAACCCAGGCCGTTGGACAGTAATAAAGCTCCTGTAATCACCAGAAATTCTCCACGTGCATTGTCATTCGCATGTGCAACCCCGAGCGAATAAAGTGGCATCGCAGCACCACCAACAACGAAACCTAACACATACAGTTGCAACGGCGTGGTGGCGCCAAAAAATACCCAGCTGATTGAGCAGAGAAAAGCCACCACACTGCCCCCTAGAATGACCCAACGCCGATCTACATGATCTGACAGGCGGCCCAAGGGGAGCTGACAGAGCAGTCCACCCAACAGCACCCACATGATAAACGTGGCCCCGACCTGATCATCCGCCACTATCCGGCTGACAAAAACCGCGCCATTACTCCAGATCAAGCCCATTACGAAACCGGAGATGACCGCCGCGATCAGACCAACCTGGGAGGCCTGGTAGGCTACCCGGAAGCTGAGCACCGCCTGTGTCGGCGTTGCCGGCTGTTGAGTGGTGGTTAAGCCAACAGGAATAATGGCCAGCGCAAAAATGATAGCTGCCAAAACTGCGCCCTGCAGAGCATCACCGTTGCCAAGTAAAAGCTGCCCTAATGCCATAGCGCCTATACAGACGAACCCATAAAAAGATAACAAGCTGCCGCGAGCGCGCTCGGTCGCATTTTCATTGAGCCAGCTTTCTATGACCATGTAGAAACCCGCCAGACTGGCCCCGGTTACCCCCGCATACCAATCCAGACCGGCAGGAATTGCCATTTAGCGAGGATCAGGATCGCTGCAATCGCCAGCGCGGTGCACACTATAAAAATTCGGATATGCCCTACATTCGCAATCAGCCGTGGTACGCAGAGACAACCCAGAATAAAGCCGCCAAAATACGCAGCCCCCGTCAAACCGATCTCAGCAGGACTCCAGCCAATATTCTGCGCATGCAGCGGCAGCAATGTCTGTTGCAGACCATGGCCTAGAAGCAGGATGGCCAGTGACAGAAATACGCTGAACAAAGATTTAAGGGTGGTTTTCATGGCGGCGCGATTTTCATTATTTCCGCCTGCGCTGCAAGCTTTTTTTACATCGGAAACACCATGAACAAAACCCAGAACAAACCTTTCAAAATGGCGGGGCATCGAAATCATTCGCAGGCTGCGCACGCCAGCGTTATCGCTACCGACCCGCTGTTTGAAATAGAGCAGGTTGCAGCAGGCCAGATTGAAGACATCAATCTTAAATAGGCAGACGGGGAATAGTTATTGTGGTGTCATGGGCAGAATTGCTAGACTATGCGCCGCCCAGACAGCCATAAGGCTGAACAAGGCACCCTCTTCAGGCGCGTAGCTCAGTTGGTTAGAGCACTTGGTCGACATCCAAGGGGTCGTCAGTTCGAATCTGACCGTGCCTACCACTATTTCTTCTTCAGATATCGTCCTATGGATGGATTTTTTCCGTATATATGGACAGTTGCATCTGTCCAGAATTTGGTCAATCCTAGGGTGGTCGGTTCGTATGGGGATACGAATCGGCTCCATTAAACTGGATTCGACGTCGGTACTTGTTGGAAAACACAGTCTGTACGTTCGAACACTCGGAGGGGTAAATACATGTCTTATTTCCGCATTGGTGGCGCTGCACTGCTGTGTATGCTGTTCGCAAACCAAGTTCTTGCTGAAGAAAAGCGCCGCGTCATTGAAGAAATGGTGGTGACCGCTGAAAAGCGTGAGTCCACAGTTTCTGATACATCTATTTCGATCACCGCCTTTGGCGAAGATATGCTCGAAGATTTCGGCATCCAGGCGCAGACGAACTCGTCAACTTCATTCCTGCAACCACTCGAGACGCCTACGATATTCGTATCCGCGGTGTCGGTCGTAACTTCCGCGCAGTTGGTGGTGACCCAGGTGTCGCTACGTATTACAACGGTGTTTATTCAGAAGATTTCGGCATTGCCGCATCTGAGAATGGCCTTTACGACATTGAGCGGATCGAAGCCTTGCGAGGGCCTCAGGGCACGCTGTATGGACGTAACTCCATCGGCGGAGCACTGAACTACATCACTAACAAGCCAACGTATGAGTTCGAAGGCGAGATACGTGCCCTCGGAGGCAACCTCGGCGCGCAGGAATATTATGGCGTTCTGTCCGGTCCAATTATTGATGACAAACTGGCTTACCGGATTGTCGGTGTAAATCGAGATCGCGATGGTGCCCAGGGTGGCTTAGCCGGCAGTGAAGACATCAACAGTATTCACGACTCCAACTATTCGATTGCACTGCAATGGAACATCTCTGATAACTGGGAAGCCAACGTGCGTTGGAATGATCGCTCTTCTGATCGCATCATCGGCATGTCTACCGTGGTAGCACAGGGTTTTGCAGGTGATCGCGATACCGTCAATACAGAAAACTATGCACGCGGTATTCGCCCTGTCACCGCCGGTACGCCTGGCGCGACAGCCTTCACCCATCCAATCACTGGCGAAACCCTTTACGGCGCTTACAATCGTCCCGGTGTAGATATTGCGCAATCAGCTGTTCCCAACTCAGGCTTTGGACTGGGCGGCCTCGGCTTAGCTCTGGATCCGGACCTTGAAGATCTCAATGCAAAGGTTGCCAACAACGGTGACAATTTCGAAAAATTTGACCAGAACGGCGTGCAGTTTGATCTGACCTGGGATCTGAGCGAAACCACCGCCATCAAGTACCTCGGCGGCTGGTCTGATTTCGACTATATCTTCGATATCGATCTCGACTACACCAACGGTACTTTTCGCAGCCTCGGCAAACGGTAACGGAGTCTGTCGAAACCTTCTCTCACGAACTACAGTTATTGTGGCAATTAGGAGACAAATTACAGGTCACCAGTGGTTTGTACTACTTCCACGCGAATCGTATTCAGAACTACGCATTTCGGGATACTGAAAGCCAGGGGCGTTTCCTGAACGCAGCTAACTACGGTGTGTTCGATCCGTTCTTACCTGCAACGCACACTCGACGCGGTGACGCTGCAGTGGGCACCCAGGCGATCGGTCGCTGGAGCGGCGACCCAACGGGTGCGTACTATGAGTACTGGAATGAAATCGATACCGACGCTTACGCCGTTTATACCCAGGGCACCTATACCTTCAATGAAGAGTTTGCCCTGACCATTGGTGTACGCTGGGCAGAAGACGAAAAGTCGGCGTTTGAAGATCGCACCGGCTATTTTGAGCTGGATCCAATCAATTTTGGTGTAGACCTGGCAACCGCCAACCTCGCGATGGGTAACGCCTTCCCTACAGGAGACCCGGACAACCCAATCGGCGGATTGTGTGCGTTAACCGACCCAAGCTGCACAACGCCGCTGAGATTACAGGGTATCCCCTACTCCTTTGCGGATGCCGCAAAAGGTGAAGACGACTGGGGAGACACCTCTTTTCGAGTCAATCTGGACTGGACGCCTAATGCTGACACCCTGGTTTACGCATCAGTCACAACCGGCTATCGCGCAGGTGGCTATTCGTTGGGTATCGGTGACTCACGCGGATTATCAGGCAGCGGCATCTCAGGAATCGTACCGTTAACCTATGACCAGGAAGAAGTTCTGGCGACAGAGGTTGGCTACAAAGCCACCCTGCTTGATGGCCAGCTGCAGATAAACTCCTCAGTTTACATGTATCAATATGACGGCTATCAGGATCGGATTGAAATCTTCAACGCCGCAGCGGGCCAGGCTCAGGATCAGGTGTTGAATACCGACGACGTTGAGAACATGGGAGTTGAAGTGGAGTTCACCTGGTTACCAACAGATTCGCTGACCCTGGGTGGTAATGTGAGCTACACCAAAACCGAATATAAATCTGACCTGTTTGTTCTGGAAGATGACAATCCCAACTTCCCCGTCCAGATCTTCAACCAGACTGCAAGCGATCCGGTTACCGGTGCTCCAGGACGGGATGCTTTCCTTGCTCAGAATCTGAAAGGCAACGAGCTGAAGCGTATACCCGAATGGAAGTACACGCTGTGGGGTTCTTACCAGTGGAACTTTGAAGCGGGCACCCTCACAGCAGGTGGCACCTTCTCTTACACTGGCGAATATGCTTCGGAAGGTATCATTCGCGACATCGACGAAAACCCGGCACGGGAACGTTTAGACGTGTCTCTAACATGGCGCGACAATCGCGACCAATGGGTTGTTCGCGGCTTTGTTGACAACGTCCTGGACAAAGTTTATTCGCGTGGTATTACCACCGGTACTGCCAGCGCCGACTGGCGTCAGCTGGCTCAGCCATTGTACCCGCAGTTCTACGGTCTGGAAGTGACTTACCGGTTTGGTGCGTTCTAGCCACCTGCTCAAGTTATGAGCGATCAAAAGCCCCACCCCGCGTGGGGCTTTTTTTTGCGCAACATAAACTGCGCCCGCAGCTTGCAACCCGCTGTTCCAATGCGTACAAATCTATCTGAGAGAAACCGGATTGAAGGGAATTCTATGAGCGATATGACGCTGGAATGGGCTATTGAAAACGGCATGCTGGTAGCTTTTCACGCACAGCACCAGCCGCACAACTCCGCCGTGGTCACTCAATACGGTGAACGCTCCTTTGCTGAGCTTAACGCTAATGCTAACCGCCTGGTGCGATTGTTCAAACAACATGGCATAGGTCCGGGCGACTCCGTGGCGGTTGTGACCAAAAATCGACCGGAGTTTATCGAAACGTTAGTCGCCACGACCCGCAGTGGTATCCGCTTCACACCCATCAACTTTCACCTCAAGGGTGAGGAAATTGGTTACATCGTTGATAACTGCGAGGCCAAAGCGTTTATTGCTGATGCCAGTCTCGGTCAACCGGTTGTCGAAGCACCCAGTCACGCATCCGGTGCGCATCTACTGCTGAGCGTGGGCGGTGAAATCGAAGGTTTTACTGACTATTCGCAAGCAATCGGGGGTCTGCACGGCGACAATATCGAAAACCCAGAGATCGGTTCTCGTATGTTGTACACCTCTGGCACAACAGGACGACCAAAAGGCGTCTACCGAAAAGCAAAATTGTTGGAAGTGCCACAATGGGGTGACACCCCGGCAGCCTATGAACCCGGGCACGACCGTGGACTGGTGACAGGCCCTGGCTATCACGCGGCCCCGCTTCTGATTGATATTGTACAACCACTCTGGTCCGGTGTGGGCATTGTCATGATGGACAAATGGGATGCGGAGGAGGCTCTGCGCCTGATCGATGAACACAAAGTGACTCACACGCATATGGTGGCCACGATGTTTCACCGTATGTTGGGATTGCCTGAGGAGACACGGGCAAAGTACGACCTTTCCTCTCTCAAGTTCCTCATACACGGCGCAGCGCCCTGCCCGGTACATATCAAACATGCCATGATTGATTGGTTCGGTCCTATCATCTGGGAATACTACGCAGCCACAGAAGGTGGCGGCGGATTCCTGGTGGGATCAGAAGAGTGGCTGACCAAACCAGGCACCGTAGGATGCCCTGGCCCTGATTTTGATAACAAGATACTCGACGATGATGGCAAGCCTGTGGCCGTGGGCGAAATCGGTACTATTTATATGCGCGCGCCTGCGGCTTCTGAAGGCCGTTTTGAGTATTACAAAGACAATACTAAAACCAGCAAGTCTTATCGGGGGGATTATTTCACTCTTGGAGACATGGGTTACTTCGACGAAGATGGGTACCTGTTCCTGACCGGCCGTAGTGCTGAGCTGATTATCTCCGGCGGCGTCAACATTTACCCTCAAGAGGTCGACAGCGAAATCCACAAACACCCCGCTGTTGTCGACGTGTGCACCATTGGCGTGCCAAACGACGAATGGGGGGAAGAGGTGAAATCTGTGGTGCAGCTGCATGAAAACTTCGAACCCAGCCAGGCTTTAACAGATGAACTGATCAGCTGGGCGCGGGAACGTCTGGCCAACTTCAAATGCCCGCGCAGCATTGATTACGTCAGCGAGCTGCCGCGTTCCGCTGCAGGTAAAATCCAGCGCAAGGTTGTGCGCGAACCGTACTGGGAAAAAGTTTCATAAATGAAAATCGATCTGTTAAATCCAGCCAGCTTTGCAAACGGACACCCGCTTGAGCAGTATCACTGGCTGCAGGAGAACGCACCTGTCTACTGGCATGAGGAGCCCGATGGGCCCGGCTTCTGGGCGCTGACCCGTTACGAAGAGGTTGCTGATGTGGGTCGCCAGCCTCTACTGTTTTCTTCAGAACCCACTGTGATGTTGCCTGACCCAGACCCGGCAAATGGTGATCTGGGTGGCGGCGATCACAAAATGATGCTGATGATGGATCCGCCACAGCATACCCAGTTTCGCCGCATCATCAGCAAAGAATTCACCCGTGGACCTGCTGCGGCGCTGAGACCACGCATTGCCGAGTTATCAGCAAAAATCCTCGACCCGGTTATAGAGCGAGGAGAGTGCGAATTTGTCAGTGAAGTAGCTGGGGAATTACCCTCCTATGTCATTGCGGAGTTAACCGGCATTCCACTGGTTGATGGGCGAGAGCTGTACAAACTCACAGAAGTTATTCACACCGCGCCGGAAGCCCTGGCCCCGGGCGAACAGTTAGACGCTGTGACAAAAATGTTCGCCTACGCTCAGGAAGTGTATCAACGCAAGCTCGCAAAGCCGTCAGATGACCTGGCCAGTCAGATTGTGCACGCCGAAGTGGATGGCCGGCGGTTGGATGCCATCGACTTTCAATTGTTTTTCATGCTGCTGATTGACGCAGGCGGTGACACCACCAGAAATCTTGTGGCCGGCGGATTGTACGAGTTAATCAGAAACCCAACTGCGCTCGCGGACTGGCAGGCACACCGCAGTGATGAACTGGATACCTCTGCACGAGATGAACTCCTGCGCATCGTCAGCCCGGTGATCTATTTCCGGCGCACGGCAACAAAAGACGTTGAACTACAGGGCCAGCAGATAAAAGCTGGTGATAAAGTTGTGCGTTACTTTGGTGCTGCTAACTACGACCCACAAAAGTTTGACCAGCCTGATCATCTGAACCTGCACCGATTTCCCAACGAGCAGATTGCGTTTGGTACCGGCACGCATGTGTGCCTGGGGCAGCACATTGCACGGGTAGAAATTGACTGCATGTTCCATGAGATATTGTCACGTATGCAGAACTTCAAGCTGGCCGAACAACCCAAGTGGCTGGAGTCGAACTTCATTTCCGGCATCCGGCACATGCCAATCACATTTGAGAAGCACGCTAAATACTAATCCAAGGTTAACAATAAAAGCGCTTGTCAGCGCAAGTGTTAACACGAACAATGACCTTCAGGTCTACCGAGCACTATCTACCGAGAGAGAGGGAGAAGAAACCATGCGACGACGTCATCTTTTAAAAGGCGGTATAGCGCTTCCGTTCACACCACTCGCCTTATCAGCGTGCTCCGGCGGCAGTGACGCAGATAATATGTACCTGCAGAATAACTTTGCCGGCGTTGCCGGTGAAACAACCGCCACAAATCTTCAAGTCACCGGTACTATCCCGGCTGATCTTAACGGTCGCTTCCTGCGCAATGGCCCCAACCCCGGCGCTGATGTTGATGCGGACTCCTATCACTGGTTCACAGGACGCGGCATGGTTCATGGCTTACGCCTGAATGAAGGCCGTGCTGACTGGTATCACAGTCGTTTTGTCGGCGGCAGCGCGGCAAACACCAACGTTATTGGACATGGTGGCCGCACTATGGCTATCGTCGAATCCGGTGGTCTACCCCAGGATATGAGCTACACCCTGGATTCCCTTGGCGATAATACCTCTATAGGAACCGGCTATACCGCACATCCCAAGCTGGATCCGGACACAGGCGAATTGCACGCGATTTGTTACGACTGGGCTGAACTGCGTGACCACGTGCGCTATGTCGTGGTTGATGCTGAAGGCGAATGGGCCGATGAAACGGACATTCCGTTAGGCGGCATGCCCATGATCCACGACATGAGCCTGACTGAAAACTATGTCGTGATTTACGATTTACCGGTTACCTTGAGCTTCATGGCGCTCGGTACCGGCGCGTCTTTCCCGTTCCGTTGGGACAACGATCACGAACCCCGCATTGGATTAATGCCCCGCAACGGCGACGCTGCAGACATTATCTGGTCACCCATCAACGCTAACTACGCCTATCATCCGATGAATGCCTATGAAGACTCTGCCGGCAACGTGGTGATCGACATCTGCCGTTATGACCGCATGTTTGATAACGACATTAATGGCCCGTTCGGCGACAGCCTGCCCCGCCTGGACCGATGGACTGTTAATCCAAATACGCGCAAGGTCAATGAAACCGTAGTTGATGCACGAACCCAGGAATTTCCCAGGATACATCCTGCATTAAACGGCAAACCCTATCGTTATGGATACACCGTAGCCGTCGCCGGCACCGCAGGAGACTACGGCTTTCCATCAATCTTAAAACACGATATGCGCTCAGGCACTGCCACCGAGTTTTCCGTAGGTGCAGGCAGACACAGCGCGGAGCCGGTATTCATTCCGCGCGAAGGTGCCACAAACGAAGACGATGGTTACCTGATGACCTACGTTTTTGACGCCAATAAGAACACCAGCGATCTGCTGATTCTGGATGCACAGGACCTGTCACGCCCAGCACTTGCGCAGGTTCATCTGCCAAGCCGGGTGCCTTACGGTTTTCATGGTAACTGGGTATCTGACTCAGAAGTACCTGGTGTCAGCTGACTGACATCGTTATAGGGCTGCATCGCTGGCGTCATGAGGTGTTACCGGCTTAGCAGGAAACACCTTTAACTACCGCTTCAGGCTTGCGTCGCGAATACTTTGCAGTTGATCCCGCAACGCCGCCGCTTCCTCAAACTCGAGATTCTGGGCGTGTTGCAACATCTGTTTTTCAAGCTTTGCCAACAGTTTGCCCAAGGCTCGCGGATCTGCAGGAATCTCAATGACCTGTTTGCCTTTATCTTTCTGTCGACCCGCGTTTTTAGGCGCCCCGGGGCCCACCACTCTGGCGCCTTCCATGATATCGGCAATAGATTTACTGATACTTTTCGGCGTGATGTTATGTTCCGTGTTAAACGCCACCTGTTTCTCGCGCCGGCGATCGGTCTCGCCTATGGCTCGCTCCATGGAGCCGGTCATCCTGTCTGCATAAAGAATGGCTCGACCGTGCACATTTCTTGCGGCGCGCCCGATGGTCTGAATCAACGAACGCTCTGAGCGTAAAAAGCCCTCTTTATCTGCATCCAGAATCGCCACCAGAGAAACCTCCGGCATGTCCAGACCCTCACGTAACAGGTTGATGCCTACCAGCACATCAAACTCACCCAGACGCAGGTCGCGAATAATTTCCATCCGTTCAACGGTATCAATGTCAGAGTGCAGATAACGCACGCGGACACCATGCTCGTCCAGATATTCAGTCAGATCTTCCGCCATGCGCTTGGTCAGCGTTGTGACAAGCACCCGCTCACCTGCAGCAATGACGTCATCAATTTCACCACGCAGATCTTCAACCTGTGTTGTGGCGGGGCGAATAATAACTTCCGGGTCAATCAGACCCGTGGGACGCACCACCTGCTCAACGATTTGACCGCCCTTCTCCGCTTCATAGTTGGAGGGTGTCGCAGAGACAAAAATCATCTGTGGCGCAAGGCGCTCCCACTCATCAAAGCGCAGTGGGCGATTGTCGAGCGCAGAAGGCAGACGAAAGCCAAATTCAACCAGCGTCTCTTTGCGCGATCGATCCCCTTTGTACATGGCACCTATCTGCGGCACTGTGACATGGGATTCATCGATCACCAGCAGGGCATCTTTGGGCAGGTAATCAAACAGCGTTGGCGGCGCATGACCAGGTTCACGTCCGGAGAGGTAACGTGAATAGTTTTCGATCCCGGAGCAATAACCCAGTTCCTGGATCATTTCCAGATCAAAGCGTGTGCGCTGTTCCAGCCGTTGCGCCTCAACCAGTTTGTTGTTTGTTGTCAGGTAATTGAGCCGATCCTGCAGTTCTTCTTTGATATCGTCCAGCACGTTCAGCATGCGGTCACGGGGCGTGACATAGTGCGTTTTCGGGAACACTGTGTAACGTGGCACGCGGTTTATAATTTCGCCTGTCAGCGGATCAAAAACCGCAAGATCTTCAATTTCATCATCAAAAAGCTCAATACGGATGGCTTCTTTTTCCGATTCCGCGGGAAACACATCAACCACATCACCACGAACCCGGTAGGTTCCCCGTTGGAACACCTGATCGTTGCGCGTGTATTGCAGTTCTGCCAGCCGCATCAACAGCTGACGCTGGTCCACCCGATCACCGCGGTCCAGATGCAGCACCATACGCAGATAAGACTGCGGATCGCCCAGACCGTAAATAGCAGAGACGGAGGCCACCAGGATGGTATCGCGTCGCTCTAACAGTGCTTTGGTGGCAGACAGACGCATCTGCTCAATGTGCGCATTGATCGAGGAATCCTTTTCTATATAGGTATCGGAAGCCGGTACATAGGCTTCAGGTTGATAGTAGTCGTAGTAAGAAACGAAGTATTCCACCGAGTTATGCGGGAAAAACTCTTTGAACTCGCCGTACAACTGCGCCGCAAGGGTTTTGTTGGGCGCCAGTACCAGCGTGGGACGCTGAACCTGTTCGATCACCTTGGCAATGGAAAATGTTTTGCCGGAGCCGGTTACACCCAGCAGCGTCTGGTGGCTGAGGCCTGATTCCAGACCATCAACCAGGCCAGCGATTGCAGCGGGCTGATCCCCCGCAGGTTCGTATTCGGACTCAACCCGGAACGGATCAGCATTGCTCACGGCATCGCTCTCAGACAATCATCGAATGTGTAGTCTAAGACGCTTCGCCTTCTTCGGCATCTTTTTCAGACGCTTCTGCTGCTTCGGCATCGTCTGCTGATGCGGCTGTTTCGGCTTCCGCTTCGGGTTCCGGCTCAGGCGCTTTAGGCGCCGGCGCTGTAATCAGACCATGCTCTAACAGAATGGCTACTTTTTCTTCTGCATTTATCGGCTTCTTATCCGCGCCAACAACGGCATAACGGCCGTCTTTTCGCTGAACGATGGTGTAAGCATCGGTACTCGCAACTGTTTTCATCACTTTCTCCGTTGGTTTAAAGCGGCGGCACTGTACCCGGTCTGGCGTGAGAGTCAATCCAATGGGGCACGCAGAGCAAATAACCATATACCATCTCAATCCAAGTCAGTTGTCGCAAAAAAGCCCAAGTCCGCTACAATGCGCGCCTATTTTTTTGACAGAAAAGTAAAGTGGAACAACAACTTGGCGGAAAAATGAGCCACGTCATCCGGTTTGCCGGCGACTCAGGCGATGGCATCCAGCTGCAGGGGCAGCAGTTCACGGTCGCATCAGCCATGTCAGGGCATGACCTATCTACCCTGCCGGACTTTCCGGCTGAAATACGCGCACCCGCTGGCACCCGCTACGGAGTTTCTGCTTTTCAGATCCAATTCGGCGGTGATCGCATTACCACGCCGGGAGATGCGCCAGATGTGCTGATCGCTTTCAACCCTGCGGCGCTGGTGGTCAACCTGGCTAACCTGAAACCAGAATCTCTAATCCTGGTAGACGTTAACGCGTTTACTCCGCAACGCCTGAAACGTGCGGACCTGCTTTCTAACCCGCTTGAAGACGGCACGCTGGATAGCTATCAGGTTGTACCCATAGAAATCAGCAATCTGACTGTTGAGGCGGTAAAACCACTGGGCCTGGGGACAAAAGATGCCGGGCGCTGCAAGAACTTCTGGGCACTGGGCCTGATACTGTGGATGTTCGACCAACCCCGCGAACCGACAAGAGAGTGGATTAACCAGAAATTTGCCAGCAACACACAAATTCGTGACGCCAACCTGGTGGCTCTGGATGCGGGCCATGCTTACGGTGAAAACACCGAAGTCGCGCAGATCCTGCACCAGGCGCACACTCCTGAGGCACCTCTGGAGAGTGTTGAATACCGCACCATCACCGGTGCAGAAAACCTTGCTCTGGGTCTGGTTGCTGCTGGCGAGCTTGCGGACACCGAGCTCATGTTCTGCTCTTATCCAATCACGCCTGCGTCCAGCCTGTTACACCACCTGGTGGGCCTGGAAGAAGCTGGCGTGGCCACTTTTCAGGCCGAAGATGAGATAGCGGCGGTGTGCGCTGCTATCGGTGCCTCTTATGCCGGCAAACTGGGCGTTACCTCATCCAGTGGTCCTGGTGTCGCGTTGAAAATGGAAGCTTTAGGTCTGGCTGTTGCCACAGAACTGCCGCTGGTTCTGGTAAACAGTCAAAGAGCTGGGCCATCTACAGGTATGCCTACCAAAACCGAGCAAAGCGACCTTTATCAAGCGGTTTACGGACGTAACGGCGATACACCATTGCCAGTTGTTGCAGCCCGTTCTCCTGCTGATTGTTTTGATGCAGCCATCGAAGCTGTGCGCATCGCACTACGCCACATGACACCGGTTATTCTGTTAACCGACGGCTATATTGCCAACGCATCGGAATTGTGGCCCATCCCGGATTTCGAAGCCTATCCTGCCATTAACACACACAAACCCACAGAGCAGACCCAGCAACCCGTATTCGAACGACAGGCAGATACCCTGGCGCGCTTATGGGCTGCACCAGGTGACGCCAGGTTTATACATCGCGTCGGTGGTATCGAGAAAGACGTGGATAGCGGCAACATCTCTTACGATGCGGCGAACCATCAGGTCATGACCAACGTGCGCTCACAGAAAGTAGACAGCGTTGCAAACTTCATTGCACCGCAGACCATTGACCAGGGCGTTAGCGGCGGTGTCGCCGTGGTGGCCTGGGGTTCAACCTATGGCACGCTTTATAAAGCGGTAAAAGATGCATTGGCGGAAGGTGAACAGGTTGCACATATCCATCTGCGCCACATCAATCCACTGCCACCCAATTTGGGTGAGCTGCTGGCAGGTTTTGACACCATAGTTGTGCCGGAGTTGAACACCGGCCAGCTGGCTACTCTGTTGCGTGACAAGCTCAATGTTCAAATCGAGCAGTTCAACAAGGTAACCGGCCAACCGCTTAACGTTGCTGAAGTCAGGGCCTTCATTTCGAAATTTGCATCTGAGAGCAAAACGCTCAAGCAGCAGGAACAGGTAGGAGGCTGATATGAATGCATTAACTTTCAAAGACTTTGCGACAGACCAGGAAGTCCGCTGGTGTCCCGGCTGTGGTGACTATGCCATTTTAAAAAGTGTGCACAAAGCGCTTGCAGAAGGTGGCTCGGTACCGGAAAAAAACAGTATTTGTCTCCGGCATCGGCTGTTCCTCGCGGCTGCCCTACTACGTAAATACTTATGGTTTCCACACCATACACGGCCGCGCACCCGCATTTGCCACAGGCGTAAAGCTGGCGAACCCGGAACTGGAAGTGTGGGTTGTCACCGGCGATGGTGACGGACTTTCAATCGGCGGCAACCATCTGCTGCACACCCTGCGGCGCAACATCGACCTGAATATTCTGTTGTTTAACAATGAGATATATGGCCTGACCAAGGGACAATACTCGCCCACCTCACGACCGGGTACACACAGTCCGACAAGCCCGGCGGGTTCAGTAGAAGCACCGCTGGCCCCTGGTCAGTTTGCCATCGGCGCGGGCGCGACGTTTTTCGCTCGTTGTGTCGACATTGATCAGAAAACCATGCCTTCTTTGTTCAACGAAGCAAAAAACCATAAAGGCAGCAGCTTTGTCGAAATTCTGCAGAACTGCATCGTTTACAACAAAGATGTGTTTGATGATGTTGCTGCGAAAAAGACCGCCGCTGACACACAGATTCATGTTCGCCACGGCGAGCCTCTGCTGTATGGTGCTAACAATGACAAGGGGCTGAGGCTCAATACCCGGAACCTGAGCCTGGAGTGTGTGACTCTTGGTGAAGATGGCGTCACCGTGGATGACATCCAGGTACATGACGAGACCAACCCTACGCTGGCGCTGCTGTTAGCTAATCTGCACCTGCCCACAGCCATGGGCGTGATTCTGCGTACCGAACGTGCTGCTTTTGATGACAGCTACTGGTCGATACGCACCCACGAACGACGCCAGAAAGTGGAACAGCTGCTGCGCACCGGCAACATGCTGGACAGACGGCCAAAGTAACACCACTCCGTCATTCGTCGCCGGGGCAAGTGTGCCCTGG
Organism: Gammaproteobacteria bacterium; assembly: GCA_048571035.1. GTDB lineage: Bacteria > Pseudomonadota > Gammaproteobacteria > Pseudomonadales > Azotimanducaceae > UBA4421. Next base: position 1,328,604 of record CP121329.1, read on the forward strand.
CGCACATATCGTTACTTTGCGTAACAAAAATCTTGATGTTCGCTCATTTCCTACTAAACTTGCCCTGACCATAGTGGTCTGACCAATTCGGACAGACCAACCGATTTGGAGCACATTTACTTGGCTGGAAAACACGACATCATAGCTGGCAGCCTGATTCAGGATATTCTTTCCGGGCATTACCGGGTTGCAGAGCGTTTGCCGTCCGAGCGTGATCTGGCTGCACGATTTGATGCCAACCGCGGTGCCGTGCGCGAAGCGATGAAAAAACTGGAACAGATCGGACTGGCCGAGGTTCAGCCTGGCGGTGCCCGGGTAAAGAAAACCGAAGATGCCAGCCTGGATGTCATCGGTCATATGCTGGCCCAGGGCGACCTGCCTGATCCAACCCTGGTCGATCAGATTCTCATGGTGATTAACTCCATGGTCAGCATGGCCGCTCAGCAAACCCTGGATCTGGCCAGTGATGACGAGATTACTGCCATCCGGGAACTGCTAAAGCCACTGATACACGGTGAGCTGAGCAAAGAAGCCCACACGCTGGCCCGCTTTGAATTGATGGAGTCGTTCATGTCTGCCAGCTGCAATCTGCCACTACGGCTGATCGCGCGCACACTGTTCGAACAGGTTGCGCCGAATCTGACTGCTATCCATCCGTTTGCTGTCATCGACAACAGCCGCTATCGCGATTTTGCCATTCAGCTGGATACCGCGCTGGCGAAACGCGATCAGGATGGTGTGCGCAACTCTTTCACCGCTTTTTCCAATTTGAATCAAGAAACCATGATGCGTGCGTTTGACAGCGCGCGTGCTGCCGCCGGCCAGGAGGCTCTCGCACCATGATACGTACGTTCGTTATTCCACTAATTATAATTGTTGTATTCGTTTTTGGTGCAGCGGCACTGATGGCTACCGCGCCGGTGCTTGAACCTGCGGCGCAGACGCCAATACCTACAACGGTTCGCATCCGCGAAGTTCAGGCTGAATCGGTGCAACTGAAGGTGCACTCTCAGGGCAGCGTGATGCCCTCAACAGAGAGCCAGTTGATTCCTGAGGTTTCAGGTCGGATCACCTGGATGTCGCCGAAGCTGGTTGCCGGTGGATACTTTGAAAAAGATGAATTACTCGCCGAGGTTGATAAATCTGATTATCAGAATATGAAAGATCGAGCGAAAGCAAACCTGGTTCGTGCAGAAGCAGAGCAACAGCATGCCCGCTTCGAATATCAGCGGCTCAAGAGCCTGGAGGAACGGCAACTGGCTGCACGCTCACAGATGGAAAACTCGCTGCGTGCGCTGCGCGTGGCAGAGGCTACTCTGCAGGATGCAAAAGTGAGCTTTGAGCAGGCGCAACAGGACATTGCCCGCACCGAAATACGCGCACCGTTCACTGGTCTTGTACGCTCTGAAAATGTAGACATCGGCCAGTTTGTGTCTCGCGGCGCCCCGATAGCGACGCTATACGCCAGCGACCTTGTTGAGGTGCGTCTGCCTATCGCAGACAGACAACTGGCCTTTCTGAACCTGCCACCGATGATGCGCGGCGAACTACCCCCAGATCAGCAGCCCGATGTCACCCTGCGCACAGAATATGCGGGGCAGGAACTCACCTGGCAGGGAAAAATTGTCCGCACGGAGGCGGAAATCGACGTATCTAGCCGCATGGTGCAGCTGGTGGCCCGGGTACCCAGTGACGGCACCCAGCAACCGCTTGCCGTTGGTCTGTTTGTGAATGCGGAGATACAAGGTCTGTCTGCAGAAGATATCTTTGTCCTGCCACGTTCAGCGTTGCGCAACAACAATCAGGTTCTAGTTGTGGATGGTGAGAACAAATTGCGTTTCAGAGCGATTGAACCTTTACGCCTTTATCAGGACAACGTGCTGGTTGAGTCAGGTTTAAATAATGGCGAGCGGGTGTGTTTATCACCGATCCAGACAGCCATTGAGGGTATGACAGTTAACCCGATCGTCGAAGACGCATAAAGGACACCTCCATGTACACTGCGATCCGATGGTTTGCACACAATCCTGTTGCCTCCAATCTCCTGATGATTCTACTGCTTCTGGGCGGTGCCTTCGGAGCGATCACTACCAATCAGGAGGAATTCCCAAACTTTGATATCAAGGTTGTAAACGTCCAGGTTATTTACCTCGGCGCTGCACCGGTCGAAGTAGAACGTTCAGTCTGCATTCGGGTCGAAGAAGCAATTGAAGGCCTGGAAGGCATCGACAAACTTCGCTCCACCGCCACCGAAGGCGTCTGTAATGTCACCGCTGAACTGCTTTCGGAAGCGGATGAGGTGGCTGTCCTTAATGAAATAAAGAGCCGTGTCGACGGTATCAACAGCTTTCCGGCAGAAACCGAAAAACCTATTGTTTCAAAACTCGCCGTCACCCGCCGGGTTGTACAAATTGCGGTTTCCGGTGACACAGATGAACGCACCTTGAAAGAAGTGGCCCGCGAGCTGCGTGACGATATCGCCGCTATCGACGGGATCTCGCAGGTCGCCGTGGAATACATACGACCCTACGAAATATCCATTGAAGTCTCAGAGCAGGAGCTGCGGCGCTACGGCATCACGCTGGATCAGGTCAGCCGCGCCATTGCACAAAGCTCGCTGGACATGCCTGGCGGCACGATCAAAACCTCCAACGGAGAAATTCTGATTCGCACCACCGGCCAGGCCTATTGGGGACAGGAGTTCGAAGACGTTGTTGTTCTTACGCGTTCTGATGGTACCCGGGTAACACTGCGCGATCTGGGCATTATTCGCGATACTTTTGAAGAGGGTGATTTACTGGCGCGCTTTAACGGCAAACGTAGCGTGGTGGTCAACGTCTCTCAGGTAGGTAGCGAAGACCTTATTGAAATCGCCGAAGACGTTCGTCAGCTTGTTGACAATTATCCGGTGCCAGAAGGTATTTTTCTGAATACCTGGATAGACACCTCCCTGGATTTACAGGAACGCATGTCGGTTCTGACAGCAAACGCCGGCGGTGGCCTGGTACTGGTGCTGGTAATCCTCGCTCTGTTTCTGAAATTCCGGGTCGCGATGTGGGTGGCCATCGGCATACCTGTTGCCCTGTTAGGCACACTGGCAGCCCTGCCCTTTACCGACATCAACATCTCTACCATGACCGTCATGGCATTTATTCTGGTCCTGGGTATTGTTGTTGACGATGCCATTGTTGTTGGCGAGCGTATATTTGCCCAGGAACAATTGGGCAAACCACCGTTGACCGCTGCTGTCGACGGCACCTGGGAAGTATCGGTACCGGTTATTTTTGGCGTGCTGACGACCGTTGCTGCTTTTCTGCCCCTGATCATGGTTGAAGGACGAATGGCCGGCTTCTTTTCTCCGATTGGCTGGGTTGTGATATTTGCTTTGATCTGCAGCGTCATCGAATCTCAGCTCATTCTACCGTCACACCTGGCGCATCGAAAACACAGTGAACCGACCACCGGCCTGTCTGCCGCCTGGAATCAATTTCAGGGCGGGCTGGCTAACTGGCTGCAGAACATTGCCTCAGATCATTACCAACCCTTTGTTGAGAAGGTCATTGTGTGGCGATACGCGACCGCAGCCATCGGTCTGGGTGTATTAATCCTGGCGCTGTCACTGATTGCCAGCGGTCGTGCGGTTTTCGGATTTTTTCCGGCCATCGAGGGTGACCGGGTATATGCCGGACTGGAACTACCGGAAGGCATTGCAGCCGAAACAACCCTGGCTGCAGCGGCGCGCATTGAAGAAGCCGCCCTGCGTTTAAATGAAGACATGACTGAAGAATACGGCTTGAATCAGCCACTGGTGCGCAACATTCTCTCCAGCGTCGGGCAGAATGTTGATCGCAACGGTCCAGGACGCCCGGCCGGTGCAGGACGCAGTAACATAGCTGAAATTGTCATTGACATTGCACCGCTGGCCGAGCGCAACAACATCAGCACTAAACTGGTGGTCACCCGCTGGCGTGAATATGTCGGCTCTGTGTCAGATGCGGTCAAGCTGACCTTCGATGCTGATACCTATTCAGCGGGCTCTCCCATCGAATACCAGCTCAAAGGTAAAAGTGTAGAGGAGTTACGCGAAGCCGCTGAACAGATGAAATCTGAGTTGTCCCGCTATGATGGCGTGTTTGATATACGCGACTCGTTCCGCTCGGGCAAACAGGAAATTCAACTCAATCTGTTACCCGAAGCACGCAACCTCGGATTAACCCTGGCAGATCTGGCTGGTCAGGTACGTAGCGCGTTTTACGGCGCTGAAGCCCAGCGCCTGCAACGTGGACAGGATGACGTCCGGGTTATGGTGCGGTTTCCGGAGTCTGAACGTAAATCCATTGGCAATCTTGAGGACATGTACATCCGCACGCCCGATGGCAATGAAGTCCCTTTCTACAGCGTTGCAAGCTTTGAAATCAGCCGTGGTTATTCAAGCATTAACCGTCTTGATGGCCGTCGAACTGTAACCGTAAGCGCCGACGTAGATCGCTCCACCGTTGCACCCGAAGAAGTGAGCGCCAGTATCCGCTCAGAGTTGATTCCGGATTTCCAGAAGCGTTACCCCGCAATCGATGTCGAGTTGGGGGGTGAACAGGAAGAACGCACTACTGCGATGGGCGGACTGCTGGTGGGCGCTTTGTTTTCCCTGGTGGTTATTTATGGCCTGCTGGCAATCCCTTTGCGCAGCTATCTGCAACCGTTTGTGATCATGAGCGTGATCCCCTTTGGCGCGGTGGGGGCAATTGTTGGCCACTGGGTGCTTGAAGTACAGCTGATGTTTTTCTCTGCCCTGGGTATTGTTGCACTGTCTGGCGTGGTGGTTAACGCATCCCTGGTGCTGGTTGATGCCGCCAATCGCCTGCGCCGGGAAGGCAAGGAAATATTCGAAGCGATCTCAACAGCCTGTGTAGTACGCTTTCGTCCTATCATGCTGACGTCGGTGACGACCTTTGTTGGCCTGATACCTCTCATGGCCACATCAACGCCGGCAACCGCACCGTTTAAACCCATGGCGGTATCATTGGCCTGGGGCGTTCTTTTTGCCACGTTCATCACCTTGTTACTGGTGCCCTGTCTGTACCTGATGGTGGAAGACTGGTTACATCAGATCGAGCGTTTCAAAGCCTGGCTTGGCCGTAAGCCCGCGCCGGTGCGCCAGGATTCATACGCACAACCGGGTTCAGGCGGCTGACACAAACCTTCCCAACAACCCGCGCCGGCTGGCACCGTCGCGTCTGGCAACTGACCTGGCCGGTCATTCTCGCCAACATCACCATCCCACTGGTTGGTCTGGTTGATGTTGCCGTTATGGGGCGTTTCCCGGAAGCCAAATTTATCGCGGCAGTCACCATGGGCGCCGCCCTGTTCAGTGCGGTGTACTGGTTGTTCGGATTTCTGCGCATGGGCACCACAGGCCTCGCAGCCCAGGCTTATGGTCGAGGCGATATCAATGAAGTGCTGGCGGTGGGTCTGCGCGCGGGAGCTGTTGCACTGGTCATCGGCACCGCCATTGTTGGATTGCAGATACCTTTAAAGTGGCTGCTTTTCCAACTCTTTGACGCCTCAGCAGAGGTTGCTGAGCTTGCCCGGGTCTACTACGAAATCAGAATTTATGGCGCACCTGGTTTACTTGTTTACCTGGTGGCGCTGGGCATGCTGTTTGGCCTGCAACGTATGCGTGACACACTCTGGTTGAGTATCGGCTTTAACCTGTCGAACATTATTCTCAACGCGCTGCTGGTGCTGGTTTTCAACTATGGTGTTGCCGGGGTTGCGATGGGCACCATCATCAGTGAATGGTTGGCTGCGGTTGCAGGCATAGGTTTTGTTTTTCGCGCGCTGCGCGTCAGCGGGTGGCTAGGCAACTGGCCGGCACATATCTGGATCGGTGATGCGGTCCGCGCCTTGTTCCACATCGGCTCGAACCTGGTCGTGAGAACGTTTTTTGTACAACTGCCCTTTTTTGTCGGCACAATCATGGCCACCGGCCTGGGCGACGTCACTCTGGCAGCCCACGGCGTGCTCATGCAGTTGTTTTTTGTCATGACCTATGGCCTGGACGGCTTCGCGCACAGTGCTGAAACACTTGCCGGATATGCGTACGGTAGTCGTGCACCTGACAACTTACGCAAGACGACACAGTACTGCGCCTTCTGGGCTGTCGTTGTCGCTGCGGTTACCGGCTTAATGTTCTGGCTACTGGGTGAGTCATTTGTCGCTATGCTCACGACGTCAACTCCTGTACAGGAAACTGCGGCGGCGTATCTACCCTGGTTGATCATCAGTCCGCTCTTGTGTGTCTGGGCATTTCTGTTTGACGGTATTTTCATCGGCACCACCCACATTGTCGAAATGCGCAACGCGATGATTCTCTCCGCCCTGGTCTGGGCGGTCAGCCTGATCGGATTATTTCACCTGTGGGAATATCACGCGGTCTGGCTGGGTATGAGTATATTCATGATCACGCGCAGTATACTGCTGGCGCTGTATTACCCGCGTATCGAACGCGCTGCAGCGCTTTAAAATTCAGGCTTAGGGGAGAAGCTATGGCACGATCTGCCAGAAATAATCGATTGCGAGTAGGATTTATCGGCACCGGGGACATTGCCGAACTACAGATGACTAAATTCGCCAGCAGATCGGACGTCGACCTGGTGGCGTTCACCGATCTGAATGAGCAGAGCCTCGCAAAGAGGCAGGCCAGCTACCCGGAGGCTGCGGTTTATACCGACTACAAACAGATGCTCAAACAGCATTCCCTGGACGCCGTGAGTGTCTGCACGCCGAATCGTTTCCATGCCGAACCGACGATTGCGGCCCTAAAAGCCGGGTGCCATGTGCTTTGTGAGAAACCGCTGGCAATGACACTAACGGCAGGCCGGCGTATGGCCAAAGCCGCCAAACAGGCTAACAAACAGCTGGTGGTTGCGTTTCAATACCGCCTTGATCCACGCACCCAGTATCTGCGACGTGCCTTTGATGAAGGTCAATTTGGCGAAGTCCTGTTCGGGCGCGTGCAGGCCATGCGCCGGCGCGGCATTCCCAACTGGGGTGTATTCGGCCAGAAGGCGCTGTCCGGCGGCGGTCCAATCATTGATATTGGTGTACACGTGCTTGAAATGGCCCACTTCACCATGGGCAGCCCACTACCAGTGAGTGCCAGCGCAGACATGTTCACCTACCTTGGCAATCAACCTTCAGAGGCGATCGCGAGCCCCATGGCAGGCTGGGATTACAAAACCTACGACGTCGAAGACCTGGCGGTGGGTCGTATCCGTTTCGACAATGGCGCTGTGCTGCACATCGAGTGTGCCTTTGCCGCACATATCGGCGAACGCAGCCTGATGAATTTCCAACTCATGGGCAGCAAAGGTGGCGCTACCTGGGACCCCACCGTGATTCACACCGATGAAGCCGGTCACATGGTGAACAAGCAGCCGGCCTGGTTGGCTGACACCTCATTCAAAGCGGTGTTTAATCGAAAAATAGATAGCTTTGTTGAGCAAATTCTCTACAAAGGACCTTGCGCCGTGCCCATAGAGGATGCCCTGAAGGTGCAGTCAATGTTGAACGCCCTGTACGACTCAGCGCAGAAAAACGGTAAAGAAGTCGCGATACGCATATGAAAGATCTAAACAGCGGTTCAGGGCTGGTTCAGCTACCAGATGCTGAACTATTCTTAAAGCAACACGATTCCAGGCTACCTCCATGTTAATTCTGCGTGCATCCATTTTCATCACCCTGCTGAGTGCGATCCTGCTTGCTGCAGGTTGCGCTAATCGAAAGGTCATCATTGATCCCAAAGGGGTCAATATGGCGCAATACAATCAGGATTTAAGCGAATGTACGGCGCTTGCGGAACAGGTCAATGTCGGTGGTCAGACTGCTGGGCGCGCCCTGGCGGGCGCCGCGGTGGGTGCCGCTATCGGCGCGGCTGTCGGCAACAGTGACACTGCGCAACGCGGCGCTGGCGCAGGTGCCGTTGCCGGTGGTGCAAGGGGTGCAGAACGCGCGACCACCGAAAAGCAGGTCGTAGTGCGCAACTGCCTGCGCAACCGCGGCTACTCTGTACTGAACTGATATCTGCTAAGTACTTTCCCCTAAAAGCCCCGTTTTCGGGGCTTTTTACGTCAGACACGATCCGGCTTCGCTGGCGCCTGCAGGGTAGTTGTGCGTAGAATCAGGGTCCTGGAATCGCCAGTAGAATCAACCAAAAAAAGAGGGGAACGATGGCAGAAGCAGCTCTGGAAAACCCAGACCTTTTCCACTTAACCATGTCTGAAGAGGCCCAGCCTCTACTTGATGCGGTTAAACAACACATTAAAGAAAACGTAGAACCTATAACCGACGAGTTTTACGCGCTCGGCGAAGGCCGTGCAGACCGCTGGAGCTGGGCTCCAGGCCAACTTGAACTTCTGGACACCGCTAAACAGAAGGCCAAAGATAACGGTTTATGGAACTTCTTCTTACCCGATGCCGATACCGGCGAGGGCCTGTCCAACCTGGACTACGCCTACATCGCAAACGAGCTGGGTAAAAACAGCCTGGCTTCCGAAACGTTGAACTGTTCAGCTCCGGATACAGGCAACATGGAAGTGCTGGAGCGTGTTGGCACACCGGCGCAGAAAGAGCAGTGGTTAAAGCCTCTGTTAAACGGTGAAATCCGTTCTGCGTTTGCCATGACCGAGCCCGGCCTGCCGTCGTCTGACGCCAAAAACATCAGCACAGCCGCTGTGCTGGAAGGTGACGAATGGGTCATCAACGGTGAGAAATTCTACATCTCAGGCGCCGGAGATCCTCGCTGTAAGATCATGATTACCATGGTAAAAACCAGCCCGGACGCGCCTCCACATAAGCAGCAATCGCAGATTCTGGTACCTATAGATACCCCCGGAGTGCAGATCCTCGAAGGTATGGAAGTCTTCGGTCAGGACGATGCGCCACACGGTCACATGCACATCAAGTTTGATAACGTGCGTGTACCCAAAGAAAACATGCTGCTGGGCGAAGGTCGCGGCTTTGAGATTTCTCAGGTGCGCCTGGGCCCGGGCCGCATCCACCACTGCATGCGCTCAATCGGCGCTGGAGAACGCGCCCTTGAACTGATGATTCGCCGTGCCAGCACACGTAGTGCGTTTGGTCGTCCAATCATCCAGCTGGGTAAAAACATCGAAGTTGTATCACGTGCACGCATCGAATTGGACGCTTGCCGTCTGATGGTGCTTCAGGCTGCCAGAGCAATGGATATCATGGGCAACAAAGAAGCCCGTATCCATGTCAGCGCGGTGAAAGCGATGGTGCCGGAGAAGGTCTGCAAGATCATCGACCAGGCTATCCAGATGCACGGTGCTACGGGTGTGTCCCAGTGGAGCCCATTGTCACGCATGTACGCCGGTCAGCGTACTCTGCGTATCGCTGATGGTCCGGATGAGGTTCATCACATGGTTGTTGGTCGTCACGAGGTTCGTAAATACGAAGGTTCCTGATGGCATAAAAAACCCACGCTAGCGTGGGTTAGACCTGATACAAACCCCGGTAAATACCGGGGTTTGTTGGTTATGGACGATAAATTCTTTTCACTCGAATCATTCCTGACCCGCGCCTGCAATCTCATCTTGTTCCAACAACCGCGCACCACGCATGATGTTACCCAGAGCGTAGTTACCCTCATGACAGGCATACTCATACACACGCTTGTCACTGGCACTCCAGACGTATTCCCCAGTCCATGGCGCCTCCCACTGAGATAAGTCTGTTACCGTGAAGCGATACATGAGATCCCCATTGGCTTGTTTTGTGAAACGTTCTAACAGATGCATGTTTGCGCCACCGGTAAAAAACCCGGCAGCCTTATCGCTGAAGTTTGTCGTCTCAACAACCAGCGTGTCACCTTCCCAGCGACCCACGGAATCGCCCAGCCAGCTGGTCATTTCCGGCCCCGGGTGAGTGCCATTGATGCGGATGATTCTAGCGTCATGGATCATTTCGACCAGGATCATCACGTAATCGTCGGTCTGCACGATGCGTTTGAAATTGTTGTACAAACTCGGAATCGATGGCGCGGCGCCGCTGAAACCCATTAGACAGCGCTCTGCGGTGTTGCGCTGCTCCATGTTGTCATATGGACCGGGACCTTCTTCATCCAACCACCAGGCCCTGCCTTCGTTGGTGCGATTCACACCACCAAACAACTTAGCCATACGCATCTGGCCGGCTGGTGTCAGCGGGGGAAACTGGCCGTTAGCCGGATCGACAATTATGGACGTACGAAATTTACCATCAACCAGCAGTGCATCTGTGCCACGATCGATCCAGAAGGCGTTGTATCCACCTACATTACCAGCAGCACCCGCCGAACCATCACCTCCTTCTGGCGGTGCAACGCGATTAGGATCGGACTCGGCATTCGCTTTTGCCATCGCTTCTTCTTCAGCGGCGGAAAGCTGTTCGGCTTCTTCAGGTGTCAGATAGAGCTTGTCGCCATATTTCTGCGGCCGAACCAACGGCGTGAGTGTCGCGCTGTCATAAGTACCAGAAAGATCGGGCAACCCACTGGACGTACGAGCTATTTCATCAGCTGCATAGTTAAACGGGGTGATTGTCAGCAAGGCCAGGAGAAGCGAGCTTTTAACGTACATGTTCCCTCCAGAGATGAGCGTTACACGCCAGATCTTAACTCGGCGGGCCAGCAGGTGACCAGCTCAAAGAATCATGCCCGCTTGCTGACAATCTTACTGGGGGAGCGCGATTCTGTTCAGGTTTGAAAGGAGAAACGTACGCCGCTGCGCACAGGTATCGGACGACCATCTTCCAGATAGGGTTCAAAACGCCATTTTTTAACCGCAGACAAGGCAGGCTCTAACAGCTCCGAGCCACTGGTTTCAACAACGTCTATGTCTTTGACACCGCCATCTTCATCCACGGTAAACAACAGTTCAACCCAGCCACCCTGGGAGTTTCGGGGTAGTATCGGGGCTGCCTGGCGTCGCACCGTCAGCTCACGAATTGCCAACACTGTATTGAAGTTGCCTGCTCTGGCGGTGGCGCGTCGCTGCAGGAAATCGAGCTCCGATTTTATCCCACGGAGTTCGGAGTTAGTGGCACCCGCCTGCTCAGCCTGACTGACCAGCGTGGCCGCTTCTGCCAGACGCTCTTCACGGGACAGCGCCCAGGCTTGATCTAACAATCCGTCGATCACCAATCCAATGCCTGATTGCGCAGCACTGGAATTGGGATCTTTCTTCAACACAGACCGATAATGGTCCAACGCGCCGATGCCCGTTGGTGAATGGATACCCAGCAGGTGACCCTCCTGCATAGCCTTGGCTGCAGCCAGAAGATCTTCTTTGACCGCCTGATCTTTGACCATGTCGGTCCACTGCAGTGTGAGTTTTTCAGTTTGCGAAATACCGGGCGCTCCGGGTGCAATGCTTTTTGCCAGCGCGATCAGCTCGCGCGCCCGTGCATGGTTGTCCGCAAAGGCCTCTGTTTGCGCAACTGTCGCCAGACGCTGGGCGACAGATTCAATACCCTGTTGGGCGACAACGTTCGCGGGATCCATGCTGAGCATTTCGCGATAAGACGCCAGCGCGTTATTACCTGCGGGTTTGGTAAGGTTACCCGCGGCAATCTGATCCACTGCGCGATCACCCAACCACTTGATTCTTTCGAAGCGTTCGACACGACTGACAACTGATCGAGCGGCCAGATTGTTCGCATCGATAGCCAGAGTTTGCGCCGCCCAGTCAGCGGCAGCCGACCAGTCCTCTTTCAGCAACGCGGATTCCGCAGCATTAATAAGGTAACTGGTAATACGCTCTATACCCGCCAGCGCGGATAAATTTTCTGCATCTCTTGCGAGCATTTTCTGATAGAAAAACAGCGCACTGTCACCTTCCGGTCGGGTGATACGACCCGCAGCATAGGCCTGTTCAGCACGTTCTATCCAGGTTGTTTCGGTGACATCAGAGACCGTTGTCAGCGTAAATCTGGGTATCTCAGGCAGATCGGATAACACCTGCCCGGGGCCCTGCTTCAACATGAACCAGCTACCTACAACGCCAAGGATGACCACCCAGGCGGCTACGGTAAAACTCTGGCCAATGCTCAAATTGGCACCTCGCAAGTTGGTACCTCGCCAGTTGGTACCTCGCCAGGCCAATGCGTTCACGCTTGGGTACCCAACAACCAATGTTTGAAACGCATCCAGGCACTGGGTTTTGTAACCACTGAGTCCAGTGCAGCAAGCGCCTGACCACCACTATCAAGAAAGCGGCGCAGCGCCGAGGCCAGCCAGATTTTACATTGTCCCGCCTGCAGCGGTTTAAGCAGAAAGCGGAAAACCTGGCCTGAATTAATCAGTTGGATCAGCAGATTTGCATCTGAGCGTTCGCTGGCGAGAATGATGACAATTTCAGGTGTCACTTCGCGTACCGCCTGGCTCAGTTGGGCGACGCCTTTTTCATCAACACCGACATCGGTAACCAGCACACCAATGGGATGCTCCTGAACCATACCCAGAACCTGGGTCTGATTTTTCGCCTGGTGGACACGATGATTCGGGGTGGCAGTTACAATGCCTTCAAACAGGGTGGCATCTTCACTGAAAACAAGAATATCAACGGCGTTGGATGGAGGCGCTACTGACTTCTCACGCATCGCGATCGCCGCTCTGCTTTTTGCATTGATAGGCGTGACATTGTCTGGTGGGGTTTCGTCATCTTCAACGTAAACAATGTCGTTAGAATCCAGCGGCGCGACCGAAACAGCACCACCTCGCAGTTCCAGCGCAGCTTGCACCGCCCCACGCACTTCATCTGCCGGACAGGGTTTCATCAGGTACTTAAACACTTCAGCTTCGTTGATTGAAGCTTCTACCGCCGCAAGATCGGCATAACCTGTGAGGAGAATTCGGATAGTCTCCGGCGAACGTTGCTTGATCTCGGCCAGCACCTCTACGCCGGTCATCTCTGGCATACGCTGGTCTGAGACCACCACCTCAACGTCATGGGTTTCCAGCAGCTGCAGGGCTTCGGCCCCGGAATTAGCCAACAGCACTTCATAGTCTCTGCGGAACATCGCCCGCATGGATTTCAATACACGTTGCTCGTCATCAATGAACATAATCACCGGATGTGTGCCAGTGGCCGCTTGCGCGGTAACGCTAGTCATCAGGCTGCCTCCTCAGCATCTGCTGGCTTTTGCTGAGGTCCTTTGACCGGAAAACTCAACACGATACGAGTCCCAACATTTTCTTTGGAATCGACAAATATCTGCCCCTCATGCTGCTCTACAATCTGCCGCACAATAGACAATCCGAGACCAGTACCTTCACCAACTGGCTTGGTGGTAAAAAACGGGTCCATGATCTTGGTTAAATATTCTTCGGGAATGCCACAGCCGGTATCTTCAAAAACAATTTCGACACTGTCGCCCCGGGAAGTCTGGTTGTACGAGGTACTGATCTTAAGCACGCCACGCCCGTCCATGGCCTGCACCGCATTAGTGATGATATTGATGAATACCTGATTCAGGCGCGATGGCGAACAGTATATTTCCGGCACGTCAGCAAAGTTTTTCTGCACGTCGACACCCTGCTTGAGTAGATTGCGGGTGATCGTTAAAGTCTTTTCTATGCCTTCCCGCACATCAAATGTGTCATCTGCAACGCGATCAAGGCGGGAGAAATCTTTCAGGCTCTGCACCAGGTCGCTGATCTGATTCAGTCCATCGATGCTGTCCTGAGCAAGAGACTCAACCTCCTGCATGTTTTCGTCGATCTCATCGAGGTCAAATTCATTGCGTCGGGCCAACAGCGCCTTGATTGCCTGTTTGCCTTCTTCAGAAGACTGCGCCGCCAGTATTGGCTTGGTGGCTTCAACATACTTAGCCAGATCGTCTACAGCTTCAGCAGTCACGGACGTGTTATTCAGTACATATAACAGCGGCGTATTGATCTCGTGCATGACGCCGGCGACCAGTTGACCCAGACTGGACATCTTCTCGGCCTGTACCAGCTGAACCTGGCTTTCCTGGAGATTTTCATTAGCACGAGCCAGATCGGCTGTACGCTCGACCACGCGCACTTCGAGGTCATCGTGTGATCGATTCAGGGCTCTGTGACTGGCTGCCAGGCGAAGGCCAAAAAAGCCGAGGACGGCAAGCATCAGCACCGTATAGACATTCAGTAACACACGCGCATCGTTGACGGCACTGAGCACATAGAGCTGATCGTTTGTTGTTGTATCACTGAGTTGTTCCAGACGCGCCAGCACCAGATCCTGCTGCATGGCATCAACCGCCTGGTTCATTGCTCTGCGCAGTGAAATCATGGTGTAAGTGGTATTTATCAGGGAACGAAGATTACCCCGCTGGTTGGTCGCCAGGCTGGCCTCTACTACTTCCAGCTGATCCACCAGAGTAAGCACGCCATCCAGGTCTTCAACGCGTCCACTGGCCAGCAGAGTTTTCACCTGTTCGGTGTTTACATACACACTATCAGCGCGATTCTGATCACCTTCTTCCCTGAGCGTACCCACAGTTGTATTGGCCAGCGTGGCATAAGCTGCCTCGGCAGTTAACAGCTCCCGCTGGCTTGCGCCATAAGCTACAAACTCATCCCGCAACGTCTGTACGGACTGCAGCAGAAGATCACTTTGATCAAGCACCTGAGTTGGCGCGCTTAACTGGCCAGCATCTGCATCAATGAGGTTCAGCCAGTCAATGACTAACCAGCGCGTCTGAGCGAGAAGCCCGGCCGGTTGATAGGTCTGGTTCAGAGTCCGACTGAGCGACTCGCTTCCCTGTTGCAACGCGACGTCGAGCCGTTGCACATCAGAGCCTAAAGCCTGATGTTGGGCGTTACCAACTTCAATACCTCGGGAGATTGAATTGGCGGCCTCTTCCAGATACGCGGCATCGGTGGCAATTCGGGATAGTTGTTCAGGCGTCCTGGCAGTGGCTATCAGTAACAGGACCGCAAGAATGCTGATCGCCAGCACTATGCTGGCAACAGTGAACGCCACACCTATGAATTTGCGATTCCCCATCCTTTAGACCCACGTAGGACACACCTTTGTCGATCAATAGGGTAACGGCACAGACTCAGCGACTCTGTGAGCTGGTTCACAGCAAAATTGTGGCTCTCTCAAGAGGCTAACCGGCTTATTGATTCAGCGACCAGTTTTCGCCAAAAGGCCGTATCACTGAGGAGAAAGACCAGGCGGAACGCGGTTGCAGCGCAAGGCGATAACACTCCGCCGCAATGTCCATAGGCTTGCAGAAGAAATCATCTGGCTTGCCTGCATATAGCTTGCGTGTCCACCGCAGATCGATCACCGCATCAATCGCTACGTAACACACATGAACACCTTTGGGTCCAAGATCACGGGCTATGGCTTCAGCCAAGACGCGCTGGGCAGCTTTGCTAGGGGCAAATCCAGCAAAGTTAGCGAGCCCTCTGTAAGCAGACGTATTACCTGTCACGACAATGGCTCCCTCTCCCGCTGCAACCATCGCTGGCGCAACCAGGCGCGCCAGATGTAAAAGCGCCATGGTGTTGACCTGAAAATTCTGATTGAGCACCTCGGGATCGATATCCATAAAACTACCAAACGCGCCTGCAACAGCGTTGTGAACCACAACCGACGGCGGTCCCAGTTTCTCAACGACATCAGCCAGCGTTGCCTGCAGGGCAGCCGTATCTGTCACATCACAGGGAAAGGCATGAGCAGAGTTGTGCTCGGCACTGAGATCCATCAGACGCTGTTCGCTGCGCGCCAGCATCGCCACCTCGTATTCCTGACAGAACGTTTTCACCAGAGCACTACCCGTACCCGGACCAACACCTGTAATCAAACATACTTTCTTTTTCATGGATAACTCGCCTGGGGATCAATGGGCCACAATCTACGTTGGGTTTTTTGTCGCGGAAAAATCTCAATTTGATGCGTGGTTAAACCAGGTGTGTCAGCGGTAACTATCTGGCTTGCCAGCTCCTGGAATCCTGCACGGAAGTGGTTACTGCTTTTCAGCGCAACGTATTTGTACTTGAAAACATCTATACCCACAGCAAGAAACGGTTCCCGATCGAAAGTCTGACTGCGTTTAGAGGCCACCACAACATCCATTTCATCAATCACAAGACGAGCCATGGGACCTAAATTAATTGGTGCACCCCGGAACATGTGCTGCATGATCAGGCGACCATCGTGTAGGGCTTTGACGTATGCGGTAGCTTCAATAGGTTCTCCATGAAGCTTGTCGGTTTTACCACCCAGTTTGACCTGCAGTGTCGCGCCAACGCCGGCTTTGTGAGCCTGCGCAGCTGTTTCCGCATCAACCAGAAATGCAAAACAGGCCTCTTTGCCGAAGCCGTCTGCAAGCATTGCCCGCAACAGATGGGTACCGTCACCCGGCGTCCCGCCACCACAGTTGTCTGAAGTTTCATGAATCACCACCGGGTAGCTATCGACCTGCTTGGCTTCGTCCAGGGCCTCTTCAGCGCTTAATGAGCGCGCACGAAACTGTTCCCTGCTGTCCCAGAGATGCTGGGCAAATTGCTCTATCGCGGCTTCACCGGCTTCGCGCTGTTCCGGGTAACAGGTCGCCACAACAGAACTGCCTACATGGGCAACGTCCGTGTAGGGAAACCCGTGGAACCAGCTTAGATCAACACAGGGCGTGCGGGCTTGCAGCGCAAGCAGATCCCTTAAAACAGTCTTGCCAACACCTTCAAAGGTTGTTGTCGTAGGTAATAGCATCGGCAATATCAAGAGCTGACAGGTCGCATTGACGCCCCGCTCATGCATTTCTCGGATCGCTTCAACAGCATCTGCGGCGCGAAGATGCAAATCAATGTGCGGATACTCGCGACAGACAAAAATGCCGTTCAGCTGGTCCGCCATAAACTGGGTCGCATTACCATGCAGATCAAAGGTGGCGGTTATCGGGATATTACCGAGCACATCACGCACCGCGTGAGCCAGGTCGCCTTCCAGATCTTCAATGCCATCCACCACCCCGGCACCGTGCAGCAGCAGCACACAGCCATCAAGTGGTCCGGCGGCAGCCAGACCGGCGAGAATTTCTTCTTTAAAATCTTCGTAAGCCGCGCGCGCCACTGTGCCTGAGGGCTGAGTGGATGCAAAAAGTATGGGCACCGGCTCAAAACCCTGCTGCTGGCAGGCGTCTACAGCGCCCCCGACATCAGACTCCTGACCCGCTGAAGCCAGCATTTTTTGCCCTCGCAGGGTGTAAAAGTCTTCTTTGGGCGTTTCTCCCTGACAATAGGTATTCGTTTCGTGTGAAATACCTGCCAGCGCGATGCGCAGCTGCTTTTTATCAGTCATTTACCTGCTCTTGAATCAACTGTTCCGGACCCGATTGCCACCACCATTGTGCCGGTAACGCTTTCTGCTGCGGCCAGACCTGGTCGAGGGTATCTGCTGCATACAGGACACCACCTTTCATGACATGGCTCAGCGCTGTTGTATGCTGCAAGTCGATACGCGGATCCTGGTCCAGAACCACCAGGTCCGCAAGTTTACCCTGCTCAAGGGAACCCAGATCCGGTGCCAGACCTAACATGCGGGCACCACCGATGGTCGCCAGCTGCAGAGCCTGCTGGTTGCTGTAACCGCCGCTGGCAATCGCCTGCAGCTCCCAGTGATAACCCAGCCCGGACAACTGCCCATGCCCGCCAATGCCCACCTGGCCACCCGCCTCGAAGATCTTTAGCGATGAGCGTGCAGCTTCCTGGAAGATATACTCACGCTCGTGGAACCAGCCGCGGCGCAGTGTGCGGGTCGCAAGTTCTTCATAGGGCGTAAAACGTCGCAACTTCGCATCATCGTGAGGTGACTGCTGACTGTAGAACCAGTTTTCAGCTGCGGGACCGCCGTAGTTCACCAGCAAAGCCGGAGTGTAGGCAATCTGAGATGCTGCTGTCAGTTGAATCACATCGTCATATAAAGTGGGAAGCGGAAAGTTGTGCTCTAAACCGCTGAAGCCGTCCATCACATGCGTAAGATCAACTTTCATGTCGAGATACCCTTCCGTCGTGGGCATCAAATTCAGTTCGCGTGCGGCCTCTATCAACCACTGTCGCTGTTGGCGGGAGCCTGACACATAGGCTTTGATGTTATTCACCCGATACAGGTCCCTGTATCGCTGCAGAACTGCAAGCGCATGTGACTTCGACGAAAAATTGTTGTTGCTGAAAATTCCCGGCCCGGTCGAGAAAGCCCGAGGACCAATCATGAGCCCTGCATCCACACGATCCTGATCGGTCAACAGGTCTACCGTGCCAGGCTGCACATCAATTGCGGTTGTTACGCCGTATGCCAGGCTCGCCAGGAAAGACGTATTCGATTGCGTGGGTACGCCTCGGGCACCTCTGAAATGCGCATGGGTGTTAACAAACCCGGGTAATATAAAACGGCCATTCACACTGAAAACACGAGCTTCAGAGGGAATCTCCAACTCTTCGCGTGGACCGACGCTAACAATACGGTCGCCTTCGACCAGCACAACTGCATCTTCAATAACACCTGCCGGGCCCATGGACAGCAGCGTGGCACCGGTCAGTGCAATCATGCCGTCAGGTTTGTAACGCGGCATGTAGACGTTGATATCCATCTGCTCAACGGCACTGTGCGCTTCAAGCAGCACATCGTTTTCGCCTTCCAGCTTCGAGTTGTCAGAGGTATCAGAAGATACAGCGGCTTCAGAAGCCGCTGGAGATTCGCTTTCATCCTGTTCGGCGCTGCGAAACGCGAGAGAGCCCAGGCTGCGTTGATACAGACGATTGCCCACGCTCCAATACACGGTATTGCCGGCATCAGCCCAGCCAATAAAGTCAGCACCGACGTCGGTTAATTTCACCAGGGGTAAGGCAGGTTTGCTGAGCGAAACCTTCTGCAGGGGCAAGTAGGCCAGCAATTGAACAACGTAAACCTGACCGGCCTGTTTGAACAGCACATACTGGCCATCGGGCGAGATCTGCATCATCTCCGCGCCCACATCTTCTCCCCTGTTGAATGCCCCAGGACCACTGACTGCTAATACATCACGTCGGTCCGTACCATCAAATCGCAGCGAGACCAAACCGGCTCTGGATTTGCCTGGCGATGGCGGACTGGTCGTCTGCAGATAAATCCGATCTGCTTCTGGACCAAAATGCGGGCGATCATAGCCACGCCCCGGTGTCACAAGGTTGGTCGGGCCACCTTTGCTGTCTAACCATACAATATCTGCGGCGTGTCCCGGACCAGGTCTACTGGCTCTAACCTGGCGCGTCTGATCTGAGCTGCGCATCGCCACAATGCGTTCACCGTCAGGCGACCAGACCGGTGAGGAATAAAAGCCTGCATCGCGGGTAAGTTGTCGTTGCCGCCCATCCGGCCGCGGCCGGGTGCGATATATATGGCCGCCGTCGTCAGACCAGGAGACATAAGCCAGCAGTTTACTGTCCGGGGACCAGGCGGGCATTGCTGCAATGCGTTCCGGTGACGTGATCGCTTCGACCTTGCCGGTTTTGAAACGATAAACATAAATGCGCGCAAAAGCGGAAAAAGCCACGGCGCTGCGATCCGGCGCAACTACGGCTTCAGATAAAATACGCGCTTTCACCGGCCCCAGCCCGGTTCGATAGTTGAAAGCCAGCCGTTCAACCATCTGTTTTTCTACATTGATTTCAAAATCAATCGTGCTGACAGAGCGGTCTTTCACTTCGATACGGACCAGCTGACCGTCTCTCTGGCTGAGGACAGCCTGTCCATCCGGGGTGAATGTATAGCCGGGCAGCAGGTCCCGGGTAAACCTCGATTCCTGTTCATCCCTGACAATAGGGTAGGCCAGCCAGCTGTCAGCGCCACTGACAAGGTTGCGCATTCGCAGCCCGGTGTGCTGCTCGTAACGTGTACCGTACACCATAGTTTTCCCGTCGGGAGACAGGATCGGACGTATGGCACTACCTTGCACAGAAGTGATGATATCTTCAGCACCCGTCTGCAGATCTCTGCGTGCAATCTGCCACAGCGGAAAGCCAAGATTGTAGCCGAAGCCACCTGATCTGCGGGCGTAATACACATAACGACCACTGGGATCGTACACCGCACCCAGCGCGTTGTGCCTTTGCCCGCGAGGTGTGTTCGATTTAGGTTTCGCTTTGGTAATCTGCACGCCGGAGCCACCTTCAATCGGAAAAGCCCACAACTCAAATGTCCCTACGTCAAAGGTATTTCTGGACACCAGAACAGTGCGGCCATCCGGAGACCAGGTTGGCGAGGCGTATTCCAGCCGATCGTTGCTGGTGGTCAACTGTCTTGCGACGTCCTGCTCAAGATCCAGCACCCAGACTTCTTCTGAGCCATCACGGTCGCTGATGAAAACTACAGATTTACCATCGGGCGAGTATTGCGGCTGGCTGTCGAAATGCAGACCTGTTTGAAGTGGCGTGGCTTTACCCCCTTCGATGGGCAACAGATACAGGTCTCCCAGCACCTCAAGAACCACTGTTTTGCCATCAGGTGAAATGTCCAGCGACATCCATGTCGCCTGATCCAGCGTCATGGAAACGGTACGGTCGGGCTCGAGGGGCAGTGAATTGTCTGCATGTGAAAAACAAGCAAACAGTAACAGGCTTAAAATGAAGGTCCTCAAAACAGAAAACAGTCCAACTTATTGCGCGAAAGATTCAACATAATCAGTTAATTGCCTGCATTTAGCCAGCCCGCCAAAATGGGCCACTTCATTGTCATCCATCATCTGCAGTGACTTGAGCATATCCCGCTGTGCTGCGGGGAAATGCGCAATATGTGCGAGCGGCGCGCAGGTAATCTGAATCGTGAACAGAAGATATTGCTCCGAGCAGCGGCACAAGGTTTGTTTTTCGCTGCGCACTGTCCATTGTCCAACAGGTGCATGCAGCCCAGATTCCGGTGCGTTATGGAATAGCTCTGCGTCACCGTGAAGAAACCAGTTACTGCGCACAAAGGGCTGTCCCAGTGGTGCGCGATCGATAAAACGCTGAATGTTTGCGCCTATGTTCTGGTTCAGACCAGGCACCGGGGAATGTACCTCAGACAACGGTTGGCCAATTTTGTCCAGCAGGTGCCAGTAACTGGGTGCACATAAGCAGGCGGCAACCAGTCGCTGTTGATCCGTCACATCAATCACACACAGATCATCTGCAACGGTCAGAGCCAGATTAGCGATCAGATGAGGAAAGCGGGTTGTTGTTTCGCCGGGCCACGGCAGCTGGCACAGCATGGCATCCAACTCGCGGGGCTGCGCAGGCACCTGCACCACTTCGGCATAACGCGCGCTGAGCTGCTTAAGTTTGTTACCCAACTGCACGTCATCGGGCTTCGCTGACAGCCAGACAGAGGGGTCAAGCGGCTTTAAGCCCAGACGCTGTGTGCGTACACCGCCCTGCCAGGGTGGGTTACACCAGAATGGCTCATTGACTTCACTCACCGCGGGCTTTGTACCGTGCATAATTTTCAAACGCCTTTGCCACCATGGGTCGCTGTTGCCCTGGCGGTACACGCAACGCGTAGTCAGGGTCTTTTTCCCCCTCAGAAGACAGCATATGCATATGATGGGCAGCAGTGATGTGCGCGGCAAACCCCTGACCGTCCTGCACCTGATTTACTGCCAGCTTCATCATTCGCAGCTGAAACGGATCGTTTGCAGCAATACGTTCAGCATACTCGATAACTGCCTGATGCAGCTCACCTGCAGGCACCACACGATTGACCAGACCCAGCTCTGCCGCTTCATGTGCATCAATGAAACGGGACTCGTAGAGCATTTCTTTTGCTTTTCGGGGCGCAACATCCCAGGGTACGGAGAAGTACTGAAAATTTGCCGCCAGCAACATAGCGTTATCTGCGGCGTAAATAATATCCATGGCACTGGCCACCATCCAGCCGGCGAATATCGCATACCCCTGCACACCGGCAATTGTAGGCTTGGGTAGATTGCGCCAGCGCATGGTCTTATCAACAAAGTGTTCCCGGGAGTGGTCATAGCGTCCGCGCAATCCATCCTGCAGCGGATCCTGGGCGCGATCAGCCAGCTCATCAGGCGACCCCAGATCGTGACCAGCACTGAAATGATCACCCGCACCAAACAAGGCAACAACATGAACGTCTCGATCGGTCTTAGCGTTGGCGAACGCAGCATCCATCGCTTCAAGCAGCGCGCGGCTCTGAGCATTTCTATAGCGTGGCCGGTTCATGGTAATACGCGCCACATGGTTGACCACTTCATACTCAATTAAGTTATCGTTCACGCTTGGGACCTCCCGGTATCAGCAATAGTCTCAGTCAATGTTCTCAGTCAATGTTCAGGAGCTAAAATGCCAATTCTCGACAGACCCGGCGCACAGATCTACTTTGAGACCGTGGGTACTGGTCCCGCACTGATCTTTGCACATGGCGCCGGGGGCAATGCAGCCATCTGGTTCAATCAAATTGCCCACTTTTCACCAGCATATCAATGTGTCGCCTTCGATCATCGCTATTTCGCACGCTCGCCCAGTACGGGGCCTATCTCGGTGCATCAGTTTCGCGATGATCTGTTGGGCATTATGGACGCGCTGAAGATAGACAAAGCACACCTTGTCGGGCAGTCCATGGGCGGCTTTACCGTCCTGCGCACAACGCTGGACGCCCCTGACCGGGTGCAGTCTCTGACCTTGAGTTGTACTTCCGGGGGCATTGTGAACCCCAACCCCACGCCAGCCATGAAGGCGTTAACCAGTGCCAGCGGACGGGATACCGGCGGCATACAGGCGTCCATGTCTCAAGTGACTCGTGGCAAGCCGGCCTTGATGCAACTTTATGAGTCCATCAATAACTTCAACACAGAATTTTCCTGGGACAAGTTATCCACGCTGCTGAGTAAAGAAGACGTGGTACAGCTGGATCAGTTGAACACTATCCAGTGCCCAACGTTGCTGGTTGCGGGTGCGGAAGATCCGCTCTTTCCAGAGCCGTTACTGTCTTCCTATCTGCCACACTTTCCTGCTGCAACGTTAACTGAAGTGGCTGACGCCGGACACTCTCCGTACTTCGAACAGCCGGATGTGTTTAATCAAACCTTAGCCAAACACATACAACAGGCCTGAGATGAGAACGCCGGGTTACTCAGAAATGCTGCAGGGCTGCGTTGTTAACACGGGGTTACAGCGCACGCCGCCAGGCAGCGCAACAGAGTAATCAGTACCAAAAGGATTGGAATCCAGGTAGTAGTCTGTACTGATGGCTTGAGCGCCACTGGCAAATGCAGCCTCACGACGGCCGGTATCTCCCTGCCTGGCCTCTATGGTATCTGCGTCCGCCCGGGTGCGCACCATATAACCCTGCTGCACAAGTTGACTGATCCTGGCCTGCTCCGCAATCGGGTCGTTTATGATCATGATTGCCGCGGCGGGATGATCTTGTGAGACATTGGTGAACATCGGTCGTTGTTGCCAGCCCTGCAGATAGTGTTCCCGTTTGCTGCCTTGTTCATCCAGAATCAGCAGAATCTTGCCCCTGGCCTGCTCTAATTCAGGCCACCGCAGGTCGACAACATCCTGCGGGCGGATCAAACGATCACCCAAAGCCTCAAGTAACAATCGATCCAGGTTATCTAAGGCATCAGCGGTAAAGGCAATGGGTTCTGGCAGACCAGCAATCACTGCATCTTTGGCATTAAAGCTGATCCAGATAGGCACGTGCGAAGGGTGCGCATCGGACCATTGGCGCACCTGGGCCAGGCAAACGCTGAGCGTGTCACAATGGCTGTTCATATCGATGATCTGGACATGACCTACCGCAAAATCATTGCCTTGGGGTAACACGAAAACATCCAGCTCAAGCTTGCGCAGACCAAGATCCAATTGATCGGCAAGTGGAATGTGCTCGTATTCGAGGCTTGCAGCAGCCCGAGGATTGCTCTGCCGCAACTCCTCTGCGTAATTTGCAGACATGGCCTTTTTATAACTGTTGTGGCTACCGACAAACTGCAGCTGGTTGATCGTTAAATTGCTTTGCGCAGGTTTATCCGCAGGCTGCTGACAGCCCGCAACTGACAACAGCAACATAAGCAGAGTAAAAACTCTCACGATCACCTCTATATATCCTCGTCGTCAAGCTTGTGACCCCATGTCCGTTTGGCACTAAGGTAACGCTTGTTCCATTCACTGACCCCTGTGACATGTTTTTCCTGGGTGATATCGCGCAGGCCAAACTGGTGCAGGTCTTCAATCTTTTTGGGATTGTTTGTGAGCAAGCGGAATGCTTCTGTACCAACAAAATGTTTAATCAGTACAGCCGCATCGGTGAAGTCCCGTGAGTCATCAGGCAGCCCAAGCGAACGGTTAGCTTCATATGTGTCTTCACCGGCGTCCTGCAGCAGATAAGTTGCGGCTTTTGCCCACAAACCAATGCCTCTGCCTTCATGGCCGGCCATATAAACCAGATAGCCACCCGCAGCGTCAGCATCCATGCGCGCAATAGCGGCATCCAGTTGCGGCCCACAATCACATCGCTGAGAGCCAAAAACGTCTCCGGTGAGGCAGTTACTGTGTACCCGCACCAGTGGATTTTCAGTAGGGTTCCCGACTACCAGCACGCTGTTCACCGCCAGCGGAGACACCAGATGAGAAAACAGTTGCTGTCCACCTCTGGCTCGCAGTTCCGAAGCCAGAGTTTCAACCTGGCTGAGCTCGGTGCTGCGCACAGCGGCATACCATTGCACGGTTGTTTGGGTTGAAGGCAGTGCGATGGGTAATGGAATGGGCCCCAACAGATTGATAGCCAGCTCACCCGGCGCTTCCGGAGCATGCACGTCAATGAGCTGGCCTTGTGCATCCAGACGTACCAGCTTGCCTTCGGCAATCAGGCGTTGACGTATTGCAGGATTCAGATAAGTGAACATTTACGACCTTGTAGAGCCCGACGGATGGGATGTCCGTGCCAATAATTGTTTAAACATAAGGGATGACATCCTGCGCCACACGTTCCAACACGTCGTAGCGGGTATCAAAGTTAGGCAGAAGCATTATCTGTTCCAGACCCACCGCTGAGAGTTGCTGAATCTGATCTATCAGCGCACTGCGGGTGCCTATCATGCTGGATGCAGCCAATACTTCTGGCGTGAGGAACCGTTCTTCTTCCTCCAGCACCCAGCAGTTATGCCCGGCATGGATCCGCTGATGCCGCCGCTCGGCAGGATAACTTTCTAACAGTTTTGTATAGTCATCCCATATGCCTGCAAGCGCATTAGGTGGCTGATGGCCAAAGTTACGGAACTGGTCATACGCATAATGCACAGTAGCCATGGCCATAGCGCCACATTCGCTTTTCACCCTTGGGGAATCGATCGCCTCACCTTCGTCCAGCACAACCATAGTGGTCAACGCGGTGGTATAAAATTCACCGTGCGCAGCTATCTCTCGCCCGCTGTCCCGTGCCCCTGCCTGCATCATATGCCAGACACTCGACATGGCACCGGGGTCACCCACCAAAGCAAGCACCGCACCATCTCCATATTTACCCGCCAGGGCCAGCGACTTCGGTCCAAAGCCGGACACATACAGTGGAATGGGATCGCTGAAGTTCACAAACCCTTTGTCCGGCATGATATGTCGAATCGGTGAGGTTTGATCTTTACCCACAGGCAACAGAGCCTCTTCGCCTTTCAGCAAAGGCACCAGCTGCTGCAGGTAAGCTTCAAACTCTTTTATCCGTTGCGGGGGCAGGCCCATGACACGACGCGCCGTGTTCCCGGCGCCAACGCCAAAGAATGTCCGCCCCGGTGCCAACGCGTTGATCGTAGCGATGGCCGCTGCGTTTACCGGCGCGGGGCGGGTGCCACTGACAGCAACGCCAGTGCCAATCTGAATATGCGACGTTTTATGCGCCACCAATGCAAGGGTAGCGTAACAATCAGACCACAACATCTGAGAATCGGCGAGCCAGGCATGAGTAAAACCCAGCTCTTCAGCCCGCACGACATAATCCGTGTCACCAATGTGGGACGCGACACATACACCTATATCCAAAGCACCCTCCGCAAACAGGTGAGAAAGCTGGTTCTAAAAGACAATCCGCAACACGCTTTGTGCAACGCAAGCTGGCTTATCCTGGCCCTCTATCTCGACGGTCAGTTCGTTGATTGCTTCCAGCATTGGGCCTTTTGCTTCAACACTCAACAGTTTCCCAACGGTGCGGATTTTATCGCCAACGGCAACTGGTGACATGAAGCGCACCTTGTTCCAACCGTAGTTAATACCCATTTTCATGCCTTCGAGCGCAGGTAAACCAATGCCGCTACCTCCAGGCAGGAAGCTCATGATCGACATGGTCAGCTGGCCGTGTGCAATAGGCGCGCCGAAAGGACCCTTTTTAGCCCGCTCGGGGTCAACGTGGATCCACTGCTGGTCAAGCGTAGCGTCGGCAAATTTGTTGATCCTATCCTGGGTCATTTCGAACCAGTCGGTAGGCTCTGAAGTCTGACCAATGCGAGCTTGCATAAGCTCAACAGCATTATCCAGTGCGGAGTTAGACATAAGATTTCCTCTCTTTTTGATTTATTGAATTTTATTGCAGACCGGAGAGTATAAAGCTTCGGACGCTAGTTTACGCTCCGCTCAACACCTTCCCAGAAAGGTGCTCGCAGTTCGCGTTTCAGAACTTTACCCGGCCCGGATTTAGGCAGCGGCTCATGCTGAATATTGATGCCTTTAGGCACCTTGTAACCGGCGATTGATTCACGGCAGAACGCAAGCAGCACTTCCGGATCAATATCGCTGTGCTCAGCACGCGGCACGATAGTCGCATGTACAGCCTCACCCCATTTTTCATCAGGAATACCATAAACCGCTGCTTCCAGTACCGCCTCATGTTTATACAGAACTTCTTCGACCTCAGTGCAGTAAACATTCTCACCTCCGGTGACAATCATGTCTTTACTACGGTCAACCAGGTATACAAAACCGGCTTCATCCATATAGCCCAGATCACCGCTCCAGTAAGCGCCATCTTTCAGAACCGCAGCGGTTTGTTCGGGCTTGTTCCAGTACCCCATCATCACATTAGGTCCACGCACTACAACCTCGCCAATTTCTCCACTGGGCAGCGGTTTGCCGGCTGTATCCAGGATTCTCACCTCAACACCGGGGATAGACTGACCACAAGATCGCGCACGATCATCTCCCAACAGCTCCTGTTCGTTGCGCAAAGTTGTTGTTAACGGTGACAACTCCGTAGCACCATATACTTCAACTAACTCCGCCCCGGGAAAAGCTGTGCAGGTGCGGCGTAGCACTTCGGTCGCAATCGGTGAGCCGCCATGGCCAATGGAGCGCAGGCTCGAAACATCACGTGGATTAACGTGCTGTTCTTCCGCCATGGCGGCAAGCATGGTGGGCACACCAAGGGTCATACTGACTTTATAACGCTCTACCAGGTCCAATACCTCAGCTGGCGCGAAGGCACCCAGTGTGAGCTGGCTACCGGCGTTCCAGATGGATGCCAGCACACCGTTAGAACCCGCTGCATGAAACAGAGGCGCCATCACCAGCATTACATCCTGTTCTCCCTGCGGTGAAGCGGTCATCCAGTGAAACGTGTTGGAAATCAGATTTCGATGACTCAGCATCACGCCTTTTGACTGGCCTGTTGTGCCACCGGTGTAAAACAAGCCGGCCAGATCATTTTCCTGCACGCCAACCCCTAGAGCAGCGGGTTCAGGCGCCAGCAGATTTTCATAAGCTTCATCAAGACTGATAACGTGTTCAACAACATCCTGAAGGCCTTCTGCAGACCTGTCCGTCAACAGTACCCGGCTACCGGAATCTTCCAGTGCGTACCTCAATTCCGGCTCGGCATGGCGTGTATTCAACGGCACAATGACCAGACCACCCGCGGGTATCCCAACATAAGCTTCAATATACTGATGGCAGTTATTGGCCCATATGGCCACCCGATCACCTTTCTCCAGGCCCAGCGCATAAAGGCCTTTGACCAACCTCCCGCAGCGTTGCTGCAGTTCGGTGTATGTAAAAGTCTTATCCTGGTCGATGACTGCTGTTTTGCCAGCGGCAACCTGTACTGCTCGTGCCAGTGGATCGGCAAACGTATGCATATTCCCCCCTTGAATTTTGAACGCACCCTGTTGAACGGGTATTGTAGGCGCCGCCGAGTATTACTCCAACACCGACGAGTCTTGTGCCCTATCCCAGATTTCTTTGCCTGTTAACGCTGACCTTGTGTTTTTCAGGGCCACTACAGCCAGCCTGGGCTTCAGATGGGGTATTAAACCTGCTGATCGAGAACGACGTTTTTGTCGACACCGACCGGCACTATACCTCTGGGGTGATGTTGAATTATGTCAGCAATATTGATGAAGGACCTAAACGCCTGCAGGCAATGGGTATTCGTTTTCCCGGCATTGAGCCGCAGGACAAGATGCATGTTGCCCTGTCGGCTGGCCATGAGATCTATACCCCAACAGATATCCTGGCCACCGAGTTACTTGAAGAGGACAGACCCTACGCTGGGTACGTCTACCTCGCAGCAGGCTTCACCACCGAAAACCCGGATGAAATCGAAACCTGGCGCCTGAGTTTTGGCCTGGTAGGACCCGGTGCCCGGGCGGAGATCATACAGAATGCCCTGCACCGCAAAATAGGCAGCGATGAAGCTATGGGGTGGGACAACCAGTTGGGAAACGAATTTGTCCTTTCAGTAGCCTACGAAAAAAAGTGGCTGCGCCTGGCTCGCAGTGGCACGTTTGGAAAGTATCTGCAGGTTGACCTGCTACCCCATGTCAGTGCGTCATTGGGTACACCCCTGACCTATGTAGGCGCTGGCGGTATGGTTCGTTTTGGACAGGGTTTAGATCACGACTACGGTCCACCACGGGTGCGTCCGAGTCTGCCGGTATCTCAATACTACGATCGTATTCGCGGTCCGAGCTGGTACTTTTTTGCCGGTATTGACGGTCGTTTCATTGCGCACAATCTGTTCCTGGATGGCAACAACTTCAGACGCAGCCACAGCGTCGAGCGACGCTATTGGGTAGGCGATCTACAAGCTGGATTTGTCTGGAACAACAGCAAGTTCCGCGTCGCTTATTCGTATATCTACCGCAGCCGGGAATACAAAAATCAGCAGGAGAACGACCTGTTCGGTTCACTGTCTATTTCTGCTCACTTTTAGTTACAAGCATTAAAGCGTCGATCAACTGCATCATCTGCGGGGAAGATGAAGACAACGACGCACAAAGGTTGGCGGCCAGCAGGGGCTGCGGCATACCCTGTTTGATCAGACGGGTATCATTGTCAATAAGCGCCTCGCGCAGCGATGGAGAAATGGCACCAACCGCTGGCTCAAGCTCAAACCCCACCATGTTGTGCAGGCTGGTAAGCAGTTTGGGGCCAACAAATTGTGGGGCAAGAAAATCGACGTCAACCCGCTGCACCATGCGTTGAATCGCCTCTATTAAAAAGGCCAGAATGGGACAGTCCGGTTTGAAGGCGCAATATGCATTGTGTACATTTTTGCGCACGGTGAACCCGTTAGATTTCGGTTGCAGCCAATGTTCGTATCCAAAGACACAACTCGATTGCGGTGCTATCTGCAGCGCTTGAGGATTAAGCACAAAGACATCTATATCGACCCAGACCACTACATCGTAACCGCCGCTGGCCAGTTCATCCCGCACCCATAACAAACGAGCCAAATCTGCTGCTATGGGCTTGCGGTGCCCTACTTTCTGCCAATACCAGGGCGGTAGTCTGTCAAAAAACTGGTCCCCTTCGAAGCGATAGCTGTAGCCCTGCAGCTCACACCAGGCAATAACCGATTGCTGACAGGCCTGCATCCATGCTGACACACCATCTTCATGAAAACTCTGTAATACTAGGACTTTACTCAACACTCAAACTGGCTCTCTGCTATGAACGCACAGTGTACGCGTGCTCTACTGATTATCCTTATAGCTTTAGGTGGCTGCGCCGCAGCAACCCAGGAGAATCAGGTTGACCCAACCGACCGAGCACTACAGCTCAGCACCGATCTGCCCTTCGGCCCCCTGAAACGGCAGCTCCAGAGCTGCGCTGATAATCCTTTTTACAAAACTGAGTTCTCTATTTCCCACAGAGGTGCTCCGCTGGGTTATCCGGAGCACACCCGAGAGGGTTATGAGGCTGCCGCGTCCATGGGTGCAGGTGTCATTGAGTGTGACGTCACGTTCACTAAAGATCTGGCACTGGTGTGCCGCCATTCTCAATGCGACCTGCACCGCACCACCAACATCCTGCAAACCAAACATGCAAACAGCTGCAGTGAGGGGTTCACAGCCGCAGCTACAGATGCGGCAGGCAATCCAACACCAGCTACCGCCAAGTGCTGTACAAGCGACATCACGCTATCGCAGTATCGGGACTTATGTGGACGTCGTGACGTCGTCAACAGCAATGCAACAAATGTTACCGAATACCTGTCCGATCCCGGCAGTGAGCTTGTCGAAAAGCCTGTGAACTGTGGCACACTGCTGACACATGATGAGAGCATCAACTTATTTGAACGGTTAGGTGTAGCGTTCACGCCCGAGCTGAAAGCACCCATGGTGCCTATGCCTTATGCCGGCATGTCTCAACAGAACTATGCCAGCCGTATGATAGAAGCTTATCAGGTTGCAGATATTGCCCCGCAGCGCGTCTATCCCCAGTCGTTTGATGTGAACGATGTTCTGTACTGGATAGCAAAACATCCTGATTTCGGAAAGCAGGCAGTCTTCCTCGACCCACGGGGACGGGACCGTGATTTTGTTGCCAGCCTCGAAGATATGCAGCGCCTTAAAGCTGCCGGGATCAACATCATTGCACCACCCCTGCCGATGCTGCTGATTGTTGATGACAACGATGAGTTAGCCCCCTCACCCTACGCTGAATTTGCGCAACAGGCGGGGCTGGACATCATCACCTGGACCTTTGAATCGGGCCAGGCCACAAGTCCGGATAACTGGCTGTATGCCAACCTTCCGGGTTACATCCAGCGTGAGGGACAGTCTCTGGAGGTGTTACATGCGCTGGCAGAAAAAGTAGGCATCAGAGGTATATTTTCGGACTGGCCAGGCACCGTGACCTATTACGCAAACTGCATGGGACTGGTCGCAAACGAAGCACAGTAGCGCAACCTCCAAACCACTACCAGACAGGTAGCGAACAGGCGCCTCCACGCAGAAAAGATTCAATTTCATCTCTTCGTTCGGCTGCGTCTTCTTCACCCAGCCGGATTAACAGCGCCAGGTATTCCGGTTCAAACATCACCATGCTGAGTGCATCAGAAGAGCGTGATTCTTTATTGTGCAGCCCACGTTCAAAGAATCGGAAGGATGAAGGCATGGTAATTTCATGCTCTTTCGCGAGTTTGCCGAGATCTTCCCTGGGTCGCAGCACCATGACTTCAACCTGACGCAATTCTGACGTGTGGTCGGGTGCAAGTTGAGATACCAGACGGTTGATGCGATTCATCTGCAGGGCGTCATAATCCAGCATATCCAGGAACACAGCGTTCAACAGGACACTGGCAATCTGCGCCGGGGACGGATAAGGATCGCGCAACTCCGGTGGAATGGCATTCACCGGCTTGGCCCGCGGCGATACCGCCAAAATGCGCGTAGCCCCCAGGTGCAGAGCCGGCGACAAAGGTGCGGTTAAACGAACCCCACCATCACCATGCCAGGCTGAATCAAGCCGCACCGCCGGGAAAAACATGGGCAGCGCTGAAGAGGCCATAATATGATCGAGCCTCATCTGAGTATCATTGGCGCGCAGCTGCCCCCTCTCCCACAGCAAGGGATTATTACCTTCAACCCAGGCCACAGACCTGCCGGATCCATAGTTGGTGGTAATAATGGCAAGAGATTCAAGTACGCCCCGCGCAATGTTCTCCTGGATGCCCGCTATGCGTTCATCTTCGTGCATCGGCAGGTTATCGTGAAGAAAAGCCCGCAGCGGACTGTTATCCACCATACCCCGCACATCAGCGTTGCCGAGCCGGCCACCGCTGAGTAAACGCAAACCCCAGACCATAACGCGTCTTGCCATATTGCCAAAACCGGTGGCATAGACTTTTTCGGTGTCGAGACTGAGCCAGATATTGGACAGCTGTGAAACGGCCTCGGCCCAGCTGCCTTGATGTGCAGCGAGATGCGCAGCATTGATGGCCCCGGCGGATATGCCGGTGAGAATCTGTGGACGATAGTCGGGTAATGCCTTGGCGATATAACGCAGTGCACCCACTTGATAAGCTGCACGGGCGCCACCACCACTGAGTACAAGGGCATGTTTATCTGACTGTGGGGGCGCGCTTGTTGACATGTCCTTTATGTTAGCGCCTTTGGGAGCACCCTGCCCGTTTTCCAGGCGACAAAAATAACAGCCTGATGAGCCATTGCCGTATGATGTTCAGATGCTTGGCTTGATACACACATTCAAGCTGCGGATGGATGCTCTGTTCCGACCCCGCGGCAAGATTTTCTACGGCTGGTGGATTGTAGCCGCCTGCGCAGGCATTCAATGGCTGGCCGCCATGACCTGGATGCATTCTTATGGCGCTTACGCGGTCATGTTACGTGACGAGTTTGGTTGGAGTATGTCGATCCTGTCACTCGCCTTCGCTTTAACGCGGCTTGAGAGTGGTTTGCTGGGGCCACTACAGGGTTGGCTGGTTGACCGCTTTGGCCCGCGCCCGATATTGCTCATAGGCACGCTGATTTTTGGCATTGGTTTTTTTGTCTTCAGCCAGGTGAACTCTGTCACCACTTATTTTGTCGCCTTTATTCTCATCGCGCTGGGTTCGAGCCTGGGTGGCTTTGCTACCCTGATGGTGTCCCTGGTGAACTGGTTTGACCGGCATCGCTCAAAAGCAGTTGCCTGGTCGCAGATTGGTTTTTCCGTGGGTGGTCTGTGCGTCCCTCTGATCATTCTCGGACTGGAAGCCTGGGGCTGGCGCAATATGGCCATTTTTTCCGGTTGCATTGTTCTACTCATCGCTGGGCCTCTGGTGCTTCTGGTGAAGCACCGGCCAGAGGAAATTGGCGAAGTACCTGACGGCATGACTCTGGATGAACATGGTGCTGAACAGGATCACACACACTATCAACCGCAGACCAGTTTCACCTGGCGCCAGGCCGTGCGGGCACCCTCTTTCTGGTTGATTTCTGCGGGCCATGGTCTGTCTCTGCTGACAGTTTCCTCTATGCTGGCGCATCTCATTCCACACTTAACCGAAAGTCTGAAATACGAACCCGTTTGGGCAGGCGTGGTGTTCAGTGCGATGACCGGCATGCAGTTGATCGGGTTGTTTGCCGGCGGATATCTGGGTGATCGGTTTCAGAAACGACTGATCTGCGTATTCTGTATGGTGGGTCATTTTATTGGTCTGCTGGCGGTAACCTACGCCACCTCTGTGATCTGGCTGGCAGTGTTTGTGATTTTCCATGGTCTCGGCTGGGGCATCCGCGGACCACTGATGGTTGCGCTGCGGGCAGACTATTTTGGCCCCAAGTCGTTTGGCACCATCATGGGTATATCTTCTTTGATTGTGATGCTGGGCATGACTGCAGGTCCAATATTCTGTGGCGTTATGTTCGACGTGTACGGCAACTACCAAATGGCCTTTACCATCATGGCGTTTATTTCTCTGACTGGCTCAATCTGTTTCTGGCTGGCACGCCCACCCAGGCAACCCGTCGCCGCTTAAGGGGACTCAAACTCAAGTTGAGCCAAGCCAATGCCTGATTCACCGGCTACCGCATAGAACAGGTACACAGTGTCATCCTCAACAAAAATGGCGGGATCGCGCAACTGATTAACCTGGCCATACGCGGTGCTGCGTATGGAAGGCTGCAGGGGGGCAAGCGCGCCTTCCCAGGTTTTTTCAGGCCGCAGCACCTCCACTGGCGGGTTGTCAGTCCAGTCCAGCCAGTCGCCATACAACTGTATCGTAGAAACTTTGATGTGCTCCGGGACATCACCGACCTGCGTCCAGAACACCCACAACATATTGTCCCGCCGCAGTACCGCATTGTGGCGCATATCAGAATTAAACAGGCGTGGCCCTGTCTCAAAGGGCCCAAAAGGACTGGTGGCACGATAAAGCTGGCCCGGCATAGCCAGCGCATACACGTGATCCTCCCAGCTGAATACGCGAAAATAAGTTTGTCCCAGCACCTGTGGCTGGGCCGTGAAACCAATACCGTCAGCAGAAGTGGCTACTCGGGTCACCTGGTAAGCCAGGCCTTCCAGGCCATGGTAGTACATGATGATCTGCTGGTTGACGTGATCTACGTGAACATCTGGAGAAGCGATATGCGGCGTTGTGACTTCCTCCACCACATCGTGCGCCACCTGTATGCCTCGTTTTGCAAATGCCGCTTCGATCTGTTCACGTTGAGTGGCATCAACCTCAGGAGGTGTATTCAAAAACAGAGACTCAGACAACTGCAGCGTACCCGGCGGATGAATTTTCCATGGACCGGTGAGCGCATCTGCATAAGCCAGGCGAATATAGCTGCCTTTATGATCAGCGAAATACAGATAGTACTTCCCCAGCGGGTTTTTAACCCACTGCGGTACCCGTATAACCGACGGACCCTGAATATTCGCCCCAATGCCGGGATCCAAACCCGGGTGAATGATGGGCGCATCCAGCAAACGCGTGACCTTTATGCCAGTCACTTTCTCTTCCTGTCTCCTGTCCTGTTTCTGGGTTTCAGTCTGAATCGGCGCTGCAGCGGCAGCCTGTGACCAGATCACAACCAGCCCCAGCAGAACAGGCCTCTGTTTTCCCAGTTTCCCAAACAAATCTGCAAGCCACGCATCGATGACAGTCATTGCGAGTATAACAAGGTAGTTGTTTAATGCTGCAACTAGGAGAGACTCTGGGGGGAGTATGGAATTTAAAAAACTGCCGGGTGTGGTCATCAAATTTCTCACGGCGGTCACACTGATCACGCCGCTCGCTGCAGCAGCAGCAGGATCATCTGACAACATCGAATGGCCTGCTTATGGCGGCGCCGCAGGCGGTGGCCACCACACAAACGCCACTCAGATCACGGCAGATAACGTAGCTGCACTGACAAAAGTCTGGACACATCGCTCCGGCGACTTTGTGGGCGGCTCCCAATCTTTAACAGAAGCTACGTCAGAAGAATCCATGCGGTCCCGTCCAACTAATTTCATGGTCACGCCGATCATGGTGGATGAAACCCTCTACTACTGCACGCCTTTTAATCGGGTATTTGCTCTGGACCCTGCCACAGGCGAAGAACGTTGGAGTTTTGATCCACAAGTCGACATGTCCAAAGAAGGCATCACCAATTGTCGAGCTGTCAGCAGCTGGCAGGATGATGGCGCCCGGAGTGGCGCCTGTGCACAGCGCATTATTCTCGGCACTTTAGATGCCCGCCTGATTGTATTGGATGCTAAAACCGGTGAACGCTGTGCCGATTTTGGTCGCAATGGTGAAGTCAGTCTCAACGAAGGACTCACTGAACACGAAGCGTTCGAATACGGCATTACCAGCGCCCCTGCAATTATCGGCGATACCGTTATCACGGGAGCGTTTGTGCAGGATAGCCGCCGACCTGACATCCCTTCAGGCGTGGTGCGGGCCTATAACGTCAGAAACGGCGAGTTCTTATGGGGTTGGAACCCGGTGCATCCGGACCGCCCGCAAACAGATGAAGAGGGCAATTTTGTGCCGGGTTCCACTAATGTGTGGTCAACCATATCTGTAGATGAAGAGCTGGGGCTGGTCATTGTACCCACCGGCAACTCATCGCCGGACTATTATGGCGGTGCGCGCGACGGTCACCTCGACTATTACTCGAGTTCAGTTGTTGCCTTGAATGCAGCAGACGGCAGTGTCGCCTGGCACTACCAGACTGTGCACCACGACATCTGGGACTTTGATGTACCCGCGCAGCCAACATTTGTCGAGTTAACCATTGACGGCAAGACCCGCCCAGCCGTCGTCCAGGTGACAAAGATGGGGATGACATTTGTACTCGACCGGGAAACCGGCGAGCCATTACATCCGGTAGAAGAACGCGCGGTCCCGCAGACCGGGGCGGTACCCGGTGAGTATCTGAGCCCTACTCAACCTTTTCCGCTCAAACCAGAGCCTTTACACCAGCTGGGCATATCCCCGGAAGATGCCTGGGGGGTGACGTTCTGGGACCGCCGTTCCTGCCGCAAGAAGCTGCAGGCAATGACAACGGGACCGATTTATACCCCGCCAAGTCTTGACGG
Source organism: Gammaproteobacteria bacterium (assembly GCA_048571035.1). Taxonomy (GTDB): domain Bacteria; phylum Pseudomonadota; class Gammaproteobacteria; order Pseudomonadales; family Azotimanducaceae; genus UBA4421. Next base: position 1,364,923 of record CP121329.1, read on the forward strand.
GACGGTGTTCTATCCATCAAACCTCGGCGGCAATAACTGGGGGGCACCTGCGGTTGATCCGAATCGAAAAATCATGGTGACCAATACCAAACACATACCTATCGCCGTACGCCTGGCGAAACAGGCAGACTGCCCGAAAGGTTTACCCTTCCCGCAATTCGGCTCTGAATACTGCGTGATCATGGAGCCTCTGACCTCCCCACTTGGCGCACCCTGCACCAAGCCCCCCTGGGCCACCCTTGCAGCCGTGGATCTGGAAAGTGGCGATATCCTCTGGCAGCACCCTTTGGGTACGCTGGAGAATCTGGCACCCTGGCCCATCCACCACTTTTTTGGCAGCGCCATAGAAATGGGCGGACCCATGATTACCGCCAGCGGCCTCATCTTCATCGCAGCTACCTCCGACAGCTACTTCCGCGCATTTGATATCAATGACGGCAAAGAGCTGTGGCGTGACAAATTACCGACAACAGGCAACGCGGTACCTATGAGCTATTTGTATAACAATCAGCAATATGTGGTGATTGCAGCCGGTGGTCACTTTACTTCTCCAGCGCCGTCGGGTGATTATCTGATCGCCTACCGCCTGGATGAAGCTGTTGACTGAAGAATCTGTTGAATGTGTCCTCAAATATCTGGTCAAAGGTGTAGCTCCGGATCGTGAATCCCAACAGGCACTACAGGTAGAGTTAGAAGAACTGCTGCCCAGCCACAATGCCATCACGATTCTTCCCGTGGTTGAAGGCTATTCGGTTGAAATAGAAATGCAGGATATCGCGCCTTTCAGCCGCAGCAGCTTTGAGCCTTATATTGCCGATCAGATACTGACTGAGGCGGTCAATATTCGCTGTCACAGCCGCGGTGACACCCAGCTGCAACTGCTCAAAGCGCGGTTCTACTAATACACCCGGCGCTTCTGACTAAGCCCCAATGTGTGGAGATATACTTTGCAAAACATAGATGAATTCCGTTCAGAGACCCGCGACTGGCTGGCAGAAAACTGCCCGGAAGGCGCCAGAGGTCCGGGTTATATACCCATCGGCAGCAGCCACATTGAACTGGATACGGATACCCGGCTCTGGCTTGAACGCATGGCAGAAAAGGGCTGGACCGTGCCAACCTGGCCAAAAGCTTATGGTGGTGCTGAACTCGACCGCGAACAGTACCAGGTGCTTATCGAAGAATTAAAAGCCATAGGTGCGCGCACGCCCCTGACCGGTCGCGGGGTTAACTATATCGGACCCACCATACTGGAATTTGGCACGGACGCTCAGAAGCAGAAATGGCTACCGCGCTGTGCACGCGGTGAAGGCGCATGGGCCATGGGGTATTCTGAACCCGGTGCAGGCTCTGACCTTGCCAGCCTCAGCACGCGAGCCGAACGCAACGGCGATCACTATCTGATTAATGGCGCAAAAATATGGACCAGCGATGCCACTGAATGTGATTTCATTTTTGCGCTGGTGCGTACCTCGCCGGATAAACCCAAACATGAAGGTATTTCGCTGGTGCTCATCGACATGAGTCAACCCGGTGTGCAGGTATCGCCGATTGCTTTAATCTCAGGCGCATCACCTTTCTGCGAAACTTATTTTGATAATGCCATAGTGCCCGCGGAAGATCTGATTGGCGGCGTTGACAATGGCTGGACGGTGGGCAAGCGTCTGCTGCAATTCGAACGCTCTACCCATGCCGGAATCAACATCTCCGGGTCACAGGGCGGTCGCGTAGAGGAGAGCAGGATGCCGAGCCTGGTGCGCCACTATGTCGGCCCGGAAACCGGCAAACTGGAACACAGTGCATTGCGCGCCTGGTTAACGCAGTATGAAATGAATACCCGTGCACAACAGATCACCCAACGACGGGCCATTGAAGAATCACAGTCTCACGCACCGGGCTTCACCTCGTCTGCTGTAAAACTCAGTAATGCGCTGAACATCCAGGATGGTGATGAGCTGGCAGTGGCCGCTATGGGTACCCAGGGCTTACGCTGGGATGGTGCTACCGCAGACCCCAAAGAACTGGCACGCCTTAAACAATGGCTGTATCAGAAATCTTTGACCATTGCGGGAGGCACAAAAGAAGTGCAGCTGAATATTATTGCAAAACGGGTGCTTGGTTTACCTGACTAGGCCACTCTGCCTGCTGGCGCGCGATAAAACGCCACCGCACAGGCGGCAAAACCGTAAAGAAACAACAGCACCTGAAACGCCTGGGCGTAAGAGCCCGTGGTGTCGTATACCCAACCGGCAAAGGGTACGCCAAGGATCTGTATTGGAAACATGGCGGGGCGCATCAAGCCCAGCACCGCACCAAATCGTTCACGGCCAAAGCTCTTACCGACAATTGCACCATGCAGTGGCACCACCCCGCCTACGCCATAACCAAACAATGCCGCGCCAATAGCAAACCACAACAGGTCTTCGTTCTGGTACATGAGAAATTGCCCGCTGAATTGCACCAGGATCACCAGCAACAGTACCCGACGCATGGGCAGTTTGTCGCCAAGCCAGCCGAAACTCAGCTTGCCTACAATGCCCAGGCCGGCGCACAGCGACATCACCAGGGAGGCTAAACTTAACTCGTGTCCCATGTCTGTGAGCCTGGGCACCATATGTGTCAGGGTGGTGCTCATGCAGCAGAATATAAGCGAGAACGTCAGCACAATGATCCAGAAGTTATGGTCTCGCCAGACCTGGTGCATCGACAGTCGAGGTGCCGGCGCAGTATTCGCCTGAGCATCAGTGGGTGGCAGTTGCAGCGCACCGTCCGGCTGCAGACCCACTTCTTCGGGTTTGGATACCACCACACTCAGAACGAAGGGGACCACAACCATGAAAGTAAACAGGCCATACACCAAAAAGCCATTGCGCCAACCATAGCCGGCAATTATTTCTGCGCTGATATAGGGCATCACCACACCCGAGAGGGATACACCCGTTGCAGCTATACCCAACGCCATGCCGCGTTTACGATCAAACCAGTTGGCGACCAGTTTGCTGGTGGCCAGATTGCCCATCGATGAAGCGCCAAACCCGATAAAAAGACCCAGCACCAGATAAAACTGCATCTGCGTCTGTACCTGACTGAGCCCCAGGAAACCTATCGCCATGGAAGTGGCACCAACACCAATCACCCGTTTCAATGGAAAACGATCCAACGCTCTACCTACCAGCGGTGCCGCTATGGCACCCACCGCGTTGGTCACTGTGAGCCCCAGGGCAACGCCCAGGCGCGAGTCACCAAATTCAGCGGCAATGGCTTTGAAAAACACGCCATAGGAATAAAAGAAAAAGCCCACGGCGACAAAGTCGACAAAAAATGCGGCGGCAACCATACGCCAGCCCATGAAGACTTTTTTAGCGCTCGCCACGGTTGAGCCCTGGGTGTCTGGCTCAGACACAGGCTACAACCATAAATTCGGGCAACAACACAGCGCCGTTGCGCATGACTGCGCTCAAGACAAACTCCAGTTGGGAAGGTAAACGCGTTATTCTACCATCAGTTGAAGGATCGCCGGGAGCGGATACGGCCCCGTCTCGGGGGAGACGCCGGGAGCGGCGCACGGGGAGAGACCGATGAGCACAGGCAAACACAAAGGCAAAGGCAAAGACATCACCACTGCAGTGAATGAACTCTGCTTGTGGTTTCCTGAGACCCAAACCGTGATCAGCCACGGTTCACCCGACTTTCGTGTTGGCGGGAAAACTTTTGCCACCTATGTGATCAATCACCACGGCGACGGCCACCTGGCTCTCTGGCTGAAAATGCCGGCAGGCGCACAGTCTCTATATGTCGACGCAGAACCGGCCTGTTTTTACGTACCACCCTACGTTGGTCCCAAGGGCTGGTTGGGCGTCGATCTGGATCAGGGACTGGACTGGGGCAGGATTGCCGACCTTGTGCGCCAGGCCTACGTTGATGTGGCCCCAAACTCACTCACCGCCAGGCTACCCCCAAGGCCTGATCTTGAACCTCCAACAGAAACCATAGATCCCGAAGAGTTCGACCCGCTGGTCGCCCCGCACCGCAAGCGTCTGCTGCAGCAGATTGCGCAGTTGTGCCTCGCGCTGCCTGAAACCAGCCAGGATCATCAGTTTGGCAACCCCTGCTTTCGCGCCGGTAAAAAGAATTTCTGCACGGTTTATATGAGCCAGGGCCGCCTGCAATTGTCCATCTGGGCTGGCAGCGAAGCGCAGACCAGTCTGACTTTCGACAAACGCTACCAAATACCACCATATACCGGGCACAATGGATGGCTTAATCTGGATATCGAAGACGGGCTGATGGCCGGTGAAGCTGAAAATCTAATCGAGCAGAGTTACCGACACTTCGCCCTGCAGCGCATGCTGAAGGCACTCGATGCCTAGGGTCCATTGAAAAACAGAATTTATTAGGGAGTAAAATGACCGCACCTTTGCAAGACATTACCGTGATCGAGGTCGACAGCTACATGGCAGCCCCCAGCGCAGGCGCAATTTTAGCGGACCTGGGCGCTAACGTGATTAAGGTTGAACCGCTCACTGGCGACCCGATGCGGGGTCTATCCCGCCCGATCAAACACGACGAAGTCAGCGACGAGATCAAAGCTTACGACTTCGGTTTTGATGTCGACAATCGCGGCAAGCGCTCCATTGCGGTTGCGCTGGATCAGCCTGCCGGCGCGGACCTTGTGCGAAAGCTGGTGGCTGGCGCCGACATCTTCATGTGCAATCTGCTGGTCAAGCGACAGGAAAAGTTTGGCCTGGACCCGGCATCCCTGCTTGCGATCAAACCCGACCTGGTGCACGCAACGCTCACGGGCTACGGCACCACCGGCCCCGATGCCTGGCGACCCGGTTATGACGTCACGGCGTTTTTTGGCCGCTCAGGTTTATACGATGCCCAACGCGAAGGTGATGCAGGCGTTGTACCGATGGCCCGACCAGCACAAGGAGACCACACCACCGGCCTGGCCATGGTCGCTTCAATTCTGGCTGCCCTGCGACTTGCTGAAAAGAGCGGCGAGGGACAAGTAGTTGAAACATCACTCTACGAGACAGCGGTCTGGACCCAGGCGACTGACTACGCGGTTACCGCCATCGATCATGCACCGGTTCGCCGCCGTGCACGCAAAGAAATGCTTGCAATCACAGCCAATCGATTCCCCTGTGGTGATGGCAAGTGGGTGGTCTTCAACATGATGCCGGATGCCGCCTTCTGGTCACGCATGTGTCAGGCCATTGAAATTGAAGAATTAATCGATGATGAACGTTTTGTTGATTCACGCTCGCGTTACCGCAACATGAACACTCTCATCGACCTGGTCGATGCAGCCCTTGCCAAACGCAGCCGCGACGAATGGGGTGAAATCTTTGACAAAGCCGGCCTGATCTGGGGACCGGTACTTGCACTTCACGAAGTGCCTCAAGACCCTCACGCTATTGAACTGGGCATGTTCCCGCATATCGAGCATGAAGAAATCGGCCCTTATCGCACTGTGAACATCCCCATGCGTTTCGCCACTGCAGATGTTAAACCACAGGGTCCGGCGCCGGAGTTAGGTGAACACACCCGAGCGATTCTCAGCCAGGCTGGATTTGATGATAGCGCCATCGACAGCATGACGGCAGAAGGCATCATCGGCATGGGAAATAATCCGGAAAAGTAAAAGAACCGCTTAGAGGAATGGTTATGAACAATATTGTTGTCGTCGATTGCATTCGCACCGGACTGGCTAAAGCTCATCGAGGCACATTCAACATGTCCCGCTCCGATGATCTGGTTGCCCATTGCATCAACGCGCTGCTGGAACGAAACCCCGCGCTGGATCCGGCATCAGTGGAAGATGTTGTGCTTGGCTGTGGACGCCAGGTGGGTGAACAGTCTGCCAACGTGGCTCGGCATGCCGTGGCACTGTCCAACCTACCCATCACCGTACCTGCCACCACTATCAGCCGGGCATGTTCTTCGGGTTTAAACTCGATCGCCTTTGCTGCCAGCCAGATCAATTCTGGTTTTGCAGAAATCATGATGGCCGGTGGCGTTGAGTCCATTACAGGATTGAGCCGCGGCACAGAGGCCAAGTTTGCCGAAAACCCCACTCTGACCGAGCAGATGCCGGACATGTATATGGCCATGGGCAATACCGCAGAGGTGGTTGCACGACGTTACCAGGTGACGCGTGAGTCCCAGGATGCCTACGCTCTGCAGAGCCAGCAACGCTATGCAGCGGCGGATGAAGCCGGCTACATCAGTGACGAAATTGCGCCCATGCAGGTGCAGTGGCGAAAAGTCATCGACAAACAGACCAAAGAGACAGAAATTGTCACTGGTGTTGTTGATCGGGATGAATGTAATCGACCTGACACAACACTCGACGGACTCAGCCAACTCGGGCCAGCGTTTGAAGAAGGCGGATCAGTCACTGCGGGTAACGCCTCACAGTTGTCAGATGGCGCCGCCATGACCCTGCTGATGACAGAAGCCAAGGCCAGTGAACTGGGATTAACGCCAATGGGATATTTCCGCGGCTTTACCGTGGCTGGCTGTGAGCCGGATGAAATGGGCATTGGGCCGGTTTTCGCTATACCCAAATTGTTGGACTATGCCGGCTTGACTATGGACGATATTGACCTGGTGGAGCTTAATGAGGCTTTTGCCAGCCAGTGTCTGTACTGTCGGGATCAGCTGAACATTGATAATGAGATTTACAACGTCAATGGCGGTTCCATAGCCATCGGTCACCCGTTTGGTATGACCGGCACCCGCTTAACCGGCTCGCTCCTGCGGACACTGAAACGGCAGAATAAGAAATACGGCATCGTGTCGATGTGTGTCGGCAAAGGTATGGGTGCTGCAGGATTATTCGAAGCCATTTAACAACGCACTGATCGGAGAATGCATGATTAACAAAGACCGTCGCACGTTCATCAAAACCAGCGCCTTAGCAGGTGCCGGCACATTGTTGTCCGGCACCACAGCATCAGCTTCAACGCCGGCAGGCAACGCGCAGGGGGTCCAGGCTTATCGGCGTCTGGGTCGCACAGAACTGAAAATATCTGACATTTCGTTTGGCTCTTCACGCCTGCGAACGGGGCAGGAAGATCTGGTTCACCATGCCTTAGACCGCGGCGTTAACTATTTTGACAGTGCTGAAAGTTACACCGGTGGAGATTCAGAAACGGTCCTCGGCAACGCCCTCAAAGGTCGTCGTGACAAAGCCTATCTGGTGTCCAAAACACTGACCAGCAGCAGCACCCGCGCATCCACCATGATGCACGACCTGGAAGGTTCGCTGCGTCGACTGCAAACCGATTACGTGGACGTGTATATGAACCACGCGGTGAACAGTGTCGACAGCGTCGGCAACCCCGAATGGCTGGCTTTTGTTGAGCAGGCCAAAACACAGGGCAAAATCCGTTTCACCGGTATCTCCGGGCATGCCGGACGACTGATAGAGTGCCTCGACTATGCCATCGACGAGGACATGATCGACGTTATGCTGGTGGGATACAACTTCGGCCAGGATCCGGCGTTTTACGAGGGTCTGACCCGCGGCTTTGACCGCATCGCAACGCAACCTGACCTGCCCCGTGCCATCAGCAAAGCCAAAGAGAAGGATATTGGCGTCATTGCTATGAAAACATTAATGGGCGCACGCTTGAACGACATGCGGCCTTATGAACAGGCCGGCGCGGAGACTTTTGCACAGGCTGCCTTCAGCTGGGCACTGGCAAACCCCAACGTTGACGCGCTGATAATTTCGATGACCGGTAAAGATCAGATCGATGAATATCTGGGCGCTTCCGGCGCATCGTTTGTTACCGCGCAAGCGCGTAATCTGCTTGACCAGTATGCACATTTAAACGGAGCTAACTATTGTCGTCATGCCTGTAATTTGTGTGAAGGTGCCTGTCCTTACGGCGTACCGATTGCCGATGTGCTGCGTACCCGCATGTATGCAACAGATTACGAAGACGTCAAATTTGCCCGACGCGAATACGCCCTGTTGGACAGCAACGCTGATGCCTGCCTGAGCTGTTCAGGTGAGCCTTGTCAGGATGCCTGCCCCAACGGTATCGAAATAGACAAACTGTGCGCACCCACCCATCGCATGCTCAGCCTGCGACCTGGCGAACAACTGAGTTAAGGAGTATTTCGGCTGTGGCACTGGAAGAAGTATTGCAGGCTTTTAAAGACGGTGAACTTGAGTTGGACGATGTCTTAACCCGCGTGCGCAGCCACTACTTCGAGGATATCGGTCATACCATTATCGACCATGATCGTCAGCGACGCACCGGCGCAGGCGAAGTGGTGTTTGGCTCCGGCAAAACCCCAGCGCAGATATCCGACATTATCGGGCATCTGATTGAGCGTGAATGTAACGTGCTGGTGACTCGCGTTGAACCTGAAAAATATGCCGCCCTAACCGGCCTGCCCGATGATGTGCACTATCATCCTGACGCAGCGCTCTTGAGCTGGGTCACCAAAAAACCCGATACTCCACCCCATACAATAGCCGTTGTAACTGCGGGCACCTCAGACAACAGCGTGGCTGAAGAAGCTGCACTGACAGCAGAATTTTTTGGCAACACCGTGCAGCGTATAAATGACGTAGGCGTAGCTGGTTTGCATCGCCTGCTGTCACGCCTGGACGACTTACGCAGCGCACGGGTTCTGGTTGTGGTGGCGGGCATGGAAGGTGCACTGCCCAGCGTGGTGGGTGGCCTGGTTGATAAACCGGTCATCGCAGTACCTACCAGTGTCGGCTATGGCGCCGCTTTTGAAGGGGTTGCAGCTATGCTTGGTATGTTAACCAGCTGTGCATCCGGTGTGTCGGTTGTAAACATCAACAATGGTTTTGGCGCCGGTTTTCTTGCAAACACCATCAATCGTTTGTAGGTTTAAGACATGAACGCTGATATCGCACTGAAGTACCAGGCCCTGAAAGACCATCTGGCCAGCTATGACAGCGTCATTGTGGCCTTTTCAGGCGGCATTGACAGTTCGTTAGTCGCTTATGTTGCCGGACAGGTGCTGGGTAAAAAGGCCCGGGCAGTAACCTCCGCCTCAGCCAGTCTTAAACGTGCAGATCTCGCCCTGGCAGAGAAACTTGCTGAGGATTGGGGCATTCAACACGAAGTCATTGTCACCGACGAGCTGTCCAAGCCTGAATATCGATCAAACCCAACCAACCGCTGCTTCCACTGCAAAACCTCGCTCTACACTTATCTGGATGAGATGGCGCAAGAAGGTGGTATTGAAACTGTTCTGAATGGTACTAACCTCGACGATCTGGGTGACCATCGTCCAGGTCTGGTCGCTGCTGAAAACTTTGAGGTTCGCTCACCGCTGGTAGAGACCGGCTTTCACAAAGCAGATATCCGCGCGCTGGCCAACTCGTTGGGGTTAGAAAATGCAGAAAAGCCCCAGGCGGCGTGCCTTTCCAGCCGCTTCCCTTATGGCACCCATATTACCCAGGCATTGCTGGCACAGGTGGAAACTGCAGAGGATGTGCTGGCCGATCTAGGCTTCAGTCAGTTTCGCGTGCGCCATCATGGTGACGTTGCGCGGCTTGAAATACCCGCTGCGGAAATGGCCAAAGCCGTTGAGCTTCAGGAAACACTACAAAGCAGGATCCAGGCCGCCGGCTACCACTTTGTGGCGCTGGATCTTGGGGGCTTTCGTTCCGGGTCACTCAATGTCAGCCTCACACCTGAACAGAAAGTTCAGGTAGTGAACATCGTCCAGCCCTAACTCAGAAAACAGCTCAGGACTCCTGCGCTTCCTGCCTGGATTTCAGATATAGCGACAGCTGCCGGTCATGTCTGCTCATAGCTGACAAAGGTCCCGGCCGCACATAAGGTTCCCACCCGGGAGGACTGGCCGCTTCGACTGTATCGCCCATGACCGTCACCCGCTGTATTATCCGCTCGCCAACAAAATCATTAAGTACAAAATGCTGGGTACAGCGATTATCCCACATGGCAATTGTGCCTTCAGACCATTGATAACGAACGGTAAAGCGTGGGTTCTTCACCCAGTTTGTCAGATAGGTCAGTAACGCCTCACTTTCAGTGGCATTGACCTCGACTAACCGTCGAGTGAAGTGTTCGTTCACGTACAGCGATTTGTTTCCCGTTTCCGGATGCACCCGGACTACCGGGTGAATAGCCATTTTGTCCGGGCGATTGTGAGGTAGCGCATCGTGCAGTGCAGTCAGAGATTCGCACAGTGACTGCATAGGTGGCGACAGTTCATTAAACGCCTGCTCCAGAGAACACCACATGGTGTCACCACCGACCTCCGGACATTTCACCATGTGAAGCACCGACATCTTTGACGGCTGCGCCTCAAAGGTAATGTCAGTATGCCATTCGTCAGCAATACCGCCATGGGTTGCTGCCAATTCAAACACACCGGGATGATTGGTGTAGGGGTTCTTCAAATTCGGGTGATCTTCGATCTGACCAAAAAACTCACCCAGCGACACGTGCTCTTCCAGGCTGATACTCTGCCCGGGAAAAAAGATGACCTTGTGCGCCAGCAGCAGCGACTTGATCTGCTCAATATCCGCACTGGAAGGTGCGCTCAGATTAACGCCGGTTATCTCAGCACCCAGCGCACCTGCTAAGCGTTTTACTTGCCACTGTGTTGTCATGATCAGGCCTCCTTTAACAATACATCGTCGGATATATCCCGCACGAATAGGGGTTCTACCCCCAAACTAAGTGCATCCGCATCCAGTGCCAGTGGATCCGGTGCATTAATCGTTTCCCGGGCTGCAGCAAAAATGCTATCCAGCAGGGAAGCATCGCTGGTGGTATTCAAAAACAAGCCATCGCGTTGCAGGACAAAATCCACCGCCCGTTTCAGCGGTTCCGGTTCGCGTATCGGTCGATACCAGGAAAAGTGTTTTTCGGGGTCATCATCACGCCAGCGGCGCAAAGCAATACTCTTGATGGTCTGCATCGCCACCTGGCGCTCCTGACAAAGCGCATACAGCGTTTCAAAGTCCGCCGCATATTGCGGGTTGTTCATCATTGAATAGTTGTAAGGCACAAGAATTGAATCAAAATCATACGTCTGCAGACTGCGCACGTGCATCGACGGTGCGTAAGTACCATGCCCGGTAACACCGATAAAGCGCACCAGCCCCTGCTCCTTAGCTTCCACCAGTGCCTCCAGCGCACCGCCTGGCCCCATCGCCTCTTCCCATTGATCGGGCTGCACCAGGTTGTGCATCTGGATCAGATCGATCTGTGCCACCTGCATTCTTTCCAGGGACGCATGCAATTGATCTCGCGCTGCTGCCTTGCTGCGCAAACCTGTTTTTGTGGCCAGAAAAAAATCGTCGCGACGAGTCTTAAGGAACGGCGCCAGGCGCAGTTCCGCCTCGCCGTAACTTGCCGCCACGTCAATGTGATTCACCCCATAAAGGTCCAGCTTAGCCAGGGTGGCGTCGGCACGCTCCTGCTTCATGGCACCTAATGCTGCGGCCCCAAATATAGTGCGGCTGCTGTTATGACCGGTGCGGCCAAACGGTATCTTTTCAATCATTGTGCATCCTCTACCCGTCTCTTTCTCAACTGTTAGCGTATCTCAGAACAGTACGGCTGAATACTGCCGCTGTTTGCGCTGCACTGTGTTGGGTTAAACTGTACAGGACTTTTTTCAGGGCGAACTATGGCCACTCAGGTGCACACATTTGCAGGTAACCCGCTGGATCGGGCTGAATCTATCCGCCGGGATGAGGCGGCTATCAGAGCGCTGGTAGAAGCGGATGACAGTGTGTTTCTCACCTTCCACAAGCTCAAAGTTGCCATGGACGCCAACCAGCAACTGGCCTGGCAGCGGCAGGCAGAACTGGCGTCACTGTCTGAGCATATCGTCTCAGAACCCGTCCTGCTCGGCTTACGTGACAATGTGGCGCATTTTGCTGCCAACATCGATGCACCTGCAGATGAGGATCAATATATCGATTGCCGGGCTGCTGCTGCCCTCCTGCCCGGACCTGACGCAGGTATTGTTGCTCACGCGCGCGCACAGTTGGATTGGCACCGCCGGAACGGCTATTGCGCCCAGTGCGGAGCCCCCAGCAGAGCAGAACGTGGCGGGCAGATCCGGCGCTGTTCGGGTTGTGGTAAGCATGTGTTCCCACGTACGGATCCGGTAGCAATCATGTTGATCATTGATGAACCCGGTGGAGATCGATGCCTGCTGGGACAATCCCAGGGCATCATGGCAAACACCCAGTTTTATTCAGCGCTGGCTGGGTTTTTGGATCAGGGTGAGTCCCTGGAGGACGCGGTGCGACGTGAAGTGTGGGAAGAGGCAGGTATCCGCGTTGGAGAAGTCCAATATCACTCATCACAACCCTGGCCCTTCCCCTCGCAGTTGATGATTGGTTGCCATGGCGTGGCTGATACCCAGGATATTCAGATCGACCCCGCAGAGATGGCAGATGTGCAATGGTTCAGTCGATCCGATGCCCTGCGAGCCGTGAATAAAAACCATGACAATTTACGGGTGCCCGGCGAGATGGCGATCGCCCATCACCTGATCCGCAGCTGGGCTCAGGGTGAGGTCGAGCTTTGAACAATTTGACCTGTTTTAACTGCGGTGCCAGCCTCAGCGATGAACCCCTGCCCCTGAGTCGCCAGGCCACCTGCAGCCAGTGTTTTTACGAACTGCACTGCTGTCGCATGTGCAAGCATTACGATGCTGCTAACGCCACAAGGTGCTTTGAAGACCGGGCGGAAACGCCTATAGAGAAAGAAATCGCGAACTTCTGCGAATACTTCGATCCTGCAGCCGGTCGGGGGCCAGAGGGCAGCAAAGGTGAGTCTGGCGCAGACAAGGCCGAGCAGGCCAGACAACAACTCGACAATTTGTTCAAGTCTTAGCCTGACCGCAACAAAATTGCCACATTGACCAACAGCCCGCATCGCGGAACAATAGAGGTCATAACACCAATAAACTAATTAAGACTAGGAAGACAGGTATGAGTATCGCGAGTTTGGCAGGGGTACTGAAAATTTTTGGGGGCTCCGATCCAAGTCCTGAGGAGCAGGCGCAGTTGGCTAAAGAAGTCATGTTGATGACGCTGGCACGCGCAACAGCCGCAGACACCAATATCAAGGCGATAGAGATCGAAAAAGTCCGCGACGTTCTGCGCGCGCATACCGGCGAGGACTTTCCTGCTGCAGACGTACGTGTTGCCGCCAATTCGCGCATTTACGAAAGCGCACCGCTGGATAAATACATCGCCACATCTGCTAAAAAGCTGACCGCAAGCGACCGACAGGACATCGCTCAGGCTCTGGCAGAGGTGATTAACGCTGATGGTCGTGTCAGCAGCCGGGAAATTGCGTTTTTTAATCAGATTGCTGCATCGCTGTCTCTGACACCTGCGCAATTGATGGGCCTTAAAGAAGAAGAGTAAGCAACCCCGTATAAAAAAACGGGTTTAAAACAGACTCTTTTCCTTTAACTGCGATCCTCTGGGATAACATCACCAGAGGATCGCATGTCATACGCCCTGCTACAGATATGAAATCACCACAGCGCAGCGTTCTACCACTTAAAAAACTTGCCCAGGTTAGCGCTCTTCTAATCAGCTGCGCAACCTACCCGGCTTCAGCCTGGGAAGCTTATGGTGGCGATGCCGGCGGCAGCAAATACAGCTCACTCAAGCAAATTGACCAGAGCAACGTTAACCGGCTCGAACAGGCCTGGGTGTATCGCAGCGGTGAAACCGGCGAAGGATACGCTAACGAACACGGCCTGACTTTCGAGGCCACACCGATTTTCTGGCAGGACACCCTGTTTTTCAATTCTTCGTTTGGCAAAGCCTATGCTGTGAATGCAGCAACGGGAGAGGAGCGATGGCGTTTTGATGCAGGCTTTGATCCTGAAGAGCGCTTTGACGAAACGGCTGCTCGAGGGGTGAGCTTATGGCATGGTGAAAATCCAGATCACGCCTGCAATCACCGTGTGCTGTTTGGCACATTGCGTGGGCACCTGCATGCGCTGGATGCACTTACCGGCATGCCCTGTAAAGATTTTGGTACAGATGGCGTTGTTGATCTGACAGTTGGCGTCGGCGAGGTGGAACAAGGCTCATACACACTCACGTCGCCGCCTGCCATCATCAACAATACGCTTTATATTGGCTCTGCCATCGGCGACAACCGTAAAGTTGAAAGTGAACGCGGTATTGTCCGCGCTGTGGATATTCTTACAGGCAAAATCCTCTGGTCCTGGGACCCGATACCAAGGTCCGCCGAAAATCCCGCTCGCCAGACCTGGCAGGGCAACAGTGCTGACATCAGCGGAGGAGGCAACGCCTGGGCACCGCTGTCCGTAGATGTCGAACGGCAACTGGTGTTTGTCCCAACCTCAGCGGCGAGCCCGGATTTTTTCGGCGGCCACCGCGCCGGCGATAACCTTTACACCAATTCTGTTGTTGCGCTCAATGGTACAACCGGAGCAGTGGTGTGGTATCGACAACTGGTTCACCACGACGTGTGGGATTACGACACCCCCGCCCAGCCAGTGCTGGTGGATTTAGACCTGGGCAACGGTTCAGTGCCTGCGCTGTTGCAGGTGACTAAAACGGGCATGTTATACGTGTTTGATCGACGCACTGGTGAGCCGCTCATTCCGATTGAAGAGCGCCCGGTTGCCACTGAGGGCGTTGTAGACGAAACACTGTCTGCAACCCAGCCCTTCTCCACTCTACCGCCCCTTGCCAGCCAGCACGAAATTACGCCAGATGACGCTTTTGGTGTAGCTTTCTTCGATAAAAGAGCTTGTGCAAAACGCATTGCAGAGTACCGCTCTGGCGGTATTTTTACGCCTCCCAGTCTGGCCGGTACAATCATGAACCCAGGTTTTGGCGGCGGTATGAACTGGGGTGGCGTTGGTGTAGATGCACAGTCTGGTTTAGCCGTTAGTTTTGTCAATGACCTGCCGGCAATCGTACGCCTGATCCCACGCGCGCAGTTTGATCTGGACGATCTCACCGAGGGGTTTGATTCCGCTCGCATGACCGGCACGCCCTATATCATGGAGCGAACACTTTTCCTGTCTCCGCTTGGGTTGCCATGCACGCAGCCCCCCTGGGGCAAACTTGTCGCTATGGATCTACGCAAACGTGAGATCGCCTGGAGCGTACCGTTGGGCACCATCGCAGACCTTGCACCGGCGCCTGTGCCCAATTTCGCCTGGGGTGTACCTGGTATGGGTGGGCCACTGATCACTGCTGGAAAACTTGTCTTTATCGGCGCGGCTGCTGAACACAAGTTCAGAGCGATCAACCTGTTAAGTGGACAGGAACTGTGGCAACACGATCTACCCAGAGCAGGCATGGCATCGCCTATGACCTATACAAGCAAAGGCAGGCAGTATGTTGTTATCGCTGCAGGCGGGCACGCGCAGGTCACCGATCAAACCGGTGACTACCTGATTGCATTTGCATTGCCTGACTAAACAGCCGGGCAGTCAGCCAGAGGCAAAAGCCCCGGATAAGCTATGCAGCGCTTGATTTAGTAGCCCGTCGGGGGCTAATAACAGCAGATTTACGACGGCTCTGCTTCTGGCGAGCCTGGCTGGCCGCTTGATTGCGTCTTTCCTGAGCAATCAGGCGGGATTCATTTCTGTTAATCACGATCTGTCTCTCTCGGCAGGGACTTCTATTACAGAACGATAAACGAAACGCGGATGTTAACCCTTGTTACTACGTCACACTTTTTTAACAAAGCCGCACACCTGTGCGCTTTGTCACACCCGATGGTCCTCATCGAAGCGGCGCGCATCGTATACAAGGATTGGGTACAAATCTACATCAAAAAGCAGATTTTTTGGTTCTGAGGGAGTTAGGCCTGCGATCTGGCTGAGGGATGTGAAAAAGACACCATGAACCCTGCAGTGAGCACAACATATCCGACAACATTGAGCCAGCCGCCTCCGGCATAAATCGTCAGTGCACCGGCTGTAACAATCAGCGGGCTGATTTTTGAAAATCTATAGTAGCTGAAAGCACAAATGACCAGACCCAGGTTAAATATTTGCCCGGAGAAGCTCATGAACGGTAACCATATTGATGGTGTGTTTATCAAGTGAGCCGCAATTTCGCGTTTCTGTTCAGCAGAATCAATGCTCCAGAAAACAAAGTCCAGAACACACATGCCGATGGTGAGACCAATACCTGAAATCAGCAACGGACCACCAACAAAATGTATTTTTGATTTCGGGAATCGGTTGGCTTGCGGAATCAGCAATAAAACGCCAGTCAGCATAAACCAGTGCGCAAAATCGACAGGTTCCTGCGCATGAAGTGCGTCGATATCATTGAAATAAACAAATATCAGAAACTGGCCAGATGTATAGGCCAGCAAGCCAAGCAGAAAAAGTGATTCAAACAGACTCAGTTCGACTTTTTTCATTTTTTCCATCATCCAGTTCAGAGCCCTATCAGCGCACCGAGCCTACACCCACAGAGCTTTTGTCAGAACCGTCGCAGTGTTTGTCCTCAAAACACATAGTAGATGGAAAGGTCTTTATGGTTGGCTGTTTTGCCCACCGTTTCGATAATCGCCAGAAAGCTGGTGCGACGCCACTCACAGTGGCGTCGCGCAAAAACCGCTTATCAGGCAGCCGCAGCTACCAGATTATTCAACACGTACTGCAGGATGCCACCACTCTTGTAGTAGGCAATCTCGTTGTCCGTGTCGAGACGGCTGTCTACCATCACAGTCTGCTCACTGCCATCTGCACGATGAATCGTTACCGCAATTTCCTGACGAGGCGTTTCAGTTGCGCCTTCGGGCAACTGCACATCGATAATCTCATCACCGGTCAGATTTAAAGACTTACGGCTGTCGCCTTCTTTAAATTGTAGAGGCAGAACCCCCATACCAATCAGATTAGAGCGATGGATACGCTCAAAGCTTTCAACCAACACTGCTTTTACACCCAGCAATCGGGTACCTTTTGCAGCCCAGTCTCGGCTTGAACCGGTACCGTACTCTTTACCACCAATCACAACCAGTGGGGTGCCTTCTCCCGTATAACGAACGGCAGCATCATAAATGCTGATTTCATCGCCAGATGGGATATGTTTAGTGAAACCACCTTCAAGACTGGGCACCATTTCGTTGCGAATACGAATGTTCGCAAAGGTACCGCGCATCATGACCTCATGGTTACCGCGTCGCGAGCCGTAAGAGTTGAACTCTTTTACATCCACCCCTGCCTGCTGCAGGTAATGACCCGCAGGGCTATCCGGCTGAATGGCGCCCGCCGGAGAGATGTGGTCAGTGGTCACCGAGTCACCCAGCACTGCGAGGATGCGCGCGCCATTAACACCGATTGACTGCGTCTGATCGCCACCCACGGAGAAAAAAGGTGGCTGCTTGATGTAGGTGGAATCTTCCCAGCCATAGGTGCCGCCGGAGTCCACTTCGATGGCCTGCCATGCTGGTGGACCAGTGAACACGTCTGCGTACTGACGGTCGAACATCGCGACGGAAACCTGGTCAACAACGTCGCGAATCTCCTGATTGCTGGGCCAGATGTCCGCCAGCATCACGTCGTTACCATTCTGATCCTGCCCTATCGGATCTTTGCTGAGATCAATCGAGGCGGTACCAGCCAGCGCGTAAGCCACAACCAGCGGCGGTGAAGCCAGCCAGTTGGTCCGCACTTCCTGGTGTACTCGACCTTCAAAGTTACGATTACCTGACAGCACTGATGCAACCACCAGGTCGTTTGATTCAATTGCAGCAGAAATATGTTCCGGCAATGGTCCTGAATTACCAATACAAGTGGTGCATCCATAACCCACCAGATTAAAGCCGAGACCGTCAAGCGCGTCCTGAAGATTGGTGGCTTCCAGATATTCTGTGACCACTTTTGAGCCAGGCGCCAGTGAGGTTTTCACCCAGGGCTTAACTTTCAAGCCTTTGGCCAGCGCCTTCTGAGCGACCAGACCCGCGCCGAGCATGACAGCAGGGTTAGAAGTGTTGGTACACGATGTGATGGCTGCAATAACCACATCACCGTCGGTAAGCTCAAAGTCCTCACCAGGTACTGCCGCAGTGGCCGGCTTCTGACGCCCGTACAATTCCAGAGCTTCAGTGAATGCCTTCTTCATATCGGTCATCGCGACGCGATCCTGAGGTCGCTTAGGTCCGGCGAGGCTGGGTACAACGCTCGACAGATCCAGCTCCAGCGTGTCTGTGTAGACTGGGTCAACGGTGTTCTCATCGCGGAAAATGCCTTGAGCCTTACTGTAGGCTTCAACCAACGCAACAGTATCCGGGTCCCGGTTGGTCAGGCGCAGGTAGTTCAGGGTTTCTGCATCGATCGGGAAGAAGCCACAAGTGGCGCCGTACTCAGGCGCCATGTTGGCAATTGTAGCCTGGTCAGCAAGCGACAGATTATCCAGACCTGAACCATAAAACTCGACAAATTTGCCGACCACACCTTTGGCCCGCAGCATTTCTACCACAACCAGAACCACGTCTGTTGCAGTAATACCTTCACCGACAGAACCCGTCAGTTTGAAACCAACAACTTCCGGTATGAGCATGCTGATCGGTTGCCCTAACATGGCTGCTTCTGCCTCAATACCACCCACACCCCAGCCGAGCACACCGAGACCGTTGATCATGGTGGTGTGGCTGTCTGTACCAACCAATGTATCTGGGTAGGCAACGGTTCTGCCGTCTTCCTCTTTGGTCCAGACCGCTTTGGCCAGATATTCCAGATTCACCTGGTGGCAGATGCCGGTGCCGGGCGGTACCACGCTGAAGTTTTCAAACGCTGTCTGTCCCCAGCGCAGGAAGCGATAACGCTCGCCGTTGCGCTGCATTTCCAGTTCGACATTCTCATCAAAGGCTTCGTCGGTACCAAATTTGTCGACCATCACAGAGTGGTCGATCACCAGGTCAACCGGCGACAGCGGATTGATGATGCTCGGATCTAAACCAGCATCCACTACGGCGGAACGCATCGCAGCTAGATCAGCAACACCTGGGACACCGGTAAAGTCCTGCATCAACACCCGCGCGGGTCGAAAGGCGATTTCATCAGCCGCAGGTGCGTTGTCGGCCCATCCTGCCAGCGCTTTAATATCCGCAGGTTTGACGGTGTTGTTGTCCTCAAAGCGCAGCAGGTTTTCCAGCAGAATTTTCAGCGTTACAGGCAGACGACTGATGTCGCCCAACCCTTGCGCTTCCGGCAGGCTGTAATAATCGTATTGTTTGTTACCGACGCTCAGCGTCTTCTTGGCATTAAAAGTGTTCAGGCTCATAGATTTCGCAGTTGATGGTGGAAATTGGGGGACATATTTTGCCTGAAAGTGCCGCCGTGCCCAACTGCTTTTCCGCAGCGCGGTTTTTCTTCAGTCTGCTGCCGCTTTGCGGAACAGATGCTCCCCGCAGCGCCAGCAGTAAGATGCTTCTCGCAGATGACCCTCAGCAGAGCAGTGTGGGCAGGTTCGAGTATTGGCTGCCCGGCGGTTGGCTTCATTGAGCTCAAGGGTGACGATACCCGTGGGCACCGCGATGATGCCGTAACCCATCACCATGATCACCGTGGCTAAAGCCCGGCCTAGCGGCGTTTGTGGCGTGATATCGCCATAGCCGACAGTGGTCATGGTACTGACAGCCCAGTAAACACTATTGGGAATACTGCTGAATCCGCCGCCCCGACCGCCTTCAATCAGGTACATGAATGCACCAAATATCACGACCAGACAAAGCACAGAGGCGACAAATACCGTGATTTTGCGGCGCGAGGCCACCAATGCCTGGGTAATCAGCTCAGCTTCACCCACGTAGCGCACCATGCGTAACACGCGAAATATTCGCAGTACCCGCAGCACGCGTATCACTAGAAAATACTGCGACCCCACAAACCAGAGGCTGAGATAAGTAGGCAGAATACAGATGAGGTCAATAACCCCGTAAAAACTACGAGCGTATCGCCAGGTGTTCTGGATGCACCAGAGGCGCAAAGCATATTCCACGGTAAACAGGAGGGTAAAAACCCAC
The DNA here is from genome assembly GCA_048571035.1 of Gammaproteobacteria bacterium. Lineage (GTDB taxonomy): Bacteria > Pseudomonadota > Gammaproteobacteria > Pseudomonadales > Azotimanducaceae > UBA4421. The sequence goes on from CP121329.1 coordinate 1,384,965, forward strand.
TCTGCGGCGTACAACCAGTTGCCATAGACGGCATTGATTGACTCAACACTGTCTAGCATGATCGCGCCAACACTCAGCAGAATCAGACCAATGATGGTCATGTCGAAGGCTTTGCCTGCAGGGGTGCCTGCTTCAAAGATGACCGTACGTACTGAGTCTTTTGTCCAAACCATATCCGCCCGCCAGAACCAGCCTGCAGTTACTGTCTTGTAGCTATCGTTTTACAGCTAGCATTTGATTTCTTAACAGACAGCTGAACGCCGCCAGTTTTAAAACCGGCGGCGCTGTGAAATCCGTCGTCGCAGAATCAGTTTAGCGCGTTGTCAGCTGACCTTCACATCTATCTTTTTCGCAACTTCAGGCGCCCGTTTGGCAATGCTCAGATACAGCACACCATCTCGACTTTCCGCAGAAATCGCTTCGGGGTCAGCATCTTCAGGCAGACTGAAACTGCGCTCAAAGCGACCGAAGCGTCGTTCGGTGCGGTGTGTGCGGTTATCCTCATCGTCAGTTCTTGAACGTCGTTCGCCGCTGACATGCAACACCCCTTCGGCAACTGTGACTGACAGGTCTTCCGACGCGACTGCAGGCACTTCCACGTCGATATGATAATTCTCTGCAGATTCCCGTATATCTACAAGCGGTAGCCAATCTGCGCGGCGCACGGGTGACCGCGGCTGCTCCAGAGAGCGGACCAGATGATCAAACTCGCCAAATGGTGTCCATCGTACTAGGTTCATGATTTACTCCTTTGTCTCAACAATTAGCGACATCTCATTTATGGTGGTGTTAAAGACACTTCCAAGATCTTGAAATAAAATATTTAGTCCCAAAGCCCCTCTCTTAGGGCTGAGATCAGCCACCAGGAGCACTCGATGACTTCAATGTCCACCGAAGAAAAGCAGCACTTTCTTGCCGACCTGCACGTCGGCGTCATTGGTATTAACGAGCCGGATCGCGGCCCCTTAACCGTACCCATCTGGTACAGCTATGAACCTGGTGAAACCATTAAAGTCATCACCGGCAGCAGCTCGCGGAAAGGCAAACTGTTGACCCTGGGCGCCCGCGTCAGCCTTGCCGCACAGAACGAGAGCCTGCCGTACAAATACGTCAGTATCGAAGGTGAAGTCAGCGCCATTGAACCCGCAGATGCGACCACTCTGGAGGCGATGGCGATACGTTATCTGGGCGAGGAACAGGGTAAGGCATATGCTGACAACAGCGGCATTGAAGGCCAGATTACGGTCTCCATCACGCCCCAGCGCTGGCTGGCAGTGGATTACGGCAAGATGGGCTGATCCGCCAGGACCTACTCCTGTTTGACAATGCGGTAGACGCTCTCAGCAGCCTGAGGCACCTTGCTGTCTGCAAAACGTTTGGGCAGAGAACTGGTCACAAAAGTTTCCAGTAACTCCACGTCACAGCGCCCACCATACAGAGATTCAACCTCATCGGGATCAACAGCGTGTGGTGGACCTGAGACCAGGTCCTGATCATATTCGAAGGCAATCAACAGCATACGCGTGCCATCGGGGATTATCCGCAGCAGGTGATCGACGTAACGAAAACGCATATCCGGCGGCAGGGCCACCAGCGCGCCACGGTCAAACAGACCCTGAACGTTACTCAGCAGAGGCGCTGTAAGATCAAAAAAATCGCCCTGATAGATGGTTGCGGCGCGACCGGTCGAGCGCTCAAACCGCTCCACTGCGTCGACTTCCGGTGTTTCGTTGCCTTCGGCAAAAAAGCCAGCAACAGCAAGACGCGCCAGTTCTACCCCAACAACCGGGTATCCCTGGCCTTCAAACCAGCGCATATCCAGAGATTTGCCGCACATTGGTACAAATACTTCAGCACCTGGCGGCAAGGCCAACTCAGACCAGAATTGCAGCAGCAGCTCATTGTGCGCCGGCTGGTGAAAACCAATTTCGTTTTTCTGCCAGAGATCGAGCCAGAACTTTTCACGCATAAACTCTCCCCAGTTTCAGCGCAAGACAGCACCAGCATAACGCAAATGGTTATATTTATCAGAGGCCTGGTGGCACCCCGATTGCAGCCCCTGCGTTGCGTGGATCTGCAGCGCCATAAAGGCCTTTTTCGTCCATCATCACTGAGTTTGCATCACCAATTCCGCGGCCCAGGAAACTGGGAATCGGCACCAGTTCGGTATGTCCCATGGCTTCCAGCAGATTTTTCGTATCCGGCGAAAAACCACGTTTTTCTACGACCACACGGGGCGGCTGCCATTGATGGTGAAAGCGCGGACTACCTACTGCATCTGATACGTCCATACCATGGTCGATGACATTGAGGATAACCTGCAGCGTAGTCGTGATGATGGTGCTGCCGCCAGGTGACCCGGTCACCAGCAGAGGTTTGCCGTCTTTCAGCACAATGGTTGGCGTCATGGAGCTCAACATCCGTTTACCGGGCTCAATGGCGTTAGCACGACGACCCAGCAAACCATAAAAATTCGGGGTGTCTTCTTTGGCTGAAAAATCATCCATTTCATTGTTGAGCAGTACCCCTGTGCCCGCGGCCACCATTTTAACGCCGTAAGACAGATTCAAAGTGGTGGTGTAAGCCACAGCATTACCCGCAGCATCGATAAACGAGGCATGGGTCGTTTCCGGACTTTCCACCAGAATGACCCCGGCACCGATGTCACTACTGAGACTGGCTTCTTTGGGATTGAAATCAGCAAAGCGCTGAGCGGCGTAACTTTTACTGGTTAGAGTTTTAATCGGGACTGGATAAAAGTCCGGGTCACCCAGATATTCCGCACGATCCGCATACGCCCTGCGCTCGGCTTCTATCATGGCGTGAATACTCGCAGCGCTGCCAAACCCATTGCCTTTGATGTCCTGGCTTTCAAGCATATTCAACATCTGCACTACCAGAACACCACCTGATGAAGGTGGGGGCATGGAGACAATATCGTACCCCCTATAGGTGCCGCGGATTGGTTCGCGCCAGACAGAGCGATAGCTCTGCAGGTCTTCATGGGTGATCAAGCCGCCGTTGGCCTGCATTTCAGCGACCAGCAGATCGGCTGTTTTACCCGCATAAAAGCCCTCACGACCATGTTTTTTGATCCGCTCCAGGGTGTCAGCCAGGTCTGCCTGTTTAAACACCTCGCCAACCCGCCAGGGTTCTCCACCATTACCGAAGATAGCCATGCTGGCAGGATAACGGGCAAAATCTTTTTGCCGTCGGGTAAAGCCGCCAGCTAAGTCCTGGTCCAGACGAATGCCTTTGCGCGCCAGTTTTATGGCCGGTTCGATAACCTCCGCACGGGTCATCGTTCCGTACTTCTCGAGTACCGCCAGCAAGCCGTCGACACTGCCGGGCACACCCACCGCCAGGTGTGATGCTGTCGATAAACCCTTAACTACCTCACCCTGTTCATCAAGAAACATATCTTTTGTTGCAGCCAATGGGGCACGCTCACGGTGATCGTTTGTGACGACCGTGCCATCAGCAAGATGTATGACCATAAAACCACCACCGCCGAGGTTACCCGCTGATGGATAGGTCACCGCCAACGCAAAACCGGTAGCAACAGCCGCATCAATAGCGTTACCCCCTGCCGCCATGATGTCAGCACCTACCTGAGAAGCCCATTGGGAACGGCTGGCAACCATACCCTCTTCACTGAACACCGGCGCGCCGGTGGCGGCAGATGCATGTGGACTGGTCAGCAGGAAAACTGCAATAAGGACAAAGCACAACGACTTCATGAACTTCCTTGATCTACGTATAGTGATGGCAACTTGGATTGTGACGAATGCCGCCGACACCAGCAAGGCTATGACAGCGATAAACATCAAAGGTCGAGCGGATCAAGCCAGACTCAGACGCCATGCGCTGGCTGCACAGGGTTTGCATCAGCAGGCGCCTTTCGGCAAGGGTCTGAAAGGCGCACGCGAATCTATCCGTCATCTGGGTTATGTGCAGATTGACACCATCAGCGTGATCGAGCGCGCACACCACCATGTGTTTCGCTCACGCGTGCCCGACTTCAGCACCATCATGACCGACCAGTTGCTGAAGCGCCGGGACATATTCGAATACTGGCACCATGCGGCCGCATTTCTACCCATCGAGGACTATCGTTTTTCCCTGCCGTACAAGCAGGCGATTGCCAACGGGAAAATTCACTGGTTCAAACATAAAGACACAAAGCTGATGGGTCAGCTCAAACAGAAAATCGCAAACGAGGGTCCGCTACGCTCGAGGGATCTTGAAGACACCCAGACTAACCGCCAGGGGTGGTGGGACTGGAAACCAGCAAAGCGCGCGTTGGAACAGCTCTACATGCAGGGTGAATTAATGGTGACAGCCCGCGAGGGTTTCCAGAAAACCTATGACCTGCCTGAACGGGTGCTGCCGGAGCACATAAACACCACAGCACCCGACATCAATGAGTTTGCAGAACATGTCGTTACACAGCAGTTGCGCTGCCACGCTCTGGCGTCCCTGAAAGGGTTGACCTACCAGCGTCGCAACCCTGCCCTGCGCCAAGCGGTTAAACGTCACATCGAAACAAGGCTAGAATCAGGTGATCTTGATCAGCTGATATTGAACAGTGGTGAAACCTTCTTCTGCCATGCCAATCTGATGGACCTGCCAACACCCAGGTTCAGCCGCGCCATGACTATTCTGTCGCCTTTTGACAATGTCCTTATACAACGGGAACGCCTGAAAACAATTTTCGAATATGACTACCAGATCGAATGTTACGTACCAGCGGCAAAAAGAAAGTTTGGCTACTTCGGCTTACCACTGCTGTATCGCGATGAGTTCGTCGGACAGATCGACTGCAAAGCGCACCGCAGGGACCAGCGCCTTGAAGTTAAAGCCGTGGAGTTCTGCAATACAAAACTCCACCCCTGGGAAACTGGCCAAGCTTTAGCCGCAGCGCTTAACAAGTTCGCGCACTTTCAGAATTGTGAACGTATTGAGCTGGGAGCGGTGTCACCACAGCCTTTTGCAGGACCCATCCGTCAGGCATTAGAGCAAACCGCTTAGTTTCTATGATATCAATTGGACAATACCGATTAGACAGATCAGATTTCTGCCCTAAGCTTATTTCATAAGGACGTTTTACAGGGTCAAGGATGACCCAGCCTATCCGTTCAGCCCCGGTATAGTTTCAGTTCACTCATCATTCAGTCTTGCAGCGCTATCGTGACTTCACCCTAACGGTATGACTCAGGAGAAGACATGAAAACTGTACTCACAACCACACTGCTCATCAGCGCTCTCGCAGTAACCGCCCCAGCCATGGCTGGGGATAACAATTGGACAGGCAAAAAAGCCAAAACCAAAAGCGAGCATTCTCAGAATTTTCAAAACAACTACGATGACAGGTACTATAAAAAGAGCTACGAGCACGGCAAAAAAAGCAAAAGGTACGGCAAAAAGCACAAGCCTGCTCAACGCGACGTGATACGACTGGACATACCGGTAGCAATTCGCGGCGACGAGCGTGTGCACCTACGCCGCCTGATCAATCGTCGCAGCAATGTCAACCTGAACGACTATCGACTTAAAAAAGTTGTTGTAAACAACTACGCTCGTCGTTATGCAGCAGCCAGACTGATTGTTGGTGATCGTATCAGCCATGTACACACGCTGGAGCGTGGTAGAAATCACATTTCTGCTCCACGACGCAGCGACGGACGCTGGATTCTCGGCGTAAGGGATGCGCGTATCGATAACATCCGCGTGGTGCTGGAACCCAAGCCGTATGTCGCAAAACGTCCAGGCAGATATGACCAACCCTGGTTCAGCGACAATCGCAGCTGGAATAATAACCGGTTTCGTGACCTGCGCCGCTGGCACTAGAGGTCGATGGCCACCTCGCTACCATGCTGACTACGCATGCGCAGGTGGCCGTCTTTTTCAAACAGCAGCAGGCCATCCAGAAACTCGACTTCAGGGCCCTGCACAGACTCCAGCCCTACCCCATGGCGTAACGTATACACAGACAGGTCGTGGCTGACACAGATATCCAGATGGCGCCCCTGAACGGAATCGTCCCTTAACTTGCCCACCAGCGCTCTGAGAATCATTTTTACCGCCAATGGCGCGGGCATCATCGCATCCACCGGCACCTGATCCGCAAACCACTGCTCAACGTAGTTCGGCAGACCTTTTGCAAGGCTCAGGCCTTTCCACATTTTCTGCTGATCCAACGCATAAAAGACACCCAGGGCCTCAACCGCGCGCACCCGAGCCCGCTGTCCCCCCGCTTCGGCATGGGCATGCAGCACAAGCTCAGCTGTTTCCATACACCGTTCCGGTGGACTGGCGTACCCGCGCAAACGTACATCTTTAGGCAACCGAGTGCCAAAGTTCCGGCTGAGCCCACGACCATGATCCGTTAGCGGATTCAACAGGTCATGGATTTCCCGGTCGAACGTACGTGCCGAATGGCGCATGAACAGCACGCCTCGCTCTATTCCTTCACCATAGGCGTCACAAACCATCTCCGTTGTGTCCAATCCAAAGTGGTGATGCGCTTCTGCGCCCCGTGTATCTACCTCAGCGGGTTTTTCCGGGTTATTCGTTGTTTCCTGCACGGCGCCTTCAGTCCTTTACATTTACTTTAGCTGGCCAGAACAAGTATCTTATCCTGGCACAGTGTGTATAAGAAATATCAGGGAATCGGGGAGATTCAATATGGGCAGATTAGACGATCGTGTTGTGGCAATTACCGGCGCAGGCCGCGGCATCGGCAAAGAGATAGCGCTGCTGGCAGCAAGGGAAGGCGCCAAAGTTGTAGTGAACGACCTGGGCAGCAACACAGATGGGTCCGGCGGCGGCAATATTGCTGACGACGTAGTCAAGGAAATCGAAGCCATGGGTGGTGAAGCCGTCGCCAATACTGAATCAATTGCTGAAGTCAGTGGCGGCGAATCTCTGCTGCAATCCGCGCTGGACGCATTTGGAAAAATGGATGTGCTGGTGAACAACGCAGGCATTCTGCGGGATCGAACTATTTTTAAAATGGAAGAATCGGATTGGGATGCGGTGATTGCCGTTCATCTGAAGGGACACTACTGCTGCTCACGACCATTTGCCAATTACATCCGCGAGAACAACCATACCGGCGCGCGAATCATTAACTTTTCCAGCGTTTCAGGACTCTATGGTAATTTTGGTCAGGCTAACTATGGCGCAGCCAAAGCCGGTATTGCAGGTTTCTCCAGGGTGCTTGCCCTGGAACTTGCCAAGTATGCCTGCACGGTGAATACCATATCCCCTGGCGCTTTAACCCGCATGACCATCCCTTTAAGAGAAAATCGAGGGGAAAGTGTTGAGCAGGAGGATCTGGAAGCCGGCGGGCCACAGCACATTGCACCAATTGTGGCATGGCTGGCCAGTGAAGAATCCGCGGGTATTACCGCTGAAATATTCCATACCGCACGGGGCGGCGTTGCCATCATGCAACAACCACTGGTGATCAAACAGTTCAAGAAAACCAGCGGTGTCTGGAGCCTTGATGAACTGGATCAGGTTGTGCCACAACTGGTTGCCGCGCGCGCGGCGAACATTGAAGCGGCCAAAGATCAGACCACTGTTGTGGACTGAACTCCTGCGCCGGGCTGGGGAAAATGCAGCGTTACTGTTGTGCCCTTGCCTGGCGTGCTGTCGATCAGAATGTCCCAACCACACTGATCACATATCCGTTTGGCGATCGCTAAACCCATGCCATTGCCGGTATTCTTAGTCGAGAAACTCCGATCAAAAACCCGCACGCTGTCTTCAGGTTTGATACCCGTACCCGAGTCCCGAACCGTCAACCGGTTACCTTTAACTTCCAGCTCAATTGTCCCAGACACTGTGTGCTCAACGGCGTTGCGCAATAAATTGCTGATCACCATGGTGGGCAAACTTGGTGCAACGTTCTGTGACAGTGGCCCATCCCCGGAGAACGCTATGCGCACCGCGTCCGTCTCGTGCAGCATTCTGAAATCTTCAACCAGCTGCGCAGCGATCGCGTTTATCTCGCAGTGTTCCTTTCCTGATAAGAGCTTTTCAGGTTCACGCGCCAGAAACAGTAATGATTCAATAAACTCATGCATCTCACGACTGGCGCGCTGAATACGCCGCACCGCTCGTATAGAAATTTCTCCCAACTCCGGCTGTTCCTGCAAGACGTCAGCAGCACCCTGCATAACCGCCAGGGGGGTGCGTAATTCGTGGCTGGCAGCTGAGGTAAACGACTGTTCACGGGTCACAAAACCATCCAGGCGCAGCATAAAACGATCAAAAGCCTCTGCGATATCTGATACTTCCGCACCTTCAAATTCATCAGCAATGCGCACCTTGCGCTCGTCCGGCTGGAGACGCGTCACACGTTCAGCAAGACGAGTGACCGGGGCGACAATCTGTTGCGAAGCCCAGCTACCCAGCCAGATTGCAGCCGCAGCAATAATCAGCACACCCAGCACCAGAATAAGGATCATTTCCCGCTCGCGTATTTCCCACTCGGTGATGTCATATGAGATATAAAAGCGCTGTCCGCCGTCTTGTGCCACTAGAATCTGGAAGCGTCGATCGTCGATGGGCACACTGTGATAGTCACCGGGTTGCAGCGCAGCCAGCTGCTGCGGGAGCTCAGGGTTGTCCTGACCAACGTAACCTTTTATCAGGGCGCTCTGCACCCTGGTCACCTGAGGGGACGCCTGAGACAACCTTACAAGAGTATTTAACTCGTCCCGAACCTGTCGTTCGAGCACCACATCTTCCAGGCCTTCGTTTGAGAGGTAGACGCCAAATGCAAAAAGTGTGCTGCCAATGCTGGTTACCATCAGAATGGCCAGCGTGATTCGGACCCGCAGATTTGTGCGTTTTGTTGAATTGCCCATCATTCAGGCGCTGCCAATCGATACCCAGCACCGTGTACGGTCTGAATCAGTTTAACGGGCCAGGGTTTATCAATGATGCTGCGCAGGGTGTGGATGTGGGCACGCAAAACATCCCCTGCCGGCGGGTCATCCGCCCAGAGGGCGTATTCCAGTTCACGCCGAGGCACCACACGGTGAGAATTTTCCATCAACAATTGTAATAATTTTCGCATCGTCGGATTCAGTTCAAGGACAGCACCACCGCGTTTGGCGATCAGCGTATCGGGATCGAATTCAAGGTCCGCCACCCGCATGACGCGAAGATTTGAGTGACCCGCATGCCGTCGTTGCAGGGCATGCAGCCTAATTTCCAGCTCTTTCATTGAAAACGGCTTTACCAGGTAATCATCAGCACCGGCTTCGAAGCCGTCGACCTTGTCGGCAAGCTGATCCCGAGCCGTCAGCATCAAAACCGGTGTTGATCGTTTGCCTTCCTGGCGGAGCTTGCGACACAGCGTAACGCCGTCCATCGCCGGGAGCATGAGGTCAAGGACAATAACGTCATAGTCCTCAGTTAAAGCAAGATGCAAACCAGTGATCCCGTCCGCAGCAAAATCGAGCGAATGCCCTCGCGGTTGCAGGTAATCGGCAATATTCTCTGCAATATCTCGATGGTCTTCGACAATCAGTACGCGCATGCCATTTCTCTTTTCGGCTGTTATTGAGAAGCCGCAGGCATCAGCGTCACCTGCTTTGGCTCAACGCCATGTCATGTAAATGTTAAAGAAATGTCAATCCGGACTCTCCACGGGTCACCAACCATTATCAATGACAGGTGCCAACACAATATTTAGGATTTAGTGACATTTTCATGACAAATCTCAGGCCACCATAGACTTTGCTGCATCAGACTTTCATGGACCAGGGATAATTGCATGACCAAACATTTGCGGGAGACGTTGCAAACACACTTCGCCTTACCGTCGGTGTCAGGTTTTCTGCTGCCTGTGCTGGCCGTTCTGCTGACGTCGGCAGCACTAACCAGCTACGCAGCAGACGAGGTGACCACAACCCACGCACATGTTCTGCTTAGCGAAAACAAGTCTCTTTCGCTGACCCAGATATTGGATGAAACCTTGGCGCGCTTCCCCACGACACTTGAGCTGGACGCTCAAGCCGAAGAGGCCCAGGCCTGGCGATCCCGCGGCCGACACTGGTTCGCCGACTCGCCCGCCATGACTTTTCGCTATCAAAGTGATCGCTGGCAGGACGACAATCAATTGGATGAATACGAGGCCGGGCTGGAACTACCACTGTGGCGCTGGGGTGAGCGCACCGCTACTCAATCGTTAGGTAGATCAATGTCGGAGACAAGTGATGCTCGCGCCAATGCGCTGCGCTGGGAAGTCGCTGGTCAGCTGCGTCATCTGTTGTGGGCGATGGCCGCAACCCAGAACCAGTTGGTGCAAACTGAATCCGAGCTGGAAAACACCATACAACTGGCAAATTCGGTTGCACGTCGTCACGAGCTGGGCGACGTACCACAGAGCGACCTGTTACTCGCCCGCAACGCCTTGCTCGAGGCACAAACTCGGCAGGTTAACGCAGAAGCTGCGCTGCTTGATGCCGAACGCGCGTACCAAAGCCTGACAACACTGAGACAGCGGCCAGCATTTACTGCAGAGCCCCTCAGTCCACAGAAAGATATTGCGCCAGACCACCCCGCTCTACTGCTGGCTAACACCCAGCTTGAACGAGCCCAGGCCAGACTCCGCCTCACTGAAAAAAGTGCCAAAGGCAGCCCGCGACTGCTGATTGGCCCACGACGCGAACGTGCCAGCTTCGCTGATGAATTCGATAACAGCATTGGCCTGACCCTGACTGTTCCGTTTGGCGGCGCCACGCACGCGCAGACGGAAATCACAGGCGTTGCACGCGAAGTTGCAGCGGCTCTCGCGACGCGTGATCGAACGTTGCGGGCACTCGATCTGCAGTTGCATGAAGCCATACACGGACTAACGGTAGCAGATGAAAATCTGACGATAGCCATCAAGCGCAAGGACCTGGCTACACGCCGCTTTAAAATGGCCCAGCGCGCACACGAGCTGGGCGAAATTGAATTGCTGGATCTGCTGAAACTGCAAAGTGTAGCCCAGCGTGCGGAACGCGATGCCAATCAACTGTTAATCGATAAGAAATATCAAACTGCACTTTATAACCAGGCTGTGGGGGCGCTGCCATGATACGCATAACGAGCTTGTTGATTGTTATGGCCGGTTTGTTAAGCCCCGGCTTAAGTCACGCTGAACAATTGCGCATCAGCGCTGCAGAAGTTGACAACCTGGGCATCAAGCTGGGCAAACCAAGCCAGGCGGACGCTGTCGGCGCAGTCTCAGCGCGAGCTCAAGTTGTAGTGCCACCCAGCAATGAAATTATTGCGGGCAGTTCTTATTCCGGTCGGCTAATTCGGCTGCACGTCAACGTCGGCGATACCGTGTCCACCGGCCAGGTGCTTGCCGAAGTTCAAAGCCCGGACTTCCTTGGGTTGCAACGTGAGTATCTGGATGCGTTTTTCCAACACAACACTGCAACTGCTGCTTTGAACCGCGATAGACAATTGTTCGAAGAGGGTATTGTATCTGCGCGGCGGCTACAGGAGACGGAATCAAAGAGTCGGACGGCAAACGCGCAGCTTAACGAGCATCACCAGTTACTGTTACTTGGCGGCATGCAGGCGGCTGACATAAAGCGCCTGTCCAATCACCAGCAGTTGAACGATACAGCCTTGATCCGCTCACCAATGCCGGGCGTTGTGACCCAGCGGCTGGCTGCAATCGGACAACAGCTTGAAGCAATGGCGCCAATCCTGCGTGTCGTTGATCTGAGCATTTTGTGGCTGGAGGTGCAGATTGCGCAACAGGACCTGGCTTCAGTGACCCCCGGCATGACTGTCACGATGGACCGTGACGACACCTTCCGCGCAACCGTCGCGACAATCGCTCGAAGTATTGACAGACTTACTCAGACAGCCACACTTCGCGCGACGGTAAGCCATGGTGCAGAACGCCTTTTACCCGGACAGTTCATCGCAGTCACGTTGGGTAGTGCAGGGCATGAGGCGGACCTTTTATCCGTGCCTTTACACGCCATCATGCGCAGTGGCGCATCGAATTATGTTTTCGTTCGCACGGACATGGGTTTCGAGGCGCGTTTAGTAAACCTGTCCGGCACCAGCCGAGATCAGGCATTTATATCTCAGGGAATTGATGCCGATACGCCGCTGGCGGTTGCGGGTGTTGCAGCCCTGAAGAGTCTCTGGGCAAGCCAGCAAGACGCAAACTGATGATACCTCAGTTAATTGGATTCGCTTTAACTCAGCGCGTTCTGATACTGCTGTTTTCAGCCTTACTGATCGGCATTGGTTACAGCGCTTTTCGCGAACTGCCCATCGATGCGTTTCCCGATGTTTCACCGACGCAGGTGAAAATTATTGTCAAAGCGCCTGGTATGACACCAGAAGAGGTGGAAAGTCGCATCACCGCACCGATTGAGGTTGAACTGCTCGGTATCCCGCAACAGGTAATGCTGCGGTCAATCGCTAAGTACGCGTTATCAGATATCACCGTGGATTTTGCAGAGGGCACCGATATCTACTGGGCACGACAACAAGTTGCTGAACGCTTAAGTGGTGTCTGGGATAGCCTGCCGACCGACATCGAAGGTGGTATTGCGCCCATGACAACCCCGCTGGGTGAGATGTTCATGTTCACCGTCGATGGTCAAATCAGTTTGACGGAGCGTCGCACTTTGCTGGACTGGGTAATCCGGCCGGCACTGCGAACAGTTCCCGGGGTTGCAGACGTTAACTCTCTGGGCGGCTTTGTTCGAAGCTTTGAAGTGATACCAGACCTGGTGAAGATGGCCGCAAAAGGCGTAGACCCGCTAATGCTCGAAGCTGCGCTGTCACTGAACAACAAAAACGATGGCGCAGGGCGCCTGCAGGAGGGTGAAGAAACCCTTTTAATCCGTTCCGAAGGCAGCATTAAAACCCTCAACGACGTCAGCGATATTGTCGTCAGGGTGATTGATACCACCGCTATCACCGTCGGTGATGTCGCACACGTTAAAGTGGGTGCTATCACCCGGTACGGCGCTGTCACACAAGACGGGCAAGCTGAGGCTGTGCAGGGGCTGGTGCTGGGGTTGCGTGGTGCAAACGCAGATGAGGTTGTTAGCGGCGTTCGCGCAAAACTCCAGGAAATCTCATCTGCCCTGCCGGCCGGCGTGAGTATCAACGTATTCTACAACCGCGGCGATCTGGTACAGCGCGCCGTCAATACTGTTGCTCGAGCCCTTGCAGAAGCCACCGTGCTGGTGATTGCGCTGCTGATCCTTTTTCTGGGCAACCTGCGCGCAGCGCTTACAGTAGCCCTGGTTCTGCCCTTCTCTGCCCTCATCACTTTTATTCTGATGCAGCAGTTTGGCATGTCAGCAAATCTTATGAGCCTTGGTGGCCTGGCTATCGCCATAGGCATGCTGGTGGATGCCGCAGTTGTTGTCGTCGAAAATATAACAACTCAGTTAGCAGATAACCTCAAAGCACAGCGCCTGCCTCGACTGCACCTGATCTACCGGGCCGTGCGCGAGGTGTCTGTGCCGGTTGCATCCGGCATCGGTATCATCATCGTTGTATTTTTACCGCTTCTGACACTGCAGGGACTCGAAGGCAAACTGTTTACGCCGGTAGCGCTGGCTATAGTTTTTGCCCTGGCCGGCTCACTGCTGCTGTCTCTCACAGTTATTCCCGTGCTGGCTTCTTTTTTACTTGCGCACACTCAACATCAGGAACCCTGGTTACCCCGAAAGCTGCAGAGCCTGTACGAACCGGCGCTACACTGGTGTCTGGGTCATGCACGATGGATGGTATCCGGTGCGCTGGTGGCGCTGCTCGCTGCGCTTGCTGCCTATCCATTCATAGGCAAAACATTCATGCCAACAATGGATGAAGGTGACATCATCGTGCAGCTCGAAAAGCTGCCATCGATTACGCTTGAAGAGTCCGTGAATCTCGACTTGAGGATTCAGGCCGCGGTACTGAACAACGTCCCGGAAGTAACCCGCATGGTTGCACGCGTTGGTTCTGACGAAATTGGCATGGACCCGATGGGGCTCAATGAAAGCGATGTCTTCATGGTACTGCGACCAAAGTCAGAATGGCGCATGGAGAGCAAAGCAGAATTGATCGAGGCCATCCGTGCGGTTCTGGATGGCTTTCCGGGAATCGCGTATGGTTTTACCCAGCCTATCGAAATGCGTACATCAGAAATGCTGACAGGCGTGCGCGGCGATGTTGCCGTCAAACTGTTTGGCTCAGACCTGGAAGTACTCAACGATAAAGCCACCGAAATTGCGGCAGCATTGCGCATCGTTGACGGTAGCGAGGACGTGTTTGCCAGTCAAAACGAAGGGGTTGTCTACTTCGAACTTAGCGTTGACCGGCTCGCCGCAGGCCGGCTGGGCCTCAACATCGAAGCGCTGCAACGCATGCTGCGCACGCAATTCGAAGGTGTCACTCTGGGAATCGTCCAGGAAGGAGTGCAGCGAACCCCTTTGCTGATTCGCGCCAGCAGTGAAGTCCGCTCTTCACCGGGCGAATTCGCGAGCCTGCCCATTGTCCTGGAGGATGGTACCAGCGTACCGTTGAAGTCGGTGGCGCAGATTCAACGCGCAGAAGGTGTGGTTGCCGTTGGACGGGAGCGCGGGCAGCGTTTCACGGTAGTGCGCAGCAATGTCACCGGTCGCGACCTGGTTGGGTTTGTCGAGGATGCAAAGGCTGTTGTTGCTGACAAAGTTGCGCTCCCAACAGGGTATTATCTGGAATGGGGTGGGCAGTTCGAGAATCAACAGCGAGCAGCAGCACGCCTGGCGTTGGTGGTCCCAGTGTCCATCGGTCTGGTATTCCTGCTTCTGTTTTCCACTTTTCGCTCCGTGCGGCAAGCTTTGCTGGTGCTGACAAATATTCCTTTTGCACTGATTGGCGGTGTTTTTGCCCTGGCACTTACCGGCGAATATCTTTCCGTACCCGCCTCAGTTGGTTTCATCGCACTACTGGGGATCGCCGTGTTGAACGGAGTGGTTATGGTGTCGTATTTTAATCAGTTACGCGCCCAAGGCATGGCCATGTCTGAAGTGGTTATCGAAGGCGCTAAACGACGGCTTCGACCGGTACTGATGACAGCAAGTATCGCTGCGTTTGGATTGGTGCCACTGCTTTTTGCCAGTGGACCCGGCTCTGAAATTCAGCGTCCTCTGGCGATTGTGGTCATTGGCGGCCTCATTACCGCAACAGCCCTGACGCTCATCATCCTGCCCATTCTCTATCAACGATTTGGTGAACCGGAGGTGACCAAGTGAACTCACGCGATGCCGAAGAAGCGCTGGTTGTTTTTGATCTACCGCGCAATCTCGAAGAGACAATGATCGACTGGCTGTTGTCTCGCGAGCATGATGCCGGATTCACCAGCTTTGAAACGCGCGGACATAGCAGTCGCCATGACGGGTTGACGCCTGCCGAGCAGGTCAGTGGGCGTGCAAAACGGGTCCAGTTCGAAATCCACATCCGCATGTCCGAGGTTGAAACCCTTCTATCTGATGCACAGGCGAACCTGACAGCAACCGACGTTCACTATCGGGTGCTCCCCGTCATCAGAGGTGGCTGTCTGCTGAACTAAGCCGCAGGAAATAAATGATTTCCGTCTGGCGGAAGTCGCCTTTAGAGGGATAACAGCTTGGCTCCGCTTAACTCAATCGCGCTCCAAGCCTGTCGCTCAAGCGTTTGAACAACCCGAACAACTGCTCACTCTGGCGAACCTCTGGTCGGGCGACAAGCCACACATCCATGGCCATCAATTCATCGCTCGGCAGTACCGACACCCATTGAGATTCATGCTCAGCCATCCAGCAGGGAAACGCTGCGATACCCCAGCCTGCCCTGACCGCAGCACGTTTACACGGTACCGAATCGCTGCGCATGACAATCTGCCGGTCATCAATCATCAGCCCGCGTTCAGCAGCCCCGCGTCGCAGGTAGTCCCGGGTCAGGCCGTCGATGAATCGGTGCTGGCCAAGCTTTTGCAGATCCAGCAGGCCCTTTGTTGCCACATAATCCTCATGGGCGTAAACACCCATCTGCAGACTGCCTAGCTTTTTACACAACAGTTCCTGCTGACTGGGTCGCACATTACGCAGCGCCAGATCTGCATCCCGTTGCAACAGATTCACCAGATCATTGGTCACCACCATGTCCACCGAAACCGGCTGCTCAGCCTCATCATGCATTTCTTCAAGCAAAACCTCAGGCAGGAGTTCCGCAAGCACGTCTGCCACTGATATGGTCACGCGCTGCAGCGGCTGTTCGCGCATTCCGTCGGAGGCAGATTTAAACGCCAGCGCGCTGTCATGCATGATCCGAGCAGCCGCATCCAAACGCACGCCAGCTTCATTCAGCAGCAGTCCCTGGGCAGTCCGGTTAAACAGTGACATGCCCAGGTTCTCTTCAAGTTGTTGAATATGCCTGGCAGCGGTCGGGTGGGTGATGCCAATGGCTCGAGCACCCGCAGCCAGACTGCCGCCCTGTCCCACGGCCACAAAAGTTCGCACGAGATTCCAGTCAAGATCAAATGCAGGATGCCCGTTCATAGTCCAAACCTTTTCCCAGTTACCGCCGAGCAGGTGAGGTTGTGAAATAACCATCACCCTGTAAATTTTTGCAAACAGCATTCTACGTTACTTATGTTCCCTAATCGACCCCTTTACGTTACCTTAGGTAACACTTAATCGCATTTAAACCCCTAAATTCTCATCCGACCCCCAAAGGACCGCAAACATGAAAAAATCAGTATTTATCGCCGCACTCAGCACCTTCCTGGCCTATGGCGCTGTCGTTGAAGCACGCACCAGCACCGACGCTGAAATGCGTGGGTTCAACAACTGTGTAAAAGCAGCAAAACAGGACAGTGAAGGCCTGGTCACAAGCCGCGAATACCTCATCAACAAAGAACGCGGTATCTACGAGTACTTTGTGAATGCTACCCGCTGGGAAGACGGCGAGCGCAACACGATCCGCGTAGCCTGTGAAACCGCACAGCGTGGCGCCAAGTTGATCAGTGCAAGCATCGAAGAAGGACGCTTCGTACCTGAAGAAACTCGTGTAACCATCGACGTTGCTTCTAACTAAGATGAGCGCCCGGCTAGCCGGGAAATAACGCGGGAAGCCTGCGCGACCCGCTAGAAAAAGCCCGAACTCTTCGGGCTTTTTTTGTGGACGGATTTTAAATCACACGACACCACCTCTCCGGCTGCTGCTGGCAGGTATAGCCACGGTCGCGGGGCTGTTTGTTATCCCTGCTTTTTAGAGGATGCTGCACGATTCTGGTCTGTTTCATCGCCACGACAGTTTACGCGCTGATGCATAAGCTTGGGTTAATTCAGAAAAAGTACGTCCATCGCAGATAGCATCGGCTGCCGCCGCCGGTGGTCACCTGATCGCCAGCGACGGGAATGCCTCCGAATTCGTCACCTGCCCGGCCCAGCGGCTGTATTAAACCTAGTTGCAGGCTCTGGTGATCGCCGGGATCAAAAGCCACCGCTACCTGCAGCAGCGTGCTGCTATCCTGGAGGTTCGAAATCAGAGTAACACTCTGATTGACCAGTGGATGCCATTCGAAACTGCCACCTAACGCCAGGTAGTGCTGCATCAAATTGAACAACTCTCCACGGGCCAGCCTGTCAACCAGGCTCGTCGGCAGATCAACTATTTGCGTGGGAAGCTCATCCACACCCCAATCGTTGTAGAAATATTCACCAAACAGGTAGACATTGCGTTCCCAGGCCAGCAGCGTGTAATCGAGATTTGCGATGCCCGAGATCTGCCAGCCCTCATTCCGGTCAGCGCTCTGACTGTTCACAGCTACCAGATCTGCACGAAACATTGCCTCACCCAGTGGACGCCGAAAACTCAACCCTAGAACATCCTCATCAAAGTGCCTGGCCGCGAGCAATTCCAGTTCTGATGCTCCGGCATAGCCATGCCACTTGAACGCGGTGCTGGCAACCTGGCTGCTGACATCGCCATCTGCATCTCTACGCACCACGTGCAACAACTGCAGGTCGCTACCGCTCTCCAGAAGATGATCAACCAGCAACAGGTCGTCACCTGGTTTGTAATCACGATCAACAACCGTAGGCGAAAACGGACTGAACAGGTCAAGGGGCTGAAAAACGATACCGCTACCCCAGCTCACCGCCTGACGCCCTGCGGAAACGCTCCAGTTCCCTGACTGCCATTGTACTGACAGGCGGTCTATCCGATGAAAACTCTGATGCCGCTTACCCTCTTCTATTGACCACGTCATGTCCGCCCAACGACGATCATCATTGGTAACCGTCTGATCCAACGCCGCATTCGGGTCACGACCTAACTTGGCTGCATCACCGCTGAGTAGCACCGTGGAGTGATCAAGCGCCAGACGGAACGGGCCTGTCTTATGACGGAACATCAGGCGCATGTCATAGGTTTGGTCATAGGCTGGTGTTTTATCAATCTGCCGCTGCAGATCATGTTCAGGCAAAGCTGCCGCACTACCAAACCATTTTAATCTAACATCGGCCTCCAACGCCTGAGCCGTGCCGCCACCAACAAGCAACACGACCAAACCCAGATGCTTATACCAACGGGTAAAGCCTCGGCAAATACTAAGCGCTCTGAGCCTGACCATCGCGTTCAATCTGTCCATCTCGCAAACGGACCTGGCGCAGCGCGTAGCTCATCACCATACTGTCGTGAGTCGCAGTAACAATTGTCATGCCTTCTTCATTAAGCTGCTTCAGCAGCTCTAACAGGTCTTTTGTGGTCTTCGAATCAAGATTCGCCGATGGCTCGTCAGCCAACAGAAGAACCGGCTCCGAAACAATCGCCCGAGCAACAGCCACGCGCTGTTGCTGTCCACCGGATAACTCGCCAGGGCGTCGGTGCAACATATCTGCCAGGCCAAGGCGATCCAGCACCGCTGTCGCTCGCTCTAAACGCTCAGCTGGCGGCACACCTTGCAGTTGCATGATGAATTCCACGTTCTCCAGGGCGCTGAGCACCGGTATCAGATTGTAAGCCTGAAACACAAATCCCAGTTTATGCAAACGCAATTCCGCGAGCTTGCTTTCAGACAGTTCGCCAAGATCTACACCACCTACCGAGACACTGCCTTCGTCTGGTCGGTCAAGCCCGCCAACAATATTCAGCAGAGTCGATTTACCCGAGCCGGAAGGCCCGGACAAACTGACAAACTCACCGGGGTAGACAATTAAGTCAACCTTGCTAAGTGCGTGCACAGGCACAGATTCCTGCTGATAGGTGCGACTGACGCCACGACAGACAACAACCGGATCAGTCACTTTTTATAACCCCCATGGCAAACTTAGCCTCTTTCATCCTGTATTTTCACCGTCGCAATGCATCCAGAGGGCGAATTTTGATAACGCGCCAGGCAGGATAAAAACTGGCCAGAATACCGAGAATAATGCTCATTATCGCAACCAGAAAAACGTCTTCCCTCAACAGCACCGGCTGCAGCATGCTGGACACACCTACCATTTCAGCACCCTCGGCGTAGGCAGACAGATCGATACCGTCAGCAATACTCCAGTAAATCAGCAGGCTGATTGCCGTACCAAACACAACACCTACAGTCATCAGAATGATGGATTCAAGCACCACCTGCACCAGCACAGTTGAGTTCTGCATACCCAGCGCACGCATCATGCCCAGTTCTTTGACCCGCTCCATCACTGCGGCAATCAGGGAGTTAACCAACCCGAAGGTCAATGCACCCATCATCAGAAAAAACCAGATGAACAACGAAGCATCAGCAAATTTGAACATCTCAGCCACCTGAGGGTCCAGCTCGCGCCAATCTTTCACCTCCAGGTCAGGAAAAGCCGCGCGCAACGCAGATTTTGCCGGTAAACGCTGCTCTTCACGATCAACACGCACTGAAAGCTCGGTCACCGCCTGGGTTTCCAACAGCGCCTGCAGCGAATTCAAACCGACAAATACATAATTCTTTTCAAGGCCTGTACCTTCGGCATCGTAGGTACCCGCAATTCGATAACCCCGTTCTCGATTAAGGCCATCAGCACCCTGGGCGATCAGCACCAGGCGACGCCCCACTGCGGTCTGTAGCTGGCGTGCCAACTCCTTGCCGACTAACACACGACCATCCTCTGCGCCTTGCAGGAACTCACCCTCAATCTTTGCTTCGCCGATAAAGGAAATGGCTTCTTTCGATGGATCTACGCCAACCAGTTCGATACCACGGGTTTCCCGCTCACTCATGATCACGGCCGGTATACGTAACCGATCGGCCCAGCCGATGACCATGCCTTCAGGCAGCTGTGGTAGCTGCTCTGAATTCAGCTTAAAGCTGTGTTTTACATTGGGATCGTCCACATATCCTTCTGCCATGACTTTGACGTGACCCGTCAGGTTATTGATCGCGGACTCCAGCATGCCGTATTGATAACCCCGCAACAGCGTATTTGATGCATTGACACCAGCCACCGCCACGGCAATCGCCACCAGCAACATTGCGTTACGTCGCTTGTTACGCAACAGATTGCGGATACTGAGTTGGAATAAGAGTTTCATAGATCCAGACTACCTACTCGGCGCGAAGCGCTTCAACCGGCTTGAGCCGTCGCACACGAAACGTCACGACAAAAGCCGCCAACTGCGTACCCACCAGAAGCACCAGTGGTGCCAGCAACATGGCGTACAGCGAAATCGCCGGATACAGACGGCTGGGCATATAATACTGCTCAGCCATTTCTTCCATCATGCCTAATGGAATACCTTGCACCGCAGCCCAACCGACCAACAGGTTAGATAACAACAGACCTATGGCGGTTCCGACCAGCCACATCATCAGCGCTTCCGCCTGAACCTGGCGCATGATAATTCCTGGCCGTGTACCCAGCGCCAGCAGCATGCCAAATTCTCGCGTGCGTTCAAAAATAATCATAATGAACGTGTTAACAACGGAAAACGTCACCAGGACCAGGATACTGCCGTAAAACAGAACAGCACTGATCCGATCAAGCTCTATGCTCTGCACAACTTCTGGCAGCAGCTGTTGCCAGGTTCGCAATTCAGAGTTATCAGGCAAGCCTCGACTCAACCTTTCCAGATTAGGCGCAAGCTCTTCGATATCGTCAAACCCCAGTACCATGGCATGCACTTCGTCACCGAGACCAAAACCATTCTGCACTGTTGCCAGATGAGTAAACATAAGACTGCGATCCAGCTCGGGTCGTCCGGAGGCATAGAGGCCGGCAACGGTCAGCGCAAGGGCGCCGATGCCACCTTCTTTGCCTGTACCCAGCACCACTAACTCATCATCCAGCTGTGCGCCCAGATTTCGGGCCAGCGCTTCGCCAATGAGCACTTCATTTTCATCTACGGGGAGCCGACCCTGAGTGACGCGATCGAAAAAGCTGACCAGCTTCTGCTCAACCTCAAAATCAACTCCGACCACCGCGGCACCGAATGAGCGTTGCCCAACCGATGCCAACGCATAAACCTGCACTCTGGGAGCAACATGAAGACCGGGAATCTGCGCAAGAGAGCGACGCAATTCGTCCGCAGGCGCAACGGTCTGTTCCAGTTTGCCCTCTTCTTCGTACATGACATGATTGATCTGTGCCTGACCCAAATAGAAGCCCGTTGCAGAAGACACCATGGCATCGTAGGACCCCTGCTGCAGCGACATACTCAGCGTGACTAACAAGCTGGCAAACGCAATACCGCCGGCCGTCAGCCAGGTACGGCGCGGGTTGCGCCACAAGTTTCGCCAGGCCAGACGCCAGGTCAGGCCTGCATTGGCTTTTGATGCCCCTGTCGGCGCTGGTAGGGATAGGGTCTGGGTCAAGGTGTCTGTCCGGACTGCAGTGCAAAGACTGTGAACATACGATCTTCTAACGGCAGATCAAAATCAATGTCCTGATAGCGGACTTCAGTGAAGGTATCAGTTTCTTCGAGGTTATCCATGCGCATTGCAGTTGCCATGGTGCGCCCACCCATTTCACCAATCTCCAGGCTGACCAGGCGCTTAACAGGCACCATGCTCTGATCAAAATAGGTAACTTCCAACATGACGTTATCCTCTCGAATGATCATCCGCTCCTTTCCCCAAACCACTGGCGCATCCTCCTTGGGAATGGCGTCGATGGTGAACACGCGTTGCTGTTCACCGCTGGCATCTTCGTCACTGAGGGTTACCTGCTGCAGAGAAAGATCGTAATGACGCAGATATTTATCGCTGCGGGACAAATCGTTGTAAGAAAAATCTGAACCCGCCCAGCTCTGGGACATCATTGAGCTCGGCAGCCGAATATTGCGATTTAGTTTGGGGTTGTAGGTCCACATCTTGTCACCCTGCTTCAGCAGCGCGTTACCCGCATCTTTGGCTGGCGCGGTAAACCTGATCAGAGAGTCTTCCCTGCCGCGGGTCCAGGCCACGAGACTCGACGTACGCTGCCAGCTTGGTCGGGAAATGGTCATCGACATCTGTGAATGCGAGGACGTGCTGCGGGTCAGATCCAGGGCTTTTTCTACCAGTGCATAAGGATCCGGGTCTGGAGAGACCTCCCGAGCCAGTTCTTGAGCGTGCAGAGCAGGCAGACTGGAAAACCAGGTCAGTAGCAGAATACCGACAACGACATAAATCATGAGCCGCATAACAATGCCCTTGAACTTGATTGCACTAAATATATACTCGGTCTAAATATTGATCATGTCAATTTTTTTGCTGAGCACTTAGAGACACAACTCGAGAAGCCAATAGTGTCACTCCGAGAACAGAAAAAAACCCAGGCGCGGGAAAAGATTGTTGCGGAGGCCGACAAGCTGTTTCGCAGCCAGGGTATTGAGGCCACAACCACCCGCCAGATAGCGGCACAGGCGGGTATCAGTTACCAGACCCTGTATAACTACTTCCCCTCAAAGGCGCTGATTGTGCATGCAATTATCGCCGCGGAAGTGGGTCTTTGGGGTAGCGTCGTGGATGAGCTGATCAAACGATATGATGGCAACCTGCTGCAAACCCTTGCAGACATCAACCAGGTTGGGTTTGACCAATTCAACGAAGAGAATATGGAACTCTGGCGCCAGGTGAGTGTGGCACTTTTCAGCCAGTCTCTGGACGAAACCAAGCTGATCTCGCTGAATCAGGTCGCGCACGAACGCTACCACGCACTGCTATTGATGGCACAGGGTATGGGGCATCTGGACGCGCAAGTTGACCTGCACCTGCTGGCACATACTCTATATAGCCTGACGGAATATGCGTTTCTGATGTTCTTCCTGGATCACAGTCATAACAAACAAACTGCGATGAGTACGCTCCAGGAACAGATAAACTTAGTGATACAGCCTTATCAAAGATGAAGAAATGAGAAGATAGACCAGCGCGGATCAGAATCGTCGCGTCAGGCTCAATCCCTCTTCGGACACGCTGAGCATGTTTGCAGAGCGTTGCCAGACCAGCCTCAGACTTCTGTCGTTGCCCTGCCGCTGCTCATGAAACCAGCGATCAGTCAAAGCCGCTTGTCGCACAGTCCGTGCACCTGTTTCAGTGCGAAGGTTTTGTATGCCAGCTGACGCAGATTGCTCGACCTCTAATCCACGCAGAATCTTTTGCCGATCATCAACAGAAAGTGCGTTCCAGGCAGGACTGTCGTCAGCCAGAGCCACACCAGACAGGCTGGCGTAGATCGCAATACCAAACAGACAGGCTGTGCGAAATTTCTGCTGCAGGCGCATGGGCAACTACCAAACATTCGCTCACGTGGAGAAAACGCAGATCCATGTAGTCAGGGTGAGCCGGACGCTGAAGGCCTCATCATGAGGCAATACCTGAACTGCTTCTGCGAATTTCTACTGTAACGATGAGAGGCAGTACCTGTTGTGACATCGGTCACAGGTTTCTGTGGCCCTCAAAATCTCTACAAACCTTGCTAAATACATCGCCAAACCCTATGTTGCCGCGTCCAAAGAACATCGCGAGCACCTATATGTCACTACGTTGGGGCATCCTGGCCACAGGCACTATTGGCAAAACCTACGCAAAAGCCCTCATCGGCTCCGAAGCGCATCAACTGGTTGCCGTTGGCAGTCGCTCGGCAGCGGGTGCACAAGCTTTTGCTGAGACATTTCCAGACCTTGGGCTGACCTGTCACGACAGCTACGATGGGCTCATCAACGACCCACACGTCGACGCCATTTACGTTTCCACCCCGCATACGGAACACGCTGCCTGGACAATCCGCGCGATACAGGCTGGTAAACACGTTCTCTGTGAAAAGCCCATGGGCCTGAACCATGCTGAATGTATGGCCATGGTGACCTGCGCAACGCGAAACAATGTCTTTCTGATGGAAGCATTTATGTATCGTCTGCATCCGCAGATGCTGGCCATCGTCGAGGCTGTTCGCAGTGGCGAGATTGGTGAAGTCAGACACATAGAAGCGCAGTTTGGCTACCACGCAGCCTTTGATGCTGATTCACGGCTGTTTGCTAATCACCTGGCAGGTGGCGGCATCATGGATGTGGGTTGTTATCCACTGTCTTTTGCGCGCGCCATCGCTGGCCGTGAACCTGCAGACATAGCAGCGCACGGCAAGCTTGGAGCTACCGGCATCGACGAGTGGTCAACAGCATTACTCAAGTTTGATGACGGTCTTGCCGCACAGATATCCACAGCCGTGTCATTGAACCTGGACAATACAGCCACCATTTACGGCAGCAAAGGCAGCATTCATGTGCCCAGCCCCTGGCTACCGCTGGACGAAGCGCAGAACTGGTCATTCCATATCAAACGCGGCGCAGACACTGAAGTTATCAGCGGTCACAGTGAGGGGCTTTACAAAATTGAAGCGGACCACGTGGCACAGCACATCGCCGCGGGGAACACACAATCGGACATTCTTACCTGGCAGGAATCTCTCAACAATGCTCTCGCGCTGGATCAGTGGCGCAAAGCGATCGGCCTGAGCTACGACATTGAGCAGCCCCAAAGCCACCGCGGCCCCCTGCTTGGTACGCTGTCAAAATCGAGCAACAGAATCTCTCACGGCTCCGTTGCCCATCTTGACAAATCCGTTGCTCGTCTTGTTATGGGTTGCGACAACCAACCCTCCATGAGTCACGCCAGCGTGATGTGGGATGATTACTTTGAGGCCGGCGGCAACTGCTTCGACACGGCTTACATCTACGGTGGTGGCAGCATGGAATCACTGCTGGGGCATTGGCATACAGCACGCGGCATTCGAGATGAAATTGTCATCATTGGTAAAGGCGCCCACACACCGGACAACTTCCCGCACATCATCAGCAAAGAATTAGATGTCTCGCTGCAACGTCTGCAATCCGACTACGTCGACATCTACTTTCTGCATCGGGATAATCTGGACGTGCCCGTCGCAGAGTTTGTTGACGCGCTCAATGATGAGGTTAAAGCGGGACGCATACGCACTTTTGGTGGTTCAAACTGGAGCGTTGAGCGCGTGCGGGAAGCTAATGACTATGCCGTATCGAAGGGATTACAGGGCTTCAGCGCCATCTCCAACAACTTCAGCCTGGCTCAGATGAACGAACCCATCTGGCCCGGCACAGAAGACGCCACTTCCGATGAATATAGAACCTATCTGCAGGACACACAGATTGCCCTGATGCCCTGGTCATCCCAGGCGCGAGGCTTTTTCACAACCTGGGCGGGGCAGGTGATAGCCGAGCAAGGCAAAGAGAACCTTGTTGTAACCAGTGTGCAGCCAACGATTGAAGAGCTTAAACGGGTCTGGTTTTCGCAGGATAACTTCAGCCGCCGAGACAGAGCTGGGGAACTGGCTGAGAAGTATGGCGTTGAGATGATCAACATTGCACTGGCATATGTTCTGTCTCAGCCGTTCCCAACATTCCCGCTGATTGGACCTCGTCAGCTGCAGGAAACCGATAGCTGCATTGAGAGTCTGAACATTAACCTCAATCAAGCTGATATCGACTACCTCAACCTGCGCTAGCGTCGCCGCCGAGCTAACGAAACCACGTTGTCGCCGCCGACGACGTGTTGTTTCAATTGAAACAGTATTTCCCAGGTTGCAGTGCGGCCACCCTCCTGCCAGAACCCTCGACACCCGATACCACCAGCTGGCGCAAACAAGGCAACGGAAACGCTACTGGTATGACCTGCATTCCACAGTAGAGCCAGGTTCGGCTCACTTTCGAGCTTGCTCACGCCGTCGAATGCCATTCCCGCGACACGCGCATCGATGACATAGGTGCCTACCTCATCAGGGGCAATTCTGATCGAAACAGCACCCGAGAATTCGCCTTCGAGATTGCCACTCAAAGTCATGCCACCCTCATCTTCGCTGACTTCCAGATCGACCTGCACTTCAACACCCAGGCTGGAACCGCCCACCAGCAAATTACCTTTGCCGAGCCATTTACCTTTTCTCACTAACAATGCAGATCTTCCTTTTACCGAGGCTCAATGGACGTCTGCACCCACGGGTATGGATGCTCCAATAGGTTGCGCACATCGTGCGTCTTTGTGCCGCGCATTATTCACGTGCGTGGAAACAGGCACAACTTCCAGGGGAACCGGCAGACGGGAACTGAAAAGATACTCCAGTTCAGACGTTGGCGTGTCCATGTCGAGCCACTGTCTTGCCTCAGCATGGTCAAGGATGACCGGCTGACGGTCATGTACAAAGGCCAGCTCTATATTGGCGGCCGTTGTGAGAATGGTGAAACTGAGCAACTCCTCATCGGTTTCCGGATTGCGCCAACTATCCCACAAACCGGCTAACAGCAGCCCGAGGTCATCGTCAGGCTTTATGAAATACGGAAGCTTCTGATTATTCTGACGGCACCATTCATAAAACCCGCTGATCGGCACCACGCAGCGCCGTTTCGCATAAGGTGCTTTAAAAGCCGGGCTTTTGGCGGCGGTTTCTGATTTCGCGTTGAACATACTGTATTTTGTGGACACCTCTTTGGCCCAAAAAGGGGTTAACCACCAGCGCATGGGTTTTAATTCCGGCTGCCCTTGAGCATCCATACGCAGCACCTGTACGGTTTCTGTGGGCGCCAGGTTGAAATTATCCTGCCCTGTATAGGCTACTCCGAGCCATTCCATCAGAAATTTCGCCAACGGATCTGATGTTATGTTAAACCTGCCACACATGGCCTCTCTCCACGTTGATACTCAGGCAGGTTACGCCTGTTGATCATTTTCATTCTCAATATGCTTACCCACGGACCAGCCCGATGCGGCCAAAACCGAACCCGCAAAATCTGTCGGACCGGGTTCCAGCTCGGTGGCCATGGTGTCATTCCAGCGATTGAGAAAGCCGAACAACGCAATGACAGCTACAATCTGCACAATCTGGCGCGTACTGAAGTGCAACTTCAACGCCTTGAAGTGCTGAGCATCAGTCACGTTCGGCACCTGTCCCGCAGCCAGCGCCATTGCCACCAGCGCCTTCTCAGCGTCGGTGAATAAAGGTGAGCTTTCATAATTCAGCATCTGCGCAAACTTAGCTTCATCCACACCCTGCCTGTGACCACTATGCGATGTATGCGCCTGACAGTAGCGACAACCAGCGCCCAGGCTCACAGCATAAGCAATCAGCTGCACCAGTTGCGGCGACAGCGCCTCATCAGCCGCTTCATCAGCGGGGACCTTCTCACTGAAAGCCGCCATCGAAGTGCGCAGGTCTGCGCCAAAAACCACGCCGGCCAGCATTGAAAACGCCATGGTCAACTGAGGCATATGGGCCATCGTCAACATACTGTTAGGGACAAATCCCATGCTGGCTTGCGCACCAGCCAGCACCGCTTCCAGATGGTTCAGATCGGTTCGCGCAATCGGGTCAATATGGGCCATAGTCTGGTTCCGAAGGTAGTGCAGATCAGCACAGTGTAGAGGTTTGCGTTTTGCGCTTCATTAAGGAATGCTGCGCCGCTGTTTCATTGTCACAGTCAGCAGATAGATACATGCCACAGCCCAATATTGCACCCGTCGCCACTCGTAAACCACACACGTTCAGTCTCCATGGCATCACGGTAGAGGATCCCTACGCCTGGCTGCGCGACCCGGGATATCCAAAGGTGAACGATCCCGAAATTCTCAGCTATCTGCAGCAGGAGAACCGCTATTTCGAGCGTTACATGGCGCCTCTGGAGCCGGTAGTTGAACAGATATTTGACGAGTTGAAAGCACGGCAACCTGAGGACGACGCCAGTGTGCCTTACCTGAAAAATGGATTCTGGTATCAGTGGCGATTCGAAAAAGACGCGCAATACCGACGTTGGTACCGCGCGCCAGAGGCGGAGCCCGAGATCTGGCAGTTGCTGCTTGATGAACCCGCCCTTGCCGACGGGTATGAGTACTTTTCCCTTGGCGCGTTAGCGGTCAGTCCGGACAGCAGCAGACTGGCTTACAGCATCGACATCGATGGCAGCGAGCGATATACCCTGCACATTATCGATATTGAAAACAGCCTGCCTTTGAGCAAGCCGATCCCATCAACCCTGGGCTCTCCCATATGGGATGCACACAGCAACAACCTGTTTTATGTCGTGGTGAATGATGCCTGGCAACCGTTAGAGGTTTATCAACACAATCTTCTTGATACACAGACCGAGGACCGCCTCGTTCACAAAGAAACAGATACTACCTTACGCGTATCGTTAGACCTGAGTCAGTCAGAAGATTGGGTGATCCTCAACTTTGGAGGACATACGAGTAACGCAGCGTTTGTTATCCCCCGGGATGATTTCAACTCGCCAGCAAAACTGATCGAGCCGCGACGCGACGACGTGGAATATTATGTCGACCATGGCAATGGTGAATTTGTTATCCGCAGCAACGTGCGACAGCCTAATTTCGATATTTTTCGCGTCGGAGAGGACCAACCCGAACAGCGCAACTGGCAACCCTGGATCACTGGCGACGAGCGGCACTACATCACGGGACACGTGGTTTTTAAAGACCATCTGCTGGTTGAAGAACGCCTGGATGGACTCGATCAGATTCGAGTCATCGACAAACAGGACAACCAACACTATGTGGCTTTCCCCGAAGCAGCTTATGAGGCAGGCATTGGAATAACACCAAGCTTCGACAGCCCAACGGTACGCATCAACTACGCCTCGATGGTCACACCCAATACAGTATTCGAATACAACCTGACAGAACGATCTTTAACCACCTTGAAGGTCAAACAGATCCCCTCTGGCTATGATGCCAGCCAGTTCACCACCGAGCGGATGATGGCCACTGCCCGGGATGGCGTGGAAGTACCCGTCAGTCTGGTCTACCACCGCGATACGCCAGTAGATGGTCGCGCACCGGTGTATCTCTATGCCTATGGCGCGTATGGGCATGCGACCTCACCTGGATTTTCCGCCGCACGCATTTCGTTGCTGGAGCGCGGTTTCATTTTTGCGATTGCACATATCCGCGGCGGCGACGACCTCGGCTATCACTGGTATACCCAGGGCAAACTTGACAAGCGAACCAATACATTCAACGACTTTGTTGACGTCGCAAAACATCTGATCACAAACAACTATGCCAGCGCCGGCAACATTGCCATCGCAGGAGGCAGCGCAGGTGGGGAGCTGATGGGGGCGGTCGTCAACCAGGCACCGGAACTGTGGGGGGCGGTGGCTTCCCATGTACCGTTTGTAGATGTGTTAAACACAATGCTCGATGAAACGCTGCCACTGACGCCTCCTGAATGGGCAGAATGGGGCAACCCGATTGAAGATCAGGCGGCGTTTGAATTCATACAGTCGTATTCTCCATACGATCAGCTGCAGCCGGGCGCCTACCCACCCATAATGGTGACAGCAGGCCTGAACGACCCAAGAGTGACCTATTGGGAGCCGGCCAAATACGTAGCAAAGCTACGCACACTCAAGCAGGACAACACAACGCTGCTGTTGAAAACCAATATGGGGGCCGGACACGGCGGACAATCGGGACGCTTTGATGCGCTCAAGGAACTGGCCGAAGAGTACGCGTTTTTTCTGCACGAACTGGGTGTCAGCAATCAAGCTCCGACGACAACTGTATAAGGTACCTCTAGCCGGTAGCAGTGCGCTTGGCTTTATCTTCGTTGGCCTGCTTGAGGCGCTTGCGAATAATGTTCTGCACAACAGACACTGTGGTCCAGTCATGCAACATAGCGCGCTCACAGCCATTACAGTTCACATGCGTTTCCTGCAGCACGCGGTTAAGCAGGTCACTGTAAGGCAGACGCGAAATGTGTTTACAGCTTGAGCACTCCAGCCCTACCGCGGGATCGATGCCAACATAATCCATGGCTTGAGGTATCCTTATCTCGTAATCCATCGAATCGCTATTGTAATGAAGGCTAGTTGCCTTCGTCCGAATGGCAATCGAAAAGCGTGAATCAGTGCACACGCCTGGCGTGATTCAGGCGCTGTGGGGTTCACCCTGACGCAGGGCATCACGAAATTGTGGTGCTGCAATCTCAATCAGCGCTTCAATTCGTGCCGCTGCCGGCAGATTTTTCAACTGCGCGACGCCATATTCCGTGACCACAATATCCACGTCAGTGCGCAGTGCGGTAACCAGTTCAACGCGAGGGACAATACGAGAGACAGACCCGCCTCGAGCGGTTGCGTTCATTGCGACAATTGAGCGGCCACCCCGGGAGGCTTTTGCGGCACGCATGAAATCCACCGAACCGCCGGTGCCAGATATCTGGCGCCCACCGGCATACTCAGCATTTACCTGACCAAGCAGATCAATCTCTACCGCGGAATTCACCGACACAAAATTGTCCAATTGCGCGATGGCTGAAGCTTCATGAGTATGATTTGCACCACAGAAAACAACCTCTGGCGTTTCGGCCAGCCAGCTCATCAGTTCCCGACTGCCCAGTGCCATGCCGGTAATATGCTGGTTTTTATCCAGGGCTTTTAACTGCCCGGTAAGATTGCCATTGCGAATCAGCTGCATGCCACCATCGTCGATCAAACCACCGTGCATACCCAGATCATTCTTGTCACCCAGCTGGCTGAGGATGGCTGCGGGAATCGCGCCAATACCCGTCTGCAGAACATCCCCGTCTTTGATCAAAGCAGCAACATTAGCGCCAATCTGCAAGGCTGCTTCATCAATCTTCGGGACCCCAGGCGCAAACAGCTCGCGGTGACTTTCGAACACATAATCCAGCCGCGCGGGGTCAATGAGCGGGGCTCCTGCTGGCGCCACAAAACCTGTATTTAACTCGGCCAGCACCAGACGCGCGCTGCTCAGCACCGCATCCACAAAATCCACATTCGGACCCAGACGCAGATGACCCTCCCGGTCACGGGCAACCTGTACCAGGGCAACATCAATACCTTCACTTAAATAGCTGTACACCCAGCGCATCTGCATCGGCAGGAAATGCAGACGCTCGGCGGCTGCGTTTTTCAGTGCAGGCGTCATGAAAAAGGTCGTCAATTGAGACGTTGGATTTACCTGGGTGAAATCGACGTTGTTGAACCCCCCAATGGGGAACTGCACAAAGTGCAGATTCTCCGGCAAGGGCTGCGCAACGAGGCTTTCAATCAGAGCTGTGGGTTCATTACTGCTGCCGGCAACAAATATCTTCTGACCGGCTTCGATCAGAGCAGAGGGATGAGCCATTATTTTTCCCGATAGATTAAGAAACTTAAGTAACAGTAGGCGCCCACATAAAAAGCCGGGGGGAACCAGACTGGCCATAGGCTCAGGACAGTATTGGTGCCTAGACCGATACCGAGGTAAACGTGCCTGACCCAGAGAAACCCGGCCGCCAGCAATACACCACTCGTCGTGGCCATCATCAGACCCTGTCGGGTAGAAAAAATCACGCTGACAATGCCGCCCGCTAGCCCGCCGAGCCAGACCGGGAAGAGCACGCCCAGCAACGTGCCGGGCATTTTCACGATCACCACCAGGACGTACCACACCAGGAAAGCAACACCCATGCAGATGATGGTGCGTAAGCCGGATAACACTGCCAGCATTAATTACCTCGGGACAAAAAGAGCATGATAAACCCAAATCTGCTGTAATCGTCGAATGTCTGACCCCTTGCCTTTTCACCCGAGCATCCAGCGCTGGTTTGCTGACCAATATCCGTCACCAACGGAAGTACAGCAAGCCAGCTGGCCGTTGTTGGCCAGCGGTCAGCACGCACTGATCACCGCGCCCACCGGTAGCGGCAAAACCCTGACCGCGTTTTTGTGGTCCCTCAGCCAGTTCGCCTCCGGTGCCTACCCGACCGGGCAAACCAAGGTGCTCTATATCTCGCCTTTAAAAGCCCTCAACAATGATATTCAGCGCAACCTCACCACCCCGCTGGAACAACTGACATCAGACTACAATTTCCCGACCTTGAAAGTACAAACCCGCTCCGGCGATACGTCACAAAGTGAGCGGGCGCGCATGCTGCGCTCTCCGCCAGACATACTCATCACCACACCGGAGAGTCTTGGCCTGTTACTGACCACGCGCAAAGGCCAAATTGCTCTGAGCCAGGTGCAGACCGTCATCCTCGACGAGATTCACGCGTTGGTCGACAATCGCCGCGGCGCTTCACTGATGGTCAACATTGAGCGCCTTGCCGATTTCGCTGGAGAATTTCAACGCATTGCTTTGTCTGCCACAGTTTCACCGCTGGACGCCGTGGCTGACTATGTTGCAGGCCACACACAACAAGGCCAATCTCGAGCGGTTCAGATAGTTAACACGCCCGGCGAAAAACAGATCAACTTCCACATCGCTTTTCCCGCGCAGGCCAAACAGGCAGCGCAGAACGGTGAGAAGATCTGGGAACCCCTTTCGAAAAGCTTCAAGACAACCATCGCGGCTAACAACTCAACCCTTTTCTTTACCAACAGCCGCCGTCTTGCGGAAAAAATAACTTTAAAAATCAATGAAGAAGAGGAAAAACCTCTTGCCTATGCACATCATGGATCTCTCGCCCGAGAAGTGCGCACCGAAGTTGAACGTCGTCTCAAAGCGGGTGAACTCAAAGCCATCGTTGCAACCAATTCTCTGGAAATGGGGATCGACATCGGCGCCCTGGACGAAGTGGTACTGGTGCAGTGCCCGCCTTCGGTTGCAGCCTGTCTTCAGCGCATCGGTCGCGCCGGGCATCAGGTAGGCGAAGTCAGCATGGGCACCCTGTTTCCAACCCATGCCCACGACTTTCTGGAAGCCGCGGTCCTGTCACAGGCGATCGCTGCTCGAGACATTGAACCCCAGCAGATGATGCGTGGACCATTGGATGTGCTTGCACAGCTGATTATCTCTATCTGCGCTAACGAACCCTGGCCGGTGGACCATCTCTACCGGCTGATTACCCGCGCCGCCCCTTACCAGCGCCTGCAACGGGAACAATTTGATCAGGTAATCGAGATGCTTGCCGGGCGTTACAGCGGCAGCCGGATCAGGGAATTGCGCACGCGGCTGGATTTTGATCGCATCGATCAAACCGTTAAAGCCAATCGCGGCGCGGTGCTGGCCATGTACAACTCAGGCGGCACCATTCCCGACCGTGGTTACTATCAATTGCGGCACGCGGACCACGGTGCTGTGCTCGGCGAGTTGGATGAAGAATTTGTCTGGGAGGCCACCGTTGGTCAGACATTTACACTCGGCACGGCTGCCTGGCAGATCAAACAGATTACTCACAATGATGTACTGGTTCGTCCAGCGCCGCCCGATCGGGCCGCACCCCCCTTCTGGCGTAGCGAGTTTTTCAATCGTTCGGTGCATTTTTCTGATCGGATTACACAATACCTGGAACAGGTAGAGGGCCTGCTGGGTAACAATGACAGCGAGGGTCTGCTGCAAAACCTGATCAAGCGTGATGGCTTTGATGCCATTGCCGCCGAAGAACTGGTCGACTATCTCAAACGTCAACGTGCCCATACTCAGACCGAGTTACCCCACCGGCACCATCTGCTGGTAGAACTGGTGCGCACCGGCCCTGCGGGATACCACGGCCCCAACGATCCACAGCAGGTTGTGCTACACACGTTCTGGGGTGGCCGTTTGAACCAGCCCTGGGCAATGGCTTTGCAGGCCGCGTGGCAGGCCCGCTTTGACCGCAAGCTGGAAATACACGCAGATAACGATGCGATTGTGGCGCAGGTTGAGGGCGAGCTGGACCCACATGTGTTGCTGACCCTTGTTACGCCGTCCAACTTCTCGGCCTTATTGCGGACCAGTCTTGAACAGTCCGGTTTTTTTGGTGCGCGTTTCCGCGAGTGCGCTGGGCGAGCGCTGCTGCTGACAAAGGCAAAGTTCAATCAACGCCTGCCTTTGTGGATGAGTCGCCTGCAGGCAAAAAAACTCATGACCCAGGTTAAAACGCTGGAAAATTTCCCGGTCATGATCGAAACCTGGCGCACCTGCCTGGATGATGAATTTGATATTCCCGCATTACTGGCGCGCCTGCAGGAACTGGAAAACGGCGAGATTCACTGGAGTTTTGTCGAGACCAACAGCCCCAGTCCGTTTGCGCGCAACCTTACTTTCGGCCAGGTCAGTCGCTATATGTATGCAGACGATACGCCGGAGGATGATCAACTGAGCAGCTTGAGTGCTGACGTCATCAGTCAGGCATTACATAACGACGCCCTGCGTCCACAAATTGAACCCGAGGTGATCGAGGCGTTTGAAGCCAAACGTCAGCGCCGCTTCCCAGGCTATGAACCCAGCCATCCAGAAGACTGGTCTGCCTGGCTCAAAGAGCGGATTCTGATTCCCCAGGATGAACTACCCGAAACACTCCCGCCAATGGATCACCTGCGCTGGATCGAGCTGGGTGATCGACGCTGGGCCACCCATGCAGAACTGGAACACGGCCTCTATACCTGCGGCCTGATACCCGGCAAACCGCCTGAAGAAAGCTTTGTTATCAATGAGTTACGCTCCACACTCGAAGTTGCTCGCGAAATTCTGTCATTCTATGGACCGTTAACGGAAACAGACATTGCAGTACGTCTGCCCAGCATCCCCGAAGATCTGTTCAACGTCGATGAAACGTATATTCAGGGGGCACTGGTCGCAGGTGACACCAGAAACTACTGGTGTGACGCGCAGAATTTTGAATCCCTGATGCGCTTCTCCCGCGCGGCTAGACGCAGCGATTTTGCCGCCCTGCCAGTTACTGCATTGCCTGGTTTCTGGGCCAGCTACCAGCAGTTTGGACGATATTTTGAGCCGCAGTCACTGCTCTTTGCACTTGAGCGTTTACGTGCACTTCCCTGTGCCGTTTCTACCTGGTGGTACGACCTGCTACCCGCGCGGCTGGCCGGTATGAACGCCGGCGTCTGGGACAAAGAGATTCCTGACTACGGGTTTAACTGGGTCGGCGCAGGTAAGGAACAGATTGCCGTTGGCTTTCCGGAAGACCTTGAACTGCTGGGAGACAATCCCGCGACGCCGGAATTTGCAGCGCACTTTGTTGACCCCAACGCGGGCTACCGATTCGAAGATCTGGCAATGCAACAGCCGATCAACCGCAATGCCTTCAATGAGCAGTGGTGGCAGGCAGTATGGCAGGGGGCACTGCTGAGCGACTCTTTTGCATCGTTGCGCATCGGCCTGGAACGAAGGTTCACGTTGCAGACGGCGCCGCCTCAGGCCTCAAGCCGACGCCGGATCCGTATGTCCGCACCCGGCTGGCCAGGCAACTGGCAGCTGCCACGCAACAGGCCTGCATTGGACGCGTTAAGTCGACTCGAAACAGACAAAGAAATCGTCCGACTGCTGCTGGATCGATATGGTTGGATCAATCGGGAAATTGTCAATCGGGAGCGGCTACCTTACGGCGCTGAGGGTAAAACCCTGCGCTGGCGTAATGCCTTCCGCGCTTTACGGGTAATGGAGCTGTCCGGCGAAGTCCTCACAGGCCACTTCTTTGAGGCACTCTCTGGTCCGCAATTCATAACTGCCAGTGCCTACGCACAGCTGCAGAATCCAGGCACCCTCGAACACTGGTGGATCGCCGCTAACGATCCTGCCTCGCCTTGTGGACTGGGACTGGACTGGCCCGAGTTGCCACAGAGACGAGCCAACAATTATCTGAGCTTTACCCACAATCGGCTGAGCGCTGTGTTTGAAAACGGCGGCAAGTCGATTCAGTACTACCTGGCGCCAGACGACCCTTCTTTACCTGCAGCCAATGCTCTGCTTGAACACCTGGTGAATTACCGTCGCCTGCATGTGCAGATTGACAGCATCAACCAGGCACCTGCACGCAGCAGTCCTTATCTGGATGCATTGAAACATCAGTTTGAAGTGATCTCCGATCACAAAAGCCTCACGCTACAACCCTCCTTTTAGAGGTTTACTGGGTGCTGGGGCCAGCAAACTACAGATCTGGACTAGACTCATACTTATCGTCCTGGTTTCCTGAATACATCAACATGCCACAGAATCTGCGTATCGCCATAATTGCCTCTGAGCCCAGACAGGCTATCAACTGGACAAACCTGTGCGAGTCCCAGGGCTGGCAGGTGACCAGAGTCAGTTTCGATGAACTGGCGGACCATCCGAACATCGCGGACTTCATTATCTTTGACCAACTGCATGCTCTGAACGCGGTCAGTCGTTACCTGCAGCAGCATGGAAAGTGCAACGCCATCTATCTGGGCGTGACGAGCACTGACATAGGTTTGCCGGAACGTTGCAGCGTGTTGCTCGAAGCAGACATTGATACCCATCTCATCAACCATCTGACCACTTTGACTAACGTCGCTCAATTCGAGGCTCAGTTTTTTCGTTCCGCAGAAGTAGAACCCATTACGCAACTGCCTCGGCACAACGAACTGCTGCACAGTGTGCGTCGCTTTGCTGGACAGGCCTGTGGTTTGATCGTGGTAGAGATTGATCACGCAGAGCATCTCTACGAAAACCTGGACCCGGTGAGCAAAACTGATCTGCTGGGTGCTATCGGTCTGCACATCTCAAATCAGTTGCCCGAAGATACCTATCCGGGCATTTTCAACGCCGCGTGTTTTGTCGCCTGGTGTCCGCAGCTCACCGGGTCAGCACTGGAACAGACCAGCCACCGATTGCTGGCAGCCTGCCGGGAAAACATCCATATCCGTGGCGGTGAACTGCATTTCACCATCAGTTGTGGTTTTGCAGACACACAGACCCTGGCTGCGCCAGAACAATTGTGGCAGGCCGCCTGGTCCGCTAAGGAAATGAGTAAACAGACCGGCGGAGACCGCAGCACCGGAGCCCTTGCATCAGAGAAACTGAGCCAACTCATCCCCGAGGCTCTGGCGCGTGACGAATTCAGTTTGGCTCTGCAGCCACAATGGGATATCGCGGGTGCAAACATCACCGGCGCCGAGGTGTTGTTGCGCTGGCAGGGTCTTGACGTTGGCAACATAACGCCGGATCAGTTTATCCCCCTGGCTGAGCGCCGGGGCGAAATCAACAGAATGGGCGACTGGGTGCTCAAACAGACCTGCCAGAATGTCTGGCAGTGGAACAGCTCTGCCCATGACAAGCTGGTGATTGGCATCAACGTTTCACCCCAGCAGTTCAACAAAGGTGCAATTGCCACGCTTCTGGAGGCATTGATGAAAGAAAACGACATCAACCCCAGCCAGCTGGAACTGGAGCTCAGTCATGACAACCTACTGCATGTTGTTGACCAATACCGCCGCACACTTTTTCAGCTGCGCGACCTGGGAGTACGAGTGGCCATCGACAACCTGGGCGTCGGTGTTGTTGATGCTAAAAAACTACTGCGCTGTCCCGCGGACACTTTAAAAATAGACCGGTCGCTGCTGGCTGCTATCGAGCAGGAAGATAACGTACGGACACTTGTTGCGCAGATCTGTCAGGTTGCAGAGCGTTTCGACCTGCGCTGTGTTGCAGTTGGTGTCGAAACCGAATCTCAGCGAATTCTGCTGGAAAACATCGGCTGCAGCGACGCTCAGGGGTTTCTGTTTTCCGCACCCGTTGGGCTTAAAAACTTCAGTAAATACCTGACTGATCACGCGGTCGAAAAAAATCCTACGAAGAAGTTCTCATCTCAGTAGCCTAGAATAGCCGGCTTTGCACTTCGCCTAAGGCCTTGGCACATGCATATCTATAGTCATCCCGCCTGCCTCGAGCACAGGGTACCCGACGGTCATCCGGAAACACCGCAAAGGTTGCAGCGCGTATTGCGGCATCTGGATGATTGCGGTTTCAGTCAGCAGTACCCGCTACTGGATGCGCCTGCTGTGCTGGAAGAGGACATACTGCGCGCCCACCCGGCTACACACCTGGCATTTATTCACGCTGGCGTCCCCACTGATGACACGGTGTTGACCCCGGTTGACCCAGACACCTGGATGGGTTCACGCAGCGAACAGGCAGCACGCGCCGCCGCCGGCGCTGTGGTTGCTGGCGTTGATGACCTTATCACTGGCCGCACAAAACGCGTTTTTTGCGCGGTACGTCCGCCAGGGCACCATGCGGAGATCAATAGTGCGATGGGTTTCTGTCTGTTCAACAGTGTAGCAATCGGCGCCCTGCACGCACTGGCTCAGGATAGTATTGACCGTGTCGCCATCCTCGATTTCGACGTCCATCATGGCAACGGAACCGTAGACATATTCAAGGACAACGCAGATGTACTGGTGTGTTCCAGCTTTCAGCATCCCCACTATCCCAACCGGGGCTACGATGTTGACCGTTACAACATCATCAATACGCCCATGGCAGCCCACAGCCGCGGGAATGTTTTCAGAGCCCTGGTTGAGAGGGACTGGTTACCCGCTCTTGAACGACACAAACCAGACCTGATTCTGGTCTCCGCAGGTTTTGACGCCCATACAGAAGATCCGTTGGCAGACATTGACCTGGTTGAGGAAGATTACGCGTGGGTAACAAATTTTATTGTTGATAACGCTAATCAATTCTGCAGTGGACGCATACTGGCTACGCTGGAAGGGGGTTACAACCTCGACGCCTTATGTCGCAGCGTCGAGGCACACCTTACCGCGTTGAGCGAATGATCAATCCATCGCCCGCGTAGGCACCGGGCCACCGCCATCACAGTACAACCGCTCGCCGGTCAGATAACTGTTCTGGGGGGAAACGAGAAAATCGACAACGTTGGCTACGTCCTGGGGCTGACAAACCCGCCCAAATGGCATGCTGTCGTCCAGCGAGCGGATATCCTGCACACCCTGAGTGGCTTTGATCAGGCGTTTACCCATATCCGTTTCTACCAGCCCTGGAGCTACGATATTCACGCGAATGCCATAGCGTCGCTCTTCTTTGGCTAACGTATATGCCAGTGCTTCCATGGCAGTTTTACCCATATTGTAGGGTGCGCCATGGCTACCGAGAGAACGCGTAGCGACGCTGCTGATCATGATGATATCGCCGCGCTCAAGCTCACGCATGCCAGGCAGCACCAACTTCGCAAGGTAGTGCGGACCAAATGCGTGGGTTGCCACAACGCGCTGGAGTTCTGCAGGATCTGTATCTGCAACAGACTGCCCGCGACTGGCAATACCGGCGTTGTTGACAAGGATGCTCACCGGGCCGAAGTCAGCCTCAATAGCAGCCACCATCTGCGCATCCTGATCAAAATCGTCTACCGACGCAGCGTAAGCTTTCGCGGTTCCACCCGCTGCAACAATTTCAGCCACGGTTTGCTCCGCTGCTTCATCGTCGCGGCGGTAATTGACCGCAACTGTGGCGCCCTGCTTTGCCAACGAAATGGCGATCGCGCGACCAACACCGCGACTGCCTCCAGTAACCAGCGCTACTCGTCCCTGTAAAGACATCACCACCCCCTATTGTCCGGAAAACGCGGCGTCGCGTTTTTCCAGGAAGGCTTTCACCCCTTCACCAAAATCACTCGAGGCGCCAGCTTCGTTCTGCAACTGCGCTTCTAACTCAAGTTGTTGTTCAAATGAGTTCTGCCACGTCTGCCAGTAAGCCTTGCGGATCAGGGTTAAAGAGCGCGGACCATTTGCCAGCTTCTGCGCAATACCCATCGCACCATCCATGAGCGCGGCGTTATCTTCGAACAGGCGATTCACCAGACCCCATTCATGCGCTTGTTCCGCAGGCAGACGCTCGGCAAGCATCGACAGCTCCATTGCCCGCCCCCAACCTACAAGACGCGGCAACATAAAGGTTGAGCCACCATCAGGAATAAGACCTATACGGGCAAACGCCTGGAGAAAGAAGCCTGATTTTGAGGCGCAGACAATATCGCCAAGCATCGCAAAGCTCATACCCACACCAGCAGCAGCACCATTGACAGCCGTGACTATGGGCATTTCCAGACTGCGTAATTCAAACATCAGCGGGTGATAAAAATTGCGCAGGGCAGAACCTGCGGGTTTGGCTTTGCCGTCGCGCTTGGCGTCATCCTGAAGATTAGCGCCAGCACAGAAACCACGCCCTTCGCCAGTCAGCAGCAGACACCGCGCACCATTTGCCGGATCTTTAATGGCTTCAACCGCTTCGGCAAAATCGCCCAGCATCTGTTGGCCTACGGCGTTCATCACCTCAGGGTGATTGAACCTCAATACGGCAACATTGCCGACAAACTCTAAAGCCATTCTTTCCATACGTTTCCCCTAAAAATTCAGCAGTGCAAAATCAGCTGGTAAGGGTACCGTAAAATTGCGTGCAAGCTCTACGCCCGCCTAGGGGTCATTGCAACTGGTCTGAGTCTTTGAAAATACCCAGTTGCAGCTTGCCATCCGTACCAATTGCACCGCGATACATACCCGGGGTGTTAAACGGCATCACGATGTCGCCCCTGGAGTTGATCACAATCACACCACCGGTGCCGCCGACCGGGAGTAATTCGTCAAACAACACCTGTCGAGCCGCTTCACCGATTGTCGCCTGCTGGTAACGGACCCGGGCACAGATATCTGCGGCTACGTTGTAGCGAATGAAGTACTCGCCATGGCCAGTGGCAGACACCGCACAGGACCTGTTATCGGCAAAGGTACCCGCGCCAATAATGGGTGAATCCCCCACCCGGCCCCAGCGCTTGGCGGTCATGCCGCCGGTTGAAGTTGCAGCAGCGAGATTGCCATGACGATCCAATGCCACCGCGCCGACGGTACCCCATTTGTGCGGCGGCACCAGCTGTTCTAAATCGGTGCGCGCATTCATGCGCGCATTCATGCGCACTTTAGCGCGTTGCAGCTGTTCCTCTCGCTGGGGCGTGGTAAAGCTCGAGTTGTCCACAGCGGGCATACCAATGCTGCGCGCAAAACCTTCCGCGCCTGAACCCGCAAGCATGACGTGGGGCGATTGCAACATAACCGCGTGGGCCAGACGTATCGGGCTGGCCACCGAGGTCACACCAGAGACTGCACCTGCCTGCAGGTCTGCACCTGACATCAGGCTGGCATCCAGTTCGTGTTTACCATCGAATGTCATCACCGCACCTATGCCTGCGTTAAACAGCGGCGACTGTTCCAGGACTTCAACTGTCGCTACCACGGCATCCACACTGCCGCCGCCTGACAGCAGTATATTTTGCCCTGTTCTGAGCGCCTCGGTCATTTTGCTGAGATACGCTGCTTTGAGATCATCGGTTAAGTCTGCCGCGTTGAGGGTGCCTGCGCCGCCGTGAATGGCGATGGCAACCGGTGCTGTCTGCTGGGTAGCGAACGCACTCGCACTCACCAGAATCAGGGCAAACAGCATACCTGTGCTAGCAATCTGTCGGGTTGCCCTCTGCAGACCGAAGCAGGATGTTATGCTGGACGTCATGTTGTTCCCTTATGTTAGTGTCTTATCTGTTCGGCTTAGACGGTTGCAGACCGGTGCCTGGATACTCGCCTTCTGGAGCCTTATTGCGTTCGCGACTCCAGACTCACAAGCATCCGTGAGCAGCGCTGACGTGTCATCCAAACAGGCCGCTGCACTTCATGACACCTTGCAGGAAATCAAACAGCGCCACAACATCCCCTGCCTTTCCCTGAGCTGGATCAAGGACCACCCTGATCAACTCGAGTCGATCACTCTGAACTGTGCGTCTGATGCTGTTTTACGTTGGGGCTCTATCAGCAAAACGTTTACCGCGTTAACAGTGCTTGCTCTCGCTGAGGATGGGTTGGTTGATCTGCATGCACCCATCAGCACCTATCTCGACGCCTCGCTCTGGGATAATGCCTGGGAAGCTGATCAGCCAATTCGGGTCATTGACCTGATTGAACTGCGGGCAGGCTTTGCTGACCTGTCTGGCCGTGCTTTCAACTTCAATGAGCCTATGGGACTTGCTCAGGCACTGGCGTTTGAACGCAGTCAGTTGCGCACTTTATGGCCTCCAGGGCTGCAACATGCCTATTCCAACCTGACACCGGGGTTAAGTCAGCTGCTCATCGAAACCGTAAGCGGGCAAAGCTACGCGGAAACAGTTGAACAGATCGTATTTAAGCCACTGCAGTTCAGCAGCGCGCGTTTTGTGCAGAGCCGCAATCTGCTGCCGGGATTCCAGGCTGATGGCACCACACCGATACCTTACTGGCAGATGACTTTTGCAGCCTTTGGTGCGCTTAATGCCTCTACTGCCGACATGCAAAAACTGTTGGTTGAACTGCTGCAACCCGCTGCTCTGTCAAATTTACAGCACCGGCATCTGCGCCAGCCTCACGGACGCCGATTTCTACCTGCGTTCACGTTCGACTACGCGGCGGGTTTTTATCCGCGCATCCGTCGTGGTTTCACCTGGCACAATCACGGTGGTGATGCTGACGGCTATCGCTCCCGCTTAAGTATCATGGCCGGGCATCAACGCGGTTACATAGCCAACATTAACAGTGACAACCCGGGGGCACTGCGGGAAATTGAACGCGCAATAGAAAAATTCTTAACCGCGGATCTGCCCAGCGCAGACAGACCACCCGAGTTTGACCTCAGCGAAACCGAGTTCAATACCTTAACGGGCACGTACTACCCATCGAGCACACGTTTTGCAGTGGCCGCCTGGCAGGCCGGCAGGATGCAGAAGGTCAAGATTGTACTGCGAGATGGTCAGCTCTGGTTGAGTACAGCCAGAAAGGAAACCCGCCTGGTTGCAGTTGGTCGCCATCAGTTTCGTCGTGCAGCCGACCCTGTCGCCACAGTTGCGTTCGTAAAGGTAGGCAAACATCTGTACCTGCAGGGGGAACTGGGACATTACGCGCGTCTCAACAACTGTCCTACATTTCTGAATTGCTAATGGCACCTGTGCCTAACTATCGCAAACTCAGAGGTTTCTTCCACCCGAGCATTCGCAGATAATCAGTCGCTACACTGGAGAGACACTTTTGAATACCGTTGCAGTTGCAGAATCATTTTACGAGCAGATAAATGACTTAGCGCCCAGCATAGAGGCTAATCGCAGAATGCCACAAGATCTGGCTGACAAGATGGCCGACGCGGGCTTGTTTCGTATGCTGGTGCCAGCGAAATACGGCGGCCACGAATGCCAACCGCAACAGTTTTTCGACACTCTAGCCGCTACAGGTTACGCCGATGGAGCCGTGGGCTGGTGTTTGATGATTGGCAGCACAACCGGATTACTCAGCGCTTCTCTGGCACCCGACTGGGCACAGAAAATCTATGGCGACAATCCACGTGCAATTACGGTTGGCGTAACTGCACCTATCGGCAAAGCTGAAGTGAATGCCACTGAGAATGGCTTAACGGTATCCGGGCGCTGGCCGTTTGGCAGTGGTTCCCAGGTGGCGAACTGGATTTGTGGTGGCTGTAGCGTCAGCGAAAACGGAGAGCCCAGAGTAAACAAACACGGGCAGCCAGAACCAGTACTGGCGTTTTTCCCAGCAGATGAAGTCACGATTCATGACGACACCTGGGATACCTCTGGTCTGCGCGGCACCGGCAGCCACGACATTGAGGTCAGCAATGCTTTTGTACCTGAAGGTCGCTGGGTTGTGCTCGGCAAGCGCGC
This sequence comes from Gammaproteobacteria bacterium, assembly GCA_048571035.1. Taxonomy (GTDB): domain Bacteria; phylum Pseudomonadota; class Gammaproteobacteria; order Pseudomonadales; family Azotimanducaceae; genus UBA4421. The sequence goes on from CP121329.1 coordinate 1,428,899, forward strand.
CCAGATTGATAGTCCACTGTATCGTTTTCCCACCTTCGGCTTACTCGCTCTGGGCGTATCAGCAGTCTCCATTGGCATTGCTCAGCGTGCGATAGATGAATTCATCAACCTGGCGGGCGCCAAAACACCCACCGGTTCATCGCGTTCGCTGGCTAATCGACCTGCGGTACAGAAAGACCTTGCCCAGGCTCAGGCTAAGCTGGCCAGCGCCCGTGCTCTAACCGCCGCCTACATCGATGAAGCCTGGCAACAGGCCAGTGCCGAGGGTCGGCTTGATCAGGCATCTAAGGCCAAGCTGCGGCTGGCCGCAACCAACAATGCCTGGTCGGCGGTGGAGGTTGTCGACAAGCTGTATCACGCCGCCGGGGGCACTGCGATTTACAGCAAATCCAAGCTCCAGCAATGCTTTCGCGACGTCCACGTACCCACGCAGCACATCATGGTGGCGCAACCCACCTATGAGGTGGTGGGGAAAATTCTGCTCGGTATGGATACTAATCAGCCGCTGTAAGTTATGGCCCATAATCACACCCACCATCACGCCCACAATGACAGCCGCCTGTTAGGCCGTGCGTTTTTCCTGATTGCCACCTTTATGGTGGTGGAGCTGGCAGCAGGCCTGCTCACTAATGCACTGGTGCTGATTGCAGACGCCGGGCACATGTTTCTGGACGCGACGGCGCTGGGTTTATCCTGGTGGGCGGCCCGCATTTCCGCCAAAGGCTTTGATCACAACCTGTCTTACGGTTATCACCGTTTTCAGGTACTGGCCGCATTCATTAACGGGCTGACCCTGGTGGCACTGATTGTCTGGATTTCAATCGAAGCGATACATCGCCTGGCAGCGCCGGAAATGATTAAACCGATACCCGCGCTGATCGTAGCAATTATTGGCTTTGTTATTAATCTTGTGGCTTTCAGATGGCTGCATGGCGCCTCGGATAGCGGCAATGTGCGTGCGGCAGCTCTGCACGTGCTGGGTGATCTGCTGGGTTCTGCAGCGGCGATTATCGCGGCGGTGTGTGTTTACTGGTTTGGCTGGCTGTATGCAGACCCGGTGCTGGCTTTGATGATTGTAGTTATCCTCGGCCGGGGCGCATACGGCGTACTCAAAGAATCCACCCATATTCTGCTTGAAGGTGTGCCTCAGAACGTCGATCTGAAAGAAATTAAAACCGTCTTAAGTCGCTCCATACCAGAGGTTACTGAGGTTCATCACGTGCACGCGTGGGCACTGACCGCAGAAAAACCCCTGCTGACCCTCCATGCTCTGGTACCGGAACAGACGGAGGTTCAACCCGTAGTAGCCGAGATCAAACGCGTACTGAACCAGCAGTTCGGCATTGATCATTCAACCATACAGGTTGAAACCGGACCGTGCCCGGACGATCACTGAATCTGCTTTGTGATCTAAACCGACGCCTCTTTCGGAAACTGTTCGCGTAACACCCGTTTTAAGATCTTTCCGCTTGGATTACGCGGGATCTCGTCCACAAACACAGCAGATTTAGGTTGTTTAAAACCAGCTAACTTACCCTGACAGAAATTGATGACATCAGCTTCTGTCAGGCTGTCGTCTGTTTTCACAACAATAGCCAGAGGCGACTCTCCCCATTTCTCACTGGTTTGACCGATCACTGCGGCTTCTGCGATGCCCGGATGGGAGGCCAGCACACCTTCTATCTCTGCCGGATAAACGTTTTCTCCACCACTGATGATCATGTCTTTGATGCGGTCCTGAATCGAGACAAAACCTTCATCATCCATGGTGGCAACATCGCCGGTACGCAGCCAGCCATCTACCAGGGTCTCTGCTGTTGCATCAGGTCGATTCCAATACTCGCGCATGATGTGCGCACCCTTTACCCACACCTCGCCTGCTTCACCTGTGGCACAGTCTTCGCCATCGTCGTTAACAACACGAATTTCAGTATGAAAAAACGCACGGCCGGTAGAGTCCGGTTTGCGTAACGCATTCTCTGCATCCATCAGACAAGCCGGGCCACAACTTTCAGTCAGCCCGTAGACCTGCAGCAAACCTATCCCGAGATCGTGATACTGCTGGGTCAGGGATACTGGCACCGGAGCTGCGCCAGTCATCATCCACCTCAGGGTTGAATAGTCGTGTTGGTCATAAGGTACCTGCATCATGAAATTCAACATCGCCGGTACAGCCAGACCAGTGGTAATTTTCTCTTCTTCAATCAACTGCCAGGCGCGTACCGGATCAAACGTGCGCATGACAATGTTGGTCGCACCACGCCAGACGTTGACCGCTAACGGGGTCAGAGCGCCGACATGAAACATGGGTAAGCAGGCCAGGTAACGGTCCTTGTCCTGATACTCTGCCGTCGCACCAATGGTCACCAGGCCCCAGATTGCACTGTGATGGGTATGGACAACCCCTTTGGGCAAACCCGTTGTACCGGAGGTATACATGATGTAAAGCATGTCTTCGTCCGCTGCACGCGCATCGGGCTCGACATCTGATGCCTGGTCCCGGAAAGACACATAATCTGTTGCGAAATACGCGGCATCGTCGTCCCCACTGACCTGCAGCCATTGCTGCACATCGGTTTTATCGCCACGACTTTGCAACTCGGCAACCGTGTCGACAAACTCGTTGCCAAAGATGAGCCGTTTGGTACCACTGTCTTTTAGAATAAATTCCAATTCATCAGCCACCAGACGCCAGTTCAGAGGTACAACCACCGCACCTACTTTCGCCAGCGCAAAATAGGCCTCCATGAATTCGCGTGAATTCATCAGCAGGAGACCAACGCGCTCGCCTTTTTCTATACCGTCAGCAAGCAAGGCGTTTGCCAGCCTGTTACTGCTTGCATTCAGTTCCTTATAGGTGAGTCGAAAGCTTCCATCACCCTCTACGTAGGCTTCCAAGTCTGGCGAAAGAAATGCCCGCTTAGTTAGAAATAGACCCAGGTTGTTTTTCATTGCGCCAGTTCCCCTCACTTCTGTTTTTCCAAGAACAACATTGTGGGTCAACGTCAACCGAATTGCCAAGCAGATATAGCCTGACAATCTGATGACCGTGGTAAGATCACGCCATGCAAATCGCCTTAGAAGCTCTCAATCGCCTGCGCGAAGGCAACCAACGTTTCGCCGCCAATCAGTTTACTGAGCATGCGGTGCAATCCAGCAGGGAACAGTCCGTTGCCGGGCAGAAACCCTTTGCGATTATTCTCGGCTGTTCGGACTCACGGGTTCCTGCGGAGCTGATATTTGATCAAGGCCTGGGGGATCTGTTTGTTATCCGGGTAGCAGGCAATATCGTTGCGCCTTCTCAGGTTGGCAGCGTCGAGTTTGCCGCAGCAGAGTTCGGCACACGCCTTGTTGTGGTACTCGGACATACGCAATGCGGCGCGATCAGAGCAACCATAGATGAGCTGGTTCAAACCAGCGAGAACCGCTCACCAAACCTGCGCTCAATTGTTGATCGCATCAGACCCGCTGTGCAGCCGCTGATCAACGCAAGAATTCCTTCAACAGAGCTGATGAACCAGGCGGTGCGCGCAAATATCCTCACCTCAGCTGAACACCTGCGGCACGGCTCTGACATCATCGAGAGCCTCATTCAAAGCGACGACCTGCTGGTGGTTGGCGCCGAGTATTCACTGGAAACAGGTAAGGTTGATTTCTTTGATGGTATCCCGCTGGGTTGAAACCGCAATCTACGTAACCATTTGTAACAACTTTCGACAATAATCACCTTGCAATGAACATTAATGTTCATAGAATGCCGCCTCTTCTGTGGTTTGAGCCGAGCGCTTGATGAAGTCACAGCAAGAAGGCGTGTCACGGTGACCTCTCCCCTTCCTCCCTATCCGTGGCACGCCGCTTCTATTCCAGCGGCCAGACGCTTCCTCCTCTGTCTCATCACAACCTGAACAAGTCTTCGTCAGCTGGACAAATCTGTTCAGGTGTATATAGTTGTTCAGCCTTTGTACCTGGACAGCCCTGCCGTGGATGCCAAGTTACCCACATCACCAGAAGAAGAACTGTATCGAATCGGTACCGTCGCCTCGCTCACCGGTTTATCTGTTGAACGCTTGCGTGCGTGGGAACGGCGTTATGACCTCAGCCCCGCCCAGAAAACCGGCAAGACACGCTTTTACAGTCGTGAACAGCTGCAGCAACTGCAGCTCATCAAGCACCTGATTGATCAGGGGCAACCCATTTCAAGCCTCGCAGCGCTCACTATCAGCCAACTGGAAGAGCGTATCGACAGTCAACCGGCACAACCTGTTGTCGCCAGTCTGCACGCACCAAGCGTTGGTCTGATTGGCGCAAACCTGGTGACCTTAGAACAGCACGAGCTGGAAAGTGAGACCCCCAGGCGCATCGACATCACAACACGATGGGCCAACATGGCGGCCTTCACCACAGAACAGAAACAGACCCGTGGCGCAGTTTCCGAGCCGCAGGTAATGGTTGTTCAGCTTCCCGTTTTATCACTTCAACCCATTGAAAAAATTAGATATTTTTACCCGAACACAAAACTGGTAACGCTATATCAGTTCACTAAGGCGGATGCGCTAAGCGCATTTGAAGAGGCTGGCATCCCGACGCTGAAATGGCCGGTAAGCTGGCAGGAAATTGAACACACGGTTATTTCAGAAAGCGGCCAGCCTGCACGCGCAGGTCGACAGGTACCCCGCCGCTATTCCGACGAGGAGTTGATAGCCATTGGTAGCCAGGACGATGACCCGACGCAATGTCCGCAACATCTGGTAGAGGCGATCCACCAGCTCAACGCGCTGGCGACCTATGCCGCAGACTGCGCCCAGGAACAGACAACGCCAAAGCCCATGTTGAATGTACAGAGCGATATCAGTCAGGCGCGAGCACATCTCGAGGTAGCGCTGGGTACACTTTTAAATGATGGCGACATCAGTTTAGTGGGCTGAAACACACCTGGATTACACGCCGGAACCCAGTTTCTCTGGCACGTGATCGATACCTGTACAAAACCTAAACAAAATCTAAATAAATGTTTGACAGCATGCATCTGTACTGTACACTGCCTTCCAACAAGACAGTTCTAGGCGTGCAAGCAACTTCGTGCAGTCCTCCCTTTCAAGTGTCCTTCCCCCAGAAGAGAAGTTGCATTCAGGCGGTTACCGCCGCCTGACACGCCATTTTTATTTCAAGCCAACCGCCTAATTAACAGCATGATGGGATATGCCTGGGCCGATCTGGCATATAAACTGCGCAATACCGCACAACATAATAATATCAATCGCGGCATGCTAGGCAGTTACCTCAATGCCCCCGGGACTATGACAGCGTATATCACCAGACTAACCTTGCTTGGCCTGATGCCAATACTGCTGGGTGCCTGCGGCGGCGGTGGTGGTGGTGGCAGCAACCGCTCTGCACCACCCGCCACACCAGCAAATGTTGCGCCCCAAGCCAGTTTTACGCTCAGTGAAGTCAGCGGCACCGCTCCCCTGGTCATCACGGCGGATGCAAGCGCTTCGAGTGATAGCGATGGTGCAATTGATACTTATACCTGGTCCTTTGCAGGCAATCCTGGCATCGGCCCTGTCGCTCAATTTACTTTTGAAAACCCAGGCAGCTACAACATACAGCTGACGATTGTGGACAACGATGGCGCCTCCGCCACGGCAACAAGTACTGTCACGGTGAGCGATAGTCTCGATACTTATACGCTTCGCGGCACAGTTCGTATTTCGAACGCCACCGCAGTAGACAGCGATGTTAACGATCGACTGACAAACCCTGTTACCAACAACTCTTTTGCAACCGCACAGAACCTGCCAGCCCCCGTTACTCTGGGTGGTTTTGCAAATGTATCCGGCGCAGGCGGGTCAACAGGGAATTTTTTCACCACCGGGGACAAGGATGACTTCTATCAACTGGACCTGAACGGCAACGAAACAGTTATCCTGACAATTGCCGACGCAGGCACAGACCTTGACCTGGTCCTTTGGGATGAACAGCGTCGCCTGGTGGATGCTTCGCTGGGCACATCCACGGCCAGTGGTAATTTTGAGATCGTTGAAGTGCCCAGCGCGGGAAGCTACTTCATTCAGGTATTTGCCCTGAACGGCGCGAGCAACTACGTGCTTACCATCGGACAAAACCCGGCAGGCAATGCCTTGATGCAGGACGCTCGAAGACTCACTGACCCTTTCGTTCCTGGCGAACTGATCTTAAAACACCCGCCAGAACATGCCCGTCCGAAAGGAGGCTTTCGCACTCTCCAGCGGCAGATGAGTGAAGGTGATCGCATCCTGGCGCCCGGCTTGTTTGTACCTGAAATTGCCATGCGTAAAGTGCAGTTGCCCGCAAAGGGTGTGATCAGCGCAGATTTGAGAAGGCGCTGGCAGACTCTGATGGCGTTAAAACAAGCTCGTCAGAACAAAGATATTCGCAGTGCCGAACTGAACCTGATCGCACAACCACACGCCACCCCAGACGACAGCTTCTTTGACTCCCAGTGGCACTATCCCGCCATCAACCTGCCGCTGGCGTGGGATACCACCACCGGCTCACCTGATGTCATTGTTGCTGTGGTAGACAGCGGTGTGCTGCTCGATCACCCGGACCTCAATGGGCAACTGGTAGCAGGTTTCGATTTTGTTGCAGACAGCACACGTGCACGCGATGGTGACGGCATTGACTCAAACCCTGATGATCCGGGTGACCAGGAATTTGGTGGGTCGAGCAGTTTTCACGGTACTCACGTGGCCGGCACCATTGGAGCAAACACCAATAACAGCACCGGCGTCGCCGGTGTTGGCTGGCAAACCCGCATAATGCCAATGCGCGCTCTGGGCGAAGGTGGCGGGTCTACTTTCGATATCGTGCAGGCGGTCAGGTTTGCAGCTGGACTACCGAATAATTCAGGCACTACGCCAGCGAGACGCGCTGACATTATCAATCTCAGCCTCGGCTCCAGCTTTTCATCGCCCAGCGAACAGGAAGCCTACACCGCCGCCATCCAGGCTGGCGTTATCATCATTGCCAGTGCTGGCAATGACGCATCCGACCTGCCCTCCTACCCTGCCGCCTACGATGGCGTGATTGGTGTCAGTGCAACAACAATTACCAATGAAACTGCGAGCTATTCCAATTTTGGCAGTAGCGTTGACGTTGCCGCCCCTGGCGGCTCAAACATTACTGATTTCAACGGCGATGGCATTGGCGATGGAGTAATTTCCACTATCGGTGACGACAGCAGCGGCGGTCCCATTGAGTTTGGTTACCTGTCCCAGTTCGGCACGTCGATGGCAGCTCCACATGTAGCTGGCGTGGCCGCATTGATGAAAGCCATACACCCAACCTTAAGCCCCGCGGAGTTCAGCGTGGCTCTGACCGCTGGTGAGCTGACCGATGATCTGGGTGAGCCGGGTAGAGATGATCGATATGGTTACGGTTTAATTAATGCACAGAAAGCAGTGATTGCCGCAACACTGCTGGCCAACGGTCAGGGTGTTGATCCCGGGCCGATTCTTGTGGCGTCAGCCAGCACCCTTAATTTCGGAAGTTTCAGTAACAACTTAAGCGTCACCTTACAGAATGCAGGAACAGACAACCTGACCATCACCGGGGTTAGCGCAAATGTGCCCTGGGTGACGATCACACCACCCCCTACAAGTAGTGGACTTGGTGAGTACCGGATAAACATTAACCGCAGCACCCTCATCGATGGCGCTTACCAGGCCACCCTGACATTCGGCTCATCCGCCAATCAGGTTCAAGTCTCACTGATTATGCAGGTCTCCAGCATGGGCACTACCGCCGACGCCGGTTTGTTGTATGTCATTCTGGTCGATGAAAATGGAGAAACTGTGGTGCCCGCACGTCTGGTCACTACCACGGATGGCACATACCCCTTCACTATCAACAATGTACCTGCTGGCCAGTACCGGTTATTTGCCGGTACGGATGCTGATGACGATGCAGTGTTGTGCGATGCCGGTGAATCCTGCGGCGCTCTGGCAACCCTCGACTCGCCAACAGTTGTCGCCGTCAATGATGATCTGCAGGATCTGGACTTTGAATCCAGCTTCCGCGTTAATCTTAATACCAGCGGCATTCAGGGCCAGGTGTCGGAGACAGAATCGAGCCGAGATAACATCACATTGAACTTTTCGAAACAAAACATTGTCGTGCAACCGTGAAGAACCGATTACTACAACATCACAGCGCGAGGCTCCTGATCCTCGTCAGCCTGGCCTGGATCCTGTCGGGCTGCCAGGCAAGCACACCGATCAGTGCAGTTGAATTGTTCAGCCACGCAAACTGTAACGGCGTAACCAAAGGCATCCAACAGATTCAATTTGCAGATCTGGCCGCGATCCGCAACGTGCAGATGCTGACCAGTCCTGCACCGCAGTCGGCAGATCAAGCAACTACGGATCCACAACTGGAAGACGTTCTGCTGTTTGTTATCTCAAATGGCAATCAACCCACTCCCGGATACGGGTTCGATCTGACGGCTACCGAGGCCACAAGCAGTGAAATTACGCTACGCTATCGCTGGCGCACACCGCCCGCCGACGCCGTTCTGGCACAGGTGATAACGTCGCCCTGTACGGTAATACAACTTGACGCCCACCCTAACCTTACAACGATCAACGCCTGGTTAGATGACAGCCTGCTTGGCAAGGTCGAATTATCGCAGCCTAACTGAGCAACTCCAGCGCAACCTCCGCACGGGTAGACACACTGAGCTTGTAAGCGTCCAGGTCCATATCTCGATTCTCACCCATCGCGCCCATCAGGTAGCGTTTGTACACACCCTGACCAATAGCTGCGAGACGCCAGTGTGAAAAAGCACGATAATAGGAAATGTCGCGCAGGTCCCGGCCGGTTGCCTGGGCATAACGCTCTGCCAGCGCTTCCCGGTCGGGGAAACCGCCAGCTGCGGTAGGCGCCGTATCTTCAGGCGCTTCTCCGGGTAACACCCACCAGTTCAACATATACCCCACGTCTGCTAACGGATCACCCAAGGTACACAGCTCCCAGTCCAGGACTGCAGCAATTTTACCGTCAGCGACAATCATATTGCCGAGCCGATAATCGCCATGCACGATGCTTGCACCAATTTGTTCAGGCATCAGTTCGGCAAGCAGACGACTGGTCTCATCCATAGCCGGTATTTCATGTGTCTTACTGGCTTCCCACTGCTTGTTCCAGCGTTTGAGTTGTCGCGCCAGATAGGCCTCTTTACGACCAAGGTCCCCTAGTCCGACATCATCCGGGTTGATGGCATGCAATCTGGCGAGGACGTCTACAACATCATGACCGATAGAGGTGCGTTCCGCCGCGGACAGATGACTGGCCGCTTCAGTGTCATGTAAAACAGGTCCGGGGACATATTCCATTACGTAAAACGGTGCACCATTCACTTCCGGGTCATGACACACACCTATGGTTTCCGCCACCGGCACATCCGAGCCTGCCAGGGCGGAAATTATTTTGTGTTCCCGCCCCATATCGTGGGCACTTTCCAGCACATGACCCAGGGGTGGGCGGCGCAGCACAAACGTCTGGCCCTTGGTGTCTTTCACCCCAAATGTCAGATTAGAGTGCCCACCGGCAATCAGGGTAAATTCCAGCGGCGGGGAAATATCCTCTACGTGCTTTTTAAACCACTGCGTAACGTTCGCTGCGTGAACGCCTTCAACCTCTTGCATGTCTATTCCCCAGAAATTTATTCATACTCTTATACTTACTTATCGGAAAAGCAATGTTTAACAACGCCCTGATCTCATTGTGCTGGAATTGTCACCAAAAAGTTGGCTGAAACCTCGTTTGTGCGCCTTGATCGTGTTTGCGGGTTTGTGCCTGGGTTGCAGCGTTGTTGAAACCGACGTTCCGGGATCAGATCAGTCTTCCAGCAAAAAAGCTACGCTTACCCTCGCTAACGGTTCAAGCCGTTCAATTGCCATTGAGCAGATGGATTATACCGGCCAGGCCACTCTGACGCTGGCAGATGGCAGCAGCCGCAGCGGCACCTGGAAAAATGGACAGTTAAACGGTATGGGTATGGAAGAGACCCCCTCTGCCGTTTATACCGGTCAGTGGCATAACAACCTGCGTCACGGCCACGGCGAGTTAAAGCAAAACAATGGTAACAGTTACGTCGGCAACTTTGCCGACGGGCTACCCGATGGTCGCGGCATTGCGACCAGTTCACAAGGCGTTTACAGAGGCACCTGGAAAAGCGGTAAGCGACACGGCCAGGGTCAGTTCAATGGCAGCAACGGCGAGGTCTATCAGGGTCAGTGGGCAGACGATAAACGGCAGGGCTCAGGAGTCGCTCAGTTCAGTGATGGCGCCACCTACGCAGGCGCCTGGCTGACAGATCAGCCACACGGTTTCGGCAGGAAAATCTTTGCCAGTGGCGCCTCCTTCGAAGGCAGCTGGATAGAAGGCAAACAACAGGGTTATGGTGTTTTTCTCAGCGCCACTCAGGTGCGTTACGAAGGCACCTGGCAGGATAATCAACGACACGGCTTCGGCAAAGAAACACGACCGGACGGCAGCAGTTACGAAGGCGCCTGGGAATTCGACCAGCAGCACGGTGAAGGCACTGCTGTTTTCGCGAACGGCAGCAGACATCACGGCCACTGGCTCCATGGCGAATTAAGCGGCGAAGGCAGCAGAACCAGCCGCGCGGGTATTGTGCTGAGTGGATCCTGGCAAAACAACATGCTGACCACGGGCCAACTCCTTTTGCCTAATGGGGAAGCTTACAACGGACCACTCTTCGCGCCGAACGGACGCGAAGTCGCCACGCCGCTGGTGGCCTGGCTAAACCTCCAGGCAATGCAAGGACAGGCGCACGCGCAGTTTTTCCTTGGTAGCGTAATGCTGGACTTCGATTCACCCGCCGCAGATCTGCAAAGTGCTGAATTCTGGCTGCACAAAGCTGCCACAGCAGGGGTTGCAGAAGCACAATACCGCCTTGCTAAACTGCTGATGGAGCAGGACAGAACCCAGGCTGTGCAGTGGTTACAAGCGGCTGCCAGCCAGGATCATCCGGGTGCACATGCAACCCTGGGTGAAATGTTACATAGCGGCGTGCATTTTGCGCAGGATCATAGTCTTGCACTTGACCACTACAATACTGCTTCCCAACTTGGCAGCCTGTCTGCCACCAACAATCTGGCCTGGATGCTTGCCACTACAACTGATGCGGACACTGTGGATGCAGAGCGTGCCGTCGAACTGATTACGCCACTGGTGCTGTATCTGGGACATTGGCAACATCTGGATACCCTTGCGGCTGCACATGCACGAGAAGGCAACACCGCCCTGGCAGTCAGACTACAACAGCAGGCCATCACTCAGGCGCTGTCTCAAACTCAGAGCGCAGCAACCGCAGAGCAGATCAGTGGCATGCAGGAGCGACTGGGGCTATATCAGGCTGGCCAACCGTTTGTTAATTGATCAGGCGCGACGCAAATGGGTTATGCGACTGGCTAGAGTCGCCGACGTACACTGATTCCGACCGTTCTGTTTGCTGGCATATAACAGTTCATCAGCTTTGGACGTCATCACATCCAGCGGTGTTGTGCTGGTTTCACAGGTCACGCTACCTGCGCTAACGGTTATCTTCAGTTCTTTCGATGCAAGTTCAATGGGGTTCTCAGCAATCGCTTCCAAGATGCGCTGCGCCAGACTTTGCGCACCTTCACGGGCAGTATGCGGTAGCAACAAAATGAATTCTTCACCACCGAAACGGGCCAGCACATCAGAGTCACGCACCAGGGATTTGATCACTTGTATCGTTTGCACCAGTGCCTGATCACCCGCTGCATGACCATGTTTATCGTTCACCTGTTTGAAGTCATCAAAATCTATCAGCACAACACTGGTGGGATAGCAGTGTCTGGCAGCTAGTACGAGTTCACGTTCAGCTACTTCGATAAATCGCCTGCGGTTCAACGTGTTGGTTAAGGAATCCGTTTCGCTGAGCGCCTGAAGCCGTTGGTTGGCAAGCTGCAGACGGTAAGACAGAGAAATATTCATAAAACTGGCAAGTGGTGCCACCAGCAACGGCACACCGATCGCCAGGTAGATCCCGATCGGGGCTATGATTTCACCAAACGCGACGAAGCCTGCTAGCAGTGTGATGGTCAGCGATGAAATTACAGCAAATAGAGTCAAGCGCGCAGTTGCAATCGCAATCGTACGCACACCTTGTTTATCTAATTTGTCTACACCACCTGCCGATGTCATGGGAACCAAACCGCAACCGCCTGAAAACTGTCGGATTTTACCCAGGTCGCCGGCGTAACAACGTGTCGCGGTTTGCCTTGTGTAAAGCAATCCTTGGTTACCTGACAATCCTGTAGCAAAGCGTGACGACTTTCACGCTGATACTATGACATTTGTACTAACGCCCGGCCTGATAGGATGAGACCCGCGCGTAGGTGTGAGTAGCGGACCAGGCGATAAGCGATAGACCTACCAATGCCTGCGAGCCCGTGAGAATCTGAATACCCACACCCGGCACAATGTCCCCAAATCCCAAGGTGGTATAAACGACCGCAGAATAGTAGGCGTGATCCAGCAATGTGTTAGCGCCGTGCAGTTCCCCGATGGCAAGCCAGCCGCAAGCCAGATAAGCCAGCGCGTAAAGCCAGATTTCAATAACGTGTGCCACCAGAAATCCGGTCCAGGAGACCAGCAAGCCAAATCTCGCGCTGGGAATGCGCAGCAGAACTTTTTCGATCAAAAGTACCGCTTCAAAATGTACAAGTACACACACCAGCGCCATGAATAACGCTACAGACATGTCAAGCATGTTCAGCCCCGCAAACTATTTCCATTGTTACGATAAAACCCGTCTCGCTGTGGTGGTGCCAGCCGACTCTGACAGCACCTGAGCAGTCCAACCACAGGCTTAAAAAACTAGCATTCTGCCTGACGCTGCGTAAGATAATTTATAATTATTTATCTCGAAAGGTGTTACATGCGCTACGTCCTGGCAACGTTTGTTTTCCCACTGCTCTTTGCTCTGTCCGGTTGTGGTCAGGGTGATGACTCTGCCAGTTCCGAACCCGTTGCGGAACCTGCAAATGGCACAGCAACGACCGCTACCCCAGCAGAGGCATCAGCACCCGCCATGAGCGATAGTCTGGCCGCCATTCTGGAAGCGCAGCCAGAGACTGCAAAGGCACGTTACGTTTACCGACATCCTCAGGAAACCCTTGAATTTTTCGGCATTGAACCCGGCATGACCATCGGCGAAGCACTGCCTGGCGGCGGTTGGTACAGTAAAATCCTCCTACCCTATCTGGGTAGCGAGGGTGCCCTTGTTGGTATCGATTATCCCCTTTCCCTGTGGCCTAACTTTGCTTTTGCAGACGAAGCCTATCTCGCGACCAAGGCAACCTGGGTCGCTGATTGGAGCGCGGAGGCGAACGGCTGGCGCGAGCCTGGTGATGCAGCGGTTTCCGCCTTTGTGTTTGGCGCTATGCCTGACTCTGCAGCACAAACCATGGATGCGGTCTTACTGATCCGCGCACTGCACAATCTCGCGCGTTTCAGTGATCCGCAAGACAGCGAGAAAAATTACCTGCAAATCGTACTCAGTGATATTTATCAGGGGCTGAAACCGGGTGGGATTGTCGGTGTTGTACAACACGAAGCCCGTGAAGATATGCCGGATGAATGGGCAACAGGTGCCGCCGGCTATCTGAAAAAGAGTTTTGTTATTGCTCAGATGGAAGCTGCGGGATTCGAATTTGTATCCGCCAGCGATATCAACAGCAACCCGGCAGATCAGCCCACCGCAGATGATATCGTCTGGCGGCTGCCACCTTCACTGGCTACCAGCGGCGACGACGAAGAGCGCAAAGCAGCGATGCAGGCAATCGGCGAGTCCAACCGTATGACACTGAAGTTTGTCAAACCCGCTGCTGACGAGGTTGCGCTCGGAGGTTAAACAGGTGCGTACCTGGGTTATGCCGCTCGCTTTTATGCTGGCTGGCATCACCGTCGTAAGTTTGCTGGCCAGACAAGGCCCGAGTACTACTGAAGCGAATGAAGACGTCAGCGTCACAGCTTATATTGCCGTCGCAACAAACTTCAAAACGACGGCTGACCAGTTGACGAGCGCTTTTATGGCGCAGCAGCAACACCAGTTGATTATAGTCAGCGGGTCTACCGGCAAACTCTTTAACCAGATCAAACAGGGCGCACCTTTTGACCTGTTTTTATCCGCTGATGAGCAACGCGCAAGTCGCCTGATTGATGAAGGGTTTGCGGTGCAAGGCTCCCAGTCCACCTACGCTGTGGGACGCCTGGTTTTACTCGGGAATCAACCACACCCACTGACTGACCTCAAAGGCAACCAGTTTCGACGCCTGGCCGTGGCCAACCCCAAACTTGCTCCCTACGGCCTGGCGGCAGCCCAGACGCTGAAAAAACTTGATCTGGAAAAGGTACTGGCAGATAAAATCGTGACAGGAGAGAACGTTGGTCAAGCCTACGCAATGGTTGCTACAGGGAACGCGGACCTGGGTTTTGTGGCTTTATCCATGATCGAATCTGCAGAGCAGGCACAAGCCTGGATGGTACCCGCTGATTATCATGATCCGATCAGGCAGGACCTGGTTTTATTGAAGCATGGTCAGAATAATCCTGCCGCGCAGGCCTTTCTGAGTTTCCTGTCTAGCAGCCAGGCCCAGACTTTGATCGAAGCTGCTGGCTACGGTCGCCACTCCTCATGATTGAGTGGTCAGCCGTAGTCCTGACCCTGCAGCTTGCGGCTGTAACCACCGTTGCCCTGCTGGTTATCGGAACCCCTCTGGCCTGGTGGCTGGCTACAACACACTCATCCGCAAAAATCTGGGTAGAAGCAACAACTGCCTTACCCTTGGTGCTGCCGCCGACAGTGCTGGGATTCTACCTGCTTATCGCATTAAGCCCGGACTCACCGATTGGTGCCTTCTGGCTGGCCACTACCGGCGATACACTAACGTTCAACTTCAGCGGTCTTGTGGTCGCCTCAATTCTGTATTCACTACCGTTTATGGTTCAGCCACTGCAGAATGCATTCGAATCGCTTGGTGTAGAAACCCGTGAAGCCGCCGCCAGTCTTGGCGCCAGTTATTGGGATACTTTTTTTAACGTGATTGTCCCTCAGGCACAGCGGGGGTTTATCACTGCAGTGGTGCTGACATTCGCACACACCCTTGGTGAATTTGGTGTTGTCCTGATGGTTGGCGGCAACATTCCCGAGCGCACCCGGGTAGTTTCCATCGCCATCTACGAACATGTAGAGACCCTGAACTATGCCCAGGCGCATAGCCTGGCAGCCTTGTTACTGGTCTTTTCTTTTGTGGTTCTGATGTTTGTATACACCACCAACCGGAAGTTTGCGGTGCGTATTGTCTGATGCTGACCCTTAACTTTTCAGCCTCATTGGGCACTTTCAACCTCGACGTTGAAACTCAGATTCCGGCCGCTGGCATCAGCGCACTGCTGGGTCCCAGCGGTTGTGGCAAAACAACCATACTGCGCAGTATTGCCGGCTTCGCCGATTGCAGGGGCCATATCGCGCTGGAGGATAGTGTATGGCTCGACACCGCCAACAAAATTAACTTAGCTGCATACCAACGACCTGTTGGATACGTTTTCCAGGACACACGTTTGTTCCACCACTTGAATGTGGCCGGCAATCTGAAGTTTGCATCGCACAGAGCATCTGCAAACACTATCCTTGCAGAAAAAGACGTTATCGACATGCTGGATCTGGCGCCGCTCCTGGAGCGCAACACACAACAGCTGTCCGGTGGTGAGACGCAACGCGTAGCCATTGCCCGCACTTTGTTGCGACAACCCAGTTTGTTACTCCTGGACGAGCCTCTATCCGCGCTGGACAATCACCGCAAACAGGAATTGTTACCTTATCTGAAGCGGGTTTGTGAAGAACTCTCAATACCGGCAATTTTTGTCAGCCACGCCATAGATGAAGTTGTCGCCCTCGCGACCCATACGCTGATTATGGATCAGGGACGCATACTCTCTCAGGGTCCCACAGAAGATATGCTGCGTCATCCATCAATGGCAGGGATAACGGCGAAGTCAGAAGCCGGCGCAATGCTGAGTGGCAAAGTGCTGGCTTTTGATCAACAATTCCAGTTAGCCGAGGTCCTCTGTGAAGGTCAAAGTATCTATGTTCCGACACCGGCCGCGCCTTCAACGGCAGCAATGGCCAGACTTTTTGTTCGCGAAAAAGACGTCACCCTGGCCAAGCAGGCCCCGGTTGCCACCAGTGTGCGTAATATTCTGCACTGCCGTATTACACGAATCCAACAACAAGATGATTCGCCCTACGCCCAGGTGCACCTGAGCATCGGAGAGCAACATCTGACGAGCCAGGTGACTCGAGCAGCGGTCGCAGACCTGAAGCTGCAACCTGATACGGAAATCTATGCCATGGTCAAAGCCGTCAGTTTTGGCTGAGGGGCGTTTATCCGGCGTCTGGCCGCCAGTTACCGTGAAATCCAAATGGCACACGATGGTCCAGATAGGCTTTCGCCAGCGGGCCCGCTGATACATTTTCGGCATCCAGAATCACCAGATGACTGGCTAGTCGATTAGCGTCATAGACGTTGGCCAGCAGAAACCCCTGCCCTTCCGGCGCATCATCGCTGGCAGGCACAAATATTGGTTCATTAGTTGCACAGGCTTCACCCACGTCATACAGGTCCATGGCGCCGGTGCGATGGTCAACATGCGCTATCGCGTTGAAGCCACCCACTTTAAATTCCGGGCGGGTATCGCAGGCTACGTATCCATGCCGATATGATAGTCCAGTTCGACGTTCGTCCAGGCGAGGAAACTCACAGGCGATATCATCCAAACGCTCCCACTTGTAGTCATCAGTGTTCTTGGCCAGATCAAAGGACCAGCGGGTCAGGCGCGGAATAGATTTGTTCGGATCACCGGGACTGCCATCAGGACCCGGGAACAGCGGCGCCTGTTCAAACTCGCAGACGTCACACACAACCTTGTCGCCATCGGAATGTGCGTTCATCGGATGAAACACATACCCGGGCTCACCACGAAACCAGCGCAGATCCTCAACGCTGCCATTGCGCGGCATGATACCGATGTGTACCCCTTTTTCCGGCTCCCAGGCATACACAGGGGCGCCCTTCATGGCCCGCTCCAGCGAACCTGTCAGCGGCATGATCGGGAAGATAACGTGATCTTTAGTGACCATGAAGTCATGCACCATGGCGGAGTAAGGTGCTTTGAACGTTTCAGAACGGATCAAGTTGCCTTGCTTATCAACAACATGGAAAGACATATTCTCCGACAACATGCCGTCAATGTTGTAACCGAAAAACAGCATTTCGCCATTTTCAGGATCAATTTTCGGGTGCGCAGTCATCGGCCCCTGCAGCTTTCCGCCAAAGGTATGTGCACCCCGCGATTGCAGCGTGACCGGGTCCAGTTCAAATGGCGCGTGCGCCTCTTCCAGAGCAAGCAGTTTTGTCGCCATGCCAGACGATGTTGGTGTTAGCCAGACCGTCGGTCTCCATGCCCATGACACTTTCGTCGTTGTCCATGGGGTTAAAAGCACTGAACAGTGAGCGACCCGCTTCGTGTTCAAGCTGCCATTTTTTGGTTTTGACCCAACGGTTTTTATACGAGGCTTTACCGTCAGCTAAATGAAAAGCATGAATCATGCCGTCGCCGCCAAACCAGTGGTAATCACCGCGCGGAGCAAACTGTGGATTCGGTCCGTTACGGTAGAACGTGCCCCGCAGTGCTTGTGGTATTTCGCCTTCAACAACCATGTCGTAGACATCACACTCCATATTAACAGGCGCAAAACCTTCTCTAAGATTTGGATGATTGGGAAATGGTGTTGCCATGTGAGCCTCTCAATTCTCTCGGTTGTTGGCTAAGCCTACGCCGGAAATGGTAGCTACTACAACCTCAAAAAGTCTGTTTATAAGTTCACGTCCACACCGATGGGACAGTGATCCGAACCCAGTTCATCCGGCCAGATGAAGGCATTTTCAATTTTTGGCGCCGCGCTTTTCGACGCCAGGATATAATCGATGCGCCAACCGACGTTGGCCTCCCGGGCACCTCCAAACTGGCGCCACCAGGTATAGTGGCCCTCTTCATCAGGATGTTGCCTGCGGAACGTATCTACCCATCCTGCTGCCAGCCAGCGGCTGATTTCATCGCGCTCTTCAGGCAGGAAACCACTGGACTTTTTATTGGTTTTGGGCCGCGCCAGATCAATTTCGGTGTGCGCTGTATTATAGTCACCGGTAACAAACACCGGCCCCCGTCGCTTAAGCTTTTCTACGGTTTCAAAAACCTTCTGATAGAAACCCAGTTTATAAGGCACACGTGAATTATCACGATCTTTGCCGCTGCCTTTGGGGAAATAAACCGACGCAATCGAGGTCCGACCGTATTGTGCAACTATGAAGCGGCCTTCCACATCGTATTGTTCATCACCCAGAATACTGATCACCCGGTCGGGTTTGGTACGGCTATATATGCCAACGCCGCTGTAGCCTGGGCGCACCGCGGGTGCAAAATCTGTATACCAGCCTGGCGGATTACGCAGAGACTCATCCAACTGGTGCTCAAAGGCGCGCACTTCCTGCAGACAGACAACATCAGCTTCGCTGCGCTGAAGAAAATCCAGAAAGCCTTTTTTGGCACACGCACGTATGCCGTTAACGTTCCAACTGATGATACGCAAGCTCAACTACTCCGATTTAAGTGAATTCATCGCCGCAGCAACAGAGCGGCCCAGCGAAACAGATTCAGAACATCTGCCAGCGCTGCAGCAAAATAGGTGAGAGCCGCTGCACGCAAAATCCTGCGAATGGTGTGCTCTTCTCCTGGCGCAATATACTGACCTTGTTCCAGTGCAGGCAGGGCTTTTCCAAAACTGGCGTCCCACTCGGTTGGCAACGTCACCAGGTGTACTAACATGCGCGCCACCAGGCCGCTCATGCCAATAAGAATCAGACTTGAAAATGGGATGGGGTGACGGGTTAACAAGCCAGCGACAGGTGCGAGCCAGATGGCAGCGCTGGAAATTCGCGCTATGCGATCAGCCAATGGTGCCAAACGGGTGCGGGCGGCCAGGTGTCTATCACCCAGGTGATCCTGCAGGGCATGTCCAACTTCATGGGCGGCGATAGCTACTGCGGTCAGCGACTTACCCTTGAAATTGGACTCAGACAACCGCACCATTTTTGCGCCCGGATCATAATGATCTCCTGCTTCGGTGGCCTCAACACCGACGCCTTTGACGTCATACTTCTGCAACAGGTGCTGGGCAAGTTCACCACCCGTACCTGGCATACCGCTGATTTCATCACTGTGTGCGTGCATCACCCAACGTACCCAGAGAGTAGGCGCAAAAACCAGCACCAGGAGCAGAGCAATAAGAATCAGCCACATGGAAGAGGCCGACTAGTAGCCAGTGCTTTCACGTTCCGCCTGAGTTGTACCCCGAGCGGCAGCCAGCTCCCGACTCGCATTTTTCATCATATGGCCACTTTCGCTGCCCAGCGTGACGAAGTTAAAGCCAAGCGCCAGATACTTCTGCGCGTATTCCAGGCTGGAGGTATGAATGCCGATAGCCTGATTGTGTTTCACACAAACGCTCTGAATGTATTTGACCATCTCCAGGTGTTCTTCCTGTGGCTGGTCGCCGTAAACATCCAGGCCCATCGCCAGTGCCAGGTCAGCCGGGCCGATGTAGATACCGTTCAAACCCGGCGTTGTGACAATTTCTTCAACGTTATCAATACCTTCCCGGGTTTCAATCATAGCAATACAGGCCAGCTGATCGTTGGCTTCCTGGGCATAACCACGACCACCGTAAAGCGCACCTCGGATCGGACCGAAGGAACGGTTACCCAGAGGTGGATAACGGCACGCTTGTACCGCTTGCTCTGCTTCACTGCGATTGTTCACCATCGGGACAATGACGCCGTAGGCGCCCGCATCCAGTACCTTCATAATTTCGTAAGGTTCATTCCAGGGTACACGCACAATAGGTGTCGTTTCTGTGGTCGAGATAGCGGGTAACATTTGAGCCAGGTCAGTGTAGTCGATGATGCCATGCTGAAGGTCAACACAAACCCAGTCAAAACCCAGATTGGAAATTGATTCTGCTGAATAGCTGTTGGCTAGAGATAACCAGCAGCCAATAGTCTGTTCACCCCTGCGCCAGGCGCTCAGCGATTTGTTTTCCCTCATTGGTTTTTCCTTGTCTAACTTTAATCGTCTGTCATTCGTTTGTTGGCGCTTCTGCCGGCAGTTCGATGGTGACTACCTCCTGGGCGCAGCCGGAGTCCCCCAGGGCACGATCAACCAGGCCTTCGGCCAGGATGGAGAGTCCACCCGTCGACAGCGCTGCGCCAACTGCAGCACCGCTGTTCACCAGACCCAGAGCGTCTACTTCCATACCGGGCGATCTGAGCTTGCCACCCAGTTTGACAAACTTGACCACATTAGTCAGACCAACGCCAAAACCGCCTTTGGGTTCCGGACTGAAGGTTAAGTCTAAATCTTCCTCGGCTAAGGCGATCTTCGCATTACCTTCGACACGCATTTTCACTGTTTCCACAACAAGGTCGTCACGACTTCTGATAACACCGTCCTCAATATCGAAAGCGAGAAAAGCGCACTGAAGTTCAGTCGTCGGCGCCTTGTCTCTGAACGGGTTTAAGCGACTCAACATTTCAAGAATAAGATCGCTGCCCACCAGATCCACTATATTGTTTTTCAGGATCATGTCATACAGCATGACCTCTGCGCTGCCGTTCAGCGTATTCACCAGATCCAGACTGGATAAACCCTGGGCTGTCAGCTGCAGATTGGATGATAACCGCCCGCCCTCAACTTCGCCTTCAGGAAACACACCGAACATATCCAGTGACAATCCTGCAAGGTCATAGCTCAGCTCTGCAGCCACGCCGCCGTCCGCCTGTTTAACCAACTGTGCTGTGGCGTCCAGGCCACCCTCTCCTATCGAACCTTTAAGCGGTTCGATCCGGGCAGTACCATCCTTCACCAATACGTTGAGCTGCAGATTCTCAAATTGAGCCTCCTGCAGATCAAGTTCATCAGCACTGACCTGCAGGTCCACGTCTGCAATATCCAACCAGGTCCAGTCAATAGGTTGCGCGTTGAACAGCGGCTCCTCCTGCGCAGCCGATGGTGTTTCAGCAGCCACGCCAGCATCCTCTGTTGGTGCCTGGACTGGAGACTGACCATCCTGGCTGTCAGATACCGTTTGCTTTTCGATGTCCTCCGGATCTATCGGCGCATCAACGAGGGGGATCAGCCATTTCGATGCATGAAATCTGCCTTCAACGCGCAAATCAGATTGATCTTCAACCGGCAACTGCACGGCCAATTCTCCGTCACCCTGATTTCTAGGCGAGCTCACTGACAGTTTGCTCAAGCTGACCTCATCAGCGGCGGCGACGACGTCGGTGGTAATTTCCAGCGGATAAATCTGCTCGTCGTGATAGGGCAGCGTCACCAGCCAAGCTGGCAAACCTTCGCTGTTTATTTCAACTCGACCGCTGAAACTATTAGACGGCTGTTCAAGTTGACCCTTTACCTGCAGAACCGTTTCCGCAAACGCGTAGTTCATATCTATCGCTGGGGAGTCGCTCAGTTGCTCCACGAGTATATTCAAAGCCATTTCAATCGGTTGCTCTGCCCCGGCGAGAGTATAAACACCTGCGAAGTCTTTGATGGACAGTTGATCATCTGCAAACCTCCAGGCTATCGCGCCGCCACTGAGCGCAAAGCCGCGGACGATTTCTTCAGCACGGGTGAAGTCAATCCTGCTCGGCGCAAAGTCAAGCTGCAGCGCTTGCTCAGGCTGAAGTTCAAGCTTATTGCTCAAATGCCCGGTGGCACCCAGCGAAGGGCTCTGCCAGTCAAAGTCGAGTTCCAGACCTACCGTATCGCTGTCAATCAGCAGCCGCTCTTGAGCCTCTCCCCTGCCTTGGACTATCAGGGTTTGTGACGGTTGGGCAAGTTTAAGATCTATCGCCAAGGTCGAGCCTTCGTGATCCAGAAGCACATCAGCCTGGGTGCCATCTACGAGCTTTAGTCGCTCGATGAGGATCTGCCGAAAGGACAGCAGCGTGGACAGATCAGGCACCTGCAACGATTCTGAGGTATCCCCCACATCACCCGAAGATGGTGCCGACAGCGATACGCTGGAGGATTCCGGCAACTCCTGTTGTACAACATCTGCTGCTGCGATCTGCCAGAAGGGCCGGCCAGATATCCAGCCCCACATTGATGCCTGTAGATCCAGATGCCCCACCAGCCAGGCTTGCCCGGGCGAACCTGCTGCACCAGAAATCTGCACCTCTAAACTGTCCGCCTGTAAACGATTCGGCCACCAACTGACATCAAGTGCCTCGGCGGACACGTCTACCCCGTCAATGGAACCGCTGACCCAACCCAGTACCTGCCGTGGCATAAAGGTCACGATAGTCAGAGTCAGCACAACAACCAACAGAGGAACGAGTAAAACAATCGCAATGACTCGGCGCACAACTAACCTGTATTTCTTCCTTGACCGATAACGCTGCACGATGGGCTGGCATCACGCAAGTTTTTTAGCTGCACCTGCCCTGAAAACGATCTATGCTAATCGCATGAGCGATCTAATTATCGATACCCTGGAACAATGTGGTGAGCGTGCGGGAGACATTTCTCCAGCGGTTTACAAATCTTTTTTTGCCGCCAACCCTGAGGCTTTTGAGCTGATGGCACATTCTGATGAAGGTATGAAAGGCCGGATGCTGGCACAGACCATTGAGCTGTTGATGGATGAAGACGCGGGCGGTAAAAACGACTACTTACGCTGGGAAGTAAACAACCACGTCAACGCCTACGCTGTTCACCTTGAAATGTATCCTGACTTCCTGGCGGCACTGCGCAATACGGTCGCTGATACATTGGGCGACCAATGGGGTGAGCCCGAAGCTCTGGCCTGGGACACCCGCATCAGTAACCTGCTGGATGAGATAAGCGCTGTTTAGACCATCACCCGGTCGGGTTTTGAGTGTCGCCATTCTGCCAGCATGGTGCGCAATGCACTGATAAAAGCCATCGGCTGATCCAGAAACAGATGGTGTTGCGCTTCAGGAATGCCTACAAACGGCACCGATTCATCCAGCACCTCAAACATGAAGTCAGCAATGTCCTGGCTGAACAGGTAACTGTTCTCTCCATACATCACGGCAACTCGACATTTCAGCTGGGCCAGTTCCTCATGCATGTTGTCGCCAAATTCAAACTTGTTGAACATCTGGTCGTCAAATTTCCAGGTCCAGCCACCGTCCGTCTCCTTCAGCGAATGGCGGCCAATGTAGTCGAGCACATACTCATTGGAACAGTCCTGAGGCGGCATCAGACGAAAGCGTCCCAGCGCCTCATCAAAAGTTTCGTAGATGCGCTTGGGTTTAATCGGCGAGCGACGTGGATCACGTTCCCACTTGAAGTCAGGCGGTCTGACTGCCGAATCGACCAGCACAATACCTGACAGACGATCATTGAACAGAAGACCAGTTTTCAGGGTTATAAATCCGCCAAAACTGTGGCCAACGACGATGAGGTCATCAGCAAATCCAGCATCGTCAGCAACGCCCACCACTTCTGCGGCAAACTGGTCCGGCGAATAATGGCTGCGATAACCGCTGTCACCTGCGCCGGACAGATCTATAGCCGCAACCCGGTAATGAGACATGAAATAAGGCGCCAGGAAACTCCACCAGTGCGCGTGGGCGCCGTTGCCATGTACGAGGATCAAACCCGGTTTGGTTTCGTCGTCGGCCCAGTACAGGTAATGGATCGGCACACCCTGCACATCAACCTGTTTATCTTCCGGCGCGATGGCCAGCGCCCGCGTGAACCATCCTGGTGGTGTGTCACTCACAGAAATCTCCAAGCTCAATCAAACTTGCCAGTATAACCACATTGCTTCACAGCCTGGCTTTGGTTACTAATAGATTTTTACCGTGGGTCCGCAGATGCCCCTGGATATCGAAACACATGTAGCACTTGGCCTTGACCAACCCACACCTGACACCGTCAATGGTTGCAGCAGTGCCGATGTCCCGTGAAAGTGACCGCCGTACTGTACAGTTTACAGGCAAAGGGAGCAGCCTGGTTTGCACCACAGGACTTTGCCCGGGTCATCAGTCACTGCGGGTCTTTCACCAACATATCTGGCGGGCATAACTTTCCCTATCTGATGCAATCAACACACCGCAAAGACCTGCGCGTATTTCTGCAGAGCGGCGCGCTCTTTGCAGACACACTACGCCGGTTGTGGCGTTAACAGGCGAGTTAACAACAGGACAGCTGATGAACAGATTCAATGAACAGCAGGTGGCTACCTGGCGCCGGGAAGGTGGCGTTTTAATCGAGAAATTCTTTACCGACAACGAAGTGGCTGCAGTACGCGAAGACTTCGACAAAGTGTTCGGAAGGGTGCAAGGGGGCGCAGAAGCGCTGAGCAGGAAGAAAGCAGGTGAAATCGGTAAGTTCGACGGTGCTCAGTTTGCCACCTTTGAAGCAATCCCTTTCAGCGACGCCAACGCCCTGAACCTGATTGGCGTTCATCCGCAGTTGATTAAATTCGCGCGTGCCGCGCTGGACACCCAGGACGTACACCTTTACCAGTGCCAGGCGTGGGCAAAATTCACCGGCGATGCAGACTACGACCAGCCGTTTCACTGCGATTTTGTTAATCACACCTTAACGGTGCCGTCTGAAGATGCAGGCCTCAACAGCGTGACTATCATCTGCTATTTCACCGACGTTTCGGAAGCACACGGCCCCATGCACTACGTGAGGCGCACCGACTCTGATCCGCTTGGCGGCGCCACCCTGACCTTGTCCGGCGGGCGCGAGTTGCAACAGGCTCTGTTGCCGTTTGAACAGACCAGCGCTGCACCCGCTGGAACAATATTCCCCTACGGCATCGATGTCTTCCACCGCGGCACCAATATGACCGAACCCGGCGGCGTGCGGTACGCTGTTATGGCGTGTTACAAAAAGGCCGGTGACGAGTCAATCGGCTACCATGCCTGGCCATTCCACCATATGAAACCGTGGAATGAACTGTTTGCCCGCGCGACCCCAGAGCAGCTGTCGTGTTTTGGCGTGCATCCTCCGGGACATCCCTTCTGGACTGAAGCCACCTTAGAGCACGCCCAACAACGCTATCCGGACTGGGACCTGACCCCCTATCGCGATGCCCGCAGAACTTAGTCTATAAGTGCCTGGTATACCCGGGTGCGCAGTTCACGGCGGATGGGAT
The DNA here is from genome assembly GCA_048571035.1 of Gammaproteobacteria bacterium. GTDB lineage: Bacteria > Pseudomonadota > Gammaproteobacteria > Pseudomonadales > Azotimanducaceae > UBA4421. Next base: position 1,454,259 of record CP121329.1, read on the forward strand.
AGGTTGATGAAGGCATTAACTGGGTGAAAAACACGGTAAACAGCTCTTCTTCCTGATCCAGCCAGAAGAATGTGCTGGCAGCGCCACCCCAATGATGTTCACCCACTGAAGTAATGATGTGTGCTTTGACCGGATCCAGCACCACCGCAAAGCCGAGACCGAAACCAATACCGTCATAGCTGGTTTCACTCCATACCGGCTGCCCCATGGCCGCCATATCTTTATTGTCCGGAAGCTGGTTGAGACGCATGTATTCAACCGTCTTACGCCCTAATAGACGCTGTCCATCCAGCTCACCCCGATTGAGCAGCATCTGACAGAAACGCGCGTAATCCCCAATGGTGCCTACCAGTCCACCACCACCGGAAAAAAGTTTCGCCGGTTCAAGAAAACGGCTGCCTGTTGCGCCCTCAGTGAGCTTTAAGCCACCGCGCTGAGCGGCAGTATCACTTTTTGTTGTGCTTGCGACACTACTCATATCGCCACCGGAAAGTGGACCGTAGAGGGCTGCAAAACGCTGATGACTCTCAGATTTTACGTGGAAACCAGTGTCAACCATGGCTAGAGGTTCAAAAATATGCTGTGCAAAAAACTCATCCAGCGACAGGCCTGACCATACCTCGACCAACCTACCTAACACGTCGGTAGACACGCTGTAATTCCAACTGCTACCGGGCTGACAGATCAGGGGTTGCGCTGCCACAGTTTTGACAAGATCCGCCAGGCTGGCAGCAGTGCCCGGAAACTCGATCTGCGCCTGTCGATAAGCCTTGTCGACGACATTTGTATGCATAAAGCCATAAGTCAGGCCCGAGGTATGTGTCATCAGATGACGGATCGTCATGGGTGACCGCTGTGTTTCAACATCATCTAAACCGGCGCTTCCACCGCACCAGACTGGTGTAGAAGCGAACTCTGGAAGGTAAGCTGCGACTGGATCATCCAATTGGAACAGACCCTGTTCGTAGAGCATCATGGCGGCAACGGTTGTCACTGCTTTGCTCATGGAATAGATACGCGCGACGGTGTCGAGCTCAAAAGGCCGTTGCAGGCTTTGATCAGCAAGCCCTACTGCCTGTGCAAAGGCAAGTTTGCCGCGCCGACCAACAACAACACTGCAGCCCGCCAGGCGCTCGCTCTCTACCTGTTCTTCCAGCCAGCTTGAAACCCTCTGTAATCGGGCGCTGCTCAGACCCACTGCTTCCGGCGCTACCGTTTCTAACATGACTATCCCCCGTTTTTTTCACTATGGTGCCACGTTTAGTCACCAGATTTCAGCCTACTCTGGAGCGACAAACCTGGGTTACGTGCTTGAGACAGGTGGCAATGCCCGGCACACTGTTGCCAGGAGAGGGGGACATCATGAGCGAAGCTGATAAAGGCGCGTTTACGCCGGCATATCGTGCCTACGCACTGGGTTTGCTGGTTGTTGTATACGTCTTTAATTTTATTGACCGGTCCATTCTGGGCATTCTGGTCGAACCGATAAAACAGGACCTGGGTGTCAACGACACCATGATGGGGTTCCTCGGTGGCATCGCCTTTGCAACTTTCTACACCTTGTTAGGTATTCCCATCGCTCGAATGGCCGACAGTGGGTCACGCCGAAACGTCTTATCCGTTTGTCTGGCGTTGTGGTCAGGTGCAACAGCACTGTGTGGATTTGCACAGAACTTCTTTCACCTGCTGGCTGCTCGAATTGGCGTCGCCGTCGGCGAGGCAGGCGGCAGCCCACCCTCTCATTCTATGATTTCGGACATGTTTCCCGCTGACAAGCGTGCAACCGCGCTGGCGATCTACGCGCTGGGTATACCGATCGGTACCATGCTCGGTAACCTGGGCGGCGGCTGGATCAACGACGCTTTCGACTGGCGCACTGCATTTTTTGTCGTCGGGCTGCCTGGCGTCATGCTGTCTCTGATCGTTCGATTCACCTTGAAGGAGCCACCAAGAGGTGCAGCAGAGGGCATCGAATTATCCAGTGAGGCTGCGCCACCTGTTAAAGAAGTGTTCCGCTACTTATGGTCATTAAAAAGCTTCCGTCTTATGGCCCTGGGCGGAAGTTTGCATGCGTTTGTTGGCTACGGTGTCAGCTACTGGATACCCGCGATGTTTAATCGCAGCCATGGCCTGTCGACGGGAGAAATGGGTATCGCCCTGTTTTATCTCGGCTTTGCCGCTATTGCTGGTACTTTCCTCGGCGGCTACTTCGGCGACAAAATGAGTCAGAGGGATGTGCGCTGGTACTTATGGCTGCCCGGTATCGCCACGATGGTTTCAGTACCGTTCAGTGCATTTGTCTACATCCATGCAGAGCCCTATGCCGCCCTTTGGGTACTGGCAGTACCCTATTTTCTGGGCGCGTATTACCTGGGACCTACTTTTGCGCTGACACAGGGACTGGTCGGCTTACGCATGCGCGCACTTGCATCGAGCATCCTGTTATTCATTCTCAACATCATCGGTCTTGGACTGGGCCCGCAGTTTACCGGGATCGCATCAGACGTTCTCAATGCAACCACTTCTCTGGGCGCAGATTCTCTGCGCTGGGCGCTGGTGTTGAGCCTTATATTTAACGTGGTATCCGCTGTGCTCTACTTGTTGGCTGGGCGCACCTTGAAGCAGGACATGCAAAAAAGCGCTGAGCTGAACTGAAAACCGCAGCACCTTCCGCCATAGACTAAGATCCAAACCGATAGCGGAACTTCAGAACAAACACGTCTGCCAACGGGTCCTGCCAGGCGTTGTCAAATAGATCGCTGAAGGTTTCATCATCCAGTGCGGTGCGCAAATCTGCCTGGCGGGTATACACCAGGAATATATCCGACAGAGGCGCAATCTCCCATCTGTAGCGTGCCTGCAACGTGTATTGCGAGACCGAGAAATCATAACTATCCCGAGCACCCGGGCCAGTAGGTTTAGACGTCGGAATCAAATCGTCTGGTCGACTGGGCACCCGATAAAAATCTTTCTCCTTGGCTTTTATACCAATGTATTGAAACGAAAGACGCAGCTGCTGGCGCGCACTGAAGAAATACTCCACCGACAGGGAGGGCACCCACTGTTCGGCGTCAAACGTTGCAAATAGATCATCTCCCTGATGTAACAACCAGCCTTCCCTGTCGTCGTAGAACACTTCGAATTCAACGCTAAGTCGATCATTTGGCCGCCAGGTCAGCCAGGCGCCGTAGCCGTTGGTTGCATCTCCAACCTGCTCTTGACCGTAATAAAGCTCGGCACCATAGCTCCACTGCTTGGTCGAGTCTGATTCCCAGCTCATGATCGCTTCAACCCTGTCGTCTACGCGATACGTACCATTGCCAAAACTGTTGAGATCGTCGTAGTAAGAAACATAGTAGTTAAGGCGCGCAACCAGCTGAGACAGATCGTTCAGCGCAACGCGATCGGACAGGAAAATTCCGCCGCCGGTAAGCAGAGACTGCGTTACGCTTTTCTGCCAGAAACCGCGCACATCAAACTGATTCTCCCTCGCCCAGGACATGTTGGCTGTTGTCCAGATCAGGGCGCTGCGGATTCGGTATTCATCATTACGCTGCAGAAACCCCAGGTCATTGATGTCTATGTTTTCATCAAAGTATTCAAGACCCACCCGGTGCTGCAAACCCTGTCGATAGGTGAATACGAAATCAAGAAATCCACCGTAGCCTTTATCTTCGATGCGATCGAGATCGGACATCATGAACTGGCCATCAACCTTCACAGCACCAGTAGGCGATAGATAATGGCCATCGACGCCATGCACTAACGCATCACCATCATCGTTCAGTACAGCTGTAGATAACACGCCAAAAGCGCTGTAACCCTGCCTGCTGGTATCCTCATAAAGCAGACGGGTAATGCCGTAGTCACTGCCAGGTGCTTTCACATTTCTTGGCTGACCGTTATCGATGACGTCAAACTTCACGTCTTCTTCAAATGCACCCAGCACGCCATAACGGAAGTTCCCCACCTGACCGGTGGTTTTAAATGCGCCCATCAATTCGACAGGCTGAACAATCTCACGCAGCGGCACATCGACACCCGGGCCCAGCGTCGGCTCTGCTGGTCGTCCACCAATGCGGCGGGTATTGACCATCGTATACGGCGTGCCAGTGTTACCCACGCCACGGCCACGCGTATCTGATCGAGGTGAGGCCACAAATATTTCCTGACCTTCCAGAAAAAACAGCCTTTTTTCCGGAAAAAACGTTTCTGTCGCAGTGAGATTGATATCCACATCGTCCGATTCGACATTGCCGAAATCAGGGTTGAGGGTGGCATTAAGCTGGAAGTTGCTGGAGGGACGCCAGAACATATCCATACCGGCGCGATACAGTTGCTGATTTTCAACATTGTCGTAGGCAGTGGAGATGAAGGGATACAAGCTGTATTGCTGACGAGGCTCGATATTTTTAAGCTCCATGTTCTGCAGAGAGGACATGAATTTGCTCTGCGTTGGCGGCAGCGCTGGCCAACCCCAGCGTTCGTCTTTGTAGGCAACCTTACGCGACACGTACATACCCATGGAGCGAACGTCCCCTGCCATCGGCATCGACACTACCCCCCACGGAATAAACATTTCCATTGACCAGCCAGTGTCAGTGATCTGACTGCGGCCATACCAGGGACCATCCCAATCGCTGGTGAAGCTGCGTTCCGGCAGCACCGTGCCATCCATCAGCGAATCGCCCAGGTTCACGCCGAACCAGAAACCGTAGCGGCCTTCACCCGAGGTATCGACTGTGACACTGACGCTGTCGCGATTGTCCCGCGTATCTCGCCCCGACAGACGCAGTACCAGTGTGTCCTGCGGTTGATGCAGGTCGGCTGCGACATAAAGACCTTTGTCACTGTAGGCAACGCGCAGGAAAGTCGGGTGGACGCCGGGTTCGAGCGTATCCGGCTCGAGCACAACAAAGTCGTCGATCACCGGTATTGTCTGCCAGACAGGTTCATGTAGATGCCCGTCTATTGTAATCGGTGTCAGCTCAGGGTTGATGCGCGTCATCTGCATCGATTGCGCGGCAGTTGCGGGCAAAGGCACGACATCCGGCAGCTCGGCTGCGGATCCTGGCTTCGTCAACACACATAAGATCAGGACTGCCGCAAACACGCACCGCGCGCGCGCGCTATCTGAACGGACAGAATTGAATTGCCTTAACATGAGTCTCCCCACCCCGGTACTGGCTGAACCTTCTATTAAACCGCTTCTGGCCCCACAACAACAATGGTCTTGCCAAAATTTCCGCCAGAAAGCATCGCAGAGAACGCGGTAGGCGCCTGCTCCAACCCCTGCCAGCGATCTTCACGATACTGCACCAGACCACGCGAAACGTAGTCCGCCATCTCCTCTAGAAATACGGCCTGATGGCTTTCAACAAAGTTACCCACAAACAGATCGTGCACAGTGACATTCTGTCGCTCAAACACGTCTGCACCGGTTTGTCGCCAGGCGGCTTTGGCATCTAAGCCATCGGTATTGCCGTATTGGGAAATGAAGCCGCACAGTGTGATGCGTGCGCCCTTGTTCAAGCAGGGTAGCACCGCCTCATAAACCGGACCGCCAACATTTTCAAAGTAAACGTCGCAGCCGTCAGGACAGGCTGCACGCAGATCGTCAGCCAGATGTTCAGACAGATGGCTGACACACGCATCGAAGCCCAGCTCTTCCGTGACAAATTTACATTTGCGCTCAGCACCCGCGACACCCACCACGCGTGCACCTCGCAGTTTGGCCAGCTGTCCAACAACCTGGCCGACACCACCACTGGCCGCGGAAACCACAACAGTTTCGCCCGCCTGCGGCTGGCACTGCACAATCAAACCCGCATACGCCGTCAGCCCCAGCATGCCTAAAACGCCAATACCCGTAGAAATGGGCGCCAATGCGGGATCAATTTTGCGTGGCAACATGTAGCCGAAAGTACTGATGCCTTCGCCGGTAAGACCAAAGCTCTGCCAACCATTAGTGTTGAAGACATAGTCACCTGACTCATATCCCGACAGACGGCTATGCACCACCTGGGAGATGGTCCGCCCGTGGCAGACATCACCAGGCGCTTCCACACCTGCACGGCGGCGCCCCCATTGATAGGGATCCAAGGATAAATAAACAGTGCGCGTCAGCATCTGATTCGGACCAGGGTCCGGCACCTCATCGACATGCCACGCGAAATCTTCGTCAACCGGCCAGCCACCGGCAGGTTTGCGCGCCAGGCGCCACAGCGGGTTATTACTCCCCTTCACAGATTGTCTCCCCCTTTTGTCAGAAACAGACCTTAAGAATTTAGTCGATAAGCCTTGAGGGACTTTACTGCAGTTGAGTAGGATCAGACACCCGAAACAAAAGTTGTATGTATGACATCACTTTCAGAACAACCCGTTGTTGCAGATCAGGTGGGGCTACTTGAAGGCCTGGCCAGCACACGCGCGATCCGTCGTTACCGCGATGAGCCGATACCCGACGATGTATTGCGCGATATGTTATTCACCGCAACCCGCGCGCCCAGTGGCTCGAACCGTCAACCCTTTCGATTTGTTGTGCTGACGGATTCCGACAAAGCTGTGCAGGCCAAAAAGCTGATTGGCGACTCAGCGATAAAATTCTGGGATGCCAAACGAGCCAACGATCAATACGACAAAGGCAGCGGTGCAGATCCGAACTCACCGAAGTCGCGCATGGCACGGACCATGCAAAGTTACGTCGACAATCTTTACAAAGCCCCCTGTCTGATCCTGCCGTGTCTGGTGCGGTATCGGGAACCTAACCCGATGGAAGGGGCATCAATTTATCCCGCTGTGCAGAATCTACTCCTTGCTGCCCGCGGCATGGGCTACGGCGGCGTGATTACCGGTTTCCATGGCCCGGTTCAGGACCAGTTGAAGCCACTGCTGGGTATTCCAGAAGATGTGTTCATCAGCTGCACCGTGACGCTGGGCAAACCTCAGGGTAAACATGGCCCGGTACGACGTCGGCCAATGCAGGAACTGGTGTTTGGCGACACCTGGGCCGAGGCGCCCGCCTGGGCCGTCGACCCACCGGGCACACAACACACCAGTGCCGGACCACCAAAAGGTGTTAAAGCGCTATGACTGCTGCGAGCGAACCTACAATGATGCGTGCAGTCTGCTGCGCGGAATTTGGGCCACCCGAAAAGTTGCAGCGCATTGAGGTACCACGCCCGGAGCCTGAAGCCAATCAGGTCCGCGTGAAGATTGGTGCCGCGGGTGTTGGCTTTGTTGATGGCTTAATGATCCAGGGCAAATATCAGATCAAGCCACCGCTACCCTACTTTCCCGGCAGTGAGTTTGCAGGCGAAGTGGATGCATGCGGGAGCGACGTCACTGATTTAAAAACCGGTGATCGCGTCATGGGTCTTGTTGGCAGCGGCGCTTTCGCAGATTTTTTAGTTGCACCGGCAAACAGCCTGATTGCAATCCCACCACAACTGAGTACCGAGGTTGCGGCAGGGTTTTTCATCAATTACGCCACGGCGCTCTATGGTTTTATGCACTGCACTGAGCTACGCGCTGAAAACACCGTGCTGATTCTGGGCGCAGCTGGCGGCGTTGGCTCTGCAGCCATCAGTGTGGCACGCGCAATCGGGGCGCGCGTCATCGCCGCTGCATCCAGTGCAGAAAAACGCCAGGCGGCGTTAGATTTCGGAGCAGACGAAATCATCGACTACAGCCAGGAGGATTGGCGCTCAGAACTCAAAAAAATCACGGAAAACAGTGGCTTACAAATGGTTTATGACCCTGTAGGGGGTGCCGCTTCCGAACCTGCGTTTCGCTCGTTGAGCCCTGGCGGCAAACATCTGGTGGTCGGTTTTGCCAGCGGCGAGATACCCAAACTACCGTTCAATCTTGCTCTTCTGAAACAGTCATCGCTGGTCGGTGTGGATTGGGGCGGCGCATCACGCAGCGACCCACAGCTGAATCACAAGCTGATGCAGACGCTGATGGCGTGGGTTATCGAAGGCAAACTGAAGCCCGCAGCGGTGGTGTCGTTACCGATGGATCAATACCAGAACGGACTCAAACGACAGCTGGCTGGGGAGATTGTCGGCAAACTGGTGCTGACCCATTCAGATTGAATCGGCAGACCGATTTAACAACCTCGGTAACTAAACATCCCGATAATGTTTTCCTCTGGAACGCACCGGTTCCAGTAACTGCCAGTCACCCTCTGCAATATCATAACCTTGCGGATGAGGCGCACGGGGTTCCATATCCAGACTGGCCATAACCCGGTCGTCACGGTAGTAACACTGCACCGCAAGGCTGACAAGCGCGTTCACCTCTGGTGTTCGAGTTTGACTCAATGTCACCAGGTCAGAATTGCGATAGATGGCCAGCGCCGCCTTAACAAGATCTGCCGACGAGCGTGCAGTAGTCAGGATATCCGCCATGATCAGCGGATCATCAGCACCCGGCCGCTGCCCATAGGCTGGAATCATATACGCCAGCACGGCCTGCAGAGCCTGCTTATCGTCTGCATCAAACGGATCATCACTGCTGATCAGGTCACTCACAACTGCTCTCTCCTCGCCACTAATCAAACAGGTTAGCCAGATTCTGTTTCATCTTGTCGGCAACATACAGCGCCAGCGCCTGAATAGTACGCGTTGGATTAACGCCTGCTGACGTCACAAAAATACTGCCATCGACAACAAACAGATTTTTTACATCGTGGCTGCGGCCCCATTCATTCACCACCGAACGTCGCGGATCTGTACCCATTCGAGCCGTGCCCATCAGATGCCAACCACCAACGGCTATGGGTGATTCGTGGTACACATCCACGGCACCAGCGGCACGCAACACCTCTGTAGCACGCTCAACTGAAAACTCCAGCATCTTCAAACTGTTGTCACTGAGGGTGTAATCAATTTTTGGCGCGGCGATGCCGTGAGCGTCGGTGAGATCACTGTCCAGAGTCACCGTATTGTGTTCCTCCGGCAGATCTTCACAAATGCCCACCATACCGGTGACGCGGTTCTGTAATTTTGCGAACCCCTCATGGTGCCCTGCGCCCCAGGGAATACGGCCGGACAGCATGCCATGCAGCGCCGTGGTGACCGGACCGTTACCGCGATTTATTTCATAGGTAAAGCCACGCAAAAAGCCGCGACGCCGGTCTGTTTCATAAAACTCCTGGCTCTGGATACAGACGCTGGGTCCTCTGGGACCATCAAGTTCCTGTTCAAAAATCCCGCGGATCATGGAATAGGGATGAAACATCAGATTTTTTCCCACCAGACCGCTGGAGTTTGCCAGCCCATCAGGAAAACGCTCAGATTTTGAATTCAGCAGAATACGCGGAGTGCCGACGCCGTTACACGCCATAATGACAACATGTGCGGGCTGAAATTGCTCCACACCATGCTCGTCATAGTAAATCGCCCCGTTGGCCATACCTGCATCATCCAGGGTGATCTCGCGAACCCGGGCATGAGTACGCACCTCAACCCCGGCACGCACCGCATGTGGCCAATAAGTGATATCCGTGGTGGCTTTAGCACCCTGAGCACAACCGCTGAGACAAGCGCCAAGGTTTATGCATTGTGCGCGCCCATCGTAGTTCTGGGTGGCGACCGCGGTGTCCGATGGCCACCAGTGCCAGTCCAAATCGTTAAAACCCTTTGCCAGCGCCGCGCCCGCTCTGCCGAGTGGTACAGGTGGCATCGGTACTTCTTTAGGAGGATAAGCGGGATCGCCTGTTAAACCAGATACACCCGTGATGCGATCATTTTCTTCGTAATACGGTTCCAGCGTGGCGTAATCGATGGGCCAATCGTCCCCTACCCCGTCCAGAGAACGCACCCGGAAGTCAGACGGGTGAAATCTGGGGTAATGCCCGGCATATAAAATTGTGCTCCCGCCAACCGCATTAAAGTTCGCGACAGAGATGGGTGAGTTGCCATCATTCACCGGATAATCAGACGCCAGGCCACGGCGATTAGGATTAATCGACATGTCACCCCAGGCTCGAGCTTCCCAGTCCCGGCCGGTGCTGGGGTAGGTCAGCGGATTCATCCACCCTCCCTGCTCCAGCGCGACGATCTGCATACGGGTCTCAGCCAAAGAATAGGCAATAGCAGCGCCAGACGCGCCAGCACCTATGATCAGTACATCAACGGGTTCTAAAGACATGATTCCTCCCTGTCGAAATATCATAGGGCTGCATAAAGAGCGAAACAACAGACAGGTACCCAAGACTTCGCCAAACCAGGATGGCGCGACAAATCATTCTGCGTGTACACTCTGTTTGATCATAGATTCGGGGAGAACTCCATGAACACCGACGACTCAGCCGTCAAAACACTGCTTGGCGATCTGGATTTCGATCCTGCACAACTCAAAGAAAAATATCTGTCAGAGCGGGACAAACGCGTCCGGACTGACGGCAACGATCAGTACATTGAAGTGACCGCTGAATTCTCGAAGTATGTCGATGACCCCTATGTGGAAGAGCCCATCGAACGTGAACCGCTGAATGATGAAGTTGAAGTGGTCATCATCGGCGGTGGCTTCGGAGGCCTGTTAACCGGTGCACGCCTTAGAGAAGCAGGCTTTGATGACATCCGAGTGATCGAAAAGGCCAGTGATTTCGGTGGAACCTGGTACTGGAACCGCTACCCCGGCGCCATGTGTGATGTTGAATCGTACTGTTATCTACCGCTGCTCGAAGAGTTGGATTACATTCCCCAACACAAATACTCTTTTGCACCAGAAATTCTCAATCACAGCCGCAACATCGCAAAAAAGTTTGATCTGTATAACAACGCCTGTCTGCAGACCAGCGTCACTGAACTGCGCTGGGACGAGGCACAGGCACGCTGGCACATCCAGACCGACCGCGGAGATGATATGCGCGCGAAGTACGTGGCCATGGCTAACGGTCCGTTGAACCGGCCTAAACTCCCGGGCATTCCCGGCATCAACGATTTTGCGGGCTACACCTTCCACACCAGCCGGTGGGACTATAGCTATACAGGAGGGGATTCTTCTGGCGGCTTGGCCGGCCTGAAAGATAAAAAGGTTGGTATCATTGGCACCGGCGCCACCGCAGTGCAGTGCATTCCACATCTCGGGCAGTGGGCCAAAGAGCTGTATGTTTTCCAGCGCACACCTTCATCCATCGATGAACGCAACAACCACCCCACCGACCCGGCATGGGCAGAGTCATTGACACCCGGCTGGCAGCAGGCCCGCATGGATAACTTCAACGCACTTGTATCCGGCGGCGAACAGGAAGAAGACCTGGTGCACGACGGCTGGACGGACATATTCCGCAACTTAACCGGCACCGCAGCAAAAATTGCCAGCCGCAAACTGGGCCGACGCCTGACTGGCGCCGAACGCGCCGAGTTGATGGAACTGTCCGACTACCAGAAAATGAATGGCATCCGGCAGCGCGTGGACGAACTTGTTGAAGACGGTAATACAGCTGAAGCGTTAAAACCCTGGTACCGACAATTCTGCAAACGCCCCTGTTTTCACGACGAGTACCTGGACACTTACAATCGGCCAAACGTTCATCTTGTAGACACCCACGGTAAAGGTGTGGAGCGCATGACAGAAAATGCGGTCATCGCCAACGGCAAGGCATACGAAGTGGACTGCCTGATCTTTGCCACAGGCTTTGAGGTGGGCACCTCTTATACCCGTCGTGCCGGCTACGATATTATTGGGAAAAACGATGTGCATCTGAGTGACCACTGGGCAGACGGTGTGCGTACCCTGCAGGGCTTATCCAGCCATGGTTTCCCGAACTGTTTTTTCCTCGGCTTTACCCAGACCGCCATCACCGTGAATGTACCCCATGCCCTGAACGAGCAGGCCAAACACATTGCCTACATGCTCAGCGAAACGCGCAGACGCCAGAAAAACACGTTGGAAGTAACCGCAGAGGCGGAACAGGCGTATGTCGACGAAGTTCATCGGCTGGCCAAGGTGGGTGCACGATTTTACGCAGAATGTACGCCAGGCTATTACAACAGCGAAGGAAAACAGGGCAACAATGCCGGCTTCTTCTCAGATATGCATGGCGCAGGTCCGATCCGTTTTTACGAGATGCTCGCCGAATGGCGCGATGAAGGTAATCTGGATGGCATAACACTCAGCTAGGTTGTTCTGGGCAATTTGTAGATCAGGAGTCTTGACTAAATTTAACTCCGCTGCCTCCGACTACGGCTAACGAACCCGGGGTGGCGGGTTGCGACCGTGTATACCTGATCCATAGCTCCGCCCCTACCGCATGAATGACGAAGGCAATTGTGAATGACACAATTGAAAAGAGCTCTGCATCCTCGCGCGTGGGACCACCTGTTGCGATAAGCATCGGTATGAAGACCAACCTCATTGTGACGATGCTGAGACCAATAGAAAATGCTCGCATCATCCACTCGCGGTGTCGCGAGAACTGACGCGCTCTGGCGCATTGAACCCCCTTAATCGTCGATACCAGGAAAAAAACACCGAAGCCTGTAACGATGATCTGCTCAGCAAGTCCTGAGTAAGGAAAGACTAACGAGATGAACATGGCGGTGGAACCGAGTACCACGCCAATGACCGCAAGAACCCTGCCACTCCAGCGATGGTAACGCGGATACTTTGCGCGTACGGAACTTAAAAACTGCAAAGGTGCCAGTGCCAGATAAATGAGGCCAGGCAATACGTGCAGGTTGGTGATGGTCGGGTACTCGGAAAACCCTTCATTCTCACCGCCGGCAAACAGGAACCGGATCGTAAACGCGATGCCTGCGACGGACAGCAGACCAACAAATCCGGTTAGCGCATTTCTGGTTTTGATCATTTGCGGCTCCTGGTCACGTATGGGGAAAAGCGTACCCTGACGAGGATGCAAATAACGCACCACAAACTTAATCCATTAAAATCAAAGGGTTAAAAGCTTGTAGCGTCAGTTCAGGGTGGTCGAATCCGCCAACTATTCATGAGAGCAACATTTTCGACGCAACTCAAAAAAGCGGCTTCAACTGCACGTTAGGTGCCATCTCTCGCTTCTGGCCTTAGCAGCACCAAGCCCACAAAAGTTAAAGCCATCGAAACTAGCCCAATAATCAGATTGAACTCGTGAACCGTTGCATTGGGCACTATCGGCTACCCGATAAGGTTCATAAGCCAGAGCAACAATACTTCCCGCACGGATGGCACTGCTCGACTGATAATTTGGCGAAGATCGGTGTTTACAGTTGTGCTAGTGCGTTTTCCGGAAGATAAATCTTAATCGAGCCTCGCGCTATTGAGCAGTGACATCCTGCCAGATGTACATACTTGGCGGCCTACCGACGGGTTCGTATTTCTGGGAACAGAACTGCCACCTACTCCCGTTAAGTACAGCAAACGTGGTGGATTCCAGATTCGCTGTACCACTGTCAGCCCATCGATAATCAGAAGGGTTGATGGCACTTTCCAGCCTGAGGATTTTGGATATCAGCGAATTGGTTTGCGACGCTGTTTGTAACACTCTTGCACCTTCCAGTTACGATTCGGGAAATCGACGGGAGACGGACATGCAGAAGGTCAGCTGCTTGTGGTCGGTTTTGTTCCATGAAGCAGCGTCAGCTAAGATCTTTGCTGGTTTCCCGTTACTGTTTACATCCTGGATTCGAGCACACGAAATGAAATATCAGAAGATGATTAGCCTTGCCTTACTGTCGGTTTTCGCAGGTCAGGTACTGGCTGACACAACCGACGCCCGATGCGATATATATCCAGCAGGCGAAGATCACACAAACAAGATGATTCCGTGCACCTTCAGTCAGCGCCAGGGGCACGTAACGATAAACCGCAGCGATGGTGTCAGGCACGAACTCTCTCCTGTCGTAGGCACATCCGGAAATTTTGAGGACCAGGACGGGCAAACTGTGTATCGGCAAGGCAGCCTCCGTGACCAAGGCCTGATTTTCCGTTTCCCAAACGAAAGCGTTTTCATCTACTGGAACACAGCCGCGCTCAGGCCGGACGATTCAGACAACCCAACCTATCCATTTTCTACCGCAGATTATGACGCGACGACGCTGTTGCGCTGTCGCGCGGCCGGCACCTCGGACTTCGTAACGTGCCCGGCCGGAATATTGCGGATGGAAGACCGACAGGCGTCGATCGTGATCATTAGTCCGGCAGGTGAAACGTTCACCATCAACTTTTTGACCGAAATCGTCAACGCCACCAACCGAGAGGTCGACGCGGAACTAAATGGCGATCTGTGGACTGTTACCATCGAAAATGGCGATAAATACGAAGTGCCGCTGTCGGCTATCGAGGGCGGATGATTGATGCCGCGCTTGAACGACGTTTTTTTGGCCGAAAGCAGACGTTTTCGTCTGTAGATAATCACTTCCGCTTTCGGCCACAAATTGACGCCAGACACAAAACCTGAGCGTCCGTTCATAGTAGCGGGAACCCGCTTTGCACTGTTCCAACGCCACGGAGTCGAATTCGATTGAAGTAGCCCAATTAACCCAGCCTGGTCCTCTTCCGCGCGAAGTAGAATCAGAATTTAGTCGCCTCGAACGTCTCCCCGAGTTCCGTCCCCTCGAACAGGATGTCGTGAACCGTGTTTCCGTTCACTCTCGGATTCGGGCCGTAGTAACGCGAGATGAAGTAGTAGTCGTCCGTCACCGGCATCCAGTACGTGCCGTCTTCGGGATTCTCGCGACTGAACGTGATTGTCACATTCCCATCGCTGTCTGGTTCGGTATTAAACGCGTTGAACGCCTGCACGTTACTTCCACCGATGTCCGCTGGATTCAAAGGCAGCCGGGTCTGGTTCGCGTACCGGGTGATCGACCAGAACAGATCCACTCCGGGATCGTACGATATTGTCAGCACGAACGGACCATTCTTGCCGTCGAGCACGCGACCCTGCCGATCTACGGGTGTGTTCTGATAGTAGGCGTGGTGGGTCGGAAAGCCCAGGTGCCCGAGGAGTGTGCCGGCCGCGCGTACCAGATGACTGGCGCCAGTCGGGCTGTCCACGGTATCGAACATGCCGGTTGAGTCGGTTACCTGCCCGGTCTGCAGGTAGTTGAAGGCGTAATTGAAGGTTTTTTCGTGCGTCGCCGGGTCATAGGTTTCGGCTGCCTGCTCGATTAGCGAAGCAGTTTCCGGATAGCGCAGGGAGTGTTCGATCGTCCACCGGATGATTGCTTGCGGGTCCTTGGTGTTAGGCAACTCAACTTCTTCCCATGCGCCAGAAACGCGGGCTTGGCGGCGAATGCCATCGGCGAGTCTGTCCTCGTTGAACGCAAAACTCTGGGTGCGCAGGAAGATCAGTGGGAAGTCGGACTTTGTCCGGATCACCGTGCCCTCCGGCATCGGGCCGTCGTAGTCGTCGCGAACGAGCACAAACCGCTGGCCTTCGTTCGCGGTGACCTCCGCGTATATCCCGAAGTGCTCCATGTCGGTGACGAGCAGACTTCCGTAGCGATCATCGCGGGCCGGCGTGTCGACAATCACCGGTCCCCAACGGGTATCAATTACCGCCTTGGAGTAGAAGTGGTCCAGAGCCGGCGTAATTACGAAAGAGCGGTGATCCGCGATGGGTGGGTGATCGAAGGTGTTGAAACCGAATTCTTCGATGTGTTCGACCATCGCGGCCATGTGGTGGGTGATCTTGTAACCGTAGAATTCGACGTCGGTCTTGGTTTCGGACTTGACGGAGGGGCTGAGCGCAATTAGGAGGATCGCAAGCCAACGGACGGTAATAAGGGAATCATTCATAGAGGTAATCTCCAAATCGACTGTTTTGCTAATCGGACACTTCAATGTCATTCAGAGTCCAGTCACGGTCAAAGAATGCCTGCGTTGGTGCATACAGACGGAAATACGTAAACCATCCTCTGCCGGGAATGGTCTTCACCCAGTTGTTTTCCAAACCGTCCGGAGTTTCGGGCCCGAAGTAGAGATCAACAGAGCCGCCCTCGTTAATCGCAAGGTCCATTCTTGAAGACACATCGGACCGCGTGCCAGTGTCGATCAACGACCTGGTTTCGACATCGTAGACGGAGAAAGACCAGAACTGCTCGACTGGTGCATCGGCTGGCACTCGTAGGCGATAGTTCTTACCGCCATCGAGCCACTGACCGGTCGAGTCTTTTTGCGCTTCAAGGTAGCACTGACCAGCCCCGACCGTGCGACACATCATGCCCTCGGAAACTCCGACTGCTTCATAGAACCAGGACGCACGCTCGTCGAGTTGCGTATGGGTGGTAGTATCCTGGCTGGTTTCGGAAAGCATAAGTGACATTTCCCAGCGCTTATCCGGCCAAACACGCGCTCCCTCGAGTCGTTTGGCGTAAGCATTTGCGCGTGCCATTGCCTCACCGACCAAAGAAGCCTGTTCGAGAATCTGTCGCTGTTCTGCGCCGGGTTTGAAAGGTCTGCCCGGCGCGATACCCAGAGGCCGAAGCATAGCGGCCATCATCAGATCACGCTGGTCTACTGGCTCACGGCTGATGATGTCTGCGAGACGCTCCCAATAGGTCATTCCCCTCGGTTGACCCGCAACCCACTCAAGTCCTTCGGCGGGAATGATGCGGGTGTCCGGAGGGCCGTCACGGTCTGCATAAGGATAAATCTTCAGTTCGCTAACGATACGAGCTGCCACATCCTCACGCGGGTCAAGCACACGAAACGCGACGAAAATGTTATTCGTGCCAACCCTCACCGACTCGTATCCGTCGACAGTCATGTCTGGATGGTCCGGTCCAAGCACCAGATACCGACCTCCGCTGCCGGCAAATGGTCCGATCTGCCCCGTGTCGACTGACGGCCTCTGCCACATGTCGAGAATACCACCGGCGGTCAGACCTGCAGGTTCAACGACGACCAGGGGGCCGGTTGCGGATAAATCGGCGAAGTTCAGGTAGTACGGTGTCGTCGCGTTTGGCGTGAGGATGCCGAGTTTCTCTCGCCCACTCAGGTAAGCCACGTAGTCAATATCGCTTGCGCCTGCGATCTCGCGATGGCTGTGCTGCCATTCCGCAAAAGCGACAATCGGCAGTGCCCAGAGGTATGCCTGGGTAGCGCGCTGGAAATCCATTTCAGCAAAGAGCGTCGCGACACTCTCGTCCGACGGAAACCCGCTTTCGAAATCCAGGTCGCCGACTCTCGTTGAGACGGTTCCGTTCATCGGCAACTCGGCGGTGAAACGCTGCTCACCACTGGCTGAATTGCTGGCCGTGTCAATCGGCGGGTTGCTCGCTCCGTCCGGGGAGCAGGCGGACACAAGAATGGCCGCAACAAGCACGCAATGAAGTCTGTTAACAATTGGCATTTTGGAGTCCTGTTGAATCTTTTTCTGTGGCTTCAGATCGACATGTATAATCACCAAATGTTACCGAAACTCCACGAGAAAACTGCTGAATATCCGATTTGCGCCACAATTCGTTCGGTGAGGCTGTGTCTAGAACAGCGATCCAAGTCCTGAGGCACTCGATTACGTCGGTTGACGGCATTCGCCATGCGGTAGCCGGCTCCAACTTCGAAGTTGATCAGTTGTCCGGTGACGCCGTCATTGGCAGGAAACTGTTTGCCAATATTGGCGGCGCAATACTATCCAGCGGGCGTTTTTCGGGTGACATCAGAGCCAAGGGCGTTTTCTCACCCCACGATCTGTCGTTTGGAATCCTTCTCGAAGAAGGGTCGGGTTGTCGCCACTGGTTTCGCGAGGCGCGCCAGGATGACACCGGCATCTTTCCCGCTGGAGACGAACACGATGCCATCTACCACTCCCATGCCTCATACGCTGCAGTGTCGTTGCCGGAAGACCGATTGCTGGCGTTCGCCGACAAGGAAAGACTGCGCCTTCTTCCAAACACTCTGCGGTCCACAGCCATCTTGAAGCATTGCACGGAGATCGGTCAGACTCTGCGAGAGGCCCTGCCAACACTGGAGAGTGCCCAGCCACCGCACACATCTTTCGGAGCAGAGATCCGTGACCGCCTGTTCATGGCGTTTATTCTGAGACTTCGTGAAGCTGATGGCCCCCTCAGTCTCCCGCATATCGCTCGTCCAGAACGCATCGTTCAAGAGGCCATAGCCTATCTGCAGCGGAATCGGCAAAGGCCAGTCACAGTGCACGAACTCGCATCGACGTTGTCCGTACCGCGCCGAAGTCTCGAGAGGGCATTCATTTCGGTAACCTCGTATCCGCCTGCAGCTTATCTTCGAGTGCATCGGCTAAACGCAGTTCGGCGCACGTTGCTGAGCAGTCCTGCCGACGCAATCAAGCCAGTTTCTCATGCCGCAACGTATTGGGGATTCACCCACCTCGGCAGATTCTCGGCACAGTATCGGCAGCTTTTCGGGGAATTGCCGCGCGCGACAGTACTTGAACGAAATGACGTAGAGCGTCATCAATCATTGAGCCGGGCAGGCTTCCTGGGTACTTAAATGGCCTTCGGCTCTAGGGGCCTGAGTTCTCTCGACGAGATACGCTGGCCACGGAACGAACCAGCTTCCCAGAACCCTACCCTACCCGAGAAAACAAAAAGGCAGACCCTAATGGGGCCTGCCCCACTAAAGTGGACAGTCGAGTCACTGGGGGCGAGGTCGCCTTTGGGTCGGAAGCAGTCATTGCACCTCTCAATCTAACTGTCTTTCTTTGGCCAGAAGTCGACGAAATCAGAAAACCCGCTAAACCCCTATATTGTCGTGCTCCGCCTTGCTAATCAGCCTCAATACTGCATCCGACCAACTATACTGAGTTGTTGGCTCTTATGATTTCCATTGTAATCCAGAATTTTGGGCATCGACTCCAAGCGAAACACGAAATAATCCAATCCTGGGTATTCCGATCGAAACACTTCGGGTGCGAAGGCTTTGTACCAGTTTCTTAGTGCGTTGAAGGATTGACGATCGGCCACTGTGAGCGTAACCCCGACAAAAAGTGACCTTCGCTCAAATCAGTACGAACTATTTGATCCTCGCAACTATCTGACCGTCGTAACTCTAAACAAAAAGTCTCGCTATACTCTCCCGAATTCTGTCGGTTCCTTTTCACACTTCAGGGGGAAAAATTAATGACGGGAGCGTATCAGGAATCCGGCGATGCGAGAGGCACCCTTCTCGGGCACCCCAAAGGCTTGTTTGTTTTGTTTTTTGCCGAAATGTGGGAGCGCTTTTCGTATTATGGCATGCGCGCGCTGCTTATTTTCTATCTTGTCCAGCACTGGATGTTTTCGGACAGCGAGGCCGGGATTATATACGGCGCCTACACCGCACTGGTTTACATCACGCCCGTCATTGGCGGTTATCTCGCAGATAGATATCTCGGCCAACGCAAGGCCGTAGCATTCGGGGCTTTGCTTCTTACTTTCGGTCATTTCCTGATGGCTTTTGAAGGTGAAGGTACTGGCCAGGAAGATCCCGCGATCAACATTTTCTGGGCTGCTTTGGCGTTTATCGTCGTTGGCGCCGGTTTTTTGAAAGCCAACATTTCCGTTATGGTCGGGCAACTGTACTCCCGCACCGATATCCGCCGGGATCCGGCTTACACCATCTTCTATATGGGCATAAATTTAGGTGCCGCACTTGGCGCCATCATAGCTGGCTGGCTGGGTCAGACCTATGGCTGGTCTTACGGCTTTGGTGCTGCGGGTATTGGCATGTTACTCGGCTTGCTTGTGTTCATCTGGGGCAAGCCTTTGTTGGTTGGCCGAGGTGAACCAGCAGATATGGCGCGTCTTCAAAGAAAAGTGCTCGGCATCAGGTTTGAGTGGCTTCTCTATTTACTGAGCTTTACAGCAGTTGGCCTGGTGTGGATTCTGCTCCAGTATCAGGCATTAGTTGGTTCATTGCTTGGCATAGCCGGCGCTATTCTCGTTGCGTATGTGCTTTACACCGCTGTTGCGAAACTGGCATCCGATGACAGAGACCGGATTTTCGCGGCAATGTTTCTGATTTTTGGCTCAATATTATTCTGGGCACTGTTTGAACAAGCGGGTTCTTCACTCAACCTCTTTACAGATCGTAGTGTCGATCGGAATATTTTTGGCATTGAGATTCCCGCCTCGGTGTTTCAGTCCATTAACGCAATTTACATCGTTCTGCTGGCACCAGTATTTGCGTTGATCTGGACTTTTCTTGGTCAGCGCGGCCTCGAGCCATCAGCTCCTGCCAAGTTTGGACTGGGTTTGATACAACTGGGAGCAGGTTTTCTGGTTCTGGTAGCGGGCGCTCTGTCGGCGGGTATCGACAGTCTGACGCCGGTGGTCTTCGTCTTTCTTATTTATTTATTACACACAACCGGTGAGCTTTGCTTATCTCCCGTTGGGTTAAGCGCGATGAACCGATTGGCGCCCTCGCACATGGCCAGCCTGATCATGGGCACCTGGTTTTTCGCTTCAGCAACAGGAAACTTTGCAGCAGGGCTAATCGCTGCAGCCGTAGGCGCAGAAGGCGCGGGACCAGACCACGTGCTGGACGTCTACTCTTCTGTAGGCTGGATTTCCGTGGCGGTTGGCGTCGGTGTGATTGTTGTTGCTCCGCTGATCAAAAAACTGATGCATCTCGATACGCTGACTGATGATCATGTTGATAACAGCCTTGCTGGACAAAAAGAATTAGGTGAGCCACAGGCAGCGGGCATCCGCCCCGCCAGCAAGTCATAGGTCTTTTTGGCTCGTATCGGAATGCGGATAGTCTGAATACTCCTGTCATGACTTCCTCATCTGGCTGGCAACAGACGGTTTGAGTTAGGGATAATACGACTGTTCCGATCTATACCAGATGGACGTCCAAAGCTCAGTCGCTTTTCAGCACAACACCCGAATATAGTTCAGTCAGTTAATGGTGGTCGGTCCCATAACATTTAGAAGCAAAATGCTGGACACAAGAAATCCAAGGGTGCCAAAAGTAAAGTGTCGCGTGTGGTTTTTTTAAAAGAGTGCGAACAAGCCGAACTTCAGTTTTCGCCAACAAGCACATCCTGATTTCGATTGTCAGGAAACTCAAGGTCAGTTATCGCGGTTAGGTTACGCGCCAACCCAAGGCCTAGGACCAACGTAAGGAACGCAAATATGTATTCAAATACAGACATAGTTCAAGATCATGAATTCGTCAGTCGTCGGCCCTGCATTGTTCAAGGCGTGACAATATTAAATTGAAGACTTACTGGATCCAGCGCATCGAACAACGATGTCATCAGGCCGGTTTTGTCCTCGAGTTCCATCGCTCCGGATTCAACAAGGCTTTTTGGCGTCGCTTCTCGTGTCAGCAGCCGTGTGAAATCAGTACGACTGATAGTGACCTGTCCGCTTGCCTCTGAATGAGCACCGGCACGGGGAAACAGGTAACTCTTTCTCAGATCAACGCTGACAACCTCGTTACGTTCCGGGAAGTTGAACTGGATGATTCCACCCTCTCCTTGCATTTTTGCCGGGTTGAAACGCGTCGCCAGCGAATCGAACAAATCAACGGCCGGAATATTATTCAGGACGTTGGCATTGCCGGTGGTAAGCGTTGCTGTGTCAACGTTGCCCTCGCGAAGCTCCTTGGCGCCAACCAGATAGATGTTTCGCCAGGTTCCAGCCTCAGCCTGAAAACCGAGTTGCTCGTAAGTTGAGGCCAACCACCTGCGCGCCATCTCGTTGTCGGTATCCGCAAAAACCAAATGGTTGAATACTGTCGCTGCCCATCGGTAGTCACCTTCATTAAAAGCTTCTTCACCAACAGCCAGCGCTTTGTCCGCTCCGCCCATCGCTGCAACATATTTGATGGAAGCCTCCGCAGGTGGCAGCTGATGATAGGTGGCAGGCACGTTATCCCACCAGCCGAAATAACGTTGATAGACGGCCTTTGAGTTGTGGTTCAACGTGCCGTAATAATCGCGCACCCCGAAATCTGTTTGGGCAAAATCCGGTTCGCCGATATTCTCCGCAATCTCATGCATGGTCGCGCCCTGGTTTGCCTGGCGCATGGTCTGGTCATGGACATAACGATAAAGTCCGCGTTGGTTTCTTAGGGCGGTTTCCACGTTGTCTCTACCCCAGGTCGGCCAATGGTGAGAAGCAAGCAGGACATCGGATTTCGCGCCATATTCTGCATACATTGCATCAATCACTTTGCTCCACTTGAGCGTATCGCGAACCAAAGCACCGCGGGGCGTGAGGACGTTATGAAATGTGCGTGTCACAACTTCGGCACTGTGTAATGCCTTGAATTGCGGTAGATAGAAGACAAATTCTGCAGGCGCTTCGGTTTCACCAGCATCCATGAACTCAAAAACTATGCCGTCTATTGTCAGCGTTTCACCATTCTTGCTGATGCTTCTGGTCGGTGGTAGCAGTGCAACTGCTCCGCGAGAGAGAGCCTGGCCTAAGCCAACGCCGACAAGAGACGTTTCTCCTGCTGGAAGCGATGTTCCAAATTGAAACTGCACACGTCGGCTCATGGCCGTTCCGGCGACGACGCTCTCTCCGATCGACTCTCGAACAAAACCGTCCGGTGCGATGATCTGTACGCTGTTGGAGGCAAAATCCTCATTGCTTACAACCCCGTTTGCACCACCATAATGATCACCGTGGCTATGCGTAAATAGAACTGCTTTGACGGGTCGCTTGCCCAGCACCTTGTTTGCCAAAGCCAATCCGGCTTTCGCCGGTGCCGGGGTGGTCAGCGGATCGACGACAATCCAGCCGGTTTTGCCTTCAATCAACGTCATTTGAGCCAGATCGTAACCGCGAATTTGATAGATGCCGGGTACAACTTCAAACAGACCGTGGATACTGTTGAGTTTTCCCTGCCGCCAAAGAGAAGGGTTTACTGTGTCTGGCGCGCTACCTTTAACAAACTCGAACTGGTTTGGATCCCACGCCACCGAACCGTCTTCGTTGAGGATCGGGTTTTCGAGTTTGGCCAGAAAGCCTCGATTTGCGTTGTCAAAATCCGTCTGATCTGAGATGGGCAATCGTGCAGCAAATTCGGCGTTCGCTTTCTTGGTTGCTGCAGTAGCTACCCCTTCAGGAGGGTTGGCATAAGCGGTTGTCACAAAGACTATTGCGATAAGCGAAGTTATGATCTTTTTCAATTGAGGCCCTCTCAAGTACAGATTCTCGTCTCTCAAGGGTCACATCAATTCGAGGCGGTATCAACGGGTGAAGCTAGCGAAAAGGAAGGACAGTTTGGAATCAAGAAAAAGCGATCCAGCCACGGCTCGGACGGTAACCCCGCGCGAGTGGCTTCGCGTGATCGTGCTCTATCTGTTTATTCCTCTGATCTTATTGGTCTGCGGCGGGGATTTCGGTTGGTGGCAGGCGTGGGTCTATTCCCTGCTTATCTTTACATCCGGTATCGGGGGGCGCGTTTGGGCGGAAAGGCGACATCCAGGGCTGATGGCGGAGCGAACGCACCCCTTAAAGGCATCAGATGTTAAAGCGTGGGATAAAGTTCTTGCCCCACTGATGGCATTGAGCATTTCGTTTCCGCTGGTCATTGTGGCGGGGCTGGATCATCGCTTTGAGTGGTCACCCGTGTTTCCCTTATGGCTGAACATCACGGGCATCTTAATGATCGCACTCGGATACGCCTTCGGTGTGTGGGCTCTGGCGGAGAACCGCTACTTCTCCAGCATGGTGCGCATCCAAACCGATCGCGGACATGTGGTCTGTGATAGCGGCCCATACCGGATCGTCCGGCACCCGGGATATGCTGGTAATGTCCTGGCAATGGCGGGCATCGTGCTGGCCTTGGACTCTGCGTGGACACTTATTCCGGTGGGGTTTGCACTGCTTGTCACTGTGATCAGAACAGCCTTGGAGGACCGGACATTGCAGGAAGAGCTGCTGGGATATCGTGAGTACTCAAGTCGCGTCAGATACCGGTTGTTTCCAGGAGTTTACTGAGGCGTCTCACCTGCAGTGTGATCTATTGAGGTCATCACCCATAGCGGTCAGCCTTCTGGCGCACAAAAATCATTTAGTAGGTACGGACCGATGAGCCGCGACAGTTCTTTTGCATACAGCTCTACTTCCAGCTTTGACGCGGCGTTGAAAAGCGATCCTTCGATCGCATCCATCGCGAGTTGAAGTCGAAGGTCGAGTGTAGCTCTATCGCTCTGCGTCTCTGCTTCCACCAGATTGCCTACAAAATTCGTAACTTCACTTTTTCCGCGATCCAGAATTTCGCGAAATTCTGTTGAATTGGTTTGGCTGAGCAGGAAAAGTAACCTTGGTCCATCTGGCCTGGCTTGTATGCCCGCGATAGTTATCAGCTCTAATTTTTCCATGATGGTTGCCGACTTTGGCAGTGGAGTTTCCTGAACAGCTTTTGCCAGCTGTGAAATGTAGTTCTGCATTACCGCAACAAAGACAGCGTCCTTGCTGTCAAAGTACTGATAAAGACTGCCAACGCTGACACCCGCCCGTTCAGCGATTCGATTGGTGGTCGCTTTCGCGTAGCCGTACTCCAATAAAACATGAGCAGCCGCTTCTATAATGACCTCGAGAGTCTCACCTGAACGCGCCTGTTTTGGCTTTCTTCTCAATGGCTTACGTGTCATGTGTTTGCTATTTCCATCGGCCGAATTAACGCGAGTAGTAATAATATGAGGTTAACCTCATATTATACATCCCGACATCGCCATGCGAGCTTCATTATGAGCGCACTTGCAGAACAAGCAGCCCTCGATATTCCGCTCAGTCAGATTGACGTGAGTCAGCCAGCAATTTATCGCGACGATACGTGGCAGGCGTTGTTTGCGCGGCTACGCAGAGAAGCTCCGGTTCATTACCTGGCCGACAGTCCGGTGGGGCCTTTCTGGTCCGTCACCACGCATGCCCTGATCAAAGAAGTGGATGGTAATCACGAAGCCTTCTCGTCCGAGGCAGGCGGCATTAGTTTGTTGGATGATGTGAGCGGGGATCGGGAGGTAGCTTCGGACATTGATGGAGTTCAGGGCTTCATAACAATGGATCCACCAAAGCACGCAGCGCAGAGAAAAGCCGTTCAGCCAGTGGTCGCCCCTCACAATCTGGCGACTTTGGAACCCTTGATTCGAGAGCGCGTGATCGACATCTTGGAAGGTTTGCCCATGGACACGACGTTCAACTGGGTTGAAGCTGTATCCATTGAATTGACCGCACGTATGCTGGCAACGATTCTTGATTTTCCATACGAAGAACGCAACAAGCTGATCCATTGGTCCGATCTGGTGACGGATATCCCCCTGTTGACGGGGGGGAAAAGCGTCGATCCAAAATATCGCAACGACGAACTGGTTTCGTGTGCAATGGCGTTTCATCAGCTTTGGCATGAGCGTAAAGCGCAGGCGCCAAAGGCTGATCTCATCTCGATGTTGGTTCACAACAAAGCGACAGAAAACATGATCGACGATCCCAAGCTGTTTATGGGCAATCTATTCACGTTGATCGTAGGTGGCAATGACACGACCCGTAACACGATTTCAGGGGGCCTTCTCGCACTCAACCGCTACCCAGACGAGTACGAAAAGCTCAGAAAAGATCGTTCTTTGATTCCGAACATGGTCGCAGAATTTATCCGTTGGCAAACCCCGTTGATTCATATGCGGCGCACCGCGACGTGCGACATCGAATTGGGCGGCCAACAGATCAAGGCCGGTGACAAAGTTGTGATGTGGTATTTGTCCGGCAATCGTGACGAGTCAGTGTTTAATGACGCCGAGTCCTTGATGATCGATCGAGCTAATGCACGACAGCATGTTTCATTCGGTTATGGCATCCATCGCTGCATGGGTAACCGTCTCGCCGAGATGCAACTCAAGGTGCTCTGGGAAGAAATCATGAGTCGCTTTGAGCGGATTGAAGTTGTTGGCGATGCCGAACGAATTGCCAACTCCTGGGTCCGAGGCATCCAGAACCTACCCGTGCGAGTTCATGCACGCCACTGAGTTGCACCCGCATCGTTCAAAAATGACCAGCCGACGATTCGACGCGAGTAAAGGTCCATAGTGACGGCAAGATACAACCAGCCTTTAGACGTCGAGATATAGGTGATATCGCTCACCCAAAGTTGGTTAGGTGCCTTTGCGTCGAACTTCTGTTTGAGTAAATTCTTCGCAGCTGGCTGCAGTGGATCTCGTTGCGTTGTGACCTTAAAGCGCCGTTTAGGACATCCCTTAAGCCGTGCAGAGCGCATCAATCGAGCAACTCTACGTCGTCCTATGTCAATGCCCTCGTCATTGAGTTCTGCTTTTACTCTGGGACTGCCGTAAGTCCCATGACTGGCTTCGTGAATACGTTGGATCTTAGGCAGCAACTGACGATCCTCTTTAGCGCGATCACTTTCTGGACGACTTCGCCAGGCATAGAAACCACTCTTAGAGACCTTCAGTAGCCGACACATCATCCGCACTGAGTAGTGAGGTTGGCGACGTTCAATGCATTCATACTTCACTTCGACTGCTTGGCAAAGAAGGTCGCCGCTTCCTTTAAAAAGTCGCGTTCCTTCTTCACCTGTGCAAGTTCGCGTTTAAGATCGGCCAACTCTTGATCTCTTGTTCGACCCTTGCCGAGAAACGCGCTTCTCGCTTAACCTCCGCACTGCAGCGTTTGTATCGCTTTGGCTTTATCATCTGAACACCTCCTGGTGCTTGCGCACCTCATTTTAGGTGTCCACCATTCCGGAGCAAGACCAATCGACCCAAACTTGCCGTTCGCTGTTCTGGACGATCTGAGATAGCCTGCTTCCCTTAACTGGAGGAGAAGAACATGGATCATCAGGCATTAGCCCAGCTGCTGGGTAACTACGGAGAGTTCGTCGGAGCTATCGCCGTCGTACTGACGCTGGGTTATCTCGCCGTTCAGGTTCGGCAGAACACTGATCAAATGCAAATCAATGCGGCATCTCTTGAGGCGTCTACTTATCAATCGCTGATGGCCCACGTTATCGACTTGAACCGAGTAGTAGCCGCTGATCCGCACTTGTCTGAGATTCTGGTCAAGGCTCGTGAGGGAGAGATGCCTGTTGGGTCAGATATGAGACGCTTCTTCCAACATCACATGGCGCTTCTTCGATATGGTGACATGGTATTCCACCAGTATGAAAAAGGTCTGCTGGATGAAAAACGACTTAGATCGGCATTCGGTCCCGTAAGCCAGTTGGTCGGCAACGAAGCAGCAATGCAAGTGTTTGAGTGGGCTGTCGCACAAGGTTTATTCGTGGACGAGTATGTCGATTTTTGTCGCAATTATTTTAAAAAAGTCAAACCGTCTGCCACCGCAAGCAATTTTGTAAATTGAGCTAAACGGATAGACGAACAAGCCAATGATGAATGATGCCGCCATTTGAATCCGCAACTGCATCTGGCCGAAAGCATACAGTCAGGTTTTGATGTGTAATGGCCGCTTTAACCCTGTGACGACATTCGTAACAAGAATGTTGATACTGCAACCAAAGGCGAGAAATTCGTCCCTGAGGAAATCATAAACATGTGGAGAAACCTGTTATTCGCGGCGTCTGGATTGACGCTTTTTATTGCCTTGGCCGCCTGCTCGGGCGAGCAAGCGAAGCCCGCAAATAGCGTAGGCACCGATGGAGAAGATGGAGCAAGCATGAGCACGCTAAAAGCCACAATTGCCGCGGAGCTTTTTTACCGGGAAAGAATCGCTCTGCCGCCTGGCGCAGTCGCTGTTGCTGCCCTGGAGATTGCGGGCTCCGGCACTGTCGTTGCCGAAACGCGCGACGAACTTGCGAACCAATCGGTACCGCTATCGGTAACGCTTGACGTCAACCAACTGCAGCTGCCGCAGGATGCCGGCCTCGTTTTCCGTGGCAGCATCGAGGTCGATGGTGCCCCAGTCTGGCAAAGTGAACCCCAGCCGGTCGATCTCACATCGGCGAAAATCGATCTGGGATCGGTGATGCTCATGGCCGTTCAAGCGCCTGAGATGACAGACGTCAATACACCTGTGGCATCTGCTCTGGCGGGCACCTGGGTGGTCGAAGACATCCTGGGCGGCGGCATTATCGACAGCTCCCGCGTCACGCTGAAATTCAGTGAACAGCGTCTGTCAGGACAAGCGTCCTGTAACTCGTATCAGGGCACCTGGTCGCTGGACGATGACCAGTTGTCGATCGGGGATGTCGCTGTGACCATGATGGCCTGTCCGGAGGCACTCATGAACCAGGAACAACGCTTCCTCAAGGCGCTTGCCTCCGCGGACGGCATGCGTTTCGATGCAACCGGTGCCTTGTTCCTGACTAGCGGCGGTGACGACTTGCTACGAGCCTACAGAGAGAGCTAATCCGCACAGCGGCAGCGCTCACAAGCTCACTGCTACCGGTTTGCCTTGTCACTACCTTCCAGCGCTTTCGCGCAGGGGTTTCCAGCGAAGAAACGGTCGCGGAATTTCCTGGCGACAACCCAGGCTCCGCCGGTGAGGATGCCGGCGCTCGTCTCAAATACCGCAGATTTCGGATCAGCCACCAGGCGGGGCGCAGCCAGCGTGCCGCCAATACGGGTGAACGGATTGATAATGTCACCGAGACTGATTCCGAATCCCCGCCGGGGTTGCGTGATGATATCAAGGTTGAGTAACTCGCTGCTGAGATCGATTTCGCCTCGGGTGACAAGGTTCACCTCGCTAGTCTGCAAGGCAACCATCGGGGCACCCTGAACTTTGCCGTTCTGGATATCCGCAAGCACAACAAAGCAGTTCAGCTGCACTTCGTCGCGCTCCTTGATTAGCGGGTTGATTGTCTCGAGCGTGCGGGAAAGAAAATCATCCATGACTAACGTAACCAGTACGCCACCGCGTCGCGTTATCGCTCCCTGTTCCGCCTGTATCAGCAGGCGCCCGTTAAGTGTCTCCGCAAGCTCGCGCACATCAGCGCCTTTTGCCTGCAGTGTCATCTCGAGATCAAATCGGGGCCGTGTTGGCAGCTTCGCAGCTGGCTCATCTGATGCGGCTATATAGAGTTCCCGGCCTGTGAGCTCCAGCTGGGCCTCGAGGGCTGCCGTCGGATCCGCCTTGACGGTGAGAGAGGCGCGGATCTGTCCGCGCTTTCCTTTTGTTTCCAGCAGATCGACGATCAGCTGATCGTCGGCCAGCCTGGCCTCCAGTAGAAATGAGGCCCCGGACGTCACGGTACTGTGCAGGGAATCGATGTCGACTTGCAGATCGACCTGGAGATTATCGGTTCGCGGCAGGGTAATCTCCCGCGAGGGGATTAAGCGATCGTCGACTGCGGCGCTTGGCGGGGCCGGCGCTTCTCTCATCTTCGGCCGCAGATCGAGGCTGTCAGAGCTCAGCCTGATCTGGATGGATCGCGCTTCACTCTCCGTGAAGAAGATGCTCCCATGCACGTCTCCCCTTTCGGGAATGCGCCACAGGAGTTCACCGACTCGCCATTCGCCTGCCTTCCAGCTGCCATCTGCCTGCAGATCCAGGGGCTGTGCCTGCGTAGCTGTCCCTGCGAAACCGCGGACAAGATTCTCGACGGCGGGCGCAGTCAGATGCAGAGCAAATCCGCCTGTTCTGCCCCTTTCTGCGAGCGGTAGACTCACACGCCCCTCGAGCGATACGTCGCTGCTACGGAGCGCGAGCTCATCTGCTTCCAGCCGGCCTTGCGATACCTTGAGCCGGCCCGATCCCGCGACAGTCCGAACCCCCGCATCGAACACGTCGCTGTCGGCCAGCCATGGAGTCAGGTCGATACCTTCAGCATCGAAGCGCAGCTTGATGTCAGGCGTGTTACCGACGAGTTCGGCACGCCCGGTCAGCGCCACCCGTTGCTCACCCACTCCGATGATTACGTCGTGCAGCGACACCGTTTGGTCACCGTAAGTGCCATTGGCGGACAGAACAAAAGGTTGGCCGTCCACGTGATCGAGCCCCAGATAACGAGCTGCCTCTTTCGCATTTTTTCCCTCGACGTCGACGTCAAAGCCCAGCTGTCTGGCTGGCCAACCGACCGGGAATTTGACCAGCGCCGTCGAAGACATATCGCGGTAATCAACTTGAACGTCCAGTTCCTGTCCGCCATCCGGCAGCCACGCGATCGCCCCTCTCCCGCGCGCTTGTTCCTCGCCGACGAGGACCCGCGTATTTTCAAACTCGATGCCCGCGGCCCGTGAGCGAAGTCCCGTTTCGACTTCAAATGGAACGTCGGGAAGCATTTCGATGTTGAACGCTCTGCCGAGGGCAGCAAGGCTCGGACCGGCGAGGCGTGTTGATACATCAAAGCCGTCAACTCCCCTGATGTCCTCAAGCCAGCCGCGTACAGCAAATCCGTACTCACCGATTCGGCCCTCCAAGTCGAAAGCAGAGCGCTGCGGATCCGGTTTCAGGCTTGCCTTTATGATTAGCGGACCGGAGGTGATCTTCGGCAGCTTAAGGACACTAAGAACGTAGTCGACATCAGGGCCATAGAGATCCAGCTCCGCAGCCGATACCGCGATGGTGTTGGCGTCTTCGAGCAGTATATTCGCGTCCAGGCTGACGTCCCCCATCTGCACATCCGCATCTATTCTAAGGGCGCCGGCTATCGACGAATGTTGTGTTGGCGCTATCTGCATTGCGAGGGCCAATGGATGACCGTTGATCCGCCCGCTGGTGTTAGCAATCAACGAGTCGTCACCAACAGTAAAATCGGCAGTTTTAATAATGATTTCACTGATGCCGGTAAGCTTAGGGGCCTCTAATAAAATTTGAACATCGCTCGCTTTCAGCGCGGCGATCTTGGGTAAAGCGTCTCGGGCATCGGCGTCATTGCCTTTCTTCGCTGTGTTGAGGCCTTGCGGCAACCAGTTGCGGCGTCCGTCATCGCCCTCCTGCAGACGGATAACGGCGCCCTGCAACTGGAGCGACTCGACCCGGACGGGACCGCGGATCAGGGACCAGAAGTCGACTTCTAAGTCGACACTGGCTGCCTGCACAAGGTGAGGTCCGCTAGCCCAGGCAGGATTGGCGATTGAGACATCCACGGCCCGCAACATAACCATGCGACCAAGATACAGTGACAGGTTGCCATTGATATGCAGCTCGCGGCCCAGCGATTTGCTGACCAGAGGCGTGAGCTGGTCTTTGAAGCGACCGAGATCGGCGTTGCCGATGTAGACGAGAACAGCGGCCAGTACCGCGATCACCAAACCGAGCAGCAACGCCAGCCGGCGGATCAAACCCTTTCTCTCAGCTCGACCATTTGTTCCAGTGAGCGCTCAGTCGTCGCGCCTGATCTCAAGGTCTTCTCGGGTCAGGTTCTCGCGCAGGCGCCCCGGGTAGTCGGCCGGGATGCTCCAGAGCAGGTCCAGCTCCGTCGGGGCGAGCGCACGCTCGCTGGGATCGAGATCACTACGCACCGCCAGGATCATATCGGTGCTCGCCCAGGGGTGGTCGTACCAGTAGCGATGGCCGGTGATATCGAAGCCGCGCCCTTCCCAGTCGCGGGAGACGTCGACAACTTCGAGGCGCTCTGCGGCCAACACAACATCCATCTGCTCCTGATTCAGTTCCTTGTTGCGCTGCCCAATACGAGAGCCTCCCCGCATGAAGGTCTGCGCCATTTGTAGCGCGCTGTCTTTGGACGACACAGTGACCACAATCCGCCTGGCCAGATCATTAAGCGCAGGCAGCGCCTCAAGAAATTCGTCAGAGGGTACATCTGCGGCGGCAAAATACACCGTACCGAGCCGGAAGCGCTCGCGGAGCTCTTGTTCACTGCCTGCGTAACGCGCATGCAGTTGTGCAAGTGCCGAATTGACAACCCGCCCCCCCGCGCTCCAGCAGATGATATGAATGCGCCGGGCTACGGATTTACTTGCCAGCTGTTCCAGCAGAGCGGTCAACGCCGGCGCTGCTGTGTACGCACGCCGCACGTCACTACCTGAGCCGTAGGCGAGTATGTTCTGCCGAGTAGGCCAGGAAAACGCCATGGAGGTCATGTCCCGACCCATGAAATGGTCCAGCTGTGCGGCGAACGCATTGGCGTTATAAAAATTGACCTTGGCGCCGTGGACGTAGATCAACAGATCCTGGTCACGGGCCGACTCGATGGAGGTGTTCAGATCGGCCATCAGCCAGGCGGCGGCGCCGCGAACGTCGCTGACGTCACCTTCTTCATTGGTCCTGAAGTAACCAGCCTCAACCAGGCCAGATATCGACAGGTCGACAACCTCGGGCCTGTCAGCCCGACGTGAGTAGTCGCTGAGTTCGGACCAGGAGATGTTCGGGCCACCGAAGCCGATCAGCGTTGTGCCAACAGACACATGATCACTCTCGGTATTGCCATAGTCGATACGCATCAGGTCATCTTCACGCTCACGGGTGGTCGCGTAATAAACGCGGCGGGGGTTCCAGCGTTGGGTCTCAGGAATATGGTCCAGCGGACTGAGGTTCATTTCGCTGAAAAGCACCGGCGTCGGCATGAGTGGCTGCACACTGGGTCCGGCGCAACTCACCATCAACAACGTGATCGCCAACAGCAGGTTACGAGGAGATAGAGGATGTGGCACGTGTGGCCTCCGAAACTTTTACGATTTTAAATTCCTGTAAAGGAGCTGTGCGCTTGAGAGGCGCGCAGCCGTCGAGACTTTAGCGTATTAACATATCGGTAGAAACCCGAGGTTCTGCACCATCGCCTGCCAATGAATCGGACGTGGATGGTAATATCCACCGCTTTGATCAATCGAATGAGACAAATCGAAAGATGAAACAGTTTCTATCATTCCACACCGCTATCAAAATACATTGGTCGGGCCTTTTCTTTTTTTGCCTTTGTCTGGTCCTTGCCCTGAGTGTCAGGGACATCCAGGCTGCAGAAGCAGTGCCCGCAGCAAAAAACGCCGAACTTGTCCGGCTCTCCGAGGCCTTAGAAAAGATTGATGCACTCCGTCCACTCGTGGCCCGGTTTGAAGCAGCGCTTGCAAATACCCCACCCGAAGATGTTTTCACGAGAACGGTGATCGATGCGCGCCTGGATCGTGCGTGGTCGTCGATGGTAACTGAGATACATCAGGCAGCGCGCCTGACGGGTAAACTCGAAGATACCAACTTGGTTGGTGCGGAACAGCGGACGACCGTCGAGAGTCTGCTTGTGTCAGTACCACAAATTGCGTTTGCCATGCTGGACCGCTTGTCCAGAGAGGTTTCGCTGCCGACCCAGGACCAGTCGGCCGCAGAACAGGCGGCTGTTTTCGCAAATGCGAACATAGATACAGGTCGGGTAGATGCCCTTTTCGATCAGATACTCGAAAATCTAAAGCTGCAAGAGCAGTTTTCCCTGGATACCAGCGATAAGACAGCCGAACTAAGACGGCGATTAGAAGCTCGCGCAGAGGGAACGTCTGCTTTCCTGGATGTTTCGAGCAGAGATGTGGAGGCTTTGAGCCTGCAAGCCTCAGTTTTGCCAGATGACGCCGAGGTTGCGGCACAGCTCGCCGTGGCTCGTCAGCGAGTTGAGCTGTCAGTTGTCGTATTGCGGGGCACAGTGCAGAAATTGCGTTCACTAGGGTTGGACACGCGCGAGTACGAAACCCAGCTGATTGCTCGAACCGGAGAAATTACAACCGACGTACTCGATGTGTCAGTGCTGGGAAGCCTGGCAGTGGCTGCATGGCAGTCGATGAAGGATTGGATTGCCGAGAATGGCGCTGGAATGTTCTTCAGCCTGCTGATATTCCTGCTGATTATCTATGTCACCTTGAGACTTGCGTCATTTGTTCAGCAGCTTGTTCTGATGGGCGTAGAGCGAAGCAATAACAAGTTACCTCAACTGCTCCAGCGTATGATTGTATCCGCGGCAAGAGGATTGATCCTCGCTCTGGGTTTGTTGATCGCCGTGTCCCAACTGGGTATCTCGCTTGGCCCCCTTCTTGCCGGTTTAGGAATTGCCGGTTTCGTGATCGGTTTTGCCTTGCAGGATACTTTGTCCAATTTCGCCGCGGGCATGATGATCCTGTTCTACCGACCGTTTGATGTAGGCGATGTTGTGGAAGCCGGCGGCGTCTTTGGCACCGTGAACAACATGAGCCTGGTAAACACCACAATATTGACTTTCGATAACCAGACATTGGTCGTGCCAAACACCAAAATCTGGGGCGACGTTATAAAAAACCTCAATTCCCAGAACCAGCGGCGTGTAGATATGATGTTCGGCATCGGCTACGCGGACGACATCCCCCAGGCTGAGCGATTGCTGAAAGATATTGTTTCCGGCCATGAGTCAGTGCTGACATATCCGGAGCCGGTCATCCGCCTGCACGAACTTGGTGAGTCCTCAGTGAACTTCGTCGTTAGACCCTGGGTCAACGCGGTGGACTACTGGCCCGTTTACTGGGACATCACGCGGGAAGTGAAAATGCGATTTGATGCAGAGGGGGTTTCCATTCCTTTCCCGCAGCGAGATGTTCATCTCTATACTGAATCAGAGCGAAGTGCAGAGAAATGACTCAGACCGGCACCTCACTTTCGGTTCAATAGATACTCAGCTACGGCTTGATAAGCCGGCAGAGAGGTAGGATCAATGAAGCCATTTTGTGCTCGCGGGTATGATGCAAATCTAACCAGCACCATATCAGCGGTTGGGTCCACATAAATGGTTTGTCCATGTACGCCACGCGCCGCGAAAGCTTCATGTTTGTTGTGTAAAACCCACCACTGGCTTCGATAGCTGGCGCCTGTAAGTGTTGGAAACCCGTTGCCGAACTTGTTTCGATCTCCACCGGCTTTAATTCTAGTGACAACCTCTTCAGGAAACAGCCGTTTGCCGTTAATTTCCCCCTCGTTCAGCATCAACAGCCCCAGGCGGCCCAGGTCACGCAAGCCTGCGGTTATCCCGCCGCCCGCGAAAGGCACGCCAAGGCCATCTACCGTCTGATAGGCATCTTGTTCTGCGCCCATTCTGCGCCAGAGCCTATCCGAGGCGAGCTGGGTGACGGATTTTCCGGATACCCGGGAAATAATCCATCCGAGCATGTCGGAGTTGATCGTCTTGTAATGGAATGCTTCGCCGTGTTCACCTTCCGGTTCGACCTGCTGGAGATATTCCCAATAGCCGTTGGGACCGCTGTAGTTTTCAGGCTTTGGCAATGGGCTTGCCGCACGGGAATACAGCCAGATGTCCGCTTCTGGATTGGCATAATCTTCCGAGTATCTGACACCCGTTGTCATATTCATCACCTGCCGGACGGTTGCACTCGCAAACGCGCTACCAGCGGTTTCGGGAACGACCTTGTCTACGGTTACTGTGTCATCCAGATCGCCTTCTGCGATCATTATTTCTGCGAGCAGGCCGGTCACTGATTTTGTCATGGACATAGCAGCATGTTTGCCGTCCTCCTCAAGGCAGCCAAAGTAGCGCTCGTAGACGATGCGACCGCGATGCAAAATAAGAATACCGTCGGTGTAGTTGGCAAACAAAGATTCTTCCCAGGTCATTTCCTCACTTGCACCGATAGGCGTAAATGTAATGGCGTCAATCTCACCCGAGACTTTTTCAAACGCTCGTCTGCGCAGATATTTAAGGGGCACCGGTGCTTCAAGCCCGCGGCTGATTTGTTTGGTCGGAAGAAACTCACGCAAATGACAAACCGACCAACGCAATTTAGGGAAGCTGAAGTAATTTGAATCCGGTTGTGTGATCAGTTTTTCCGCTGGAGGTGGAAAGCCTTGCATCCAGCCCAGAACCCTGGGATCAGAGGCCTGCGCATCCAACGGGGTTGCAGCGCTTGCACCTAGTGCCGTAACGGCTAAGACAACCCAAAGCGAAATCCAGCTGGCGATTTTGTGTTCTTGCATCATTGTTAACTCTGTCCTTTGTCAGCGTTCACCCGGGCTTGATGGCTTTATATTAATGTACGCAGCCGCCGCCATCCATTATCTGCGGATTAGGCTCTGTTCATTGCTTTTCTTTTCCTGGGGCGTGTGCAAAGCTTTTGGGTCGATATGTTTAAAACACGTGGGGGACTTCGTCGTGCTGCAGAAACCAATTTTAGCTGGGGCTATGCTGACCATTATATCGATCATGCCTGCCGCGGCGCTGGCTGAAGACGCTATCACCGCGATGTGTATGGAGCGGGATGAAGAAGCAGTCTGCAGCTGCGCCTCTAAAGCGTTGCTCAGCCAGATCGGTCAAGAAGACTACGCGCTTTATGATTCCATTGGGGAAGACTACCTTGCGCGCATGGCATCAGGGGAAAGCCGCGTCGATGCCTGGACGACGGCCAGTCGAACCGCAGCGACTAACCGTGGAATCAGCAGCGTGACCCTGATGGGTCGTACCAATGAGATCGGTAAAACGCACCGCACCGCCATCAAAAAATGCGGTGGGTAGTGCACAGGCGTAGTGGCGGAACGTACTCGTGTTCCATACTTTTAGCTACGCATCAAAAACGCGGTTATAGTTCCTATTCATCACAAGCCGGGGTGAACGGTGTAGGTCATAGTCCCTAACCGTCCACGCGGCCATTAGCAGTTGTTAACGCACGCAGCGCTAAGCAGTCGCCACACGACGCCGACGGAAAGCCAGGCCGACAATGCTACCGAGCAGTATCAATGGCAGTGTCGGATCAAAATCACCGCCGGGACGATACGCACAGCCACCACTGCTACTTGTTCTTACCGTGAGAGACACGCTGTCCAAATCATTGGCGACTACCGAGTCTTCTTGGTCCGCCGACGCAGTAACCTCAACAGTAACTGTACCTTTAGCCCGTGCGCGCATTACCACATCGGTAGATAGCGATGCTCCGGAAGCCAGCGAATCAGTCGGGCAGTTCAATAATGAACCGGTCAGTGTGCAACCTGCTGGAGTGGTTATGGTGAAGTTAGTAGTAGGCAGCGTACTGCTGAGAACCACATTATCCGCAACGTTGGGACCACCGTTACTGACCGTCAGGGTCAGCACCACATTACCGCCACGTTTTACAGTAGTTCGATCAGCTGCCACGCTTACAGCCAGGTCAGCCTCAAGGTAACTACTGAGCTCAGGTGCCTCGTTGCCCGGAAGTGTCCAAAGCGGATCTTCCGTGCCATCAATGGTATTCGCGGTTAACACGAACGGAGTGATGCGAAAGGTGATCGTCGGGTTAGCAGTGAAATCGAACCCGTCTCCCAGATAGATGAAACTGTCAACGTTGAGTCCGCCGAGATCGTCGATCAGGCCCGTCTCATAACGAGGCGGGTCAAGCACTTCGTCTTCGCTTAACGGTCGCGCGGCCCAATCGCGCAACACTTCATACGGTACCACAGCAAAAGCCTGATCCTGTCCGTAGCGCCAGTCACTACCATCCCACCAAGCAATCAGGCTACCCTCGGACGCGGCAATGCCATCGTCGTCCTCGTAGATGCCAGTGGGCAACATGGAGAATGGCAGCGGATACCCAAACAGGTCAAAATAGTTTGGCGTGGTGGCGCCTTCAATTATGGCGCCGTTCAGCCCATCACGGTTTTCCGTTCCGGTATCGATGTACTGAGTTTTGTCGCCGGCCTCAACATCCTGAGGTGGTTGCACGCCAGCCAATTCATCATCGAAGAAACCGACATCAAAACGCGGATCAATCCCATCGTCGAACATAGACGGCGAGAAAGTGGCATAGTCGAGGGGCTGCCATACTTCTCGGCCCTCAGCCTGAGAGGCTTGTCCGAAGAACGAGCGCTCGACGATCTCACGGAGCTCAAAGGCTAGATCGTCATTCGCAAAATTGGCCGGCTGAAAATTCTCGCCCGTTCCATAACCCACTTCCAGACGAAAGTTTCTCACGCGGGCGCCGGTGCCATTGGACCACTTCTGCAACACGCGATAAATCCGCCCCACCTCAACCGTATTGAGATCCACAGCATCATCATAAAATTTAGCCTCTTCGCCAACATTGAACACTAGATCCACGGGGGTGTCTGGTGCCGTGAGCGACATCTTAAAGCGCTTCGCACTGCTCTGCGGATCACTACAGGTTTTAGGACCAGTAAGCGCGCGTTCGCCGGAAGCCATGATACAGTTGCGAAGATTAAAATCCTGATCACCCGTAACCACCTGTATGCCCGGTGCACGCCCACTGGCATCATCCAGACTCCAGAAAACATAGCCGACACTGCCTGTGCCATCCGCCGCAACATCGGTATCGCGAGTCAGGGTGTCCGGATAAATGTAGGTTCTACCAGCTTGTGAAGCGGCGTCCACCGTCAGCGCGTTGTCCAAATTCCATCCCGTGAGTGCGGGCGCGTCTACGGTTGCTGCCTGCACGCCTGCAGAAAATGCGGTTACCGCTAAAGATAGCCCCATCGCTGTTAGCTCACGAGAAAAAAAACTGCTTTGACCCATTACTGGCTCCCTTGATATTCGTTTATTAAGACGGCCGCTTCGAATAAGGCGCATATAACACCCTTCAAATAAGTTGATAAGCCGTCAAGAAGATTTAGTAACCTACTGACTAGTTCAACGAAGATGGGTAACACTTTCTATACGAAAAACTACTTAGCGACCCTGTAGATCAAACAGACCCCTACCGCAGTGTGATTACACTACACAACAGCACCCTGTAAGCCTGAATCGTGTCTGGCGGACCCCGCAAGAACCGCGCAGCGGGTGCAGGTGAGCTTCTCCACAGGAAGTCGCCAATTTTTTAAGTATTTCCCGGAACTGATAAGCAAAGCCGGGCTACTGACAGTAAATTTCGTGCAGAGTGTGGATGACTGGCAGAGCCTTGCTGTCTGCAAGGCGGTAAAAAATAGTCTGCGATTCTCTACGGGTTCTGACCAGTCGATCCTGACGCAGAATCGCCAGGTGTTGCGACAAAGCGGACTGGCTGAGATCCAGTTTTTCATTGAGCTCCGACACGGACACTTCTCCTTCCGCCAGAAAGCAGAGGATGAGCAACCGGTTTCTATTGGCGAGCTTTTTCAGCAGATCCGCTGCTTTGCCTGCGTTTCTACGCATGTCAGACATGTCCGCGTCTACGAAGCCGAGTTCACTCACTGCCCAGGCCCTCCAGAGCCAGTTCCCGCTCTGGTTTGAAGCCCAGCTTACGCAGGGCGATGGCGGCGGGGCAGAAGCCGGTGAAGGATTGTTGCAAAAGATTCACTCCAACGAACACTGTGAGCCAGACAAAGCCAGGGTGAACAGTGTAGGTCAGCACTATGGACAGCAACACCATGAATCCGGCAAATGCTTCTACTGATTTTTCCAGTGACATACTAACTTTCTCCTAGCTTTCCAATTATCAAAACCCACCGGATGCGGCTATGGCCAGTCCAGCCCCTGCTGTTTTTTAACATGATCTCGCTATTGTTGCTTCCGTTCAGATCTATGTCAGCGAAATCCACCTCGGTGAAGATGCCACTAACATATCAGCGCCGACCTTGTCCCGAACTCCTTCCCTTGGACTGGCCTTTTTGGCTGCCCTGGCGCATGCCCGGACTGCGCCCGTTTCCCTGACTGTGAGCATTTCCCTGAGCTTGCCCCTTGCCCTGCCCGTTACCTTGACCGGCTTTATTCGTAGACCCCTGTTTATCTTTCTGTACTCGATTGGTCTCCCGATGT
Organism: Gammaproteobacteria bacterium; assembly: GCA_048571035.1. GTDB lineage: Bacteria > Pseudomonadota > Gammaproteobacteria > Pseudomonadales > Azotimanducaceae > UBA4421. The sequence continues at coordinate 1,493,742 of CP121329.1, forward strand.
TGATTACGTTTCTGCGCAGTCATCCCTTGAGGATTCTGAGTCTGCGTTCTCGTTTGCACTTCCTTCTGCTGGCGGGTCTGGCTTGATTCGGCAGCCAGAGCATTGCTACCGAGAAAGGTTGCAGTGAGCGCCAGCACGGTGATGAATGTTCGTCCTTTCATTTTACTTCTCTCTAATATATAAGATTTATCTAATATAGTTTTATCTAATATAATAGAACATACGTAAAACCACTTAGATTTGCTGCTGCAAATTGGAGATTTGCCGCAGCTGACCTTGAGACCAGATAATTGCCCACTCCACTGCCTGCGGATGAATGAAAAGGACTACGGTAAGAGTGATTGCTCCGGTAAGGAGCGCTGCCGAGTCGTATGCTGTGACTTGCGTTGGAATTGACGTTACTGCTTCGACGACGAACACGGACTAAACGGTGAATACATGACCGGCTGCCGGCAACGAACCGGTCGAAATCGGCAATCAGATGAGAGCCTTGAAGAGCGCGGAGATCGATACAGGGTATCTACCTAAGTTGAGCATTTATCCATTCCTTAAACGCAACGGTGACAACACCCTGATGACGTTGCCACCATTCTCTCCCTCCAGGAGTATCAAGCGATAGCATCTGTCCGCGCCAATGACTTTCCCAAAGTTCATCAGGTACCAATCCGTTTCGATTATCGAGGAATATTGCTTCTGATCCGCGGACTTGGAGGTTTAACAAGAGATCGAAATGTACGCGCCGTTCCTTCTCCAGAGAGTTAGGATCTCTTAATCCCGCATAGTAAACCGCAAGCGATTCGCCACCGTTGGCGATAGCTTCCAGAGCGCCGGTCGTGGCTAGTCGACTCTGGGCAACAGCTGCACTCTGTGTTGCCTTGGTGTTACTTTTTGTCTGAATCGCCAAATATCCAATCGTGATTACCACAGCGGCAGACCCAACCAATTCACCAATTGCGCCAATGGCATCCCAATTCATTGTTCACCCCAAAATTTTTACACAGAAATCATTATTGCAGGCAAGTGATGCGCTCGTCGTCTGCTGTTGGCTGTAGATTCATCCGGTGACCGCAACACATCGGCTAAACCGGTCTGCCGGTGTTTCAGTGTCTAACGTTTTTCTGGGTCTCTCGTTCAGTTATCTGGCGATGCTGTTGAGCTTAGCCTGGTTAGATTTGTAGCGTCTGCCGCTATTGTGCTCCACTACCATTCTCCGTGAGCATCTTAACCAGATCCAAGACCACCGAGGTCGCGGCGATACTTCCACTAACAATCACTTTCAATCGGTTGTCTACTGGCACATGCAAGGTCTCAACTAACAGAGCTTGATCGCTATCTTCTGAATGGGTCTGGCTTGCTGCTGTAAGGTACTTCGCTATTCTCATGGCGGTGGGTTGGTCGACGTTCTCAAGGGTCGCTATTGAAGAAACTTCACAACGCAACCGCTCTGGTGAACTTGTTTGTTCCGCCTCAAAGCCAGCGAATGCATTAAGTGCATCGCTGGTCACTCGATAGCGTTTTCCGATTCGTACCGACTTCAGCTGCCCATCGCGAATGTATCGGCGAACGGTTTTCACGTGCAGGTTTAACCGATCAGCGACCTCATCGGGAGTAAACAGCTGGTTATGATTGCTCGACATGGCCCTATTATTACCTTAAATTCTTTTTTATACAATATATAGATATTTATAGGTAATATTAAGGAATATAAGTTCACTCAAGATCAGCTGTGTGAGGAGGCATTCCATCAGCACGCAACAACCCAATAATTCCACAAAAGATTTAGTCGATGGATTATCCGATGAGGACGCGAATAAACGACTTAGCACCGCGCTTGCTGTGGGGACAAATCCCGAGCCGGATCTGCTGGATATTCTTGTAGCTCGATGTGCGATTGAGCAGGATTTCTATGTCCGCGATATGCTGACCTGGGCATTGACTCGCTTTCCTGCAGAAATCGCTGTACCAAGACTGCTTGAAGAGCTCACTTCAGAAACCGCTCAGGCACGAAGCCAGGCGTTGCATACACTCTCCAAGATTGAAGACGTCAGCGCATGGCCTGCGATCACACTATCTTTAATGTGCGATGCGGACGACGAAGTTGCCCGGAGTGCATGGCGTGCTGCCGTTGTCCTTGTACCCGAAACACAGAAAAAAGACTTAGCCGAAGAACTGGCGAGACAGATGGGTCGTGGTAATCGGGAAATGCAGCTCAGTCTGAGTAGTGCACTGGTTGCGCTCGGTGAGATGGCAGTTGAACCGGCTCTAAAACAAGCATTGGCAAGTGAAAACCCAGGTATTCGGGCGCATGCGCAGGCAACGGAAAAGCTCCTCCAGGATCCGGATGCAGGCTTCCAGCTCGCCGTGGATCAAGTCAAAAAGATGCTGGCGCCCGGCGGTTGAAAGAACCGTCGAGCATCTATTCTAGAAGGTGCCGGTTTCTACCGATAAGCCAGGGTCTGATGCAACTCTGCTAAACGAAGTTCCGCAGTATCCAGTGCGTACTCAAGCTCCGGCAGGCGAGTATTGATGCTGGCACGTTCGTCGAGCAGCGACTCAAATTTTGCAACCAGCTGCACACGTTCTTCAACCGTAAGGTCTGGAACAAGCTGAGCCGTCGTGGTACCTACCAGTTCTTCTTTGATCTGCAGTAAACGTTGTTCATCACGTTGAATCTGCGAGGCCAGTCGACTGACTTCGCGCTGGGCTTCGTATATCTGCCGGCCATCCGCGTAAGCAGCTGCAAAGGAGCTCTGCAATGCTTCCGGACAGACTGTATTCATACCTGAACCGCGGACGCCCAGCTGGTAGCCATTCTGCGCCGTGCAGTAGTTGTTCAGACCTTCACGCCAACCGGCAAGGTAGCCGTCCCGTTCTGGAACGATACCGAATTCGCCACAGGCTTCCTGGTGCGCAAGAATATGCGTGTTCGCCACGCCATTGGCACCATCGCGAAAGCCAATGCTCTGCCAGTCGCCCGCACGACACTGATATTCCGTCACTGAGGGTTTGCTGGCGCAACCGACCAAAATCAGCGCTGACACCAGAATTAACATGCGCTTCATGTGCACACCTCTTGATTCATACATCTCTTGACCGGACAGCGTAGGCAGATACCCACTTATGATGGGTGACCCCGGTCTCAATTTATGACAATAAGAGGTTAATGCAGCCTTTATTTGCGCTTTTTGTAGTCGTTATGGCGTACATGCTGGGTGCGAAAGGTCTTTCCACCCGAATGTTTCTTCTGGTGGGAGCGCTGCTGACGTTGTTCTTTCTTAGCCGCATCACCACCAGTACCCGCAGGCTGATAGGTCGGCACCAGATGTTTTTTACCATTTCCAATCAGATCTTCGCGACCCATATCACGCAGGGCTTCTCGCAGAACAGGCCAATTGTTAGCATCATGGTAACGCAGGAAAGCTTTGTGTAGACGCCTCTGTTTGAAGCCTTTAGGCACATAAACTTCTTCACCGTCTGCTTTCACTTTGCGTAGCGGATTAGTGCCGCTATGGTACATGGCCGTTGCGGTCGCCATGGGGCCCGGCAGAAACGCCTGCACCTGATCTGCACGGAAGCCGTTTTCTTTCAGCCAGAGCGCCAGCTCCAGCATATCGTCATCTGTTGTGCCAGGGTGTGCCGCAATGAAATAGGGAATCAGGTACTGTTCTTTGCCCGCTTCTTTAGAGTATTTATCAAACAGTTCTTTAAAGCGGTAGTAGGTACCCATGCCTGGCTTCATCATTTTCGACAATGGACCGTCAGAAAGCGCTTCTGGCGCTATCTTGAGGTAGCCACCGGTATGGTGCTTAGCCAGCTCTTCAATATATTCAGGTGACTCGTTGGCCAGGTCATAACGCACACCGGACGCAATCAGCACCTTTTTAATGCCCGGCATTTCCCGCGCCTTGCGATACAGCTGTATCAGTGGCGAGTGATCTGTATTCAGGTTGGGACAGACGCTGGGAAATACGCAGGAGGGTCGACGACAGGCCGACTCTATCTCTTTGCTCTTACAGGACAGTCGGTACATGTTGGCTGTTGGACCACCCAGATCTGAAATGACACCAGTGAAGCCTGGCACACGATCACGAATTTCTTCAACTTCCCGCAGAATGGAGGCTTCAGAGCGGCTCTGAATAATGCGACCTTCGTGTTCAGTAATCGAACAGAATGTGCAGCCACCAAAACAACCCCGCTGGATGGCCACCGAAAAGCGGATCATCTCGTAGGCTGGGATCTTTGCGTCGCCATAAACAGGATGCGGCACACGCGTGTAGGGCAGTTCATAGACTGCATCCATCTCTTTTGTTGTCAGCGGAATCGGCGGCGGGTTAATCCATACGTTAGTATTGCCGTGCTGCTGTACCAGGGCCCGGGCATTGCCGGGGTTTGATTCAACATGCAAAACGCGGGACGCGTGGGCATACAATATTGGATCCGCTTTGACCTGTTCAAAACTTGGCATACGAATCACAGAGGTGTCGCGATTTTCACTCGGCACATCGCGTACAAAGCGCACCACCTGTACATCCTCAGGCATAGCTTCCTGATCGCGCCCTTTGCCCACCTCAGGCTTCATCTCGTAAGGGTCTTCTTTGGGATTGAGTCGCCCTGGTGTATCCAGGTGCGTAGAGTCAATTTCCGTCCAACCCCCGGGTGTACGCGTGCGTTTGAAAGCGGTACCACGAATGTCGGTGATCTCTTTGATGTCCTCACCACCAGCCATGCGATGAGCGATTTCCGCTATCTGCCGCTCTGCGTTGCCAAAGACCAATAAGTCCGCTTTTGCATCCAGCACCAGCGAGCGGCGGATTTTTTCAGACCAGTAATCATAGTGAGCAATACGCCGCAGGCTGGCCTCGATACCGCCGATGATTATCGGTGTGGAGCCGTACGCTTCACGCAGCCGGTTGGAGTAGACAATGACACTGCGGTCGGGGCGATTACCGCCGAGGCCGCCTGCCGTATACGCGTCATCCGAGCGCACCTTTCGGTCTGAGGTGTATCGGTTCACCATCGAATCCATATTGCCACCGGTAACCCCGAAAAAGAGATTAGGTTTACCCAGCACTTCAAAATCTTCTGTCGACTGCCAGTCCGGTTGGGCAATAATCCCCACACGAAAGCCCTGGGCTTCCAGGAAGCGCCCGACAATGGCCATTCCAAAGCTGGGATGATCTACGTACGCATCCCCAGTAACAATGATGATGTCACAGCTATCCCACCCCAACTCGTCCATTTCCGCACGGCTCATCGGCAGTACTGGCGCAGGTGTCAGGCGATGGGCCCAGTACTTTCGGTAGCTCATCAGCGATTTAGGCATGGCAGAGGCTGGTGATTCATCAATATTTTTCATAGCGCGGCATTCTACCTGTCTCTATGATGAGACGGGTCACTAATTACAAGGGGAGAAGACCATGTTCAACAAAATAGGCTTGGCCATAGTGCTGGGGTTATGCAGCATCAATGTGCTGGCGGACGATGGATTGCTGTACGAAATGCGCACCTACACCGCTAATGAAGGCAAACTGGATGCGCTGCATGATCGATTTCGCAACCACACCATGTCCATATTCGAAAAGCATGGCATGCAGAACGTTGGTTACTGGGTGCCTGCTGAGACACCGAATACGCTGATCTACATCATTGCCCACAAAGACACAGACAGTGCGCAGGCTAGCTGGCAGGCCTTTGTGTCAGACCCAGAATGGCAGGACGTTTACGCCAAATCGATTGCGGACGGTCGTCTGGTGAAAAATATAGTCAATGTGTTCATGACCAAGACTGACTATTCGCCCTGATCTGCAGGTTGAGGGCGCGTTCTGTTTAAGCTAACAAGCTAACGCGCGCGCCCTCCTCTAATTGACCTTCATCAGACAGACACGACACAAAGACCCTTCCTCTGCAATGTAAGGCAAGTGTCGCTCTTCAATCATTTCAATCAGCTGCTCATTCTGAAGCGCACTGATGCTTGTCGCATAGTCATCCTGCTGCCAAGCCTCATCGCGAACCGTGATACAGATGAGACCACCCGCCTTTGTGACGCGCACAAGATGGGCTATTGCGTCCGGACCAACATGGCCAAGGGTAAAGGTACCTACGCATATCGTTGCGTCGAACTGATCCGCTTCGAGTTCCAGCGGTTTTGTCAGATCACCCTGGAGGAGTTCGACATAGACATTTTTCGTGCGAGCGTGCTGCAACATGTCGGTGGAATAATCGAGCCCCACTAATCGCTTGTATCCTAGACGATGGAGTTCCTCTCCGACCAGTCCAGTGCCACAGCCTGCATCCAGGATGCGGGCGTCAGGCGAAGCCAGGCTGGTGTGCAATATCTCAGCGGCTGCACGCGGGGCCTCATAACCCATTTCGCCAACCAGGTCTGCATCATATTTTCCGGCCCAGTCCGCGTATGCAGCGGCAAGTTCTGCTGGAGTTCTTGCCTGTAGTACCCGCTCGTGAATGTCTCTTCTGTTACTCATCGTTTTCTCTGATTTTCTTGGAGGTCAGGTCGCCACAGCTTCGTCACACCCAGTAGATTCAATGCACCGAGGGTTCCAGTAAATCAGTCTGCGCCAAACACTGAATCAAGTAGTGCAGTATCAAAATATTCTGTAACTTCCACAATTTTTCCATTGTCAAAACGGAACACCTGACAGTAACGGTTGTTGTAGGGTTTGCCGTCCAGGGTTTCCGCGCTACCTTGCGTCTGCGCTACGACAATATCCGCTTCTGCCGTGAGCCGTTCTACTGTTGAAGCAATACCGGCTTTCAGCTGGTTGAACAGTGGTCCGAGAAGCTCCTCAACCAGCGCCTGCTTACCTGAATACGTGCCAGAAAACCTGGTGCTGCCAATATTGATCCAGGTGACGTCATCTGACAGAAGATCAAAGCACGTTTCCATATCGCCACGCGCACCCGCATCGTAGAAACTCAGAACAATTTTTTTATTTTCTTCCGTACTCATTAAACTTTCTCATCAGCAGCTTGCCTTTCACAGAGCTGCTGTTGTGTGGACAGTGCCATCATACCTCCTATTCGCTGAGCAGTGTTTATGAGAAAATTCTTCTTTAGAGAGAGGGAAAGCGTGCACGTGCTGTCAAGACTAATCGCAACACTGGTGGTCATCACCCTGGTTATCGGTGCTGTCGTGTTCATAAAGCAACATCAGAATAATACCCGAGCCGCCGCGATGGCCGGCGGTCAACCGCCGCCAACGGTAACCGCAACCCGCGTGCAGACCACACGCTGGGCGCAACGCATAGAGGCGGTCGGGGATCTGACCGCCGTGCAGGATGTTGCCCTCGCCTCCGAAGTACCCGGCAAAGTGCTGGCTATCGAGTTCGAATCAGGCGCGGCAGTGAAAGCCGGCGAAGTCTTGCTGCGTCTCGATGCGGCCGACGACCGTGCCCAGCTTGCATCGCTGAATTCGGAGCTGCGCCTGGCGGACCTGGAAAACGAGCGCATCAACAAGCTGCGCAGCTCTCCAGCCTTTTCCCAGTCACAGCTCGATCGCACCCAGGCACAGCTCGCCAGTCTGCAGGCACAGGTCGAACGTCAGGAGGTGGTGCTGCAGCGCAAGGTCGTGCGCGCGCCTTTCGACGGGATGCTCGGCATCCGCCAGGTGAGCCTCGGCGACATCCTCGCGGCAGGCACTCCAATCGTGCGCCTGCAAAGCCTGGACCCGATTTATGTGGACTTCACGGTGCCCGAGCGTCACCGCGGAGCGGTCAATCCTGGGGATAAGCTGGAGGTCAGCGTCGCCGCGTGGCCAGGTGAAATCTTTTCCGGCACCCTGCTTGTCATCAGCACAGATGTGGACGTGCGTAGCCGCACGCTGATGCTGCGCGGTCAACTCAACAATGCTGAGGCGCGCCTGCAGCCAGGTATGTTCGCTACCGTACACCTCATCCTCAGCGACGAAGAACCGGTGCTGACGCTGCCACGAACGGCTATCAGCTTCTTCGCTTACGGCGAGTCTGTGTTTACCATTGATGAGACTGACGGCCGCAACATCGTGCACCGGCGACCCATCCAGGTGGGCCGCACCCGAGACGAGCAGGTTGAAATTCTTTCAGGCCTGGACGCCAACCAGCAGGTTGTGCACACAGGCCACTTGAAGCTGCGTGAGGGTCAGGCGGTAGAAATCGTTGAAGCCATCACCCTTCCCGCCGGCGAAATCGACCCATGATGCTCACCGACATATTTGTCCGTCGGCCTGTACTGGCTTCTGTCATCAGCCTGCTGATCCTGCTGTTAGGCGTGCGCTCGCTATTGTCTCTGGAGGTGCGCGAATACCCCAAGACCGAACAGGCAGTGGTCACGGTGACAACGGCATTCCCAGGTGCCGACGCCGACCTGGTACAGTCTTTCATCACGGAACCCTTACAGCGCGCCGCCTCTGAAGCGGAAGGTATCGATTACGTGACCTCTGTCTCGCGCCAGGGTGTATCGATGATCCAGGCCTACATGGCATTGAACTATGATCCCTACGATGCTCTCGCGGAGATCCAGGGAAAAATCGCCAGCGAACGTAATAACCTGCCCCGGGAAGCACGCGACCCCGTTATTTCTCTCTCTACCAGCGACGGCTGGGCGTTGATGTACCTGGCCATCACCAGCGAAGGTATGAACACCGCGCAGATGACAGACTACTCGCTACGCAGCATCGTACCCCGCCTGCAGGCACTGCCCGGCGTCGCCAAGGCAGGCATCAACGGTGACCAGACAATGGCGCTGCGCGTCTGGATGGACCCTCAGCGCCTGACCGCCCTCGACCTCACAGCAGCCGATGTGCGCCGCGCCCTGCTTGAGGAAAACGTCCAGTCTGCCGTTGGCCGCACCAAGGGTGACAGCGTGATGATCAACCTGTCGGCAACCACTAATCTAAGTACCGTGGCGGAGTTCGAAAACCTCGTGCTGCGTACGGACGGGGCCGCAGTTACGCGCCTGAAAGACGTCGCGGACGTGCGCCTGTCGACCAGCAATCCCGATCAGGAGAGCTGGTTCAGTGGCCGCCCCTGCGTAATGCTTGCCCTGACGCCAACACCCGGCGCTAACCCACTTTTACTCTCGGCGGAGGTGAACGCACTGCTGCCGGACATCGTTGCACAGCTACCGCCAGGCATGGAGATGAACCTCATCTACGATGGCAGCCTCTATATCGAAGACTCCATTGAGGAGGTCTACATCACGCTTACTGAGGCTCTGGTCATTGTGCTTGTTGTCATATTCCTGTCTCTCGGCACCTGGCAGGCCGCTGTGATCCCCGCGCTGGCGGTGCCGCTGTCGCTTGTCGGGGGTGCTTTCCTGATGCTGCTCATGGGCTTCTCTCTCAACCTGCTGACCCTGCTGGCCATGCTGCTGGCGATCGGCCTCGTTGTTGACGATGCCATTGTTGTGGTGGAGAACGTCCATCGCCACATTGCCGAAGGCAAGACACCCTTCGAAGCAGCGTTGGCCGGCGCACGTGAGCTGGTGCTGCCGATCATCTCCATGACCACAACTCTTGTGGCCGTATACATCCCGATTGGATTCATGGGCGGCCTCGCTGGCTCGCTGTTCACAGAGTTCGCATACACCCTCGCGGGCACGGTAGTTGTCTCCGGCATCGTTGCGTTGACCCTGGCACCCATGCTCGCCGCGCGCATCCTGCCGGACCGAGAGCATGGCACCGCTCTCGAGCACTTTGTCGACGGGGCTTTCAAGCAGCAGGTACGCATCCACCAGTTCCTGCTGCGCGACGCGCTACGCTTCCTGCCGGTGCCACTACTGGTCGCCGTCACCATTACCGGATCAATCTGGTTCATGTACCAGGGCAGCACCCAGGAACTTGCGCCAACCGAAGATCGCGAGGTGTTGAACGTGCAGATCTCGGCACCGGAAACGGCAACCCTTGAGTACACGGCAGCTCACGCAGCCGAAGTGGTTAAAGCCTTCCAGAGCTTTCCCGAGTATCTACGCAGCTTCCTGCTTATCGGCGGCGGTGGCACACCGGCAAACAGCTTCGGTGGTTTCCGTTTTGTATCGGTGGACGAACGCGAGCGCTCGCAGATGGAACTGCAGCCGCTGGCACAGCAACTGGTAAACAAGATCCCCGGCGTTCAGGTTGCCGTGTTCACCTTTCCATCTCTGCCCGGCGCCGCCCGCGGCACGCCGCTGCAGTTTGTGCTTACCGGGGATACACCTTACGCGCAGCTTGTAGATCTGGCGGACGACTTCATCGGCAAAGGCTTCGGCAGCGGCAACTTCGTCTACCTGCGCAAGTCGTCAGAGATCGCCCTACCCCTAACAAAACTCGTTATCGACCGCGACCGCGCCGGCGACCTGGGTGTAGACATGGATGAGTTCGGCATTACCCTCTCAACTCTGCTCGGAGGCGGCTATGTGAGCCGCTTTAATCAGAGCGGCCGCAGTTACGAGGTGATCCCGCAGGTGGCGCGGCGCCACCGCCTCGATGAAACCCTGCTTGAGGACTATCGCATTCGTGGCGGCGACGGCGAACTGATTCCGTTAGCGAGCTTCGTTTCACTCAAACACGAGATTGAGCCGACGGTTCGCGCTCAGTTTCAGCAGCTCAACAGCATCACCATCAGCGGCCTCATGGCACCTGGCGTGTCGCTCGGCGACGCCATGACATGGATGGAACAGACGGCGCAGACAATTCTTCCGGAGAATATCGGTTTCGACTACATGGGTGAGTCGCGCCAGCTCGAACAGCAGGGCAACGCGCTGCTGTACACGTTCTTCCTGTCTCTGCTTGTGATCTACCTGGTGCTAGCTGCACAGTATGAAAGCTGGCGCGACCCGCTGATTATTCTCGTTTCTGTGCCCATGTCGATCGCCGGCGCCCTGCTGTTCATTTACCTGGGATTTGCGTCGATCAACCTGTATACGCAGATTGGACTCATCACCCTCATCGGCCTGATCGCCAAGAACGGTATTCTGATCGTCGATTTCGCTAATCGTCTGCAGGAAACCGAGGGTCTCGACAAACGCGCAGCCGCGGCCAAAGCGGTAGCCACGCGCTACCGGCCGATCCTCATGACCACGGTGGCAATGCTGATGGCGATGGTGCCGCTGCTGCTCGCTACCGGACCCGGCTCCGTGAGCCGTTCGCAGATGGGTATGGTGATCTTCGCGGGTCTCGGCATCGGCACACTATTCACATTATTCGTGGTGCCTGCTGTCTATGTGCTGCTGGCTCGTGATCGCAACGCGGACATACACGAGATGCAGGAAAGCGCACGGAATCAACAGGTGATCTGAAGTCTGCGATCAGGTCCCGACAGTTGAAAGCGCAGCCGCATCCTTTTTGGTCAGGCGCTGTTGCCTGGCAAACTCGGGACTTATTTTGCGGTCGATATTCTGTACAGCGCTGGACCAGTCTCGCCACATATCGCCATCCGGAGCAGTGCCGCGTAACTCATCCAATTTGTCTGTCCAGAAATCAGCCAATACGGCCTGACGAATAACATCTGAATAATTGTGTCCGGCCATGTGCGCCGTTCGATGATGCCAGAACACGATATCACCCGCTTGGCCATAACACTCAACAGGCTGTTCCCGGGTATCCAATACTTCAATTGCTTTGAGATACTCAGGCGTGTGCACGATGCCTTTGAAACTGGGTAGATGATCATAATATGGAATACGCGGTTGATCGTAGCGCAGGGTAAATGTTGGATAGAGTTTAGCGTGGGATCCGGGCCAGACTTTGAACGCACCCCCACCCTGCGGTATGTCATCTAACAAGCCAACCACACCGAGCTGAAATGGATGACCGTCGGTATGACAGGCATCGGGCTCACGAGGCTTCTCGCCATAAGGTAGCGTGCAATAAACGCCGCGAGCACCTTCAGTAGCCACAGCAGGATCTGTTGGCCCACCCGGCCAGGCAGGCCCCTGGCTACCCATCGGGGTACCGTCAACAACTGCCTGGCGCAATTCTCCACCCAGCAATTGTTCAGCCATCGCACATATCGTTTCGCTGTAGATCAGTTCAATGACCTGTGGTGATACGCCCAAAGCGCGATTTAACCAGCGGTAGCCCTGTCGGGTGTGAACCGAGTCCAGAGATTCATCTTCTGAGCGGAAGGGCCCGACATGTGTGGCTTGTTCATGCCGACGAAGATGGCTATCCGGTGGCAGCGCTGCCCACATCTCGTCACGCACTTTTGCACACAGCACCTGATCCATGGCGCCGGGCACCAAGAGGTAACCGTAGCGCTTGAAAAAACTGATCTGTTCATGATTCAGCCTCACCGCCCCTCCCGCATAAATTCACTTTGCTGGCAGCACCAGGCGATCATCTCTATGATGGCCAGATATGTCCAGCAACGCTAATCACAGCAATGTTCTGATTATCGGCGCCGGTTCCGCTGGCGCGGTGCTGGCCAATCGACTCAGTGAAGACCCGGACTGCCAGGTAACCCTGCTGGAAGCCGGCGGCAGCGATCGCCGACTGATCGTGCAGATGCCTTCAGCTTTCTATCTGCCGGTAAAAAACAAGTCCCTTAACTGGGGCTATGAGAGCGAGCCGGAACCACACCTGAACAACCGCCGACTGTTGTGCCCACGGGGGCGTGTCCTGGGGGGATCTTCTTCCATCAACGGCATGGTGTATGTACGTGGCAATGCCGCAGACTACGCAGCCTGGACTGAGCTGGGCGCAGACAACTGGGACTACGACACCGTGCTCCCTTACTTTCGCAAAGCACAGAACTTCGCGGGCGCGACGGGAGACGATCCGTACCGAGGTAACAAAGGTCCGCTTGCGGTTCGTGAAGGTGAATTGAGCAGCCCTCTGTATCAGACTTTTTTAGAAGCAGCCGCCCAGGCGGGCCACAAACTCAGCGCAGACCTGAATGGCGCGCAGCAGGAAGGCTTCGGCAAGCTGCCAATGACCGTTGATAAAGGTGTGCGGGCCTCAACGGCACGAGCCTATCTGCGTCCCGCACAGCACCGCCCCAACCTCTCCATTCACACCCGCACACACGCCTTAAACTTGTTGTTTGACGGAAACAAAGCAATCGGCGCAAATGCAGAACAGCGAGGACAAAACAAAGCGTTTTACGCAGATGAAGTGATTTTATGTGGCGGTGCGATCAACAGTCCGCAACTGCTGATGTGCTCAGGCATCGGGCCCGCAGACGCCCTGCAACAGGCAGGTATCAACACACGGTTAGATCTCCCAGGCGTGGGCCAGAATCTTATGGACCATCTGGAAATCTACGTACAGCAGGCCTGCAAACAACCGGTGAGCCTGTTCAAAGATCTGGGGTTAATCGGTCGCGCAAAAATCGGTTTGCAATGGCTGGCTAATCAAAGTGGCCTTGGTGCAACCAATCATTTTGAGGTAGGCGGATTTATCAAAAGTGATGAACATGCAGACTACCCCAACATTCAGTTTCATTTTCTGCCTGCCGCTATGCAGTACGATGGCAGCGCCAAGGCAGAGCAACATGGCTTCCAGGCACATGTGGGACCCATGCTGTCGAAGAGCCGAGGCGCCGTTACCTTAGCCAGCAGCAACCCGAAACAGCATCCGCGGATTGTCTTCAACTATATGTCTCACCCCGAGGACTGGCAGGTGTTCCGTCAGGCCATTCGAGCTGCAAGAGAAATATTTGCTCAACCGGCGTTTGAATCTTACCTGGGTGCAGAGTTGCGGCCCGGGGTGCAAGCACAAAGCGATGCAGATCTGGATGCGTTCATCCGAGCGCATGCCGAGAGTGCGTACCACCCCTGCGGTACGTGTCGCATGGGTGAAGACGATAACGCAGTGGTCAACGGTGAAGGACAAGTGCACGGCATCGACGCTTTGAGCGTCGTGGATGCCTCGATATTTCCACGTATCACCAACGGTAACCTGAATGCTGTTGTCATCATGGTGGCCGAACGCTGCGCAGACTTAATCAAAGCCCGCATCTGAGCGACGCAAGGTCTGGATGATTACAGGCCCGGCAATTACACTAGGCGTCTATCATCAAGAGAGAATGACATGAGCAAAAAAGTAGACTGGTACTACTACCGCGGCGGCTGAACAACCTGCACCAAAGCATCCAAGTTTTTGGAAGCCAGTAATATAGAAGTGAAAGAGACCGTGCCCGCCAGCCGCAAACTGCAGCGTGAAGACGCTGAAGCCTTGCTGGCCAAAGCCACAAAAATGACCGTGGCCAAAGGTAAAAAAGTACAAACCTTCAAAGGGGGTAAAAATGCACCCACAGAGGCCGTGGACGCCATGCTCGGTGCTACCGGCAACATGCGCTCTCCCACCATCGTTGTGGGCAAAACCTTGTTAGTCGGGTTCAACGAAGAAGCGTTCAACGAAACCTTCGGTTAAACAGGTGATTGAGTACTGAATAGATTCAGTGCTGAGTAGATTCAGTACTCAATAACACTGTTTTCGAAAATAAACCCACCCGGGGACATCACCAGTCGATGGCGTTCACCATCGACGTCAGCATCCCAGGGTTCATAACCCGAATCACCTTCCCACAACGCAACGCGCGTGCCTTCGGAGTTCTGCACCACACGAGTAGCGTAGTACCTGGGTTCCTGATCCGTCAAACGCGACATCAGCGAAGCACTGGGTGTGTATCGCGAGAGATGATAGAGCGTGACCCAGGTGGGTGGCACCAGATCGATCTCTCCTGCAGCATGTCGCTCCAGGGCCTTGGCCGGACTGACCCAGGCGTGCTCCTTGATTTCGCCGTCATCAATGACCACCTCATCGTCACTGTCTAACAACGTCGCAAAAAACCAGGTTGCAAAGCGTTTCTGCGGGCCGGGCGGCGGCGTCCAGTGCGCAAACCAGGTGAATTCGTCAGGCGTGACAACAAGCCCGGTTTCTTCAAGAGTTTCGCGGGTAGCCGCCGTTCGGGCTGCGTGAGTATCGTCAGCGCCGGGATGGCGATCCGCAGCGTCGATTTTGCCGCCGGGAAAAACCCACATACCACCAAAGGTGATTTTCGAGTTTTTCCGCAACATGAGCACCTCAACCCCCTCCTCGCCGTCACGCAACAGCACCACGGTGGCGGCGAGAATTGGAGGTGCTACGCCTTCGTCGTCTTCCGACCGGGCGTTGATGTCTCCGTACATGTCATTTTTATGCGCCATGATTCCCAGCCTCGCTCGACTACAATACTTCGAACAAACCAGCAGCACCCATGCCGCCACCAATACACATGGTGCAGACAACATACTTGGCGCCGCGACGCTTTCCTTCAATCAGGGCGTGCGCCACCATGCGCGAACCCGACATCCCATAAGGGTGGCCTACTGAAATCGCACCACCATTCACGTTTAAAAGCTCATCTGGAATACCCAACTTATCGCGGCAGTAGACAACCTGCACAGCAAACGCTTCGTTAAGCTCCCATAGTCCGATGTCATCCATTTTCAGGCCATTTTTTTCCAGCAGCTTGGGTACGGCAAACACTGGACCAATACCCATCTCATCTGGATTGGTACCCGCAACAGCCATGCCACGATAAGCACCCAATGGCTGCAATCCACGTTTTTCAGCGAGGCCAGCTTCCATTAACACACAGGCCGAAGCACCATCCGATAACTGCGAGGCATTGCCCGCAGTGACGTGTTTACCTTCCGCAATAACCTGACCACCGGAAAACACCGGCTTCAACCCCGCCAGCGATTCGGCAGTGGTACCGGGACGGTTACCTTCATCTTTGTCCAGCGTGACTTCTGAGTCGGTGACTTCGCCGGTTTCTTTGTTCTGAAACTTCATGACCGTGGACATGGGTACAATTTCATCATCAAACTTACCTGTCGCCTGAGCATCCGCAGTACGTGCCTGGGAGCTGGCGGACAGAATATCCTGAGCTTCACGACTGACCTTGTAACGCTCACCAACCACTTCAGCAGTTTCCAGCATCGCCATGTAGAGAGCTGGCTTATTTTTCAGCGCCCAGGGACTGGGAATGGCAAACATGTCCGCTGTCTGGTTCATGGAGATAGACTCCACCCCACCACCAATGGCCACATCCATGCCGTCGCTGATGATCTGCTTGGCAGCAATACCAATGGCCATCATGCCTGACGAACACTGACGGTCGATGGTCTGGCCAGCGACGCTGTCCGGCAGACCCGCTTCAAGCAGGCACTGACGCGCGGTGTTGGAAAATGCAGAACCCATCTGGATGGCTGCGCCCATGATCACGTCTTCAACTTCTGCAGGATCAATGTTTGCCCGCTGTACCGCATGACGAATGGCGTGCGCACCCAGTGCCTGGCTGGGGGTCGCATTAAATGCCCCCCGATAAGCTTTGCCAATTGGGGTACGAGCAGTAGATACAATGACAGCTTCGCGCATATTTAATTCTCCATAACATTTGAGTGCAGATTAATATCAGGCAGGCAGGTTAACATAGGCGCCTGGACAGCTGGCGCACAAGGATGAACATTTATGGGCAAAAATCCACCTTTCTACAGCCCCGCACAGAGGCAGCTGCAGGCGCAGTTCGACAGCGAGGCACTGGCATCACGCCTCGAGGAGCTGATTGTTCAGACTGAGCTCGACGAGGCGGCGCAGACATTTGTGCAAAGCGCTGATTACTTTTTTCTGTCTACCGTCAACGACAGCGGATTTCCAACAGTTTCTTACAAGGGGGGCGACCCGGGCTTTGTGAAGGTTGTATCCCCAAACCAGTTAGCGTTCCCTTGTTACGATGGCAATGGCATGTACTACTCCATGGGTAACATCGCGACCCAGGCCAAAGTCGGCTTGCTGTTCATTGACTTCGAAACCCCTAATCGCCTGCGCATCGAAGGTACCGCAGTACTGAGTGAGGAGCCCACCTTGCTCGCTCAGTGGCCAGAGACAGCGCTGGCTTGTGTTGTAGAGGTTACTAACACCTGGATTAACTGTCCCCGATATATTCACCCGATGCAGCGCCAGGGTAGTTCTGAATTTGTACCCCGCGAGGGTATTGAAACACCAGTGCCAGAATGGAAGTCTTATGAACCCGTAGCAGATGTTGTACCGCAACCTGCACACACTTTAGGTACTCATGGCCAAAGCCCACAACTCACCACAACTGCTAACAAAAAGGATCCCACATGAATGTCAGTGACGCTGTCGCCCAACGAAAATCAATCAGAGCATTCTTAGATACACCAGTCGACGATTCGGTAATTGCTGAGCTGCTGGAAAAAGCTGCAAGAGCACCTTCTGGAGGCAACGTTCAGCCCTGGCGGATCTATGTCGTCAACGGTGAAACCACGGTTAAGTTCCTGGAATTTCTGCAGACCTCAGAGATCAAAGACACGCCGGAATACGATATTTATCCAAAGGATCTCACCTCACCCTATCGTGATTCGCGGTTTAAGGTGGGTGAGGACATGTATGCCCTGCTGGGCATTCCCAGAGAGGACAAAGCTGCGCGGTTTGCACATCTGGCGCGCAACTACACATTCTTTGATGCACCCGCTGGCTTGTTCTGTTTTGTTGACCGGCAGATGGGACCACCACAATGGTCCGATCTGGGCATGTTCCTGCAGACATTTATGCTGCTGGCACAGGAAGCCGGGCTGGATACCTGCGCGCAGGAAGCCTGGGCTATGCGCGCTAACAGTGTTCGACACTTTGTTGGCGCGCCCGACAACCTGATGTTGTTTTGCGGCATCGCCTTGGGGCATAAAAACCCGGACAAACCCGTGAACAGCCTTGTTTCCGACCGCGCACCGCTGGAGCAGTGGGCTACCTTTGTATGAATTTCAACCTAAAGCAGGCCCAGTGCCAAGTAATGGTCAAAGTGATTAAGTAGCTACTGGCCTTCTTGCTTATTCACCGCCAGCGTAGACTCGTATCAGCCGATTAAGAAACTCGCGGCTTTCATAAAGCGACTGCACTGGAACACGCTCGTTTAACCCGTGGAAGCCCGATGTATTCGGATCAGCAAACATACCGCTGATACTGTAGGTTGGGATACCCGCCGGAGTAAGGAGTCGCCCATCTGTCCCG
This sequence comes from Gammaproteobacteria bacterium, assembly GCA_048571035.1. Taxonomy (GTDB): domain Bacteria; phylum Pseudomonadota; class Gammaproteobacteria; order Pseudomonadales; family Azotimanducaceae; genus UBA4421. The sequence goes on from CP121329.1 coordinate 1,511,728, forward strand.
CCCGCCTGCATAAAAGGGATGACGGGAACCTGAGGCCACATCTGTTTGCTCACGGTTTCCATGGGTCCAACAATTTCAGGCGTCAAGGGGGGTGGCGGCGAAGTAGATTCCGGCGGATCTGCAAACGTGATCGCGATGTCTGTATCGTTCACCACATCACTCAGAATCTGTCGCACTTCCTGTTGGGTCTGGCCTGGAAAAATTCGGCAGTTCACGTTGGCCCAGGCGCGCTGAGGCAATGCATTTGGAGCGTGACCAGCATCCAGCATAGTGGCGACGCAGGTTGTATGCAGCATGGAATTAAAACTGGAATCAGCGGTGATTCGTGCCAACGCATCCGGATCAGGTGTTGCCTGCAGAATAGCCAACATGTCCTCTCCGGTCTGACCACCATTCAGCGCTGCCATGCGCTTGAAGTATGCCCGCGTAGTGTCGTTGAAGGTGATCGGAAACTGATACTCCGCAATGCGGGTCAAAGCTGCAGCCAGTCTATTGATCGCGTTATCAGGCACCGGTCGTGAAGAATGGCCGCCAGGGTTGCGCACCTCAAGGTGATAATCCTGGTAGGTTTTTTCGCCCGCCTGTATGCCGTTGTATATCTTCTGACCATCTGCCCCGGCCACCGCAAAAGCACCTTCATTCAAGGCAAACTGGGCATCAATTAGGTCTCTGTGATGTTCAAGCAGATAGCGCACCCCATTAAAATTGTTAGGCGTTTCTTCTCCACAGGTCAAGGCGAGTTTAACTGTACGCTCAGGTTGGAAACCCGCCCGCTTCATCCGGATCAATACATCGATGAAGATCGCCGCCATAGCTTTGTCATCAAAAGAGCCACGACCATAAAAGTAGCCGTCCTCCTCGATCAGCGTGAACGGATCTCGCGCCCAGTCGTCAGGATTCGCCTCCACCACATCGATGTGCGCTAGTAGCAAAATTGGTTCGAGACCTGTATCAAGACCAGGCAGGTGCGCAACCAGGTTACCCTGAGTGGGCCAGTCTTTAGGTACGATGATGTGAATATCCTGCTCAGGAATACCTGATCTGCGCAGATGAACCGCCATCGCTTCAGCCGCCTTCGTGCAGCTTCCCACAGAAAGAGTTGTATTGATTTCCACCAGCTCGCGATAGAGTTCGCGAAATGCGCTGAGCTCAGGGTTCAGATTGGCTGCCTGTGCGGCGCTAAACACAGCGCTCAGACATAGGCCGACTACCAGGCTTTGCAGTTGTCGTATTATCATCGTTAGCTGGGCTTAGCGGTGCCAGCAACACACATGAGGCCGGCCATGATTGCCATGTTCTTGATGAAGTTCTGCATTTCATGCGCTTGCTGAATACCTTCTTCCATTGCCCAGAACGAATGCATGAAGATGCTGATTACCAGGGTCAACCCCGCCAGCACAAACGCAACCGCCTGTGTACGAATACCTGCAGCAAGACAGAATCCACCGCCGATCTGAATAATAATGGTCAGCACCAGAAGCACAGTAACCATGGGCACACCCTGATTAGCCATCGCCTCTGCAGTGCCTTCGAAACCCACAATCTTCATGATGCCAGGCACAATGAAATACAATCCAAGTAGTGCCCTGCCTGCCAGCAGTAGCGCCTTCTGAGCTAATTCTATCTGTGATCCCATAACCCTCTCCCCATTTTATTATTATGTCCGCTTATGCTGCGTTACATATCGATCCAGCGCATTAGAAAATGCCTGTAGCTCTTTTTTGCCATAGGCGTCCGGCCCGCCAGACACCATACCGCTGTCTCGCAGCGATTCACGCATGTCACGCCGCTGCAGGTGATCCTTTATATTCTCTTTGGTGTAAAAAGTCCCCCGCGGATTCAGTGCCGCGCCTTCTTTAGCGATCACCTCATCAGCCAGCGGTATGTCAGCGGTGATGACGAGATCGTCTTTATTCAACCGCGCAACAATTTCATTGTCTGCAACATCAAACCCACCGGGCACCTGGACCGATTGAATATAGGCAGAAGGCGGTGTTTTCAGGAATTGATTGGCCACCAGGGTGGTCATCACCTGTGTGCGATTCGCGCATCGAAACAACACCTCTTTTACTGCTCGCGGACAAGCATCTGCATCTACCCATATCTGCATTTAACAGACCGAATCAGGCAGCAGAACGTGTCTGTTGTTTATCGGTTACATCCGCACGAGGTTGTGGGCCAAATTGCAGAGCCCCATCTTCCAAAGCCGCTTTGCGAATAATCTTCTTATCCAGCTTGTAATCCTGGGTGTTACGCCAGGGGTCACGATTACCCTGCTTTGGAAACAGATGCATTACACGAGACATATAGCCGGCGGAGAAATCCTCAATCCAGGGACCCAGCTGCATGTTCTTATCTTCTTCCCTCAACACAGGTGTTACCTGGGTTACACCACGCTCATCCATATGGTTAATCACCCGACAGGCGAACTCTGCTGTCAGATCGGAACGCAATGTCCAAGAGGCATTTATGTAGCCAAATGTTTGCACAAGATTTGGAATATCAGAATACATCATGCCTTTATAGGTAATTGTCTCAGGAAAGTTTACCGGCTCCCCATCAACGCTGAATTGCGCGCCACCCAGCAACTGCAGGTTCAGACCCGTTGCGGTGACCAGAATGTCTGCCGGCAGAACTTCTCCATTCTTCAACTGCACGCCTTCTGCAGTCAGCCGATCAATCTGTTCCGTAACCACCGTCGTCTTACCGCTCTTGATGGAGTCAAACAGATCGGCGTTAGGAATCAGACACAGGCGTTGGTCCCAGGGATTGTAGGAAGGTGTGAAATGTTTATCCACATCGTAGTCAGGTCCCAGGGCCTGCTTTACCATCCCAACCAACTGAGTTTTCATTTTCTCTGGTGCGGTCCGTGAACGCTTGTAAATAAAGTTCTGCATTTGCGTGTTTTTGAATCGCGTAGCCGCGTATGCCCATTTCTCCGGCAGAATTTTGCGCATCACGTTGGCTATTTTGTCTTGATCAGGTCGTGAAACAACATAAGTTGGGGAGCGTTGCAGCATTGTCACACTGGCTGCTTTGTTCGCCATAGCAGGCACCAGTGTCATGGCAGTAGCACCACTGCCGATCACCACAACGTTTTTACCAGCATAGTCGAGGTCTTCAGGCCAATGCTGAGGATGTACAACCGTGCCCTGGTAATCATGCATACCTTCGAACTCAGGGGTGTATCCCTCAGCGTAGTTATAATAACCACTGCACATCAGCAGCATGTTACAGGTCAGTGTCCTGCTCTGACCGTCCGTTTCAGCGGTGATTGTCCACTGCTGTTCGTCGCTGGACCAGTCTGCGGCAGTCACCGTCTGGTTGAACTGGATGTGGCGTTTGATGTCATTCTCCGCAACGGTTTCGTGCAGGTATTCTCGTATTGCGGGTCCGTCTGCAATAGATTTGGCAGCGCGCCAGGGTTTGAAGCTATAACCCAGTGTGTGCATATCACTGTCCGAGCGAATGCCTGGATAGCGGAATAAATCCCAGGTTCCACCGAGGGCCTCGCGACTTTCAAGAATTGTGTAGGTTTTACCGGGACACAGTGTTTTCAGATGGTATGCCGAACCAATGCCGGAAATACCGGCGCCTACAATCACTACATCAAAATCACTCACAATGCTCTCCGGAGAAAATACAATCGGAGATTGTCGCAATTTTCGACCACCCAGGACAAGGCGCCATTTCCAGGGCTTAATTCGCGCCAAGAAATGACAGCCTGGCTACGGAAGGTCCAACAGACGCAGATTGTTCTCGGGATTCCGATCGATCAGCTTGTTGTAGGGATCAACGCCGACCCGATGGGGTAACTCAGTCACCCGCAGCACGAATTCGTTCACCCCGGAAACCAGCGTCTGGCGATCGAACACCAGCGGCGTTGGCAGCTGATAGTCTTCCAACGTGTCTTCTGGTTCAGGGAAAACAGCAACATCTACTGCCATATTCAACGTCGCATCAGTTTCCTCACCGGCACCATCCGCATAAAACTTGCTGGCTTCCACGCTGAAAGTAATTTCCCACGCATCATCAACTTTTTCGACGACGGCATCTGCGACAGAAAAATCATAAAGCGTAATTTTTTCGAATAGATCTGTAATCAGCGCCTGATTTTCCGGCCCTGCCACCTTGCGAAACTCGGCAACAAGATCTGCTGCGGTAGGAAAAGGACCGCTGACATAAGCGTACTTTTCGATAAATCGCCGTAGCGCAAGATTGACCTGATCTTCGCCGATCACATCCTGCAGGGCGTACATCACCAGACTACCTTTGCGGTAATGAATATAGGGCTGGTTCTCAACCCGCACCAGCGGTAGCTCTTCGATGAGTTCACCGCCTCTTGCGTTCAGATAGCTGTCGAGTTCATAGCGCAGGAACCGGCGCATTTTGTCTTCCCCGTACTCATGCTCCATCACCATCAAGGCGGAGTACTGGGCGAGGGTTTCAACAATAACGGTCATCCCCTGTTGGGCCGCACCAACAACCTGGTGTGCCCACCACTGGTGAGCCAGCTCATGGGCAGTGACGTAAAATACCGGATCCAGCGCATGAGGGTCGGTTAAATCAGCAACAAAGCCGATGGCTTCACTGAATGGAATGGTGTTCGGAAACGCCTGAGCAAAACTGGCATAGCGCGGAAATTCCAGAATCCGGAACTGGCGATATTGATAGGGTGAAAACTCCCTGCTGAAATAATCTAACGCTTTCTTTGTACCTCGAATCATCGGCTCGATATTGAAAGTGTGAGCGGGATGGTGGTAGACCTCAATCGCTATGCCGTTGTGTTCATCGCTCGCCACTTCATAACGCGCAGACAGGAATGAGAAAAACGGCCAAATGGGTGCATCCATTTCATAGGTGTAAATTCTGCGACCGTCACGCTCAACCACGTCACCAACCAGATAGCCTGGAGCAACAGCAATCTGATCAGCTGAGGTACTGAACCGGGTGCGAAACTCGGTACGACGGGCCACGGTGAATTGAGACAGGTTCAGTGTACGTGGATCGCCCAGTTCCGGGAGCCGCTGAATCGGTGGTAAATCATATTCCCTGCGGGTCGCCGGGTCGCCAATTTCAGCACCGCGGTTGTATCCCAGGATTGGCATAATCTCGAAGTTGTTCACAAAGGTGCCATTGGCCACCACACGGGTGCTGGACCCGCCGCTTACAGCCAGTTCGTTAGGATTGGCAAAACCTTGATGATCCCAGGTCATGTCCCAGCTCATTTGTGCACGAGCACCCGGCAACAGCGGCTGATCAAAGCGGAAAATATGAGTACCTGTGGCTTCTCGGTGCTCTACACGTTGGGCACCACTGATCAGCAGCGCGTTAACGTCAATAAACGGATGTGTGGATACCATGACCTCACTGATCTCAACGTCATGGGTGTTCTCAAGCGCTGCCGTACCTTTACTTTCCAGACGTCGTTCGTCTGGATAAAGATCAACTGTGCTGTCTACTGACAGCATCTCCGGGCGTAAATCCAGCTCTCGTCCTTTGTAGGTTTTCTCATACTCGGCCTGCTGTACTTCAAGTTCATCGGTGGTGATATAGGTATTGAGTACATTCGTATTGTAGAAAATCCAACCCCCGATACCGCCAAAAGCCACAACCGCAAAGGTCAACATCAACCCGGTAAGCGAGGTGAAACGCACAGGCACAAGTGCTATGCGTTGTTTCAACCGATCCGTTACGCCGCGCTGAAAGAGCAGATGAGCAAGAATCGCCAGCACCAGACAGAAGGCGCTCCAATAGGCGGTAAACGCGACCAGGGGTTGCCAGAAATGGCCAAAGCCGTTCATATCAGAATGCGGCGCGGGCGGCGTGCTGAAGAGATACAAACCGTGCTGAAAATCCAGGCTCGGCAATACCTGAAGCGCAAAGAAAACAGCCAGCATGGCTACCATGCCGATATATTTGTTACCTGCTATGACCTGAATAAAGACAGCCAGCACACACAACATGAAGAAGCTACCTCCCTGCACAAACAGCAGAGACTGCAGATACAGTGGTATTTCAAAATGGGTATAGCCCTGCGCAGCCTGATAAATTACGCCAGCGACCATTGCCAGCAGCAGTAAACACGCCACCATAAACCAAAGCGTAAATATCTTACTGGCCACCATCACCACATTGGGAAAGGGTGTTGCATCCAGCACGTCAGCTACTTTTGCCTGCCGCTCTCGATGCACAATTTCTCCTGCGTAATAAATGACAATCAGCAGAATGAAAAACGTGTAGCTACCACCAATCGCGCGCAACAGCCCACTGGTGACAGGTAACAAAGGTGTACCAACAAAACGGCCAACGCTTTCGAAACCACCCCACACATTCAACAGGGCAAACCCCAGGATCGCGTAGAAAGGTACGCTGCGATATATGCCACTGAGGTCAATAGATACCTGCGAAAAAAACTGACGCCAGGGTGTGGTGGCGCTGAAAACCTGTTGAACAGACCTTGTCGTCAATGCGGGTTTAGGTGTTGTTTTGCGCGCGCGTTTGGATTTGCGCCGCAACACGCTCGGGTCAAGGCTGAAACCATAACGCCAGGTCGTAAACAACAACGCCAGAACACCCAGCGACATCCATACAACGCGGTTGATCAGGAGGTTTCCGCTCACCGGCACCAGCTCAACATTACGTTCGAACACCGTCCAGTATCGAGATACATCGCTGAAGGCGCTCTGGCCGAAGGGGTCGATCATCGCCAGAAGATCCACTTGCTCAGGATCTACAAGGTTGCCAATAACAATATTGAGGACAATAAAGGCAACCGCGCCAATGAAGGCCGCCAGCATGGATCGGGTCAGCGCCGCCAGGGTGAAGAACAGCGCGCTGGAGAAAAAGATGTTAGGAATGGTGACCACACCCAGTGCATACAGATACGGTGCAATACTGAAGGCACCCACACGCTCGGGATCCAGCCAGGGTGCTAAAGAAGCTAACAAAGTGCCCAACATGGCTGCTACACAAATGCCTACGGCAAAGATAAAGGCGCCGAAAAATCGACCTAACAGAAAGCCACGGGGAGATACGCCTGTGGTAAAAAAGATTTCCGCCGTACTGAATTCATAGTCTCGGGTGATAGCCTGAGAAACGATAGCAACCGCGCCAAACATGCCGATGATGCTGAAGAAAAACTGCGTATAAACAATGGTCCAGGCCGCATTCAGGTTCAAACTGCGGGACACCCCACCGAGACTTACATTTTCTGAAGCCATCAACATGAAGGCAAACAGAAAAAATGCGACGGACAAAACCAGAAACAGCGGCGAACGCAGCTGATAGCGGCACTCAAATTTAAAGACGTCTAACATAACTGGATCAGTCTACGTCTACGCTTTCGCCCGCATCCCGCAGGGTGGCGAAGTAAACGTCTTCCAGATTAGGTTGCGCTGGTTCAAACCCTACCGGTGGTGTGTCACCGATGACTTTCACTTCTGTTCTGCCAGCGACGCGGCGCGTTGTCAGAATATCCATTTCATTACGAATACGGTCAACTTCCGTATTGGCGACCACTACCCGCCACAAGCGCCCTTCCAGCTGGGTGATCAGCTGCTGCGGCTCACCCGTCAGCAGAATGCTACCCCCTGCCATAATGGCCATGCGGGTACATAAATCAGCAACATCTTCGACAATATGGGTAGATAGAATCACCACCACGTCATCACCGATACTGGCTAACAGATTGTGGAAACGCCGGCGTTCAACGGGATCAAGACCAGCAGTAGGCTCATCAACAATGACCAGTTCAGGGCTGCCGATCAGGGCCTGAGCGATACCCATGCGTTGTTTCATACCACCAGAAAAAGTTGTCATGCTTTTTTTACGCACATCCCACAAATTGGTTTGTACAAGCAACTGCTCTACGAGGTGTTTGCGTTCCGCACGGTCCGCTACGCCTTTCATCACCGCAATATGATCAAGAAAAGTCAGTGGTGACATCCGCGGGTAAACGCCAAATTCCTGTGGCAGATAGCCCAGTTTGCGACGGAGTTGCTCGGGTTGCTTGGCGATATCAACGCCATTAAATGTCACAGCGCCGGAATCACCCGTCTGCAGCGTTGCAATGGTACGCATCAACGATGACTTACCGGCGCCATTGGGTCCCAGCAGACCAAACATACCAATGTCCACTTCAAGCGAAACATCATTAAGGGCCTGCACGCCATTGGCGTAGGTTTTGTTTAAGGCGTTGATCTTAAGCACGGCAGGTTCCGGTAATTATCATTGTTGTTATTTCTCAGGTCGCAAATGCTCGCCAGATAGTTTGGACAAGGCTTACAGCTGTTTAGATGCGCGAAGAGTGTAAAAGGTTGCAATACATCGCTTAGCCTCATAAAAGACACGATCAGGCAGGTGCAGCAAACTCGGTGCGTTCATCTCCAGCGATGCGTGCGTGATACATTACGCGAGGTTCGTGCATCGGCCAGGGTGTTGCCTGGTGCATCAGACATCGGTTGTCCCACAGCACGGCGTCACCAACCTGCCAGTGGTGGTGGTAGACCCGAGGTGGCTGGCAGGCAAACGTGTTCAACTCATCCAGCAGCGCTTCGGAATCCTCTTCGGTTAACCCCGGTATACCGTAGGCGTGGCGTCCGATCAGCAGGCTTCGGCGGTCTGTTTCCGGGTGAACTTTTACCAGCGGTCGCAATGGCGGCGATTCGTCATGAAACCCGTAGCCGCTATAGCTACCATCTTCTTTGGGTTTGAAACCCATTTTCTGCTGGCTGTAGTAGAGGGAATGGTAGGCAGAAAGGTCTGCGATGCGGGTCTGCATTTCCGTCGTTAACGCCTCATAGGCGGCTGTCATATCTGCCCAGCCGGTTTCGCCACCCTGGCTGGGTACCGTGTGGGCGGTGAATACAGCACCTTTAGCCTGCACAGGCATATAGGTGCTGTCGTGGTGCCAGCCCATATTGCCTTTCAGGATTTTCAACACGTCGTCTTTTTCATCATCATGACGGACGCTGCCGTCCTTACGCACATTACTGATCGGCGCCAGATCGAATTCCAGGGAACCGAAGCGCTTTGCGAAGGCGACCTGTGCTTCATTGCTTAAATGCTGATCAGGAAAAATGAGCAGGGCATAATCCAGCCAGACCCGGTAGAGCGAATCAAAATCGGCTTGATCCAGGTCAGCCAGTGCTATACCCGTAATCTTCGCCCCAAAACTGGCGTCCAGCGGTTCTATCTGAAACTTCATCTCTGGCATCGTTCACTCCCCTAAACGTTAGCTGTCAACGAGTATACGCCGCAACCAACCACCGGCAAGCGGCCCCAGAGGTTTCAACGAGAAGTCTCGACTCCCTGTATCAAAGCGCTTACCCTACTGCTCCGATTTGAGGAGGTGGACCATGGCTGTAGGCCGATTAGAAAACAAAGTTGCTGTCATCACTGGCGGCGCAAGTGGTATCGGCAAAGCCTGTGCCCTGAGATTTGCAGAGGAAGGTGCGGAGATTGTCATCAGCGACATTGGCGCCACCCGTTTAGAAGAAGCTGCTCAGGAAATCCGGAATACCACCAACGGGCGCGTAGCCTGGGTCGAAGCGGACGTCTGTTTTGCAGAGCAAGTTGAAGATCTGATGGAACAGGCGATCAATGAGTTTGGTCACATTGATGTGGTCGTGGCAGCAGCTGGCGTTTCCGGCGCCAACTACATCAGTGGTGCAGAGAATGAATCCCTTGATCATCAGCTGATCGATCAGCCGCTGGAAAACTGGAATCGTGTTCTGCAGATCAATTTAACTGGCGTCATGCTGACCAACAAATACGCAGCGCGGCATATGATCGCCAAAGGTAATCCAGGCAGCATCGTGAATATTGCATCCACCGCTGCACGTGTCGCTTTACCTGGCGCAGTGGATTACTGTGTTTCCAAAGCCGGCGTAGCCATGTTGACCAACGCTTTTGCGATGGAGATGTTAGAACACAACATACGCGTCAACGCGATTGGACCGGGCTTTATTGAAACCCCAATGACCCAGGGTCTGCAGGACGATTCGGAAGGCGCCGAAATGATGGTCGCCATGACCCCCATGGGCCGTCTCGGCACACCGCTGGAAATGGCCAATTGCGCTTTGTATCTGGCCTGCGATGAATCCAGCTATACCACGGGCAGCACCCTGTACCCGAATGGTGGGATGTTCATCAGCTAAGCACCTGAATTGGATCCGGTCAGCCAAGGCGCCATTGGCGCCGCGCTCGCGCAGAGCGCATCAAAACCCGAATATCTGCGGGCGTTTGCCGTGTTCGGCGTGCTGGCAGGCATGGCCCCAGACCTGGATATCTTCATCAACTCAAGCACGGATCCGCTGCTTTTTTTAGAGTATCACCGTCATTTCACCCACGCTCTGATCTTCATCCCGTTTGGTGCATTATTTGTCGCAGGCGCTCTTTTCAAGCTCTGGCGTCACCCGCTTAGCTTTAAACAAGCTTACTTTGCGGCCTTCCTGGGTTACGCCACACATGCATTGTTAGATTCCTGCACAACCTATGGCACACAGCTGCTGTGGCCTTTCAGCAATATGCGTGTCGCATGGAACAACGTTTCTGTTGTTGATCCACTGTTTACCCTGCCGTTACTGCTCTGCGTGATTGTTTCCCTGCGCAAGCGTCAGCCACGGATAGCCAGCGCCGGTATGATCTGGGCTTTGGCTTATCTATTGTTCGGCGTCTGGCAATATGAACGAGCCCGCGATGTGGCTTATGAAATGGCGCTTGAACAAGGTCATGTCCCAACTCGATTGGAAGTAAAACCTGGCTTTGCCAATCTCATTTTGTGGAAGTCGGTGTATGAGTTTGAAGGTACGTACTATGTTGACGCCGTGCGGGTGACGACAGAACGGCAGTGGTGTGAAGGTAGTTCCATAGACAAACTCGATGTTGCCTATCATTACCCGGATCTTGACTTGAACAGTCAACAGGCCAGGGACATAGAAAGGTTCAGATGGTTTTCAAATGACTATCTGGCACCCTATGAACCGCACGGATTTATCATCGATATCCGCTATGCGGCAGTTCCTAACGACATTAATCCTTTGTGGGGCATTACTATCGACGCAAATGCCGACGCTGAACAGCACGCGCAGTTTGTGCCTAACCGACGAGTGGGGCCTGAACAGACTCAGGCCTTGTTGCAGCTGTTACGCGGCGTCGGTTGCACCGACCTGCGTTAGCGTACGTTAAGCTGCTGCGCGATTGGCTCGACGACGACGAGGGCGTCGACGCTTCTGGCCTTGCTCGTGATTACTTTTCTGCGTCTGCTGAACAATGCGATCAACCGGCACAGTCACTTGGATATCAAGGTCTTCCTGAGTAATCGGCATACGAATCAGTCTTTCAACTGCGCGCAGCCGTTTCACTTCACTGGGATCAACCAGCGACCACGCACTACCTGCCGCGCCAGCTCTTCCGGTGCGACCAATTCTATGCACGTAGCTTTCCGGCTCATGTGGTAGTTCAAAGTTAACCACGTGGGTGACGCCATCGATATCAATACCGCGGGCGGCGATGTCGGTTGCCACCAGCACCCAGGTATCACCGTTTTTAAATCCATCCAGCGCACGGTTACGTGCATTTTGAGATTTGTTACCGTGAATAGCTTCGGCATTGATACCGGCGTTACGGAGCTTACGCGCCACTTTATCTGCGCCATGTTTAGTCCGCGTAAACGCTATGGCTTTCTTCACGTCATCACGGCGCAAGATATGTTCAATTGCCGCCAACTTGTCTGGCGTTGCGACCATGGTTACGCGTTGATCAATTTTCTCAACCGTCACCTGCTTTGGCGCTACTTCTACCCGCACAGGTTTGTACAACATTTCAGCAGCCAGTTCGGCTACCGCATCAGGCATGGTTGCAGAAAACAGCAGAGACTGTCGTTTGCGAGGTGTCGCCGCAACAATTTTCTTAACATCACGAATGAAACCCATATCCAGGAGCCGGTCAGCCTCATCCAGAACTAAAAGTTCCACATGACCCAGCTTCACATGCTGCTGGCCAATCAGATCTAAAAGGCGACCGGGGGTCGCGATCAGGATGTCTAGACCGTTGCGCAGCATTTTGACCTGTGGGTTTTGACCGACACCACCATAAATACAGCCCAGACGCAGCGGTGTAGCCGCGGCAAAAGCCGTCAACTCAGTATGGATTTGAATGGCCAGCTCACGGGTAGGCGCCAATACCAGACCCAGAGGGTGGCTCGGCTGCGCTGGTTTGTTACGTGCATCCAGGCGTTGCAGCAGCGGCAAACCAAAAGCGGCAGTTTTGCCGGTGCCGGTTTGTGCGATACCCAATACATCACGTCCCTCGATCAAAGCCGGGATGGCCTGGTCTTGAATCTGCGAAGGCGTGACAAAATTTGCTGCATCTAAGGCAGCCTGAAACTTCTGGCTTACGCCAAGCTTCTGAAATAAATCGTTACTCAATATTCTTTTTCCTTTGACATCAGCGAGGACCGCTGAGTCTTACTTAAGATCGGCAGCGCGCACCCTGAAGGTTTTAACGCAACAAGTCAAGCGACCAAAACACAAGCCTGACAACTCGATACAAAAGCAAACCAATTTGTGGGATATTCGTGGCAATCACTTATCTACTCAAAAAACCATGCCCCAGCCTAAGGATCGCACTGTTCACACGCTTGTCAGTCCAACAGTTACCCGTCTCAGCCAACGGCTGAAATCAGCAGGACAAACCGTTGCGGTGGCAGAATCGTCTACCGCAGGATTGATTTCCGCCAAACTTCTGGCGGTACCCGGCGCTAGCGCCTATTACCTGGGAGGCAGCGTGGTCTACACGCTGGCTTCGCGCAAAGAACTGTTGCGAATCCGCAAACAGGATGTGGAAGGACTGGCTCCGCTAACGGAGCCTATGGTGCAGGCTTTTGCAGAACGCGCCCGGTCGCAACTGGATGCTACCTGGGCCATTGCAGAACTCGGCGTGGCCGGACCTACCGGCGCGCCTTATGGCCACCCTGCCGGAACCTGCGTCATCGCGGTAGTAGGCCCTGTTACATTGACCCACACGGTTATCACCGGGAAAACCAACCGCGAAGCAAACATGTGGCACTTTGCCGAACAGGCTATGGTTGTATTCGATCAGGCACTGGAGAAATCCGCACAATGAAAATAGATGCCCCCGTTAGCGCAGATATGCGACAGATTGCAGCTCAGGCTGCCGAGCTAGAATCGCTCGGCTACGATGGTATTCGCCTGGCTGAATTGAATCACGATCCATTTCTACCGCTGACCCTGGCTGCAGAACACACCCAGCGAATTGAACTCGTGACCTCCGTGGCGGTAGCTTTTTCCCGCAACCCGATGACAATGGCTCAGTTAGGCCATGATCTGAACAGCTTCTCCAATGGTCGCCTGGTCCTCGGCCTTGGCTCCCAGGTAAAACCCCATATCGAACGGCGTTTCAGCATGCCCTGGCATAAAGCCGCCGCGCAGATGCGCGAGTTCATCGAGGCAATGAATGCAATCTACGACTGCTGGTATGACGGTGCACGACTGGACTACCAGGGCGAGTACTACCAGCACAACCTGATGCCCGCGACCTTCACCCCCGACAACGTTTCCGGGCCACGGCCACAAATAGTTTTATCAGCAACCGGTCCGCTGATGACCAGGGTCGCTGCTGAAATCGCAGATGGAATGATCATGCACCCGTTCTCATCCGCCAAATATATGACTGAGGTTACCATCCCGGCAATTCAGGAGGGGCTGCACGCCAGTGGTAGAGATTTATCTGACTTCGTTCTGGACTATGCGCCGATGATTGCTACAGGCACCAGCGACGAGGCCATCGACAAAGCAGTTAACATACTCCGTGGGCGTATCGCGTTTTATGGCTGTACCGTAGCGTACAAACCGGTACTTGATATCCACGGCTGGGGCGATTTACAGGATGAGCTGATTGTTCTTAATCGTCACCACCGCACAGATGAAATGGCGGCGTTGATCAATGATGATATGGTTAACACTATAGGCATTGTTGGCACCCCGGAAGCCGTTGTTGATCAGATGAAAAGCCGGTTTGCGAACCTCATCAGCCGTACCAGCTTCCATGCGCCAGACCTGCCGGCAGAGCAACTCAGTGAGTTACTGAGCAAACTCAAAACTTAAAGAGCTTTGATTAACCATCATTAATGCGCTGACGACAGACAATCGTGGCAGCAAGCAGCCCCACCCCCAGCAACAGCCCTACCCAGAAGGTTAGCTGAGAAAAGCTCGAAAACGGTGCGGCCAGATCAACAGCAGAAGACAGGCTGGTGTTATACATCTGCGCCAGGTGATTACTCATCATCTGAGAAAGATAGTTGCTACCGACAAACAGTCGTTCCAGCAGGGTGGCAATCCAAGGTGCACCCAGCGCAATCAACGTTGGCAGTCGTTTTGCCCAGGAGGAGACAAACATAATCCAACCTGCCACTGGCAGGAGCCAGAAGCCCAAGAAGATAAAACGCAGCACAAGATCAAATGGACGCAGCCAGATCTGGCTGGCGCTCCAGATTCGTCCAGCCATGCCCTGCTCAACAAAAGCTGAAATGAAGGCAACGGCAAAAAACTGCGCCAGACAGATCGCCGCTATGGTCGTGATCGGCGCAACCCAACTGACAAATACCCACTTGCTCAGCACGGTGTCGGTATCACTGACTGGCATCGACTTCCAGAACAGAATCGACTGATCCTTGCGCTCGTCATACAGGCAGTTAATCAGAACGGAGAAAGCCAGAATGAAGAACACCAGATTAAACGGCACAGCGACGGACGATAGTGCCTGTGTGATTTTCTCCCGCAGTTCGGCATCTGTACTGCCCGCAGCATCCAATGTCATAGCAGCTAACATTTCCAAGCCACTTAGCTCACTGGCATCCCGCCCGTCGATTCTTTGTTCCAGTTCCTGCCGATCCACGCTACTCATTTCACCCTCAACCTGAGGATCAACAGCCAAACTGAATAAGCCGACCAGCAAGAGAACCGCTAGAATCGCGCCCGGCGCCCACAGAAAACCGTTTGCATGTTCACGCCATTCACGTTTCAGCAGGCCGATAAACTTAGACATGTTGGCTCTCCACTACCGCCACAAATAATTCCGCAAGATTGGGCGTACTGACCTCTCCGTATTTCTGCAACTCTGATGCGCCTAAATTGTTATAGATTGATTCGGTACCTGCCAATGTTGCGCGCGTTTGCAGTGCACCCGGAGGTAACGATTGATTCGACGCGCTGGTCAATTTGAAAAACGTTTCAGGTAGATCTTCCATTGCCAGACTGAGACAGGCTTTACCACGGTGAATAAACACCACGTCGGTCAGAATATGTTCCACCTCCCGCACTTCGTGCGTGGTAATGAGGATACTGCGCTGCTCGTTGAAATAGTCGTTCAACACACCATCATAAAACTGTTGGCGATAAAGAATATCCAAGCCAAGAGTTGGCTCGTCCAATACCAGCAGTTGTGCACCGATCGCGAGCACAATAGCCAGATGCAATTGCACGTGCATGCCTTTGGACAGCACTTTGATCTTCTTTTCCAACTGTATGTCGGTTCTGGCCAGCGCTTCGCGCGCGAGCGCGATATCAAAACTGGGATTCACCGCATCTACATACTCAAGCAGATCTTTGACCCGCATCCATCGCGGTAGAATGCCCGTGTCTGCAATGTACGCCACATGCTGCATTAAGGCAGCGCGCTGCGACTTAGGCTGGAAAGACAGAACGTCGAGTTGACCCGCATCAAGGGCGGCCATACCCAGAATCGATTTAAGCGCGGTAGTTTTGCCTGATCCGTTCGGACCTATCAAACCAACAATCCGGCCAGGTTCAACCTGCAGGTCGAAACCATCCAGTGCATGAACGTTGCCAAATTTTTTACGCAGACCCTGCGCAGCAATGACAGACATTACTTATCTCCCAGCAATAACTGCTCGATATTTAAACCAAGCATTTCAATTCGATGTTTTATTTGTGGCCACTCCTCGGTAAGAAAGACCTCACGCTCCTGAGCCAGAGCTGCGGTGCGAGCACCGGAATTAACATACATACCGACGCCACGACGCTTCTCCAGCAGACCTTCGTCGACCAGAATCTGGTACGCTTTCGATACCGTCAGCGGATTGATTTTTTCTTCCGCCGCAACCTGCCGAACCGATGGTACCGGCTCACCTTCGTCCAGCGATCCACTGATAATGCGCTGCAGTACCAAACTGCGTAGCTGCAGATAAATTGGTGTGCGTTCGTCCCAGTCCGTCATGGTGTTATATACATGTAATACACCAACACACCCTAACCGGGCTTACCCTCTTCGTCAAGCTTCCAACACAAACAAATTTCAGCGGGGTTCGCCGCAACTCTGGTCTGACTGCCTATCGAGACGATGTGCGGTTGGTGATAATCTCTCGACTGTTAATTAAATTCAGATCAAGGTAACGGCAAGACCCATGAGTGACATAGACATTGAAGCGTTTCGCAGCGAAGTACGACAGTTTTTAGCGGACACACTGACACCAGATCTATTGTCTGCAGCAACCCTTGGATTCGGCATCAGTCGTAAAGAGGGTACTGCCTGGCACCAGGCGTTATATAAGAAGGGGTGGATTGCGCCAGACTGGCCCGTCGAACAGGGCGGAACTGGCTGGACGTCTAGACAACAACATGTGTTCTCGGAAGAACTGGCGTTGGCTGGCGCCCCGATGCTGATGCCTTTTGGTCTGAGTATGGTTGGGCCGGTGATTTACACGTTCGGTACACCCGAGCAACAGGCACAACACCTGCCTGGAATACTGGATGGCTCGGTTTGGTGGTGCCAGGGTTATTCAGAACCAGGCAGCGGTTCAGACCTTGCATCGCTGAAAACCAGTGCGGTACGCGATGGTGATCACTACGTGGTCAACGGGCAGAAGATCTGGACCACCAACGCCCACAAAGCAGACTGGATTTTTGCGCTGGTCCGCACTGACCCGGATTGCAAACCCCAGCAGGGTATCAGCTTTCTGCTTATCGATATGAAATCACCTGGGTTAGAAGTCAAACCCATTGTATCCATCGACGGTATGCACCACCTCAACGAGGTGTACTTCACAGACGTTCGCGTACCGGTGGAGAATCTGATCGGCGAAGAAAACAAAGGGTGGACCTACGCTAAATTTTTGTTAGGCCACGAGCGCACTGGTATCGCCGGGGTTGCGCGTTCCAAACGGGCAGTGGCCGCGCTTAGAGACATCAGTAAAAACGAAGCTGATAGTTCAGGTGGCCAGTTGGCAGACAGTTCCGACTTCATGGCTCGGCTGGCTGCGGCAGAAATAAAGCTGCATGCTCTGGAGCAGGCAGAAGCCCGGGTCGTCGCCCAGGTAGAAGCGGGTGGTCATGCAGGCGCCGCAGCGTCCATGCTGAAGATTCTGGGGACTGAAATTCAACAGGATCTGCAAACTCTGCGGGTTGAGGCCGTCGCTCACTATGCTCTGCCATTTGATTTAGCTTTGATCCGTGGCGAGAGCAATGAGCCACCACCGGGACCAGAGTACGCCGTAAGCGCAGTTGCAGACTTTAATTTCGGCCGCGCCGCATCTATTTACGGCGGCTCTAACGAGATTCAGCGGAACGTCATCGCCAAAGCAGTTCTGGGCCTCTAGGAAAGCTCAGCGCTCGCGCCTGCTAAGCCGCAGGCGCGATCGATTCTTCAATACCTTTCAGCGTCGCATCAATCTGACGACTGACCGCAGTACAGTTGCGGATCATTTCAATTTTTGGCCAGGTGGCCTCTTCGCCCGCCCGTATCAGGTCAAAGGTTTCCTGGGGTGTGAGGACAGATAACAATTTCGCTGGATTCACGAAACGTTGGGTGGGTGAAATGTTGATGTCTGCGGTATAAGACTGTGTCAACAAACCAAACCACATGCGGGTCATGATGTTCGCCGGATAAACATTGCGAACAAGGTTCATGGTGAATGGATACACTGCTTTCGACCAGTCTCGCATTGCGCCCTGATAGACAGACGACAATTGTGAAAACAGAGACGTTGAATTGGGATCCTGCGTGGTCCAGAGCACAAATGGGTTTGTCTGGCTGCTGATGAAGTGATTAACACCGTAGAGACGTGTCAATCTGCGCGCCGGCATGTCATGGGTAATCGATCCATCTACCCATTTGCGCGTTGCCACATAGGGCTTGCGCTCACCAGTTCGAGTTTTAGCTGCCAGCGTAACCGCGGGAAAGACGCCCGGAATTGCACAGGACGCCAGCACCGCTTCGCGGATGCACGCGTTTGTAGAAATGATCGCATTCAGAACTCGAGCCCGCTGGTTAACGGCAGCCGGTGCCACGGACACATTAATGTAGCGACCGGTTTCCTCATAGGCCTCTTCAAAGGTCATATCAGGAATCATCACTTCCAACATCTCCACCACATCCTGGCGCTGGACCCGATTTGATGACCGCTGCTGTTTGCCTACTGACGTCATGGAATGAATGATTTCATCGGTATTAAGCATCTGCTCAAGACTGGCATCAGGCCGTGTCCCTGCCACCGCCGCGCATATCGAACCTGCACTGGCGCCGGAAATGATGTTGGGCAACAGACCCTGCTCATTCAGGGCTTTCACAACACCGATATGAAACGGCCCCAGTGATCCAGCACCACTGAGCATCAGCGCGGTACGTCCGAAACATTCAGAAGCGCGCTTATAAAAGGCGAATTTCTCTTTCAGGCTGATCTCATCGTCGGGCACAGCTTCCAGATCCTGCAACGCCAGAACCATCTCATCAATGTACTGGGTAATCAGGTTTTTGGTGCCAAATTTGGTGCGCGTATATAACGCTGGCGAACCCATGCCCGCCATGTTGCCGTGAAAACCTTCATGCATGTAAAACAGCAGACGGTGGGAATCACCGGAAGCGCGCACCTCGGACAACTCATCAAACCGACGTCGGATCACGCGATAATCATAAAGTGTGCTTTCATCACGGGTCCGCCAGTTTTCAGCGCCCGAGAGGCGGTCTTTGTTCAGTGCAAATGTTTTCCACTGATCATAATTTTCGAATTTTGCCGCTGCGCCCACTGACTACCTCTTTACCTGTCTGGCTGGGTTTCGACGCGCTTCACTGGACACCCCCAGGCTGGTGTAGTGCGCGCCCTGACTTAACTTTAGCCCCTTGGCCGAATGTTTTGTAGCCACTTTTGTGCTGCAGATGTGATCTGGAGGCAAATTTAGCGATTCTTTGCCTCGTTACCCAGCTGCTAGCTGCCTGGCTCCCAGCGAATGCTCGCTCGGATACTGAATGGAATAACCGGGTGAAAATGGATGTCTTCAACCGGTGCAGCCTCGCCTGGTAAACGGGATGCAAAGTAGTATGCAATGTCATCATCTTCTGCATCAAACAGGTTCAAAAACTCTAAGCCTGCACGCCAGTTGCCGAAGTCATACTGCAGGCCTGCGTTAACAATAGTCGTGTCGCCGTGGCTTATCGATCCGTCTTCAGTTAAAGGTGCTTCAGCAAAATGACGCAAACGCAGACTTGCGGTCAAACCTTGAGGTTGCACAAACGTGATGCCTGCTCCTATGACCTGGTCTCGAGCATTGGGAATTTCATTCACGCTGCTCGGCACGCCAACAAAATTACTGTCTACAAAAGCGGCGTTGATGTCCGCTGTCCAGCGAGTGTTAATGTTCCAGAACGCACCGAGTTCAAATCCGGTGCGCTCAGAACCATCACTGGGTTCTGTTGAGCCGCTGTCTCCGCCAAATAAAAGTTCGGAATCAGACTCCAACCAGAAATAGGTAGCCGTCAGTGCCAGACCACGCCAACCTTCAAGGCGCAGTCCAACTTCCGCACCCTGCTGTTCAACAAAAACGTCTGCAGTTGGCACATCGTCTCCAGTGACAGGATCCACAGAAATTACTGCGCCGCGAACGTCATTCGAGTGAAAACCCTCACCCCAGTTGGCATACACCTCAATGAAGTCGTTGACCTGATAAGCCAATGCAAGGCTTGGCATCAAATGCTGATCGTCACCTTTACCCGAATTCGGCGCCAGACTGGCATCAACCTCGTAATCGAAATGATCACCGCGCAAGCCTATAACGGTGCGCAGCTGATCTGTCCAGTTAGTGGTTATTTCAGCAAAGGCGCCGACACTGAGCCAACGTACGCTGTCTTCCCTTACCGTTCCGATCCGCACCCGCTCGAAGGTGTTATAAAGGTTTGCATCTGAAACATCATCATAGCGCAGATCGCCGCCCACTCGCAGCGTTGAATTGTTGCCAACATCTTTTATGTACTGCAGGTTACCACCCACGATCCAGCGATTGTCAACCTGCTCAAATTGATCACCGTTAACCGGATCATCGGCAAAATAGGTGAAGTTGTTAAAAAGGCGCAGTTTATAGCGGCTGGCATACGCGCTGGCTTGCAGATTATCGCCTTCCAAACCTGCAACCAGTGTCGCACGGCTGGAATCGCCACCGAGTGTAGGATCAATGAAATCGAAACGATCAATGAGATCATTACTTACCAGGCGCTCGGGCACCTGATCTGTGGACCGCCATTCGTTGTCATAATAGGACATCAGCAGACGCGTATCGTAAGTTCCCGCTTGTCCGGAAAACTTGAGCAGCACGTTGTTTTTCTTAACCTCTGAGGCCAGCTGCCATGGACCATCGTCACGCAGAACTTCAACCGCTGCCAGCAGGTGATTTTCGCCAAGGTCCACAGACCCAGCTGAGACCAGCCGCTGAAATTGATCGCTGCCGTAGCTCGCTTCGATGAAGGGACGATCCAGCCGATCGTAAATGGAAACAGACGTTGTGCCAGCGGTGGAAAAATCACCTCGGTCTGCATTATAGGGACCTTTGGCATACTGCACCGTGCTGATGACTTCCGGAATCAGAAAATTCAAATCCAGATAACCCTGCCCGTGGGCGTGCGCACGCATGTTGATCGGCATACCTTCGATATATGCAGAGAAATCGGTTCCGTGATCGAGATTCATACCGCGCAGGTAGTATTGATTAGCCTTGCCTTCACCGCTGTGCTGGGTGGCCACCATACCGGGCACCACTTCAACCAGTTCCCCAACTCGCTCAAGCGGGCGGGTGTCAAAATCTGCATAACCTACCAGACCTTCCGAGGCAGAAATGGCTTTGCCTTTCTGTGTCTGAGCACGCCCCCAGACGATGATTTCTTCCTCTACACCACGATCAATTTGAGGATTCACAGTATCAGCAGCGGCCTGCAGTGAAGCCAGCGCGCCTAACACAACGACGTGAATCACAATGACTTTCAAACCCATCTATCATACTCTTTGATCGAATCTGTTCAGGCTAACCGACGAGTCTGCAAGTGCCAAGAACATCTGCTTACGCAGATGCCACGGCAGGTGAAAAGCGGGGGCTGGACATAAACTGAGATTATCAAAAGGGTGCCCACGTGTTACAGAATTGCTTCCTTCACATTAGATCTTCAATCCGCAGGCTGGCGTTGCAGCTGATCGCTGTGGTCATGGCGGGTTGCGTCTGGATCAGCGCCAGCGCGGAAACCTCAGTTGAACGCGGCGAGTATCTGACCAATATTCTCGGTTGTGGTGGTTGCCACACTGAAGGCGCACTACTGGGCAACCCCACCGGGCAGTGGCTTGCAGGCTCAAGAATTGGCATCGCGTACACTGAGGACCTGGACGATGTCAGCCCGGGTATCGTGTTCCCTGGTAATCTGACCTCTGACAAAGAAACAGGTCTGGGTCGCTGGAGCAAAGACGAAATCAGAACATTCCTGCTCACCGGCATGGATCACTACGGTAAACAGGCGACAACCGTTATGCCATGGCCTAACTACGCGTATCTGAGCAATCAGGACCTGGACGATGTTGCTACTTTTTTAAAGCAACTCGCACCAATAGAACAGGACATACCGGAATCCATTGCCGCTGGTGAACCCGTTCAAAATGCGTTTGTCCGCGTAGGGGTTTACCTCTTTGTGCCTGAGGATGATACTGAGGGGAGCCCTAACCCCCCAGGAGACCTCAATGACTAGATACAAACACATCCTCGCTGCCGTAGATGTCACTGAAGAAGCTGAATCCGTACTGATGCGAGCCAAGCAGGCCGCAGACGATCATGGCGCGAAACTCAGCGTGCTGACCATTGTGCGCCCTCTGACCCAGGCGTACACGGGCATTGAGGTAGCGGGTCTCGCTGCGGCAGCCATGAATTTTGAAGGTGAAGCCCGCGCCAGCGTCGAAAAGTCTCTGGGTGAGATATGTACGAAATTTGACATCGACAAAGCTGACCGCCACGTTCAATTTGGTGTTCCCGCAACAGAGATCAAACAAACCGCTGAACAGCTTGGCGCGGACCTGATTGTGATGGGTTCACACGGCAAACATGGCCTGGGTTTACTCCTGGGTTCGACCGCTAACGCGGTGTTACACGGTGCAAAGTCTGACGTGCTGACAATCAGGGTCTGACACCAGTAAACATCTCTATCCACTTCGGTTAATCTGCGACCTGCTTTCATTTTCAGCAGGTTCGCATGAGCGAAGTTAACCAAGGCTCCAACAACACTCTGGTCTTCCGATTCCTCGGCGCTGTTGAGCGGCTTGGCAATCGCCTGCCGGATCCAGCAATGCTCTTTCTCATGGCCATGTTCCTGGTGTGGCTGCTGTCCTGGTTGTTCGCCGGGTATGGTTTTTCCGTGCCGGCGTTGGATGGTGCTCGCGAGCTGAACGTTGAAAACCAACTCAGCGGCAGCGCGCTGGCGACATTCTTAGCCACCATGGTAAACACCTTCACCAGTTTTGCGCCGCTCGGTGTGGTGCTGGTTGCAATGCTCGGCGTGGGTGTCGCTGAACACACAGGTTTCATTAACGCAGGTCTCAAGTCGCTGCTCTCAATCACCCCCGCCAGACTTCTGACGCCTATGTTGCTGTTGGTGGCTATTGTCAGCCACACGGCTGCAGATGCAGGTTATGTGTTGGTCATTCCGTTAGGCGGCATCATTTTCTACGCTGCTGGCCGTCATCCTCTGGCTGGCATAGCCTGCGCATTTGCGGGCGTGTCCGGCGGCTTCAGCGCCAACTTCATACCGTCGGGTATCGACCCCCTGTTACAGGGATTTACCCAGCAGGCTGCGCAGATTATTGACCCCGGCCGCGAAGTTAACCCCCTGTCCAACTGGTTGTTCACCAGCGTCTCCTGCCTGTTTGTTGTCGCAGTTGGCTGGTTTTTAACTGATAAAGTCATTGAGCCCAGACTGAGAGGCACAAAGATAGACGGTGACGATCTTGAAGCGAGCCGCATGGACCCACTGACCCCCAAAGAGCGTCGCGGATTATGGGCAGGCAGCATTGCAATGTTCATCGGTATCGCTTTATTGGTTTGGGCCATTTACCCTATAGACTCTCCCCTGCGCGCACCCAATGGCGACATCACCGCATTTTCCGCACCGATCATGCAGTCCATCGTACCGTTGATCTTCCTGTTATTTATCATCCCCGGCACCGTTTACGGTTATGTTGCGGGAACGGTAAGTAACCATCGAGACATCATCAAAGGTATGACCAACAGTATGAATACCATGGCGTATTACCTGGTTATGATCTTTTTCTGCGCGCAGTTCACCTATGCGTTCAGCCAATCCAATCTCGGTGCACTGCTCGCTGTACAAGGTGCTGACGTTCTGCAGACATTAGCCTTGCCTGGATCAGTTACCCTTCTGGGCATTATTTTCCTAACTGCATTTGTTAACTTGTTGGTGGGCTCAGCGTCCGGCAAATGGGCTTTACTGGCACCCATTTTTGTACCTGTTCTGATGCAGGTTGGGTTGTCACCCGAACTGACACAGGCAGCCTATCGGGTAGGGGACTCTTCCACCAATATCATTACGCCGCTGATGCCTTATTTTCCCCTGGTGGTGGCCTACTGTCAGCGCTGGGTGAAAAACACCGGCATAGGCACTGTCACCGCCATGATGCTGCCCTACTCTGCGGCGCTGCTGACGGGTTGGAGCGTATTTCTACTTATCTACTGGTGGCTTGGCATTCCTCTGGGACTGGCATCTTCTTACGTCTACCCCTGATTGTGGCTATTCAGAGAATTCATTCAGCTGAGGTTTAGGTAACCGCTCATATCATGCTCCGACAAAGCATCGGAGCCAGGGCATGCACAAAATCGCTGGGTTGTTGGTTTTTACCACAATCATTTTTACTCACAGCTCAGCCTTTGCAGCTGCGCCACCGACCTCCTACCCGAGCTTTGCCGACGTCATTGCCAGCAAACCTATCTACTCGCAGAAAACTGTTTATACACCTGTTAAACGGTGCACCTGGGAAACATTGCCCTCTATAGAACGATACAGCAGAAACGGCTATGAACGCCGGGTTACTGAGCGGCGCGCCAAACGCTGCCGTCAGGAAAACAGACCAACCATACGTAAACAAGTCATTGGTTACGAAGTCACTCTGCGCTATCAGGGCAGCGTTTTCACCCGCACAACAACTACCAAACCAGGTAATCGCATGCCTATCACCGTTGAAATTGCAACTTTGCACTGAATTGAACGGCTGTTCAGGACACATTCAGATAAATAACTTTAAGGTCAGACATCATTATCGGAGGACACCAATGAACAGTCGCCTAATCGCCAGCCTGTTTCTGACAGGAATTTTAAGCTGCGGAGCAGCTTCGGCCTCCCCCACGGGGCCCGTCATTAAACTTTTTCCAACCACGGTTCTGGAAGACATCCGGGAGACAAGCAGTGTCGCTGCCGAGATGGAAAACAATCTTCAGGAGATTATCGCCAGACTCGACATGCAGCAGAAGTTATACAGCGAAAGTCTATGTGACGGCGCTGACGGCGACCAGGGCTGTACACGCATGGCCAAACAGCTGGGAGAAACATACCTGGAAATGCTCAATGCCATGGGCGAGCGCCTGCCGGAAATGGAACGCGCGGTAAACAATACGCGCAGCAGTCTTGAAAAAAGGCTGCGCCAGGAATTGGGACAGCGAACTACGCCAACCACTTTGCAGGAGCAGTTGCTGGGCCAGCAGACGGCTACGGGACGCACTGATCGACCAGCGTTGCGCGGTAGATCCGGCGTGCGTCTGTCAGATCGATTCAAACAGTACTACGACCTGGTTGCGACGCACAAAAACGGCCCCAGTAAATCCCTGGCTGTAGTTGCCGCAGATATCTATCTCGATATGGAAGAAGCCTCTGTGCTGATAGCTGCAACTCAGCAGGAAATCGGCCGCGCGGCGCTTATGGAGCAGCTGAATCAATCCTTTGGTTTGATCACACCGGAGATGTCCGCGGTTGTCGGCGGTGTGAAGGAAATTCTCTTCGGAGAGTCTTCAAATGCCGCGCCTATCGCCTCGCCCCCTTACGAAATTGGACAGACGGAATTTGTCAGTCCGTTAGAAATGTAGTCGGAGATAAATAAATGATACGTATAACGTTTTTAGGCCTGTTACTAATTACAGCCGCCGCCGGCTGCACAACAACCAACGTCAGCAGCCACTGCTCTATGGCATTGCCCGGCAACCTTGATCGAGCCATCGGCGAGGTGGAGCAGCGACTGGCGAGTGGTTGTGAATATCAATTCGACAGTTATTTCCAGCAGCTGTTGTCACTTGCTGAAGAAAACCCGGATAGTGAAAACAAAGTACGCTTCAGCGACCATCTGGTACGCGTCAATGAGATGGGCGTCATCAGTCAACGTCAGGCACGTGAGTACTACAACCGCTACTTCAACGTTAAGTTTGTATCGCTCAGCGGCGACTATAATACCTGTGCGCAGGCATGCCCGGTGCAGGCAGAAGTCATGTCGAATATGCGCAACGAGTTACGTGACAAACAAGTGGGTCTGCTGAAAGCAAGTGATGACAAGTCTGCATACTATCGCGCAGACCATCTGCTCAAAGAGGCGGACCTGGTGCTGGAAGCAACCTGTCGCGCCTGTGCAGCTGGCAATCCAAACGCGGTAGGTGTGCGCTAAGATGCACGGCGGTCTGCAGCAGTTCTGTTACGGCACCCTGGTGGGCATTGGTCTCACCGGGCTTGCCCTTTACGGTCAGGACCGCATTTCTTCTTCAGGCATTCGTTCTGCGGGCAACTGGCTGCAGCTCAACCTCGGCTATTCCGTCTGGTTGTTCGCAGCAGTTGCCCTGGTTTTCATCTTCACTCTGATCAGACTCAAAAGCTTGCTGGTCAGCAATCTGGATGAGCTGAACGAGACATCAAAAATCTCCGCGTTGGATCAGATGTTAGACGTCTGGACACAAGTTTTCATTGGTATCGGTGTGGTCTGGACAGCTGTGGGTATGCGCGCAGCACTGCAGTATGCACTAGGCGAACCTGATATGGCATTGGCCGACAGCGCGGACAATGTGCTGCGTAAACTGGTGGATGGAGGCATTCTACTGGCACTGACAACTACTATTGTCGGCGCAGTTGGCGGCTATCTGATGCGTCTGGGCAAGACCATCACGCTGGGATCGACGTTACAGCACTACTATGACCAACTGGAACGCCGGGACATTGCGGAATTGATTGCGGCAACACAGCGGATCGAACAACAGCTTCAGCCTGACACCCAGGCCAACCCGAATGTCACGCGCCTGCCTGGAACGCAGCTGTGAGAAGACGCCGCTTAGCCCATATGGAGGAGGACAGCCTGCAGGCTGATGTGATGCGTTTCATGGCCATAGTCGCATTCTGTCTTATTGCCATCCTGGCGATGGTGCGAAACAGCCCGGGTGTCGAGACTGTTGCTGCCACGCAGGCAACCACTCAGGAAGCAGAGAAACCTGCAGAACCACCCACTGTGGAGTCTGAGGAGGTTAAAACTATTAAAGTTGAACCCGTGGTAGCCACTGTTGTTGAAGCACAAAATACACCTGTTTACGTCCTGGCTGAACCGCGGCCAGAGCCAGAGCCAGAGCCAGAGCCAGAACCTGAACCTGAACCACCCTCTGCACAAAGCGACACCACAGAGGGTCTGACTCTGGCTTTCGCCAGCGAAGCCGACTTCATGCGACTGGTCAGCAAAGGCCGTATAACTTTGTATGCCTACGCGGGGCAGTCCTTTCTGACCACGTCAGATACTTTTTCTTTTCGCAGCACCAAGGCACCCCAGCAGTTTTACGAAATAGATAAACAGACCATTCCGCCACATGTTCTAGAAGCAGCTGACCTACAAAACGAGGGAGACCTGCAATGGGGAGTTGGGTTGAGCCCGAGAATCGAAAAACAGATTTCCCATTACATCGAAGCAAACGTAAACGGGCAACTTCACATCGATCGATATGAACAGGTGCAACATGTGGAAGCTGGGTAGCCTCTTATTACTGGTGCTGGCCTGCAGCCATGCCTGGTCAGCGCCGAGCAGACAATCTACAGATTTCAGCCGTTGGCTACATGATGAGGCCGCACCCGCGCTGGCGGAAAAGCTTTCCCAGCACCCAAAATTCAAAGGATCCAATGTTGCCTTTTCTCCGGCGCACCTCAATCAGTTGGCGGCGACAAAAAATCAGCTCTACCAGGACATTGAACAGGTTCTGACACACAACATTCTGTCTGCGGGTCGCAACAATATTGTCTCCGCCACCAGCAGCAGCAAGTGCCTGCGCTCTGACCACAGCGCTGCGTACATCATTGGCATTGCGATCAGCGCCGCAAACAGCAGCGCGCATACGGTGCAGATCAAGCTATTAGATTACGATCTGGGTGTGTGGGTAAGCGGTATAAGCTATCGCTGGCGGGGACAACTCTCCCGGACCCAGCTAACCTTATTGAAACGACCGGCTAACACAATTGCCAACGGTTCTGTCGCCGCCCCTTACGCCCTGCACCAGCAACCTGAAACGGTCAGCCATCTGCTGCAGCAGATCCAATGCGCTTTACCTGCAGGTGTGGATGGACTCATCTATCTGCGCAATGACTATCCGGCAGGAATAGAATTATCTTCAGCAAACATCGCGCGCGACGTCCGCCAGAAACTGAGCACCCGCTCACAGTGGATATTCACCACTGAGCGCAGCGAAGCTGCCTGGTTGATGGAGCTCCGCCAAGAACAGGCATCCCAGCAGTTGCCACCCCAGTGGGTCATTCTGCTGACACAAGTGGATAAGCCGAACGCACCTCGAATTGTAGCCAGCAGCTATATCAAAAGCGGTCGGGATCACCAAGCCCCACCCGGTGATACAGACACGATCCGAGCTGAAGAAACACTTACCGAATATGCAGGTATGGGTGACTTGCCAGCGGTAAATGAAGACCAGCCGCTGCTGGGGCAACTGTCCTGGAAGCGCAGCAGAAGCTGCACCAACAAAAAGCGTGATTGTGTGGAAATTACCGTTGATCTGGAAGCAGATGCTTACGTGATGCTGTTCAGAACCCACAATCGAAAACTTAAACCAGCAAGCTGCGACAGGAGTGCCCGCATCAGGCAACGCGGAGAACTGCGATATCAGATCAGCCTGCCCGCGCACAGCCCACTACCGACGGGAGTTTACGCTGTAGCCAGCGCGGATAAGCGTGCCTTTAACCGTTTGCGAACAGCCATAGAAGCGGCGCCGGGTGCATGTCAGAGTGGCAAAACTCAGGCCAGCAGCTGGCTTACCTCTACAGCGCGCTCTTTGTCTAACCAGAGTGGGTTCGATTGGCAGAGTCTGCACTTACAGAAGGTGAGCGGCAGACTTCGCGAAATACGGGAGGCCCGATGAGATTTATCCTGGGACTTATCTTTGGTGTGGCCGTGACTTTTTCAGGTGCCTGGTATCTGACTTCTGCACGGCATGTTGCCCCAGCAGAACCATCTACTGGCCAGCTGATGCCTGAGGACACTGCGCTACCGGTAGCGGAAACACCTGGATTTGATCTCGAGAATGTTGAGCAACTCGCCACATATGATGATCTGCCCCCACCACCTGCAGAACGCCCTGCAGACCCGGAACTGGCACAGGTGGCGTCGACAGAATCAGCAGAGCAAAGAGAACCAGTAGAACCGACAGAACAACCTACTCAAAACAGCGAGCCGGTCTGGACTGTATTTCATAGCGAAGCCTCGGCCAGTGGTTTCGCCAACTATCTGTCGCAAAGTATTAACCACCCCTTTGAAGTAACCAAACTGGGACCTGCCCAGTATCAGGTGTCATACAGCTACAGCAGTTCCGAGCAGGCCCAGATGTTAGCGGCAAAGGTCAAGATGATTACGGGAGCTCAATGAAGTCAGGATATAAAACAACCGGGCTAATCATGTGTGTGTGTATACTTGTCAGTTCAGCCCTCCCCCAATTTGCGCTGGCAAAGGCATCACAACGTTATCCTTATCAGTCCTGTTTCGAAGTGTCAGCGGCGATGCACAAAGTGCCCCTGGATTTATTGCTGGCAGTAGCGGCCACAGAAAGTAACTGGGATGCCGGCGCCGTGTCTAAAGCCAATGCACATGGGATTATGCAGATCCAATGGCCAGGCACCGCAAAACATCTTGGCGTTAAACGTCTTGGCGAGCTCTATAACCCCTGCCTGAACATCAGTCTGGGCGCAAAATATCTTAACGAGCTACTGCATACTTTTGGCAAAGATACCCAAACGGCGCTTGCTGCATACAATTATGGACCAACGCGTATCAGTGGCAGTACAACCCTGCCTGATGGCGCCAAAAACTACGCCGCAAAAGTACTGTCCAAACAAACCCGCATCAAGAAAGGTCTGGTGCCCGAAGCCCTGCAGCCGAAGAGTCAACAGAATCTGGTGGTTTTTGATTCGCGCTTGAGAGCTGACCGCCTGGCAGCACATTTGAACGCTGATATTCAGGGTGCGACAGTAGATGTGGTCAGAACACGGACGCCAGGCAGAGGCTATGCTGTGGTGCTGAACGTTGGTAATGCGGGTCTCACCGTGCAGGACCATGTCATGCTGCGCAATATGGGTTGGGCACTACCGTGATACTAACCATTCCAATCCGCATCAAAGTGTCCACTTTTCTGCTCGGCATGCTGACGCTAGCGGTCGGTCCAATAGCTTACGCCGCACCACCAACAACAGTAGCCAAAACTGTCTATGCTCAGGTACTCAAGGTTGTGCCGCTGCACCGTACGGTCGCGCAATGTCCACTCGAAACCAAACCCGCGCATACCCAGGGACTTATGGCACAGCTGCGCTGGGATTTTGACAATCAGTGTCCAGCGAATCGGTCGGCAGCAGAGTCTTTCACGGTGACTTACACCTGGGACGGTAGAACCTACACAGAAAAACTCAGCTACCACCCCGGCAAACACATCCCGCTACAGGTGCGCTACCGTTAACTGCCAAGATATTGGACAAAGCGGGAACAAACCGCGATAGTCAACTTCGGACACTGTGGAGCGGGAACTTGCGACTTTCAACAACGGATGCGTCATTTTTATATATGGAGTCGGCCAGCGGCCCCATGCACATTTCTTCTATCAATATTCTGGAAGGTGAGCTGACGTTTGAAGAGGTCTTTAAACACTTCAGCGACCGGCTGCATCTGCTGCCGGCCTATCGGCGTAAGCTTGCTCAGGTGCCTCTGAACCTGGCGCACCCGGAATGGGTCGATGATCCAGACTTTGATCTGGCCAACCACCTTATTCACTCCCCGCTACCTACCGGTACCGCGCTGGAAGATGCTGTTGACGCTGCTGTTTCTATAAACGAAACCATGCTCGATCGCAGCAAACCATTGTGGATGACCTACATTATCACCGGTGTCCCTGATAAAACGCTGGTGTTACACGAAACCCATCACTGCATGATTGACGGCGCATCTGGTATCGAATTGCTCGCCATCATTTACGATTTTGATGTCAAAGGTGATCCCGTTAAGCCACCCAAAGAGAGCTGGCGACCAGAGCAACCGCCGGGACCCCGGGAGCTGTTCAGCAGCGCTCTGTCGGAAAATCTGAAAGACCTCGCCGAAACAGATTGGGGTCGCATACTCAGCACAAGTGGTGAGCAAACAGATCTCATGCAGCGGGCCACCAAGGTCATGTCAGATTTCATTACCAAGCCCGTCGTTACAGCGCCGTTCAACGCGGGTGTTGTTGGGCCCAAACGCAGACTTGCCTGGATGAAGCAGTCCTTCGGCGAGATCAGAGAAATTCGTCGCGCATTGGGCGGGACAATCAATGACGTTGTTCTGACCGTGGTCTCTGAAGCTATTGCCAAGTATCTACAGGATCACGAAGAAAAAACCGAAGATCAATACATGCGCATCATGTGTCCGGTAAATGTGCGTACAGAAAGCCAGGAAGGCGCATTGGGTAACCAGGTATCCGCCATTTTTCCAGTGCTGCCCGCATGGCCGATGGCTGCGGAACAGCGTCTGGCTGTTGTGACGGCGGAGACTGATCGGATCAAAATTAACCAGGAAGCCCAGGCGCTGACACTACTGCAGGAGAATGCGCCTGAACCATGGCCAGTTGCGCTGTGGCCAGCTCAACTGGTGGGTACTCAGTACGACCCTACCGCCTTCGCAGCGCGTTTCCCGATGCCCATGCTACCTAAGGGATTCCGACCACCAAACATCGGCTACAATTTCACCTGTACAAATGTTCCTGGGGCTCAGGTGCCTCAATATTTGTGTGGCCATCTTGTTACAGACCAGATTGGTTTGCTGGTCCTGACCGGCAACGTTGGCTTCAGCGTCACCATCCTGAGCTACAACAAAACTCTGTTTTTCGGTTTCATCAGCGAGCCTCGACTCATGCCCGACGTCGAGCGTATTGCCGAAACCTCCGAAGAAACGTTCAACAATTTATTAGAAAAAGCCCGAGAACGCACCGCCAGTCTGCAATCGACGTCGGCTTGAAGAAGAGGAAATTATGTCCAACGAAGCTGTTTACAACGCCTACCCTAAAAATGTAGCACTGCCCGATGGCGCAGCTGTTGAACTGCGCCAGATGACCGCAGCCGACCGAGATGCCATCCTTGCCTTCGCAAGAGCACTGCCTCAGGAAGACCTGATGTTTCTGCGCCTGGATCTTACGGAGGATTCTGTTGTCGATGCCTGGGTAGAGAATCTCGCTACCGGCCACACCTTTTCAATTGTCGCCTACGATAATGATGGCCTGATTGGCTATGCGTCAGTACACCGTGATCCAACGTCCTGGACTCGACACATGGGAGAGATCCGGGTGAACGTTAACCCTGAATACCGTAGCCGAGGCCTCGGACGTGTATTGATATCAAACATTTTTGACTTAGCAGGCGCACTCGGACTACGCAAAATCACCGCAAACATGACTTCTGACCAGCGTGGCGCCCAGGCCGCATTCCGGCACCTCGGTTTTGTACCTGAAGCACTACTGGCCGACTATGTTCAGGATCGCAAGGGGACAACCCGGGATATGGTGATCATGTCTTTTGATGTTACCGGCCATACCGATCAGAGCGCGGGCACGCTGCGCGTTTAAGCTCGCGCCGCAGGGCTTTTCTAACAACTACTTTATCGCGCGCTTGAAGCGGCGCAGCAGGCCTGTTTATGTTGTTCATGTCTTTTGTCCTGTTCATTCTTCTCTGCTGGGCTGTAGCTCACTTTTACCTGGGTGGTCCGAGCCTGGCTCAATATGACCAGACCCTCAACGTACCGCAGAACCATGAACGACACGCCAGCCCCGCACACAGTGATGTCATTGAGCAGCTGCAGGCTTTAAGCCAGGGTTCTGGCACAGGTTCCAGATTGAGCCGAATGCGTGCCGCCATGGACAGCATCGGTGATAGTGCCGACCTCGAAGGCATCACCCTGACTGCGGTAAACACGCCTAACGTGAAAGGTGAATGGGTTGTGGCGACAAATTCTGACCCGGACAGACGGCTGCTGTACATTCACGGCGGTGCATTCATGTTGGGCAGCCCGCTCAGCCATCGCACCATTACCACTAAATATGCTCGCTCGCTGGGCGTCAGCGTGTTTGCAGTGGACTACCGGATGCTGCCGGAACACGGCCGACTGGATTGTCTGGCAGATTGTCAGGACGCCTATCGGTACGTTTTAGATAACGGGCCAGAGCGAGGCGGCGCGGCAACACAACTCCTGGTTTCCGGGGACTCAGCAGGTGGAAACCTGGCGCTGGTGGTTACCGCGTGGGCGCGTGATCAGGGGCTGCGCAAGGCTGACGGTGTCATCGCTATTGCACCTGCAACAGACAATACGTTTGGTTCCCCAACCTTGCGTAAGAACGCAGGCACAGACCCGTTGCTGGGTCCAACGCTGGGCAAGCTGATCAGACTGCCACGCGCAATATTGTTGTATTTCTCGTGGATCAGCACGCGGTTACATCCAACTGACACTAGAGTTTCACCCATTCACGGCGATTTGAGCGCACTGCCGCCAATGCTTATCCAGGCCAGTGAAGCTGAGATGTTGCTGGGTGATGCGCGGCGTTATACAAACAAAGCCAATGCGCAAGGCTCGACGGTAAAACTGGAAACCTGGAATCACATGGTGCACGTCTGGCACGTATTCGAACCGGACCTGCCTGAAGCAAAACAGGCTTTCGAGCACATCGCGAGGTTTGTAGAGAACCTGCCCGCTACGGCTATCGAAGCAGCGTCGGAAGGTGTACAGACCGCACAACGGTAACCAGCAGCAAGGTCATCCCAGGTATAGAACCAATGCAGATGGCAGGCTAGCCGCCAGCATTGACTTCGCTGGGTGCGAGCCCGAGATAATCAACCACCAGTGACACCCGTCGGTTAGCCGCGCCTGAATCACCCCACTTACCCGGTTGCAACATGCGCCGATTATCTTCGCCGTAACTCACTGCACGAACCCGCTCCGGATGTAACCCGCCGCTGGAAATCAGATATTGCCGTACCGCCTCCGCTCGGCGTTGGCCCAACTGCTGGTTGTAAGCCGGATCGCCAGCAGGATCGGTAAAGCCTTCAACGGTGACCACTACATTCGGGTCATATTGACGTACCACTTCACTGAATTCATCCAGCGCAGGTTTGTCTTCTGCTCGCAACGCGTCATCGTCGTAGGCAAAGTGGGCACTCATTTCAACCCGCAGGCGCCCCTGCAGGTTGGCAATGGTTGCATCATAGCCGGAAAATTTGCCGTGCAGATCCTTCGTCATTTCCGTGAACTGACTGCGAAAACCCTGCAGATCATCTGCGAGGCTGCTGTCTGTTGCACGCAGGTCGCTTACGGTGGCGTCAAATTCATCACGTTTGACATATTGATTGGAGGCGCACCCCGCCAGGATACTTCCCCCCACAATGATGGAGACTGTAGTCATAACAACACGCCGATTGATGAAATTTCCCATAACGTTCGTTCCCTGCCTGTAGATAAGGTATTGTCCGCCCCTGACGGAGTGCCAGTTTATCCCCAATTTCAATTTCGATCAGCCTAAGTTAACCGTGTCTGAATTAGATTCATCTGAAGCCAACCCAACCATCACGGAGGCCGCCCAGCGCACATTGGTGGATACTTTTGGCTATGCGTCATTTCGTGGTCACCAGGCAGACATCATTGCGCACACCTGCGCGGGCCTCGACAGCCTCGTGCTGATGCCAACGGGCGGCGGCAAATCCCTTTGCTACCAGTTACCGGCAATGATCCAGCCCGGATTGGGCCTGGTGGTATCGCCACTGATTGCGCTGATGCAGGATCAGGTTCAAGCCCTCAATCTGCTCGGCGTTTCAGCTGCCTATTTAAATTCCACGCTTACCTACGATGAACAACAGGCTGTTATTGATCACGCCCGCAGCGGCGCGTTACAACTACTGTACGTTGCGCCGGAGCGATTGCTGCAACCGTCGACGTTAGAGACCTTGCGGACCTGCCAGGTAAACCTGATCGCCATAGACGAAGCGCACTGTGTATCTTCCTGGGGTCACGACTTCCGGGCAGACTATCTGGCACTGGATATCCTGCAGGCAGCTTTTCCCGGGGTTCCCAGGCTCGCGCTGACAGCAACCGCTGACCCACGCACCCAGGCGGATATCTGTACGCGACTGCGGCTGCACAAACCAAAAACATTCAACAGCGGCTTTGATCGCCCCAACATATTCTATTCGGTGCAACCCAAGGTGAACCCGAAAGCGCAGCTGATGTCATTTCTCAAAGACTACGAAGGCTGCGCCGGCATTGTCTACTGCCTGTCACGCAAGAGTGTCAACGACACTGCCCACTGGCTGAGCCAGCAGGGCATCAACGCGTTGCCCTATCATGCAGGGCTGAGCGCTGAAGAACGGCAGTTGCATCAGGTCCGTTTTCTGAAAGAAGACAATGTCGTGATGGTGGCGACAATTGCCTTTGGCATGGGCATCGACAAACCCGACGTGCGCTTTGTTGCCCATCTGGATCTGCCCAAATCCATGGAAGCGTATTATCAGGAAACCGGACGGGCCGGCCGTGACGGTGCGCCGGCGCAAGCCTGGATGGTATATGGCTTACAGGATGTCGTGCGTTTATCACGTATGGTGGATGAATCACCCTCGGACGAAAGCCACAAGCGTGTTGAACGCAGCAAGCTCGACGCTCTGCTTGGCTGGTGCGAGGTCACCACCTGTCGACGTGCCAGCCTGCTGAGCTATTTTGGTGAAACCCCGGCAACCCGTTGTGACAACTGTGATGTCTGTGTGACACCACCGGTAACCTGGGAAGCCACTGAAATAGCCCAGAAAGCGCTGTCCTGCGTCTACCGCACGGGCCAGCGGTTTGGCGCAGGACATGTCATCGACGTCCTGCGTGGTCAACTGCGAGACAAAGTTAAGCAGTTCGATCATCACAATCTGTCGACCTTTGGTATTGGCAAAGCACTATCTGAGCAACAGTGGCGCTCAGTATTCCGGCAGCTTGTTGTGCGCGGCTATTTACAGGTAGATCACAGTCGTTATGGCGCGCTGCGCCTGGTCGGGGCTAGCCGAGCGCTGCTGCGAGGCGAGACCACACTGGCGCTGAGGGAAGATCCCACACCGGCTAAAACACGCAGCAAACCAGCACGATACCAGCTGGAACTGGAAGATGAAGAGTTGATGGAAGACCTGAAAGCAGTTCGTCGCAGCCTTGCCGAAAGCCAGGATGTTCCGCCCTACATGGTCTTCCACGATGCCACGCTGTTAGAAATGATTGCTATCCGGCCTAAAACTGCGGAACAACTACTTGAAGTGAGCGGCGTAGGACAAGCCAAACTCGCTCAATATGGCGAGTCCTTTTTACAGGTACTGGCAAAACACAGCACATTTTAGAGGCAACCACAGGTGCTTTGCAGAGGCGCACTGCGTCAGCTGCAATAGTAACTTTCACACCACCTTGATCGACAAACGGGCACTCTTCAGGCAAATCTACTGATCGAGTTGTCCATGACGCCGTCGTATGCCACGCGCGGAGCGCTGTTTTTCTCCTGGTTCATGCCCAGTTTCACGCGTGTTGGCTACGGTCTGCGCAAACTCACCTGGTCAACCAAATCTTTCGACTACACGGGTCAGACCTGGCTGGTTACCGGCGCCTCTACGGGTATCGGGCGACAGCTGGCATTAAGTGCTGCCAACGCTGGTGCTACCGTGCACGCTGTCGCGCGAAACGCAGAGAAGCTGCAGCAACTGGAAGGCGAGGTCAGTTCGAGCCGCGGCAGTATTGTCAGTCACAGCGTCGATTTATCTCTGATGACATCCGTCGCTTCCCTGGCCGCCTACTTTGAAAACACCGCGGTCTCTTTCGACGTGCTGGTGAACAATGTCGGGCTCATGTTGAACAAGCCAAGCCGAACCAGTGAGGGCCTGGAAACCGGTTTTGCAACCAATGTGCTGGGACACTATGTGCTCACCGAACAACTGATCAGACTGGGCGGACTGAAAACCGGCAGCACGGTCGTCAATATGAGTTCTGGCGGCATGTACAACGTCGCTCTCGACATAAATGCACTGCAGGGCGAGCAGCCCTACGACGGCACGCTGACTTATGCCCGGCATAAACGTGCACAGGTTGCGCTCAATGAGCATTGGCGACAGACTTACGGTGACATGATTAACTTTTACACCATGCATCCGGGTTGGGTCGCCACGCCCGGCGTAGAAACCGCGATGCCGGAATTCCATGCCGCCCTGAATCGCCTGTTAAGGCATCCTGAAGCGGGTGCCGACACCGCGTTATGGCTCGCATTTACCAAACCCGAACAGCCCGATGCACAGAACATCTGGTTTGATCGTGCCCAGCGCTCGCCACATTTCTTCAGCGGCACCCGAAAGGGAGATAGCAGAACTGATCTGATCAGTTATCTGCAGACCCTCACGCAAGCATCAGTTGAGGCCGCCTGACGGCGCATGCATGGGACAGCTGATCCAAGGCCAATGGCACGCTGAAGACCTTCCTCGCCACCAGGCTGATGGTAAATTCAAGCGCCCCAACAGTGCCTTTCGCGATTGGATCGGTGCACCTGACGGACGTTTTCCAGCTGTCGCAGGTCGCTATCATCTTTTTGTGAATGCCGGCTGCCCCTGGGCTTATCGAGCAATTTTATACCGAGCGATAAAACACCTTGACGCAGTTGTCAGCATATCTCATACCGCCGCAGCTGCAGGTGAGCAGGGCTGGTATTTCGACAATCCGGCTGAACCGTTACCGCAGGCCAGACATCTTCATGAAGTGTACAGCCTTGCTGACAGGACATTTACCGGACGCGTTACGGTCCCGGTTTTGTGGGATACCCACAACAATACCATTGTGAACAATGAATCCGCGGACATCATCCGCATGTTCAACGATGCCTTCAACGATATTGAAGGCGTCTCTCTGACAGACTACTTCCCTGAACCGCTACGCGCGGAGATCGAAGCGCTGAATCAGGTGATCTATGCTGACGTGAACAACGGCGTCTACCGATGTGGTTTTGCTCAGTCGCAGAGCGCGTATGAAGAAGCCTACGACAATCTCTTCAACACGCTGGATCAACTGGATGAACGTCTGGCCACTCGTCGATACCTGTTTGGTAACCAGGTGACGGAAACTGACTGGCGCCTGTTCTCGACGCTGATACGCTTTGATCTGGCTTATTACAGTCGTTTCAAATGCAATCGCAATCAGTTGCTGGAATTTGAACATCTCTGGCCGTACACCCGCGATCTGTATCAACTGCCCGGTGTGGCTGACACCGTCGACATCAACGCAATCAAAGGCATCTACTACGGTGCCGGCAAACCCGGCATACTGCCAAAAGGCCCGGTATTGGATTTCAGCGCACCGCATAATCGCGAAGCGATGTAATCCTGAGCCTCATTCTGCAGAGCTGGTTCCTGTTTCTGCAGAACAGACATACTCAACCAGCGGATACTTAACATGCCTGTGAACCTTAATTCCCACGAGCAGCGCGTTCTGGGCTGCTTACTCGAAAAAGCGGTACTGACACCAGACCAATACCCGTTGAGCTTGAACGCGTTAGTGAATGCCTGTAACCAGAAATCGTCCCGACAGCCTGTTATGGCACTGGAGCAGGGTGAAGTGCAGCGTGCTGTGCGAAGCCTGCAGGACAAACACCTGCTGCGCAGCGATGAAAATTTCAAGACCCAGGTGGAGAAATACGATCACCGATTCTGCAATACACCGTTCAGCGACTATCAGTTTTCTCCACCGCAGTACGCCATCATTACCGTTTTATTACTGCGCGGTCCGCGAACGCCAGGAGAGCTGCGCGCCAACAGCGGCCGCTTGTATGAGTTTGCAGACAATGGAGAGGTGGTCAGTGAACTGGAATCATTGATGAACCTGGACAATGGCGCCTGTGTCGCAAAACTACCCAGAACACCAGGACGCAAAGACAGCGAATATCAGCATCTGTTTGGCGATGCACCCATTGAATCGGCAGCGCCCGCGGCTGCTCAGGCAGCCCCTGTTGAAAGAAAAACACCGGCACCTGATGACCTTTCGAAACGGGTTGCCGAACTGGAAAGTGCACTGGCCAGGTTAACCACCTATGTGCACGCAAAACTGGGTCGCCCAGAGGACGACCCATAGCGACGGCCTCAGGGTTTAAACGGTTCGCTGTAGTTTTCAGCACCCACCTTGCGCACGTCGCTTAACCAGTCACCTTCATAGGGCCAGCTCTCAGGCGACTCCGGTGAAGGCCCCTGCCAGAAACGCTGCATCGGACCCGGAATCGGATTTTTTTCAAGCGACCAGGCCTGGCGGCGAAACGTCCAGCTGTCGGGCACTAATTCATGTGCCTTGCGAAAGTGTGGCACTGCTTCAGCATGTGCACCTGCCAGCTCCAGAGCGCTGGCCAGTTCGAAGTGAGCATGCCCTAACGATACGTCTGCACTGCGCGGACGCGAGCGACTGATGACTTCATCCGGCGATAGCGCAAAGCGGCTGTCAGCGCCGTGTTCCACCCAATCCCGCAGAGCCGCGTGATAAGCCTCGGCATCAGACTTGATTTTCACCGCTTCACCCATCATTTCAACAAAACGCTCCGGCATAGCCGGCGCGTCATCCGCAGGGGGTGGTGGTGCCTGCCGGGTTTGCGGTTGAGGTGGCGCAGGTGCCGCTTCGGCTGGCCGCACAATGACCCCTTGCTCGTCGATCCAGATAGCGCTGGGAATATTGATCACGCCAAATTTCTCGGCCAGCACATGGTGCTGATCGATCAGTGCAGGATGTTGGGGTGCCGCTGCTTCAATATAAGTACGACAACCCTGTTCACCCAGTGTATCCAGGCCAACCGTGACCAGTTCAAAATTGTGCTTATGTAATTCTTCACGCAGGTCCTGCCACACGGGCAGGTCATTTGAGCAGCCTCAGTAAGGCGCCCAGGCGTAGACCATAACCTTCTGACCGCGCAGACTGGCCAGATCAAATGGTTGACCATCGAGGTCTGGCAGCACCAGGCCGGGCGCCTCAGCGGTGACCAGCGCACGCGCGCCTATAGACTCCGGTCCGACTGCATATAAACCATGTTTTTCGTCCACCAGCATGGGTAACCCAAGTGCCTGGGTGATGGCTTCCAGCTCTACCGTTTCAGCCGCAAGAATGTCAGCTGACAGAGGAATACAGACATCTCCTTTGCAAGCACCTTCGGGCTTGAACGTCCAGCCGCTCTTTTCTTCGAACTCTGCAATGGCTACAGAGGCACTTTTAAACAACATAAACAACACTCATTGAATAAGAACATTGACCATATCGCTTAGCACAGGGGATGCCAAGCCAGCTGAGGCAGCGGCATGACATGTTCAATTCAATAACGCAGGTGATCCGCCAGCTCTTCAAGCTCCGCTGCCTGCAGCACGGAAATCTGATCCCGGCGCGCGGCAATCAGGCCTCGAGTTTGCAGACGCGATATGACCCGGGACAAGCTTTCAAGCTTCATCCCCAGATAGCTTGCCAGGTCTGTGCGGCTCATAGGCGTAGGTAAAACAGCCTCATCCAGACTCCGCTGTGCCCGGCGCATGCCGTACTGCATACAGTAGCCCGCAAAACGCTTCTCCGCGGAGGTCTGACGGAGATTGACCTGATGCATCACTTCATAACTGGCCTGCTCAGCCTGTTTTTCAAGCATTGCAACAGACAGACCCTGGCTACCGAGCTGTTCAATCGCCTCAACATCCAGGCGACACAAAGATACTGTCTCTAAAGCAACTGCGGATTCGCTGTGCACTCCCGAGCACCGCCCGGAGTTGAGCGTCTCGCCTGCAATGTAAAACCCCGTGACACATTCTTCGCCTGCAGCGGTGGTCACAAAAGTCTTCACCATGCCCGACCGGATATGATATTGACCCTGTACCTGTGTCCCCGCGCGATAGAGATATACACCGGCATGCAGCGGCGATACAACACGCAGCGTATCCGCCAGGCACTGTTGCTGTAACGGTGTTGCCTGTTGTGCAAGACACGCTTTCTGGGTTGGACAGAGCTCACATCGAGTGAGCTCACGGACATTGTGTTCCGCTATCGGGATTGAGGCAGTCATCCCTGGCACTGTGTCGTGGCCTGTCAGCTTGCGATACCAGGGAAACTACCTAGCCCGTTGCGACAATCCCCGGGGCAGGATCAGCAGCGGATTTGATTCAGATCAAACACGTTTTTTTCGCGTGTACTAGATTGGCACCACTTTTACTGCACACGCAAAATCAAGGAGTCTCTCGATAATGAAAAAACTAATGCTCACCGCACTTTTACTGGCTTACGGCACCAGCGCCTGGGCTGAGGCTGGAGACTTCCTGGTTCGTGTCGGCGCCTCCATAGTGGATCCGAAATCAGATAATCACCCGGTTGTAGAGGTGGACTCAGGTACTTCCCTGACGTTTAACGGTACCTACTTCATGACGGATCAATGGGCAGTTGAGCTGCTTGCTGCACTGCCTTTCAAGCACGACATTGATGCAGTGGGTGGTGGCAACATCGGCGAAACCAAACATCTGCCACCAACGTTGAGTGTGCAATATCACTTTATGCCTAACCAGCCGGTCCGCCCTTACGTCGGCGCGGGTTTGAACTACACGATTTTCTTCGAAGAGGATCTGGATGGTGCTGATCTGTCACTGGATAACTCATTGGGATGGGCGGCACAGATTGGCGTCGATATCGACCTCACAGAGAGCATGTTCCTCAACGCTGATGTGCGCTATATCGATATCGAAACAGATGCAAAAGTGAATAGTACAAACATCGGCACTGTGGAGATCGACCCCTGGGTTTATGGTATCCACCTTGGCTTTCGCTTCTAGCCTAACCGCTGACTTCCTGGGGCGCACCTGTGCTGGTGCGCCGCCAGATCTGTAGCCCCTCATTCAGACTTTGAAGCCGCACAAACCCCTCCCCTGGATCGTCAGCGCAGACATAGATCACACCCGCGTCCAAACTGCCGAGCTCCGCTAAGGGCACAAAATAAGATTGCACTTGAGCGTACCGCGCCAGATAAGCACGACGGCGCAAGGCGATGTCACAGAAAGCGACCTGCACCTCCTCAGCCTGCGCTGCTTTGGCCTCCGTTAAAGCGACCACATCCGATATTT
Organism: Gammaproteobacteria bacterium; assembly: GCA_048571035.1. Taxonomy (GTDB): domain Bacteria; phylum Pseudomonadota; class Gammaproteobacteria; order Pseudomonadales; family Azotimanducaceae; genus UBA4421. The sequence continues at coordinate 1,553,707 of CP121329.1, forward strand.
CAACGGCGTCTTTGCCCTGGCGACCAAAATACCACCCTGCCCGCACCGCAATCAGCAACCCAACAACAGCAATTGCCGCCACCAGCAGACGCACTTTCACTACAGGCCAGGTAGGGCGCGCAATCAAGCTGAGAGACAGTGCAAAATAAGGTAAACAGGAAAGTAGATAGTGTTTGTACTGTCGCGGACTCAATAACAAAGGAATAAACGCACAGAGACCAATGAACAGATATGCCCTGGATACCCTCGGCAGACGGATGTCAAAACGTCCACGACTCAACAACAACAGGACAACGCCGGCAATCGCGATATTGCTGGCGAACTGACCCAGCAGGTAGAGCCGACCATTCTCTGGTATGCGCAAGCCGGTGAACGTGCCTATGAGTTGGGTTTCCAGATAAGTCAACATTGCCAGACGCGCTGGCTGGTAGACATAAATTCCAGCAGCCAGCAGCAGCACAGGCACAACTGCAATCGCGGTATGTTTCAGCGCCTTTGCGCCGTCATCCAGCACAAACCAGGCAAACAGGAATGGCGCAACAAGTGGAAACAGGCCAACAGGCCCCTTGGTGAGAATCGCTGCACTACACAACAAGCCAGCAAGCAGATTCAACCAGGGCAGGCGCATGCCAACCCAGGCAAACACCACAGACCATAAAGTAAAAACCGCGAGTAACACTTCCAGAGGGTTGTTGGTTAAGGTGAACCTCACCACCGGCATGCACAACAACAGCAGCATCACCCACCAGATGAGGTGATGACCAGATCCGGACAGAGTGATTTCATGAGGCTCCGGCTGCGCTGATTCACGCAAACACCACAGCACACTTACCCCCACGCAGAACACAACAATCAGCAGCAGCAGAAAACTGCGTTCAACCCAGAAGCCGCTGCCGAAGCATTGCGCCCAGAAAGAGAGTAGCCAGAGACCCAGCGGTGGGTGATCGTAAAAGCCGCTAATTCCAGCGTCGAATTGCGGCAGAATCCAGAAGCTACCCTGTCCCTGGGCGAAAAACTGGGCGATGGCGCTGTAAATAACACCGTCCAGTGCCATCGACAGTTGCACCAGGTCTGCGGTGATCCAGAGCGTGAAACATGCGACAACCAACACCAGGCCTGTCCAGCACCGGTCTATGGTTCTGACCCTGATATAACAAATATGTCAACGGCTACAGATCCGCAGATCCGCCCGTTTTTCCGAAATCCCACTGTTCGATCCTTTTTTGATTGCCAGCCTGGCTGCTGCACTCTACCCAACATTCGCGGCAACGGGTATAAAGGAGACGCAGAGAGGGGAAGATCAATGCAAAAATTCTGTTGGACGTTTTTCATGCTTGCTGGTTTTTTTGTTGGTGCCGCAGCACCACTCCAGCGTGCTACCGCAGCCGAAATCCCGGCAACCCACCCGGGTAAAGTTGTTTACGACAAACACTGTGCTGCCTGTCACGACAATCCTGAAGAGAGCCGATCGCGCTCATTTGAGACGCTGCAACGTATGATTCCGGCCCTGATTGCCCACGCAGTTACCGACGGACGCATGAAAGAACAGGCCAAAATGCTGACTACGGAGGAGCGTTCAGACCTGATCGATTTTTTTACCGGTCAAACCAGGGACGATAACCTCTGGGTGGCTGAGCAAATGTGCGCCTCTGCTGATGAACCCCTGGTACTGAATGAGACAGCCACCATCAGTGGCTTTGGCCTGGGATTGAAGAATCACCGCTATTTAAGTGCTGAGCAGGCCGGTTTAACTACCGCTGAACTGTCGAACCTGGAACTGAAATGGTCTCTGGCCTTCCCGAACATCACCATGATGAGATCACAACCCGCAATCGTCGGTAATACGCTGTTCATCACACCGGTCGACAGCCAGCAACTCTACGCCATTGATATCAGCGACCAACCCTGCGTCCGCTGGGTTTACGAATCAGATATGCCTTTGCGTACCAGTTTGACCTTCGGCCGGGTTCAAAACCCTTCAGCTGATTCAACAAACACACAAACACCCGCTCTCGTGTTTGGCGACTCTGCGGGTCGCATACACCTGGTTGATGCAGGCACAGGTATCGGACTGTGGCGTAAAGATCTGAAGCTGTTTCCTGAAACCATCATCACAGGCACACCACAACTGGTAGACGGCGTGGTGTATGCGTCCATTTCACAATTTGAAATTATGGTAGGCGCACAGTCCACACACCTTTGCTGTCGCTCGCATGGCGCCGTAGCGGCGTTGGATGCTGCCACGGGCAAAACCCTGTGGCTGACGCATGCGATGCCTGACGCAAAACCGATCCGTGACCGGGGCGACGGCCAGATGATCTGGGGGCCTTCCGGCGCACCCATATGGACTTCACCAGCCATTGATTTAAAACGAGGCCTGCTCTATGTCGGCACCGGCGAAGCCACTTCGGAACCGGCTCATCCGCACACGGACGCCATTCTGGCGCTGGATTTAAAAAATGGCGAGGTGCGCTGGGCTTTCCAGGCCACCGCAAACGATATTTATCTGGCGGGCTGCCGGAGCGACAACCGCTCTGCCAACTGTCCGCCTGAAACCAGCGTCGAGCGCGACGTGGACTTTGGTGCATCAGTCATCATCGCGCAGATGAGTAACGGCAAAGATGTGCTCCTCGCTGGACAGAAATCCAGCGACGTCTGGGCTCTGGACCCTGATAACCAGGGCGCTGTGTTATGGCATTGGAACAATGGCCGCGGCACCGCTAACGGCGGCGTCCACTGGGGTATGGCTTATGATGGCAAACGCGTGTTTGCCGGCCTCAGCGACCCCGGCCGCCCGCGACCCGGGTTTGAACCGCAGCCTGGTTTGTATGCCATAGATGTTGATAGCGGTGAATCGCTGTGGAGTCACCGTACCTACCCGGAATGCGACAGCCGCCAGGAAAAGATGCCTTACTGTGAATTTCTTTACGGGTTCTCAGGCGCCACCCTGGCCGTGGACGGCGCTGTGATCCAAGGCAGCCTGGATGGATTTGTACGCATTTTTGCCGGAGACAGCGGCGCAGTATTGTGGGATTACGATACGGTGCGGGCTTTTGAAGGGGTCAATGGTGTGGCCGGCCATGGGGGCGCTATCGATAATGCCTCTATCGTGGCCGCAAACGGGATGGTGTTTGTCAGTTCCGGCTATGGCATGTTCGGCCAGGCGCCAGGCAATGTGCTGCTCGCGTTTGCACCCAGAAAAGACGAATCCGCTAAGGGTGGGCCTTAAAGCACCTCGTGCAGACCGCACTCTCGCTTCAGACCGAAGAAGCGGGTTTCTTCTTCGCTGTCTACCTCGTGTAAGGCTCGGGTCGTGTGTACATCTCCGATCGACACATAACCCTTCTCCCAGAGGGGGTGATAAGGCAGATCATGGTCCTGCAGATAGTTGAACACGTCTTTATCCGACCAGTCCGCTAACGGCGAAACCTTATAATAGCCATGGTCGTTGGCAATAAAGGGGGTCTGCTCGCGACTCTGCGCCTGACTACGCCGCACACCAGTGAACCAGGTGCCCACATTCAGCTCTGCCAGAGCACGCTGCATGGGTTCAACTTTGTTTTCCTGATTGTAGGCTTCAACACCCTCGATACCCTGCAGCCAGCGTTGTCCTTCAGCTGCCTCCTGCCAGGCAGGACTGCGATGCGCCTTAAAAATCTGCAGGTTCAGACTAAGACGCTCAGTCAGTTCGTCCACAAAGGCGTAGGTTTCAGGAAACAGATAGCCAGTATCGATCAGTATCACCGGGATGTCTGCTTTCATTTGCGTCAGCATATGCAGGCTGACAGCCGCTTGCGCACCAAAAGATGAGGTCATCACCGGAGCACCAGGAAGAGTCTGCAGCGCCCAGGCCACCCGTTCATTAGCACTCAGGTCGACAAAACGCCTGTTCCACAGATCAATCTGCTCCGCCTGGGTAAAACGACCCCATGCTACTTGCGCAGTATCGCTGTTTCGGTCTGCCATGACCCTTTGCCTTTATTCAATTGATGATCTATTTATAAGGGTTTTAATAACTAATGATAATAATAAATAGCGATACGCAAACAAGCATAGGTTATATAGCTGAGATCAATCTTTCAGAAGCGGATTGAGGCTGACTGAAACGGGATAGTGATCAGACGCTGTGCGGGCCATATTGTTGGCATGTATGACCGCCGAATCCGGCACCATTTGAGCCGCCAGAACGTCATCAAGAAGAATATGATCAATACGCATCCGTCTCTTCGGCCAGTACGTAGACGGGTTGCGGCCGGCCCGGCGCAGCTGCGCACCGATAACATCCTGCAGTGGCAGTTCACGCAGAGGCTGCAGCGCATCGCTGCTGAGCAGATCGTTCAAATCACCTAGAACCCCAACACCTGTAGCGGGCTGTTCCGCGCGGTACTGCTCGACCACCTGGCGTATTGCACGCGCCTCTGCCGCACGGTAAACACTGGCGCCATGCAGTTGCCAGGGCGGGTTGGTTTTCGATTTGAGGTGCACACCAAACAGTGTCAGCTGTGGCAGCGCCCCAGACTGTACTTCAATCTGCAGCAGGTCCCGAAAAAAGCCGGTTGGTTGCGCATCCTGGGCAGCTGCATGTTCAGAGCTCGGATAGAAATGCAGCAGCGTGCCAGAGTCATCTAGCAACCGCAGATGCCGGTATGATTTCAACCTCACCGGATACCGCGACAAAACGCCCAGATGGATAGACCGCGTGCTGTTCCCCGGCACAACTTCACAGTGTGGATAGGGTTGCAGCAGTTGATCGTTCAATAAATTTAAAGAGCGCTGTGAGCCCACTTCCTGCACCAGCATCACATCCGCCGCTACCTGAGTAATCATTCTCGCCATTGGTCGCACACGCCTGGGAGGGGTCAGAGGGCCTTCCACAGGCAGACCTGCATCCAGAGCGCCCTCCCCGGCCAGAAACAGATTTTGTAAATTATAGGTCGCAATACGGACGGCAGAGTCTCCCCAGACAAGTCTAAAAATGGTTATGATCGGGTATCAGAGCAATATACCAACCCACAAGGGAGAAGAGGGGAAGATGTCAGATCTAGAAGCAGACCTGTTTGAATTATCCATGTCAGAGCAAGCCCAGCCGCTGATGGCTGCAGTGAAAAAACACATCGCTGATAACGTGGAACCCATCGTCGATGAGTTTCAGGCTTTAAACGAAGGCAAGAAAGATCGCTGGAGCTGGCACCCGCGCCAGTTGGAACTGCTGGACGGCGCCAAAGCCAAAGCCAAAGAGTCAGGCTTGTGGAATTTTTTCCTCCCTGACGCGGATACTGGCGAAGGTTTGAACAATCTCGATTATGCCTACATCGCGGCAGAACTGGGCAAATACCCGCTGGCTTCGGAGACGCTCAACTGCAGCGCTCCAGACACCGGCAACATGGAAGTTCTGGAACGTGTAGGCACCGAAGCACAGAAAAAACAGTGGCTGCAACCGCTGCTTGACGGTGAGATCCGCTCCGCTTACGCCATGACCGAGCCCGCACTACCATCTTCTGACGCAAAAAATATCAGTACCAGTGCAGTCCTCGATGGTGATGAATGGGTCATCAACGGCGAAAAGTACTACATCTCCGGCGCTGGCGACCCACGCTGCAAGATCATGATCACCATGGTCAAAACCAGCCCGGATGCAGCGCCCAGCCGCCAGCAATCACAAATTCTGGTACCCATCGATACACCCGGAGTTGAAATTCTTGGTGGCATGGAAGTTTTCGGTGAAGACCATGCGCCCCGCGGCCACATGCACCTGAAGTTTAACGATGTGAGAGTACCTAAAGAAAACATCCTGCTGGGTGAAGGACGTGGTTTTGAGATCTCTCAGCTGCGTCTCGGACCCGGCCGTATCCACCACTGCATGCGTTCTATCGGCAAAGCAGAACTGGCACTGGAGCTGCTGGTTAAACGCGCCGGAAGCCGGACCGCATTCGGTAAACCGATTGCCAAGCTGGGTAAAAACATTGAAATGATCTCCCGCGCACGGATCGAAATTAACGCTATGCGGTTATCTGTGCTGCAGGCAGCTAAAGCGATGGACGTACTGGGCAACAAAGAGGCCCGGGTTTACGTCAGCGCGGTGAAAGCCATGGTGCCGGAAAAAGTCTGCGAGATAATTGACCAGGCTATCCAGATTCACGGTGCTGCAGGAGTGTCCCAATGGACCCCGCTGGCCGGCCTTTATACAGATATGCGTCACCTGCGCTTCGCTGACGGCCCTGATGAAGTACACCACATGGTTGTAGGCCGAGCGGAACTGCAAAAATATGATCTCTGGTAGCGCCAAATCATGACTGACACTCAATCAGAGACGATGCCGGAAGGCTATGACGTCGGCGCGGTGGAAGACTGGATTCGCCAGCATGTGGCTGACCTTCAACCACCGTTCAAATGGACCCGCCTTGAAGGCGGGCATTCCAACTTAACCTATCAACTGGAAGACAGCAGCGGCTCGCTTGCAGTTATCCGGCGCCCACCCCAAGGGCAGCTCCTGCCCAAAGCCCACGACATGTCGAGGGAATGGGCGCTGATCTCAGCGCTGGGAAAAACCGACGTGCCGGTCCCCGCCGCTTATGGCTTCTGTGAAGATCCGGAAGTGACTGGCGCCTGGTTTTATGTCATGGGCCACGTTAACGGGCACCCGCTTTACACCTCTGACGATACACGTCAGTGGGTGCCTGAATCACAGCGCCGTAAAATGGCTTTGTCATTTATCGATGTGCTTGCACAGCTGCACGCCGTCGACCCGGATGAAGTTGGGCTGGGCGAACTGGGAAAAAAGGAAAACTATGTTGGTCGCCAGCTTAAAACCTGGTATCGATCATGGACCTCATCCGTCGAGCCTGCAGATTATGACGACCCTCGGGCACATGAGTTGCAGCAGTACTTCTTAGACCATATGCCCGATCAGGGGCCTGCACGCGTCGTACACGGCGACTATGGTTTGCACAACGTTCTGATTGGTCCGGATCACACTGTTGCAGCAGTGGTCGACTGGGAAATTTCAACCTTAGGAGATCCGTTAGCTGATCTTGCTTACGCCTTAAATGCCTGGCCGGATCCTACCGATGCGGAACCTATCCCACCGGAAGCCGCAACGGCGCCACCCGGCTTCCCGACGCGAACAGAACTGGCAGACCGCTATGCGGAGAAAACCGGTCGAGACTTATCGCGTTTGAACTACTACGTTGCCTTTAATCGCTGGAAAACAGCAGCGATTGTGCATGGTGTTTATGCACGCTATTGCGAAGGCAAAAAAAGTACGGAAGGCATTGATCTGGAAGAAATGCGCAATCGCATTGATCGCGCCTTGACGCTATCTGAACAGGCGATCGGACGCCCATAAACAGCAACCCTTTCAAAATCAGAAACCGGCAGGCTCATATGTTGTTCAAAGTTGTTTTGCTTGTATCCACCTCTCTCATCCTCAGCGCCTGTGGAGGCGGAGGTGGTGGCGGCAGTGGTGGCACCCCTCCTCCACCACCCCCAACCGCGCAAACCGATTTTGAACGCGGCATTTTCAACGACCCGGATCTATTCTCCAACATCTGCCTTAGCCCGCGCAACAGCAACGCGTTCAACGATGTCCAAGGCAGCGCAACAGATGAAAATGAATGGCTGCGAGCCTGGAGCCATGATCTGTATCTCTGGTATAACGAAATTGTTGATGCAGACCCGGAAGCGTTCGATACACCGACTTACTTCGATCTGATGCAGACGAACGAGCTCACGCCTTCGGGGGCGCGCAAAGACCAGTTCCATTTCACCTTTGATACCGAAGCCTGGCTGGCACTGAGCCAATCCGGCGTCAGTGCCGGCTATGGCGCTGAATTTATTCTGATCAGCGCCACGCCACCCAGAGAAATTGTAGTGGCGTTTGTCGAGCCCAACTCACCCGCTGATCAGGCAGGCATCACTCGCGGCTCCAGAGTCTTGTTTGTCGATGGCGTGGACGCGGTTAATGATAATACCCAGGCCGGCGTAGATGCCTTAAACGCAGGCCTGTTCCCATCCAGCATCGGTACTAGTACCCAGCTGAGCATTTCAGACTTTGACGACAGCAATGTGCGCGATGTTGACCTTGTTTCAGCGTCCATCACCCAGAACCCAACACCGGTCAGCGATGTGTTCCAGACCAGTAGCGGCCCTGTCGGCTATCTGTTGTTCACTACCCACATCGCACCCGCCGAGGCTGCCTTGGTCGCGGCGGTTGAAGATTTTGAGACTGCGGGCGTTACCGACCTGGTTCTTGATCTGCGTTACAATGGCGGCGGCTTCCTGGATATTGCCAACCAGCTCAGCTACATGATCGCCGGCCCTTCCGCGGCATCCGGACGCGTGTTTGATGAAACTCAATTTAATGACAAATACCCCACCATTAACCCGGTGACAGGGCAGGCACTGACACCTACAGCCTTCCACGAGGTGACTCAGGGATTTTCGCTACCCGCCGGCAATCCTCTACCCAGCATCAATTTGAACCGGGTGTTTATTCTGTCCAGCGCGGAAACCTGTTCAGCCAGTGAAGCGATAATTAATGGACTGCGTGGAATCAACGTCGAGGTGATCCTCATTGGTGAAACCACCTGCGGCAAACCGTATGGGTTCTATCCCACCGACAATTGCGGCACCACCTATTTCTCCATTCAGTTCCGCGGCGTCAATGCGCAGGGGTTTGGTGATTACGCAGACGGCTTTATCCCCAGTGAAAACCCGGTTGAAACTGTTGAAGTACGCGGCTGCGAAGTGGCCGACGATTACAGTCGTGCACTGGGAGACCCGACTGAGGCCCGCTTGAGCACAGCGCTGGATTACATCGCAACCGGACAATGTGTTGTCCCCGTTCGCACCGCTGGCAATGCAGCCAAACAGCTCAGCCTGCAGCGTTCAGGCGGCATCGCCCTGGAGAAAAATAATCGGATGCCGGGCATGGTGATCAATCAATGAACAGTCTCCTGCGCGCTGACGTCCTGGGGTATGTGAGTTTATTGTGCCTGGGGTTACTCATAGCAGGCTGTCAGGTTGCCCCTGAAGACTATCAGGCAGCCTACATCGAACATCTTGATGACAACCAGCTCCAGGAAGTCGCAGCAGTGATTCAACAGGATCTGGGGTTAAGCTCGGCACCGCTGTTATCCGCGGATGCGTTTCAGGACAGCCCGATTCTTGTGTTGGCACCCGCGCTTGCCAATACGCCACAAGGTAGAGTTGCCAGTGGCCGCAGCATCGAACCCCCACCCAGATTCCAACTGATCACAAACCGCAAAGAATGTCTGCTGGAGAATGTAACAACCGGCAGCCGACACCCCTTAAACTTCGATTGTGTCACAACAAAGCCAACACCACAGAGCCGCGACCTGCGGATCGATTCGCGACAGACCAGCATTCCCATCACTCTTGTACGGCCTGCCAACGGCAGTCAGCCTTCGCCGCTGGTCATCCTGATTCACGGTCACGGCGGCACGCGCCATGAAGCGGGTGGCTTTACTCAGGTAGCCCAAGCTCTGGCTGAACAGGGTATTGCCAGCGTGCGTATGGATTTTCCTGGTTGCGGCGACAGCGACGAGTCTTTCTCGGAAAATAACTTAACCAACATGTTGGCGGACATTAAGTCCGCTCACAGATACGCGCAATCCGAGCTGGACATTGACCCGACACGTATCGGTTTGCTGGGGTTCAGCATGGGTGGCCGCCTGGCACTGCTATACAGCCGGACATCACCGATTAAAACCATGGCGTTGTGGGCGCCGGCAGCTACGGATGGCGCAAGCTCGATGATCACTGCATTAGGCGGTCCGTCGTCTTACGCACGGATGAAAGCGCGCGCTGAACAGGATGGCGCCGTGCCATTCACCACAGCATGGGGACAGCAACAACTTCTCGGCCGACAATTCTTCACCGATATTGAAAACTCAAGACCCAGTTCCGCCATCAAAGCGTTCAGAGGCGATCTGTTCGTTCTTTATGGCAGCCTTGACCAGGTGGTCAAGCCCTCTGTGCCTCAAGCCGTCTACAAACAGGCCGGCCAAGCCGCATCGCGTCAGATATACGTAGTTGAAGGGGCTGATCACGGCCTGGGGCTGTTCAGTGACGAACCCGAACTCACTGCGCAGGCTGTAAACGAGACAGCCTCTTTCTTTACCCAGCGTTTGTAAAAAATGCGCCGTGCCCATGATTGGCACACCTCTCCAGAAGCGGTAGTCTTCCTGCAGGGAAGGGGAAACATCATGAGAGACTTTGCATTCAAGCCGCTGATAGCTTTTGTACCGCTGTTGACTGCATTACTGAGCCTGATCATACCGAGCTATCTGTATGGCGCCCAGGCTGGTTCAGAATTTGGTGATTTGTACGCTGCCAACTGCGCAGTGTGCCACGGCGAGCAACTCGAAGGCGCAGTTCAGGGTGCACCTTTAGTCGGCGTTGAGCTCAAACATGGACAAAACGTCGAACAGCTGATCACCAGCATCAGCGACGGCTTTCCCACACAGGGTATGCCCGCGTGGCAGGATATTCTTACCCACCAGCAGATCAAAAGTCTGGCCTTGTGGATATCCGAGAACCGTAGCGGACTATTGTATTCGGATTTCAAAATAGACAGTGAGCTGCTGATTCCCAAAGCTGTACAGCGCAGTGACTATCACGACTTTGTCATCTCCACGGTTGCTGACCATATTGATCCGCTGCCGTTTTCCATCGCGCCCATGCCAGATGGACAGATCCTGGTAACAGAAAAAATGCGCGGCTTACGGATCGTGGCCGTCGACGGCAGTTTGTCTCCACTGATCACGGGTACACCTGCGACATACGGCGATGCCCGTAAAGGTGGCGGTGGCCTGGAGTATGGTATGGGCTGGTTGCTGGATGTTGCCCTGCACCCGGACTATGAGAAAAACGGCTGGGTCTATTTACACTACACCGACCGTTGTGAGGACTGTAATGATATCAGTCGGGAAATGCAGCGCCCGGTTTCCATGAATGCACTTGTCAGAGGCCGCATAGAAAACAATCGCTGGGTGGACGAAGAAACCATCTGGAAAGCTGATCTGGCTCACTACTCCCCCGCTTCGGACGTTGCCGCCGGCGGCAGAATCGCCTTTGACCCGGATGGTTTTGTCTTCCTCAGCATCGGCATGCAGAGTATTGATCTGATTCAGGACCTGAGCGCACCCCACGGAAAAATTCTTCGCCTGCATGACGATGGACGCATACCTGCAGATAATCCTTTTATAAATCACCCGACTGCTAACAAAGCCATCTGGAGCTATGGTCACCGCTCGCCTCAGGGTTTGGAGTTTGATCCGATAGAACGAAAACTCTGGGAAACCGAGCATGGACCGCGAGGAGGTGACGAGGTCAACCTGCTGCTGCCTGGTCACAATTACGGCTGGCCGGCCTTTTCCAAAGGCCAGAACTACAACGGCTCACAGGTCAGCTGGGGCAAAAAACAAGGCATCGAACTGGAGCTCAAAGATATTGATCAACCCGTTGTGGACCTGACCCCATCACCTGCCGTATCGAGCTTTGTACTCTACGAGGCAACAGCCTTCCCGGCCTGGAAACATCAGTTTCTGGTCGGGTCTCTCAAAGCCGCAGACGTTTATCGCCTGAAAATAGAGGACGACAAACTGGTTGAGCGGGAACTGCTCATCGAGGATCTGGCGCGCATACGGGACATTGAGGTGGACGGCAATGGCCATATCTTATTGCTTTTAGAGCACGCCACAGGTGGTAAAATTGTGCGCATAAGTCCTGCGATATCAGAACAGCAAACGACTGCCGCAGCACCTTAAAACAACATCAGGGAGAAAAATATGGGACGAGTTTCTGGAAAAGTTGCAATTATCACCGGCGGCGCATCAGGTATAGGTAGAGGCTGTGCAGAACGTCTGAGCGCCGAAGGTGCAGCAGTTGTCGTGACCGATATCGACAAAACTCTGGGTGAACAAACCGTTGCCAATATTGTTAAAACCGGCGGCAAAGCTGAGTTTATGCAACACGACGTCACCAGAGAGAGTGATTGGGTGGACGTTGTTGAGCAAACTGTGGCCCGCCATGGTGGCTTGCACATCCTCGTCAACAACGCAGGCGTGGGTATCGGCGGCAGTATTGTTGAGATGACCCTGGAAGACTGGCAGCGCCAGCAAGCCATCAATCTTGATGGCGTTTTTCTCGGCATAAAACATGCTATTCCCGCAATGCGCGAGTCTGGTAGCGGCTCGATCATTAACATGTCTTCCGTTGCCGGCCTGAAAGGTGCTGCTAACCTGGCCGCGTACAACGCAACCAAAGGCGGCGTACGTTTGCTGACCAAAGGTGTCGCGCTGGAATGCGCACAATCCCGCTGGCCAATCAGGGTGAATTCAGTACACCCCGGTGTCATTGATACACCAATCTGGACCAAGGTTAACCCGGAATACCTGGAGGAAGGCGAGAACGCTGTAGATGTTGAAGCCATGGCAACCCTGGGCGTACCTACCGGCGAGGTCGGTTATCCGCTGGATATCGCCAATGGTGTGCTGTTTCTGGCCAGCGACGAGTCCAGGTATATCACAGGCACAGAACTGGTTATCGACGGCGGGCTATCCGCCTGACTTATTGATTGTTAAATCCTATCGTTTAGATAAAAAACAATCAATTAGACCTATTTTTTGCAGGCGCTAAGATAACTCTCAAATCACTACTTTAGAGAAATCATCATGCACTTAGCATCAAATAACCACGTACCAAACGCCACTTTTAAGACACGCGTTCGCGACGAATCCATCGGTGGGGATAACCCCTTTCGCTGGCAGGAAGTCAGCGCTTACGAGATCTTCGAGAACCGGAGAATTGTCATTCTCGCGCTGCCGGGTGCCTTTACGCCCACCTGTTCAAGCACACATCTGCCGCGATACGAAGCGCTGTATGACCAATTCAAAGCCCAGGGCGTAGATGAAATTTACTGCCTGTCGGTAAACGATGCGTTTGTCATGTACCAGTGGGGTCGCCACCTCGGCGCCGAAAAGGTCAAAATGCTGCCTGACGGTAATGGCGAGTTCACACGTAAAATGGGCATGTTGGTCGACAAGGAAAACCTGGGGTTCGGACCACGATCCTGGCGCTATGCCATGGTTGTCAATAACGGTGAAATTGAGCAGATGTTCATCGAGCCTGGCTTTGAAGACAACTGTGCAACAGACCCCTTCGAAGTGTCCGATGCAGACAACGTGCTGGCCTGGTTAAAAGACCACCCGGTTACTGAAAACTTGTCAGAAGCTGTATAGGTTTAGACGCCTGGTTTAGATATAGTCGACTATCGTTTTTGACAATACCATGAGCCTATGTCTACACCTGCCGTTACTCGTTGGACGCGATTAGGTTACGCCACCGGGGTTCTATCGTTCACAACGAAAGATGTGGCATTCGGCTCATTTGTTCTCTTCTACTACGTCAGCGTTGTAGGACTGAGCGGCACCCTTGCCGGGGCAGTGTTATTCATTGCCCTGGCATGGGATGCGTTAACCGACCCTATCATTGGCTCGTTTTCAGATAACCTGCGCAGCCGCTGGGGACGACGTCATCCGCTGATGGCCGCCAGCGGCATTCCATTAGCGGCCTGCCTTTTCCTTCTGTTCAGTGTGCCGGATGGCCTCGGCCAGATGGGCATATTCCTCTGGATGTTAGGCGTGTGTATCGCACTTCGCACATTCATCACTCTTTTCACCGTTCCTTATCTCGCCCTTGGCGCAGAACTCTCCAACGACTACCTTGAGCGCTCCAGAATTGCCGGCGCCCGCACTCTTTTTGGCTGGCTGGCGGGCATTCTACTCACAGCTTGTGCCTGGTATTTTGTGTTTGATACGAGTGAAGGTGTCGATGGGCGACTGATCACGGCTAATTATCATCTCTGGGGAACTGTGTCTTTTGCCGTGGTGGCTATCTTCACAACCTTAGCCATTGTGGTGACCCGCAAACGAATTCCCTTTTTACCCAAGGCTAGCGCTGGCACCAGCTTCTCCCTCAAACAGTTAACTAAAGATTTAGCCATCGCTTTCAAAAACAGTAATTTTAAATATCTGTTTCTTGTCATGTTAACGCTGGGTGTGGCTACGGGATTGAATGGCGCGCTGGGCACCCACCTGAACACGTATTTCTGGGAATTCACAACAGCCCAACTGGCTGTACTTACGTTACTGGTTGTTGTGCCCATCGCAGTAATGACGTTAGCCATGAACTGGCTGAACGAGCGCATCGAAAAGCAGACCGTGCTGAATATCTGCATCATCGGCCTCGTGACCAATACGCTGTGGCTGATTCCGGGGCGTTTGCTGGATTGGATTCCGGCCAACGGAACAGATGCAATTTTCTATTTAGTAACCGCTCAAGTGGGCATTTCTTCAGCCCTGGTCATCTGGTTTCAGACCGTCTCAGCGTCGGTTATTGCTGACATTACAGATGAACAGGAATATCTGACACACAAGCGGCAGGAAGGGGTTTTCTTCGCCGCACAGGGCTTTTCCATAAAGTTTGTTACCGGGTTTGGCAGCCTTGTCGGCGGCGTTGTTATTGATCTGATCCGGTTACCGGTCGGGGCGGCGCCGGGTACAGTTGAGGCCGACATCATCTTCAACCTCGGCCTGGTCATGGGGCCATGCATTGCCTTGTCATTACTGGTGCCCTATTTATTTTCGCGCAAAATCACGCTCAGCCGCGCCCGACACAATGAAATCAGATCTTTGTTAGACGCCCGCGGTCATACCCCAGACGACCCACCTCAGCAAAACCCCGACGCATCCCCGACACAGGGGCCAGCATAAACAGGTCGCCATTCTCTCCAGTGAAACTGCGCGGCACACCGCTACGCTCGGCAAGCGCAGCGTTGGCGGCCATATGCTGTGCCTCACCATGCACAGGGATTGCGATCTTCGGTTTCACCCAACCGTACATATGGGCCAACTCATCCTGACAGGGGTGTCCTGAAGCATGGATAGGGAAATTGAGGTTTTCGTCACTGACGACATGCACGCCCCGATTGCGCAAACGGTCTAACAAGGCTGCCAGGGCAATCTCGTTGCCCGGGATAACCCGTGCGCTCAGAATAACCGTGTCTCCCGCTTGCAGCGACAGATCAGGATGTGTGTCTGCCGCCAGCCTCGATAACGCCGCACCGCTTTCACCCTGACTGCCGGTGGCGATTGCCAGCACCTCCTCCGGAGGCAGGTAACCCAAGTGTGAGGCATCTATGACAGATAGCTTCTTATCCCATAACCGGGCCTGGCGCGCTGCCTGCAGATAGTTATTCAAAGACCGTCCCAGCACACCGGCATAACGCCCAGTTGCTGCGGCAACCGAAACCAGTGTATGCAGGCGAGCGATATTGCTGCCAAAACACCCCACTACCACCCTGCCAGGCGCATCAGCAGCCAGCGCTTTCAGCCCTTCAAATAAATCGCCCTCACTGATGGAATGCCCTGGATTCAGGGCATTTGTGGAATCACAGACCATGGCCAACACGCCTTCCTCCGCCAGTGCGGCGAAATCTGCACGGAGGATCGGTGGACCCACCACCGGATCGGGGTCAATTTTCCAGTCACCCGTGTGCAGTATTGAACCGGCTTTGGTTTGGATCCACAGCGCCTGGGACTGAGGTGTGGAATGGGTCAGGTTGAGCCATTGAATGTCGAACTCACCCAACTGCAGATGACCACCCGGAGGAACAATGTGCAGAGGCACCTGATCAAGCAGATCATGCTCTGCCAGTTTACGACGCAGAATTGCCGCACTGAATGCTGTCAGATAAACCGGACAGCGCAGCTGCGGCCACAGATGGGCAACCGCACCGATATGGTCTTCATGGGCATGGGTAATGAGCAGGCCGCTGAGGCTATCCTGCTGGGCCCCGATAAAAGCCGGATCTGCCATCTGCACGTGGGGCTCAGTGGCGCCAGGTAGCGCAAATGTCACCCCACAGTCGACCATCAGCCACTGCCCATCATGGCCATACAGGTTCATGTTCATACCAATCTCGCCACAGCCACCCAGGGGTAGGAACCACAGGTCAGCGTGGCCAGGCGTCATGAACTTTTCAATTCAGGCTCCGCAGAGTGGCGATCACTTAAGTTGCAAGCCACTCATCATACCCTCAGCGCGCCAGTCTTCCAGCAGCTTGAAGAAAGCAACCGGGCCAGCCCCATACGACGTGTTCTGCTGCGAACGATCGGTCGGCTTACCTTCGTTGTTATAGTAGCCAGGCGTGCAATCGGCGAGAAACTTCTCGTTCATTCGAGCCAGCGAGATAATGGTATCAACCCACTCCTGTTCAGCTTCGGCAGTGGATTCAACAACCTGATGGTTACCTTCCAGACACTGATTAACGATATAAGCGATGTGCTTTGCCTGTTCGTTGAGCGAGTGAGGGTAATTGGCAGTAAACGCAGTCTGCAAAGTCCCCATCATAAAACTGTTAGGGAAGCCGTGGCTGTGCAGACCATGATAGGTGCGCGCGCCGTCTTTCCAGTGCTGACTGAGACTTTCACCGTCTCGCCCATACGTTTCGTAGCCGCAGCGACGCGTGTACTCGGTGCCTACTTCAAAACCAGTTCCAAAAATGATGCAGTCCAGCTCGTATTCCACACCATTAGCCACAATGCCTTTTGGGGTAATGCGGTCAATACCTCTACCTTCCGTATCAATCAGATGTACGTTTTCCCGATTGAAAGTCGGCAGGTAGTCGTCGTGAAAGCAAGGCCGTTTGCAGAATTGTCGGTAGTATGGTTTCAGATGTTCCGCGGTTTCAGGATCTTCAATAACTGCTTCGACGCGGGAACGAATGGATTCCATCTTCTGAAAATCTGCCAGCTCCATTTTTTCCATGATCGCTTCCATGGACATATCCGGCTCATCTTCGTTACGAATCATCAACAACAGATTGCGAATGATTTCAGTCCACCCATCGTTCACCAGGTCTTCGTTTGTTACGCCGCCGGAAACCAGCGTATTGAAATTATCCATGCGTTCCTGGTGCCAGTTTGGCTTCAGGCTTTTCACCCATTCTTCATCTGTTGGCTTGTCATTGCGTTCGTCGATGGATGAAGGTGTGCGCTGAAAAACAAACAGTTCTTTCGCCGCTGCTCCGAGATGGGGCACACACTGCACCGCCGTTGCACCCGTTCCGATTATGCCCACGCGTTTATCTTTCAAACCTGTCAGGTTGCCGTGCGCGTCGCCGCCGGTGTACGCATAATCCCAACGGCTGGTGTGGAAGGTGTGGCCCTGGTAACTGTCGATACCTTCAATACCGGGCAACTTAGGACGGTTCAGAGGACCATTGGACGAAATCACAAAACGCGCTTTCATCGCGTCGCCCTGGTTAGTTTTAATGATCCAGCGCTGCGCAGTCTCATCCCAGCGCAATTCCTGTACTTCAGTTTGAAAACAAACGTCGTCGTACAGATTCCACTGCTTCGCAATCTGCTGGCTGTAAGCCATGATGTCCGCACCCTCAACGTACTTCTTCGGTGGGATGTAGCCGGTTTCTTCCAGCAAAGGCAGATAAACGTAAGACTCAATATCGCACGCCGCACCAGGGTATCGGTTCCAGTACCAGGTGCCGCCAAACTCATCCGCTTTTTCGATCATGCGAATGTTTTCCACACCCGCCAGACGTAAACGAACACCCGCCAGCAAGCCGCCAAAGCCGCCTCCGATAATGGCCACGTCGACTTCGTCAGTCAGTGGCTCGCGTTGAATACGCTCCGCAATATAGGGGTCTTCAACGTAGTGGCTGAACTGACCTTTCACCTCAACGTACTGATCATTCCCGTCTTCACGCAGGCGTTTGTCTCTTTCAATGCGATACTTTTCACGCAATGCATCAGGGTCAAAACCTAAATCGTCGCGGGCTTCCTGATCTGCACTCATAGTTCTCTCCCAATGTTTTGCTGGCTAGTTAATGCTCAGTCAACTATATCAAAGTAGTACGATAGCTTAGAAGCCTGGATCCGATAAGAAGCACGTAAAAGTGATTTAAATACTTGGTCAAATTCGCCAGAAAATTTGCGGCACACAGCAGCAGAAACCCCTAAGCTATTGTTTTTATTAATTATTCACTTCTGGTATCAATCTTGCTAGTTACACATCGACTGGATAAACAACTACTGCAATTGATCGAGGCACACTATGGACCAAGAAACTAAAAACCGGTTAGCTGACCGCAGCATCTGGGTACGAGCGCTGTACATGATTATTATGGTCATCGCCTATTCCATCGGCGAAACCCTGTTAATCATCATTTCGGTATTTCAGTTTCTGTCTGCACTTGTTACCGGCCGGGTAAATGAGTCTCTACATTCCTTCGGCGCAAATCTCAGCGCGTATATGTATGACATTCTGCAGTTCGCAACCTTCAACAGTGAATACCTGCCCTTTCCATTCAACGACTGGCCTGATGTAGAACCCGGCGACACACCCTGGTCTGCTGAAGCAGAACCTGAGCAAGCCGTACAGCCGGAGGTTGAGCCAGAAGCAGTTGAGCAGCCTGAGACAGAGGTTGGGTCAGAAAACCTGGCAAACACTGACCCGGAGGACAACCCTACAAAACCCAGCAGCGCCTAGCGCGCCGCTGGCAAAGGGAACCACCTGATTGGGCTCCCGATCTGGAGAAGGTCTGATCAGGTGTAAATCAACGTGCCGTCGTCGAGATCCGCGGCCGGAAATTCATCTTTTTCGCTCCAGTAATCCTGCGTAAATATCCAGGGCTCACGATCCCCCTGTTTTGGCATTTCATGCAGACTGCGCATCAGATAACCAGGATTGAAATTGTCGGGATCTATCCAGGGCAGGCGCGGCATGTTGTGCTCTTCAGGTCGTAACGTCGGCATGACCATCGTCGCGCCCTGAGCATCCATCTTGTTAAACATGCGGCAGACAAGTTCGGCGATCAGATCTGCCCTTAATGTCCAGCTTGCGCGGAAGTACCCGAACACCCAGGCCAGGTTTGGCACGCCAGTGAACATCATGCCGCGATAGGTCACAGTGTCAGCAAAGTCGACTTCTTTTTCGTCAACTTCGAAATTGATGTCACCGAGCACACACAGATTGAAACCGGTTGCTGTGACGATGATATCGGCAGAAATTTCGTCACCAGATTTCAGCAACACGCCGTTTTTCGTAAATCGCTCGATCTGATCGGTCACTACCGTCGCCTGACCCTGACGTAAACCCTGAAAAAGATCACCGTCGGGCAGGAACGCTATTCGCTGCTGCCAGGGGCGATAACTGGGGGTGAAGTGGGTAGCAATATCGAAGTCATCACCCAGATATTCTTTTGCCGCGCCGATTAACTCGGTTCGCAAACCTTCGGGCTCTTCAAACGAACGACGGGTTATCTCCTGCTGATCGAAGAGTACTTTTCGACGCACAATCTCATGGGTCCACTCGTCCGGCACATCCAGCTCACGCAACATTTCCGCGGTTTCATTGCGGTTAGGCGCGGGGATAAAAAAGGTCGGCGAACGCTGCAGCATGGTGATGTGTTTGCAGTCCGCCGCCATCGCAGGCACAACCGTCGCTGCGGTAGCTCCAGAGCCAATCACCAGCACGTGTTTATCTTTATAATCCAGGTCTTCCGGCCAGGTTTGTGGATGAACTATTTTGCCTTCATAGTTGTCCATGCCTTCCCATTCCGGCGTATATCCTTTTGCGTGACGATAGTAACCCTGGCACATCCACATGAAATTGGTGGTGAAGCGCAGTCGCTCGCCACTGGCCAGGTTGTCTGCATAGACGGTCCAGAGCTTTGTTTCACTGGACCAGGACGCATCTGTCACTTTGATCTGATATTGAATGTGGCGTCGAATATCTTCTTCATCAAGCACCTCATCAAGATACTTGAGGATTTCTTCAGCCGTAGCGATGGGCGCGCCGACCCAGGGTTTCCACTTGTAGCCGAAGGTAAACAGGTCGCTGTCTGAGCGGATACCCGGATATTTGTGTGTATTCCAAGTGCCACCAAAAGAGTCCTGGGTTTCAAGCAAAGTAAAAGACTTCCCCGGACACTCGGTTTGCATATAGTGCGCTGCATCTATGCCCGAAATTCCGGCACCAATTACCAGCACATCAAAATAGCCTGCATCCACCACGGCTGCGGTGTCTTTTACTGCAACATTCATAATTTCCATCCACCTTTCATAAGAACAACGAACCTAAATTTGTACTGTAATTTAGTCCATAAGCAGAAACACTTAATATCTCGTGTGATTAAACCCTACAGACTGGATAAACTTCAGCGTATGATCCCCCACTCCACCTGATAGACAGAGGTCTTATTTAAATGAAACAGCTTATTTTAATTTCTATTGCTCTTGTTGCGATTTCCGGCTGCGCGTCCAGTGCAACCGAAGACCGCCTGACGGCATTAGAGAACCAGCTCTCCAGTGTATCCAGCACAGCCGATCAAGCTTTAGAAACAGCCCGATCAGCTAGCTCGGCTGCATCTAGCAGCGCTTCAGACATCAGCGATGCTCAGCGCATGGCACGTCAAGCGATGGACACCGCTACTGAAACTGCGGAACGTTTGAGCCGTATGGAAAGCGAGTGCTGCGGCGGAAAATAATCTGCTAAAGCGTAATACGTACAGGCAGGCCACTGCCTGTACGTGCGACTTCAACCACTCTGCCCCAGTCGACATCTGCATCTCGAGCATTTGTTGCCGCAATTACCGCTGCCACAGCCTGACTATGGTCTAAAGCCCCTTCCAACGGCGGGTGCGCTTCCAGATACAGCTCATCACCATGCCAACCTGCTTTGTAGGGTTGATCGATCACGCGCACGCTGGTGCGATTAGGCAGCGTCGCCACCAGACTCGCCACATGATTGTTATACATGCGGATACAGCCCGA
Organism: Gammaproteobacteria bacterium; assembly: GCA_048571035.1. Taxonomy (GTDB): domain Bacteria; phylum Pseudomonadota; class Gammaproteobacteria; order Pseudomonadales; family Azotimanducaceae; genus UBA4421. The sequence continues at coordinate 1,574,583 of CP121329.1, forward strand.
TGAGACTCGCTGCCCCACGCCAATAGGCGCGTTCGTACCATGGATAAAGTAGCCCGAGCGCGCCAGCTGAATGGCAAAAGGGCCAAGCGGGTTTTCCGGGCCAGGCGGCACTACCCGCGGTAAAATATCACCTTCCGCTGCATGCCGATCACGAACAGACTGTGGTGGATACCAGACCGGGTTTTCAATCTTGCCCACAACCGACGTCTGCATCAGCGGCGTTTCTCGCCCTTCGCTGCCAATACCAATCGGATACACAAATACCTGCTCTCCCGAATCCGCAAAGAAATACATACGCAACTCAGCAAGGTTGATGACAACACCTTCTCTTGGAACTGCCGGTAAAAGCATCGAAGTAGGCAAGTCCAGCGATACACCCGCACCGGGCAGCCACTCATCTATGCCAGGATTGGCCCGTTGTAAACCGGTGAAACCAACCCCAGCCCGACGTGCCACGATGGCGAAGGTGTCTTCGTAAACCAACTGCACCTGCTTGACAGCACCCAGCAGAGAGTTGCCGTCGTCCGGTACAGAATAGGCGGCCGCATTAACTCTGGGCATCATGGCTGCTGCGATCAGACCACAAGCGAGCGCAGCGCGTGTCAGTGAAGAAAAACTGAGGGTAAATCTGTAAATCATAGGGTGTAAGCGGGTGTTGTTAAGCTCAATTGTCGCGGATTGTAACACCTGCACCCACCACAACAGCACATCACATAGACTGGCGTTGCAGCCGCTGAGTATTTACGCTGTACAGCTTGTAATTTCCAGGATTCACTGGCCATGACAGATGACGTACAGGCGGAGCCAGCAGGCAAGATCACGCAGAACACCTCGCCTGCTGCACTGACAGGTGTACGTGTTGTCGAACTCGGTAGCGGACCCACAACAGGTCTTGCTGGCATGATCCTGGCGGATTTTGGTGCTGAAGTGATTCGTATCCAATCGCCAAAAACATCAGAACAGGAACAACTACCCGCCGCCAGCATGTGGCATCGCGGCAAACATACGCTTGCCCTGAATCTCAAGAACGCTGAGGAACACAGCAAACTGCAGCAACTGTTGACCGGGGCTGACGTACTCCTGTGTAACTGGCGACCTGCGAATCTGCGCGCCGCCAACCTGCATCCAGAACAGATTCACAAACAGCATCCGCATCTGCATTTCTGTCACATCACCGGATTTGGCAGCGAAGGGCCGATGGCCGACTGCCCGGGGTACGAACATGTGGTGGCCGCCTACTGCGGCAGAATGCAGATGTTCAGCGGCATAGTAGAGCGACCGGGGCCGGTGTTTTCAGCATTGCAGGTTGGTATTCATGCCTGTGTTCAAGCTGCTGTCAGCGGCATCCTGTCCGCCCTGTATGCCAGCCGCGATTCTCACCAGGGCCAGCTTATCGAAACCAGCATACTGCAGGGCATGTTGGCCTATGAACAGGGCCCGATGCTGGGGGGGCAGTTCCGCGAGCGATTCCCGGATTTACTGCCGGCGCTTGCAGCGCCAACTGAGGACCTGCCGATGCCAAGCCTTTTTTATCACCCCGCTCAGGCCGCTGACGGCCGCTGGATGCAGTTCGGCAACCTGCTGCCGCATCTGTTTGATAACTTCCTGATCGCAACTGACCTGATAGACATCATTGCTGACCCTGACTTCAACCCTAAACAGCTGTTACTCAAAGACAAAGACAAACACGAAGCTTTCCGCAATCGCATGCTGACCCGTATTTCGCAGCGCACAGCACAAGACTGGATGACACAACTGATAGAAGATGGCGGAGTGGTAGCAAGTATCTACCAGACGACACAAGAGGCTCTCGATGATCCGGACATTGTGGCCAACGGACACGTCATCGAAACCGCGCAAGGTCACAGGCAATTAGGCCCCCTGGCGCGCCTGACCAAAACACCCGCCACACCAGGTAACAACAGCAATCCATCATCTGTCCAGGCGCTTGCCGCACACTGGGTCGATTCGCCTCGTCCGGGACCGCGACAGAACGACGAACCAGACTTGCCGCTTGCAGGAATAAAGGTGGTTGAGATAGCCACCATCATCGCCGCCCCATTAGGCGCTTCCTTCCTGGCAGACATGGGCGCCACTGTCATCAAAGTAGAACAAGTGGGCGGAGACCCGTTCAGGGGTATGTTATCCGGCATCGGTTCCGCTCGCGTGAACCCCGGTAAACAGAGTATCAGTCTCAACATGAAATCTGCGGAAGGGCAGAAAATTGTCCACCAGCTGGTTGCCGACGCCGACATCGTTATTCACAACTATCGACCCGGTGTACCTGAGCGCCTGGGTATCGACTACGCAACGCTCGCCGCTCTTAATCCGGGCCTTGTCTATCTGCAGTGTAATGGTTATGGGCCGGATGGACCCAGCGCCTTACGCCCCAGCACGCATCCGATCCCAGGCGCGGCCATGGGTGGCGTGATGTATCAGATGGGCGAACATGTGCCCGACACACTCCAGGACATTGAAAATATCCGACTCTGGACCAGCCGGTTAATGCGGGCAAACGAGGTCAACCCAGACCCGAATACTGCAATGGTGGTCACCAGTTCTGTGTTGCTCGGGCTCTGTGCACGTCAGGTCACCGGCGCCGGACAACAGATTCTCATCGATATGTTTGGCGCCAACGCGTATGCCAATCATGACGATTTTCTCGATTATCCCGACAAACCCCCGCGCCTGCAGCCTGATGAAGGGCTTCACGGCCTGACGCCCACCTACCGTTTATACGCCTGCGCAGAAAGCCAGTGGGTGTTTCTTGCGCTGTTAAACGATAAAGAAAAAACACAGTTTACCCAGACTGTGAATAATGCGGACATTGGATTTTCGGCAGACATAAACTGGCAAGCGGAAGATGCAGTTCTTATCGCACAGCTGAGTGACTTGTTCAGCCGTCATGATGCAGACTTCTGGCAGACGCTGCTGGTACCCACCGGCGTCGCCTGCGTGGCTGCTAGTGGGCACGCGCCCAATACTTTCTGGCTCAATGATGCTCAGGTCGACGCCTGCGGCTTCATCGCCCCTGCAGTACATCCTCAATGGGGCGACTACTTTCGCCATGGACCGATGGTCAAATTCAACAGAAAATCTCAATCGTTAGGCAGTGCACCCCAAGCCGGTGCGCATAATATCGAGATCCTGGAAACACTTGGCTACAGTCGAACGCAGATTGAAAACTTCGATCGACAAGGTGTAATCTGGCAGGAGGGGTAAAAACAGAGTCAAGTTGCGGGGGACAATGAGCTGTGAATACAACCGAAACCAAGGTCGCGGCGCCAGCAGAGTCACTTAGCGCGGCTGCGCACCACGCAAGCCTGACAGACTATGTCAGCGCCGGAATTGCAAACAGTCAGAGACTGGGTAATCGGGGGCCGGTGCGCTATGCCGAAGACTTTCAACTCCACCCCGATATTCTCAAGGCCTACTGGAAACACGGCTTCTACACCTTCACCAACGTCATCTCTGATGAGGAGATAGACGCTCTAAGACAGGATATCAACGTTCTCCTGGAACGCGCACCTACAGGACAGCACGCCACCACAGACGCCCAGGGCAGGCCTGCATTTGGCAGCGAATTTACCCGACCCACTTATACTTTTGCTAGGCCGTTAAGTGACCCCTGGGGCGGTACCAAGCTGCTCAATGGTCGCCACCCGACCAAAATGGCTGAACCTGTGGCGGCGTCCAACGCACCGGATGAGGCCGTTTATCTGATCTCCGGCATGTGCCAAAGCATGCCTTCCGGGCTTCGCCTTTACGGTCACGCGGACCTGCTGAGTATAGCCGCCGCCATTAATGGCGAGGATTTTGTCCCTTACAATGATGCTATTTTTGTTAAACAGGCCGGTTTAGGTGGGGCCGTTTCCTGGCATCAGGACGGTGTGACACATTGGCAGGCAGAAAACTGGGATGAAGGTATTCACGGTTTCAACTTCCAGGTGCAGCTTTATGAGTGCACCCCCTACAATTGTTTATGGGTGCTGCCGGGAACACACAAACTCGGGAAAATCGATATTAAAAAGCGGGTTGCAGACAACGGCGGCTCAGAGCAACTGCCGGGCGCTGTTCCCCTGACCTGCGCTCCGGGTGATGTCACGGTTGTTAACCGGCAACTGTTACATGGCTCATTTGCCAACAGTTCTTCTGATACGCGAATTTCGCTGACATTTGGATTTCATCGACGCTCATCGGTACTGGGTGCGACCGGCGCGCTGAGCCAGAGCAGCAGAGAAGTTTATGATGCGCAACGAATCTTCGATCGCGCCCGTGTGATTGGTGTGGCCATTGATGCCCGCGCGCAACACTATCCGGATCAGCGCCGCTATCACTATCAGCCCCTAGAGGGCTTCGAAGACAGTCTTCGCTTCAACGCGGACAGCTACGAGCGCGTCATCAAAGACTACAACCTCAAAGACCTGTCGATTTAATCAACTGTCGACGCCAAGAAACGGTCCGTCGACGCATAAGCGCCTACCATCTGGCGTAGCGCAGGCACCACAGATGCCTACACCACATTTTGTCAGGTAGTCGATGGCACTGAAGATTTGATCAGCTCGACAGTGTTTCTGTTGCACGGCTACGGCTGCATGCACCATGGGCTCCGGACCACAGTTATAAAATACCAGAGCATCCAGTTCCTGCTGGCTCAAACCCGACAGGTGGTCATCCAGCAACTGTGTCACCAGCCCGTGAAAACCCTCACTGCCATCATCGGTAGCCACGTGTAAACGCGCAGCCTCAGCGCATTGGTCCTGAAAATAAAGTCGCTCGGCACTTCTTGCACCAACAAATATGTCTGCATTGCCAAAGTCCCTAGCCAGCTGATAAACCGCTGCCAGACCTGTGCCCCCGGCGACAGCAACAATCCGCGCATCCTGTGGCGGTTTTGCGGGTATACCATGGGGGCCGCGAACATACGCCTGGCTACCCGGCACCATCCCCATGAGATGATGAGTGAACTCGCCCAGGTCTATAACGACCAGCGAGAAAGGATCGTCGGTTAAAGCCGAAAAAGGCTTTTCGCCGACTCCTGGCACCCACAGAAAGATGAACTCACCGGGTTGGACATTGATCTTATGATCAAAAGTCAGAATTGAAATATCGTCAGTGACTTTTTCGTTGCTAACCAAGGTCACCGGCGTAAAGTCCATGTCGACGTCATATTGCACCAGAGATTCTGCACGCTTGGTGCGGGATACCCGGTCTTTGCCTAAGGCTGCAAAATACTCGCTGATCTCTTGCGAGGTCATGCCAACAAGAGCCGACCCCACGCCAAAGATACTCGCACCCGCATCAGCCATCGCCTCGACGTCCATGGCACTGGACAGGCCACCGCAACCGATCACCGGCACATCAACCTCGCCGACAATTTCACGAACGCATTTGAGCGCGATCGGCAGCACGCCTTTGCCAGACATACCGCCCATTTCGTTAGTCAGCACAGGGCTGCCGTAGGCGGAAAAGTAACCGGGACCCACGGTATTAATCGCACACAGCGCATCAGCGCCGGCATCCACCGCAGCGCGCGCGATCGCGGCTATGTTATCCGTGTTCGGGGTGAGCTTTGGCACTATCGGTATGGACACCGCAGCTTTCACCGCGGCGGTAATTTCATAAACCATTTCCGGATCCTGTCCCATTGCCATGCCATAGCCCTGGGCATGTGGGCAGGAAAGATTAAGCTCAAGACCATCGCTGAAAGGCGCCAGCAGTTCTGCTACTGCAACAAACTCCTCAACACTGCCGCCAAAAATAGAGGTCAGGAGGAATTTATCCTGCGGAACGGTGAGGTTGGCGAATAATTCTGCGCTTCGCTCGGCGCCGGGATTAGTTAAACCCACCGCGTTCACAAAACACCCGGGGGCATACTGGCTCAATATGGGTTCGCGGTTGCCCAGCCGTGGTGCAGGGCCGATGCTCTTGGTGGTCAACACGCCTACTTCAGGTACATGAGCGAACATATACTCAATAATTGAAGACGCCGTGGTAACAATACCTGATGGCATCGTAAACGGACCCGATATGGATTTACCCAAAAAAGTACTGGTCAAGTGGCGCTCACAAATCGTTGCAAAAAAACCCTGGCATCTTAACCCTCAGTGCACCGTGCCACCAAGCGATACCCAGCTTAGACATGAGCGCTGGCCAAACCGAAAAACCTTTCCTTTAAAAAAAGAAAACCCCGGCACTGTTAATGCCGGGGTTTGTTTCGTACTGAGTGCTCAGGAGTTTTTAGAACTCGAAACGTGCACCAATATTCCAGCTGGTCGCATCGTCACCAAAACTGACACCAGCACCGAGGGCAAAGGCTTCAGTAAAGTAGTAACGGCCACCGAGAGCTAACGATGTATCATCTCCGCCTTCGTCCAGATCAACATAGAGGATACCGCCTTCGAGTTCCACGTTGGGTGCCACCTGGGCGCGTAAACCAACACCCAGACCAAAACCGTCGTCGTCAGCATCACCAAAACGTGTATCAATTTCCGCATCCACATAGCTGAGGCTGCCTACCAGATCAACGCTGTCGGACAATGGCATATAGCCGCCGAAGCCAATTGTTTTCTGGTCCAGGTCGATGCCAAAGTCAAACTCCTGGGTCGCGTAGCTGGCTGTAAGGAAGTAGTTTGAACCCAGCTCTACTGAGCCATTCAGACCAAAACCATCTCCATCAACATCCAGACCGTCATCAATTTCTGTATCAATATACGATCCTTCAATGAAGTTATAGCTCATACCTTCATCTGCCAATACCGGCGCGCTGACACTCACTGCAAGAGCGACCAAACCTATTTTAGGCAATTTTGTTACTTTCATCCGTCTCTCCAATTTGACGTTATTTAGTATTGCTGAAGTAACCGCAGAGCGCTGTTAAATCAGTCACGCCAATGTAGTGTGTGCGCCTGAACGCCGGCTTAACAAACCGGGGCATAAAAACGACAACATGCAGGCGGTGAGGCATATATCCACTACCTTGAGGCGATCGGGCCTGCAGGCGCCGATTTTACATAGCCGAAGCTAAATCTTTTAATTTCAGGTACTTAGAATATATATGCGTTGACGCGACGCTCACGCAGTCCTAACGCTACGTTGACGTGAATGATGGCAAAGTCTCCTCTAATTTGAGCAGGAAGGAACATTTTGCCGTGATCAGACAACTCGTTATAGCCAGTGTATTGGGCCTGGGCGCCACCGCGCACGCTGCTGCGTCCAACGAACAACGCTGGGACTTCAACGTGCTGCTAGATCAGCAGAAAATCGGTGAACACAGTTTTGTCGTCCGTCACGAGCAGGATGCTGAAAAAGGGCCGTTGAAAACTGTGGAGATCGAAGCCGACTTCAATGTCAAAATTCTGTTCATCAACGCCTACTCTTACCAGCATACAAATCGTGAATCCTGGCAGGGCAACTGTCTGCTGGCGCTGTCATCCCAGACCAATGACAATGGAGATGACCTTGAGGTGCAGGCATCCACCCGGGACCAGCAGTTTGTTGTGCAGACAAAACGCAGCACTGACACGTTTGATGCGTGCCCGATGAGCTTCGCCTACTGGAACCCTGCACTGCTCACCGCGGACTCCCTTATTAATTCCCAAACCGGCGAATTAGAACCTGTTGAAATCACCGCCCTTGGCAGTGAACAGGTGACGGTTGCCGGTGAAACCCTGCTGGCAAACCGCTACGCATTAGCATTGGAAGAACAAACCATCGACTTATGGTACGCAGCAGATGACTATCGCTGGCTGGCTCTGGAAACACCTGCGCGCGGCAATCGCACGCTTCGGTATGAAGCCACCGCACTGCCAGCAGCAGACGCGCAGTCTGACCAGCAGATATCTCAGCCGCACATGAACGCGCCATCGGAGCTGACCAATGCAATGGCGTATTAATCCAGTTTTCAGGAAAGCAATTATCGTGGCATTCATCAGCACATTCCTCGCAGCCTGCCAGAGCAGCGCTCCAGACAAACCAATTCGTTCCGCTGACTTTGTTGACCTGGAACGATTCATGGGCGACTGGTACGTCATTGGCAACATACCCACTTTTATTGAACGCAACGTATACAATGCGGTAGAGAGCTACCAGCGAAAAGATGAACGCACCATCGCGACAACATTCAGCTTCAACGCTGACAGCTTCGACGGCAAACGAAAAGAATACAATCCCACCGCATTTGTGGGCGAAGACCCTTCAAATGCAATCTGGGGGATGCAATTTGTCTGGCCTATCAAAGCCGAATACGTGGTGGTCTACGTTGATCCGGAATACCAGAGCACAATCATCGGTCGCACCGCCCGCGACTATCTGTGGATCATGGCCCGCACGCCGCAGCTTCCCGAGGCCAGATACAAAGAGCTGTTAGATATCGCCGCTGCCGAGGGCTACGACATCAGCAAAGTTCGCCTGGTACCGCAAAACTGGGACTGACTTCCCCTGTCCCAGAAGATTGCCCCGCCGCTGCCACTCTGACATGACGCATTTTTGCGCTACTATCAGACGCTCAGAGTTGCACTGGGGAGCACAATCGCATGTCATCGGATCTAACGTTTGCTACGGCCACTGAACTGGCCAGCAGAATTGCAGCAAAGGCAGTCAGCTCACGAGAGCTGACTGACCACTACATCAGCCGTATAGAAACACTGGACGCTGCCATTAACGCCGTCCCGGTTCATACTTTTGATCGCGCTAGAGCAGATGCCGAGGCCGCCGATGCCAAGCAGGCCAGAGGCGAACCCCTGGGACCACTGCACGGCGTTCCGATGACCATTAAAGAATCTTACGTCATGGCAGATACCCCCAGCACCTGGGGTATCGAAGCATTCCGAAACAACGTGTCTGAGGAAGATGGCTTAGCCGTACAACGCTTTCGCTCCGCCGGTGCAGTGTTCCTCGGTAAAACCAACGTCCCGGAAGATCTGGCGGATTTTCAAAGTTACAACAGCATCTATGGCACCACCAATAACCCATGGGATACACAGCGTGTGCCTGGTGGTTCTTCCGGTGGTAGCGCTGCCGCCATGGCGGCGGGGTTCTCCGCATTGGAAGCAGGTTCGGACATCGGCGGATCGATCCGCACACCAGCGCATTTTTGCGGTGTCTATGGACACAAGCCCACCTGGGGAATTGTCCCGTTGTCCGGCCACGAACTGTTTCCAGGCGTACCGGACGCCGACCTGGCTGTCAGCGGCCCTCTGGCCCGCTCCGCTGAAGACCTGGCGTTGGGGCTGGATATTATGGCTGGCCCTACCCCGCGTGAATCTACTGGTTGGCAGCTGAACCTGCCGCGGCCACAAATCAAATCTCTAGCGGATTTAAAAGTTGCACTCTGGCAAACCGATGATATGGCACCCGTCACCCGAGAGACCGCTGATCGCGTTCAGCAAATTGCTGACGTACTGGCCAAAGCTGGTGCGACAGTCAGTGACAGCGCAAGACCCGCATTTGACTTGCGCGCAGCTCACGCCACCTACCAGAGCTTACTGACAGCCGTAATGTCTGCCGGCAAGTCTGCAGAGCAGGTTGCCCAGACCCAGGCCTATGTGGCCAGCCTCGACCCTGCAGACGGCTCAGTTGATGCAATCAACGCGCGGGCCAGCGTCATGCTGCATGGTGACTGGATTCGACATAATTTCCGGCGGGAAAAGATGCGCCTTGCCTGGGACAGCTTTTTCAGTGAATGGGATATTCTGGTGTGTCCGCAGATGACCGTGCCGGCTTTTCCACATGATCACAGGCCTTTCGAGCAGCGCACTTTGAATGTGGACGGGGTCGAGCGACCCTATTTTGAGCCGCTGTTCTGGGCAGGGCTGGTCATTGCCAGCTACCTGCCCAGCACCGCATTTCCAACAGGCCCTTCAAAACAGGGGCTGCCTATAGGATTGCAGGCGGTCAGCGGCCCCTACCAGGATTATAAATGTATCGCCTTTGCACATTTACTGGCTCAGGAAATAGGTGGCTTTGCGCCACCCCCGGCTTTCTCCAGTTAACAAAACAGTTATGACAAACCCCTACTATTCCCGCGACGAAAATACTCACTTCTACCCCATCATATTCGTACGCGGCTTCGCCATGCGTGACGCTGATATTGAACAGGCGGTTAACGAACCCTTTTCAGGGTTCGAAAACGGCTCCACCCTGTTACGTCAGGGGGTCGGTGATGACCTTGTGCCGTTCTACTTTGAGTCACCGGTAATAAGACTGGTGACGGAGTGTGGCTACAGCGATGTTTATCAAAATGGGCGGGAACCGCAAAATGCCGAAGACCTGGCTGGTCTCAAAGACCCCGGCAGAGCCCTCTGGGTATATCGCTACTATGAACAGGCAAGTGAAATCTTTGGCGATGGTAAGCGCGATGAAGTTGAAACCCTGGCATCAGGTCTGCACGGGATGGTTGAACGCCTGCGAAGTCTGTATACCGCATATGGAAAAAGCGTCGGTGTCGACTATGGCAGCACATTCAAAGTGTTTCTGGTCGCACATTCGATGGGTGGCCTGGTGGTACGCAGCTATCTGCAGAAAGTATTGCCTGCCAAACAAGGCTCAAAATTCAACCCGGCCAAACTGCCTGTAGACAAAGTGTTCACCTATGGCACACCTCACAATGGCATTGAGTTGCAGGGTCTCGGCAACCGCATCAATGTGGGCTTATACGATATCAACAATTTCTACCGACCGAATATGGCCAGATACCTCGGCTTTGCCAGGAATCACGGTAACAAGCCAGTCAACAGCTTGAACGGGAAGTTTCCAGCAGAGCGACTTTTTGCTCTGATCGGCACTAACGAAGCTGACTACGACGTGCCGCTTTCTGCAGCAGCTGTTGGTGCCATGAGTGATGGACTGGTACGGATAAAAAACGCCTACACCAGCGGTTCACCCCGCGCGCATGTTCATAGAGCCCACGGCGGCCCGGTGGGATTAGTGAATTCGGAAGACGGATACCAGAATCTGCACCGATTTCTTTTTGGCGACACGCGGATCGACGGAAAACTTGAAATCAACGGCCTGACGCTACCCAAAAAAATCGAGCAAGCGCAGCAGGACAAAAAATCTGTGAACGCGAACCTGTATTTTGAAACGGTGATTTCCGTGCGCGGCGGACGGGGTTGGAATCTCACCAGGCGCAAATTCAGCGAAAATTCCGCAGTGCGACGGCAGCTGGGCCGCTTTTATACCAGGCAGAACAAGTTCCGCTCTAATTCTATTGCCCTGTTTTCAGCTTTTCTGCGTAAACATCTGCTGATCAACAAACGCATGAAATATATGGCTTTTGCCATTGAACTGGGCGTTTTCACGGATCGTTTCGAAGTAGATCGAAAATGGTGGCTGGACGAACACTTCGACGGCATAAGTTTTTTGAGACAAAAACTGTTTGTCGAAATTGCGCCACCGGGAAGCGACGGCAGCTGGAAACTGAAGTTTGCAATAGACAGCCCGGAAAGCAGCTACACACAAGTCGAAGCGCAACCGGGCTCAGCAGGTCAATGTCGCTTTGTTATACCCATAACAAACAGCAAACGACCTGGGATGGAAGCACAGCTGATACTGGATGCCTCATCGTGGTCATGATTCCTTCCTTGTAAGGGAGGCTACCGTGCAAAACTATAGCGCAATCCGGCAAACGCAGTACGACCAGGCAGGGCATAACCAATTTGATCACTGTTGTCTGCGTCAAATAGATTTTCTATCCGTACATATATTTCCAGCGCATCACTGAAGGCATAACTGGCATTAACATTTACCGTTGTGTAATTGTCTATTTCGGTGCGTTCAGCAACAAAACCATTTGTGAAGAAGTTTCGAAAATCACTGTCAAATGATTCACCATTGTAAACCGCTCCAGCAGCCAGATTCGCCCGCCCATCGAACAACGAATGGGCAACGTTGACACTGGCCATGTGTTTAGGACGACGAACCTCGACACCAGCAGGTTCTTCTGCATCCGTATAGGTATAGTTCACCTTCAAAGACGTCTGTTCTGACGGCTGCCAGTCAGCGGCGAACTCAACTCCCTGACGGTTACTTTCACCTGCAAGGTTGATCACAGAGGGGAAGCTATTGGCAATTTCGTTGTCGAGCGCCACGTCAAAAAAGGTGACGTCGACCAGCAGTGCCCCCTTAAACAGGACCTGCTCAACACCCACATCCCAACCTGTCGATTCTTCCGGTTCAAGCTCCGGGTTACCAACAAATGTACCCGGCACAAACCCGAATTGTTCCAGAAAAGTAGGGTTAGTCACTGCTGAGCCATAACTTGCATGCAGACGGCTGCCTGCTTCACTGAAGCGATAAGATACGTCCAGTGCGTAAGTCGTGGAGTCTTCGAACTCATCGTTGTTTTCATGGCGCAGCGAACCGTTTATGAACAGCTTTTCGTTGATCGACACACGGTGTTCAAGACCATATCCCAACATATCGCGTTCCTGGGTCGCCGTCTGACTGATGTCTGATGGGGACAGGTTCCTGTAACTCTCTTCTTCGTATTGCACAAATGCTGTTGTTCGTTGACCTGGCCCACCCGATTCAGGCCAGACCCAACTGCTATCCAGGCTGATCAGGTCCCTGGCAGATTCGCTGCCGAAGCTGCCGCCATCAAGTTCTGAGTGGGTGTGAGCGACTGACAACCGGGTTGTCGACCGATCTTCCCGGCGTTTAAGCGTGGTGGTTAATCCAAGGGTCAGGTCTTCGCTGTCGGAGAAGCTGTTGTTATCAATCGGTAAACCTTGCTGCGGCCCTCCGCTGAAATCAAAGCCATCCGTATCCGTCTGTTTGTCGGTGAAACGGCCAAACCCCTGCAACGTCAGCTGCTCTGTCAGGCTGGCAAACAGTTGCCCACTTATCGTCTGGTTATCATCCTTGTCATCTTCGCCGCCGATCAAAGAATCGTCTGTGGATATATCGAATTCAGATTGACGTTTGATATAGGTCAGCCGCCCCTGAATCCTACTGTTACCACCGGCAACAGATACAGCTGCCTGACGGGTTTCATTGCCACCCGCCTCCAATTCTGATTGCAACGCCATGCCATCAACCGGCCGCCGGGTAATGATGTTAACAACACCACCCAGGGCATTCGATCCATATAATCCGCCCTGGGGACCACGCAGAACTTCAATCCGCTCTATATCCGCAGCCAGCAGAGTGGACATGTCAAACTCGCCAGACCCCGCCGCTGATGCATCAATGCCATCAATCAGAACCACGGAATGATTGGCTTCAGAACCACGAATACGTACCTGGGTAAGCCCGCCGTAACCGCCACCGCGACTGACCGTAACGCCAGGCACAAAGCGCAGAAGGTCTGCCGCGTATCTATAACCCAGGTTCTGAATATCCGCTTCGCTCAAAACAGTCACTGCGCGGCCAACCTTGTAGGCTTCGGTCGGCATACGCGAACCCACAACCAGCAATTCTTCATCAATTACTTCAGCGGCAGATACTGGAATGGCGAGCACACTCAACAAGCTGCACAGCGCAGCAGTTCCATAGACTTTCATCGATTTCTCCAATTGCCGCTGCACCTCGAGCGGGGCTTGTGTAGTCATGGAGAAAGGATCGGTCTACGGACTGATGAGTCGAAATAAATTTCAGCCTGCTCGCCTTCCCATGCAAAGTGCACAGTGGCAGTTAGGAACAGGCATAACTCGAATTACCGTTGCGAGGCCAGTATCAGACTTTCACTGATTTCCCGGACATCCCCCCTCAGTTACGGCTTTGCGGTTGCTTACGCGACTGCAAAGACAACCGCATACTAAGGGGTTCAGCCCGGACCTGGCAAATGCGCCTGATTCAAGACGACGCGCGTCAGGCTAATGCGGTGCTGAACAGGTTCAACAAACGGCTCCAGGCACGCTCAGCCTGAACTTCGTTATAAACCCGGGAATCCGGTACACACCAGCCGTGCATTGCACCTTCGTAAACTTCAACTTCAGCTTCCAGTCCAGCATCCGCGAACGCTGCGGCAATGATATTCTTAGTATCAGGCTCCCGCTCATCGTCATTCTCGGCAACCGCAAACAAATATTGCGCACGCATGTTGGGTACCAGCAGATGTGGGCTGTCAGGCGCATCAGTTACCAGACGCCCGGCATGAAATGCCCCTCCGGCAGCAATTCTTTCCGGAAAGGCCGCCGCAGTGCGCATCGTCATCGGGCCGCCCATACAATAGCCGGTTGTACCGATGCCACGGTTGGTGTCTACCGCTGCCTGAGCATCAAGATAGGCCACAAAGGCGCCTGCATCTGTGACATTGGTTTGAGGTGTCAGGCTACGCGCATAAGGCATGACCACATCACGAGTTTCAGCATCCTGAAAAGACGCTCCTTCGCCAACCACTGGTGCCTTTGCATTGCGGTAATAAGGATTAACCACAAGTACCGCATAGCCTGATTGTGCCAGACGCGTACCCATCTGTTTAAATGCGGGACGTAGACCCAGAATGTCAGGCCAGATAATTACTGCGGCATGGGCACCGGTTGTGGGATGTACGAAATAACAATCCGCTTCGCCATCCGGTGTTGACACCACAACATCGTTTCCGGTGACCGTCAGCGCATTAGCAACCGGCGGCAGTACAGCCATCAAAGCTGCACCGGCGGCAAGCGTGCCAAACTGGCGACGGCTGATCCCTTTACCCGCCAGATATTTTTCACTTTCGTTTACAGTCAGGTCATCACACATCGTACGTCTCCAGATATTGGTTTGAACTCTATCATCACCGGACAGGTTCGGGACTAGCTGCCATCAATCGGGTGCATGCCACTGTCAGCGATACCATGGTCGTGCCGATTTCCAGGCACGCGTATGTCTTCTACCAGATCCTGGATGTCCTGGGGTGGCGCGGGCGTCATCAGCGCAACACCTATGCCGACACCCAGAGCTAACCACATGAAGACAAAACCGATGCCTTCTGGTGATACACCAAACAACCACTGATCAGCGGTGCCACCGCCAAACTTGAAAAAATAGATATAGCCGAAGGTACTCACGAGCCCGGTTAACATCGCGGCGATCGCACCTTCTTTGTTCATACGCTTCCAGAAAATGCCCAGGAAGATAATGGGGAACAGCGACGCTGCCGCAAGTCCAAAGGCAAATGCCACCACCTGCGCAACAAAACCCAGCTGACTGGCGTACAGACCCAACAGGCCGGCGGCAAGCACCGCGCCTGCCGCAGATAACCGTGCAACCCGCAATTCGGTGGTATCACTCATATCTTTGAACAGCGTCCGTCGACATAGATCGTGACTGACCGCTGAAGAGATCACCATCAGCAATCCAGCAGCGGTCGACAACGCTGCAGCGAGTCCGCCAGCAACCACCAGGCCGATTACCCAACCCGGCAGTTGGGCAATTTCCGGATTTGCCAGGACAAATATATCGTTGTTCGCATCCACCTCATTGGCCAGCCCATCCGGTGCTGCCGGGCCACGTATCTGCATCAGACCATCGCTGTTTTTGTCTTCAAACCCAACCAGACCTGTCTGTTCCCAGGACTTAAACCACTGTGGTACGGGTTTGCCGCCCTGTGCCAGGATCGTCGACGCCGCGGCTTCATAGTTCTCGTCGCTGATGTAGGTTGCCTCGTTCACCGTCTCCACAAAATTCAAGCGTGCAAACGCGCCTACTGCGGGTGCGGTGGTATATAACAATGCAATAAAGACAAGAGCGTAACCGGCTGATATGCGAGCGGCGCCGGGGTTACGCACAGTAAAGAAGCGAATGATAACGTGCGGCAGCCCAGCGGTACCAAACATCAGGGCTGCGGTGATACAGAACACATCAAACATGCTTTTGCTGGTCGAGGTGTATTCAAGAAAGCCAAGATCACTGACCACCTGGTTCAGCTTATCGAGCATCGATACATCCGTGCCTTTCACATCACCAATGAATCCAAGCTGCGGAACCGGATTATCGGTGATGATCAGCGATATAAATATCGCGGGTACGGTATAGGCGAAAATCAGCACACAATACTGTGCGACCTGGGTATAGGTAATGCCTTTCATGCCGCCCAGAACCGCATAGAAGAATACGATGACCATGCCGATGACAATACCCCACTCGTACTCGATACCAAGGAAGCCGGAAAAAGCCACGCCAACACCTTTCATCTGCCCGGCGATATAGGTGAAGGAAACGAACAACGCGCAGACAACAGCAACCACTCGCGCAAACGACGAATAATATCTGTCACCCACAAAATCCGGCACGGTGAATTTACCGAATTCGCGCAGGAACGGTGCCAGTAGCAGGGCCAGCAGCACATACCCACCGGTCCAGCCCATAAGATACACAGAGCCACCGTATCCCAGGAACGCAATCAAACCGGCCATAGACAAAAAAGACGCTGCCGACATCCAGTCTGCAGCCGTAGCCATACCGTTTAGAACAGGATTAACATCGTGCCCGGCCACATAAAAATCGTCCGTAGATCCGGCACGAGACCAGATGGCAATGCCGATATACAAGGCAAAGGTGACCCCGACAAACACAAAGCTCCACGTGGTCTGATCCATTATTGGGTCTCCACACCGTACTTCTTCTCAAGGCGTTTCATTGCCCAGCAATAATAAAAAACCAGCACAACAAAAAAGTAGATGGACCCTTGCTGAGCAAACCAGAAACCTAACGGCGCACCGCCGATAGAAAACTGATCAAGGAAGTCGCGCAAAACGATGCCCGCTCCGTAAGAACAGGCAAACCAGATGAACAGTAACACTATGGTCAGCCTGAGTGTTGCTGACCAGTACCCTTTCGCGTCTGTCTTTGGTGCAGACTTCGCCATGCCTCTCCCCCTGCTATCAAACCCTCTCGCCGCTAGTTGCCAGAGAACATTTCCTCTATCTCCGCCAGATCCAGCCCGCCATCAAAGTTGGTATCGACAAACCACCACTTGAACCAACCCAGGCGTTCACGCAGACCATCCGGCAATTCTGACTTAGCGAGCTTACCGTCTTTGTCTTTATCCATAAAACCGATGAACTGCGCACTGCCTGCGGTCAGATTACTGTGAATAGGCGCATCCGAGCGTTCTTTATCCCAGCTGAAACTGACTGAACCATACAGCATTTCATCATGGGACTGCAGGCCCCACGGCACTTCGCGATCTGGATCAGGGTTGGCAGGATTAGCCGGGGAATTGTCATAAACCGTACTGTGCACGATGCGCGTGCCTTTCGGTGCAACCTTAGGCTCAACAAAACTGTAGGTGCGCTGCCAGTTAAAGTCATAGTTTGGAACAGACAATATCGTTTCGCTGCTGCCATCAGGGTATTCCAATACAAAGGTAGAGGCTTTGCCACGATAATGTGAATGTGGCACTAACGAATATATTGTAGCGTCCTCCCAGAATTCAAAATACGCCGTTTCAACGTGATCAGCCGTGTTTGCGGGTATTTTCAGTCGAGGATTCAGCACCACCTGCTGACGCAGGAAATTGGCCGGAGGTTCATCCGAGAAATACAGCGCGACCTTCGTGGTGTCGGTGGTTGCCACACCTACCGGCGTGTAGTGCATCTGGAACTGGTAGACGCCGCCAACGGGCACAAAGACACCTGTTCCAGCCGGCATGTGTGCAGATTCATTGCCAGGTGCGTAGCCCATAATGTAATTCTGAAAAACACTTTCGCGGTCGCTTTCAGTTGGCGCCTGCTCAGCAGAACCCATCAGCACGTGGTGCACCACACGGGTATCTCCGGGAACAATTGTCGCAGCCTCAACCCACACGTCACGATCCAGAGGGTTGGCGACAACCGGAAACTGATAGTCAACCACGCCGGTTGCCGGAATCTCGAACGTCGGAATTTCCAGCACCAGATCGGGTTCCCCCAATGGCCATTGCGGTGCTGTTTCACGAACAGCAAGCAAAGGGTCATCCCCCTCACCACGCGGTGCACCGGCTTCAATCCAGCTGATCAATGTCTGCGTGTCAGCATCAGACATGGCTGCACTGTGTTGCCATTGCCCAACCTCCGGGTCAGCGTGCCACGGCGGCATTCGTTTTACCCGCACAACTTCGCGAATCATAGGCGCAAAACCCTGAATCATGGCGTATTCACTCATCGCCCAGGGTCCGATACCACCTTCAACATGGCAGGCCATACAGTTTTCCTGCAGGATGGGCGCAATATGGGATGCATAATCCGCGACCTCCTCAGTTACCGGCAGATCCAGCATACAGCCAACGGGTGCAGGACCCTGTTGCCCAGAGGATTCACCAGGCTGCGAAACAAGCTGGGCTAACAGGGCAGCCCCAACATCGCCCTGATAACTGATCTGCCAATCGGAAGCATCCACCAGCACTGCGTCACCTGCCTGATCGAACCCCAGAGAAGGCGTAATAATCTGCGCGTGATCGTGAAGAATGGGCCATTCAATGCCATCTTCGTCCGCAACCTGAGCGATGTCGGCGCGACTATCGGTGGAGTTGATCAGGAGTATTCTCAGTGCCGGTTGAGCAACGCCAAGGGCCTGCAGGGCTTTGGTATCAATCGGGCAACTAGTGCTGTGCGCAACTAAAAGTACAGGCGCCGCCGTATCGGTGTAGTACAACTCATGAGCCTGACCGGTGTGATCTAGTAGAACAAAGTTGTCTACTGCCTGTGCAGCAGTACCGGCAACAGGCATCAGGACGAAAGCGCACAAAACTGCCCGCAACAGGCGTGCAAACTGAATTCGATTAATCATAGTTACAGCATCAGGGAAAGAGCGGAGAGTGTAGCAGAAGCCCTCCACCTGCACTGCCTCCCGAGTTTCCCTTCCCACGTTAACAGCCTCATGAGATAGTTAGCCTGCACGCGGCCCCACAGTATCTTCCAACAGCCGCCTGGTGCTCACAAGACATTCAAATTCAAGGTATCCGTATGTCCGCCGTTGCGCGTAACCCAAACAGATGGGCAACAAACAGTAAGCTCATAACACTTCTGTTGTGTGTATTCACCAGCATCCAGGTGTGCGCCAATGCGACGCCAGTGGCTGTGTCGAAGGTTACACAACAACAACTCAATGATCCGGTAACCCTGGTCGGCAGTGTCGTTCCACAACGCGTGACGCAAATCTCTGTGCAAACAAGCGGCATGATCACAGGCATGCGGGTGGACGAAGGCAGCCGCGTCAAAGCGGATGATGTGCTGTTCACTCTTGATGACAACATCGCTCGAATCGACGTTGCACGCAGCAGCGCTCAGCTGCAACAGGCGCAGGCTGAGCTCAGAGAAACGCAACGACAGCTGGCTGAATCAGAACGTTTGCGTAAAGATGGCTATATACCCGCCAGCGCCCTGGAAACAGCGCAAACACGGGTTGCGGTTGCCAGCGCGGTGATTGGGCAACGCGAGGCAGATCTGGCCGAAGCCAGGGAAAATTTATCGCGCCATGTCATAAAAGCGCCGTTCACCGGCATCGTCACGCGCAAGCAGGCTGAACAGGGCCAATGGTTGAATCCGGGCTCTGCAGCCCTTGAACTCATTGATGCTGCAACGGTACGTGTCGAGGTAGCGGTGCCCCAACGTCTTGTGGCGGGCATCAGTGTTGGCACCCAGGCCAAGATTCAAGCAGACGCGCTGCCCGGACAGATTTTCAACACTCGCGTAGCAGCGGTAATACCCCGAGGGCAAAGTAACGCTCGGACTGTGCCTGTCTGGTTAGCGGTAGAAAACAGCAGCGGACAGTTGCTGCCCGGCATGTCAGCAAACGTCACACTGGGCCTGCAATCCGAGCAGTCCATGGTGCTGGCCGTTCCCAATGACGCCATTATTCGACGCGCAGATGGCACGATTCTGGTGTGGCTGGTGCAGGCTGGCGAACCCGACCTGACGGTAAAACCCCTGCCCGTCACTCTGGGTCGCCGTGACTCGCAATATAGTGAGGTTGTTGGTAGCGGGTTGCAGATTGGCGACCGTGTAGTGGTTCGCGGCAATGAATCGCTCCGCCCGCAACAGGCTGTTTACATCGTTAGCGCACAAACGGTGGGTGGCTGATGCTTCGCGCAGCTATTGAGCGCCCGGTAGTTGTCACTGTAGGCATCCTGATTTTATGCCTGCTCGGCGCACTGGCAGTATTTCAGGTGCCCGTGCAGATGATCCCTGACATCGAAGCCCGCGTCCTCACTGTAGACACCCGCTGGCCGGGTGCCACACCCCAGGATATCGAAAAAGAGATCATTATTGAGCAGGAGGAATACCTGCGGCGCATCCCTGGCCTGGAACGTATTACTTCTCGAGCCAACACCTCCAGTGCGCAGATCGAACTTGAATTCCCGTTAGGCATCGACATCAACGAAGTGCTCATCCTGGTGAACAACGCGCTGTCTCAAGTGCCGAGCTATCCCGAAAACGTTGATGAGCCTCGGATCAGCACCAGCTCTGTCTCAGACAACCCGTTTATGTTTTTCAGTGTGCAGCCGTTGGCTGGCAATCCGCAGGAAATAGATATCCGCACGCAGCAGGATTTTGTTGAAGACTTCGTGCGAACACGTCTGGAACAGGTTGCAGGAGTATCCGATGTGGGTGTCACCGGCGGCGGCGCCCGGCAGATTAAAATCATGGTCGACCCGGCGAAACTGGCGGAACGAGACATTCGTCTGATTGACGTTCGAGATGCTATTCGACGGCGTAACCGGGATGTATCTGGCGGTGACGTCGACAGCGGAAAACGCCGCTACCTACTGCGTACAGTAGGACGCTTTGAAACGGTTGCCGACATCAGAAACCTGGTCATAGAGCGACGCGGCAACGCCCTTATACGACTTGCCGATGTTGCCGAAGTCAGTGAAGGCTATGCTGAGATTCGTAACTACGCTTACACCAACAGCGAGCCGATGATCGGCATGCGTATGCGCAAAGAAGTAGGTGCCAACGTTGTCGAAGTCAAAGCCGGTGTCATCAAAGCCGTGGCAGAGCTTAATGAAGGTATTCTTGCAGAGCGCGGACTGGCGCTGCGCCTCACCTCAGATGACGTGGTTTACGTGGTCGAAGCGGTACAGGTTGTCTGGCGTAACCTGTTAATAGGAGCGGTATTCGCAACAGCCGTGATGTTTGCTTTTCTGCGCTCAGGTTCGGCGACTGCAATTGGCGCCCTGGGCATTCCTATATGTACTATCGCAGCGTTCCTTGGCTTGTTAGTCACGGGTAGAACCATCAATGTCATCTCTCTGGCAGGCGTGGCTTTTGCCATTGGCATGACGCTGGATAACAATATTGTTGTGCTGGAAAATATCTATCGACACCTGGCCCAGGGTAAATCCCGGCTAAAGGCGGCTCTGGATGGTGTGACGGAAGTCTGGCCAGCGGTGCTCGCCTCTACCCTAACCACAGTATTTGTGTTCCTGCCCATTGTGTTCATCGAAGATGAAGCCGGCCAGCTTTACTCAGATATCGCCATAGCCATCGCCACGTCAATCATCATGTCTTTGCTGGTGGCGACCCTGCTGGTCCCGACCACCTGCGGCCGCTACCTGCAAACGCCTCCTCACGCCCCCAACCCAGGTCGGTTGCAACGCTTTGGCACAGCTACCCAGGCAAGAATTGTGGCGAGCGTAGAATGGCTGTTGGCGAGTGTTGCGCGCAGGGTCACGCTTATTGCTGGTGCGCTGCTGACTGCCTGCAGCATCATTCTGTTTATGACGCCTGCCGCTGAATACTTGCCTGAAGGCGAGGAAGCAAAAGTATTTGGACTCATGTTTGCACCACCAGGCTACAACATCGACACCATGCGCCAGGTCTATCGCGAAGTAGATGCCCAGTTTAACCCCTACTTCGGCGCAGACCCTGAGGATTACAGCAGTGGTAAAAGCGATGTGCCAGCGATCGGCGGCAATGTCAGCTTTGTGAACACCAACCAGGTTTTCTATCTGGTAGAAGCTAAAGATCGGGCACACGCAAACGACCTGGTGGATACAGTCTCAGAAAAGATTGGTGAGGTACCCGGCCTGCTGGCTTTTGCCAACCGGGGCAGCATCTTCTCCGGCAACTCCGGCGGCACTCGAAGTATCAATGTCGATATCAGCGCGCCGGATTTACCGACTCTGTTTCAGGCCAGCTTTGACGCGTTTGTTAAAGCCAGAGGCTTGTTTGAACGTCCCCAGGTGCGTCCGAACCCGTCCAATCTGACCATGGGCCAACCCATGCTCGAGATACGACCGAACTGGGAACGGGCGGCAGAACTGGGAGTTGATCCTGCTGAACTGGGTTATACCGTATGGGCTTACTCAGACGGTGCTTTTGTTGATGAGTTTTTTCTCGAAGACGAGAAAATCGATATGTTCCTTTATTCCAAAGCAGGCAACATCCTGCACCCGCGGGAAATTGACGGAGTTAGTTTGTATACCGATGCCGGAACTGTCGTGCCGTTGTCTGCAGTGGCTGAAGTCACAGAATCTGTGAACACCGAAACTATCCGACGTGTTGACGGCGAGCGCACGGTAACCTTAAGCATTGTTCCGCCACGTTCCGTACCGCTGGAAACAGCGATAGAAAAGGTGCGCAGCGAAATAGTGGTTGGCATGCGCGCAAGTGGCGAAGTGCCCAGCAAAGTTGTGATGTCAATCAGTGGCGCATCGGATCGACTCGACACCACCCGCCAGGCTCTTAGCGGCAACTTCATCGTTGCCATCGCGATTGCCTACCTGTTGCTGGTTGCAGTTTTTTCCCATTGGGGTTTTCCGCTGCTGATCATGACGGCGATTCCTATAGGTGTCAGCGGGGGCATTGTCGGTTTATGGGTGATGAATGCGCTGGGCAGCCTGATGCCGGTATTCGGTCTGCAACAGGTTTATCAGCCATTTGATCTCATCACCATGCTGGGCTTCCTGGTGCTGATTGGTACCGTAGTTAACAACCCCATCCTGATTGTTGAGCGCACCCTGCGGAACTTGAAGGAGCTGGGCCAGGATGTGGAAACCGCCGTCACTGAAGCCGTACGCAGTCGTATCCGACCGATCACCATGTCGATGATCACCACCGTATTCGGGCTTGCTCCGCTGGTATTTTTCCCCGGCTCGGGCACCGAGCTGTATCGCGGCCTCGGTGCAATCGTGTTGTTTGGTTTACTGTTCTCTACAGTGATTACTCTGACCTTTGTGCCGTCTGTGCTCTCCCTCGTATTACAGTGGTCTGCCCGACGCGGGGCAGAGGGTGACTTTTTGACCGAATGACCCTACGCTTTCGGTAAAGCCTGCTTGGAATTTAGACTGAAATGGACATTCAAGAACCCGAAAATCAGATTCAAGCCACTCTGGCCGGTCAGGCGGATCTGGATGTTGCAGATGTATTAAAAGAAGCCTGGCGGTGTTGTGAAGGCGCGCGCCTGCCGCTGTTACTGCTGTTCGGCATCCTGTTTCTGATCACTATCTGTATCAATCTGCTGTTTAACGCCATCGGTATGAATGACGAACAGGTCCTGTCTTCGTTGTTTATTCAGCTCGCCAATACCGCTGTGGTTAACCCTTTTATTGCAGGGGTACTGCTGCTTGCCTTTGGCCATCTGCAAGGCCGTGCCATAGACGTCAAAGACGCCTTCAATGTTTATCCGATGTTGGTGCCGATACTGCTGTTGTCTATCCTGCAATCATTGATCACGGGCATTGGATTTCTCCTGCTCATCCTGCCGGGTATTTACCTGTCCGTAGCCTTGTCACTTTCACTGCCTTTACTGGTGGAAAAAAACTTTGGCATTGTGGATGCATTAAAAACTTCTCTCAGCCTCGTGAACAAAGAATTCCTGAGCGTTTTTGTCCTCGCTTTTCTCTCCGCACTGCTGATCGCAATCGGCTTTATGACGTTGATCGGCTGGATAATCACACTTCCGTACGTGGTCATGATTTACGCGATCACCTATCGGCAGCTGGCAGGTATCGACTAGGGCGAGAACTTAAGGCTAATAGACCCGATCCAGGTCCAGCAGCACCGTGCCGGTGCGCGTGTCATAAAAAATTGTAGGTTTTGGCGCGCCGGGTTGAACGCTCTGGAAATCCAGCGCGATAAACTGGCATACCTGGGCAAAGTTGGAGAACGGCAGCGCAATCGTGGCGTCGTTGATCACCGGGTCCTGGCCGGCCACAAATTCAATACCCGTGCCGAGTTTCGGCTCAATATGATTTCTTGTGGTTCCGATTTCTTTGTTCGGATCCGCCTCATCAACCCGCGGCGCCGGATTGAGCAGGCCGCGCCAGACATCTTCACAATCCATGTCTCGTCCTGTAACCGCCTGGTTGCGGCGACCTGAGACCGGGTAGCCAAATGCATTGGCATCCAGCTCTCCTAGACCAAAACGAGACAAATTGATCTGCGCTGTATCGCCCTCAGAGAGCTGCCAGGCTGCATGATATGCCTGAATGCCACTGGTCAGGGTTCCAGCAAGACTCTGCATCTTTGCTGCAAAAGCCTCTTCGCTGACGTTGATGAACCGCGGCAGCAGGGTGGCCACCAGAATGCCGAGCAGAACCAGTACCGCCACCAGCTCTACCAGCGTAAATCCTTTTGATTGAACGGACAGAATTCTCATCTTTTAAGTATAGCCGCTGCACTTCAGAGCGGAATTTGTTACGAAATATGTCAATTCTGGCGATTTTCTCCGTCTGCACGGATAAATCTCTGGACTACCGGCCTGAAACCCGCATCAGAGCGTTGTTTGAAGGGCGGCAATAGTCACTTGACTCGAGGCGCACGATTTCATAGTTTCGCACTCGGTCATGGAGAGAATGACCGAATCAAAAAATCAAAGGGGATCTAAACTATGTCCAATAAGTTGTGGCGCAGTCCAGCGCTGCTTGCAATCTTTGGCACTCTAGCGTTCTTCAATTTACAGGTTGCTTCTGCTGAAGAAGTGATCGAAGAAATTGTTGTAACGGGCTCATTTATCCGTGGTACACCTGAAGATGCGGCTCTGCCCGTCGAAGTGTTAAACCGCGATGACTTACAGGACGTTGGTAACCCAACCATTACGGAATTAGTCCGCAATCTGGGTATTTCCAACGGTAACCTGGGCGAAACAAACCAGTTCAACTCGTCTGGCGGACAAGGTAACGAAGGTGTAGCCACCATCAACCTGCGCGGTTTGGGCTCTGCCCGCTCGCTGGTGTTGATCAACGGCCGACGCCACGTCTCTGTTGCCACCACCGGTGTAGATATCAGTGCTATACCTAGCATTGCTGTTGAGCGCCTGGAAGTTCTGAAAGACGGTGCCGCGGCACTGTACGGTTCAGACGCCATTGGCGGTGTTGTGAACTTCATTACCCGAGAAAACTTCGAAGGTTTTGAAATTCGCGGTTCCGGCCAGTTCCTGGACGAAAGTGACGGCGAATTCAATGCTTCAGCTATCTGGGGTATGAATACAGACCGAGCACGATTCATGGCAGCCGCAGAATGGGATAGCCGCTCTAAAGTCGGTATTTCCGACCGTGACTGGGCAATCCGACCACAACCCGCTAACCCACAAGGTGGATACTCAACCATCGGCAACCCGGGACGACTCTTCCCGATTTCGCCATCAGCTGTCTCCGCAGCTAACCCTGCTGGTTTTGTACCTACAATCGACCCTGAGTGTGAAACTCTGGGTGGCACCGCAAGCGGTTCTACCTGTTTCTTCCAGTTCACTCAGTTCGATAACCTGATCGAAGAACAGGATACCTACAAGCTGTTCAGTGAATTCAACTACGACATCACTGATGACGTTGAATTCCACATCGAAGCCCTGTATTCGAAAATGGATATGCCGGATTGGAATACCTCTCCTTCTTATCCACCACAGTCTCTGTTTGGTCCTGACCGACTGGTACCCCTGGACAGCCCTGGTGTACTTGACCTGCAAGCGACTTATCCCGGTATTCTTCCTGCGGATACCGCAGCACTGTATACCATCACACGTATGACGGGTTGGGGTGGCTTCTTAGGTGATGCCCAGGATGGTTCTCGCGAGACTGATACCTACCGGGTATCCACCGGTTTGAACGGTCAACTGTTTGAAGGCGCTTTAGGCTTTGATGTTGCAGTCAGCTGGTCCAAACGCGACCGTCGTACAGTGACCCCTGATATGTATGTCGAGCGCATGGCGCAAGCATTAAATGGATTGGGCGGCCCAGACTGTGACCCTGCTACGGGTTCAGGTGACTGTATGTACTACACGCCTTTCTCAAATGCTGTAGCACGATCTGCTATCACTGGTGCGGTTAACCCGAATGCCAATCCTGACCTGGTTGCTATGAATGAAGCACTGTTCCCATGGATGGTGACCGATCTGGGCACCGAATCTACCTACGAACTGTTGGTATTTGATGCAACCTTCAATGGTGAAACAGGTATTGAACTCGGTGGCGGCAACGTTGGCTGGGCGGCTGGCATTCAAACCAGAAATGAAAAATATGATTTGAATCCTGACGCAATCAACAACCTTGAAATAAACCCCTGTCCTTTCCGTGAGCAATCATCGATAGACGCAGGCTACACACCTACACTGGGTTGTGATGCACCTATCGGCTTATTCGCATTTTTGTCCGGTACCGCACCTGCTTCAACAGAACGAACCGTATACGGCGGCTTCTTTGAATTGGCTCTGCCTTTCACTGATCGCCTGGATGCTCAGTTTGCTATGCGTTTTGAAGACTACGGCGGCAATGTAGGTTCTACTGTAGATCCTAAGCTGGCACTTCGCTTCCAGGCGACTGACGCCCTGGCTATCCGCGCTTCTGTGTCCAGCACCTTCCGTGGCCCACCACAGCCTTTCCTTGAAGGTCGTGGCACGTCGCTGCAATTTGTTGGCGCAACCAGTGCGTTTAAAGCCATTGATACGTTAGGCAACCCAGATCTGGATCCTGAAAAAGCAATCACCACCAACATTGGTTTTATCTTTGACCAAGGTGCGTTTTATGGTTCTATCGATTACTGGCGCTTCGACTTCGAAGACCCCTTCCAGGTTGAAAGCTTCAACGCAATCCTCAGTGCTTATGGCGCCAATGGCTGTGGTACTGGCGGCGCTGGTGTAGGTTCACCCGACTGTAATCAATTGGAGTCTCACATCGTCTTCCAGGAAGGCGGAGAAGGTAACTTAGCCAATTTGGCTCGTATGGAAGTGAACTGGATCAATGGTACGGACATCACCACCTCTGGTATCGACTGGTTAGCCCAGTACGATTTCGAGTTGGACAACGGTACGCTGACCATTGGTACTCAAGGTACTTATACGCTTGAGTATGATGTAGACGATTTCTTCGAAATCGGCGGCGTCTTCCTGACACCTGGTGGTGACTTCGCCGGTGAGTTGAACGATAACCGTAACTCTCTTACTCCGGTTGTTGATCTGCAAGGAAACATCTTCGCAAAATACGCATCCGGCCCACATCGCGCCCAGTTAACTGGTCGCTATTGGGGTGAATACGACGATGAAAGCGCGATTTCCTCGCTGCAGACCATCGACGATATGTTCACTGTGGACCTCACCTACAACTTGAGCCTGATGGAAGATCAGTTAAACATCGATCTGTCTGTCTTCAACTTGTTTGATGAAGATCCACCTTATGCACAAACCGATTTGAACTATGACCCCTACACGCACAGCGCGTACGGCCGTATGTTTAAAGTTGGTTTCACGTATACCTTTGGCGCTATGTAGATAGCTAACCGAAGTTGAACTGGAGTTTTCTCCAGATCAAAAAAAGGCTGCCCCAGGGCAGCCTTTTTTGTGTCTGCTGAACAATTTGTTCAACAATATCTGATTGGAGGCTTATATCATTCCGCATCCCAAGGTGAAGGTATTTGCGCTGGTGTTCAGCCTGATTCCCCTCTTTAAACACAAGAATGTGCCGTTGTTTGATAAAGGCACAACGCATTAGAGCATACAGATAGGTATGATGCGCATCCCGCGTGTTTCCTCAACAGGTTTGCCTATGACCGCCTCCAACGTCGATAGTTTTTCAACATTACCTCTACCACCTGAACAGTTGAAAAACCTGCAGGACCTGGGCTTCAACAAGATGACACCCATTCAGGCGCGCGCCCTACCCGAAGTCCTCGCGGGTCGTGACATTCTGGCACAAGCCAAAACCGGTAGCGGCAAAACAGCCGCGTTTGGCCTTGGCATTCTCCATCACATTGATACCACTTCAAGAGATGTACAGGCCCTGGTGGTCTGTCCAACGCGTGAACTGGCTGACCAGGTCAGCAAAGAGCTGCGTCGCCTGGCCCAGGCCATGGCCAACGTCAAAGTGGTTTCCATATGCGGCGGCAAACCTTTTGGTCCGCAGAAAGCTACCCTCGCCTACGGCGCACATATTGTTGTGGGTACACCCGGCAGGCTTCTGGACCACCTGCAGAAACGCAGCCTGAGCATCAGCCAGGTGAAAACGCTGGTGCTGGATGAAGCCGATCGCATGCTGGATATGGGGTTTGCTGAAGACGTACAGACCATCATCAACTTTGCGCCGGACAAGCGGCAGACCCTGCTGTTCTCCGCAACCTACCCGGATGAGATCCGCCGCATGAGCGCCACGGTCCAGCACAAGCCCATGGATATCAAAATTGAAGATCAGCATCACAATGATGTGATCCAACAGCTTTTTTATGAGGTGAAGAAGCATGAGCGCAACGCCGGATTGCTGGCGTTATTTGAACACTACAAGCTCAGCAGCGCGCTGGTATTCTGCCACACCAAACGCGACTGTGATGAGGTTGCCGAATTTCTGAACCAGCATCGCATTGCCGCCTTAGCCATTCATGGCGATCTGGAACAGCGTGACCGGGACAGGGTACTGGTACAGTTTGCAAATCACAGCACATCCGTGTTGGTTGCCACTGATGTTGCGGCACGTGGACTGGACATTAAGTCCCTGCCTACCGTGATCAACTATGAGTTACCCCACGATCCGGAAATATATACCCATCGGATTGGCCGAACCGGCCGCGCCGGTGAGGTGGGCCAGGCCTTCAGTCTCTTCACAAATGCTGAGCAGGTCCGCTTGAATGCCATCGAAGCTCACCGCGGGGAACCCTGCATATGCGACGTATTAGAGTCGTTGGATCGGAATCCTGATTTCACTTTGCAGGCGCCGATGGTCACCATTGAAATTAATGTCGGCAGGAAGCAGAAGATAAGACCTGGAGATATTCTGGGTTCCTTGACCGGTGATGGTGGTCTGGCCGGGGCCCAAATCGGCAAGATCGATATTTTTGACCACCACTGTTATGTGGCCATTGAAGCGGGTAGCTTCCGCCGCGCGCTGGGTTTCTTAAGTGATGGCAAAGTCAAAGGTCGGAGTGTGCGGGCGAGACGGGTGCGCTAATCCTTGCGCTCACCATTTTCATACAATTCACCTGAAAACGTTGCCCGCCGCCGCTCTGCTGTCAGATTCACCAGATCAGGATACTTGGGCGCAGTCATGAACCGCGCCAGCCAGTCCCCTACAAGCTGGTCATCATCAATCAGCTCAATAAGCTGCTTTTTTGCTTGAGCGACAAATCGGGCGTCTATGTCAGTGCCCGCCATGGATGGATCCAGGGTTGGATCCTGATAGATGTCACCGCGCCCCGCTTCGAGCAACTGTTCGGTGAGATCAGCCAGCATATCGGCCACGCTGGGCGAACGAAATCCCACCGAATAGGTCAGACACTCACTTTCGGCAATACCCCAGTGACTGACCAGAGGTGGTAGATACAACATATCTCCAGGCTGCAGCACCCATTCATTCTGCGGGCTGAACTGCGCGAGTATTTTCAGGTCGCTGTCTGCCAAAACCGGCGTTGTGTCATCACAGGTTGCGCCAATTTGCCAGCGGCGCTGGCCTTCCACCTGTAACAGAAACACATCGTATTGATCAAAGTGTGGGCCCACGCTGCCACCCGGCACTGCAAAGCTGGCCATAACATCATCCAGCCGCCAGCGCGGCAGGAAATCAAAATGGTTCAACAGAGAAGCAACTTCCGGCACCCAGAGATCCAGAGCCTGCACCAACAACGTCCAGCCTGATTCAGGCAACGCTGCAAAAGTGCTTTCGCTGAACGGGCCGTGACGTACTTCCCAGGGCGAAATTCCGTGTTCAAGTACAAGCCTGGACTCAACCTCGTTTTCCAGCGACAGGCCAGCAAGCTCATCCGGCTCTACAGGGTTAGACCAATCCGGTAGAGCATCTCTGATGAGAAGCGGTTTTTTCTGCCAGTACTCAGACAGAAACTGTGTGGCACTCATGCCACCTAACAATTTTTTTGTATCAGACAAATCGGCCGCTCATTCCTGATAAGCAGGTGAAGAAGACTTCATCACACGTGACTGCATCAGCATTGTTGCCACCAGCTCTTCAGCCTCATTGTAAGCCTGGGTTTCATACCAGACATACTCCGTTTGTGGGCTTTGGCCCACACAAACCACCTCCGATTCGAGGTGATAAGGTCGGTTCAATAAAAACGGTCCGTTTGTAAAACCAATTTCTATAGCGCCAAACAGACCAACAGATTCCCCCACATAAGGACTCAGACCCTGCATGGGATAGGCCCAGAGATATTCGATGATGGTACATGGCGCGGCCACTACCTCCGGCCAATGATCAGGGTGACGAAAGCCCGGCAGCGGATCACTGATCACGTTACTGTCATAGCGTTGAAACTGTTTCTCCGGCGTCGCCTGAACATCGTAGTGTCCAAGCGAGAGTCCGGCATGCAGACGGTTCAGAATCTTCAGTTCAGCAGGGTCACAGGGACGCATGTCTTTGCGGCGCAGTTCAGATTGGCTGTGATCCCCCACTGCAGCAGTACCTTGAGCGACCAGCATGCCGTCTTCGCGCTCCATCCAGACCCTGGTCTGATGAGCACCAGGCGCAAGCGGCTCAGCAAATACCTGTACCTTTTCCAGATCTACCGTTGCGTTCTTGAAGCTCAGTGACAGATTGCCGTGCTCAAACCAGGTATTGCCAAACAGTTCCAATAGCACCGGCGGAAATTGATTCATGTGCACATCGCCAGCCACGGTGCCACCTCGAAAGCCCAGCTTTGAGGCAGTCTCTTCGTCATGAATGCTGCCTTCGCCCGCATCGATAGACCAGTTTCTGGCCGCCCATAGAGGCCCCTTTATTGGCTCACTCATCTACTACTGCTCCTTAACTGTGTGTGCTTGATAGCGTTTTTCCAGCTCCTGCATGGCACCCGACATCATCGCGCCCCAGATTTCATCCATCTGCTCATCATCCTGGGACTCATCATCTTCCTGATCAAACCCCAGTGCTAACATAACCGCTTTGCGAGCAACGGGAATGGGGATAGCATAATTTGCGGTCACCTGCTGCACCAGAATATCCAGCACGCGCTGTTTATCTTCACTGCGCACAGCATCCATAGCTTCGGCCACTGACGGATCTGCACTCAAACGCTTGATCAACAACTGCTTGTCCCGTGCTGAACTGCGATTAATCTGTGCTGTGGCTCTGGCCATTTCCTCAAAACCTAGAGGCTTCTCCAGTACCGCCATATGCGCACGGCCTAACGCCCGGCTTTCACGCGCATATACTTCACGCAACAGCGCTGTGAGATTTGGGAAATAGGCGTAGATCAGACCCTTGCTGACACCAGCTGCTTCAGCCACACGTTCCATGGTCATGTTCGCAAGGCCTTCCTGCAACACAATACCTCGTGCCGCTTCGACAATGGCCTTCGCGCGTGCGTGCGGCGCCATCCGCGTACGTTTCTTTTCCGGTGCGGCCGCCATGTAATCAGTCCGGCAACCCAAGCACACGTTTAGAGATAATGTTCAGCTGCACTTCGTTGGAGCCACCGGCTATAGAAATAGCTTTGGCTTCCAGCCACAGGCGACCCATACGGATTTCCTCTTCGGTAAACTGCTCCCCCTCCCAGCCCACAGCCTGAGTACCACGGATACGCAGCTGAAGCTCAAGCTGAGATTTCACATACTCAGCTTCCACATAGTTAAAGATGGAGGTGACTGCGCCTGGTGTCTGCGCGGAAGCCTCTTCAACAGCCCGCTGTTGAGTGAGGAAAAATGCCCGCTTCTGCATCTCATTCGCAGCAATGTCGCGACGCAGGACAGGGTCACTCAACGTCGTCTCACCATTGTACTGCATGGCCAGTTGCGCGAGCGGTACGTGGGGTTTTATACGCTCCATTGGCCCGGCAGTATCAGCACTGGCCAACGCGGCTAAACCGGAACGTTCGTGCTGCAGCAGCCGTTTAGCGACTGACCATCCCTGATTTTCCTTGTGTACCAGGTCAACCTTCGGCACTTTCACATCATCGAAAAATGTCTGGCAAAAAGGTGAAGAGCCGTTAATCAGTTCAATGGGCTTTACCGTCACACCGGGTGAGTCCATCGCAAAAAGGATAAAGCTGATGCCCTCGTGTTTCGGTGCGGTGGGATTGGTGCGCACCAGGCAGAATATCCAATCCGCATGATGTGCGCCTGAGGTCCAGATTTTGGAGCCATTCACCAGGTAATGGTCCCCTTGGTCTTCAGCTTTCGTCTGCAGACTGGCCAGGTCGGACCCGGCTCCAGGTTCACTGTAACCCTGACACCAGGCCACTTCACCGGAGGCTATCTTTGGCAGATGGCGCAGCTTCTGTTCTTCACTGCCATATTCAAGCAGCGTGGGGCCAATCATCGTGACCCCCATGCCACCTAAAGGCGGGCGCGCGCTGATACGCTGTAACTCTTCCAGCAGAATCAGAAACAGCGGCGTATCCAGACCACCGCCCCCATACACAATGGGCCAGGTAGGCACTGTCCAGCCTTTCTCAGCCATACGTTCCAACCACAGATAGGCATCGGGATTGGTACTTTTGCGCTTGCTGCCGCCGTTTATTTCCTCCCCGGGGACCATCTTGGTGCGCATGGAAGAGGGGCAGTTCTCGTCAAGCCAGGCCCGTGTGTCCGCACGAAAGTCGTTGCGCTCGGAAATAGAGTATTCAGACATGAAAGCTCTTTATTGACTAAATAGTCAATAAGCGTAATCGCTTTAAATTCGGGTAGCAAGCTTCCCTGGGAACGATTGCTACCCTCGCCAGTTTGTGACCCCGACGCTACCTTTTCGCTGTCGGAAGATCGACAATCAGGCGGTTAACACAGCACAAGGACAAGGCATATGTTGGTGAGCAATATTGAGTTGATTCCCGGCCGCCGGATCGTGCGCCATCTCGGCATGGTGCAAGGCAATACCGTCAGAGCCAAACATGTTGGCAAAGACATTCTCGCGGGCTTCAAGAACATCTTTGGTGGTGAACTGGTGGCTTACACGGAGCTGCTCAGCGAAGCACGGGAAGAAGCCGTGGACCGCATGCTGGAACACGCGCGACACATTGGCGCCAACGCAGTGATCAATGTACGTTTTTCGACCTCTTCCGTGACTGCCGGTGCTGCTGAGCTGTTTGCTTATGGCACAGCGGTTGAGCTTGACGGCGAGTAGAACAAGCCATGGAACTGATTGTCATCGCAACACTGACGGCGCTGGGTTATTTTTTCGGTCGCATCGCCGAACGCAAACATTTTGAATCTATCCGCCTGCGCGAAATTCAGTATAAGAACATACTGGTTTTTAACGAACGGCACTTACCCCCTGGACAATGGCAACAGGGACCGCTTGTGGGCGGCAACGTTGTGATATCCGTGGACTATTTCAAACGGCTCGTTGCTGGACTACGCGCTTTGTTCGGTGGTCGCCTGGCAACCTACGAGTCTCTACTTGAACGCGCACGTCGGGAAGCGATTCTGCGTATGAAAGCAGATGCGCGCCAACGCGGCGCAGAGATGATCATCAACGTACGCCTCGAAACCGCCAGCATCTCCAAAGGCAATGGCGATCAAATCGGCAGCGTCGAGGTTTACGCCTACGGCACCGCGCTCGTCACCTGAACCTGGTCACATGAGCTACGAAAACCCACAACAGCCGGAAGGCATCAACGTCTCCGACGAACACCCGGTTCGCGAACTTTTTGTCCTGCTCAGCGCGGTGATCGCTGGTGTGGTTGTACTTGTTATTCTGTTATCCAGCATTGCTTCGTGGCTGGCTCAGTTTGTACCGTTCTCAACAGAACAGCAGCTTGCAGAGATGATTGGCGTCGAAGCCATGTTTGATTCTGCAGATGAATCAACACCAGATGCCGAGGTGCGGGCTCGAAAGGCGTACGTATTGCAACTCAGCCAGCAATTAATAGACCGCACAGAATTCGATGATGGTGTGACGACAACCGTCCACTACAGTCCCAGTGAAACGATTAACGCCTTTGCCCTGCTCGGCGGCCACATTGTGATCTACGAAGGTCTGGTCTCCAGACTGCCCAACGAGAATGCGCTGGCGATGGTACTTGCCCATGAGATTGGACACATCAAACTACGCCATCCCATCGTTGCTATGAGTCGCGGACTGACGGTATCACTTGCCCTGGGCTCTTTTATTGGCATGACCGACAATGCCTTTGTTGGTCGAATTGTGGAATGGATAGGCTACAGCTCTACCCTTTCATACAGCCGTGATCAGGAACGTGCGGCGGATGCGTTTGCCACTGCGCTGCTGATCGAGCACTACGGCCATCTGAATGGTGCCGAAGACCTGTTTACCGCGTTTCAAAGTGCCTATGGCGAAAGCGATTCGGACACTATGTTACCGACGGTCGAGTTTTTGAGCACTCACCCTGGACTGCCCGAACGTATTGAAGAACTTGGAGAACAGGCAGAAGAACTCGGCGCATCCGGGACGCCTATCCCGTTACCCTGGGCCAGTTGATTTCCAAAAGGCAAAAAAATGGCCGCACAAGGTGCGGCCATTTAACTCAGCTCAGCTGACTAAGATAGCTTAGAAAGCGTAGCGAACGCCAAAGCGTACTTCATAAGCAGAGGCGTCACCAATGCGCGACTCAGGTCGCTGACCACGGCGAACGTTTCCGGGAAAGTCTACCTGGCGCAGAATGCCCCACTCATCGTTGAGCATATTCGTCAGGTTATCGATGATGATAAACGCAGACGCTTTACCGTAAGGACCAACACCAAATTCCTGCTCAAGCTTGACGTCAACTTTACCCCACCAGGAGCCGTCTTTATCGTTACGACGATCGGTAGGGCTCAACACGTTGTCTGCAAAGTCCAGAAACGGAGTAAAATTATAGGGGTCCGCCGTACCGTTGAAGGCAATGCTGTAAGGCACGCCTTCATTGGCCGATGCGTACAACGAGAATATTGTACGGTTGTCCCCAAAGAACATCTTCTGCCAGTTCAGGGTGAACGTGAAGCGATGTTCAATGTTGTAGTTCGACGTTGCCAGTCGGTCTTCCTGCGGGTCGAAGAATGCGCGGTTGGTGTAGTTTGAAAACGCCACCGAGCTGGTCATAGGCTGAACGTCTTCAGCATCGCTGTAAGCGTATCCGAAGGTCCAATCCAGGCCATTGTCATAAAACTTGGACAGTGAGAAAGACGCCAGCAGAGATTCATTACCCTCGCTGCTGTTGGTCAACACAAACGATGGTTCACGCACACTGTCGTATTCCGGATAACCATCAGCAGTGGTACCCACGCGCTCCAGATCACCACGAAGAATGATGGCGCTGTCTTGACCACGTGTCAGCAGCAGGTCTCCCTGGAAAATCATGTTGTTTTCGAATTCGTAGGTCAAACCTACGGAATACTTCCACTCGGACGGCAGGTCGAAGCTGGGATCCAGGTAGTTGATTTCAAAGTTATCACCAGTGCCAGCAGCAACCGCGTCGAATAGCTCCTGGGGTACACCATAACCGGGACCATCCGGTACGCCAGGCTCGAGAGCTGCATAAACAACGTCGGAGTCAAATAGCGAGCGTGACCCATCTGTATAACCGAATGAGCGACCACGTTGCCCAAACTGCAGAACGTTGTTTGCGGAGAAGGAGTTTGACAGCCATACGTTTGGATCACCACCAGAATAGAGACCCACACCACCACGCAGCGTAAGCTGATCGTTCACGGTATAGGTAAGTGCGACTCTTGGCTGCAGTAGCCCTTCACCATCAAGAGTGTTGTTGTTGGCGAAACCGTAGTCCGCAAGAAAGTCTGCATTTGTTTCAGGCTTATCGTCGGACGTGTACCAGTCATAACGTAGACCAATCAGCACATCGAGGTTGTCACCGATGGTGAAATCATCCTGAACAAAGACTGTGTTGACCTCATAACCCCATTCCGCTGCTGCGTCTGCAGGATTGTTTGACGGTGCATTGTTGTAATAAATCGCATCCGCAAAACCATCACGGAAGTTCTGAATACCATCAAAACGAATTTCAGTTTCGGTGTGCTGTACAAACAGGTTGAAGACTTCAAATTCTTCACGCTCGTAGCCAAACGACAGGTTATGCCCATTGGACAGCAACCAGTTACCGGTTAATGACAAGCCGAAAATTTCATAGTCCAGGTCATTCGACTGGCGGCTGTCATCACCACCAATATAGACATCTACTTCATCCAGCTCGATACGGATTTCACCAAAATCTGTGCCACCGAGAGATTCAGCCCGGGCATCAAGATCCAGCTGTGAAACACGCAGCTGAGTAGAGAAGCTGTCGTTCCAGTCTGAGTACAAAGTACCGACATAGGACTCCAGTTCTGAGCCGCGCTCATACAGGTGGTTGGTAAACTCGAACTCATCTGCGTCGCCGTCTGATTCAACCGTGTTGAAGCCATCATTGTAGTTGTAGGTGAAAGCCACGCGATGGTTGTCATTGATGTACCAGTCCAACTTCACCAACAGTTTTTCATCGTCATTGGCAAAACTGCCTGGAACGCTGCCTGGGTCATATTGGTATATGTCGCGGGAAATCTCGAGGATTTCGTCCAGCTCAGCCTGGCTGACCAGTACTTCGTTTACCGCACCGGAACCAATCGGGCCACGATCAAACAGGTTGGCGCCGTCCAGTTCTTCATAAGAGGCAAAGAAGAACAGCTTGTCTTTGATGATAGGTCCGCCCAGCGTGACGCCATAACGCTTCTCATCAAAATCACCAAAGTCAATGTCGTCACCTTCCAGCTTATCGCCGCGCATTGAATCATCTGTATAGTCGTAAAAGACCGAACCGAAGAACTCATTGCCGCCAGACTTGGTCACTGCATTGATGTTACAGGCGGTGAAACCACCGTAACGGGCATCAAATGGCGCCAGCTCTACAGAAACTTCGTTGATCGCGTCATAAGAGAACGGAATCCGCTCAGTTGGGTAGCCGTTTGAGTTCAAACCGAAAGAATCGTTGGTGCGCACACCGTCCACTGTCAGGCTGTTAAAGCGTGAATTTTTACCGCCACACTGAATAGCATTGATGCCGCCGCGGGATTCATCCACATAGATACGTGGGTCGATGCGCAGTACATCAGTGATGTTGCGGTTGATCGCTGGTGCCGTTTCCAGGGTGTCCAGGCCGAAAGAGGCACTTGGACCAACAGCAACCTGAGAAGTTACTCGCGATGCAGTGACCACTACTTCTTCAACAACGGCACTGGAGGTCAGAACAAAGTTCAAATCTGTAACACGCCCCAGGGCGACAACCACATCATTGAGAGACTCATCGCCGAAGTTTGGCGCGGCAGCGCGTGCGCTGTAGTTACCACCCACCTGCAAATTCCGGATCGAGAAGCTACCGTCAGCAGCGGTCTCGGTGGATCGCGTCAGCGACGTGGTTTCATTTCGGACCGTAACCGTTGCACCAGCAACGGGATTGCCGCTCCTGTCAGACACAACGCCGCGCACAGCGGACGATGTTTCCAGAGCGCTGGCAACGCCTGTGGTTAAAGACAGTGCGATCAAGGCAAAAAACAGCCCCACTCGACGTGTCCAGGCAGCTATCCTGGGGACATTACCGATCATCAGTTTCTCCATTTGAGTACAATCGAGCCAAGTACGGCTCAGGTTTTATTATTCTGCTGACTGTGCACATCAACGGTTAAAGATTGATGACAAGTCTCCAGATTTTTTCCATATTCTCTCAGCACTTCTTTCATCAAGCAACGCACTTGCCCGATTTTCTCACCGGCAGATCCCCCGAGAGACAAAATATTTCCGGTACACTTCAGGCTGCAGATCTATCACAACTCTTTTTGTTAAACGGACTCGACATGAAACACCTCACCTCATTACTCTCCACTTTGTGCTTTGCACTGCTTATGAGCGTCACTACGCCTGCTATCGGGGCCGAGGACAACAGCTTGCGGGAAGCGCTGCGAACTCAGGTTTTTGCCAGTAGTGTTGAGGCCCTGCGCCAGGCGAACGCCGCCAACGCGGCCGTTCTGACACCAGAGACTTATCGTAGAGGCAGCAGGGCATATCTCCGCGCTGAAGAAGCTTTTGATGATGGCGCTGACGTCAACCGCGTCTCCAGCATTCTTGAAGAAGCCAATAAGGAGTTCATGCAGGCCGCCACCATGGCACCCACGGTAGAAAATTTTGTCAGTGCGGCATTCCAGGCGCGCAGCGACGCGCTGGCCGCTGACGCCAAAAAACGTGCGCCAAAGCTATGGGAAGAAGCAGAGATACAACTCTATGAAGCCGCATCGCGGGCTGAAAAAGGGCGTGAAGGACGGGTCAGTCAATACGCCGACAAGGCAGAAACGCTGTATCGAGATGCCGAATTGGAGGCCATCGAAACCGTCCTGTTTACTGAGATCGAAAGCGAGATTGCAAAAGCCAAAAAACTCGATGCCGATGACTGGGCTGAGACCTCTTATAAGAAAGCCATAGATTTACTCGCACTGGCACGCAGCACTCTGGCCGAGAGCCGATACGACACAGATCAACCGCGAAACCTGGCCAAACAGGCCATGCACAACGCGCTCTACGCACAGTACGTGTCGCGCCTGGCGGACGACATTGACGATAATGACACTACCTTGGAAGCCATCCTGCTGGAATGGCAGGCAATTTTAGAGCCGCTTGGTGATAGTGTTGACGTGCCGATGTATTTTGACAACGGCCCGGCCGCCTCTATCGAACTGGTTGTCGCCGCCATCGAAGAACGCGCCAGAGTGGCAACCATGCTGGCACAGGATCTCAGTTCAGCTCGACAAAGTCTGCGCCTGCTGGAAGATGAACTGGCAAGCACCCAGGCGGAACTGGAAAACCGTGAAGAAGCCAAGGCTCGCCTGGACCGCCGCCTGGCTTTACAGGCCCAGCAGGAAAAAACCGTTTCTCGCGTAGAGGGATTGTTCAGCAAAACTGAAGCAGAGGTTGTACGGGCCGAAAATCGCCTGATCATCCGTATGGTTGGCCTCAATTTCTCCTTCGGCAGCGCGGATCTCGAGCCCCAACACGAAGTTATACTGGACAAACTGATCAACGCTATCAGCGAGTTTCCAGAAACGCCCATCACCATCGAAGGACACACTGACTCTTACGGTGCTGACGCAACAAATATGACCTTATCGGTCAAACGCGCAGAGTCTGTTGCAGCTTACCTTCTGGAGCGGGTAGCCATCGCCCCCAGTCAACTCTCTTCTGTCGGCTACGGTGAAACCAAGCCTATCGCCAACAATGAAACCGCAGACGGGCGTTCGAAAAACCGACGTATCGACGTGGTGCTGTACCCTTCCTTCTGGTCAAACTAGAGTATTAAGGGGCAGTAACCATGCAATTCGGTATCAATGGTACAGGTCTGGTACAACAGGCTGACGTCAGCAAAATTATCGCCCATGCCAGCCAGGCAGAAGCTGATGGCTTCAGCAGTTACTGGCTGGCGGAACATCCCACCGGCGGTCTGGATGCACTGACCGTGCTGGCGATCGTGGGCCAGCATGTCAAGTCCATGGAACTGGGCACTGCGATTGTGCCCAGCTTCCCCCGCCACCCTCTGACCCTGGCAAACCAGACCCTCACTACAGCTGACGTCATTGGCCACCGCCTGACGCTGGGAATCGGTCTATCTCACGCCTCCATGATGGCTGACCTGGGTATCACCTTCGAAAAACCTATCCGCCATCTACGGGAATATCTGAGTATTCTTATGCCACTGCTGCGCGAGGGCAAAGTAGACTTTAATGGTGAAGTATTGAGCTGTCAGGCCACCGTGTTTAAAGCCCCCGTCGAGAAAACCCCTGTTGTTGTTGCCGCCCTGGGTCCACAGGCGCTGGGTGTCGCAGGACGCCTGGCAGACGGTACAACCCTGGCCTGGGTGGGACCAAAAACCGTGAAGGAACATATAAAGCCGCGAATCGATGACGCCGCAGTTAGGGCCAACCGGCCGCAACCAAGAATCATTGCCACGCTGCCGGTGTGCGTGACTGAGGATGAAGCCAATGTACGTGCAGTGATTGGTAAGAATCTCACCATGTACAGCAAACTCCCCTCTTATCAGGCGATGTTTGCACGCGAAGGTGTTGCCGGGCCCGCAGAGCTGGCCATCGTCGGCAGCAAAGCCGCAGTAGCGGACGGCATCAGCGCCATGGCTGAAGCAGGGGTAACTGATTTTGCCGCATCAGAGTTCTGCCTGTCCCGCGATGAATACGAACAAACCCGAGCAACGTTAATCAACCTTCTCTAACTGGCTTCTTTAATCATGCCTATTGCTAAAGTCACCCGCCGACAATTGCTGATCGGCGCCACCGGAACAGTTGCGGTGGCGGGTAGCGGCGGCTTGTGGCTGGTGATGGACCGCATCAACGACATGCGTCATCGCAAACCGGTCGCAAGGGATGCGGTTTTTGCACCCAGCGCCTACCTCTCCATCGACACAGACGGCAGAATTGTTGTCTGGGTGACCCGTTCGGAAATGGGGCAGGGCATAAGTACTGGTTTGCCTATGCTGGTAGCTGAAGAACTGGACGCAGACTGGCGCGACATCAGTATTGAACAGGCAGTGGCCGGTTCCGAGGTTGATTATGGTCAGCTGTTTACCGCGGCAAGTTCCAGTATCGCCGGCGAGTTCCATATGTTCAGGCGCGCAGGTGCTACCGCACGTGCGATGCTGCTCAGCGCCGCGGCCCAGGATATGGCGGTCTCAGAAAAAGATTGTCAGGTGAGCAACAGTACTATTTTGCACCCGCCCAGCGGTCAGAGCCGTACTTTTGGTGATGTTGCTGAACTTGCAGCAACTCAGTGGGCACCGATACGACCGGATTTAAAGAAACCAGCGGACTTCAAACTCATCGGCACTCCGGTGAGACGCCTGGACCTGCACGACAAGGTGACCGGTCAGTCTGTTTATGGCGTGGACGTGCGGTTGCCGGACATGCTGTACGCTGTGGTCTCACGCCCCCCACACTTTGGAGCAAAGCTGCAGTCATTCAACGATGCACAATCACGCCGCGTGAAAGGCGTAGTCGATGTTAAGCAAGTCTCCACCGGTATCGCAGTTGTTGCGCAAAGCAGCTATGCGGCGCTGCAGGGCAGAAAAGCACTGCAGGCGACATGGTCACAGCCCCCTGCTGATGCCCTTTCCAGCTCGCAGCTCAGCAACAACTTAACCGCGGCGTTAGACGAACCTGCTCAGTTTATCGAAAATGCCGGTAGTGTAGTGTCGGATTCCGCAGAACTGCAAAAGTACTCAGCTCGCTACGAAGTACCTTATCTGGCCCATGCGTGCATGGAACCTATGAACTGTACAGCGAAGGTGACAAATACTTTTTGTGAGGTGTGGGCACCGACCCAGGCACCACAAGGTGCACGGCGTGCAGCCTCAGCCATCAGCGGCCTGCCTGTCGACCAGGTGCGCGTCAACGTGACCCAGTTGGGTGGCGGCTTTGGTCGCCGTGCTGCTGACGATTTTATCCGCGAAACCGTTGAACTTGCGACACAGATAGACCAGCCCGTACAGGTGTTCTGGACCCGTGAAGATGACATTGCGCACGCGAGCTACAGAGATGCAGCCGCCCACGAACTTACTGCGTCGGTCGATCCGGTTTCTTCACAACCGGAGGATTGGTCCCACCAAATCGTGTCAGCCCAGGCCGGCGATCATCAGGGTGACACCATGCCATTCACGGCACGTATGGGATCAGCTGATTTACCGTACAGCTTTTCTCACACCAGCCTGGGGTGGTCGTCCGTCAGGGCGCCACTACCGCTTCAGATCTGGCGTTCCGTGGGCTACTCCTACAACACCTTTGCCGTTGAGTCTTTTGTTAACGAACTCGCCGCGCAAGCCAAAAT
The DNA here is from genome assembly GCA_048571035.1 of Gammaproteobacteria bacterium. Lineage (GTDB taxonomy): Bacteria > Pseudomonadota > Gammaproteobacteria > Pseudomonadales > Azotimanducaceae > UBA4421. The sequence continues at coordinate 1,616,659 of CP121329.1, forward strand.
CGACCCGGTTGAATACCGTCTGGGTTTACTGGCCGACAATCGCCGTATGACCCACTGCCTGCAGGAAGTGGCGGCACTGTCGAACTGGCAGCCCGGGCCACGCCATCTCGGTGTGGCCACGCACAATTTCGGCAACACCCAGGTGGCCATGGTGATCGAGGTCGGCGGAGAAAATCTGGCATCTATACAGGTAGACAAGGTCTGGTGTGTGATTGATTGCGGTATCGCTGTGAATACAGACAGCGTCGCAGCTCAAATTGAAAGCGGCATCGTTGACGGTTTATCCGCAGCCTTGCATGGTCAGATTTCCATCGCTGATAACGCGATAGTGCAGAGTAATTTCCACAACTACCCCCTGCTGCGCATTAACGAAGCACCAGATATCGACGTTAAAATTGTACCCAGCACCGCCTACCCCAGCGGAGTAGGCGAAGCGAGTCTGCCTGGCGTTGCGCCAGCGCTGACTGGCGCGCTACACCATATGACCGGGCAATGGATTAGAACCCTGCCGATCGCCCTTCTCCTGAGCAGCCAGGTCGCATAGACTCAAGCACAAGATAAACAGGGGAAATAACATGGCAGAATCAAGCGCAGGCATTGCAGAGATCAAATCCGTCGCCGGCCAGGTCAGTGAAGCAGAGTGGTCTTTGCGCCAGGATCTTGCCTGTTTATACCGGGTGGTTGCCCATCATGGATGGGACGATTTTCTGTTTACCCACCTATCAGTACGCATCCCCGGACCGGAACATCACTTCCTGCTCAACCCATTAGGTTTGTACTTCGAAGAAATCACCGCATCAAGCCTGGTTAAGGTAGATGTGGACGGCAACAAAGTCATGGACACTCCATATGACGTGAATCCAGCAGGCTTCACCATTCATTCTGCGGTACATATGGCGCGGGACGATGCACATTGTGTCATGCACCTGCACACTGACGACGGTGTCGCTGTTTCTGCTCAGGAAGCGGGTCTGATGCCGATTACACAGCACGCCATGCAGCTGGGTGAAATTGCTTATCACGACTATGAAGGGGTAGCCCTGGACCTTACCGAGCGCGAACGCATCGTCGCCGATCTGGGCACACGCCAATGTATGCTGCTGCGCAACCACGGCACACTGACTGTCGGCCAGTCCTGCGCAGATGCCTATATGGCCATGTACTACCTGGAGCGCGCCTGCACCATGCAGATTCGGGCGCTCGCCGGCGGCACACAGATCTGTCAGCCACCACAAGGCTCTGCGGAAAAGGCCGCGGAGCAGAGTAAAGGCTTGTTCGATGGTCGTATCGGGCCACTGGCCTGGGACGCGGTGAAAAGAAAAATGCAGCGTTTAGACGACAGCTTCCTGCACTAGACCGAGCGGCACAGCGTTGAACCAGCTGACCCAGCCAAAACCTGAACTGCAGCAACTGCATCGTCAGCTTCAGTGGCAGCTGTTCAATGATGACGTAATGGGTGGGCGATCGTACAGCGCTTTTGCATGGCAAGGCGAGACTCTGACATTCAGCGGATTTGTAAATACCAACGGCGGCGGCTTTGCCTCGATCCGCACAGAACCTGATCCCGACTTAGCGCAGAACTTTATCGAGTTCACCAACCCAGTGATCAGCATTGAAATCCAGGGTGACCAACAACGTTACCAGTTGGGCGTGCAAACCCAGGATAATCAGAATTACTGGGTAGATGTAGACAGCCCAGCCGAGTGGCAGACACTGCACATTCCAATAACCCGGTTCGTCGCGAAACGTCGCGGACATCCGGTAGCGGATGCTGCACCACTTGTGGTTGCAGACATCACAGGCTTTAACCTGATGATCAGTCACGGCCAGCACGGCCCTTTCGAGTTACAGGTTCGCAATCTCGCTCTGCAGGAGGCGCTAAATCATTGAGCCGTAAACTCAGTTTACCCACCATGTTTTCATTTGGTGTGGGGCAGGTAGCAGAAGGGGTTAAGAACCAGGCCTTTAACGTGTTCCTGCTGTTTTACTATCAGCAGGTGATTGGCATTCCCGGCACCATGGCCGGACTTGCCCTCAGCATTGCCATGCTGTTTGACGCCATTACCGATCCGTTAGCAGGTATTGTCAGCGATCGCATGCAGTCACGCTGGGGGCGACGCCATCCGTTCATGTTTATCTCAGCCTTCCCTCTGGTAATTTGTTTTATTGCTTTGTTTTCCCCGCCAGAAGCCCTGGGTGACATGGGACATTTCCTCTGGCTCACAGGGTTTGCGGTTCTCGTACGCGGCTCGCTGACCTTCTTTTATGTACCGCATCTGGCACTGGGTGCAGAGCTGGCACAGGACTACAATCAACGTTCCACTCTGTTTGCCTTGAGCACAGTTTTTTCCATCACCGCCATGGCAGTGGTTTCGTTTATCGGCTATCGCTTTTTCTTTCCCACCACTGAACTGTACAGTCCCGGTACTTTGAATCCCGCGGGTTACGCCCCATTCTCAGTGTTTTTTGCCGGCATGATGTTTGTCGCCATCATGTTATGTGTGTTTGGCACAGGCAGCGAAATCAAGCATATGCAGGTGAAGCGGGTAACCACAGCCCTTACCCTGAAGAACAGCTTGATGGATTTTAAAGCGGTGTTCAGCAACCGCTCTTACCGACTGATTCTGTTTGGCATGTTGCTGTCCACCTTCGCCATCGCGGTGGAGAGCATTCTCAGCCCGTTTATGGGTGTTCATTTCTGGGGCCTGACCACGGAAAGTCTGGCAACTATCTCCTTTGCGACATTAATCGGCTTATGGATTGGTCTGCCCCTGGCACCATGGTTTACGCGCCTGCTGGATAAACGTCTGGCGCTGGTCCTGCCAGCAGTATTCGTGGTGATAAACGCCAATGCCGCGTTGTGCATGCGCCTGTTGGACGTTTCCTGGTTTCCTGACAACGACTCGCCCTGGATCTACTGGATCTATTTCCTGCGTTATCTGCTGCAGGGTGTCTGTCTGCCGGTGATTTTCGCCAGCTTCAATTCCATGTTCGCCGATATCTCGGACGAGGTTGAGCTCGAAACCGGTGTTCGTCGTGAAGGCGTGATTTTCGCCTCACGTTCTTTTGCCGCAAAAATTACCAGCGCCATGGGCGCACTGCTTGGCGGCGTAGTTCTGGATGTGATTGCGTTTCCGCGCGGTGCGATAGCCGGTACCGTGCCTGAAGACACCTTATGGTGGTTAGGTTTTATGGAAGGTCCCGCAACCAGTGTATTGTCTTTCTTTGGCGTGCTGTTGTATCTACGCTACGGCATAAACCGTGTCCGCCACGCTGAAATTCGCGCAGCCATTGCTGTGCGTGATGCATCCAGTGACGTGAGTGCTGCAAATACCTAGTTGAAGTTAAGCAGCGGGGGAAATTACCAGTCGAGATCGTCCGGGACCGCAAACTTTGCGTAGTACTCATCATCTTCACTGGGCTCAGAGGTTTTCTGATCATTCGCTACAATGATGCGTTTTGGATCTCGCGCCGCAATCCGCTCAGCGATCTCTTTACTGACAAAGTAATATAAACCGTCGTTGTTGACGACAACCAGCGAACCGCTGATCAGCTGCGCTTTCTGAGCTTCAGGCAGATAAATGCGTTTGATGCGTTTACCGTGGACGAAGTTATAGGGTACGTCGTCGTCATTAGTTTTTTTGGCGCGTTGATCATGCTGCAGAATCATCTGCTTGATTTCAGCTCGCAGCGCGCGTGCCGCATACTTGTCGTTACGTTCGCGGGCAAGGGCACGATCTTTGGTTGCTTTGTCCTTTTTTGCCCGCTGAACTTTGGCTTTAGTATCCGGTTGGTCTGCAGGTGTTTTCCCGCGCTTCTTATCCAACTGTTGTTTACGCTGCTGCCGCTCAGCCTTTTTCGCATCAGCGCTAGTTGCCAAACCAGCTTTTACCAGTTGATCTCTCAGGCTTTCACCCATTACAGCCATTCCGTCAAATTTCTGAAGCCTAAATTCTGGCACGATTAATAACGGAACGCGACGGTTGCATACCTGACTGTTGCTTTCCCCCGCATGCCCCACGGTGGATAGCAGTTCAGCGCATACCTTAAAACAGGGTATAGTCTGCGGTCACAGAATTTTGCTTTTTTTCACCCCCAATTGCTGCAAGAGGCCAGTCATGCATGACGATACTAAACTGATTCACTCGGGTTATGTCACCGACCCCACCACACGATCAGTAGCCACCCCAATTTATCAGACAGTTGCTTATGAATTTGAAAGCGCTCAACACGGCGCAGATTTATTCGACCTGGCGGTACCCGGCAACATATATACCCGCATCATGAACCCCACCACCGATGTACTGGAAAAGCGCGTAGCTGATCTGGAAGGCGGCGTGGGGGCTCTGGGTGTAAGCGCCGGAAGTGCAGCTATTAACTACGCGATCCTGAACATCGCAGAGGTAGGCCACAACATAGTTGCCACACCACAGCTTTACGGCGGCACCTACACCCTGTTCGCCCACATGTTACCGAAACAGGGTATCGAAGTGCGCTTTGCGGAAAGTGACAGCGCTGAAGATATTGCTGCCTTGATTGACGACAAAACCCAGGCTGTGTTCTGCGAGACCATTGGTAATCCTGCAGGCAATATTGTCGACATCGAAAGCATCGCCGTCGTCGCCCACGCTCGTGGCGTACCTCTAATCGTTGACAATACCGTTGCAACCCCAATGCTGATCAAACCGTTTTCTTATGGCGCAGATATTGTTGTTCATTCACTAACCAAATACATGGGCGGACATGGCAATTCCCTGGGTGGCATTATTGTCGATTCAGGCCAGTTCCCATGGGCAGAACATGCTGAGAAATTCCCCATGCTGAACCAGCCTGAACCGTCCTATCACGGCGTTGTCTACACCGAGGCCATGGGTCCCGCCGCCTACATTGGTCGCGCACGTACCGTGCCTCTGCGCAATACCGGGTCAGCGATTTCACCTTTTAATGCCTTCCTGATTCTGCAGGGTTTGGAAACCCTGGCACTGCGCATGGAGCGCCATTGTGACAACGCATTGCGCGTTGCCCACTACCTGCAGGGTCACAACAAAGTTTCAAACGTGAATTTCGCAGGCCTGCCAGACGACCCCTACCACAGCCTGGCGCAGAAATACTGTAACGGCAAACCCGCTTCATTGCTGACGTTCGAAATTAAAGGCGGTTTCGAGGCAGCGGTGAAGTTTTATGATCGGCTTGAGCTTTTTAAACGTCTGGTCAACATCGGTGACGCTAAATCTCTGGCTTGCCATCCCGCTTCAACTACGCACCGGCAGATGAGCGAAGCTGAACAGGCCAAAGCCGGCGTGACGGCGGGCATGATTCGGCTCTGCGTGGGTATTGAACACCCGGACGATATCATTGGCGACCTGACTCAGGCGCTCGCCTGAGCCAGCCTGCGATTCCAAAGGGAGCAAGGACCGCTCGTGAATGAGACACACTACATGGGGACCCTGGCCGCACTTTTGACGCTTATTGTCATCGGTGTGCTTGTTGTGGTGGTGATACGGCGACGCCGTGCAAATGCTCGCGGATTAAAGCCGCTGATACGCAGCCTGGCTCATGATGCGCTGATCAACATTGTTATCAGCGATGGCAACCAGGGAGAAATATACATAGACCACCTGCTGCTCACACATCGCGGTCTGTTGTTACTCGACACCATAGATGCTGCTGGCAACGTATTCGCCGGTGATCGTATGGATACCTGGAGCGCCACCCACAAAGGTAAACGAATAAACTTTCGCAACCCGATACCGACATTGGCTGACCGTGTCAGTGCAGTAAAAGTACTGGCACCCACCGTGCCCATCGAGTCTTTTGTGGTATTCACTGCCGATGTACAGTTTCCCAAAGGACACCCGGAAAACGTCACCACAGTGGCCAACCTGCTCGAAACTGTGCCGCCAGACCCGCCCGCACCCAGCGAGGACTTCAACACCCAGTGGGCTGCGATCAAAGCGGCTGCCAGTCCTTCGTTTTAAGTCAAAGCGGTCAACGGGACGCTTGTGCAAGTTACCATTCAACGCCTCACCGCTGAGCACGCCGCGTCGATTCTGCATTGCTTTCAACGCGTCTATGGCAACACCTACGCTGAAGGTCTGTTCTACGATCGTGCAGAAATAGAAGCCAAACTGATAGATGGATCCCTGCGCAGCGTCGGCGCGGTCACCGAAACTGGACAGGTTGTCGGCCACATGGCAATGACCATCGTCGACCCTGACCAGCCTCCTGAACTGGGTAACACGGTGGTGGACCCGGACATACGTGGTTCTGGCCTGGCATGGCAGATAGGCTCCGAACTCACCGGCTGGTGTGCTGAGCTTGGCTATCAGGGGTTTATACACTACCCAACTGCCGCCCATCACATCATGCAGCGCCAGTCTGTAAAGAGCGGTTTTGAAGTGGGCCTTATGCTGGGTTACATACCGGCGGAAACAGATGGCAAAGTCAGTGCCAACAAAAACACCAAACGCGAAGCTGCGACGATTGTTTACGAACCTTTGAACACTCAGACCGAGGCTGCATCACCAGCGCTTTCCTGTCATCTACCCGCCTATGGTGCGGATTTTATTAAGCAGGCCTGCACTGAGATCGGCCTGCAACGTAACTGGCAGCCTGCCAACACCCGCGATCTTAAGCAACACAGTCAGACTCAGAAAAACTTCTATCCGCGACGCTCGCTGACTCGCTTGAAAGTGTCGACTATTGGCGCCGACCTCGACGAGGCCATCAAAGCACAACACAAGACCCCTGCAGCCTGCTACCAGCTCGACCTGCCTATGGACAGCCCGGCAATCGACGTGGCAGTGCATGCAGCTTTACAAGCTGACTATTTCTTCTGCGGCTGGCTGCCCGGCCACAACCGGGGTGACGTCTTCAGGCTGCAGAAGGTAGACAGGCAGCAGACCAACTTTGCACCGGCTCTGGAAAATCCTTTTGCGCAGGCTTTGTTAGCCTGGCTCAAGGTCTAACCTGGGTGGCGGGTTGTATGTGCAGATCCAGCCAGACCAGACGATGGTCTGATGACACCACAGGGTAGCCATCACCTACCAGATAACGAGTCGGGTCCTCTTTCGCTGGCCAGAACACACCTCCATCCACAGGGGTCAGACCGAAACGGGAAGGCAGAACAAAATCGATCCGCAGGTTACCCGGACGGTTCGGATTCAGATCAGCGGTATCGAATCGAGCAGCACCGCTGTGTGCCGCGTTTGCCATCCCTTCAATCTTCGCATCTTCCGCCGCCCCGTCACTTTCCGGTATCCAGGTGGCATTTATCGCGGGGTGATCCAACAACTGATTAATAGCGCGCTGACGGGAATCACCATCAACCGGATCAGCATTGTAATCGCCAAGGACTACAAATCTCTGCAGGCCTAAGCCTCCCGAGAGACCACGATCATCTGTGATGTACTCAGCCGCTTTTTTAGGCCCGACATAGTCTGCCCACAGGCGTATCTCATCATGGTTGCGTGCGCCGTTACGATCTTCGGGACCGTCAAAGACGGGTGGTGTCGGGTGGGCTGCGAGCACATGCAGCGTGCTTGAACCTATCTGAATCGGCACATCCCAGTGACTTTTTGAAGAAAGCCTGAATACAGCTAGTTGCTCAGGTGTATAAAAGTCCGATGACTCAGGTGTTTCGAGATTATCCGGCAACAGCGCGTCTGGCATATCACGCCAGAGGAAAGACTGGAAAGTGCGTATCCGGCCGCTGGCAATCGGATATCTGGACAGAATAGCCATGCCGTATTGACCCGGGAAAGCGCCAAAGCCAAATGCATCACCGGGTCCACCCGACTTACCATCGCCGTCTAAATCCAACCCCGAGTCAATACCGGTATTACTGGGCGCCTGGAAAGTATGCGGGTAACCAATCGGTTGCTGTTGATTCTGGCTGACGCCGAGAAAATTCTGCTGGAACCCCTTTAGCGCTAATCCATCAGCATCAAAATCAAACTCATTCAGGAGGATCACATCAGGACGGACGCGTTGGATAATCTCCGCAACCGCCTGCACCTGGCTATCGGAGCCATCTCCTTCCCGGGCGTCATCAGCGTCAGCCAGTTCTGCGGCCAACTGTCCCGTACTCGACCGATTCAGATAGGCATTAAAACTGGCCACTCTCACAATCAAACGCGGCTCTGTCTGTTCCTGTGCACGCAGCCCAATGCTCTGCAGCAATAACAAAACCGATACAACCAACTTCAACATCACCACCCGCCTCAACTCACCACACTGCGCTATCAGCAAGCAACCTGCCCTGCCATTCGAACCGGAAAAAGGAGTTCAAGATTGCCGATGCATTACAAAACTAATTGCGAATGGTTGCACGCTTTGAATGCCTTTAGAGTGCGCGCCAATAGAAAACTACATTAACTGGAAGACTGTATGAAAACCCTTGTTTCGATCCTATCATTGTTTGTCATGAGCTCAGCTATGGCTTTTGAAGTGGATGAGTCCAAAATCACGTCACCTCAGCAAGCCCTGGATGCTCTGAAATCCGGCAATGAGCGCTTTGTGTCCGGCGACGTCATCAACCAGGATTTCGAGAAACAAATCGCGAAAACCAGTTCAGGTCAACAGCCCTACGCTACTATCCTGTCGTGTCTTGATTCCCGCATCCCACCCGAAATCGTATTCGACCAGGGCATTGGTGATGTTTTTGTCGGCCGCGTGGCGGGCAACATTGAAGACAACCACATGCTGGGCAGCTTCGAATTTGCAACTGAGCTCAGCGGCACCAAGCTGATTGTCGTGATGGGCCATACGTCCTGCGGCGCCGTGGGCGGTGCCTGTGCCAATGCCAAACTGGGCAATCTGACGCAGCTGCTCACCGAGATCACCCCTGCTGTTGATCTGGTCAAAGCCAAGCACCCGGGCAAAGACGTCTGCGCCGCGCCACACATGGACGAGATCGCTGAAGAAAATGTGATCAAGACTGTTCATGATATCCGCGAGCGCAGCCCCGTCATCGCCGCGCTGGAGGACTCTGGCAAGATTATGGTAGTCGGCGCTATGTACGACCTCGCCAGCGGTGAAGTCACCTTCATGGAAATACCCGCCAGCTAAACAACGGCAACCACTGCCGACTTGAAGCGCCCTGAATCCCAGGGCGCTACCATACAATTCTCTTTAACTTTTCTATCCAAAACTTCTGGAGATTTTAATATGCGCGCAATTCTGACTTTAGCCACGCTTGCGATGCTCGGCACAACCGTTCAGACCCAGGCTCACGAGGCTGGAGACTTTATCATTCGCGGTGGTATCGCTAACGTCTCCCCCGACGCCAGCAGCTCTGCCCTGATCCTGGATGGATCCGCCATCGGTCGGTCTGAAGCCGACGTTGACGACGATACTCAGCTTGGCTTGACCTTCACCTACATGCTGACCAACAACTGGGCTGTTGATCTGCTTGCCTCAACGCCGTTCACCCACGACATCAGCGCCTCCACCGGCGATCTGGGCCTGGGTACTGTTGATGCAGGAAAGACCACACACCTGCCACCTACCGTCTCGCTGCTGTACTTCCCTGCTGCATCCGACAGCAAATTCCAGCCCTACTTTGGCGCGGGTTTGAATTACACGCTGTTTTTTGACGAAGAAGTTGATTCGCAGCTGGAAGGCGTTTTAGGCAGAGGCTCACTTGAACTGGATCCGTCTTTTGGACTCGCAGTCCAGGCTGGCTTTGACTACAAACTGACTGACAACATGTACTTCAACGCTGGCCTCTGGTGGATCGATATCGACACCGACGCAGAGTTCCAGTTTGCGGCTAACCGGATAACCACAGAAGTAGAAATTGATCCCTTTGTCTACATGGTTTCTTTAGGCTGGAAGTTCTAATACCCCCTTAACCTGCTGAAATGGTTGACGTTTCATGGCTCGAAAGCACGTCATGAAACGTTTTCCACCGCCTTCCTCCCCGCCTAAACCATTCGACTCTAGATCAGGGAAAATGATTCCACCCAGATCACTTCACAGGCCCCGTGGCCGGTGTCGTTACGCGTGAGGGAACTGCGCCAGCGCCAGTTGCTGTCCTGCGCTCTAACTTCAACCAATTGCCCCGAAAACCTGACCATATCCCCCTGTGAGGTACGCTCCAACGCCGCTGCAACCTCGGGCGTTGCAGCAATCATATGCATGTTGGCACTCTGAGTTTCAATGCTTCTTCGCGGCAGCGGCAATTTGTCTGTGCGCCAGAAATAGGCACGACTGCGTTGGTTGATATCAAATTGAGCGATAGTTTCGGGTTCGGACATTTCACCCCACCCCAGCGCAAGGTCGGTTTTAGACAGGTCGGCTTCACGCCCGGAATTGTAATCTTTGCGCGATAACACTCTGGCTTCCAGCGCAAACGGTTCCAGATGCTTGATCTGATAACCGGGATACACCAGCTGCCCACCCTGGGCAACGGCAACAGACTGATCCCGGTCGAAATACCAGAATGCGATTGCCGCCAACACTGCAATGAAAAGAAGATTTCTCAACCGACCAGATCTTTGATGCTCACCTGGCTTGTACTATATCGGCTCTAATCCTTTGATAATGAGGACAAGTTATCAGTGCCCTCGTCAGCCTTGCGCATAATTAACTGTCCGTTGAGATGAACATCTCTCTGCGGAAAAGCGATGACTATATCGTTGTCGGCAAACAACTCATCGAGGCGGAAACGGATGTCACTGCGAATGATCCGTAAATCTCTGTCCGCGGATGCATGCACCCAGAAATACGCGTCAAAAATTAACGCGCTGTCGCCGAAGTCTTCAAACACAACCAACGGCGCAGGCTCTTCGAGAATACCCGTTTGCTCCTGCACCGCCTGCTCAATCAGCGCTTTGACCTTCTTCACTGGTGAACCGTAGGCGACCCCCACCCTCACCTGTGTACGGGCGAGCTGGTCTACCAGGGTCCAGTTAACAACAATATTTTCAAGCAGGTAGCTGTTTGGCAGCAGCAGATGCACACCGTCTACACGACGTATTCGCGTAGAGCGCGTATTGATAGATTCAACTCGGCCACGGGTATCTCCAATTTCCAGAAAATCATTGATCTTGATGGGTCGCTCCCACATCAGAATCCAGCCGCTGATGAAATTGTTGATGATATTCTGAGCGCCAAACCCAACTCCGATTGCCACTGCACCCGAGACAAAGGCAAACGCTGTGAGGGGCACATTGAGCAAATCAAGACTGGTGATCGCGAGAATTGCAATCGCCGCGATATAAAACACCCGGCTGACCAGCTGAACAACGTCCGGGTTGATCTGGTTGGCAGACATACGCCGCCGGATCAATCCAGCAAGCCAGCGTATGACCAGCAGTCCGAGGACAACAATCAACGGCACAATAAGAATCTGCCCCACAGTTATAGCCTGCCCGGAAATGCTCAGCAGCTCCATGTTGAGAAAACTCACAACATCGTCCATCTTCATAGGACAAATACCTTAAGCTGCACTAGAGCCACCTGCGTTTCCACATCCAGACAGCCACCCCTAAACCAAGCATCACCATACCTGCAGAAACGTAGATAAAACCTCGAGGGTTTTCCACCCCGGGCAAACCCAGGACATTCATGCCAAACACCCCGGTTAAGAACGACAGGGGTAAAAAAATGGCTGCCACCAACGACAGCACATACATGCGCTCATTCTGTTGTTCCGCAATCCGATTGCGCAGCTCCTCCTGCAACAGAATCGCCAATTCCCTTGCCAGCTCTAGATCCTCAACATAGCGGGTGGTTCGATCGGATTGCTCTCGCAGTCGCTGTGCCTGTGCATCGTTCAAAACATTCTGCAGACGATTCAAACCTTCTAACGCGTCGCGTTGCGGTGCGAGATATCGTTTCAGACGGGCAGCGCGGCGACGCAACTGAGTCAGCGCAGGGCGTACATCGCCCGGGGGCAGATGCTCCAGGTTCGCTTCTATATCTGTCAGCGCATCTTCGGTTTCATTGACCACATTGCCTATACGTTCCGCCAGCAGGGTAACCAAGGCCACGACAAGGTCATGAGGGGTCTCTGGACCCGTACCAGCCTGAATCTGCTCCTGCACGTCCTGCACAGACAACAGACGCCGCTCGCTTTTACGGGCAGTGACAACAAATTCCGGGGTTAACCAGATGCGCAGTGAAACCATATCTTCAGGATCAGCATCGATACCCATATTCACGCCTCGCAGGAGCACTAACACCCCGCTGGCGTCGACGAGCACTCTGGGTCGCGTTTCTGACGTGGTCATACTCTCGCAGAGCAAAGGGCTGGCACCCAGTGTCTGCAGCAACTTAGGGCAGGCTGCATGGTCGCTCTGCACATGTAACCAGAAGGGCAAAGGCAATTGTGCGGGCAGTTCACGCAGCTGACTTCCACCACCCGTACCGTCCAGGGTAAACAGTGAAACGATACCGTCTGGTGCATCACCGCCTGGCGGTGGGTGGCTAGTTCTGTTCATCAGGAAGATTCTAGCTTAATTAGTAGCGCGAACCGGCATATTCGCCTTGAGAAGATCCGAAACACGACACTTCTGACTACCAGCAACAATTTTACATATTCCAAACAATCGACCACTTCACAGAACGTCCACGCACATGTATCAAGACATTTGTAAGGAGAAAGCTGCTTGTCGTTTCGAGAAAAACGAAGAGTAGTCGTTAAACATTGAGGGTGAGTCTTTGAAATTTTTGAAACAGCTTGGTGCAATTGCTTTAGCAGTTAGTATGAGTTTGTCTGTACAGGCGGCTGAAGCGCCGTCAGACCAATGGGGTACCAGTTATCAGAACAGCGTTAATAGCTCCTACTGGTGGGGTTATCGCTTATTCTGGCGTATTACACAGCACCAACATGACAATGTTTGTGGTCATATTGTCCGCCCCGTCGAGCCTGTGCGAACCACGCAACCTACCGTCAGCCAGGTGCCTGAGCTCAACGCTGCCGGTGCAGGCCTGTCTCTGGCTCTGCTTGGCCTGTTCATTGGCGTGATGCGGGAAAGACGCAAAGCCCAGCGATAGCCAGGCGCGCACCCGACAGCAGGCACAAACTGCTTGCTATGGGGACGAGACTCCAAATCAACGGCGGTACAACTCTGTGACCGCCGCCTCAACTAAAGATGTCAAAGCCTCTATCCGATGGATCCTACCCATCGGATTGCTCGTTTTTGAAGTTCTGGCGATCAGCCTGAGTTTTGACTCTCTGCGCCGACCTGAAGACAGTCAGGGCGCTATCCTCGCGATTCTCAACTTCGCCTCAGATGTTTCAAAATTGGGCTTGGTATTCCTCGGTGCGCTCCTCATCATTTCATTTGAGCGCTGGCCAACTCATCGTCAAACCCTGGTAACTTCCACTGCAACCACAACTTTCCTGAATTTGAAGCTGGGTCTTCATCTGCTCACGTTCACCCTTTTTTATGTATTTTCGGGCCTGCTTTTTTCTATCCCAAGTGTCTTGAGCGGCGAACAGAGACAGGTGATGGTTTTCCCCTGGCTGCTGACCGGGATTGCGACAATTCTGTCGCTTGGCTGGTCCATCGCACCCCTCTCATTCTGGCAAAAGATCTACCAGGCTGAAAAAGCATCACTTTTACTCGCATTTATAGCTGGCGCCGCAACCTGGCTTTTTGCCTACTTCTCCCGCAACCTCTGGGAAACCCTGGGTGACACCACCCTGTACCTTGTACATCAGCTTCTGCTTCTTATTTTTGATGAGGTATTTGTCGACGTTGAGCAGCGATTGCTCGGCCTAGGTGATTTCATCGTTGAGGTGGGGCAAGCGTGTTCAGGTTACGAGGGTATCGGTATGATTTGTGTCTTCACCTCCCTTTACCTCTATATGTTTCGTAAAGAGCTGCGCTTTCCCAATGCGCTCATGCTGTTTCCGATCGGCATCCTCACTATATGGGTTTTCAATTTTTTGAGAATCAGCGTTCTCATAGTCATCGGAGCTGAAATCTCCCCGGAAATGGCGCTGAACGGATTCCACAGCCAGGCAGGATGGATTGCATTCCTGCTCGTTTGTATGGGTCTCTTTTATCTGGCGCATCGAATCAACTTTTTCTCTGAAGCCAACGTCAGCACAACCACGACAGCTGTGGCTTTGAAAGAGAACCTCGGCGCCAGCACGCTGGTCCCACTGGCAGCTGTTTTTCTGGCTGTCCTCGTCACCAGCACGTTTTCAACTCAGTCTACAATCAACTGGCTCTACCCTGTTCCAATCGCTGCCGGCTCAGTTGCACTTCTGTACTGTTGGCCAGCTTATCAATTCAGCCTGCCACAACTTGATCTGCAATCTATTGGTATCGGCACCCTGGTTTTTTTCATCTGGATCGCACTGCATCCCGCCAACCCCGAGTTAGACGCTCAGATGCAGGGCCTGTTATTCCAGGGCGGCACTCTGACCAGCCTGGCCTGGATTACGGTTCGCGTTCTTGGCTCAGTGTTGATCATCCCAGTGGTCGAAGAATTGGTCTTTCGCGGCTACCTGCTTTGCCGACTGGACGGACAGGAAGTTCGACTGACTGGACCACTGGCTTTTTCCTGGATCGGATTTATTGTGTCCAGCGTCATCTTCGGCCTACTTCACCAGGCGTGGCTGGCGGGCATAATCGCTGGCGCTGCTTACGCCTGGCTCCGATATAGAAGTACCCACATCTGGGCACCCATCATCGCGCATGCGATTACAAACGCACTACTTGCAGTCTATGTTTTAAGTAGCGGCACCTGGTCGCTCTGGTAACCTTTTCCAGTAAGATCTGGAAAAAGGCTGGTTGAAATATGAACCTGAAAAAACTGCAGCAGGCTGAGCGCGCGTTCTTCGCCCGCTACCCTGGGGGCTTCGATGACGAAGAGCTGAAGCACATCGGCAAACGACACAATGTCGGTAAGCTGTCTGAGTTTGCCGCGCAGAATCTGGCCAAGAAGAATTTCAAACAACAAGCTGCCGTGCTGGACAGCATTACCAAGATTGTCTCACGCTCGTCCATGTTATCGATGTTTGAAAAACCGAAGTTCAGAGACTATGTGAACGGATTGAGCCGCAGTGATCGAACCCTGCTGGCCGATGGTTTTAACAAGTTATTACACGGCAACCAGCAGAAAGGTTTTGAGGCGATTGGTGACATTCTACTGGATGGTCAGCTGGCAAAATGGAGTTTGATGACCATCTGTTTATACCAGCTCTATCCCCAAAAGGAGGTGTTTGTAAAACCAACCACCACCAAAAACGTCATCCGCCAGTTCGAGCTGGACCATCTGACGTACCATCCGCGTCCGACCTGGCAGTTCTACAAAGACTACAGAGGAGCAATAGACGAAATGAAAAGCCAGGTCCACCCTGCCTTGTCACCCAACAACGCTGCTTTCACTGGTTTTTTGATGATGAGTACTGCAACCAGCTAAACAAAAGCCGGGATATACCCGGCTTGTTCCACGTTTAGATAAGATCAACTAGAGCAGTTCGCCGCCACAGGCTGAAGCGGTTGTACCATACTTCTCGTAAGCCTTGATAACGTTTGCACCTGTCCGCCAGCGATGCACCTCATCAGGTCCGTCAACCAATCGCTGGCTGCGAATGCCCGTGTACCAGCGCGCCAGCGGCGTATCCTGGCTGTAACCCAGCGCGCCATGCAACTGCAGCGCGGTATCTACAACCTGATGCACCATGTGCGCAAGAAACACTTTGGCAATGCCGTTTTCCTGACGCAGATCTTCACCGCGCTCAGCTTTGTAAGCAATGTGCAGCAGCATCAGGCGCGCCTTATAAATCTCGGCGGCGCAGTCCGCCAGCATCCATCGCACGCCCTGGCGATCGGCTAAACGCTTACCAAAAGTGCTGCGCTCCACAACATGGCCCGCCGCCAGGTCCAGAGCTCGCTGAGCGATTGCAACGTTATGCATACCATGCCGCAGGCGACCATACGCCAGTCGATGCTGGCCCATGTTGAAACCCTGACCGCGTCCTCCCAACAGATTATCTCTTGGAACAACCAGGTTCTCGATTTTAATTTCCGAGTGAGAGCCGCCCAGTTTCAGGCCAAGATCCGTGTGCGGCTGCATGGTCTCAATGTTGCGAACAATCTCGTAACCCGGGTTAGGCAATTCAACAATGAAGGTACTGTACTGCTCATGGCGCGGCGCATCCGGATCGGTTTTGGCCATAACCACCGCAATATCAGCGACACTGGCTGAAGAACTGAACCACTTCTCGCCATTCAATACCCAGTTATCACCATCCAGAACTGCAGTAGTCTGCATGCCGGTAGCATCAGCTCCCGCTGCTTTTTCTGTCATCGAGTAACAGATCCGCTTCTGACCATCGAGCAGAGGTTTGAGGAATTTCTCTTTCTGAAAATCTGTGCCGTGCTCCAGCAGTGTAAGCATTGTGGCGTCATCTGGACCCTGGGTATTGAGGGCCAATGCACCCAGAAAACTCTCTCCCAATTCCATCTGCACAAGCGCGTTTGCCAACGGTCGCAAACCCATCCCACCGAACTCTTCAGGGATAAAAGGACACCACAAACCCTGGGCACGAGCTTTACCCCGCAATTCAGCCAGCACACTTTCAAAATTATCTGCCGTGCACTTTTCTTCAGCAGGAATACATTCATCCTGTACAAATCCGCGCACCTTGGCCCGAATGGCTTTGGTTTCTTCAGGTATCTCAAAATCGATCATCTTCTCTCTCTCCTTATATGAGTGACAGAACTATATCAGTCCCGTCAGTACTAAACTGCTTGTGTTGTTGAGCTGTAAAACGCGGCTAATCCATGCGTCCAATCCAGACCTGTTTACTCAACGCGCAAAGGGTGCCGGCTTCGTCAAACAGCGCGGTGCCGGCAAAATGTTTACTGCGTTCCACTTCTATACACCAACCCGTCACGACAAATTTCTGCTGCGCCTGCACCGGGTGCAGAATTTTTGCTGTCATTCGACCGAGCATACCGGTTCGGATACCGCTGGCCAGGTATGCAAATTGACCGGGACAGTCCAGGGCCGCCCAGATGACCGCATCAGGTAGATAGCCTTGGTGATCAGCGAAGGTTGCCGCCGGCTGCCACGCTGCTGCGACCCCTGCATAACCAGCAACTGGCGCGGCATAAACATGCAGACCTTTATCCGCCGCCACATCCGCACCACAGCAGAAACATATCGGATGAAAGCCGGTACCGTTAGCAATCAGCGAGTTCAAACCTTTCTGCAATGAAGCTGAGCTCTCTCGAGCAGCCTCGGCTGTTACGAAGTTCGGCGCAGTGGGTACATCTAGCTGGAACTCTGTTGTTTTCGCCTCAGCAATCAGCGTTTCGCCGTCGACTACTGTCAGACTACCGGCGGTATCAAGTGCTGCAGCCATCTCTTTATCCAGCGGTATCGGCGCCCGGAGAGTAACTTCCACAGCCTGATCCGGTGCAAGACCCCAGTTGGAGATCAGCAGATCAGCAACTGCACCGCTGACATAACCGCCGTTACCGGATTGTGGTGGACCACGAAACTGGCTGGCTATGGTGAGTGGTGTACTGGAAGCAGGGGTTACAGGCGCAGGCTTCGAATCAGGTTCTTGCATGAAAAAATACCGATAAAAACGTATAGCGTATCTGAATGTTGCACATTCTGGCACAGGCATCTTACTGCTCTTCAATCCAGGGATTGTGCAGTTGGTACGGAGGCTGGACAAAACAGATATCAATCATCAAAGTAACCGTCTTGTCTCACACCCTTATCCAGCAAGGTCTTTGTTTATGTCTTTCACCCGCACCATCGTCATTCTGTTCAGCCTGGTTTCGCTGCTCGCAGCCTGCTCACAACCCGTGCCTGATGCCAAAGAACAGACCGAGGTCACGCCAGCGGTCACGCAAACCATTGATCCGTTGCGGGTACATGAACGCCTGGTCACGATGGATACACACCTGGATACACCAGCACTACTTGTACAACCCGGGTTCGATATCACGCATAGGCATGATCCTTTGAGCGATTATTCCCAGGTTGACCTTCCCCGGATGATAGAAGGTGGGCTGGATGGCGGCTACTGGGTCATCTATACCCGCCAGGGTGAACTTACGGACAGTGCTTATGCCGACGTGCTGCAGGTTGCCTTAGACAGATCCGGGGCCATCCGCGAAATGGTCGCCGCAAACCCGGAGGACTTTGAGCTTGCCCTGGTAGCAGAGGATGCCGCACGTATTGCAGCAGCGGGTAAGCGTATCGTTTATCAGAGTATCGAAAACGCCTACCCCCTCGGCGAAGATCTGACAAATCTCGAACGCTTTTTCAATCTGGGCGTTCGTATGGTAGGTCCGGTCCATTTCGCCAATAATCAATTTGCAGACAGCGCAACCGACCCGGAAGGGCCCACCTGGCAAGGCCTGTCACCGCTGGGTAAAGAACTGGTCGAAGAAGCTAACCGCCTGGGCATGATTCTGGATGCGTCCCACGCGCATGATCTTGTGTTTGACCAGATGTTAGAACTTTCTGCAACGCCTATCATCCTGTCACACTCGGGCGCCAAGGCCATATTTGACCACCCGCGCAACATTGATGATGACCGGTTGCTGCAACTGGCTGAACAGGGTGGCGTTATCCAGATGAACGCACTGGGCGCTTACCTGACGGAGTTACCCTCAAATCCCGAGCGGCAGGCCGCCATGGGAGAACTGTTTGCTGAAATGCGGGCAACACCTGAAATGAGCGAAAGTCGACGCGCGGAACTCACCCAACGACGACGGGAGATTGAC
Organism: Gammaproteobacteria bacterium; assembly: GCA_048571035.1. Lineage (GTDB taxonomy): Bacteria > Pseudomonadota > Gammaproteobacteria > Pseudomonadales > Azotimanducaceae > UBA4421. The sequence continues at coordinate 1,635,375 of CP121329.1, forward strand.
GCGCAATTTCCACCCGCCCTGGCAACCTTTGAAGACTACATGGATCACTTTCTGCACGTCCTTAAACTGATCGGTCCAGACCACGTTGGTGTTGGTGCAGATTGGGACGGTGGTGGCGGCGTAGCCGGCATGCGCGATATAGCCGCATTTCCACGCATCACGGAGAGGTTACTAGCCGAGGGTTACACCGAAGATGACCTTGCCAAGATCTGGGAAGGCAACGTAACCAGATTGTTAGCCGCAGCGCAGGCTCACGCTGCAGGTCAATAAATCATGGTTCAATGGCGCGGACGTCGCACCAGCTCAAACGTTGAAGATACTCGCGGTCAACGCGCCAGTCGCGGCGTAAGGGGCGGTGGACTGAAACTCAAGGGCGGCATCGGCACGCTGATGCTGATCGCTGTGGTGTATTTCATGGGCGGCGATGTGTCGCAGATACTGGGCCTGTTGTTGGGTGGCAGTGGTGGACCGCAAGTCAGCCAGAGCGCGCCGGAGGTGTCACCTGGACCTTTGGGCAATGACGATGCTGCTCAATTTGTTGGCGTGATTCTGGCAGACACAGAAGACACCTGGACAGCTTTGTTTGCGCAAGCCAATGCGCAATATCCACAGCCTAAGCTGCGTTTGTTCAGCGATGCGGTCAACTCGGCCTGCGGCTACAACACCGCAGCAGTAGGACCGTTTTATTGCCCGCCTGATCAAAGAGTTTATCTGGATCTGTCATTTTTCAATCAGCTTGCACAACTGGGTGCGCCCGGTGATTTTGCGCAAGCCTATGTGATCGGCCACGAAGTTGGACACCACATCCAGAATGTCACCGGTGTGTTGGACGCTGTCGCCCAGCGCAAACGCGGTTTGTCCCAGAGTGATGCAAATAAACTACAGGTCCTGGTGGAATTGCAGGCAGACTGTTATGCAGGCATCTGGGCGCATTACGCTGAAAACGATCGGAATCTGCTGGACCCGGGAGATATAGAAGAAGGTCTCGCAGCGGCAGCCTCGATTGGTGACGACGCACTACAACGCCGTGCAGGCAGACAGGTTCGCCCCGAATCATTTACACATGGCTCATCTCGACAACGCCAGACCTGGTTTAACACCGGCCTTGAACAGGGTAGCGTTGGCGCTTGCGACACTTTTAAAAATTCTGGCGTAGCACTCTAAGTCAGCAGAGCCTCACATCCGGTGCCCGCCAGGATCTCATCAACCTGTTGTTGAGCTGCCGCAGACAGCTGTTGATATTCCTGATTTATCCATTGCAGGCATTTACCCTGATAAGCAAACGCCGGCTGCTGCCAGGCTCTGCCATCAATGGTAGCTTCCATCTGCTCTTGACCTGCCTGTAATGCCGCAGCATTGGCCAGCAACGCAGGTACGTAGACACGGCCTATTTCCGTCAACAGCTCTTGCAGAGTCGCTTTCACGGTCTCAACAGACATCCAACCATCTGCTGACGCTGAATTTCCACTCAAGTCATCTAACAAGTCTGTCCACGCATGGACACGCGGCGCAATCTGCATACACAATGCTGCGGGTGTGGGGTCAAACTTAGCCAGTTGAGTCAGCTGCGCATACAAGCCGAAATCCGCAGAACTTGGACGGCTGCCCAGAACAAACGGTTGCTTCTGGATAAGGCGATCAAAAATCTGCAGAAATCTTTTATAGCTGTCTTCTATCACCGGGGCTGTGACGTCGTTGGAGCCCACCACATAAAGGCGCGATATCTGACGATCAGAAATATATGCGCTCATCTTTTGTAGTTGCTCATCAGACATCTGGATCGAGCGCCAAAGTGGCAGAATTGTGCCCGCCATCTTGATGTCAGCATCGTAGTACCAGCGATAGTGGAACATGGCCTTGGTTAACCATTCATCCGCATAGTCTTCAATCAGGTAATTAACAAAAGCCAGTACCGGGTTATCCGGAACAGCATGACGTCCTTCCACCTCGGCTTCGAAACGTCTGATCAGTGGCGTTGAATCTACAACAGCTTGTAACATTCCAGCTTCGTCGGGCAGATAAAAGGTTGGCAACAATCCGACCTTCGGCTCCGGCAGCCCCAGGTCCGTTGCATGATCACCGATCAGCAGCTGGTAGCTGATATGTCTGAACCGCAGGTAAGCCAGCATTTTCCGTGTATAAGGAGAGCCTGGGGCACCTTTGAGTTGTACAGGTTGATTAATCGCCATTTCTCAATTTATCCATTGGTGTTACCAGAAAAACTGTGTCACGAAAAATGCACGAGGAATACACCAGTCGAGCACTTAATTGTACCCATCGATCCACTCCATGACGATGCAGGGGAAGCCTTCTTCCTTAAACCCTACGTCCTAAAGTCGAAAAATATTGTCGTGATTGAGGTTTGCCAACACCTGCTGCTCACGCAGAAAACGCTCGAGAAAGATCTGGCTCATGCCACCCTGACCCAAAAACCTGGTGAGTTTATAGTTCCCGAGATGCCGGCCCACAAAAACACCTGCTTCCAATTCTGATTGACTACCTAATTCGAGCAGACCTGCAAAACCACCTCCTGGTTGCAGGCGCGCCGGTATCTCATCAATATCTTTCATCTAAAATGCTGCCTTGGCAGCGGTCTCCAGCACGTGTTTAATGCATTCAGATTCTGACTAAAGTGACGCCAATGACCAAGCTACGTTGTTACCTGATACTGCTTCTGGGATTGTTTGGCGGTACGCAACTCGTCTTTGCTGCCTCTCACATCAACGAGCCACACCGCGACACCGACAAGATCGTGTTATACAACGGTGTCGTGCTCCTGTTAGACAAAGACAATACACAAACCCAGGCAATGGTTGTTGCAGGCGACAAAGTCCTCGAGGTTGGCGACAACACTCTACGTGCACGGTTTCCGAATGCAAAAATGATCGATCTGAATGGTCGGACCGTAATGCCGGGCTTCATCGACACCCACGTGCATATCTCAGGCAAAGCAGAACGCTATATCGATTTAACCAAAGTCAGTTCAATTGTCGAGATTCAAAAACTGATCCGTGAAAAAGCAGCTCAGCTACCGCCGGGAGATTGGATCACTGGATACGGATGGTCAGAAGACACTTTAGCGGAAATGCGCCGCCCGCTGATTGCTGATCTTGATGCGGCCGCACCCAACAACCCAATTATGTTGACTCGCGCTGGAGCACACAGCGCAGTATTCTCCAGCGAAGCTTTGCGCCTGGCTGGCATAGATGCGCAAACACCAGACCCTGAAGGAGGTGAGATAGAACGGGACCGCAAAGGCGCTTTAAATGGCATTATTCGTGAGAGACACCAGGAAATGGTGGGTAAACTGATCCCCGTTGCCACTAACGAAGAGTTGCGACCAAGCCTGGTGCAGGAACTGCAGAATCTTTTCCCGCTGGGTATTACCTCCATCGTCGAAGCATCGAACACCGTCGACTATTATTCTGAATGGCAGCATATCTACGCTACACATCGCGGCAGTTTGCCCCGCGCCGCAGTTCAGATGGCTTATGCAGGAGACGATAAAATGTCGTCATTTGGTTTAAAAAGCGGGGACGGGGATGCTCACCTGCGCGTAGGCGCCATCAAAATATTTGCGGATGGTGGATTCACCGGCCCCGCAGCGTACACAACCAAACCCTATCGAGGCGAAGACGAGTACCGCGGCAAACTTAATATGACACAAGGCGATTTGCGCGCCCTGATCCGCAAGGCGCATGCGCAGGGCTGGCAGCTGGGCATTCATGCCATCGGTGACGCGGCAATCGAACTGGTTGTCGACTATCTCAGTGAAGCGTTAGAAGAAATGCCGCGTGACGATCACCGCCACTATCTTAATCACTTCACCATTAAACCCAGCGCAGACGCCATGAAAACGATGGCCGCCAACGCAATTGCAATTACCCAGCAGCCCAATTTCATGTACACCCTTGAAGGTAGATATACCGAATACCTCGAAGGCCAGCGCCTGCAGACGAACAACCCGATGAGAACTCCTATGAGTCATGGCATCCATGTCGCCATGTCCAGCGACATCCTGCCGCTGGGTCCCTGGGTAGGCATCTATGCAGCAACAACACGAAAGGGTATGTCTGGCGCAGTTTTCGGCGCGCAAGAGAAGATTTCACGATTTGAGGCGCTTCGGGCTTATACCGCCCTCGGCGCTTATCTAACCAGAGAAGAGAACATTAAGGGACAGCTGTTGCCGGGCATGCTGGCAGACTTTATTGTCCTTGAAGACAACCCAATGGTTGTACTTGATAGCAAGCTTCTAAACATGCAAACGAACGCAGTGTTTCTAGGTGGTCGACAGGTCTGGTCATACAAGCCCTGAAGATGGAGGAGACTGAAGTTGTTCACGCTGTTGAGCATTGGTTAAGTCAGTTCGTCATCGGCCTAAATCTCTGTCCGTTTGCCCGGCGTGTGTCTTTGAGCGGTGGCATCAGATATACGGTCACCAACGCCGCCACTGAAGATGAACTGACAAACGTGCTCAAGAGCGAACTCAATTTGCTTTTGACAACACCAAGTATCGAAACAACGCTGCTTATACACCCGCAGGTGTTAACCAACTTCTACGATTACAATGACTATCTCTCTGCAGCGGAAAGGTTACTTACACAGGAAGCATTCGACGGACTTTTTCAGGTCGCCAGCTTCCATCCCGACTACCAGTTTGCAGGTACAGCCCCGGATGATGCAGAAAACTATTCAAATCGCACACCCTACCCTTTGCTGCATTTACTGCGAGAGAGTTCAGTAACAACAGCTGTTGAGAGCCACGCAGACGTTGAGTCAATTCCAGACATTAATGTGCAGCGACTTAACACTTTAGGTAGTGACGCCTTACACGACATGTGGTTGCGCTGCTCATCTTGAAGGTTTATCCAGTTCTCTTCTTTGCGGGCGCGGCAGAGAGCCTGGGTTGCCCTGTCTTTTTTGAACTCAGATTTGCGCGAGACATAATTATCCCGCGATGTTGAGACGCCCGATTCCAGTCACGATAGCGTGATTAGCCTTACCCGGAAAAGCGGAACAACGCGATGAACGCAATCAACTCAGCACCCTTCGCCAAACCTGTCCTCATGCCCAGCAATCAGCATATGTGTCTGACCATCAGACTGAACTAGCGAGGTTTTCACAGAAAACAGGGACGCGACAAACTCCGACGTCACTTCGTGAGGCGCGTGTTCGCCTGCAACAACGCCATCGGTTAACCAGACAATCCGATCCGCGTAGGTGAGCGCAAGATTAACATCGTGCAGAACCAGCAATACGCCGCGCCCCTGATCTACAACGTCGCGGTAAAGCGCCATGAGACGGTGCTGGTGATACAAGTCTAGGCCTGTGGTTGGTTCATCCGCCACAATCAGTGGCGACTGCGACGCAAAGATGCGCGCACAGTGCACCCGCGCCAATTCCCCGCCAGAGAGTGTATCCAATCGGCGGCGTCGAAGTGTCTGCAGCGCACAGCTGTCGATCGCTGCCTCGATCGCAGCCTCATCCCGGTCAGTGAACCTACCTACACGTGAGCCATGGGCATAGCGTCCGAGCGCAACAACGTCCTGTACCTCATTGGGCCAGACAAGCTCGCGCTGTTGCGGCAGATAGCTGACACGTAACGCACGGGCCTGGTCACTGAAGTGTGTAATCGGCTGATCGTCAAGCTCGACTTGACCGTGGCTGACAGTCTGAAGGCCTAATAGAGAACGCAGAAGTGTTGTTTTGCCTGCTCCATTCGGTCCCAGAACGGCCACCAATTCGCCCTGCTGTAAACTGGCATCGACGTTATGCAGCAACTTGACGCCCCGCTTTTCTGCCACAATGCCTTGCCCTTTCAGTTGCACGTCAGATGCCCCTGACGCTGCGGTGAAATGCAATCCAGACGAACACCGGGGCACCCAACAGCGCCGCAACCACGCCAAGCTTCAGCTCACCTGTGGTAGGCAGCAACCGCAAAATAATGTCTGCTACCACAAGCAACAAGCCACCCAACAGAGCACTGGGGAAAAGTGTTCGAGCAGGATCAAAGCTTACCCAGGGGCGTACGAGGTGAGGTGCAACTATGCCAACAAAGCCAATCGCACCGGCCAGAGCAACGGCAGCGCCGGTGGCGATGCCCGCACCTGTTACAATCAGCAAACGCTGACGGCGAAGATTCAGGCCAATCCCCTGAGCAGCCTCATCTCCCAGCGACAGGGCTGAGAGCCCTCGCCGACTTAACCACAACACGCCCATACCGGTGATCAGAAAAGGCAGGGATAGCTGCAAATCTGCGTAGCTGCGATTGGCAACCGATCCGAGCATCCAGTTGATCATATCCGCCAGGGTAAAAGGATGGGGCGCAAAGTTCATCAGCAATGACATCAACGCCGCCGCAAAACTGGATAGGCCGACGCCAATCAGAATCAGTGTCACCGCAGATGCGGATGCAAGGGCTGCTGCAGCGATAAAACTTGTAGCAACCAGCGCGCCAGCAATAGCCGCCAGAGGTAACAGCAATGCGCTGAACTGGACCCAGCCATAGTAGATCACAACGGTAGCTGCTAGCGCCGCTGAAGCCGAAACGCCCAACACACCAGGTTCAGCCAGAGGGTTACGCAATAAACCCTGTAGTGCGGCGCCGCTCATTCCCAATGCCGCACCCACACACATAGCCGCCAACGCCCGTGGCAGGCGTATCTGCCAGACAACAACCAGGTCTGCGGGATCACCAGAACCAACAAGCGCCTGCAGCACAGTAGCTGGAGCGAGCGTGGTCGAACCCAGAAGGCAGGCAAAGAACAGACCCGCGACCAGCAGCGAGCACAGTAGAATGTTGATTTTCGCAAACACGTTTATTGTCCGGCCTGAGCCGCACCTGCCGCTTCGCCTTCGTGCTCGGCGACCAAAGCTTCAACCGCATCCATCAGAAACCAGGCGCCACATGAGGTCCAGGCTCCATCCAGTGCTACCCGACCCGAGTTGGCTAACTGACGCTGAGTAACAGGGTGTGCTGCGGCAGACCAGAGATCTCGATGGCCATACGCAGATTGATAAAAGGCCTGGGCAACCACATCTGGTCCGGAATAGACCAGTCGTTCAAGGGGTAGTGCTCGCCACCCGGGTTTGTCCTCAAAGTTATCAAACCCCGCCGCCAGCAGAACGTCGTGTATTAACGTGCCCGGACCGGCAGTGACACCTGTGGGTGTCGTATACAGTGCCGACCCTTTCTCTTTGCCTGCCGCGATTGAAATTTCCTGCAGGCGTTTACGCATGGCTGCCACAATCTGTTCACCCCTGTCTGCGGCACCTAAGGCGGCAGACACAGTCAGTATCGACTGTTGTACCTCGGTTAACGTATTGGCATAACCGATTTGCAGCACCGGTATATCCAGCTGATCCAACACCTCTACTATGCCGTAGCCCCCCCCGTAGGAACGAACCACCAGATCGGGCTTGATGGATATAACATTCTCTACTATCGGGCGCACACTCGGAAAGCCTCGTGCCTGCTCGCGTAGATAACTGAACTCCTGAACCGCCTCGGGGGATAGCGCAAGAATGTTCTCTACCGCTGCAAACTTCAGGACGTACTGATCAGCACAGTAATCCAGGCTAACAACTCTTGCAGGCCACGCTTGTGTGGCGTCCGGGGTGGCGGCAAGCAGACACCGCATATCGACCCAGACGAGCAGCAGCGCTAGAACAAGAGCATAAATAGGATGCATGGAGGCCTCACAGCAACAAAAACGCCCACGCTGTACGCAGGCCCCAGCCTGCTCAGCGCGATGATGTCGCTACAAAGGAAATTTTCCCGTCTTTGACAAGCTATTCCCGGCTTGAGACGAGCGACACGACGGCAGGTTTCCTGGCTAACCGACTAACACATCCGATCCCTTCCCAACAAAAACTTACGCCTCGTCAGTGGTTTTGACCGTCTATTTTCAGCTTACAGTTGCGGGCACAGCTCCGGCTTTCAAAACAACACCATTTGATGTTGATGTACCGGATTCCCTCTTAGCGCTCAGCGCGCACCGTCTACGACACAGTTTGGCCGGGGCAGCGTTGATGTCAAGTCAGCTTAATACCAAAATACTCATCGAACTTAGCGTTGTACTCATCATCAGACAGCTCATCACCCATCTGAATCCAGCTTTCCGCTGATACTTTGCCTCTGGCATCCATGAAGCCCTGCGCATCTGGTCCAACCGGCCAACGCAGGCGGTAATCGTCTGTTTCTATGGCTTCCAGGATCGTTTCGGAGACAAGTTCCGGCGCAACAGCCCTGGCAAATCCAGCCGCAAACAACTTTCCGTTGCGGCGCATAATGGGCTGGTAAGGTGATGTTTTGTCGTATCTTGTCTGCTCAGCGGAATTTTCGAAAATGTTTGTCATGATGACACCCGGCTCAACATTGACCACGCGCACTCCAAACCTGAAGACTTCGTGTGCCAATGCCTCTCCCAGACACTCCAGAGCCCATTTGGAAGCTGAGTAGGCAATCTGATTGGGTGTGGCGATCAGGCCCACGGCTGACGTAATGTTGACGATGCACCCTGCGCCTCTCTCTCGCATGGAAGGCAGAACCGCCTGGATACAGCGCACAGCGCCAAAGTAGTTGGTTTCAAACATCTGCTTATGTTCGTCTTCAGGCGTGAGTTCCAGCGGTGATGCGCCGCCAATGCCTGCATTGTTTATCAATACATCGACGTTGCCGCGAGCAAGTATGTCAGCAAAGGCAGACTCAACAGATTCGGCATCACAGATATCGAGTTGAACAATTTCAATTGGTAGATTTTGCGCCTTGGCAATGTCTTGTAAGGCATCCGCCTTTGCCAGGTTTCGCATACCGGCAAACACCTGGTAGCCATTTTTGGCCAGATGTACGCTTACCGAAAGACCAATTCCAGAACTGGTTCCTGTCACTACAGCTACTTTCATCTTTGATTCCCTGTTGATTCGTCTGGCATAGAGTCTATCGACCCTGGCAACGCTAACCTAGTACGTTTCCTCAGAAAGTCGACATGATCGGGGGCGTTAAGCACAAGCACAGACTGGTATATTTTTGTACCATCAACCTCGTTCACGACACATATCTTGGGAGAGCAACCATGTCCACTGAAAGAGAGCGGCTACACAATCTATTTCCTGATCTCGACTTCGACCCCCAGGTCTTACGGGAGAAATATCGTTTCGAACGCGATAAACGAATTCGAGAAGATGGGGAAGATCAGTATGTTGAAGCAGCCTCTGAATTTGCCCACTACGCTGATGACGATCCCTATGTGGATGCCAACCTCGAACGTGACCCGCTCGATCTGGATATTGAGGTGGCTGTTATCGGCGCTGGTTTCAGCGGTCTCATGACAGCAGCAAGGTTGAAGGAACGCGGCATTACCAATTTCCGCATTATCGAAGCTGGCGGCGATTTTGGCGGCACCTGGTACTGGAACCGCTATCCAGGGGCACAATGCGACATCGAGTCCTACTGCTACCTGCCGCTGCTGGAAGAAACCGGCTTCATGCCGAAAGAGAAGTATTCATTCGCCCCGGAAATTTACCAGCACACCCAGCGCATTGGTGAATACTTTGATCTCTACGACAGAGCTATCTTCCAGACACGCGTTAACGAGGTGAAGTGGATCGAAGAGGAACAGCGCTGGCAGATATCAACCCAGCGCAACGATAACATCAAAGCTCAATTTGTGATTCAGGCGACAGGACCCGCAAACCGACCCAAGCTGCCTGGCATCCCCGGCATCAGCGACTTCAAAGGCCATACGTTCCACACTTCACGCTGGGACTATGAGTACACGGGAGGCGATCACAACGGCGGCTTGACCAATCTTGCAGATAAACGCGTTGCAGTGATAGGCACCGGCGCAACCGCCATTCAGTGCGTGCCCTATCTGGGTCAGCACGCGGAAAAACTTTACGTTTTCCAACGCACACCCTCTTCAGTGGATTTACGCGGCAACAAGCCCACGGATGAAGAGTGGTACAAAAACCTTGAATCCGGCTGGCAACGGGCACGACGGGAGAACTTTGCGGCGGTGCTTGCAGGCCAGAACTTCGGCGAGGACCTTGTTGCGGATGGATGGACCGATATTGCGCGCAGAATTGGTCTGTCACTGATGAATCGCAATTCAGATGCGGGCGATCTGGACATGGAAGAAATCATGTTGCGATCGGAGATTGCCGACTTCCAGAAAATGAACGAAATCCGGCATCGGGTTGATGAAGAAGTAGCCAAGCCAGACGCAGCCGAGAGTTTGAAGCCATGGTACCGCCAGTTCTGTAAGCGACCGACCTTCAACGACGAGTATCTGGCTACCTTCAATCGCGACAATGTTGAGTTAGTTGATGTCTCTGAATCAAAAGGCGTCGAGCGAATTACCAGCAATGCTGTGGTTGCCAATGGAAAAAGCTATGAAGTTGACTGCATCATCTACGCCACCGGGTTTGAAATCACAACTTCAGCCCATCGACGCGTTGACTTTGACACGATTGGGACCAACGGTGAGTCTCTTTATGATCACTGGGCCAACGGCTTTCGCACTCTGCACGGTCTCTCCAGCCACGGTTTTCCCAATTGGTTCACCATTGGTATCAATCAGAACGGTCTATCACCGAATATGACCGCGATGTTTGATGATCAGGCGGTACATGTGGGCTACATCATTGAAGAAGTGAAAAAGCGCGGCAAAAAAGTCATTGAGGTTAACCCGGAAGCTGAACAGCAATGGGTAGACAAGATTGTAGAACTTGCCGGCAGCGGAGCGGCTGCCTTCCTCGAAGAATGTACGCCAGGGTACTACAACCGAGAGGGCAAGAGTTCCGAGGCAAACATGCAGAACTCACCTTTTGCACCAGGAATCAACGCCTTCAACGATCTCTTAAAGAAATGGCGAGATGCAGGCACTTTGGAGGGTATGGACCTGCGTTAGCTTTCACCGGACAGCATGCCAGTCACAGCACCTGCATGCCGGTAATTCCGAACAGTAGTGTCGCGCAAATCAGATTGTTCAGCGACCGGCGGCCATTAGAATGGCCGCCGGATTCGACGCTCTCTAACAACAAACTGACTCACGCTTGAAAGGAACGACCATGTCTAACGCTGAAAACCCTGTCAACAACACCCCTGTGACCGATGAAACCCTCGGTGAAAAAGCCGCTCGCTGGATTGATGATCCCGTCGGCTCTGTTGTTGCCGGTATCGCCTTCCCAACTGCTGCAGTGGGCATTGTCATGGGCGGCATCTGGAGTTTAGGTTTCGTTTATTAGTGGGGATGCACCCGCACTGGCAGGTCGGTGATCCCGCGTACGAAACTTGATCGTAACCGCTGGGGTTCTCCGACCACCTCTACCTTCTTGAAGATCGGCAATATTTCTTCCCATAAGACACGCAGTTGCATTTCCGCCAGCCGATTACCCATACACCGATGAATACCAAAGCCAAACGATAAATGGTGCCGCGCGTTGGGGCGATCAATCATGAATTCATCGGGACGGTCAATTGCCTCTTCATCACGGTTACCAGACACATACCACATCAACACCTGATCACCGGCTTTAATCTGTTTCCCGCGTATCTCTATATCCTGATTGGCGGTTCTCCGCATATACGGCAATGGTGTCTGCCAGCGAATAATTTCCGGCACCATATTCGAAATCAGTGCAGGATCATTGCGCAGCTTTTCATATTCCAGAGGATTCTGGTTCAACGCAAGCACGCCAGCACTCATTGAATTCCGAGTTGTATCGTTGCCTCCAACAATCAGCAGAATCAAATTCCCTAAAAATTCAAAGGGCTGCATATCTTTCGTGTCTTTACCATGCGCGAGCATCGATATGAGGTCGGTACCCGGTGCTTTGTTGATGCGTTCGTTCCACAACTTAGTGAAATACGCCAGGCATTCCATTAATTCTTCACGTCGCTGTTCGGCGGTATCGACAATGCCCGTACCTGGCGGTGCGGTCGCAACATCCGACCAGCGGGTCAATTTACGCCGCTCTTCAAACGGAAAATCAAACAGGGTGGCTAACATCTGAGTGGTCAACTCGATGGATACACGATCTACCCAGTTGAAGGTTTCTCCCACGGGCAGTTCGTTTAACACTTTACGTGTCCGCTCGCGGATGGTGGATTCCATTTTTGCCAGATTACGCGGCGCCACAACGCCGGTGACAGTTGCACGCTGCAGATCATGCTTGGGCGGGTCCATAGCAATGAAGTTTGAAAACTGCAGCTCATCAACTCGCTTAGGGCCATCAATCTGCGGCCCCAAACTGATACCATGCGCTGACGAAAACAATTCGTGATTAGTATCGACAAACATGATGTCTTCGAATTTGGTCAGCGACCAATAGCGTCCTATTCCAGGTATTTCATTAAAATGCACCGGGTCTTCCTCACGCAGTCGCTTGAAATGCGCCCAATGGATATCACGTTGAAAAAGACGACCATCAATAACGTTGATCTCTTCTATGGGTACTGCGTACGGATCCTCAATCACCGGCGGAGGGTTTTTAGATAGATAGGGGCTGAGAAAATTGTTGATGTCTTCCTGCTCACCTTTTTCCCGGCTTACTTCGCTCATAACTACCTCCTCAAAACTTGCCTAGCCGTAGACTATCAAAAACAGAATAGTTAAGCAGAGACCGCTTTGCCATCCTGCGCAGCGCGCATTACGCGGAGAAAATTCTGCCCCCAAAGCTTATATATATCGTCTTCGCTGTAACCTGCCTGCAACAAAGCCTCTGTTACGCTCTGCGCCTCACTGGCATCGTTGTATCCAGCAATACCGCTTCCGTGATTAAAATCGTTACCGATGCCGACGTGCTCTATACCGACCAGTTCAACTATATAGTCAATATGGGCAATCATGTCATCAATACTTCCAGGCCCTAACAGATCGCTGACCGTTGACAAATACATTTGTTGAATCTCACTGTCGTCAATTTCCCAGTACAACTCAAAGGGATAATCGTAGTCTTCTGCAATGCCAGCCAGCCGACGCGCAGCGCGAATGTCAGCATCAAGCTTGGCGTCGTTGGAATCAAACAGGTAGCCCCTGAATGCAGATATATGAATCGTGCCTCCGCCGGCAGCAATTGCCTTAATTTCTTCATCGGACAGGTTGCGCCGTACGTTAGACAGTGCCTGCACATTTGAGTGGCTGGCAATCACCGGGGCACTCGATAGAGACAAAACCTCAAGCGTAGCCGCTTTTGAGAGTTGCGAGACGTCTATCACACCGCCCAGCTCGTTGATCCGGGTAATCGCTGCCCGGCCCAGCTCAGATAACCCACCATGTTCCTCGTTAACTTCGTAACTGCCGGTCTCACCGATAAACACCGGACGGGAAGAATCCGCAAAATCGTTATGTCCCATATGGGTTAAAGCAAACACTCTGACACCTGAGGCATAAAACTCATCCAGCACTGAAACCTCTCGGCCCAATATTCGTGCATTCTGAAACCCAAGGATCAAAGCACTTTGACCGGCGGCTTGAGCCGCAAGCACAGCATCTGCATCTGTTGCGATCACGGTAGTGTTCGCTGGGTCCGCGGCCAGGGCGAGCGCCGCAGCCAGTTCCTCATCAGCACGTAACCTGGCCTCCTGATACCCCGCTTCATCGCGTGGACCAGGCCCAACGGCTATGGCCATGACAACAGCATCCACGCCACCTGCCTGCATCTTGTCCGGCGCGACCTGGGATAATCCATCATCACCAACATATCGCGAGTATTTTCCGGGAATCTCAATATCCGCGTGTGCATCTATGACCAGTGCGTTTTTATGGATGAACGCGGCATCAGGTACCCGTGGGACAGGGGCCGCAGGCATGTTTTCACCTGCGCTAATCTCAGCATCAGACAGGTCCGCGGCTTCCTGCGAGCAAGCCCCCACAACACTTAATAAAACAACGCACAAACCACCTCTGACCTGCTGCCAGCTTAACTTGTCCAACATCTCCCCTTCCCCACTAACCTGTTGTTTTCCAGGTCAACAAACTACCATAAGTGCCTGCACTATTTTTTGAACTGACGAGGGGGAATGCATGGCCCAGTTTAAATCCGACACCAGCCATCTGCAGGTTGAAGCCATCAATGGCGTTGCGGTCCTGACGCTGAACCGACCCGAGGCACGAAACGCACTCTCCCCTCCGATGTCACAAGCACTGATCGCGGCAATTGCCTGGGCTGCAGACGAACGCGAGATCGGCGCCGTTCTGCTGACCGGTGCCGGCAATGCTTTCTGTGCAGGAGGAGACGTCAAGGCCATGGGCAGCACCGCCCCAGCTGATCAACCAAAGCCCACCTTTGAAGCACAGTTTCAAGGCCTGCAACACAGACACCAGGGTATTGCCGGGGCACTGCGGAAAATGTCGAAGCCCTCAATCGCAGCCCTACCCGGTGCTGCTGCTGGCGCCGGGATGGCTATAGCGCTCGCTTGTGACATGCGCATGGCAGCGAAATCTGCTTTTTTAAGTACAGGTTATGCACGCATCGGTCTGAGCGGCGACTATGGTATCGCCTGGCTCCTCAGTCGCACTGTGGCGCCTGCGGTTGCGCGCGCTTTAATGCTGACGTCAGAACGCGTAACGAGCAAACAAGCTCTGAGGATGGGTTTGATCAACCAGCGGGTTGACGACAAAGATCTGCAGACAGAGGCATTGGCATTGGCTACGCAACTGGCAAGCGGTCCGCAGATTGCCTATAAGTATCTCAAGGCGAACCTGGACGAAGCACTGGAGATTGATCATGCTACAGCAATTGATCGGGAAGCTGATCGCCTGCTGAAAAGCCGCACTACTGCAGACCATAAAGAGGCCGTCAAAGCGTTTGCAGAAAAGCGTCCGCCGCGATTCGTTCGTTAAGCCTGCGAACTGGGTGGCTCAGGTATAAACAGCGTCGCGGGATGTTCCAGACGCGCTTTTATCGCCTGAATCATTGACGCTGCGTCAAAACCGTCAACGAAACGATGGTCAAAGGAACTGGACAGATTCATCATCGAACGAACCTGTACGGTATCTCCAACAACCATAGGTCTTTGCATCACTTTGTTGACACCAATAATCGCGACCTCCGGGTAATTGATAATTGGCGTTGAAACCACCCCGCCAAGTTTTCCGAGGCTGGTGAGTGTTATTGTGGAACCGGTCAACTCAGCAGGTTTGGCCTGACCCTCACGAGCCCGCAGCGCAGCTGCGGCAATCGCTTCCACCAGTGCCCAGAAAGGCAGATCATCTGCGTTTGGAACAACAGGTACTTTGAGGCCATCCGGAGTTTGAGCCGCAATACCTAACTGCACGTTAGGGAACGTGCGCAGCACGCCAGTATCAGCCAGATAATGCGCGTTGCATTGAGGAAACTCAGGCAGCGTACGCAGCACAGCCAACGCGATGAAAGGAAAAATGGATAGTTTCATGTTGTGGCTTGACTGAAGGTGCAGTCGTAGCTCTTCAAGAGCGGAGACATCCACTTCTTCAACATAGGCAAAATGAGGGATCTCACGTTTACTTTGCGACAACCTTTCAGCAATAACACGCCGGATACCAATTATTTTGGTGTCCTGTGCAGACAGAGGTTCACGCGAGCCCGAAACAGCAACCCTTTCTTTCACCGACCCGCCCCGCTCAATATGCTGATCCAGGTCATGCGACATAATTCTGCCGTTAGGTCCAGTACCCGCAACGGTTGTTAGATCAATCCCCGCTTCAAGAGCCCGCTTGCGAATCGCGGGGGAAGTAAGAACCTTGGCGCGATTTGCAGGTGGTTGCACCGGCATTGAAATTTCTGCTTCAGATTCAGGTGCAGGTGCAGGTTCGGATGTAGATTCGGACGGCAGTGCAGCCGGGGTTTCGGTCTCAGCAGATTGCGGCGTCTCTGGCTGAGCTGCCTCAACACTCTTCGATGGACTTGTATCACCTGTTGCATCTTTGTCTATTGTAATGGCAATCAGTTCACTTCCCACAGCCACAACATCCCCGGGTTGCCCGGAAATACGCAGGACACGTCCACTCACAGGCGCAGGGACTTCGACATTGGCCTTGTCTGTCATCACATCAGCTATCGTCTGACCTTCAACAACATCGTCACCAGGCTTAACGTACCATTCAACAATTTCAGCTTCGACGGTACCCTCTCCCAGATCAGGCAACTTGAAGACAAATTCGCTCATGCTTCCTCCAGCAGCGCCTGCATGGCCGCCATGACCCGTTTCTGCCCGGGAAAATATTCCCATTCGAAAGCATGCGGATACGGTGTATCAAAACCACACACCCGGCGTATCGGCGCCTCCAGGGAATAAAAACATTCCTCAACAACGGTTGCAGATAGTTCAGCTCCGTAGCCGGAAAAGCGTGTTGCTTCGTGCACAATCAGACAACGCCCGGTTTTTTCTACCGATTCCTTAATGGTTGCTACGTCCAGCGGCAGCAGCGTGCGTATGTCAATAATATCGGCGGAAATCTGTAGCCGCGCGGCTGCGGCCTGAGCTACGTGGACCATGGTGCCGTAACACAAAACTGTTAGTTCCTCGCCGGTCTCTACCAGCTCCGCGCGCCCGAGCGGCAGGCTGTAATAGCCTTGGGGTACTTCCCCACCAGGATGTGTACTCCAGGGCACAGCCGGTTTGTCCGGATCGCCATCAAAAGGACCGTTGTACAAACGCTTTGGTTCAAAAAATACAACCGGATCGTCGTCTTCGATGGCGCTGATGAGCAATCCTTTGGCGTCGTAAGGTGTACTGGGCATCATCACCTTGAGACCAGCAACATGGGTAAACAACCCTTCCGGGCTTTGAGAATGGGTTTGCCCGCCGCGGATGCCACCTCCACAAGGGGTTCGGATGGTGACCGGCGCGGTGAAGTCTCCACCGGTGCGGTAGCGCAACTTAGCCAGCTGGCTGGCAATCTGATCAAAGCCAGGATAAATGTAGTCGGCAAACTGAATTTCGGCGATGGGTCGCAAGCCGTTAACACCCATGCCAATGGCCGCACCGATAATGCCGCCTTCTGCGATGGGCGCATCGATAACGCGTTGCTCACCGTATTTCCGCTGCAGTCCGTCTGTGGTGCGAAAAACGCCACCAAAATAGCCAACATCTTCACCGATAATAATCACCCCCGCATCCCGGGCCAGCATGATATCCATGGCTGAATTCAACGCCTGAATCATATTCATCTGAGGCATTGTCAGTCCTCCTCAAGCAGACGGCGTAACTCATCACGCTGCTCTAACAGATGGTGTGGCATGTCTTTGTAGACGTCTTCAAAGAGCTCACTATGGTCCAGATACGGGCCCTCAGTCATGGTGCCGTAACTGCATGCATCCTCCCAGCAAGTTGTTACAAGTTCCGTGAGCTCATCTGTTAATGCTGAATGCTTCGCCTCACTCCAGCCATGGAACTTGATCATGTGAGCTTGCAGCCGCTGCAGAGGATCACCCAGCGGCCAGGCGGCAAATTCATCCTTGGGCCGATAACGCGATGGGTCGTCGCTGGTTGAATGAGCCCCTGCCCGATAAGTCACGTGCTCTATCAGCGCGGGCCCAAACCCTCTACGCGCACGTTCAGCTGCCCACCGTGTAACAGCGTGAACCGCCAGAAAATCGTTACCATCAACACGTATCGATGCAATGCCATAGCCAGGCCCGCGAGCGGCAAACGAGCGCCGTTCTCCACCAGCAAACCCCTGAAACGTGGATATCGCCCATTGGTTGTTCACTACATTAAGAATGACCGGCGCCTGATACACCGCGGCAAACGTTAAGGCATGGTGAAAATCAGCTTCAGCAGTAGCACCTTCACCAATCCAGGCAGCCGCAATATCGTCCTCGCCTTTTATCGCAGCAGCCATCGCCCAACCCACCGCTTGTGGGTATTGAACAGTTAAATTACCGGTCACGGAAAAAATATTGCCTCGCTCCCAGTGATACATGATAGGCATTTGTCGCCCCTTGCACATATCGTTGGTATTCGACAAACACTGGCACATCAACTCCATTAAATTGCGACCGCGAGAAATCTGCAAACCCTGGGTGCGATAGGAAGGAAACAGCATGTCGGATGGCTCGAGTGCCATCGCCTGGGCGACTGATATCGCCTCTTCGCCGAGAGACTGCATATAAAAGGAGATTTTTCCCTGCCGCTGCATGCGCACCATGTGGGCATCAAAAAGACGCGTGAGCAGCATGCTGCGCAGCCCTATCTGTAGATCGCCAGCGTCAAGTTGCGGATCCCAGGGGCCAACCGCTGCATGCTCATCATCCATGACCCGCACCAGCTCAACAGTAAGATGGTCCATGCTGTGCACAGAGCTGTTTGGTTCCGGACGCTCTACGGCGCCTGCGGCTGATATCTGAACGTAATCAAAATCGGGGGCATCACCCGGCCGAGCCGGTGGATGCGGTATGTTAAGGGTTGGTTTACGGCTCATCTGCCTCACCACCTGAGAAATGTTGCTCTATTGTGGAGGAATGTCCATTGCGGGGCCAGCCGCGTCAATCCTCCTGCTTAGGCCAGGATTTCACATGCAGGTCACGCTGGGGAAAGGGAATCTCGATGCCCTGTTCCGCTAACGCATCCCAGATATTCAGCAGAACCTGGCTGCGCACGTTGGCAAGGCCACTTTCCGGATCAGTGATCCAGAAGCGCAGATCAAAATTAACTGAGCTGTCGCCAAATTCAACCAGATTGCATACTGGTGAAGGCGAAGAGACCACACGATCCACAGCTGACGCCGCATCAGCCGCCAGCTTCTGCACTGCACGTAAATCCTTGGTTGCATAGGCAATTCCGAATGGCGCATGCAATCGAACCACGCGGTCTGAACGGGACCAGTTAACAACCCCTTCACTCATGAAACGATCATTAGGTATCAGCATCTCGGTGCCGTCACGGGTGCGCAGGGCAACATAACGTGCCTGCATGGCGGTCACCCAACCCATAACACCATCTACCTCAATAGTGTCTCGCGGCTTGATGGACTTATCAGCAATCAAGGTAAAACCGGCCACAAAATTTGCCACTATGGTTTGCAGACCCAGGCCTACACCTAAACCAACAGCACCACTGAAAACCGCGAGTGTTGCAAGATTGAAGCCGACAATCTGTAAAGCAATCAGCAACGCGATAACCGGCAACAACACACTCAAGACTTTGCCAATCAACGCCTTCAGTGCAGGACTGATCTCGTCAATCTGGTCCAGCTGCTGCTGCGCAATTTTGCTTAGCAGATTCGCCGCCCAGAACAGAATTGCAAAATAGAAGAGCGTGCGAAAAATATCAAACAGACTGATTCTGACCGGCGATCCTGCATCGTTCTGACCCAGGGGAATAGCAAGCGCCTGCATCTGCTCAATCACAGGCATCAACATGCCAAAGGCATCGAGCGCGGCTATCGGCCAGGCAATATAAAACGCAACTCTTGACCAGAAATCCGACTGAATAATCAGCGTGACCAGACGCACGATGATCCAGGCGTTCATGAGCGCGATGGCTGCGCCGATCCAGCTTGTACCGTATCCCGCACTACCAAAGGCAATACGCATTGCCGTCAGTGTCAGATACAAGGCCAACGGCAGGGCGATACTGGCAAATGCATTGGCAACCTTCTGTAACCACCCGTTTGGTACGCGGGCGGCCACCTGACTACTTAAAAATTTCTTCAAGCGCGGGCCAAACAACGCCGCAGGTACCAGAGCAGCCACGATTGCAACAATCTGAATACCGATATCAATGGTCAGAATATTCAGCTGTATCCATTCAATCGCCTGTAGAACCATCGACTCGAGGATTTCCACCGGAATAAGGTCGTCCAGAACTTGAGCGTCCGTGGCGTTGCTTGTCGGGTTTACAGGTGTCTGACTGTTCATTTTGCAACAATACCATAACAAGCCTGAGGGCCGAACGCGGAAACGTCAGTGGTATCACCAGACAGTTCTATAGCATCAGCGGGTATCGACAAACCCTCTGGTTTCGGTAGGCTCAGCGGTACCAAAATGTCCGAGGGAGCGTATGAAAGTTTTCATCAGTGTGGATATGGAAGGTATCGCCAGCCTGGTCCGGTGGGCAGACGTCTCCAGCAATGGCATCGATTTCCCACGCAACAGAATAGCCATGACGCTGGACACCAATGCCGCCATCGAAGGTGCGCTTGCTGCAGGCGCCACTGAAATCGTTGTTGAAGAAAACCACGGCGTGGAAGACCTTTGTGTTTTGGATATGGACCACATCCATCCCGAATGCACCGTAATAAGAGGCGCTGGGCGCCCTGGAGCGACAACGATGGCCGGGCTGGATGCAGCGACAGGCGTTGTACTACTGGTGGGCCATCACGCGAGCGCAGGATCCTTCCCAGGCATCATGGCACACACCATATCTTACGGTATGTTCAAGAAAGTCTGGTTGCACGACAAAATCATCGGCGAAGCTGACTTCTTCGCAATCAGAGCCGGCGAACTGGGTGTCCCTATCGGTATGGTCAGCGGCGATCAGATTGTGGCAGAGCAGGTTTTGGCTATCTGCCCTGATGCACAAGCCGTGGTGGTTAAACAGGCGCTGGGAAACCAGTCGGCAAGATGTATACCCCCCGTCCCTGCTCGAGCGCTCATTCGTGAAGGTGCTGAAACTGCTGTGCAGCAGGCAGTTGAAGGTAAGCTAACGCCTTTCACAGATATTGCAGCACCCTACGCGTTCACTGTGGAACTGCGCAAACCAGCGACTGCAACCATGCGCGATAACCTGGCGGGTCTGGAACACTTCGAGCTGATCGAATCAGATGTTGTGCGCGTTACTGCTTCAGATATGTTCATTGGTTTCAGGAGGGTGGCCTATCTTGGATACGCCGACACTGCAGGGGTCACACGCCACTAGGCTGACTACTTAGGTCCGAGCAGAAACCATAAAATCACACCGAGCACGGGTAACAAAAGAATTAACACAACCCAGAGAACTTTCTTGCCAGTGCTCGCTGTGCTGCCGATCACCCGAATGATCGCCCAGACGTTAATGATTAATACTATCAGCCCAAATAGACCGCCAACTTCAATACCCATGCGCTTCTCCCAAGCCCTGATCGATATAATTTTTTAAGCGCTGAAACCTTCAGCGCATCTTCGAAATTGTATTCGACAAACGACAAATTAACACGCTCATCTGAAATTCAAGGCCTATTATTTGCCGGCCTATCTTTTTGTAGTGTGGTCACTCGCCAGCAGGCCAGCCAGGTCGTCAGCGTGTTCTTCTTCAACTGCGAGAATGTGTTCCAACATACGCCGGGTTGTCGGATCATCGTCGCCCAGAAAAGCCAACATTTCACGATAGGTATCTATGGCTACACGTTCTGCAATGAGGTTCTCTTTTATCATCTCTGGCAGATCAGTGGCCACTGAGTACTCCGAGTGGCTCCGCTTTTTCAATCCTTCGGGAGAAAAATCAGGATCGCCGCCTAGTTGCACAATACGAGCCGCAAGCGCATCAGCGTGTTCCTGCTCCTGTTCTGCATGCTCAAGAAACTCTTCAGCAGCAGCCTGGGCATGAATACCAACCGCAGTAAAGTAATGGTAC
Organism: Gammaproteobacteria bacterium; assembly: GCA_048571035.1. GTDB lineage: Bacteria > Pseudomonadota > Gammaproteobacteria > Pseudomonadales > Azotimanducaceae > UBA4421. The sequence goes on from CP121329.1 coordinate 1,656,913, forward strand.
TTGTAACGCAACGCGCAAACCAACTCAGTGGCCAGCGCTCCGTTCAGCATATCCACCACCGCATTGCGGTCCGCTTGGTAACCTTCAGTTACTGCCCCTGCTTCAACATGTTGCCGCGCATGCTTGCGAATTGTTTTTATATCCGAGATAAATTCACTGTTCGTTCTAGGCATTTTCCTTTCCGTAAAGTCTGGTTTTGGATTTGGGTTTGCAAGCATCGTGTCAGCTCTTGAAACGTTGAGCAGCACTGTCTACTGAATCAGAAAACGACTTCCAGGCCATTTCGAGTCCAATTTTCACATCATCCCATGCCGCATCACCGGCAGAACGAAGCTCATGCAACTTTTCTTCGACTCGTGCGCGCGAGGCTCGCAGATCCTCAAGTTCCTGGCGAATTTCAGCTTTCGCATCGCCCGAAACCCTGTCTGCTTTTGCTTCCAGCTTGTCCAGTTTGTTGTTTAAAGCATCAAGCTGGTTTTTTGCTTTTTCAATATAGTCTTCTCGTGAGGCCATTTTTTCTCCTGTTTTAACTTAACCGATCGAATTCGTCAGCACCTTAGAGATGCTGTTGTAACATCGCCTACTGAGTTAACTCAGCAGATTCGGCAGGTTCAGTTTCCGCTGCGTGATTCAGCAAGGAACGCGCCGCGATAATCGAGTTCAGCACGTTCGCTAAGGTTGATCGTACCGGCCCGCCCTCATCTTCTTCGCGCATCTGGGCGCGCACATCCTGTTCCCAGATCTGCAGAATTCGTTGGCGCATCGAAACGCTGAGTTCGTCGCTGGTTACAAGCGTGTGGGGCGATCCAAACGCACCTTGCGGATCCAGAACCGCCTTCTCCATGTCAATCACCGGCATACCATGCACGGCAGTCTTCTCTGCCATCGGAATGGCAGCATCGTCCGCGCTTTTGATGAAAACGATGTCACATGGCGCCGCTGCAAGCACGGGCTCTGCGGTGACGGACCGAAACAATCGCTCCCATCTGGACAGCTGGCGCGCAGCCATCACCACCAGATTGGCGTGCAACTCCGCTGCAGCCTGGGGAATTACCTGACTGGCAGGACCCTCGCCGATTCGGACTGTATCCACGTTCAAATGGAAATACTCAGCAAAAGCCTCAATCGCCTTGCCGTGTTTGCGCGCGACTTCAGAACGGGTTTGCCCGGCTGTTACAGCCGCCGGTGAAGGATGCGCGACGCCACCAAATTCAGGTGCATACGCAGCAAAGGTACGAATGCTTTGCGGCACCTGATAGGCGTGAACAGGGAAATTCATACCATCGAAGCTCTCTGCTATGCGGTTCGCAAAACGAAACACACTGTAATCCTCCGCTGCGATCATTTCATCTTTCTCTGCGCTTGCGCCGATTGCAGTGACCACTCGCTCGATCTGGTCAGAGCCATTCTCATTGACAAACCACAGATGCGCAGGCGACTGGCGAATCAGATCCCAGTCAGTGTTCCCAAGCAGCCCCAGCACGTAGTCATATTCGCGCGACTGCTTCATCACAAGATCAGGTTTACACTCATCGATCTTGCGCAATATCGCTGCGCTGCGAGGCGAGTCCCAACGGGTGTCGTGGCGAATGGTTACGCCTTCAGGGGCAAGGCGTACCACAAGCTCCGCCATGAGGGTTGCGTCGCGATCGAGCATTGCATCCCGGTCACGACGCATTTGCTCTGCATCATCAAAGAACGCGGGCACCATCGAAGAGTCGTGGCACACATGGAACAGCTCGAGTTCGCAACCGGTTGCTTTCGCCAGCGCAGTCGCACGATTAATCAGTACTGACTCCTCGGGTGCCCCGGGCTTTACGAGATCAGGGCTGATCACTACCAGAACACGATTCAGTGCCGTGTCTTCTGCCATCGGCTGTTTCTGTTCTGATCGGCTTGTTATGTCTGTAATCATTATTTGACCTCCATCGCGAATTCACCAGAGAGGGTGCAAACTGCGTGCCAGAGCTTCTCACAGGCTTTTATCTGCGCTTCTCAGGGGATCTAGCCGGAGTCAAGCCTTGCAGCGGCTTGTTTTGTGCATATTCTGCAATTCGATGTGCAGGACCTGCACAAAACCCGTTCCCGGGTGGTGCGTACCCGCCCAGCAAACGAAAAGTTCAGGACAAGTTCTGCTGGAACAGATGTTGCACGCCTGACCATCCAAGTACAGTTGTAAGGACGGAAGGATCTGGCATGCAGGAGCTATCAAAGTTGTTTCAAGGCAAAGTCAACGACGAAACAGGACAATCGTTAGGACACATAGAAGAAGTTTTATTCTGCGGGCAGTCCGGGCGAATCCAGGCTGTGATTGTTAAATCGAAGAATCACACGCGAATGCGCGTCCCCTGGTCGGATCTGTCTATAGAAGACGATTCCTGCACCGTAGAAAAAGCCCGGTACCTTCGCTGAACGTCACCTTCACTAAGACGAACAGCTCATTCCGCGTTACTTTTACCGCCAGAGATCTTTTCTTCTTCATAATCATTCAGGCGGTTGTACAAAGTTCGCAGCGACAGACCCAGCATGTCTGCCGCTGCCTGCTTGTCTTCACCATTTGCTTCCAGTGTGGCTAAGATCAACTTCCGCTGTGCGTCATCAATCGACTCACCAACAGAAATTTTTAGGGTTTCGCCGCCTGCAAGGGCGTCAGTTTTCGGCAGGTGCTCGGGTAAGATTTCACCGTCCGCCAAAATGTAAGCCTGTTCGATGGCACTGCGTAACTCCCGCACGTTACCTGGCCAACTGTGTTGCTCAAGCTGCGCCAGAGCCGCCGCCGACAGAGTTATTGTTTGACCACTCTTTTCATTATGAGCATCGATGAAAAACTGCGTAAGACCAGCTATATCACCCTCACGCGCCCGCAGGGGCGGCAGTCGAATTGGAAAGCGGGCTATACGGTAATACAGATCCTCACGCAGCAGGTTGTCAGCAATTGCGCGCTCGGGTTCACGATTTGTTGCCGCTATAATACGCACGTCGCTGCGCAGATCCGCCTCTCCCCCTACCCGACGATAAGCACCCACTTCCAGAACCCGCAGTAGTTTCGCTTGCAGTTCGATAGGCATTTCCGCCAGTTCATCAAAAAAGAGCGTGCCCCCTTGCGCGCGCTCGAAGAAGCCCGCATGCCTGCGCTCGGCGCCACTGAAACTGCCTTTCTCGTGGCCAAACAACTCGCTCTCAAACAGATCTTCGGGAATCGCGGCACAGTTCATGGCCATAAACGGCCCCTGCGCTACCTCACTCATCTGATGCAGTGTGCGGGCCACCAGTTCTTTGCCCGTACCACTTTCACCCAGCAGCAAAACGCTGGTATCCGTCGGCGCCACTTTACGCAGGAGCCGGTAAAGTTTGCGCATTTTTGCGGAACTACCACGAAGTTCACCAAATTGATCAAGAGGCTCTATGTCCTGATCTTCCTGCAGGGTGACCGTCTGCCTGGCCTCTTCGAACACATCCGCCAGTAGCGGCTGGAGGAAATCAGCATCAAAGGGTTTACAGAAAAAATAGGTTGCCCCTTGAGCGATCGCCTGACGCACCTGAGGCGCATCATCTTCATCCGCCATGAGGAAAACCTCAGGGGCACCTTCCTGGCTGGCAGTTTCAATCAGTCCTCCCAGATCGATATCAGGCAAATCCATATTAAGAAACCACACGCTGACATTTGCATCGGTCGCCGCAGAGTCTGTCGACACGGCAACATCGAACCCTACCGACTCAAGCAGCTCTACAAGCGCCGTTGTGTGCGCAGAGGATTGATCAAAAATGCGCGCGCGAGGATTGCTCAAAGTCCTGGCGCTCGATTTGTGCGGGACATAAAAAACCTGCAAGCCATGTGAGTAACTGAACCAGTAGAAAGTAACCTGATTATCGTCTCAGCCAGCAGCCATGGCAACGACGCACTTGTGTAATGGCAAAGCTTGACACTACTATCGAGTCACGAGGGTATTGCAACACGCGTGGCTATGACGCTACGCGAACCGGGAAGAAAAGAGATGAGCGAAGCTAACCAGGCCTGGCACCTGCGTGGTAACTGGGCACCGCTGCGAGAAGAGAAGACACATCACGACCTGGTTGTTGAAGGCAATATCCCAACAAGCTTGAGTGGTGTCTACATGCGCACAGGCCCGAACCCTGCAAGTGGCGACTCACCGCACTGGTTTCTAGGTGACGGCATGGTGCACGGCATACGCATCGAAAAAGGTAAAGCAGTTTGGCACAAGAACAGATTCATCAAAACACCCAATGTCACCCATCCTGACCGCAAGCCGGACAACCCGTTTGATCTGGGTTACGGCACAGGTAATACCCATGTCATGCAGCACGCAGGTAAGATCCTCTGCCTGGAAGAAGCCCACTGGCCCTGGCGTATTGATGGTGACCTCAACACCATAGGCGCAGAAAATTTTGATGGCGCTCTGACCTGCTCCATGACTGCCCATCCAAAAGTTTGCCCCAGGACAGGGGAACTGCTCGCGTTCAGCTACTTTTCCTTTGAACAGCCTTTTTTACAGTACATTCGTATCGGTGCGGACGGTGCGGTCAAACAGATAGAAGGCATCAATCTACCCAACATGGTGATGATGCATGATTTCAATATTACTGAAAATTACGCTATTTTCATGGACCTGCCGCTGGTACTCGATCTTGATCTACTGGCGACCGGCGTGCCGTTCTCCTTCCAAAAAGAAGCCGGGGCGCGGCTGGGTGTGATGCCGCGCACGGGTACCGCAGAAGATATCCGTTGGTTTGAAATTGATCCCTGTTATGTTTTCCACCCGGTAAACGCCTTTGACAAGGACGGCATCATCACGCTCTACGTCTCACGACAGGAATCTGCTTTCAGCGGTGGCTCAGACGAATACGGCAACGTAGCCCGATTGTGGCAATGGCAAATTAATCTGCATACTGGCGCGGTTACAGAAACAGCCGTAGATGATCGACCAGGTGACTTCGGGCGGACAGATGACCGACTTGTCGGCCAGGACAGCCGGTATGGTTACCTGATGGCTTTGGGCGGAGAAGGTGTCAGCGAAGAACCAGTTTATGGCGACAAGTTGTATAAATACGATTTGCCAGCGGGCACCTGCGAAGAACACCACCTTGGTCAGGGCATCCGAGGGTCAGAACCCGTGTTTGCGCCTGGTGGCGCTGGTGAGGACGAAGGCTGGATCCTAAATCTTAACCATGACGAACGCACAGGCAAGTCTCGCATGCTGATCATAGACGCGCAGAATTTCAGCGCACCCCCTGTGGCCACAATTCATCTACCCGAGCGCGTGCCCTACGGCGCTCATGGCAACTGGATCTCAGACTAACCTGCGATACGGCGAGTCGGGGAAGTGTATCTTTACCGGCTCACCGCTTAACGTTGTCGCCAGATGTATAAAAAAGCTCCCTACGCCGGCGGCCCCCTGCATGTAGCCTGTCTGGCTTTGAATGAAATCAGGTTGAGATCGATGTTCCGCCTGAGGCCAATGACAGCTCCGGCCATCACGCGCGCTGCGCCGGACCAATTCAGCAGCAGTACGCTGCGCCAGATCCAGGTAGAACCCGTCCTTGGTGATGCGATACATGCACACTGCATGGTCGCCGATTCCAGCATCACAGCAGCACTGGCTGACATTGTTCCAGAACCCGCGCCCGCGGGTTTCTGGCGCGCCCAGGGCCACAAGCCCATCATCCAACCCGCGCTCCCAGTCCATCCACGCTGGATCTCTGGTCACTTCTCCAAGCAGATAGAACAGACGCGCGGTACCCGCTGGACCATGACACATCCCCAGATAAAATCTGTCAGGCTCTCCATCATCCAGAATATGTGGAACCAGATGACCGCCACCCTCTAAATCTTGCGCCATCGCCTGCACATGCCTGGCGCCCGCCAGCGCCGCGTCCAGAAACTTCTGCTCATGGGTATGTTCAAACAGACGCGCAAGAAAATAAGCGACGCCAGCTGTCCCATGGGCAAAGTTCGGTGCGTCGAAAGGCCAGGGGATATCTTCCATCAGCTGCCAGCGAAGGCCACCTTCAGCCGGCTTTGCAACTTCCAGCAAGCGGTCACCTGCAGCTTTCGCCCAACTCAAAGCTTGATCATGAATACCCTCTTCGTGGGCGTAGAGCCAAGCCAACGCCGCGCCGGCGGCGCCTTCTGCAACGTCGTACAACTCTCTCTGTCCAGAAAAGCCCGTGAGCCTGGCATAAGGCATCTCCTGCACCCAGCCCAACCCTGCACCAATCTCCACAGCCTGATCTCGCTGTTTCTGCGCACAGTACTGCGCGCTGTGAGTAAAAGCTGGATCTGCAGTTGCTTGTGCCAGTTCGTTCATGACAAACATGTAACCACCCCAACCGCCCATCAGAGCACAGGGCAACAGGTCCAGCTGCTTGAGTTGATGAACGATCTCGCGCCCCGCCGCATTGGCAGTTTGCAGAAAACGCTTATCCTGTGTGGCGGCGTAGAGCTCCAGATAAAACAGTGCAATACCAGCAGAGCCTGAATACAGGTTGTGAAAACGTTTGTTCGGCACTTCCTCCGCCAGCGACCACAGCAATCCATGCTCAGTTTCGCGCTGATGGCCTGCTATCCAGCGTTCGGTGCTGAGCGCAACATCCAGATAGTCGTCTGCCGACTTAAGGTTGATCTCCACCGCCCTCTCCCCAGAGTGTTTCTTCTAATTTGTCGCCACCAGCTGGGTCTTTGCATATTCGGTAATGGCTTTATAGTCTGCTTTACCATTGCTGGCGCGGCCGAGGTTGGCTTTGATCAGCACACGTTTAGGTGTTTTGTAACCGGCCAGATGCTTACGTGCATGGGCCTGTATCGCTGCCTCATCAAGCACCTGGTCACCATCAGGCTGCACCACGGCAGTGACCATCTGGCCCCACTTGTCATCCGGCAAACCCACAACCAGGGCATCAAGTACACCTGGGTAAGTTTTTAATACTTCCTCCACCTCTTCCGGATAAACCTTTTCCCCTGCGGTGTTAATACAGACGCTTCCACGCCCCATGAGAATAAGCGTGCCATCTGCGGCGACCTTGCAGAAATCTCCCGGGATGGAGTAACGGACCCCATCTATTTCTGGAAAGGTTTTCGCAGTTTTCTCCTCGTCTTTATAATATCCGAGAGGAATAGGACCGGACTTCGCAACAAAACCGGCTTCATCACTCCCGGGTAAGACTTCACGAAAATCTTCAGTGAATACTTTGCAGCTTTCACCAAGCTCGAAGCGTGCGACCTGCATGGTGCCTTCTGCTGTTGTGATGGAACGACCAAAACCAACAGCTTCCGATGCACCAAAAGAGTCTGTGAGCACCATGTTTGTATTATGTTTCAACAAACCGGCTTTCACCTCAGGGCTCCACATTACGCCACTGGAGACCATGCCTTGTAGGGATGAAATATCGTACTGGCCCGGATGTTCATCCAGTTCGCGCAGCATCGGTTTTGCAAAGGCATCACCAACAATAGCGAGGGCGTTAACTCTGTGCCGCTCAACCGTCTGCCACAGCTCCCTGGCGTCAAATCCATGTCCTTCTAAAGTCACTACGGTGCCGCCCCGCGCCAGGGTAGAAATACCCGTGAACAAACCCGTGCCATGCATCAAAGGACAACAGGGAATCGTGGTGCCACCGCTGACCGCAGCAGTCACGTTCTTGAGGTGAGCTTCCATATCCGCAGCGGGCAGCAAATCAGGTGCTATCGCCGCACCTCCACCCACCGCATGCCAGTGATCGTCATGTGTCCACATGACTCCTTTCGGCATACCTGTGGTACCCCCGGTATACAGAAACAGCAAGTCGTCTCCGCTGCGATCAAGGTCCAAAGGTGCGCCATCACCGTGTTCAGCGAGCTTTTCATAACTGCTGGAAAATGAAGTTGCAGGCGCGTCTTCACCGCAGACTTCCACCCAGAGCGATACTTCCGGCAGACGATCTCGAAGCGCTTCAACGTGGCCTGCAAATTCACGGTCGTAGACCACAATCTTTGCATCCGAGTTGTCCAGGATGTACCACAGTTCGTCATCCACATAACGGAAATTCACATTCACATGGGTCAATCGCGCCTTGAAACAGGCGCCTAACGTTTCACTATAGGCGGGTGAATTGCGCATATAAAAGGCAACCTTATCCCCCGTTTTGGCCCCGTGCTGCAAGAACCCGGCTCCTAGATTGTTTGTCCGTCGGGTGAAATCTGCCCAGGTGATCACCCGATCACCGTGAATCAGACAGGCTTTGTCCTGCGGTACCACCTCTGTAATGCGGTCTAAAACATCTCCATAATTCCAAGCCATCTGCCCCTCCCAGGATTAAGTTGTTTAGTCGCTGCCATCACCTGTTCAAAAAAGCGATGGAGGCGACGAATAGCGATTCATATTACCCAGACGCTGTCGCTGTAGCCATGCCTTTAGTCTGGGCAATTGTGCGTCCCTGACGTCGACACCTTAACCAGGCTAGACTTGGACCCGCTACAGCACCCGGGACACCAAACCCTTGGTGGCAAGAACATCAAAAAAGGGGACAAGGTCATCATGTGGTATCTATCAGGTAACCATGATGAAACGGTTTTCGACAATGGGGGTCAACTGGTCATTGACCACCCCAATGCCCGCGCTCACGTCACGTTCGGCTTTGGTGTGCACCGATGTATGGGCTGCGCGATACTATGATGTTTTCTCCCAGACGACGTTCATGGGGAAAATCTTGCGTAGCGACATAAAATGCGCGTGCGCAGCCAACACGATATTTGTCATGTAACTCAGCAACAATCACGTCAACGTTATCAATCCAATTATGGCTGCTCTCAAAAACTTCTTTCTCGGAACCCTCGATATCCAGTTTCAGTAAATCGATACGGGTAAAATCAAACTGTTGTGCAAGGGAATCAATAGAAACTCCTTTAATCATCAGCTGTTGAGAGGATTCACTCTCATTTGTGGTGTCGACACGAAATCCCCAGTGACCTTCGTCAGGGTCCCACAACCCCAGGTCTTCATTTCTGTGCCAAATAGCTGCCTGCACAGCCGAGATCTGTGGGAAACCCTGGGTGTTTTTTTGCAACTGAGCAAAGTTTTCCGGGTGGGGTTCAACACTGATAATCTGAGCACCAGGAAAGCGTTGCGCAAAATATACGGATGAATAGCCGACATTGGCACCACCATCGATAATCACGTCAGGTGAAATCGCCAACTCAAATTCGTATTCCCGATTCCAGAAGATTTGTAGTAGCGTCGCCAGGTCGGTCGTATTGTGTCTAACACTGATAGGTGCTCCGGCTATATTCACAATTGCCGTGTCGCGACTACCAAATAGAGATTTGATTAGAATCTGCACACCGTCGAGGCCCAACAAACGGATACTGTTGATTGTATTGCGAACTGACACATATGCGCGGCGCAGCCACTGATCCATAAAACACTTCCAGCTGTGAAATCTATATTAATGAGGAGTAGCATACGTTGATTAAGAGAGGACTTTAAGCTACTCACAGATGACAAAGAAGCATCCGGTAGAAAGCGTTGCGATGACACAACTTGCAGACTGACATTGACTGAACCAACCCACTCGTACAGTCGAGAAATCCGTCTGTTTAAAAACGCCAGCAAATTATTTTCCAGCACAACCCTCGCTGCAGCTATTGGCATGTTCTCATTCATTTTAACGGCCCGATACCTTGGCGCCGAAGGTTATGGTGCGTTAGCTCTCGTCATTGGGTTTACCACTGCCATTTTGCGATTGTGTGAATTCCAAGCGTGGCAAGCGCTCATTACTCAGGCCGCTCACTATAAAACGTTAAACCAGAATGCAAAGGTGGCAAGCCTTTTCAAACTGGGTGCGCTCGTGGACATCGTATCCTGCGGAGTCGCATTTCTGATTGCTCTGGGAACCGTTGGCCTCGCAGCTGAACTGTTCACGTGGCGTGTGGAAGTGCTGGAGGCAGCTGAAATCTATCTGTTTGTGCTGCTGGTGAGTGCCCGGGGTACGCCGACGGCAGTCCTGCGCTTCTACGACCGCTTTGGCAGCATCGCTGCGCATCAAATCCTCAGCGCAATAATCAAGTTACTGTGCGTGCTTTTTGTTATTGCAAATGAACTTAGTTTCAAAAACCTCATCTTTGCCTGGATGTTTTCCCATGTTGCTGAATATTTGATTATCCAGGCCCTGGCTTTCAAAGTTTTTTTATCTGAGCTGGGGGAAGTACCAATTCAGGCAAACGCCGGCATTCGCGCGGTCAGCACCTCTGCTCTCTTCAGATTTTTAGTCACTTCAAACCTGGACAGTTCTCTGAGGATGGTTCGCGAGCTTGATGTCCAGTTCATAGCCTTGTTTTTAGACGAAAATGCTGCAGGGATTCTTCGTGTCGCCAGGCAACTTTCAGCATTCGCCGGTAGGCTACTCGACGCATTCTATAGCGCAATTTATCCCGATCTCGCTAAACTCGCAGCTCAAAAAGAATGGTCCGACTTGCGGGTTTTTGTAGCTCGAAGCGCCTTCTCCGTTGGCCTACTGGCTTTTCTGGGCATGGGCACTTTCGCTGCCATCGGGAATTGGCTCCTGGCGTTCATCTTCGGGGCAGAATTTACAGATGCATATACGATTACGTGTATCCTTTTGTTATCAATGGTTGTTTGGGGATTTGTTCAACCTTTTGCACCAGCTCTGCTTGCTGCCAGCTCGCCAGGACCGGTGCTTTTTGCACACAGCATCGCTGCTGCTTTTTATCTGATAATGCTCCTCGTTCTGGTCCCAAGCCAGGGTATTCTCGGTGCTGGCTGGGCAATGCTGTCCCTTTACGCAGTCTGGGGTGGATTAGTACTGCTCGCATACCAACGCATCGTGCCGAGAAAATAATGACGATTGACAGGAAAGCAAGGCGCCAGCAACCTAACCTGCTTTACAAGGTGATTCTTTAATGTGTGGGCTTTTTGGTTTTTGTGTACCCGGCACAAAAAACGTTCCACAACAGCTCGTCCAACGCGGTGTTCAGGCGCTGCGTACACTGGATCATCGAGGTCCCGACCAATGGGACCACCGTTGTTTCGACGGCGTATTTCTAGGTCACACCCGCCTTTCGGTCATAGATCTGAGCGATACTGGCAGACAACCCATGGTCAGCGACGATGAGCAACTTGCTCTAACGGTAAACGGTGAAATCTACGATTACAAAACTATCCGCAAGAACATTGGTGTTGAAAATTTCCGCTCCCAATCCGACTCAGAGATCTTTATTCACGGTTACAGAACTCGTGGCCTAAACAATCTGTTGACCGAAATCGACGGCATGTATGCAGGTGTGTTACTGGATAGACAGTTACATGAAGTACATTTGTTTGGTGACCGGGTTGGTATAAAACCACTCTATATCGCACAGGGTATGTCTGAGGGTGTGCGCCTTACCGCCTGGGCAAGCGAGTTAAAAGCGATACGCTGTTTTATCGATGATCTGCAAATCGACCCTACTGCGATACTCGATTTTGCCGCCCAACGATGCATTCCTGCACCCAAGTCAATTTATAAAAACGTTAACAAGCTGTTGCCTGCTACTTCCATGCGCATTTCTCTGGACAGCGGCCAGATAGACCAACAAAAATACTGGACATTGTCAGCCGACGCTAACCCGCCACCCAGACAACAATCTGACGAAACCCTGCGGGAACTCATCGACCAGAGCGTCCATGATCAAATGGTTGCCGACGTACCCATAGGCCTTTTTCTCTCTGGCGGTCTTGATTCTTCGATACTCTGCGAAAGTGCTGCTAGACAGGTTGGCAACATCAACACCTACAATGTCAGCTTTGGCATTCCAGAGCGGGACGAAGGGCCTTTTGCAAAAATTGTGGCCGAAGCGTGTGGCACAAATCATGTAGAAGAACTTTTTTTGAGCCACCACGCTAAAGATTCGTTTGCGCAAATGAACACCTGGTTCGACGAACCATTTGGCGATATGTCTGCATTCCCAACCGCAAGAGTGAGTGCTGTGGCCAGAGGTAGCAGCGTGGTTGCCCTCAGCGGAGACGGAGGCGACGAGCTGTTTGGTGGCTACAAATGGTACAAACGATACTGGCAGTTCAGAAGATTCAACCGGTGGCTGATCTCTAAAAGGAATCTCAATCTTCCTTTCTATCGACCACCACATAGCACGTGGGAGAAGATAGCAAATCGTATTGCACTTTTGGGCCAGCTGGACCCGCTTAATCTCTATGCTGGGATAACGTCCAACCTTCTCACAGCCGAGCTGGAACCGATCCGAAACTGGCTTGAAATACCCAAAGACTACGATTACGTCTGGGCGCTGCGACCTCACTACAAACCTGAACTGGGACACCTGCGCTCGCTCCAATATCTCGATTTCCATACATGGTTACCCAACGATTTGCTGACCAAGGTTGATAGAGTCAGCATGGCCGTTTCGTTGGAAGTACGCGTACCTTTCCTGCAGAAAGAGCTTTGTGAGTTTGCCTTCACGCTACCCGAATCCTATCTTTATGCAGGTAATCAATTGAAAGGTGGTTTGAAAAGCGCCTACGCAGGCAGGCTTCCAGACACAATATTGAATCGCGAAAAACGCGGATTTTCCCTGCCCGTCGGATCCTGGGATAGCGCTCTACTGGATGGCGAACCTTCATTTGTTTGCTACTACATCAAACAGCTCCAGCGACGTGGGATAGAAGCAGCTGTGCCGGGATTTGAAACGTGAGGCTGGTCTATCTGTCCGGCACCTCAATTCCTACCAGGGCTGCCAGTGCACTACATGTCATCAAAATGAGCAACGCCTTGGCCGAGCTCTATGATGTGACAACTTACGCTGTCGCTGGTGAGCAGGAAGATGTCAGTCAATATTACGGTTTTCCGATAAACTTTGATTGTCGAGTTTTTAGTCATAGTGCGTTGCCAGGAGCCGGTTACCGCTTTGCCTTGCGCTCTTTTTTGAGCGAACTTGGCCAACCACCTAGCGTATTTTATGGCAGACACCTGAATGCCTTGTGGTTCAATGCGCAAAGGGCCACGGCTTTCGCCTACGAGGCACATGCAATGCCAAACACAAGCCACGCCAGGTGGCTGTTAAGACGCCTCGCCAATCATCCCAATTGTCGCGCTATCGTTTGTATCACACAGTTACTTGCTGACGACCTGAGCAAAATATTGCCACTTTCGACAAATCTCACGGTACTGCCTGACGCCGCTGATACGCCTTCGCCAGATTACACTCGTTTATCAACCAATAAGACATCGGATAGACCACAGATCGGCTACGTTGGGCACCTTTACCCGGGCAAAGGTATAGAAGTCATAAACGCCCTTTCCAGACTAGCGCCAGATTGGGACTTCCATATAGTCGGCGGCCGGGATAAGGACATCCAGGAATGGAGAAAAAAAGGCGATTCCGACAATCTGCATTTTCACGGTTTCATCAAACATAGCGATCTGGCTGGATACTATGCCAATTTTGATATTGCCTTGCTGCCACTGCAATCGCAGGTTTGGACTGCAGACAAAAAAAATGAGATAAGCCGATGGACCTCTCCGCTAAAGGCCTTCGAATACATGGCGCATGGCGTGCCCATTGTTGCCAGCGACACACCAGCACTGCGCGAGATTTTTAACAACAAATCTAGTGCAACACTGGTGGAAAGCGACAACATCACAGCTTGGCGTGATGCCATTATGGAACTATTAAATGATCCGGAACGCGCAAAAGCGATGGCAGGTCGCGCTCAAGCGTTATTCAAACAACGACACACGTGGGCCCATCGAGCTGCAGCGGTCAAAGAACTACTGAACTAACAGTCAGATCAGTTCTGTAACCATTTTGCACAGGGCGACAGATCGAGCTATCTGCTGAGCAAAGCGAGCGTCATTGCAGCATTAGATTTGTAGCCCTCCACCAGCGATGGCAGAATCAAAGCCCCAATCCAGATCCAGGCTGCCACTCATGTACGATCTCCTGATTAAAAATGCGTCGGTTGTTGACGGCACTAATCAACCAGAATTCTGCGCAGACGTTGCTGTGCGCAACGGCAAAGTTGTTGCTGTCGACAAGGACTGCACTTTATCAGGCGCAAAGCGAACCGTAGACGCCACCGGATTGTTACTGACACCAGGGTTTGTGGATATCCATACCCACTACGATGGTCAGGTGTGCTGGGACAAGCAGGTCACCCCCAGTTCGTGGCATGGCGTAACCACTGTCGTGATGGGCAACTGTGGGGTAGGTTTTGCACCGGTGCGTCCAGGCACCGAAGGGGAGCTTGTTGCGCTGATGGAAAGCGTTGAAGACATTCCCGGAACCGCTCTGCATGAAGGCATACCCTGGGGCTGGGAGTCCTTTGCAGAATATCTGGACACCATCGACACACCTTACACTATGGATATTGGCACGCAGGTACCTCACGTTGCCATTAGGCACTATGTGATGGGAGACCGCTGTTATGACGATGCAACTACCAACGACATGACCGAAATGCGCGATATCACCCATCAGGCTCTGAAAGCTGGCGCACTCGGATTCTCTACCTCCAGGTTCTACGGGCACATGGACAAAAGCGGTCAGGTTGTGCCTGGCACCCATGCTTCCGCAGAAGAAATGTGCACCATCGGGGAGGCGTTTACCGGTCTGGATCATGGCACGATAGAAATCATTTCAGACTATCTGGAAGATGACGAAGAGCTTTCATGGATCGAACACATTGTGCGCAGCACAGGTCGCCCCATAACAACCCTGGCAAGCGCAACAAAAGGCAAACTCTGGCAGCTTGCCGAGCGCCTTGAGACAGAGGGATTGATACTACGTCCTCAGATAGGTGCGCGGCCCGCTTCAATTCTGATGACCCTGGAAGGCACCATCAATCCGATGCGACAACACACAGCTTATCGCGAAATCCAACACCTGAGTTTAGCTGAACGACAGGACGCCCTGAAAGACCCGTCTTTTCGCAAACGTGTCCTCAGCGAAGAACCCATCCTGCCTCGCAACAAAGATGCACAGCGTTTCATGAACGATTACGACCGCATCTTCGTCATGGATAAAGCGCTGAGCTATGAACCGAGCGCAGCTGATTCTGTCGCGGGGATCGCTGCTGCTGAAAACCTCAACCCCCTCGAGGTGATCATGGACACCATGGCAGCAGGCGTTCCGCTGCTCGTGTTCTTTACCGGTTACAAAGACGACCTCGAGCCGCAGCGAAAAATCATAGAAGAAAAACTGTCCGTATTCGGCCTGTCCGACGGCGGTGCTCATTGCGGCGTGCTGGTCGACGCGAGCGTCCCAACCTATATGCTGGCTTATTTCACTCGTGATCGGCAGCGCGGACCACAGATGTCGTTACCTTTTGTTGTGCACAAACTGACCCAGGATACGGCAGCTCTATACGGCCTTCACGACCGCGGCGTGATTGCGCCAGGATACAAAGCCGATCTTAACCTGATTGATTACAATAAACTGAAGCTGCATGCACCGGAAATGGCATACGACCTGCCAGCCGGCGGCAAACGCCTGGTACAGCGCGCAGACGGCTACGAGATGACTGTCTGCAGCGGCGAAGTCACTTATGAAAATGGCCAGCATACTGGGGCTTTGCCGGGGAAATTGTTACGAGGTGGTTCGGCTGCACCTTAAAAGTCGAATTTATCATAAGGCCTGGCAGAGGTCCGTGATAGCATCCTTGGGAGGGGCAGGAAGGATAATTGGAGGGGAAGCCAATGATAACTTTACGGGGCGCGATACACCGTTGCTTTAGTCTGACTTTTGTCGCAGCTTTGGCTCTATGGCTACCCGCAATCACCCTTGCCGATACAGACAACTCTGCTGACAACACCCTCTCCAAAGCCGAGCGCGAAGCCGGCTGGCAACTGTTGTTCGACGGTCGAAGCCTTGACCAGTGGCGAACTTACGGCAAGCCGACAGCTGAATCACAATGGCAGATTCAGAACGGCACTTTAGTTCTTACGGAACGTGGCGGCGGTGACCTGATCACTCGCGAAAACTTTGCAGATTTCGAGGTTCAGTTGCAGTGGAAGATTGCCGAAGGTGGCAACAGTGGCATATTTTTTCACGCCGACGAAAGCGATCTACCAATATACGTTCATGCAGCAGAAATCCAGATACTTGATGATGCCCGCCACCCCGATAACAAACAGGCCCACAGAAGGTCGGGCTCTCTCTACGACCTGATCGCTGCACCTGCCGCCTCGCAGAAACCGGCTGGCAGCTGGAACACCGTGGTGATCTCACATGAAAGCGGCCGTCTACAGGCGTGGCAGAACAATGTCCAAACGGTAGACATCGATTTACGCAGTAAAGAGTTCCTGGACCTGGTTGCACGCAGCAAGTTTGCAGACTGGCCAGGGTTTGCTGAAAACGTTGAGGGTCATATCGGCTTACAGGATCACGGCGACATGGTGTCTTTCAAGAATCTGAAAATACGCGTGTTGGGAGAGGCACGTTGAGCATGTCGAGTTATCAGGGATTTGCATACGATGCCGTCGTGGTTGGCTCAGGCGCCGGAGGTGGTATGGCCGCCTATGTGCTTACCCAGGCTGGTCATCGGGTCCTGATGCTTGAAGCAGGTCGCGATTACGACCCGAAAACCGAAACGCCCATGTTTAACACGGCTGCCCAGGCACCTTTGCGCGGCACTTCTACACCTGACAAAAATTTTGGATTCTACGACGCCACCGTCGACGGTGGCTGGCAGGTCCCCGGAGAACCCTACACCACCGCGCCAGGCAGCGATTTTCTATGGTGGCGCGCACGTATGTTAGGTGGCCGCACCAATCACTGGGGCCGCTTTTCGCTGCGCTTCAGCGAACATGATTTCAAAGCCTGCAGC
The DNA here is from genome assembly GCA_048571035.1 of Gammaproteobacteria bacterium. Classification (GTDB taxonomy): domain Bacteria; phylum Pseudomonadota; class Gammaproteobacteria; order Pseudomonadales; family Azotimanducaceae; genus UBA4421. The sequence goes on from CP121329.1 coordinate 1,673,742, forward strand.
CGCGATGGTCTCGGCGCAGACTGGCCAATAGAGTATGCGGATCTTGCACCCTGGTACGACAAAGCAGAAACACTGATTGGTGTTTCAGGCGACAATCCTGGTCTGGATGATATGCCTGATTCATCGCCCGGGGTTTTACAGCCGCCGCCGCAACCACGCGTACCGGAATTACTGCTCTCAGCTGCTGCCAAGAAACTGGGTATCACCACAGCTTATATGCGCCGGGCAGTTCTGACCAAACCTCTGGATGAACGACAGGCCTGTTTTTATGCCACCCCCTGTGGTCGAGGCTGCTCAATCGGCGCAGCCTTCCAGACCACAACTTCTCTACTACCGATGGCTGAAGCAACAGGTCGTCTGAAAATTGTCACTGACGCCATGGTCAGCCGCGTAACCAGCGACGAAAATGGCAAAGCTCAGAGTGTCACCTATATCGATCGTATTACGCAGAAAGCCATCAATATCCCAACAAATGTATTGATCCTGGCAGCCAGTGCCTGCGAAACCGCACGAATCCTGCTGAACTCGAAGGACGCCAGACATCCCCAGGGCCTTGCCAACAGCAGTGGTGAGCTGGGTCGTAATCTTATGGATTCTACAGGGGCCAATTTTGCAGGCTACATTCCCAGCCTGGAAAATCGACCGCGGTACAATGAAGACGGTAATACTTCAAATCACTTGTTTATTCCCTGGTGGGGACACAAAGCACAGGCACGCGGCGAGCTGGATTTTGCCAGAGGTTATCATTTCGAGCTCGGGGGCGGTTTTGGTGCACCGGGTATGGGTATCGGCAGGTTGGCTGATGGTTATGGGCGCGCTTTGAGAGCCAGCGTACAAAAAGGGTATGGTTCAACCATCGGCCTGGCGCTGCGAGGAGAAATGCTCCCTAATCCTAATTGTTATATGGAAGTTGATGAACGCATAGTGGATAAATGGGGAATTCCGGTACCGAAATTTCACTGGCGCTGGTCGGAGCAGGAACTGAACCAGGTTGCCCATGGGCAGAAGACCGCTCACCAGATCATAAGGAACATGGGTGGCACAGTGTACGATCCAGATATGACACCTGAAGAGGCGCTGAAAAAAGGTGGAGAGATTATTCACGAAGTAGGCACCACCCGGATGGGCAGCAGCGCAAAACACTCCGTGACCAACCAATGGGGACAATGCTGGGATGTACCTAACCTGTTTGTCATGGATGGTGGCGTGTTTGCTTCAAACCCACACAAGAACTGTACCTTAACTTTAATGACGTTAGCGATGCGCAATGCAGACCATCTGAGCGCGGCCATGGCAAAAGGCGAGGTATAAACACTGTGATCAACCGTCGAGAATCACTTCGCCGTATGACGCTACTGGCCGCAAGCTGGGGGATGCCTTTCAGTTTTGTGGCAGCCAGCGATCTGAGCACAGCGCCCTGGGTGAGCCTTGAACCAGAGCCGGTTAACGTACCCGGATATGGTACGGACCCCGACTTACTTCACCCCGCACCGGTGCCCTGGCCTAGAACGCTCACAAAACAGCAGCAGGCGCTGATCAGCACCCTGGCGGATATTCTGATACCCGCCGAAGCTGGTCTTCCGAGCGCTTCCGACGCCGGCGTTGTTGAGGTATTGGATGAATGGGTGAGCGCCCCTTACCCGAGTCAACAGGCGCACAGAGCGCAAATTCTCTCTGGCCTGACATGGTGTGACGCTCAGGCACAACACCTGTTTGCTCAACCGTTTACCCAGCTGAAACCAGATGCGCAGGTGAAGATCATTGACGAGATTGCCTTCCCTGCCGCCAATAGTGGCAAGGAAGACCCAGCTCCCGTTGCGTTTTTCAGTCTGTTGCGTGCGCTTGTTACCGGTATGTACTACTCCAGCCCGGCCGGTGCAGAGGAACTCGGCTATCAGGGAAATGTACCTATCAGCGGCGATTACCCGGGCCCCAGTCCTGAGGCCCTGCAGCACCTGAACACCATCAAAGCCGAACTGGGACTGGATTAATGCCTCATCCTACCCGTGAGCATCCACACAAGAGGATCCATTGTGTCAAAAACTGAAACCAAATTTGACGCCATTGTTGTCGGCTCTGGCATATCAGGAGGCTGGGCGGCTAAAGAGCTTACCGAACGCGGTTTAAACGTCCTGTTATTAGAGCGTGGCAAAAACGTTGAACATATCAAAGACTACGTCAATGCCCGCAAAGGTCCATGGGAATATCCGCATCGCGGCCAACGCACCTACGCTATGGAAGAAGCTTACCCTGTCCTGCGTCGCGACTATCCCCTGAACGAGCGTAATCTCGACTGGTGGGCTTCCGATCAGGACTCACCCTACACGGAGGTGAAGCGTTTCGACTGGTATCGCGGTTATCAGGTGGGCGGCAGATCATTAACCTGGGGCCGCCAGAGTTATCGACTGGGTGATCTCGATTTTGAAGCCAACGCCCGCGAAGGCATCGCGGTAGATTGGCCGGTCCGCTACGACGAACTTAAACCCTGGTATGACCACGTTGAACGTTTTGCCGGCATTTCCGGCTCGAAAGAGAAACTCCCGCAGTTACCGGACGGCGAATTTCAACCGGCCATGCCTCTCAATTGTGGTGAGCAACAGGCCGCCGAACAGTTGAAAAAGGCGTTTGACGGGCAGCGTCATATGATTCCGGGGCGTGTGGCCAATCTCACACAACCACTGCCTGGACGGTCACCCTGCCAGTACCGGGCGGCGTGTTATCTGGGTTGCCCATATGGGGCCTATTTCAGCAGCCAATCCTCGACCCTGCCTGCAGCCATGGCCACAGGCAAACTCATCCTGCGGCCGTTTGCTATCGTCACTGAACTGAACTACGACAAAGATAAACAACGTGTTGTGGGCGTACGTGTACAGGACGCGGTGACCAACAACACCACTGAGTATCAGTCGAAAATAGTTTTCCTGTGTGCTTCCACGCTCAATTCGACCTGGCTGTTAATGCGCTCTGCTACGGATATCTGGCCGGGAGGCCTGGGCAGCAGCTCAGGTGAGTTAGGCCACAATCTGATGGACCATCATTTCCGCCTTGGCGCACGAGGACGCCTGGAAGGCCTGGATGACAAGTACTATTTCGGTGCCCGTCCAACCGGCTTCTACATTCCTCGTTATCGCAACCTTAATGGCGACAAACGTGACTACCTGCGCGGTTTCGGCTACCAGGGTTCAGCCTCTCGCGGCGACTGGTCGAGGGCGGTCAGAGAATTGGGTATTGGCGCAAAGTTCAAAGACGCACTCACGCAACCTGGGCAATGGAGTATTGGTGCTACTGCTTTTGGCGAAATGTTACCTGACCACAACAACAAGATTTCGATAGACCAGACCCGTACCGATAAATGGGGGCAACCGGTTCTTGCCATCGATTGCGAAATCGGGGAAAACGAAAAGCTTATGCGCAAAGACATGATGAACGACATGGCGGAAACTCTGCAGGCTGCCGGCGCTGTAGACGTACAGACTTATGACGCGGGTTATGCACCAGGCCAGGGTATCCATGAAATGGGGACAGCTCGTATGGGACGTGATCCCAACACATCTGTGCTGAACCGGTGGAATCAGGTATGGGATGCCCCTAACGTTTTTGTTACGGATGGCTCCTGTATGACCTCCGCCGCCAACCAGAACCCTTCTCTTACTTACATGGCGTTGACTGCACGAGCAGCAGATTATGCCGTGGCCGAACTGAAACGACAGAATCTGTAGAGACCCAAAATGGCAATAATTGAGAACACAAATACTGAAAGCCAGACTTACCCAACACGGCGAGACGTGATTAAGAATGCTCTGCTACTCAGCGGCTATACGTCACTAACGGGCACGGCGGCTCTGGCAACAGGATGTTCAACAACTTTCAACCGGTCCGAGGCAGTCACCTCTACAGCCTTCAGCGCGGACGAAATTCAGTGGTTAGATGAAGTTGCTGAAACAATACTGCCGGAAACCGATACCCCGGGGGCTAAAGCCGCCGAGGTCGGTGCTTTTATCGCTATCATGGTGAGCGATACTTATTCACCTGAGGAACAGGCTTTGTTTCATGCAGGGACCAACGCGCTCGAATCACAATGTGTTGCAATGTATGGGACGGGTTTTATGGGCGCCTCCCCATCACAACGACTGGCTTTACTGGAAAGATTAGACCAGGAACAAATCACTTACACCCTTAACAAGCCAGCCGACTCAGCACCACACTATTTTCACACCATCAAACAGCTTACTGCATTCGGCTACTTCACTTCCGAGATCGGTTATACCCAGGCGTTAAGGTACGTCGAAAGTCCGGGGCGTTTCGACCCCTGCGTTGAATACACTACCGGTGAACCCGCATGGGCAAGACACGCCTGAGCTATTGCGGTGCAGGCGGTTCGAGGTTGAGCAACTCTATATTACGAAATTGAATAGGATGTCCTTCGCTCTGCAGCGAAATGTAACCCGCTTCAAGCGCCTTCCCTTCCGGCTTCATTTCTGGTCGGTGTCCTGAAACCACACCGCCACCTGTTGTTATACCGCCATAATTCATGACTTCCACGCCGTTCACGAAATGGCTGATCTGATAAGCACCCAACACCACCACATCAATTTTCACCCATTGATCATCGTGAAATGTAGGCGCTGACGACGGTATACAGTGAGTATCCGTGAACTCACCCTGGTAGACGATATGCGTACCCGGTGAACACATATTTGCTGTTGGTCGCTCCTTCCCATCAGCCAGGCCGCCGAGAAACTGAACCTCGATCGAAATTGGAAAATCCTGTGCTGCTGGCATGGTCCGGGGATCCTGGCTGTGCACCATGACCCCACTGTTCTTGAACGCCCACGCTGGTGCACCCGGCGCCTGCTCGCCAATAAAACGATACTCAAGACGCAGGCGATATTGACTGTAAGGCGTTTCGTAGAATAAGTGGCCAAACTGATTGTTGAAGTCTTCATAGTTGGCATAAGAAACCGTCAGCAATCCATCCTCTACTATGAACGTGTTGGCTGGATCCTCACCCAATTCGTAACCACGAATTTTGGGTTGCCAGCCAGACAGGTCCGTACCGTTAAATAACGGCTGCCACTGGTTCTGAGCCAGTACGGGCATGCAGATAAACAACCCAACGAGAAGGACAAAACTCTTACGCATCATGATCTCCTTTTGGTACCGCTAATACCGGAGCGCACGTAATGTTTCGATACTGTATTGAACAGATGCCAGCGAATCTTCCGGGCGGTCATGTTCAACAAAGTAGTGCTGCAGGCCGCTGCCTGCGGTAAACAGGGCTGCAAAGTCTATCGCCCCCTTACCTACCGAGACCATGTCTCCTGCTGGGGTGCGGTCTTTAACGTGACACAACGGATATCTTTCCGGGTCAGCCTGCAGATAGGTCCGCGCATCCACGCCAGCATGAGTCGCCCAGAACAGATCCAGCTCAAATTGAACCAGCTCAGCATCACACTCCCGCAGCATGACGTTAAAAGCCACTTCATCACCCAGAGCTTCAAACTCAAAATCATGATTGTGATAACACAATTGCACACCTGCATCACGGCATTGCTCACCAAAGGTATTCAGCACATCGATGACCTGGCTGTACCCGGACAGCGTTCTCTGTTCCGGTGCGATCCAGGGCAGGACAATAAAGTGATGACCAATGGTTTCTGCAACCTCCAGAACGGCGTCTGGCGATTGCGCCATCAGATTGAAAGGCACGTGGGCTGCCGGTGCAGACAAGTTGTTATCTTTTAAGGCAGCAGCAAACTGTGCCGGGCTCAGATTGCCGGTACCAGCGGTCTCAACTTCGACGTAACCCGCTTGCGCAATTGCAGCCAGAGTTTCTGCTACATCTTTAGCCATAAGATCTCGCACCGTATACAGCTGCAGGCCGATCCGCTGCAGACGACGACTTTCAAGCGCGAGTCCCGGCGTTGCCAGCAACCCGGCGGTAGCAAGCCCCAGACCTTTCAGGTGTGAACGTCGCGTCAGATTCATGTGGGTTCTCCTGCGGATTGGGCGGTTGCAGATGCCTGCGGTGTTGTGTCCTCGCGGAATACCATGGCAAATACAATGGCTATCACACCAGCAAACGCACAAGGCACAAGCCAGATCGTCTGCCAGTTGTGGCCATCCTGCACAGTAAAGCTTTCAACAACCTGCCCGGCAATGAAGGTACCTATCGCCATACCAGCGCCATAGGTAAGCAGCGTGATGAAACCTTGTGCGGAGGCGCGCATCTCTTCGGGCGCACGTTGGTCGATATAAATCTGGCCGGTGACAAAAAAGAAGTCATAACAGACGCCGTGCAGCAAAATACCCAGATACAGCAGCCCAACCAGATCAACAGAGCCGAAGGCAAACACACCATATCGCAGCACCCAGGCCAACATGCCGACCAACAACATCCACTTCACGCCCAGGCGGCGAAAGAAAAACGGCATAGCCAACAGAAACAACGCCTCAGAAACCTGACCCAGAGTCATCTTGGCAGCCACCCCCTGCATACCGACTTCGTTGAGAAACAGATTGGCAAAGCTGTAATAAAAGGCCAGCGGAATACAGATCAACAAAGAGCTTGCGGCAAAAATCGCAAAAGAGCGCTCTTTCAGTAACGACAGTGCCTCCAGGCCCAACACCCGGCCCATAGTAACCTGTTCGCCACGACTTGCTGGGGGTGTGTTAGGTAACGTGAAGCAGTACAGGCCCAGAATCGCAGAACTGGCAGCCGCCATTGTCATCGGCAGCGCGGTGGCTTCAACATTCCCGCTGCCGCTGGCCAGCACGTAGGTGATCGATAAACCAGCCACAATCCAGCCGATAGTCCCCCACACCCTGACTTTCGGAAATTGCAGATCAGGCGCCTGCATCTGCGCAAAACCGATGCTGTTAGCCAAGGCAAGGGTCGACATATAGCAGGCGTTGTAGACAAGCAGCCAGAAAATAATATCACCCGCCTGGGTCAAGCTTGTTACATGAAACAACACGGCTGCGCCAACCAGGTGGAGGAGCGCAATAACTTTTTCAGAATCAAAAAAGCGGTCGGCTACCATGCCAACAAAAATAGGTGCAATGATGGCACCGATATTATTTGTCAGGTAAGCCGTGCCGATGTCTGAGCCGGAAAAACCCAAAGCGTTGAGGTAGGTCCCCAGGGTTACAAACCAGGCGCCCCAGACAAAAAACTGCAGAAACATCAGCAGACTCAAACGGCTGTAAATAGATGGGGTCATGGCGGATGAAGCTCTGCAGCGAGGACAGCTTTGAGAATACACCATGACTGAGATAGCGGCTAACAGGCTTTCTGATTGGGTGTTTGGTGATAGCTTGCTATACTCATCTGCCTTTTTTCAGTCGCCACGGCAGAAGGTAGAACTGTGAGCACAGCCAACAACACCCCATCACCTCATACAACTGAAGAACTGGGGTTTGACCCAGATGCGTTGCGCGAGAAATACCGCATCGAACGGGATAAACGTCTGCGGGATGATGGCAACAGCCAATACACAGACGTCACTGGAGATTTCACCCACTACGTTGACGACCCCTATATCGACAAACGCATCGAGCGCGAACCACTGACGGACGAGATGGACGTCATTATTATCGGTGGCGGCTTCGGTGGCTTGATCACCGGTGCACGTCTGCGTGAGGCCGGCATTGAAAAAATACGCATTATTGAAAAAGCTGGCGACTTTGGCGGCACCTGGTACTGGAATCGCTACCCTGGAGCCGCCTGTGATGTGGAGTCCTACATTTATCTTCCGCTGTGTGAAGAACTCAATTTTGTGCCCAAAGAAAAGTACACCCACGCACCCGAAATACTGCAGCACAGTCACAATATCGGTAAAAAATATGACCTCTACGACGACGCCTGCTTCCAGACTGAGGTCACGGGACTGAACTGGGATGAAGCCAGCGCTCGCTGGATAGTACACACCAACCGCGGTGATGCCATGCAGGCTCGCTTTGTGGCTATGTCTAACGGTCCGCTTAACCGACCGAAGCTGCCCGGTATTGCAGGTATCAGCGACTATCAGGGGCATACCTTTCACACCAGCCGCTGGGACTACGAATACACCGGCGGTGGACCAGAAGGCAACCTGGAGAAGCTGGCGGACAAACGTGTGGGCATCATCGGAACCGGCGCAACCGCTGTGCAATGTGTGCCTCATCTGGGCGCTTCTGCTGGCGAACTGTTCGTTTTTCAACGCACACCCTCCTCCATAGATGTGCGCGACAATCGACCTACTGATCCAGAGTGGGCCGCAAGCCTGAAACCCGGCTGGCAGCAGGAACGCATGGAAAACTTCAATACGCTGACCTCAGGTGGCATCGTCGAAGAAGACCTGATTCAGGATGGCTGGACGGAAATCATCCGTAACCTCATTTCCATGGCCAACTACCGCGGCAAGGATATTCCACGCGCCGAGATCCCCAAGCTCATGGAACTTGCAGATTTCAAAAAGATGGAACAGGTCCGTGCTCGCGCAGAAGCTATTGTCCAGGACCCGGACACTGCGGAATCACTTAAACCTTTCTACCGTCAGTTCTGCAAACGACCCTGTTTCCACGACGAATACCTACCCACGTTCAATCGCAAAAACGTTCACCTTATCGATACTGACGGCAAAGGTGTTGAACGCCTGACTGCAACCGGTGTGGTTGCCAACGGTCAGGAATACGAGGTGGATTGCGTTATTTTCGCCACGGGCTTCGAGGTCGGCACCGATTACACCCGTCGCGCAGGGTATGATGTGACAGGCAGACACGGTCTGACGCTCAGTGAAAAATGGCGCGACGGCATGCGCACTCTCCATGGCCTTCACAGCCGCGGTTTTCCCAATCTTTTTATCATCAGCAACGGCCAGGGTGCATTCACCACGAACTTTCCGCACGCCATGAACGAGTCTGCCAAACACATCAGCTATATCGTTAATCAATGTCGTGCTGGCAACATTACCTGTATCGAACCAAGCCAGGCGGCTGAAGATGCCTGGGTTGAAGAAATAATTTCCCTGGCTCGATTCAGTGAGTCTTTCCAGGCGTCCTGCACGCCTGGTTATTACAATAACGAAGGCAAGCCGAATCCGAAAAGCGTCCAGAACGCCAGCTACGGCAAAGGACCAAATCCTTTTTTCGCCAAAATGAAAGCGTGGCGGGAAGACGGCACTATGCCCGGACTGGAATTGAGTTAAGTGGCGCGAATGTCTGCACTCGCTAAAGTCGAGCGTTCACGCGATACTCACCGCTAGAGGAGTACTCTTACCCTACTTTCCAGAAGAAGTTTTGCATGACGCGGTTCAGTTACAACATCACTACATTCGGCCTGATTGCAGCTCTGCTGCCTGCCTTTGGCCATACTGCCGCACCCGGCGGTCAGCCACCACCAACCGCCGTCATTGTCGAAAAAGTGTCTACACAGACAATCGCCGATACCCTTGAAGCGCTGGGTACGCTGCGCGCCAACGAGTCGGTTCAAATAACTGCAAAAGTTGCAGACACCATATCCGCTATCCGCTTCACCGACGGTGAATCTGTATCTGCGGGCGATGTCCTTGTGGAGCAGACCGATGCAGAAGAAGCGGCGCTGCTGGAGGAAGCCGAGTCCCTGGCGGAAGAAGCCAAACGCCAGTTTGAACGCATAGAAAGTCTGGTTGCCAAAGGCAGTGCATCAGAATCACTGTTGGATGAGCGACGTCAAACCTGGCGTACCGCCAGCGCAAGAGAAAGTGCTGTTCGCTCACGATTAAAGGATCGCCTGATTACAGCCCCGTTCAGTGGCCATGTGGGCCTGCGCCGCATCAGCCCTGGCGCTCTGGTATCTCCCGGTGATGTGATTACTACACTGGTAGACGATTCCAGGATGAAACTCGACTTCACCATCCCGGCCATTTATCTTGATACCGTGCGTGTCGGCACCGTCATCGACGCCACAACCCCGATTTATCCTCAGCGCGCGTTCCAAGGCACTGTCAGTTCAGTCGACAGCACCATTGACCCGGTAACACGTTCTATAACCATCAGAGCTGTGCTACCCAATGACGATCACGCTCTGGTTCCCGGCATGCTGATGACCCTTGAGCTGCGACGCAACCCACGCGAGGCGATCGTGATTTCCGAGGAAACGATCATTCCTCGCGGCGGCGAAACTCACGTATTGGTGGTTGATGAGAACGTCAGCCCAGCCGTGGCACAGCAGCGTAATGTGATCTTAGGTCGGCGTCTGGCAGGTAAAGTTGAGGTTCGTAGCGGTCTCAGCGAGGGTGAAACCATAATTTCCCACGGTACCCTTAAAGTGCGACCCGGGTCACCTGTGCGCATTCAGGCTGTTGATGACAACACGCGATCCATTGCCGATATGATTCGCAGCGAGCCTGCAGCCAGCGGATGATCATTTCTGATATTTCCGTACGCCGACCGGTATTCGCGGCCGTTATCTCCCTGATTCTGATCGCCTTTGGTCTGATTGCTTTTGATCGCCTGCCGTTGCGTGAATACCCCGATATCGACCCGCCTATTGTCGGCATTGAAACTGTCTATCGTGGCGCCGCGGCATCTGTTGTGGAGAGCCGTATCACCGAGCAGATTGAAGAGCGGATTGCAGGTGTTGAGGGCATTGAATTCATCCAGTCTTCCAGCAAAGACGGACGCAGCAATATCACGGTTCAATTCAGTGTTGGCCGTAATGTAGACGATGCTGCTAATGATATACGGGATCGTGTCTCCAGCGCGCTCGGCAACCTGCCGGTAGAAGCGGAGCCACCGGAAGTTCGCAAGGTGGATTCAAATCAATCGGTGATCATGTGGATCAATCTGGTCAGCGACCGCCTGACCGTACCTGAACTCACTGATTATGCCGAGCGCAACCTGGTGGATCGATTTTCAGTCCTGGACGGGGTTGCACGGGTTTTTGTCGGCGGCGCCCAACGCTACGCCATGCGTATCTGGCTAGATCGGCAGCAGCTCGCTGCCCGTGGATTGACCGTCTCTGACGTCGAGAGCGCGTTACGTGCAAGCAACGTGGAACTCCCTGCCGGGGAAGTTGAATCCGAGGAGCGCCGATTCACCGTTCGTGTGGAACGCGCCTTCGAAGATGCAGATGATTTCAGCCAGCTGGTGCTAGGTGAGAGTAGCGACGGATATCTTGTGCGGCTGGGCGACGTTGCGCGGGTTGAACGCGGTACCGAACAGGATCGCACGCTCTTCCGTGGCAACGGTATTCCCCAGGTTGGTCTTGGCGTGGTACGTCAATCAAACGCAAACCTGCTTGATGTCGCGCGAATCGCAAAGCGTGAGATGGCTTTGTTAGGCCCGGGCTTACCTGAGGGTATGGCTTTTAAACAGAGCTACGACTCGTCTATTTTTGTAGAAGGTGCGGTTAACGAGGTTTACAAAACTCTGGGTATCGCCGTCATCCTCGTGGTCCTGACAATTTATCTGTTTCTGGGTAGTGTTCGCGCCATGCTGGTCCCCGCCTTGACCGTGCCGGTATCAATCATTGCCACCTGCATCGCATTGTACACGTTGGGTTTTTCCATCAACCTGTTAACGCTTCTGGCACTGGTACTGGCCATCGGCCTGGTCGTAGATGATGCAATTGTTATGCTGGAGAACATTCACCGCAGAATAGACCAGTTAGGAGAACCGCCACTGGTGGCAGCCTATCGCGGCGCCCGCCAGGTTGGCTTTGCTATTGTTGCCACCACCGCAGTGCTGCTTGCGGTTTTTGTCCCAATCGGATTTCTTGAAGGTGATATCGGACGGCTGTTTTCGGAATTTGCTTTAACCATGGCCGCAGCCGTGGTTTTTTCATCACTGGTAGCACTCACCTTGGCACCCGCCCTTGCCTCAAAGGTCTTGCGCTCCAGCGAGAGCGAAAACTGGTTGACGCGGCGCATTGATCACAACTTTACCGTGGTTAACCGTATCTACCGGCGCGCACTGGGTTTTGTTTTGAAACACCCTGTACTACCTATGGTTGTTCTTGCGGGGATCATCGCCAGCAGCGTCTGGCTGGTGAAAGTGCTCCCCGAAGAGTACACACCTGACGAAGACCGGGGCAGCTTCTTCACTTTTGTACGCGGCCCTGAGGGTGCCACCTTCGACTACATGAAACCCTACGTCGATGAAATAGAGCGGCGCATGATGCCTTATGTGGAGTCAGGAGAAGTACGTCGAGTTCTGGTGCGTACGCCCGGCGGATTTGGTGCCATCCCCACATTCAACACCGGCGCGGTCATCATTGTGCTCAGCGATTTCGGCGAGCGTCGGCCGGGCAAAGTCATCATGAACGAGGTGCGCGGCAAACTCATGGACCTGCCCGGTGTATTTGCTTTTCCCGTCATGCGCCAGGGCTTTCGCTCCAGCGCAGATAAACCCCTGCAATTTGTTATTGGTGGCGGAGAGTACTCGCAGCTGCAGGCATGGCGAGATGTGATTATTGAGGCCATCAACGCGGACAATCCAGGACTCCTGGGTCTGGACTGGGATTACAAAGAAACTCAACCGCAATTACGTGTCAGCATTGACTACAACCGGTCCGCCGACCTGGGCGTGCCCATTGTGGACATTGGCAGAACACTGGAAACACTGCTCGGGTCACGCCGCGTGACCACCTATATGGATAATGGCGAAGAGTACGAAGTTATTCTTGAAGGTGAACGCGACAGCCAAAAAACACCAGCAGCAATGGAAAATATTTACGTACGGTCTACCACAACCAATCAACTCATACCCCTTTCCAACCTCGTTTCTATCGAAGAGTTTGCGGATTCAAACACCTTGAACCGGTACAACCGCGTGCGTGCTATCACCCTGGAAGCAAACCTTGCACCAGGCTTCGCCTTGAACGAAGCGGTCGAATACCTGACAACGCTGGTGCGGGAAAAACTACCTGAAGAGGTTGTGATCGATTACAAAGGCCAGACCCGCGACCTGCAGGAATCGGAGTCGTCAATTGTGTTTGTCATGCTGTTAGGCCTGGCAGTGGTTTTCCTTGCTCTGGCCGCCCAGTTCGAGAGTTTCAGGCACCCTCTGACAATCATGTTAACCGTACCGATAGCCATCACCGGTGGCCTGTTGGGTTTGTGGGTGACCGGCATGACCATCAACATATACAGCCAGATCGGACTGGTCATGCTGATTGGCCTGGCAGCAAAGAATGGCATTCTGATTGTTGAATTCGCGAATCAATTGCGCGATGAAGGCGTCGAGTTTATCGAGGCCCTGGTCAGCGCTTGTGAAGTGCGCTTACGACCGATAGTGATGACCACGATCACAACTGCAGCGGGCACCTTACCGCTCATTTTAGGCAGCGGCCCCGGCGCTGAAACACGACAGGTTATCGGCGTCGTTGTATTCAGCGGTGTCACCGTCGCCACGCTGTTTACCCTGTTTATAGTGCCTGCGGTATACAAGCTTATCTCTGGCGACAGCGCATCACCGCTGGCAACCAGCCGCGAGCTGGACACAGCGCTTGAAGAGAATCCAGACACCGATCAACTGATCAAAACGACTCATTGAGAGACCGGCATGCGTTCCTATAACCTGACAAAAGTGACAAGCCTGATAGCCCTGTCATTATTCGCCTTCACTGCACAAGCTGCAGATTTTCGCAAAGCGGATTGGGGTATGACCATGGCAGAGGTGAAAAATCTGCATCAAGGCGAAATCCCGGCCAATCAACGCCAGGCCATGGTCAACTACGATGGCAAACTTGCCGGCTTGGATGTGCTCATATTTTATCGCTTCGATGAGTTAGGCGAATTGTTCCAGGCTGGCTACGAAGCCAGTGCCGAGCACAGCGACAGAAACAAGTACGTTGATGAGTATAATCAACTGAACAAGCTGCTACGGAAACGTTACCCGGAATCTGATGCGCCGATGCAGATCTGGAACAACCGATTGTTTGAAAACAAGCCGGACAACTGGGGGCGAGCAGTTGCTTTGGGTCACCTGGTTTACCAATGGTCTTATGAAACCGGCAACACTCGAATTCGACACGAACTCAGCAATGATAAACGCCGACGTGTCACACACGTTTTAACCTATGAGGCAATTGTTGACGCTGCGGATACAGATATTCTCGACGAACTCTAACGCTTTATTCTTCCAGGCCTGGACTATCAAGGGCACCCAGGGTTTTGGCACGACGCTCACGGTGCCTTTCCGCGAGAATACGCATGTCTGTTGTTGTGTCTGTTTCATCGACGATTTCAAAACCCAGCAAAGTTTCTATCACGTCTTCCATTGTCACGATCCCCGCCATGCCACCGAAATCATCCATCACCACCGCGATATGCTCCTGACGCTCACGCAGGGTGCTGAACAGATCCATGATGGCATAGGTCTCACCAACAGCAATGATCTCGCGCCGCAACGACGATAGCGGCTCATCACCCCGACCTTCGACCAGAGCCGTTAACACATCCGCTTTCAACACATAACCGGTAATGTGATCTTTAGACGCATTGAAAACGGGTATGCGCGAGAAGCGCTGCCGTTTCCCCGGAGTATGGAAGCTGGCGATTAAATCGTCTTCTGCAGCCGCTGCCACCACCGTGCGTGGAGTCATTACGTCACGCACCTGCACAGCCTGAAATCGGATCATGTTACCAATCATCTGACTTTCTTCTTCATGGAAAACGCCTTCTTCGGCACCGATTTCTGCCATAGCCAGAAAATCAGTCCGAGTAAGGACCTGTTGATTACTACCGTGTTTAAGTTGTCGAGTGATGTACTGACTCATCCAAACCAGTGGTGCAAGCGCAACAATCAGAAGCCTTAAGCTGTGCACAGTAAAGATCACCAGACGCTGCCAGTACAGAGCCCCTATGGTCTTGGGCACAATCTCTGATAACACCAGAATCGCAATCGTCATTAATGCCGGCACACCAAACAATGTAATCCAGGGATTTGCATCCGCCCATATCGTAGCCGCCTGCTGGCCTACGCCAATAGCACCGACAGTATGGGCAATTGTATTAAGGGTCAAAATCGCAGACAGAGGACGATCTATGTTGGCTTTAAAGTCTTCCAGATAGCGGCCGACCAAGGTGCCTTCCTGGAACTGCATGCGCGCGTAAGTCGGCGTGGTGGAAAGCAGCACCGCTTCCCACATGGAACAGAGAAAGGAAAAAACAAGAGCCAGCAGGAAAAAAATGATCAGCAGCGTATACATATTCTGGCGCGAAGCGTCTGTTGGCGGTGTAGTGTTTGCACAGCGACAGCATACCTGAGTTAGCTGTACAACCAAGCCTCGGCTGTCTGACTGAACGCTTCGGATTTATCGAACAGTGGGTTTCAATTGCTGTCATGTTTCATTCCGAGCTTTTCTGTCATGATGCTTTTTTCGCAACCCTGCGGTAAACCAATGAAACTTTATACTGGCGATCTGAGCCCTTATTCCGCGAAAGTACGTATGCAGATCTACGCCATGGGCATCGACGATATAGAATTCGAGCTGCCGGCATCATTCTACCTTGGCAAACTTGCCGAGATATCACCCATTGGACGCATACCGGTACTCGAAGTCGATGATGGGATTATTCCGGAGTCTGAAGTGATTGCTGAATATCTTGATGACCTCTACCCGGAACAATCGTTGGCCGGTGATACACCACGGCAACGCGCAAACGTTAGATTGTTGTCTCGTATTGCCGATATTTATCTGATGAACAATATTTTCATGGCGCTACCACAGCTTCCTCGCGCCACCCGCGTTGACGCCATTCGCGACCTGTTCGCCGCACAGATAGCCCGCGGCATGGGCGCACTGGAACGCCATCTGGCTGATGATGAATTCGCAGCTGGACCTGAGCTCACTCGAGCAGACTGCACGTTAGTGCCTGCATTGTGGATGTGCGAAAACACCGTACCCAGACTCGACGTACCCAATCCGATAGAAAACACCGAGCGAGTTGCGCGCTATTGGGCGAAAATCCGCGGCAATGAATATGCCGCAAGAATATTGGCGGAAATGGATCGGGGCATGCAGGCACGCCTTGATGGTACCGAGCGCAAGATGATCGAAGAGGCTCGCGCTAAACTTTAGCTTGCAACAGAGACTGATCACCTAAGTTCAAGACTTTATCTCCTCTTCGGAGGGTTCATTCTTCATCACATAAATCTGCAGTTTCTTGTCAGATCTCATCTCAAGATTGATCAAAGATGTAATTGTATTCTCTGTCAGAGTTGTACCTTTGGCCAGCAGCACCACACCCTCATCTGTAATCAAATCTCTGGCGAGGCGCATGGCAGGCAGCAGTGAAACTGATCTTACGCTGGCTTCGTCCAGAGAAGGATCCAGCTCATCGATGGTGCGCACGACAACCCGAAAAGCTTTCACAACGTCACCGTCGTAAGTGTCGTCAGCTTCAGCAACTATGCGCGCAACCGCTTCGGCCGGCGTCAGCCTGACCTTATCAATCACACCTGCCATCAGCTCATAGTAATCACGTGCAACAGCAAGAATCCTTGCGCCGAGTGGAATGCCTTCACCGGCTCGCTTCTGGGGAAATCCATGGCCATTAAAGTGTTCGTGCTGACTGACAATAATGTCGCCGGCCTTACGCAGGCGAGGAACGCTTAAAAGAACCGCCTGGGCATAAGCCGGATGCTTTTCGAACGCAGAGTGTTCCTGATCTGAAAGCGTAAGTAATGGTTTAGTAGTAACACTTTTGGGCACACCTACCCAACCGAGCTTATGCAGCCGGGTGGCATACTGTAGATGCAAAAGATCTTCTTCATCTAATCCAAGTTCAGCACCAATGGCTAACGCCAACCTTAACTTGCGGCGGGCCTTGTCACTTTCCGGATCAGGCATTGCAGCTATGTTGGCTACCAGGTCAACCATCAGTTCGTGGGTTTCTTCTAACTCGGCCAGGGTATTGGTCAACATACCGTTAACGTGTTGCAACTCTTGTGTGCGCTGCGCAACCCGTTCTTCAAGTTCGTTGTTTAACTCAAGCAGCTCGGCATTCTGAGCTTGGGTGAGCTCACAAAGGGTATCGTTCTCTCGAGCCAGGGTAGCCATCTTTACCGCTTCGCCAACCGTTCGGCGAAGCTCATTATCTTTCCATGGAATATCCAGATACCGTGATACACCGCCTTCATTAATCGCGGCTTTAGCATCTTCCAGCTGTGCATCATCCGTCAGCAGGATGCGGAAGGCATGTGGCTGCAAAGTCGAGACCTGCTTTAAGAATTCGGACCCGCTCATTTCAGGCATACGCATATCTGTGATAACAACATCTACCGTCCGAGCCTTGAGCACAGCCAGACCTTCCTTTCCGGATGATGCGGTGAGCACTTCAATTTCGAGCTTACTGAGCGTCTTCTCAATCAATTTGAGAATATTTGGATCATCGTCAACGCTGAGGAGCACGGGCTTTGTATTGCCCACGGTAGACCTGCCTGGATAGCACACTTACATGAGTATAGTTCAACCTTTAAAAACCGCCGCAATGGCGACATTTATGTCTGCATATCATTGACGTTACCAGCAACGTAGCGAGGATTTCTAAAGATTAGCGAAGCAGACCTTTGAGCAATCTGGGCGAACGCGCGAAGCCAATCGCGGCGGCCACACGCAAAGCTTGCCCCAAGGGGTACGGTAACGTGTGCAAACCACCATGAACACGCACCTGTCCCACGCAAGGGGTATCGGGATTCAACCAGTCATGAACAGCCAGCAAACCATTCAGGCTGCGAGATTGTCGAGGTGTCAGAGTTTCTACGCCTAGCGCAGCTGCACCACCAAACGCCGCAGCAAATACCGGGTGGTCAAGTGATCGTGTGCGGGTAATTGCAGCCGTATTTGCTGAGACACGCAGCGGCTGAGGATCTGCAGCAGAGAGTTGACCGAAGGTGGACCAGCTTTGCGCCATCAGAATTTTGCCGAGATATTGTGCTGCCTGATAGCTGGCCCCTTGTATGTTCACGACCGTGCGAGTCGTCGCGGCTTTGCCAACTACCACACTGCCGCCGCCAGTACCCAAAAGACCTGAGCGTGCCAGCAGTGCCTCCCATTTAGGGCGGGAGGCTAAGCGAGCCTGGGTTGCCGCCAGATCCTGCTGATTCAGCCCCGTGGGTGTTGTTGGAGAGACAAGTATTGTCACACTGGCCACCAACTCCGTGGGCAAAGCATCAACCAGTGCATTCATGCAGGCGGTCAGCCGAATTTCCCGCGCTTTCCCGGGTGCGTACGCGTACAAAGCCAGATCAAGCGGAGACCCGCCTGCAAACTCTTGCAGTGTTGCCAGCACAGCTTGAGGCTCAGTCAGTAAATCGACGTTTTCTGCTGGCCAGAATACCCGCCCGGACAGCGCTGTTTGCGTTTGCCACTCCTGAGGCGGTGGTTTTGTGTCCAACCACAATACATCCGCACCAGCTTCCAACCACAGGCGTGTTGGCGCCATTTCAGCACCACCACCAAGGACCGCGATTTTGCGCTCGGACAAATCTATCTGGCCGTCAGACAACACCTGTTGGGCCATCCACGTTAGCGCCGAACCCGCCGCCGCTGAAATCACGTTCCGACTGACCAACAAGCTACCCAGTTGAGCAAATTGCTTACCCTGCCAACGCTCACCCTGATAAACAAAATTCGGCTGCCAGCCGGGTTTGCCGCTGAAAGACAGGCTGCTCAACTGGAGCGCTGCTGCAGGCTTGCTAAGTGCTTCATGCAACGGCTGGGTAACTTCACCATCATCCCAGACGATGTAGTCCCGCAGCTTGCGCACCATGTGCACCGCGATTGCGCTCGCTTCAGTGCTGGCTAGACGATGCGCTTCGAAACCGGGCAATATGTCTGCATAATTTTTACGGAAGACCTCAGTTTTTGACGGCACGCCTGCCGAATCAAACACATCAGGAAAAGTGGTTACCGCATCAAGAACAATCTCGTGCAGGATAGTCAGTGCACTGAGGTTGTTGGCGAGCATGATTTCGCCTTTTTTATTGATCTCAGACATTGGCATTCACTGCGGGTCGTGCAACCTTAGCGTCACCAGTTTTTTTCCTGCTGCCCATCAAAACGTATACCGTAGGCAGTACAAACAAGGTGAACAACGTACCTACCAACATGCCCGCAGCAATCATAAGCCCGATTGAAAAACGAGAGTTTGCCCCTGCGCCAAATGCAAGCAACAGCGGCACAACGCCAAGCACAGTGGCAAAGGTTGTCATCAGGATTGGACGCAGCCGCAAGGCAGCTGCATCCAACACTGCGGAACGACGATCAAAACCGTCAGCCAACCTATGGTTGGCGAAGTCGACAATCAGTATTCCGTGTTTACTGATCAAACCTATGAGGGTCAGCAGACCGACCTGGGTATAGATATTCAAGGTCGCCCAGCCCAACACCAGTGGCACTATTGCGCCAAAAATAGACAGCGGCACACTGATCAGAACGATGAAAGGGTCGCGAAAATTATTGAACTGCGCTGAAAGCACCAGATATATAAAGACCAGAGATGTGGCAAACAGCGGCAGAAATGCCTGACTCTCTTCAATGAATCGTCTCGATTCGCCCTGATAACCTACCCGATATCCGCTTGGTGCTACTTCATTCAGCGCTTGTTCGAGAAAGGTTAACCCCGCACCCAGCGTATTGGGCGGCAGAACCAAGCCCTGCAGGGTGACGCTATTGAGCTGCTGGTATTGTCTGAGTGTGCTGGGTTCAACATTTTGCTTCAGTGATATAACAGTGCTCATAGGTACCAGCGAGCCTTGTTCGGTGCGCAGATAGTAACGTTCCAACCATTCTTTGCTGAGACGAAAACCGCGACCTGCCTGAGGAATCACTTTGTAGCTGCGCCCCTCCATGCTGAAGCGATTGGTTTCTGCTTCACCCAGCATGATCTGCAGGGTTTCGCCTATTTCCGCCATTGATATGCCGAGCCTGGCAGCCAGTTCGCGATCAATAGACACGCTGACTTCCGGACGAGAATAACGAAGATCTTTGCTTACAAAGGCGAACAAACCGGATTGTCGGGCTTTTCCCAGAACTTCTTCTGCAACACGATCCAACTCGCGGTAATCAACGTTGCCGGATATGACAAACTGCAAGGGTAAACCAGACGAAGCACCGGGCAGGCCACCGGCAGCAAAAGTAAATATTTCCAGGCCGCTGATACCATCATACTTCTGCTGAACTTCAACACGTATTTCTTCCAATGTGCGTTCGCGTTCGTCCCAGGGCTCAAGCTCTATACCACCAAAAACCGAATTAGGTTGATTCACCTGCCAGGAATGACTCACTTCCGGCACCGAACGCCACGCTTCGACCATCTGATCGAGAAACAAGGTTGTGTACTCAAGGCTGCCGTAGTCTGGCGGCGTTGCTATCGCAAAAATACTGCCGCTATCCTCATCTGGCGCCAGTTCCTTCTCGGTGAGCTGATAAAAAATTGGTAAACTGAGAAAAATACCGGCAGCAAACAACATTACTGCACCGCGATTATCCAAAGCGTGACCGAGCGCTTTGGCATAAACGCCATGCAGCCTGGCAAACTGCTGGTCGAGCCAGAGCGCCACCTTACCCTGGTGTTGATGGTCCTTGAGCAAATAGGCACACATCATCGGGGTCAGGATCAAGGCGATGATGCCTGAAATCATGACCGCACCTGCCAGCGTCAGTGCAAACTCGCTGAACAGCACCCCGGTTAAACCACCAAGGAATCCAATGGGTAAATAGACCGCCACCAGGGTCAGGGTCATTGCGACCACAGGCAGTGCCACCTGCCGTGCACCCAGCAAGGCCGCATCCATCGGCATTTTACCCTCTTCAATGTGTCGATGAACATTCTCCACCACCACAATGGCATCATCCACCACCAGCCCTATCGCTATGACCATAGCCAACAGCGTCAGCAGGTTGATAGAGAAACCCATCAGCCAGATCAGGAAGAGCACGCCTACCAGTGAAAGCGGTATGGCCACAATGGGAATCACAACCACCCGCAGCGAGCCGAGGAAAAACAAAATTACCAACACAACAATGATGGAGGCTTCTATCAGAGTCTGCTCTACTTCGTTGAGGGCTTCACCAATGTAAATCGACAAATCAGAATCAAGAAAAATCGTCAGGTCTGCAGGTAGCTGCGCATCCAGTGTTTTAATCTGCGCCTTGACGCGTTCAGCCATCTGCAACGGGTTTGCGCCGGGTGCTTCGGTGATGGCAATAAACACCGTTTCCTGACCGCTTGAATACACCTGTGACTCGTAGGTTTCGCTCGCCAGCTCAATGTTAGCGACGTCACCCAGGCGCACCCGCTGGTCACCTTCCTGGCGCACTACAATCGCCGCAAAATGGTCGGGGTCCTGCACGTCTGTCTGCGCATCAACACTGGCGCGCACATACTCACCACGGGTTGTGCCTGCTGCGGAGATATAGTTATCTCTGCGTATGGCGTCGTTAACGTCTCTTGCGGTAACCCCGTAAGCTGCCATTCTTGTCGGGTTCAACCAGACCCGCATGGCAAACATACCACTGCCTAGCAGGCGCGCTTCGCCAACACCCTCAACTGTACTGAGCACAGGCTGGATAGAACGCGCGGCATAATCAGCAATCTGCTGCACCGACATCTGTTTACTGAGCAGCGCCAGATACATCATGGCGTCGCCGCCGGTGCGATTAGAGACTACCGGATCCTCTACTTCGCGAGGCAGTTCGAAACGGGCTTCATTGACTTTGGTAATAACTTCACCCAACACATCGGTTGAGTTCTCGCCAAGACGCACCCAGACTTCAATTTCTGCAATACCAGGATCACTTTGCGAGGTTACGTATTCAACCCCCTTCGCTGCAGCGATGCGCCGCTGTAACGGCGTGGTCACAAAACCCTGAACCGTTTCAGCACTGGCACCAGGGAAAACCGCACGTACATAGATCACACTCTTTTCGACTTCAGGATACTCCCGCAGGGTCAGCTGCGTTGCCGCCTGGAAGCCGAGCAGCAGCATCACCGCACTCAATACCAGGGCGAGCACCGGACGCTGGATGAAAATGTCGGTAAATCTGGGCATCACATGTCTTTTGCTAAATATCTATGTTTACAACTGAATCTTCGTGCTTGTGTGTCCACCTTGCATTAAAGGTCCAGGTTTTCATCAACAACAACCCGCACACCTCGATAGAGTTTATTCTGACCAACACTGACCACCTTCTCGCCGGCCTGTAATCCTTCGAGCACAGCCACCCTGCCTTCTCGAACCCGACCACCAACCACCACCCGGGCAACTGCGGTCAGACTGTCATCTTCAGTGGCTTCAATCACCCAGACCGTATTGCCGCGCAATGAGTATGTCATTGCTGTTTCTGGAATGGTCACTACCTGTTGCTGATCACCGAGATCGACTTCAAGCACTGCAAACATACCTGGCATCAGGCCGTCTACTTCGTCCATTCTGGCGCGTAGCAAGACGTTTCGGGTGTTGGGATCAACCCGCGCATCCACCGCTGTGACAGTCGCAGAAAATGTACGTTCAGGATAAGCGTCTACCACCACGGTGACGCTTAACCCGGGTCGGAGTTTTGGTGAAAAGCGCGCCGGTACGGTGAAATCAATCTCCAACTCGCTGCGGTCCTGCAATGTCGCAATAACCGTCCCTGGTGCCAGATAATCACCCGCATCCACCCGACGAATACCCATGGTGCCTGCAAACGGTGCCGCTATGGTTTTGTTTGCCAGCCGGGCCTGGGTCTCAAGCAATTGCGCCTTGGCTCGCTGTAAGTCCGCGCGGGAACGGTCGTATTGTGATTGCGGAATCGACTTCTGTTTAATCAACGCGCTGTCGCGCTCGAACAGCAGCGAGGCCAACTCTACGTTGGCAACCTGATTGGCTCTGCTGGCGCGTTCGACTTCATCGTTCAATACAACCAGGTCCTGGCCAGCAGCAACCACATCACCTGAATCAAACAATATCTGTGTGATTTCACCGCTGGCTTCCGAGGTCAACTCGACACCACGTACGGCTTGAATTGTCCCTACCGCACTTAACGTTTGATCCCATACCTCCTGCTGTGCCAGTGACGCAGCTATGGTCACCGGCGGTGGCGAAAAATCCATATCCGCAAAGGCACTGAAGCGCTGGTAGAGGTAACCACCAATGCTGCCGAAAATCACCAGCAGCAGAAATATGGCAACCAGATAAGCTCTCAAGATCAACCCATTCGATGCAGAGCGCAGAGTTTGTTACCCGCAGGGTCGCGCAGATAGGCAAGATACAATCGTCCAGCCACACCGTCTCGAATGCCAGGCGGATCTTCACAGTCTGTGCCGCCATTGGCCAGCCCAGCTGCGTGCCACTTGTCAGCCTGCTCGGGATCACTGGCCAGAAAACCGATGGTGCTGCCATTGCCATGGGAGGCAGGTTCACCATTAATCGGCGGTGTAATCGCAAAAACGCCAGTCGGTGTGCGATAGAAGCAGCGACCGTTAGGGTCGATGCTACCGGGCTCAATACCCAGAGCGCCCAGCGCCGCATCGTAGAATTTTTTGGACGCTTCAATATTGTCTGCGCCCACCATTATGTGACTGAACATGGCTTTTCCTTTTAAAGTAAGACGCACAGACTAACGTAAAAACGCACGCTCGCGGTACCTTAAGAAAAGGAGATTAACCGGGAGTGAGTTTCACTATTGAGCTGCCAGCTTCGTTTTCCAGCAACAAATAAACGAGGCCATCATAACCCACCTCCACATCTCGAATCCGCGCCAGATCTTTGATGAGGGTTTCCCGATGTATCAGCTTGCGTCCATCAAACACCATGCGGAACAGCGAGCTGCCTTTCAGGGAACCGATCAAAACGTTATTCTGCCAGTTGGGAAACTGATCACCAGTGTAGAAGGTAAAGCTGGATATCGCCGGCGATGGCGTGATATCTACCAGAGAGTACTCAGACACAGTATCGTCAAATTCAATCGCTTTGGGTTTATGTCGCTCAACAACATCACCTGAGTATTCCAAACCGCCAGAGACATAGGGCCATCCATAGTTGCGCCCTGGCAGCAGTTCGTTCAGCTCGTCACCGCCTCGTGGACCCATCTCTGAATCCCAGACCGTGCCTCGCTCCGGGTGCCACTCAAGACCTTGAGGGCTACGATGACCATAACTCCAGATAGCGGGAGTGACCGCACTTGAAGAGGTGCTGCCTTCCTGCGCCGACACAAAATAGGGATTATCTAAAGGAATAGTGCCGTCGTCCTGCAACCGCAGGATTTTGCCGTACGGCAACTGTAAGTCCTGTGGTGTGGTGTCGTTAGTGCCATCAGCCGATTTGATACCAAGGGAAATGTAGACGTGGCCCGCATCATCAAAGGCTATACGTCCGCCGGCACCGGTGTCCGGAGTGGGCGAATAATACTCTACCGGCGACTGCCAGATGGTCTGCACATCGACCCACTGGCCGTCCCTGATGCGACCTCGGTCCAGACGGTTCATGGTGGCGGACAGCATGGAAGCGCCACAATCATCACCACAGATATGCGTGTAGTGCAGATAAATCCAGCCATTGTCCTGATACCGTGGGTGTGTGGCCACGTCCAGCAACCAGCCAGAGCCGTATTGTATACCCATGATATCTACCGAGCTGCCCGTCTCAGGTGTGCCAAGGATCAGCTCAGATTGAACCCCATCTGCAGACACAATGGATAAGCCGCGCTCTTTTTCTGTGAGCAGCATGGAGCCATCCGGCAACGGCTCAATGCTGAAAACCATCGGATCGAGACCCTGAGCGACGGTGCTTATTGTAAAGTTGTGTTCTTCGCTGCCCTGAAGCCCGCGTGGAATTTCAACGTCCCGATCAAAGCGGAAGTCAGTGAAGTGCTGGCCCATACGGCGCTCACCGATATAGATCGCCAGCCCCTTAACTTCCACGTCGGACAACACACCTGCAAATGCCGGACTACCTAAATTGAAATGCGCCTGACGGATACTTTCCTGTAGTTGATCGACGTTATCACCGCGCGCCAGTTGCCCACCCAGCAATGCGACTCCCCGATCCGTTCCCTGCATCTGCTTGCCATGGCAGCTGGCGCAGTTTTCTGCATACAACGGCACGTAGATATCGAGTTCCACGTAGTTCATGACATACCAGGCAACACCAAAACCACCCAGCACAATAACCAGCAGGCCGATCAGCAGAATTTTCCACCACGCCATCATCTTTCTCCCCTGTTTCCCGGATAACCTTACTCCTTTCGAACCCGAAAGTGTCCTGGAAAAAAGTACTACGGGCAGACTACGCTGTCCCTCAGATAATTGAGTCTGCGCGCAAAGTCAGCCTGCGTTAGTCGATAAAAACAGCAACATTAGCTGCTCAACCAGCAGCGAAAAAGACGGGATATAGAGCAGGCTGAGTGATAACCCTGCGCTGAGCGCCACACACAGAATCAGATAATTTTTTGTGCTCATGCTTCTGTTCCTCTCGGCGCCATTTGAAATATCCAGGTGTCACCATCCGCTACAGATCGTTCTACTTCAGCAACTGCCTCTGGAGTCGCACCACCTGAATATTTTTGAGCCAGCTTAGCAGCTACGCCGCTGATCTCCTGTGGATCTTTGATGCGCACAAGCTGTCGCTCGTAGCGCACACCATTTATACGCGCCACAGCCAGACCATTGCCCGCGTCAGCCTGAAACGCCCAGTCTTTCCACAACCGCCCCAGAAAACTGCGCATATAACCAGAGGGAACATATACCTTCCCGTCACTCTCCATAACAAAAATGATGCGTGACGCCAGAGGATCTTCCAACTGCAGCTCAATGGTGGGCACCTCGTCAGTGAACGACCAGTCAGGTTCAGGGCCAGTGTGCAGCTCTCCGCTTACCAGCTTGCCGCCAGGGAACAGAACTGACGGACCGTCTGCATCCCGATTATCGACACGCAAGGTAACAATGGTTACCAGCGGTATAAGTATCAGAATACCTATAATCTGCAAAATTATTCTAACCACGCACGCTCCTCCAGCTCTTCAGATATATCCCACACATGCTACGCGCAGGGGTTGCCCGTGTCGAACAGCCACAAAAAAAGGCGCCTTTGCAGGCGCCTTTTTAAAGCTAACAATTATCGAAAGTATGATCTAGAAACGAAAAGTCGCTTCAAGAACAGTCGATCGACCAACACTGAGATTGTTGAACTGACTACCCGCAATGTTATAAGCATGTTGAATGGTCATTTCATCACCCAGATTTCGACCAATGACCGCCACTTCCCAACGTTCATCATTGGCACTTACAGCCACACGCGCATCGTACTTGGTGAACGAATCCTGCGTAGCGTATTGAGCCTGGGTGGGCTGCACAAAATAATCATCCGAATAGTAGATGGAACCTGTGGCTGTCAGACGCATGGTGTCTGAAATCTGAGAAGTCCAGATTGCGTTCAGGTTGAATTCCATATCGGGTGACCGCTCAAGCTTTTCTCCGGCCTGATTTTCAGTACCGGAGGCAAGATCACAATCAGCATTTGCAGGCAGACCATCAGATCCTTCAACACACTGCGCACCAGCAAAATCGTCGTAGGTGGCATCTATCCAGGACAAAGAACTCTGCAGACGCAGATTGTCAGTTGCCTGCCAGCTGAATTCCACTTCAAATCCATCCACAGTTGCCTGACCCGCGTTACCAATAATGAACTGCTGACCATCATAATTTGAAGTTTGCAGATTGGTGAACTCAGTTGAAAACAAAGCAACAGCCAGAGACGCTGAATCATCGAAGAGGGAGGTTTTCATACCCAGCTCCCAGCTTTCCGCTTCTTCGTCTTCAAAGTCAAAAATGCCGTTGCCTTGCTTGAAAGTAACGCCGTCAATGAGATCAGCTGGCGTAACGGTCGGCATGCCGAGAAAACGTTGCGCGTAGTCCGGATCTGCTCCAACGCGATCAATCAGTTGTGCACCCAGGGTTGCATCGTTCGCTTTCATGCCACCTGCCTTAGAGCCTTCGGCGTAGGCAACATACACCATCATATCCTCGTTCACGTCGTACTGAACGCGCACTGATGGATCAACGCTGTCGTCTGAGCGATCCTGGAAAAAGAGATATTCCGTATTGTGCCCGAAAGTACTCTGTGCAACCCGTTCCGGATCGAAAGTACCGCTGGTGAAAAGAATCGGCCAGGATTGACCAACACCTTCCTGTTCTTCATCGGTGTAGCGGACATCAATGATGGCACGCAGACGATCAGTAATATTCCAGGTCAACTGACCATAAATCGAATAAGCGTCACTTTCCCGGGCAAAATTGCGATCCATCCCTGAAGCGACATCCAGAATGGCACCCTGCAGGAATGGTGGCAGTACTGCCTCCCAGAACAGAGGATAGAATGGCGAGAACTGGCGTGTTGTGAGATCCGTCTCCTGATACCAGGCACCAACGATATATTCGAAGGTCTGGTTAGTCGGACTCAACACGCGAATTTCTGCAGTGCTCTGGTCATACTCGTCTGCAAGATAGGTATTCAGAATAGCTTCCGGGTGGCCATCCACATCAAGGAACCACTCATTGTCATACTCCCAGTAACCCAGCACAGCTTTCACGGAGTGTTCAGCAACTTCCGTATCCATCACCAGGGTTGCCGAAGACCAGTCGTAGTCGTAGAAGTCTTCTTCTTCTACACCCGTGCTGACACTTCTGATGTCATTGGCTCGGTATTCCGCATTTGGATCCGTTGTAGATCGGGTCATGGTACCGGTGCTGTTGAGCAGCTGGTTATTACGCCCGTCCGTAGCTGAGTCACCGGTCTCAAGTTTGAGGTAGAACATGGTGGTGTCGCTGGCATCGAACTCTATGCCGAGGCGTGCCGCACGAGTTTTCTTATCGCCGTCATCGCGGCCCAGGGCAAGGTTTTTGGTGTAGCCATCCAGGTCATCCAGGCGAACCGCAAGCCGGGCTCGAATACGATCAGTCAGAGCTCCGGAGAGATAGCCGGTGCTTGTGTAACCACCGTTTTCCACCTCTGCACCCATTTTGATCTGCGCTTCGAACTCCTGAGTGGGTCGC
The DNA here is from genome assembly GCA_048571035.1 of Gammaproteobacteria bacterium. Taxonomy (GTDB): domain Bacteria; phylum Pseudomonadota; class Gammaproteobacteria; order Pseudomonadales; family Azotimanducaceae; genus UBA4421. Next base: position 1,701,743 of record CP121329.1, read on the forward strand.
TGGCTGACCGCGTTAATGGCGCCGGCAATTGTGCTTTTCCCAAACAAGGCGCCTTGAGGACCGCGAGCAACTTCTAACCGCTCCATATCGAGGAATGCAGACTCCAGACACTTACCCCGTCCACAATACACATCGTCAATGTATACCGGCACCGAGGAGTCGAACGCGAGGTTAGTGATACCAGAACCCAGACCGCGGATCCGCACGGCCCAGCTGCCAAAGGTTTGCTGCACCTGCAGGCCAGGCACAAAGTTCTGCACATCGCTCATATCGCGAATATCAAATGTTTCAATAAAATCGCCGGTTACTACCCCTACGGATATCGGCACATCCTGCAGACTGGCCTCTCTTTTTGTGGCAGTTACCACAACTTCCTCGAGCACCGTCTGCCTTTCTTCAGCAACAGCTACTGCACCGCTCAAACAGCTTACCGCTGTGAGCACCGCCGCAAGGCTAAAGTGACTAAGGCTGAATACCTTCATTCTCATCTCCCCGTTAAAATGCTTAACCATCTCTTTTCTCCAATTTGCAAGCCTGTCTGTTTTATACAGACAAGCTTGCCAACGCCTCCAAAGCGCCGATTCAACTCAATTGAGTTGACTGCCAGGCCACCAGTTGCAGCTGGCCTTGCGTTTCCTGCCAGACTGACAAAAATCTGGCGTTCAATAGTTTTGTTTTGCCGTCTCGCACCGCTCGGCCGCTTAGCACACCCTGGTGGACATAAATCTCACCAGAACTTAAAACCCGATCCTGGGTCATTTCCAGCGTTTCATAAGCCACAGTGCCTTCTGCAAGCGCTTCAATCACCTCACGTTTCGATTCGGTTTTCCCCGAAGAATGCGTCCAAACCAGATCTTCAGCTAACAAGCGTGCCAAAGCACCGGTATCAGCAGAAATCATCGCCTGTCGCCGTTCGGCATCAGCTTCCAGCAGGCGCTGCCGATTACTCATCGCCCGCTCCCGGCAGATACCATACCGGCGACGTCCAGGCGCGTTCACGTATCCAGCGATCTGCTTTTGGAAACTCATCACACCGCCCTTCACGCTCACACCGGTAAGCACTCCATCGCGGTGTGGGTACCTGCAGTACTCTCGCGTACCAGAACGCAGGCTCTTGCGCATTCAGATTTCTATCCTGCCACTGCACGCAGACATCCGCGGCACCGTCTTTGTTCTGCCAGACATCGACAACCTCTTCACGCAACTCGCCCTCATCAAGATAGCCTTTGATGATCTGTACCGTACCGATTGGTGAATGATCCGCTTGCGCCTGAATTCGGAAGAAGGCATTTTCGCCCTGATTCAGCACACCACCCATAGGTATCGCGGCAACGCTTTCTTCCAGTGAGCAACTAATAGATTCAGCTGCTACGTCGAGGCGAACCCGCAAACGTGGTCCGCTGGTGGCATAAACTTCCCTGCGCTTCAGCGCGGCAAAAATACTCTGACGGGTGTTTTCTTCGGCCCATACAGCAACCAAACCACCTGGATTCCAATCGACGCGGAGCATGCTGCGATCAAAATCTCCAAATCCAAAGACAGTGCCCGGCCAGGTTTCTTCATCGACAAATCCACCGGTACCGGAATGGTTATCTGTTGACCCTATAAAACCGAGCCGCAGAGGATTCAGTTTTCGTTCTCCCGACTGCTGGTACCCATACAACCCTCGCAGCAGTAAGCGCCGCACATAGCCGCTGCGCATCTGCTCCCACTCTGCCTCAACGTAACCGTCTGGGTTTGTGGGCACTGAATTTTTTGTCAGGTACAACTCGAAATTACAGTCTTCGTCTGTCTGGCCAAAATCAGAAAGACATTCGCTGTTGCCTTTCTCCTGATGTATCTCAACGAGGCGCTCATATCTGGCACGCAAAGCCAATTCATCCGGGGATTCGGTTTCTATATCAAAGCTCTTTCCGTCACCCATGTTTGTGTTGTGGGGGATGGCAATAACATCACAGCCATTTTCCGGGAGACACTGCTTCTCAAGTTCCTGCCAGAGCTTGTGCGGTGTGGGGTATCGCATGTAATCAATAGCATCCGGCGTGACATGCTCGTTAGCAAAAATCAGATTGCGGTGGTTGTGACTGTAGTCGGGTGTTGCTGACCATTCAAAGGCAACAAAGGAAGTGAAACTGCAGGGATCATTCGCTTCATTAGCCTGATCCTGTACGCGCTGCCACTGGGAGAGATGTGCGGAAGCACACAGCTCTGGCTGCTCTTCACATAAAGGCGTTGGCTGAGGTTGTGCTTCTGTAATGGTTGGCAGCACATAGTTGCGAAACACTTCTGTGCCTGTCTGCGGGGTGTTTTTTTCGGTGAGGATATCGCAGTACGGATGGGCGCTCGCTAATGGGTCCGTACAGATATACATCAGATTGAACCACTCAGCGTGATCTGTCACCGCCATGAAGTCCAGCGGTCGCGGCATGCTGACTGCCGTACCATCCGGCAGAGGAATCGGCGCACCCTTGGCAAAGGCATAGGCCTGTGCAGGCGTTGTGGCGGTGCCATAACCCCAGGCATCCAGGGAATAACCCGAATGCACATGCAGATCACCCCAATAGATATGTTTCGTGCCCGCTGCTGAGCCCGGGCAGCTTTCCGCAGCCACTACAACTGGCGACAGAGCCATGACACATAGGGCCGATAGCAGCTTGAGGAAGCCTTGCCGATGTCCAGGAAAAATATACACAATCTACTAGATCGGTCCGTTAGCGGGTAAACCAACCAACAGTCGACCATATATTTCAGTACTGACGTCCAGGTCAAAAACCGTATGACACGAGGCTGTGTTCAAGTCTCGTAAGGCTCGCTGCAACGGGTTGTCCAGAAAATGAGCACTGGCACCACAGGCTTCCACCACATCTCGAACAACATTGCGTGATCGCCTTACCAGATGCCCAATCTCAACCCGAAGGCGCGCGCGATCCAGGTCGGGACAGGGTTCACCGCGTGTACCCCAACTCTCAACCTCTCCAGCGACGTGGAACAGCTGGTCGATAATGGCATCCATTTCGACCCGCGCATGTGCCAGCCGCGATTGCGCCAGCGCGCGCTCACCCTGTTTGCTTGTTGTACCGTATACCGTACGACCTTGCATGCGCTCTTCAAACAGGCGCACCGCGTTCTTTGCGGCACCTACCAGAGGCGCAGTTGCGGTCAGACCCAGCACAGGGAGCATGGGCATTTTGTAGATCGGCGACTCATGCAGACGCGCGCCTGGACTGCGGCCATCACGTACCAACGAAAGGTCTACCAGACGATGTTCAGGGACAAAGACATCTTTGATTTCGATGTCGTTACTGCCGGTCCCTACCATGCCTTCAACGTACCAGGTGTCTATAATTTCGGCTTCTTCAACCGGCAGCACAAACATGCCCATCATCGGTGCTTCCTGACCTGGAACTGGTGTCAGTACACCAACCATCACCCAGTTGGCATGCATTACACCAGTACCCCATTGCCAGCGACCGCTAATGCGATAGCCTCCTTCAACCGGCGTTGCCTTACCGTTGGGAGCAAGACTACCTGGCGCAATAATATAAGGTTGATTACCAAACAGATCGTCCTGAGCAGCCTGATCGTAAAGAGCCAGCAACCAGTTATGCTCCATACAGAAGGTGGTTACCCAGGCGTGGGAGGTGCAGCCTTCGCCCAGAGCAATACCCACTTCCATAAAACCGCTGAGTGAATACTCATAGCCGCCATATTTTTTGGGGACAAACCACCGGTAGGCACCGGTGTCTTCGATGGCCTTCATGACCGCATCAACAGGTTTACGCTGCTTCTCCGCCAGGGCTGCATTTTCACTCAGCATGGGCGCAAGCGACGACAGCGCGTCGATCAGAGCGCGCTCCCCATCCGAGCCAGCCTGACCGGCTGAGCTGGTTTGGCCGGACAATTCCTGTGCAACATTTCCTTCCGCCATCATCCTCTCCCCAAGACATCTACAAGCGTTTAGGCCTTTCATTCTACTTGCTTAACACGCAAGATCAATATACTTTGGATACTAAGTACTTTGCGCGATATGAAGAGGGATCATGCCAAACTGGGAACGCGAATTTGTCTCCTGCACGTCTGCAACCAGCGCTCGTAATGGAGCCGGTTTTAACCCTTGCCAGGGTCTCTACTTCAAACCCAGCGGGAAGCCGGTAAAAACAGCACTCATCGCAACGCACTACAATGTCGATTTCAGCGAACACTACCTTGGCCCGTATATGGCCGAGCGCGGGCTTCGGCTTTCTCGGCTGGAACACCCGCTTTCGCGGCAATGAAGCCTTTTTCCTTCTAGAGCATGCACTTATAGACATCGGTGCAGGGTTCAATGGCTGCGGGAGAACGCCGGGTCGAAAACATTGTGATCCTGGGTAACTCAGGTGGCGGCTCACTGATGGGGGCTTATCAGTCACAGGCGCTGGGCGTCACCATGTCTGCGACGCCTGGTCTTAAACTTCCAGGTGCGCTGAACGATCTCATTTCTGCTGAACTGTATATCTCTCTGTGTGCGCACCTTGGACGCCCGGAAGTACTCACCGATTGGTTTGATCCATCAATTACTGATGAGCGCGACCCAACCAGTGTTGATGAAAGTCTGAACATGTTTAATCCAGACAACGGACCGCCCTACGCAGCTGATTTTATTGAAAAATATCGTGCTGCTCAGAAAGCCCGCAATCACCGCATTACCGACTGGTGTCATGCTGAACTTGCGCGCCTTAAAGACCTGGGCATGACAGACCGAGCATTTAACATGTACCGCACCTGGGCGGATCTGCGCCTGATGGACGGTACAATAGATCCGTCAGATCGAGAGGTCGGTCGCTGTTATGCTGGCGACCCTGAAACCGCCAACTTCTCTCCCAGGGGCATTGGTCTCAACAACACGTTGCGTACCTGGCTGTCGATGTGGTCATTGCGCGAGTCTCACTGTAGCGGCACCGAACACCTGAGTAGAATCTCTCAACCTGCGCTGGTTATTCAGAGCACCGGAGACTCAGGCGTGTTCCCGAGCGACGCAAAATCGATATACGACAACCTGGCAAGCACCGACAAACATCTCGAGATGATCCCAGGCGACCACTATCTGAGAACCCTGGTGATGCACGCGATAAGGTCGCAGACATGATTGTCGACTGGTTGCGCTCCAAAGGAGGCTGAACATGCCGCAAAGGAGCAAACAGCTCACAAGCAACCCCTACCTGACACCCATGCACAGCATGGGATATCTCACCCGAGTAAACTTCCGCATGTTTTCCAGAGCCCTGGAAAAGCTGACCCTGCCTCACGGTGTCAGTGCAGGGCAATGGCGCTTGCTAAGAGTGTTATGGGAAGAAGATAACATCACGCAGCGGGAATTGAGCGAGCGTACAGGGACTAAAAGAAGCGACCACCGTGCATGCCGTGCGCAGCCTTGTTGAAGCAGGTTTTGCCCAGCGGACACGATGCAAACAGGATAAGCGCAAAGTCTATATTACCTTAACCCCTGAGGCGCACAGCCTGAGGGCAACTTTGATGCCGAAGGTGGTCACCATTAACGAGATTGCACTCGCCGGTATTAATGCCAAAGACGTCGATATCGCCAGAGACGTGCTGGCAAAGACTTATGCAAACCTTTGCAATCACCTTGGAGAAACAAATGTTTGAATATCCAATTCTGCCGACATCACTGGTCGGCAGCTACGCCCAGCCAAACTGGCTGATCGATAAATCACGTCTCGGCGCTCGTCTGCCTCCCAGAGTTGTTCTGCATGAATTGTGGAAACCCGCCCGGAGGATCTGGAAGAAGCGCAGAACGATGCAACACTTATCGCACTGGATGATCAGCGTCGCGCAGGGGTCGACATTGTCACCGACGGCGAAATGCGCCGTGAAAGTTATTCCAACCGCTTTGCAAACGCGTTAGAAGGCGTAGACATCGACAACCCCGGCGAAGCGATTGATCGGACTGGCAAGCAGGTCCCCGTACCTCGTGTCACCGGCGAGATAAGACGCCGAACAGCGGTAGAAGCACCTTATATCGCCTTCCTCAAAGAACATACCGACAAACCTATTAAAATTACCCTGCCCGGGCCTTTCACGCTGGCACAGCAGGCCGAAAATCAGTTCTACAAAAGCGAAGGCGACCTCGCAATGGCCTACGCTGAAGCGGTTAACGAAGAGCTCAGAGACCTTTTTGCAGCGGGTGTGGATATCGTACAACTGGACGAACCCTACGTGCAGGCGCGCCCGGAGGCTGCTCGTGAATATGCAGTGGCCGCCATTGATCGTGCTCTGCAGGGCGCCTCGGGCCCACAGTCCTGCATGTCTGTTTCGGCTATGGCAAGCATGTCGATAACAAACCAGAAGGATACGCATTCCTGGGCGAGCTGGATGCGTGCCGTGCAGACGAGGTGTCAATTGAATGCGCGCAACCTAAGTTAAAAATGGACTTACTCTCTTGCCTGCCTAACAAAAAGGTACACGTTGGGGTACTGGACCTGCGCGATACAACACCCGAGACGCCAGAAACTGTTGCCGATCGCATTCGCGCCGCGCTGAAGGTTATCCCTGCCGAACAGATCATCGTCGCGCCAGACTGTGGCATGAAATACCTTTCACGTGATGTTGCCTTTGCAAAGCTGCATAACATGGTGTTGGGTAGAGACATTGTAAGGGCGGAGATCTCATGAGCTCTGAACATCACTATGTTGTGGTCAATTTCAAGACGACAACAGAGAATCAAAGTCAGGCTATCAACGACATTGCCGACTATGTTGCGGACTTTCTCAGCCAGCAACCAGGTTTTATAAAAAGCCAGCTACTGGCGAGCAACGACGGACAGAACATTGTGCACCAGGCGCAATGGACAGATGAAGCCGCATTCCAGGCTGCTGGTGTTCTGGCACGCAAGCATCCTGACTTACCCAAACTGATGGCTTACGAACCGAAAGGTATTGGCTACCGCCAGATGCGAACCTTCTGAGCAGCCCGGGCGGTACGATGCGCATAAAGGCGATACACGAAAAGACCGTTCAGCTGCAGGGCAACATCGCCAACGCAGTTGTCGATTTTTCGAAACACACGGTTTCTCTGGTTGCCGTTGTCAGCGACCAGGTCAAAAACGGCAAAACTGTCACCGGACTGGCATTCAACTCCATTGGCCGTTTTGCTCAGGGCGGCATCATCCGTGGGCGCATGATACCTCGCCTGATGGAAACTGACCCCGCGTCGCTGTTAGACCCCAGCGGTTTAAGCTTTAACCTGAGCAACGTTTCTGCCATTGTCATGCGCGATGAAAAGCCCGGCGGCCACGGCGATCGCGCGGGCGCAGCTGCCGCGTTGGAACTGGCATTCTGGGACCTTAATGCAAAACTCGCCGATGAGCCTGCATATCAACATATTGCACAGGCATTCGAACAGACACCAATCACCCAGGGTGCACCGGTTTATGCAGCGGGTGGCTACTACTATCCAGGAGAATCCAGCCAGCGCCTGGCCGAGGAGCTGAAGTCCTATCAGGATCTGGGCTATCGAGCTTTCAAAATAAAAATTGGCGGCGCTAGCCTGGCAGAAGACATGGATCGCATAGAAACAGCAATAAAGATTGCGGGCAATTCAAGTGCTGTAGCCGTCGACGCTAACGGCCGTTTCGACCTGTCCACTGCTTTGGCTTACGGTAAAGAACTTGCGCCTTATAAACTACGTTGGTACGAGGAACCAGGCAACCCTTTGGACTACGAGCTGCTGGCAGAGCTTGGCGGGCAATATCAGGGCTCTATTGCCACCGGTGAAAATATCTTCAGCGCGGCTGATACTCAGAACCTGATGCGTTATGCCAGACTTCATCCTGAAAAGGATATTCTGCAGATGGACCCTGGATTATCTTACGGCCTGTCTGAATACCAGAAGATTCTGAACCTCACTGCTGAAGCTGGCTTTCCTCGCACACAGTGCATTCCTCACGGCGGCCACCTGATCAACCTGCACATTGTCACTGCTCTGAGACTGGGCGGTTGTGAAGCCTATCCCGGCGTATTCAATCCGTTTGGCGGGTATTCTGCGCAGAGCCGTGTTGAAGACGGGCGGGTGATTCCCAGTGATGCCCCGGGCTTCGGACTGGAGCAGAAAGCGGAACTGGCACCGCATATCAACAACCTGTGGGAGTCTGAAATGGATATTTTTGTGGTGGGTTGTGGCGCTATGGGATCAATCTATGCCGCCCTGCTTGCTTCCGCAGGGCACAATGTTTCCGTCGTCGACCCCAATGCCGATCACATCAACACAATCAACACCCGTGGTCTGCGCGTTAGCGGTGCAAGTGGCGACCGCACCGTACAGCTGCAAGGTTATACAACACCACCAGCAATCCCTGCAGACTTGATTATCTGCGCGGTGAAAGCTCGTTTTATCGAATCTGCGGCTGCTTCTCTGCAATCGCTGATCGGTCCGCACACGCGCGTGCTGACAATCCAGAACGGACTTGGCAGTGCGGAGATCGTTGCGGGTCACGTCGGTGCAGAACGTCTGCTGGTGGGGTTGCACAGGGGTTTGGAGCCTCGCTGCCAGAGCCAGGTGTTGCGCATCACAATGACATGAAAGCCATTCGCATGGGGGCATACTCTACCCTGGCTTTTGATGAGGTGGACGGAATCGCTCAACTGTGGGCTGACGCCGGATTTGACGCCGCACCGGTAACAAACATAGCCGCCATGCAATGGGAGAAACTGATCTGCAATGTCGCCTACAGCGCTCCTTGTGCGATCTCAGCCTTAACTGTCGGTGAGGTGTTGAGCCATCCGCATATGAGCATTGTCAGTAGTGCAGCTGCACGGGAAGCTTTCGATGTGGCGATAGCCTCTGGCGTGACGCTGCGGTTCGACGATCCCGATAGAGAAATTCGGGACTTCGCAGAACGTATGCCAGACGCCAAGCCCTCAGTACTGCTGGATCTGGAAGCGGGTCGCATCAGCGAAGTTGACGTTATCAATGGCGCCATCCCTCGTCAGGCAGCAAAAATTGGGCTTTCCGCACCGGTCAACGCCACATTGACTGCGATTGTGCAGACGCTTGAGTCAAAAAATCGGCTCTAACCATATTCAAAAAGCTGGCGGATAAACTGGAGCACCCTGAATTCCAGAGTTTCTTCGCAACAACAAGCACCGACCAGAGCGATGTTCGTTACATTTTGAGTACCAGCATCATGCAAACGAATCCTTTGCGTGCATAAAAGATTTCCAACACTACGGATTCCTTTCCAACACGAACAGATGATCATTTTGTCGCCTGCGGATATGGTCAAAGTCCTGATTGGGCCTTAACAGGAAATCGTTGTCTGTTTCGCGTATACTCTTTGTCTTCGCTGGCTGTGAGTCATTTAACGATCAATGCCTTTCTGTGCAGGTGGTTGTGCAGCTGGGATTCTCGCGGATCCGACTAAAACCACCATATCTTGAACAGGGGCTGTAGCAATCTGATGAAAAAACCGAACTACTCACACGAAAAACGCCAACGCGAACTCGCAAAACAAAAAAAGAAAGAAGCAAAGAAACTCAACAAGGCCAAACAAGGAGCCAACAGTGAAGAAGAAACAACCAGAATCGAACCCTAATTCAGCACTGCGTCGTGAAGCGCTTGCTTCTGATGTCGAGCGTTTTTCTTAACTCTGGAAACAAAATCGAGCAGATTCCTACCGGCGTATCCGCTCAAGCGAATTTTGCTCCGGCAAACCGCGACAAGCCCAGGACAATACCAAAAAAGCTGATACTCCCAGCTCTTAGGACGCGTTCCTGATCCATTTGCGAGGATTTCTAAAATGTCTAGGTGGGGCGTTTTCCTGCAGGCTGGATCACTATCTTCTTTGGCGCTGGGCTCGCCCACTTCATCCAGACATCTTCTGATGTCACGATCGAAGATATCCGCTTTCAAAGCGCAAATGGTAAAACACTGAGTGCGCTGTTATATCTACCTGCCAACGCTACCCCTGAGAACAAAGCGCCTGCCATCCTTGCGGTACACGGCTACATCAATTCGCGTGAGGTGCAATCCGGGTTTGCCATTGAGTTGGCCCGACGCGGCTATGTTGTTCTCGCTTTAGACCAGACCGGCCACGGCTACTCAGATCCACCTGCTTTCAGTGAAGGTTTTGGCGGACCGGATGCACTGCAATACCTGCACGCGCTGGACATGGTAGATACCAACAACATTGGTTTAGAGGGGCACTCAATGGGTGGCTGGGCTGTACTTGCCGCAGCTGCAGCGATGCCTGATGGCTATCGCTCGATCGTCCTGCAGGGCTCAAGTACCGGGCCACCTTTTGCTGCTGACGGCACACCCACCTGGCCACGAAATGTAGCTGTTGTGTTTGCTCAGTTCGATGAGTTTGCGGAACTCATGTGGGACGTCAGGCGTGCTCAAGACGTCAATCAGAGCGCCAAATTACAGGCGTTGTTTGATACCGAGACAGCTGTTCTACCCAACACTCTCTACGGCAGCATCGACGGAGGTTCAGGACGCATACTGATGCAACCGCCAGTCACACATCCTGGCAACCACCTTTCCCATGAATCCATCGCCGCGGCATTAGACTGGTTTTCACAAACTCTGGACGGTGCGCAAACCCTGGAATCATCGAATCAAATCTGGTTTTTCAAAGAAACAGGCACGCTGCTCGCCCTTATCGGCTTGATTATTCTGATGATCGGCAGCCTGCGACTTTTTCTGAGTTTCGAATTCTTCAGCAGTCTGATCGCTTCAACGAGTGATTCGGCGTTTACCCATCGAACCGGTAGATGGTGGTTAATGGCTAGCCTGAGCGCCATCATACCCGTGGTTACCTTCTATCCTCTCTTCAGCTGGGCAGAGACTATATTTCCACCCAATACCTTGTTTGCCCAGGGTATTACCAATCAGATTCTCGTTTGGGCGTTGATTAACGCAGCGATCGCGACCTTGATTATGAAAGTGACACCTGCTGGCAGACACCAAAGTGCCGAGTTACCCGGACTCAGCCTGGCTCTTGCGGGTCTGATCATTTTTGTTACCTGCCTGGCAGTGCTGATCGTAGATGTTGTGTTTACCGTTGATTTCCGCTTCTGGTTTGTTGGCCTTAAGACACTGAGCCTTGCGCAACTCCAGCTGGCGCTGATTTATGTTATTCCGTTTCTGATTTACTTCATGGGGGTTCTACGCCCTTTGCATTGTGGTTTGAGCGTCGAAAAAGACGGCTGGTTGACTCTCTATACAAGCAACGCGCTGGTTATGATGGGCGGTTTCCTGTTGTTTCTCATAATGCAGTACGTGTACCTGTTCAGTGCTGGCACTCTGCTGACTCCAGACGAACCCCTGAATACTATTGTCATGATCCAGTTTGTTCCCCTGCTGCTGATCGTTTCTGTTATCAGCACTTACACTTATGCTCGAACCAATCGCTATCTGCCTGGAGCGATCGTAAATGCGCTTTTTGTTACCTGGTATATCGTTGCCGGGCAGGCAACACAGGTCGCCTGAGCGAGGTAAAAGACATGATCACAATGATTAGTCGTCAGTCGGTCTGGATCGTCCTGTTCGCCTGCGTTCTGCTCTGGTCAGGTATTCAACCTCACGATTATCCAACGTGGGTACTTGAAGTGGGGCCCGCAGTCATCGCCGCTGCAGTTCTATGGTTTACGCGGCATTCGTTCCCGCTGACCCGGCTGACATACATGCTGATCCTGATTCACTGCATTATTCTGATGATTGGCGGCCACTATACCTATGCCAAAGTCCCCCTGTTCGACTGGATTGCCGAAGTTTTAAACAGCGACAGAAACAACTACGACAAGCTGGGGCATTTTGTGCAGGGCTTTGTGCCCGCTATTGTTGCGCGTGAAATACTGATCAGGAAAAACGTGGTCAACGGGAATCGATGGCAGGCTTTTCTTGTTATCTGTTTCTGCCTGGGTTTCAGCGCATTCTACGAATTGATCGAATGGTGGGTCGCCTTGTTATCCGGCGAAGCCGCGGAATCCTTTCTTGGCACCCAGGGATATATATGGGACACCCAGTCTGATATGGCCTGGGCACTTTCCGGCGCTACAATCGCACTCGTTTTACTGAGCCGTGCCCATGACCAACAACTACAGAACCTGGAGACATCGCCTTGAACTTAAAGCGAAGGGACGCCCTAGCCCATAAACTGGCAGCTCTGCTGGTGCTTTTGTGGCAAAGCGCCATCCATGCAGAAGAAATTGGCAGCGTTGATACCAAATTCAAGCTTATCGGGCCAGATCATAAAGTAGTTATTGATGCTTTCGACGATAGAAAGGTAGAGGGCGTTGCCTGTCACATAAGCCGCGCAGTAACCGGCGGGCTTAAAGGCGCGGTAGGCCTGGCCGAAGATACTTCTGACGCGTCGATTTCCTGCCGTCAGGTCGGACCCATCACCTTTAAAGATTCGTTGGAAGAAGGTGAGCAGGTATTTACAGAACGTCGTTCTGTACTCTTCAAGCGACTGCAGGTTGTCAGATTCTGTGATGAAACGAGAAACACGCTAGTATACCTTGCTTACAGCGATAAGATTGTCGACGGATCTCCACAAAATGCGATATCTACCGTACCCATCACGCCTTGGTCAGGCACCCAAGCTCCGCCACGCTGCAACGACGAATAACCAAAGCTATCTTAGACCAGCTTGAAACCCAGCTCGCTGAGCGGCATGGACCTGATGCGAAAGCCGGTTGCTGCATGAATTGCGTTGGTCACCGCTGGGGCCAAGGGCGGCAGAGCCGGCTCACCCAAACCCGTTGAGGGATTGTCACTTTCAATGAAATGTACATCAACCTCTGGTGTTGCAGCAATGCGCATGACGGGATACTGATCAAAGTTATCCTGTTGAATTGCACCGTTTTCCATCGTGATCTGCTGCATGGCCATGGTACTCAATCCATCAATGACGGACCCCTGTACCTGGCTCATTGCACCACTGCGGTTAACTATTGGGCCGACGTCCACAGCAACGGTAACTTTCTCAACACGAAAGTTACGATCTGCATCGACTGACACCTGAGCGACTTCCGCAACGTGCGCTGCATGACAGAAATAGAAAGCGAGCCCAAGACCGGTACCCGCAGGTAAGGTCTTACCCCAGCCGGCTTTTTTCGCGGCCAGCTTTATGACATCAATAGCGCGTCCGGTATTCAACGCATTGACGTTGCCTTCGCTGAGCCAACGCGGCTCACCCATGAGTTCTAATAGAAACTCCAGGTGGTCACGTTCAGCCAATTCGGCAAGCTCGTGGATAAACCCCTGCTCCACAAAGGCGTTGGTGTTTGAACCCGGTGCCCGCCAGGCGCCACAGGGCGTTGCTATATCCATCATTGATTGGGTTATGCGTGCATTGTCCAGTGCGACCATGGAAAACTCGTTGCCACGCAGACCGGAACCGATAACCGGCTTACCCTGTTTCGAGAAACCGATGTAATGCTGATCCCAGGCGGCCAGTTTCCCATCTGAATCAATGGCGGCTTTCATTTGTTCAAAACCACCCACCCTGAAGAAATCGTTGTGAATGTCATCTGGTCTCGTCCAGGTCAACTTGACGGGTACCCCGATTCGATGCGAAATCGCCATAGCTTCCGCAGCAAAATCGTGGACGGCTCGACGCCCGAATCCGCCACCCATACGTTTGCCATGCACAGTGACATTCTCTGGCGCTATACCAAACATATTGTTGGCAATCTCTTTAACCTGACCCGGAAACTGGCTGCCCAGCCAGATTTCCATGGCATCCGGAGCGCCCGCATCACCCTTCTTAAAATGTGCGGTTGCATTCATCGGCTCCATGCAGACGTGGGCAACATAGGGAAACTGATAGAAAGCCTCATGAACCCGATTGTCGGCTTGCGCAAAAGCTGCTGCCACATTGGCGCTGTCGAGGCGAACTTCACCACTGTCCTCGGCGGCAATCTGCTTCGCCTGGTCTACCATTTGTTTCCAGCTGTCCTGGGAGGCACTTGATTCATCCCAGGTCACCTGCAACTTTTCTCTGGCTGCCAAGACGGACCAGGTATCGTCACCAACGATGGCCACGCCGCCACGCAAATCTGCCAGACCATCGAGAAACGCCATAGACGCTTTGCCGGCTCGCGCATCAGGTTGCAGGATAAACGCATCAACAACACCTGGCTGCGCCTTGATTTCTGCTGCGTTAAATGCCGTTGCTCGACCACCGATACGCGGACAGCGCGCATAGGTTGCAAACTTCATCCCCGGCACATCAACATCAATACCAAATTGCGATTGCCCGGACACAATAACAAGGTTATCCACGCCACCGATTGAGGTGCCGATAATGGTGTACGAGCGCGGATCTTTGAATGACAGCATTTCCGGATCTGGAACGGGCTGGCGTACAGCCACCGCAGCCAGCTGGCCAAAGGTCATACTCTCCCCTGAAGAATGAATTACCTTGCTTTCGCGGGCATCAAGATCTTCGCGCTCCACCTCCATCAGCAACGATGCGGCACCAATCAGCATCTCTCTGGCGGATGCGCCCATGCGCCGCATGGTGTCTATATTCCGGGGCACTGAGGTTGAACCACCGGCGCCCTGCATGCCGTACTTGCTGGCATCCAGCGGTGCATCCAGAACAACCACGTCTTCCCACCTGGCCCCCATCTCTTCAGCAATAATCATCGGCAGGGTCGTTTTAATACCCTGCCCCATTTCTGGAATCGATGAATAAATGGTGATCTGACCATCAGTATCAATCTGCACATAGACGTTAAGTTCTTTTGACTGGACCAGCGTACCGCCGTCTTCGGCCATTGCTGCCATGGGCATATTCAGCTGCAGCATCAGCCCGCCGCTGGCCAGCGCGGAAACTTTAAACAGGTTGCGTCGATTTATACGGCTGATACTCATTGGCCGGCTCCTGTGACTTTAGTGGACGACGTATCTGCATCGTAATACGCAGCAGCGGTATGAATGGCCTGACGCACCCTGATGTAGGTACCACAACGACAGTAGTTACCCGCCATGGCTTGATCTATATCCTCGTCGTTCGGGTTTTTGTTGTTTGCAAGCAGTGCGGCTGCACTCATGATCTGACCTGCCTGACAGTACCCACACTGGGCTACATCATGCTGTATCCAGGCGCTTTGCAGGGGATGCAGCTTGCCACCCTCAGCCAGACCTTCAATGGTGGTAACCGGGCCGGAGACCGCTGAGACAGGCAGAACGCAGGAACGCATCGGGGAACCGTTAACATGCACCGTGCAGGCGCCACACTGAGCTATGCCACACCCATACTTGCTGCCGGTAAGCTTCAGCTTGTCGCGCAGGACCCACAGCAACGGCATTTCAGGTTGCGCTTCAACCTCAACTTTTTCGCCGTTCACCATCAAAACAAACTTGCTCATCAACGTAACCCTCAACCATTACCAGAAAAACTATTGACCATCGGCAGAATCAGCCTGTTCAACATACTGCCCGAATCATTCCAGGCCAACAACATCACTGATGCATCGCAGCCCCGGGTTCGCCGTTGCGCCGAGGATGGTGACGGGGATAGATAGTGTTTACCATGGCAGTCTTATGCGACTTTTTTTAGCCCCAATGGAAGGTGTCATAGATCACCATTTCCGCACCCTCTATAGCGAGATTGGTGGCGTGGACATCTGTGTCAGCGAATTCATAAGAGTCAACGATATGCCCGCCCCGGCAAAAACACTTTTGCGCGAATGTCCTGAGCTGGCGTTTGCAGACCCTGATATCGGGCAACACAGCGTGACCACCGGTGGCGTACCTCTACGCATACAATTGTTAGGCAGCAATCCGGAAACACTGGCGAACACTGCACAGACCGCAGCAAGTCTGGGCGCCAGTGCAATAGATTTAAATTTCGGTTGCCCGGCAAAAACGGTGAATAACAGCAAAGGAGGCTCAGTCCTGCTCAAACAACCCGATCTCGTCAATCGAATTGTGGCAGAGGTACGGGCCGCGGTGCCACAGAACATACCCGTGACGGCAAAAATTCGGCTCGGCTTCGAAGACCGGAGCCTTTATCTCGACAACGCTCTGGCTATAGCCGCAGCAGGCGCGGACGAGTTATGCGTACATGCACGTTCTCGAGCTGACGGCTACAACCCACCTGCGTACTGGACATACATAGCCCACATCGTCGAACAAGTGAACATACCGGTGATTGCCAATGGCGAAATATGGAGTGTGCAGGATTGGGCACGTTGCAAAGAAGAAAGCCAATGTAACGATTTCATGATGGGGCGCGGTTTGATTGCCTGCCCGGATCTGGCTTTGCAGATAAAAGCCTGTGCCACGGGCGAGAGTTATCAGCCCCTGCAGTGGCCACAAGTCCTGACGCTCCTGGAAAGATTCTACCGGGCTACCAGGGACGCCTACCCAAAACGTTTCTTAGGCAATCGTTTAAAACAGTGGCTGTTTTATCTGCAGATGCACTACCCTGATGCTCAGGTGTTTTTTCAAGGAGTCAAACGTTTCAAACAGCCTCACGAGTTTGAAGCTGCGTTTACTTCGGCCCCCAGATCTGCGCGAGCCGTTGATCCCGACCACAGCCCCATCGATAAGCCGCATAACGCAGCGGATTTTTCTTATAATAATCCTGGTGCCCAATTTCAGCCCCTTTAATGGGGTAAAACGTCGCTGCAGGAAGTATCGGTGTCACTACCGTCTGGCCTGGAAAACGCTCAACAACCGCCTGCCTGGTTTTTTCAGCCAGCGCTCTTTCTGCCTCGTTAGCGACAAATATAGCGCTCAGGTAGCTTGGACCTTTGTCGCAGAACTGACCTTGCGCATCAAACGGATCAATGTTGATCCAGAAGTGGTTAAGGATATCTTCATAGCTCAACACATCTGGATCGTAGGTGATTTCAACCGCCTCATAGTGGCCGGTATGGTCGCCGCGGTAGGTAGGGTTCCTGGCGGTGCCACCAGTGAAACCGGAGATAACATCCGTTACACCTTCCAGTTCCTCAAAGTCCTTTTCCATACACCAGAAACACCCACCAGCCAGAACCGCCTTTTCCGCCAGGGCGAACGGTGAAAAAACAGCGCTGATGATAAGAACGAGACAGGCTATGGGTTTAGACATGGTCACCTAGATTTTGATAAATGGATCGTTGTTTACCAGGCCTTTGAAAGACTCTCGATGCATTAGTTCCGTCACATACCGGGTGATATTCGGAAACTGCTCTGCCGGCAGCGATTCACCGGCGTACAGCATCTGTATGAACTGACAGGTCACAGCAATATCAGCAATGCTGAAGGCATCCCCAACCAGAAATTGCTTATCGCCAATCTGTGTTTCAAGATAGGCAAATATGGGCGGTTGCACGTCGTCCAGTATCTTCTGAATCACGGCTTCATCCGGCTCACGTTTCATCATTTTCACCGCAATGCGGTTGAAGAACAGTGCCGCAGTGGCTTTGGGCAATTCGTTGTCCGCCCAATCCTCAAACCACAAAGCGCGCCCATAATCGCCAGGGTCGCTAGGATACAGCGGAGGCTCCGGGTACTTTTTCTCTATATAGCCACAGATAGCAGACGAGTCCGGAATCGCCAGGTCACCGTCGGTCATCGCAGGTATTTTACCCAGAGGAGAAATCTGCAGAAAATCATCCGGTGGCGGGAACGGACTGATTGGATTCAATTTGTAGTTAACGCCTTTTTCTATCAGGCAAACCAGGGTTTTTCGTACAAAGGGCGAAACTGAAGAACCGTGAATGGTGATCAAGCTGAAGCTCCAGATGAAATTTGGCCACCAGTATAGCGATGGATCAGGGCAGTAACAGAGTCTCATCAATAGGCGTGAATTTGTCCGCCGCATCAATCAACAACTGGGACGTCAAAGCCGGCACACCATAAACCTCAGAGGCTGTGCCAAAGCGATTGCGGATACGTTCGAGCAGAACATCGAAATCGCCATCCCCGGAAACCAGCACCACCTCATCACAGCTGCTGGCCTGCTCAAAGACATCAAGGGTGATCCCTACGTCCCAGTCTGCCTTGGTTGTGCCATCCAGACGTTTCAACACCGGCCGGAGTTTCACTGTAAAACCAATGCTGTGCAGAATGTGCTGGAACTGCATCTGTTTAGCATCGCCACGATCCGTGGCGTAAGCGAATGCACAAGTGAGTTCGCTGCCTTGTGTTATCCGCGCCCAGAACGCGTTGTAATCAAAGTTGCGCTGATAAACTTCTCGGCAGGTGTAATAGACATTCTGCACGTCGACAAAAACGCCAACCTTCTTGATCGCCTTCCCGGTATCGCTCAAGCCTTTCTCCCAAACTCAAGAGCCTAGATCATCGGCTGCTGTCGTGGCGAGAATTTTTTCAACAATTCCACCCACTGGCCAGCCTGTCGCCAATTCACTACACTCGATCAAAATCGTGCATATGGGGAAGCCAATGCAACTGCTGACTGGATTTAAGATATTGCTCATGTCTGGTGCCTTGCTTGCCAGTACACTCAGCGCCGCAGATATCAAACGCACACCTTCCGGCAGACCTGATCTGTCAGGGACTTATGACACGGGCATTCTTACCCCCACTGAGCGCCCGGAATGGCTGGGTGAAATTGAATACCTGTATCCCTGGGTGGCTAATTCGTTGAACTGGGTGTTCAGCGTGGTATCTGACTGGGCGATCAACAACGAAAGTGATCCGGATCGCGAAGCCCCACCAGAGGGTGGTGACGGAAACAATATGGCGGGTGCTGGTGGCGTTGGCGGCTACAACGCGTTCTGGGTAGACCCAGGCAGTGAGCTGGGCACCATAAATGGCAACGTCCCTACCTCTATCATCTACGACCCGCCAAACGGCCGCTATCCTCCGGTTGTAGAGGGCTTAAACGAGCGGGTTGGTGAGCGTTATCAGAGTTTCCTGCATGAAAATACAGGTAGAGCCACATGGCTGGACTACAACGGCCCAGGACCTTTTGATGGGCCCGAGAGCCTCGCCCCATCTGAGCGTTGTCTGATTTCTTTCGCCTCAACAATACCTACGCTGCCAAGCTTGTATAACAACTACAAACGTATCATCCAGACTGAAACTCACGTGATGATTCTGCATGAGATGGTACATCACGCTCAGATAGTAAGAATTGATGCGGAGCATTCGCCTGAAGAAAATCGTTCGTGGCAGGGTGACTCGATCGGCTACTGGGATGATGACGTGCTGGTGGTTGAAACAAAAAACTTCAGAGCCCTAAATGGCCTGCCCGGCGCAGACGAAACCCTGCATGTGGTTGAGCGATTCAGCCGCATGGAAGACGGCAACCTGTATTACGACTTCACTGTGAAAGACGAAACAGCCTGGACAGCACCCTGGAGTGGTCGCTATGTCTGGCAATCCAAACCCGACAGCAAGCTGTATGAATACGCCTGCCATGAAGGTAACTATGCGATGGGTAACATCCTGCGCGGGGCGCGTTTGCTGGAAAGCGAATACGACGCCAGTCCCGACGCAGCCGCAGGCGGCAACTAGGCGGGCGGTAACCAGGTCAGTTGCTCACCCACGCCTGCTTGTAAGCATTGGCTTGAGGATGCTGCGGGTTAAACCCAAGCACCTCTTCAATCAGATTGCGCGCTTCGTACTCAAAACCTGCTGCGTGGGCTTCAACAGCCGCATCAATCAGACGGGTTGTGGCTTCGCCCATCAGATCAAAAGCCTCTTTGTTGGTCGGGTCCTGCCAGAGAATAGTGGACAATTCCTGTACTGCATTGCCTCCTTCAGGCTGGGTAATGAAACCCTGCTGCAGGTAGGCTGTCGCGCGTTCCAGGCCCGCAGTAACAGCAGGATCAGCAGCGCCTGAGTTAAGCGAGGATGCTTCGACCTTTTCCGGCTCAACTGTTTCTGGCTCACCGCTTGTGGTCTCGACGGTTGCCGGTTCAAAGATCACTACTTCGGTCACTGCTGGCTCTGTTTGTGTGCTTTGCGTCTCTGCAGTCTCCGCCGGCAAAACCTCGGTGGGCACAGGTTCAGCCTGCAAAGGTATCTGTTGATCCACTGCCAGCGGCACGTCTGCTGCAACTATGACCGGCTCTTCCGAGATCGGTGAAGAAGGCCAGGTACTGATCAGTAAGCCGACCACTAAGCAAAGTCCCACCGCAAGGCCGATGAGAACTAATCTGTTATCTCCTTCAGCAGAATCTACTTCCGGGGCAGGAATTTTCTGCACCAGGGGTTCTTCAAACACCTCATGATCAAGCAGCTGCTCAGAAGCGATAGGATCGGGTTCAGGGTTTTCCTGACGAACCTCTGTTTTCGCTTCCGACTCCGGTATAACTTCGACCAGCACCTCGACCTGCTCAACAACAGGCTCACTTTCCTGCATAACAATGCGAGCGCTGACCTGACCACGTTGCATTTCATGATTCAGATAAAGTTCGTTGTTTGGCAGAACGACCTTTGAGCCAGCTACCAGCGCAAATTCACCACCAACCATGGTTACGGTGCCTGTTTGCCAATCGAGCACATGACACTTGCTGATATTTTTCAGCAGCAATCGCCCGGCATCGTCTCTGCGCATTTTCAGCAGACCGTAACCCGCCTGCTTGGGATTGAGGACCACCAGTCCTTCATCGTCTTCGCCCAGCACCAGATCAGAAGACACCTTCAGACAGATACCGTCACCAATAAACAGATACCAGTTACCGTTCGGCTGAGTTTTGGGGGACGCTGAATTCATAACAGCACAATGACAGCGGCTATGGTGCTATTCAAGCCTGATGAATAAACAGGCTGCGCCTGGCTGGCTTACTTCGCATTTTTAGAGCCACCCCGTTTGCCTTTTTTGGCTGCCTTGTCCTTTTTACCCTTTCTTTTACTGCCTTTTGCGTTTTTCCCATCCGCAGGTTTGTTCTTCTGATGTGTCCCCGACCCAGGCACGTGTTTGCGTTTCTGCACCGGTCTGGTGGCATCTCCCTTGGGTAATGAAGCGGGATCATCCACCCGACTGATCTTCAACATCTGACCACAGACCCAGACCTTCTGAAGATCTCGATAAAGCTCATCAGGCATGCCTTCAGGCAACTCGACGGTGCTGTAGCTGTCCTGAATGATGACTCGGCCAATTGCATCTGAACCGATACCCGCTTCATTGGCTAACGCGCCAACAATATTGCCCGGCTTTGCGCCATGCTCATTGCCCACTTCCACGCGGAAGGTTTCAAAATCGAAGTCCAGACGACTGCGACGTTCCCGGCGTGGTCGGGCCTCAGGGCCAGGCGCTCGTTCGGAATGCCGGTCAGACGATCGCGATGCACCCGCTTTGTCATGGCTCAAGAGCAGAGGCACATCGCCGATCGCCAGCTGGGCCAGCGCGGAGGCTATCTCTAACGCGGGGACGTCATGTTCCAGCTGATATTGTTCAACCAGGTTCTGCATGAAAGACAGTTCGCCTGCCGCCAGTGTGTCCGTGATCTTCTGTTTGAAGTCAGCAATCCGCTTGTTGTTCACCGTTTCCGTGGTCGGCAGCTTTAAAGGTTCGATTTTCTGGCGGGTCGCGCGTTCAATGGAATTCAACATGCGTCTTTCACGCGGTGCTACAAAAAGAATTGCGTCGCCAGACCTGCCTGCCCTCCCGGTGCGCCCGATGCGGTGAATGTAGGCTTCCGTATCATAAGGAATGTCGTAGTTGATGACGTGGCTGATGCGGTCGACGTCCAGGCCACGGGCGGCCACATCTGTAGCGATGAGGATATCCAGCGCGCCGTTTTTGAGCCTCTCAACAGTCTGTTCACGCTGCCGCTGGGGCATATCACCATTCATTGCTGCAGCCGAGTAACCACGTGCTTCCAGACGATCAGCCAATTCAGAAGTGGCCGTTTTTGTGCGGACAAAAATCAGCACACCATCAATGGGTTCCACTTCCAGAATCCGCGTTAACGCATCCAGTTTTTTCAGTCCGCCTACCAGCCAGAAGCGCTGACGGATGGTTTCCGCGGTAGCGGTTTGTGCCTGAATGGAAACTTCATAAGGGTCACGCATATAACGGCGCGCAATGGACTGCACAGCCTTCGGCATCGTCGCTGAAAAAAGCGCCATCTGCCGGTTTTTCGGCGTCTGTTGCAGAATCCATTCAACTTCATCAATGAATCCCATGCGTAACATTTCATCAGCCTCATCAAGCACAACAGCCTGCAGCGCATCAAGTTTCAAAGTGCCTCTCTGCAGATGGTCTCTGATGCGACCAGGTGTACCCACTACCGCGTGTACACCGCGTTTAAGGCGCTGTAGCTGCGGTCCGTAATCCTGCCCCCCGTAGATCGGCAGGACATGAAAGCCTTTGATGCGTGCGGCATAAGTCTGAAATGCTTCAGCCACCTGCAGAGCCAGTTCCCGTGTCGGCGTTAAGGTCAGAATCTGTACGTGGGGTGTACTGACGTCCACCCGACTTATCAGTGGCAAAGCAAAGGCTGCGGTTTTGCCGGTTCCTGTGGGTGCATTGCCAAGCAGGTCCTGACCGTCCAGTAAACGCGGTATGGCTTGTGTCTGGATAGGTGAAGGTCGTTCATAGCCGACATCCGCCAACGCCGTCAACAGCGAATGAGGCAGATTTAGGCTGTCAAATGTGGTGGGTGAGCGCGAGTCAGACATAGGTTGTACCCTGGGCCAAGCTGGACCCTGAAAAGGGCGCGCATCCTATCCTTCACCCATGCAGAAAACCAGGCGAATTTGTATCGGCATTGCTGCGCTAACCTATAAAACCGACCAGAACCGGCCGAACCAGGCACAAGCGCAAAGAATGTCTCAAAGTATGTAATAGTTGCTGTTGCAGAATCTGGAGCCAGGAACATGCCATCACCGCACAACTACACCTATCAAACCGCTCGCGAGGCATTTTTAAGCCGCATCAGCGGTTCAGAGCAGATGACCTATCAACATCCTGAGCAGGGCCCGGACGGCGACATCGCTATGGATGTGGCTTTCTGGGGCGCAGCGCAAAACAAAGATGTTCTGGTTATATCTTCAGGCACTCATGGAGTTGAAGGCTATTGTGGATCGTTTATTCAATGTGCGTTGCTCGATGAAGGCCTTGCAGCCCGGACCAACGGAAACATTTCGCTGATGATGATTCATGGGGTGAACCCCTACGGTTTTGCCTGGCAGCGTCGTGTGAACGAAAACAATGTTGATTTGAATCGCAATTTCATCGACCACAGCAAACCCCACCCGGAAAACAGCGGCTATCAGGAACTGGCCTCAGTAGTAGAACCCACCGATTGGAGTGAGGATACGTCAAGCTCGATCATCTCTGAACTGCTGGAACTGAGTGGCAAGCACCCGGACGATCCGCGCTGGCTGCAAGCCGCACTGAGCGGCGGCCAATACGAATTCCCAGGTGGGCAGTTTTACGGTGGGGTGCAACCGCAATGGTCCAATCAACGCATCCAGGCGCTGGTGAACACCCACCTGATGGGTCGTCGGGTGATCTGGGTAGACATTCATACTGCGTTGGGCGACTACGGTACCGCTCAATGTATTGTAGAACTTGACCCGGCGTCAGAGTTGCTGACCCGCGCTGAGGCGTTATGGGGTGAACGTGTTGTTAACATGGGCTCCACGGACTCAGTCTCTGTTGCTGTTGCCGGTTCAATGGTCTCCAGCGCTCAAGCCTTAAGCGATCGAGAGATGATTGGCCAGGGGCTCGAGTTCGGCACAGTAAATTCGTTAGAAGTCGTTCAGTCACTGATACAGGACCAGTGGCTGCATCGCTACGGAGAGATTACCAGCCCATTGGGCAAACAAACCAAGCAACGCATGATGGATGCGTTCTATCCTGATGATGCGGCATGGAGAACTTCTGTTTTAGACATTGCCAGAGAGGTTGTCGACGCGGTTATCGACCGCGGCTTTTCCTAGGCAGACAGTGGTTCAATCAGCCGTCTTTAACCAGATGATTGGCACCCGCCTGTGTGACATAAGCTGCAGCGAGACGTTCACCTGTGCTGCGTTCAACAATACTGTCAACGAACCAGAATTCTCCTCGCGTACGTTCGGCATCAATATCCAGTAACAGATAGCCATGTTCACGCAGATTCACATAATGAATATGCGGCCGGGTATCCATGACAACCTGCTCCCGTTCAGCCAGCGATTGCGCATCACCCTGGGGACCCGGTGACGTCACCGACGTGGTGACAAATTCAACCGCCAGAGCACCACGCCCGGTGGCTGGATCATAAGCCTCACTCAACGGATCCGGGGCAATGTCCATGGCCCATGCCGTGTGGATATCACCCGTCAGCACAACCAGGTTGTCGATGGATTCAGCAGACAATTGCTCGAGAATGGCTGCGCGCGATGCGGGATAGCCATCCCATTGATCTGTATTCAACATCACCCCATCATCACCGAGCAGCTGGGCAAACATGAGCTGCTGGCCGAGCAGACGCCAGGTAGTACCATGGCGTTTCGAGGCCCGCAGTTGCTCCGCCAGCCAGGCCTGTTGATCAGCACCTAAAATCGTACGACTGGTATCAGCTAGACCTGCAGTATCTTTCGGATCATCAAGCTGTTGGCTACGACCATGCAGGCGCGTGTCCAGCATAATCAGATCAGCCAGCTCTCCAAAACGAAAACTGCGATAAATAAATGGACCGTTCGCAGAAGGTTGTTCCCGAATGGGCAGCCATTCGTGGTACGCGCGAATAGCAACCGCGCGCCGTGTTGGCCAGTCTCCTTCACCGAGTTCGGGGTTATGGTTCTGTGCGCCATCACGCCAGCTGTTGTTGGTACTTTCGTGATCATCCCAGACGCAGATCCAGGGATGCTGACGATGCGCCTCTTGGAGATCAGGGTCCGTTTTATATTGCGCGTGCCGGATCCGGTAATCCTCAAGCGTGACCACTTCACGACCAGGCTCATGCACCCGCCCGAATTCTTCGCCGTTACCATATTCGCTGGGCGCATACTCATAAAAGTAGTCACCCAGATGCAGTACCGCATCCAGATCCGCCCGATCAGCAACGCGGCCATACGCATTAAAATAGCCAAACGGATAGTTTGAACAGCTCACCACCGCTAAACGCAGGTGGCTTACGTTCTGTTCCGGCAAAGTTCTGGTCCTGCCTGTCGGGCTTTGCTGACCGTCTGTGTCAAAACGGTAATAGTAAGTGCGTCCCGGACTCAAGCCGAGGGCATCAACCTTCACCGTGTAGTCTCTTTCTGGCAGGGCGGTGACCACGCCCTGATTCACAATGTTGGCCAACGCCGGATCGGTGGCGATGATCCACCGCACCGCCACTGGTTTGTCTGCTGCGCCACTGATTCTGGTCCAGAGGATCACTCGATCTGCCAGGGGATCTCCGCTGGCGACACCATGTTGAAACCGGCTGGCAGCATCCGCTGCGGTCACAGCACCAGCCACTTGATTGCCGGCAAGCGCGCTGGCAGCGGCACTGCTCGCCAGGAATGTTCTACGTGTCACCATCAGTTTTATTAACTCCCACCATCGATGACGCAGAATTTGGATTCCAGATCCAGCACCATCAGTAATCGGCCGAAGCCGATGAATTGTCCAATCATCATCCCGAGCTCGAGAATCTGTTCATCGCTGAACTGTTCGCGCAGACGATCGAAAAACGCGTCATCCATATTGTGATGATCCAGCGCCATGCGATCAGCATACTCCAGCGCCAGGCGTTCAACCTCACTGAATGAGTTTGTTGGCTCATCAAGCTGCGCGATCTTCTCTTCCGTCAACCCATGTTCTGCACCCTGCAGAAGCCGTGCGTTTAGTCACGTAAAACAGTCGTTGTGTCGCGCTATTTTCAGGCGTACGAGCTCAATCAGCTCTTCAGGAATTGAGGTACCCGCCCGGGCTGGCAGGTAGAATTTGAAGTAGCTGTCGAACAGTGCCTGACTGTGTGCCAGACCGCGCATCGTTGACGAGTCCGCACCGCTGGCCTCGATAGCCTGCACCGCTGCCAGTGCATGCGGTTCAAGTTCATGATCTTGTTTCAGTGTGATTCGTGCCATTGCTGTGCCTGTAGTTTTGTCCCTACTGAACGGTACCCCTCGCGAGAGTTGAGATCAAATTTCTGCAGGCGGCGCCTCGTCAGACACAGCGTTTTCACTACCATCACCCAGCCATTTATCCATCAGCTTGGCGGCAACCACGTCACCCGCCACATTCACAGAGGTTCTGCACATATCGAGAATTCGATCGACACCCATGATCAGCGCCACACCTTCCGGCGGTATACCTACCGCAGAAAGTACGGTTGCCAGGATAACAATGCCCACACCGGGTGTACCCGGGGAGCCTACGGCTGCACCCACAGCCATGGCGACAACAAGGAGCATGCCACCAAAGCCGATGTCTACAGCGTAAACCTGTGCGAGGAACATGGCAGCCACACCCTGATACAGAGCCGTGCCATTCATGTTGATGGTTGCTCCCAGTGGAATGACAAACTGCGCAATCGAGGGGCGTACACCCAGCTGCTCCTCAGCGGTGCGAATGGATAGCGGCATTACTGATGCCGAACTGGACGTGGAAAAAGCCAGCAACAGCAGCTCACGCACCGACTTCAGGAAGGCCAATGGCTTTACGCCACCAAACATAAACAAGAGCGTAAGGTAGAGTACAACCACACCCAGCAAGCCCAGCAGCACCGTAACCGCATAAAAAGAGACACCCAGCAGCGCATCCAAGCCGATCTGACTGGTGAGACGCGCCATCAAACCGAACACCGCGATCGGCGCAACCAGCATTGCCCACTTCACAACGGTCATGCAGACCTGCTGCAAGGATTCCAGTAAATCAAGCAGGGGTTTGGATTGCTGTGGCGGCATCGATACCAGCGCAACGCCAACAATCACACCAAAAATCACAACCTGCAGCATATCGCCCTGCGCCATGGAGTTCAGTGGATTACCGGGTAACAGCCCGATCAACGCGGTCGGGAGTTCTGACGCGTTAGGAATAGCCATGGTCTCTACGCCGGCCTCGGCACTGGCCGCCGACGCCTGCAGACTACCCGCCAGGCTTCGACCGGGTTGCAGCAGTGAGGCTAGCCCTAAGCCGAAGAACGCAGCGACACCGGTGGTCGCGACGAAGTAAGCGCTGGCGCGAAGACCCAGTTTACGCAGTTGATCCACGTTTTCACTGGCGGCCAGACCGCGAATCACAGACGCAATCACCAGGGGCACCACAATCATTTGTATCACCGCCAGAAAGAGCTGACCCGGCAGCGCTAACCAGTTACCAATCAGGTTGCCGGTATCCTGATCAACCCAACCGACCGTCGGCCCGATCAGAAAACCCAGCAACAGCCCCGCAAACATACCGATCAGCACTTTCAGCCACAGGCGCGTTTCCACCAGCGTGGCGAGATGACTGCTGAGATGCTTCAGTGAGGTTGGGTGTAATGCCGACAGATAGCGAAAGGGAAAACCATTAGCCATTAGAACACCGCGTCAGAGTAAAGGTCGACACCCTATACATCCTGCTCGCGACCGCTATCAGGGGTTTCCGAATCCACCTGTATGAGCAAAGCCCTAAATCACCTCCAGATAATCTTTATCAGGCAGTTGTGGAAATGTGGTTGCCGGTTGTGCCTGATACCAGAAGGCGACTGATGCAATATCATCCTGCAGCGGAAGATAACGACGCTCGTTATCCGTCCGCCACCCCAGAGCCTGCATGGTGACCTTCAGACGCTGTTCAAATCGAATGGGGTCCGGAATATGCCAGCGGTACATGCCAAATCGCTGCTGTGAGGTGTAAACGCCATCGGGGCAGATTACCTGCGGTAATCCCGCATAAGCGCTGTTGTAGGTTTCATAGCGCGAGGCTACCTCTTTATCCATAATGCCTGGATCAAAGCAGTAGGCACCGCAAAAATAATCTTCCGTACCGGTGCCGCATATCGTCGGAAACGCATCGTCTTCATCCATATAGAATTTGATTTCCCCTTCACCCCACCAACCCGCATTGTTTGATCCCCATGCCATATAGGTCCCAACGTATTGTCCGCACCCCTCGACATTGTCCAAAATGGTGTAAACCTCTTTGTACGGCAGTGGATTGGTACGTCGGAATTGCGCGTGAAAATAGGCCGCATCCGCAGGCAGTTCCGTCAGCGCATAGTTGATCTGGTAATACACCACAATCTTCTCGTCTGAAAGATTTTCCAGGGTTACACGCGCTCGGCTACGGAAAGGCATCTCCCAATAGCAGTTGAAAGCGCGCGCAGGATTAACACACACCGCCAGGCTGTCTACCCGGGCATATTTTTCCCAGCCGTTGGCAAAAAAATCACCCACCGGACACTCGACAGAGGGATGGGGATGATCGTCCCAATACATGCGCAATATGGTGTGACGCCAGCGGCCCCGGGCAAGTGTCATCCATATCTGTTGAATCGCGCCCTGACCACTGATATCAGCCAGCTCAAAGGTCGCGCCAGGTTCAATCAGAATATACGGAGAGACCTTCCAGCCCACGCCTAGATCCCGCGCCGCCCGATGTGCGGCACCATCCGTCGAGCGCCCGCCCTGCCCTGTTGCGCCGGAAAAGTTCTCCGGACTGATCGATCGAGTTTGTGCAGATGCTGTGCGACTCAGGTTACCCAGATGTGTACCGAGGCCGTTGAAGCTTGTCATTGATCTCCCTCCCCAGGGTGAATTGGCAGAATCTGACCGTAACTCAATCGCTATGGGTTTGCAGGGTTCGATTGTGTCAAACTGCCGTATCTTCCTAAAGAAAACCAGAAACAAGGATAATCGCCTGTGTCAAATTCGCATCCAAAAGTCACCCGCGTTTACCAGAACCATCATTTGGATTCGACAAGATGGGACGAATACGAACCACGTTCCAGTGACATTATTGTCACCACGTCATACAAGGCTGGCACCACGTGGACACAACAGATTCTTCATGAGCTGTTACATGGCACTAGTGACCCTATGCCTGGCTTTCAGGAAGTCACCCCCTGGCCAGACGCGCGCTTTCTGCCGATATCAAGAGAAGAGCTGAAACCATTTCTCGAAAATGTTCCGGGGCGACGCTTCATCAAAAGCCATCTGCCGCTGGACGGCTTACCCTACTATCCTGAGGTGAAATACGTCATTGTCGGCCGCGATTGCCGGGATGTCTTCATGTCTTTTTATAATCACTTCTCTAACTACACTGACATCGCGATGGAATTGTTCAATGCGCCAGATGCTGTTGGCGACGATCTGCCCCGCTGTCCTGAAGACCCGCGTGAGCTTTGGCAGAACTGGATGACGCGGGGTTGGTTTGACTGGGAAACAGAGGGTTATCCTTTCTGGGCCAATCTCGGCCACACGCAGAGCTATTGGGAGTATCGCCACCTGCCCAACTTTTACTTCATGCATTACAACGACATGCTCAGCGATCTCGAAGGTTCGGTTAAAGGACTTGCCGCTTTTCTAGGCGAAACCCCATCCGCTGAACATCTGGCACGAGTGGTGGAAAACACAACCTTCAAAAATGTTAAAGCCAACGCCGCAAAACTGGACAAAGAGGGCGACCCGCGTGGCGTCGTCTTTAAAGGTGGTGCAGAGAGTTTCTTCTTCAAGGGCACGAACGGCCGATGGCGTGATGTGCTGACCGACGAAGACCTGGTTCTTTACGAGCAGGCCAAACAGCGTGTGTTGTCACCAGATTGTGCAAAATGGCTGGAAGAAGGTGGCCCTGTAAAGTAGCGCAGCTCACCATTTGGAACGCACAGATAGACCTACAAACTCAGCAACAGCTGCAAAGTACCAGATGTGGACTAGGCTTAGGGAGTAAAACGACTACTGCGCACTATGGATCAGGTCCAACTCTACAGACTCGTCATTGGTATCGGAGCACTGGCTTTAGGCATTGGCGGCTATTTCGTCGATGAGCAGACGGGGTTCATCGCGGTGGAACGCTATGTTGCCCTTTCGTTCATTTCTTCGCTCTGGATAGCAAGCTTCTTCAGTGAATGGCTGCGCCGAGGGGTTGACTGGGTTATCTACGCCAGCGCATCCGCAGCCTTAGCAATCTTCTGTATATTTCTATACGAACAAAGCCTGGATGTAACCAGCACAGTTTCCTGCTTTGCGATGGTTTTTGTCGGTTGTCTCACGATCAAAAAGCCTTTGCCGCTGGTGATCTGGTCCGTGACCAGCATCGTCAGCCTTTCAATATCTTCACTTATGGTCAAACAGCCGGAGATGCTGCCTGCGGTCTTCATTATCTGCGTATCAGTTATCGTCATCGGCACATCGTCCCTGGTTTATTTCTTAGGGCAGAGCATGCAGGCACGAGAGCAGAGTGATGTGCTCAGTGACGCAATTTTTACCCAATCAGCAGATGGATTGCTGTGCGGGCATATTTCAAATCTGGATGTATTGCGCGCTAACAGAAGTGCTGAAAAACTGTTTGAAACTGACGACTGGTCTGTGCTGGTTGACTGCATTCAACAAAGCTATTTTGCAGCCTTTAAAGAGGAACAATCGCGGCCAAAACTAAGAGATATTGTGCGCAGCGTATGGTCCGCAGAAATAGAATTCAGAACCGCCAAAGGCAATCTGTTCTGGGGCAATCTGGCCCTGGTTGGACTCAAGGAGCATTCTGACCTGGTGCTGGTTCGAGTCACCGATATGAGCGCTACCAAGGCGCGCGAGCAGGAACTTGAGCAGGCCAGACTGGCGGCAGAATCCGCAACTCAGGCACGCACTCAATTCCTGGCCAATATGAGTCATGAGATACGCACCCCAATGAATGGTGTTATCGGTATGACATCTTTGTTGCAGAACACAAGGATGGATCAGGAACAGGCAAGTTATGTGGATACAATCCGTTCCAGTGGCGAGTCGCTGTTAATCATCATCAACGAGATCCTCGACTTTGCCAAAATAGAAGCTGATGAGATTGAGCTGGAAGTTGCGCCATTCGATCTGGAGCACTGCATAACTGATTCCATCGACGTAGTCGCGAGCCTGGCTGCTCAAAAAGGAATCGAACTGACCCTCGACATATCACCCGAGGATCTCGGCTATATTGCCGGCGATGGCAGCCGCTTACGGCAGGTGTTAGTCAACCTGCTATCGAATGCAATCAAATTCACAGAGCAGGGTGAAGTCACCATACAGGTGAAAATCGCCCGAAACGAAAGTGGCAGCAAAGATGTGCCCAGCCAGATTCACTTTGCGATCATCGACAGCGGAATTGGTATTCCACAACATAAAATCGACACGCTATTCGAACCTTTCACCCAGGCTGATGCGTCTACCACGCGACGCTTTGGCGGCACGGGTCTGGGACTGTCTATCTGTAAAAATCTTATTGGCATCATGGGTGGCGCGATCTCTGTCGCCAGTAAACTCGATGCGGGTTCTACCTTCAGCTTCTATATCAAAGCTCCATGGACCGCAGCTGAGACCTGGCACGAACTACCCAGGCTGCAAGGTAAAAAGGTATTTGGTGTTGACGACAACTCAACCAATAGAAAGGTGCTGCAGGGGTTGCTCGAATGGTTTGGCATGTCTGCCACTTTGTTCAGTCACCCCTCAGATCTGCTGGACGCCTACAAACCCGGCAGCTGCGACCTCATTATTACAGACATGTCGATGCCGGATATGGACGGCGAAGACCTGCTTCAAGCGCTGAGCAACCAGCATGAAAAACTCGTGCCGGTCGTCTTGTTGACATCACTGGACCGCGGTGACGTCGACTGGTCACAGTTTACTCAGGTCCTGCGCAAGCCTATTCGCCCTACCGACTTGTTTAACGCACTGCTACGTTCTTTTGATCAGAACTCAGCACCTGCAAGCACTCACTGTGCAGACGAAGGGATTGCCGAGCTGGCCGATGTGGCCGTATTAGTGGCTGAAGATAATGTCGTGAATCAAACCGTCGCCCGACAGATTCTTAAAAAACTCGGGATTCGCGCAGATATCGCCAGTGATGGATCTGAAGCGGTGAAAATGTTGTGTGACCAGACCTATTCCATCGTTTTCATGGATGTGCAGATGCCTAACGTTGACGGCTTGGAGGCGACACAAATTATTCGTGGCACCGAAGATCTGGTACAACCCTACATTATCGCGATGACCGCCAACGCGCTGTC
Organism: Gammaproteobacteria bacterium; assembly: GCA_048571035.1. Classification (GTDB taxonomy): domain Bacteria; phylum Pseudomonadota; class Gammaproteobacteria; order Pseudomonadales; family Azotimanducaceae; genus UBA4421. The sequence goes on from CP121329.1 coordinate 1,733,809, forward strand.
TGAAGACCGCGAGTCCTGCTTTGCTGCGGGCATGGACGATTTTGTTTCTAAACCCGTCAGTATCGCAGATGTTAAAAACGCGCTTCTGCGCGCTCTGGAAAACAACCGAAACGATACCAGGGAACAGATCCCTGCCATTTCCGATAGCTGACCAATCGTTTAACTTTCCCTATAGTAGTCGCACAGGGGAAAGAGACCGTCTGATGCGCACCTACAGTGTTACCGATTTAAAAGACCAGACCATTACCTACGTGGACCGGAAGCGCTGGTGGTGGGTGCTGTCACTGATCAATCCAACGCTGCCTTTGATTAGCGTGTTCGGATTTCTCGCAACCCAGCAGTCCTTCTGGCTGGTCGTACCCTTAACACTCATGTTTGTTGTCGCACCTCTTTTGGATCTGTTGCTCGGCGAGGACCAGAATAATCCACCCGAATCGCTGGTGCCCCAGCTGGAAGAAGATCGTTACTACCGGGTGCTGACTTATCTGACGGTTCCACTGCACTACATTTCTTTTATCACGGTGGCGATCTTTATCGGCACTCAATCGCTTCCCTGGTGGGGTTTTCTCACGCTGACAGTGGCCATCGGCTTCGCTGATGGTTTTGCAATCAACACCGGCCACGAACTGGGCCATAAACGCACCCGGCTTGAGACATGGCTGGCTAAAATTGTCCTGGCAGTACCTGCGTACGGACACTTCTGGATTGAACATAATCGGGGGCATCATCGCGATGTGGCCACACCAGAAGACCCCGCAAGCGCGCGTATGGGGGAATCTATATACCGGTTTGCGTTACGTGAGATTCCGGGCGCGTTCCACAGAGCATGGGAAATTGAAAGGGAACGACTGAAGCGCAAGGACCTGCCGGTCCTGCATCTGCAGAACGAAGTCCTGCAGAGTTACCTGATCAGTGTGGTTCTGCAGCTGTCTCTACTGATCGCATTCGGTTGGATCATGATCCCGTTCCTGCTGATCCACAATTTTTTCTCCTGGTGGGTTCTGACCAGCGCGAACTACATCGAACACTATGGCTTACTGCGCATGAAACAGGACAACGGCAAGTACGAGCGATGCCAGCCGCACCACAGCTGGAACGCAAACCACATCTACTCCAACCTGCTACTTTTTCACCTGCAGCGACATTCAGACCATCATGCAAACCCCACCCGACGCTATCAGAGCCTGCGTCACTTTGAAGACTTACCCAGTCTGCCCAGTGGTTACTACGGCATGTATCTTCTGGCTTACGTGCCAAGCCTGTGGTTTAAATACATGGATGCCAAACTCCTCCAGTTACCACACGTGCAGGGCGATCTGAACAAAATCAACATCGATCCAGCCGCACGCGAGGCGATCCTTGGTAAATACGGAGATGGCTTTGCCCCAGTATCTTAAATACACCTGCCCCGGATGCGGTTACACCTACAACGAAGCGTTAGGTGACGACCATGAGGGGTACCCACCTGGCCATCTGTTTGCGGACCTGCCAGACGATTTTGTCTGCCCTGACTGTGCGGTGCGTTACAAAGAAGACTTTGAACCCGAGACGAACCAGCAACAGTAAAGACAGCCCCTAAGCCTGCATTTCAAAATCGTAACGCTCAGTAGATACAGTTGCCTGAGCCGGGGGTGAATAGCGTAAGCCGGAAACCGCCGAGGGGATGAAGTCGGCGTTCAGCTGGCTAAGCACATCTGCCGGAATTTCAATCTCTGCAGCCCCATAGTTGTCTTCCAGGTGCTTAAGGTTTGTGGTGCCGGGTATCGGCACACAGGTTCGATCCTGAGCCAGACACCAGGCCAGGGCCAGTTGCCCAACTGTGCAACCCAGAGCTTTAGCCTGAGCTTTGGCAATATCCAACAGCGCCAGATTCTGCGAAAAATGCGGTTCACTGTAACGAGGGAACGTACGGCGCAGGTCAGATTCATGGTACTCATCTGGTTTGAGGGGATTGTCAGCGAGAAACCCACGTCCAACCGGCGAAAAAGGCACAAACGTGATACCAAGATCCTGGCACGCTTGCAGCACGGCAATTTCGGGATTGCGTGTGAGCAGGGAATACTCCGACTGCACCGCCGAAATGGGGTGTACTGCATGGGCCTTTTTAATCGTTTCAGCAGACATTTCGGACAAACCGATCATGCGTATTTTGCCCTCCTGAACCAGTTCCGCGAGCGCTCCAACGGAGTCTTCTATCGGCACGTTGGGATCCGGGCGATGCATATAGTACAGGTCGATGACATCAGTCTGCAGCCGCTTCAAGCTTGCCGTGCATGCGCTTTTGATCGCGTCAGGACTGCCATCCAGCCATCTTTTACCATCCTTAAAACCCATGACACACTTGCTCGCCAGCAAAAAGCTGTTTCTTCGATCCTGCAGCGCCTCACCGATCAGCTTTTCGTTATTACCCATGCCATAGATGGTTGCGGTATCCAGAAAGTCGTAGCCAATGTCGATGGCCCGCCGCAGGAAGGCAACCGCATCTTTGTGATCCTGTGCTGGACCATACGCGTGACTGAGGTTCATGCACCCCAGCCCGATGGGGTGAACCTGCGTTGTACCAATACTTCGTTTCTGCACAGCCATTCCTTTTGTTTCCTGTTAGCTCATATCTATCTGTTGGTAACCTTCTGCCGCACTCTGCGCCAGAATCGTTGCATATTTAGGGCCGCCACCAAAATAGGCTTGATATCGTACGCTTCCGACTTCGTGCCCACTGACATTTGAATTGTAACCCGTAAACCATCCCTGACTGCGCCGGGCCAGCATCTTCTCGTGTGCGCGCACAACTTCCTCAACCCATGCCTGTTCAGCTTCTGGTTGCGCTTCAATACGTGTGCACCCTTGACACCGAACGTGTTTCAGTAACTGGGTCACCCAGTTAACTCCGCCCTCGATCGCACGGGGGAAATTTGTCGAACCGGACACACTCTGTGGCCCAGCTACCATCAGCATATTCGGGAAGCCATGAGTCAGGACACCAAGGTAGGTGCTTGGACCATTATGCCATTTCTCGTTCAGAGTTTTGTTATCCACACCGCGTATCTGCATACGATCAAAGCCGCCAGTGATGGCGTCAAAGCCGGTTGCGTAGATAATCACATCCAGCTCGTAGTGATCTGCCGATGTCTGTACACCTGTTGGCGTAATGCGTTCGATCGGAGTCTCGGAGATATTTACCAGATGCACATTGTCCCGATTGTAGGCTTCAAAATACCGGGTCTCCAACGGTAATCTCTGCATGCCAAAGCCGTGATCCTTGGGAATCAGTTGCTCCGCCACCTGCGGGTCCCTGACTCGCTGGCGAATACGGTTCGCCACGTATTCGGACATCTCCTGGTTGGCTGCCTCGTCAAAGAATATCTCAGGAAAGTTACCAACGAGGATGGCAAAGCCGGGTTTGTCATAAAGCTCGTCCCAAAACGCAACCCGCTGTTCGTGCGTGAGCGCATAGAACCCACGTTTGTCAGGGACGTGCTCAAAACCGTTGGGAGATTCTGCACAGTTGGCAAAAATCTCATCGTATCTTGCACGTATATCAGCCATCTCCTGAACGGAAATGGGTGAATTGTTCAAAGGTGTACTCCAGTTGGGGCGCCTCTGGAAAACGCTAAGATCACCTACCTTATCAGCAATTTCGCCAATGACCTGTATACCTGTTGCACCAGTTCCAACAACACCAACGCGTTGCCCTTGCAAAGCGACAGGCTCTTTCGGCCACCAATACGTATGAAAGGACTGCCCTGAAAAAGAATCCATACCGGGATACCGAGGCAATGTAGGTACCGACAAAACACCAATGCCAGTAATCACAAATCGCGCCGTGTAACGCTCACCCTGCTCAAGCTGCAAATGCCAGAGCCGTGCGTCCTCATCCCAATGCATGGATTCAACTTTTGCGTTGAAGTGCATGTGGCGACGCAGATCGAATTTGTCGGCCACGTAATTCAGATAACGTAGATTTTCCGGTTGCGACGAAAAGCGCTCTCGCCAATGCCACTCATCGAGCAGTTCCCTGGAGAAAGAGTAGCCATAGGTATAACTTTCTGAATCGAAGCGAGCACCTGGATAGCGATTACGGTACCAGGTGCCGCCAAGATTCTCGTCTGCTTCCAGGACGGTGGCGTCGATACCCGCATCAAGTAGACACTTGATCTGATAGATACCGGATACACCAGCACCAATGACAATCACCTCATGATGTTTATCGACCGGCATGATCACTCCCAGAATCGTTTAAAATGTTTTTACTGCAGGGCGCGATATTCAATCGTCCCGAAACCGGCATCTCCACCACTGAACGATCTGCAAAGTATGTGGCCAGTTCATCAGCAAAGGTTTCTGCATGTATCTCGGTGTGCAATGCATCTGCAAATTGTACATAGGCATCACCCCCTTGCGCGAGGATCTCAAGTGTACCTAACGTATAAATTTTCTCTGCTCTGAGCGCTTCACCCTGGATATAGATCTTTTCAATCCGCGCAAACGGCTCAGCTTCTGGCGCATAACAAACGCTCATTCCTGAGACCTGTAAAATGCCCCGGTTTAGACTCAGCCCCTGTTCAACTATTTGTCTAAGCTGCGAACCGGTAACGCTGACGCTTGCCAGGTGGTCTGCAAAAGGGAAGGCATCAAACAAATCGACACGGCGGATCACACCCTGAGGCAGATCTTTTCGCAAGGCACCTGAGGGCATCAGACCAATGTCTGTTCCCGTGGCCTCGCGCACGATATCTGCAAACAGGTTACCCAGGTCAGATTCACGATAATAGCGACGAGACAGATAGTCACTACTGACGCCTACCCTTTCATATATGTCCGGATGTTCGGCGCGGAAATGAGCGAGCTTCGATTCAATACGAGCATCGGCAGGCAACAAATCACTGTCGACGGTAATCAGTTTACCCTTGTATCCAAGGCGCACAGGATTACCTGACAAGCCTGTTGGGCCATCCAGTTCTATCTGCAGGTAACCCAGATGCTGGCCCTGGCCATAGGTTTGCATGATGAGCGTACCGTTATGCGGATCCACGATGGGTTCGCGGGTACCCGCGTCTGTATGGCCAGCAAATATGACATCAATACCCGGTACAGCCCTGGCAAGCGCCAGATTCTCCGCATTACCGCGCTGAACCGTCTGGTCCGCTTCATCATCAGTCTGCATTGGCGCGGTCATGCCTTGATGGGTCAGCACTACCACCAGGTCAACTGAGTCGCGCAACAGCTCGACATAAGCGGACGTTGTTGCAACCGGGTCACGAACCTCCAGGCCGGCGATATTTGAGGGAATCAATGCAGTGGCTGCATCCTGGCCGAGGATGCCAATCACTCCAACACGAATACCCTGACGCTCGATGATTGCATAAGGCTGTGCATATGGATGCTGGGTACCGCGATAAAAAAGATTGGCACCAAGCACCGGGAAAGGAACCCGGTTTTTTTCCTCAGCAAACTTCGCCCATCCATATTCAAACTCATGATTACCGATGGCCATAGCGTCATAACCCATTGTCAGCATCAGCTCGAAAGAGATAGCACCGTGGGTAAGCTTCGCCAGTGTGCCGGTAAAGATATCACCCGCATCAAAGAGGAATACAGTGTCTTCTTCAGCTCGGATCTGCTGAATCAGCGAAGATAACTGCGCCACACCGCCGATATTCTCTATATCTTCACGCCAGAAAGCAGCCGTTGGGTCATACGCACTTTCAAAATCGTTGGTGAATAGAAGCGTGACCTTCTGTGGCTCTGCCTGTGCGCAAAGAACAAAGCTGAAGCAGATCAATGCGGCCAGCCTAGACAACAACATCTGACCTCCATACGTCACGCACGGTCATGACTACTCGCTCAATTGCAGACGTTTCAGGTTCGGATCAGCTTCGATTTCAGCTTCCGTGAAGGGCAGATCAATCCAGCCCCCCTGAGCATATACCTCGGTCAAATCGCTGTAATGTGGAGACTCTGGTTCAGGCGACTGAGAGTAGGTCAGCATCGCTGAAGGTTGTACCTTGCCCTGTTCATCCCAACTGACAACCTGGATGTAGCTGTTGCCATGTACAATGGGTGTGTAGCCATTCTGCGCATCCAGGTCAGCCATTATCATGCTGAACATGCCTGCCCACCCCTGCCCGCCGGGAATGGGAATATTCTTTTCGTTGCGCGGCGCATACTGAATATCACCCAGGCGGGCATCCAGGGCAATGTCCGCATCCTGCAGTTTGGTTTGCGCCGCCAGCAAGGCAGCACGCAGGGCATCGCTGACCTCGGCATCGCTGAGGTTAATGCCCCTCGGCGTATTCACCGGATCATTTGTGTCAAACGGCGTAGCATAAACATTGTCTACCGAACGCGCGATGGACCAGAATTCCCGCCAGACGTGCCCACCTTTTGCGTCGATGTTCATAGTGCGATCCCACTGGGTTAGAGCATCGCAGGCGGGTTTGATCTGTGCATCCCCTTCGCAGAGTTGCAGCACGTAATCCAGCAGCAATTCAGCGCCATAATTGCGGTGGTTATAGAGCATGTTTTTGATGTCTGCAGGCGCTATCTTTTCTTGTGAATCGACCATTGCTGCCATCTGCGACAGACCCGCACGCGTGCGCAAAGAGCGCGCACTGCGTTCCGACCCGATGATCGGCGAGTACCCTTCCAGAGGTGCATCCGGATTACTTAACCAGTAACTGTCGTTGGAATTGGTCACATAGTCCTGCCGCGTTAGACGGGGCATGTCCTCCGCCGGCAAAGCGCCTGGCACCGCACTGCGGGGATCAATTTTCCACTCACACGAAGGTCTGGACCCGTCGAGGATAACCAACCTGTCCGGCGCATCAGTGACGCTCACGGAGCAGGCTTCAATAAGTTCAGCATCGACGTTGGGCGTACCGCTGATATCCGCGTAGAACGCATTACCCTGACGATCAGCAGCAATTGTGTTGGTCCAGTAAACACCATGTTTGCTGATCGCGGCTTCAACTTCAGCGGTAGACGATGCCGTATTCAGGGCATCATAAGTATCTGCAGTCAGATAGTTATCCAGGACCGCATCGCGCAGCGCATAAGCGTGGGTGTCACCCCAAGGTAACAGGTCGCTTTCTATCATCGGTCCGTAATGGCTGAAATAGACCGTGTGTTGGCTTGTTTTCGACTTGCCCTGAGCATCTGCGTGGGCAACCTGGATCGTCCTCGCCTGAATCGGCCTGTAAGCGTCCTGATATTTGTACTCCATTGGATTCTCAGGATTCAGCTCAAGCTGATATAAGGTGAAACGCAGCGCCGTGGATACAGTATGCGTCCAAGCTATATCTTTGTTGAAGCCGATCGCCACACGCGATGTATTGAGCAAGCTGGTCCCCATCACATCCAATTCGCCTGGAATAGTCGCGTGCAACAGATGGAAGCGCGAAGATCCATGCCACGGATAATGCGGATTGCCCAGCAGAATACCTCGGCCAGAGTAGGACAAAGCACTGCCAACTGCGACCGCATTACTGCCGATACCCGCTGGCCAATCCCACTGCGTGTTGGCTGCAACCTGTTTCTGCTCCTCCAACACCCCGTGAGGTGAGGCGCCGGCAATTTCTTTCTGGAAACGCCCCAGGCCGTAACGAATGCCCACACCGATGGCCAGGCGATGCATATCCTGCAGTGAAATGTTCTGCACCCAAGGCTGATTTTCACAGCTCGCCGGCAGAGTACCTTCATGGTCACGCAGATAGCGGTTGTAACCCGCGACGTAACCGTCGTTAAACGCATGTGTCCGCTGCGTCTGTGCTGCCTGATAGGCTTCGAGTTTTGCATCGGTCAAAATGGCTTTGTGAAACACATCACTGGCGAGATGTTCATCACTGTCACCAAAATACAGCGACCTGTTGCCGTTCACCATCGCGACATCCTTGGCGATGACACACACCGCATCTGTCGCCGTCGCGTATGCAAAACCATAACCCAGACTTTGCCAGTCCTGTGCTTTGACATGGGGTATACCATAGCTTGTCCAGCGGATATCAACGTTGTAAGTCGGCTCGTTGGAAACCGGGGATTGCGCCGATTCCTCGGTACTACAGGCTGCGCTGAACAGCGCGAAAACCACCAGAAACAAGCAGCGTTTCAGGGTGAGCGTGTGAAAACGTATCGGTTTTTGCATGGTGTCTCGCTTGCGCTGAAAATCCGTATAATGGCGGGCTTTGTCAAACATACTAAGGGTTCAACCGCTGATGCAAGTTCTGCACACCTCCACCGTCCTGGAAGAAGAGATCGATTCGCTGGGACACATGAACGTTCGTTACTATATGACGCGGATGCAAAGCGCCAACCGCCTGCTGGTGGATGGTCTGGGCATAGACCCAGACGTTCTGGAACACAGTTTTTTACGCTCTGTTGATACCTATACACGGTTCCGCAACGAACAGTTTGAGGGTGCGACTCTGGAGACGGTGGGCAGTCTGCTGTCCATCGGTGAAGGTGGCGTGCAGAGCTATGTCGAGATCCGAAACCCGGATACAGGTGCTGTGGCGGCGACTTTTGTGGTCACTACCGCCCTGATCGATCGAAAAACCCGCGACACACAGAATCTACCCATTCCGACAACTGAGGTTAGCGGTTCGGGCTATGTCGAGATTCCCGACTACGCTAGACCTCGAAGCTTGAGTCTGGGGCCGGCAAACACCGACATCACACTGGAAGTACTGCAGAACAGTATTCCCGATGTTGACGGCGGCGGAATGATGAGCGGCAAACGCAATGCGCTGATCGAGGCTGATGACGTCGACGCTGAAGGGTGGCTCAAAGAAGATGTTGAGCTGATGTTCCTGCCCTTCGCAAAGATGGCATTAGAAGCTGGGGTAAAGCCAGGACCACCGGTTGTCACCACGTCGGATGGCTTACGTATTGGCTGGGCGGTTATGGAAACCCGCACCATGTTGTTTGCGCAACCACGACTTGGTGATGAATTGAGTTACTTCAGCACCGATTTGAAGGTAGAAGCCAAATCCAGACTGTCGCGACGCTGGGCACTGAACACAAACACCGGGAAGCTTCTGGGTATGAGCGATACTGTAGGGGTCTGCATCGACCTTGACGCCCGCCGCGCGATAGAGTGGCCGGACGAGTTACGCGAAGAGATTGAGAAGTATCAGCAACCACAGCTGGCGTAAGTTGAACCAACCGGTCAAAAAACGCTGACCGTCAGTGAAGAAATCATTGTACTCGCCCCGAAGGTACAGGATGAAAATGCGTTTCACGTCGCCATGCGGCCAGGTATCACCGACCCTCAAGACCTGATTCTGCAGAACCTTGCGGAGCGCCTGAACAGCGCAGATAAAGCGGGGTCGGAAGGCCAGCTGGACATTTAGCGTCCTGATCCTGGGCTAACGATGCGCGCTTAAAAACGAAGCAACCTCGTCAATCGCCTGATCGCCTTCTGGAATAAAAGCCGCCAGCAGCGGAAATACATGTGGCATCTTAGCCCAGACAGACAACCTCGCCTGCACACCAGCCTGGTTCAAGCGCTCAACGAGGCGTTTTGAATCATCAAACAGAACTTCCTCACTGCCGACAAAAACACAGGTATCAGGAAGTCCAGAAAGATCTGCAAACAAGGGTGAAGCCAGGGGTGTGCCGGGTTCGATTTCGCCAAGGTAAAGGTCACGGAAACGTTGCAGAGCAGCCGGTGACAACATCGCATCTTTCTTTGCGTTAATCTCAATGCTTGCACCTGACAACGTCAAATCCGTCCAGGGGGAAAACAAGGCACACGCTTTCGGTTGCGGCAGACTCAGCTCCCGCAAACGCACAAGCAGGGCAACGCAAAGGCCGCCGCCTGCGGAATCGCCTGCAACAACAATTTTTTCCGGGGGAATGTTCTGGGCTAAGAGCCACTGGTACGAGGCTAGTGCATCCTCGAGCGCGGCTGGGTACACATGTTCAGGTGCCAGACGGTAATCCACGACAAGCACCTTGCTTGAGCATTGCCTGGCAAGCCGCCAGGCTATACCCCGATGGCTGTCCAGCCCGCCAAAAACAAAGCCACCACCGTGGAGATAAAGCACAACGGCGTCGCCAGGACCGGCATCGGAGGACACGCTCTGCCAGCTCACCCATTGTGCATCAACGCCATCGGCGTTTACTGATTCTGTGGCCACTTCAGCGGGTATTCTGCCAATGGATGCACCTGCCTGAGCCCGCAGCTCAAGTGGATCGTCGAAAGATGCCATTCGCTTCTTCAGCGTGTGGCGAAGCACAAAAGAAATCAAGCCAGCTCGAATACTCATTGTCATGGTCTCCCGAATATTGCCTGTCACATGCGCCACATCGCCATGAAAAACAGCAATGCAGGATCAATAGCTCTAGCCAATGACATCGATCGAAATAATCTATTTTATCTACCAAAGGAAGAAGCCTATAGTTTGCTTATCCATTTGCAATTATGGCATTCCTCTAAGAAAGGTAACCAAAAAACCGATATGAATTTACACATACCCATAAAAGCTGCGCTCCTCGCAGGACTGGCAGCACTCTTTACAACTTCAAGCCCGGCTTTCGCCGCGGCCGAGATGGCTAAGCCGCAGGGCACCACTGGTACTGGTGCTGTAGCAGCCGGCGAACCCAGGTCGAACAACTTCTGGTGGCCGGAGCAGTTGAACCTGTCATCTCTGCGCGATCATGATGCACGATCAAACCCGTTTGGTGACGATTTCGACTACGCAGAAGCGTTTGCTAAGCTCGATCTGGCTGCAGTAAAAAGCGACATCAACACACTCCTGACCGAATCTCAGGACTGGTGGCCAGCTGATTTCGGCAACTACGGCCCATTCTTCATACGTATGTCGTGGCACGCAGCTGGCACCTATCGCACCCTCGATGGTCGCGGTGGTGGTGACGGCGCGCAGATGCGTTTCGATCCTCTTAACAGCTGGCCAGACAATGGCAACCTCGACAAAGCACGACGTCTGCTGTGGCCGGTAAAACAGAAATACGGTCGCAGCCTCTCCTGGGGAGACCTGATGATTCTGGCAGGCAATGTTGCGCTGGAAAACATGGGCTTCGAAACATATGGTTTTGCAGGTGGACGCGCTGATGACTGGGAGCCGGATATGGTTTACTGGGGACCGGAAGTCAAAATGCTGGCCAGCGATCGCGAAACCCGCGATGGCAAACTGCAGAGGCCTCTTGGCGCCACCCACATGGGCCTGATCTACGTCAACCCGGAAGGCCCTAAAGGCAAACCCGACCCTGTTGGCTCAGCCCGCAATATTCGCGTCGCTTTTGGCCGTATGGCGATGAATGATGAAGAAACTGTCGCTTTGATTGCCGGTGGCCATACATTCGGCAAAATGCACGGCGCGCACAAAGCCAGCGAATGCGTTGGTAAAGAACCGGCAGGTGCCTCTATAGAAGAACAGGGTCTCGGCTGGAAAAACAAATGTGGCAAAGGTCATTCAGAAGACACGGTTACCAGTGGTTTGGAAGGTGCGTGGACACAGGCGCCCACTCAGTGGACCACTCTGTATCTACAGAACCTGTTGAACTTAGAGTGGAAAGAGACCCGCTCTCCAGGTGGCGCTATCCAATGGATTCCAACAGATGAATCCATGCACAATTCCGTGCCGGATGCTCACGTTGAAGGCAAATTTAATGCCCCGGTCATGACCACTGCCGATCTCGCGCTGAAATTCGACCCTGCCTACAAAGCCATTGCTGAACGCTTCCTCGCAAACCCGGATGAATATCAACTGGCGTTTGCCAAGGCCTGGTACAAGCTGACCCATCGCGACCTTGGTCCGAAACAGCGCTATCTTGGCGATGAGGTACCCGCAGATGAACTTATCTGGCAGGACCCGATTCCCGCAGTGGACTTCCCACTGGTCAGCGATCGAGATGTACAACGCCTGAAGAAGTCTATTCTGGATTCGGACTTGACGCCGACCGAACTGGTAAGCGTTGCTTGGGCTTCCGCGTCCACCTTTCGTGCCAGTGACATGCGCGGTGGCGCTAACGGTGCTCGTATCGCCCTGGCCCCTCAGAAAGACTGGCAGGTGAACAACCCCAAGACGCTGAATCAGACCCTGACAACTCTGCGAGATATTCAAACCCGCTTCAACCGTTCCGGCAGAGCTAAGATCTCATTGGCAGATCTGATTGTGCTGGCAGGCGCCACTGGCGTTGAGGCCGCAGCAGAGGCGGCGGGCGTTGAAATCGAAGTACCATTTATCGCAGGCCGGGCAGATGCAACCCAGGCGCAGACTGACGTCACATCTTTCGGCCTTCTCGAGCCAAAAGCTGATGCATTCCGTAACTACTTCAATCCTCAAGAGAGCTACCGCTCGCCAACCGAAATGTTGGTAGACAAAGCTGATCAGATGGAGCTTACCGTACCCGAGATGACCGCTCTGCTCGGCGGCATGCGTGTGCTGAACACGAACTGGGACGGCTCTGCACATGGCGTGTTGACGGACGCACCCGGCACCCTGACAAATGACTTTTTTGTCCATTTGCTGGATATGTCGAATCGCTGGCGTAAGACCGACACAGAGGGCCTCTATGAAGGCCTGGATCGTGCAACAGGCGATGTGAAGTTCACCGCAACACCGGTAGATTTGATCTTCGGATCTAACTCCGAGCTACGCGCTATCGCTGAAGTTTACGCCTACGACAATGCACAAGAGCAGTTTGTGCAGGATTTTGTCAGCGCGTGGACCAAGGTAATGCGTCTGGATCGATTCGATCTACAGTAGAGACAGAAAGTTGCGCCCACTCAATTGAGTGGGCTGCATCTTTATCGCAACAACCTGTCGCGACATTGCCCTTTCACTTCTGGCATTCACCCCTGCCTACTTCAGCACCACGGTTTTATTCCCATTAAGAAATACCCGGTGTTCCGCGTGCCAGAGCACGGCTCTGTTTAACACGCTACTTTCAAGATCGCGCCCATGATTGACAAGATCCGAAGGCGAAAAGGCATGATCAACACGCTCTACAGCCTGCTCGATGATCGGACCCTCATCCAACTCACCGGTGACGTAGTGTGCTGTTGCACCGATAATTTTTACGCCACGATCAAAAGCTTGATGATACGGCCGCGCACCTTTGAAACCAGGCAAAAAAGAATGGTGGATGTTGATACAGCGCCCTTCCAGTTGCGCACATAGAGAGGGGCTGAGCACCCGCATATAGCGCGCCAGCACTAACAGCTCTGCTTCGCTGGCTTCGAAGCAATCCAACAGCGCTTGTTCCTGCTCGGCTTCATGCCCCTGCTCGATGGGCAGATAGGAGAAAGGGATATTATGCCAATCTGCATGATTCTTCAGCGCGTCACGGTTGGAAACGATACCCACAATATCGACGGGTAAACTGCCCACACTCCAACGCTGCAGCAAACTGGTGAGGCAGTGCCCCGCAGCGGTCACGGCTATCATGGTTTTCAGCGGACGCTGCTCTGGAAAGAACTGCCAGTCCATTGCAAACTGCTCAGCGATAGGTCTGAAGCGCGCCTGAAGTTCTGCAAGAGATCCCATGCCACGACCATCATCGTGAAAAACCGTACGCAGGAAAGAGCGCCGGGTGGTTTCATCGTTGAAATGCGATGCTTCAACCAGCGTTGCGTTGTTACTCGCAAGAAAACTGGTTACAGCAGCAACAATACCCGTGGTATCGGGACAGGACAGCACCAGAATACTGCGGGGCAGGTCCAGACTTTCCATCGATTTTCTCCACCTGTGCAAAAAGCAGCCATCATAAACCAGGGGCTGCAGCTGTTTGGCAAAGTTGGTCACACTACCCGCGCGTGCATCTGCCTATGAATACTGGTTAAAGTGCGGATTCAATAGTAGAGCGATAAGGGGAAGAGAATGAAAAAGCTGGCCATCTATCTGATGCTGATCTGCGGGACGCACATTGCCCAGGCGCAAGAGTCCTGTACGCCCTCCAAGTGGGGAGCGGACGACGAAATCGGCAATATCAATCTGATTAACGCCGCAACTGTGCTTAAAGCAGCACAACTTATAAAAACCGGCCAGACTTACAGCCTTGGCATCACCATCGACTCAGAAACCCCTGCGTTTGCACCCCGCAGTCTGTCACTGCAGGTTGTACAACCCGGCCAGCAGGAAGGCGCACGGCCTAACATGGGCGCAACGTACAACGACGATATTTTCCAGGGTTGGTTTGGCATCGGTTCACAATTAGATGGACTCGGCCATCTCGGCTATGAAGGCATGTATTACAACTGCAACGACGCCAAAGATTTTGCGGACATTTCAGGCTTGAAGAAGCTCGGCACCGATAAAGTGCCGCCCATGGTCGCTCGCGGCGTAGTGCTGGACATGGCAGGACATTTTGGCAAACCGCACCTGGCAGCCGGTCAGTACTGGACCGTGGAGGATGTCAAAGCGGTGGAGGAGAAACAGGGTACGCCAGTCCGGGAGGGTGACGTCGTGCTGTTTCATACAGGTTGGACCGACCACAAAATGCAGAGCGATCCGCAGGCATGGGTATCTGGAGAACCCGGCCAATCTGAAGAAGTAGCGCGCTATCTGGCCAGCAAGAATGTAGTCGCTGTCGGTGCTGATACCTGGGGACTGGACGTTGTGCCACCGCAACATGCTGATCGCCCATTCCAGGGACACGTGATCCTTCTTAAAGAAAATGGCATCTATGTGCTGGAGACAATGAATACCGGCCCTCTGGTTCGCGACGGGGCATTCGAGTTCCTGTTTGTGCTGGGACAGGCGAAAGTGCGCGGGTCTGTACAGATGTTCATAAACCCCATCGCGATCAACTAGCGACTTAGGTAGCATGAACTTTTAGATTCACTTCTGATCCAGGAACATCCCAATGAGCAATTCTACAAATTCACCTCAATCAACAGATACACCGGCAGGTATGCCCGGCGCAGCAGGCGCAGACACAAAAGGTGAGCTACCTTCCGCCTATGACGTTCCGTTAGAGGATCTGCTGCCAGTCAACCCAAGACTCTTCAGCGAAAACCGTTGGCAGGAATGTTTCGAGCGCCTGCGCGCAGAAGACCCGGTTCATTTTAACGAAACTGACATGGCAGGCCGCTTCTGGTCGCTGACCAAGTACGACGACATTAAAAACGTTGATACTGACTGGCAGAATTTTAGTTCAGCCCAGGGCATCACCCTCGGCTTTCCCGTCGGTGCCGAACTGCCGGAAGGCGCACTGTCGCTCAGCACCTTTATCGCCATGGACCCACCTGTGCATGATGTACAACGCAAAACCGTTACCGGCGTGGTCGCGCCCACTAATCTGGTCAATCTTGAGCCATTGATCCGTGAGCGCACCTGTAACGTGCTCGATGCGCTGCCGGAAGGGGAAACCTTTGACTGGGTAGATACCGTTTCCATTGAGCTGACCACGATGATGCTGGCGACACTATTTGATTTTCCATTTGAAGATCGGCGCAAGCTGACCCGCTGGTCAGACGTGACCTTTGCCGTGCCACAACCTGGTGGCCTCGTGGAATCTATTGAACAGCGCCGCGACGAACTGCTGGAGTGTCTGGAATATTTCACCCGGCTACGACAGGAGCGCACCAACAAGCCCGGTAGTGATCTGGTCTCTATGCTGGCCAATGGCAAAGACACCAAGGATATGCCGCCCATGGAATTCCTCGGCAACCTCCTGCTGTTAATCGTTGGTGGTAACGACACCACACGCAATACCATGTCAGGCAGTATCTACGCGCTCAACAAATTCCCTGAGCAATACGACAAACTGGTCGCCAACCCGAAACTGATTCCGCAGATGGTTGCCGAAGTTATCCGCTGGCAAACACCATTGTCTTATATGCGACGCACCGCAAACAACGATTGCACTGTGGGTGGCAAACAGATCAAGAAAGGCGATCAGGTGCTGATGTGGTACGTCTCCGGCAACCGTGACGCAGATGTTTTCGATAATGCGGATGAACTGAATATCGAACGTGCCAATGCCCGTCAGCATTTGTCTTTCGGATTTGGCATTCACCGCTGTATGGGGAACAGACTCGCTGAACTGCAGCTACGTATTTTATGGGAGGAAATACTGGCGCGCTTCGAAAAAATTGAAGTTCAGGCTGAGCCAGAGCGCACATTTTCCTCCTTTGTGAAGGGTTACACCTACCTGCCGGTTAAAGTCACACGCAAAGGCAGCGTTTAACCATGACTGAACTTACGCAAGCAAATGCTACTTACAACGAGAGGGCGATCGCTACCGCACATAAACTCGCCGATGCAAGCGCTACCTACGCCACCCCCTCCAAAACACAAAAGCCGGATCGCAACACCCTGTTCCCGCAACACAACTTATCTGGCCTGGGTGTAGCGCTGGAGTATGAAGCGATGGGTAATCAACCGGTAAGCGGCCAGCTGGCAGCACAAGCTGAACAGCTGGGTGTTGAATTTGAGCACATAGGTTTAACGTTAGGCACGGTTTTGCATAACGTCGATCTGAAGCGGTTGACCAACCCGGCTCTCATCGCCCTGGTTAAGGCAACACTGCTGGAACGCAAAGTCATTTTCTTTCGTGACCAGCATCTCTCCGAAGACCAGCAGGTGGCGTTTGCCCGTGAGTTTGGCGAGCTCGATGCCTTCCCTTTTGGCGCGACCGGAGAAAATCCATTCATTCTGGAAATCCACCACAACGAACACAGCCCCGGCAGAGAAAACAGCTGGCACACTGATGTGACCTGGATGGAAAAGCCCTCTCTGGGCTCGGTTGCGCAATGTATTGTCGTTCCCCCCTATGGCGGCGATACATTGTTTGCCGACAGTGCGGCGGCTTACCATGGCTTACGGGACGAATTGAAAGAGAAGCTCCAGTATCTGGAAGGGATCAACGACTATCGCGTTTTTGTCTCGGGGCGCGGGGCGAAAGCCTGGCCGGAATCGTTAGTAGAAGAAATTAAAAAGGATATTCCATTTGGCGTCAGCCACCCTTTGCTGCGCACCCACCCGGAAACCGGAAAAACAGGCCTGTACATACACGGCGGTTTTCTGCGACACGATTCTTTATACGATACGCGGACTAATAATCCACTAGGCGCAGACGCTTCCCGGGCAATAGTGCAGGAACTGTTGGGCCAGCACAGCAAAGCTGAGTACATCTGTCGCTTCAAATGGACGCCAGGTTCAATCGCATTCTGGGATAACCGCGCCGTCCAGCATTACGCGGTCAGCGATTACTATCCCCATGAAAGATTACTGCGTCGTGTCACCATCAGTGGTGACAAACCCTACTATCGACCTTCTCTAACAGCCTCAACATAACGCTCTGCGTTGGGCCAGGTGATACTGAAGGCGCCTCGTAACGAGCCGATTTCGTAACCTCGCGCCTGATCGTAAGGATAATCAGCGTCTAACGCTCCGGTGAGATCACCTTGCGGAATCTGACCGTGACAAGTCAGACACAGACCACCGGTTCGGATAGCTTGCATGTAGCGCACGTCACCTGATGATTCGGCAAAGTACTCGATACGTTTGTCCGTCACCTGCGCTGTGGGTTGGAAGTACTGGTCAAGAACTTCAGTCTGCCAGGGCTCCGGTGCGTTGATGGCGTTGCGTGGCCTCAGGCTGGTACGTCCGACTTTTGCACCGCTCTGACGCGAGAGCGCCGAAGCAATCTTCGGTGCTTCTTCCTTGCATACAGCTATTGAATGTATTGGCCCACCATCAGATAGAGCGGCTTTCAACTCAGCTTGCAACTGCATGGCAAAACGTTTTGCCAGCGCCCTACTTTCTTCAAGCAGCGACTTATTCTGCGCCATGG
Source organism: Gammaproteobacteria bacterium (assembly GCA_048571035.1). Taxonomy (GTDB): domain Bacteria; phylum Pseudomonadota; class Gammaproteobacteria; order Pseudomonadales; family Azotimanducaceae; genus UBA4421. The sequence continues at coordinate 1,751,569 of CP121329.1, forward strand.
TATTCGGTGCCACGAGCGCTAGACCTACGAACGTGATCAGGATCAGAAAATCAGACTTTTGCAGCATCCGTTTGCCCATTAACTCATTGCTTCAAACCTAAGTTTGCCACAGGCGTTTCTGTAATCGCTAATCTGACTGGAGCAGTCTTCTGACAACCCATCAGTCAAACGGGCGATAGGCCCGCATGGAAAAAGGGTTGCCCAGGCTCACATAGATAGAGTTTTGCCCACCTTCAGCGAACCCGGCTGCAACATAGACTGGGCCCAGGGGCGTATTCAGACCTGCATAGACTGAACCTGCAGAAAGCCAGTTATCTGGTCCTTCACTGAATGCATCATTCCAGGTACTTCCAACCTCTACACTTGCTCCCAGAAAAATGGGTAACTTAGCGAAGGTGAAGTCTCTCGACCCATTGAGCCGTAAAAACCCCATGTGCTGCCCACCAAATCGATCAACCGGGTAACCCGACAGCCTGCCCAGGCCGCCCAGAACAAAGTAGCTTTGAATCGGCGCTTCGTCACTGACCGTTGACCCCACAATTGTAGACAACGCAAATTGGGCGCGCCCCATGGAAAACGCTTTCATCGCAGCTATATGCACCTGTTGGTACTCATCGCCACCTGTGGGGCCGCCGGAATCCAGAGCCGTTACGCGCACCAGCGATCCGCGGGAGGGTCGATTGGTTCGGTTTAAGGTATCAAGACGGTAACTCAGCGATACCTCGCCTATGTCAAACTCCCGTTCGGGAATATCGACCTCGCCAACCAGTGTATCTGCAAAGCCAAGCAGGCGTCGCCAGGCAAGCTCAACCTCAGAAGCCTGGCCAAGCTGGCGACCGATAGAGATCATTCCACCAGACTCCTGAAGACGCAGATCAGCGAGCGCTGCATCATCATCTTCTTCTGGATAAATCCGGATATTATTACGTTGGTACCCCAACTCAAAGCGCGAGAAAAACCGGCCGTCCCGAGTCCAGGGCTGGAACCATTCACTGCGTATACCTTGTTCAACGCCAAGGCTCAGACGCGTGCGCCACTGGGCCCCTAATTCATCCAAGCCGGTTTTCAGATAGGACACACCCACATTGAAATTAGCATCTGACGAAAAATCTTCTTCCAGCTGCAGGCCGAACTGCAGGTAATCTGGGCCCCAGGCTTTCGCCTCTGCGGTAACTGACAGCCCTTTCATCCCATCCCTTTCCACCAGCGCATAGTCAATTCGTTGATACAAACCCGTGCCGTATAAGCGAGAGATTCTGCGATCCAATACCCTGCGGTCGTAAGGTTCCGGAATTTCGATATCCAGTCTGGCAAGCACAACGTCCGGGCCCAGACCTGAATTATCCATCACGTCGACAAACTCGATCATTGGTGGATCTACGCGCCCGGATTGTCCTGTATCTGGGTTTTGCTGGGCAGGACCTGTGATTCTGGCCAGCGCCTGAAGTTGTGCCGATACCGCCTGACCTGCCTTATAACCAGGTTCGATCGCCGCAACCGTATTCGCAAAATCGAGCGTATCGATCGCCTGAACGTCAGGCCTGATAATGACATCGTTGGCAGCCAGCGTAGCAATCTGCTCATCTGCGTTACGGCGGGTGATCATGTTGATCACCTGCTGGGTCACGGCGAGGACAGAGTTGATATCGGTTTTATCCAGTAGAGGCGATGTTATGTCGACGGCAATGACATGATCAGCCCCCATTTCTCGCGCCACGTCTATGGGTAGATTTGCCGCAATGCCACCGTCAACCAGATACTGATCACCCAGCTCAACCGGCGTGAAAACGCCTGGCAACGACAAGCTCGCACGCACACTTAGTGCCAGGTCGCCGCGCGATAACACAACCGCATCGCCGCTGGTCAATGAGGTTGCAACGGCACGAAACGGGATCTCCAGGTTGTCAAAATCAATAACGCCTTCACCGCGCTGTAACAGACGTCGCAAAAGTTGCGTAACGTTTTGCCCTTGTGAAACACCCAAAGGCAATTTGAGTTGCCCGTCTGAAAACCCAATACTCGCTTTAACCAGGTAATCGAAGTCTCCGCGCTTAAGCTGGATCGGCACTGTCGGGCGACCAGGGTCATCGCGCAGCACGTCTTCCCAATCAATAGCATCGATCGCGGCCTCAATTTCATCAGCGGTCATGCCAGTTGCGTACATTGCGCCGATAATGGCGCCTGCACTGGTGCCGACCACGTAGCTGATTTTTACATTGTGCTCCTCAAGCGCTCTGATCACACCGATGTGCGCGCCGCCTTTCGTGCCGCCCCCACTGAGTACCAGACCAACCTTCGCGGGCTCTGCCATCGCGCTCAAGAGCGGCAGGCAGCTCAAAATCAGACAGGCAAGTATTCTCATTATCGTTCGATCCAAAATTCACCGAAAACGAATCCTGGCGTAAGGGCTGACCAATGAGAAGGATTTAAGGCAATTGTTCAATCAAGTGACACTTTGCGTGATGTTGGCATTTGGCGTTACGCTAGCTCAACAGGGACATCGGGGAGCAGAACATGCCAGAGCAATACGTCACCATTGAGCGGAACGGTCCGCTTGCGCTGGTACGCTTTGATCGTAAGAAAAATCTAAATGCCTTTGACAGCCAGCTTATTCTTGAGCTCACGGAAGTCGCCAGATCGTTTCACGATGACCTGGAAACCCGGGCTGTGGTCCTCACAGGCTCAACAGACTATTTTTCCGCCGGCGCTGATCTTGAAGATCTGGCCAGCCGCAATGATCCGACCTTGTCTGACCTGGAAAGGCGGCAGATCTTTTATCGCGGCGGAAGACTATGTGATGCCTGGGAATCGATGCCGCAAATCACCATCGCTGCTATGGAACGCCTGGCGGTGGGCGCGGGTGTTGCCCTGCCGCTGGCGTGTGACTGGCGGGTGATGGGTAAAAGTGCCTATCTCTACGTCCCTGAAGCAAAAATAGGTTTGAACCTGCAATGGGGCGCATTGCCCCGACTGATAAATCTTGTTGGACCCGCTCGAGCCAAAAGAATCTGTCTGTTGTGCGAACGCATGGATGCGGATACGGCGTTGAACTGGGGACTTGTCGAAGAAATTGCGGCTGATGGAGAGGCGGCAGACGTGGCGATGGAGCTAGCGCGCCGTGTTGCAGAGATTCCGCCGGTGGCTGCGAGCATGATTAAAGAAGCTGTCAACGCCACCAGCACCGCACTCAATCGCATGGCAAGTTACGCAGATGCCGACCAGAGCCAGCTCAGCGCGGCAACAAAGGATGCTCGGCAAGCCAGCGATAAATTCAACAAAAAGTAACTTTCCGGAGAGACACAGTGCAAGCCATCAAATACGTAGATGCTCTGAATAAATACTACTCAGCCATGGGCAATCCACCCTATCGCTGGACTGTAAATGAGTCAGCCCCCCTGCACCGGCTGGAGAAACCCTTACAGGATTGTACGGTCAGTCTGCTCACTTCCGGCGGCGTTTCCCAATGTGCTATGCCAGCGTTTGACCCGGATGCGCGTAACGATCATCGTCTGGATGCGATCGATAAAAACGCAGGAGCTCAGGACTTTCAGATTCACGACAGCTACTACGACCACGGCGATGCCGATCAGGACATCAACTGCGTTTTCCCGTTGGAGCGTTTGCGCGAGCTGGCTGCAAATGGTGAAGTGGGCCAGGTCTCTGAGCGGCTGTGGAGCGGGTTTATGGGTCGCATCTACAATCGCAGCAAAGTCCTGCAGGAATCCGCCCCGGCGTTTGCCAGAGCTCTGCGGGAAGATAATGTCGACCTGCTGATAGCCGCACCAAGCTGACCCCTTGATCACCAGACCGTGGGTCTGGTTTGTCGCACCCTTGAGGAACAGGGCATTGCAACAGTGTACATTGCCACCGGAAGAGACCTTACCGCTCTGGTGAAACCACCAAGAGCGCTGTTTGTTAATCACCCGATGGGTAACAATTTTGGTCGCCCGGGTGACATTCCCATGCAGTTAGATATTCTGCGTACTGCCCTTGGCATGCTTGATAGCGTCACAGAGGGCGGCACCTTGATCGACTACCCGACGACATGGGACGAGCCGTTTGAATTTGCCCCGGGAGGGAACGCTAGCGGCGCAAAAGCTTAGGTGGTTCGTCCCGGTGAAACCCATTGAACGTCTTGACGTTGCGCGCTTCACCCGGCTGAAAAACAAAACTGCCTGCACCATTATGTATGCCGCCATCTACGCGAAAGTCCGCACCGGTGACATAGGCGGCCATCTCTGACATCAGGAATACAACCATCGCCGAGATTTCCGCAGCGGTGCCATGTCGACCCAGCGGAATCTTACGATCGATACCGACAAGTGCATCCCAGTCCTCTTCTGGATATCGGTCAAGACCCGTTGTCGCAATGAACCCCGGGATGACACAGTTCACTCGAACGCCGGAACGACCCCACTCTGTAGCCGCCGTAAACGTGAAATTTGAAAGCCCCGCCCGCGCCGCGCCATTGTGCCCCATGCCCGGCATACCCGACTCATAATCTGCACCAATATTGACAATGCTGCCGCCACGCTCGCGCATACACTGTTTATAGACTTCCCGGGCCACGAGAAAATAGCTGGTCAGATTATTGTGCAGAACGGCATTCCAGGCATTCAAACTCATATTCTCCAGATGTGACGGGAATTGTCCCCCCGCAGCATTCACCAGGCCATCCACAGGTCCGTGCTGTTCGATCACGCTGCTGACGAGGTCGATCACAGCAGCTTCATCGCGCAATTCAACCGCATGGCAACCCAGAACCACACCACCGTCAGCAACAATTTCAGCCTTGGTACGCTCAAGCTTCGCCATGGTTCTGCCAGCCAGCACCACATTCGCACCAAGACTGGCGAGTTCATGAGCGATGCAGCGTCCAAGACCACCGCCACCACCAGGTACAAATATGGTCTGACCCTGGAAAAGCCCTTCTCTGAATCCGGATTGATAAGCCACGGTTGCCTCCTTTGATAACGATGCCTACATACTCGGGCAAAGCGGAATAAAGTGGTAGCCTATAGGTGAATTTCCAGCCAGCGAGAGACAACCGATGACAGAAAATACCAAGCGGCCGGACACCGTTCGCCTGCAAAGGATTGCTAAAGGATTCTGGGAATCAGCGGCTTTCATGAGTGCGGTGGAACTTGGCGTTTTTACCGCCATTGCCAACGGCAGCAATACAATCGAATCTGTCGCTGCCGCACTAGAGATTGAACCGGTCAATGCAGAGCGATTACTCACCGTCCTGACGGCAATGGATCTGATCACTAAAAACGAGGAACAGTTCAGCAACACCGCGGACGTCGATCGGTTTCTGGTCGAAGGCAAGCCAACCTTCGCCGGCCCATGGATGCTGTTCAGCAAACCGCGCTGGGAGCCCTGGGGGCATTTGACTGAGCACCTTAAAGTATCAGCAGCAGATCAACGCGTGCTTGGTATGTACGATGATACGTTCACCGTCGAACGCGCACGTGAATACCACGAAGCAACCTACTCCATTGGGATGGGCGCAGCGCGTCGATTTCATCGCCAGGTTGATCTGAGTGGCCGCAGGAAGATCATGGATCTAGGCGGCGGCTCCGGTTGTTACTGCATAATTGGTGCGCAACAACATCCGGGCTTGAAAGCAGAAGTACTGGATCTACCGCCAGTTGTCGTCGTCACACGAGAATATCTGAAGGAGAACGGCGTCGAAAATGAGGTGATCGCAACTGCATGTGATTTTACCAGCGATGCACTGCCGCAGGATGCCGATGTGGCGATCATGGCATCCAACCTGCCGCAGTACAGTCGACCAATTATTGCAGACGTTGTGAAGCGGGTTTATGACGCGCTGCTACCTGGCGGTGAATTCCATCTGATCGGAGAAATGCTGGATGCAGATGGATCTGGACCCATTGCACCTGCACTGTGGGGGCTATCTGAAGCAGTCAGCCACTCTACCGGACTGGCACACTCGGTATCCGACTGCACCGACTATTTTACCGCAGCCGGATTTACAGACATTCAGATAAACGAGTTTATTCCGGATACATTAACCAGGGTCAGTGGTATCAAACCGGACTAGCGCACATATTTTGCTGGATGAAAACCAACCTTTATAAGTTGCGCAGTGTTTCATTCGAACGGAACGGCAAAGTCAGTTGCATAGCTATCGACAGCGCTTTGCCGGTACCGTTACCAATCGCTTCGAGTTCAGTTTTAGCCGAGAACGTACCGAACAACCGATCCCACAAAATGACAGAACAGCCGAAATTGGTATCACTTTCCGATCGCTCTTTAGAGTGATGCAATTGATGCCACTCGGGTGTGGTGAATATCCATCCGTAGACCCCCGACCGCAGTGGCAGGTTTGCGTGATTGGTATAGGCAGAAAAAATCCGAAAAGTCAGAGCAACAGCGACAACCGCTTCACTTGCGCCCAGGAAGGCCAGTGTCATCGCGGGGCCTAAGTTAAGCGCAAGAAATTCCAGCGGATGTGTTCGATCTGCTCGAGCCGCACTCATCTTGGTAATGTGATGATGCGTGGCATGCATCCGCCAGAAGAACATCACTCGATGCTGCAGGCGGTGTAACCAGTAGTAGATAAACTCAGACACAAACGTCCCGATCAGCGCAGCACCTATCAGCCCGAGGCTAGTTGTCGCGTCCAGCTCAAAGGGGACAAAGCTGGCTTCACGCAGCCAGGCAAAGGCATCTGATATTGGTGTGTCATAAAAGTCACCGTAAAGTGGCGCCCAGATGATGTAAACGCAACCCACCCAGAAAACATCTTCCGCAAATTCTTTCCAATTCAGCAGCCAGTCTCCGCGTTTGGGGGCAAATCGTTCAATAATCAATAGCATGGGGATAGGACAGAATAGAAGTATGGAGGTCAGCTGATCTGCGTCTGTCCAACCTGTCGCATAAGCGGTCGCCACCATTGACATGGCACCAAACACAACCAGGGGTTGCGGGAGCGCTAACAAAAAATCTCCCCAGGAACCATTCTGCTGCCGCCCAATATTTTGTGTTTGCATATCAGCTTACCTATCTGTTTTTTCCGACTGCCCGCTGCATCGTACCCATCCACGTTTATTTGAATCAATATCCCTATTATTCGTGGCCGATTGTAACGTAAGCTTTGCGGCAGCTGCCCACACGCCAGATACGTCCGCCGACATAACAATTTGAAAAGCTGAGAGTTTGCATGGATTGGAAAGAATACAACGCGCATGATTTCTACGACGAACTCATTAAGCCCGATGGCGAGCCGCGTGACGCTGCGGCAAAAGTAGCCAACTACATGGCTAGACTTTCCAACAAACAAATCAGATCCCGACAAACCGCTGCGGAAAAAGCCCTCATAGAAATGGGCATCACATTTACGGTTTATTCGGAAGGCGAGAATATAGATCGCGCCTGGCCGATGGATATTATCCCCCGAATCATCGACGCTGGAGAATGGGAGACGGTACAACAGGGGTTGGCGCAACGCCTGAGAGCGCTGAATATGTTTATCGACGATGTCTATCACGATCAACGGATCGTAAAAGAAGGCATCGTACCCGCGGAACTGCTGGATTCATCCAAGGACTTCTTACCCCAGTGTGTTGGCATCAGCCCAAAATACGGCGTCTGGGCGCATATTTGTGGTTCAGACCTGGTTCGAGACGGTGATGGCACCATCTACGTGCTGGAAGACAATCTTCGGGTGCCATCAGGCGTATCCTATATGATCGAAAATAGAGCAGTAACAAAGCGCGTTTTCCCGGAGTTGTTCAGCAACGTGCCCATTCGCCCTGTGGATGCCTATCCGCATCAACTGTTCGACATGCTGGTTGATGTATCCCCACGCGATCAGGACGATCCGGAAATCGTGGTTATGACGCCTGGCGTTTTCAACTCAGCCTACTTCGAACATTCGTTCCTCGCTCAACGTATGGGGACCGAACTGGTCGAGGGATCAGACCTGGTTGTCGAAAACGACATTGTCTATATGCGAAACATCGAGGGCCTCAAGCGCGTCGATACAATATATCGCCGCGTTAATGATGCGTTTTTAGATCCGGAGGTGTTTAATCCTGAGAGTAGATTAGGTACACCCGGACTCTTTTCTGCATGGGCGAAAGGCAACATTGCCCTGGTTAACGCACCAGGCGCAGGTGTTGCTGATGACAAAGTACTCTACAGTTACGTACCGGATATCATTCGTTTTTACCTGTCTGAAGAACCCATCCTGGCAAACGTACCGACGTATCGATGTAGCGATCCCGAACAGCTGAAATACGTGACAGACCACCTTGAAGAGTTAGTTGTTAAACCCGCAAACGAATCTGGCGGATACGGTATGTTGGTTGGGCCCGCCGCAACGCAGGCGGAAATAAAAGCCTTTCGCAAACTGATCAAAGACAATCCAAGGAACTATATTGGCCAACCAACCTTGAAACTTTCAACCGCACCGACCATTACAGGAGAAACCATCGAACCAAGGCACCTGGACCTGCGTCCATTTATCCTGCAAGGCAAAGAATCCTGGGTAACGCCAGGCGGGCTCACGCGCGTTGCTTTACGCAAGGGTTCGCTGGTGGTGAATTCCAGCCAGGGTGGCGGCAGTAAAGACACCTGGATTGTGGGGGAGCGTTGAAATGTTATCGTCATTGGCTAATCGTGCCTATTGGGTAGCTCGCTACCTAGAACGTGCTGAAAATACGGCTCGGCTGATTCAAGCGTATACCAACCTGTCACTGGACCTGCCCAGCGATCTGAAAAGCGACTGGGCAAATCTGATCGAAGTGAGCGGTACTGGTGACGAGTTTCGCAAGCTGGACTACAAACCCCTGGAGAAAAATGCAGTACGCTTCCTGTGCGCAGAGAAGCAGTGCCCGGGGTCGATTTTAAATTCGATCAAATCTGCTCGCGAAAATCTGCGCACCCTCCGCGAGGTAGTGCCAAAAGAGGCATTCGAAACGGTCAACGAACTGTATCTGTTTGCGAATGAGAAACTGGAAAAAGCCGGGTTGCGTAAAAACCGTTTTGCGATCCTCAACGAGGTGATCGAGCGCTGCCAGCTTGTGACGGGTCTCCTGGAGGGCACAATGAATCAAACCGCCGCATATCAGTTTATTCGGTTGGGTAGAAATCTGGAACGCGGCGACATGACAACCAGAATATTGGATATGGGTTCCGATCTACTCAATCAGGAAGAGCAGATGGGTGCGGAAAACGTCGTTTCCATGTGGGTTAACGTGCTGAGGTCACTCAGCGCGTACCAGGCATACCGACTGTCTGTGCAGAGCCGCCTCACACCGGTTCGCGTCCTGTACTTTTTGCTCGCCGACAGGGACTTCCCCCGCACCCTCACACATTGTCTGCTTGAAGCGCAGATCTGCGCAGAGAAACTGCCTAGATGCGAAAAAGTAACGCAATCCATCCAGAATGCGCTGGACGTACTTAACTCGATGAGTTTACGCGGCCTGGTCAGAGACACACTGCACGCAGACATCGATCGCCTGCAGCTCGAGTTGTTAAAAATCAACGACCAGATTGCAACCATATGGTTCGAACCGCACGACGAACAGCCTGCAGCAACTGGCTGACCTTTGTCATCTATCGGATTATCCAAAAGGCCCAAGTAATATGTCAGAGTCAAACGTTGATGCGCTCAATGATCACGCCTTCAGACAAGCACATCCCTGGCACGGGGTAAACCCAACCGTCGGCGCAGATGGCCTCATTGTGTACATAGAGAACACCTCACACACTAAAATTTAATACGAACTGGATCCTGGCAGCGGTCTTTTAAAAGTTGACCGACCACAAGAGACCTCTGCCTGACCGCGCTGCTCTAGACGTGTTTGTACTCAGCGAACGGCCCATCGAGGTGCCTGGCGTACTTGCCCAGGTCCGCCTCATCGGCGGCATCCCTGTGCGCGATGAAAATTATGTCGACGATAAACTCATTGAGGTTCTCCACAGAGATGCAGCATTTGGATCGATCCAGGATATCAGCGAAGTCCCGATTTATATGATGGAACGCATATGCCACTACCTGGTACAGGAGTCTTCACTGAATACAGCAGAGGTGGGAGATCCCTTTGGTCGCGAACGAGCAGCTGTGTTGCTTGCTGCAGCAATAGACGACTACCACACCAGATATTCCGGTTAGAGACAGCAGATTGCTTTATCTGGTGCAGCTTGGCAGAGTCTTTCTATCCAACAACCGGGTATAACGATGAACGACATTGAGTATCGCGACTTCTGTGCGGCTGCTGCCCTGTCAGGCTTGATTGCACGAATGGACGAAGATGATGATAGCCTGCGGCATCACTATCACGTGTTATGTCGAGAAGCATTTCGAGCAGCAGAAGAAATGGTTGAAGCACGGCAACAGCGTAACGCGCCGCCTGAGCGGCCATGATGGAACCCCTTCAGTCGGGTGTAGCAACACCCTGCCACTTTTGCATTTTGGCCAGGGGCGAAAGCCACTGATGCGCTGAGTAGATATCGCAGACATAAACCGTACCCTGGCTTCCTTCAGACTTTTCCACTGTCTGCACGCTCCACAGAATTGCCTCAGCGTGCGGAAAACCCTTAACCTGCATTTCCTGCCCATAAAGGCGCATGAGGACAACATCGTCGTCCATCGCGGAGGCCAACAACCGAAGCAGAAGCAGCGCGGTTGGGCCGTTTGTTAACGATCGGTCAGTCTGCGCATCCGTAGCCGCCACCTTCAAGCGAATACGCAACGCATCAGGTATGCCGTAACGCCGAGGGAAAGCCAACTGCAGCAACACCACTGCCTGAAAAACACCCTTCTGTTGGTTCACCCTGGAAAACTGCTCCCAGGGCCGATCATCTTTGAGGTCATCTACCAGATTCTCTCTGATCCCAGGAGTCATGCTATCGCCAAACACCGCCCGCAGAACAATTTCACCTGCAACCTGCTCTTCAGAATCCTGCAGGACAAGTAGCGCCATATCGAGGAGTTCTGTTTCATCGACCGGATCATCGTACTCGGCCAGCACGAGGACCTCGCGAAGCTGCTCAGGCGACCACATACCGGGCAATACATGCACCTCCTCGATATCGAGGATCTCAGCCTTAAACAACTCTTTTGCCACCCGGGTGCTCCTTGAAATTCAATGAATAACTTGCACAGTCTTTCCAACCTTAACAGCATTAACCCTGGCGAAGGCTAAAACTATCTGCCTGTCCTGGCCACCCAATAGCGATGGTATCAACGATAACTACCTGTTAGTGTGAGCGGACGCGTTTCATGAGGGGGAGATCATGGCACGACCACTTCGATTTTTGTTTGGCGTCATCGCCTACTTTTTCTTTTTCGCTACATTCGTTTATCTTGTCGGATTCGTCACCAACCAGTACGTGCCTCGAAGCATCGATATCGGTCCAATCATCGGGACTTGGCAGGCTGTGTTGATTAATCTCGCTTTGATCACCCTGTTTGGCATTCAACACAGCGTTATGGCCCGTCCGGGTTTCAAAGCAGCGTTAACGCGCTTCTGGCCACAAGCTATTGAACGCAGCCTGTACGTCATGCTCACCGGTATCGTTTTGTGTTTGATCTACTGGTTCTGGCGACCTATTCCGAGTGTGTTGTGGTCGGTAGAAGCTGAGTCCGCGAGGTTGCTGATCTGGGTGATTGCTGCATCAGGTTGGTGCATTGTGTTTATTTCTACGTTCCTGATCAGCCACTTTGAACTGTTTGGCTTGCATCAGATCTGGAGCGATCTGCGCAGTCGCAGTTTACCAGCACTGACTTTCCGTCAGCCGCTGTTTTACAAGCTGGTCCGCCATCCAATTTATACGGGCTTCCTGCTGGCATTCTGGGCCACTCCGGATATGACCTTCGGACATCTGCTGTTCGCAGCAGGCATGACGGTCTACATTATTATCGGCATCCGGTATGAAGAACGAGATCTCAAAAACGATCTCGGAGAGGTTTATGAGGATTATTCGCGCCAGGTTGGCATGGTCATACCCGGCGTGGGTAAAAACAAACTGTAAAGCCACAGAACCTGAGTACCTGTTCAGGTGTTCAGTTTTTTACCCAGAGCGATGCGGTAAAAAACGGGTACCGCGATTAGTGTCAGCAATGTAGCAAAGGCCAATCCACCCATAATGCAGACTGCCATCTCACGGAAGAAGGCATCGCGCAGTAGCGGTGACATACCTGCAATGGTTGTAGCCGCCGCTAACATCACAGGACGCAGGCGACTGATACAGGCGGCCGCGATAGTCGCCAGCGACTGTTCATCTTCCAGCAGGCGTTTGTCTATTTCATCAACCAGCACAATACAGTTTTTAATCAGCATGCCGGATAGACTTAGAAACCCAAGAAAAGAGGGGAACGTGAAGGCAAGGTCTGTGGCCAGCAAGCTCACAACCACACCACAGATTATCATTGGCACGGTCAACCAGATGACTAACGGTTGTTTTATCTTGCCAAACATCAGCACAGTGACAATCAGCATAATACCCAGGGCCATGGGAATTTTGCTGGTTAAGGTCGTCATGGCTTCCAGGTTTGCCTCGTACTCGCCCCCCCACTCCAGGTGATACCCCGGCGGTAGTGTGATCGCCTCTACTTCACCTCTGATGTCGTCAAAAACTCTCGTGGCATTTTGACCTACCGGCGGGTTGGCCTGCGCAGCAATCGTCCGCATTCGATCTCGCCTGAAAATCATACTGTCTTGTGCTTCCAGGTCGATACCGGTAATGACCTGTGACAGAGGCACGTAGGTCTGCTGTAGCGAACTCCAGATCTGTCGATCTTGTACGGCACGCATATCGGTTAGTTCAGACCGAGGTGCGCGTGCTGTAATGGTCAACAGCTTATCGTCATCACGATAGACGCCAATGGGTATACCGGCTGTTGAAAAAGCGGTGGCCCTGGCAAGATCGTTTCTACTGATCCCCACCTGGCGTGCCCGACGCTCATCAAATTGCGGTACCAACGCCAGCTCTCTCTGGCGCCAGTCTGTTTTCCGATCTATCAGGTCATGAGAGAGGTAAACCGCCAATGCCTGCTGGGCAAGTGCACGCAGTATATTGGCATCGGATCCTGAAAAACGTGCTTCTATTTTGGACGTGCCGCTGGGGGTGAACTCCGTACGCCTTACTGACAGCTCCGCATCGACGCTCTCGCTCTGCAGGAAATCTGCAACACGGAGCCTGGTTGTATCAATACTGGCAATATCTTTGACTCTCAAGACCAGTTGCGCATATGCGGGATTAGGTTGCTCTGGTCTCACCGTTGCAGAGAACCGCGTGGTACCTCGACCGATAAAACTCGTTACAGCGGCTACGTCCGGATCTGCCTGCAGCAGAGGCTCAAGGCGCTCAACCTCTGCGGCGGTTGCACGTATGTCCATACCTTGCGGCAACCGCATATCAACAAATAGCAGCGGTGAGTTTGTGGTCGGGAAGAACCCCTGTTTTACAAACCCGAAACCCGCGAGGCAGGACGCGGTGATGGCCACAAGAACAAACGTAGCAAACCAGCTGTGTCGGAGGCTGAAACCTAACAAGCGGCGATACGGTGCGTAACCCCAACCGCTGTAAAGCGTTTGTTCAGAAGCCGCTTGATTGGATTTCAACAGATAACTGCCCAATAGCGGACCAACAGTTACCGCAAGGATCCAACTCAAAAGCAATGAAATCGCGACTACCTGAAACAACGAACGTAAAAAATGACCAGGGTTATCGTCCGCGAGCCCAATCGGACCAAATGCAGCGATCCCGATGACTGTAGCCCCTAACAGAGGTGCAGCAGTTCGTCGCACGGATGCAGTCGCTGCGTCTTTTGCCGAGAATCCACGCTGTACGCCGGTCACCATGCCTTCAGCAACAACAATTGCGTTGTCGACCAGCATACCCATGGCAATCATCAGCGCGCCAAGAGAAATACGTTGGAGCTCAATACCGGCAAGTGTCATCAGGTACACTGTTCCCAGCACGGTTAACATCAAAATGCTGCCCACCACTGTACCGGCACGCCAGCCCATAAACACACACAGTGCAACCACAACGGTCAAAATGGAGAGTCCAAGGTTTACCAAAAAGTCATTCAGCGACTCTTCTACCACCGTATGCTGAGCATAAATCGACTCGTAAGTGACACCGACGGGCAAGGTGTTTAGCAACTCCCGCATGCGCCGATCAACGGCTTTACCAACCTCCACCACGTTATGGCCATCAACAACAGAAACGCCCACTGTAAAAACCCGTTGACCCTGGTGACGAATAATTTCTAACGGTTGTTCTACAGGGCCACGAGTAATACTGGCTACTTCCGCCAGGCGGACAAATTCGATCGAACCCGGACGACCGATACGCATCTCGCCGATCGCCTTTACGTTCTCAAACGCGTTACCTTGAGAAAGGCGCAGGCGACGATCTCCATAGGCAACTGATGCTGCAGGCATCACCTGATTTTCTTCCCCGATGCTACGGAAAACAGCATCTGTTGGCAGACCGAGACGCACCAGCTGCTCATGATCCAGCTCTACAAACAGGGCCTCTTCAGGTACACCAGACGTACTGACCTTTGCCACGTGGTCTACTGTATTCAACCCGGTTTCAAACAGCCTTGCGATATCGCGAATCTCATTCTCTCGATAACCTGGCGCGGCTACCGCATAAAGAATGCCGTAAACATCGCCGAAATCGTCTTCGACAATAGGACCTTGGATGCCGGGCGGCAGTCGCATTGCCCCCTCTCCCACACGTCTACGCAGTTCATCCCAGATCTGCTGTACATCTTCGTTATCGTACTGTTCCTGAATCTCAACCTGAATTTCTGAACGACCCGGCAGGGACTTGGACGTGAGGTGTTTTATATAGGGCAGTTCCTGCAATGACGCTTCAATGACGTCGGTAACTTCCTGCTCAGTTTCCATAGCAGAAGCTCCGGGATACGCGGTTACCACATATGCCTGTTTTAGCGGAAACTTAGGATCTTCAAGACGCCCAACTTTATCAACGCCATATAACCCGCCGAACAGGCATGCAAACATCAGCAACCAGGGATACAGCGGATAATCGATGGACAGGCGAGCCAGGTTCATTGAGCTTTGTACATTTTCAAAGCTGGTTCGCCGGGTCGTCGATCACACGGATCCGCATACCTTCCTGAAGTTGGCTGGCTCCCGCTGCCACCACAAGCTCACCCACTTCCAACCCGTCGGAAATACCAACACCGCGCATACCCGGTTCGGCGACCACGACTCTGCGCGGGCTAACCTCATGAGTTAAAGGGTCATACACCCAGACAATGAACTGACCATCAGGCGCACTGATAATCGCCGTCGGCGGAACAGCAATCTGCATTTGTTCATCGCTTGAATTCAGTTCAAGTTGCACCAGGGCTGTCATGCCCGGCAACAGGTTATGCTCAGGTGGTCTGGGCATCGTAAAGGACACCATGAACGTCTGCGCAACCGCATTAGCTTCGCCGGTATTCTCTCGATAGGTGAGCGGAAACTTTTCTCCAGGTAGAAAATCGAATTCAGCAGTTATAGAAATGACTTTTTCCGGGGTTGCCGTGGCGACAAGGTCTTCGGGCAAACTCACCGTAACTTTCAACTCTGAGAGATCGGAAAGTCGGACAATTTTGTCCCCGTTGGCCACCTTGCTCCGATTATCTACGTATCTGCGCGCCACAAATGCATCAAAAGGTGCCCTGAGGCGGCTTTTTGCAAGACGCTCTTCAGCTTGGTCAAGCCGCACCTGACTCAGATCAAATACTGCCTGCGCTTCATCCAAAGCCGAGCGGGATATGCCGCGCTCTTTAAACAGTGCCGCTCTGCGTTCCAAATCCTGGTTCGCGAGGCGTGTTTGTACCTGGGCTTCCCGTACTGCCAGATCGAAATCCGTTGGGTCTAATGCAGCCAGCAGATCCCCTCTGGCTACTGCCTGGCCCTCTCTCAGGGGCAGCGCTGCCAGAACGCCTTCCACCTCAAAAGACACGTCCACAGTCTGCGCGGCGTCCAGTCGGCCAATAAACTGGTGTCGAACAACATTTTCATGTGCAGTGATTCTGAAAAGTTTTGCAGGCCTTACAGCCTGCTCTACCACCGGCACCGCTTCTCGATCACAAGCCAGCAAACAGCAGACTACAAAAAAAACCAACAGAACCTTCACGCGGAATGCAACTTGGCAAGTTCAAGCAGCTTAAGGTGCAGGCGATTACGCTCTGTATGCGAAAGTGGCAACAACTTCAGCATCTCAAGGAGTCGCAGCCCTTCTACCGCCAGTAACAGCACCCAACCTATCTCAGCGTGTGCACTGCCCTCGGCTGCTTCTTTAAACGCTATTTGGGCTTCCTCTCTTGCTGGCATGAGCATTTCTGGATCTTCTGCCGCTGCTGCGAGGATTGCTCGGCCCATGGCTTTTTGTGCAGGGCTCTGGTCATGCTGCTCGTTAATTCTGGCGATGAGCGCTACGTTCTTTCCCATGCGGTTCGCGTCTCGATAATTCTCTGTACGGCTGGCAATCTGCTCTAAGAAACTTTCCAGCATGCCTTCAAGCAAAGCCTGCTTCGAGGGGAAGTGGTAGAGCACCCCACCCTTCGAAACCCCAGCTGTGGCGGCGACCGCATCGATGGTCAAATGTGCAGCCCCGGATTGTTCAACAATTAACGCAGCAGCCTCAAGAATAGCTGCTCGCTTGTTTTTCTGCGCCATGGCTGCCACCGTTTCATTAAAAGAGCTTTACCGTCCAGACGGTACAGTAAATCAGAGAGCAGCGCGCGTTCAATTTCTTACTGTCCTGCGCATTTTCGCTGCCGATATGGTTACACCGAGTAATTGCATCCAAAAACAATAGAGCTGAATGCATTATTTCGGAAGATTTGTTACCCTACCCGCCCCCACGCCTCGACAACGTTCACGAAACATAAAAAATATTAGTTTCGAGGCTAATTAAATTGGAGAGACTCTTTTGCAGATACAACGTAGCAAAATCAGCCAAGCTGTGACCGCAGCTATAGCCACGATGGTGGCAGGATACGCAACTGGCCAGGAATCCCGGCCAATTGAAGAAGTTGTTGTCACCGCGACAAAACGCGCCGTACCCATGCAGGACATCCCGGTGGCCGTACAGGCGCTGACTTCAGATACGATAGATGATTTTGGCATCGCCAACTTCGAAGATTATTTGATCCAGTTGCCTGGCGTAACCGCTGGTGGTAGCGGCCCGGGTCAGAACACCATTTATATACGTGGTTTGGCCTCCACTACACCCAACTTGACCACCGCCGGTGTTGCGGGTCTGGCGCCCAACGTTGCCCTGTATCTGGATGAGCAACCGCTTTCTCAACCAGGTCGCAACCTGGACGTATATGCCGCCGACCTCAACCGCATTGAGGTGCTGGCTGGCCCCCAGGGCACGTTGTTTGGTGCGAGTGCCCAAGCAGGTAATGTGCGCCTGATCACCAACAAACCTGATACCACCGAATCCTACGGTAAGGTAAATCTGGGCACCTCCTTCACCAAAGGCGGCGATCCAAGCAGCAAGCTGGAAGCTGTATTGAACTGGTCTATTGCGGACAACTTCGCTTTGCGCGCCGTGGGCTATACCGACAAGCAAGGTGGTTACATTGACAACGTTGCCGGTACGCGTGACGTGAGCGAAAGCGCACGCTTCCGCACCGCGGATACGGTCCGCGACAATGGTGAAATTGTTGGCGACCGAGCAGGGTTCCAAGCTGGGGCCGACTTAACTGACGTGGAATTCCGGGAAGCCCAGTCCACCGAAGAGGACAACATTAATGAAACTCAGTATCGGGGTGGTCGCTTAAGCGCCTTGTGGGACATCAACGAAAACTGGAGCGCAAACGCCTCCGTGATGCAACAGACACTGGATTCCGACGGCGTTTTCTTCGCTGACCCGAACCTGGGTGATATGGAAATTCAGCGCTTTTCTGATGACAAAATCGAAGACGAGTTCACCAACAGCAACTGGACCATTGAAGGTCGGGTTGGCGCTCTGGAAGTCCTCTATACAGGCGCATTCACCGATCGTGAAACAGAACAGAGAGTAGACTACGCCGACTATCTGTTTGTTGGTCAGTACATTCCGTACTACATCTGCGATAGCACAGTGAGCTATCCTGGCGCCGCGGCACCTAGCGGTGTGTGCCAGGCGCCAAACCTGTATGTCGACTCCACAACGGAAACTGAAGTGTGGTCACACGAGTTTCGCATCACCACGCCAATGGAACATTCCGTTCGCGCCACCGGTGGCATATTCATGAGTGATCTCGAGCTGCGCGAGCGCAACGATTTCACCTATCCTGGTAACACCAGCGCCAATGTCTTTGGCAGCCCCGGATTTTTTCCCAACTTTCCAATGGCACCGCAGGACGCCTCTGACCCTGGGCCTTTTCCTGCGGAAGTGATTTTCCGCAACGACATCGAACGCACAGATGAGCAAAAAGGTGTGTTCGGTGAAGTAACCTGGGATATCAATGAATCCTGGGCGGTTACCGCAGGCGCGCGCTATTACGACATCGAAGTAGATTTCAAAGGCAGTGCCAACGGCTCATTCTGTAACTCCTTTCAGCCTGATGTGCAGAAATTTGGTACGAATATCAGTGACCTGTACGATGGCGATGGCAGCTATACCTATCGCGGCTCGATCGGCAGCAATGTGTGTGGGGACAACATTTTGTTTACCCGTGATCAATCGCTTGCCGAGATTGAAGCTGCAGGCTTGACGCCTACACAGGCTCAAGGCGTGTTTAATGCCCTGCGAGCACCTGACAATGCACAAACGGATGGTGTAATCGGCAAGTTTAGCGTTGCCTGGACGCCCAACGACAATATGATGTATTACTTCACCTGGTCTGAAGGCTTTCGGCCTGGGCTGCTGAACCGACCCGGTGGCGCCCCGGGGCCGGATGGTTTTACCGTACCTTTTGAACTCGATACCGATGACGTGGTCAACTACGAAGCCGGTTGGAAGCTGGACCTGCTGGATCGCACCCTGCGCCTCAACGGTAGCCTCTTTTATGTGGAGGTTGAAAATCTGCAGACGACCATCTTCGATACAAGCATAACGAATCTGTTTTTCTCAGATAACGCAGCCGACGCGGAGATTTTGGGCATTGAGGGTGACTTCATCTGGAATGCCTCACAAAACCTTACCGTTAGTGGTGCATTTTCCGTCCTCGACAGCGAAATCACGAATGTGATCACACCTACCGGCGACGTACGTGAAGGTGATGAGCTCTCTTATGCACCGAGTTTCCAGGCCAACCTGAGTGCACGTTACACGTGGTACCTTGACGGTGGTATGACTGCACACGTGATGCCACACGTCTCTTACTCTTCCGAAGCTCAGAGTGATGTGGTTGTCATCAATAACTCGGAAGTAGACAGCTGGCTTCTGACAGGAATCACCATGGGCGTTGCGAAAGACACGTGGTCTGCGGTTCTGTTTGTCGACAATCTGTTTGACGAAGAAGCGGAACTGTCTCGCAGTTTTGTCTTCGACCGGGAACGCGTGAGCTATGCCCGCCCACAGACAGTCGGCTTACGCTTCTCGTTTGATTTCTAGGCCAGCTAAACTGTGGCAGAAAACAGTGAGCAAGCTGGTCCTCACCTGGCTCAGATCAGGCAGAAGATCAGCGGCGGAGACTTTTCTGCTGCGATAGACGACCTAGACGATATCCTGCGGCGATCGCCGCAGGATACCGAAGCCCTCTACATGCGTTGCGTTGCGCAACGCTACAACGGCGACTTTCAAGCCGCCCTGGCTACCCTCGATCAACTCAAAACGTTGTCTCCGTCCTACAGCCGCGCGCATCAGGAAGAGGGGCACGTACGTCGTGCTTTACAGCAATGGGATGCGGCTTTGAGCGCTTATACGAGAGCATTGCAACTCAACCCTGCGCTGGAAGCCAGTCTACGCGCTCAGCTTGCTATCCTTAACGAACAAGGCCGAGAGCGCTCAGCCATTCGGGTTCAGGCGCAACTCGAAGCACTTCTGAAACTACCGCAACCTCTACGAGTTGCCAAAGAACTGGCGGCGCAAAACAAGCTGCTGAAAGCAGAAGAAGTCTGCCGTGCCTTTTTACAGCAGAACCCTCGCAACGTAGATGGTATGCGTGAGCTCGCAGAAATCGGCTCGCGTCTGGGTGTTTTAGAAGACGCCGAATTCCTGCTGGAGAGCGCTGTTGCTTTCGAACCGGATAACACCTCGGCGCGCATGGATTATGTACAGATTCTGCGCAAACGACAGAAATTTACTGCGGCGCTCGAGCAGGCACAGATACTTCTAAAGACAAACCCGCAAAACCCGCAATTTCGCTCGCTTTGCGCTATTGAATATATGCAGACCGGTGAATTCGATACTGCAATCAGATATTTAGACGAGGTTTTGCAGCAGGTGCCCTTCGATGCCGTCACTTTGACAACCAAGGGACATGCGTTAAAAACCTGTGGCCGCAGTGCTGAAGCTGTAGAAGCTTACCGCACAGCTCTACAACACAGCCCAGCCCATGGAGAAGCCTATTATTCACTGGCAAACCTTAAAACCTACCGCTTCACCGACGACGAACTCAAGCTGATGCACCAGCAGGCGCAAAACAGCAACATGGGTTATATGGATCGAATATACCTGCATTTTGCACTTGGCAAGGCTTACGAAGACCAGCAGGCGTATCAGTCAGCATTCGAACACTATGCACAGGGCAATCAGCTGAAAAAAGCACAGAGCCGATACGATGCAGAACACATGCATGAAGAGATCAACGACACCATAAAGGTCTGTTCACAAGATCTTTTTTCCAAACACGAGGGACACGGCTATCCAGCGCCGGACCCTATTTTCATTCTCGGCCTACCGCGTGCTGGTTCTACCCTGCTGGAACAGGTTCTATCATCGCACAGCCAGATTGATGGCACGCTTGAACTACCCAACATTTTATCTTTGTCTCAGCGCTTGCGCAGGCGACAAAGTGACGCGCACAGCGGATATCCCGACGTGCTGGCAGATCTAACGGCTGAAGAACTACATGCTTTCGGCAAGCAATATATCGACGATACGCGCATCCACCGTCAAGGTGCGCCATTTTTCATTGACAAAATGCCGAATAATTTCCGCCATGTTGGTCTCATTAAACTGATCCTGCCCAACGCAAAAATTATTGATGCCCGGCGCAGCGCTATGGGATGTTGTTTCAGCGGATTCAAACAGTTATTCGCAGAAGGCCAGGAGTTTTCTTATGACCTGCAGGATATCGGCCAATACTACAAAGACTATGTCGGCCTTATGCAACATTGGGACGACGTCTTACCGGGCACAGTTCTGCGCGTAAATCATGAAGATGTTGTGGACAATCTCGAGCGCGAAGTTCGTCGCATGCTGGATTTCTGTGGCGTTGAATTTGAATCCGGATGTTTAACTTATTACGAAACCGAGCGAAATGTGCGTACCCCCAGTTCTGAACAGGTGCGACAACCCATTTTTCGCGACAGTGTCGAGCAGTGGCAACACTTTGAGCCCTGGCTTGACCCCCTGAAGTCCTCACTCGGCCCGGAGCTGCTCAATTGAATATGAATCATACTGAACAAGCGCGCGAAACTCAGCCATCTCCGGCGCCACTCAACGCACCCGTTTTCTATATATCTGCCAGCCTGCTGACTCTGATCATCGGCGGTTCGGCCCTGGCACCTGATTTTGCCAACGAATTGTTTGGCTCCATGCAGAATGCAATTATTGTAAATGGCAGTTGGTACTACGTACTGGTAGTCGCCATTATTCTGGTCAGTTCTTTTGCCATAGCACTGACGCGATTTGGTGATATCAAGCTCGGCCCCGATCATGCGGAACCCGACTACTCGCTGGTTTCCTGGTTTGCAATGCTGTTTGCCGCCGGCATGGGGATAGGCTTGATGTTCTTTGGCGTTGCCGAGCCAGTGATGCATTTCCTCAACCCGCCCTCAGGCGATGGCGGCACTGTAGACGCAGCCAAAGAAGCCATGAAACTGACGTTTTTTCACTGGGGTCTACATGCCTGGGCGATTTACGCCATTGTTGCAGTCATCCTCGCCTACTTCGGGTTCCGACACGGCTTACCGCTGACATTACGTTCAGCACTGTATCCGTTGATAGGCGAACGCATATATGGACCTATCGGTACCGCCGTGGACGTTTTTGCCATTCTCAGCACCACCTTTGGCGTAGCGACCTCGCTGGGCTTTGGCGTGGAGCAGATTAACTCGGGCTTGAACTTCCTGTTCGGCGTTCCGAAAAGCGCAACCATCCAGGTCATTCTGATTGTCGTTACAACAATTCTGGCGACTATATCTGTAGTGATGGGGCTGGATGCTGGCATCAAGCGTCTATCCGAAATCAACATGATCCTGGCGGTAGCGTTGTTGATTGGCATTCTCCTTCTGGGACCAACGGTATTCCTGCTGCAGATGTTCATGCAGAACACCGGCGACTACCTGGCGGATATTGTTGGCAAAACCTTTAACTTATACGCTTACGAACCGACGGATTGGCTTGGGGGATGGACAATATTCTACTGGGGCTGGTGGATCAGCTGGGCTCCGTTTGTCGGTTTGTTTATTGCCCGCATTTCCAGGGGGCGCACTCTTCGTGAGTTTGTAATTGGCGCACTGGCTGGCCCCACATTATTCACGCTGTTCTGGATGACTGTTTTTGGCAATTCAGCTATTGAACTCATTCTGCATCAGGACGCCCAGGCACTGGCCATCGCTGTCCAGCAGGACGAATCCGTAGCGCTTTTCAAGTTCCTGGAAAGCTTTCCTTTGTCTGAGGTACTTACCGGCCTGGCTATCGTTATGGTGATGGTATTCTTCATCACATCCGCCGACTCCGGCGCCATGGTACTCAACATGTTGTCCTCGAATGGAAGAGACGATACACCTCTGCCGCGACGGATCTTCTGGATGGCCATGATTGGCCTGTCTGCCATGGTGCTCCTGCTGGCAGGCGGATTGTCAGCGCTACAAACCGCTGCCATTGCCAGTGCATTACCTTTTTCCCTCGCCGTTCTCGCAGCAATCTGGGGGTTTGTGAGGGCGTTGTCAGTCGATCATGCCAAACGTCAGACTCAACTACTGACAAACATGGCTCCCATTGGTGCGGCATCCCCTACGGACTGGAAGACACGTCTCAATAACCTGTTGCGCTATCCCCGACAACCTGATGTCGACAACTTCATCAGCACCGTTGTTAACAAGGCAATGGTTGATTTTGCAGCAGAGTTGCAGGGTCATGGGTTGAAAGCAGAAGTGGAAGTTGACGCAGATGCTGAGTATGCAACGCTCAGCGTGCTGCACGGCGACGAAATTGATTTCATGTACCAGGTGCGGACTCATCAGCACGTATTGCCGAAAGAGACGTTTTTAGCGGCTGACGATGAAGCCAGCGGCACCTACTACAGGGCAGAGGTTCACTTAAACGAAGGCAGCCAGGATTACGATATTATGGGCTGGACTACGGAACAGGTACTACACGACCTTCTGGAACAATACGAAAAGCACCTGCACTTTCTGCATGTCCTGCGTTAGCCGGCAAACCGCATAAACAGGCCGTTGGTACCGTGCACAAACAGCGGCTATCTGTTTACCGTAATTGTCCAGTCCTGCAACCAGGCCGGTTCTGCCAGAAGCTGCAGACATGTAATCACCCATACTGCTGTTTGGCAGAAACGCGTACACCGGACCGGGGTAGATAAAATCACCGCTGAAGAGCCATCCAGTCCCCATATCCAACAGCGAAATCGAGTCTGTTGTGTGGCCCCGCGTATAAAGAACCCGCAGGCTTCGATCGCCCAATGACAAGATCGAAACTGTAATTCTGCTGAGCGTATCGAGGCTCTCCAATTAGAAACGTGCGCGGACCCAGCGCTTCTATGGTGAAATAGTCGTCATACCAGGTAGTGTCGAAACCTTCGTCAGCAGCCTAGAGCAGCGGTGGCGGCGCCCCACTACTCAAAAAGCCAATCAGAATTCGATGATGTTGAGAGACGCCCACCCAACAAACCAAACACAAGAGTGTGACCACCGCGACTACATATCTCATCCCAATCCCCACTGGCTCAGGATCGTCATGTTAATGAATGAATGACTTAAGATAAAATAAAGAAAAAGAAAGTCGGACCTATGCTTCAACAGTCACTTAAAGACAGTGCAGAACGCGTTTACGACGCCATCTACGAGGAAGAAGATGCGCGCGTGTGCAAAGACATTTCTGACTCCGCCTGTACCAGTGTGCCGCAAAACTTTTTTCTCAATGCATCTGCGGTTGCCCTCGGCAAACTCGCTGATGCGTTGGCCAACACCAAGACAACCCTGCCCTGGCTACTGACCAGTATGGGCGCTCCAGGTTGGATCGCCCCTGCGCTGGCACCCATACGTGAGAGTGGCTCCATGTTGCCGCAACTCGCAATCGGTAGCTGGGTTCGACAGGCATCTATACGAAAATGGTTCTATTGCGCGGGCGCTCTGGCCCAGGCGCTGGCCTTATTTGGCATTGTATTGAGCGCTGTATTTCTTCAAGGCACCGCCGCAGGCGTCAGCATCCTGATGTGTGTGATTTTTTTCAGTCTCGCCCGCGGATTCTGCTCGGTCGCCTCGAAAGATGTGATGGGTAAAACGGTACCCAAAACCCGACGCGGGCGGGTCAATGGCCTGTCAGCCAGCATTGCGGGGTTTGGTACTCTGATTGCTGCGGCACTGCTCTATTATCTGCAGGCGGGTATCGTTGCCTATAGCGGCCTGATTGCAGCTGCTGGTGTGTTCTGGCTCCTGGCCGCCTGGTTGTATGCTCGTATCGAAGAGGATGAAGGGGCTGTTGAAGGTGGGGTTAATGGGCTGTCGGAGGCATTTTCCAGCCTGGCTTTGTTGCGCGATGATCTGCCCTTCCGTCATTTTGTTATTGGCCGCGCATTTCTGGTTGGTACTGCCTTGTCTGCTCCCTTTCTCGTTATCATGGCACAGCAGCGCGGTAACGCAGCCTTAATATTTTTTCTTCTGGCACAGGGTACCGCGGCTCTGCTCAGCGGACACTTCTGGGGAAAGTTTGCTGATCGGTCGAGCCGCAGATTACTTCTGACCAGTGGCATCGCCGCTGGGGTACTAGGCTCGTCAATATTTGTTCTCGAGACTTTTTATCCGGCGCTGACACACACGCAGTGGTTCCTGCCAGCCTGCTTCTTTATCCTCATGGTGCTGCATGATGGCGTAAGACTAGGACGCAAAACCTATCTTGTGGATCTAGGCGGAGCGGAAAAGCGAACCGACTATGTGGCGCTCTCAAACACGTTAATCGGTGTAGTATTGCTTATCGCAGGTGCAATTGCCTCGCTGGTGCAAACGCTCGGCAACGCTGTTGCCATATTGCTGTTTTCATTACTGGCATTCATTGCCTGCATTTTCATTTATAAATTGCCCGAAGCTCAGGAACAATAAGAATCACTATGCAATCAGAAGACCCTCGCGTTTCAGATGCGCTGCATGACGCTGCCGAAGCCAA
This sequence comes from Gammaproteobacteria bacterium, assembly GCA_048571035.1. Taxonomy (GTDB): domain Bacteria; phylum Pseudomonadota; class Gammaproteobacteria; order Pseudomonadales; family Azotimanducaceae; genus UBA4421. The sequence continues at coordinate 1,777,087 of CP121329.1, forward strand.
GAAAGATGCTTACGCACCCTATTCGGGATTCAAAATGGGCGCCGCTGTGGTGACAGCCGGCAACGCAGTCATAAAAGGATCATTGGTAGAGAATATTTCTCTGGGGCTGGCCATGTGTGCAGAGCGGGTAGCGCTTTTTTCAACCGTTGCAAACAACGCCGGGAAACCTGAAATTCTGGCCTTAGTCTCCCGTCGCACAGACGGCGAGCTAACATGGCCGTGCGGTGCCTGCCTGCAGGTTGCCATGGAACTGGGTGGCGCAGAATTGCTGGTTGTTGCGTCCGACGGCAAAACTACTGAATCTCGCAAATTAAGCGAGCTGGCTGCACATCTGCCGCATAAAAAGTGATTTACAAAAACGTTCACTGGCCAAAACTTCTTCTCCTGTTGTGCTGTTTTGGTACCCATCCTTCGCTTGGGCAAGGATTGCTGGATGCTGCAAACGATGCCTTTAACGACTTACGCCTGAATGAAGCGAATCAGTTGCTTGCTGAATTTTCAGAACAAGAAGCGGAAACTGCCAGGAGTTTTTATCTGACCGCACGCATAGCCGTTCTGCAGGGTCAGTTAGAAACCGCAAGTAATGCCGCAACCGCGTGTCAGCAGCAATTTCCACGTGAAGCGCTTTGTCATGAAGCTAAAGGTGAAGCCGAACTGGTGAAACTGCTTCTACATGGTGGCATTCTGAGGAAGATCGGAGCCGCACGCTCCGCTCGAAAAGCGCTTGAGCGCGCCGTGGAATATGACGCGAAAAATATGCGTGCCAGAATCCTGCTGGTAAGGTTTTACACGCTTGCCCCATGGCTTCTTGGTGGCAGCAAGTCGAAAGCCAGAGATCAAATTGAAATCTGCCGGGAATACGACCCGGCATTTGGTCACGAAGCTCAGGCATTGTATGCCCTGGGGATAGGCGATACCGCTGCTGCCGTGGAGGGCTTCGCAAAAGCCCAGGCCCTTTTGCCAGGAGAGCGCGATCCGGCTCTGTTTCTTGCCAAAGCCTACCTTGCAGACAAGCAGCCCGAAGCTGCAATTACCACCCTCGAAAAGCTTATCGACCAGTATCCGCGCTTTCAGGAGGCTTGGCTGGAGCTGGGCAGAATCGCGGCTGATAACCAGCTTGAAAGCGAGCGGGGTAAGGCCGCGCTTGAGTACTATCTTACGAGTATAGAGGGAGAATCCCAGTTACGCAGGGCGGGTGCTTTCACCACCCTTGCGCGCCTTTACCTCAATGCAGACCAGCCTGCCCAAGCTGTTTCCCTGCTGGGTCGGGCTCAGCTCGAACAGCCGGACAACAAAGCTATCCGAAATTTTCTGACCGAAGTCTGCCAGGATCACCCTGTCTATTGTCGCCCCTAACTCTCGCGACCATAATGGGCCGCCAGGGCGTTGATTTCCTCATCGGTCAACTCTGCGGCCATACCGTTCATGATGGCATTGACTCTCGGCCCGTCGCGATAGGCGCGCAACTGCAAACGCAGATACCGTTCCCATTGACCGTTCAGGTTCGGGTAGCTGGCGACAATCGCTTTACCCTGCGCGCCATGACAGGCGACACAACCTTTTTCCTGCGCCAGCGCCGCGCCATCCAGCGGCTCAGAACCACAAGCAGCAAGCATACTCAGCACAAAGCCAGCTAATATTAATCGACTCACCATGTCGCTCCTCACTATGAAGGTTTGTTGAAAAATTCGGAGATCTTGGTGATCTCCTCATCACTGAGAGGGGCCGCCTGCCCATTCATTTGGTTGCCATGCTCTACGCCATCTCGAAAGTAGCGCAAACGACTGACCAGATAAGCGACGTTCTGACCCGCTAAATTTGGATACCGTTGGTCAATCGATATACCTTTCATGCCATGACAGGTCACGCAGTGGTACTTCCACGCCAGATCCCTGCCTTCATCAGACGCTGAAGCCACTTGAGAGGCCATCAGAACGCCGACTACAACAACGACCTGCAGAATGATTTGCATCAATTTCATAAATTGCCCGCTTTTCAAGAACGAAAAAGCCCAAAGACTCAAAATGTCTAATAGATAGACAACCAGCCTTGGAAAGAAGCAGAATAATAGGGACTATTATTGGACATTACAAGTTAAAAGGTCTTTTTTCTTATTGTGTCCATTTTATGTCTACTTTATATTTTAGAAGACTGATCTATTGCCAGGTATTCGCAGGTCAAACTGTGAGGCTGAGCAAAAAAATCGATATCTACCCCTGTGGCTTAGTTCACATCTGTGACACCGAGCGCGATGCTGATCACCAGATTGCCGCACTATCAGTCGCTGTGAACAGACGCCCCTCAAAACATGCTTGATACGACCATCAGCTTTATTGTCAGCGAGCCCCGAACCGTAGCCATTTACGTCGCCGCCGGGTTTTTCTGTCTGTGGCTGGGCTGGATGACCCGGGGAATGGGGATAAATCGGAAGGAAGCAACGCTCAAACAGGCGGTCCTTGATGCCAAAAGATCTATTCCACAATTAGAGACTTCCGTACGCAGTCGCGAGCAACAGATAGATCGCTTGAATCTTGAGTTAGGATCTCAGCGGGAGCGCATGAAAGAACTCGATCAAACCGCTGCGCAGCAGAATTCCGAAATCAAAAGCCAAGCCAGAGAAATCCGCACTCTGACGACTGAACTAAGTTCAGCCAAGAAACTACAGGAATCTGGCAGCCTCCTGCTGCAAGGCAGTGAATACGATGCTGCCACAGACAATCTTGACGCTGAAAGCCAGCGTCGAGTAAACATCGCTGAATCGCTGTATGAAGAATTGCGCAAAACCCTGTCTGAACGAGAGGAGAAAATTGCCGAACTGGAGTTGCAGCTAGACAGCAATTCCGATGCGCCTGCAGCACTCGCTCAGGCTGGCGACATCGAGACCACCGCTGTTGTCGACGCATTGCAGGATCAGATCAATGACCAGCAAACGACTATTGCGCGTCTGGAAACTCAATTGTCGGAGCTGCGACAGGATCGCGAGATGTTATCCGACCTCGCCCGCAGTCGATCGAAAAACAACCAGACGCTGCAGGATAACCAGGAGGAACTTCAGTCGCGTGTTCCTGAATTGGAGAAGGCCCTGGAGCAACTGGGCGCCATAGTTCAGGATCGGGAAGCGTCGATTCGCCTGCTGAACAGCGAACTCGATCATGCCACCAAAGATAAAAAACGTCAGCAGGATGAGTTGCAGAACTGCATCGCCGACATCAAAGTGCAGGAAGAAGCGCGAGACGCTTTAGAATCACGTGTCATCGCACTCAGTGAAGAAATACAGACACAGCAGGTTGCCATGCGGGACATGCAGTATTCCCTCGAGCAGAGCGAATCCTGGCTGAGCAAATTTAAAATATCTGCAGCAAAACGCAGTGAAGAACTGGCAGACGTTACGGCTGAACGTGACGCTTTGTTATCCATGCAGCAGGGCGATCAGCAGGACGTGAAAAAGACAAACAGCGTCTGATACATTTGCACACACGCCTGCAGCCTTTCTGACTCCGGTTAAAAAACCGACTTTCCAGTGAGAGTCGTGAACTGCTCCAGGGCGAGAATACCACGCACGGAGTTACCATGATCATTGAGCTCTGGACTCCAGACCGCAATGCTCAACTCTCCTGGAATAACCGCAACAATCCCGCCACCAACTCCGCTTTTACCGGGCAAGCCCACACGATAAGCAAATTCCCCCGCCTCATCGTAGAAACCACAGGTCATCATCAGTGCGTTGATGCGTTTTGCCTGGCTCGGAGTCACCATCACCTCGCCTGATGCCGGCACAACGCCCCCGTTAGCCAGATAAAGGAAAGATCTTGCAAGCCCCGCACAAGACATATCGATCGCACATTGGTAACAGTAAACCTCGAGCACATCCTGCACCGCGTGCCGCAGGTTATTCTGACCCTTCATGTAATTGGCAAGGGCAAGATTGGTAAACGCTGTATCCCGCTCGGATGCAGCAACCAGGTCATCGTAGAATACATCCTCGCAGCGCAGCTTACGGACAAAGTTGAGCATTTCTTTGTTGGGCTGCTCCAACGCATCCAGAAGGCTATCAATGATGACCAGCGCCCCGGCATTAATAAAAGGATTCCGCGGAATACCGTTGTTGAGCTCAAGTTGGATCAAAGAATTAAACGGGTTACCTGAAGGCTCCACACCAACGCGCTGCCAAAGCGCCTCTCCAGCCAGCTTGATGCCTAGCGTGAGGTTAAATACTTTGGATATACTCTGAATCGAAAAACGCTCCTGAGCATCTCCAACCTGAAACTGCTGTCCATCAACAGTTTCGACCGCGATAGCAAATTTATCCGGACTGACAGCAGCCAGCGCCGGTATGTAATCAGCCACATGGCCCAGACCGACAGATTTGTTCAGCTGCGCATAAATCTCTTCTAATATCGCCTGATAATCAATCAAGCTGTTAACTTTCCTTGCCATCACTATTCACGCCGGAAGAGGTAACCATGGAGCTATCCTTTTCAGGCCAGTTCGCTTTGATCACAAGGGGCTGACCGAGGCATTGGCCAACTGCTCCAGCGGCGGCTGACCAAGGGCTTCACGATAGCTGCTGTGAAAGTGATGCAGCGCGGGCTCGTTCCGGCCGAAAATGATTTCTTTCAACTGACCATTTTCCGCAGCACGCTGTTGCATCTCGCCCATCAAATAATCTTCCTGTTCAACCGTACTGCGAAACACTTCCAGAGAGGCTTCCAGGCTGGTTGCGACGTCACCCGAAGCGCGACGCTCAAAGTCATAGACGTCTCCTGTATCAGCATTGTCACTGTCAGCTTGCGCTATCCGCTGCACAACCTCCGGTGAAAAGTAGAAAGAGATTCGAGTGATTGAGCGGCCCGGATTACTTGAGTCAGGGTAGATGCGAATCAGCGTCACGCTCTGCGCATTAACGATCAGTTGAATGTTGGGGAAAAGGTGGTACATCACAAAGGTGCCGCTGGTGATGCCCCACTCCCGCTCCGGCAGTGATCGCAAGCCATCTATGCCGCGATTGGCCGTTACAAACCGATGATGGCGACCAAATAATTTCAGGTGCAGATTGTTTCCGTAGTAGAGCTTACCCAGAGTGTTTTTGTGCAGCTTGCCAAAATGATAGGTTTCACCAAACGTATCGTTAGCAAACTTCCAGTTGAGATTCATATCGATTGTTTTGTTACCTGCAAAGGAAAATGCAGCTAAATCAAAAGATCCCAGCTCCGGCGCCAGATCTCCAAGCAGTGAATCTAAACTAATTTGCCCATCAGCCTGGGGGTGCACCCAGAGCAAGCCATCGCGCTCAACGGCGGGCAATTCGATCAAACCGTGACAACTTTTATCTATCGCACCAAAATGTTCCTCGTCCGGTATTGCGATAAGATCACCAGTATTGGCATAGCTCCAGTTATGAAACGGACACATGAACACCGATTTTCGACCACGCTCGTCATCTGCCACTTTCACTGATCTGTGGCGGCAGGCGTTAAGAAAAGCGTGAAATTCGCCAGCCTTGTCGCGTGTTGCCAGTATCGGCGTACCGAAATCGTCCAGCGTCATATAGCTACCCGGCTCAGGCAAATCGTTTGAAAGACCGATCAGTTGCGGATGGTTCTGAAAAAAGGACTGCCACTCTCTTGCCGCTATTTCCGGGCACACATAAGACGTTGTAGGCATTTTATATTGCACACCGGCATCTATATTTTTGCCATCATCGAGCTGTTGCATCAGCTCTTTAAGTATCTCAACCTGTACGGCGTGCTCCATGTAAATCTCCTTGATGCGCAAACAATCCGATTAGCCTGCGCAGTGTTATCTGCACTTAATCGCTGAAGTTAACATACAGATTTTGTCAGCACACAACCAGGCGAATACGTTTGAGATCGGTTAACCTCTAAACAGGAGCCTCAGCAAGAGCGATTTAACTTATGACTGCAGATCGTTTCATGACGGGTGGAGCATTAAATGCACTGCCTAACCGATCTGATGAACTTCTCGCCAAACTGCGTGGCCGCGTTCTCAGTGGTTACATTGTGGAGCACCTCCTGGGCTCCGGAGGCATGGGTTTCGTTTTCTACGCTAGGCGCACCGGCGGAGACTTTGACCGCATTGCGGCCATTAAAGTCGTCCCTGCAAGCCTGCAATCTTCAGAACTCGTACAGCGTTTTCGCAGAGAAGTACAGATTCTGGCGAAGTTGAACCATACCTCCATCGCACAACTCTATGATGCAGGTGAAACAGAGGAAGGCTGGCCCTATCTTGTCATGGAGTATGTTGATGGTCATCCGATCGACACATATTGTGCAGACAAAAATCTTTCAATTGATGATCGGGTTGCACTGCTAATTAGAGTCGTTCGCGCGGTGCAGTTTGCCCATGCAAGATTAATCATTCATCGCGACTTAAAGCCCTCTAATGTGATGGTGGACCGGCAAGGCAACCCGAAATTGCTCGATTTCGGGATCGCTAAACTGCTCGAGAGCGATACGGATCAACATACCGTTGGCCATCTTCCCATGACACCTCAGTACGCAAGTCCTGAGCAACTATTAGGCGCGGACATTACAACCGGTTCCGATATTTACCAACTCGGCATTCTCTGTCTCGCGATTGTGGCCGAAGAGACACCTTTGGGCAGCACATCAATCCAGGATGCCATACGCAAAGCTGCCTCAGGCAGAGATTTAGAATTATCTCTACATGCCACCAGAACGATTCCAACAGATTTGAGAGCGATCATAGTTCGCTGTTTACACACCGAACCCGAAGATCGATACACGGAAGCCAACGCGCTACTCAATGACCTAAATCGCTATTCCGCGGCATATCCTGTTGATGCCCGCAGGGGCTCACAACTCTACCGCTTGAGGAAACTTGCCCAACGGAACGTAGCTGCAACCGTATTTGCAGGGCTGGCGATTGCCATTGCTGTGGGAGGAACTGCGTCCTACACAGTAGACATGGCGAAAGCACGGGCGCTCGCGGAGGAGCGAGCCGAAACATCAGGCCAGATCCTGCGAACCCTGTCGGGAATGATCGTCACTACCTATTCTGAATTGATCGAATCTCGCGGGACAAGAACAACTGTGAAAACAGATGAGGCAGAATTGCAGAATGAGCCTTTGAGGCTGGTACTCGAACGAACAGAACAACTGATAGATAGTGTTGTAACCGACCAGCCTGAATTGCGCGCCGAACTCTTACTCGTTCAGGGACTTACCAATCGCGAACTCAGCCGGATTGAGAGTGCCGATCCGCAACTCACTGAAGCACTCGAGCTGATGCGTGAGACCGGCAACCCGACCGGTGAGGCAACTGCCCATCTAGAATTGATGAAACTTGAGATGCTCCGAGCCAATTATGCAGCGGCAAGATCGCATCTAGACGATATTGAAAAGCTGATAAATCTGCATTTTGTTCCAAATCCCTTAAAAGCTGAAATCTACGCAACCGCAAGCACACTAGAAAACGACACAGCAAACAGATCTGGTGCGCTGAGTTATGCAAAACAAGCTATCGGCATACTCGAATCTCTTCCCGGCGGACCCACAATCGAACTTGCGCGAGCTTACAATACTATTGGTCAGATTTACGCACGCATGGAACAGTTTGAACCTTTGCGTCGATGGCAGGAAAAGTCAATCGACCTATATATCGCCTTAGAAGGACCGGAGTATCGCGGCTTAGCAGCCGCCTATAGCGGTCTCGCTTACTCGTACGCAATCCAGGGCGAGTATGAGCTTGCCCTCGAATACTTCAGCAAAGAGCTGGCAGTTTCGCGGGCAAATTATGGGGAACGGCATATTCGCACAGTTCTCGGGCTGACAAATACCGGTATTGCCTTACGGCGCCTGGGTCGATATGACGAAGCAGTTGATAACTACCTTCAAGCAGAAAGCACGATGCGCAGTATCCCTGGTTTTGATACCACGAGATTCGGTGCTCTTTATGTAAATCTCGCTAATGCATACCGTGATCGAGGAGATTTGGAAGACGCCGCACGTACCTACAACAAAGGTCTTGAGTTTACCCAGGAAAAGAAGATCCTGCCGAGGGATGCAGCATCGTTGCTAAACAACTCTGGCGAACTCATGTTGGTCAAGGGGAATACCCATGATGCCATTGAGAGGCTCCAACTCGCTATGCAAGCAAAGACTGACCTTTATGGCCAGGACAACATTTCGACAGCCCGAACCATGCTGCTGTTGGTTCGCGGTTTTATTCGTATCCGTGAATTCGACGAAGCGATGCCGCTGCTGAACGCTGCAGAAGAGATTTTTGTTTCTACCTACGGTACCAATCATCGCAAACTTTCATTTATGGAACTGATATACGGAGAGTATGAACTGGCGCGCGGTAATATCGAAAAGGCCAGAGACAAACTTCTACAAGCATATAACCACCGTATTGAAGAATACGGAAGAGATCACTTGTTCACTCTACCTGTAGTCTACGCACTGGTGCGCACAGAACTTGCAGCCCGTGACCTCAACGAAGCGAATAGCTGGCTGACGCAAGCCCGGCCGGGCTTTGAATCTCTGGATCCCGCACATACGGAAAGTATCGAATACCGTATTCTGGAAGCTGAACTACTTACAGCGCAAGGGGAAACAGAATCTGCGCAGCAAACAAAGTTCAGAGCGCAGACTCTGGTTGATACTCACTTCCCAGCACGATCTGATTGGGTTTCACGCCTTCTGGCGATCTGACGCTTTCAGAGAGTCAAACGACGACCAGGTAGTCTTGGCGTATTTAGATAAGTAAAAACCCAATGGATACCGGCCACCAACAATAGATCAAAGTGATTGTCCATTTGCCGACTGAGAAGCATCCCAAATAAGAAAGCAGTCACACACCACTGCCACTTCCAACGCAATGTGAAGTAGTGGGCTATCGCAAAGATAGCATTAACCGCCACCACGGCAACAAACAGCTCAACACCTTCACTGACCAGGTAGTAAGGCACAGCAAGTCGAAACACCCACTCTTCCCAAATGGAAACCGCACCGAGATAGATTACCCATGCTAACTTCTCAAACTGCCAGCGACGGTCGATCAACCAGGCGTAAAGACTCAGCCCTGCAACAATCATTACGCCCGCCAACACATATATCTGTGGATCGACACAAAATTTTGTTAGCGCCTCACCAAGTAAACCTCGCATCTCTGGATGCAGGAAACATATTGATCCAAGAACAGCACCGGGCAGACCGTGTCTTAAAAATACAGCTCTGAACGTAGTCAGACGCCTGCCGGTAAAATCCGGCGGGCGCTGCAGACGACGCTGACTGGGTGAGATGATAGAGCGCAGGCTAAGGCCCTACACCGGCGGCGGCGCTACCCGAGCAACCACAACCGTACCTGCTGCAAGATCGTGCAGACAACGTCTGTCAGGACGCAGAACAAAAGCCTGATCCAGCAAAGGCAGCAGCGCCCAGAGGCCAACAAACGAAAACAGCAAAGGCAGATACAGCAGCGGAAAAAACAGCGCACGGATAAGGATAAGTCGCCACCAGGACGCCTTTTCGCCGGATGTCGCATCAACAATCATGATTCCCATCACCATTTTGCCAACCGTCTGCCCCCGACGATGAAGCAGCCATCCGTTGATCAGCAAATAACCAGCGACACCAAGCCCGATGCCTCGTAACCAGATTTGATTACCGGCGTATGCATCAGCAGATTCCATCGCTCCGGAAACCAGCATGACCAGAAAACTAACCAGCGGCACAAGAACGAAATCAATTGCCGTCGCTACGAGACGACGACCCGTATGTGGGCTTTGCAGAGCAGCACTCATGGAGAAGTCTCCTCTGGCAGTTCAAACACCAGCAGCGCATTCCCTGACTTCTGACCAAATGAGCCGTAGCCGGAAATGGCGATGAGCAGATTGTCCGCCAGCACCGGACCATGCGCATCAATAGCGCCCCCTTTTGCAGCCACGCCATTTACAGTGTCAAACTCGATCTGGGTATCGTACGACCAGACAAGCGTCCCATTCGCGGAATCGTAGATTTCTAGCAGTCCATCCAGCGCGCCGGCAACAATGACCCCATCAGCAACTGTTATTCCAGCAGACAGTCCGCTCCAACACTGCCGGCCTTCACATCTCTGCACACGCGGCGACGACCAGCGATTTTTTCCTGTGGCGATATCTAATGCAAACATACCGGGTTCAGCCTCGTCCGTGCCGGGCAAGGCGGGAATGTCGCTGATCGGTACAAAGAGCGTTGCGTTTTCCTGGTCAGCAGCCATACCCCAGTGAATACCCCCCAGCGCGCCACCCCGACCTATACGCGTATGCCAGATAGTAGTGCCATCATCTGGATTAATTGCCCAGATATCGCCCGATTTCTGACCGGCCAATACGGCATCCCGGCCATCCGGTAGCGTTACCAGAATAGGCGGCGCACCAAAATCAACATCAGGACCCATGGGTTCAGGACAATTCACACCACCTGCAGTACAGGCCATGTTGAAGGCATCATTCTCAGTAAACTGAGCAATCCAGCGAGGTTCTCCGGTATCTATGTCTACCGCGAAGATAGCATCAGATGTCGCAGTTGTTGGGTGGCTGTAGTTCTGTCCCGTGCCGAAGTACAACAAACGACGCTCCACATCTAAAGTCGGGGCACCCCAAACCGGCGCGCCACTGGGGCCGTGTTCTTCCACAAACAGATAGTGCCGGCCTGTTACTTGCGGCTGATCAGGAATAGTTCGCCTGTACCAGTTAGTCTGACCGGTGCGAAGGTCAAGAGAGGCTACAGCGCCACTCGTTGTACAACAGCCATAAAAGGGATTTGCGGACAAGCCAATCTCCATAGAGGACAACGGCACAAACACCTGCTCTTCAAACACTAAAGGGCTACCAGAGAATACGGGTACCGGGTTGTCATCATCAACATGACGCTGCCAGATTGTTGCGCCGCTAACTGCGTCGACGGCAAAAACCCCGGATTGACGACCAGCAATCACCAGCACAGTTTTGCCATCGATGACACCATGACTAATCGCAGTGGATGGATCGCTGACTGCTTCGTTAACCCAACGGGTACAGCCGCTGTCTCGATCCAGGGCGACCAACCCGACGTTGGCATCCCCGATAAAGATGGTGTCTTCAGTAACAAGTGGAAACACGCGCGGGGTTTTCGAACCAAACCCATAAGCCCACTTCAATTTCAGGTTCGCAGCATTCCCCCCATTTATGGTGGTATCTCGCACAAATCGCTGGCCTTTGAAATCGATACCCCAGCCAGTCTGATAAAGCTTACTCAGACCCGGTGTCGAACTGCACTGCGCCTGAATGTAGCCGGGCATCAACAGCAATGCAGCAATGCAAAACAGCGCACACCAGGTACGCCGCAGGTTTAGAGTTGCAGGCACAATATTCTCCCCTTTATTGGTAGCTACTCAACTGACCGTTATTTTAACGTAGACAAACCTTATGCAGGCTCAATGTTGACCATCAGTTTGCTTGGACCGCCGAGTTGACCCGGAACAGTTTCTTCACCCGCAGCATAACAAATACTCTTCAGGTGTTTTGTCATTGATGCGACAGCAATCTGCCCCTCGAGGCGCGCCAGGTGGGCGCCAAGGCAGTTGTGGATACCAAAGCCCAGCGCAATATGAGGATTGGGGTGTCGATCAATTACAAACTGGTCCGCGTTTTCAAAAACCGACTCATCCCTGTTGGCAGATGCGATCAGTGGCAGTACAAGGGCCCCTTTGGGAATGCTGGTTCCGGCCAGCGTTGTCTGAGTTGTGGTGCGCCGGATGGTGGCTGAAAAGGGTGAGTAAAACCGCAACGTCTCCTCCACAAAAGTGGGGATCAAACTCGGATTGGCTTTGAGCTGTTCAAAGGTTTCAGGCATTTCATTGAAAACCCGCACGCTACCGGTAATCAAACCTGTTGTCGTTTCGTTGCCCGCAATCAACAACAAGCCACAGAAGCTCAAGACTTCGTTATCTGTCAGTTTGCCATCTTCGGTTTCGGTTTCGACCAGTCTACTGAGCAGATTATCTTCAGGCTGCTTACGCAGTTCTGCAATTCGCTCAAGAAAGTAGGTGTCCATTTCGAGCTGAGCTTTCTGCACTTCGGCGTCGGGTTGCGCAAACAGGATTTCACCAATGTTGCTGAAAATTTTATCAGACCAATACTTGAACTGTTTCAAGTCGCCATCAACAACCCCAAGCATATGAGCGATGACTGTCACCGGTAAAGGTGCTGCCAACGCCGCAACCAGGTCAAATTCGTGCTTGCGGCTCATCTCAACGACCAGTTCTTCGCTGCGCGCCTCTATCAGGCTTCGCTGGCTCTCAACAAAACGAGGCTTAAAGGCATAGCTCACCAGTTTGCGCAGCCGATTGTGAACCGGTGGGTCACTGAACAACATCGACGGTCTTATTTTCTTTTCTTCTTCGCTGCGCAGCGAAACATCTGAGGAAAATGTTTCGTTATCTCTGAGGATGGTCATGACATCTTCATAACGGGCAACCGCGTAAGGCGCGTCTGCCTGCTCCTGAACCACTGGCTGGTCCCTGCGCATGGCAGCCCACGTTTCATAGGGGTTTTGAGGTTGCTCAGACGTTGCTTCACTCATATCACTCACCAGGTCTCAAATTATTTTACCGGGACAAGAGTGTAAGAAGAATCAGCCACGCTTCGTAGGGGCTAGAGCAATTAATTTCAGGACACAGAATCCCCGGCGCCGGGGACTTTATAGGTTGGATCTTCGTAATAGTTCACTTCAATCAATGCCTCAGCATTAGCCAACAGAGCTCTACAATCCGCAGATAAATGCCGCAGGTGTACTTTCTTGCCCACCTTGGCATATCGCTCGGTTATTTTGTTGAGCGCCTCGATTGCGGACATGTCCGCGACCCGGCTCTCTTCAAAATCGATAACGACATGATCCGGGTCTTCGAGCACATTGAACTTTTCTGCAAAGTTCGTCGTGGAACCGAAGAAAAGCGGGCCATAAATCTCGTAATGCTTCCAACCCTGCTCATCGACGTACTTGCGTGCCCGGATACGTACTGCATTATCCCAGGCAAAAACCAGCGCCGAAATGATGACGCCGACAACCACAGCAACAGCCAGATTGTGCAAAACTGCTGTTACCAGAGTGACCAGAATCATCACAAATATGTCTGATGCAGGCATGCGTTGAAAGACCTTCAGACTCGCCCATTCAAACGTACCGATTGCCACCATCATCATTACACCGGTGAGCGCCGCCATCGGTAATAATTCGATCACCGGAGCGCCGTACATGATAAAAACAAGCAGCATCACTGCTGCTACAACACCAGAGAGCCTTGCTCGCGCACCAGAGGAAATATTTATCAGGCTCTGCCCGAGCATGGCGCAGCCACCCATACCTGAAAACAAGCCGGACAACACATTAGCAGTACCCTGAGCAACACACTCTTTGTTGCTTCGACCACGGGTCTCCGTAATTTCATCAATGATATTCAGCGTCAGCAGACTCTCGATCAGACCGACACTGGCCACAATCAATGCATACGGGAAGATCAGTTCAAGTGTCTCAAGACTGAACTCGACCATAGGTATGTGAAAAGGCGGAAATTCCCCTGCAATTGAGGTGATATCACCAACAGTTTTGGTGTCGATGCCCAGACCTGTCACGATGCCAAAAACAGCAAGAATCGCGACCAGTGAAGCAGGCACGGCTTTGGTAAGTTTTGGCAGCAGCCAGATGATCAACATGGAAAAAACCACCAGCCCACTAAAGGTAGCCAGATCAGCACCCGTTAACCAACTGCTGTCACCTGATCTGAACTGGTCGATCTGACTCATAAAAATGATGATCGCAAGACCGTTTACAAAACCGAAGATGACCGGATGCGGCACCAGGCGCATCACCTTGCCAAGGCGGAAAATCCCTGCCAGTAGTTGCAAAATGCCTGCCAGCACCACTGTAGCAAATACATATTCGACACCATGCGACAGCGCTAGAGATGCAATGACCACGGCGATTGCGCCTGTTGCACCGGAAATCATGCCTGGACGACCACCCAGCACACTCGCCACCAGTCCCATCACGAAGGCTGCATAGAGGCCGGTGAGCGGGGACAGGCCTGCAATCAGAGCAAACGCGACGGCTTCGGGCACAAGTGCCAGAGCCACCGTCAGGCCAGACAGAATTTCAGTCCGGTAATTGACCGTTTGCACGAGAGCAAAATATTTCAGATATGTATTTTTGATAGAAAACTCGTAACGTAAAAATAAAAGAACCACACAATGCCGCCCGCTTGCGTTGTGAAACGCAAACGCCGAAGCACAAGACCTCATGTCACGGGAGTGAATGAACAAGTGGGGGCCAGACGAAACTCGCAGTGTGGACAAACCATCCTGCAACTACAGATAGACTGTAGTACAAGAAAAAGGGGTGCAGCTTTCGCGAGCGGACGGCATGTTACCGAGACAGGCTCAACCTGTCGAGAAGAGAACGCAGCACAATTCAGCTGATCTCGCCGACACCTCGGTGTTTGATCTGCAATCCAGATAGAAAATTGCGCAGAACCTGGTCTTTACAATCCCGGTAATGTGGATGGTCTGGTCGGCGAAAAAAGGCGGATAGCTCATGCTTGCTGATATCCATTCCAGCCAACGACAGTATTGAGAGAATATCTTCCGCCTGAAGATTGAACGCAATTTTCAGCTTTCTGAACACAATATTATTGTTCATTGTCTTTTCAGGTTCGGGCTGAGGCCCATCTTTTCTGCCGCGCCGTTCATTGATCAGGCCATTGAGAAAAGTTGCAAACATCTTGTCGCTGATTTCTTCGTACTCTGGGTCGTCGTCTTTTTTCATCCAGGCAATGACCTGAGCTCTGATGACCCTCTGGTCGGCCTGTGCGAACAAAGCAATGACCTGTTTATCATCCAGATCAAGGATGTAGCGAACCCGTCGCAGACAATCATTGGCTTTCATTGTTATTCAGAGCCCTCTATGCCGCCCGCAGCAGGAAGCTTAATGGCGATTTTTTCGTTATCGAACTCAATTGTATCACCACCAACTATTTTCTTACGTTTCTGCGTTTCCACTTTCCCGTTGACCAGGACCTGACCTGCTGCAATCACAGCTTTCGCCTGGCCACCACTAGTGACCAAACCTTCAAATTTCAAGATTTTATACAGTTCGACAGGCTCGCTTTTTATTTCTACCTGGCGAAATTGCATCGGATTTTTTGCGCCTGGATCATTCTCGGGAGCCGCCATTGGGTGAAACCTATGATTGTTTGAAGGGATTGTCTCTTTGCAGGATCATGGGGATCCGAACCGGCACGCATCGTACGCGGCTAAATCCAAAACTGATAGGCCTTTCAAGCTGACCTAACCTACCACCACCAGACAACGACGTTGCGCTTCAGGTAACCTGCGTTTTCGAACCACTTAGATGAAGTTTGTTGACCACGCCTGAAAAGAACAATTTGCAGCCTACAAAGTTTCGCTATGGCTGGACAACGGTGCTTCTGGTTGCACTGGGCGCGGCAGTTGCGCATGCCTTCGGGCGGTTCAGCTATGGCTTGCTGCTCCCCGCGGTGCGTGACGACCTTGGCATGTCGAATACCCTGGCCGGACTTGTCGGTGGCGCCAACGTCGGGGCCTATCTGTTGGGCACCATCATAGTCGCATGGGCAACCAGCAGGTATCGGTTGCTCACTGTTCTGCGCCTGGGACTTGCTCTGGCAACCAGCGGCCTACTGCTGGCGGCCGTCGCCAATACACCTGTGTTGTTAGCCACAGGATTATTCATTGCCGGTATCGGGGGCGCCTGTGTGTGGATTCCTGCGCCGGTGATCGCTGCTGATGCATTACCCCCAGCACATCGTGGCCTTGCTGTTGGCCTGATGGGCTCCGGCATTGGCCTTGGCATTGCTTTTGCCAGCCTGCTCAGCGGCTCGCTTCGATCAGATATCGGTGATCAGGCCTGGTCCAGTGTTTATCTGATACAGGGCGGTATCGGTCTTGTTGTTGTCATCGCGGTTCTTGCCGTGGTTCGTCATCAACAGGCCAGACCCACGGGTGGCGCTGGCATTGGCGGCTTCGGCGCCCTGCAGCGAATGCGTGGCTGGCTACCGCTTACCGTCGCGTACTCCACTTTTGGCTTCATGTACCTTTTAGTGATGGGTTTCCTGACCACCAGACTCGAAGATGACAGCGGCTGGAACAGTGCGGATGCGTCTGCAGCATTCACTCTGATGGGTGTCGCGATGATTTTTGGCGGCCCACTACTGATTGGCTTGGCGCAACGAATAGGTGCGCGCTGGACTACCGTGACCGCCTTCGGGCTCTGGCCTGTTCTGATTGGCATCGTGCTCACTGGTGTACACACGCCCACCTTAGCCGCCTGTATAGGTCTTGGCCTGCTGTTCAGCGGTATTCCGTCACTCATGACCCTGTACGTGGTTGAAAACACCTCTGCCCAGAATTACGGGCCCAGTTTTGCTGCCGCCACTTTAGCCTTCGGGATAGCACAAACTGTCTCACCTCCCGTGGGCGGGATGATTGCAGACCTGAGCGGCTCGTTCACACTGGTTTTCCTGCTGGCGAGCGCCATGGGCCTCATCGGTTTGTGCGCGGGTTTGCGGATGCCGAAAGTGAATACCGCTTCATGAATGTTAACTTTCAATCACTCGGAGCCGGCGCTACATAGGTGCGCACCCGCTTTTCGATTTCAGCACTGGTGAGCCCTGCTTTCTGCGCAAGCGCAATAGATTGATCAACATCCATGTGATGGTCCTGCACCAGGTGCACAGCAAGCCAGGCACTGGCACGATTACCGCTGGAGCAATGCAGCCATAGCGGCTGCGCATGATGCTTCTTTACCAGCGCTGAAATGCGCTGCATTGAGCTCTGGTCAAAGCCTGGTCCATCGCCCGAAATCGGTACCTGATAATAAGTGAGGCCAGCCTCTATAACTGCCCCTGCTTCGTCCCAATCCATTTCCTCGGAATTGCGCAGATTAATCACTACCTCAACGCCGGCATCCTTAGCTGCCTTGATGCCTGCGGCATCAGGTTGTGCAGAAAAATACAGGTGTTTCACCTGCACCACATTGTCAGCCTTGCCCCAGGTTTGTGCAGCGCTGATATCCGCCTCCGTAACAGCAGCTTTACGATTACCTTTGCTCTGGTGATGAGGCCCACCATGTGGCCCTTTACCATCCTGCCGTTTGTACTTTCCCGAAGGTTGCTGGTTCGGTGGATGGCCAAGAACAAGTCCTCGCTCCTGGGCCCTGACCGCCATCTTGGCGTGATTTTCTGCCCGCAGGCGCGCTCGCTCTTCGTCACTGGCCGCATTATGCATGCGCTCTCGCATGGTCGCGCGCTCCTGCTCTGTCATCAACTCTTTGCCGGTTACATAGATTGGACTCTGTTGTGAACCAACCTGTTTAGCATCGCCTGCCACAGGCTCGCTCTGCGCATGTCCGAAAGACCCAGTTAACAGAATTGTGAAGGCCAACAGCAGCCTGAATGGCAACGTTCTCACAGAGGTTCTGCGTCTGCCGTTGTCGGTACATGAATACATACTCATCTCTTTCTCCAATGTGCTAAATGCTGTTTATTCGTCAGCGTGGTTTATAACAACAATCCAATTCGCGGCGCTTACATTTATAAGATCTGGCGTTCGTAAGATCCGGCTACATCAGCAGGCCAGGAACCGACTGCAACAGAATGAAACCACCCATCACAATCAGAAGCGTGCCGAAGGACTGTCGGAGTTTTTCCTGCGGCATCCGGTGCGCAAAATAACTACCCGCAAAACTACCTGCAATGCCAATGATGCTGATCAGCAGAATCACATCCACATCAAGCGCCAGATCTTCTGCCTGCATTACATCCAGGTACTTGAAAAAACCTGCAAACGATTTCATGGCAATAATCACAAGGCTGGTGGCCACCGCTCGCAGCATGGACAGTCCACCCAGCAGAACAAGAGCTGGAACCACCAGAAAACCGCCGCCTACGCCCACAAAACCGGTAAGCCAGCCTACAGCAACACCTTCACCACCAATCTTGAACAAACTCTGAGGAACCCGCGTTTCGGGACGGCTCGAAAACGGACGAAGCATCAGGTAGGCGGCCGCCAGCATAACAAGCGCAAACACACTGAGCTGCAGCGCACCACTTACAAACTGCGAGGTCCAGGCACCACCATAGGTACCAACCATACCCGGCACACCAAACAGCAACACGTAGCGCCAATCGACCTGGCGGGCACGCATGTACGGCAGACTCGCAGCAACTGAAATCAAGCCCACAATGGCCAGAGAACCAGCAATTGCCAGTTTTTCCGGCTGACCAACCAGATACACAAGAACGGGCACGGTAAGAATGGAGCCGCCTGAGCCGAGCATTCCCAAACTCAATCCAATAGCCAGGGCGCCCGGCCAGGCGAGGAGGTAGATCATTCTGACAAATCTCCACACGCGAGCGTGTTGAGGGGAATCTTGAAATAGCGTGTGCCGTTATCTTCTGCTGGAGGAAAAGCGCCACCGCGCATATTGAACTGCACGGACGGCAACAACAGCTTAGGTGCCGCTAGCATTTTGTCCCGCGCATCACGCAAAGCCACAAAATCTTCAAGGGCTATCCCGTCATGTGCATGAATGTTGTTCGCGCGCTGCTCTGCAACGGTTGTCAGGTTACTGAATTCTTCGCGTTCCTGAGTGCCATAGTCGTGACAGAGATAGAGTTCGGTATCTGCCGGAAGTGCCAGGATGCGTCGAATAGAGCGATACAGTGCTGCCGCATCTCCACCGGGGAAATCCGTACGTGCGGTGCCATAGTCCGGCATGAACAGTGTATCGCCAACAAACGCCATGCCCGCAATGACATAAGTCAGACAGGCTGGAGTATGTCCGGGTGTTTCCAGAACATGTGCGCTGATGTTGCCAATTTTGAACGTGCTTTGTGCGGACAGGAGATGATCAAATTGATGACCGTCCGAAACGAACTCGGACTCAACGTGGAACACATCAGCAAACGACTGCTGTACCTGCGTCACCAGATGACCAATGGCCGTCTTGCCGCCCAACCTGCGCTGCAAAAAACGCGAAGCTGACAGATGATCCGCGTGTACATGAGTATCGAGAATCCACTGCACATTCAGCGCTTCTGTCATGACGTAATCAATGATCTGCTGCGCGGAG
Source organism: Gammaproteobacteria bacterium (assembly GCA_048571035.1). Taxonomy (GTDB): domain Bacteria; phylum Pseudomonadota; class Gammaproteobacteria; order Pseudomonadales; family Azotimanducaceae; genus UBA4421. The sequence continues at coordinate 1,796,256 of CP121329.1, forward strand.
GTGGTATCGACGCGCCCGGAGGCAGGCTCATAATCGAGCACCGAATCGATAATGGCGCAAGCACCCGAACTCGGGTCGCCGACCACATAACTGTAGGTAAAGGTCGCCGGATCAAAAAAAGTCTCGACTGTTGCCGTAGCTACCATCTATTAAAACCAAAAGACATATGAATATTCTATCTGGTTATAGCTAAAACCATGCCAACTAAAATGTCGATAAAAAACAAACACATAGCAGACCTAAACATCGAAACTGCCATATATGTCGCGACATAAAAGGCATTTACTGCCAATATAGACAGTTATGGCGCACAACCCCGAAACTCACAGCCCGCTTTCAGAAGACGTTGTCATGATTCTTGACGCGCTTCCCCACCCCGCAATTGCGCTCAGTACTGACTACCGCATCCTCGCAGCAAACCGCGCATACCGAGAGCTTTATTCATTTGCTCAGGGCCCCATCCAGAAGCGCTGCTACCAGGTCTCTCATGGATATTCCGTCCCCTGTGACCGGGCTGGAGAATCGTGCCCGCTCAAAGATAGCCTGGACTCTGGCGAGAACACTCAAGTACTGCATATTCACCACACGCCGCGAGGCGAAGAGTATGTAAACGTAGAGATGTGGCCGGTCAAAGACCCCAAAACAGGACAAGCGCGCTTTTTTATTGAACAGATACATCCGTCCTCTGCAGGTTCCACACATTCAGCACCCGATGGCCTGGTGGGACGCTCATCCAGATTCAAAGAGATGCTGGAACTGATAGAGCGTTGCGCACCAAGCAACGCAACAGTGATGTTGTTAGGTGAGTCCGGAACCGGCAAGGAGCTTGCTGCCCAGACCATCCACCGCCTGAGCAATCGAAGTAACCAGCCGTTTGTGCCTGTAGAGTGCACGGGGTTACCGCAATCACTGTTTGAGAGTGAGCTGTTCGGCTATGTGAAAGGTGCATTTACTGGCGCTAACACGAACAAGACAGGGCTAGTGGCCGCAGCACAAAGAGGCACGCTATTCCTGGATGAGGTGGCAGACATACCCTTGAGCGAACAGGTTAAACTGTTACGCCTGCTCGAAACTAAGCGTTATCGACCGGTTGGCAGCACCGATCAGCAGGAAGCTGACTTCCGCCTCATTTGTGCAACCAACAAAGACCTGAACGCCATGGTGCAGGAGGGTCTGTTTCGAGAAGATCTGTATTACCGCCTCAATGTTTTTGATATCAGGTTACCCGCTCTGAGAGAGCGGAAAAGTGATTTGGAACTGTTGATAGATACTCTGAAAAACCGTCTCGGCTTGACCAACCTTTCATTTAATAACGAAGCTCTGGAGTGTCTTAAGAACTACGCATTCCCGGGAAACATCAGAGAGCTGCGTAACATCATTGAACGCGCCTCCCTCCTGGCAACAGACGGCAAGGTTGGATTGCGCCACCTGCCAGGCCATTGCACTTCGAAACCAGGGTTGCCCGGTGGCGCCAAAGCAACAGAAAAAACGACAATCATGACGCTGCGGGAAGCTGAACAGCAGTATCTTAAGCAAGCCATCAGCGCCAGTCAGGGTGATCGCAAACAACTCGCAGAACAACTTGGCATCAGCGAACGGGTTTTATATCGCAAACTGGCGGAACTACGCTCGAGCTGAATAAAAATGCGTCACGCGTCAGAGTTCACAGCGATGCGGTCACCGTAAATGGTTGCATTCACCTCAGGATCTCCGGCCACGCCAGGACTGAATTCGTATACAAAAACCCCCATGATACGCAGCACATCCCCCTCGACAGGGGTAACCCGATGTAAAGAATTGCAGCCCTTAAAGATGCACAATGCGCCCGGCTCACGCCCTACCGAAATAATTGTGTCATTGCGCCCACCCTGCAGGACGGCGCCGACGTGGGAATAATTCTGGTCAGTATCTGACCGTGTATTGGGTGACATCTGAAACTCTCCGCCGATGCTCGCAGGCTGAATCATCAACGTCATGGTAAACGAGTTGTCTGCATCAAAATGCCAGGATGATTCATCTCCTGATTGATAACAGACATAGTTAGCTGGTTGATACGGATCTTCATTAACGTAAAGATCCCCTTCATTTACAATCTCACTGACAAGCTGTCTAACACTTTCAGAATTGTAAAACGCCTTTAAGACTGATTCTTCTGCCAACTGGTCGTATGCGATCATGCGCACACTGGAGCGATCCTGCAGATTCCGCGCATGATCATCAGGCAATGTTTCATCTTTTTGCCGATGGAGATAGCAGTTTCTCAGCGAGTTATTGTGATTTGCATCGGGTTGGAGATCCTTAGCCTCCTGCGCCATGGCAGCTAATGCTTCAGGCGTCACAAAATCAGGGAGCACACAGTACAGATTTTCTTCAAGCTCTGACCGAAGGCGTTCGACGAGTTCTTTCCTGACTGCATCTGACCTGTCAGCTATCGGATAATCCCGAGCATTAACAATTCCACTTTTATCCGGCACCCTGCCCATATCAACACCATCGGCAATTTCTCAGGCTATGAACCGTAGCACATGCCGCCCAAAGTCGGCACCAGTCACTTTTTAACGGCCATACAGGAAGACGACATTTCTACCGTGGTCTTTAGCCTGATACACAGCCTCATCAGCAAATTTCAGAAGCTGGCCTAGATCATTGGGCTTCTGCGAGGTTGACGCAAGACCAATACTGATACTGAGATCTATCTGAGCGCCATCCTCAAGCTCATACGGCGAATCATCCAGAGCTGCGCGCATGCGCTCAGCAATAATTCGAGCCTGCTCCAGGGCACAACCAGGCAAACCAACAACAAATTCCTCACCGCCATACCGTCCGGCAATGTCGTTGGGGCGAATGGATTTCTCGATAAGCGTGGCAATGTACTTCAAAACTTCATCACCGAGGTTGTGTCCATACTGATCGTTCACGCGCTTGAAGTGATCTACATCAATAAAGAGGATAGAGAGGTCCTGGCTGTCGCTACACCGTTCGAACTCAACTTCCAGCTCCTGGACCAGCATATATCTGTTGGCAATTCCGGTGACCGGATCTTTGGTTGCCATCTGCCGAAGCTGCTGGCGCGCACGAAAGAGTTCTTCTTCGGCTCGAATTCTGGATTCAGTATTCTGGTGCGCGGCAATCAGGGTGCCCATTGCACTCACAAGCGGTCTGACTTGATCAACCAGATCTTCGTCATAACCACCTTTTCTATTTGCGACGCCAGCCATACCCAACAATTTGGAACCGGAATAGATGGGCATGCCCAGGTACCGGTCCAACGATGGGTGACCCTTTGGCAGCCCACCTCTACGCGAATCGTTCGATGGCTCATTGGCAATGACCATCTGTCCAGAGCGAATGGTCACACCAAACAGTGAATCAAGGTTTCTGAATTCAAGACCGGCACGAACATTTTTACGATAGAACTCTCGAGTTTCCCTGCTCCATGCGATGTTGGTGATCGCGTGTGTTTTCAGATAAGGCACATTTTCATCATGCAGTATTTCGCCGATGAAGCCGTATTCGCTTTCTGTAACATCGAGCAGATCTTCAAGCGCGGCGTTGAAGACTTCGCGTGTTGTCAGCCCCTCATTAATGACGTTACTCAGAGCACGATTGACTGAGCGCATAATCCTGGTATTCGTATCGTAGAGTTTTTGCGCTTCTTTGCGCTCAGTGATGTCACGTAGAAACCCAACAAACATCTGTTCATGATTAATGTGGGCTGGCGTGACCGACAGATCTAACCACATCGTCTGCCCACTCATATGTCGACCCAACACCTCCCGTCCGAGGCCGATGATGTTGGCGCGGCCGGTATCGAGATAAGACTTCAGAAAATGATCGTGCTTCGAAGCATCTTCAGAGGTCATGAGAAGCGAAACATTTTGACCTATCAAATGCGCCGCATCGTAACCGAACATCTCACAAACTGCGGGATTCGCGCGAGCAATAAAACCCTGTGCGTTGATCACAACAATACCGTCAGCAAGCGAATCGACCAGCGCTGCGAACTCAGACCGGGGCATTTCGGCTGATTGAGCTTGCTCTGGATCCCCAGTAAATTTGAGTTCAGGTTTATTTTTCATTGTTAGTCAAAAGTCAGTTACACAAAGGAGTATAGACAGCAGTTACGGGTGCGGCCGGAATTAACGAGACCCGGTTAACGTTCACTGACTTTTGTTGGCAGCAACCTTCAAGCCAATACATGCAGGTCCATTCACACGACCTTTACGTCTACTATGAGGTGATTAGAAAATGAAAAGAAATTTTGCACCTCCACCACCCAGCGCCCTGCTTCAGGAAGCGCTCACTCCATTACAATTCCCGCTTCTGATGTTGCAGGCGCCGTCGCTGTCGCAGGCGCCAAAGGGTCGAGGTGAACGGGTACTGGTGTGGCCAGGCTTCGGGGCTGGTAACTCATCAACACTTGTACTGCGCAATTTTTTGCGTTTTCTCGGTTACCGCCCGCAAGGCTGGTCATTGGGCACCAACAATGGCGACGTACTCAATACCCTCGAACAGCTTAAAGCTGACCTTCTGGCCGAACAGTCATCAGAACCCGTCTACTTAGTTGGCTGGAGTCTCGGCGGATACCTCGCGCGTGAGGTTGCACGCGATTGTCCCGACAAGGTGAAACACGTAGTAACACTGGGTAGTCCAGTGGTCGGTGGACCAAAGTACACTTCAGTCGCTGGTGCGTTCGCGCAGCGCGGAGAGTCAATAGATGAGATTGAGCGTCTGGTTGACGCTCGCTACGACAGGCCCCTGACGGTTCCAGTTACGGCGATATACTCAAAAGCAGATGGCGTTGTTTCCTGGGAGGCTTGTATCGACCATCGCAGCCCAGACGTTGAGCACATTGAAGTGTTCAGTTCTCACACAGGACTTGGTTTCTCACCCCAGGCGTATCACATCCTCGCAGATCGTCTCGCTGCCAGCGGCAAAGCCAATGGAAAATAACGGCAACAACATTGAGGTGGCGCTGTTTCCAATTCCCAACGTGGTCGCATTCCCCGGGTTGATTTGCCATTGCATGTCTTCGAACCTCGATACCGCCAACTGATCAAAGATTGCGTGAACAACAATAGATTAGTTGGCGTCAGCCACACACTGAAAACCATACACCAACCAACAAAGCAGCAGACTCTGGAGCAGGCTTTGAGCTCCAACCAGGCAACGTATAAGCCACGAGAAGTATTTTCGGCTGGTGCCTGTGAAATTCTGGAAACAACTTCTGATGGCCGCATCATTGCTAACGTTGCCATCAATCAAAGGCTGAGCCTGGTTGAAGAAATGCAGTCCCTGCCCTATCGCATTGTTAACTGCATAGAACTGGCAGACGAGGCATCGCAGACACCTTCCGAGGATGCAGTCCTGCAGAAATCCATCAACGCACGCCTGATTGAAATCGTTGCCAGCGAACAGCCGGACCTGGCACAAGTGCTATCCGACCCTGACTGGATAAATCTTGAACCCAGCGAATACAGCTTCAGGATCTTTCAGTTTCTACGTTTCGACGCAGACCTTATGCAGATGATTTTGGAAAAACAGAGCGCAAACACGCGCCTTGAAATGATATGGGATCTGCTGCGGCCAAGGTCTGGGTAAGTCGCGTATTCAGCTACCCCTCAAATCGCTTTCCAGTAGAGGTATGGATAGTCGATATCAGGGCTCACACATTTCGTATACCCCTGTGTCTCAAAATAGGACCGTGACACCCGTTGCGCTTTCACAAGCAGCCCTTCACCGCCTGCTTCGCGAACTCGATTGGCGACCGTCTGCAGCAGAATTCTGCCAATCCCAGATCTTTGAGCATCAGCTTGAACGTAGAGCCCATGCAGCAACGCACAGCGGGTTTCATGCCGACCAACGAAACTGGTGTCCCTGGACAAAACCGCTACCCCCTTGCCTCTGCTGTCCTGATCGAATAAAAAGCATTGGAACTCTGCCAGATCAGACTCCGAATACTGCAACAACGGCCCAGAGAGGCGCTTCAAACGATCAGTAACCGGCCAGCTTTCAACAGCGGATGCTATTATTCTATTTACGACAGCCAGGTCAGGCGCTGCAACCGTTTTTATTCTGACCTGGCGCTCCGCAACTATGTTACTACTTTTCGATATAATTAGACTATTCTTAGACATAATGGACGTAACGGACTATATTGTTAGATATTCATCTCTAAAAGACGGATAATACATAGTTATAGAAACTAATGTCCTATATTTGTCTATTTTTTAAAAGGTAATCGCTATGAAACTTGAAACAAGCCGACGCAACTTCATACGGAAATCTGCGCTTATCGCAGTCGCGCCCGCTGTGACGTACACCAGTCATGTCCACGCTGAAGAGGTACTGATCGACGAGGCTGACCCCGCCGCCGCTGCGTTGGGATACAAACACGTCGCAGCCGAGGTCGACGTTGCCAAGTATCCAAAAAAATCCGGCGCAGAGGGCGCCAAGCAGCTGTGTCTGAATTGCTCACTCTACCAGCCGAAAACAGATGAACTGGGCGGCTGTCAGATCTTCCCCGGGAAGAACGTTGCGGCCGGCGGATGGTGCAACGTCTGGGCACCAAAAGCCTGATCAGAACCTCCTCCTAAGGACTTGCTGTGCAGCAGTAGAGATGCCGCACAGCAACCAACCTGAGTATTTCCACCCTGTGACCGATTGATTCTTCCTTCCTCAGCCCTCTAAAACTTTGTAACCAGACATATATAAATCTGGCCGCAAAGGTTGTCCGCCCTATGAAATATCTGATCCTTCTGCTGCTCCTCCTGGCGGGAACAAGCACTGCTGTGGCTAACGAACACTATGAGCCACCGCGCATGGCCAACGGCAAGCCAGACTTCAATGGTGTCTGGCAGGTGATGAATCGCGCAAACTACAACCTGGAACCCCACGGCCCGGAAGCAGCGCTGGCATTTCGCGATGGCCCGATCGTTCCTGTGCCCGCCAAAGAAGTCATCGCTCTGGGCGCCGTCGGAGCTGTACCCGCGAGCCTGGGCGTGGTACTGGATGGCCCCATCCCCTATACGCGCAAAGCACGCAAGCAACGAGACAGGAACAAAGCTGACTGGCTGAAATCTGACCCTGAAATAAAATGCTATTTACCTGGCGTACCACGCGCAAACTACATGGACTTTGGTTTCCAGATCTTCCACAACACCGATGCCCTGGTCTTCTCCTACGAATACGCCGGCGCGGTTCGCAACATTCACCTCACCGACCCTGGACCTGCGCCAATAGACAGCTGGATGGGGCAGTCGTGGATGCGTTGGGAAGATGACACCATGGTGGTCGAAACCAGCGGATTCAACGGCCAGACCTGGCTGGATCGAGCGGGCAATTATCACACCGACCAGTTAAAGGTCATTGAACGTTTCACATTGCTCAGCCCTCATGTCATGGAATATGAGGCCACACTTGAAGATCCGAACGTTTATACCCGACCGTGGACGATCAAAATGCCGATATATAAAAGAGTACCCCCGGACGACCGACTCATGCAGTTCAACTGCGTCGAGTTTGTTGAAGAACTCATGTACGGCCACCTGCGTAAGCGGCCACTGGATTAATCTCTATGCAGAAAAAATATCTTTGGATTGGCCTGCTACTTGCGGCCATCACGCTGAAAAACGCCCTTGCACATCACGCCTTTTCCGCCGAATTTGACGCAGAAGCGCCGGTTTCCGTGCGTGGTCATGTTACAAGAATTGAATGGATCAACCCCCACGCCTGGATTCATCTGGCAGAAGATCAGGACGATGGCAGCGTTGTCGACTGGATGTTCGAAGGTGGCACACCAAACACGTTGGTACGCTCAGGCATAGACCGAAACTCACTGGCTATCGGCACTGAAATTATCGTCCGAGGCTACCAGAGCAAAGACCGCAACTGTACACCCGCCTGCAAAGCTAACGGCCGCGACCTGGCCTTCAGCGATGGGCGGAAAGTTTTCATGGGCTCGTCAGGAACCGGCGCACCGAAAGACGGGCTGGATCCACGCGAGGATTAGATGCACATTTCCAAGTCGCTGTTCTGCGCTGTCTTTCTAATCGCTGCCTGTTCCTCTCTGGCCCAGGACTGGCAGGGGCCGCGCATGGCCTGGGGCGACCCTGATCTGCAAGGGGTCTGGACCAACGCAACCGTCACCGGCCTGGAACGTCTGCCCGGCTTTAAAACACTGGTGATCAGCGAAGAACAGGCCCGCAAGCTGGAACAGCGGGACGCAGAGAATTCAGACGCGATTGACAATTTACCCGACGGCGATCTGCCAAGCGGTGAAATTGTAGGTGGCTACAATACCGCCTGGCTTGATCGCGGCACCCATTTGTTACGGGTAAACGGAAAGCCTCGAACCTCCATCATCGTCGAACCTGAAAACGGTAAGGTGCCGTACACAATTACTGGTTGGAGAAAGTACTGGTGGAAGTTGATCAACAGCCAGAAGCGCAATAATCCGGAGGAACAACTGACCGGCGACCGTTGCCTGGTGGGTTACGGCTCAACAGGCGGACCGCCCATGCTACCGGTGCTTTACAACAACAACTACAGGATAGTGCAGACCCCCGGCCAGGTCATGATTCTGGTCGAGATGAACCATGCGGTGAGAACAATTCGCATTGACGGTGAACCACTGCCGGCAAAGATCAGGCCGTGGCTCGGTGATTCTATTGGCCACTGGGAAGGTGACACGCTGGTCGTGGAGACTACGCAGTTCCATCCTGACCAAAGCATGCGAGGTGCTATCAAACACCAGCTATACGTTGGCAAAGACAGCAAAGTAACTGAACACTTCACCCGTGTCGGTGAACGGGAAATTCACTATGCATTCAGCGTAGAAGACAGGAAGATCTACAGACAACCCTGGCGCGGCGAACTTACGTTCAGCCCAAGCAATGGTGATATATACGAATACGCCTGCCATGAAGGCAATTATGGCATGGTCAACATGCTTGCAGGCGAGCGGGCTCAAGGTAAAAACGGCTTACGCTGGCTATGGGGTTTGATGACCAACATGCCTGAAGAAGTCAGCCATCCACAGCTGAGCAGCTCAAGATTTGATGACTAACATCAAATAATCGTTAGAGGCCGACATCCATGCGATAAGCCCGCACAGCCGAGCCAGCAAACAGATCCTGCTTCTGAGCAGGTGATAGATCTGCCGCTATCCTTTTGAATGCATTCCAGCACACCTGATAGCTGCACCACCGTTTCTGCACAGGAAAGTTAGATTCAAACATCGCGCGGGATGGTGAAAAAGCTGCAATACAGAAATCGATCCAGCGTTGCCAGGCAGCTGCTACCTCAACAGATCCAGGCGGCAGACTACGGTCACCAGCATAGTCGGGCATTCTTATTGGCAGCGCCCCCAGCTTAACGAATACATTCTGTCGCTTGGCAACTTGTTCAATTAAGACACGCCACTCCTCAAAAACCTCGTCTGCCTTACCTCGGTAAGGCCCGCCCAGAATTGGACTACCGACGTGATTTAACACAATTGTGAGATCAGGATGCTTGTCTGCCAGTGCTGCAACTTCTTCCAACTGCGTGTGATAAACCCAGCAATCCAGGGTCAGGCCCATGCGGGTGAGCACTTCTGCGACAGCGTCAACCTGCGGACTTATAAGCAGATGCGCATCTGCCGCCACATTATGAATAGAATCGGACGAATGCCATCCACTGGAAATTCTGATGCCGCGAAATCTGCCACCAGACACCTCAACATGTTTCGCTAAAAGCGGCTCAACCCTACCTCCCAACATCACATCCACATTGCCAAACATGACATCGCACGCCCGAGCAGGGCCAAACCCACCGCTGGCACTCATAGCTGCCTGGCCTCGAACAAATTCAGTTTCACCCAGCGAACGCTCCTCCAACGGCCCATCCTGGCGATACATCGAGTGACATTCAGCGAAGACGGACGCAACAATTCTGTGACCGCTGGCCAAATCTGCCGCCAGCTCGGGGAGCAAATAGGTGTAACCGTTACGTAGCCAGAGGTGGTGATGGGGGTCGACTATGGCAATATCAGGCTCCAGGATGTCTTCCTGAAGTCTATTCAGCCATTTGTCATCCGGCGCCGTTTGTCCCGTGTTGGCTGCCAAGCCTATTCCAGATCTAACGGTCGATAATAGTCTTTCCCGGCTTGCGTAAACTCGGTGCGAAACTTCATAAAAGACTCACCCGCTGACCCTTCCGCTGAAAGAGTCAGATCCTGCCGGAAGAAATTTACACTGTCCGGGTGCAGGCTGCGTGCCATTAACCAGTAATGTTCGGCTTTTTCTGCGTGACCTTTTTCGCGAAAGAAGTTGCCCAGTCGAAAAGCGGCTTCAGCCTGTTCCTGCTCTGGCGTCCGCTTGCGGATATTGTCAGTAACCGTGGCTGCAGCCTGAACATAGGTACTGGCAGCGCCGTTGCGCACCCAGTCTTTCAAGGCAGGCGCGTAAGCATCCGTACCACCAAAAGGGTGTGTCTTAGCGTAAGTACCCTCATCGATACGAACAATATTGCCTGCCTCATCAACCCAGGCGGCCGACGGTACGTTGACAAAGTTGAACGCGCTGCTGATGGCATGGTTGACGTCCACGATCTGGACGTAGCTGGCGTTGGCTGCATCAAAAATCGGTCCGGCAACAGCTTCGCCACCGGTATCCTGAGCTGCTGAGATAATGACAAAATCAGGGTCGTTTAATTCTTCATAGATAGATTGCCACACGGACACATCAAGTTGGCAGCCTCACCACGACGACCAGGTGATGATCAGGGCTTTCTTACCCTTAAAGTCAGACATTCTAACGACATTGCCCTGCCGATCCTGAATTTCAAACTCAGGCGCTTGTGCATTGGCAAACATCGACTGCCGGGTTGCCGGCATTTCGCCGAAACTCCATACCTGAGCGTCGTCGTCTACAACATAGGCCTGCTCCATCAGATCAGCAAACGCGGTAACGTTGACCCACTGCTTGTTATCTACTGTCTTCAGAAGATCAGAATCCTGCCGCAATGGAATGCACAACTCGTCAAGACAGGCTCCCTCGGGCTTGAGGACAAAGCCATTGATCCTTGTCAGATCTTCTGGCGACACCCATAAACCAGGCTCCTGCAGGATGCGTTGAATGACAACCGCCTTATCGCGGACAAGGACGGTGGCGCCCCCATCAGGGCCAAAGCCTGCTTTCTCGAACGGATTACGCAGATCCGGGTGGGCCATTATTGCAGGGGCCATATGATCTCCTGGTTGAGGTGCAGGTTAACTAGACTTGAGGCTTAGAGCATATCAAGAAAACGCAGGACTGGTTCACTGACCATCATCGGGCGATTTTGACCCCATTCTCTCGATGACATCCAGCAGCACGCCGGGTAGAGGGAACACAATCGTAGAGCTCTTTTCTCCCGCAATTTCGGTCAGGGTCTGCAGATAACGCAACTGCATTGCGCCGTTTTCCTGGGATAACAGTTTTGCGGCTTCCACCAGCTTGCCAGCCGCCTGCTCTTCTCCGTTGGCATGAATCACTTTGGCTCGACGCACGCGCTCTGCTTCTGCCTGTTTTGCGATGGCACGAATCATACTTTCATCGATATCGACATGTTTAATTTCGACGTTAGAAACTTTTATGCCCACTGGTCTGTCTGCTGATCGAGGATTTCCTGAATATCATGATTGAGTCGCTCACGCTGCGCCAGCAGTTCGTCCAGCTCATGCTGACCGAGCACAGAACGCAACGTGGTCTGGGCTAACTGGCCGGTAGCTTCCATAAAGTTCTCAACGTTTATGATGGCCCGCTCAGGATCCACGACCCGGAAGTAAAGCACGGCATTCACTTTGACTGAGACATTATCCTTTGTGATCAGGTCCTGGGTGGGTATATCCGATACCACTGTCCGCAAATCAACGCGCATCATCTGTTGCAGAATAGGAATGATGATCACCAGGCCGGGGCCTTTGACCCGATAGAATCGACCCAGCATAAACACCACACCCCGTTCATATTCACGCAGAATTCTAAATGCGGAAAAAAGCAGGCCAAGCACGACAGTGATGATGACAATCGTAAAAATTTCCATCTCTAAATCTCCTCGCTGACTTCTAAAACAAGACCCTCAATGCCGTCCACACGAACGTCATCACCTTTCGAACAGGCGCTGCGGCTGCGCGCACGCCAGGATTCACCAAAAGCCCACACCTGACCCTGAAAAACATCTTCGTGCGCAGTGAACGTTTGTGTCACTGTGGCATGCCCGCCAATCATAGCTTCCATGCCGGACACAATTTTCTGCGCGCGGGCGCGCATAGCCATACCGACAATAAAAAAAATCGCCAGGCCTGTGGTTACGGCAAAAGATACAATGATTGTAATGGGTAGCTGGTAACCCGGTACCTCGCTGTCGAACATCATCATCGAACCAAGCACAAACGCGATTACACCACCGATGCCCAGGACGCCAATGGTGGGACTGACTACTTCAGCAATCATCAGCGCAACGCCTACACCTACCAGCGCCAGACCCACATAATTGACGGGCAACAGTTGTAATCCATAAGCACCCAGAAGAATACAGATAAGACCTGTGACTGCGGGTATGAACAGTCCGGGGTTGTAAAACTCAAGCATCAGCGCATAGAGGCCCACGATGAGCAAGCCATAGGCAATACTCGGGTCTGTAATGGTCTCGAGCAGATCGTGACGCCAGTCGGACTCAACCGTGAAGATAGAGGCGTCAGCTGTATCAAGAGTGACTTCGCTGGCGGCCGTAGTGACCACCTGACCATCAATCAGATTCAACAAGGTCTCAAGGTCTTTGGCCACAAAATCAATGACATTCATCTCAAGGGCGACAGACGCGCGCAGATTGGCACCTTCGCGCACCGTTTTCTCAGCCCACTCGATATTGCGTCCACGCAGCTCAGCCAGTCCTTGCAGATAGGCCACGGCATCATTGACCACTTTTCTACCCATGGCATCCGTGGGCATCAGACTGGGGGCTGGGGGCGAGGTTGCGTCCTCGTCGTCCTGTACAGGCGCACCCGGTTGTGCAGGTGCTTCAGTGGGTAATCCCTGGGGGGCAATACTGACCGGTGTTGATGAGCCAATGTTCGTTGCGGGCGCCATCGCAGCAATGTGGCTGGCGTAGCTGATGTAGGTACCTGCGCTCGCCGCCCGCGCCCCGTTTGGCGCAACGTAGGAGATAACTGGAATCGGGCTGGCCAGAATAGCCTGCACCAGGTCTCGCATGGCTTTATCCAGCCCGCCGGGGGTATCCATGCGAACAATCAGTGCGTGAGCACCTGCCTCGTCTGCATCTTCCATACTACGAATCACAAGATCTACACTGGCCGGGCCCACGGCACCCTTCAAATCGACGAGCCAGACCTCTTCAGCGGCCGCGTTCGACGATGCCAGGACAGCCCACAACAGCAGAGCGGCGATACTAAATGATATGAATAACTGGCGCATAAATGGGATATTACGCCGCCAGCAAGAGAATGCCAGGCCCTTAAGATCGAGCGCGCTGCGGGCATTCTGCTAGAAAGATGACATACCGCTCCATTCCATAAACCGATACAGTCCACGGCGCCACAATGAACCATCTTTGTAGTGACTGTAATCAACAGAGTACTGACGGTTATCGGTATTTTGCCAGGCGTCATCAAAATAGACCTGTGCATCGATAATCGACGAAGTTGCAGTAGTGCCTGTAACCACAACGTTTGTTTCCAGATTGAAGTTATCAAGGTTACGCCGGGTCAGATTTGCGGATCCAGATATCAGGACAACGCGATCTCTCTGCCCGCTTACTAACAACATCTTTGCATGACATTGCTCACCTTTTGTATAACACCATCTGACATCGACCCCCGCTTTGACCAGTTCGGAGGCTACCAACCGGTTCGGAATACCGTTCTTTTCGCGACCAAAGGCATCTTTGTTCGGATCTAAAAGTACGCGTAAAGCAGCCCCTCGCTGATGCGCTGACTTAAGCGCTTTGACAATGGCGCGATCAGACAGGTAGAACATCATCAGATCTACATTGTCCCCAGCCCCAGCGGCCTGCAGTTGAGATAAGTAAGCGTCTTTGATTTTGCGCTCAGTGACAATCTGTACCGTAGGCGCAGTCTCAGTGTCCGGCATTGTGTTAAACGAAAACTCAAAAGGAATTTCAGGTTGACCCGACAGGGCCAGCACTGCATTTTCTGTCGTCAGCAGATCGGCAGCCGCAGCGCCAGAGAAGCGAACCGCAGCGTTGCGATGTGCACTACTGCCATCATGCGGATTAGCAGAGGTGACAAAACCGACATAGCTGTGCCCCTGATCCGCTATCAGTACTTTTCTGTGGTTCGCCTTGAAATTCACTAACTCCAAATAGGTTCTCAGCGAGACGCGACCTGGACCCACAGGATTCGGCAGTGTCGATGCTGTTGCATTACCAAACGGTTTGATAAAGATGCGCCAGAAAAAAGAATAAACCGTGTTGCTGTCGCGCAACTGCCGCAAATCTGTGATCACCACCGGAATATCTGCCGCTTCCAGCTGTTCAAACTGAGCAGAGGGTAAACCGCCATAGAGTGTGTTCAATGGATCTGTAATCACAATAATATTGATATCCGGCACCTGCGCTTTCCGGGCAATAAGCGCCTCGGTCAATTCGCTGGACAGCGCCCGCGTTGTTTCCGGAACCGGCCCCTGAAAGTCATTGTACAGAAACATATCCAGCACGATCAGTTTTTCAGCGTCAGCAATTATCCGAAACAGGTCATCAAAAATAGTTTGCTCAACCCGACGCTGTCCATTTACATCTATCCACGTCGAATCCGACAAAAATACAACTTCTTCTGAAACTCTATGCTCGCCTTGATATGAAATGCCTTCCGGCAAAGGCTTAAAGCTATGACAACCCATCAAAATCAGGGGAATAGTTAACATTTGTGATATGCGGACAATTTTTGCAATTCTTCTATTTCCACCAGGGATCATTTTTAGCCAGATGTCTTTCATTTTATGTGCAAGTATATGATGCCATCAAAACTATATTATCGCTGAGAGTCAGCCGAGAAATACCTCACGGAGAAAACATGGTAAAAATTAACCTCATCTGCTGGATAATTCTGTTGATGGCTTTGTCGTCTCCGCTTTGCGTGCAGGCAGACCAGCCGAACATAATATTTATCCTCACAGACGATCAGCGCTACGATGAGATGGGCTTTCTAAACCCTGTTCTGCAAACGCCGAATATCGATGCACTCGCCGCTGAGGGTGTGCATTTCTCAAATGCTTTTGTAACGACCGCCCTATGCTCACCCAGTCGCGCCAGCATTCTGACTGGCCAGATGATGCACAATCACGGCGTTGTCGATAATAATCGACCTTTACCCGAGGGCCTGGAGCTTTTTCCCGCTCGTCTGCAGGCTGCGGGGTATCAGACAGCCTTTATCGGTAAGTGGCATATGGGTGGCAGCAGTTCAGAGCCGCGACCGGAATTTGATTACTGGGCAAGTTTTCCCGGTCAAGGCACGTACTACCCACAGAACGCCTTTGGCGGGGTAACGATGCTGAATGTGAATGGCAAACAAGTCGCTCAACAAGGTTACATCACAGACGAGCTGACCGATTACCTGGTGGACTTTCTGCAAAACCGGGACACAGCAAAGCCTTTTTTTGCGTATCTGTCACACAAAGCAGTACACGCGATGTTCGAGCCTGCAGAACGTCATCGGGATCAATACAGCGATGCGGATATCAAACTGGGCGAGCCTCCAGCAGAGGATGCAGACGTCCCATTATGGGTGCTTAACCAGCGCAACAGCTGGCACGGCTCCGAATTCCCGTATCATTCTGAACTGCCATTAAAAGAATTCAAACGTCAGTACCACCGCACCCTTACAGCAGTCGACGACAGCATAGGCAGAGTACGGCAATGGCTTCAGGACAATGAGCTTGCTGACAATACAGTCGTCATTTTGATGGGAGACAATGGCTTCATGTTTGGCGAGCATGGCCTGATCGACAAACGAAATGCGTATGAGGAATCTATGCGGGTGCCGCTCGTAGTTGCCGCACCCGGTCGGTTCGCAGCGGGACAGCAGGTCGAAAAAATGGTGGCCAATATCGACATTGCGCCGACGATTTTATCTCTAGCAGGAGTGGAACCGCCATCACACTACGATGGTATGAGTTTCGCGCAGCTTCCAGCTGCTACGGAAAAACAAACAGAGCCACGCCAAACGATTCCCTGGCGGGACGCGCTAACCTATGAGTATTACTGGGAATTCAACTATCCACAGACACCTACGGTCTTTGCGATACGCACAAACCGCTACAAATATGTGCAATATCATGGCGTGTGGGACACCGAAGAACTTTTCGATCTGGAGTCAGACCCTCAAGAAGCAAACAATCTCATTGAGGACCCTGACCTGCTGGACGTTAAGGTCGAGCTGCGTCAGCAGCTCTATGCTTCTCTAACAAATCGCCAGGGACGCAACACCGTGCCTTATACACAGAAATATAATCAGGGGGCCGTGTTTCGGCATGCGGACCGGTCCGAAGCGGCAGAGTATCCGGATAAGTGGCTACGCCGCAAAGGTGCCGAAGATCGTTGGGAGCACATCATTCCAGATGGTCCTGAAAAGGCACAACGGCTGAAAATTGTGGATAAAGCTTTAAAAGACCGATAGCAGCCTGGCAAAAACTCCTATGAAAAGGAGCCAAGCCAATCAATCAGCCTGGCATTCACAGCATCCGGCTGTTCCTGGGCCATCCAATGACCGCTATCTACAACATGTTCAGTTAGATGACTGCACTTGGCTCGCATGGGTTCAGCCAACGTCGACGTCATGGTTTCACAGGTGGTGTCGTAGCGACCATGCAGAAACAATACGGGCATATCCAGATGAGTATTCACCGCTTGCGCCGTGTAGTCCGCATTAGCCGCATGATTCATATACCAGCTGTCCGGGCCAAAAAAACTGTTTTCCCGCAGATGCCGGGCATAAGTTTGCAGCTCTTCTTCACTGATCACCGAATCGTCTCTAGGTACATCCGGAACCTCGCCACCATCAAACCAGCCGTTATGCTGGCGGACAAATGCTGTCACTGAAGGCACGCTTAGATTATCGGGACCACCCGCGCGGAAGAGCGCTTTTGCGACCTTGTCAGGTGCGGAATCAAAAGTTGTCGTGGCGTCGTCAAAATGTTCTTCGTAAAAGCGCATATATTCCCACTGTCCAGCGGGAAACTGCGCCAGCGGATAAATCGCACGATCTACGTGGGGCAGGAATCCATCCCAGCCATGTTCAAGAGTGTCATAGGGCACGCAGAGGTTTGCCACAGCAGCACATTTGTCTGGATGATGACGGGCCAGACTCCAAACCACTGGGCTACCCCAGTCGTGGCCGACCCAGATCGCGTGGGTTTTACCCAGCCCCTCCAGTAACTCAAGCATATCCTGCACAGATTCGCGCAAGGCATAGTCTTCATGTCTGCCATAAAGACTCGATTGCCCGTAGCCGCGCATGTCAGGTGCCACAGCATAGTAGCCAAGGTCTGCAATAACAGGCAGCTGGTGACGCCAGCTGAGAGACAGCTCGGGCCAGCCATGCACAAAAATGACTGCCGGATCCGCAGGATTACCGGCATGTAAATAGCCTGTGGTATGGCGCGCGCTTGAAAACGAGCCGGTCTTTATGGGATTGGGCATTGTATGACTGACCTGTTACTAGCGGGTACGGAGGTCCTTCCTGAGAATCTTTCCGGAAGCACTTTTTGGAATTGCGTCGATAATCTCAAGTTCCCGTATCTGCTTGTAGCTCACCAGATGTTCACTGACCAGCGCCTGAATTTCTTCGAGCGTGACCGTTTCACCTGGAGGCGTAGTCACAAACGCCTTCGGGATCTCGCCGGCCTCGTCATCGGGAATACCAATCACCGCCACATCCGCAACTTTGGGGTGTGTAATCAGCAGCGCTTCGAGCTCTGCTGGAGCAACCTGGAAGCCTTTGAACTTAATCAACTCTTTCATACGATCAACAATGGACATGTGTCCATGTTCGTCGATGATAGCTATGTCACCTGTGTGCAACCATCCATCTTCGTCGATCGTCTCGGCTGTTGCTGTTGGATTGTTCAGGTATCCCGTCATCACCTGAGGACCACGCACCCAGAGTTCACCTCGCCCACCAACAGGCTGGTCTTCTCCTGTGTCTGGGTCAACAATTCGGCTCTCGGTGTTGGAAATGGTGACGCCACTGGTGCCCGGTCGGTAATCACCTTCGGGGGTAGAATGACTCACCGGGCTGAGTTCCGTCATGCCAAAACCCTGAACCACTTCGCAACCGAGGCGGGCGGCGGCCTTTGCGGCGAGTTCCGCACCAAGCGGTGCCGCACCAGAAAAAACCTGTTTGATCGAGGAGGTGTCATAATCATCAACAATCGGCGCGGTAGCGAGACCAAGGACTATCGGTGGGACCGCAAAAAATCGTGTGATCTTCAGGTCCTGCACTGCCTGAAGCGCTTCAACCATATCGAACCGGGGCATGGTGACTGTCATCACCCCATTACTGAGCAATCCATTCATCAGTACCTGCATGCCGTAAATATGAAAGAACGGCAGCGCGGCAAGCGCAACTTCATTTTCTTTGTAACGAATAGCGTGCTTACACTGTTCGATGTTAGCGACAAGATTCCGGTGCGAGAGCATCACCCCCTTTGGCAGACCCGTTGTGCCTGACGAATAAGGCAACACCACGGTGTGTGTGGCAACATCCACCGGCACCTGTTCAATAGGCGCAGCAAAAATATCCGCCAATGATGTTGTGCCGGGTACAGCTTCACCAATCACAACCACTTCTTTAACTTGCGTGCCTTCGATCGCCGTCAGTGCCGTCTCTGCAAACATCGGCACCGTGACTAATATCGATGCGCCTGAGTCATTTAACTGGTGCCGAACCTCTTCAGGGCCATAGGTTGGATTAATTGTGCTCACCGCAGCACCCGCGACCGCTACACCGTGAAAGACCACGGCGTATTCCGGCAGATTCGGCGCCATCAGTCCAACAACGCTACCTGGCTCAACGCCGCGCGCAGCCATACCACCTGCCAGCGAAAAAATAGCCTCTTTCAGTTCAGCAAAAGTATAAGAACTGGCACCGCTGGTATCCCGAATAGCCACACGATCGGCAAGTTCATCCGCCTTACGCAGTACGTGCGCAGTTATCGTAATGTCCGGTATCTCAACTTCGGGTAACGGGCTGGTGTGAATAATAGTTGGCATAAATGATCCGTCGCGTTAAAGCATGCAATTAGAAAGCGCATAATTTAAAGGATAATTCCCGAAACGGCGACTTCTATCCATGTCGGTTGGGTTAGGCGGCAGGTCTTTTTCAAGTTGCCTCAGTAAAGCAGAGTAGCTTCTGCTAAGGTCGATGACTTCCTGGGGAGGAGAATCAATAGTGGCAGATGAAACTGGCCGAGACCTGCACGCGGCTCAACCGTTCTGGAAATCCAGGTACACAATCATTCTGATGTGCTTTGCAGCGACGTTTGTCTGCTACATCGACCGGGTGAACATTTCTGTCGCGATTATCCCCATGGCCCAGGACCTGGGCTGGGACGTCGCCACCCAGGGTGCGGTTTTATCGTCTTTCTATATCGGCTATCTGCTGATGCAGATTGGCGGCGGTCGTTTAGCTGACAGATTTGGTGGCAAGCTGATTCTCGGCTTGGGCGTGCTCATCTGGTCAGTGTTCACGATCATCACTCCTGCTGCAGCCTTCATGGGTTTGAGCGCGTTGTTTCTTGCGCGAATCGGTATGGGACTGGGTGAAGCAGTCACGTTTCCATCGGTTTACAGCTTGATTACCCGCTGGTTTCCAACAGACGAAAAATCAAAAGCCATCGCGTTGAATGCCAGCGGTATACCGATTGGTACTGTGTTTGCGCTGATCGTGACGCCATTGATAGTGCTGCATTTAGGCTGGGAGTGGGCGTTCTATCTGTTTGGTGCGGTCGGCATTGTCTGGTACATCGCATGGCAACGCCTTGTCACTACGCTGCCACAAAATCATCGCGGTATCAGCGCGGCTGAGCTGGCGCATCTGGAAAACCATGCCCCAGCATCCGGCACCGCCACGGAATCTCCCAGTATCCGCGAATTCCTCAAAAACAAACCCTTGTGGGCGATTATCGTCGCGCATTTCTGCAACAACTGGACACTATATGTCATTCTATCCTGGCTACCAAAGTATGTGAATGAAGGCTTAGGTGTCTCGTTTGCGGCAGTGGGCCTGGTCTCGATGCTGCCACACATCACCTCCTTCTTCTGCCTGAATATCGCGGGCTCTCTCACCGATAGAATGATTCGTAACGGCATGGATATAACTTATGTGCGCAAATTGATGCAGACCATAGCTTTTGGTGGGCTCGCCATCTGTCTGTTTCTGATCACTACCGTCGATAACGTCTGGGCAGCGATCGGTATTCTGTGTCTGGGTAAGGTTTTCTCAGCGGCCGGTGTTGGCGGGCACAGTGTAAACCATATGGATATTGGTCCGCGTTACGCAGGATCGCTGATGGGCATCACAAACACAGCTGGCACAATCCCTGGCATTGTCGGCGTCTATGTTTCCGGTTTGATCCTCGAATTCACCGGATCCTGGGATCTGGTTTTCCAGGTGACCGCCGGTGTGACGTTGTTTGGAATGATCTTCTATCTGCTGTTTGCCAGCGGTGAAAAACAGTTTGATTAAGCGGCCTGGCTAAAGCTGATGAGTACTCGCATATTCATCAACCTGCGCCATATAACCCCCAATCAGGTCGGCTGACAGAAAGCTCGCGGCAAACCCGTTTTTCACTAACTGTAATGATTGCTTAGGGGTCATACCGAGCTCGGTTTCCAGAGCTATCAAGTTTTCATTGATATACCCACCAAAATAGGCGGGATCATCGGAGTTAACCGTCACACATACCCCATCGTCCAACAGTTTAAGAATGTTGTGCTCAGACATTTCTTGAAACACACGCAACCTGACATTGGACAGCGGACAAACCGTCAGGGGAATCTGTTCTGCGATCAATTTAGCAAGTAACTCCGGATCTTCTGTCGAGCGAACCCCGTGATCAATTCGATCAACCTGCAGATGTTTAACAGCATCCCACACATAGCTTGGCGGACCCTCTTCGCCAGCATGAGCAACAGCCTTATAGCCCTGCTCTCTTGCTGTTGCATATAGACGCAGAAATTTGTCTGGCGGGTGGCCAAGCTCCGAACTTGCCAGACCGATCGCAACAAACTGATCTTTGAACGGCTCTGCTTCTGCAAGTGTTGCAAGCGCGTCTTCTTCAGGGAGGTGACGAAGAAAGCTGAGAATCAACAAAACCGATTGGCCCCAACCTGCCTGGGCTTCTTCAATGGCTTGCTGGAAACCATTCATCATCGTCGAAAAAGACACACCATTGGGTGTGTAGGTTTGGGGCTCAACCATAATCTCGGTGTGCACCACATTCTGCTCTTTGCATTTGAGCAGGTAGTCCATCATCAGGTGATAAAAGTCTTCTTCATCCTGAAGAACGGAAGCACCCAGATAGTAGAGGTCAAGAAAGCTCTGCAGATCTGCAAAATCATAAGCTGCTTCAACCTCAGCGACCGTTGCATACGGAACCTTTACCGAGTTTTTTGCCGCCAGCTGCAACAGCCTCTGCGCCTGCAAGCTACCATCAATATGCAGATGCAATTCAGCTTTAGGTATGTCGCAGAGCCATTGCGTCAGGCTTGTCATCTCACTTTACCGAGGGCTTTGCAGCGCCTCGATTACCTAGGATTCGTCTCCAATTCCATACGTATCCGATAGATAAGTCAGACTGGCCGAAACCCGGCGAGCCCAGGCGTCAGCGAGTATTCGAACTTCGTTCATGTTGGTTACCGGATTCGACCAGATCGGCATATCGCTGTTACGTGACGCCGAACGCCGCTCCATCGCACGCATCAATGGCGACTCGGACTCGGAGTCGCGAAGTTCTATGACCAAGGTGGCTTCACCAACCGATGACAGGTAGATGTTGCTGCGACCAATGGGCTCTGGCGGAACGCGCGAAATGACATCCAGTAACGCACCTCGCACCAGCAACACACCCGGCCCGGGCTCCTCTACCACCTCGAAACGATCTTGTTGACTCAGCTCTTTGACAAATGATTCAGTAAACGTGTCGCGGATCGCATCTCGGTTCTCAGCGGAAATCGGAAACGCCTGCCGATTAGAATTTACCGCAGCAACAGAGCTTACGCTTTTCACCGGGCGATAACTGATACCAGCGCCCTGTAACATGATTTTGTTATAAGACGACAGATCCAGGTCTTCCTGCATCCACACCTCGGTGCCGCGTCGTGCGCCGGTCGCCGGATACAATCCGTCAAAGGATCGAGCGCCTTCATCGCTGGTATCAACCTCCAACGGACCAATGTTGATTGCACACCCCGCGAGCGTGAACGCTACCGTCGACAGCAATATGAAAGTGTAATTCCGTAAATTCATGATTTTAATTTCTCCATTAACCTGATTGTTTTTCTTCACTTAAAACCACATTCGAGGCTCGTCTAAAACCGCCAGCCGAGTTCCACGGACGCACTCTCAAGCAGGGGCTTTTCACGACCACCATCAAAGTCTAGTTCCAGCCAACGATAGGTGGCCTTGGCAAACAGATTGCGTGATAAATCCATGCGCATACCAACACCCAGGCCGTAAGACAAATTTGTTTCGTCGTAAGTGCGGTACCTGTCCGCGCATATATATCCCCACAAGGGATCGTACCAGCAGCCTACAACAGGGGCTTCGCTGCGCACTCTGGAATCGAAATAAGTCCAACCCAGCCCGCCTTCAATAAACGGTGTAATGGGCCCTTCCAGCAGATTAAACGTTGCATTGAACTGCCCGGTGAACACTCTGGATCTGCGGCTGACGGTTACCGGATCTGAACCGTCATCGGGTACCAGAACGGCTTTATAGTTTGGTTCAACCCAGGTCATATCAAAGCCGAGCGATAAGCGGCTCGAAAGATAGTAGTCGAATCCACCCTGCAGACCCACCCGATCGTCGAAATCTATACCGCTACCGCGACGGGTATCAACGGACTCATCCTGGGTGTAGATCAAACCTAACGAATACTCAAGATTGCCTGCTCGGCGCTCTGCGCCAAGTGCCGCACTGCTGGAGAGAATAATCAGCAGAGCCAGCACACTGCTCCGTACCAACGACAGCGCCCTCATCGGATTCTCCCGCCGATCATTATGCTTCCACCCACGCGTGAACCCCCGTAATAACTGGAGGAACCGTGATAGCTGGATACCCCAATACTGCCGTAGACTTTCGGGTTATCACATCCCGCGAGTTGCGAGCTGAGGCCTAATACAAGCAGAAGCTGTACTAAGATTTTAATTTTTCTCATAGAAGCATTCTCTTCATTGCTTTATCGATTCCAGGTTTGAATCGCGATACCTGCGCCGGAAGGGTCGACGATCAACGCGGCTTCACCACCAATATCTCGCTGTGTAACGCCAATAATCACCTGACCACCCAACGCTTCAACCTTTGCAGTTATGGCATCAGCATCTGCTACCCGCACATAGCTCACCCAGGTAGAGGGTATTTCAGGTAGCGGTGTCGGCAGTACTCCAACCCTTGGCGTATCGCCACTGCTCAGTAGAAGGTAATCACCCGACTCTGTTTTTTGCAGGCCCGCCAGATTCTGATAAAAACTGACGCTACCTTCGGGATCGTCGCTCCACACTTCGTCCCACAAAAAATTTCCTATGCCTAACGGTGCATCCGGCGGATCACCATCGCGGGTTTGCAACAACGCCAGCTCAGCTCCCTGTGCGTCTTCAATAATGGCCAGACGCCCGCGTGTATCAAGATCCACCGGCAGATGCCGTACGGTTCCACCTTGCGCAGCTGCCGTGGCAACAGCCGCATCAACATCATCCACGGACATGACAACAACCCACTGAGATATTTCCTCTGCATCACCGCGGCCCAGCAGATTAGCGTCGACCAGGCCGCCGATTAGAAGACCCTCATGGCGTATCAATGTGTAGTTGACCGAGCGGAACGGCCCGATCTTCACACCCACATCCTCAAACTCCCAGCCGAACAGGGCCTCATAAAAACGCCTACTCTCTGCGGGTTTGTGCGTAATCAGATCGCGCCAGACTACTTTGCCAGGCAGCGACAGTCCGGTCGATCGTTCAACTACCGCTGGCAGGGAAATATTGGCTGAAGCGCAACCCAACAGTGTTACGACGACCAAAAAGAAGAAGAGGGTTCGCGGGAAATACAATGAATAAGCACCGGCTGGTAAATAGCGGCGCGACGGTACCAACATATTCATTCAATCTCAACTTGAAGGTCGCATCTCAAGCGCCTTGTCCGACCTGCCCCATTATCAGCCGGAGCCGCCGTTGATTGCGGATTTCAGGTGCCCATTAAAGTATAGTCTGCACAAATTTCAGATCACTACAGATCCAATCAAAGCTAAACAAGGAATTCGGAAATGACGACTCTAAAAAGCTTCAGGCTCGTATTAATTTTCAGTGTGCTGCTTGCACCGGCTGCATGGGCTGACGCATACACGGAGACCATTGAAGTCTTTAAGAAAGCCGGCGCCAGCGGTGATTTTTTCGGTAAAGCATATGGGTACGCGGTGTTCCCGAACATTGGCAAGGCGGGTATCGGTATAGGCGGCGCGCGCGGCAAAGGCAAGGTATTTGTCAATGGTGCTTCCATCGGAGAAACAACCATGACCCAACTCTCAGTCGGTTTTCAGTTTGGCGGCCAGGCCTTCAGTCAGATCATCTTTTTTGAAGACGAGCGCGCGTTAAACGAGTTCATTTCCGGCGAATTTGCATTCGGTGCTAACGCCAGTGCGGTGGCCATTACCGCAGGGGTATCCGCAGGTGCCAACACCACCGGTGGTGCCGGCGCGGCAGCGAGCGGCGGCAAGAATGATGCCGTCACAACGGGCGAGTATTATCGAGGCATGGCCATCTTCACAGTCGCGAAAGGTGGGTTGATGTACGAAGCCACTGTGGGTGGACAGAAGTTTTCTTTTAAAGCCGCAAAAGCGAATTAAGAAAAGTGAGCATCCGGCTGAGTCAGCCCTGACAGGAACGCATTGATGAAACTCACGAAAAAGCCGCTACGCTACCTTCTCGTAACCGCAATTCTTATGATTACGGCAGGTTGTGGATTTCGCGGCACAGCAACTGATCCTGCAGCATTGGAAGCCCACTTTGAGTCCGTCAGGCAGAATGAGCGGCAACTGATAACCAAGATTGTGGAAGATCCACAGCGAAGTAATGCACTATTTATGCTGCTTGATGAGCGTGATCAAATTGTATCCAAGCATGCAGGGGTTGTTGTGGCTTACATCGAGAATATGCGTACCCTGAATGCCGACTATGATGCCCCGCAGGCAGAGTTTGAACAGCTGTTTGCCACTTACCGCAATGATCGACAAACCTATCAGCAGGACCTGGTGAACATTGTCCAGCAGATGAAAGCCAATACGACGGCAAAAGAGTGGAAGCGGCTGGCAAAATTTCAGCTCAATGAACTGAATCCCCGCAAGATGACACAATTCAACTGAGGGGCATGATATGTTGACTGCACTTCTAATATCATATGTTCTTAACGGTAACGGCACCGCATTCAGCGGTGTGTTAACCACGGCGGTACTTAAAGACCTTAGCGCCAGGGTTGCCGCCGTCATTGAGGAGCCTACGCGAGCTGAAGCGGTGAATTCATTGTTGAGCGGCGTAAAAAGCGACGTTAAAAAGTTCGAAAAGGCTTATCTGGCATCAGACAAAAAGTTAACCAAATACTACCGGGACCATAAACAGAACGGTAACCGAATGATGGCAGAAATCAACGATCTCGAACGGCGCTGGGAAGCAGGTCAATCTAAAATGATGGCACTGCGCTTCGAATTAAAATCAGAACTGACTCGCGAAGAATGGGAAAAAGTTTTCTCTCAACAATAACCAGATGGTGACGAGAAAACCCATTGAGAATCGCAAGCCTTTCAGCTGTGCGGATGAGTGTTCGCATCGCTTATGCAGCCGCTACGGGCTTGCGCCGATCAGTATGGCTGCTCTGCTTCTCATCAGCCTGTCCGCTAATGCTACAAACACAGCACCTGCCGCTGAAACGCCGCCGATCATCACCTCACCAATAGAATCTTCCGAACAAGGCGTGTCGGCTGTTGATGCACGAAAAGGTGCCTGCACTCCGGAAGAACAGATCAACGGCCTTCTCGACCGAACACAAAGCTCCGTGTATCGAGTTGTCTGCGGCACGTCCATGTGGTTTGACGGCTTTTTTGGAGAGGCCATTTACTACGAAGGTAGCAACACAAGTTATGGCCAGATTAACCTCGGCGGTTACTGGGACGAGCGCGACGGTTTTGATCCGAAAACCCAGTTCAGAGCACGTTTTGCATTACCCAACACACGCAGAAGAGTGAGACTGATCGCCGGTATCGGAGACGCTGATGAGGTGATAGACGGGTCTGCTAACAGCCAGTTCGAAAACCCGGCTGAGGGGTTCCGCGACATTGAAGAGGAAGACGCCCTGCTTGGTCTTGGGTTTTCACCTTCACGCAGCCGGCGCCAGAAACAAGGCTTTGATTTTGATGTAGGCGTGAAATTCTCCACGCCCTTAGACCCCTACGCTCGCGTTAATTATCGCTGGAACAGGATCTTCTCTGAACAATGGTCCGTACGCCTCCAGGAGCGGGTATTCTGGCAAGGTGACGACGGCTGGGGATCATCTCTGAGCGGTGACCTCACGCATATTTTCTCACCCAATCTCATGACACGCTGGGGGAATTTTTTAAAGGTATCTGAAAGCCTGGAAGGGCTTTCCTGGGTATCCAACCTGACCACCTACCAGAGCCTGTCTAACAGACGTGCCGTCTCCTATCGTTTGTATGTCAAGGGCGAAACCGGCCGGGCGGTGCCCATCAAAGACTACGGCTTTGAGTTTCGTTTCCGACGAAGGATATTTTCTAAGGAGTGGTTCTTCCTGGAGCTTACCGCAGGCGTCTCCTGGCCTCGCGCTCTTCCAGAGGATTCTCGGCAGGCAAACTTTGGTGCGGGTGTAGAATTCGAAATGCATTTCGGCAATCGGCGCAAACCGCGACGAATTTCAACAGAAAACCCCGCTCCGCCGGACAACTCAAACGATGACAACAGGTAAACCAACACATGTTTAACAATGAAGTAATTGGACGCCGGATTCGAATCACCGGCTTGATGTTCGTCTCAGTGCTGGCCAGCGCAAATGCAGCCGCAGAGGGCAATGCTGTTGCAAAAATTGTACAAACGCCGTTCGAAGTCAGCTATCAGGCCAAACTGATGGGCACCAAATTGACCGCTGTGTCCGGGTTACAACAACTTGAAACCGGTGAATTTGAATACCACTACAACACCAGTTCGATGCTCGGAAAAGCCACCGAAATGAGCCGTTTTACACTTGCGGATGCTGGCCGGCTCATGCCCCTGACATACCGATACAAATTGTCTGCAATGGGGGTGAAGAAGCGCATTAACCTTGCTTTTGATTGGCAAGCCGGCCGCGTCAGTGATCGTGCTGCTAAACCACAATGGTCTATGGAACTGCCCTCTGATGCGTTCGACCCCTTGAGCATGCAGTTACAATTGCGCAGTGATGTCATGCAGGGAGAAACCCAGCTGACCTATGAGGTTGTCAGGAACGGCCGCGTCAAAGACTACCATTTTGTTGTTGAGGCAGAAGAAATCATCGACACGCTTATCGGTCCTCTGCGAACCCTGCGGGTTAGACGAGATCGTGGCGATGACAGTCCAAAGTTCACCATGATCTGGCTGGCTGTTGACTGGTCGTACCTGATCGCAAAAATCCGTGATGGCAAGGTCGACGGTGGACACCAGGAGGTTGTGCTCGCTGGGGGTTCTATCGATGGCGCAAAAGTAACAGCTCTGCCACAGTAGAACCTGAACAGTCTGGTGCCTGACAATCAGTCGTCAAACGGTTCTGTACAAGCGCCGAACAAGGTAATACTCGCCTGTTCTACAGCGATTGTCCCGACAAAGCGAGCTGTCTGAGTTTCTATCGAAAGCGTCCAACCGGCGCCATCAGGCCGGTCGGCGCTGCCGTCTTCAGCCCCTTGCAACACAATCCGATTCTCAACCATAGTTTGGTTAACAATTTTTGTGGGCGGCGCTTCTTTGAAGACCCGCAGCTGCTTCTTCTTGGTGTCAACACGAAAAAAAGTTGGTGCGTTCACAGCCTCCGGTAGTACTGAAGAACACCCTCTTCCATCAACACATTCGAAAACTTGAGTGGTTGCACAAAGTACCGGTTCGGACATATCTAACGCCGCAATGGGTGTGGCAACAAAGCCGAACACAACAGCAGCGAAAGTGTTTATCGAAGATTTCAAAATAAATTTCCTTTCTTTGTTGTCAGCGAAGTTTCAGCGGACGGTGTAGCCTCGGCCCTCAAGACAGGCAGAATAAGCACGGTTATAGCCATCGCGCCCCTGCATATATTGTGCTGCCTGCTGCTGCTCCCACTGTTGTTGGGACTGGGCTTCCTGCTGGTTCTGATCCGCACGGCGAATACCACCGATCGCACCACCAGCTTTCGCACCGGTTTTTGCACCATCACTTCCATCGACAATACCACCTACGATTGCGCCGCGAGCAGCACCACGAACCAGGCCGCCACGCTTTGGCTGCTGCTGCGGGGGAGGTTCAGTGGCGGTTGGTGGAGCCATGGGATCAAATTTACTTTGCCCCTTTGCCCAGCTGTAACATTCGAATTCATCTTTTTCCTGTTGAGCCTGACTCTGGTTCTGGCTGGGATAGATGATGGGCTCTTGGGCCAAGACCATGCTTGAATTAAAAAATACAAGGCAGGCAATAAGCAATCGTGTGGGTGTCATGGAGGATTTCCGTAGCCAATAATTATCAGAAAAACCAAACGCCTCGGCAGTTAAAACGACAGAGACGTCTAGCGCAATCAGCACCAGTTTACTGCAAATTTATTTTAGTGAATAGATTCTCTGAGTTATCGTGCAACAACGAAAGTTATTCGGGCTGTTCCAACGTCACCAGCCAATCACGCAGCATATCTGTTACCCGATCACCGGTAAGGCCTTCGAGAAAACCAGTAGCAATAAACTGGATGCCAACACAAATGAGTAACAGACCCATAATGCGCGTCAGAGCATTCATGCCTGTATTACCGATAAAACCTAGTATTTCCCCCGAGTAACGAAGAGTGGCCCAACTCACCAGGGCCACAAGAACAATGCCTGTTGCCACAGCGGTATACGACACAAAACCAGAGGTCTGGGTAGCCATGGCGATGGTCAAGGCGATGGAACCGGGGCCACTGAGCATCGGCATCGCGATGGGGGTAAAAGCCACATCATTAAAGTCTTCGGATTCATCCACATGCTCAGCTGGCGGCGCCTTCGCTGGCTCCAGCATGCCAAAGCCGACCTTGGCAATCACCAGCCCACCCGCCATCCTCAAGATGGGAAGCGTGATGTTGAAGAAACTGAGTATCAGGGCACCAGCAAATAAGGACACAAGCAGGATAGAACCCATATACACACCAGCCATGCGGGCTTGCAGCGCGCGACGGCGAGTGGAAAAGCTTTGCGTCAGCGCGATGAATACCGGTGCAGTGCTTAACGGGTTTGAGATCGGTAACAAAGCTCCAAACGTTACACCTACGTAGAAAAACCAATCAGCTAACATCCATAGAATCCTTTATGTCCATACGTGGCATAGACTGCGGAGAAACCAATTCAGCTTCACCATGAAATCCCGGTCGATTGTACTATATAGTGCTTGGCTGCCGACGACCCAAGGGATCGATTTTGCCAAAAATAGTTTATTCACTCACGTTCGCAGCGACGCTTTGCATGGGCCTGTTTGAACACGCCCATGCGCAAGAGGTTAGAAAAGGACAGAATACGGATTCACCCTGGCTGGCAGTACCGCTGATATCCAGCGATCCCAAAGTAGGTACGTCTGCTGGCGCCCTGGCAGGTTACCTGCATCGCTTCGACGAGCAGTCACCCACCTCAACCTTCGGCGCAACGGCAAACTACAGCAATACGGATTCGTACACTATCGGTCTTTTTGCACGCACCTATTTTGGTGGGGACCGGCATCGACTGATTGCGGGTATCGCGAGTGGTAAAATTCGCAATGACTATGATGATTTTCTTGGTAGCGGATTACCTGTGCAGACAACAGACGATCTGCGCTTCGGTGCGGTGCGCTATCTTCGAAGAACCGGCGGAGGATGGTTTGTTGGCGCCCAGGCACTGGCCACGAACTACACCATCTCGAGCCAGAACGCACTCACCGATAAAGTACTCGATTTGCTGGGCTTGACTGGTTTTGATTCCAATGGCGTCGGCGTCATGGTGCAGTTTGACAATCGCGACAACCAGGAGTCACCATCAACCGGACGTCTGTTTCAGATCAGCAACCTCGCCTATCGCAAATCATTGGGCGGAGATGAAAGCTTCGATACCTATAGCGCAAAGTTTCAACAGTACCTCTCCTATGGTGCGGGTCATGTCACTGCTTTTCGCGTTCAAGGTCGATTTATCAACGACGCCCCAGTGGCCGCTTACTCTTCAGTTGATCTACGGGGCTATGTGCGCGGCAACTATCTTGCTGAGCATGCCGTGTCGTTCGAAGTCGAAGAGCGCTACCGGCTCGCGGAACGCTGGGCTATCGCCGGCTTCGCTGGTGCAGCATGCCTGTTCGATAGTGTCAGCGACTGCGGCGACAGCAGCGCCTGGTACCCAGCTGCCGGCGGCGGCATCGTCTACACAATAAAACCGAAAGAGAAGATGGTTGTGCGATTGGATTATGCCGTGGGGAAAGAAGGCAACAGCGGTGCATACCTGCGGTTTGGGCATCCATTCTAAAGCCACTACCACTCAATCATGCCGTCACCTTATTTCGTTAACTTCTGCGACTTGAAATATTTTTCCCTAACGACTACTAACAGTTTTGTCGCGTGGCCCCTCAAAGGGGATGAATTAGCTTTTCACGATGAATTCACGACCATTGATTTAGAGTTCCCGACCATAGTTACCAATAAATTCAGGGTAACAAAAGACTGAAGGAGCTTATCAATGAGCCAACGACTTGCAATTCTGAGTAACAACCTAGACGACGCGGGAGCCATCGTTGATGCCTTGCGCGACAAAGGGCACAGCGACGATGATATTTACGTTGTCACCAAACACGACATCATTCTTGAAGACCTGCCGGAAGCAGATCCTCGCCAGTATTCAGATCTGTTGCCCACTTTGAAAAAGGGAGCAGGTGTCGGTGGCGCGCTGGGCCTCTTCGGCGGACTGTTAATGGTGACTCTCCCACCCGCGGGTATCGCAGTAGGTGGAGGCGCGATCGCAGCATTTGCGGCAGGGGGCGCTATCCTCGGTGGATGGACCACTTCTCTGATTGGTATCAGGATGCCCAATTCCAACCTGGAAGATTTTCAAACTGCGGTTGAAAATGGCAAGACGCTGATACTGGTAGACGTCGAAGAGACTGACGCCGAATCTATGGTCAGCGAACTTAAAAATCTGTGCCAGGTAGACATTGAAAATGTAACTGCAGTAGAAGCCGCATAAACGAGACGTTGAGATGAAATTCGATTTAGAACCACTACCTTTTGATCAGGACGCTCTCGAGCCGTACATCAGCGCAAAGACAGTAGCGATCCACCATGAGAAACATCATGGTGGTTACGTCAGCAAGCTGGACGAGGCGCTCGAAGACGATGAGACACGCGCGCGGACTTTGACCGATATCATGCTGAACAGTGAGGGCACTGTCTTCAATCTGGCGGCACAGATCTGGAACCACAATTTTTATTGGCAGAGTCTAACGCCAGAAACGCAAACCCTTGACGACGGTGTGCTGACAGCCTTGCTGAACGACTCCTTTGATGGCATTGACGGCTTCAAGAAAAAGTTCGCCGACGCAGCATCCGGTCAGTTTGGCTCCGGCTGGGCATGGCTTGTGTTCGATCCAGACACACAACGCTTGCAGATCACCAGCACCTCGGACGCAGGCAACCCTTTGCTGAATGGCAAAATCCCACTACTCACCCTCGACGTATGGGAACATGCCTACTATCTCGACTACAGGAATGACAGAGCCAGCTACATCAAAGGATTTCTTAATGATCATATTAATTGGTCATTTGCAGAACAGAACCTGACAACCGTTACACGCCGTGCGCCTGTGAAATGAAAAAAGTGGGCTCCACGCCCACTATTTCACCGCGCGGTAATTGTACAGATGTCCACCGATACTGCCTTCCAGCATCAATCCGCCGCCAATATTGGTAAAAATTGCAACGCCTTCATTGTACGCAGGCGTTGCTGACACACTGGCAACCCCCACAGTTGCGTTAGCTTGCCCCGCAAATTCAAGCGTGCCAGCCTGAAACAGCGCTAACGCCTCTTCGGTTTTGAAGAAAATGATCTGTTCGTAGAACTGGGCACCCATGTGCGGTCCGGCACTGAACTGCCAGACTCTGCTCTTACCAATGGGGGCACCTTGGTTGCGAAACACCCAACCACTCCCATAAGCTGCACCGTAACCCGCGCCCGCACGATAAACCCTGGGAAACATGGCATAGGCCACAGCTTCTTCGAAATAGGATTTCAGGCGCTCATCACTGCGGAAGTATCGCGCTGCATTCATAGCGCCCTCGTACTGCTGCTCAGACAGATTTGCTTTGCTGAGCGGCTGACTGCTGCAACCGGCCAGCAGGAACAAGACAAGCAAGACTTTGGCGTAAAGTGGACTCTTAATCATCGTTTGCACTCCACATGGCCAGTGAGCACATCCGACCCACCAGACACATTATTAAGAATGTCTGAACTGGCAAAAATACCCGATCGATGCACCAGCGTTACTCCGGCGTAACAATTGCTCAGCGCTTTCGACTTGAAAAAGTTGCGCAGGGGCACATCAAACTGCGCTTCCATATAATTGAGGAACCGAGAGGCTGACTTGCCTTTCTGTTTGAATACTTCTACCGCGGGGATTTTGTCCGCATAGGAGAATCCGAAACCGAAACCCCAGCGAAACAGCTCTCGATCTGTCCAGGGAGAATAACCGGTACCCATTGCCATCACGTAAGTGTTGTATTCCAGAAGTCATCCTGCAAATCGTTTTCAAGTCGTCGATTGACTGAGAACTTGCCCCACATTTCAACTTTTCTGCCATCTCTGAGTAACTTACCAAAGGTGAGACCGGCAAGGTCAGTATCAATATCATCATGCTTTTCGACCGCGCCGTTATGCAGTTTTAGAAATGTTTTTTCTGCGGTATAACCATAATTAAGACGCCAGGACCACTCGCCAAAACGCGCTTTGTCGCCGGTGAATTCAGATTCATCCAGGGTATTTCCAAACTGATATGCAAAACCCAGATAAGCCGACGTCAGGGAATCCTGGTCTACCAGAGGGCTGTCTTTGACGGTGCTGTCTAGAGTTTCGTGGGCTGCGTTTGCAAAGACGACAAATCGCTTGTTGACGTTGTAGGTTGTACTCAGACCCAACCGCACGGACTGCGAACTTGACGCCTCATAAGCGGGTCTGTCCGGCCTGGCCTCCTCTGCAGAGACACCGTAATAGTAGTCAGTGAGGGTGCTGTCCTGATACACATAGCTGATAAAAGGCGTCACCAGCCATTTGTTGTTGCGCCACGGATATCTATAGGTTACTTCGACTTCAGACCCACCATGACGATCCAGCGAATCGTGGACTGCGGACGTTGACAACTCACCCCACTGCGTCTTCCAGGAGACCGATAGACCCGTATCAAGGGACTGTCGCCGTTCATCTATGCCTTCGAAGAAAGGATCGTCGGTATCTTCGATGCGATCGAATCGGTATCGCGAGACCAGATCAACTTCGAAGTAATCGTTATCCAGAAGATGCACGCCAAACGAAGTACCGTGGGCAAAGAGATATTCCCCTTCGTAATAATACAGCGGCACCAGATCACTGGAATTTTCATTATATTGACTGGAAACGTTAGACACCCCTCTGTACGGCGTGTCACCAAATCTGCGGCCAAAACCCAGGGCGACAGTACCTTTTGGCACATTGTCTAACTGTATCTCAGTCACCTCTCCTGCAGCATGAACGGGTGAGTGATATAGACACAGCACACACAGCAACCCGCAAAAAGACGGCATCTTCAGCAAAACATTACCCATAGAGATCTTTTTCCTAGTACCTTTTAGCCGGTGCGAAATTTTCGCGCAATGGTAGGCAAAGCCTGAAAGGATTGCACGGGCTCTGACACCAGCTTTATTCACACTCGTATTTTCGGAGAAAGCGTCAATGACTATCCAACTTCGTCAGATCTGCCTGGTTGCCCGCCAGCTTGGGCCTGTGATCGAAGACTTAACTGCCATCCTGGGCATCAATCGCTGTTACGTCGATCCAGGTGTCGGCGTGTTCGGCCTGGAAAATACGTTGATGCCCATTGGCCGCAACTTCCTCGAAGTTGTGGCACCTGTGCAGGACAACACCGCCGCAGGTCGCTACCTTGATCGACGCAACGGTGATGGCGGTTATATGGTGATCACCCAGATTGATACTTTTGAACATCAGCAGGCCATTCGACAACGCGCGTTAGACAATGGCATCCGCGTCGCACACGAGTCCCAGCGAGACGGCTGGAATCTCTGTCAGCTACATCCGGGTGATTTAAAAGCTGCATTCTTCGAACTGGAATACGATGCCCACGAAGACTTCAATGGGCACTGGAACCCTGTTGGCGGGTTCGGCTGGGAAGATAAAGTCAAACAGGACGTGACGGTTGATTTTATCGGTGTCGAATTACAGGGTAGCGATCCGGTTGAGCTCGCTGACATCTGGAGCACTGTCGCTGGATGCCCTGTGCGTCGTGACGGTGCTGAGTTATCGATGACATTAAACAACGTTAACATGCGCTTTGTCGAAGCGCAGGACGGACGCGGACCCGGTCTGGGCGGTCTGGATGTCAGCGTTAAAGACCGATCTCATATTCTCAATGAGGCCAAAAAGCGTAACTGCTATATCAGTGACAATCGGGTCGATATCTGCGGCACTCGCTGGTATCTGCACGACGCGTGAGGCGATTAACGTACAAAGTCCTCACAAAACCGCAACGAGTCTGCACAAGCACAGGTCCTGCTGCTGTTACCTTTACTCAAAGGATTTTTTGAGCAGATATTTTGACAACCTACATGTTGAGATCATCAAAACGGGGCACGCTGGTTGTACGATATGACCAAAAGCCGCTGGTTTTCAGCAGCCGATTTGCCGCATGGCGCTACAAGCGCAAACTGGGTAAATCTCACTGGGAGATTGTTACCCAGGACGACGACCATCGTCAGCTAGAAACTGATCAAGCGATCGCCAGTTAGCCACCGCAAATTCCAGCACAAGGAACATCCGCGCAGAGCTATCTGCCAATTCTAATGTCCGCCTGAGCCAATGATCGGTATTATGCCGTCCCCGCAATTATGCGCACCTTGCTTAACCTGGACTGACTGAACTTGAATACTGCTCTGCTGCCCTCGCTGCTGCCTTCCATTCCTCAACGTATCGCCAATGAACTCTCGGTAAGATCCAATCAGATCGATGCAGCTGTTGCATTAATTGACGAAGGCGCAACGGTTCCTTTTATCGCGCGCTATCGTAAAGAAGCAACGGGAGGTCTTGATGACACCCAATTGCGCCACCTGCATGAACGCCTGGGTTATCTGCGCGAGCTCGAAGAGCGCCGTCTGTCCATCGCAAAAGAAATCGACGGGCTTGGCAAACTGGATGACGCGTTGCGTAAAAAAGTGGCTCTGGCAGAAACCAAACAGCGCCTGGAAGATCTTTATCTGCCTTTCAAAGTGAAGCGACGTACCCAGGCTGAAATTGCAAAAGAAGCTGGCCTTGAAAGCCTGGCGGATGAACTGCTTGCAGACCCGACGCAAGTGCCCGAGACATGTGCCGCAAAGTACATCCGTGAACCTTTTACAACTGACGCAGGTGACAATCCGGGTGTCGCTGACAGCAAAGCCGCCCTGGATGGCGCCAGCGCAATTCTCACCGCCCGGTTCAGCCAGGATGCAGACCTGCTGAGCGATCTGCGCGATATGCTCTGGCACCAGGGCATTCTGGTTTCTGAGGTCATTAAAGACAAAGAATCCGAAGGTGCCAAGTTTCGCGACTACTTTGAGTATTCCGAGGCCATCGCCAAGGTCCCTCCGCACAGAGCGCTTGCCTTGTTCCGCGGTCGCACGGCGACAATTCTACGTCTGTCTCTGAAGCTACCTGAAGAGCTCGAGGCTACGGGTTGGAGTGCTGAGCATGGACCCTGCGAGCGACGTATCGCCAGTCATTTCGGTTTAAGTGATGAGGGTCGCCCGGCAGATGCCTGGATTGCCAGCGTGGTGCGTATGACATGGCGGGCCAAGCTATCGTTCTCTATTGAAGCGACCCTGTTTGGTGAATTACGACAAACCGCTGAACAGGAAGCTATCCGGGTGTTTGCGCAGAACCTCGAAGATTTACTGTTAGCAGCACCTGCAGGCCATCGTGCCACCCTCGGTCTTGATCCGGGAATACGCACCGGTGTGAAGGTTGCGGTAGTGGATGGCACCGGCAAACTGCTGGACACCGCTACCATTTACCCCTTTGCACCAAAACATGATGTGAAGGGCAGTCTCGCCACGCTGCAGAGCCTTGCACAGAAGTACACTGTCGACCTTGTGGCGATTGGTAATGGCACCGGCTCCCGCGAGACAGAACAGCTGGTCAACCAGCTCAAGCAGGACCAGCCTGGTTTGGGTCTGGTGCCCGTAGTCGTTTCTGAAGCTGGCGCGTCGGTTTACTCTGCTTCCGAATTTGCCGCGCGGGAATTTCCTGCTCTGGATGTGAGCCTGCGTGGTGCGGTATCCATTGCCAGGCGCCTGCAGGACCCATTAGCCGAACTGGTTAAGATCGATCCCAAAGCCATTGGCGTTGGGCAATACCAGCACGATGTCAGCCAGACTTATCTGTCGCGTGCACTGGACACTGTTGTAGAGGATTGTGTTAACCGTGTGGGCGTCGATGTAAACACCGCATCTGCCCCCTTGTTATCTCGCATTGCGGGCCTGAGTTCGAGCCTGGCTGATAACGTCGTTGCCCTGCGGGATAAGCAGGGGGTATTCAAACGACGCGAAGAACTGCTCAATGTGCCTCGACTGGGTCCAAAAGCTTTTGAGCAGGCGGCAGGGTTTTTGCGCATCGCAAACGGCGACAATCCACTGGACGCATCTGCCGTGCACCCGGAAGCTTACCCTGTTGTTGAACGCATCCTGCAAGATCTGGCAACGCCCATCGATCAAGCCATGCGCAGCCCCGATCTCCTTAAAAAAATTGATCCGCAGAAATACACCGATGAAAAATTTGGCCTGCCAACTGTTCAAGACATCATTGGTGAACTGGAGAAACCCGGGCGTGATCCGCGGCCGCAATTCAAGACCGCGACCTTCAAAGAAGGCGTTAATGAGCTGAAAGATCTTGCCGCCGATATGGTGCTGGAGGGAGTTGTCACCAATGTGACCAACTTCGGTGCCTTTGTTGACGTCGGCGTACACCAGGATGGGCTCGTGCATATCTCCGCTCTGGCAGACAAGTTTGTGAAAGACCCTCACGAAGTTGTTAAAGCCGGTGATGTTGTGCGTGTAAAGGTCATGGATGTTGATGTGCCACGCAAACGCATCAGCCTGACCATGCGCCTGGGTGATACTGCGGATAAAACTGCTACTCAGAAGCCGGAGTCAGATCCATCATCCGGCCGCAAGCGCGACAGCAATCAGCGTAGGGACCGTCGTAAAGGGCAAACTCCACAAACAAACAAACCCCAGGGCGCCATGGCAGATGCTTTTGCCAAAGCGCTCAAGAAGTAGCCCGCAACTTTGGTCTGGTGCGGGCCCACGCGAGCGTAGCCAGCATCAACAGTAAAGCGGGTGCGGTGCTGATCAACAAAGCCGACCAGCCAAAATAATAGAGCACAACGCCGGCCAGTAACGATGCAGCCGCAGAAGCACTGAAGACGCTGAAATCATTCAACGCCTGGGCGCGGAACCTTTCCGACGGGTGATAACTCTGCACCAGTTGAGTTGTCCCGCCTACAAATAAAAAATTCCAGCCGATCCCCAGCATCACCATGGAAAACCAGTAGTGCATAAGGTGATGACCCAGAAGCCCAATGCCTAACGTGGCCGCCAGCGTCATTGTACCCAGCGCCATCACACGAGACAGGCCAAGTGTTGTAATCAGCCATGGCGTCACCAGAGAAGGCAGATACATGGCAATCACGTGTGCGCGAATCACATCAGAGGCTTCCTGCAGCGAATAACCAACACCCACTGTCATACTCAATGGCGTTGCTGTCATGACATAAGTCATGACGCCCTGACCTACAACGCCGGCCAGCACCGCGGTAAACAAAGCCGGGTAAAGCAGCATCTGCGCAATTGGGCGCGGCTCTTCATCAATGGATACATGCTCGGTCTGGGATACCTTCTGCTTCAAAGCCAATAAAATAACCCCGCTGGTCAGGTACAGAACGATGAGACCATAGAAACCAAAGCCGTACGGGGCCTGCGGGTTGC
Source organism: Gammaproteobacteria bacterium (assembly GCA_048571035.1). Classification (GTDB taxonomy): domain Bacteria; phylum Pseudomonadota; class Gammaproteobacteria; order Pseudomonadales; family Azotimanducaceae; genus UBA4421. Next base: position 1,834,990 of record CP121329.1, read on the forward strand.
GCGTTGCCGACAGGCTTACCAGTTCTGGTCCCAGGAAAGCGCCGCAGATGGAACCCAACAGAATAAAGGACACGGCGTGACTGACTTTGTCTGGCGTTACGCTCTCGGCAGCAGCAAATCTGAATTGTTGGCTGAATCCCAGGCTGCTGCCAACCAACGTTGTTGCAAAACAGAACAGACCGAAGTTATTGGCTTCAAGCGCCAGGGTGGCGACCCAGGCACCACTCGCCGCAATAAGCGTGGCGATGACAAAGCCCCACTTACGGCCAAGACGCTGCATCGTAAAAGCTGCCGGAATAGTAGAAGCTGCTGTACCAACTACCATAAGTGCAACCGGCAACGTTGCGAACGAAGGATCTGAGGCGAGCGTATGGCCGACAATGCCACCAACAGTCACCAGCAGGATTGAGCCAGATACAAACACGATCTGGCAGGCAAACAAAACCAGCAGATTTCGATTTATGAAGCCCATACGCAGGGCTAATCTAACTCAGGCAGCGCAAAGGCAATAAGCTCTGCCTCCTCTCCTGCGCCGCCCGCAGCCAGCACAACATACTGCTTGCCTTTGTAAACGTAGGTCATCGGCGTACCCATGGGCGCAAGTGTCATGCGATGTTCCCACTCAACCTTGCCGGTGGCTTTATCGAAGGCACGCAGATACCGTTCCGTATCAGAAAGACTGAAGCCAACAGGTGCGGCCTGCGCCTGATTGATGAACAGCAGGGATTTAGTCACCAGTGGCCCACCGCTGGTCAGAAACGAAACGCTATGTGCTCCGAGCGGACCCAGGTTGAGGTGCCTGATGGCTGGATGATCTGTGGGCCCTTGCCCGTGAGGTACCTGCCAGGCTATCGAGCCGTTGTTCAGATCAATTGCGGTGACGGTGCCATAAGGCGGCTTTAACAATGGCAGCCCTTCTGGTCCGTATGGCATGGCACTGAAATCAACCAGATAGTCCGCCTGGCCTTCTTTACCCGGCGCTACGCTTGCTGGCGTAGGCAGGTTCGCCGCCTGCAGGAAAAGATAACCCGTTTCAGGGTCTACACCGGCACCACCCCAGTTAGCACCGCCGGCAGCGCCAGGCACCTGAATCACTGCTTTCCTGCCCTCTTCGCCAGCAACGTTGGGTGGTTCGAATAGTGGTCCCAACTTGAATTCTTTGACAATCTCCAATGCCGCCGCGCGCAGTTCCGGCGTAAAGTCGATCAGGTCATCTTCGCTGATGCCCTGTTTTACAAACGCCGGGGGTTTTGTCGGGAATGGCTGTGTGGCTGACGTCTGTTCACCCGGTACGTTCGACTGAGGCACAGGCCGCTCTTCAATAGGCCACACGGGTTCACCGGTGATGCGATCAAAAACGTAGGTGAAGCCCTGTTTGCTTACCTGGGCGACTGCCTGAATCTTTTTGCCGTCTACTTCAATGTCGACGAGGGTGGGTGCGGCAGGGAAATCGTAATCCCACAGACCATGATGGACAGCCTGGAACTGCCAGACCACTTCGCCACTTTTGGCATCCAGGCAGACCAGGCTCTCTGCATAACGATTGTCTCCCTTACGATGACCACCATAATAGTCATTGTGTGGCGTGCCCGTGGGGATGTAGACATAACCCAGATTCGGGTCTGCGCTGAAGGTGGTCCAGGCGTTGGCGGCGCCACTATAGCGCCAGCTTTCATCTTCCCAGGTTGCGCTGGCTGGGTCGTTGGCCTGGGCTACTGTTTCGAAGGTCCAGAGCTGCTGGCCGGTGCGCACATCAAAACCGCGAACAGGACATTTTGGAAACGACACGGTCATGGGTCGATCCATCACCGTGCAGCCGAGTACAATCGTCTGACCGACGACAATGGGCGCTGAGTTGTAGCCGATGAAGCGTCTATCGTTGTCACGCTCAACAATGCCAGCCTGCAGATCAACCCGCCCGCCCTCACCGAACGAAGCAAGGAGTTGGCCCGTCTTTGCATCAAGGGCAATCAGTTCACCTGTACCGGTGGCGTATACCACCCGGCTCTTATCACCCGCTTCACCCTGCCAATACGCCAAGCCTCGATGTTGCCAGCCTGTATTGGCAGGGCGTCCGAGCCTGTAAGCCTCTGGGTTGAACACCCATATTGTCTCACCTGTCGCAGCGTCAATGGCAACTGCCTGGCTCAAACCCGTGGTCACGTAAAGCACACCATCCACCATCAACGGCGTGGCTTTGAAGTGGCCTGGTCGTTGCCGAACTTCACTCCCCAGCTGAGCATCAGGGTTCTGCCAGCGCCAGGCAACTTCAAGACTGCCAACGTTGCCTGCATGAATCTGAGCGGCGGGTGAGTACTTTGTGCCGTGCGCGTCCTGACCGTAGTAACGCCATTCAATATTCTGCGCGGGTGAACCTTTCTGTGGCGCAACGGAACAGGCATTCATACCAGCCATTAAAACGGTAACCAGCAAGGACGCGTTTGCGAAGGCAAATCGATGCATATTTTTTCTCCCCTGACGCCCCAACACTACCATAACGCTGAACCAGCTACTTACTGTTAAAAGGATCAGTTACACTTGACCGCCTGGCCGCATGTGCAGGGAAACCTTTGATAGCCCGCTCTCACATCTTTATTGTCGCGTTCACTTTGTTGTTAACCATTCTGGCGCTGTTCACACAGACGACTCTGGCGGAGTCCGCAGCGTACAATGGGAACCCCATCGATACACAAGACGTTGAGATCGACGGCGAAAAAGTATTTGAACAAGCCTGTTTTTCCTGTCATGGCACCGGTTTCTATGGTGCGCCATTGATAGGTGACCCCTACGACTGGCAGGAACGCTTAGCGCGCGGGGAAGCTGATCTGATCGCCAATACACTCCAGGGATTGAACAGCATGCCGGCTAGAGGCGGTTGTGCGCAATGCTCCGATGCAGAAATTCAGGCCGCTGTGCGATACCTGATTAACTATTGAGCCAACTTCACGGATAAGGGGCGCCCAGGCCGGTCCCAAGCCCAATGCCTGGTCGTAAGGTTATACGTCGAACCGCATGCCTGGCCTGGCCATGCCGCCACCCAGGCCGATGGGGGTGCCGTCCGCGCGCCAGCATGAAGCGCCTGTCATCATGCCTTCTGAAAAATGGATCATGCCCATGCCAGCCCCCACCATAGGAAGCGGTGTGATCCTGTGACCGCGTCTCTCCAGGTCCGCCAGCGCAGCGGAATCAAAGCCCGGTTCCACCTCAACATCTTCGCCAAGCGTCCAGAGTCTGGGGGCTTCCACTGCCTCCTGAGGTGACATGCCATGGTCGATGACGTTGACAATGGCCTGAAGTGCTGACGGAAAAATGCGCGTACCGCCGACAAGACCCACGCAGAACACCGGCTGCCCGTCGCGCTCAACGATGATCGGCGACATGCTGCTGGTGACACGTTTGCCCGGCGCAATGGAGTTTGCCATGCCCGGGTGTGGATCAAAGATGTTCATGGTGTTGTTGAGCAGCATACCCGTGCCCGGCACAGTAACTTTGCTGCCAAAGGCTGAGTGGATGGTGTGGGTGGCAGATATCACATTGCCATCAGCATCGGCGGCCGCCATGTGGGTGGTACTGTTGCTGTCGTGGCTGAAAGCAGTCTGCACTGCACGCGCACGGTCCATGGACAGTTGCTCAACCCATGCTGCGGCATGTTGTTTGCTGATGAGCATCTCCACCGGTACGTCAACAAAGGCCGGATCGCCCATATACTGGCGCCGGTCTTCAAAGCCGGTCTTGATGACTTCAATCAGCAGATGCAGGCCATCAGCAGTGCCAAAGCCAAGCCCTGTTACATCAAAATGCTCGAGCATGTTGAGCATTTCAATGACGTGAACGCCACCAGCGGTAGGTGGTGGCGGGCCGATGATATCAAAGCCGCGGTAGTTGCCCTTGACCACATCAGCGCGCGTGGTCTGATAACTGGCCAGGTCATCGAGGGTAATCAGGCCGCCTTCCTGCTCGATATAGATGCTGGCGATGCGTCCGAGTTCGCCGCCGTAAAGCGTCTCGATACCCGATTCGGCAATCAGTGAAAGTGTGTCAGCATAGGCTGGCTGGATAACGCGCTGACCCGGTTTCAGTGCCCTGCCATCAGGCAGCCAGGTTTGAGCAGAAGCCGGGAATGATGCCAGGTCCTCAGCAAACTTGTGGATGATCTCTGACAGATAACCCGTCGCCGCATAGCCGCGCCGGGCGTAGCGAATAGCAGGTTGCATAACATCAGACAATGAAAAGCTGCCATGCTGCTCGAGCATCTCAACCCAGCCTTTCAGGCTCCCGGGGACGCCAACTGCAAGTACACCAATCTCATTTTCCCTGCGCGCCACCTGCTGGTAGTCAGGCCAGGTATCTGACAGGCACTCATACAGGTCAGCTGTGGCAGCTGCGGGCGCCACACTGTAATTGTTAATGAAGTGATGCTCGCCATTGCCCAGGCGTATGGTGGACATGCCGGCGCCGAATATGCCCACCATCATGGGTTCCACCACCGTCAGCGCAAACAGTGATGCCACCGCAGCATCAATGGCATTACCGCCAGCAGCGAGCATTTCCACGCCGGCAGCGGTACCCAGTGGATTGTTGGTGACAACCATACCCCGCGAACCTGTTGCAGGACGCTTTTCTGTCGTAATGGCCACTGTTGCCCCCCCCCCCGATGGTTACAGGCGAGTATAACGCTGGTATCGAGGGAGTATGAGAAGAATCAACCCCCTTTCTGCTCGTTTGATAAACGGTCTATCGCTAAATGCTTCCATTAGCGCTAAATTGACTGAAGCCGTCATACGGCCACTACGAACTACTGAGCCGGAGAACCCTGTTGAAAACACATAACCAACAACTCGAATTTGCGGCATGTACAAACAATCTGGATGCCGCTCGCGCCACAGCTTCTGCCCTTGGCGGCACCATGTACTGGGACCCGCGCGAACAGTTTTCGCACCTTCCATTTCGCGCACTGACCACATGTGTCACCGACGATCTGAATCAACTGCAGGACGCTGCCGATATCGGCCTGTATGTTGTCTGTCGCCGGATCATCAAAGCCGGCGAACCAGAATATGTGGGCCTGTTTCCCCTGGTGCATCACCCCAAGCTTACCCATGCGCAAGCAGACGCACATTGGCGTGACCAACATGCGCCGTTAACTTTTGATCACCATGTGGCAATGAGCCACTACAGCCAGCTGAGTGTTGTGCATCGTCTTTCCGGACCTGAGATTGACGGTTTCGCCCTGTGTGGCTTTGACTCTCTCGAAGACTTACGTGAGCGGTTCTACAGCCTGCCCGATAGCGCAAAAGTTATTGCGGCGGATATCCAGAAGTTCGCGGATACAAAAAAGTCTCCCCGGCGCCTGGTCGCAACAGTCCAGAGCTTCGTTTGATCTGCGGGTCCGTAAAACAGCAAATTTGATCCCGTGCGAATCTTAGGTACATTAGGCTGACCACATCACGACCCAGCTCAAGCGGAGTTCATCATGGCAAAAACACCAAAACCTCAATCGTATTACGACGACATCAAAAAACGTTTTGCCGAAGAACGTGATCTGCGCCTGGAATATCGTCCCGAGGGTACCAGTCAATTCACTTCAGACCTGTCGGGAGAACTCGCGCAGTATGCCGTAGACCCCTACTCAGGGCCCGTTGACGAGCGGCAACCGATAAACGATGCCGTTGAGGTTCTGTTCATCGGCGGCGGTTTTTCGGCGTTACTGACCTCTGCCCGACTGCGGGAGAAAGGTGTTGAGAGCATTCGCATTGTTGAACGTGGCGGCGATGTCGGCGGTACCTGGTACTGGAATCGCTATCCTGGCGTCGCCTGCGACGTGGTTGGCTACGACTACCTGCCGCTACTGGATGAAATGGACTACGTCCCGGTTAATCACTATTCCAGAGGACCGGAGATATTTGCGCATTGCCAGGCGATCGCCAAAAAATATGACCTGTACGACCTGGCCGTTTTTAACACAACCGTCACCTCTACGATCTGGGACGAAGAAGAGGGCCTTTGGCACATTACCACCGACCGTGGCGACAAAATGTCCGCGCAATTTGTTATCTGCGCAAATGGCACGTTATCTAAACCCAAGCTGTCGCGCATCGAGGGTATGGATTCATTTGCCGGGCACGCGTTCCACACCTCGCGATGGGATTATGAATACACCGGCCAGGATCTGGAGAATCTGCAGGACAAGGTTGTTGGCATCATCGGCACTGGTGCCAGCGCCGTTCAAGCGGTGCCGGAACTGGGTAAAAAAGCCAAAGAGCTCTATGTTTTTCAACGCACACCCTCCTCTATCGACATACGTGACGATTGGCCCACAGATCCGAACTGGGCTCGCAAGCTGAAACCAGGATGGCAGGCCAAGCGGCGTGAACGGGTATTGGCCATGTCGGAACCCAGCGCCGAACAAAAAGCCAAAAACGCTGCCCTGTCTCCCGAGGAAAAACTACGCAAGCAGGAAAACGCCAACATCGACTACATGATGCGTATCCACAAACGCATCGAAAAAGAAGTACAGGATCCCGAGGTTGCTGAAGCCTTAAAGCCCTGGTACATGTTCATGTGTAAACGACCCTGTTTCCACAATGAATATCTGCCCACGTTTAACCTGCCTAACGTGCACCTGGTAGATACTCACGGTAAAGGGATCACTGAAATTAACGCTGAGGGGCCCACTTTTGAGAGTACTCAATACAAGCTGGACCTGTTGATCTACGCAACTGGCTTTGAAGTTCAGAAAACCGGGATCTACAACAAAATTGTTGGCCGGGATGGCGTAGACCTGGATGATAAATATGCAGACGGCGTACGTACACTGTTAGGCATTCATACCCAGGGTTACCCCAACCTGTTCATTATGGGAGGCTACCAGGCGTCATTTCAGTTCAATCTCACGGACATGTTGCAGACCCAGGGAGATCATATCGCCGCCTGCATCGACTATGTGCGCAGCAATGGTCTGCACAGTATCGACCCTACAGAAGAAGCGGAAGAGTGGTGGGTACAGGAAGTGATTGCGCATCGGGGTAAAACCAATCGCAATCAGGAATGCACGCCGGGGTACTACAATTTCGAAGGTGAAGACAACCGTCGCCAGGACGGCAATTACAACGGCGGATTCTTACAGTACTTCAAGCACCAGGGTGCAGTGCGCGAGGACATGGCAAAAAACTTCAAGTTCACCTGACCCTTTAAACCCGCGTCAGGGTTTGATCATCGCGCAGCGCATCCAGCTGTCGCTGCACACCTTTGGCCCAGTGGGGATGCGTCAGTATCCAGAATTTGTCGTTCTCAATGGCATTTGCCACCAGTTCACCTACTTCATTCGGTTGCATACCCTGTTCCAGACTCGCCTGTATATTCTTGGCCAGCTTGCCTGAACGAGCACCGTCTGCTTTGGGTTTAGCTTGACCCGGCCGGAAACTGACAGAGTTACGGCTGATATTGGTGTTGATCGGGCCCGGGCACAGAACCGATGCCCGCACTGCGCTGTCGCGCGCCCGGAGCTCTCGCTCCAGCGATGCCATCAGCGCAATAACGCCGTGCTTGGCGACGTTGTACGCCCCCATCATTTGCGCGGCGAGCAATCCTGCCATGGAAGAGGTCGAACTGACATGTCCTTCCTCCTGCATCTCAATCAGCGGCAGGAAGACCTTTACCCCGTATATCGGGCCCCATAAATCGACGTCGATGATCCACTTCCAGTCCTCGAGTTTCATCTTGGTTGCAGACGTCGGCAACCCGATACCGGCGTTATTGCACAGCACGTGAACTGCACCGTAGGTTTCCATCGTGTAATCTGCCAGCGCTTGAACAGCGTCCAGCTCGGCAACATTACAGGCGTGGCCAACGACTGAAGTTGTTTGCGACAAATCAGCAACCGCTGTTGCCAGCGTTTCTTCGTTGAGATCAGACAGCACCAGCTTCATGCCACGCGCCGCCAACGCGCGCGCTATACCGAGACCGATACCACTGCCCGCACCGGTTACCACCGCAACCCGATCCTTGAATTCTTTCATTTACCCTACCCCTGTAAATAGCCTGCATAACCTGTGGTCACCTAGACTAAAGACAATGTCAGGTGCATGCTAGCCTGCACACACCTGGGTTATGCATACATAAACTAATTAGAAGCATTGAATTATGAGCGATAACAATCCTGTTCAAGATGGATATTTAGTCGTCACCGGTTCGGCCTCGGGCATCGGTCTGGCGGTGAGTGAAGCAGCAGCAAAAGCAGGCGCGCGTGTACTGGCACTGGATATCGCGGATCGTGGCTCCGCTGGTGTACAACGCCTGTTAAAAACGCCGGGCATCAATTTTATGCAAGCTGATGTCAGTAACCCTGAGGCCTGGACTGAAGTTGTCGCTGCTCTTGAAAAAACACCCACCCACCTGTTTCTGAATGCAGGCATTCAGATCGCGCCGCCTGAAGCGCCTTTGTCTGAATATCAGTTTGATGCACTGCGTCTTGATAGGTACCGGAAAATGATGGGCGTCAACGTCGACGGCGTTGTCTTTGGTCTGCACGCGTTACTGCCAAAGTTGTGCGATGGCGGCTCTATCGTGGTTACCAGCTCTCTTGCCGGCATAACGCCCTATAGCGTAGATCCGCTGTATTCCATGAGCAAACATGCCGTTGCCGGTCTGGTGCGCAGTCTCGGCCCTACTTTGCTGTCACGAAACATTACCATTAACGCACTTTGTCCAGGCGGCATTGATACCGGCATTATTCCTTTCGAGCAGCGATCCAACAGCCCGACAGGTGAGTTCATGACACCCGAACATATCGCTGAAGAAGTGCTGGCTTTGTTTGAATCTGAAGAAACAGGTAAAACATGGGCAAAAGTCGCACAGAGCAAACCCGCATTTATCATTCGGGCACCCGGCGATAAACGCCCTTAAAGGTGTATCAACTCGAGATCGACAACTAAATAATGTTGTTGGGCTGGATAGCCTGTGCACAATCAGCGGACGATCACCTTCCACCAGCTGAACTGCGCCCTTTCACTAAGGTATGAGAATGAGTCGGACTCATATACAGCCAAACGAAGAGTCTACAAACGCTCAAAGCGCCGATCCTGATTTCTCTACCGAGATTGTTGACGAACTCTATCAATATCAGCGCAAGCGCTTACCGGTAGCCCTCGTATGCGCGGTAATAGGTGGGGTTTTCGGCGTGCATCGTTTCTACCTCGGCAGGACCCTGACAGGCATCCTCATGCTCTTAACTGCAGGTGGTGGACTGATCTGGTGGATCTGGGACCTCTCGCAAATACGTAAGTTGGTCACCGCTTTTAACGCCGAGGAAGACCGTAGAGCAGCAGCGCAGCTTGCACCCCAGGGACTGGGGTTTCTGCCACCAAAACAGGACCTGAAGCTCCATGGCCCTCCCGCCTGGGCGAATAAACGCCGGGGGCGTCTAAAAGTGTATGGCGCCGGAATTCTTTTAAGTGTCATCGGGCTGGTTATCGGAGCCATATCCGGCGCAACCGGGATCTACGAGCCCGTGCTCATCATTCTGATATTTATTGCCATTACCCTGACCGCTGCACGCTGGAAGGGGCTGTCGCGGATCCCCATTTTACGCAGTTTAGGCCGCTGGAATCACCGCCTGAGGTTGTATTACTACACCGTGGACCCCGGCAGCGCCTGGTTGCTGGCGCTGCGCCCGGTGATTGGCGTGCTGTTTGCCCCATGGCAACAAAAAGCCCGCGCTGAAGTGCGTCTGTATCTACAACTTGGCGTGGTAGTCACCCTCGCGTTTACCTTCTTCGATCTACTGGAGGTTTTCGAGTCTGAATCGTTGTGGGCGGGCATCGGCCTGATGGTCGGTGAGTTTTTTCAGACACTGGTGTACACCTATGCATTTGTAGCACCCATCGGCGCCATTTTAACAACTCAACTTTTGTTGTCTCGACGGGATCGAGTTGTGTGGACCCTGAGTGCGATCAACCTTGGCTTCATTTACATCGGTTTACTGGCCGTTGGTGCTGTCTAAGACTCTTACATCTGAGCCGGCCACACTCAACCGCGTTATTGTGCTTCCGCTCTATCCACATGCTTTAAAGGTTCGTTAGCGTTCATCAGGATAGAACGCCAAGTTTGATCACTTAGAGAAGTCGACAGACCCTACGCTCTCTACAAAAGGTGCATTGAACTGCATAACCGCGACATGTTCCGGATGTTTTTGGTAAATGCGCAGCGTTTCCACTGACTGGAACGCCATGTTAAGCACCAGGTCCCAGCTACGCTCCTCGCGAAGCTCATCTACCCCTACTTCAAGAAATTCTATTTCTTCAATGACTCGCTTCAAGGCCAACATCTTTTTGGAAAACGTCTGGATGTGCAGTTCGGGTGTTCCTTCTTTGAACTTTAAAAAAACATAGTGCTGCAACATGATCCGCTCTCCGCCTGCTTCAACCGCGCATGTAAATCGTTGGCGGCGCCGCATTGAGCTGCTCAACCGCATAGCCTGCCGCAGCTTTGTAACGGCTCATTAGCTCTTCACGTTCGGCAGCGGGAAACACCGCTTCGATGTCTTCAAATATACCACCACAGCGGCTGTCTAATTCGTTGAGAATAATAAAAGGTCCAGCCCCTCTGTTACGCAATACGACAGCAGAAATTTTCTCACACAACTCTTCGTCATACGCCTCGAGGGCTCTGCTCGAGACGCCGTGCTTGACCACACTGGCACCTAACACGCGAGCATCAACAATGGCCTGGCTCGCGCCGTTGGACCCCGTTGGATACATGACATGCGCAGCATCACCCAGGAGAGCAACATTTCCGTCTACCCAGGTTGAAACCGGATCACGATCAATCATGGGATATTCAAAGACTTCTGCAGCACCACGCAGTAAACCTTGAATGTCTACCCAGTCGTAGTCCCAGCTGTCAAAGTGATGGATAAAATCTGTCAGCTCTACTTTCTTATTCCAGTCGCCATGTGTCCAGCCTTCAGAATTGTCCATGGTGACTTCAGCGATCCAGTTGATGAGCGCCAATCCAGTTTCAGGATCAGCTGGAGAAATCGGGTAAAAGACGATGCGATGATGATGCGTGCCCAAACCAACAAAAGAGGCACCACTCCGTATAGGCTTGGCGTATGTTGTTCCTCGCCACATGACTGCCCCACCCCAATGAATCGGTGGTTGCTCAGGATGCATTTGCTGACGCAGGGTTGAGTGCAATCCGTCTGCAGCGATTAACAGCGCACCTTCAAACTCCAGTTCATCTCCAGTTCCCGTAACGACTTGAGCGATGACACCATCATCCGTATTTCGATACGCCTTTACCTGATGGTTCAATCTGAATGCTGTGCCGCCAAGACGCTCCAAAGCCGTGAGGTAAAGCAGCATTTGTAACTGGCCGCGATGGACTGAGTATTGAGGCCAATGGTAGCCCGCAGCCAGGCCTCGGGGTTCTGAATAGACATCTTTACCGTTCAAACCAACCAATGCCCATTCTTTGGTTTGCAGGCCGATGGTGTCTAATTTTTCTGCGCCGAGCCCCAAATCATAAAGTTCACGAACAGCATTCGGTTGCAGGTTTATACCGACACCCATGGGTTTAAGTTCTGGTACAGACTCGAATACGATGCAGGGGACGCCTATTTGATGCAGTGTAAGTGCAAGGCTCAGGCCGCCAATACCACCACCAGCAATTAGAATCGGGTTTGGGTTAGTTGCTAACGCGCTCATTTTTAAGTGCACGCCCCATCGATGAAGCCTGCAATTATTCCTGGATAAATTAGGCCAGGAATATTAGCAGGGATAGACGCCTGTTTGACTGGAAATCGAGACTGCAGTGATGTTGTATCTCGACACGCCTGCAATCTCTATTATTTCAACAGGCGGGTTCACGACGAGACTGAGGCTAGCAGCGAGGCATTCCCTCCCGCTGCGGTAGTGTCGATACAGGTGTGACGCTCGACGAAGCTGTAGCTCGCTAAATCATTGGTGGCCACAAGCGGTACAATTTTACCCTGCCTTGCAGCCAATGCTTTACGTGCTGCCCGCAGATCTTCATCATCACCGTACAACGCTACCACTTCGATCCCCTCCAAAAGGCTGAGATCAGCGCGGTCGAGAAAACCATCGATACTGTCGGCACCTTCTGCACCAGGGACCACAATCAGCGACGGGCATCCCATTCGTCGAGCAGCACCAGCTTGCGCGGTGGCTTCCTGCGGAGTTGGACCCAGACACAATACAAGACCGCGAGGCCACAACGTCAATCTGTTCGATTCTCCGGTTACGCCAGGCATCTCCAGCACATCCAACCCCTGAGGTTCGTGCCAGTCAAAAGCCTGTATTGCGGCCTGCACCTGCTGAAACGGTGCGGGTGCACCGGTTATGGATGGCCCGCTGATACGTTCTGCGCGCTCGAAGCGACGCACGTAATTCGGCCCTCCCGCCTTCGGGCCCGTCCCGGACAACCCCTCCCCACCAAAAGGCTGGGACTCAACCACTGCGCCAACCTGATTACGGTTAACGTAGATATTCCCCACACGCACCTGCTCGGAAATTACTTTCGCCCGCTCATCTATGCGGGTGTGCAATCCGAATGTCAGGCCAAAACCTCGTCTGTTGACCGCTGCCAGAACAGCATCAAAATCATCCGCTCTGAACCTTGCGACATGCAGTACAGGGCCGAACACCTCGTGCTCCAGGTCATCAATACCGTTCACCTCGATGACAGCCGGACCAACGAAGTTGCCAAGGTCTGGCGTTTGCAGTTGTTTCAGCAGCCGGCCGTTATCGCGCGCATCATCAACATAGCGTTGCAGCGCGCTTTGCGCCTGAGAAGATATGATGGGACCTATATCTGTCTCCAGTTCCCACGGGTTACCCAGCTCAAGCTCGTCCATTGCGCCAAACAGCATTTCAAGAAAAGCGTCAGCGACATCTTCCTGCACGTATAACACACGCAAAGCAGAACAGCGTTGCCCCGCTGACTGGAACGCTGACACCAGCGTGTCGCGAACCGCCTGTTCGGGCAATGCTGTCGAGTCGACAATCGCAGCGTTAATGCCACCTGTCTCAGCAATCAGCGGTGCATCCGGTGCCAGATGTTCAGCCATCACCTGATGAATAGCCTGCGCGGTTGCTGTGGAACCGGTAAAACAGACGCCTTGTACCTCAGATTGACTGACCAGAGTCTGGCCTACCTCGAGTCCATCTCCAGGCAGTAGCTGCAACACTTCTCGCGGCACTCCCGCTGTGTGCAGCAGCTTTACCGCAGCGGCAGCAATCAACGGCGTGGTTTCCGCTGGCTTGGCCAGAACGCCATTACCCGCAGCAAGGGCTGCAGCCAATTGGCCGGTAAAAATCGCTAGCGGAAAATTCCAGGGTGAAATACAGGTAATAATGCCTCTGGCTTGCGCCTCCGGATGCTCCTCTCCCTGATTTGCGTAATAGCGCAGAAAATCTACCGCTTCCCGCAATTCAGCAACAGCGTCGACCGGGGTTTTACCCGCCTCGCGGGCCAGCAGCGCGAATAACTCTGCAAAGTTATTCTCAAAAAGGTCCGCTGCTCGTCGCAGGGTGAAAGAACGCTCTAACGCGCCAGCCTGCTCCCAAGTGCTGGCACTTCGTGCTGCGCGCCGGCAATCTTCAGGCGTCGCTTCGACCACCTCACCAACCACTTCACCTCTGACAGCAGGATTAAAAATCTGCCGGCTGGCCTGACCAATAAACTCCCCGGCCACTATTGGTTCAGCGCGCCACTGCTCCTCAAGGTAGTAGCCTCTGGCCAGATCAATGCTCCTGACAACTTCACTATTCTGCAGATCCCAGCCTTGAGCGGCTCTGCGTTCTGGCGCGTACAGGTCCGCTGATGACTGCAAACGCTCAGGCGGGCCGGATTGAATGACCGGCAGACTATCAAACGGATCAGCAGCAAGAGCAGCAGCAGAGTATCGGGGGTCAACTACCTGATTCACAAAGGATGAGTTGGCACCGTTTTCCAACAGCCGCCGCACCAGGTAGGCAAGCAGATCTTTATGTGGCCCAACAGGCGCGTAGATTCTGCATCGCGCACCTTCCTCTCCGAGCAGCTGATTATGCAGCGTCTCGCCCATCCCGTGCAGCCGTTGAAACTCATAAGCAGTGGGGTCATCAGCCAGCTCGAGAATCGCGGCTGCAGTCTGCGCGTTATGAGTCGCAAACTGTGGATATATTCTATCCGTCATTCGCAACAGCTTAGCGGCACAACAGGTATAGGAAATATCTGTTGCTACGCGCCGTGTGAAAACAGGGTAATTTGCCGCGCCATCAACCTGCGCCTGCTTTATTTCAGAATCCCAGTAAGCGCCTTTAACCAGACGCACCATAACGCGGCGATCAAGTTTGGTGGCCAGCGCGTACAGCCAGTCGATGATCGGCGCAGCGCGTTTGCCATAAGCCTGAATAACCAGACCAAAGCCGTCCCAGCCCTCAAGTCTCGAATCGCTCAAAGCAGCCTTGAAGACGTGGAGCAATGGCTCCAGGCGCCGAGCTTCTTCGGCATCCACGTTAAGCCCAAGGTTGTACTTTTTCGCCAGTCGCGCCAATGAATTCAAGCGCGGCGCCAGCTCCCTGAGCAGCCGCGGCGACTTTGCGAACTCAAAACGCGGATGCAACGCGGACAACTTGACTGAAATACCCGGCTGATCAGGCAGGGGGCCCTCGCTGCTGGAAGCGCCGATGGCGCGTATGGCATCAGCGTAAGCTTCAAAGTATTCATCCGCGTCAGCCTGGGTAAGTGCAGCCTCACCAAGCATATCGTAGGAGTAAAGAAATCCGCGTTTTTTTTCCGCGCGTCCCCGATCAAGCGCTTCTTCAATCGTCTGTCCCAGCACAAACTGGTTGCCCATTTCCCGCATCGCCTGTTTGACCGCCATCCGCACAACGGGCTCACCCAACCGCTTCACTGTGCGGTTGAGCAATCCAGACACACTCGAAGAATTATCTTCATCAAGAATACGCCCTGTCAGCATGAGAGCCACAGTAGAAGCGTTCACCACTGAAGACCCTGAGTGACCAAAGTGCTGCTGCCAATCATGAGGTGCAATTTTATCTTCAATCAGCGCGTCAATGGTGCCCGCATCAGGTACACGGAGCAGCGCTTCAGCAAGACACATCAGCGCAATACCTTCATTCGTAGATAACCCATATTCCGCCAGAAACATTTCCATCAATCCGGGCTGACCCGAGTTGCGAATACGTTCAATCAGACCGACTGCTCGATCCTGTATCTGGCGCCTCTGACTGTGATCGATTCTGGCGCTGCTGATCAGTGATGCCAGAATTTCACCTTCATTAGCAACATGCATTGCTCGTATCGCATCCTGCTCATCGTCCTCTGCCGCGGTAAACGACTTATTCTGAGGGCTCTTTAACAGATTCATATTCTTTCTCCTAGGATTAACCAGTTCAGACTCGCGCCGCTGCCGGATCTGCTGCAGCAGGCGCTCCCGGGTCCATCAACCGTCGCATGTCATCGTGTCGTGCAGTCACTGAGGATTCCGGGTGCGGCGTAAGCAGACTGACAATGACCGCTACCAGCGTGGCCAGCAGGAAACCGGGAACAATTTCATAAAGAAAAGCCGGCAGTCTCTCACCGGATATTTCGATCGGAGCATAAATCCAGAAGAGCACTACCAGAGCGCCAGTGATCATTCCTGCCAATGCCCCTTGTCTGTTAAAGCGTCGCCAGAACAGGCTGAGCAGAATAATTGGACCAAAAGCCGCTCCGAAACCCGCCCAGGCATTGCTGACGAGGGACAGAATCGAGGCAGAACGATCAAACGCCAGCCCAATCGCGACCAAAGACACCACCAGCACTGAAAGTCTGCCAACCAGGACAAGCTCCTTCTGGCTGGCTGCACGTCGGACAAAGGTTTTATAAAAATCTTCTGTCAACGAACTTGAAGACACCAGCAACTGCGAAGAAATTGTACTCATGATTGCTGCGAGAATAGCTGCCAGTAAAAAACCACCCACCAGAGGGTGAAATAAAACTTGTGACAAGAATATAAACACGGTTTCCGGATCATCGAGCGTAGCCTTTGTCGACGATATATAAGCTAATCCGACAATACCCGTGGCGACAGCTCCAACCACTGTCACCATCATCCATCCCATGCCTATGCGTCGTGCAACAGCGATATCAGGCAACGATCTGATTGCCATGAACCGAACAATAATGTGCGGCTGTCCAAAATAACCAAGCCCCCAGGCCAGACTGGAAACAAGCCCTAATGCAGTAAGACCACTCGACCAGCTCAACAGACTGATATCAACAGCAGAGACCGCTGCAGAGACCTGCTCGACGCCACCCAGCATCGAAAATGCAACCACCGGCACCATGATCAGGGCAACAAACATGATGCAACCCTGAACAAAATCCGTGAGGCTGACGGCGAGGAATCCACCAAACAGGGTGTAAGCGACCACAACACCCGCAGTTAAAAATATGCCCAGTTCGTAGCTGAGCCCAAACGAAGCTTCAAACAGCTTGCCGCCAGCAACAACACCGGAAGATGTGTACAGCGTAAAAAAGATCACGATGACGACCGACGACAGCACTCTCAACGCATGGGAATTATCCGAGAAACGCTTTTCAAAAAAATCTGGAATAGTGATCGCATCATTCGCAAGCTCGGTGTAAACCCGCAAACGAGGCGCAACCAACAGATAGTTTAAGTAAGCGCCTATAACAAGACCGACAGCGATCCAGGCTGCACTGAATCCTGTGATATAAACCGCGCCGGGCAGTCCCATCAACATCCAGCCACTCATGTCAGATGCGCCGGCTGAAAGCGCACCAACGGCAGGATGCAGTTTTCGACCGCCAAGCATGTACTCAGACACATCACTGGTGGATTTTCGATAGGCGTACACACCGATAGCCATCATCAAAACGAAGTAGCCGGTCAGCGAAATCAATGCAGGGTCGTTGATGGTCATTTAGTGTTGTCCTCAGGCACGTATCTGGCCACTACCATGCACCTCATACTTGAAGCTGGTGAGCTGCTCTAACCCAACCGGGCCACGTGCGTGAAGCTTTCCGGTTGCGATACCGATCTCGGCGCCCATACCGAACTCACCTCCATCCGAGAACTGAGTTGACGCATTATGCATCACAACAGCTGAGTCGATCGCCTGCATAAATGTCCGGGCTGCCGTGCGGTCTTCAGTAAGAATTGCATCGGTGTGGCCTGATGAATGGGCGTCTACAAAGGCAACGGCCTCTTCCAGCCCCGAGACAACTTTTACAGAAACAATTTCATCCAGATACTCAGTATCCCAGTCACTATCGGCAGCTGGCTTGATGCGGGCGTCGCAATCGACCGCTACGGCATCACCACGAATTTCACACCCTTCCAGTCGATCAACCAGCTTTGGCAGCAAATCAGCAGAAATTGCCCGGTCTACGACGAGACTCTCCGTGGCGCCACAAATTCCTGGACGGCGTAGCTTGGCGTTACGAATAACCTCTATCGCCTTTTCGATATCTGCTGCAGCATGTACATAGGTGTGGCAGTTACCTTCAAGGTGCAGCAGCGTTGGCACACGCGCTTCGTCACGCACCAGTTCAACTAAACCGCGGCCACCCCGAGGAATCACGAGATCGACGTATTGGGTACAACGGAGCAGATGTGCAACGGCGCCGCGATCGGTTGTGTCAATAAATTGAACACACGCCTCCGGCAAACCTGATTCACGCAAGCCATCCACAAGACAGGAAACGATCACTCTTGTTGAGTTCAGGCTTTCAGAACCACCGCGTAATATGACTGCATTACCGGACTTCAGACACAATGCACCTGCGTCAGCACCTACATTGGGTCTCGATTCGTAAATCATGCCAACAACACCGATGGGGGTAGCAATCCGTCGGATGTGCAGACCGTTGGGCCGCTGGTTTTCCATCAGCAGACGACCAACCGGATCAGGCAGGGACGCAATGTTCCTGAGCGCTTGCGCCATGTCGATGACGCGTTCAGGCGTCAGTGTCAGCCTGTCAATAAACGCATCAGACTTACCCGAGTCCGCAACACTTTTCACGTCCAACGCGTTAGCGGCAAGCAGTTCATCCGTCCGCTTTTCAAGAAAATCAGCCGCAACATCAAGGGCCTTGTTTTTCTGTGCGGTCGTTGCCACCGCGAGCAGCTTTGCAGCTGCGCTTGCCTGTTGACCAAGGTGCTCAACGTAGTCTTGCGTTTGATTGATTGCTATTGCACTGGATGGTGTTGCCACTGGTTACTCCTGATAGTTTTCATTTTAGAAATAGACACAAACACCAGAGCGGAAGCCGACTTGGTGCTTGTGATTTTTGAAAGTTCTTAGTCGCGAAAACGAGCTTTATGAACGGCGGATCAGCGAAGCTCCACGGCTCTCGCGTACGCCGCATCAACAGTTTGCTGTAAAAGAAGGTCCAGACCGGAATCTCGATTCAACGCCGACAGGCCTGCTTCAGTGGTGCCATTCTTACTGATCACGCCGTCGCGCAACTCGCTTAAAGGGGTCTCGCTTGCCAGAGCCAGTTCAACTGATCCAGCAAGCGTTCTGAGCACCATTTCTCTCGCTTCGTGCTCGGAAAAACCCAACGTTTGGCCTGCCTGCATCCAACATCGAGCAATCTCGAATACATAACCAGGACCGCTGCCTGCAATCGCGGTTAACCGATCAATATCGTCTTCGCTATCCACCCAAATCAGCTGTCCGGTCGTTGCCATCAGCTTTGCGACGGATTGCTGCTGCTGTGCTGAGCAACACCGGTTTGCGTAAAGGGCGCTAACCCCTTTACCAATCTGTACTGGCATATTCGGCATAATCCTCACCAGCGCCCTGTCACCCACTATCGCTTCTAAAGAAGCAGCAGCAAACCCGGCAGCCATTGATATAAGACACCCCTCTTCGGCGAGCAGGCTGGCATATTGCGGCAGCACTGTCGGGATAACCTGAGGTTTCACCGCGAGGACAATGAGGTCAAATTGTGCGCCTGCCAATTCTTCAGGGGCACACACCTGCCTCACATCACCCGGAGTCGGACGCCCCGAGGGTGACACTACTGTAAAAGTGAAATCAGCTTGATCTAGCCATCGGGTTAGTAATGCGCTGCCCATCTTGCCGCAGCCTATCATCAGTACCCGCGTTTTTTCGCGCAAGGAAATACCTATTTAGTCAGTCAATTTTGAGACCGTCAGACGCATAACGTTGCGCCTGACAGATCCTTACTATAATATTTAGACCACTAAGCATTCAACCCTCAAAGTAAATTTAATTTTTCCCCGCTGGCCGCATAGAACCCATTTTATAGGGCTTATCCAGCTAAATATGGGCCTGGCTTATATTAATAGCGGGTCTTATTACTTAGAGATCGAATTATAATTTCGACTAACGAAACGCATCGGAAGCAGACAATGACATCACGCGACAGCGAATTTTTTGAACCACACAGCGGCCCCCATGCGGCCCAAACAAAACGGCGCATCGTCGTAAAGGTAGGTTCGAGCCTACTGGCCAGCGCCGAACATCTGAAACCGCGCTATGCATTCATGCACGGCCTCCTGAGCGACATTGCTGACCTCCAGCAGCGCGGGTTTGAAGTTGTACTGGCCTCTTCCGGCTCAGTCGCTCTTGGCCTGAATTCGTTACACGCTGATGTTGAAAACGCCGGCGTACAAGACAAGCAGGCGGCGGCAGCTTGCGGTCAGCCCATCCTACTGAACGCCTATAAGCAGATTGCACTCGAAAACGGCTGCGACATTGCTCAGGTACTCGTCACCCTTGATGACCTTGAAGAGCGACGACGGTTTCTGAACACAAAAAATACTGTTCATACACTGCTCGAATATGGCGTGTTACCGATTGTTAACGAGAATGACACCGTAACCACTGAAGAGATCAGGGTTGGAGACAACGACAGACTTGCAGCCAAAGTCGCGCAAATGATCCAGGCACAGCACCTGATCATCCTCACAAGTGTTGATGGCCTCTATGACCGCGACCCGTCAGAGCCCAACGCACAGCTTGTTGAGACCGTTGAAGATGTCAGTGAGTATCTGGCAGTCACCAGCGGCACAAGCCAGTTAGGCAGTGGCGGCATGTTGACCAAAATGCAGGCCGCAAACATGGCCCAGAATGCCGGCTGTACCACCCTGATATCCCGAGGCATTCTGGACCGCCCGGTTTCATCCGTGCTTGCGGGAGAGCGACCTCACACCCGCTGCGTGGCCAAATCCACCCCCTCATCAAGCTGGGCGATATGGCTGACTGACCGCCTGCAGATGGCTGGAAGCCTGGTGTTAAAGCAGGCAGCAGCGGACGCTCTGGAGACGAGTGACGACGGCATTTCGTGTCGCGACGTCATATCGCTGCACAGCACTTTTCAGAAAGCAGACGTTTTGCATATCTACGACGAACAAGGCGTTGAACGGGCACGGGGTTTATCTAACGTCTCATCAGACGAAGCCACATTGATAGCGCAAAACCCAGATCGCTCGGTGAAGGAACTGCTTGGCTATCAAACCGAAGGACGACTGGTTAACCGGAACAACCTGGTGCTGCTCGAAGACCACCACCTGCCATGGGAACAACCGGACAACCCACTGCGGGTAATCACTCCCTGATGGATCTTCGCCTGGCCCAACGAATATGCAATACGCAGCCGGACAAGGGCCGATTCCGGCTGAAGAGAAAATAGCCAATGAATGAGCTTCATGATCGAGTACTCGTTTCCTTGCGCAGGATTATTCGGGCGACAGACTTACATTCACGGAAACTGGGCAAAGACACTGGGCTGACAACCCCCCAACTCGTTGTTATGCGAGCTATTGCGCAGCAGGAGCGGCCCGTGGCGACGGAAATTGCGCACTCGGTGAGCCTGAGCCAGGCCACGGTCACTAACATCTTGAACCGGCTGGAAAACCATGGACTGATTCAGCGCTCGCGCAGTGCGAGTGACAAGCGACGCATCAACATCACCCTCACAACCCAGGGCAACAACCTCCTGGAAGCAGCACCCCAACCGTTGCAGGACAATTTCATCGAGCGTTTTGGTGCGCTCGAAATCTGGGAAAGACATCAGCTGGTTGCCTCCCTGGAGAGACTGGCATCCATGATGGATGCCGAACATCTGGACGCTGCCCCAGTGCTCACCGCAAGCGAAGAGATTCGCTGAAGCCTGCTAAAACCTTTGCACATTCCCCGGCCGAATCAGGCCGATTGCAACATGGCTCGAAGCATCCAGGCTGTCTTCTCGTGGATGCGCATACGATCTGAGATCAACGCCACCGATGATTCGTCCTCGCCTGCCTGAGCTTTTGTAAGGACCTCGCGACAGGTGCGCACCACCTGCTCGTGGGAGACTTTCAGAATCTTTACCATCTCCTGGGCAGATGGAATGTCATCAACCTCCGCAATGCTGCTCAGCTGAGCAAACTGTTTGTAGGTACCAGGGGCGCTCACACCCAATGTACGAATTCGCTCAGCGATGTCGTCAACTGCGACAGCGAGCTCCGTATAATGCTCCTCGAACAACAAGTGTAATTCGCGAAACTGTGGACCAGTGACGTTCCAGTGAAAGTTGTGCGTCTGCAGGTACAAGGTATAGCTATCCGCGAGCAAGCACTTCAAACCTTCCGCGATCTCCGCGCGATGCTCTGGATCGATACCAATGTTGACTGTTTCCATTTGCGAGCTCCCTGTTTGCTTACAAGCCACTACAGTAACTCCAAATTAATTATTACTGAAATGGATAGTTACTATTCTTTCGATAGTTTTTATCTATGAATAATTGTGGGATCAAAAGGTACTTTCACCCCCAGGCAGGACAGCACATGCGGTCTTTCGTCGAGCTATTGTCCAATTTATGTCTACTTATTATCAGAACTATTCAAATATTTCCTTGACACACGCTCGACATAGTCATAAGTTTGTCCAACCTTAACAAGGAAATATTAGACAAATGGAAACCAATTCACGCCGACGCCGCCAAAGACATGACAGAAGCCATGCAATCGCCGTAGCCAACCAACAGGAAATTCGCCCGCTTGTTGCTGGTTCGCTGGTCGCCATTCTCGCCGTCTGGCTGACTGCAGCGGCCACCATCACCGCAATGGTCGCATCATGACACCGCGCCAGCTCAAACGACTCGCGCTTCGCGAAGACGTGCGCGCCCACATTATCAGTGATGGATGTCGAGACTATGTCGTAGAAATCGTTGGAGGAAACGGGGCGGGGCTGCTCCGCCGTCGAGGCCGGCCACTGCGATTCCGCAGCCTCGCTGAAGCTAACGAAAAACTGAAAAAGTGCCGGGTACGCCACGCAGTATTACGTCACCGAGCCGCCCACGATGAAGCCTGCACGTTCCCATACGGAGCTGCACGATATGACGACCTGCCGCTGACAATGGCAGGTTAAGCAGCAGATTTCATGCCCTTATTATCAGACCCCTGATGTAAAACGATCCATTGTGGCTGGCCACCTGCCAAACCCGCACAAACTGAGCAAGCGTAAGTAAGGACCGCTTCACGCTCGGAAACTCACGCCAGCTTTGCTAATGTGCGGGCTGTTCTCTCAATGAAAGCCCGCACGATGAGCTCTACCGATATTTCAACACCTGAACTGGACATCCCGGAGGTTGCATCCGCAAACGCACCTTCCAATAACCAGCAACTGTTCCTGCGTTACTTTACGGCAATCCTGATTGATCTTGTGGTATTGAGTTTGTTCGCTGAATACTGGTCTCTTGTCACGATCGACTCTTTCACCATGGCCCTGCTTGCCGCTATTCTGTTACAGCTGCTGCTTAAGCTGACCCTGCATATAGAACACAAGGTGGCCAGTGTTTTTAAAGGAAAACCCGGCGCAACGGCAAAAATTCTTCGCATATTCTGCGCGTGGCTGATTCTGTTCAGCTCTAAGTTTGTTATTTTATTCGCGATTGATTTCGTGTTTGGCGACGCTGTAACGTTTGCCGGCCCTCTGCATGGCGTTGCTGTCTTCATTGCCGTGATAGCCGCTATCCTGGCCAGCGAGGAACTTCTGGTGCGTTTTTACCGCAGCCTCGCCTAGTCGAATTGCGTGAGCTCAAGCGACTTGCACTTCGCGAAGGTGTTCGTGCCCACATCATCGGTGATGGCTGTTGAAAATATGTCTTAGAAATTGGAGAAAACGGCGCCGGGCTGCTACGGCGCTGTAACCACCTGACAAAAATGGGGGCTTCACCCCATACCTTGGCCTGCGGATATCCCCTACCTTGCTTCCACACTCATGAAGTATTGGATCCGACATGCGGCCAAAAACACTCTCCGTTGCCCTGCTGGCGCTTACGCTGGCCTCTGTAACAGTGCCCAGCGCTAATGCCGCTCGGGCAAACCTGCCTACCGCTAACGAGGTTAAGCCCAGTAAAAAAATGAGGATTGACGGCGAATACCGCATATCAACCCTAAACAAGCGTGTACTGGTAGACCGTGGCAGAGCCATCGTCCTGGAAGGCTGGAAACACATGCTGTTGTGGGATGTTGAACCTGGCATGGTAGTGGTTAGAGACATCAAACATGTGGGCAATGGCGCGTTTACAGGTCGCGATTTACCCTTGAGCGCGGATTGGCGCGCTCAGCACAACAGAGACAATCGCAGTCTGAGCGTAGTAGCAACCGGTCCTCTGGGAACAACACGTTACGAACTGGTACCCGTGGACGCAGCATACGAAGACCACGAGGATCCACCCGCTCCTGTAGCGAGCAGCGTCAAAGCGGAACGAATGGGTAACGCCGTTCTGCCGGTCGTAAGCTCATGCCCGGGTAAACAATCCTACCTGTCGAATGGTGCGTGCTGGACCTGCTCAGGAGGTTATAAACGAGCCAAACTAACCCGGGAAATGGATCATCCGAAAGCCTGCGTCAAACGTGGTTCGTGGGGCAAGGGGCCCTTCAAATCCGCCAAACGTAAGAACGTCGCAGGTGCCCGATGCCCCTCTGGCCAGTTCCACATTGCAGAAAAAGGTGTGAACGGCTGTTACCGCTGCCCAACCGGCTACAGCCGCGATAGCTCTACCCGGAACTCCGCCATGTGCATGAGCAGGCAGGGATAAGAAACAGATGAAGTCGGTGAGCTCCTCTCCCTCAATAACGCAATCGATCCTGTGGCTCTGCAGTGCAATAGCACTGCTTGCAGCATCGACGGGGCACGCTGTAATACCAGGCATGTTACCCAACAAGAACGATGTACCTCAGACAGAGAGATCACCTATCGATGGTGACTGGATGATCTCCGTCAATAACAAGCGTATTCGTATTGAGTCTGGTCGCGCTTACGCGCTGGACACCTGGTTGCACGCGTTAATCTGGACGATTCAACCAGATATGGTTGTGATGCAGAACATCGAAACCGTAGGCAACGGCCTGTTTGAAGCCGACGATTTACCGCTCCTGGGGCGAGCACGTATGCAGCAACTCGACAGCGGAGAGCTCGACGTCACCGTAAGCACGGCTTTAGGTCCGGTCAACTATCAGCTTCAACCCCTGCAGTTGGTGCAACCCGAACCTTTAGACGTTGCTTATGACGATGTTGCGGTTATCGAACCGAGGATCGAGTCAAGTGGCGAAGAAGAAGCGCCGGTTGCATGGGAGTCTGAAACTGAAACTGCACAACACAAAACCCCCACATCAGAGCAGCGTCCCCCGCAGAAGCCACAGGGACGACGGTCCCAGCGGGTACAGACGCCGCCACCTGAATTTCTCACTTACGATGTTTTTACCGGCTGCCAGCCCGATCAAACCGATGGACCACCGACCGCAAACCCACGGGAACGTATCGAATCAAGAGTCGATCGCGTTACCCAGCGGCAGTTTGCGGGATTCACCCTCGACGAAGCGCGCGCCAATACGAACGATGACCAGCAACTGGGTGCTTGCTGGATGCGCCTGGATGGCGTGTGGCAGGAAAATCGCAACATCAGCCTCGATCGCAGTAAAGATCAGCCAGATATCTGGGGCACCGATTCGCCTGAACTGATTGTCCTTGCCAACGGCAACTACACTGACCCGGGACACCTCTTCATCGGAAGTGTTGGACGTGACGACAGAGAAATCTGGGTATCTGATGGACTTTCGGCTAATGGCTTCGTCCACTTTGTCAGCGATGATGGCCTCAGCCTGGACGAAACCCTTGTCGAAAGTGGCCCTACTAAAATATACCGCGCCAAAGGCTCCACTTATCTTGGCGAAACTCTGAGAGTAGATCTAACAGCATCAAAAAGAGCCCGCTTACGACTTGATAACTTAACTTATCTGCGACCAACTCTAGAGCTCTCTGAGGCAGCCATGCAGGAGCAGATGGCTTCCAACGATGCATTTCTTCTGCAGGCCAATCTGGAGAACCTGGTGGCCAGCCGACGCGGTTACGACGCAGTCAAACAGGACCCCTTTTTCCTGCTGAATAACAAAAAGATGGCTGTATTTGCAGAGTTTGACCCAAAACGCTATTACATTACGGAACAGCGCATCATCCCGGTTGGTTATAAGTTCGTGCAGAACGGTGTGCAGGGCATGATTTATAACAAGAGCATGACCACCACTGCCCGTGAATATCAGGACTCGATCAGTACTTCGCTTGGTGCGACGCTTGAGGGTAAAACAGACCCAGCCGGTTTTGGCGGCAACGCATCAGTCAGTGTCGATGCGTCTGCATCGTGGTTACAGCGCATGGAAGAAAGTAAACATGTTGCACAAGCGATCGGATATTCCCGTGCAAAAAAATATGCGCTTGTTCTCGATCATCCGTTTGTCACTTTGTCTGATGACTTTATTGACGCGATTGATGATGCGCGCGAAACCGGCACCTACGACAACATCATCCGCCAGTTCGGCACCCACTACCCTTACGCTGTAACTTACGGCGCTGCCGCCAAGATAAGCCAATCTGTTACTGAGGAACGCTTTAAAAAGCTCACAGAATGGAATGCCGGCGTATCGGCGTCGATGGCGGGCGGGGCTCTCGGACAGAACGGATCTGTGCGCGGCAGCATTAATGCCGGCAGCGTCAATGGTAATTCCGGTAGCCTGGGCACTGAAGACACCACCTTTGTCGCGGTGGGTGGCAACGGATCCTGGAACGAAAACGGTTATTCTCTAGGACCCACCCCTTACCCGATTCTGCTCGATTTACGCCCGCTGCATGAATTGCTGAATCACCTCAATTTTCCCGATCAACCTGACGTCTACACGCAGGTCCGAGCAGGACTGAAAGACACGTTAGAAGACTACATCCAAAGCCACGCAAGCGACGTCAGTGATCGAAGTTTACTACCCGCTATTGTGCCGAGAAAGCTGGAGACATGGCATTTGTATGTGCGCGAGGTCTGGTGTACGGGTAAAGGCGCAATCTTAGCCCACAGTGCAACCGGCAAACTGGAGATGGAAGCGTTCATGGGCAATCGATCCAAGGGTTATCTGACCACACCACATAAAAATTTCGAAGCTAAATGCAAAAAGAAGAAAGAAGTGGTTAAACACAGTTACAGGAAAAGCAGCCCCGGATTGATTGAAATCACCGGCACACGCGAACAGATAGCTGCTTACGCGATGCAGTTGCGCCTGCAGTGGCGGTACACCCCCAGCAACCGAAATAAGTGGCGCAATCACAACAAGACTTTTGTTGGAATAAACGCGCTAAAAAACGGCCTCGCACGCGGAAAATCCAAGGATCAGATCTGGGCAGTGGGTAGCAAAGGCAAGCCGGACTTCACCTTCCGCGTGCGCGCAAAAAGAATCCGCTAGTTTCCGATTATTACTATATTTAGCGAGGGTATATGCAATTTACAAAAACACTACTATCTGCTGCGGCCATTCTGCTGGCCACGGTCGCAGTCTCAGCAAACGAACAGTACACGCCGGATACCCTTGAATTTCCAGGCTCACCACCACTGGTGTTTCCCTCCGATCCGGTGCTGAATCTAACAGAGGGTGGTGCAATCGAATTCTGGGTGGTCACCGATTGGACGGGCAACCCTGGCTATCACCCCGTCGTCCTCGCCAACGGTAATGTGGCGTCTCCAATTTATCAGGTTTCAATTACCGCAGGTCAGGACGCTTTGATTTTTCAGTCCGGAAAGGAGTTTGGTCAGTTCGCATTCGATTTCTCCGACGGACGTACACATCACGTCATCTTGCTGGACTATGACGAACAGATGATCGCATTTGTCGACGGCAAACTTGTCGGGGCTGTTGCCATATCAATTAAACCCGGTGTTGGGAATGATTTCTTTGTCGGCTCTGCAGCTGGCGGAAACGCACCGTTTATGGGTGCGGTTGCTGCGGTACGCATCTGGGATGTGCCGCCAGCACCAGAGGACGCCGCCGAATTTGCGTTGCGCGACATAAACGATAGAAACGATCCACACCCGAATCTCGACAACCTCGTTGGCTTGAGCGATTTCCGCAACGGGACATTCTCAGTCGTCGACAGTCTGGTGTTAAACGAATCTGAATTAATGACTCGCGCTGAGGTGATCGAAACTCTGGGCGAAGCAGAGGTTCAGGCACTCGATCTGGAGTTTGCCTCAGTAACAGGAGAAAACGATGAATAAAATCACCTCACGGGCTACCTCAATATCCGTATTCACATTCGCTGCAACATTATTGCTTGCCAGTCTGCCCGAAATTGCCAATGCAGCAAGCGCAGCCAGGACGAAGCCACAAAAACCTGTATCGACGGCTCATGCAAAGAAGCTGCAGAATAAATCGATCGAGCGCAAATCACGTCACCTCAAAAATCTCACCAAGCGTATCGACGGCCTGGTTGCGTTGGTGACAGACATGCAACAACGCAACGTGACTGACATGATGGCAGACAACCAGACCAGGGCAAGACTGCACGACCTCGCTAAGCGCCAAGCCAACCTGAAAAGAGACCTGGTGAAACTGAAAGAACAGTCTGTGCAACAGTACGCGGCCTCCCGCGGTATTCCTCTGATTCCTGCACCTCCAACAACAGCGCCCCCACCTTTGCCGTCTACTCCAGCACCAAACACAAACCTACTGACAGTGCCCCAGCAAACCACTTTGCCGGTGAATTCTTTCTTACCGCCGGGCGGGGCAGCAAAGCTCACCGTAGACCCACAAATCTAGTGCAGACATCAATGACCTTGAGGCAAATCATCGTGTGGGCCTTCCTGTTAAGCGTAAGTACGGTAAACGCAGGAGGCTACGAACCCGACATACTCGACTTTAGCGAGGCCAGCGATCTGGATTTTTCGGGACATCCCGCATTTTCGCTTGCCGAGCAGGCAACGCTGGAGATATGGGTGGGAGCGGGCTGGCAGGATGATCCGGACTACGATCCCGTTTTGCTCTATCACGCAGATAAGGACGGCATTTTATATATCCTGGCCATGCTGGGAGACCAGTCGGGTCTGACGTTGCAGGCAGGTGACGTAGTAGATGAATTACCTTTCTCTTTCACAGACGGACTCTTACACCATGTCGCGCTGATCAACCTTGGTGAGAGCGTCGCCTTAATGGTCGACGGGCAGGTGGTGGGGCGTTTTAACATCAGGTTACCTGCAAAAGCCGGCATCACTTTCAGAGTGGGAAGCGCACCGGGTCCAAGCATGGCGTTCGAAGGTGCCATAGGGGGACTACGAATCTGGGATATTGCTGTACAGCGGGAGTCTCTGATTGATTACGCGCTAAACGACATATTCAGTACAACAGACCCACACCCTGACCTCGATTCTCTGACGGCCTACAGCGACTTACACAACAACACCATCGATATAACTCCGCGAGACGAAGAATCACTATGAAAGTCGCTCACCTTATGTATTTGGTCTGCCTGCTTTGTCTGCTGCAGCTTACAGACGCCCAGGCGGCCTCGAAAAGCAAGCAAGCCTCAACCAAGGTTACGCACACAAAACCCAACAGTGCAGGCGCAAGAAAGACCAGCCTTGCCCGCCGTCAGGCATCTTTATCAAAACGCGCAATGCTACAAGCGCGTCAGAACGTGCAGGCACTCGAATCACAGATCGCTATCGCTAGAAATGGCGAGCAGAGTGTGCGCCGGCGTTATGAAGGACAATCAGGCTCACAAGCACGCAATGCTATCCGCCGTGCAACCCTCGAGCGCGCTAATCTCGAAAATCAGCAGGCTGATGCCACCCAGCGTCTGCAGAGTGCGCGCGCCAGGTATCAGCAGGCGAAAACGCAGTTGCGACTGGAACGGCGGTCGCATTGGCAGCGTCAAACGAGTGGTTCTGCAGTACGCCAGACTCCAGCAAAAGCACGCAAGCTAAGCTTTGCTCAACAGCCATTGGGACCCACTGGTTCCGGCAGCTCGCAACCGATCAGAGCTGCCAGAGGTGTGCTGAAATCAAGCCGCCGTTAGGAGCCCATCGCTCTTAATCGAGAGCTGACCGAAAGGTCAGATATCCGTATCCTGCCGGGCCAGCAGACCCTCCCGGGCCGCCCATCCGATCAGTTCCGATACCGAATGCAGATCTAGTTTGCCCATGATGCTGGTGCGGTGTTTATCTACTGTTTTGGGTGAGATGCTGAGCTGTTCCGCGATTTCGGCATTTGTTTTCCCGTTCACAACAATCATCAGCACCTGTCTTTCCCGAGGCGTCAGTGCCTGTAAAGGATCTGGACCGCTGTCCATACGCTCAATAATCGACTCCGCAATATGCCTGCCACCATTTAGAATTATTGGCAGCGCGCGCTCAAATTCGTCCATGACGCTGCCTTTGGCAAATGCGCCATCGACATCGGCAGCAACTAACGACCCAAGAACACGCGGCGTTGTGACCGCCGTGAAAATAACCACCTTGGTGTGCGCCGACCAACGTCTCAAATCGAGTAGAATCTCTTCGCCGCTTGCAAGTGGCATCGTAATATCCAGCAGCAGGAGGTCAGGCTTAAACCGTTTAACAAGTGATACGGTTTCGATACCGTTACTGGCCTCACCAACAATATCAAAACTCAAACCTGTCTGACGAGCCAGCGTAACTCGCAGGCCATCGCGCACAATTTCATGATCGTCGGCAATGACAACCGAATAGGTCTTGTTCAATTGTGTGATTGTTGAAATCATTGCTTTAACTCCGGCAAGTTCATTCCTATGAAGATCACTCTACTGGCGCTTTTGTCCGCGCTGTTGTCTGGCTGTATCGAACCGCCACCACCAACAGAAATAGTAACAAGTTCTATCCCTGTAAATGTGCGCGGGTGCCCGGAAAACGTGGCCGCCATCAATACGGCACGCAATGATAAAGTCAGCTGGACGCTCGACAAAAGCAGTTCTGGGTATCCTGCTGTTGAAGCGTTCGGCGTGGCATTCGAAGCGTACAACCCGACCTATTGTGTGAACGAAGCATTGGTTGCGAAAAACGAGGTTATCACCTGCACAATCAAGGTTGATGCGAAACTTGAACCCATCTGTTACACCGTCTCAACACGCACAAACGGTGGCATGCAGACTTGCGAGGAATGTTTCCCCCTGAAGGTAGGCGAGCGCCTCCCAGACTGATAGTGCGGCAGGTGATTCAGGCTCAACGCGTCAGATAGGCGTCACTGATACCGAAGTGCCCTGCCCTGGATGAGAACGCAAGCGCAGGGAATAACCCTGTGATTCGCAGAGGTCCTGAACAATGCTCAAGCCCAGGCCATCACCCGTGGAAAACTGCCCTTTTTCGCCTTTTTGCATAACGCGTTCGATTGCCTGCTCATCCATGCCTTGCCCATTATCGAAAACTGTAAACTCAACCCGTTCCCCACGGCGCCGAAAGGTCACCAGCACGCGGTTGGCGTTAGCATGTGTCAGCGCGTTAGACACAATATTCATAAAAATACGCATGGTAACCAGAGGTACAACGGAAACCGTCGCCTCCTGGCATAGAACTTTGAAAGCCACACCGGCGTGCAGGGCTTCATCTGCGAACATCTGTTCCAGACTTTCGGCAAACAAGGCAGTGGACACTTTTTCAACACCACCCCCACCGCTGCCGAGGGCTTCGACATGTACGGGCGTGCCATCGCTGTCAAACTGATTCGACGAAACAAACGTCTGCGCCAATTGATCAACATAGTCGATCGCTCGATTCAACGTTCCAGCCTTGTCTCCCTCTACATCAATGCCACCCACTGCCATTCTCAGCGCGGATATGGGTTGCTTCAGGTCGTGTGAAACCTTTGCCAGCTGGCTGCGCTGCTGAGCTGCAATTGACCGCGCTCGTTCATACTGTTTCTCAGACTCGACAAGCGCAAGCTGCAACTCCGCTTCACTCTTGGCTGTTTCAAGCGCTCTGTGTTCCATCTCCTGCTTTGCTTTTGAGGTCGCAAACGCCTGCCACAACACCAATACCATGGCGAAGCTGACAAACAACGCGATACTGATGCGCGATAATGTATTTAACTCTTCTTGTGACAGATCCAGGAATACCTGGCTCACACCTGCTGAACCAAGAATAAACAAGGCAATCACCACCGGAAACGCCAATACCAGCCGACGTTGCACCTGACCCAGAACCCGCCAGGTTAACGGAGGGAGGATCTGACCGACGATCATGACAATATAAAGAATCTGCTCGGGCAACCACATCAGGTTCAATGGGATTCTGCGCAACCAGAAATAACTGGTCAGGGGACCTATCGCAGCTGCCATCGCCAGCGCATAAAACCAAGTTCTGAAACGTGCCAGAACATGGCGATCTTCCAGCAGCCAGCCCGCCATCCAGAGCCCGTATACCGTAAGGCCACTAAAAACTAAATACGGGACGACAAACAGATTAAAGTCCGTGGCCCCGACAATGTACGAAATTACCCCACCAGATGCTGCGGTATTCAATATCATGAAAGCAGCAAAGATCGCATAAACCAGCCAGCGATAGGCACCAATTGCAACCAGAATGGCTGAGCTGAATAAAACTGCGCTGATGACAAAGGTAAAAAAAATGTAGTCGCCCATGCCGGGCACAAAATTTTCTGTCAGCGCAAGAACCGGTGCTGGCTGACCGGCAAGCAGCAAGACGCTGAAGGCTAAAAAAAGCCTGACATTCCGCTTATTTCTCATGCGGCTGATTAATTATGCGATAGGGCATGCGCTCATTATGACCCAGACCCTGACGCGCGCCATAGGGCCATCACCCCAGATTAAACGCCTTGAGCTTAATCAGCTGCCTGATGTAACGCTTTCACCCTCTGCCCGAGCATCCAGTTCCTGCCGGATCGTCTTTCCCGCCAACAGAAAATGAGCGCCTGCCCAGAAGTAAGCCAGGGTTGCAATCAAAATCGCGTACTGCAACGAGTCTGAGCCAAAACTTGGACTCAACAAATCACTGAGCACACCCACCAGAAACGGACCGAGGCCAAGTCCGATGATGTTCAATACAAACAGCAGCATCGCCGACGCCATAGCCCGCATCGGCGCTGGCGCAAGGTTTTGAATCGAACCAAAGGCGGGACCCAGCCATAATGAATTGAGCAGGCTGGGCACTACAAAAATCGCAATCGCCAGATATGGATTCGCAACGAGCATACCCACGACATAAAACGGAAACGCAATGAGCACCCCGGCAGCAGGGAGCCAGGTGTACCAACGACGATCTTTTATGGCCAGGCGATCAGCCAGAGTACCGCCGAGAAAGGTGCCGATTGCACTGGCCACACCAATGACCAGCCCAAAATAGGTGGCTGTTTCGGCAATGCCAAGCTCATGGATACGAATAAAATATGCTGGCAACCACTGGCCGAGACCATAACCAACAAATGAGGTCAACGCGCCGCCCATAGCTATATGTATCATTGCTTTACTACGACCAAGTGTCCGAAGCGAATCACGCACCGGTGGTTGTGCGATCGGCGCCGTGGAACCAACGTCCGACATACCGCGAATGGGTTCGCGGATCGAGAATTTGACGAGCACTGCCAGCGCGAGGCCGGGAATTCCCGCGACGAAAAAAGCCGTTCGCCAACCATACAACTCGGCAACCCAACCGCCGATCAGATAGCCGAGAATACTGCCAATAGGTATCCCCAGGGCATAAATCGAGAGGGCTGACGCGCGCTCATGCGGCGGGTAGTAGTCTGCGATAATGGAATGCGCCGGGGGTGAGCAACCGGCTTCGCCCACACCAACGCCGATTCTCGCGGCCAGCATCTGCCAGAAATTCTGCGCAAGTCCGCACAACGCTGTCATACCACTCCAAATTGTCAGCGCAGCGGTAATGATGGACACCCGATTTGCACGATCAGCCAAACGCGCCAGGGGAATGCCAAGAACAGTGTAAAAAACGGCAAATGCCAGACCGGTCATCAAGCCGATTTGAGTATCATTCAACCCGAGGTCAACTTTGATCGGCTCAGCAAGAATAGTAACAATCTGCCGGTCCAGGAAATTGAACACATAGACCACAACAAGTACGCACAGCACGTAGGTGCGGTACCGTGTATCTACAGGTGCGGACGTACCCGCCTCGACGGTCTTCTGCATCAGTGCAGTCCCCCCAGTACTCTGACAGAAAGTTCTCTGATAGAAAGTTTGATAACGGAAAGTTTGCGGACAAAACTACCGCAGAGTGAACTCCCGGACGCCACCCTAAGATGCCGCCACCATCACCACCATCTGGTAATCACAGAAAACGTGTACGGAAAATACGAATGAAGTGCTGACAATACTTCGCCAACTGTGATATTTGTTTAGCCCTGATCAGCCCCGCGTTGCCGTTTCGCGCAGCTTCGGGGCCAGACTGAATCAAAACTTCTTTATTGGGGGGGAAGAAAGATGACACAGAAGTTCACGGCGGAATTAGATGTTGTGGTGGTGGGCGCAGGTTTCGCGGGTATGTACCTGATCCACAAACTGCGTGGGCTGGGCTACTCCGTACGAGCCTTTGATAGTGCCAGCGACGTTGGTGGCACCTGGTACTGGAACCGCTATCCTGGTGCCCGCTGTGATGTACGCAGCCTGGAGTACTCGTTTTCATTCGACCCGGAGCTTGAACAAAGCTGGGAATGGAGCGAGAAATTTTCCACCCAGCCTGAAATCCTGCGCTACGCCAATCACATTGCTGACCGATACAATCTGCGCCCGGATATCCAATTCAATACCCGCATCGAATCACAAACCTGGGACGATGAGCGGGCGCGCTGGACCGTAACAACCGACACCGGTGACGTTATCGACGCCCAACATGTCGTGCTTGCTGTAGGCACATTGTCTGCGCCGAAGCTGCCGGAAATACCGGGTATCGAAACCTTCAAAGGCGAGTGGTACCAGACCCAGAAATTCCCCAAGGAAGGTGTTAACTTTTTCGGCAAGCGTGTCGCAGTCATCGGCACAGGCTCTTCAGCGATTCAATCTATCCCCGAAATCGCCAAGACCTGTGAGCAGCTCACGGTCTTTCAACGAACACCAAACTTCTCGTTTCCCGCAGGTAACCGACCTCTGGGCAGAAAGGAAGTTGATGACACAAAATCTGATTACCCCGGTGTTCGACAGGAAGCCAGGGAATCTTTTTTCGGCCAGACCGGCCCCGAAGCAACACAATCTGCGCTTGAAGTAAGCGCTGAAGAGCGCACCCGCAAATATCAGGAGGGATGGAACGACGGCCAACTGATCAGCATCCTGGGCGCTTACGACGACCTCATCACAAACAAAGAGGCAAACGACTCGGTAGCCGATTTTGTCCGCAGCAAAATACGTGAAATTGTGAAAGACCCGGTCACAGCGGAAGCGCTCTGCCCTTACAATCACCCAGTCGGCACGAAACGCCCCTGCCTCGATACGGGTTACTACAACACCTTCAATATGCCGCACGTGCGACTCGTTGACCTGCTCAAGACCGAGATCGTGGAGATCACTGAAACTTCCATCAAAACAACAGCTGAAGATCTTGAATTCGATATCATTATTTACGCTACAGGTTTCGACGCCATGACTGGCTCAATCGTAAATATAGATACCCATGGGCGTGATGGTGTATCGCTGAAGGAACAATGGCAGGATGGTCCGGCGACCTATCTCGGCCTGATGGTTGCAGGCTTCCCGAACCTGTTCACAGTCACCGGGCCCCAGAGCCCATCGGTACTATCTAACATGATGGTTTCAATAGAGCAGCACGTCGATTGGATCGCAGACTGTATTGAACACCTGCGCAAACAAGGCCTACGCACTATTGAAGCTACGCCCGAGGCACAAAGCGAATGGGTAGCTCATACCAACGAAGTTGCAGCAGATACCTTATATCCGCTCGCCAACTCCTGGTACATGGGCGCAAACGTGCCTGGCAAGCCACAGGTGTTCCTGCCCTACATTGGCGGCGTTGGCCTTTATCGCGAGAAATGCGACGAGATCGTTGAGGCTGGCTACAAGGGGTTTGCGCTATCCAACTGACTGGCGTCTAGCGATAACCTGGCGGTGGCTGATAGCCACCAATTTCCTGAGCCATCAGGCGTGCAAACTCAATTGTGGTCCGGTCGCTGAATTCAGCGCCAATGGCTTGCAGGCCGATGGGTAAACCACCCTTTGAAGACCCGCTGGGAAAAACCGTACTCGGCAGATAGCTCAGGGTCGCAAGACCTGCCCAGAACACCTGTTCAAAATAGGGGCGCTGCTCGCCGTTGATTAGAATGGTTCTGGTACCAAGAGCACCCTGATCCTGCTTGAAAGCGGGAGTAGCTGTGGTTGGACAGATCAGCACATCCCATTGTTTGAAAAAATTCTGCCAGGCCATCCGCAACCCTCCACGATGGCCATCGAGCCTTTGATAATCAAAAAACGTAAGCTTGCTGGCAGCACCTGAGGTCATGCCATCTAGTATGCCGAGATAAGTCTCGTGAGCGGCCTTTACGGTAAAGTCGGGCCGTGCTGAATCTGACACCTTGGCACCGAGACTCGACAGCTGCGTGCCGATCAGGTTGATTCGTTCAACAATTTCCTGACTGACCGGCGCCATCGTATCGTTGGACCATAAAGCCACGCGCAACCCCTTTAAAGACTGCATTCGCGGTTCTGGCAATTCCAGGCGCCAACCTGGAGACATCAGACGATCTGCGCCTGCAACCACATCAAGTGCTAACGAAAGGTCGTCTGCGCTACGCGCCATAGGCCCCACTACAGCCAGATCAGGGTGTTGGGGGTTTGCGGGTACGCCGGGCGGTTGATGCCCACGGGACGGCACAATGCCAAGGGTAGGCTTATGCCCGTAAACTCCGCAGAAATGTGCTGGATTACGAATAGATCCACCAATATCAGACCCGCTGTCCAATCCTGTAAGACCAGCGGCAAGGGCCGCCGCCGAACCGCCCGATGACCCTCCGGGTGTTCGGGTCAGATCCCAGGGATTGTTAGTGGTGCCATAAATGTCGTTGAAACTCTGGAAATCGCCCAGATTGATGGGAACATTTGTTTTCCCTAAGAAAAGCGCACCCGCAGATTTAAACCGTTGCACAACCGCCGAATCTGCTGATGCAATGTTCTGCGCTGCCTCGGGTACGCCCCATGTCGTCGGTAGACCTGCAATATCGTAAGACTCTTTGATGGTCATTGGTAAGCCATGCAGGGGCCCCGCGATCTTACCCTTGACCATCAGGCGGTCAGCCGTTCTGGCTGCTTCAAGGGCACGATCGAAATCCCGCACAACAATAGCGTTTAACTTTGTGTCGTATCGCTCAATACGGGCAATGAAATAGCGCGCAAGCTCCTCTGATCCAATCTCTTTGTTACGCAGCTTCGCGGCCAGTTCAACGGCTGACAGGAAGCCTAACTCGTCAGCAGTCGCCGAAGCCAATGCAGACAACGGCTGGACGCCCATGGCGGCAGCGGTGGCTAAAGTACCGCCAGCCTGCAGGAATTTTCGTCTTGTTGCTTTCTGATCCATGGCCTCCCCTCCTTGTGATCTGTAAGGACTTTAACTACGAGCGCGCAGCGTGTCCAGACACAGAAGCTTAGCCAGCCTCCCCCTCAACGTGAAACAACTTGTTATAAATGGACCATTGATCGTTGCTCTTGAGCAACGACAACGTGTCCAGGAACGTCTGCCCAAGGTAATCATCTCGAACCCGTGTCACCGCCGTATCGCCAGCAATGTCAAGAGTGAGAATGTCGCACCTGGCCGGCTCACCTTTGTCCTTCGGTGACGGCTGCTGGCTGCTGACAAATGCCGCAAAATCGTCAACAGACATTTCATGCAACCCATCCGCCAGGTAGCCGGTGATTTTTGCGCTGGGATGAAACGCGGCATGGGTCTTTGCAGCGCTTGATTCATACATTCCTTCAAAGTAGATCTGAACAATGTCTTCGATCTGCTGTTTGTCATCCATGGTCTAACCTGTTTAGTAAGTGTACTAATAACTGAAATTCCGCAGTAATCAGTTAACTGCATTCTGCTGGATCTTGCCATAATTCAAGAACATGACGAAATCTAAGCGGTCTAACTCAGCTCTCCATCAACATAGAGCCAACCCTTCTCAGCACGTCGGAAGTTGCTGATTTCATGCAGTCGGTGACCGCGACCATCAATCTTGAAACGTGCTACAAATTCAACCCGCCCGTGCGCGCAAGTCTCAGAGCCAGCCTCTACGCGGCGGATCTTTAAACCCAACCAACGTTGTCGGTCATCTAAATGGAGTTCCGCCGGACGCGTTTCTGGCGCCCACGTATCAAGCAGATATTTTTTATTGCCAGTGGCATACGCAGCGTAACGCGACCGCATAAGCGCTTGCGCTGTACCTGCCCGGCTCTCTCCACTTAACAGCGGGCCGCAGCAGGTTGTCGTTGGTTCACCACTGTCGCACAAACACTTTTCCTTGGCCGCTGTCATTGCGTTACTCTAGAACCCGGTTAACCAGATCTTAACAGCAAGCCAAGTGCATTTCGGAAACCAGTGATTACCCCTGCGCCCGGATACCGGAAATTTGCATGTGAAACAGGAGAGACCATGAAAGTTGGACTAGCATTCGCCAGCAGCATCGCCCAGGACCATCACAGTTCCATGGAACTCTGTCGCAGGGCAGAAGCGGCGGGGTTTGAGTCACTCTGGGGCGGTGAACACGTGATCATGCCGGATGCCATTGTGTCTAAATATCCTTATACACCTGACGGAAAAATTCCGGCAGAGCCGGAAACCCCTATTCCGGATCCACTCATCTGGCTTGCTTTTGCAGCTGCGGCCGCGCCCACCATGCGCCTTGGGACCTGCATATTGATTGTGCCTCAGCGAAATCCGCTTATTCTGGCCAAAGAGCTGGCCACCCTGGATCAACTGTCCGGAGGAAGGGTAGAACTGGGACTCGGTGTGGGTTGGATGCAGGAGGAATTTGATGCGTTAGGCATACCCTGGGAGCGACGCGGGGCCCGCAACGACGAGTACATTGAGGCCATGCGCGCGCTCTGGGCTGGACCACATGCAGAATATCATGGTGATTTTGTCGATTTTGAACCTGCAACCTGCAGTCCCAGGCCAGTGAACGGTGACATCCCAGTCATTGTCGGTGGTGATTCTGAAGCAGCAGTACGCCGCGCGGCACGCATTGCTGACGGCTATTTTCCTGGCGAGGGTGATGCCGATCGGTTGGCTGGCCTAATCTCCCGGGTTAAACAGGCAACCGAAGATGCAGGCCGCGATCCCGCTAAACTTGAGATCAATGCCATGTTTGGTGCGCAATTTGCCGACCCCGCGGCAGGGGTCGAGCAAATGGACAGCCTTGGGGTAGACAGAATTATGGTGCCTGCATTTTTCTTTGCCGGCGACGGCGGATTGGACCGCATGGAAAAGTTTGCGGAAACCGTCATGCCACTGGCCAGGAACTGATACCAGATTAACTAGCCGCGGACAAATTCCCGGATGACGTTGCCTGGCCGCACGCCCGTGTGTTCACCCTTTTCAATGATGACCTCACCCCCAACAAGGGTTGCATCGTAACCCCTGGCCTTGACGACAAACCTGCCACCGCCGTGAGGAAAATCATTTACATATTCGGGATGGCAAGTGCTCAGATTGTCATAGTCGATAACGTTAATGTCCGCATGCCATCCTTCTTTCAACTGACCGCGCTCTTTTAAGCCAATGATTTCCGCTGACTTACCTGTAATTCTATGAATAGCCTCCGGCAGCGAGTAAACACCTTGCTTGCGGGTGAGCTCACTTAGCAAAACCGTCGGTGAATCTGTGTCGGTAAAGAAACCCACATGCGCGCCTGCATCCCCCAACATTGGTACCACATGCGGCAGCTGCATGTATTTCCACTGATTTTCCAGGTTGCCGCCGAACATCCAGAAATTGAAAAACTCTCTACCTTGTGAGGCCAGCAGGCGCTCGACATAAACTTCCACCGGATCTTTACCGGCAGCGTCTGCGAGCTGCTTCAGACTTGCCTGACGAGCAAAGTCGAGATCAGGCGTTTCACCATTGCCAAAAGGGTGCAGCATATGTGCCAAGCCTTCCATGTCACCCGCTTCGATACCCTCAGCAATCAGCCTGGCACGTTGCGATTCATTGCGCAGCACATCCACCCGGTCAGCAATCGTGGGTAGTG
Organism: Gammaproteobacteria bacterium; assembly: GCA_048571035.1. Taxonomy (GTDB): domain Bacteria; phylum Pseudomonadota; class Gammaproteobacteria; order Pseudomonadales; family Azotimanducaceae; genus UBA4421. The sequence continues at coordinate 1,874,516 of CP121329.1, forward strand.
CCATGAGCTCTTTCCACGCACTGGATTTTTTTGTGAATGGCGATAATTGCGCCAGACCAAAAAACGCGCCGCTGGGACGCGTGTGGCAGATACTGGCTAAGCGCCTGCCGCCTTCATTCTGCTGTTCGAGAAACTCACCCCAGCGCGAGACACCACCATCGCCTTGAGCACCCGTGCCGCCAGAGAACAGAACCTGACAGCCCAGCTCTGTGCCATCCCGGAACATCTGTAGTTCTGTTTCATAACGCGTCTGCATGTCGTTTGCAGATTGAAAAAGAGCGCCAACACCGCCACCGGCAATTACCGCCTCCTGAATAGCTTTGGTTTCCCGCAGGTCTGCCCAGGTCCCTGGGGTGCAGCGACCATCCGGGACTGTGTGCAGGAGAAAGCGCGAAGTCGAGAACCCAACAGCACCTTCTTCAACTGACTGTTGAACCATCTGCGCGATGTGCTCGAGCTCCTTATCCGAAGCCTGGGCACCCTCATCCATACTGCGATCGCCCATCGCTTCATAACGAATCGCTGAGTGACCTGCCAAACCGACCACATTCAAGGCGGGTTGTAAGGCCTGGACGGAATCCAGGTATTCACCATAGCTGGTCCAGTCCCAGGGGAGCCCATCCATGATCGCGTCAGCGGCGATGTCTTCAACGGATTCCATCAGTTCCGCCAGATAGCGTCTGTTTTTGGGGCTGCACGGCGCAAAAGTAACGCCGCAGTTGCCGATCATCGCGGTGGTCACGCCATGATAAGAACTGGAGCTCATGAGCGGATCCCAGCCTACCTGGGCATCCAGGTGGGTATGCAGATCAACAAAACCTGGGGTAACCACTTTGCCAGTGGCATCAATGGTCCGCGCAGCTGTTGCGCCACTCAAATCGCCTATCCGAATAATGCGCCCGTTAGAAACTGCAATATCTGCACGGACCGCATCTGCACCACTACCATCAACAACCGTGCCACCAGAAACAATTAAATCGTATTCCACTGCCTTCTCCCCTGGCTGAATATTTCATCTTGCACAATTTGTATCTCGATAACCTTCTACAGGTCAAGTTCAGCCTGTTGATACATTTTCCTTCGTCCGCGGTTGGACAGAACCTGAGGGCATTTTTGACGGGCATTTCACAAGATGATCGATAGCGTTTAACTTAGCTACTTATAAATTTCGTCAGCAGGAAGTTTGCAACGAACAGCTAGTTAGAGATGGTCACCCCATGGAACCAAAAGATCGCAAAGTAGATATCACGTTGGCACTTCGCGCATACCAGTCCGTGTTGGATCACGGTGAGCGTATTGAGGAAGGCTTTATGTACAAGGGTCTCAGAGCAAGTACAGACTTCGACGGCTACACTGTTACCCTTAGCGATGGGACCATCAGCCTGCAAATCTATTTTCACAATCGTTTTGCTATTGAACCCAACAACAATGGCCGAGCGGTTGACCGCTTTCTCGCACTGCTGCAGCGCGTGGCAGATGGAAAAAACGCCTGATTTATCGCGGGGTGGGATTGCATCACCCTTCGCGACACTAAAGTTGACCATATCTTAGACATATCCATTTAAAATCGGGCATATGTTGAATATTTCTATATTATTTGCTGTAATCCTACCGCACTCTTCAATTTGTCTAACTTATGTCTAATACAGTCAACGTTTCAGAAGTAACACGGTTCGAACTGTTAGCCGAAACCTGGTGGCAGCAAGACGGACCTATGTGGCCGCTGCACAAGCTTAACGATCTGCGCGCACCCTACGTCACCGAACAGATCTGTACCCACCTCGAAATTGAGCCAACAGGCCCACAGCCCCTTACAGGACTTTCGATCCTGGATATCGGTTGCGGCGCTGGACTGCTGGCTGAAGCCATGGCAAAGAGCGGCGCACACGTCACCGCAATAGACCCTGCCGAACGAAACATCTCGATCGCACAGACCCATGCAAGCAGTGAGGGACTTGCCATCGACTACAGATTAGGCGGCGTTGATGTGCTGCATCCATCCGAACAATTTGATGTTGTCCTCAACATGGAGGTAGTCGAACACGTCGACAACCTGCCAGGCTTCCTCGCCAGCTGCTGCGCCCATACCCGTCCCAACGGCCTGCAGTTCATAGCAACCATCAATCGCACATTCACATCCTGGCTAGTAGCGATCATCGGCGCTGAATACATTCTGCGCTGGTTACCGAAAGGGACACATCAATGGCGTAAATTTGTCCGGCCCGCTGAGACCAGTGCTCTGCTCGAACAGCACAACCACATGACTCTGGCGCAAACGGGCGTCTCTATAAACCCACTGACCAAACATTATCGCCTGGCTGACCATCTGGGCGTGAACTATATGATGACGGCCAGACGTGAAGGCTGACACACTTCACCTGCCCGCTTTTGAAACTCTCCAGCTGTCTGCGCAGTTGCGTCGCGACTTACGCTCTGACCATGCCGGAGAAACAGTAGCGGTTTTTATCTACCGCGGCATCCTGCAGCACACTGACTGCCCCGAAGTCATCAGCTTCGCGCAGGAACACCTGGCGACCGAATCCGAGCACCTGAAAATTCTCGACGCGTGGCTACCCACATCCTGTCGATCGCGACTGTTGCCTTTATGGCGCTGTTCCGGATGGCTGCTGGGCATAATTGCCGCAAGGCTGGGACCTAATTTCACCTTCGCCACCATTGTGGCTGTCGAGAAATTTGTAGTTGCTCACTATCAGGCACAAATAGTTCAAACAACAGGCGCGTTGCGAGCTCTACTCGTCACCCTGCAAAGTGACGAAGCCACCCACCATGATGACGCCGCTTCACGCCTGACATCGTCAACGCCGTGGCATGCGCTTTGGGCTGTGATTGTGCAAAGCTGTTCAGCTTCCGCAGTATATCTTGCCCGTTGGGTGTAACCATTATTTACAGCCAAGGGCTGATCACTCAACCAGGCTTACACATGGAAATCAGAACGGTAGCACCGCCGGCAAGAGGCCGCTAAACTCACTACTATTCCCGTCTTAGACAAACATGCGGATAGGTTTAGGTTTCTATGCTGAAAACTCGCGACATGGTGCTGTACTCGCTACCCGCAGCTGCAGCAGGTTACATGTTGTCTCTCCTGGGCTTATACGTCATGAAGTATTCCACCGACGTGCTGCTTATCGCGCCGGCGATCATGGGTACTATTTTTGGCCTTTCACGCATCTGGGATGCAGTAACCGACCCCTTAGTAGGTTACCTCAGTGATAAGACCCGCCTGAACTTCGGCCGTCGCCGCAGCTGGATACTGGTAGGTGCAATCCCCGCCGCTCTGGCTTACTACATGCTGTTCGCCAGCCCAACGGATCTCAGTGAAATTGAATCCGCAATATGGATGGGCGTAGCCGTATTCGCGTTTTACACCGCTATGACGTCTATCATGGTGCCGCAACTGTCCTGGGGGGCGGAACTTTCAAAAGACTATTTTGAGCGCAATAAAATCTATGGCATCCGCCAGGCCGCGATTGTGGTGGGCGGAATATTCGGTCTGCTGACCGTAGGTTGGCTGACGTCAGTAGAAACCAGCGACTTAAACGCTGTGCGAGAGCTTGCTCCGTCTATTGCGATATACGCGGGCATAGCCCTGATTGTGCTGTGCAGCGCTACCGTGCTGACGCTGAAAGAGAATACGGGCCACATTCAACCACCCTCCAGGGGCATTTTTGGAGCTGGTTCCGATGTCGGGAAAAACCGCTACGCGCGGATCCTGTTCGCCGTCACTTTCATAGAAAACATCGGCGGAGCTGCAATTGGTGCAGCAGCGTTGTATGTGGCGCAATACGTGATGGGCATGGTGGAAATCGCACCCTACTCCATCATCACATACATGATCACCTCGACCCTCGCCATACCGTTATGGGTACGCCTCGCGAAGCGCTTTGGCAAGGTTAAACTGTGGTTCTGGGCAATGATCGGCACAGCATTCTCTTTCAGCGGCATGTTCGCGCTGGCATTTATCGAATCTACAACTGCTCAGGTTACCTGGCTGATGTTCCTGTCTGTTATGTGCGGAATATTCGCCGGCTGCGGCAATACCATCGGCCCCTCTGTCGCCAGTGACGTCATCGATTATGATGAATTGATGACCGGCGAGCGAAAAGAAGGTGTCTACTTTGCCGCGTGGAATTTCGCCTTAAAAAGCGCAAGTGGAGTCACCCTCATGTTTACTGGCTTTGTCCTCAGTGCTGCCGGATTTGTACCCAATGAAGAACAAACTCGCGTGGTAGAACTGGCCATGTGTGCACTTCTCGGCTTGTTTCCGCTGGCATGTTACCTGATTGGTGCTGCGCTATTTACTCGATTTGATTTAGATGAAGCTGCGCACGCAGAGATTCGCGCACAACTTGACGCCCGCGCCGGCTAAATGGTCACTGGTACTATTATCGTCTCACCGCTTGCCAGCCCGCTTCGTATCTCCACAAGATCCGCCCGCGTATTGCCTGAACGCACGAACCGTCGCTGGTCCCCACCCGCTTTGCGCACATAAACAAAGCTGAGTTGGCCTGCGCGCTGCACCGCATTTGCAGGAACCCATATGCCCTCCGTCGCCGCCACAGGGATAGATAACCTGGCGAACATACCGGGAAACATGCCAGCCGCACTGTCGAGGCGCGCTTTAAGAACAAACGTCCTTGAAGTTGGATCTGCTGCGGGAACAATTTCCTCGACCACCGCCGTCAGATTGCTGTCCAGGGCATCAATCCGTGCTTCAAGCTCGGTGCCAAGCTGGACATACTGAATCAATGACTCCCGGACCGTGGCCTCTACCCGCATCTGCCCGGGATTAAAGAGTTTCAGCAGCGGCTGACCCGGGGATGCCATATCACCCGCCTTCGCGTAGTGCTCAACAACCGTGCCACTCATCGGCGCACGTATAAGCGAATAATTCATCGCTGCGTTGGCTTCCGCTACCGCCCGCTGCGCGCGCTCTTCGAGGGCTACCGCGCGTCGGGTAGCAGTGACAGCCTGGTCGAGTGCTGCCGCAGACACACTGCCCTGCTCACGCAATGATGCAATTCGAGATTGATTAAGTTGCGCCTCTTCCAAAGCAGCCTTAGCTGCGGCAGCCTCCTGTACGCGCTGCTCGCGCACGGCCACTAAAGCTTCATCATCCAGCTCAATCAATACGTCTTGCGCGGTTACTGCATCGCCTGCGCGAACGTTAACACTAAGAATGGTTGCCATTATGCGCGACGCCAGCATCGTGTCGTTGGTTGCCTGTACAGTACCCGCCACTTGTTCAACCGCAGGCATTGATTGGGCAGTGACCACCAGAGCAGTGCCGGGAATCTGCACATTGTGTGCATCATTCGTCGCTGAGATTTTGCCGTGGAATACACCGGCAAAGTAAGCCAGCAACAAACCAAGCCCCAGGATTGCCAGCGCCAACATAATAAATCTAGCGCTTTTATTCATACCTTGCCTCCATAAACAAGCTGATAAACCACGGGCACAATGAACAGGGTAAAAGCTGTGGATGCGAGCACGCCAAATATCACCGCCCAGGCAAGCCCACTGAAAATAGGGTCCAACGTAATAACAAGGTTACCCAGCATCGTTGTGCCTGCAGTCAGCAAAACGGGTCGCGCGCGTGCAAGCCCTGAGTCGACAAGCGCTTCAGTAAGCGGCGCCCCTCGCGCCAGATCCTGCTGCACAAACTCAACCAACATCAGCGAATTTCGAACGACAATACCTGCAAGCGCTATCATCCCGATCATTGCTGTAGCAGTGAAAAGAACAGGGTCAGCGTAATCTCCAACCTGACCTGCCGCCAGCATGTTCAGGATCCAGAACCCAGGCATGATACCCACCGCCGTCAAGGGAATGGATAACATGATGATACCAGTGAGCGTCGCCAAACCAGTTTGCAAACGCACCACAATAAAAATACCAAGTATGGCTACGCCGAAGGCGATGCCTAAATCGCGAAACACCCGCAGGGTTATATTCCATTCGCCTTCGCCAGCCCATGACAGCGTGACATCAGCGGGCAGTTGCCAGGCCTGACCGCCGCCGGAATTGAAAAACGTGCGGCCTTCGACAGGAAGCGCCTGCTCTGCCGCAGCATCTGACAAATCACGGTCAGCATCTACATCGTAGATGATTGCAGCGGGCACACGACCCGCAACCTCAGCAAATGTGTAAGCCACGCGCTGCAGATCCTTGTGATACACGGGCTGATCGCGAGTGACGCTGTGCAGCGCGCCTAATTCACCCAACGCAACCATTGGCGTTGGCGCATTAGTCACACCCCCTCGAGCGCGAACTTTTGCAATGCCAGGCAGCCCCTCGACATGCAGAGACATCAGTTCATCACGGCGTGCAAAAGGCACACGTACAACAACGGGCAGCGGGTTTACCTCATCCTCGACCCCGGCATAGGTTGCGGTATGGCCATTGATCGCCACCTCCAACGTAGTTGCGATAGTTTGCGCACTGATACCCGATAAAGCAGCTTTCTCCTGATCTGGCATAAATATCAGCCTTTGCGACGGGTCCGCGGCACTGATGTCCACATCAACTACACCAGGTTCTTTACGCAATCTCGCAGCGGTTGATGCGGAGGCATCAATCAAGGTTTGGTAGGAGGTTGTTGGCGTGCCGTAGTGCTCGCCGACCAGGGTGGCGACAACTGGCGGACCCGGCGGCACTTCTACCAGTTTTACATTGACACCGTAATCCTCGCCAATCGATGCCAGTTCAGGCCGCAGGCGCAAAATGAGGGCATGAGATTGATCTTCGCGCGCCAGCTTATCAGCCAGCGTTACCCGTAATTCTGCCTCGTTAGGGCGTCCACGCAGATAGTAGTGCCGAACCAGGCCGTTAAAATCCATGGGCGAGTGTGATGCGCTGAAGGTGCTCACCGTCTTTACCTCAGGCACACCTTGCAGGAAGGTCGCTATCCTCGAAACCACCGCTTCAGTGCCCTCCAACGTCATCGTTTCCGGGGCATCTACGACCACTTGAAATTCGTTCTTGTTGTCATAAGGCAGCAGCTTTAAGGGGACTAGCCGCAGCAGCGGCAAAGACAGAGCAAGCAGGAACAGGAACGCAGTCAGGCCAAGGAATATCCAGGATTTTTTTCGACTGTCCAACATCGGGCGTAGCAGGCGCTCGTAGGCCCCATACAGCCCGCTGCGACTGATCGGCTGACCACCAGATTTTGATTTCAACAACAGGCTACCCAGCCACGGTGTGACCAGGAAAGCTACCGCAGTGCTCATGACCACTGCCACCGGCACATTGAATGCCATAGGGGACATGTAAGGTCCCATCATGCCGGTAATAAAAGACATGGGTGCAAACGCGATGATCACCGCCAACGTGGACATCAGCAGCGGCATGCGAATCTCGAAGATAGCATTACTGATATCCGAGCCAGCAGATGCACTTCGTCCAAGGTGGCGTTCAATATTATCGACCCCGGTGATTGGATCGTCGACAAGCAATCCCAGCGCCAGGATAAGCGCAAATAACGTCACGCGGTTAATGGTGTAACCGGCAAAATAACCCAGTGTAAGTGTCAGGCCGTAACAGATAGGGACAGCTAGCGCGACTACCAGCGCCGCTCGCCAACCGAGAACAAAACCGATCAAGACCACCACCGTTGCCACAGCGACCCCAAGGCTTGCGACAAGATCACCTATTTTCTGATCTGCCGTGGCGCCATAGTCGCGCGTGATTTCTACAAATACCCCTGCGGGGAAAAGGTCCCTGCCGGCTTTTTCCAGATGGATGGCAAGCTCTTCAGCGACCTTGACCGCGTTACTGCCTTTTTTCTTCGCGACTGCAATATGCACTGCCGGAAAACGCTGCATAGCATGGCGTGCATGAGCAGGCCCAAAGCCAATCCAGTGATAGCTGGATGGTGCGGGAGGACCGTCATATACATCAGCGACATCGTCCAGCGGTACAGGCACGCCGTCGAGCACATTAACCGTAAGTTGCGCCAATGCATCGATATCCTGAATACGCGCGTCGACCTCTACGCGGATTTCGTCGTTTGCCAGCTGCAGACTGCCCGCTGGGTGCCGCATATTGGAGGCTGAAAGTGCAAACAAAATGTCGGCGATATCCGTTTGCCGAGCAGCCAACGCGGTAGGGTCCAGATTGACTCTGAACTGCCGTGTGCGACCACCAACGACTTCAATGCGATTAGTGTCTGTTACAGTTTGCAGCGATATGGCCAACTCATCAGCCAGACGGCGTAATTCGAAATCGTCGACCGCGGGAGCATCACTCCATAGCGTCGCTATCACAATAGGCACATCGTCAATTTCGACGGGTTTCACAACCCAACTTGTAACCGCTTCCGGAATGATGTCCTGATTGGAGAGTATTTTGTTATACAGCTTTACCAGGGAGTCTTCGCGATCCTCACCGACAAAAAATCGCGTTGTCACCACAGCTCCACCATCTTCCGAGGTGGAATAAACGTGTTCCACACCATCAATCTGGGTGAGCACTTTCTCCAGGGGTGTTGTGACAAGCCGTTCCACCTGACGAGCACTCAGCGTTGGTGCCGAGATCAAAATATCCGACATAGGCACAACAATTTGCGGCTCTTCTTCGCGAGGCGTTTGCAGCAGGGCAAAACATCCCAGACCAAGAGCCACGATCAGAATCAAAACGGGCAGCCCGCCGCTCAGGCTGGCCGATACCACCCGCGAAACAAAACCTTTGTTATCAGCCATAGCCTTATAGAAGGGGATAAAAACAGAAGTGGAACGCTAGCATACCTGCCGCATCAGTGAGACTAAGCATATTCCACGAGGAGCATCAGGGGCATATGTTAAAAGCGTCCCGCCAGTTGGGGGTTCCGATACGCTTGCACACAGACTGACGGTTCAATCTGCCTATACACTATTCGCCGTTTGACACCTTTTTCACGATGAGTGTGATGTGCTGCAGGGGTGAAAAACACCCGAAGAACCGAACAAACCACCCGTGGCAAGCACACGCGCAAAAGTGATCTGCCGCGCAAAGTCTGTCGCGTGTGCGACAGGCCATTCACATGGCGTCGAAAATGGCAGAATGTCTGGGACGATGTGAGATACTGCTCCGAACGCTGCCGACGACAGCGTCGTCAATCGGCTGGGGTTTGAGATGATTTGGACGCCTGCTCGCAACGCCGCTCTTAACCGTCTGGCCCGGTTTGCGCCCCTGGCAGGTCAACCCTATCGCGCTGGACGCAATGAAGATCGCGGACCTGGGCAACATCAAAAGGTATCAGGGCTCTCACCCTACCTGCGCCATCGACTACTGCTGGATCAAGAGGTTCTGGACGCTGTAATCTCACGACACGATCCGGACAAGGCTGCAAAATTTATCGAAGAAGTGTTCTGGCGCAGCTATTTTAAAGGCTGGCTCGAGCATCACCCGGGCGTCTGGACAAATTACGTAAACGACTGCGCACGATTACGCAGGGCTGTCGCAGATGACACGCCGCTGCGCGCCGCATACAGCAACGCCATCTATGCGCGGACGGGCATCGCACCCTTTGATGCCTGGGTCCGTGAACTGCGCGCCACCGGTTATCTGCACAATCATGCGCGCATGTGGTTTGCCAGTATCTGGATCTTTACCTTGGGGTTGCCCTGGCAGCTCGGCGCACAGTGGTTTCACTACCACCTGCTTGACGGCGATGCCGCGTCTAATACTCTCAGTTGGCGATGGGTAGCCGGCCTGCACACCAAGGGCAAAACCTATCTGGCACGAGCGGACAATATCAGACGTTATACAGCGCAACGTTTTTCCGGTGAGAGCGGCCCTGACTCGTACGCTGGTCTGGAGCGACTCGCCTCCATCGCGCCGGCATTAACGGAAGATCCGGCCGTCACTGAGCAGCAACCCCCCAACTGGCCTGAATATTGTGCACCGAGAACCGGCGGCAGAATTGGCCTGCTACTGCACGACGAAGACATGTCACTGCAGGCACCGGTCCAACCGGTTGCCGTTGGCATGCTGGCACCACAAAGAGTCGGTCGGCGACGCGCTGGGCGACAAGTCTCACGGTTTGGGCTGCAGGCGGCCAGCAGTACCCTGACAGATGCAAACCAAAGGCTTGCACTGCAAACACCAGCCGAGTTGCTGCGTACCCAAGCAGCAACGCAACGCTGGATGCAGCGAGCAAAACTAGATCGACTGATGGTGCCCTATATTCCACAAGGCCCATCTTTTCACCGTATGCAGAGGGTATTAAATCAAGCTGCGGAGCTGGGTATAGAAACAGAAGTTTTCATGCGTGATGTCGATCGCCTGGCCTGGCCCCACGCAAGGCGGGGCTTTTTTGCGCTGCGCAAACGTATACCCGACATTCTCGGCCATCTGGAAATCGCAACGCCCAGCCAGACGGAACTGTTACCCACCTGACCCTCAAGATGGCCAGGACTCACACTGAGCGTTAAACGTCCGCCAGATCTGTGCCGCGTGTTTCTGTCAGCAGCCACACCGAAATCAACGTCAACACCGACGCCAAAGCGATATAGGCGGAGATATAAATAACTCCGAACTCGCCCCACAGGATAGTCGCAATGGTCGGTGCCAGGGCGCCGCCCAGGATGGCGCCCAGTTGGTAGCCTAACGAAGCCCCCGAGTAACGAACCTGGACGCTGAACAGTTCCGCCAGGAAAGCTGCCTGCGGGCCATACATCATGGCCAGGAAGATCTGTCCACCAGCCAGGGCTACCGTAATCCAGAGAAACTCACCTGTTTCCATCAACGGGAACAGGGCAAAGGCCCAGAGTCCAAGCAGGACAGCGCCAGCCATATAGACCCCTCTGCGTCCATGACGATCTGACCATGCAGCGGCCAGAAACAACGCCGGCAGTTGCGCTGCGGTCGAAATCAACACCGCAGTCAACATCACATCTCTGGAAAGGCCAAGCCCCGAGGAACTGCTTCCGTAGGCGACCACCCAGGCCACCAGAATATAAAAACTGACCTGCACGGACAGAAAGGCCCCCGCAGCAAGAACAATTTGTTTGGGGTAAAGAACCAGCGCCTCGATGATAGGCGAACGGCTGGCGGTCAACGCTTCTTCGACCACCGCCGGGTCTGTTGGGTTGGCAAGATCTTTTGCCTGCTTGGCTTCCTGCAAACGTTTGAATGCCGGGGTGTCTTCCAGAGTAATCTGCACATAGATACTGACGCCGATCAGAACCACACTCGCCAGGAATGGTATCCGCCAGCCCCACGACATAAATTGTTCGTCAGTCAGCATTGCGCTCACGCCAAGAAAAGCCAGATTGGCCAGTATCAAACCTACGGCGGCACCTGCCTGGGCGTACGCGCCATAGTATCCGCGCTTCTCCTTTGGTGCATTTTCAGTCACCAGCAACATGGCACCACCCCACTGCCCGCCCACAGCAAGACCCTGGATAAACCGAAGGATCACCAGCATCACCGGCGCCAGGGCGCCAATGGTTGCGTAGGTTGGCAACATACCGATAAGCGTTGTTGCAACCCCCATCATCATCAGCGCCGTCACCAGCGCGGCTTTGCGCCCTACGCGATCACCAAAGTGCCCGAAGATAACACCGCCAATCGGCCGCGCCAGAAATCCAACGGCAAAGGTACCGAAGGCTGCAATCAGAGCCACAGTCTCAGACATACCGGAGGAGAAAAATGCCGTGGGGAAAACCAGGGCAGCCGCGGTGCCGTAGATAAAGAAGTCATACCATTCGATGCTGGTACCGGCGAGGGCCGTGAGAGCCACGCGCCGCATGCTTTGCTCAACGCCTGCTTCTGTGTCAGGTATCTGGTCGGACATGTGAACCCCTTTTTTTTCATAATGCCTAGATTATCGAGTGATGCCAAATTACAAATGTTGCACAAGCGGGTTTGAGTCCGCGTCAGGTATACGTAGATCTGGCTACTCCAATTTGGCCATTGATTGCATTACTCTTTGCTTATAGGGAGATGAACCATGCCTAACATCAGATTCACCAAAAAACACAAACCTGAATCGCTACGTTTCTGGTCCTGGCGAGCCTTAAACCGCCGCGTTCAGAATGCCAAAGCAGCAGATGAGGCGCATGCGGAGGCGTTCGCCGAGCGCGCTCAGGAAATGCGCGACGAACTCGAATTCCTGCTCAGCGCAGGCTTGTCCGAAGGCGCCGAACAGTCTCTGAATGCATTGGCAGAAGAGGATATGAGCGATTTCTGCATTATGGTCGATCTGGCCGAGCCCATCGATATTCCTGGCGTTACCCCGCTGGCAGAACAAACACGCAAAAACCTGCATAATTTTCTCGACGGCGAGCCATGGCATTCTCTAGTTATTGACAACGACATAACTGTAGCACTGGCATCACTCGACGCTATCGGCGCCTCAGAATCGGAACGCCCCTGGTACGACGAGGTGCCACATCTTATTGAGATGATCGCCCGTCTGTTAGATCAGGTTAACAAGGAACAGCTACTCCGACTTGTCGGTGAATACAACGTCCTCGCTAATCGCGATAACCTTCACTTACCGAAAGAACTGGGCGTAACGTTTGAAGCTCTGGTGCACAGCGCCACACAGCGTCTGGGTATACCTATGCAGGAAATCCAGCATTGAAGACAGGACGGTAAGGGTCGCTGCTATCAGTCCAACCGCACAGGATCCAGTGCTGTACCCGGCGGATAGTTGTCGGCGATCTGGTACATGCCGTCGAGCGTGATCTCCGTACCTAAAGTAATAGCATCACCTTCGCCAGCCTCGACCGGACCCAGCTTGGCTATCGCGCAGCGGTCTGTGTTCATTGGCGCGTTCAGGGCGGTAAGGACAAGCCCCTCGGCTCCGGCTTCCAGGCCCAGTTCAGTGAGCGTTGCCTTGAGCATTCCGCCGTGGGCTTCGAAGGTGACTGTGCCCTGAAATCGCATCGCTCCAGTTGCACTGCCGTCCGGTTCGATGGCTAGATCACCGCCGGGCAAGGCACTGAAGACAAAGGTGCCATCGTCATTACTGGTCGCACCATCACTTACAGTAATGGTTCCTTCTGCGGCCTCGACGTAAGCCCTGAAGCTGGCTTTCACGCCCCAGGTCAATCTGTTGAAACTCATGGCTGCTCCGTTTTTGATAAGGGCACGAGAATGGCGCAATCGGCTTCAAAATGCACCTGCAGCGGTCTTCGAGAGCACGTCTGTCTTGCCTGGTGGCGCAGCACCTGAGGCGATCGGCGTGATTCGTGTTTGGTCGCGCGTCCAGCGACCCGCGCGCGCCAGCGACTGAATGCACGGTTGCCGAGTTTTGTGCGCATAAGTTGAATCACATCGCCAGGGCTTAAATCTGTTGTCACTCGCCAGCCCAGCGTCCGGCTACTCGCTGAAGACCTGGCCGCACACGCAAAAACCCGCGATATGCAAATTCCATCACTGCAAGCAGCGGCCGCCACCTGGCCGCCAGGCCAAGTGGTCGCAATAACGGCAAAGCACGCCACATAGCCGCAAAAGCGGCGGCGCCGGATAACAGCGAACCATCTGTGTCCTGAGCGTGCAGCCTTGCTAGAAGGGTCTCGCGATCGACAGGGCAACTGTCGGCACTGTGCAGGTCGATGAAATCGATAGCGCCACGTTTATCCAAGCGACGCATGAGCGCTATCTCACGGACACACAAAGGGCAGCCGGAGTCGAACCATACGGTGACCTGCTGTGGAGCACTCACTACCGTTGGGTTTTTAAAAGATAAAACATAACGCCGATATTACACGGCAGAGATAAACGCAATGTGAAAGGGTTTAGCCTTCGGCGGGTTGCTATGGGCGCCGGCTTTTTATCCAGAAAAAACTAACAAATGATTAAAGGCCTGCTCGAGTTATTTATGCCTTAGCGGCCAGGTAGCCTTTCCAGCCACCAAAGTCAGTAATCTCGATCGCGCCAACTGTTGATACGGGTTCCGCAATGAACCCCTTGACCCAGACCCCATCGGACAGTTCAACTGAACCGATCCCCAGAGGGGGCGCGACACCCTGCATGAAACTGCCAACTGTGTGTGCCGGTATCGACCACACTTCAACTTCAATAGGCTGCCCGTTTTCCGTGTCACGGATCAGTGCCGGACGCTTGTTATCCGGTAACGCGAAGAGCCGGTAGTATTCACTTGTAGTGCCTTGCCGCACCAGGTAGCCGTCTCGATCGGTCAACTGGCTGTTCAGCGGCTGACCTGTTAAATGCGCGCCACATACCGCAAGCAGAAACTCTCCTGGACGCGCGCACAGACCTGAACTCAGGGCTACGTCTTTATTGCCATGACTAGATTCTGCACCTTTTGCAAAGTCAGTCTTGAGAAGCGACTCGGCCAGGTCCAAGAGCGCATGATCACGACCCGCAGTAGTCACCAATGTCACGCCAAAAGGCATACCATCGGGCAAGTCACCTGCGGGGATCGCGATCGCACAAAGATCCAACAGATTGACGAAGTTGGTATACACACCAAGATGAGCATTCGTGCTGAGCGGCTCCTGCTCGACTTCCTCGATCGAATAATGTGTTGGCACGGTGGGCAGAACCAGTACATCAATGGTGGTAAACAATTCTTCAGTCTGGCGACACAAATCCGCCATTTTATATTGCGCTAGAAATGCCTCAACCGCAGTGAAGCGGGCACCGCCGTCAATGATGCCCGCTGTTGTCGGCAGAAAACTCTCCCTGTTGGTTTGCAGAAAGTCTGACAGTCCAGCATAGCGTTCCGCCAGCCACGGCCCTTGATACAGCAGATCAGCAGCTTCGAATAGAAATGTCGTGTCGCAGGTGCTGGCTTGTGGTAACTGCGCCATTAAAGATTCATAAGCGCTCTTGTGGGTTTCATCACAAGCTTGTAACGCTACTTCGTCCAGCTGCCCATAGCGCGGCTTCACGGTATCGAAACCGCTGAAGATAAGATCACGGGCATATGCATCAGTGGCATCAAAACCAGCGGCTATGTTTGCAATGATGCGCGCTTCATCAACGCTGTTGGCAAAAACGGACACACAATCTAACGTTCGACAGGCTGGTACGACGCCGCTGGTAGACAACCAACCGCGTGTAGGTTTGAAACCGATCAACCCATTCAGAGCTGCCGGCACACGGCCAGAGCCCGCCGTATCGGTGCCCAGGGAAAAACTGCAGAGCCCGAGTTTCAGGGCGACTGCGGATCCCGCGCTACTGCCACCGGACACCATAGCGGGGTTTATCGCATTGTGCGTGCATCCATAGGGTGAGCGTGTACCAACAAGCCCTGTGGCGAACTGGTCCAGATTAGTTTTACCAATCGGAATTGCACCTGCATCAATGAGCTTGGCTACAACTGTTGCCGATTCGTCTGGCAAAGTAGTGAAGTCAGGACAGGCGGCTGTGGTTGGAATAGCCGCCAGATCAATGTTGTCTTTGATTGCAAACGGAATACCCCATAGTGGTAAGGCCGCTGGGTCGAAAGAAGCCAAGCGCTCAATATAAGGCTGCAGTTCATCGTCACTCAGAACATGTATCCAGGCGTTGTATTGTCCAGTTTCCGCAATGCGTTGTTTTATTTGTGAAATCACATCCGCAGGTTTAAGGCTTTTCTCGGCGTATGCGCTGCTCAAGGCTGCCAAATCAAGATCCAGCACGGTCAATACTCATCTCCTTGTTAATTACTAGATGGTGCAGCATCTATTCGGGCTGCAATACAGCCAGGGTTTGTCCGGCCTGAACCTGCTGCCCCGCGCTAACCACAATTTCCAGCTGCCCCGCAAAGGGCGCACGAATCTCGAATTCCGACTTCATCGCTTCGATCACCACCAAGGTCTCATCACCTTCAACACGCGCCATATGCTCCGCTGGCAGCGACCAAACCGAGCCACTCATCGGGCTGTCGACGGCAATGGCGCCAGGGGGCAAGGCAATTGATTCAGGCGGCGCCGTTTCGGCCAGTTCAGATTCGAAACTCAACAGGCCTTTTTCGCGCCAGCTTGCCAACTCGGCATCGAAGGCGCGTTGACGACGCTCGGTAAATTTACGAATACTGTCTTCTTCACGTTGCAAAAAATCCTGGTATTCACCAGCATCAAACTCGATTGGTTGTATATCTACACAGGGTTCGCCGCGCGCAAATTTCTCGCGCATCTCAAGTAACGTCTGCGCATCAACAGGATAGAATTGAAGTTGATCAAACGGACGCAGGAGCCACGGCTCAGAGAACGCATCCCCACGTTCATGGGTACTCCAGACCTGCAGCGTGCGTCCAACAAATTGATACCCGCCGGGGCCTTCCATCCCGTAGATACAAAGGTAGGAGCCACCGATACCTACGGAGTTTTCCGCGGTCCACGTGCGCGCGGGGTTATATTTGGTTGTCACCAGACGATGACGGGGGTCCAGGGGTGTAGCGACAGGTGCACCAAGGTAGACATCGCCTAAACCCATGACAAGGTAGCGGGCATCAAACACGATGTCTTTGACTTCGTCCTTGCTGGTGAGACCGTTGATGCGCCGAATAAACTCTACATTGTCCGGACACCAGGGTGCGTCACTGCGCACGCCCTTAACATATTTATCAACTGCCTCAAGGCAAGCGGGATCTTCCCAGGACAAAGGTAGCCGAACCAGCCTGGACTCTATGACCCCGTCCTTGGCTTCAGGTACTGCGTCGAGTAAAACTCTTAAACGCTGGCAAAGTTTTACCGCGCTCCATACCTGGATATCGTATCGAATCTGCAGCGAACGAATACCTGGCGTCATCTCTATGATGCCCTCGACGGCATCCATTTCTATGAGTGTCTTAAGCGCATGAACCTTTAAATGCAGTTCAACATCGAGCACAACAGGACCGAACTCGACCAGCAACCACTCCTGTCCAGCACGCCGTATTGTAATATCGGTCATGGCTAACACTGTGGAGTTCGCAAGCGATGCTGGGGAAAAAACTACAGGCGATTCACGCTTCTCAGTGGATTCGTCTCTTGGCTTGATCAGCGTTCGAACATAATTTTCGCGCAGGCGGCTGGCAACGCCAGCATCATCTTCTGTGGTGGCGACAAAGCGGATCTGATCACCAGGCATGAGTTGTCCCAGTTTCCAACGATCGGCGTTGATGACAACAGCAGGACACACAAATCCACCCAGGCTCGGTCCGTCTGGACCCAGAATCACCGGCATATCACCGGTAAAATCCACGCTGCCGAAGGCATAAGCGTTATCGTGAATATTAGACGGGTGTAGGCCTGCTTCGCCACCGTCGGGTCTGGCCCAATCAGGATGCGGGCCAGTCAACCGTACACCGGTGCGACTGGAATTATAGTGGACTGTCCACTGACTTGTTAAAAAGCTGTCAATATCGCTTTCGGTGAAAAAGTCGGGGGCAACGTGGGGGCCTAACATCACACGAATCTGGTGGCGATCCTCGAGAAGAGGTTGATTAGCAGCGCTCAGTTCAGCTGGAGATAATGCCTCTGCAGCGCTTTTCAACGATGCAAACTCGGAAACTGCTCTAACAGATTGAATTTCACTGAGATTCAGCACATCGCCGGTGCGCAACGCCTGGCCAGTGCACCCACCCATGGCACCCAGCGTAAATGTTGCGCTGGAACCGAGCTGGAGCGGGGTATCTATCCCATTCTTGAACAACAGATAGGCGCGTATACCATCCGTAACGCTACCGAGCGACAGCGTTTGGCCAGCCAGGACTTCGAAGGTCTTCCACAACGGCACGGACTCGCCGTCGATATCCGCTTCTATACTTGCACCTGCAATGATGCATTGGGTCGCAGCATTAAAATGCAGGCGCGGTCCATTGAGTACTATTTCAATACCTGCTGCATCAGACGGGTTGCCCAGCAGGCGGTTGCCGAGACGGAAGCTGAGATCATCCATTGGGCCCGATGGTGGCACCCCGACCGCCCAGTAACCTTGCCGACCGGGAAATGACTGTATCGTGCTGCTTGCACCGCCTGTCAGCACATCGATGCTTGGCGCCTGATAATTCAGATCGCCCAGCGTTGCTGTAGTCATGCGCGCTTCTCGAAAGGCAGGTATTTGCAGCGCTTGCCGCAGATATCGGGTATTGGTCTCAATCCCATATATCTGGGTTGCGGCCAGCGCCTCGTCAAGCTCGGCAAGCGCGTGAACCCGATCCGAACCCTGCGCGAGCACTTTGGCGATCATCGGATCAAACTGGAAAGGCACTATTGCCCCCGCTTGAATCCAGGTGTCCACCCTGATACCTGGCTTAGATGGAAACTCCACCTGGGTTATCTTGCCGGGTGTTGGACGAAAATCATGATTGGGGTCTTCGGCATACACACGCGCTTGCACAGCGTGCCCGGAAGCACTGAGGTTATCGAGTTCCTGCAGAGACACAACGTCGCCGCTGGCCTGTCTGACCATCCAGGCAACCAGATCAACGTCATACACCAATTCAGTTACGCCATGCTCCACCTGGAGCCGCGTGTTAACTTCAAGAAAGTAAAATTCTTGGTCGGCTGCATCATAGAGAAACTCCACGGTTCCAGCGCTTTCATAATTTACCGACTGGAGTAAGACTCGAGCCTGTTCATGCAGGCGCTTGCGCACATCTTGTGGAATGTTCGGGGCAGGACACTCCTCAATAACTTTCTGATGACGACGTTGCAAGGAGCAATCACGATCACCAATGATTGCAACGTTACCGAGACCATCGCCAAAAGCCTGCACTTCTACATGGCGGGGCGCGCGCAAATATTTTTCCAGGAATAACTCCGCGTTACCGAAGTTACCCTTTGCCAACCGACTGACAGCGGCAAAAGAATCTGTGAGCTCCTGCTCCGAGTTGCAGCATTGCATGCCGATGCCGCCACCACCGGCAGTACTTTTGAGCATCACCGGATAACCAATGGCATCAGCAGCGGTTAGAGCCTGTGCTGTATCCGCCAGGATGTCACTGCCGGGGACCAGATTAACCGCTGACGCACGTGCAAGGCGTCTCGCTTCATGCTTCAAACCAAATTGCTTCAGGTGCTCCGGCTGCGGACCAATAAACGTAATGCCTTGAGCTGCAAGCGTTTCCGCAAAAGCTTCGTTCTCGCTGAGAAAACCATAGCCAGGATGCACGGCGTGCGCCCCGCAACGTTTTATGACCGAGAGGATTTTTTCCTGATTCAGATACGTATCCGCAGCACTGCCAGAACCCAGAGAATACGCCTCGTCAGCGGCAGGAATATGTAATGAATCCCGGTCTTCGTCTGCATAAACAGCAACCGATGCAACCCCCAATTCGCGCAACGTGCGTATGATACGCACTGCAATCGCGCCTCTATTTGCAACCAATACTTTGCCAAACACCTCAGGACTCCCAGATCGCTAGCTCAACGGGCGTCGGGTTATAGCCATTGCAGGGATTATTGAGTTGTGGACAGTTGGAGATGAGCAACAGAACATTCATATGCGCGACAAGCTCCACGTATTTTCCAGCATCACTGATGCCATCTTCAAAGGTCAGCCCACCTTGTTCGGTAACAGGGACGTTCATAAAGAAATTAATGTTGTGGGTAAGGTCGCGTTTGGTCAGACCCAGATGAGCGTATTCGTCCGCAAGCGCAAGCAGCCAGCTATCGCGACACGAATGCATGGTTTTCTTCTCAAGTGCATAACGGACCGTGTTGCTTTCACCCGCACAGGCCCCGCCTAAGGTATCGTGCCGACCGCAGGTATCTGCCACGATCTCAAGCATCGGATTACCCTCGTCTGAAAGCAGCACACTGTCTGTCGTGAGATACAGATTGCCCTGTTCACGAATTGTATCAAACGCGCTGTATCTCTCATGGGGGTTGTCACTGTTAAAGATAAGCGTATCAACCGCCTGGTTGCCTTTGAGGTCAGTGATCCGCAGGGTCTCGCCTGCAGCCACCGGGTATACCCAGTAGTCACCCGCCAATACATTTGCAACATAACGAGCTGAATCAGTGTTCCGTTCACTCTCCTTAAACATTTATCCATCTCCCAGCGCATACAGTTGTGTGTTGATAAAACCGCGTCCGTTTTCCTCGCGGGAAAGCAGACATGCATCATCATCGGTCAGAGGCTCAGCCAGGGAGAGGCGAAACTTTATTGCATTACGCGGATAACTTGCTGCCGTTTGCAGTGGGTGTGGACAACTGTGCATAACAACCAGGGTATCCATTTCAAAACGCAGGGTAACTGCAGCCCCAGACGTGGAATTGGCGTCGGCAAGCTGCATGGCACCATCAGTTGAAACATCTACTCGGCTGAACCAATTCATATTAGCTGCTAAATCGCGCTTCCCCAGGCCGTACTTCGCGAGTTCGATAAGGAAGTTATCGCGGCCATTACGGATGACATCGTTACGTAGTTCCTGATAAGTGGTAGACCCCCACTTACTTTCAACTAACGCCTTGTTGCAGGTACCGCTTGCTGCATCATGCCAACCGACGTCATCCTGAATAACCGAGCAAAAGATGCGCCCCATATCGGAATAAAGGCAATGCCCTGCGGTGATCTTGAAGGTGTGCTGGCATTTCAAAGTATCGGGTAAATTCAGGCGCTCTAACGGATTGGCCGGGTTGTAGAGCAGCATGGCCAGGTTACCCCCGCCTTGTTCATCTGACAGGGTTAAGTTGACGCCGCGTCTCACCAGCATAGACCAGTGACGACCACCAGGAAGCGTGTCTTCATATTCAACCGTTCGCATTTCTTATCCTAAAATCCATGGGCAATCTCAACATCTCTACACCGTCAGGGCTTCGGTATCAGCGCCCTGGGCGCACTCTATTTCTTGCGTATTTATTTGAGTGGTCATTCCCGTTGATGGGCTGTTCAGCAGCAGGTCATAGGTCACGTTTGCGCCATATAGATTCGGTGCCTGCGGGTCGATACGCGTCTTGTCGAACACCAACAGCCGCGTACCCAGCTGAAACCCCTCCGCCAGATCATGGGTGATCATAATGACGGTCAGACCGAGTTCACGATGCAACTCTCTGACCAGATCCTGCATATCTTTGCGAATACCTGGGTCTAGCGCCCCAAAGGGTTCATCCAGCAGTAGTATTTTCGGAGCGGCGATCAAAGCCTGGCAGAGTGCAAGGCGCTGCTGCATACCTCCAGATAGTGCCGACGGATACTGGTCTTGCGCATCACCTAAACCAACCCGTTCAAGCATTTGCACCGATCGCTTTATCTGTTCTTTGCGTCTGGCACCAAAACTCCGGCATAGATATTTTGCGTGGCTCAACTCCAGTGCGAGTAACACGTTCCCTAACACCGTGAGGTGAGGGAAAACGGAATAACGCTGAAAGACAATTCCTCGAGCAGACGACGGCTCCGGGAGCAATGCCTCACCGTCAATTTCTATGGTGCCGCGCGATGGCTGTTCTTCGCCGAGGATCATGCGCAGAAAGGTAGTTTTGCCACAACCTGATGCGCCCACAATCGAGACAAATTCACCATGCTCGATTGTTAGATTCAGATTTTCCAGGACAACGTTACTATCGTAGGTTTTCCACAGGTTGTGTATATCGATACGGCTCATCGACTCGTCCCGTACCAGGGGAAAAACCAGGACGTCATGCGCCGAAACAGGTAATCGACAGCGAACGCTAACAACGTAATCCACATGACATAGGGAAGGATTACATCCATCGCCAGATACCGACGTACAAGGAAAATTCTATAGCCGAGGCCTTCTGTGGATGCGATCGCCTCCGCCGCAATTAGAAACAGCCAGGCGGCGCCTAAGGATAGCCTTACTGCGTCTACCAAACGAGGCAGCACCTGGGGTAAAACGACGCGCACGATGATTTGCCAGGTATTGGCATCAAGCGTTTGCGCTTTGATTAACTGCTCCGGCGGTAATTCACGCACGCGCTGCTCTATGTCGCGAGCGATGAACGGCGCTGTACCAAAAACAATCAATACGTATTTAGACAGTTCGCCCAAACCAAACGTGATAAAGAGTATCGGTAGTACCGCCATCGGTGGAATCATCGAAAGCACCCGTACAAAGGGGGATCCTCCTGCAGCGACCCAAGGAATGAGTCCATTCAAAACGCCCAGCCACAAACCCAGCAGGGCACTGATCGACATACCGATTGCTAAACGCTGCAGGCTCGCGAAGGTGTCGACCCAAAGCAGAAATTCACCCGTGCGCTTGCTGGGCGTGAAAGCCATGCGCTGCACAGCATCGACAAAACTGGACACCCCTGGCAGCAGTTTGTCGTCGGGATTTTCAGTTAACCGAATGTCCGAAAAAACTGCATACAGCACAATGAGCACCACAAAAGGGAGCAGTGCAATACTGAAATTCGCCAGACGAGTTGCTGGCCGACGGTTTATGATCCTCACGCTGATTTCCCAGTGCGAACCCTAGAGTTCACCCTGCGCGGCCATATTCATATAGGTATCATCAAAGCGCAGCTTCACATTCCCGGAGGAACCGGAGATTTTGCCTGAGGGATAAGCGATACCGACTACGCCGCTATCGGGTGCACCCTCACCCAGCAAGCCATGATCAAAGGAAAACTCAGCAACCTTCTCCATGGTTTTCTGTACAACAGGCGAACGCACGAATTCGACAGCCGGGGCCGGATCATAGAACATCTGGGTCGCTGCAAGTTGTGCATTGTATCCGGCGAGGTCGGTCCCGGATGCTTCAGCCATCGCGGTTTTTGCAGCCTCTGCGGCTTCACCGCCATTCGCCATCAGGGCCATCGTCTCATACCAGGCGCCTGTAAGGGCTTTGCCCAGGCGTGGGTCCGCCTGTGCAGTTTCCGTTTTTATAACCATCATGTCGATGATCTCGCCGGGTATCATCGAAGAATCGAAAACCGTGTTAGCCGCAGGCATTGATTTGATCTCGCCCAGCAAAGGGTTCCATGTCACCACGGCGGTCACATCCGAACTCGTGAAAGCGGCAACCATGTCGGCATCGGACGTATTCACGACCCGTACATCGCGCTCAGAAAGTCCAACCGAAGCTAACGCACGCGCCAACACATAGTGCGATACAGACAGTTCGACAAGATTCACGTTCTGTCCTTTGATATCAGCAAGCGACTGGGCATCTTTCAGAACAATTGCATCGTTGCCGTTAGAAAAATCACCAACAATGAGAGCTGTGGAGTCCACACCACCTGCGGCAGGAATTGTGAGCGCATCCATGTTGGTCATCGTACAGCCGTCAAATTCTCCAGCGGTGTACTGATTAATTGACTCGACATAGTCGTTAAACTGCACGAGCTCTATCTCGATGCCGTACTTGGATGCCCACTTATCTACGATGCCGGAATCCTGTGCATAACCCCAAGGCATCCAACCCACGTAAATGCTCCATGCAATCTTGTAGCTGTCTTTAGCGTGCACCTGCGTGCAGAGCAGAACTGATAACACCAGAGCAAAAACAGCTACCGTTCGACGGATAGTCATAGCGCTTCCTATTTCAATTAATACAGATGGAGACACATTGAAGAAGCAAACAAGCTTTAGGAGTCCGGCTATCCGATCAGTGTCTTTCCACTCCTGATCATGTAACTAGCATTTATCGTGCCACCATGAGGCTGATGACAAGGCAACCACAAAACGCCCAGAGACAAGGCGTGTGAACATAAAGTTGAACCTGGATGCGGATAAGAACGACCCGCAGTGAGCCACAATGAGCCAAAGACCAATGCGCTGCGCACTGAATTAGTGCGAAACAGCGACTCAGCGACACAGCGTCGCCCTTACGGGTTCAGGTAAGTGACCCGCCATCAGCGATCTTTCGATCAGCGGTTGCGACCAGTGCACAGACAGCAGTGGGCGCACCAATTTAGACGCCTTAGGCGCCGATCAACGCCCTCACATGTCGTGGCGACGTACATCGACATCCTACGCTTTTGCGGCGATCGCACACTCTCATCAAACCGGTGGGACAGGCATTCGTCGACTGACGAACACTTTGACCGAACTGTCCGGTTTGAGAAATTGCAGGATCTATTCCGGTGCACCCTGATAGCAGTACAACCGAGCCGCATAGCAACCAACGTCTACTCCAAACGTATAGTTGAACCATGTTGTATCTCCTCTCTCTCTTACAGAGTCTAGAGGAAAATACAAAATATTCACCTGCTTAAGGCGATGGCGTGATACGAAGCGCAAAAATCGCTCAACAGTCTCGAGCAGAGTCCTGAGATCAATGCCGAGTCCGCTGAGCGATTACGTTCCGCTCGTGGCTTAATCACCACAAGGGAATCAGGGTTACAACGCTACGGTTACGCCCATATAGAAATAACGCCCAATGGGGCTCACTGGGTAAGCTCGCTCCGAGACGAAAGGCTCTTCGTCCGTGACATTATTCACGCCACCAAAGACCGTATAGTTTTCCTGCGAATACGAGCCACGGAAATCATGTATGAACGTGCTTGAATCAGTGAAAGCGCTGGGCCCATAGTTGGCTCGTGCCGTTTCGATTTCTGCACCATCTTCATAGGTTAACAGTTGTTTATCCAGGTACTGGGTTGTCCAACTGAACGCAAAGGGACCTCGGATAGCTGACAGAGTTGCCAACGCGGCGTCGCTTGGCCGGCGCATCTCACCCAGCTCATCGTCTACCGAATCGGGCTCGCCTGCACCGCCTGTCTCAATGAGCTCAAGCGTTTTCACATGGGTCCACGTAACCCCAGCAGAAAAGTTGGTATCAAACGCAGCAAAGTCGTACTGCACAGTAATGTCGTAACCTTCATAGTTGGCTGAACCAAAATTCAACTGCACCTGGCGCAGAAAATCCAAACCACCGGACTGAGCAGAGGCAGAGTCATCATTTCGGCTGATCAAAGGACAGAAGGAGTTATTCAGCGACGGCGAGTCATAACACCGATTCACGATATTCTGAGCTGACACTTCAAGAATGGCATCCTCGATCTCGATTTCGATGTAATCAACGCTAAGCACGAGACCATCCAGGAATCCAGGAGTGAATACAAAGCCGTAGCTTGTCGTCTCGCCAGTTTCAGGAACCAGGTCCTCGTTACCACCAATCGCGCCTGGGAATCCTGCTGATAGTGGATCTTCAAATGCGTAGTTGCCTTGGCTATCAAAAATGTTTGCCGCATCTACACCATTGGCTTGAAGATCGAGGATACAGTTCGCTTCGCGCAAACCAGGATTAGCAGCAGCACCGACGTTTGCTGACGCACAAGGGTCGTCAGGTCTGAAACGTGCACCTTGCTCCGGCGAAAAGAGTTCAAACAAATTGGGTACGCGTGTCGCTTCACTAAAGGTGTAACGCAGAGTCACATCGTTGACCGGCGTCCAGACCAGACCGTACTTGTAAGTATCGTTAGATCCAAAGACAGAATTATCGCTGTTACGGTAGGCCAGATCGGCATATAGCTCCTGCGCACCGGGCATGTCAGAAAGTAGTGGTACTGATACTTCCAGGAAATAGTCGAAAAAGTCATATTCGGAAGAGCTCGGCAGCAAACGGGTAGCTGGCGCTGGTCCAAGGCTTGCAGCTTCGCTGACTGATCCAACCCAGTCACCCGCGGAGAAAGCTAGCCCTTCGGAAGTGATACCAGACACAGGCAGGATGCCTTGATCTAGACGACCAAAGTCCTGACTGGTTTTCTCTTCGCGATATTCCATTCCTACAACCAAACCTATGGGTCCTGCAGGCAACTCGAACCAGGGTGAAGAGTCTCCTGAAACGAAACCTGAAAATACCGTTTGTTCTATCGTCTCGCTTACTTCGCGATCGTAGGTCACAAAATCAATCGATTCCTGAGACATGGCCCGTCTGCCACCCCAGATATTCATAGGCTGACATTGGCCATCACCCGGTGTAAACGTGAAGAATGAAGAATCCACCCCGCCGCCAACAAACTGGAAGATGTTGAATGGCGTTGTGTGAGGATACGCTGTTGCATCCAGGTCAGAGCGACACACCGCCTCCCCTGTTACGGGATCAGCCACCGCATCTAACGCAGCAAAAAAGCGGTCAGCAATCATCTCCTCCCTGTCAATCATGTCCCGCTGAAATTTGCCATAGTTGCCGCTGATCTCGTAGCTGAAGACATCATTGAACGAGCCTTCCAGACCAAGCACAAAGCGCATCGTCTCCCGTTCGTTGGTGGTTACGTTCGAACCCCAGTCGTCTGCGTCTCGAGATATGTGCAGACCGCCGTCTATACCTGCAAAGCCAAGCCCTGAGTTGTTTACAAATGCAGCGAGCTCAGCAGGTAAGAACGGATTATCCGGCGCGCCGTAAAGCAAATCAGTAAAGTTGTGATACTGCTCAACCGCCTCAATTTCCTGATAAATATATTTCGACTCCCAGAAGAGCGACATCTGCTCCGTGATATCAAAATGACCATTGACGTCTATCGACCACTGTTTACGTTCGGGTATGGCGGTCGTTCTATTCGGACGAATGTAACTTTGATCTGCGCCAAACTGATTAAAAGACCCTGCCACAAGGCCGTCTTCGTAAGGCACAAGATTTCCGTCTGCATCAATCGCCCAGCACCCACCGGCAATGCCAAAGGAACCAGCACCGTCTATCGAACTGTTATAACCGTTAAAACTCTGCAGACAGTCTGTGGTGCCGTCACCATCTAAATCCGGTTCCGTACCTAAAGGAAATTCTGCTCCGAAATCACCTATGGCTACCACGCCGTAGGGTGAAGTGATGTTAAATGTGCGGCCTTGCAGAATCGCTCGAGGAAAAGCGTTCGCACCACGATCTAACAAATCCAGTTCTGCCTGCGTCAAAGACGGTGCTACACCAAATTCGGCGGTGTAATCCGCAATAAACGTGTCAGCGGAGGGAATACGCAACCCCCAGGGAAACAACCCTGTGGTGTCAAAATCATAGTAGGCAGAAAAATTTGGCGTATTCGACGGTGCCAGGTCACCAATCTGGAAGCGCAATGCTGGATTAGCATCATCATCAAAAAGACCATTTTGAGCTAAGAAGTCCCGATCACCCAGGTCCAGCCCGGTATCATTTTCGTACTGCAACGCGAAGGTGACGTTACCGCGCCCGGATGCAAAATTGCGCCCACCAACAACAGAAAATTTACCAGCGGAATTATCGCCCTGGTCAGCGGCTCCTCCCTGCAGAGAGAGTTCCAGGCCTTCAAAATTGTCTTTGAGAATGATGTTTACGACACCTGTCACCGCGTCCGAACCGTAGACAGCAGAGGCACCGCCGGACAAAACATCAATTCGTTCTATTAAGGCAGTGGGAATGGTACTGATATCTACTGCAGCCGTGCCTTCAATGCCGGAAACATGGCGCCTGCCGTTAACCAGCGTCAGCGTGCGCTTATCACCGAGCCCACGCAGGTCAAGACTGGATCCACCAAAGTTCTGCGTACTGGCCTGATCAAGGTTTGATGCAACACCATCCAACGAATTGGTTGATGAGACACTGTTTAGAAGAGGTGGCGCATCGTTCAGGATCTCACTCAAGTCAAACTGCCCACCCTGAGAAATCACTTCTTCACCCACTGTCGTCACTGGTTGCGACGAATTGGCATTCGACTTGATTCGCGTTCCTGTGACCACAACTTCTTCAATTGCT
The DNA here is from genome assembly GCA_048571035.1 of Gammaproteobacteria bacterium. GTDB lineage: Bacteria > Pseudomonadota > Gammaproteobacteria > Pseudomonadales > Azotimanducaceae > UBA4421. Next base: position 1,902,030 of record CP121329.1, read on the forward strand.
GCACCTTCTGTTGCTGTACCTTCTTCTGCCGCGTACGCGGGAGTAAAGCCCAGCAACGCATAACAGACCCACAAACACATTCTCGCTAACAGTGTGCGCCTTTTTGTATCATCACTCATGTTGTATATCCCTAACTGGCTACTTCTTTTTATAAGAATTAAAAATCGGACATAAGCCAACTAGCAAAATGAATGCCAAGTTTGAGAAACCGCGGTAGACAATCGTTTATTGCAGCACGCACCGTGGTGGGTGCACTTTCTTGGGGATTTATTGAGAACAGGAAGATCATTTTTGGGCGTTTCCAACAACTCTTCAATGGTGCAGGACGATTAACGCACCAAAACAGGTTGCTGATGACCTGGATTAGTGATTATTGGTTCTGTTCTATTTGGGGCGTTCAATAAAGATTTGCGTCGCATTGGTGCAAAGTGCCTGTCAGGAATCGAATCAATTTCCGCGGCGGGCTCGTCACAAGCCTGTGTAACAAGACTTCTCGCGCAACACGCCTGTTTGGCATCGATCTTGTATAGCCCTGCACTACCGCGTGATTAAGGCCGCACTTGAGACAACCTCAATGAAAGACATATAGGTATGAAAATGGACATGCGGAAACATCCGCAGCGATATCTGTTTCGTCTCATTTTTGCTCTGGCCGCTTTTACAGTTCCTGGCAACGCCATCGCACATATGTTGAACATGACGCATATAGAAGTGCAGACACAGGAAATGGAACCGACGAAGATTACCGTTCGAATAGATCTGGGACAGTCTTTGATGTCCGCAGAGGATTACTGGGTGCTTGCAAACGCACCATCCGCTGAGCAAACCATGCTCATGCAGATCGTCAAAGAACAGCTGGGTTCTGGCTTACAGTTCGAAGTTGATGGGACACCTGCGCTTCACAAACTACTATCCTGGGATTTTCCTGCGGTGTCGCTAGCAGCTATCGAGAACCCTTTAACCCCGCAGATGGCAACCCTGACATATCACTTGAGTGTAATTCCCCGCGACAGCATCAGGGTGAGTCTGGCCAATGACTTTGTTGTGCCATGGCCTTGCCTGGTACGCCTGGACATTGCCGACCGGGAGTTACCAGTCTCACGGCTACTGACAGCTTATGATCGCAATAGCGGAAGCGTCGCCCTCCAGGGCACAAAGGTCGGCGAGGATGTCGATATTGGTGCACTCATAGTCTCTGCATCCCAGGCGTGGCTACCGAGCTTGAGTTGGGTTGTGATCGGCTTCCAGCACATCATTCCCCGCGGCCTGGATCACATTGCCTTTGTATTAGGTTTGTTTTTCCTCGCTACCGGTTTGCGCCCACTGCTTTTACAAGTCACCGGTTTCACAATCGCTCACTCCCTCACTTTAGGCTTGGCGATGTACGGGTTCGTCAGTGTACCTGCGGCTATAGTGGAACCCCTTATCGCAGCGTCAATTGTTTACGTGGCCCTGGACAATCTATATGCCAGCCACTTAGCGCCGTTCCGCATGTTAGTAGTTTGCGTGTTTGGTCTGCTGCATGGGTTGGGCTTCGCCGCGGTTCTGCAGGACATCCACATGCCCCAGGAGAGTTTTGCGCAGGCTTTGCTGCTTTTCAATTTTGGCGTCGAACTGGGTCAGCTTGCGGTTATTGCCGGCGCCTTTGCACTGGTAGGCGCGTTCCGCAGTCGCTCCTGGTATAGCTCAGGAATCGCACATCCAGCAACCATGGGAATTGCAGGCGTGGGCGCATACTGGTTATTGAAGCGGACCATTTTTTAGCAATCACGGAGCAATCAATGACACCAAGACCTACCAACAAATGGAAAAGCCTGCTGGGTATCGCCGCGATCACGGCGACGCTGTTTGGCATGGAAACAGCCACGTCGATGGTGGTGCCCGATGATCTCGTCTTCGACGTAAACGGCCGCGTTGAAGGCACCTTCCCGGATACATGGATACACGGATCCAAATCCGCTATGGACAACAACGACCCCGCTGTCCAGGTGCACCGTTACAATACGCATACTTACATTCTTCGCGAGAACAAAGCGATAAATTACGAAGGTGCGTTTATGTACCTGTTTTTCGGCAATCAGAAAGCTTTGCTCATTGATCAGGGCTCGACCTCCTCACCCGCGCTGTTCCCGCTACGCGATGTCGTAGATGGCATCATCAGCGCCTGGGAAAAGACTCATGAGCGCACCAATACCCAACTGATTGTGGCTAACAGTCACCTGCACGGTGACCACTACGCTGCATGGAATCAATTTGTCGACCGCCCTAATACCCTTATGGTAGGCCTCACCCACGAAGAGGTCATGGCGTACTGGGGTTTCGACGACTACCCCGATCAGCGTGTAACTTATGATCTGGGGGGCAGGCAATTCATCGTGACAGGCACGCCCGGGCATCAGAGTTCAGAAATCGCGCTCTACGATACCTGGACTGATCTACTCTACACCGGCGATATGCTATATCGCGGCCGACTTTATCTGGAAGATTGGCAGGCCTGGAAAGCCAGCATCAAACGTTTGCGGGGGATGGCGGATGATTATCCAGTCGCGCACCTGGTCAACAACCATATTGAGATGACAGCAACGCCGACAATCGATTATCCAATTGGCACTACCTGGCAACCCGATGAGCCACCGATGCAAATGACGCTGGATATGCTGAACACCGCAGTCAGTGCGAGCACGGAAATAGAACGGCCCGGGATATATAAATACGACCATTTTCTCATCTACAACGAAGTCCCCTGGGCATACACCACGGACCCATAGGGATATCTACTATGAAATCAGTTTCTATACCTCGCCTGTTGCGCTACGTGTCGAGTCTGGCATTACTTATTGGGGCGGCTGCACCACTGCACGCACAGATCGATTTTCAGCGCGACGACTCGGCACCAGGTAATCTGCGCTTTGCCTGGATAAACGGCAGTATTTCCGCAAAAGCCAATACCGATGTGCGCGTGCAGGTGCATCGCTACAACGAGCACACTTATATCCTGCGCCAGAACCCAGCTGTGCATTGGGAAGCCCCCTTCATGTACCTGTTATTCGGCAATGACCGCGCTGTACTGTTTGATGCAGGCGCCACCGCAGAGACAGAATACTTCCCACTTGCTGAGGTGGTTGAAGCTGTCATCACGCGCTGGCTGAGCGCCAATGATAAAGACAGCCTGCAATTGTTGGTTGTACCCACCGGGGATGACTTCTCTCAGACTCAGGCGCTACAGCAGTTTGCAGATCGACCGAATACACAGATAGTAGAACCGACTCTGACGTCGCGGCAAAAGATGCTGGGCTTTGAAAACTGGCCAAACGAAAACAGCACGTTAGACCTCGGCGGTCGCACGCTCACGCTGGTGCCCACACCAGGCCTCAACGAAACGGCTTTCAGTGTTTATGACCCGTGGTCAGATCTCCTGCTGACCGGTAACACGTTATATGCCGGACGCTTAGTCATACGGGATTTTGAGGCTTACCGAGCCAGTCTTCGGCGTCTTCTCGAGCTGAAGGCTTCCGAACCGATTACATGGATCATGGGTGGACGTATTGAAATGACTGCCCATCCAGGCATGGACTACCGCCTGCGTGCCAACTATCGACCGTTAGAACACGCCTTGCAGTTACCCGCAGTGTCGCTGACGGACGCCTATCAGATAGTCCAGTTAATGAATGCCCGAGAGGATATTCGGATTCATGACGATTTTATTGTTATGCATGGCGTAGGACGTGGGGCGCGGGATTACGGCTGGCCCGTGTTCATACCCGAGCAGTTTCGCGAAGTGCGCGTACGATGAGCGAACTGCTTCAGCAAACACATACAACAGAGGTTACTTCAAATGTCACAACAGAAATTACCAACCCTTGCACTGATCTCGGCGATTGCCGCAGTCTGCGCACCTGGTCTATCAGCTGCAATGAATGATTCAGAGGTTATCGAGCAGAACCTTGAAACCGCTGAAAAAATGATCGATGCGTTCTATTCTTTTGACCCCGAGCAGCTGAACCAGTTTCTAACCCACGCGGAAGAATCGGCAGAATCGATACTCTACTATCAGGGCTGGGCTGAAGGGGGCAACTACAAAATTGTTAAACGTATGGCGTGTAAATCCACTTCAAGCGAACAGATAAGCTGCGCAATTACTGTCGAGGATGATCCTGTAATGGCATTGCAGACAGATTTTAAGGTAACAGACACCTTTACCCTAACTTTTAAAGGGACCGATATTACGGCGATTGAGACAAGCTCCAATGATCAGCCCATCTATTATGAGGCGCGGGATTGGGTGCTTGAGAATATGCCGGAAATCATGGACGGACCGTGTCAGGGTTTCTTCGATGGCGGATCAACCCCAGGCGATTGCGCCCGCGCTATGACGGAGGGTTATCGACAGTTTTATGCAGCGCGAAAAGCTCCGAGCTCCATGCAACCTGCTGATACAGACTCCGCTTCGTTTATCCCTGACGATTTCTCTCCACCGGTATTGGTGGAAGGCAATAACTTCAAACTCATTCCTCTTGGACCGGATTTAGTGCAAATTGATTACGACGCATACATGTCCTCAATTGAACATCTTCAAAAAACGTTTACCCGCAGCACCAGTTGGCCAACAGCAGGTATAACGGACGAAGATGCCATGCAGGATATGCTCAATGAACAACGCCGGTTCCAGAATCGTGAATCTTTTGCTTACGCCGTGCTGACACCCGATGGTAAGCGGGAACGGGGCTGCATATATGTACAACCAAGTACTACTGCGGGCTACGACGCGGTTGTGAAATTGTGGGTCACCCAGTCAGAGTATGATGCCGGTTTTGACACAGAACTTTATGCGTGGACCACTCAGTGGATCAGTGAGGAATGGCCATTCAAGCAGGTCGCTTATCCGGGGCGCGCAATCGAATGGGACACATGGGATTCACTCTAAAGTGAGTATGCGTCGCTAGCAGCAAATCGACGGTAACCTTCCGTCATGGCGCGGGCGCAATCACCTGGTGTTGCGCTTGCAGCGCCCCGATCCTTACAGGGACCCGTCATCACCTCCGGCATTTCGCGCTCAACCCATGCACGTGCTTCGTAGTAGATGGGTTGATCATTAGAACTGGTTTCCACCTTTACGATCTCGCCATTGGCAAAGGTCAGAGTAAAAGTATCGGTGACGTTGAACCCCGTATTCAATGCCAATACTGGATCATCCTGCACCGTGATCGGGCAACTGACCAATTGGTTCTCATCAACCGCACACGCGCCACGTTCTAAAACCTTGTAGTTACCCCCTTCTGCCCAGCCCTGGTAATACAAAATGGATTGGGCAGATTCGGGCGCAGCGTCCAGCATCGGGCGCAGCCGTTCAGGGTCAAAAGAATAAAAAGCATCGATAAACGCCTCCGCCTTGCTCAGATCGGGAGCCACTGCGACTGGAGTTTCCGGCGTTGCCTGCGGCTCTGACGCATCGGTGCACGCACCTAACAATATAAGTAAGACTGAAGTAGTGGTGAAGCGTGCGAACATATATCAAATCCTGTATCTATATAAACGGTATTGAGAAACTTAAAGGTCTGTAAGCTTTTTGTTCGAATTACTCTGTCGCAGCACAAGCGCATGATGCACATGCTGCTGCTGAGCAGTGGCGAAGAACCAATCTCCTTGTTACGCTCTGAGCTGACTTTATGCCCGACTTTTCAGCAAGATTTATGCCACGAGTTCGACCTGCTCCAGCTCAGCAAAAGGCGACACATCCTGCTCCGTCATCACTTTCCTATCCCCCTGTTTTTGCTATCTATTTTATTCGCTTAGCGGGTCTTTGATGCTGCCGCGATGCGCGGCGCCAAAAAGCGTGCATAGAGCTTGGGCCACGATTGACACCGATAAGAGCGCGAAAATAGCGCATGCTGAAACCTGTCAGCCCCATAAGTGGGCGATGTAATCCAGTAACGAATGTACAAACGCGCACTAGAAGTCATCGAAACAGGTAGCGTACCGGTGCATCGTGCGATCTGGCATGGATCATGCTGCACTTCATTGCACTTCGGACAAGTTGAGGAATCTCATGAACCTGCCTTCATCGCCGCTCATAACTCTGCAGCCTGGCAACGGATATCGCCTGCCCGCAGAAGCCTACTACGATCAGGACTGGTTCTTTCGCGAACAACGACAACTGTTCAGACGCAGTTGGAACTTTATCGGCGAGACCCGCGACATCAAAAAACCCGGCGACTACCTCACTGCCACCATCGGCGGTGAACCGATCGTGGTGGTCCGCGATGAATCAGGACAGGTACGCGCATTCCACAATGTCTGTCGTCATCGAGGGGCAAAGCTGCTGGATGCCCGGGGCAACTGCAACACGATCGTTTGCCCCTATCACCGCTGGCAATATCAGCTCGACGGCAGCCTCAGCAACGTGCCACAACAGGGTAAACAACTTCCAGATCTAAACCTTGATGACTGGGGTTTGGTACCCGTGGCGCTGGCGAACTGGGAAGGTCTACTTTTTGTTAATCCCGACGGTCAGGCAGCCGCATTTGACGACTGGTTGGCGGACATGCCTGATTTGCTGGGCGCATTTAAACCCGGTCGGTTGCAGGTGTTATGCGAAGGCACCTTTGAGTTTGCAGCCAACTGGAAGTTTTATATAGAGAATCACGTTGACTGGTACCACCTTTGGTACACGCACCCGGAGACCCTGCGTATGTGGGGGCATCACCAGGGCCAGATGTTGCAGACAGGTTCACACTGGGCATCTTTTGAACCTTTGCGTCCGGGACATCCCAACATGACACCCGATCTCGAGGCCATTGCCGGTCTGTCCGAACGACAAGAACAAAACGGTGCACACTTACTGTTTCCAAACCTGACCCTGTTCACCGGAGCAACCTATTTTGCGACCGGGGTGGTCACGCCATTGGGACCGGACCGCACGCAAATGCGTTTTAGAGCGCTTGTTGAGCCAAACCAGGAAACTACACCAGAGATCGCGAAATTCATGCTGCAGGCATTCCAGGAAATTACCGAAGTCGAAGACGCCGGTATGACCGAGCGCCTCCAGGCCACGGTGCAATCAGACGCTTTTGCTGTGGGTCCAATGACCATGGACCACGAAGCACCGATTGCCCACCTGCATGATGCCTATCTGGCGGTGTTCAACAGATAGTATAAGTACCCCGATAAGATTTGGTTTTGTTGCTGCAGCCCCGACAGAATGGTGAGGGTCACGTCCGGATCAGCGGACATGTGGATATTACGCATACAGTTACATTGCACGGCGTGTATAACCTTAAAGGTATGACCTAAAGGAAAGGCCGCCAGATATGCTGGCAAAGCGTTTCAGAACGTTGACGATCTTGCTACTCCTCCCACTTGGTGGCTGTGTTTATTTACCACCGATTGCAGCTGTGCAAACTAGCCACGCAATACCCGCACGCAGCGATACCCGGATCGCCAGCGCTCTCGCCGCGAGCTGTCCCCCGGCTAAGACCCATGCCTTACTGATCGAGTCACCTGATTTAGCACTGGTTTCACGCCTTGATTTGATTGATGCAGCGGATGAAAGCATTGATCTGCAGTATTTTATCTGGCAAAACGACACCACTGGCATCCTCGTCATTGAAAAATTGTTAGCTGCCGCAGACCGTGGCGTACGCGTTAGAGCGCTTGTTGATGACGTACAGCTCGAAGGTTTGGTGAACCGTCTGAATGCCTTAGAGGATCACCCCAATATCGAAGTAAGGATTTTCAACCCTTTCAGCATTCGCTGGCGTTATGAACTCGGTATTCTGCGATTGGCAGAGTTTGCCATTGACGGCAATCGACTGAACCATCGCATGCACAACAAGCTTCTGATGGTAGACAATCAGATCGGCATATTGGGCGGCCGAAACATCGGCAATGACTATTTTGGCGTAAGCCGCAAGAGAAACTTCATCGATTTGGACATCCTACTGTCTGGCGCCATTGTGACGGAGTTATCCGAGGGTTTTGACACTTACTGGAATAGCCAATGGTCGTATCCCGTAAACCAGCTACTCAACTTATCTGTTTTCCCGGATCAGCTTGAAAAACTGCGCAAACGTATACGGCAGCGCCTGGAAGAGAACCCCGCTATCGACGTCCTCGCAGCACCCTCACCGCCGCCCAATACGCTAACCCGCATGCAAGACAGTACGGAGATCGAAAGCCACTTTGTTATGGTGGATGACCCGAGTGTCAGTTGGTTCAACAAACCAGATGAAATTGTTGATGACCTGGTGAAGATGGCGCTGCAAGCGCAGCGCGAAGTATTGGTTGTAACCCCGTACTTCATACCCCCGGGTGAACTCATTGGTGCTGCAAAAACACTGGTAGATCGAGGCGTTAAAGTCAGAATCGTTACTAATTCGCTGGAGACCAACGACGTCGTAATCGCTCAATCTGCCTATTCCCATTATCGACGTCGTGTCGTAGAGGCCGGTATAGATCTTTATGAACTGCGCAGTGATGCGCCTATCGTTGGTGAGAACAACCTGGCGGAGAACATTTCGCTGCACACCAAGTACATTGTGGTTGACGACGATATTGTCTTTATTGGCTCTTTGAACCTTGATCCTCGATCGTTATATCTCAATACCGAGTTGGGCGTGACATTACAGTCAGCAGCCGTAGCGGCTGCCCTGCGGAACTCGTTCAATGCGTTAACGCGGGCAGAGAACTCTTGGCGAATAGGCGCCACCGATTCTGGGATCACTTGGCAGAGCGGCGATCAAATCTATACCCGCACGCCCGCCAAGAATTTCTGGCAACGCCTACGCTACTGGTTTTATCGTATGCTCCCGGTATCGAGGCAGTTGTAGCCAAACCCGCGAGACTTCAACCGAAGGAATCTGATTTATGACTGACCTGGAGGATCACTTCAGAACCGGCGGCGCATTCGACGCTGTACCGGAACACGCCTTCAGTATCGAGACCAACAAACTGCAGGGCCGCATCCTTAGCGGTTACAAAGTTGGCCATGTTGTTGGTTCAGGCGGAATGGGGTACGTGCTGCATGCTACTCGCGCCGAAGCTGATTTCGATCGAGGCGCAGCGATCAAGGTGGTCGAAGCAACACACCACACCTCGGAATTTGCGCAACGCTTTCGCATGGAAGTCCAGATTCTCGCCCAACTTAATCACAGTTGTATTGCACAACTTTACGATGCCGGGGAGACGGAAGAAGGTTGGCCGTATCTCGTCATGGAATACGTCGACGGTAAACCTATCGATGAATACTGCTCAGATCGTAATCTGAGCACCAAAGATCGCGTGAGTTTGTTGATCGACGTCATAAAAGCCGTGCAGTTCGCCCACGCACAGCTGGTTGTACACCGCGACCTCAAACCTTCAAACGTTCTCGTCGACAAAGGCGGCAAGTTAAAGCTGCTCGATTTCGGGATTGCCAAACTGCTCAATGATACGCCTGAGGAACTCTCACGGGTGGGGGCCATGACCCCTCAATATGCCAGCCCCGAGCAACTTTTAGGGCAGCCGATCTCCATCGCGACGGATATTTACCAGCTTGGCCTGCTGATGGCCAAGGTCCTGGGAGGCGGCTTACCCACGCAAGGGGAAACGCTGACGGATGCCATTCAGCGCGCCGCTGAGAGCCGGCCTGTAACACTTCCCAGCGCACAGCGCCAGTGGCTGCCAGGCGAACTTGTGTTGGTCATAGAGCAGTGTCTGCGCGCCGATCCCGCCGATCGCTACCGAGATGCAAATGCACTGCTTGACGACCTGCAAGCCTATCTTTCAGGGTACCCGGTTAACGCAGCTGGACAGAATCGCGGATACAGATTTCGCAAGTTCGTGCGGCGCAACTGGGGTGTTGTGCTGAGTTCGGTACTGGCGCTGACAGCACTTGTTTCGGCGACGATCATCACATCTCTGCAAATGGTCGAGGCAAATCGGCAGCGAGATATTGCCGTCTATCAGCAGCAGCGGGTCCAGGCCAGCAGTGAATTCTATAGCCTGCTGATGGAAGAAATGGGTAGCGGCTCTTTCACCTCCGTCGATCTGCTCGATCGTGGCAGGGAGCTTCTGCAAGACCAATTTGGTATGGGCCAACCATTTATGGCGTCTGTGTTGTTCGATGTGTCGCGACGTTATGCAAGTATGGGCGGTCTAAACGAACAAGATCGCGAACTTGAATTACTGCAAGAGGCAGAGGCGATAGCGCGCGAACATGAAGACGACAATATGCTGGCCGCAATACTCTGCGCTATGGCACGCAGCAACCAGCTTCGAGACCCTGAAACCGCAGCCAATCAGATTACTGAAGGAGCGACCCTCTACAGGTCTCTGGCAGCGCCTACAATTGAGACAAGCATGGAGTGCCTGCGCGCTCAGGCAGATGCAGAAATCAAGGCAGGTGATGCAGATGCGGCTTTAGCTTTGCTTTTTGAGGCGCAGCAACTGCTCGATCTACATCCAGCGCCTGGCACCGGTGTTCGCGGTTTACTCCTGCACGATATTGCTTTCACATACTTTTATGATGGCGAGCCGAGAAAAGCGATAGCCTATCTCGACGAAGTGATCGAGCTGCTCGAATCATCTGGCAGGGGGTCAACGCTCGCCTATCAGCGCATCGCTGCCAACAAAGCCGTTAGCCTGGTGGTTCTTGGTCAAACTCCGGAGGCACTCGAAACCTTCGTTGACCTTACACAGCGTATGCAGACAAGTGGCTTTCGGGGGCGCGGCTCAGCCATCCTGCTCACGCAGTACGGAGACCTGCTGATGACTGTAGGCCGCGTCGATGATGCACAAGCGGTTTATACTCAGAGCTTGGAGCTTGCTGAATCGGCCGGTGACGCCCGAATCATAGCTGCTTCCAATCTGGGTTTAGCTAAGGTGCATCTCGCAAATAAGGCATACGACGTCGCTCGCGAACACCTTGATGCTGCCGAGGCATACGTCAATCAAAAAGAGCTAAGGCTCGGGTTGGGTGTCCGCACCCATAGGGTTAAGCTGCATCGATTAACCGGACGGCTGGACATCGCGGTGCCGGAAATCAAAGCGCTGCTGGCTGATGTTGGCTATCCCGAAGCCCGGCGCGGGCAGAGTGTCACTCGGGTGATCATAGAAGGCGCAGAGGTCTATCGCGCACTAGGCAATTATGCAAAGGCTGAAGCCCTTGCTGATGAGTTGGTCGCCCGCCTTGAACAAAGCATGGATCCAGATTCAGACGGCAGTGTTCATCTCGGCAAAGCGCTCATGCAGCGTGCCGAGATCAGACTCGAGACAGGCAATTCCAAAGCTGCTATGTCGGACTTGGAAGCCGCGTTGCCGCACCTTACCTACGGTCTGGGGGAAGGTGATCAGGCTGTCGAACAGGCGCAGAATCTTTTGAGTAGCATCAATACTCAGATGAAGTAGGCGTCGATTGCCCAATCACCACCATCCCCTCAAACCGGCATCCGTTATGCGGGCTGCTTTAAGGTGTCTGCTCGACAATAAAGGTCGCTACAAGCCCGCCGATTTGATCGTCGGCAGCGTTTATCTCAGAAATCAGAGAAGTGTGGTCTCGGTTAGCTACTTCGACGGCTCTGACAGCTTTATTGCCGCTCATGGTGAGTTCTCTGGCAAGCTTCTCATTCTGCGCGCGTCGCCATGGATCATCGCCGTCGGCATAGATGAGCAGCATTGGTGGTTTACCTGCTGAGATATGCGGAGTGACTGACGCTGCCAACCAATCCAGAGGTATTTCGCCCCAAATCGACTTCGATCGATCTCGAGCGGTCTCCTCCACATAGAGAAACGGGCTGATCGGTATCGCGCCGCGGATAGCGGACAATGCCATGTCATGCTGCCGTAAGTGTTGTGGATCAAGGGCGAGCAGAGCTGCGAGGTAGGCACCGGCGGAATGTCCACCAACATATAAATTTCGAGGGTCGCCGCCAAATTCGGCGATATTGTTGTATACCCAGGCAGTAGCGGCTGCCGCATCCTGGACATGAGCAGGATGCATCACCCCTGGCGAGAGTCGGTAATTTGCAGACACCAGGCCAATGCCCTGGGCCAGTAATCGCTCGGCCACTACCTGCGCCAGGCTTTTATCACCGTACATTAAACCCCCGCCGTGAAAGTATACGACCACGGGAACCCCTGTTGCGCCAAGAGGCATGTAGATATCCAGCTTGTCTTTGGCATCGGCATAGTCAGCAGCCACCAGGTAATCCACATCCAATGCCGTAACGGTCTGCAGTTGCTCAGCGGCTACGGGCATGGTGCCAGCAAGTGCAAGAAGTAACAGAGTGATTCTTTGCATGGGCTTTCCTTTCAAAATAGTTTTTTACTTTGCAATTGTGTTGGCGACAAATGCATACGACTCTGCGGGAGACTAAGTCACCGACGAACTTTCATCGAGTTTATCGTCCATCTTCTCGGGTTTTGGCCGGCGTGTTTTGTAGAACTTGCGCACATCATGTTCCGAGTGATGATCAAGGATCATATCAAGGGTGTGGCCAATGCTGGTGCAGGTGCGTATCTGCGCCAGGCGATTCCAGGCTGCACGCTCGCCCTCCAGCACCAGCTCTGAAATCTCGTCCGAGGTCAGGTGTCCCAGCAGTTTCTGCGGATTCACAAAATTAAAAGACGGCACAATATTGATGTCCCCAGTGTAATCCTGGGCGGCAACCGAATAAAACATGTTCATGGCCCGGCTGACTTCTGGCCAGGGACGCAGGTAACGGCGGGTAAACTCTTCACCGGAGCGCAGCATTTCTTTACCTGCATGGCGCCATACCGATTTGGCGCCTTTTGGCAGATAGATATACTTGTCAGCGCTCATCATCGCCAGAGCCAGGGGGTTGGCCTGGCTGACAATGTAATGGTTAACCCCGTAGAGCCTCGCCAGACGCTTGGCCGGTAGATCGTCGGTGACCGCACCATCCACCCAACGTCTATTTGGCAGATAGGGTTGCGGTTCGCCATAAACGTTCTTGGCCATCAGCATCACCGACGGGAAGACACCCGGTACCGCGCAGGATGCGAGGACCGCAGTTCGAATAAAAACGTTAGGTGAGGTAATGGCATTCATCAGCCTCGAAGTCTGGTGCTGCTCTGCAGGCGCGATAGTCACGTTCAGGCAGCGACCGGTCTTCTCAAAAGCTTCCTGGAAGGTCATGTCAGGGATCGTGACCTCCAGCATGGACATCACATCGTTGATGTCCATCTGGCGTCGGGTCATGGTCCAGGCAACTTCATCAAACTGCTCTGGATTTCCCAGCAGATTGTCGCCGGAAAACAGCTCTTGAAGCTCGTTATCACTATGGCAGCCCAACACCGCGGCAACCACTGATCCCGCACTGGAGCCTGAAATGACTCCCGGCAGCAGTTTCTGCTGAAACAGTGTTTTCACAACCCCCGTGTGAAAATGACCAAGGGAACCAGCACCGCTCAACATCAGTGCAGCGCGGCCAAAGCAGTGGCTGGCACGATCAAAGAAGTCCATTTTCTCCTCAAAAGGAATCTGATTCTCCGGTACCGACGAGATGTGTCTCAGCGAGTCAGAAATGGTGTTCACATAGTCTTCAATAAGTTTCTTGGTACCCAGCTTGGCACGCTCATAAAGCTCAGACTTGCCCATACCACCCATGTTGCCGTGAATACCTTCATTCAATGCAAAGAGCAGACCCACATCGTCGCCGCGCGCCCGCAGATCCTGCAGGATCTGAGTCCGCTGCTTGATATTCGCCCAGTCATAGTTTTCCGCGCGTTCTGTGTGCCGCCACTTTTCTGCGCCGCTGCGCAAGTCATGCTGCTCGGCCAGGGCGCGCCAGGTTTCAAAGTCCTCAGCGGCTGCCATATCCTTTTCGAGGCGGGAAAGACTGGTGTCCCAAACTCCGCGTTTTATTGTGTTACTCATGCCCATTTACCTCCGAGGCAGGGTTCCCGATAATGCGTTTTATAGTGCAGGATATCGGACTTCCGGCCATTGGGTAAGGCTGCGTGCATATAGCAAAAGTTGTTAAAATGCACGCTGGAGAGACCGAATTTTTGACCCGAGCCACCAGTGTTGAGTTCGGACAAGGCGCAGGCGCGTTTACGACTGCGAAACGTGAACCCAGTTGTTTATGGTGTGGCACCTGATTGGGTACAACAAACGGGGCGACCACCAGATGAAGGTATCCTGCCGCGCAGAGAGATCGCGGCGCCTGCAACCCAAGCCTGATAACAAATTAATGCACGCCTGGCCAACAGTTCATAAAAGACGCTCAATAACAACATTATAAAGTAACTTGATTTAACTGGGCTTTGGTGTTTCTCTGTTAACAGGTGAACAAAGACACTCCAAAGGAGGACGTCATGGAATTAACCCTACTGCGCAGTACCCAGGCCGGCACTTCAACAGGTCAAACCGATGCGTTTATTGATCTTCCGAAGGACGTAACCCTGGTAATTCATGCACCCCCGGCAGATCTTGAAGGTGAGGTCTGGAATATCATAGGTGCCCGATTTTTCAAGGTTGATACGAGCAATATAAAGAAACAGAAATCCACTGCAATCGAAGCGTTGGACAACTCGTCTCTCGTGACATTTCAATCCGTTTTCTTGAAGAACAATGGTAAGCCTAAGAAACTCCCGGACGGGATAATTGTCACCATCGGCACCGATCAACAGCTCATGACGGTGACCGATTCGGGACCTGCCAAACAGAACTATGAATTTCTGGTCTGGATTCAAAAAGACGGTAACGAGAACATTAACGACTATGTCGATCCCGGAGTACGCAACGACTGGAACTAGGTATCAGTCGATAAACTTCCGGACCAGGGGTGCAGCGGTTTATACCCGGCATTGGTGATTTCGTTGCGGAGCGCCAGCGCTTCATTTGTGCGACCGACGCGAGACAGAGCGCGAACCCAGAGTTCCTGTAGTTGATGTTGTTTTGTAGCGCCGGCCAAGGGTGTAAGAAAGGCTATGACTTGATCTGCGGTGACAGTCCGGCCAACGTTATCCTGATAAGCGTTATGATGACCCAGTTGCTCAAACGCCAACAGTGCATGAGCGATGCTGATCGGCATCACACCGGCAACCGCGACCTCGTCTGAGAGTTCATCGATCAGCGCCAGACCCTTGGCCATCGATTCATTAGCCTGACTCTGTTGGCCCAGTGAATCCGCTTCTAACGCGATCATTCGGTGGGTATCGATCAGAGCCTGACGGGTACTCCAATCACCAGACTCCTGGGCATGTAGTCGTGTCAATGTTGCTGCATGGGACAGAAGCTCTGCCAGGCGGTTCGGATTTTCCAACTGGCGCGCCATGCCAAGTTCCAGCACCAGCAATTCAGTTTTGATAAAATCTTTCAGGTGCCGTTTGTTGTCTCGGTCTGCTTCCGACAATTCTTTGCGTAGGGCCAGAGCTTGCGTTAACTGATGTTCTTTTGTATCGGCGCTGATCGTGCGCAGCGCGGTTGTATATTCCTTCATCAGCGCAGATGACACTCTGAATTTCAAGCCAGCATGATTCGGTGCGATCGCCAGAAGGTCTTCCCAGAGCGTCCGGCTCTGCTGGTAGTGGCCCAGTGCTTCAACGCGTTTTCCGTCCAGGATCGCAATATCTCCCAGCCATGCTTGTACGTCCGCAATATCGGGTCCGAACTGGAGGGGGGCGGAGTCCTGTTTTTCCAGTTCTTTCAGCAGTGCCAGTTCGCGTTCAAATGAAGTACGAGCTAACACCAGGTCGCTGGTTCTAACCGCCAGGGCACCCATGTTGTGGTGACCATAGCCGACCTCGCGCAACCAGTCGGGGTTGGTGGGTGCAAACGCCAGGAGCCCTTCACTGGTTGCCAGGTACCGCTGCCACCAGTCCCGGGTCGCACTGAAGTTACCCTGCTCCCAATTGGCGAAGCCGACCCAGTATTCAGCCTGTCCTCGCTGAAACAGCAGCTGTGGATCTGTTGCGTCGAGTTCCACCAGTTCAGCAGCACGCTGGTAGGCTTCCTGGAATGCGTCCACAGCGCCGTCATATTGTAACTGCTGCAATCGAATCGACCCGACATGGGTTAACACGCGGGCGCGTTGAGCCAGGCCCAGCGTTGTCATATCGCTGTCTTCGACCTCACTGAAATAATCCATAGCTTGGTCAGCGACGTCTTCGAGGACGTGTAGCTGGCCCAGGGGTTCGAGGCTTTCGCGTAGATCTCCAACCATAAACTCGAGCAGGTTTTCTGCTTGCTGGCGCCGTTGTTCAGCATCCTGACTTGCCAGATAGGCGATCGTAGCGAGCGTCAGTGAAAACCCCATGCCAATGATCGAGAACGTGGTGATGACAGCCATGCGACGATAGCGCCGTTGGTTCTCGCGGCGTATGAGCAGGTCGTAATCGACGCCCAGCAATCCTGCAATCAGTTTGAGTAGGGCGCGTTTGCGACCATCTCCGATGTCACGAGCATCAGCAGCAATGAGATCAACCCGCTCGTCTGTTAGCTCACCATCCGGGTTGATGCGATAACGCAAGGCGGGTGCGTAACACTGGGCCAGACCGTCTGCTTTTGGTTCACCTGCAACAATTAAAACAAAGACGCTGCCTTCGCCGTGGATGCGCATGAATTCGATTATTTCCTGATTTACCCAGCGCGATTGAGCTGATGCGGGCGAAGCGATCACTATAAGAGCGGCTGACTGTGCTAACGCATCGCGAATCGTGGTGGTTAGATCGGTTCCAGAGGCCAGTTCATCGCGGTCTCTGAATATCGGCGCCAGACGTTCTGAAACCGGACCAAAGCGTCCAGTTTGACCAAGAATATGTTTTGGGGTGCGGTAACGTTCGAGACGACGAAACAGCCAGCGTGCCCAGGCACGATCCTGGTGGCTGTAGCTGATGAACGCTCGATAGCGAAACTCGTTTGCGGTGTCAGCCATTCTTGCTCCGTCTGCGCGCGCTAGTGCATAGCTTGCCTGGGAAATATGACCGAGTCATTGGAAGTGAGGGCTATGGATTCGGGCTCTCTTGTGTACTTACCTAGTCAGCTAATACGCACACTACGCATAAGTTGAGGGTTTGCAACTTTGTACGAACTGATAAGACGTGGAGGCGAGTATTCATTTTTAGACATATCAATCAACGACGCTCGTTAGCAGGAGTCCCCTCAACGTCGCCATTGCTAAGGAATCGATCTGCATCACACGCACTGGTTTATGCCGACGGTGCTACCAGCTTTTCAATCACGGCCGTTACAAGTCAGACTCGAAAAGCATAGCAGTTGGTCGCGCAGACAATAAGAATCAGCTGAATAGCCGCTCGATCTGATCAAGCATTTCGTTTTCGTCCAGGAAATGCATGACCATGGCGACACCCCAGCCTCCCCACATAAGCCAGGTGATGAAGGTGTCCCATCGCCTGAGCGGGTGCACTTCTTCGGGATCTTCCTCCGACCAGGGCGTATCCGACATGTTCGGCACAAACATCGTCACAAAGAGCGTCGCAAAAAAAGCAGCTGTCCCAATCAGAAAGGGAACTAAAAACCAGGGGTTACTCATAAAGTTCGACTCACCACGTTTAACCGTTCAGATAACAGTTCAGATGGAACGCGCCCGTCATAGATCAATTAGGCGCTTGTTTGGGTAGAAGGCCAACATCAGCTGCTCCTTAATCGATAGCGGCACGGCCTTACCGGCACCGGTCTGTTTGACATCGCTTGTAGTATCACCACAGTAGGTGCCAAAGACGCGGTCCCAGAGGATAATGTAGCAGCCGTAATTCGAGTCACTCTGCCGGCGATTCAGCGAATGATGCACGTGATGCTGAGGCGCAGTCGCAAAAATCCAATCGTAGACAGGTAGAGACTTAAGCGGCAGGTTCGAGTGATTGAACTTACCGTTCCACATGCCAAATGCTACAGAAACTGCAATTACTTCGTCGCTCGCGCCGATGAAAGCCAAAACCATCACCCGACCCAGCGAAAGCGCCAGGTATTCGAGCGGATGAGTCCGGTCGCCTCGAAGGAAACTCATTTTCGTGATGTGGTGATGCGTTGCGTGCATGCGCCACCAGAACAGCACCTCGTGCTGCACACGGTGCAGCCAGTAATAAGGAAAAGCCGTACAGATGCGGATAAAGATGACTGCACCAAACAGACCGAGCACGGTCGTCGGCTCGATACTGAGCTCCAGGAAGGTCCGATCACGGATAGCGTTGAAACCTTCGGAGAGCGGCGTGCGATACATGTCAGTTATAAGCGGCGCCCAGAGGAACGCGCCCATCGCAAGCCAAAAGCCATCTTCGGCCAGTTCGGATGGTTTAAGCTTCCAATCGCTTCGGCCCCAGCGCCGCTCGGCCCACACGAATATTGGGATCGGAAGGAAGATCATCACCAGCGCGAAGAGCATTCGGTCTTCTTCTGCCCAGACACCGCTCAGTAGCGTGACGGCGACAAGGAGGGGTGCGCCCATCGCGATGGTTGGCTGCAACAGCGTCCAGAAGATGTCTTTCCAGGTCCTGGTCGTGGGACTGGCTTCTGTGCTCTGGGACAGCTCAACAGGGTCCAGTGAATTTTCGCTCATGAAAAATCTCCATTTCTTACTTCGAGTATGGCCATTCTTTATGCGTGCCGTATGTTCACGTTGTTTGCAAAAAACAGACCAAACCTCATCTGAACAAAGCTGACCTTACCTGACCGCCGTGTTCTCGATAGACGGTTAGCGGTCACTATCGCCCTCCTATGCTTGAAGAATGGCGAAGAGCACTTAAAGCTTACCAACGTAAACTTCCGTTTCGAAGCGAATTGATGGTGCATTTCCCAAGCAAATGTGGGACAGAGAAGTCAATGCAGCACTGACATGATGCATGGGCAACTCGAAATGATGCATTCTAGTGCAGGTTTCGACCGCCACGAGTTCACGGGGGACACTACAGAACCATCCGGCGTACAGAAACTGCCGTTTGCAGATCTGTATTATGCAAGCAGCCCACATGGCACGCCATTTGCTCACTTAACAGGCGCCCGAGCGCTGCAAGCGCCACTCGTACCCGAAATAGATATGTAGGAAAACAAGAACTGACATGACGACCGAGAATAATAATCCCGAGGCAGACAACGAGATCCCACCAGTAGCCCGCTTGTTCGGGCGCGCCGTCTCTGAGTGGGTCGTGTACAGCTTTATCGCCTTCAGCGTTATTGCTGTGATCTTCGGCTCCATGGTTGGCGGCGAGCGCGACGCCCAGGCCGAGCGCGCCATGGCAACGCTCAGCGCACTCACTGAAGCGGCGGAGAACAAAGCTGCTGCAGGCAGCGCCCTGGTGTGCGACGACACGCTCCTCGATGCCGAACTGCTTGCGAATGACTACCTTACTTTATCCGTTCGGCAGGCCCCGATTGATGAGGACAACAAGTCTCTGGGTTACGGCCCGGCTCTCTATGTCAGCGTCGTGGAAAAGGAAGTGTCCGGCGACACTTGGGACACCGCAAAGCGACTGATGAACCTCGTCAAAGAGGCGGGTGAGAAAGAAGCTGAAGCGAGCGAGGACCGTTCTGGCCGCATCATCGCCGCAAACGTCGCATCGAGTGAAGATGACGTAGCCGAGTTAGAAGAAGACAAGAAGCCCAGGAACCGTCTGCGCGAGGTACGTAAAAAGGGTTTTGGCGAGGATGAGGACTATCTGCGGTACTACATCCTTGCCTCTGAGGTTGCGATCTGTAGCCAGGATGCCTGATGCCTTTAGTGGTCGAGACAGCTGGAAATATGTGGGGGCAAAACGCATGCGTTCTCGCGCTGGTTACCAGACGATTCAGCGGATAGATAAACTTAATTGAACCGGCAGCCTCATAGTGAATACGGAACCTCCTTGGGGATGGTTGCAAGCTTCAAGCTCACCCTGATGCGCTTCAGCGATACGTTTACATAAGAAGAGTCCAAGACCTATGCCACTAAAAGAACGATTTTCTATGCTCTCAATCCGAAAAAAGGGCTCGAAAATTCGCTCGAGAAACTCTTCAGGAATACCCGGGCCTGAATCTTTAACTTTGATAAGAACAGCTGAATTTTGTTCTGCTACTGACAGTTCAACTGAACTGTTTTCTGTGGAATGTTCCATCGCGTTTTTCAGCAGGTTTCTTAGGGCAAACATGATTCTTCCAACATCGATATTCAGGGCTTTCTCTGGCACCTAGCCAACGAGTGTCACATGTTGCCGAATAAGAGGTTCAGCCAACAGATCATCAATAAGTCTGGGGAAATAGAAAGTGGTGATATCTGGAATGGCGCGGCCCCGTTTTAGCCTTTCGCCTTCCAGCAATTGCGCAATCAAATCATCCATGTGCTTGATGTCCTGACCCAGTTCTTCAGCTGCATCGTTGTTGTCGAGCATTGCTAAAGACACTTTCATTCTGGCCAGCGGAGAACGTAACTCGTGGCTTATGGCCAGCAACAAGTCATTTTGGGCGTTAAACAATCGATTCAGATTGCGGGCCATCAGATTAAGGCTACGGGTTAGAGCGGAGAATTCGGTTTTTGGGTGGTTTTCAATTTGATAATCCAGTTCCCCGAGCATCAGTCCGCCAGACAAAGTCAGCGAAAGGCGCCGTGCCAGCCCTGGCAAACTATTATCGGCGTTGCCGCGACACTAGTTACAGTGAATAGACATTGAGGGACTCTTCCATGTTGACTGAACAGATGAGCATATGGGGAGTGGTTCTCTGCGCCTGCTGGCTGCTCGCCGGTTGCGATACAGATTTCGGTGCCTACCAGGCCACCGCGAACGGTGAACCGCGCACGACGTCCGCATGGGCGGCTTACGGCGGCTCAGGTGGCAGGAAATACGCGCCCCTGGAGCGCATCAACCGTGACAACGTGGATGAGCTGCAGCTGACCTGGACGTACCGGACGGGTGACACCGAAGACGTGTTTCAGAGTACGCCGGTACTGACCGAGGGGCGCCTGCTGTTCTGTTCTCCGTTCAACAAGGTGGTGGCCCTGGACCCGCTCACCGGCAGCGAACTCTGGACCTTTGACCCGCAGGTAGACCGCAGCCTGCGTCCCGCCAACGAATTCAACTGCCGCAGTGTGACCCCGGCGCATACCGGCGATGACGAGTGCCCCACGCGCGTGTTGATGGCCACGAATGATGCCCGTCTGATGGCACTCAATACCGCTACCGGACAGCCCTGCCGCACCTTCGGCAATGACGGTGAGGTGGCATTGGACACCGATGTTGGCCCTATTGACTGGGCCGGAGAATATCAGGTGACTTCGCCCCCGGTGGTGGCCGGAGAGTTGGTCATCGTTGGCTCTGCAGTCAGCGATGGCAATCGGGTCACGGCACCCAGCGGCGTGGTGCGCGCATATCACGCGGTGAGCGGTGAACAGGTTTGGGCATTCGATCTGGCGCCTCCAGGATACGAATATGACGCACAGCCCGTCAGCAGTGCAGGTTATGCCCTGGGTACTCCAAACGTGTGGGCGCCCATGGTGGTCGACGAAGCGCGCGACATGGTGTTCCTGCCTACCGGCAATCCATCGCCGGATTATGACCGGCCGCCGGGCCTGAACATGGCCTACTACGGTTCTGCGGTGGTGGCGTTACGCGCTTCTACCGGGGAAGTGCTGTGGCATTTCAACACCGTCATCAACGACTACTGGGACTTCGATGTACCGTCCCAGCCGGTGCTTGCAGATCTGACTATGAACGGCACCCAGGTGCCGGCATTGATTCAGGCGACCAAGATGGGGCATGTCTTTGTACTGCATCGCGATACCGGGCAGCCGTTGGTCGATGTGACTTACGAATCAGTACCAGTGCATGGTCCGCTGGCTGACCGGCTGTCTGATGTGCAACCCTTCCCGCCGTCGGCTTTTCAGGTGTCGCGCAGTTACGAAAAGGGCGAATCGGTGTTTGGCTTGTGCGACGAAATGGATGCGGAAAGCGTGGCGGGCCCTGTTTTTACGCCTATCACTGAACAATGGACCATCGGCCTGCCCAGCAATATGGGCGCTACCAACTGGGGTGGTGTAGCGGTAGATGAGGAGCGCGGGCTCATAGTAGTCAATACCAATAGCGTGCCCTTTCGCACCAGGCTCATAAATCGACAAGGGGCCGCAGACCTGCTGTCAGTAGTGGAAGACCGCACCGCCGACATGGAAGCGCGTCGTGCGGCGCGTCGAGAAATATACGCACGCTACAACCTGCCGGATGGTGCCGAACTGGCTATGCAGCAGGGCGCGGAGCACTTGATGTCGCGCCACGCTTATCTGGATCCGGTGGTCGGCCTGCCCTGCGCCGGTCCGCCCCTGGCTGAGATCATGGTCATAGACATCAATGCCCAGGCGCAGATCTGGCGGCGCCACCATGGCACCACCCGGGACGTCACCTTCATACCGCTGGCAATTGGTATGTCGGGAATGGGTGGCTCGCTGTTGACGCAAAGCGGGCTGATTTTCATTGGTGCCGCTGCCGAAAGCAGGCTGCGTGCATATGACGTCAACACGGGCGATGAGCTGTGGCAGCACCCGCTGCCGTTCCCTGGCAATGCCACCCCGATGAGTTACACCGTGGACACACCCCAAGGCCCACGCCAGTTTGTGGTGATCGCCGCAGGCGGTGACGCGCGCGCGGGGATCGGCGGTGAAGGAGATTACCTGGTGGCGTTTTCGCTTTAGCACGGCAAACTGCGCTGTGCGCTGAAACAGCCAGTTACGCGCCAGGCTCGTGCCGGGTTGGCCAAGTAAGAAGCGCACCCACAAGCGGAATCAAGAGGTCAGCTAAAAAGTGTGTAAGTCATTGAAAGATATGGCTCCGTCTGCTGGGCTCGAACCAGCGACCCGCTGATTAACAGTCAGCTGCTCTACCAACTGAGCTAAGACGGAGTAGTAGGTCAACGTCTCTGCCAGCGCGATGGCTGTACAAAAACGAGGGCGCAATTTTAATGCGCTGAAGCGTAAATGCAAGCCTATCTCCACCAACTTTAGCCTGTGCTTCTGTCCTGCAGACCCAAAAAAGCCAACTAGACTGTATACACTGGTTTCAATGGGCCTGCTATGCACCCGGTTTCCGCATTTTTCGACATTCCCGCTATCCGACGCTATCGCTTGTTTTGCGCCGTTGGAGCGGTCGGACTGACTTGTATCCTTATCGCGCGCTTGGTGCTGGCGGACTTGCCAGGCCAGCGATTCTATCCTCTGGAACTACTCGCAGCGTTTACTTTCGCTTTTTTTGCCGCATTTGGTGAGTACATCCCGTTCACCCGCCACCGGCCAAACAGCGCTTTCTACTGGGTGTTATTGCCCGCCCTTTGCCATTTTCTGCATCTGAACTACGAACGCCACATTGATCCTGCAGCGCTTTTGGCGGTGAATCTGGTGATGGTATTTGGCGGTGTGATCATCGAATCCAAACTCTGGCGGCGGGCGCTTATTTTGACCTGGGGCGCAAGCACAATATTCATGGCCTGGACGGTCGAGGAACCCATCACGACGCCACTGGGTGTCACCGTGGTTTTTACCTGTATCGGCATCCTGCTCTATCTTGTTGCAGGCGGTCTGCACGCTGCACGCTCCGTGAGCGCGGATGCTCTATCTTTACTGGACGAGACCCAGGGGTTTGCAGGGGTCGGTGGTTGGCAGAAAAACTACGCAACCGATGAAGTCCGCTGGACGCCAACTACTTACGGAATACTTGATTTACCGGTGGATACTGAAGCTGCGCTTGATGTCAGACCCTTTCTGGCGAGCGACCCAGTAAATAGCCCGTTGGTCAAAGCCACCGAACACATGCGAGTCACAGGTGAACCGTACGATGTTGTGGATCAACTGAAGACCGCCTCCGGGCGTCTGATCTGGGTGCGCTGCATGGGCAAAATATTCTACCAAAACGGTCATCCGTTGCGCGCCTTAGGCGTTTTTACTGATATTACGGCGCAGGTAGAGAAAGAAAACGAACTCACCGCAGCGAAAGAGGCTGCAGAAGCGGCCGCCAAGGCGCGCACCGAATTCCTGGCCAACATGAGCCACGAAATTCGAACCCCGATGAACGGTGTCATTGGCATGGCGTCTCTGCTCAGCCAGCAGGAACTTGATCCTGTAAGTCGCAACCATGTGGATGTGATTCGTGCCAGCGGCGAATCTTTGCTGCACATCATCAATGACATTCTCGATTTTTCAAAACTCGACGCGGGAAAAATGTCGATAGAGAAAAAGGAGTTTTCTTTAAACAAACTTCTGCAGGATGCGATAAATATTATTCGTCAGAGCGCTGAGGATAAAAACCTCGCGTTGGAATCAATGAATCAGGCGCCGCCAGACGCCCGCTATATCGGTGATGCACACAAGATTAAGCAGGTGCTGGTTAACCTGCTATCCAACGCAGTTAAGTTTACTTCCAAGGGCACAGTCCAACTTTCAGTGACTGCCGAACTTGACCAGTCACTCATAGATACGCTCACCTTCACCGTTACTGATACAGGCATCGGTATCGATCCCGTTAAGCTCCCTACTTTGTTTGATGCCTTCATTCAGGAGGACACTTCAATCACCCGCAAATTTGGTGGTACCGGCTTAGGCCTGGCAATTTCAAAAGCACTGGTCGAAGAAATGGGCGGGCATATCTCAGTAGACAGCAACAAAGGGCAAGGCACTTCCTTTGCTGTGCACCTGAAGCTACCGCGGAGCCTTACCAAGCCAACCACAGATAAGCCCAGAAGGATTCAAGCTGTACCCTCAAACTCTCACCTGCGTGTTCTCGTGGCGGAGGACAATGCCGTCAATCAGCATGTCGCCGTAATGATGTTGAAGAAACTGGGTTACGAGGCGGAAATCGCCGAGGATGGGAGAAAGGCAATAACCGCCGTGCGTCGTGACCGATACGATATTGTTTTTATGGATCTGCAGATGCCGGAAATGGACGGCCTTGAAGCAACCCGCTGCATCCGTGCAGACTCTGCCCTTCATCAACCCTATATTATTGCTTTAACAGCAAACGCAATGAACGCGGACAAAGAAGAATGTCTGGCTGCTGGTATGAACCACTTTCTGGCAAAACCGGTGCGCATTCGCGACTTACAGGCTGTGTTAGATGAAGCCTTTACTGCGATCAAGGCAGCCATCAGTTAAATATCAGATCCTGTGCCTGGGTCTTCTTGTCGGTGTGCTTCTGCTGTAAACGAATACTCTTCTGTTGCAGAGCGAGATCGCCCAACTCCTGGGCTGTGGCTGCCCGCAGCGCATAAAAACGGGCGTTGTCGCGCTGCAGCGATATGGCCTGCTCAACGGAGTGTAGAGCGAATTCGAACGCATCATTACGAAAGGCTTGCTCTGCCAGAGCAAAATGGTAATACGGATTTTTCCGCTGGTATTTAGCCGCTAACGCTTCGTAATGATCAGCTGCTTCATGCTTCGCCTGTTGACGCAGGGTTTTTGCGAGCCCTGCAATCGCTGTTTCATTTCGCTTACTCAACGACAGTGCGATTTCGTAGGCTTGTTGACCTAGCTCCGGACGATTCGACATCGAATACAACGCGCCCAGATTATTCCAGACATCCGTATTCGCAGGTTCGGTAAGGACTGCCCGTTTGAGATAGCTGAACGCGGCGCGCTGATCCCCCTTGTGCAACTGTTGGACAGCAAGGTTGCCGTAGAACATGGATTCCGCGTAAGCATCGCCAATGGTTTGGCGGGGCACGTCGTCTGCTACGCGCACCAGATTGAAATCCACCGTTATATCGCTGACGTTATTACCCGGCGATTTCAAACCTTCAAGCAAAACGTTGACATGGTTATTGCGAACCAGAAAACCAGACTCCACATCCCAGGTTGGTTGTGTGTCTACCAGCTGATACTTTGCATCCAGGCCGGCCTCACGCGCCAGCGCGATGAACATGTTGGTATAGGCCAGACAATTTCCTTTACGCACCGAAAATGTTTTTGCTGCGGAATAGGTTGCATCACGATCGTACTGATCGATAAAAAAGCCGTCCTCCACCATCTTGCGCATCAGTCGCCGAAAGCGCAGGGACTCAAAATGTCCCTCACCCCGGGTACTGGCAACAAACTCGGACATTTCAGGACTGACAGTAAGCAAATCCAGCGCTGGCGCTGGCTCGATTACCTGACCAAACAGGGCGGATCCATCAAACAGCTCGACTGGATAGCTTTGCTCGCGTCGCGTACCCGTCTGAGTAACACACCCAGCCAGCAGCAACACAACCGCAAAAACCACAGAGAATCGACGCACGCGACTTCCCGCTTATAACTTCAATGACGAAATATAGACAGACGCGCCAGCGGGCTCAAGCAGGTGTCGGACGAGGCTACGGCTGGCGGTTGAAGACACGCAGAAACTCGAGCTTTTCACCATTTGCGTCTATGTACACCCAGACTTTCAGAAGATCCGGGCTGACCAGCTGCAAACGCTCTTCAACGCGCATATTGCGTGCCTTGGAGATGATCACCAGTTGCTGCTCTTCCCATCCAGCCAGCACCTCCCAAAGCCCTCGCTGGCGCTCCCCCCAAGTGACATCACGATAAACGCCGGGCTGATAATCCAGCCCCATGGAATCAATATTCTGTTCGATGGTGAGCTTATCAGCCCGCAAAACCTGAAAGTCGTGGGCGATAAACGCAAACGCTGAGCCATCAGCCACACGCAGCGCCTCACGACTTACGGTGCCCTGCACACGTCGGCTGGGTTTACCTGGTGGGCGATTGCGCAGATCCGGGACCAGGTCGGAATCGCCGAAGTCGACCAGCCATTGGCCACTCAAATTGACCCCCGGAGGATTTACCGTGTCCAGGTCTATACCGCTACAACCGATCATTATCGCAATAAGGCAGGCAACGGCAAGGGTTCTATTCAAACTGGAGGAAACACTAGACTGCAGCATCGACTAACTTTTCAAATACTGGGTTTGCGCGCCTAGTGCTGCACAGGTCTCATCTACGAGCTCGCGCATAATGGTGGCGACGGGCTTTACTTCATTGAAGTAGGCCACACTCTGACCTGCGCCAGAATGAATCAGAGGTTCAATGTCATGTTCTTCAATGGCGCCCAGTAAATCGCCGACCAGCACATCCTGATAAGGCATTTTCAGCGGGGCCGGCGCATCATCGGCCTCCCAGGCCTGACTCCAGCCGGTACGCACCTGACGGAAAGTTTTGCCGCTTTCAGAACGGGTAATCACTGTGTCCGCACTGCCCGCCTCTATTAATTTACGCGTGTTCACCGGATGCATATGGCCCTGATGCTCACTGGACAGCAGCCAGGCAGTACCCAACCAGACGCCTTGCGCACCCATGGCCAGAGCGGCAGCGATGTGCCGCCCGGTAGCCACACCGCCAGCGGCAAGCACCGGTACATCACCGGCTGCATCGACGATTTGCGGCACCAGCGAATAAGTGCCGATTGGCCCCGTATGCGCGCCGGCGTCGTACCCCTGGGCCACCAGAAAATCCACACCCGCACGTATACTGCGTTCGACATGATGGGGGCTGCCAATCAGCGCAAGGGTTGTTTTGCCACCAGCCTTGGCTTCAGCCACCGCATCCGGGGGTGCACCAATGCCACAGGCAAACATATCAACGTCTGAATCGAGCACCGCGCGCAATTGCGCATCTTCAATTTCTTTGGAGCGAATAAACCGGGTCCGCATGCCAGGCTCTGTGGCCTGTGGCACATCAAATTTGTCGATCAGACCCTGCACAAAAGCCTTGTGGGCATCGGGTATTTCAGCCTCGATGGCTTCACGGGAATTATGTTCAGGCATGCCGGGAGGCAGCACCAGATCGACACCAAACGGTTTGTCACCCACCAGCTTGCGGATCGCCGCCAGTTCCTCGGTGATTTCATGGGGAAAACGACGGGTTGCGCCGTAAACACCGAAGCCACCCGCATTGGTGATGGCGGCCACTGTGGACACATCGTGGGCAAAACCAAAAACAGGATAAGTGATACCTAATCGATCACACAGGGGCGACCACAATGTAGCCATGTCAGGCCGAGCTCGCACGGTCGGCAGGATTTTGACTATCGCCTGCAGGTTCAGTGTCTGATGGCAGGTCAACTTCCGCCACCCGCGCAGCGGCAGGTTTTGCAGGCGCGCTGACACTGGAAGTTTCGGGTGCACGCACCTGGTTAAGGGCAACGTCAATCACTTCGAAGACATTCAGGGTCTTCAGAGAGGGATGCCCACGCACGACTTCAAGGTAAAAATCTTTGTAGGTCTGGCTGGGGATAACATCAAACACAGGATCGTACCCCTGCGGTTTCACCTGCAGGGATTCGTGACCATACTGTTCTGGCCAGAGGCGGCACCAGTCCCGCCACAAACGCAAAATCATCTGTTCCTGTTGCCGAGTCACGGCGTCCCCCAAAAGCATTAATTTTTGCTCTGCACCAGCTTAACCGGGGTGATCTCCGCCCCCACAGAACAGCCAGTTTGTGCACTGCTCCTCACTATAACAAAACAGGCAGCAGGCACACAGAGTCGTTCCTAAACTTGAATTATGACAAGGAAGCTGGCGTTTACTGCGTTTGTTGCTGTGGCAATAGCGTATCTCTGGGTAGACGACCGCCCGCTGACGCGGGACCGGTTAGCGAACAGCAACCAGCCCATGTGGCAGTTTCTTGACGCCAAACAAGCACAACAGACGCCTGTTTCCATCTCTGAACCTTTAACCGATTCCAGAAGCACAGCCGTTGTTGCTACAGCTCCGGCCATCAAAACCGTGCCTGAGCTGGTTTTTGATACAGACATTCCCGTGCTGAGCAGTTCATTCGACCTGGCTGCCATCGATACCCTGATGCTAGAAGGTCGAGTGTCATTGGACTTACCCGACGGCACACGCACCGCACTGCAAAGAACGCACACACGCACTGAATTTGGTATCACACACCTGCAGGCTGAGGCGGACGGTTATATCGCCACCATTACTCGCCGAGGTGAAGAGTTTTTCGCCACGCTGGCCAACTCAGCTGGCAGCTACCGTATAGAAGGGAATGCGGTACAAAGCCGCGTGTTTCCTCACCAGTTAATCGCCCAACGACGCCTGCAACACGAGACCGACTACCGCCATGTACACAGCAGTTTTTAGAATTCTGAGCTTGAGTGCCATCCTGCTAACCGGCGCGTGCGGTGGTGGTGGCGGCGGCGGCGGAAGCAGTTCAGCCGGCACCGCAAACGCGCCACCCGTCGACACCGCGGTTACACCGGCTCCCGCTGCGCCAACCCCAGAGGTCCAGGCTGAAGAAGAGCCATCTGCCACTGAAATAAAACTGCTGGCGTTATACAGTCCCGGCGTTGCGGAACAATTCAACAACCCGGACCTGCGCATTTCACACCTCGTCAATGTGGCCAACGACGTGGTCACCAACAGCGGCGTTGAACTATCCTTCTCGCTGGCACACATCGAATGGGTCGACTATCCGGATTTCACCACCGCGCCCCAGGCGCTGGATGATCTGACCTTCGCCAACCACAGCGCTTTCCAAGCTGTTGAACAGTTGCGAGCGAGACATGAAGCAGATCTGGTTGTTTTGTTTCGCAGCTACGCGAACGACGGGCATTGTGGCTACGCCTGGATCGGTGGCTTTCAAACACAAGGAGATTTCAGCAACCCGGCAGAAGCAGATTTTGGCTATTCAGTGGTGGCTGCCAACTGCTCTGACTACACTCTATTACACGAGTTAGGTCATAACCTCGGACTGGCGCACTCACGCCGGGAATCTTCCGAAGGCGGGACCTTTGACTACGCTACCGGCTATGGCATGGATGACAGCTTCGTAACCATCATGGCCTCTCCGGATATTTTCAGCGCGCCTCAAGTACCACGTCTGTCTTCTCCCGCGCTGTCCTGCAACGATGTACCTTGTGGCATTACACACACAGACCCTGCAGCAGGCAGCGATGCTGTGCGGGCGCTGAATATCAGCAAAGATCAGGTGGCCAGCTATCGATAACGGTCTCAGGTCTTTTTCGCCGGATCGTCCGAGGCACGGGGTTTGATATCAACAACGGCGGCGCGGGGCGTAAGATCGCCCAGCTGAGATTCCAGGTCGGCGCCTTCCACCAACCCTTCGATGAATGTTTTTACCGCATCATAATCGTACGTATCGCACGCCTGCTCTAACGTATTCAATGCGCCGCGAAGTTCAGTCCATGGCGGATGTCCTTCCTGCGCCCGCATGATTTTGCGGTGATCAGTGCCCACCACATCACCGCTGACCAGCAGCTCCTCGTGCAGCTTTTCACCTGGCTTTAAGCCGGTGAACTGAATTTCAATATCACCTTCAGGGTTCTGCTCGTCTTTTATTGAATAACCCTTCAAGTGCACCATCCGGTTCGCCAGATCTAGTATTTTGACCGGCGATCCCATCTCCAACAGAAAGATATCGCCGCCCCTGGACATACTCGCTGCCTGCAAAACCAGTTGAGCCGCTTCCGGAATCGACATGAAATAGCGAGTGACATCAGGGTGCGTCACAGTCAACGGCCCGCCATTGTCTATCTGTTCGCTGAACAGCGGTACCACAGAACCCGAGGAACCTAACACGTTACCGAAGCGGACCATGGAAAAGCAGGTGTGACTGCTGTGGGATTGCAGTGCCTGCAGAACCATCTCCGCCAGGCGTTTGCTGGCGCCCATCACTGAAGACGTACGCACGGCTTTGTCTGTTGAGATAAGAATAAAGTGTTTCACACCCGCATCCATTGCAGCCTGAGCACAGTACAACGTACCGAAGGTGTTGTTCTTCAAACCTTGAATGACGTTGTTTTCAACCAGACTGACGTGTTTATATGCCGCGGCGTGATACACCGTTTCAATCTGGTGCTGCCCAAAGACACGCTTTAACAAGGCACTATTTGTCACCGAACCCAATACCGCTATGAGCGTGGGTGGATTCTCTACCTGCAGCACAAGCCTTGTCAGCTCGCGATGAATTTCATACAGGCCATATTCAGACTGATCAAGCAACACCAGCACTTTAGGTTGCTGACGCAAGATCTGGCGGCATAACTCCGAGCCGATAGACCCCCCCGCCCCGGTCACCAGCACGGCTTTACCCGCCACTGATTTTGATAACAAATGGGGCAAGCCTTCAACTTCGGTTCGACCCAACAGATCTTCTATGCCTACGTCCCGCAGATTAGCCAGAGACTCGCGGCCATTTACAAGATCCGCGATATCAGGGATAAGCCGAACACGGATAGAAAACTCAGACAGGAAATCCAGAATATCGCGACGTATTTTTGAATCCTGGGTGATGGCCACAAAGACCTGCCGCGCTTTGGTATCACGCAACAGTTGAGTCAGATCTTTCGGTGCGTAAACATAAACACCGTCAATCGAGCTACGCTGCAGCTTGCGGTTGTCATCGAGAAACGCAATCGCCTGATATTCACCCTGCTGTTTGAGCAACCGAGACAACTCAACCCCATTGCTGCCTGCACCATAAATAATCACCGGCTGACGGGCAGGACCTTTGCCCTGACGTTGAATAAAAGCCCGCACCGCAAATCGCGAGCCGCTGACATAGACCAGCGCCAACAGCCAGAATATGGCTGGCACCGAGCGCGGGAAACCTTTCAACTGCAACATGAATGGCACTACAGCGACAGCCAGTGCCGCCAGAAAAGTGCCCACCACAACGGCCACCATGGCGTGGTTACCCATGTACCTGATGACTTGACGATAGAGTCCCAAGCGGCCAAACACGGGTATCGCGACACAAACGCAGATTACAAACGCCGGCCAATAGGAAACCACTTGCGGATTCCATTCGCCCAGGCGCAAAGCAAAAGCACTCCAGAGGGCAATCGGCAGCATCACGACATCAGTGATGACAGCAATGGCCTGTTTACGGCGTCTGGATAATTCGTCTAACAGGCTTTCCATGGCGTTTATCTTACCCGTCGCTGGGAGATGGATGGGAATGCGGCGCAACGCCGGCGCGCAGGCGCCAGCACAAAATCGCCAGCGGCAATACCGCAAACAGTAGAATCCCGATCTGAGCTAAAACCGTGTGAGCAAATTCCACCGTGAGCCAGGCCATCGGCAGCAGCCAGCATAGCGAAAAAATCAGAAATGCGGTTGTCGTCCATAAGTGGCCCTGACGCTGCGCAAGCTGTTGATACATATGTGATCTGTGCGCCTGCGTGAACTTCTGTTGCGACGCTATTCTCACACAGAGAGTATAGGTGGCGTCAAACCAGAAAACAGCCAACAGTATCAAACTCGCGACCAGCGGCAGGGCAAAACTCTGCCAGACGTAAAGGGAGACAAATCCCAGCAGCAGCCCGAGGAAACCACTGCCCACATCACCCATAAATATTTTTGCGGGTGGCCAGTTAAACCCACAGAATGCCAGCGTCACGCCACCCAGCAGCCACAATAGATCACCACTCCAACCGGGCACCCCTACTGTAAGCCAATGTACACCCAGGCAGAACACCAGTGTCTGAGATGCCGCCAGACCGTCTATGCCATCCATAAAATTGTACAAATTGATAAGCCACATCAGACTGACCCAGATACAAAACAACCACCACCAGGCCAGATCCAACTGCAACCCCCAGAGTGCCAGAGCGGCGGCACCAGCGTGGACCAGTAAACGCAGCTGTGCACTCAGGCCGACAAGATCATCCCACAAACCCACCAGCGCAAGCCCAGCCAGGGCGCCAAACAGGCTCCACGCCAGCAGCGGTTGTGAACCCGCAACCCAGGCAAGATAAGCCAGCACCAGAACCACTATCGCAACACCACCCATGGTCGGTGTAGGCTGCGTATGCGAGCTGCGGTCATTGGGATGAGCCAGCAGCTTGGGCTGACTGACCAGGTGCAGGATACCCCACATCAGCAGGCATCCGACTGACAGCGCACTGAGAAAAATTACCGCTGCTGATACCACGAGAGCACCTTTTCAAGTTGTTGCTGCTGGGTTACCGAAGGCGTCCAGCCGAGCAATTGACGACTTTGTGAATCATCTACCGGTAGAGGGTCAAACAGACGGCTCGCTGCACCCTGCTTACCCAGCAGAGCGGCTGCAGCTTTGATCAACGCTACCGGCAGCGCCCAGAGATTAGCATTGCGGTTAACCAGCGCACGCACATTTGTGACCATTTCTCTGACGCTGGCTTGCTCGTCATCACAGACATGCCAGAGGGTCGCTGACATTTCTCCGTGGCCGGCTACTCGCGCCAGCAGAAAGCTGACAAGATTGTCTACACCGAGCCAGGCGCGTGGCGCGTTTGCAGCACCTAATGGCAAAGGCCAGGGACTCATAGCGGCACGCCAGAGGTTAAGAAAGTTTGCGCTGACACCCGGGCCATACACCAGCGGCGGACGAACGATGGAAAGTTCAGGCAACCGTTGTGTCTGCAGGTTTCTTGCTGCAGCCAACAGCAGCTCTTCACCGCGAACTTTGCTGCGCGCATAACTGTCACCAGGTGCATACGGATCTGCCGGGGTTAACGCTCTGGCACTGCTATCACCCAACACTTTAATACTGCTCAACCAGACAAAATGACCCGCGCCAGCGCTACAGGCCTGTTCGAAACGGCGCAGGGTCTGCTGCGCATTAACGTTCATCATCATGGCTTCATCAGCATCCTGCGCACCGGCGTGCGCCAGCGCAGCCAGATGAAACACCACATCCTGCTGACAGAGTTCATATTGATCGAGCGATGTGTGCCTATCAACTTTGTGTACCTGCCAGCCCTGTTGCTCAAGGGCCCGCACCAGATGAGCGCCGATAAAACCGCTGGCACCTGTAACTAGCGCGGCAGGCATGTCGCTAAAAGCTCGTCGTAGACACGAAAGGTATGATCAACAACATCCTCCACTGCAAACACAGCTTCCGCTTTCTCTCGAGCCGCACGCGCAAGTCGTTGCCGCAACACCGGATCACTGCCGAGCTGTAACATAGCCTGAGCCAGTGGCTCTAAGGTTCGCGGCGGCACCAACAACCCATTTACGCCAGACGTGATGACCTCTCTACAGCCGGCAATATCCGTGGCAATCATAGCGCGCTGAGCAGCTGACGCTTCCAGCAGAGTTTTGGGTAACCCTTCTCTATAAGTCGGTAAACAGACCACATGTGAATTTGCCATTAATCCCGGCATGTCAGACTGATAGCCAATCCACTCCACACCATGTTCTTCCTGCAGGTTATTCAATTGCAGCCGCGACAACGCAGCCGGGTTACCCGGATCAATGTCTCCTGCCAGCAGAAAACGCCAGTGAGGATGTTGACGCTTTACCAGTTCCGCAGCCTGCGCGAATTCAACAACCCCTTTATCGCTCAACATACGCGCAACAAGTACAAATATCGGCGGTGAATCTGGCTCGCTACACGGGTTATAGGCATCCAGATCTACGCCGGAGCCACGAATCAAGATGGTTTGTTCGCGGCGTACGATCCCCAGGCCGACAAACTCCCTCTGATCTTCACTGTTCTGAAAGATGACTCGCATATTGGTGTTGGCAAAGGCGAACCGATACAAGGTGTTAACCAACATACGTAAACCAGCAGCACGCAATCCGCGACGGGAAAATACAAAACCTAAACCAGGCACGGCGTTTACCACCGCTGCCACCTTCGCAGCACGCGCGGCCATTGACCCATAAATGACAGGTTTGATGGTGACATGGTGCACCAGATCCGGTTTTTCCTGTCGATAAACCTGTTTCAATGAACGATAGGCAGCTATTTCCTGCAAGAGGGTAAACCCGCTTCGCGTCAGCGGCACGCCAACATGTTTAAAGCCATACTGAGCCAACTCATCTTCGCCGGTGTTCGGAGCGGTTATCACCCAGACATCATCCCCTCGGGCTATCGCTGTCAGCCCCAGCGCCAGACGATGTGAAATGAAAAAGCGCGCCTCATTAACGACGTAAAACAGTTTCATACGGACAGTCTACGCATGTGACGACTGCGCAAACAGGTCTTCATAGTGGTCACAATAAGCCTGCATGCAGATCGGAGCGCTGTAATTGCTGGCTAAAAAATCACGTTCCTGTATTATCCGGGCCTCGCGACTTTGATCTGACTCCACCATGGCGGTCGATATCTTTTCTGCAAGATCCTGAACATCTCCGGGAATAACGCTCCTTGCCGGAGACTGAATTATTCTCGCGGCGTCGCCCACAGTTGTCGCGACGGTATTAACACCACAGGCCATCGCCTCTAATAAAATGTTTGGTGTCCCTTCGCGCAGTGATGGGAGGACTAACAGATCCACCGCGGGCAGAAAGCTGGCTACATTGGTTATCGGGCCCAGCAAATCCAGATCACAAGGCGCTAGACCGACTTCTTTCAAGAGAAATTCAAAATCGGGATGATCCAGAGTCAAACCGTTGCCCGCCAAAAAAAAACGAGCCGGTGCGTCTTTTTGTCTGAGTAGTTTCACCGCCTCAAGATACTCGCGAATACCTTTACCTTTGTGCCATCTCGCGATCACACCGACCCAGGTGTCAGAGGACCTGTGATGCGCCCTGCGGACCTCATTGCGGATCTTCGCGTTGGGAGAAAACTCCATCAGGTCTATACCATTAGGCACAACAACCTGGCGCCCGTGCATACTCATACTCTGGTGCGCCTGCTGGCCCGCAAACGAGTTATAGATAACAAGGTCTGGATGGCACCAGCGTGAACACGCAATCACGCTTCGGATCATCCAAGTATCGTTGGCAGGCTCTACTATCGCGTTACGCACATTCCAAGCCACTTTAGCACCAGCAGAAGTTGTCTCTACTGGTGCAGTCCTGCGTAAACACCAGGCCAGGACAGACGCCAGAACATTACCGTAATACATCCATCCCTGCAGGATGTCTGGCGGCTGCCGGCGCAGCAGCTTGAACGCCTGCCAGAGAACCAATGGACCACTACGTCGATAATCAAGCCAGCTAACCCGCACACCCAGATTCTCAATCTTCTGTCCAAGCGTTGTTGGCGGACCAAAACAGATCACGTGGTGGGCAAGTTTGTCCTGCGTACCGGTAATCAATCTGAGCAGGCTGGTTTCAGCGCCACCGGTATCCAGACGGACGATAAGGTGGGTAATGCGGCGAGTGGTGGACATGGCTGAGCATTGTCCACCACCCCGGCAAAAAAGCCAGCCCGCAGGCGAAGGTTAATCTACAAAAGCGATTTTATCTTTGTTCACTTCGATAACGGCAGGACCTACGCCACGTACATCAAGCAAGTCGTCGACACTGAGAAAATCACCAAACTTTTCGCGATACTCAACAATTGCCTGAGCCCGCGCGACGCCGATACCGTCTAACATCTCGGCCAGGACTTCAGCCGACGCGGTATTGACGTTGATACTGCCTTGCGGCAAAGCAAATGAAACCTGGCTGATGATTAACAAGCTGACCGCCAGTAACTGTTGCAGATAAGTCATCTGTGCTTCCTTTTCGAATTGGGAGCAACAGCATGCTTTAGAAAAGATTCAGAGGCTGCCGGATAGTAGCGCAATCCCCTGTAGGTATTAGTTAGGGTTTACTGGAAGTATTAAACCTGCCGGCGGCGCCGAAAGAGCCCCAGGCACGACAACCCGGACAGTGCCATAAAACCTGCGCGCTGGTAAATCCGCAGTTACCGCACTGGTATCCCGCCTGGCTGTTAACAATTTGCGCCACCGTATGACGAATCTCTTCCGCTTCTGGTTTTCGCTGACCGAGCTCCATCAACAGTGGGAGGTGCCCGAAACTGGGAGCGCGGGCAATTTCTTCAATCAACTCATCAGCGCCCAGTTCCCTGCCATTTTTGCGACGAAAGCTGATCAAATCCTGGAGCAGAAGCGGGTCGGGATAAAGCCGCAAGCTATGCCGGATAAAGCGCTCAAACTCATCATCACGATCCATGCTTTCGCAGGCCGCGCGATAAACATCAACGTATTGGCCAACTAATTCCGGTGCCAGTTCCACCGCTTTGGTGATATGACGCAATACCGGTTTGTAGTGTTTCTGCGCAAATTCAACTTTAGCCAAGACCCAGTGGCCACGGGCTTCAGAGGGTGCCAGAGATTCCGCTTTTCTCGCCAGCGCGAGGGCTTTACGCGTGTCACCCTCCTGTAAGCTCATCTCCGCCAGCTCGCAATAAAAGTGCGACACCCGAGTGCGCAGCTCTGGTTTGGTTTTAAGGAGCTTTGTGCTGACGTCTATTCCATCCTGCCACTCGCGTTCCTGTTCAAACAGATCTAACAGAAGTTCCAACGCTGGTAACTCCTGTGAGCCTTTACGCCTGGCAATCTGTTGCAGAAGGCTTTCTGCGCGATCAAACAGGCCTGCAGTGTGGTAGTCGCGCGCGAGTTCCATTTCCACGAGTTGTTTGTTGATTTGATTCAAAACCGGCGAGGCCAGCAGATTCTGGTGAATACGTATGGCTTTATCCACCTCACCGCGCCGCCGCACAACCCCCGCCATCGCCAGATGCACATCGATGGTTTGATCCGACACCTCCATCGCGTCAATAAATCGATCCACCCCAAGTTCCGGGCGATCCCCCAGAAGGAAATTCAGACCCTGATAGTAGTCTTTGATCACTGCCTGCTGCGGCCGCGGTGCTTTACGCTCACGACGCCCCATCAGGAACCCGGCGCCCACCGCAACCAGTAGCAGAATGTACAAGAGAATATTGTGGGGAAGATCCACGATTAAGCCTGATTAGTCGTGCGCAGTTACTGGCTCTGCACAGTAAGCGACCGCAGCCGCGCAAGTTCGGACTCTGCCTGGGCCAGAGACTGTTTCAGTTTGCGCGCCTGCATGCGGGCTTTGACGTTCATCCACAGGGCATTCGACAAGCCAAAGGTTAAGCCGATCAGGAAGGCGGCCAGCAGCCACCAGAACATCGAGAGCGTAAAAGGCGTTTCCCAGACTGCAAAGGTTAGTGCCATTTCCTGTTGATTCACCGCCAGGGTAGCAAGCAGAAAGGCAATGATCATTGCAAAGATCAATACGATGGTTTTTAACCATTTCATCAGTGAATATCCCTAACCAGTAAAGCGTTCAGGTAGCATCTTAATGCAGCAGGGGACTATATGTTCGACTCCTCGTCAAGCACACCATCGTGCGCTTTGCGCTGTTCAAGTTCCAGGTGCAGGGCGGCATTCACCCGATCACGCAACTCTTTACCGGGCTTGAAATGGGGGACATGTTTACCCGCCAGACCGACAGATTCGCCGGTCTTGGGGTTACGGCCGATTCGCGGTGCTCGATAGTGCAGCGAAAAGCTGCCGAACCCGCGAATCTCTATCCGTTCTCCACTGGCTAAAGTGAGGGACATCTGCTCGATCATGGTCTTCACTGCCAGCTCTACATCTTTGCTGGACAGTAACGAGCCGGATTGCTGCACTTGTGCTGCCACAATGCGCTCAATCAGCTCGGACTTGGTCATGCTTTCTTCCGTCATAAGCGCAGAGAACCTTTTAACCGTTTAGTCTAAAAAGACGTGTTCAGATCAGTCGTCGTCTTTCTGTTCCATCTGCGCTTTAATCAGATCACCCAGGGTTGCTGCCCCAGGACGGTCTGTTTCAGAACGCTGATGTTCTCGAACAGCTGTTCGTTCTTCTTCAATGTCTTTCGCTTTGATCGACAGCCCGATGGTGCGATTTTTGCGATCGACACTGACGATCTTCACTTCAATCGGATCGCCCACGTTCAGCACATTGCGGGCATCTTCAACCCGATCAATGCTGATCTCAGAAGCTTTCAGAACACCGGTGACTTCTTCAGCCAGTTCGATCACTGCTTCCTTCGGTTCCACTTCAACAATGGTGCCGTTCACAATTGAACCGCGATCGTTAACAGCGGTGTAATCCGAGAAGGGATCCTGATCAAGTTGCTTGATGCCCAGCGAAATGCGCTCACGCTCAGGGTCAACAGACAGAATCAGAGTTTCAATCTCTTCGCCCTTGGAATAGCGACGTACTGCTGTCTCGCCCGTCTCGTTCCAGGAAATATCAGACAGGTGAACAAGACCGTCGATACCGCCGTCCAGACCAATGAAAATACCAAAGTCGGTAATTGACTTGATGTTGCCACTGATGCGATCACCTTTAGCATGGCTGAGGCTGAACTCTTCCCATGGGTTGGGACGACACTGCTTCACGCCCAGCGAAATGCGGCGACGATCTTCGTCGATGTCCAGAACCATGACTTCACACTGATCACCAACCGAAACAACTTTCGAAGGATGGATGTTCTTGTTGGTCCAGTCCATTTCAGAAACGTGTACCAGGCCTTCGACACCCTCTTCGATCTCAGCAAAACAGCCGTAGTCGGTGAGGTTAGTAACCGTAGCCAGAACGCGTGATCCTTCAGGATAACGACGGATGATGTTGATCCATGGATCATCACCCAGTTGCTTCATACCCAGGCTGACGCGGTTCTTTTCGCGATCGAACTTGAGGATACGTACATCAACTTCATCACCAACGTTGACCATTTCAGAGGGGTGACGAATACGCTTCCATGCCATGTCAGTGATGTGCAGCAGTCCGTCAACACCGCCAAGATCAACAAACGCACCGTAATCGGTGAGGTTTTTAACAATACCTTTAACGTCCTGACCTTCCTGCAGAGAACCGAGCAACGCTTCGCGCTCATGGCTGTTCTCTTCTTCCAGAACCGCACGACGTGAGACAACAACGTTGTTGCGCTTCTGATCGAGTTTGATGACTTTAAACTCAAGCGGCTTGCCTTCCAGGTGCGCGGTTTCACGCAGCGGACGGATATCCACCAGAGATCCGGGCAGGAACGCACGGATGTCATTGATATCAACTGTAAAGCCACCTTTGACTTTGCCGTTGATGATGCCGGTGACCACTTCGTTGCCTTCGTGGGCAGATTCGAGCTGCATCCAGGATTCAGCGCGGCGCGCTTTCTCGCGGGACAAACGGGTTTCACCCCAGCCGTCGTCGACCACTTCCATGGCCACTTTAACTTGATCACCTATGGCCAGGGTGCATTCACCCTGCTCATTTAAAAACTGGCTTTTCGGAATGACGCCTTCAGACTTCAGACCAGCGTGGACAACCACCCAGTCAGCGTCAATATCAACCACCGTGCCGGTAACGATGGACCCTGGGGCCATCTCGATGGACTGTAGACTTTCTTCAAATAGGTCGGCAAAAGATTCGCTCATAAATGTCGCGCTACCCAGTCACCTGCCGAACGGCCGGTGTGCACAAGTAGTGCTCTCCGTTGGTTAGTTAATGAAATGCGCAACGCCTTACTTTGGCTGCCACAAACCCAGTTCCTGAGCATGCGACAGAACCTGCTGCACCACCATTTCGATAGTCATACTTGTACTATCGAGGACGATGGCGTCATCAGCTGGTTTCAGCGGGGCAATCGCGCGACCTCGATCCCGGGCATCACGTTCTTGGATCTGCTCGAGAAGGCCGCGCAAACTAACACTTAAGCCTTTGTTTTTCAACTGTTTATAGCGTCGCTCGGCACGTACTTCCGCACTTGCATCAAGGAAAATTTTCAACGCCGCATCGGTGAAAACCACCGTTCCCATGTCACGCCCATCAGCCACCAGGCCTGGCGCCTTACGGAAGCTGCGCTGCAAATCAAACACCGCCGCGCGCACCTCGGGCAGATGAGCAACTTTCGATGCGTTTTCACCCGCATCTTCAGTGCGGATTTCGTCAGTGAGATCCAGGCCTGCCACGGTCACCCGGTCGTCCGCAAAACTGATCGGAAGTGTCCCCGCCAACTCAGCCACGGCAGTTTCATCTGTGAGCTGGATGCCGCGACGCACACTCATGGCGCCAACAATGCGATACAGCGCACCAGAATCCAGCAGATGCCAACCGAGCGTGTCCGCAATCAGTCTGGCCAGAGTGCCTTTACCCGACCCGGACGGGCCATCGATAGTAATTACGGGAATGTCTGTCATCGCCGGCACATCCTGAAATTAGTCGTCTAACTGGTTTCGCCGCTGCGCTGCAGCACGCAGCGCAGCCAAACCAGTAACCTCATCATTGTTTTCCAAGGCTGTAGTGAAGGCCTGCAGATGAGTCGTAAACTGCGCTGCTGCGTCTAACACCTGATCTCGGTTCATGCACAAAATACGCCACCACAATTCCGGGTTTGCAGCTGCAATGCGGGTGAAATCACGGAAGCCACCACCACTGTATTTCAGCTGATCCGGCTCTACCTGCTGCATAAACACATAAGCCAGTAGGTGCGGCAGATGACTGGTCACCGCTAACATTTCATCATGCGCCTGAGGCGCCAGGCGGGTGACTTCACTACCACACGCCCGCCAGGCTGACTCGACCTGCTGCAAAGCTTTGTTATCGGTTGAAACCAGAGGCGTCAGCACGGTGGTGGCTCCAGCAAACATCTGCGCGTGCGCCGCATCGGGACCGCTGCGATCTGAGCCTGCGATAGGGTGACTGGGCACAAAATACGGCGACACTCCGCCGCTTGCGAGCAAGGTTTCGATGATCGGCGCTTTTACACTACCGACATCAAACATCGGCACCTGTAACGATGCCAGCGTCTGGACCTGTTCGGCGACAAGGTCACTTGGCGTGCAGATTGCGATCAGCTGCGCATCGGCAGGTACCGTGGCACAGATTTCATCCACCAATCCAAGCTGCAGAGCCTGCTCCGCGGCTGCCGGGTTCGTTTCAATCCCCACGATATGCGAGGCAAACGAAGCGGCGCGCCAGGCCGCTCCCAGAGAGCCACCAATGAGGCCTACGCCTACAATCACTACTTTTTTAAGGGATGTAGCGTTATTCGGCACGCGAACTCGCTTGCCACCTTTCAGGTCGGCCGGCAATAACTTCAGACAACCGCAGGCAGCACATCTAAAAACCGTTGGTTTTCTTCGGGCAAGCCAATGCTGACACGCACATGGTTTGGCAAGCCATATTCCGCTATTGGCCTGACAATAACGCCCTGCTGCAGCAGAGACTGGAAAACTTCGCTACCATTGCGCGCGGCATCAAAACTCACAAAATTCCCCATGGATGGAATGTAGCGCAGACCCAGCGCCGTCAAACCCTCAGTTATTTGCGCCATGCCGGCTTTGTTCATAGCCACACTGGTGCTGACAAATTCCTGATCTTCCAGCGCAGCTGCCGCTGCCGCCAGTCCTATGCTGCCCACATTAAAGGGCTGTCTGGCTCTGTTTAACAGATCTGCAAACGCTTCCGAAGACAAGCCGTAACCCACCCGCAAAGCTGCAAGCCCATGAATTTTTGAGAAAGTCCGGGTGACAATAAGGTTCGGGTAAGCCCTCAATAAAGCAAGCGCATCCGGGTATTCCGGATCTTCCGCGTACTCGAGGTATGCCTCATCTAGTACTACCCAGACATGTTCGGGCACGCTATCAAGAAATCCTTTGAATGCGTTGTGAGTGACCCAGGTACCCGTTGGGTTATTGGGGTTAGCCACAAAAACCACCGTTGTCTGGGGGGTAATTGCTGCCGCCATCGCCTCAAGATCGGTACCGAATTCTTTTGCCGGCACTTCTATCAGACTACCTCCAGCAATGGTCACAGCCAGCCGGTAGACAACAAAACTGTGTTCGGATATGACTGCCTGACAACCGGGCTCTACGGTTACACGAGCAATCAGATCAAGAACATCGTTAGATCCATTGCCAAGTGTAATCTGACCGGGTTTTACCCCTATGTGTTTCACCAACGCCTGCTTTAAGACGTAGCCATTCCCATCCGGGTAGCGTGACAGAGTTGCGGTCTCGCGTTGAATAGCTTGCTGGACCAGCTCACCCGGGCCTCGAGGGTTTTCGTTACTTGCCAGCTTGATAATGCTGTCCAGACCGAGCTCTCGCGCCAGCTCATCAATGGGCTTGCCCGGTTGATAAGGTCGCAGGCCAGCAATTCCCTGGTGAATATGAGGTGTTTGCGTCATCGTTTAATACTTCTCACCGCTAGATCACTGATTGAGGGTAGGAACCCAGAGAGCGGACTTCAAACGCCACGGTTTTAATGGCTTCGATAACCTGTTTGGCCTGTGGGTCGCTCTGATGCCCATCAAAATCTATGAAGAATACATACGACCAGTCGCCTGAACGTGCCGGTCGGGTTTCGATGCGGGTAAGACTGATGCCGAAGCGTTCGAAGGGTTCCAGCACCCGCAACAGCGCGCCGGGTTCGTTGCGAACCGACACCAGCAGGGATGATTTATCTTTTCCACTGGGGCCGACGTCCTGCTGACCCAGCACTATAAAACGTGTTTTGTTATCAGGTTGATCTTCGATGCGCGCACTCAACACGCGCAAACCATAACGATCTGCAGCGATTTCTCCTGCAATAGCAGCGATGCCGGGGTTCGTCAGCGCCTGTTTCGCCGCTTCGGCGTTGCTGGCCACGGCAATTCGCGGAATGCCAGGATAGTTACGGTCCAGCCAGCCCCGGCACTGTGCCAGGCTCTGGGCGTGGGACCGAATTTCAGTGATATCGCCTTCTGCGTCTTCACCTCGCAGCAGTGCATGATGGATGGCTAACTCCACCTCTGCACAAATTTTCACTTTCGAGCCCATAAAACAGTCGAGCGTGTGATTCACCATGCCTTCGGTGCTGTTTTCTACCGGTACAACACCATAGTGAGCAGCCTGGGACTCAACTTCCCGAAACACCTCGTCGATCGAAGCCAACGGTTTCGTGGTGGCAAAGTGTCCGAACTGTTTAATGGTCGCTGCTTCAGTGTAGGTACCTTCGGGCCCAAAATAGGCCACGGTAAGAGGCAGCTCCAGATTCAAACAACAGGAGATGACTTCGCGGAACAGACCGGCGACGTCTGTGTCATTGAGTGGTCCGGGGTTTTTCTGCATCAGCGATGTCAGTATCTGTGCTTCTCGCTCAGGGCGATAAAATACCGGCGGCTCCGCAGACGTCTGGCCCTGTTTGATCTCCCCCACTTCCAGAGCACACTGGGCGCGCTCGTTCAGCAAACGCAACAGTTCGGCGTCTATACCATCAATGCGCTCACGTAGCGGCTTAAGCTTGTCGTCATCCGTGCTCATTCTCAAACTCGTGCATGTAGGTAATCAGGGCATCCACCGCTTCTTCGGGTACCGCATTATAAATACTCGCCCGCATGCCGCCGACACTGCGATGACCTTTCAATCCAGACATACCTCGCTCGAGGGCACCGTTGACAAATTCAGAATCCAGGGAAGCGTCGGGCATGGTGAAAGGTACATTCATATTCGAGCGTACATCCGGCTGCACAGGAGACTGATAGAAGTTGCTGTTATCTACCACTGCATAAAGCTTGTCAGCTTTGCGCTGATTTGTCGCGGCAATGGCATCCAGACCACCCTGCTGCTTCAACCATTCAAACACCAGACCCGCCAGATACCACGCGTAGGTGGGTGGCGTATTCGACATTGAGTCGGCGTCAGCCTGCAAGGCGAAATCGAGTGTTCCAGGTGTTTCATGACGCGCCTGACCACAGAGATCTTTACGCACAACAACCATTGTCAGCCCCGCGGGTCCCAGATTTTTCTGCGCGCCGCCGTAGATCAGCGCAAACTGCTCAACATCTACCGGGCGTGAGAGAAAATCAGACGACATGTCCGCTACTAAAGGCGCTGCCAGGTCTGGAAATTCTTTAAACTGCACACCACCAATCGTTTCGTTGGAGCAGATGTGTAGATAGCGAGCGTTGTCACTCGTACGCCAGGTGTCTACCGTTGGTATGTAGCTGTAATTACTGCTTTTACTGCTGGCAGCGACGTTTACCTGGCAATACTTACCTGCCTCTTTTATCGCCTTGGCAGACCATGAACCTGTGTCGACATAGTCAACAACATCGCCTGGGGCGGTTAAATTCAGGGGAATTGCCGCAAACTGCGTGGTTGCGCCACCTTGCAGAAACAGCACATGATAATCGTCAGAAACACCCAACAGCGAGCGAAAGTCTGCTTCAGCTTTAGCCGCAACAGCTACAAATTCTTTACTTCGGTGACTCATTTCCATCACCGACATACCACTACCTTGAAAGTCCAGCATCTCCGCCTGGGCTTGCT
This sequence comes from Gammaproteobacteria bacterium, assembly GCA_048571035.1. Classification (GTDB taxonomy): domain Bacteria; phylum Pseudomonadota; class Gammaproteobacteria; order Pseudomonadales; family Azotimanducaceae; genus UBA4421. Next base: position 1,946,988 of record CP121329.1, read on the forward strand.
CCAGCACCGACAAAGGCAGCGCGGCAGGACCGGCGGAAAAGTTAAATATCCTCGCCAACTTGGGGTTCTCCGTATGAGTTTTATAGTTTAGGTTTGCGGGTCAGCGTCTGAATCAGTATCAGTATCAGCTGAAGATTCAGCGTTCGAGGCAGCCTCCGCCGCAGCAGCATCCGCCTCATGAACAACGGCCTCTGCGATACGCTCCACACTATTTAAGAGCTCACCGTCTTTCACGTTAATAAGACGCACACCCTGAGTATTACGACCCAGCTCAGATACCTGATCCGCAGCAGTGCGTACCAGCGTGCCCATATTACTGATCAACATTAATTCATCACCAGGAAAAACCTGCACAGCCCCCACCATGGCGCCATTACGATCGCTGGTTTGCATGGCGATAACACCCTGGCCACCGCGTCCTTTGACTGGATACTCGTCTATCGGCGTGCGTTTACCGTAGCCATTTTCACTGGCTGTGAGCATCGTGCCGCCTTCGGCGGGAATAATCAGAGAAATTACACGTTGTCCGGATTGCAGGCGAATGCCGCGCACGCCTTTAGCGGTACGACCCATTGCACGCACGTCAGATTCTTTAAATCGCACGGCTTTGCCTGCACTGCTACACAACATCACGTCACTGGAACCACTGGTGATGGCAACGCCAACCAGGGTATTACCTTCTTCCAGGTCTAATGCAATCAGGCCGCTGGGACGTGGCCGTGAAAACTGTTCCAGCGGGGTTTTCTTAACTGTACCGTTGGCCGTTGCCATAAACACAAAATGATCCGACGTGTATTCGCTCACCGGCATGATGGCGGTGATGCGCTCTTCTGCGGCCAGCGGCAGAATATTGATCATCGGACGACCTTTAGCACCACGACTCCCCTGAGGAATCTGGAAGGCTTTCAGCCAGTAAACTTTGCCTACATCAGAAAAACACAGCAGCTGATCATGTGAGTTAGCAATAACGAGGTGTTCAACAAAATCTTCGTCTTTTACAGAGGTTGCCGCTTTACCCACACCACCGCGGCGTTGTGCCTGATAGATATCCAACGGCTGGGTTTTGCCATATCCCTGATGGGAGATGGTAACGACGAGCTCCTCTTCATTAATTAAATCTTCTACCGACAGATCCTGCTGAGTTGCAACAATTTCAGTGCGTCGCTCATCGCCGTAGTTCTTTTTAATTTCATTCAACTCTTCGCGGATGACAGACAGTAACCGCTCGTGAGAACCAAGAATGTCCAACAGGTCCGCGATTTCATCCAGCACACCTTTATAGTCCGCCATGAGCTTGTCCTGCTCCATCGCGGTTAACCGGTGCAGCCGAATTTCCAGAATGGCCTGGGCCTGCTCTTCGGTGAGACGATACAGATTATCGGTAAAGCCGAAATCCTCGCTGAGCCCATCTGGGCGACAGGCATCGGATCCCACTTCACTGAGCAGGTCAAACAGGGCTTCAGCAACCCAGCGCCGCTCCATCAACGCAGTGCGTGCATCTGCAGCGGAGGCTGAATTTTTGATCAGCTCAATAACATCATCGATGTTGGCCAGCGCCACAGCCTGCCCTTCAAGAATGTGACCTCGCTGACGCGCGCGACGTAATAGATACAGGGTTCTGCGTGTGACCACTTCTTTGCGGTGCTGCAGGAATGCTTCGAGCATCTCCTTCAGGTTCAGCAGCTTCGGTTGACCGTCGACCAGGGCCACACAGTTAATGCCAAACACCTGTTGCAACTGCGTCTGGCTGTAGAGGTTATTCAACACCACGTCGCCGGAATCGCCGCGCCGAATTTCAATGACCACGCGTAAGCCGTCTTTATCCGACTCATCACGCAGTTCGGTGATGCCCTCAATTTTCTTCTCTTTCACCAGCTCAGCGATTTTCTCAATCAGCTTGGATTTATTCAGCTGATAGGGAATTTCGTGGATGATAATGCGATCGCGGCCATTCTTGAGCTCTACCACCTCGGCTCGTGCGCGTACGTAGATACGGCCACGACCTGTGCGATATGCCTGCACAATACCGGCACGACCGTTAATGATGCCGGCAGTTGGAAAATCCGGACCGCTGATGTGCTGCATCAAATCGTCGATGCTGATGGCTCCGTCATCCAGCAATGCCAGCGTTGCGTCTATGACTTCCGTCAGATTATGCGGCGGAATATTTGTTGCCATGCCTACCGCAATACCGGAACTACCGTTGATCAGCAGGTTGGGTACCCGCGTCGGCAGAACTTCGGGCATGCTAAGGGTTTCGTCGTAGTTCGGCACAAAGTCGACGGTGTCTTTGTCCAGATCTGCAAGCAGCTCCGCTGCCATTTTCGACATACGTATTTCTGTATAACGCATTGCCGCGGGCGGATCGCCGTCTATTGAACCAAAGTTACCCTGACCGTCGACCAGCAGATAACGCATGGAAAAGTCCTGCGCCATACGCACTGCGGTTTCATAAACCGCGCTGTCGCCGTGGGGGTGATACTTACCAATGACCTCACCCACCACACGTGCAGACTTCACATAAGGACGGTTGTAGGTGTTATTGAGCTCACTCATGGCAAACAGCACACGTTTGTGAACCGGCTTCAAACCATCGCGAACGTCTGGCAGAGCACGGCCTACAATGACACTCATTGCGTAAGCCAGATAGGACTGACGCAACTCGTCTTCGATGTTTACCGGGTGGATATCTTTATTGTTTTCTGAACCGATTTCGGACATGCAAAACTAGCGTGAATCAAAGGCGCGAATTTTATCACGATTCACCGGAATGGGCTGTTTTTTATGAGATTTTTGGTTGCCTGGCAAGTACCGCTATACTCCGCCGATGAAATCATGCGACTTAATCATCAGCGCCCCCTGGGTACTGCCGGTTGCACCGGAAAATGCGGCTCTAACTGAGCATAGCGTGGCCATCAGCGGCGGCTTGATCATTGATATCGGCCCCACCGACACGATACTGCAGAATTACAAGGGCACAGAGCAGCTTAAGCTTACCCACCACATCGTTCTGCCAGGTCTGATCAACACGCATTGCCACAGCGCCATGACGCTGCTGCGCGGTGCGGGCGAAGACCAACCACTGAAAGCCTGGCTGGAAGAAACCATCTGGCCACTGGAAGCGGCAGTGATGGATGATGATTATGTGACCCTGGGTACCCAGTTGGCGGTTGCCGAAATGCTGCTTTGTGGCACCACGACATTTTCGGACATGTATTTTCTGCCTGAAAAAGTAGCTGACGTCTGTGTGGACATCGGCATTCGCGCACAGCTTGCCTTCCCGATCATTGAATTCGCCAATGCCTGGAGCAGCAGCGCTGATGACGCGCTGGACAAAGGGCTGGCGCTGCACGAACAGCTTAAGGACAACAATCTGGTGCATGTCGCGCTTGGACCACATTCCGGTTACAGCCTGAGCGCGTCAGAGCTTGAACACATTGCCCAGGTGGGTCTGGAGCAGAACCTGCCGATCCAGATGCACATCCACGAAACCGCACAGGAAGTTACTGACGCACATCAGTCCATGGGACAAAGCTGGATTGAGCGTTGCGCGGAGATAGGCATGCTGGGTCCGCATTTGCAGGCCGTGCACATGACGCAAGTCAGTGATGCAGAACTCCAGCTGATTGCAGATACCGACACCCGGGTTGTGCATTGCCCGACGTCCAATCTGAAACTGGCATCCGGATATTGCCCGACCACCCAGTTGCGGGACGCAGGTGTCACCGTCGCCCTGGGCACCGATGGCGCAGCTTCGAACAACCGCCTCAACCTGTTTGCAGAGGCGCGCATGGCAAGCCTGCTGGCAAAACATACCGACCGGAATGCGGCTGCAGCCACTGCCGAGGAGATGTTGCACATGGCCACGCTGGGCGGTGCACGCGCACTCGGGATGGAAAGTGTTACCGGCTCGCTCGAAGTGGGTAAAGCAGCAGATTTAATTGCCGTCGACATCAACAGCCTGGGCATGTTGCCGATGTACAACCCGTTTGCAGCGCTGATTCATGGCGACGCCGGCAATGCTGTCAGCCATACTTATGTGGCCGGCAAAGCCCTGGTCGCCGATGGCCAGCTGACCCGGAATTCTATGTCCAGTTTGGCGCAACGGGTGCAGAGCTGGCACTCTACGCGCCGCCCGATTTAAGCAACTCCGATTTTAGAAACAGAGAGCTCATGAGTGTAAGTGAAAACGTCGATCGCGACGAAATAGAGAAATTTGACGCCCTGGCACACCGCTGGTGGGACCCTAACGGGGATTTTAAGCCGTTACATGATATCAATCCAAAACGCGTTCAATATATTTCCGAACGCAGCGACCTTCAGAGCGGTCCTGTTGTAGATATTGGCTGTGGCGGCGGCATCCTGACCGAATCGCTGGCCAATCTGGGCGCTGACGTCACCGGCGTTGATATGGCCGGCAAAGCCCTGAGTGTGGCACGTCTGCACGCACTGGAGAGCGGCGTTGATGTGACCTACCTGGAGGGTACTGCAGAAGCTCTGGCCCAGAGCCATGCGGAACACTTTCACACGGTTACCTGCCTGGAAATGCTGGAACACGTGACCAGCTACGCCTCCACCATTGCTGCCTGCGCAGCGGTCACTGCACCTGGTGGCAATCTGTTTTTCTCCACCATCAACCGCAATCCGAAGGCTTACGCACTTCTGATCCTGGGTGCAGAGTACGTGCTCAATCTGCTGCCTCGAGGCACCCATGAATATGCCAAGTTCATAAAGCCATCTGAACTGTCAGCTGCCATCCGCGCAGCTGGCCTTGACGTTGTGGACATCAGCGGCATGAGCTACAACCCGTTTACCCGGGCCTGCAGTATTGGCCGCGATGTTGATGCTAACTATATAGTGCATGCAACAAAGCCTCTGAACGATAACCTGTAACGAAAAAACCACATGAATGAATTGTTAGATAAGCTGGAGGCGAGTTACCCGGCACTAGCGGCGGCTGCAGCCGACTGGCGTTACCAGCCCGAGCCAGGCCTGTTAGCCGGGCGCAATATTCTGGTCACCGGCGCGGGCGCAGGTATCGGCGCTGCAGCAGCAAAAAGTTTTGCCTGTTATGGCGCAAACGTGATTCTGCTTGGACGCAGCCGCAAACCGCTGGAAGATGTCTTTGACTGGATCGAGACCAATACCAGCACACAACCGGTGATTGTGCCTTGTGATCTTGAACTGCTGGATGCCAGCGCAACCCACGCACTGCACACTGCCATTTCAGAGAACTACGGGGTTCTGCATGGACTGCTGCACAATGCATCACGACTGGGCCCCAAAGTTCCACTGGAACATTACCCCATAGAGGAATGGCTGCGCATTATGCAAACCAACGTAAATGCGCCTTTCATCCTGACCCATACCTTGTTTGATCTGCTGGATGCTGCTGACGATGCGTGCGTGATCAACACGTCTTCTTCGGTAGGGCGGCAAGGTCGTGCCTACTGGGGCGCATATGCGGTAAGTAAGTTTGCCACCGAAGGCTTCAGCCAGGTGCTGGCAGATGAAACTGAATCCGCTGGGCGCATCCGCGTCTACAGCGTAAACCCCGGCGGAACCCGCACCGCCATGCGGAAAGCAGCCTATCCGCTGGAAGACCCGGCGTCACTGCCCAGTCCGGAGCAGCATATGGATTTATATCTCTATCTGATGGCCGGCAGTCGCAGCGGCAAAACCTTGCCGGCAACAGGCGCACAGCTTGATGCACGAACCTGGGAGTGCCAATAAACCGACTGGAAACCGTCAAAGTGTTGACATGTTTCAGGCCGCGCCGGGCTAACTCATTGATTTTATTAACCCCGAAAGCTGGCACAGTATTTGTAAAGCAGTCCCTATATCGCGTTTAACAACGCCATCTACAAAAACCAGCAGTATGAGTTTAAAGAAGCGGACATGAGCAAAAATACGTCATCCAGATCGACAAGACTGAACGCCCCCGGCAAACACCCGGAATTTTTCGACGACCGAACTGCGCTGCAGTTGACTCAGGCATTTGGCCAGGAGGCTGAACTCGAACCGCTACTGGCGCTGCTGTTTGCACAGCAGCGAGCGACCGCTGAGGTACTTGGCTTACGTTATGTGTATCGCCCCTTGGGTATCGACCTGAACTACGGTGAACGCGCCGACGTTGAGGGTGAATACAATCTGACCTTTCGCGATGTGCCACTGGGTACGCTGACGCTGTATTTCCCCAATGGGCAGAATGAGCAGAGCATTCAAACCTGCGAGGACCTGCTATCGCTGGCATTTTCTTCTATCCGCAATGCGGTCACCACCTTGGAACTGCGGCAGAAACCGCAGGGCATCAATGCAACGGAGCGTGCGGCCCTGACTGCGGTCAACACCCCTCGAAATAAACAGGACAAAGCTCCGGGTGCCGCGCAAAACGGAGAGGCCAAACACGACGCACTGATTCTGCTGGGGTTGGATCACTTTCCGACCATCCAGAGTCGAGATGGTGAAGAGTGGGCACAGGTGCTGATGTCGAGCGTTCATGAACAGATTCGAGAAGGCCTGCGCAGCGCAGACGGTGTCTACCACATTGGCGACGACCTGATCGCCGTGCTGTTGCCGAACACCAGTTCAGAGCAGGCAGAGCAGGTTGCACAAAAAATACGTACGCTGGTTGCAAGCCTGCATCTGCGCGGAGATCCGAAAACCGGGCAGCTGACAGCCTGTATGGGATTGGCCGACGCCACCCATGCAAAAACCGCTGAAGATGTCATGAGCAACGCACAGTGTGCTCTGGCCGCGGCCCGTGCACAGGGCAACAACCAGATTCTTTATTACCAGCCTGAGCTGGCTGAGACTCAGCCTTTCAAATCCGGGTAAGGTAACAGGCAGGTGGTTTTTGCGACGCGGGCGCGTCGCGTCTGAGTTTGGCCTTTTTGCGGACCCCGGTAGTTCAATCCCAACATCTTATATAAGGTACGCAGGTCTTCCTGCTGTAACAGCGCCCACTGACGGTTACGCAACCAGGACGGCAGAACCACTGGTCCATAGCGCACCCTCTTCAGCCTGCTGACGACACATCCTACGCTTTCAAACAAGCGTCGCACTTCGCGATTTTTGCCTTCCATCAAGACCACGTGATACCAATGATTGCGGTTGCCACCATTAAAGTAACGTATATCACTGAACCGCATCAGCTCGCCATCCACTTCAACACCGGCGCGCAAACGGGCCAGAACATCGTCCTCAAGTTCAGCGTTGATACGTACAGCATATTCCCGATCCAGACCGGTTGAAGGGTGCATGAGCTTGTGCGCCAGAGATCCATCGTTAGTCAACAGCAGCAGACCCGTAGTTTGCATATCGAGGCGGCCTATACTGATCCAGCGACTACCGCGCAGATTCGGCAGGCTGTCAAATACCGTCGGGCGACCTTCTTCGTCGCGGCGGGAACACACCACACCCGAAGCCTTGTTCATGATGATAACTTCCGGATTAGTCTGCGCATTCAAGCTGACCAGGGCGCCATCAAGCATGATGCGATCTGCCGTTGTTACACGTTGACCGACGTGGGCAATCTCATCATTAACGGAGACACGCCCGGCTTCAATCCATCCTTCAATCTGACGCCTGGAACCAATACCAGCGGTTGCCAGAATTTTATGGATTTTTTCAGGCACCAGTGGCGCTTGATCGGGTTGTTGCGGTTTGCGGGACACCTGTGCAGCCTCAGTTAGTTGGAAGGATGCGCACCGGAGTGCAACTGCACCACATCCGCAGATTCTGGGTCGACTGTCGCCTGATCATCCGCCTTAAGATCACCGCCTTCACCGACGCTCTCTTGAGTATCGTCAGCCGCAGCAACGTCAGCATCAGCATCTTGCGTTTCGGCGTCATCTGTTGCCTGCACAGTAACGGTAATAGTTTCGTCAGGAACAACCAGCGCAGGTTCAATCAGGGCGCGGATTTCTGCCAACGGCGGCAGCTCAGTCAGCGTCTGCAGATTAAAATAATCAAGAAAGGTCTTCGTTGTACCGTACAGAGAAGGTCGGCCGGGCACTTCCCGCTGGCCGACCACGCGAATCCAATCCCGCTCCACCAGGGTGCGCATAATATTCTGACTGACGCTGACACCACGCACCTGTTCTATATCGCCGCGTGTAACCGGTTGTTTGTATGCGACCAGCGCAAGCGTCTCCAACAGTGCACGAGTGTATCGCGGGGGTTTCTCGTCCCACAATCGGCTTACCCATTCGCTCAGTTCCTGACGCACCTGGTAACGATAACCTGACGCCACGCGTTTCAATTCAACACCGCGATCAGAGCTGTCTTCCTGCAGGACTTTAAGCGCCTCGCGCACCTGCTTGCTGGCATTCTCCTCGTCCAGCTCACCAGGCCCAAACAGCTTGGTTAAATTGGCTACGGTCAACGGTCCATCTGAGGCCAGTAAGGCAGCCTCTATAATGCGTTGTATTTGCGCCTCATCCATTCATCTGTCCTCGTCGCTCTGTGCATCTGGATCGACATCAATGGCCGCTTCCATATCTGAATCTGCTTCGCCACCATAGTTCGTGTTGAACACGGGGGCATGGTCAACTACCCCGGATGCACCCCGCACATGAATGGGTGCAAACGCTTCCGCCTGCACAAATTCGACTAACGCCTCGCGCACCAGTTCCATGATCGCAAGAAAGGTCACGATCACACCCATACGACCTTCCGAGGGCTGAAACAAATCGCCGAAGTCGACAAAGCCGTCCTGAGAATTAACCAGCGCCAGTACATCACCCATGCGCTCGCGCACTGAAAGGGGTTCAAACTTCACCTCGTGCTTCTGGAACATCTCTGCCCGTCGCAACACAGCGGCCAGTGCCGTCAACACCTCTTTCAGATCAACTTCCGGATCTGCATGCTGTTTCACCAGGTCTGGTTTGCTTGCCGCCACATCAAAAAGGTCTCGTTCCATACGCGGCAAATCATCGATGCCTTCAGCAGCGGTTTTTATCTGCTCATATTCCTGCAGCCGACGTATCAGTTCCGCGCGCGGATCACCTTCCTCTTCTTCCAGAGATTCCGGGCGGGGTAACAACATGCGGGATTTGATCTCAGCCAGCATCGCAGCCATCAACAGGTATTCACCAGCAAGTTCGAGCTGCAGCGCCTGCATGAGGTCGATATAACCCATATATTGACGGGTAATCTCGGCAACTTTGATATTCAGAATATCCAGGTTCTGTCGGCGAATCAGGTACAACAGAAGATCCAACGGTCCTTCAAAGGTTTCCAGGAAAACCTCTAGCGCTTCAGGCGGAATATATAAATCGGTAGGCAATTGTGTAACCGCCTCACCCCGCACAACAGCAATTGTGGTGCTGTCTGCGGTGCGCGCCTGTTCCAACTGGCCAACGGATTCGTTCATATGATTCTCACTGTCGCCAACACTGTCTATTGGATTAACGATGACTGATGCCTATTGCTTCTTTGACGTCCTCAAGCGTTTCCCGTGCAAGGTTACGCGCTTTCTCAGAGCCTTCCGCCAGAATCGCATGCACCAGATCAGGTTCTTCTTCAAACTGTTGCGCGCGTTGGCGGTAAACAAGCTGCTCTTCGTTAATGGCATCGATCAACGGCTTTTTGCAGTCGACACAGCCAATGCCCGCACTGCGACAACCTTCAGTAGCCCACTGGCGGACCTCTTCAGTCGAATAGACCTCGTGAAGTGCAAACACGGGGCAATTAGCGGGTTCTCCAGGATCGGAACGCCGAACCCGGGCAGGGTCCGTCTGCATAGTGCGAATTTTTGCTTCCACCGAGTCAGGCTCTTCGCGCAGCGAAATATAATTGTTGTACGACTTGGACATCTTTTCACCGTCCAGACCAGGCATCTTTGCTGTCTCGGTCAGCAATGACTGTGGTTCTGGAAGGATGATGCGTCCACCGCCTTCCAGGTAGCCAAACAATCGCTCGCGGTCACCTATGGACAGGTTCTGTTGCTCCGCTAACAGAGCACGCGCGCGTTCCAGCGCTTCGCTATCACCCTTCTCCAGGTATTCTTTGCGCAAATTGCCATACATGCGAGCGGCCTTTTTGCTCATTTTTTTCACCGCTGCTTCCGCCGCATCTTCAAAGCCAGGTTCGCGGCCGTAGATATGGTTAAACCGCCGCGCGACTTCCCGGGTCAGCTCTACATGGGCGACCTGATCTGCGCCAACGGGCACCCAACCAGCTCGATACACCAGAATATCTGCTGCCTGTAACAGCGGGTAACCCAGAAAACCGTAGGTGGCCAGATCCCGGTCTGAGAGTTTCTGCTGCTGGTCTTTGAAGCTCGGTACACGCTCAAGCCAGGAGATAGGGGTAATCATCGACAACAGCAGATGCAGCTCGGCATGCTCCGGCACCCTGCTCTGCACGAATATTGTTGCTGTGCCAGGGTTAACTCCAGCGGCCAACCAGTCGACAACGGTGTCGAAGGTGTACTGCTCGATGTTCTGAGACTCTTCGTAATCGGTTGTTAACGCATGAAAGTCAGCCACAAAAAAGAAGCACTCGTATTCATGCTGCAGTTGAACCCAGTTTTTTAACACACCGTGCAGGTGCCCTAAATGAAGACGTCCTGTAGGACGCATGCCAGAGAGTACCCTCTGGTTAGAATCATTACTGCTCAAGCGAGCCCTTTATATTTGTGTCGGTATTAGAAGGCGCCATTATAGGCGTGTGAGGAGTTAGATTGCATCCAACTCTCCCTTTCCCTGACGTACTAATTGCGGCACATCTTCAGTAAGGTCAATCACCGTACTTTCTTCAAGCCCACAAGCGCCGGCATCGATGATGACATCCAGTTGTTTCCCGATCCGATCGGCAATATCTTCACCGTCTATGAAAAGGTCCTGCTCTTCACCGTCCACATCCGGCAGCCGCAGCGTGGTGGTCATGATCGGCTCCCCCATCAACTCAAGCAGCATCTGCGCAACCGGATGATCCGGCACACGGATGCCGATGGTACGCCGCTTCTCATGCACCAGGCGCTTGGGAACTTCCCTTGAGGCACGCAGAATAAAGGTGAACGGTCCCGGCGTTGCCCGCTTCAGGAGCCGGTAGCTGGAATTGTCGACGCGGGCATAAACGCCAAGTTCACTGAGATCCCGGCAGGCCAGCGTAAACTGATGGTTCTTGCGCAGCCGACGCAGGGCAATAATGCGATCCAGCGCTCGTTTGTCGCCTATATGGCAGGCCAGCGCGTATGACGTATCTGTGGGATACGCCACCAGGCCACCATCAGCGAGGACCTGGGCGGCTACCTGCAGCAAGCGACGTTGCGGGTTTTCGGGATGTACGTGCAGCAATTGGCTCAACGGTGTCTCTTCTTACGCTATTCTTTTATTATCCGCGCCAAACTCAGGATTCAATGCGCGGCTCGAACCGGGCCGCCAAGGATAAACTTTTTTTATGCAACAGCTACTTGATTACGCCGCGATACTAGCCTTTGTGGTGGTTTATTTTATCACCCGGGACATTTTTCTTGCGACGGCGGTTTTGATGGGGGGTGTGACCCTGCAGGTTGTGGGCTATCTGCTGATGAAAAAGCCCATCGGCAATGAATTGAAAGTCACTTTTGTAGCCAGCATGTTGCTGGGTGGGATGACCCTGATACTGCGGGATGAGACTTTTATTCAGTGGAAACCCAGCATCGTCAACGCCATTCTCGCGCTGACCCTTGTGGGAGGCCACCTGATCGGCAAGACTTTTTTCATCAAGAAAATGCTTGGCCAGGTACTACATCTGCCAGACAGTGCGTGGTTTACCCTGACTTATGGCTGGGCGCTGGGTTTTACCTTCGCTGGCGCGCTCAACCTCTGGGTTGCTTACAACTTTGACATGGATACCTGGGTGACCTTTCGTTTCGCTGGACTGTTGATGATCAATATCACGATGTTGATTGCCACCTTCACCTATCTGTACGCTAAAGGTCTGCTCAATGAAGACAACCTGCCCGACCCGAAAGCGCCAAAGCACGAAGATAAGCCTTGATCAATCCAGTAGCTACACCTTGCGTGTCACTTCATAACGGACCCTTTATGCAAGACTCACAGAAATTAATCACCACCCTACTTCTTGTGGCTTTGACCACGGTACTGTTGTTCAGTGCATCAGCAGCTCAGGCCCGTACCGTCTATATCTCTGACGAACTGACGGTGCCCCTGCGTAGCGGACCCTCCAGCGGACACCGAATCCTGCACCGTGGTTTACCCAGTGGCACCCAGATGGAGGTGTTGGAAACTGATGAAGAGGCAGGCTTCAGTCGCATCAGAACCAGCCGCGGTACTGAAGGCTGGATCCGCAGTCAGTACCTGGTGAGTGAACCCATCGCAAAATTGAAACTGGCCGCAGCACAACGCGCCATGGCTAATGCTCAGGCAGCTCTGGCAGCTGAACAGGTTAAAGTGAAAGAGCTGACAGCCAGCAACCGCGAACGTGGCAGCACCAATTCAACTTACGAAAAGCGAATTGCTGAACTGGAGGCCGAGCTGGCGGAAATCACGCGCATCTCCGCCGGTGCCATAGAAACCAACGCAGAAAATATCAAACTTCAGGAAGTCAACGCACGCCTGCAGGACGAACTGGACGACATTGCGCAGAGCCGCGCGCAACTGGAAGACAATACATTCAACGAAGCTTTGATGATTGGCGGAGGCCTGTTGTTTCTCGGCCTGATCGCCGGTGTTCTGATCAAAGCGCGACCACAACGCAGCGCCTGGAGTTAAGGCAGACACGATGACAGTACTCAGCGTCAACCTGAACAAAATCGCGCTGTTGCGCAACGCTCGAGAAGGCGCGAGACCCAGCGTGGTTGAAGCGGCAAGGGTTGCACTGGCAGCGGGTGCCAAAGGTATTACTGTTCACCCCCGGCCGGACCAGCGGCATATCCGCACCGCTGACGTATTCGCACTGGCTGATCTCCTGGCCAGCGAGTATCCGGGCATTGAATTCAATATTGAAGGCAATCCCATGGCGAACCCCAATGCAGGGGGGTACCCAGGCCTTGATGCGCTGATTGAGAAAACCAGGCCCGCGCAGGCCACCCTGGTTCCGGATAGTGATAATCAGCTGACATCTGACCACGGCTGGAACCTGACAGAATTCAATCAACCACTCGCAGATAAAATTTCGCTCTACCAGTCGTACGGTGCACGCGTAAGTCTGTTTATGGACCCTGACATCCCGCAGATCCAGCAGGCACAGGCACACGGGGCCCAGCGCATAGAGCTCTATACTGGTCCTTTTGCTGACCTGTACAGCGAGCATGGTGCAGAACATGAGGCCGTGCAGAGGAGTTTTCAGAGTTATCTTGCTGCGGCCCGCTACGCTAATCAGCTTGGTCTTGGCGTCAATGCAGGCCACGACCTGGACTTACACAATCTGACCTTGTTCCGTCAGATCACCGAAGTCGCAGAAGTATCGATTGGTCATGCTCTAATCTGCGATGCGCTTGAAATTGGCCTGTCTGCCAGCGTCACTGCCTATGTCAAAGCACTCGCCTAACATCAAAGCCTCGGCTAACATGCGCGCCATGAATATCTATAGTGCCTGCAGAACTTTACTCATTGCCCTGGTTGCCAGCACTTTTGCGCTGAGCGCCTACGCAGAAAACCCACGCGTCGCCATTGACACTAACTTCGGCGTCATCGAAGTTGAACTCACGCCGACACTCGCACCACGCACCGTCGAAAACTTCCTTACCCTGGTAGACGAGGAGTTCTATAACGGCCTGGTATTTCATCGAGTGATTGCCAACTTCATGATTCAGGCTGGCGGCTACAATGCCGACCTGCAATATAAACAGGCTTCTAAAACGGTGCCTAACGAATCATTCAACGGCGTTAAAAATACCCGTGGCACCATCGCGATGGCACGCTTAAACGATCCGGATTCTGCAAACTCCCAGTTTTTCATCAATGTGGCAGACAATCCGAACCTGAACGCCGACGGCAGCAAGGCGGGGTATACCGTATTTGGCAAGGTGTCAGCCGGCATGGATGTGGTCGATGCTATTGAACTGGTGAATACACACCTGCGCCGCGGTATGGCTGCTGTGCCGGAAGAGCCTGTCATCATCAACACCATTACGCGCGTCGAGTAATTCCTGCGTAACCAAGCCGCATTCCCAAACCCCACGCCGCATCTTTTATAAGGTAGAATGCGGCGCTTTTTCATCTATAAGATCTAACATGCCTACACTACTTATCGCCGCAGCCAGCGCGGCCCTGCTGGCTGCTCTAGTCACAGAATTGTCGCAACGTTTCTGGTCCGACAGCTACATCGCTCTGCTTGTCATCACCTTCATCGCCTTACTGATCAACGGTTTGTTCAACGCACGTCTGCGCCAGAACGCCGCGCAAAACACCTCTGCACAGGCACGACCTGAGCGCCAGAATGAGCGCAAAAAACGCAACAATGACAGAGGCCAGCGCAGCGCAGGTGATCGTCAGTCCGGCGAACGCAAAAAACCCGCACGGGAAAATAAACCGCCGCGCAAAGACAACACCCGGCAGCCAGAGCGTGAAGATCGCGATAAGAGCGGACCCGCCGCAGAAGTCAGCCAGGCCACCGGCCCGGTAGAAAACGGCACGGTGAAATGGTTCAACCGCTCTAAAGGGTACGGTTTTATCGTTCGCGAAAACGGTGAAGAAATTTTTGTACACCAGCGCTCGATTGCCAGCGCAGGTGACCGTAATCAACGTCCGGTGCTCAATGATGGCCAACAAGTCAGCTTTGTGGTTTCGCATCAGGAAAAAGGCGCCCAGGCAGAACAGGTTAAAACCCTCGACTAGAGCCGCATCTTCATGCAGATAAAAGCCAAGCTCAGCCATGCTATTGAGGCTGCCTTCAGCACCCTGGGGTTGGTTGGACCTGCGCTGGTACAGACGTCCAGCCGACCCGAACATGGTGATTACCAGGCCAATGGCGTCATGGCGGCTGCCAAACGGGCACAGCGGAACCCACGTGAGGTTGCTGCCGAGGTTATTGACGTTCTGGACCTGAAAGGTATCGCCAGCAAGGTCGATATTGCTGGACCCGGCTTCCTCAACATCACCCTGGCAGCAGATTTCCTTGCCGGCGTTGATGCGGGGCACATCACAGCCAGCCCGGCACCGCAGCGCGTCGTTGTGGATTATTCTTCGCCAAATCTGGCCAAAGAAATGCACGTGGGACACCTGCGTTCTACCATCATCGGTGATTGTATCGTTCGCGTGCTGGAGGCTCAGGGCCATACGGTCTTGCGACAGAACCATGTTGGCGACTGGGGAACCCAGTTCGGCATGCTGCTGACCTACCTGCAGGACAATGGAGCAAATTCTGACTCTTTAGCTTACCTGGAAGATTTCTACCGGGCGGCCAAAGCGCGTTTTGATGAGGATGAAGATTTTCAACAACGCGCGCGCCAGGCTGTGGTGGAGCTGCAGGCGGGCGATGCCCAGGCGCTGGACATGTGGCAACACTTCATCACGGTATCCATGTCTCACTGCCAGGACATATACAATCGGCTTGATGTGACGCTGGATGCAACCCATATTCAGGGCGAGAGTGCATACAACGATGCACTGCCCGGCGTTATTCGTCAGTTGAAAGACAAAGGACTGCTAACCGAATCCGAAGGTGCACAGTGTGTATTCCTGGACGAGTTTAAAACCAAGAAAGGCGAGATACTGCCGGTTATTGTGCAGAAATCCGATGGTGGGTACCTTTACGCCACCACCGATTTGGCTGCAGTGGCCTATCGCAACAACGAACTCAACGCTGACCGGGTACTCTATTTCACCGATGCCCGCCAGGCGCTGCATTTCAAACAGATCTTTGCCGTCGCCAGGGTTGCGGGGTTTGCCGACTCAGCCATAAGCCTTGAGCACATGCCCTTTGGCGCGATGTTAGGTGACGATGGCAAACCATTTAAAACCCGCGCAGGCACTGTGGTCAAACTTGCTGATCTGCTGGATGAGGCGGAACTGCGCGCTACCCGGCTGGTGCGTAGTAAAAACCCTGAACTTGATGAAAAAATCGCAGCCGAACTGGGTCATGTGATTGGCATCGGCGCGGTGAAATACGCAGATCTTTCGAAAAACCGCACCAGTGACTATGTCTTCAACTGGGAGCAGATGATCAGCTTTGAGGGCAACACCTCACCTTATCTGCAATATGCCTATACGCGTATCGCCAGCATTTTTGCCAAGGGGCAGATTGACCAGCACACCCTGCCCGCGCACGCAGTGGCCGTCGAAGAGCCCGAGCGGCGTCTGGCTGTGATGATTGCAAGCTTCAACGATATCCTCGAAGCAGTTGCAAGCGAAGGTATGCCGCATCTGTTATGTGGTTATCTGTATGAACTGGCGACGCGTTTCACCAGCTTCTACGAGGCCTGCCCGATTCTTTCCAGCGGCGAGGATGTGCGCGAGCGACGCCTGGTATTGGCTAAGCAGACCGCCGATACATTGCGCAGCGGTCTTGATCTTTTAGGTATTGGTGTCGTCGAGCAAATGTGACGACCTCACGGTGTGTTAAGCCGTTGCAGCCTGTGGTGTTGCGTATGACTTCAATGTCGCAGCAAAATTCTCCAGGCTCTGCAGGCCGGACGCTTCCGCCTCTTTGCACCATTCGCTGAGCGCTTGTATCACTTCATCCATATTGCCACCGCGTTTCGCCCAGATGTCCTGAAGGCGTTGATGCAGATCGTGAATAACACGAATTTCCGGGCTGGTTTCAACAACCGCAGATATACGGTCGCGGCCACTGTCATTGACCAGTAAAGGCTGACGCACCAGAAGTCTGCGCGCACGTTTGATCAACTTGCGCGAAGCAGCGTCAGCTTTGAGGTATTCCTGTGCCATAACGGGCTTAACCACCTCTTTGGAATAGCGTGCCATGACGTGGAAGCGGTCGTTCAACAAAGCCAGCACTGCATCTTTGTCCAGCACGTTTTTTTCCGGCACGCGTGCGACAACAGGACCGGTGCTGATGACCTTAGCGAGACCTAACATTGAGAATAAGCGGATCCACATCCAACCAATATCAAATTCGTACCACTTGGCTGACAGCTTGGCTGAGTTTGGATACGTGTGATGATTGTTATGCAACTCTTCTCCACCGATCAGGATGCCCCAGGGTGAGATATTGCGTGCCGCATCCGGACATTCAAAATTCCGATAACCCCACCAGTGGCCGATGCCATTGATCACACCTGCCGCAAATAGCGGAATCCATACCATCTGAATCGCCCATATGGTCAAACCTAACGCACCAAATAGAGAGATATTGATGAACGCCAGCGCGGTGATACCACCCGTTGTATATTTTTCGTAGACGTTGCGCTCAAGCCAGTCGTCAGGGCAACCGCGGCCATACTTGGCCAATGTTTCTTCATTGGTTGCCTCGATACGGTAGTTTTCCACACCGCGCCAGAAAATCTCGCCGATACCTTTAACTACCGGGCTATGTGGATCTTCTTCTGTCTCACACTTGGCATGGTGTTTACGATGCACGGCTGTCCACTGGCGAGTACCCATGCCTGTGGTGAACCAGAGCCAGGCACGAAAGAAGTGCTTCAGGACAGGATGCAGCTCCAACGCCCGGTGAGCGGAGTGGCGATGCAGAAACACAGTGACCGCAACAATCGTGATGTGTGTCACAACCAGAGTGTAGATAACCAACTCGGTGACAGACAGGTTGAGTAAGCCGTGACTCAAAAAATCCAGAATGCTCAAAGCAAATGCTCCTTCAGGTGCGCAGATGGGTTTCGGTACACGCATTGTAGGCATTGCGTAACCGTTAAGCCACCTTGCGAAAACAGTCAACTATAGTGTAGACGGCATCGCCAGACGACATTGTGTACTAGTACTATGTTGTGAAATCCGGCCAAGACCAAAAGAGACCATGCCCTTATTCACAACGCTTATAAAAACAGCAGAATTGACCGAAGTCGAAGATAAATGCCTGCTGTTCGACTGTCGGGCCCAGCTTGGAGATGTTAATTGGGGCAGACGCGCTTATTTGCAAGGTCATATTGCGGGTGCCTTTTACCTGGACCTGGATAGAGATCTCGCAGATCCGCCCAATGAGGCGGGCCGGCACCCACTCCCGGATATTCAGCGCTGGCGGGCTCGCGTGGGTGAATTAGGTGTGCAACCTGAACAACAGGTGGTGGTATACGATGATGCTACCGGCGCTTATGCAGCCCGCGCCTGGTGGATGTTTCGCTGGCTTGGACACAGCAACGTCGCGGTACTGGATGGTGGACTTAAACACTGGCCGCATGCCCTCCAAAAGACCCTCCCAACCCCGCACGAACCCACAGTTTATCCTACCCTGGCGCCGCTGACACGGCTTATTGCAACTGATGAGTTGCACCAAAAACTGGATACACTGAAACCCGGTCAGTTGATCGATGCTCGCACAGAAGCTCGCTGGGCGGGCCGGGAGGAACCCATCGACCCCATAGCAGGCCACATTCCCCATGCCATCTGCCTGCCTTTCCAGGACAATCTCGATGCCGACGGCTGCTTCAAATCTTCGGCTGATCTGGCAAGTCGTTTTGCTGATATCGCTGATCATCCAATCTGCTACTGTGGATCCGGCGTCACTGCGGCCCATAACCTGCTGGCAATGCGTGTCGCGGGCCTTGCCGAACCTACCTTGTATGCAGATTCATGGAGCGGCTGGATCACGGATAGCGCGCGACCCGTGGCCACAGACCCGTAAATGATCATTCCCGCTGCGCAGATCCGCTGGCAGGGCGACCAGGCAGAAGCGATCGGCTACGACGACATCTATTTTCGCGATGATGCTCTGGCAGAATCTGACAGGATTTTTATTAAACCCAGTCAGATTGTGCCCAAGGCTCAAGCCAAAGCAACTGTCTGCATCGGCGAGCTTGGCTTTGGCATGGGGACAAACTTTATTGCCGCCGCTGCTGCCGTGCTGCAACACAGCAATGCTCATCTGCGCTACGTGGCGATTGAAAAACACCCCTTGAGCCCAGCGGACTGGCTGCAGGTCAACAGCCGTGCGCAACAGCACAAAGCACTCTATCAGGCACTGACTGAGCCGGTGTTGCCACTACTCGCGGGCTGGCACGAGCGGGTTTTTGCAGCGGGTCGAGTTACGCTGACGGTTTTTTACGGCGACGTTATAGCGGGATTAGAGGCGCTTGCTCAACAGCAGCACAATCCAGTAGATGCCTGGTTTCTCGATGGCTTTACACCGGCCAAGAACCCACAGATGTGGACCCCACAGATTTACTCAGCGCTTGCAGAATTATCCACCCGAAATACCAGTGTCGCCTCGTTTACCGCCGCCGGGCACGTCCGCCGGGGCCTGCAGACGGCGGGTTTTGCCATCAAACGACTGGATCAGAAGCCACACAAACATCACAGTCTGGCCGGCTATTATCAGCAGAACGGACGTGCACGTCGGTTGGTGCCGAGCCAGGTGACGGTGCACGGAAAAGGTATCGGTGGCGCCAGCGTTGCACGCAGGCTGGCGGAATCCGGTGTCACTGTGCAGGTTCTCGACCCTGCAGGTGAAGTCAGCGCGTCCGCACGGATCAACGCGGCGGTAATGCATGCCCGCCTGCTGGGTGACGGCAGTCCCAGCGCCGTGTTTCGACACGCCAGCTTTCACTACGCCAGCGCCTACCTGCAGGCATTCAGCGGTTTTGCGCGTACCGGTGTTCTGCAACTCCAGGGTCCCAACATGAATGCAAAAAAACTGCAGCGGATCAGCACCGCTTACGGCCATAACCATGAACATCAGCAGCATTGGCTGCAGCAGCTGTCCGCGGCACAAGCCGCACAGTTAAGTGGTGCCCAGATCGAGGCAGATGCACTGTTCTTCCCCACCGCTGGCGTTGTTGATCTGCCTGAACTCTGCGCGGCTCTGCTGGACCACCCCAACATCAGTCAGCACTGTTCAGATGCTTTGTCCCAACCTGGTCTGTTCGACCCTGAAGGCACTCATATTCTGTGCAGCGCTGGCGGCACCCGCGCGTTTCCCGGCTGTGATCATCTTGAAATAAGCGAAGTGCACGGTCAGCTCGACCGATTCGAAAGCACTTCGCGGATAAGCACTTTACCCATTGTCGGCAACGGTTATCTGGTACCTGATGACAAGGGTGTGTGGTGCTTGGTGCCTCTTATGAGTACAGCCCCTGGTCAGCGGACAAGGCACGTGCTCACAACCTGCAAGCCAATCAACACCTGATTCCGGATGCGCAGCTGAGCTGGCAGCACAGCCAGCGGGCGGCACGCGCGACCAGCAGCGACAGAATGCCGGTTATAGGTCGTTTGCAGGGGGCAGCAGAGCTCTGGCTAGCTACTGCTTTTGGTTCCATGGGCACAACCGCCGCGCCACTGGCAGCGGCCATGGTAAGCAATCAGATTTTAGGCTGGAGCAGTGGCGTGGGCCGTGCGGTTGAAGAGCTGACAGATCCCAATCGTTTTGCCCGGCGCCAGGCGCGGCGAGGCGTCAGACACCGCTGATCATCCGCTCAAGCGCAGGGTTAGCTGTCTGCCGTAAGAACCCGTACATTGATCACAGAGTCAATGGAACAAATCGCATCGATCAAGCCCTGATCAGGTTGCGCGGCTAAATCGATCAGGTTGTAGGCAACATCATCGCGGCTTTTGTTAATCAGATCGATCACATTGATGTCGCGCTCTGCAAGCACTGAGGTCATCTGACCCAGCGTACCGGTAACGTTTCGGTTGGTCACCGCAATGCGATAGCCATCTACCCGTTCAAGACTGACCTGGGGAAAATTCACGGAATTTGCAATGCTGCCGGTTTCCAGAAAACGCATCAGCTGATCTGCCGCCATGATGGCGCAGTTTTCTTCAGCTTCAGCAGTGCTGGCACCCAGGTGCGGGGTGAGCATGACGCGATCATGGTCAATCAGGCCCGGGACTGGAAAATCTGCTACATAACGACCGATCTGTCCGTTCTCCAGGCCTTTTGCCAGCGCCTGAGTATCAACGATGGGTTGACGCGCAAAGTTTAGCAGCACACTACCGGGTTTGAAGGCTTCCAGCGCCGCAGCATTAATCATACCCTCGGTCGCCGGTAACAACGGCACGTGCAGGGTAACGTAGTCCGCCTGGGCAAACAGGCTGGGCAGATTCTCCATGCGCTCGACTTCAGCCGGCACCCGCCAGGCGGCGTCCACAGACAGCGCCGGGTCATAACCCAGCACCCGCATACCCAGATCCAGAGCAGCGCGCGCCACCATACTGCCGATAGCACCGAGCCCGACAACACCAAGGCTTTTGCCGATCAGTTCACGACCTTTGAAGCGTTTCTTTTCCGCCTCAACCAGGGTGTTGAGTTCAGCTTCGTCAGTCACTGACGCCAGTGAGCGAACATAGCTGATACCGCCATATACATCCCGGGAGGCCAGCAGCAGTGCTGTCAGCACCAGCTCTTTGACCGAGTTGGCGTTAGCGCCGGGTGTATTGAACACAACAATTCCACGTTCAGAACAGGCTTCTACCGGCACGTTGTTCACGCCAGCACCGGCACGGGCAATCGCCAGCAGGCCATCACTGAGCTCATCTACTGCCAGCTTATGACTGCGCAGCAACAACGCATCGGGCGATGTGACATCAGCGCCAACGCTGTATTTCTCGGTGTTAAAGCGATCCAGGCCGGTGGCGGCGATGGCGTTGTAGGTGCGAACGTTGTACATGATAAAGCGGGATTGTGAGAGAGGCGCGCAAGGTAGGCATGCCGCCGTAGAAAGTCAAGAAGCGGACTGTAAGCCTATTGCAGAAGTGATCTCGCGAGCAATCGCCGGTGCTGCCTGGGGAAGTTCAAAGCAGGCCAGCGCCGCTGCAAACTGTTCGTGATTTTGCTCTACCTCAGTCAACGCTGCCAGCAGCGTCTCGGGCGTGAGATCTGCCTCAGACAACACCACGCTGTAACCACTCTCAGCAGCGATTCGTGCATTGTCGATCTGATCTCCGCGAGAGGCTGCCGCCGACAGCGGCACCAGAATGTTCAACTTGCTCAGCGACAGCAGCTCAAACAACGCATTGGCCCCGGCTCTGGATAAGACAACGTCTGCAGCGGCCAGCAGATCACCCCAGCCCTGATCAATATATTCGCGCTGGACGTAGCCCGTCATGTCCTGGGTTTGTCGCTTGCCCGGGCCACATACATGCAACACCACATAATGCTGGGTTAATTCCGGCAAAGCTGCGCGAACGGCAGCGTTAAGTGCATCCGCTCCAAGGCTGCCACCGGTAAC
Organism: Gammaproteobacteria bacterium; assembly: GCA_048571035.1. Lineage (GTDB taxonomy): Bacteria > Pseudomonadota > Gammaproteobacteria > Pseudomonadales > Azotimanducaceae > UBA4421. The sequence goes on from CP121329.1 coordinate 1,969,237, forward strand.
GATCAGCAGCGGTTTATCAGCCGGGGTGAGCCCGAGCAGGGCCCGCCCTCGGCTGGCGTCCCCTGAAATGATTTCATCTCGCAGCGGTGTGCCCGTCACTACCACATGTGCACGACCCAGCTGAGCACTACTGACAGCTGCGGTCTGGGAAAAACTGACGCAAAGGGTTTTCACAAAAGGCAGCACCAGCCGATTCGCCAGACCCGGTGTCAGATCTGATTCGTGGGCCACTACAGGTACACGGCATAGCCAGGCTGCCAGAGCTACCGGAAACGATACAAAGCCGCCCTTGGAAAAGACCACATCGGGTTTCAATCGAATGATCAGCAGCAGTGCCTGGACAATGCCCAGTGCAATGCGAAACAGGTCGGTCACATTTTGCCAGGACCAGTAGCGTCTCAGCTTACCTGCCGAAACGGCATAAAAATCAATTCCACTGGAGGCTGTGAGCTGTTCTTCGAGACCGGATTTTGTCCCTACAAAGGAAACCTTCAAACCCTGTTGCTGCAACAGTTCAATGACCGGCAGCGCAGGAATGACATGGCCTGCGGAACCGCCGCCAACCACAAGAACATGACCAGGAGAAGCGGGATCCACCTTGACCATCAGTACCCCAGCACCTGTTTCAACAGGGGAATAGTGACCGGTGACTTTTTCACCAGGCTGGCTTTATCCAGGGTTTCAAGATCCGTTAACAACGCGCCCAGGCTGCGCGGACCGCGAGCCAGCCAGTAATCGAGGACCGGCTGCTGCAACGCATAACCGCGTTGATGTGCCCTCTGTTTTAACAGGCGTACCTTGGCCGCATCATCCAGTGGCACAATCTGATAATGCTGCAGACTGCGCATCCGCGACGTCAGATCAGGGGTGAGAAAGTCGACCTGGGCAGAACTTGAACTGTGCGTCACCAGCAGAACCCCGCGCTCGTTCAATACCCGCTGATAGATGGCCATGACCACATCGTGCATCTCCTGCTGACGCGGCAGGTATTGAAGATCATCCAGCGCCACTACCTGGCCGTGAGCACCTGCATAATCAAGGGCGGCCAGAAGTCCAGCGGGATTATGTTCGTAATCCGCGCAACTGACATAACAGGCTGATTCACCAAATTCTAATGCGCGCAGACATCGCCCGCGCAGCAGGTGACTGCGACCGGAACTGATATCGCCATAGATCCACAACCCGACAAAGTTCTGTACCGGGGCACGCAGCACCTGCAGCAACTCATCGTTGTTGCCCGCAACAAAGTTATCCAGGCGCTGCTCAATTGGGTGTTCAATAGCCAGCGTAAGCTGCTGCGGCACGGGCATAAGACTAATCGACCCGACGAAAGCCTGACGGACCGTGTTTATACAGCTTGCGTTTCTTGCCTTCGCGATAGGCTTTGGAACCCCAGGTAACAACGTAATCGATGCCGGAGCTGACGCCCAGAACCGCCAACACGTAAAAACAGGGTCTCGCTGAGCTGGCAGCAATATCTGCTACCACGCCTAACGGCAGGAAGCTGGCCATTAACAGACAGACTGTGATGATCTGCATCGCGGTATTGGCTTTACTCAGGAAGGTAGGTGAGATATCCACCTCTTCGTAAAGCAGTTTATAGACACCCGCGCCCGCGATGATGGTGAAATCGCGAATCAACACGATTAAGGCAACCCACAGAGGAATATGTCCCTGTAAGGTGAAAATGATAAACATCGCTGCAACCAGCAGCTTATCCGCCAAGGGGTCTAGGGTTGCGCCCAGCTTGCTCATCCAGTTGAAGCGCCGGGCCAGAAAGCCATCAAATGCATCAGACAGACCCGCGATCAACATCAGTACAAAGGCTTCCATAAATCGCTCATGCCAGAGCATCCAACCGGTAGGCAACACCAGCAGGATACGCAGCACAGTAATGATATTCGGTATCTGCGACATCTTTAGCCCTGCCAGATGAGCTGCATCTCAAAGCCGCGCGACAACAGATCTTCTCGCAGCCTGCCCTGTGCGGTCAGCAACGCCAGCAGCTGCTCAGGTTCCGCACGACTCACCAGAGAAATACTCAAACGTGAATCATCAATAGCTTCAACATCCAGCGCGTCAACAAACTCCAGACTGCTGAGATACGCCATCAGTTCGGCATACCCCAGAACGTCTGACAAGCCGCTGATATAAATGCGCTGAGCACGTTGCGCGCGAGGTAATACCGCATACTTTTCCGCCAAACGATCTGCCAGCATATCGATTCCGCCACGCACAGCTTCGGCCAGATCCGGGGTAGTGAAATTCGAAGCCAGCGGCTGCCCATCCAGCCAGACTTCCCAATCACCGCGATAGACGTCACCCTCAAATGTCTGATCCTGGCTGAGCCGACCGACCAGCACCAGATCAGCGTCATAGCGCGCGGCGGCTTGGTCCAATGATGCGGTGACCTTACCCCAGACGTCTGCCGGGCTCACCGCCAGGGAGTCATCCAGGTCGAGAAGTGGCAGGGTTAGTTTCACGCCACGATCAGCGGCATAGTTGCGCAGTTCCGCTACCAGTGGATGTGAACTCGAACTGGCCAGGATTTCGCGGCTGATGCCATCATCAACCACCAACCAGGCCAGCACGTTGGGTCGCTTTGACCACCAGACAGGCAGATTGGCTGCCTTCACCAGTTGCAGCATGGCATTCGACTGGAAAGTGATTCGTATGTGCGTTTGCGGTTCGCCGCTGGCATCCCGCGTGGTAAAGAATACAAACCGATTGTAGTAGTTCTGCGGTTGCTCAAGCGCAGCAGCGATTGCCGGAGTCCGCGGCACTGAGGCAAGTCCGGTCAAGCGTGACAAGACCACCAGCATACCTTCCTCGGCAACCCGATCCCGCTCCTCGTTAGTCTGCGCTGCAACGGGTCGATCCACGGCATAAAGCCAATCAGCGTCAGTTAATGCCTGCGCCGCAGCAGGTAACAGCAGACCCAGGGCGAAAAACAGGGTCACAACAAACACTGGTCTGATTATTAAATACACACGCAAACCCATTCTGAGCGGAACGTTTCAAGACACAATTCAAGCTTCACAGTTTAGCGAAAAACCGGCCACCACGAGAGACATTATCGCAAGGGGTTAATTTGACCGTTTGCTCAGCAAGCCGCTCTGCTAAACTCCCGGATTTGATCCCTTTGAGCCACCCGGCCAATTTGGCCCGAATCGGAGACCGCTTTTGTCAGATGCCAGCACACCCCCAACTGCATCCGGATTGAGTTACAAAGACGCCGGCGTCGACATTGAAGCAGGCGCTGAGCTGATTCGGCGAATCGCTCCTGCCTGCAAGGCCACCCATCGTCCGGAAATGCTCTCCACCCTGGGCGGGTTCGCGGCGATGACCGAGATACCCACGGGTTACCAACAACCGGTGCTGGTTTCCGGCACGGATGGCGTCGGTACCAAACTGAAACTTGCGATTGATCACAACCGGCACGAAAGTGTGGGTCAAGACCTGGTCGCCATGTGTGCCAATGATGTCCTGGTTACGGGCGCAGAACCCTTTCTGTTTCTGGACTATTACGCCACCGGCGGACTGAATGTGGACACCGCCAGCACGGTTATCAAAGGCATTGCGCAGGGCTGTGAGCTGGCCGGTTGCTCGCTGGCAGGCGGCGAAACAGCGGAAATGCCCGGCTTCTACGCTGCCGGTGAATACGACCTGGCTGGATTCTGCGTTGGCGTTGTGGAGAAAGCAAAAATCGTCTCTGGCGACAACCTCGACATTGATGACGTCATTATCGGACTACCCAGTTCCGGGGCTCACAGCAACGGCTATTCGCTGATCCGCAAAGTGTTATCCACTCTCAAACTGGAACCTAATGTTGATCTGCTCGACGACCTGCTGGCACCCACCCGCATTTACGTCAAACCTGTACTGGCCGCCCTGCAGGAGATAAACCCCCACGCCATGGTGCACATCACCGGCGGTGGTTTTTACGAAAACGTGCCGCGGGTATTGAACAACCCACAACATGCTGCCCTGATCAATACTGACGCCTGGCAGCGACCAGACGTGTTCGCCTGGCTGCAACAGGCCGGCAATATTGATGAACGGGAAATGCTGACAACATTTAACTGCGGCATCGGCTTCATGCTGGTAGTCGCGAAACAAGACGCGACACGCTGTATGGACGTGTTACGCGAGCAGGGTGAAGAACCTGTTGAGATAGGTGCTATTGTCAGCGCTGATCACACGCCAGCGCCGGGACAGATTCTGCTGCGCTGATGTTTCAGGTCGCGTTCAGGACCTGGGCAGCGTTACGCCTGTCTGGCCCTGATACTTGCCACCACGGTCTTTATACGTGACCTGGCAACGCTCATCAGATTGGAAAAACAGCATCTGCGCGACACCTTCGTTGGCGTAAATTTTGGCCGGCAGCGTCGTGGTGTTGGAAAACTCCAGCGTCACATGCCCTTCCCATTCAGGTTCCAGCGGCGTGACGTTGACAATAATACCGCAGCGCGCATATGTGGATTTGCCCAGACAGATGGTCAACACATCTTCAGGAATGCGGAAATATTCTACCGTGCTGGCCAATGCGAATGAGTTGGGCGGAATGATGCAGACATCACCTTCGATGTCGACAAAACTCTGCTCATCGAAGGCCTTTGGGTCTACCGTGGCAGAATGAATGTTGGTAAACACTTTGAACTGCGGAGCGCAGCGTACGTCGTAACCGTAACTGGATGTGCCATATGAAATCAGTTTCTTGCCGCCTGATTCGCGGACCTGGCCCGGTTCAAACGGTTCAATCATACCGCGCTGTGCTTGTTCAATTATCCAACGGTCAGACTTAATTGTCATAGTTAATATTTTCCAGCTATCACAAGGGGGGTTCTAAAAAATGACAAACTCAGTCGTCAACCATATTGATGGTGGGCGTCGCCTGTTCACCCTGCCACAACCGCGCTGCCATATGCCTGGCGGCACGACGATAAGACGCACTGATGGCTGAATCAGGCTCAGCCCGCACCGTCGGTTTACCGCCATCCGCCTGTTCGCGTATCGATAACGCCAACGGCAGTTCAGCGAGCAGTGGCACACCTAGTTGAGCAGCTACCCGCGCACCTCCGCCTTCGCCAAACAGATGACTCACGTGACCACACTCCGGGCATTGATGCACACTCATATTTTCAATAATACCCAGCACCGGAATGTCGACCTTGGAAAACATTTCAATGCCTTTGGTGGCATCAAGCAACGCAATGTCCTGTGGGGTTGTGACAATCACCGCACCGGCAACCGGTACTTTCTGCGACAAGGTCAACTGTATATCGCCGGTACCCGGCGGCATATCAACAATCAGATAATCAAGATCTTCCCATAACGTCTGCAGCAGGATCTGCTGCAGCGCACCAGAAGCCATCGGGCCTCGCCAGACCATCGGCGTGTTGTCGGTGACCATGAAGCTCATCGACATGGCTTTGATGCCATGGGCGCGTATCGGCTCAAAATATTTGCCGTCTTTGATGGTTGGACGACTGCCTTCGGCGACGCCAAGCATCATCCCCTGACTTGGACCATAAATATCCGCATCCAGCAGCCCGACTTTTGCACCTTCTGCATCCAGGGCCAGCGCCAGATTAACGGCAGTGGTTGATTTACCCACGCCACCTTTGCCGGAGGCGACAGCAATGATGTGTTTCACATGTTCAAATCCACGCCCTTTCGGGGCCTGAAAGTGCAGTTCCAACTCGATGTCTTTGCTACCCAGAAATTCACCCAGCGCGGCAGTCAACTCTTCAACCATGCCGGCGGCCGGGTAACCCAGGGTTACCGAAATTCGGTTACCACTGGTCAATATTCGCGCGCCGAGCTCACCCCAGGTTTTACCCAGGAAAGGATCTACAAATTCTTCAATTTTCATGGCGGCCAGACTACCAGGCAATTTTTTCGGGCGCCAAGTATATGCATGCACCGAGCGCGCTGAAACCTTCAATGCGCTTGCCGTCTACACCTTTGGCCTTTGCTGCCGGTACGGGTAGAATTAGCGCCCTTTTTTCAGCGGGAAACCCATGTCACGTCGAATCCTGGTGACCAGTGCACTACCCAACGCTAATGGGCCTATACACCTTGGCCACATGCTGGAGCATGTGCAGACAGATATCTGGGTGCGCTTTCAGCGCATGCGCGGCCACGAAGTCATTTATGTGTGTGCGGACGATACCCACGGTACGGCCACCATGATTCGTGCCGAAGAAGAAGGTGTGGATCCGGAAACGCTGATCGAAAAGATGCGCCTGGATCATCTGCAGGATTTCAACGGCTTCAACATCAGCTACGACAACTACTACAGCACTCATTCGGAGGAAAACCGCTATTTCTCCGAGCTGATCTACAATCGCCTGAAAGACAAAGACCTGATCTTCACGCGCAGCGTCGAACAGTTGTACGATCCAGAGAAAAAACTGTTCCTGGCAGATCGTTTTGTTGTGGGTGAATGTCCCAAATGTGGCGAGCCCGGCCAATACGGTGACAACTGTGAAAAGTGTGCCGCGACCTACGACGCCACGGATTTAAAAAACCCGCGCTCCGTGTATTCAGGTGCGAAGCCAGAGCTGCGTGCCAGCGATCACTACTTCTTCGATCTGCCTCAATACACCGACTTCCTGAAAAAGTGGACCCGCTCAGGCGCTGTGCAACCTGAGGTGGCTAACAAACTGTCTGAGTGGTTGGATGCGGGCCTGAAAGCCTGGGACATTTCGCGCGATGCACCCTATTTCGGTTTTGTTATTCCCGGCACCACAGACAAATACTTTTATGTCTGGATGGATGCACCGATAGGTTACATGGCCAGCTTTAAAAACTACTGTGACAGCAGCAACGAAGTTGTGTTTGACGACTTCTGGTCACCTGACAGCACCTGCGAGGTGCATCACTTTATCGGCAAAGACATCATTAATTTTCATGCGCTGTTCTGGCCTGCGGTTCTGGATGGCTCAGGTTTTCGTCCGCCCACACGGATTCACACTCACGGCTTTATTACCGTCAACGGCACCAAGATGTCGAAGTCACGCGGCACCTTCATCAATGCAGCCGACTATCTGAAGTTTCTCGATCCGGAATATCTGCGCTATTACTACGCGACTAAATTAAACGGTTCTTCTGACGATCTGGACATCAACCTCGAAGACTTTGTGCAACGGGTGAATTCCGACCTGGTTGGCAAAGTCATCAACATTGCCAGCCGGTGTGCAGGTTTTATCAACAAGCAGTTTGATGGGGTGTTATCCGATCGCATTCACGATGAGGGTTTATGGCAACAGTTTATCGATGCTGAAAAAACCATTGCTGATTTTTACGAGGTTGACGATACCAGCAAGGCGGTAAGGGAAATCACGCGTCTGGCCGACCTGGCCAATCAGTACATTGCCCAGCACGAACCCTGGAAGCTGAACAAAGACCCTGACAGGCGCGAAGACCTGCAATTGATCTGCAGTCAGGCCATCAACATGTTCCGCAGCCTGGCGATTTATCTGAAACCTATTCTGCCGGAGATGGCAAAGAAATCTGAGGCGTTCCTAAACGCTCCCGAACTTAAATGGTCCGACCACAGCGCGCCGCTGCTGGGGCATAAAATCGGTGCTTTCAAATCCATGTTGTCCCGGATGGAGATGAAAACCATTGATCAGCTTGTTGCTGCCTCTGCCCAGGCCAGTTCAATCGATGCAACAGCAGACAGTGAAGAACCTCCAGCCGAGGTCAAAGATGACCAGCACATCAGTATTGATGACTTCACCAAAGTGCAGTTAAAAGTAGCCAAAGTCATTGCCGCCACGCCGGTAGAGGGTGCGGATAAGCTGTTGCAGCTGACACTGGATGTTGGAGACCACCAGCGGCAGGTCTTCTCCGGCATCAAAGCAGCTTACAATGCAGAGGATCTGGTGGGTCGACTCACCGTTGTGGTGGCCAATCTGGCACCACGAAAAATGCGTTTTGGTGTATCCGAAGGGATGGTGTTGGCAGCTGGACCGGGCGGCGAGGAAATTTTCCTGCTGTCACCGGATAGTGGCGCCACGCCTGGCATGGACGTCAGCTAACGAAACCGGGAGCACCTGCAACGTGGCTGAGCTAGGACTTCTGCTGATAGGCGCGCTGTTGGTCAACAACTTTGTGCTGGCGCAATTCCTCGGTCTTTGTCCTTTTATGGGCATTACCCGTGGGTACGACACCGCCCTGGCAACCGGTCTGGCCACCACCTTTGTACTGACCCTGGCGGCGACCCTGTCATACCTGCTTTACCACGGCGTTCTGGTGCCGCTGGACGTTACCTATCTGCGCATTATCCTGTTTATCGTTGTGATTGCCGGTGTTGTGCAGCTGGTGAAATATTATCTTGAAGCCACTTCGCCGATTCTGCACCAGTTACTCGGCATCTACCTGCCGCTGATCACCAGCAACTGCGCGGTGTTGGGGGTTGCTTTGCTGGCGGTGAACCAATCCCTGACGCTCTTGCAAACCATGGTGTTCAGCATCGGCGCGGCCGGTGGTTTTACCCTGGTGATGGTGCTGTTTGGCGCCATGCGCGAGCGCCTGCAGCACGACAGTATACCGCGACCGTTTCAGGGCGTGCCGATTGCACTGATCAGCGCAGGCATCATGAGTCTGGCCTTTATGGGTTTTCAGGGACTGGCCGGATGACCTGGTTCACACCGCTATTGTTGATTGCTACCCTGCTGTTGTTTGCCGCTGCCTATCTGCTGCTGCAACGACGCTATCCGCGCAACCCGCAAACGCTGGTGGATCGCATCGATGCCATGCTGCCGCAGACTCAGTGCGCTCAGTGTGGTTATCCCGGTTGTCGTCCGTATGCGCAAGCCATTGTGCAGGGGGCCAGTTTGAATCTGTGCCCACCGGGTGGTCGCGCTGTGCACCTGGAATTGATCGACCTGATGGGTGGCGCAGATGAACCACCGCCACAACCCAGTGCACCTGCGGTTGCGGTGATCGACGAGAGCCGCTGTATCGGCTGCACCCTGTGTTTACCACCTTGTCCCGTGGACGCCATAGTGGGTGCCGGCAACCTCATGCATACGGTCATTGAAGCGGAATGTACCGGCTGTGAGCTGTGTATACCGGCCTGTCCTGTGGACTGTATTTCATTGCAACCCACCGCTGCGAACCAAACAGTACAACCTAAGTCACGCCGGCGCCCGGCGCGGCCATCCTCCATCGCAGCAGAACCACGAGCATGCATCAACTGCGGCCGCTGCAACCCGGTATGCCCGGTCGCTTTACCTGCCCAGGAGTTGCTCCAGCTGGTGTCTCACCAGCAGACAGACCGCGCCGTCGACTTTGGTTTGAATGAGTGTATCGAATGTGGGCTATGTGACCGTGCGTGCCCCAGCGACATCGCTATGGCTGACCTGTTCGCCAGCGCCAAACAAAAACTGTTGGTGCAGACGGCAGACGAAGCTGCAAAAGCCCACTACAAGAAACGCTACGAGGCTCATCAACTACGCGAGCAGCAGACACTTGAAGCGGCAGCGAACAAGCGTGCGGAGCGTCTGAAGAAGGCAGGGCGATGGTCATGAAAACACATCAGATCATGATCTGGGTAATGATTGCCCTGCTTCCCGGCCTGGCAGCCATGACCTACGTCCTGGGCCTCGGCGTCCTGTGGAACCTGGCCATTTTGAGTATCGCCTGCGTCCTGTGCGAGGGTTTGATAGCGCTCGCAAGGGGCAAATCCTTAACCGCAGCGTTGCACCAGCTGCAGGATTGCAGCGCCCTGCTCACGGCCTGGCTGATCGCAATCTGCCTGCCGCCTTTCTGCGAGATCAGCATTCTGCTCATCGCGGCGATTTCCGCCATCGGGCTGGCCAAGCAGGCTTATGGCGGTCTCGGACACAACCTTTTCAATCCGGCAATGGTAGGTTATGCGGTTGTACTGGTGTCGTTTCCTGCGGATCTGGCCAACTGGCCGGGGTTAGCCCAGGCCAGTCCTGACGCGTTGAGTGGCGCTACACTGCTGACTGAATTTCGTTACCGTCAGGGGTTAACCACCGAAGAATTTATTATCGCCTTTGGCCAGGCGATAGGTGATCAGAAGCTGATCGTGTTCAGCTTTCTGATTGGCGGACTTCTGCTCACTTATCGCCGCCTGCTGGCCTGGCGTATCCCGGCAGGCATGTTCGCAGGATTGTTGCTGGTCAGCTTGTTCGGGTATGACACAGGCTCCTCCGCGAGCCTCGGCTCGGCATGGTTCCACTGGACCACCGGCGGTTTTATGGCCGCGGCTTTTTTTATTGCTACTGATCCGGTTACCCATCCCCGTGGTGCACGTCAACAGATGATCTTCGGTATGACCGTTGGCATTTTGATTTATTTAATCAGGGGTTTTGGTGCTTACCCCGACGGTATTGCGTTTGCCATCCTGTTTGCCAACTGTCTGACACCTTTACTCAATCGCCTGAATCTGAGCGCATCAGGCAAAGATCGTGAACGTTCAACAGCCCATGTCTGAATCCAGCCCGCTAAAAGTCTTCACGCCGTTGCTGATCATCGGCGGCCTGTGTGGCATCTTGCTGGTACTGACCAATCAACTGACGGCACCGGACATTCAAGCCAATCGCGAAGCGCGCACACGGGCACTGCTTGAGGAAATGTTGAGGCAACCGTTGCCAGCGCAGACAGACATCGAAGCAGACGTTTTTGGTTCGTGTGCCCGCTGGTTGTTCGTCCGGGCGGAAACTACAGGCTATGCCGGTCCAATCTACCTCACAGCATTGTGGCGCCCTGGCCTGTCCTCAAAGGACACTGAGGGTCTCAGCCTGCGCGTTGTCGGCCATCAGGAGACCCCGGGTATAGGGGACTTCATCGACCACACGCGCAGTCCATGGATAACCGACCTGGACGACACAAGCGCACAGGACTACGCGCAGCTGGATGCTGTCAGCGGCGCGACAATCACCAGCAACGCCATCAAGCGGGCTGCGAGCCAGATATTCAACCAGGTAGAGGTTTTCTGTGAGCAGTAATACCCAAGTGTTACGCAGTGCGATCTTGACCCATAACCCTGCGTGGGCACAGCTTCTGGGTTTATGCCCGTTAATGGCGGTGAGCACTACGGTCATCAACGCACTGGGCTTGGCCGCCGCCAGTAGTTTTGTCGTGATAGGTAGCAACGTGATGATTTCAAGTCTGCGTCATCACATTCCAGAGCAGGCTAGACTGCCCTGCTTTGTTTTGATCATAGCTACATTCACAACAGTAACCACGTTGGTACTGGAAGCCTTCAGCTACGACCTATATCTGAAAATCGCCCTGTTTGTACAGATCATTGTGACCAACTGCATGATTCTGGGGCGGGCTGAAGCTTTCGCCAGTCGCCAACCTGTGATTCCAGCCTGTCTTGACGCAGTGGGCACCGCGGTGGGATTCGCCATCGCGCTTATCGCCCTCGGCAGCGTCCGGGAACTGCTCGCGTATGGCTCTCTGCTACGGAATGCCGATCTGCTCTTTGGCCAGAGCGCCCGGCAGTGGACCCTGCAGTTAGTGGAAACAGGACCTGTTCCGCTGGCAGCATATGCGCCAGGAGCGTTCATCGTTGCTGGCTTGATGTTTGCGCTGATACAAGCACTTGGCAGGCGACATCCTGATGTAAAAGCACCCAGCGTTGAAGGAACTCAATCATGAATGCGGTTAAACGCGAACAGATCTTTGCACGCCTGCAGGCGGACAACCCGAATCCAACCACCGAGCTGAACTACAACAATGCCTTTGAGTTGTTGATTGCGGTGATATTATCCGCCCAGGCCACCGATGTCAGCGTGAATAAAGCCACCGGCCCTCTATTCAGCGTTGCCAACACCCCTGAAGCCATCTATAAGTTAGGCGTAGGCAAATTGAAGACCTACATCAAAACTATAGGCCTGTTTAATACCAAGGCAGCCAACGTCATCAAAACCTGCAAGATCTTGATGGACGAATACAACGGGGAAGTCCCGGAAGATCGGGAAAGCCTTGAAAAACTGCCCGGTGTCGGGCGCAAGACCGCAAACGTTATTTTAAATACAGCCTTCGGTCATCCGACCATAGCTGTCGATACCCACATTTTTCGTGTAGCCAACCGCACTAAAATCGCGATGGGCAGCAACGTCCTGCAAGTGGAAAAAAAGCTCCTGAAAGTAGTACCCGAGGCGTACAAACGCGACGCCCATCACTGGATGATCCTACACGGTCGCTATGTCTGCATAGCTCGCAAACCACGCTGCGGCGCCTGCATCATCGAAGACCTGTGTGAATTCAAAGAAAAAACCGACATCGACTGAACGCCAGCCGGTTAAAGATCAACCAGCTCAACGGCTTCAATAGCTGCACCTAGAAAGTGACAGCCAACAGATTTGAAACGTGGAGCGCCGTCGGTTGCAAGATATTGCACTTCACCAGGACTTTTCAGTTTCAACACCAGATCCTGTTGGCGCAACTGGGCCGCCACCCATCTTGCTGTGGTGTCAGCGGAGTCCACTATGCTCACCTCACTATCGCGTTTTCCGGAACTCACAAGCTCATCAAACAAAGTCTGTATTAAGGGTTTGAAGACCGGGAAGTGGGTGCAACCCAGAAGTACAGTACTGGGCCCAGTAGTGGTAAAACCACGGAGAGAATAAGCCAGCACCGTTTGCATAAACTGTAGTTCCAGTGGCCCCTGTTCGGCCAGCGTGACCCACAAAGGACAGGCTCTACCCTGTACCGGTTGCCCTTGAAGCATCGTCATCAGCGCACGCTGATAGGCGCCGCCACTGATCGTACTTTCGGTCGCCAGCACTAACACGCCACTACCATCAGCAGTCTGATCTGCAGCCAACGCCGCAGCTTCAGCGCCAGGTTCAACAACACCAAAAACGGGTAACGGTGCAAACTGCTGCTGTAGAGCATCCAGAGCAAATGCAGAGGCGGTATTGCATGCAATCACCAGCGCCTTCACCCCACGATCTACCAGGGTTGTGGCAGCAGCACTCGCATATCTGCTCACGGTTGCCGGAGATTTAGTGCCATAGGGCAGGCGGGCGGTATCACCCAGATAGACAAAGTTTTCCGACGGCAGGTATTTGCGTAAAGCAGCCAGCACGGTCAGTCCGCCCATGCCGGAATCAAACACGCCTATAGGCAGAGCAGCAGAATTAGTCAGGGTAAAACACTCATCAAGACAATGTCATCATGGTAGCTTGCGGGCCACAAGAAGTAACGACCCCACCCGGACTGCAGGCGAAAATCGCTGAATGTCGTTGCGAGTTATTTATTCAACCAGCGTAAAACGCCTTTTTTGACCTTACTGGTTGCGTTGTCAGCATTTGACCGCGCCGCCCCGTAATCAGATCTGGCGCTGGCTTGAGCCGCAGCGCGAGGCGCCTGGCCAGGAGCCTCCTGCCTTTTCGAACGAAGCTCGCGAAGTTTTTTCTCGATCAGTAAATCTTCTTTGCGTTTGAGCTTAAACGCCTGCTCCAGGTCAACACCACACCGAGCACAGTGACTGGAATCCAGCTGCATGTGTCCACAACGCGGACATTCAAGGTGTGCAGCGGTAATGTCCCGCAGTGTCTGCTCGGCGTCCTTACCTTCTTTGAAGCTGGCAGATTCGCCTTTAGGCGTGAGGTCTTTGATTCGGCATAGGGCGCCAAACTGAGCTAACTTTGCCTGCCAGGCTTCAGCCTGCTGTTGATCCAGATGACTCCGGATAACCACAGTTCTGCCAGTAAAAAGTTGTTTGGCTTTACGTTCATCCAGCCCTAGTTCACGGGCAAGATTTTCACGCACAGCATCAACACTTGCCTGCTTACTGACCTCTCCGTTAAATAAGATTTGATAGTTCGCCATGCTGAGCTCTTCGTCAAAGTTTGCAAGGCTGTATCCCGATCAGGAGTAGTCACGACCGCGCTTGGCACCAAGACGGAGACGCAGCGCATTCAACTTAATGAATCCACCAGCATCTGCCTGGTCATATGCCCCTTGGTCATCTTCAAATGTGACCACATCGGCATCGTACAAGCTGTCGCTTTGAGAACTACGTCCCACAACGGACACTGAGCCTTTGTAGAGCTTGAGGCTAACCCGTCCATTTACAGGAATCTGTGACTCATCAATCAAAGCTTGCAAAACCTTACGCTCCGGTGACCACCAGTAGCCGTTGTAAATCATTTTTGCATAACGAGGCATCATTTCATCTTTGAGATGGGCAACTTCCCGATCCAGGGTGATCGACTCAATTGCGCGATGAGATTTGAGCAGAATTGTACCGCCGGGCGTTTCGTAACAGCCGCGTGACTTCATGCCGACATAGCGGTTTTCAACCAGATCACTGCGTCCCACGCCGTGCTTACCACCCAGCTCATTCAAGGTGCGCAACATTGCACCGGGAGACAGCGCCTGCCCGTTTAACGCAATCGGGTCACCTCGCTCGTATTCGATTTCCAGCCATTCCGGCTCGTCCGGAGCCTCTTCCGGCGAAACCGTCCAGCGCCACATGTCTTCATCTGCAGGCGCGGCAGGGTCTTCCAGACCACCCCCCTCATACGAGATATGCAGCAGGTTGGCGTCCATGGAATAAGGCGACTTATTCGCACCACGCTGGTAATCCACTGGAATCTGATGTTTTTCGCAAAAATCCATCAACGCTTCACGAGAGTTCAGATCCCAATCGCGCCAGGGAGCAATGACTTTAATGTCCGGATCCAGCGCATAAGCACCCATTTCGAAACGGACCTGATCGTTACCTTTACCGGTCGCGCCATGGGCGACGGCCTGGGCGCCTGTCTGGCGGGCAATTTCAACCAGTCTACGGGTGATCAGAGGACGCGCGATACTCGTGCCCAGCAGATATTCGCCTTCATACACGGTATTGGCGCGGAACATCGGATACACGTAATTGGCGACAAAGTCTTCGGTCAGGTCTTCAATGAAAATTTCTCTCACGCCCATGGCTTTGGCCTTGGCCCGCGCGGGTTCAACCTCTTCACCCTGACCAATATCAGCGGTGAAGGTCACCACTTCAGCGTTGTAGGTTTCCTGCAGCCAGCGGCAGATCACCGACGTGTCCAGACCGCCTGAGTAAGCCAGTACAATTTTCATTTTATCCGCCACGTGCACATACCCGTTGAAAATGGGAGCGCAATCTTAGTGCAGTCAGGAGAGTTTGCAAGGCCAGTTGTCCGTCCGGGAAGGGTCGGTTCAGTTGCCCCAGCACAGGGGGACACAAATCAGTTCAACGCCAGCTGTTCCGAAGACTGTCGCTCAAGGCGCACCGTAGTGCGACGATTCTGTGCGCGCCCTTCAGCGGTTTTATTTTCCGCCACGGGATAAGCTGCGCCATGAAATCGCACGACAATCTGTTCTGCCCGAAGGCCCTGTTTCTGCAGGTAGGTGGCTACCTCTGTAGCGCGCGCTTTGGCAAGTTTCCGGTTTGCCAGATTTGAACCATTATCATCGGTGTGCCCATCTACAAATACTTTATCCACTGCGGGATCCTGAAGAACATATTGAGCCAGCGCCCGAAGCTGACGTCGTCCGTTGTCGTCCAGATGATGCTGTGCAACATCATAGGTGATGCGTGTCCGTGACAGTGTCTGCCAGGCCACTTTGATATGTGTCTGCGCGCAGGCCATAAAATCTGTAATTTCAGAACGCATATTTATTGCGGCAAGCTCGATTGCGACTTCAGAGCCATCGTTGAACCAAGCCGTGCCCGCCAGCTCAAGGTGCATTCCCTGCTGCAGGGCCAGCAGCATGTCCGCTGCCAGGGCGGCACGCGCGACCGCACCACCGCCTTCGATATGGGTCATGCGACCCAGCGATTGCCGTGCCGGCGCCTCCGGGTGCCAGGAAGGTGCATAGCTGCCTACAGATAATGCACCCGCTTTGTGCATGTCTTTGTTCGCCTGCAATTCAAAGCCAGTCGGCTCAATGCCATCTGCAACAAATCGAGCTTCGCCATAGGCCACAATCGGTAGGGTAAGGATGCAGCTGCCTTCACGTTCGCTGTATTGCCAGCCTTTATCCCAAGCTGGTGCAAAGCGAATCGCCTCGGCAAGCGCCGAGCCAGTGCTCAGAAAAGTTGTGCTCAGATAAATCAGCATCGCTCCGATCAAACCTTTCTGCAGACGAAACACCCGCCCGGCAGGTCCCTGGGAAGTGGCGCTTAAACAAGTTTGATGTCGCAATTGATTGTTCACATCCCTGATTATCGGCCAACTGCGGAATAGCTTGAGCCCCGGTGGCAAGTTGCTAAGGTGGGCGGATGAATTTAAACGAGCGTTTTAGAGGTTACCTGCCGGTTGTGGTGGACATGGAGACCGGTGGCTTCGATAACGCAGTCAATCCGCTTCTCGAGCTCGCCTGCACGTTCCTGCACTGGGAATCTGACACCCTGCATGTCGCCAGCCAGACCCGCTGGCATGTTGAACCCTTTGCGGGCTCTGAAGTTAATCCGGCAAGTTTACGCATTACCGGCATCAACCTGGACGACCCACAGCGGCAAGCCCTGGAGGAAAGCACAGCGATTAAAGAGTTTTTCAAGCTGGTACGCACGGCGATGAAAACCCACGGTTGCCATCGAGCCATCATGGTTGCGCACAACGCATCGTTCGATCAGGGGTTCCTGAATGCCGCCTGCGAACGAAACAACCTTAAGCGAAATCCTTTTCACCCGTTCACCGCTCTGGATACCGCCAGTTTAGCTGCAGTGGCGTACGGGCATACGGTTCTCAGTGAAGCCTGCATGCGTGCGGGTATCAACTTCGATCAGAGCCTCGCCCACGACGCTGCCTACGATGCTGAACGCACCGCACAGTTATTCTGTCACATGGTAAATGGCTGGCCTTTCGACCCGCAGCTGATTAACGGCCAGCCGACCTCTTCAGCTGACTGAAGAAGATCGGCTGTCTGGAGAGGGGTTTATTCAGTTGCAGGATCAGCTGCACCGATTTCTTCGAGCAGTGTCTGTAATTCGCCGGATTCGAACATCTCAGTAATGATGTCGCAACCGCCGACCAGTTCTCCGCCAACCCACAGTTGCGGGAAGGTTGGCCAGTTGGCGTAACCTGGCAGGGTGGCGCGGATTTCCGGATTGCTCAATATGTCGACGTAAGCAAAACGCTGGCCGCACGCTACCATGCACTGCACCGTCTGCGCTGAGAATCCGCATTGCGGTGCCTGGGGCGACCCTTTCATATACAAAAGGATAGGGTTATCTGCAATTTGCGCCTTGATCGCGCTGACAACTTCTTCAGACATGGCTAACTCTCGTTGAAAAAAATTGGCCCTATTGTAGCGATTTGCGCCGAAATTGCTTATACCTTTGCTTCACGCTACGGCCAACCTGGACACAATCCGCTTAACCACTCATGCCTTACTCTTTTGATCAGGTCATAGACCGGCGTAACACGCAAAGTACCAAATGGGAAAAATTCGACGCGGATGTGCTGCCCTTCTGGGTTGCAGATATGGACTTTGCCGCTCCGGAACTGATTCTCGACGCACTGCGCCAGCGGCTTGAACATCCGATCCTGGGTTACACCAGCGAACCCGCTTCTTTGACTGAAGCGTTTCAACGCTGGCTCAACCATCACTATAACTGGGATGTGCCTGCTGAATGGGTGGCCTGGGTGCCCGGTGTGGTACCCGCGCTGAATCTCAGTGCGCGTACGTTACCCACCGGCAGTGAGATCATCATCCCTACCCCTGTTTACCACCCTTTCCTGGATGTGGCGAAAAACGCAGGCTTGCAAGATATTCAAGTGCCTATGCAGGTCAACAAGCAACCCGCCGGGGACAAATGGCAGATGGACTTTGACGCTCTGGCGGATGCACTGACCCCAAAAACACGCATGCTGATGATCTGCAACCCACAGAATCCGACCGGACGGTGTTACGACACCGACGAACTGAACCAGCTGGCAGAATTCATTGAAAAATACGACCTTTTGCTGGTCAGCGATGAAATTCACTGCAATATCCTGCTCGACCCGAGCGTCACTCACCAACCGTTAGGCAAGCTCCATCCAGCTCTGGCGCAACGAACCATTCATCTGTACGCAGCAACTAAGGTCTATAACATACCCGGTATCAGCTGCGCCGCAGCGGTAATTCCCGACCACAAACTGCGCCGCGAATTCATGCGCGCTCGGGCAGGCTTGTTACCCGGTATCGGACCACTTGGATTTCTCAGTTCAGAAGTTGCATTCAACGACCGTTCATCCTGGGTTCCCGATCTGATGGCCTACCTGCGGGATAATCTGGCCGCGGTTAAAGCTTGCGTAGGTGACAGACTGACACCACTGGAAGCCACCTACCTGGCCTGGATAAAGGTTGCAGACCTTGGCCTGAAAAACACAGAAGCCTATTTTGCGCAGCACGGTATTGGTATTTCCCCGGAGCGCAGTTTGGCAACGCCAACTACATCCGTTTCAACTTTGCCTGTCCACGTGCGACTTTGGATGAAGGTCTCAGGCGTTTGAGCCATGCCATAAACCTGGCAAACGCAGGCGAAATAGGCAAATTGTAACGCGCTGTAACCCTTGAACCAGTCATGCGGCTGGAGTATCGTGCCTCGCTTGGATTAGGCGGCATGCGTGCCGCCTTTTGTATTTCTGACGTGCTCGTTACGGCTTCGTAACCAGCGCCGAACACTTTAAACATGTCCAGGACTGTGCTGTTGTGAATCATTTAATGAACACCTACGCCCGACTGCCGGTTGCTTTTGCCAGTGGTGAAGGCACTTACCTGCAGGATACCCAAGGCAATCGTTATCTGGATGGCCTGTCAGGTATCGCCGTCGTAGGTGTCGGCCATGCCAACCCACGTGTCGCAGATGCTATTGCAGAGCAAGCTAAAACACTGACACACACGTCAAATCTTTACCAGATACCCTTGCAGGAAAAGCTTGCCGACCGCTTATGTGCACTGTCAGGTATGGAGAAAGTTTTTTTCTCCAACTCTGGTGCAGAAGCTAACGAAGCCGCGATCAAACTGGCGCGTATAAAAGGTAATCGAGAGGGTATAAAAAAGCCCACCACTATCGTTATGGATGGCAGCTTCCATGGGCGAACCATGGCAACCCTGACAGCAACCGGCAATCGTAAGGTGCATGCGGGTTTCGAACCGCTGTTATCAGGCTTTGTGCGTGCGCCATACGACGATATTGACGCTGTAGCCTTGATTGCGGCCAACAACCCGGACGTGGTTGCTGTATTTGTCGAACCCGTTCTGGGTGAAGGTGGCATTCATATACCTGATACCAACTATCTTGCAGAGCTGCGCAGCATATGTGATGAACACAACTGGCTGCTTATGCTTGACGAAGTGCAGACCGGCAATGGCCGCACCGGCAAATATTTTGCTTACCAGCACACCAGCTGTGTACCCGATGTGGTTACAACAGCCAAAGGTCTGGGCAACGGCATGCCTATTGGGGCCTGTCTAGCACGGGGTGAAGCAGCAGAGTTGTTTGCGCCTGGCAACCACGGCTCCACCTTTGGTGGCAATCCTCTGGCCTGTGCTGCAGCTAATGCGGTGCTGGATGAAATCGAAGACCACAATCTGTGCGCACGTGCCGAATCACTGGGTAAACGCATTGTCAGCGGCCTGCAAGCAGGCCTGAATGGCAACAACCGCGTGGCCGATGTCCGTGGACATGGTTTGATGATCGCTGTAGAACTCAATGAGGACGCGCCGGAGCTGGTCAGTCAGGCGTTAGCCCAGCGGGTTCTGATCAACGTTACCCAGGGTAATATCATTCGCCTGTTACCACCGCTTACGATGTCAGACGCAGAGGCGGATGAGCTCACTGCAAAAATCGTCGCACTGGTGCAATCTTAATCGCGCAGCGCGCTTACCTTTCCAAGACTCTCTCGCAGAACAAGGCTTGTCATCATGGCTAAACAGGATTTTCTGTCGTTACTCGATTTTTCCCCTGAAGATTTACAGTATCTGATCCAGCGTGGCCGCGAGATGCGGAAAATGCATGAAAATCAGGAGGTCTATCAACCCCTGGTGGGAAAGACCGGCGCGTTGATTCTGGAAATGAGCAGCACACGCACACGTGTTGGTTTTCAGGCCGGCTTCTCTCAATTGGGTGGCAACGCGTTGTATCTGAATGCAGCGGACACCCAGATTGGCCGCGGCGAGCCTATTGAAGACCTTGCTCGGGTGTTATCAGAAATGGTCAATGTCGTCATGATCCGCACCCTGGACCAGTCACATATCGAACAGCTGGCAAAATTTGCAACGATTCCTGTGATAAACGCCATGAGCAGTCTGTTACACCCATGCCAGCTGTTGGCTGACATTCAGACGTTCGAAGAACTTCGCGGCCCGATCAGAGGAGCTACGGTTGCCTTCATCGGTGACGGCTACAACATGTGCCACTCATATATCAATGCTGCACGCCAGTGGGGTTTCAATCTGAAAATTGCATCCCCCGAAGGCTTCTTACCGAACCCTGACATTCTAGCGAATACCAATAACGCGCAAATAGTTGATAGCCCGGCGGAGGCTGTTGCGCAGGCTGATCTGGTGATTACAGATGTGTGGTCTTCCATGGGCCACGAGGGTCAGGAAACGGATCGACGCAGTACTTTTGCGGATTATCAGGTCAACGAATCCCTGCTCGACCAAGCCAGTAAAGACGTGTTGTTCATGCACTGTCTGCCCGCCCACCGCGGCGAAGAAGTCAGTGAAACACTGCTAGACGACAAACGCTCGGTAGTTTTCCACGAAGCAGGAAACCGCCTGCATAGCCAGAAGGCTTTGCTCGAGTTTCTGTTAATCGGAAAAGTCAGCGCCTGAAAGAGCACTAACGTGAGCGCTAAGCGGTTATGCGGAGGTCGCTTAACAATCCGGGCTTGCTGATCTGGTAACCCTGGGCGAAGTCCACGCCGATTTCTTTGAGGCTGTCGAGAATCTGCATATCTTCGACATATTCTGCAACCGTGCGCTTGCCCATGTAATGACCAATCTCATTAATGGATCGAACGACCGCATAATCGGCAGGGTTCTCCGCAATATCTTTCACGAAAACACCGTCAATCTTGACGTAGTCAACCGGCAGGTTGCGCAGATAACTGTATGACGATAGACCGGTGCCAAAATCATCTAACGAGA
The DNA here is from genome assembly GCA_048571035.1 of Gammaproteobacteria bacterium. Lineage (GTDB taxonomy): Bacteria > Pseudomonadota > Gammaproteobacteria > Pseudomonadales > Azotimanducaceae > UBA4421. The sequence goes on from CP121329.1 coordinate 1,990,342, forward strand.
ATCGACAGCCGATGATGCGCATACGGTTCATAAAATCTATTGCGTTATCAAGGTTCGCAATGGCAGCTGTTTCAGTGATCTCAAAACATACTTTCGCCGTGGGCGCCTGAGTTTTACCAAACTGTTCCAGAACAAAATCGGGGAAAGTGGAATCGTTCACCGAATGGCCTGATACGTTGATAGCAAAGCCACCGAAGTTATCCAGAAGGCTGCGGTTGTCAGACATCCACTGCAGTACATTACGGATCACCCAGCGATCAATAGTCGTCATGCGATTATAGGTTTCCGCCGCATTAATCAGCTCTGTAGGTGCAACCACATCACCCAGTTCGTCCAGCATTGTCAGCAGAATTTCGTAATGAACATCATTCGTGTCGGTAGAGCCATTAATCGGCTGGATTCTCTGACAATTGAGAATAAGCCGATCATCTTCCAATGCAGCATCCAGCTGTGTCACCCATTCCATGGCGCCATGACGTTCCATCATCTGCTTGTCGCCAAGCTCGTATTCCTGCACCCGATTTCGACCGGCATCTTTGGCTGAGAAACAAGCCTCGTCTGCATGCTGCATGATCGAGTCAACGCTGTCGGTACTCTGGTCGAGGAAAACCAGTCCCATACTGGCAGTCAGGTTGTAGGTACGACCCTCCCATTCGAACGCAACGTTGCGAATAGTTTCAAGCACAGACTCCGCCACTTCACGGGCATCGATGCTCTCGACGTCTTCTAACAGGAGGCCAAACTCATCACCACCGAGGCGCGCCAGACGCTGATCATCTTTTCCGTGTTCGGTAGACAAAGCCTCACCAATGGTTCTGAGCAGCTCGTCCCCGGCCTTATGGCCACTGGTGTTATTGACTATTTTGAACTGATCCAGGTCCAGATACAGCAGCGCATGCTGGTTACCTTTTGCTTTCGCCTGGGTCAGACTGGCGTCGATAACGCGCTCAAACTCTTTGCGATTCATGAGCTGCGTCAGATCATCATGGCTGGCCTGGAAGGCCAGCTGATTGTGCATGTTTTCCAGCATGCGCTGGGATGCACGCTCCATCAGCGGCAGATCATAATCGTCTAGCAGCGTGATGCGGCCCTGGTGCAGGTCGTCGGCCATTTCTTTCAGACTGCGCTCAAGGGTTTTCACACCTTTGCGATTGACCAGCACAAACGATGCTGCGTCATCACCTACAAAGGCAACTGAGAGGATAAGGGGTCGACCGTCTCGATCAGATGCTGCCAACCACTCACCTATCTGGATTCGTCGTGCCCGCTCAACGGCGTGACTCCAACTGTCTCGCACACTGGCATCTGCAGACTCAATCTGTGGATCAACTTCCGGCAACAGACCGTCCAGTCCAATCGCCTGTTCAACTTCCTGCGCCTTAACGGCAACATTTTTAACAGGTGCTTTTTTGCCTGTGGTGTCACCCACCAGTGCACTGGACATATGCATGATTAGAGGCGTGCGTTTACTCGGATCAAAGCTGATGCTGTTCAAGCCTTCAACTACTCGGCGCAACAACTGGTCCGGCTCGATGAAATCCGCGTCGTTCTCTTTAATGCTGCCGTTAAGCTGCCCCATCAGCTGATCTACCATCGACAGCTGATCGCGCCATTCATTACTGTCCGGTCCATGACGCAGATGGGTATGTACCATCAGGTTACGCCAGCCAGGGTTAAGCAGTTCCAACATCAGTTCAGGCACGTCTTTGCCACCAATGCGCTGCTCAACTTCATTCAATACTGCACGACGTGCTCGGGCCAGTTTCTGCTGCCCTTCGCTGGCACGAACTGTACGCTCAACGTTACCTCGGTAGGTCCGCGACTGACGGTCAATGAGCGGGTGGAGCTCATCCACCGCATCGGAAAAAATTTCCGGGTTCGAGTCGTAATCTTTGACCACCCGTTGCAGAACTTCGTCTACCCGGCGACCGACTTCACGCTCAATACCCTGGTTAACGTCATTGCTGTTACCCAGACGCGCCAGTTGGTTGAGCATCTGCACCGCGCTATGCGGGTTGGCAGGATCGCTGGCAAGAAAGCCGGGATCCCGCGCAGCAAGTTTATTTAAGGTAACTTCGAGGCGTTGCACCCAATCACGCACACCATCAGTGATCAGCTTATCATCGGTCAGCGAGCCGACGAGACCCTCCATGACCTGCAAGGTATCAAAAATATCCTCAGACAGTCCTTTCTGATCGCCGTGTTTGTGGTGGAGAACTTCCATCAAACGCGGTTTAAGGCGCGTATCAGACAGCGGCGCATCACCAAGTTCAGATTGAATAACCCCTAACGCCTCAAGAATGTCGTCGGGGTTGTAGGTTTCATCTGCACGAGCATTGGCAGGCGCCAAAGAAGGTTCTCTAGGACGCCCCAACAGTTCTTCAGTGCGGCGTTTCAGATTCAGAATCGTTCGCGCGGTATCGTAGGCTGGACTGCCCGCTCCACCAGCCTGTACAAAGGGGTTTTCATCAACCCTACCGGCACCGACACCATCAGCGGCCATGGCAACCTCACGCATGGTCTGATCCATTTCCTGGTAGTCCTGGGGCGTAACGTTGACTCCAGCACGGTTGCGTACAGTGTATTTGGGTTGCAGCGCTTCACGCAGTTCTTCCAGCGCAGGTAGTTGGCCGCTATCTGCGAACAGCTTTCCTAACGCTTCATATAAATTGATCAGGTTTTTATGCAGCTCTAATTCGTACAGTTCATAAATTTCTTTACGCAGATCAGCACGAAAACCGAATTCCGCCTGTGCATCATCAAACGACCACCAGAATGCCGCCGGTCCAACCGGAATAACATCTTTGTGGCTCCAGGGTTTAGCGATGAGACCAAACTGTGCGCGCATATCGAGGAGCGCATCTTTAAAACGATTTTCAGTTTTGGATATTTCTTCGGCGACGAGCAGCCATTGTTCAAACTGCTGGGTATCAACCAGCTCGAGCTTGCCGGGTTGCTGGTTACCGGCGTCGCGTTTGCGACGGCGTTCCAACACCGCGTCGAGATCAGAGACCTGATCGAGCTGGGAAATCATGCCGCCAACAAATTTCCCGACAAATACTTCCTGGAATTTTTCAACGGCATCCAGAGCTTCAAAATAGCGCGTCTGTACTGCGTTGGTGCCTGCATCCCGGGCTTTCACGAGCAGGTCTTGAGCCAGTGATTTACAGAATCCAGCCGCCAGACGGGATGACGCCCGCTTGGTGACAGCCTGCACTCGCTGGGTGAGTTTAGCCGCAGCCGCCTCAGATAAGCGTGCATCGCGTAAACCGTTGTCTTTGTCTTTACTGCCAGGCGTACTCGTTGCGGCGGTCTGTGGCTGAGTCGCGTTACGCTGCGCAGCTGAGGCGCCCGCCGTTTCTGCTGACGAATCCGCGGGTGATTGTGACGCTTGTCCGACATCCGGCAGATCATCGACGCTTGCTTCATCAAACTCCGGTGCTGCGGTGCCAGCAGCTACCGCAAAATCAACAAGGTTTTTGAAAGCGCGACTTTCAAGACCACTTTCAAAACAAACGCCGAGACCATTGCCGCCGTCCAATACCCGCGCTACTTTTGCCTGCGTACGGAAGTGTTCCTGACCGACCGGTGTTGCCACTGAAAAATGCAGTGCAACGCTGTCACCGGCTGCAATGTCGGCACCCGTAGCATCTAAAGAACGAGAACCAGCACCGCCAGTTAACAGCATGCCCTCTTCACAGAAGTCACGTATGGAACAGAGCCAGGAACGGCCTTGTGCCGGGTGCACCAATGCGGAGAGCTGAATAGGTTGTCTGGAGAATTTGCGGCGATTCAAACTTGTGTCATCCATTTACACGTGCGTTTTAACGCCCGGACGATAACCGATCTGGTGCTTAAGCGAAACACAGAAGCCGCGGTGAAACCCACAGCTGCGGGAGCAATTGGCGTTCACAACGTGATTTTGCGCACGTTTCTGCGCACCAATTCGAAACCGGGCTGGGTCAGGCGAGAAAGACCCCTGTCAGACTAAGCCAGCACCACGCGATCGCGGCCGCTGCGTTTTGCCTGGTAAAGGGCTTCATCCGCACGATTGACCAGGTCCTGCACGCGTTCACCCACCTGATAGCTGGCAATACCGACAGAGACCGTCATCTTAAAAGCGTTGTCGGTGCCGGGTATCCACATCTGGCGGGTATGATCGGCAAGCCGCTGCGCCACCTGACTAGCGGTGTCGGTGTCCGCATCAACCAACACCAGCAGGTACTCCTCACCACCAAAACGAGCCACGTAGTCGACGTTGCGCACAACCGCACTGGCCAGTTCAGCAAATTGTTTGAGCGCCACATCTCCGACCGCGTGGCCGTAACGGTCATTTACAACCTTGAAGTGATCCAGATCGCAGTAACACAGTGTGAAGGTCTGCGCGCCACGATCCGCGAGGGCTTTCTGCCGGGCCAGCAGTTCCATTACTGAGCGCCGGTTGTGCAAGCCGGTAAGGTCATCTTTCAGCGCCATCTCCTGCAACCGTTCCATCGCATCACGCAGGCCACGGTTACGCTCCAGGAGGCCGTCCCGCATCGACTGGAACTCCGTACCGATCAGCAGAACACCAGCGAGCAAAGCCGCAAACGCCAGACCGGTGAGTACTTCAAAATTCAGATCAACAGCACCTGACGCGGTCAGATAAGCGACACCCAGGAGATAGACGCACGCAGTAACCATCGACACAAGCATGACCTGGCTGCGCGCCAGGTAGATGACCGCATACAAAACGCTGTACAGCGGCACGGCTAACAACAGCAAACGCAACATACTCGGCACCAGAATGGCCAGGCTCACAGCACCGATATTGCACCAGATCATCCGACACATAATCACCGTGTCGTCATCAAGGCGTGCGAGACGTATGGGCCGTAATACCAGAGCACCAAATCCGCACAGCCAGACAGGTACCCATAGCCAGTAAAGGACCGGGTCCATATGCAATTCGCCAGCCTGGAGCAAAGACCAGGTCAGCGATACAAAAGCCGCAAAGCCGGCGATGACCAGGGCAGGCCGCACCAGACGCGGATAGGTTTGAGCGTTAATTTCCACCGCGCCATTGTAGTTAAACGCTGTGGGACTCCCGTATGGAACTGTAATGACTGTGTAACTTACTTAACTAAAGACCCTCACAGTGCCGGGAGGCAGAGCCACCTGCGCTGGGTGCGCTAACCCTGGGTTAATACCTGGGCCAGCGCGCGCTGGAAGCCATTGAGCAGTTGCTGGCGGCGCACTTCATCCATCGTCGGGATAAACTCATGCTCACCGTGCCAGGCATTGGCCGCAGCTTCGAGGTTTGCATAAAGGCCCTGGCCTAAACCGGCCAGCAATGCCGCACCCAGGGCGGTTGTTTCCGCATCAGCGGGACGGTCCACCGGCACGTTCAGAATATCGGCGAGAAACTGACACAACGCATCGTTGACAACCATGCCACCATCTACCCGTAATCGTTGTATCGTAGCGCCGTCATTGCCCATGGCCGAGCACAATGCCTGACTAAGAAAAACTACACTCTGCAGAAAGGCGGTCAACACATGATCACGATCTGAATCCAGCGTCAGGCCAGTGATCAGACCCCGTGCACCGGGTTGCCAGTAGGGCGCGCCGAGGCCAGTGAATGCGGGCACCACGTAAACTCCCTGGGCGTCACCGCCGGTACGCTCAAAAGCAGCCTGGGTATCCTCGGGTGTGTCGATCAGTTCCAGTTTGTCGCGCAGCCACTTAATGGCCACACCGGCCACAAAAATGCTGCCTTCCAGTGCATAGGTTGGTTCGCCGCCGATCCGGTAAGCGACCGTGGTGAGGAGTTTCTCATCAGAACGCAGAGCTTTATCACCTGTATTGGTGATCAGGAAGCAGCCGGTCCCGTAGGTGCTTTTTGTCATACCTTCAGTAAAACAACCCTGCCCTACCAAGGCAGCCTGCTGGTCTCCGGCCACACCGGTGATCGGTATCTCAGCGCCAAACCACTGCTTATCCGCCAGGCCGAAGAAACCGGCGCTGTCGCATACCTGTGGCAGTACAGAAGATGGAATCTCAAAATAGTTCAGCAAGTCTGGGGACCAGATCTGTTGATGGATATCAAACAACTGGGTGCGACTGGCATTCGTAGCATCCGTAACATGAGCGCCGCCATCGGTCAGCCGCCAGATGAGAAAGCTGTCAACGGTGCCGAAACAAAGTTCGCCCTGCTCCGCTCGATGCCGGGCGTGATCAACATTGTGCAACAGCCAGGCCAGCTTGGTGGACGAAAAGTAGGGATCTATAACCAGCCCGGTACGCGCGACCAGCGCTTCCTCCAGTGGATCTCCGTGCAGGTTATCCCGCCGCATGTGCTCACAATGATCAGAGGTGCGGCGATCCTGCCAGACTATCGCGTTGTAAACACAGGTTCCTGTCTGCCGATCCCACAGCAGGCTGGTCTCTCGCTGATTGGTGATGCCGATACAGGCGATGTCCGAAGGTGCCAGTCCGCTGCCGGTAATCGCGTCACGGCCAGCGGCGAGTGTAGTTTGCCAAAGCACTTCCGGATCCTGCTCCACCCAGCCGTCTGCCGGGAAGTGCATATCAAAATTGTGCTGCGCCTGAGCGACAACCCGGGTGGCGCCTTGCGCGTCGTTTTCGTAGATGATTGCCCGGCTACTGGAAGTGCCCTGGTCGAGTGCCATGATGTAGGTCAAACGAGCCCCCAAGAGATTAGAAAAAGATTAGAGATCAGCGCTACCCTAATGCATTCAAACGGTGGGAATAAAGCCCAAAAACGCCCTGTCGCGGGCTGCAGGGTTACCACCAGACGCTGCACACAGTTCATACCCAACTACTCACAGGTTATCCACAGACAAAACCTTGCAAACTGGGCTGCATCCCATTATCTTGTGCTTCTTCGCGCTTGAACCCCTACATGTGGGGTCTAAAAAATTTGACTCGGTCAAACTTTTTTGGCGTTACAGCCCCAAAACAGTGCATATTGGGCGGCTAACAGGGCCACAACACGCACAATATTGGGGCTGAAGGGGGCGGGTTCGTGTGTGAGTGAATCACCTGACAGCGGGCATCTGCATTTTCGTAGATGTTGAGGCCAGGGTGGTGGCGTTTTATCGCAAACCCACAACAAAATACCTTCGTCGAATGTCATAAGAACGGTCTTATGTCTGCCGCAATCGATGAATACATAACAAACAGACCAATGCACCTTGTTCGCGCAGGGTGCTTCCCTGACGGAAGGTGTAAAGCGTTCGTTAGGATCGATGTACTTAAAAGTCGAAAACAAAAAAACAGGAGCACTAAACAAAGTCATGCAAACAGATAGGCAGGCTCAATCAGAATCAACCCGACAGTCACCCATTGCAGATGGCCTGGACACAGCCACAGCGCTGTCCCCATCCATTACCGCCACAGCACCAGGCCAGCTGAAGATCATTAAACGTAATGGTACTGTTGTACCTTATACAGATGACAAAATTGCTGTTGCCCTGACAAAAGCATTTTTAGCTGTAGAAGGTGGCACCGCCGCAGCTTCACCTCGGATCCGTGAACTGGTAAATACTTTAACAAGCCAGGTAACTGACACGTTCTTTCGACGCTTACCTTCCGGCGGCACCCTGCATATTGAAGATGTTCAAGATCAGGTGGAACTTGCTCTCATGCGCTCCGGCGAGCACAAAGTTGCGCGCTCTTACGTGTTGTATCGTGCTGATCGTGCGCGTGCGCGGGCTGAAAAGAAAGAGCAGGATATCGTTGTTGACGAAGCCCAGGCATCAATCAACGTCTTACAGAATGACGGCACTCTGGCACCGCTGGATATCAATCGATTAAGTACAATCATCACTGAAGCCTGTACAGATCTTGACGATGTTGATGCTCAACGCATCATCGACGAGTCGATGAACAACATGTACGACGGCATCTCCGCAAAAGATGTTGCAACTTCTGTTCTGATCACTGCGCGCACGCTCGTGGAAGAAGAGCCAAACTACACTTACGTTACTGCTCGCTTGTTACTCGACGAACTGCGCACTGAAGCGCTGACCTTCCTGGACGTAATGGGTACCGGCGTAGAGCAGACCGCTACGCAAGCCCAGATGACCGATATGTATCCGTTAGCGTTACGCAGCTTCATTGAAAAAGGTATCGAGCTTGAGCTTCTGGCACCGAACCTGCTCGATTACGATTTCGATCGCCTGGGTGCAGCTATAGCTCCGGAGCGCGACCTGCAGTTTGCCTACCTGGGGCTGCAGACACTCTACGACCGCTATTTCATTCACAGCAACGAAATTCGATTCGAGCTGCCACAGGTATTTTTCATGCGTGTAGCGATGGGACTTGCCCGCGCAGAAGAAGACTGCAACGAGCGAGCCATTGAGTTCTACAACCTGTTGTCTTCATTCGACTACATGAGCTCAACACCAACGCTGTTTAATGCCGGTACGCTGCGACCACAACTGTCGTCTTGTTTCCTGACCACAGTACCTGATGCACTGGACGGTATTTACGGCGCTATTCACGACAACGCAATGCTTTCCAAATGGGCAGGCGGTTTAGGCAACGACTGGACACCAGTACGCGCGCTGGGTTCGTACATCAAAGGTACTAACGGCAAATCTCAGGGGGTTGTTCCCTTCCTGAAAGTAGTTAACGACACCGCTGTTGCTGTAAATCAGGGTGGCAAACGTAAAGGCGCAGTCTGCGCCTACCTGGAAACCTGGCACCTGGACATTGAAGAATTCCTGGAACTGCGTAAAAACACAGGTGACGACCGCCGACGCACCCACGACATGAACACCGCCAACTGGATCCCGGATCTGTTCATGAAGCGGGTGTTCGACGACGGCGACTGGACGCTGTTTTCACCCAACGACGTGCCCGATCTGCACGATCTGTATGGCCTGGCTTTCGAAAAGCGTTATACCGAATACGAAGAGAAAACCCGTACCGGCGAACTGAAACTGTACCGCCGTATCAAAGCAGCCGAGCTGTGGCGCAAAATGATCTCCATGCTGTTTGAAACAGGCCACCCATGGATCACCTTCAAAGACACCTGCAACCTTCGCTCTCCGCAGCAGCACGTTGGTGTGGTGCACTCGTCTAACCTGTGTACTGAAATCACCCTCAACACTTCACCTGAAGAAATTGCGGTATGTAACCTGGGTTCAGTCAATCTGGTACAACATGTTGAGAACGGTCAGCTGAATATGAAAAAGCTGAAGAAGACTGTTCGCACCGCGGTCCGCATGCTCGACAACGTCATCGACATCAACTACTACTCTGTTCCCCAGGCGCGCAATTCCAATATGCGGCACCGTCCGGTTGGCCTGGGTATTATGGGCTTCCAGGATGCTCTGTATAAAATGGGATTTTCCTACGCCTCTGACGAAGCTGTGGAATTCGCAGACCGCTCTATGGAAGCGTTGAGCTACTACGCCATTGAATCTTCCAGCAAACTGGCTAAAGAACGCGGCGCGTACGCTACATTTTCAGGATCACTCTGGAGTCGCGGCATTCTGCCTATCGATTCTCTGAAGCTCCTGCGCCAGGAGCGTGGCGAGCAGTACCTGGAAGTTAATTCTGACACCACTCTGGATTGGGAAAAGCTGCGTGGCAAAGTTCAGGTTAACGGCATGCGCAACTCTAACGTTATGGCTATAGCGCCAACTGCGACAATCGCTAATATTACCGGCGTTTCCCAGTCGATAGAGCCGACGTACCAGAACCTTTACGTGAAATCCAACCTGTCGGGTGAGTTCACCGTCGTCAATCCTTATATGGTCCAGGACCTCAAAGCTCTGGGCTTGTGGGATAAGGTAATGGTTAACGATCTGAAGTATTACGATGGTAGCCTGCAGGCGATCGAGCGTATTCCGGCAGACATCAAACTGCGTTATGCGACAGCGTTTGAAGTAGAACCCCGCTGGCTGGTGGATGCGGCAAGCCGTCGGCAGAAGTGGATTGACCAGGCTCAATCACTGAACCTTTACATCGCGGGTGCGTCAGGCAAGAAACTCGATATAACCTATCGTATGGCCTGGTTGCGTGGTTTGAAAACCACTTATTACCTGCGCGCACTCAGTGCAACCAGCGCTGAAAAATCAACTGTGGATCAGGGCACGCTAAATGCAGTCTCTGCACAGGGAAGCTCGCAACACAGCGGTGCGGAACCCGCGGCAGCAACTGCTGCCACAAACCACACAGAGATCGAATTGGGTGACGCAGCTGACGTACCGTTAGCCTGCTCGTTAGACGATCCAGATTGCGAAGCATGTCAATAGACGGCATGACAAAAGGAGAATTAGGATAATGTTAAGTTGGGACGACTATAACGAAGACGACAGCGCGCGCGATGCTAAAAACGCGGCCGCTGCGAAGACTATCGCTGAGCCACAAACAGCGGTGGAAATACAGGTAGAAGTACCTGTTGCGCCTACCGCAATACCAGAAGCCCCATTGGCTGCGCAGCCTGTTCCGGCGCAAGAAGCGGCGCAAACAGCGGCGCAGAATGTGACACCTGCTGTAGCGCCTCAGGTACAGGCATCAGTTGCTGCACAGGTACCCGCTGTACCACCAGCAATCCCGCCTGCACAACCAACGGTTGAACAACCACCGGTTGCGCCTACTATTCCCGAGGCGGCCGTCGCTGAACAAGCTCCAATCGCACCTGTTGCACCGCCAGCGTTGCCTTCGGCACACATAGAGCCAGAAAATACAGAACGTGTGACGGTTGACCAGAAAAGGATGATCAACTGTCGTGCAGACCTTAACCAGCTGGTGCCGTTTAAATACGACTGGGCCTGGCAGAAATACCTCGACGGTTGTGCCAACCACTGGATGCCTCAGGAAGTGAACATGACCGCGGACATCGCGCTGTGGAAATCCGAAAGTGGCCTCAGCGACGACGAGCGCATCATCATCAAACGTAATCTTGGCTTTTTCTCGACAGCCGACTCTTTGGTAGCCAACAATCTGGTTCTGGCGATTTATCGACTCATCACCAACCCCGAATGTCGCCAGTACCTGCTACGCCAGGCTTTCGAAGAAGCTATTCATACCCACGCTTATCAATACTGCATTGAATCTCTGGGTATGGATGAAGGTGAAATTTTCAACATGTACCACGAAATACCGTGTGTGGCGAAAAAAGCCAACTGGGCGTTGCTGTACACGCGCGAAATCAACGACCCTACGTTTAACACTGGCACCGTTGAGACCGACAAGGCGCTGTTGAAAAACCTGATCGCTTACTACTGCGTACTGGAAGGTATCTTCTTCTATTGTGGGTTTACCCAGATTCTGTCCATGGGCCGACGCAATAAAATGACGGGAACCTCAGAACAGTTCCAGTACATTCTGCGAGACGAGTCCATGCACGTGAACTTCGGCATCGACGTCATTAACCAGATCAAACTGGAAAATCCACATCTGTGGGATAGTGAGATGCAGGCACTTGCACGGCAGATGATCTTGGAAGGCACTGATCTGGAAATTGCCTACGCACGGGACACTATGCCTCGCGGCGTCCTGGGCATGAACGCCAATATGATGGAGGAGTATCTGCAGTTTATTGCAAACCGCCGTCTGGCTCAGATTGGCCTTGGAGAGCAATACGCAGGCGTTAAGAACCCATTCCCCTGGATGTCAGAAATCATGGATTTAAAGAAAGAGAAAAACTTTTTTGAAACCCGGGTTACAGACTATCAAACGGGTGGTGCATTGAGCTGGGACTGATCGCCGTCTAACATGAAGCCCCCACCGCTTTAGCGCTGGGGGCTTTTTTATGCCTGCAAAATATTATTACCCGGAAACGGGGGAGCTTCTATTTATGTCTATTGCTCACGTACTGATCGTCTCCATGAGCGCATTTGTTTTCAGCCTTTTTTCTGCATTGGCTCACGGGCTCGACAAAGATGCAACCTACCGTGTCGACGGACTGCAAAAGCCGGCTGAAATAATTGTCGACAGCTATGGTGTACCGCATATCTACGCACAAGATCATTACGATGTATTTTTTGTACAGGGGTTTAACGCAGCCCGCGATAGACTCTGGCAGATCGACCTCTGGCGCAAACGAGGCCTGGGTGAACTGGCCTCTGTTCTTGGAGAAGAGTACGTAGCCCAGGACAGCGCTGCGCGCCTGTTCCTCTATCGCGATGACATGTACACCGAATGGCTCGCTTACGGCAACGACGCAAAGAAAATTACGCAAGCATTTACCGCAGGCATCAACGCATTTGTGACACTGACCGAAAAACAACCTGAACTGCTACCTCCCGAATTCAATTTGTTAGGATACAAGCCTGGACTCTGGCAACCTGCCGATGTTGTGCGCATTCGCAGCAACGGCTTGTGGCGCAACGTCACCACAGAAGTCTGGCGCGCGCAGCTGGCGTGTCAAAACCAGCTCGATCTTGCCGCACAGTGGAAGCAACTGGAACCGACCTGGACTACTGAGATACCGCAAGGATTAGATCCGTGTGTTATTCCGGATGATGTGTTGGACAAATATAAGCTGGCAAAAGCGCCTGTAGTATTCGATCAGGCAGTAGCTACGGCTATCGCTCTGCAGGACGAAGGTGATCATTCTCTGGGCAGCAACAACTGGGTTGTCGCACCGCAGCGGACGGCTACCGGCAGACCAATACTGGCGGACGACCCCCATCGAGGCCATGCAACCCCCTCACTACGTTACATTGCACATCTGGTAGGCCCCGGCATTGACGTGATCGGCGCCGGCGAACCGGCTCTGCCTGGCATTTCCATTGGTCACAACCAACAGATTGCGTTTGGCCTGACCATTTTCCCCATTGATCAGGAAGATTTATACGTCTACGAAAAGACACCAGAAGGCTACAGATATCAGGGCCGCAGTGAACCGTTTATCGAAGTTGTTGAAACCATTGAGGTTAAAGCCGACACCAGCCAGGAAGTTACCCTGCGATTTACCCGCCATGGTCCGGTGGTTGCAGAGACCAAAACACATGCATTTGTTGTGCGCGCGGCCTGGCTGGAACCCGGCATGTCTCCCTACTTCGGCAGCATAGAATACATGCGCGCGCAGAACTGGCGGAATTTGAGGCGTCACTTAACCGTTGGGGAGCACCGGCAGAAAATCAGGTTTATGCAGACATCGAGGGCAACATCGGTTACAAACCTGCCGGCCGCTTTCCGGTCAGGGTAAACTGGGATGGTCTGATGCCGGTTCCAGGTGACGGCCGATTTGAGTGGCAGGGTTTTTTCGACATGGACGTGCTGCCGGTTGAGTACAACCCGAAGCGCGGTTTCACGGGAACCGCCAATTCCATGAACCTGCCGGCCGACTACCCCATCAAAGACTATAAAGTTGGTTTCGAATGGTCGAGCCCCTGGCGCTACAAACGTTTGTGGGAGGTGCTGGAAACCCAGGATAAACACAACATAAGTGATTCCATCAAACTGCAGCGCGACTACACATCGGTGCTTGCCCGCAGAATTCTTGCGCAGCTACCAAAACTGGAAACACAACCGCAGGGCGCCCTGCTTAGTGAATGGGACCAGGTGCAACGCCCGGACTCAGCTGCCGCAGCATTGTGGAATGTCTGGTATACACGCCACCTGGTGCCCGCGCTGAGCAAGGATCTGGCCGGTGATCGAGCAGTACCGGACAATCCCCTGGATCCACTGACGGTTCTCGCCCTAATTGAAACGCCAGCAGGCAGGCAGACCGCTTATACTTCTTTTGCGCCAGCGGTTGCAGAGACTAAGGCTTTGCTCGGTGAGGAACCCAGTCAGTGGCAATGGGGGGACCTGCATCGCATCAAGTTCCAACACCCCTTGTATGACCAGGCTTCGCCTGACCTGCAGGCCCAGATGAGAATTCCAGATTACCCGCGCGGTGGAAATGCCAATACAACCAACAACACCGGATTCCGGGGCGAAGGTTTCGATGTCGCTTCTGGTGCCTCATTTCGCATGGTGGTAGACGTCGGTAACTGGGACAACGCCTTTGCCACAAACGCTCCGGGTCAATCTGGAGACCCCCGATCCCGCTTTTACGACAACTTATTAGACAACTGGGCCACAGATGACAGTTTTCCGTTGCTCTATTCGAGAACTGCTGTCGAAAAAAATGTCGCTTTTTCTATTACCCTGCTGCCGGGAGAATAAGCGAGATGTGCGATGCTGCAGATAAATTCAAGTCCGGCATGCTGTTTATGGGCTGTGCTGGCACTACTCACTGGTGGGCTGGCTCATGCACAGGTCAGTTATGAAACGCTGACCTTCATCGACAGTGATGGCTATTCCTATGTGAATTACGCCACCACCCGGTCTGATGTCGACAGCTACACCGTGTTTCTTGATAAAGCGGAAAACCTTGGCGATTACCTGTACATCAACCCAAACCAGTATCAGTTTGATGACTCTGAGTCGTCATTCAATCAACTGAAATTTGATCAGGGCAGCTACGCAACAATCAGTCAGGGTAGTTACATCAATTCCCAGCACCCGGAGAAGTCCGCGCTGCAGGTTGAGACAGATGGCACTTTTCGCCTGCGCTCCTGGGATGGCACAAAACAAAGCAACGGACACTACGGGATCTGGAATACACCTGACCCGTTTGCGCGGTTCGCCGCCGCATGGGTTTTCCCGGCGCATTTCGAGGTCACCGGCTACCACAGTAATCGCGAAGGTGAATGGGTTCAGCGGGGCAACACACTCGCATTTTTCACCAACGATGCAAACAATCTGACCTTTGAATTCACCTACCAGCGCAAAAGCCAGCCCGCTTTCAGCGCCCTCATGGCACAACTTAAAGACAACCAGGCAGTTGCTGTAGAACAGCAGGGAAACGGACTCAAAGTAACGCTGACCAACGAAATCCTGTTTGCCTCAGGTTCAGCTGAGCTCTCGGAGGCCGGCCGGAAATTGCTGAGGGGTGTTGTGAGCAATTTAAGCAGCCGCGACACCTACAATTTCATTGTTGAGGGACACACGGATAATGTGCCTATTAGAGGGCAGTTGCAGCGTCTTTATCCAACCAATTGGGAGTTGTCAGCCAAACGTGCACTGAACGTTGTGCATGCGCTGGATAACGCCGGGATCGAACCCGCTCGGTTGCAGGCACGGGCCTTCGGCGCGCACAAGCCCCGGGTTCCGAATGACAACGAAGACCATCGCCGCGAAAACCGGCGTATCGAGCTACTGATTGAACCGGTAAGTTAAGTACCGCTCAAGAGAGTTGTTTGCACATTTCGCGCAGCGTATCAACAAACACCAGGGGCTGGTCTAGAAATACGTGGTGCTGAGCGTTTTCGATACCCACGGCGGGAAAATCCTGCGGCACCAGTTCCCGCATATATGCCAGGGTATTGCGGGAGAACAGCTCACTGTCTTCGCCGTAGATTAACCCCAGCTTTAACGTCAGGTTCTGATAATCCTCAGGCTGTCGCTCGATATCTTTCATCGCCGTGTAAAAGTCTTCGTCAAACTTCCAGGCATAACCGCCACCTTCCACCGGCATCAGTGAATTGCGCGCAATGTATTGCAGAATGTATTCGTTTTCACAGGGCTGAGGAGGCTGCAGGCGAAAGCGCATCAGGGCATTTTCTTTGTCCGGATAAACCTTGGCACGAACATTCATCATGGCATGATCCGGTGGCGGGTCCTCCGGGCTGCGTATCCCAGAATCAATCAGGATCAGCGCTGCAAACCGGTCAGGATACTGATTAGCGGCACGTACCGCCATGTAGCCACCAAAACTGTGGGCCACTACAAAACACTGGTTATCAAAACCCGCATCATCCAGCACCGCTTTGATTTCTTCAGCGTAAAGGTTGGCGTCATATTCATAGCGATAGTCGGAATCACCCATGCCGGTGAGGTCCATCGCGGCTATTTCATATTCGTCGAGCAAATGAGGTGCGATGAAATCCCACCAGTGCGAGTGAGCATGCATGCCGTGAATCAGCAGCATACCCCGCTTACCGGGATTGGGGTAGAAGCGATAGACGACATCACATTCGTCTACCTCAACACTTCTGGTTTCAGCCGGTGTTTCCACGGCTTCCCAGAACCAATCTGGAACCGTGTTTGCACTGCCTTGTGAATCCCAACGAGCCATATCCCCTCCACTCTCGCAATAAGAGTGCACTAAGAGTGCACTAACACATCTTAGGCATCTGTCAGGAATACTACGCTACAGACGCCCGAACCGTTTCAGATGGAAATCTACATTGCCAAACAGCGTATCAATGATGGTCAGGCGTTTGAAGTAGTGACCTATGTTCAACTCATCTGTCATGCCCATGCCGCCATGTAACTGCACGGCACTCTGGCCGACAAATCGACCGGACTTACCGACCTGCACTTTGAACGCGCTGACGGCTTTCTGAGCTTCGGGTCCGTAACCTTCATCCAGACGCATCGCTGCCATAAACATGAGTGATTTAGACTGTTCATGCTCCATGAACATATCCACCATCCGGTGCTGCAAAACCTGGAATTTACCAATCGGCTGGCCAAACTGCTCCCTGGTTTTACAGTATTCGACAGTGTCTTTGTAAAGTACTTCCATTGCGCCCACAGCTTCAGCACCGACGGTTAGAATGCCATCGTCGATCACGTGCTCTAACAGACCGAGCCCTTTACCCTCTTCACCGAGCAGCGCATCGGATGCCACCGCGACATTTTCAAAGGTAATTTCAGAAGCCCGCAAACCGTCCACGGTGGGATAATCTCGACGCGTCACACCAGCGGCATTAGCATCAAGTACAAACAACGATACCCCATCGGTATCGCGTTGCTCGCCACTGGTACGCGCAGATACCACCAGAAGGTCTGCCGCCGGACCATTGAGGACCACGGCCTTGTAACCATTAATGACGTAGCCGCCATCTGTTTTACTGGCTGTGGTTGTCAGGTCACTCAAATTAAAACGACCCTGGGGTTCAGCGTAGGCCAGCGCACCCTGCACAGAGCCATCGATGATACCCGGCAGGTATTTCTCTTTCTGCGCGGGGCTGCCGCCATGTTTGATCGCGCCGCCAGTCAACACAATGGTGGCCAGAAAGGGTTCAACAACCAGCGATTTACCAAAAATCTCCGCCATCAACATCGCTTCAATCGCACCCCCACCAAAGCCACCATCAGCTTCGGAAAAGGCGACGCCAAGCCAGCCCAACTCAGCAAACGTTGACCAGTTTTGTGCGCTGTAACCCAACTCAGAGCGGGTCAATTTCTGGCGCGACTCAAAATCGTAGTCATTCTGCATGTATTTGGTGACGCTTTCTTCTAACAGCGTTTGTTCTTCGGTAAACGAAAAATCCATTCCTAACCCCTATGTTCTGAGCCTTTCAAGGTAGCCCTGTTTATAAATTGTCTGCAGTTTTTCCTGCAGTCTCTGCTGTGTCCATCTCTGTCGTCTCTTCCGCAGAAGAGGCTGCGATCTCTAAATGTTTCGCTGCGCGATCTTTCAGCGCTGTTGTGCCAGCACCAGCGTCCCGCTCAAAAAAAGCAGTCACCTGGTCCGCCAGCGCCTGTTGCATGACACCAACTGCCTCAATCGGTCCAATCGGGCCTTCATTGTGCAACAACATCGGATTCGGAAACGCCGGATCCGGATAAGGAAGCGCATAATACCCGAAACAATCGATCTGTAGTGCCCCAAGTTGCAAGAGGATTTCACCGCTGCGCAGCCGCATCAGGTCTAAGGGCACAGGCAGCGGCTGCCCTCTAGCCAGCGCATCAACACAACGCAACTCAAGGGCCTGCAGGCCTGCTAGATCCACCGCAAGGGAGTTTCTCTTTGCCGCCAGTTCCTCATCGTCAGAAAGCCGTGCCAGGACAGCGTCAATACGTTCAAGTTGGGCCGCCGCCACCGCACTTCTGGCAAGCGTGGCATAAACACTACTGTACTGCAGGTGCTGGAATTCCTGCGCCGCAGCAGGTCGGGTCAGGCAGTACTGTGGTGGCAGCTCTACGGAATTCATAGCCACGTGCGCAACTTCAGTGACGCCATCCAGCGTGTTGGAATACCCGATAGTCAGACCAGGATGATCTGCTGGCACAGCTACAAGAACAAAAGCCTCCGGCTGATCCGAACAGCGCGCCAGCACGCCCAGCCAATCCGCATTTCCGTCAGGGCTCCGCAAGTCCAGAATCAGCGACTTTTCGCCATTCAGACACAAGTCACCACCAACATCTCTGACCGTTGTTGTCATGGCTGAAACCTGAGCGTCACAGGCTGGCTCAAAAAATGCCAGGCACCAGTGCATACGCCAGGTACGGATGTCCTCGAGAAATTCGCGTTGCGCCGCTTTGCTGCCTGAAGCGATCAGCATCGGCCCGATAACATCAACACCCGCGCCTGCCGCAAAGGTCTGATCCACACCATGCCGGGCACAGGCCTGCTGCCAGATAACGTGCTGCATCGCATTCCAGCCCGCACCGCCAAATTGTTCCGGCCAGGCAGGCACGGACCAGCCCGCCTGCACAACCGCGCTTCGCCATGCGACGATTTGGGCCGCCTGAACGTTATCTTGCCCAACGGGCCAATGCGCTTGAACAAAAGCCTCAACCTGAGCCGCAAATTTTTCCTGTTGTTTCGCCAAAGCGATCTGCACGGCGCTGTCCATCGTTGTGACAAGCCAATTATTTTAGCACGTGGAAAATGCAACTTAAGCCAGGCAACATAGCGGGTCTTTTTTATCAGCGCGGAAACTGCAATGACCTACAGCACCATTTTGTACGACGTCGAAGATGGCATTCTGACGATTACTCTGAATCGGCCGGAAGCAATGAACGCCTTCAATCACACCATGATGAACGAGATGATTGATGCCTGTGATCGCGCTGATGCGGATGATGAGGTTAAAGCCATCATTGTGACCGGAGCCGGGCGCGCTTTCTGCGCTGGTGCTGATCTGTCCGGCGGCGGCGATACGTTTGATGCAGATGCGCGCAGTGATCGTGCCAGTGGCGTGCAACCTGATGGTGGTGGCCGTCTGACCCTGCGTCTGTACGAACTCAACAAACCCATTATCGCTGCAATCAACGGTGCCGCGGTTGGTGTTGGCGTCACCATGACTCTGGCAATGGACATCCGCCTGGCGGCTGATGTGGCAAAATTTGGTTTTGTGTTTGCTCGGCGAGGTATTGTCCCGGAAGCCTGCTCCAGCTACTTTCTGCCACGCGTTGTTGGTATCAGCCAAGCGCTGGAATGGTGCTATTCCGGACGGGTTTTCCCCGCGCAGGAGGCATTGGATGGCGGTCTGGTAAGATCGTTACATGAAAAGGACGAACTGCTGGCCGCAGCACGCGCCATAGCGGAGGATATCCGCGATAACACAGCACCGGTTTCAGTGGCCATGGTGAGACACATGATGTGGCGCATGCTCGGCGCAGATCATCCAATGGAAGCGCACAAAATTGACTCACGCGGTATTTACTATCGTGGCCGCTCAGCGGACGCGAAAGAAGGCGTTCAGTCATTTTTAGAAAAGCGACCGGCAGAGTTTTCCGGCAAAGTAAGCTCTGAAATGCCAGAATTCTTCCCATGGTGGGATGAGCGTGAATTTTCGTAAACATTTGCGGACTAACTACAGACAATCGAGGTAAACAGTATGACGGAACCCACAGTTGCACAGGCAGCGCCATTCCCCGTAGAGGTTGAAGAAGGCAAAAAATACTTCTGGTGCGCCTGTGGTAAATCCGCGCGCCAGCCCTTTTGCGACGGCTCCCATGAAGGCACCGATTTTACGCCGATGGCGTATCAGGCCCCCGCCAGCAAAACGCTGTACTTCTGTGGCTGCAAACACACTGCCAATGCACCTCTGTGTGATGGCGCTCATAACTCACTGGGATAAGACTGAAAATGTTGAGTCGATGGTTTAAAAGAAGTAATCGACTTGAACACGCAGACCCCGCCACGCGGCTGGAAGCCGTCAAGGCATTGTCTGCGGAACAAGCTGCTGACAACCAGGAGACGCTGGCCACTCTGGCTCGCGATGATACAGATACTGCTGTGCGTCAGGCCTCAATCGCCTACCTGACAGATGCTGAGTTGCTGGCTGCGCTGTTGGACGACAGTGCCGTGGCTGACGCTGCCATCAGCAGAGTATGCAAGCTTATCGCGCAAGGTCAGACACCTGCCTGCGCGCAGCACGAAAAAGTTGTCGCCGCGCGCATCGCAGCTTGTTCGGCTGAAGATCTCGATAGCCTCTGGCCGCTGCTGACCACCGCCGAACAATGTGCAGGACTGGCACTCCAGCTGCGCGATGAGGCAAGAGCCAGGGTACTCACACACACCCGTTGCTGCAGGCTGAAGAGGGTTTAGCGGTCCTGCAGAAAGCCGCCCGTGGGCGAGACAAGTCATGCCACCGCCATGCACGAGATAAACTTGATCAGATCAAGCAAGCTCGCGCGGCGATCACTGAGCAGGACAAACGCCTTGCAGAACTGGACGGCGCTATCCAGAAGGCACTGAAACAGGAACCCGCGGAACCGGGTGCTTTGCTGGTGCATCGTCAGAAGCTGTTGCGGATGCGTGATATGCGCACAACGCTGATCACAACCCTCTCCGACCTGCAAAGCCAACTTATCGCAGCTGGCGGTAAACACGATGTAAGAGATAACGGAATTGATCCGCTGGCTGATGCCGATCTGAGCCTGCCCGACCCGTTAGACAATCCGTTTATCGCTCTGAGCGAACAGTGGCGTGGCCTGCAGGAAAAAATGCTTGCCGGAGAAGACGCAGAGCTGTTGCACGAAGAGCAACAGAATCTGACCAGCCAGTGGCTGCGTCATGCCGACAAAATGCCACCGAGCGCAGAACAACACGCAACGTTCAGCGACGTCACTCGGCAACTGCAGGCTTATAGAAAAACCTGGCAACGTAGCGATACCCTGCGCAGCCAGCCTCTAAACGCCCCAACACCGTTACCTGAAAAGCTGTCCTTCGATCGCGATACCGCAAGCCTCCTGAAACAGCGACGCGGCTGGCTAAAGCGTTGGAAAAAGACCATCACTTCAGTTGACTGGCCCGCTGATCAGGTTGTACCTGACTGGCTAACAGAGGCGCAAACACAGCTGACTGAGGTCGAAAAAGATGTCGAGCGGTTATCGGCTGCGACGATAAAAGCCGGTGAGCAGATGAACGGCATTGTCGATGATGCCGACCAGGCATTGAGCGATGGACACATCGAAGACGCCATTAAACATATTCGTAAAGCAAGAGAGCTGCAGAAAGCCGGCATCAGCGACAGCGACGCTGCCCTTGCCAACCTCAGCGCAAGGCTTGCCGAACTTCGCGACTGGCAGAAATTTGCCACTGATCCCAAACGTCAGGAACTGCTGGATGCCATCGAACAGCTGGCGAAAAATCCCAAAGCACCGGAAGACCAGGTTGCCCGGCTGAAAGACTTACGTGAACAATGGCGCGCTCTAGGTCGCCCGGTCAGTGCCGAACACATTGCCCAGCAGCAACAGTTCGATCAATTTGCAGATCAGGCTTTTGAACCCTGTAAAACTTACTTTGCAGAACAGGCTCAACTGCGCGAGGAAAATCTGGCGGCCCGCGTCCAGCTGTGTGAACAGTTGCAAGCCTACCTCACCCAAACAGACTGGCAGAACACCGACATCCAGGCAGCGGAAAACATTCTGCGCAGCGCGCGTGAGGAGTGGCATCGCTACCGACCCTGTGATCGCAAAGCCCTCAAGCCGGTTGAACTAAATTTTGAAACACTGCAGGACAGTCTGCACAGCAAAATCAAAAGTGTATGGAACGACAATGTTGCTGCTAAACAGGCGATCGTCGACGAAGCACAAGCACAAGCTGCAGCGGTAGCTGAAAACCTTGATGATGAAACGGTCAATGCAGCGATTCAGAGCGCCAAAAATCTGCAGCAACAGTGGCGCACAATCGGTCGCACGCCCCGGTCGGCTGATCAGAAGCTATGGCGGGATTTTCGCAGTGCATGTGATCAGATCTTTGCTCAGCGAGATGCAGCTAACACTGCGTTCAAGCAAGCCAGCGCAGAGCAGTTACAGCGGTTTGAAGCGGCTGTAGAAGAATTCGAGAAGGCGGCCGCTGGCACAGATCACAGTCGCGCCGCCCTTGATGGATTTATCGATAATCTGAACAACCTGGCACAGGACATCAGCCTCTCCGCGCAACACCGGCAACGGGTCGAAAGCGCCCGAGAGACTTATCATGCAGCGCTTCGAACCCTCGCCAAGGCGGGCGTTGTAGCGCAGTTAAAGCAGTTCGAATCCTGGGACGCTGAAGTCTCCGCAGCCGAAGCAGACGGTACCCAAATCGATGCACCACACCCTGTTTTTGCGGACCGGCTTGCCGGGCAGAGCAGTACCGAGGATTGGCTGGGGCTTACTCTCGAAGCAGAAATAGCGGCCAATCTACCCAGCCCTGATGCCGACCGCAGTGCGCGCATGGCGCTACAGGTTGAGTTGATGAACGCGGGCAGACGTGACCTTGCTCAGGAGGACTGGAAAGAACTCCGTAATCGCTGGTGTGCAGCAGGTCCCAAAGACCAGCTCGGTGAAGCGCTGCGCAGTCGGTTTTTTGCGGCGCTGCAAACCCGACTTTAAATCGTAGCTGGGGCCAATATTGGCCCTGTGCTGGCTTGACGCGCTAAACGGGCAAATAAAGCCTGACGCTGGCCCCTCCCAGGTTGCTCTTGTCTATTTCCAGCTCACCGGCGTATAACTCAACCAGTTCCGCCACCATAGCCAGACCGATACCCTGACCAGATTGAATCTCGTCCAGACGGCGCCCACGGCGTAAAACTTCCGTGCGCATTGTCGAAGGAATACCCTCACCATCATCTTCTATAACTATCTGCGCGCGCTGGCCGTGCTCCGCATCCGCTGTTGATGCGACGGTAATGGCAATCTTGCTGTGGGTATATTTGAACGCATTCTCCAGCAGATTACCGACCATCTCCATAAAATCACGCTCATCACCGCGCGCTATCACATCAGGACCAGCGTTGAGCTGCACTGCTATCCCCCTTTCTCCGTAGGCAGTCTGCAAAGCGCGCAGCAGACGTTCCACCATCTCGCCGATGACCACATTCTGCCCTACTACCACCGGTCCGCTTGCTGAGGCTTTGGTGAGCTGATGCATGACGGTGGTTTCCATGCGATCAAGCTGCTCTTTCAGCAGCGGTTTATCTACCTGGGTATCAAGCAAACTGTTGCGTACCACAGCCAACGGTGTTTTAAGGCTGTGGGCCAGGTCATCTAACGCGTTCCGATAGCGGCTGCGGGAACGTTGTTCATGGTCTACAAAGCGATCAAGATTCTGCGCCAGGCCAGCCAGCTCTTTCGGGTAGTTAGCGCTGAGCGTCTGCCGCTGCCCGGCTTCCAACTCCTGAACTTCTTCCGCCATTGTGCGCAGCGGTAACAAACCCCAACGCAATGCCAGCAGCTGAGCAAAAATAAACAAAGCGGTTGCGGCACCCAGACCAATACCCAGGCTGCGGCGGAATTGATTAATCGCAATCCGAAACGGACGCTGATCCGTGGCGGCACTGAAAATCACTTCTTCAGTGTCTGCATTCTCCCAGATCACGGTATAGCTCAGATGGTACCGGGGTGTTGCACCGCTGCCTGACGTAAAGACAAAAGCGCCAGGTTCCGCATCAATGCTCGGGAACGCTACGCCGGAAGTCACCGCTGAAGGCGAACGCCAGATCACTTCACCCAGTTCATTGCTGACTTTGGCATACAACCCGCTTTCAGGCTGAGTCAGCCGTGGTTCGGTGACGCCTTCGCTGAAGGTCAAACGGCCGTTTATTTCATCCACCGAGCCCATCAAAGAGTAGATCACCAGGCGCAACTGTTCCTGGGCGCCACTCACCACGCTGGCGGTAAACGAACGTTCAAGCACGTAGCCCGTGATGGTCAAAAACAGCGCCAGCACACAGGTTGTGGTGATGAGCAGCCGTTTTTGAATGGAGTTATTCAAACAGGATTGTCCGCCAGGAAACGATAACCCTGACCGCGCACCGTCCGGATGAGATCTACCGGTGAGATTTTTTTACGCAAACGGCCGACAAAAACTTCAATCACATTACTGTCTCGATCGAAGTCCTGCTCATATAGGTGATCCGTGAGTTCGCTTTTGCTGACAACACGATTGGGGTTGAGCATCAGATATTCCAACACCTTATATTCGTAAGCTGTGAGCTCGATGGCCTGCTCGGAGACCCGCACTTCTTTTTTTGCCGTATCTAACTGCAGATCACCCTGGCTCAACACGGGTGAAGCGTAGCCTGCGGTTCTTCGAATCAGCGCATTCAGCCGCGCCATGAGTTCTTCCATTTGGAAGGGCTTGGCCAGGTAGTCGTCGGCGCCAGCTTCCAGACCCTGCACCTTATCCTGCCAGTGGCCGCGCGCGGTGAGCACCAGTACCGGAAAGCTACGGTCTTCACCACGCAAAGTTTTGATCAGCGAAAGGCCATCAACTTTAGGTAAACCCAGATCGATGACGGCAGCGTCGTACGCATATTCCCGGCCAAAATAGAGGCCTTCCTCACCGTCAGCAGCAAGATCCACCGCATAACCTTCGCCTTTTAAATGACTTCCCAGTTGTTCGCGCAAACTGGCTTCGTCTTCAACTATCAGTATTCGCATATCTGCCTATCAATTTATTGGATATTGGGTTCTGGTGAGACACACTCAAAGTCTTGATCGTGCAGCGGTTAGCGACCGCCTTTCACCCTGCCTTGCTGGTCTACCGTCACCGTAATTACGCGCTCGCCATCCACCAGCATGCGAACCCGATAAATAGTGTTACCACCACGCTGTTTCGGCGTTGCTGACAAAACCCGTCCGCCTACTTTCTGCCGGGCCAGCGAAGTGGCTTTATCAATCGAGATACCCGGGGCTGGCGCAAACGATTGACCATGATTTAAACCGTTACGCGGCTGCTCAACACTGCTCAGACCATCGCGAGGTTCAGCGGCGTGAACAGGCAGAGTCAGCAGCGCAGCCAACAACACACCAGCCAGCACCAACGGGTGCCTGCTCGGATTTTTGATGCATTTGTTGTCCATGACTGCTGGCCTGATCTCGGGTGCGTTTATTGTACGCGTAAAATTTACTGGGTTGACAGGGGCTGCAAAGGCAGCCTTTAACCTGCGGGACTGACATGTACCCGTACACGGATAGAGTCACCAGGATCTCTGGGCATACGCGTCTGATAGGTCTGACCCGCATAACGATAACGCACATCGTAACCGGTCAGCTGCTGCTCGGAGCGATACTCACTGACGGTTTCACAAACCTGCTCTGTCCGATATTGTGCGGGGGCGCCTCGATAATGTCGATTCTGACGCGCAATATCTGCACCGATAGAACCACCCAGCACCGCACCCACTACCGTGCCCACCTGCTTGTTACGCTTTTTGTGACCAACGGCGTTACCCAGCGCGCCACCGATAATGGCACCGAGGATCGGACCCGTGGCAGAAGCGCGATGTTCCGGAGCATGGCGATACGCCACCTGCTCGGATCGACATTCCTGCACTGGCACTTCGTAAGATACAGTTTCATACACGGGCTGTGCACTGACCACACGCGCACGATCATAGGTACTGGCCGACAGGGTCAAACCCGGCACCAGTACCAGCGGCAGCGCCGCGAATTTAATTCTCTTTAACATCGATTTTCTGTCTGTGTTGATCATTTTTATTGCCTCGTGGTTGATCGATTCACAGGTGCCATATTAGGTACTGTCAACTGAACGCCATCTGAATAAATCAGCGGATTAAATGATCTTTCGGCGGATCAGAATCAAGGGGCCAGTGAGACTGTGACCTGGGTCACCTGATGCTGCTCATCAAGTTGCAGCACAAAACCCGGCGTAGCAGGTTGCTGCTGCCAGAGGGCTTCTGTCAGGCGCTGGTAGTGGGCAATAAATCGCGTTATCTGCGCTTCATCCATCCGCTGTTCGAGGGGTATCTGCTGCTCCTGCTGGCTCCGCCAGGCTTGCACCTGCGCAAACCCAGGCACCCGCAGGTGCACCCATAAATCCACTTTCTGCCAAAGACTTTCATAGTGCTTACGCAGTTGATCGTTTACCCATTGACGCCACTTACCCTCCACGTCCTCATCGCGTTCAAGCGCGTTGCACGGAGTAGCCAGGGCCGACTCAGGCTGCGCTTTGACACCCAGACACCAGCCTTCAAACACCAGCAGGTTGGCGTCAATCTCACGGGGCTCCACGCGATCATCGAGGCCTTTGTCAAAAACGGGTACAGACAACGGCGTGTTACCCGAGTGCACCTCATCAAGCACCTGGTGCAGCCACTGCCAGTCATGTGTACCCGGTACGCCGCGGGTCTGTAATAAAGGGTGAACCTGCTCAGCAAGCGCGGTGCGTGCTTCGCGAGTAAGATAAAAATCATCTATCGATACTGCAGCTGCCTGCTGTCCCGCGTTGATCAGCGTGTTCTGCAGACACTGTGCAAGCGTCGACTTACCGCTGCCCTGACTGCCACTGATCGCCACAACGCGAGCCTCCGTAGCCGACGCGACCGATGCGATCAGAGCACTGGCCTGACGCCAGTCTGCGTAGCCCGGCGCAGGTTCAGGGAACACCAGCTTCTGATCCAGTTGCAGCGAAGCTCGACGCTGCGCCGAAGGCCAATCGAACAGAGACGTTTGCGTCATCAAAGCGGATTCCAAAGACAGTAAAACACAGGTTCTTCGCTACTCATGCGGGCTCAAACCTGCAGGGAACCATATTCAGTTTATGAGTCTAACCAATTCACAACCAGAGCGGATAACAATGAATAATATCGTCACATCTTATAACCGTTTGTATGACCGTGTGTTTGGCCTGATCTGCGATCACCTGAGCGGCGTGGTCTCGATTGTCCTGCGCCTCATTCTCGGCCCTGTGTTGATTGGTGCCGGCTGGGAAAAAATTACCGGTGACAACTGGTTCAGCCAGGACCTGTTACCGTTCCCTTTTAACGTGATTCCGGTGGAATTGTCGTGGTTTCTCGCCAGCTGGACAGAATTCATTGGCGGTATCTGTTTGCTCCTGGGGCTTGCTACGCGTTTGTGGGCCATTCCTCTGGCGGTAACCATGCTGGTCGCAGCTGGATCTGTGCACTGGGATAATGGCTGGCCGGCTATAGCACCTTCCAACCCACCACAGCTTTGTGTTCCCGATACCGACGCCCACGCACAATCCAACGTGTTCCACCGATATATCAAGTGTTACAACGTCAACGAGCGCACCATTGAAGCCGCTGAACGTCTATCCCGCGCAAAATCCATTCTGCGAGAGCACGGCAATTATGGCTACCTGAACGGCAGCGGCAGCATTGTGAAACTGAACAACGGCATCGAATTTGCGATGATTTATTTTGCCATGATTATGGCGTTGCTGATTATCGGCGGCGGTCGTTACTTCAGCCTGGATTATTACCTTGCCTTACTGTTTAAACGTCAAGCGTAAGGTTATCGCCAATAGTGTAAACTGCGCGCCGTTAACTGAAAGGCGCGCAGACCGGCTTATCGCGGTCTTTAACCCACTCAACGCGTCACATCATCACTCGCTTTAAGGAGTTATCTTGAAGTACATACTGTTCTTAACTGTTTTTTTGCTCACACTGAGCGGCTGCGGCAACAATCCGCCAGCGCCGGTCGACGAGCAAAATGTCTCAACAGAGGGCGAAATCACCCTTCGTAAGAGTCCCAACGACGACCGTGAATACCGCTATCTGCAGTTACCCAACAAACTGCGCGTTGTACTGGTCTCCGACCCAACCACCGAAAAAGCAGCTGCTGCCATGGCGGTCTTCAGAGGCAGCAATCACGAACCCGAGGCGCATCCGGGGCTGGCACACTTTCTTGAACACATGCTGTTCATTCAAACCGAAGCGTATCCGGAACCCAGCGGTTTTCAGGACTTTGTCAGCGCCAACGGTGGCAGCACCAACGCCTACACCGCCCTCGACCACACCAACTACTTTTTTGATGTGCAGGTGTCTGCTTTTCCCGAAGCATTAGACCGTTGGGGTCACTTCTTCATCTCACCGATCATCAGCCCGGAATACTCTCAGCGAGAAAAAAATGCGGTTGATTCCGAATATCAGATGCAGCTGAAAAACGACGGCTGGCGTGGATATATGGTTGGCAAACAGGCGCTTAACCCTAACCACCCGAATTCGCGCTTCACCATCGGCAGCCTCGAGGTATTAGAAGGTGACATTCACAACGAATTGGTCGAATTTTTCGACACACACTACTCCTCTGATCAGATGGGTTTAGTCATCGTTGCCGACCAATCGCTGGATGATCTGGAGGCAATGGTCACCCCGCTGTTTGGTCAGATTGAAAACAAGGACATCGGACCCGCTTACCCAACCGTTGAACTGTTCAAAGAAGACATGTTGCCCGCAACCCTGAAGATTCAAACCATCGAAGAAGGTGGCAGCATCAGCTATCTGTTCCCGTTGCCCGCGGCGCGAGAGCATTACAAAAACAAACCTGAACAGTATTTCTCCAACCTGCTTGGCCATGAAGGCAAAGGCAGCTTACATGAACTGTTAACCAGCAAAGGCTGGATACAGAGTTTAGGCGCGGGTGTTGGCGAGCTGGATCGCAATACCAGCGCAATGCTGGTCAATATCGACCTGACCCCTCTGGGTGAACAACACACCGACGAAATTACCAATATGGTCTTTCAGGCGATCGACCTGATCAAACAAAGCCCCGCTGAGTTATGGCGCTTTGAAGAACAGGCGATTGTTGCGGAGATGGCTTTCCGTTTTCAGGAGAAGTCTTCAGCGACGGGGTTGGTCTATCAGCTGGCACCAAGGATTGATGAATATCCTGCCGAAGACCTGCTGGTTGCTCCCTATCTGATGGAAGAGTTCGATGCCGAGGTAATAGAAGAACTTTTAAGCTACCTGCGCCCGGATAACGTGCTGGTAGAAATCAGCGGTCCGAACGTTGTCGGCAATCAGATCGAGCCCTGGTTCCAGGTCCCATTCAGCCTCGCCCGAGGCGAGATCGAACAAACCACGGTCGCAGATGTTGATTTGTTGTTGCCTGAAGAAAACCCCTATCTGCCTGAGAATCTGGAACTGGTCGCAGCAAACAACGATCCGCTGCAGGCTTATGTGCAAACCCCGGAGTTAGAGCTCTGGCTGAACTCAGACGTGCAGTTTGGCAGCCCCCGCGCGAATATTTTTCTTGAACTGGCGATTGACGACGGACTTATCAGCCCAGCTGATAGAGCCATCGCACAACTCTACCGGCTGATTGTTCAGGATACCCTCAGTAAAGAAGTGTACCCCGCTTACCTTGCCGGTCTGAGCTACTCAATCAGCGTTCCCGACTCAGGCTTCGAGATTCGTATCGGTGGCTATCAGGATCAGCAACAGGCGCTGCTCGAGAGCGTACTGGATGCGTTCCTCACGACAGAACTCGACTCAGAGCGTTTCGCTACGCTGAAGAATCAGCTGATCAAAGACTGGCGTAACGCCGTAAACGACCGGCCATACAGCCAGGCGTTCTCCGCCATCTCTGACACCCTGCGCAGCGGACGCTGGCCTCGACCCATGTTGATTGAGGCACTGGAGCCTGTTGAGCTCACAGACGTGCAAAGCTGGCGTCAGCGCAAGCTGGACAGCTTTGCCGTGCGCGGTCTTATGCACGGAAACGTAGAACAAAAGGACGCACAGCAACTGGTGCAGTTGCTGCGTTCCTCTCTCACTTTAGCCGCACATGACTTCATCAAGCCCGAAGTTAAAGATGTTGATAATGCCCTGCGCCTGCAGCTCGATGTTGATCATGCTGATGCCGCCATGGTGCTGCACGTGCAGAACTCTGACGAAAGTTTTGCCAGCCGCGCACGCAGTTCGCTTGCCGCGCAGATCATGCATCCTTCCTATTTCCAGGAGCTGCGGACTGAACAACAGTTGGGTTACGTGGTCAGCGTATCCAACCGACCCGTTGCCAATCGTGGCGGCGTATCTTTTATCGTGCAATCGCCGAATACTTCTGCGGCTGAGCTGGAACAGGCGACACTGCAGTTTATTGATGAGTTTGTCTCTGCATGGCCAGAAGTCAGCAGCGCAGAATTTGAACAACAGAAATCCGGTCTGATCACACGATTGCTTGAGAATCCGAAAAACCTAAACGAAGCATCCAACCGTTACTGGGCGGATTTAACCGAAAACGTCATGAGCTTCGACAGTCGCAAACAGGTGGCAAATCTGGTGGCCGGACTTTCTCAGGAAGATATGCAGACATACTTTGGTCAGGTGCGGGAAAAACTGCAGAACCATCGGCTGCTGATATTTACATCAGGGCGATTCGAAGCGGTCCCTCAGCGCGGTCAGCTGCTTGGCAATGCCGCAGAGCCTTGGGTGGCAGATGCACCACCCGCCAGCTGAAGCTGGTAGGGCGGCAGGGACTCAAGCAGCGCCTTGCCGTACCTTTTGGTAACGATACGTTTATCCAGCATGGTGATCGTGCCGTGGTCGTTTTCATGTCGTATGAGACGACCACACGCCTGCACCAGTTTTAACGCCGCGTCCGGTACCGATATTTCATAAAACGCATTGCGACCGCGCGCTTCTGCCCATTCCGCCATTGCCTGATCGACTGGGTCGTCTGGAACTGCAAACGGCAGTTTGACGATGATGACATGACGACAGTAGTCGTCTGGTAAATCCAGGCCCTCAGAGAAGCTGGCCAGGCCAAACAGATAAGAGCTGAGGCCGCCATCAATGCGCTTGCGGTGCTCCGCCAACAACACCTGTTTGGCGCCCTCACCCTGCACAAACATTTTTTCGTCGAGATCTTTCGGCAGCGCCTTGACCACCGCGTTGAGCTGGCGCCAGGAGGTAAACAGCACCAATGCGCTCACGTCCTGAGCTAACAAGCCCGGCAATAACGACACCACTTCATCGGTGTGAGCATCAAAATCCCTTGGCTCAGATTGCATCGGCGGCACCACAAAACGCGCAATTTCCGGGTAATTGAACGGGCTGGCGATGCGTGCTCGCAGCACGTCAGCTGATAAGCCGGTGCGCTCAAAGAACCGATCAAAACGACCCATAGCACTGAGGGTCGCCGACGTGCAGATTGCACCAAACGCACGCTGCCACAACACTTCCTGCAGGATATACCCGGGCTCTATGGGTGCACTGACCATTTCTATATCGTACGGGGTTCGATTGATCCAGCGGGCATGTCGGTATTGCGACTGCATGGCATAATCCTGCAGCAGCGAAAGCGTTGCCAGTGCACGCGTCTGTAACTGCCCAACGGGTACCAGCCAATCTTCGGCTTCGAAGGCATTGGTCCAGTTGACGTCGCCGGCTACTGCACCCTGTACAAGGCCATGAGTACGCTCCAGGTCGTCACAGATTTTGGAGATAAACGGCACCGCTGCTGATGCAAAGTCCTGGATCGTTTCCGGCACCTCCCCTAACGGAAAACGGCAGGTGTCGAGATCATCATCGCGGGAGGTGTAATCCAGTTCGTGCAGGCCAGCGGACAATGCCTCCAGCGCACCACGCAGAGCGCCACTTTCACCAGCCACGCTGGTGGCAAGGTTCACCAGATCTGCCGGTCGCGCAAATCGTTGGGTCAGGCTACCCAGCACCGAATTCACCTGTTCCAGCCAGTTCAGCGTTGCGTTCAGGCGTGCGTTGGTAGAAAAATGTGTCTGGGTCTTCTCTGCCAGATGGTGGGCTTCATCAAGGATGTAAATGCACTGTTCCGGCTCCGGCAGAACCGCACCACCGCCGAGGGCTAAATCAGACAGCACCAGGTCGTGATTGGCGACAATCACGTCACTGCCTTCCAGCGCACCACGGGCTTTAAAAAACGGGCACTGCTTGAAAAAGCTGCAACGGTTATTACTGCAGCCACGATGGTCTGTGGTGACGCCTCGCCAGGCGCCATCCGGCAGTTCCTCTGGCCAGCTGTCCAGCTCGCCATCCCACTGACCTTGCGCATAGCGCTCCAGCATGCCCTGGTACAGCGCGGAGTGTTCGCCCGACTCAACTTCAAAAATGGGAATTTCCTGTTGCTCGGAATACTTCAGGTGATCATCCAGGCGCTTTAAACACAGATAGCGTCCACGCCCCTTGGCAAGACTGACGGTAAACTTCAATTGTGCGTTATTCTTCAGATCCGGAATATCATGCAGCGTCACCTGCTCCTGCAGGGCAACGGTTGCGGTGCTGAGAATAATGGTTTTGCCCAGCGACTGAGCTGTTGGAATTGCGGCAATACAATACGCTGCGGTTTTACCGGTGCCGGTACCTGCTTCGATAACTGCTATGCGATTGTGTTCCTGGGTCAGGGTCCTGGCCACATGGGCTATCATTTCCCGCTGGCCTCGACGCGCCTTGAAACCCCGGGCATTCAACCAGGCTCGATAGGCCGCCTGAATTGTGTTTTTCAGTTCGTCGGATAACTGGATGAGCCCGGGGGCGGATGCGTTCATCCGACCAGCTTACTTGTCCGACCTGTGTGACACCACTGTTGAGTACCTCAATCCCTTGTGCGAGATTGCAGCTTATGAAAAATCTAATCTTATTTGCGCTGACACTCTGCTCAACAGCTCATGCTGACACTCCAAAACCATTGGTGGTACCGCCAGGTTTCATGGTCGAAACATTGAATTTCACCGCGCCAAACGCTCGACAGATGGCGCTGACTGATAATGGCACCCTGATTCTTGGCACCCGCCGGGCGGGGAATGTTTACGCGGTGCCCAACGCGCTGAGCGACGCTGAACCACAAGTCATCACTCTGTTATCTGACCTGCGTTTGCCCAGCGGCGTAGCAGTGCAGGACGGCGATTTATACATTGGTGCTGTGGATCGCATTCTGAAAGTGACCGAAATCGACAACCGGCTGCAAACAGACGTGCCGTACTCGGTGATCACGGACCAGTTGCCCGGTGAATCGCATCACGGCTGGAAGTATCTGAAATTTGGCCCTGACAACGCTCTTTATGTACCTGTGGGAGCACCCTGCAACATCTGCCTGTCATCTGACCCCCGGTTCGCCAGTCTGTTAAAAATGAACCCAGCCAGCGGTGCGACAACCATCTACGCCCACGGCATTCGAAATACTGTTGGCTTTGCCTGGCATCCTGAGGATGACAGCTTGTGGATCACTGATAACGGGCGCGACATGATGGGTGATGATATACCCCCGGAAGAGCTCAATATCGCAACACGACCAGGCAAACATTTTGGCTATCCCTTTATTCATGGCGACGGCATTCCTGACCCTGAGTTCGGTGACCACGAAGATCGCTCAAAGCATAGCTTCACGGCGCCCGCACTTAACATTCAGGCACACTCAGCCGCGCTGGGGATCACTTTCTATGACGGCACTCAGTTCCCACAGGATTACAAAAACGCTGTCTTCATTGCAGAGCATGGTTCCTGGAATCGAACCAAAAAAGTCGGCTACCAGGTCAGCGTGGTGCTGAAGAAGGCTGATGGCGTGCTGTCATATCAACCATTCGTCACTGGCTGGCTGGAAGGCGAAGAGAACTGGGGTCGCCCTAACGATGTCCTGGTTGCCCCTGACGGCAGCCTGCTGATCTCTGATGATCAGGGCGGGCGAATCTATCGTGTCCGCTATACAGGCGCAATCGCCACGCCGTAGTTCGCCCGGCCCGACCTTGACAGATCTACAGCGGCACCTGATAGTCAGAACGCTTTAGATCCTTGGGGAGGGACAATATGACCACCGGCTATATCGGCGCTGATCTGATTGCAGACGGCCTGGCGCAACTCGGCGTTGACCACGTATTTGCCATTGTCAGCATCCACAATATGCCGATACTGGATGCCATCAACCGCCTGGGAAAAACCAAAATCATCGACGTGCGCCACGAACAGGCGGGCACCCACGCAGCTGACGGCTATGCGCGCGCCAGCGGCAAACTGGGTGTGATGATTGCTTCCACCGGGCCAGGTACGTCCAACACCGTTACCGGTCTGTACGAAGCGCAATATGGATCTTCCCGGGTGCTGGTGATCACCGGTCAGGCGGAAACCGGGTTCTACGGCAAAGGCCTGGCCTATGTCCACGAGGCTGAAAACCAGGTCCCCATGCTGGCCAGCGTCTGCCGACGCGTTGAAAGCCCACGACATATTTCGCAGTTGGGATCTGCTTTTGCCCAGGTGGTCAACGATATGTTTACCGGTCGCGGGGCACCGGGGGCATTGGAAATCCCAATCGATCTTCAATATGCAGCCGCTGAACCGGCAACCTTCAGCTTGCCGAACCAGAACGAGTTTGAACCTGATGCTCAGCTGATCGATCAGGCGGTTGCTAAAATAAAAGAAAGCAGCCGACGCATTATTGTGGCCGGCGGCGGTGTCATTGCTGCAGGTGCCAGTGAGGCGCTGCAGAAACTTGCCCGTCAGCTGGACTGCCCGGTCCTCACCACCGTTGATGGCCGTGGCGTCATGGCCGAGGACGATCCACTGTGTGTCGGTAACTACTACAACAGTGCCGGCATCTACAATGCCATTCAGGGCGCAGACTTAACCCTCGCTGTAGGCACCAAGTTTGCCGTTGGTGTGGATGGCCAGTTCCAGGCACAAACACCACCTGGAGAAATGATCCAGATTGACATCGACGGCAATATGATCGGCCGTACCCATCGTGCACACCTGGGCATAAAGGCTGATGCCAACCTTGCTCTTAACGCGCTTAACGCAGGGTTGGATGACCTGTTACCTAACGATGGCCAGTTCAACCAGACCATCTGGGAGGCTCGCGACGGTGTACGCGGCGCCATGCGCAAGCGTCTCGGCGACGACTGGCCCCAGGTGATGGACACCATACGTGCCAAGCTGCCGCGAGACGGTGTCTTTGTGCGGGACCAGACGATCTCAGCGTACAACTGGGGTAATCAGCAGTTTCCTATTTACCAGCCGCGTACGTCTATCAACCCAACCTCTGGCGCGATTGGTCCGGGCTTTCCAATGAGTGTCGGTGCGGCGGTGGCTACCGGGCGCAAAACCGTTGTCATTCACGGTGACGGTGGTTTCATGTTTCATGCCACTGAGCTGGCCACAGCGGCACAGTATCAACTGCCGTTGATCGTCTGCGTGTTTAACGATTCCGGTTACGGGGTGCTGCGCTGGCTGCAGGACAATCGCTTTGGGCGTGTCAACGAAACTGATCTGGGCAAGGTTGCGTTTGCGCAAATGGCGCAAAGCATGGGTGTGCCTGGAGAAAGAGTTGCCAGTGTTGAAGAGTTTACCCAGGCTTTTGATACCGCCATGGCAGCAAGTGGTCCCTATCTGATTGATGTCGATATGGAGCATTTTGCGCCGATGGAAATATCGGTGATGCCGAAACAGAAAAAAGAAGTCGATCTGCGAGGCTGATCAAATGGCCATCCGTCTGACTAAACCCTGGATACCCGTAGATGAAGGCCTAGCTGGCCTGCGCGGCCACCTCGGTGTATTTCAGCTTGCTGACGCCGATCAGCAGATTGTATATATCGGCTACGCCGGCGGAAACAGTCTGTTTGGCCTGCGCGGCGAAGTCTCCGCCATAAGTAAAGAAGTCTCGGACAGCGCCTTTGTGCGAATAGAAATCACCACCGCTTACCTCAGCCGATACCGCGAGCTGATGATGATACACATCGCCGACCACGGCAGCCCACCACCTGCCAACAAGCTGGCGAAACAATCACTTACTCTAGGCAAACTGAGTCCCGCAGGATGAATTTAAATCTGACCCCGGAACAGGATCTGATTATTGGCATGGTGCGCAAGTTTGTGCGTGAAGAGATTATCCCTCTGGAGTTGAACCTTGACCCGGACGCAGATGAGTTACCCACCGCTGATAAAGCCCGCCTGATCGAAAAAACCAAAGAGATGGGTCTGTATGGCCTGGATATTCCACCGGCTTACGGCGGCCCGGACATTGATCTGGTAACCCGCACTTTAATTGCGGTGGAAATGTCGCAGCATCGCGCCGGTTTGTATGCACCCTGCTACGGCACATTTGGCGGTGCAGGACTTGCACAACTTTTCGAAGCCACAGACGATCAGAAAGAACGCTATCTCTACCCGACCCTGCGCGGCGAGAAGCGAGGTTTTTTTGGCCTGTCCGAACCCTCTGGCGGTTCAGACCCGGCTCGAGCTATACAGACAAAAGCCGTTCAGGACGGTGAGGACTGGATCATCAACGGCGGCAAGCTGTGGATCAGCGGTGCCGACCGAGCCGACTTCGGGCTGGTGTTCGCGCGCACTGACAGCGACCAGGGCCGAAACGGCGTCACCTGTTTCATTGTCGACACTGACACCCCCGGCTTCCATGTGCGGCGAATTGTGCACACCCTTCGTTCCGCCCACTACGCCACCGAACTGCAATTCGAAAACATGCGTGTACCTGCGAGCAACATTCTGGGCAAACTCAACCGCGGTTTCGCCATTGCGAACGACCGCCTGACCCGCCAGCGTATTCCTTATGCGGCAGGCTGCATCGGAGTGGCGATTAAAGCACAGGAGATGGCCCTGGAGTACGTGCCCCAACGGGAGACTTTTGGGGCACCGCTGTCCTCCCGTCAGGCGATTCAGTGGATGCTGGTAGATAATGACATCGACATTAAACAATCTCTCTGGCTGACCCTTGAAGCAGCGAACAAAGCTGAACAGGGTGAGGTTTTTCGCAAAGAAGCGGCCATCGCCAAACTGGTGGCAACCGAAGCGGGTGGCAGGGTTGTAGACCGTTGTATGCAGATGTTTGGTGGCTTAGGCGTAGCCAAAGACCTGCCATTTGAACGCTGGTTCCGCGAAATGCGTATTCGACGAATTGGGGAAGGGCCTTCGGAAGTGCAACGGCATGTGATTGCACGGGAACTGCTGGGGGCTTCGCTGCGCTGATGAGGAAGGCAACATGAAAGTCGGTATCGCCATGATGAGTCACGAGACCAATACCTTTTCACCGGTCATAACCGACCTGGCTCGGTTTTCAGGTGGTCGCTCAGAGCCTTTGCGTGGCGAGGTGGCTATCAGCACCTACACCGACACAGCCAGCTGCTTAGGTGGCTTCATCAAGGTCGCCACCGAACAGGGTGTGGACATAGAACATGGCATCGCGGCCGGCGCTCCGCCCAGTGGTCCGGTGGAAAATGAAACTTTTGAATACATGTGTGATGCGATTGTCTCTCTCGCACAAGGCGTAGATGCACTATTACTGGATCTACACGGCGCCATGGCGACAAAGACCTATCAGGATGGCGAGGGTGAACTGTTGTCCCGGATCCGGGCAGCCTGCCCTGAGCTGCCAATCTGTATTTCACTGGACATGCATGCCAACGTCACCGAAAAGATGATCAACAATTGTTCGGTGCTGACCGGATATCACACGTACCCGCACATCGATATGGATGCCACCGCTGAGCGGGGAGCAAACGTTTTCTTCGACATGCTGGCAGGCAAGTGCAATCCGGTGATGCACTGGGAAAACGCACCGATGCTGCCCCACGTGATGCGACAAGGTACGGACGATTTTCCCAACAACGAGCTGCAAAAACGCGCCATCGCATTGGAGCAAAGCGACTGCCTGGCGGTGAGCTTGTTTACCGGTTTCCCCCATGCCGATATCCAGGACGCTGGCCTTTCCTGCGTGGTCATTACCGATGGTGATGTGAGGGCCGCCGCGCAACACGCAGGCGAACTACTGGACTTTGCCTGGGCTGAACGACATAAGTTTGTTTACCAGCCGGAAGCGCTCCCTGAATCCATGGCACGCGCGAAAGCCAGCGCAGAAGCCCCGGGTGATGGTCCGGTGATTATCCTGGACCACTACGACAACACCGCATCCGGCGGCACCATGGATACCACAGAGGTACTGGCCGCGGTGCTGGACGCTGGTCTGGATGATGTTGCGGTGTTTGGTTTCTTTGACCCCGACGTGGTTGAGCAGATGATCGCAGCCGGAGTGGGTAACGAAGTGACTGTGGAACTGGGTGGCAAGTTGCCCATGCCCGCCTTGGCTGAACAGTCCAGGACTTTGACCCTTACCGGAGAAGTAAAACTGATCAGCAACGGCAAGTTCAAAGCTCGGGTCGCGATGTCCCGTGGTTTGACCATCAATATGGGGCGCGCTGCCGTGTTGAGTGTGGGTGGTGTGGATATCGCGGTGATTTCCCGGCACATCGAACCCTATGATCCGGAGTGTTTTCGCGCGCTGGGCATGGAACCTACCCAGCGCAGGTTCCTGATGTTGAAAAGCCGCATCCACTACCGCGTGGGCTTTATGCCGATCGCCAAAGATATCGTGGAATGCGCAGGTGTGGGCGTATGCACGTCAGACTATGATCAGCTGACATTCGAGCATGTGCGCCGACCGATCTTTCCATTGGATAACCCCGGCAGTAATGCTGACCGAGAGGCATATGCGGCTGATTGAGAGGTGATAGTGGCTGGTTCCGTTATCAACGTTTGGCGACTGGTTCAAACGTGCGTACAGGTGTTACCGACAAGTTCCTAGCCACCCAGACCCTATTGGATGTTGGACGTGGTACATGCTTTACTCTCGAAGTCAAAATCAGGGAGACGGCAATGGATCACTTCGACGTCACGATCATTGGTGGCGGCATTGGTGGCAGCGCACTTGCCGGCTATCTCGCCCGCGCCGGCCAGAGCGTATTATTGCTCGAACGAAGCACTGACTTCACCGACCGGGTACGCGGCGAGTGGATGGCGCCATGGGGGGTAGCAGAACTCAAACGCCTCGGTTTGTATGACCGGTTCCTCAACGCCGGTGGTCATCACGTGACGCGCAACATTGGCTACGACGAATTACTTTCCCAGGCGGAAGCCGAAAGCCAGACCGTCGCCCTGGATCAACTGCATCCTGAGGTTCCAGGGCCGTTATGCATGCAACATGTGGTCATGCAGAGCGAGGCCATCACCTGGGCCGCAGAGTCCGGAGCGACAGTATTGCGCGACGCCAGCGCCGTGGAGTTCAGAGCAGGCTCCTCACCTGGTGTGCAGTACAAGCTAAACGGTGAGGTGCAAGAAGCCACCTGTCGCATAATCGTTGGCGCCGATGGGCGCACCTCAGTCGTTCGACGGCAGCTGGATCTGCATATGGAAGAAGCGCCACTGGATCACCTGATTGTCGGGTTATTGATAGACGATGCAGAGGGTTGGCCCGATGACCTGCAATGCATCGGCAAATTTGGCGACCTGCATTACCTGGTATTCCCCCAGGGCAACAGCAAAGTTCGAATCTATGCGGATTATGCCTACAAGGGAAAAGCCCGGTTCAACGGCACTGAGGGCGCCGCAGAGCTGCTGGCGGCGTTCGACCTACCCGGTGTGCCAAACAGCAAAGCGATCGCACAGGCAAATCCCATTGGCCCCTGCCGCTCTTATCCCAGTCAGGATGCCTGGGTGGATGAACCACGCGCCGAAGGCGCAGTGCTGATCGGCGATGCTGCGGGATACAACGATCCAATACTGGGCCAGGGTCTGTCTGTGACATTGCGCGACGCGCGTATCGTTGGCGAGTTACTCAGCCGGAACGACAGCTGGAACGCGTCCCTTTTCGACCCTTACGTCGAAGAGCGGCGCGAGAGAATGCGTCGTCTGCGTTTCACTGCATCTTTCGTAACCACGTTGAATGCACGCTTCGAGCAGGAAGATCTGGAACGCCGCAAGCATGCGTTTTCCCAGTTCAGCAAAGACCCCAGCCTGAACATGGTAAGGCTGGCAGCTTTTGCGGGCCCGGAGACTGTGCCCGCCGAATACTTCACCGAAGCGTTTTATCAGCGCGTGTTCGGTACCGTCGAGCACCTGGTGGCTTAAGACGGTCGATGTGAACCAGCGCTCGGCCACAGGCAACCCAGAAACAGCATATGGTTAACGGATTTAACGCTCGCCTACAACAGGATTGCTGAGCGTACCGATAGGTTTAACCTCGATCTCAACCAGGTCGCCATCATCCATAAATACCGGTGGCTTACGCGCCGCGCCTACACCACCAGGCGTGCCTGTGACAATGACATCACCCGGTTCCAGCTCGATGAAGGTGGAGCAGTATTCGATAAGTTCAGCAAACCCATGCACCAGTAAGTCTGACGTAGCATTCTGCATCACCTCACCATTCAGGCGCGTGGTGATTTCCATTTTATCCAGATCACCAATTTCGTCAGGCGTCATCATCCATGGGCCAAAACCACCGGTAGCAGTAAAGTTTTTACCGGGCGTGAACTGGCTTGTCTGGCGCTGGTATTCACGCACGCTGCCGTCATTGTAAATGCCAAAACCTGCAACATGATCCATCGCCTGGGATTGTGGAATGCGCCGCCCGCCGGTGCCGATAATCATGGCTATCTCGCCTTCAAAATCAAGCGTGTTGGACTCACGAGGGCGGATCATGGGTTGGTTGTGTGCAACCTGCGCCGCAGCAAAGCGAACAAAAACCGTCGGATAACCTTCGCCACCTCGCCCGGTCTCTTCCTGGTGCGCTTTGTAATTCAAACCCACACAGAGGATCTTTTTCGGATCGGTGATGGTCGGTGCAAATGTGACGTCTGCAAGGGCAACGTCTGCTGCATCCCCACAGGTTTGCGGCAACGTCTGCAGAGCATCTGCTTCGATCGCTTCACGCAGCGAGACATAATCGCTGCGCTTGCCGACATCCACAACACCGAGACCATCGCTGGTGACATAGCCGAAAGACGTACTGTCATTGGTAACAAACGATAGCCAGCGCATATCGACTCCTTAAAAGAGTTGTTAGTCGAACATGATTACGCTGCGCGCAATTTCGCCGGTTTCCAATGCTGCCATACCCTCGTTGATATCGGACAGGGCAATGCGTTTGGACACAAGGTCATCCAGATGCAGCCGGCCCTGCAGATAGAAATCTACAAAACGAGGCATGTCGACGCGAAAACGGTTTGAGCCCATCATGGAGCCTTGGATTTTTTTCTCAAACAGAAAATCAACACCGTGCAATGACACCATATCACCGGGTGGAATCATGCCGATCACCGTCGCTGTGCCGCCGTTACGCAACATCTGAAACGCCTGCTCTGCGGTTTGTTTCAAACCAATGGCTTCGAAGGCGTAGTGCACGCCGCCGCCGGTCATTTCAATCACCTTCTGCACTGCTTCGCCATCGCTGGCATCAACCACATCTGTGGCACCAAACTTACGCGCGAGATCCAGTTTTGAAGCCACCATATCGACCGCAATAACGCGTGCCGCACCAGCAATGGCTGCGCCGTTGATACACGACAGACCGATACCACCACAGCCAATCACCGCCACGGTTGAACCGGGTTCGACCGCCGCGGTATGAATCACCGCACCAACACCGGTGGTGACACCACAGCCAATCAGGGCCGCGCGATCCATCGGCATATCTTCACGAATTTTTACCAGAGCGTGCTCATGAACAAGCATCATTTCGGCAAAAGATCCGAGCTGCGCAAATTGTGTGAGCTTTGTGTCCGCCTGATGCAGCCGCGGCGCTTCATCCTCAGAACGGTTGACTTCCGGCTCCTGACACAGAGACAGGTGACCAGTGAGGCACTGTTCGCAGTGACCGCAGAACACTGACAGGCACGTGATGACATGATCGCCAGGCTTCACGTAGTGCACATCGCTACCAACCTGTTCAACGATACCGGCACTTTCATGACCCAATACCATGGGCACCTGGCCTGGGTATGTGCCGTTGAAGAAATGCATGTCACTGTGGCAAATACCTGCCGCCTTGGTGCGAATCAGAACTTCCCGTGGACCCGGTTTAGATACTTCGACTTCTTCGATTTCCATGGGCACATTAACTTCACGAAATACGGCTGCTTTCACTGACTTCCCCTCAAACAAATATGGAATAAATACACGCTCAAGTGTGCCACACTTTTTTGCTCTAGCTAAGTTCTCCAGCAATGATTTCTTGAGCGACCTCAATAGCCGCCAGCAACCCCTGCGGGTTGGCAATACCCTGGCCGGCAATATCAAATGCGGTACCGTGATCTACGGAGGTACGAATAAACGGGATACCCAGCGTTGCGGTGGTTGAACTGTGGAAGTTATGCACCTTTATCGCGATGTGGCCCTGGTCATGATAAAGCGCCAGAACCACATCAAATTCACCATCGATAGCGCGATTGAAAACCGAGTCTGCGGGAATAGGACCGGTTGCCCGGATTCCACGCTGCTGGGCATCAGCCACCGCAGGTGCAAGCTCTTCTATTTCTTCGCGGCCCAACAGCCCGCCCTCGCCACCGTGAGGATTCAGCGCTGCCACGGCAATACGCGGCTGGGAAACGCCCCATTGAGTAAGCGTATCAGCGACCAGATGCAGTTTTTCCAGCACCGTGGCGCGGGTGACATAGCGGGCAGCCTCAATCAACGATTTGTGGGTCGACAGATGCGCCACGCGTAAACCCGGGGTCATCAACATGGTCGCTGTCCATGTGGCACCAGAGAGGCGGGAAAGAATTTCCTGGTGGCCGATGTCATCCACATAACCTGCCGCATGAATGGCCTCTTTGTTGATCGGGCAGGTCACCATCGCCGCCACATCATTCGCCAGCGCCGCGCGGGCAGCCCATTCAACAGACTCAACCGCAATTTTGCCGCAGGCGGCATTGACCTTGCCGAATTCGAACGGCAGTGGTGCTGGCGCGTCAACCTCATACATAGCCAGGCCCGCAGTGGTTTCCTGAGCCGAGTTAACCGTTTGAATCGACGGTAATTTAACCCCGGCTGCGTGAGCACCCTGCTGCAACGCCCAGCGACTTCCCACCAGCAACCAGGGTACCGTGGGCTGAGCCTCAGCCAGTACCTTTGCAGCCACTTCAGGACCGATACCTGCGGGATCACCGAGCGTAATTGCAAGTGGCTTCATAATTCAGTCTCAATAAAGTACTGTATATATAAACAGTATATGGGCAATTGGGCGAGCAGCGAAGATGCAAACTTTACAGGATTTGAGCGCAACATTTCGCGTCTACGGTGTGTGTGAACCCTGTCAACGGGTGAAAGCAGTCGACTTAGCCGCGCTGCTGGAAAAAGAGGGTAAAGATTATCCGGTCGACCGGATAAGGATGCGGCTGTGGTGCAGCCAGTGCCGCCAGCGCAGTCGAGCTATGCGCATTGTCTACGTTGGGCCGGAAGGTCGCACAGCAACCTTCCGCTACGCGCGCTAGCGGCTGGTCCGGCTAGAGAATTTCCGTAGATTCGAGGGTGAGGCCAAAACCACTGACACCCACATATTCCACTTCCCGACCCGCGATCAGCCGAATTCGACTGATCCCCAGATCACGAATGATCTGCGCACCCACACCTACTTCAAGCCACTGGCTGCGACGTTCTTCTTCTTTAGATTGATCCACAAGATTTTCGTGCGGGACACCTACAAAACCTGTGCGCAGATAAATCAGAACACCGGCACCAAGAGATTGAATTTTCTCCAGCGACGCATCCAACAGATTTTGTTCGTGATCAGTTTGAGGGCCAAAGACATCATCGATGAGTTTTTCCCGATGAATTCGGACCGCAACCGATGGCTCACTCTTGATGTCTCCGAATACCAGCGCCAGATGCTCCGCATCTTCAAACTTGGTCCGGTAGGCATAAGCCGTGGCCGGTCCGATACGGGTTTTCACTTCAAACTGATTAGTACGTTCGACCAGTTGCTCACGGGTCTGACGATAAGCAATCAGGTCGGCAATGGCGATGAATTTAAGGTTATGTTCGGCCGCAAACTCCACCAGCTGAGGCATACGCTGAACTGTACCGTCGTCGTTTACCAGCTCCGCAAGCAGGCTGACGGGCTGCAGGCCGGCCAGTACAGACAGATCTACGCCTGCCTCGGTGTGGCCGGAACGGACCAGCACCCCTCCCTGACGGGCAACCAGGGGGAAAATATGGCCGGGACGCACAAAATCAGCAGCGCTGACGTTGCTGTTGGTCAGCGCCTGCACGGTTGCTGCCCGTTCTTCCGCAGAAATTCCCGTGGTCAGACCCTGCTTGTAATCAATTGAGACTGTAAACGCAGTGCTCATGGGCGCATCATTACGCGCGACCATAGGATCCAGGTGCAGTTTGGTAGCATGGTCTTCAAACAGCGGTGCACATAAGATGCCGCTGGTATGACGAATCATAAAGGCCACCGCTTCCGGTGTTGCTTTACTGGCCGCCATAATCAGATCGCCTTCGTTTTCACGATCGTCATCATCAACGACCACCACCATTTCTCCGCGGCGAATGGCTTCTATGGCATCTTCTATGGAATCAAACTTCACGCCCGTGTCGCTCATGGGTATCTCTAAAGTGATGAAAATAGGGCGCGGGAGATTAACACACTGACAAAAAAAGTTTCATTGACGCACAAAATCATCGGTGTATTTTAAGTCCAGTGCGTGGCCAGGCCCGCACCTCAACCCGCTGGCGGCTTAAGCCCCGGCGAAGAAACCCCACGAGGCGATCGCGTTTTAAACCGATCTACACCTCGCAGCAGGAGGAAACATCATGTTTCATCGTTGTAATCGATGGTCCGCGCGGTATGCGTATGGCCACTCAGGCTCTCACGAGCCAGTTCAATCAAATGTTTACCAGGCACGCGGCCGCCGCGGCGGACACCATGGTGGCGGCAGCTATTTCGGCGTGCGCAGGCCGATCCGCTATCTGGCTTACCAGCTCGACCTGGATGACGCCCAGACCCGCAAGATTGCGGCGGTTCT
Source organism: Gammaproteobacteria bacterium (assembly GCA_048571035.1). GTDB lineage: Bacteria > Pseudomonadota > Gammaproteobacteria > Pseudomonadales > Azotimanducaceae > UBA4421. The sequence continues at coordinate 2,035,067 of CP121329.1, forward strand.
GGACCGTCTTAAGGTCGAACGAGAGCAGGCAAAACTGGATGAGGCGCGCACAGTCATTGAGGTTGCCAGCTTGGTGACCCAGCCGGAACTCAGTGTTGAGCAACTTAAAGAGGCGTTAGCGCCACGGGTCACCAGCGCAGAACACCTGCAGATAGCTGTGGCTAAAGCGATGCACGATATTATTTGTGAACTTGATCCGGAACAGCGTGCAGACTTTGCTTACCTGTTGAATTCAAAGGCTTTTGTGCTGTAGTCCAGACCTGACGCTGACTCAACTGGAGACTGTGCAGTTGAGTCAGCTCAGCCTACCGGATCAATCGTCGATGGCTACCTCATCCGCAACTAAAGATGTGCTGCTGAAGACATCCCAACGAGCCGAAACAACATCGCCTACGGCCAGGAGATCAAAAAACTCGGTCTGGCTCAAAACGTTATCATCATCATCTTCGAATGCAGTAATGCCATCCTGCACTGAAATTGACACACCCTGAATGTCGAAGCTGTTATTGACCGCGTCAATTGCTGAAACCAGACCCCGGAGCCCTGCACCAACTTCGGGATCTACGCGCTCCAGACTTGTGGCCACCACAACCGATCCATCCAGGTAACCGCGAATCTCTATTGCGTCACCAATGCCAAGATCATCGAGTCCGAAGGGCTCAACCTCTGCACTGCTTTCATCTTCCAGTTCTGTAAGTGCCCTGATCTGATAAGTAATGCCCAGAACTGAAACGGTTTGTGCTAGAGCGTCTATAGCTTCAACATTTCCTTCCGCGCGAATAGTGCCTCTTGGTTGCAGGGTAATCTCCTGCGCAAGAATAGCGCCATTACCATTAGCAATCCCTTCAATCTGAACTTTGACGCCCAGAGCCAGATTCGACTCTTCACCATTTTCAAATTCAGTTTCGTCGTCAACTGTTATCGGCGTGGTCTGGACATCAAAATCCTGGATTGAATCGAAGCGATCGATAAACCCTTCGACACGAACAATCGCATCGCCACCTAGCGTCAGAATCGGCAATTCCTCTACTTCACTGGCTTCCAGGTTCGAGGGTGTCGTGAAACTTGTGGCTGGAGCTCTTACCTCTACAACGTCCGCGGAATTAAGGGTTTCACTTTCAAAATTTCTCAATATCGCATTGGAATAGTCAACCGTGAGACCACCCACCTGAAATTGTGTCGCAGTGACGCCACTGATCTGACCAGTGACCTTGTAATCTGAGAGGGGTGGTTTTCGTTCGATGAATGAGGCAACAATGTCACCGTTTTCTTCCACTGTGCCACTCACTTCAAGATCGTCTCCAACTACAATCGCAGCAATATTTACGTTGGCAAAGGTGGTTGCCCCATCGCTGATCACGTTCTGCCCCAGCACCGTAAAGGAAGCCAATCCAAGCGTTGCATCCAGCACGTTTACCGTTGTGACAGGGCCTTTCACGTTTGAGCGGTAAAGAACCTGGCTTGCACTGTCGGTTACTGTGTCACCTAGAATCAGCACCTGCTGGCCCTGCTTCAAATCAGCCTGGGTACCAATCTGTCCTTCGATGACAAATTCCGCATCGTCAGTATCTGTCGTGATGCCGTTAGCGATTACGCTGCCAAATGCCTGAATATCACCTGCGACCAGACCCGTTCCGCCTACCGCAACATCTAAAACAACGCCGACAACGTCTGAATCCAGGTTCACTCGGACCCCACCGGAAACAAGCCCACCGGTAATAACTGAGTTTCCACCAGTGCTGCCTTCGCCGCCTTCACTGGGGGGTGGGGTTACAGGTGGAGAGGAAGTATCAACCGGGCTACTGCTGCCGCCACCTCCGCCACCACAGCCTGCAACGGCTAAAAACAGCACACCACAGGCGATGTGATTAAAACTCATGAATCTTCTCCGTTTTCCGGTGGCTGGGCTGCACGTACCTGTCTGTTTATCTGAAACATGCCGACTCCAACAGCAAAGCGAGCATCATCGCCGGATTGATCTTTTCCACAATCGTGCTCGTTCAGCCAATGTACTATTTCGTCTAACGCGTTCATTGAGACGCGCTTTGAATGTTGATTGAAAGCTGCCAGATGCTTTTCCGGCAGATTGTTTGCCAGAACTTTCACCTGCAGCAGTTTGTCCTGGGGTGCGGCTTGGATGTTGTGGTCTATGGTTTCAATAAATTCAGAAGTATCCATCCCAAGAATATCCACCATCGCTGTGGGATCTGCATCGGGTGCATAACCGCGGTGAGACATGCGCAAGCGGCCATCTATCGTTTCAACTGCACCAAGGCGTAAAAGCTCATCCGCCACGCTGCGCGGGTACATATCGCCGCTGTATTTTTTGACCAGTTCTGTGAAGTTTGGCGACGGTCCATTAAATGGCAGGTCTAGGGGAAAGCCTGCCTTTGTCTGAAAGTATTCGTCTGACATCCAGCCTGCCAAAACCGTTCCCGCGCGATTCCACCATGCCCGATCACTTTCGGTGACACCGTCCAGTTTGTGCAGGCGCGCAACTTCTTTGCGATTAAGACCGGTGATAACAGAAACCCGCGCCAGCGTTTGTGGTTTACCGTCAATGCCAAACTCTTCGAAGGCCACATCTACAAACACTTTGCGCGAAAGTTCCTGAAATGCGTTTGCCGTTATCCCGTTGCGCAACAGAATGCGCACCACCGGTCGCAGTATTCGTCTGGCAGCACGTAATAAGTGGTTTTCTAGAGCTTCTGTCACAACTTTTTTAAACCAGGGCTGCGGGGTAGACAGCTAGTGTATACCCCGCCCGGATTTTATAAATCCTCGATCTCAATTGCCACGCTATCAGAATCAACGCTGACGCTGATCGCAAAACTACCTGTCAGCAGATCCGCCAGGGATAAGCCTGCCGGGATTTGATCAAATGGCACATTGTCGCCATCCACCTCACGGCCGAGGGCACTTTCAACAATTGAATCGTCAATCAACGTGCTGCCCACTACAGTAATGGATTCACCATTGAGCTCGAAGCCGTTATTAGAAACATTTGTCGGGGTACCCGTAAGCTGAGAAAGGCCGGCCGATACGTCAGGAGCCGTTCCAACCAATCCATCGTCAGCTTCAAAAGACACTTCATCTGCTGTTAAGCGTCCTGATTCACATCCAAGGCCATTGTCATCACTTTCTGCTTCAACAACATCGCCCACGCTCAGCAGGTCAAAGAAAACCGCTCGGCCAAGTGGTTGGTCATCGACACCTTCGAAGTCGTCCGCAGAATTGATCTGGCTGACGTCAACGGTGACCCCCTGTATGACAAAACTGAAACTGTTGGCATCGTCACCTTCGATAGAGGTTACCGGACCCCTGAGCTCACACGCCTGATCGTCTTCATCTTCACGTTCAATACGAGACCAGACTACCGAATCATCAGCATCCAGATAGCCGCGCGCCTCTACATAATCGTTTGGCATGATGCGCTGCAGGAATTCATCAGGAGTCAGACTATCACCATCGTCACCAGCATCATCTTCTATTCTGCTCATGCCCGTTGGCGTGATGACAATACCCAGACGCGTAGTCAAGGTGTCTTCAGTAGATTCAGACACCCGGTCTTCAATGCGGATGATGTTCTCTACTTCAGGTCTCGCATCAGATAAGACCAGAACGCCGTTGTCATCGAAGCGGCCTTCAATTTCCAGCAATCGACCTTCCTGACCAGACAAAGCACTGGCATCAGATACGGCAAGCGTAGCCGAGCCAATCACAACAATATTGGGTACAACATCTGTGTCAACGGAAACCAGAATACCTTCGATTTCGAATTTTCCATTGCGGTCATCATCGTCAATACGACCATCACCGTTGTCATCGTCAAAGTCATCTTCGCGTTCTACTTCTACGGCGACATAATTCCCAGATGCATCCAGATCAGCCTCAACTTCCACAAAAACGCCAACCAGTGTCTGATCTGCCATCAGGCCATCGTCGAAAAACGTGCCCCCGGCGCCTTCGACGACAAGGAAAGTGGCATCGTTGATACGAAAAGAGGTTCCGTCGCTGGCGACCTCATCAACAAAACCTTTCACTTCAAATTCATCATCGTCTACATCGGGTCGACCAGCTGCGTCATTCACTCGATCAATCCGTGTGGCAAGGAATCCGTCTGGCATGACCAGCCCGCTGACTTCGACTACAACCTGCCCAGCGGGCAGTATCAGGTCTCTGATATCGATGGTGCCGTCTGCATTATTGTCACCTACGTCATCATCGAATGCTGTGTTGGCGTCAACAACAACGCTCTGTCGAAGCACCGTGAAAGATCCGCTTGAGGGATTCGCAGGATCAACACTGACGTCTCTTGCTGGACCTTTCAGATCATCATCGTAATCAATACGCTGAGCAACCCGTTGCCCATCCTGTTCACTGGCGCGAATTCGGACCTTCATGCCTACCCGCAACGCGCTGTCATCGCCAACACGTTCACTTTCACCTTCGATGGCAACAACGGTGTCGCCTTCAACCTCGTAACGCGCGCCGTTGACAAAAACACTGCTGAATCCCGTGATCACACCGGATGCAGTGACGGGTATGAAAGCAGGTGCTGGTGGGTTTGCGCCTGCAGGGGGCGGCGCGGTGGAAGAACCTCCACCACCGCCACCACACGCACTCAGCCCTATAGCAGCTATCGCGGCGGCGGCAATTCCGACAAATCTAGATCTCATATTCATATCCTCAGGAGTCTACAGAAATAATAATGTCAGAAAAGGGATATATTTCCCTATTCAATAGATAGGGAAATTATTCCCTTTTATGAAGGATGTCAACTCGGAAGGTGCAAAAACGTGAGAAGATTGGCGGGCCAGCGATACAAGCCCCGGCGTTGGCGCTCAGGGGGGCCGGTTTGAAAAAGAGGATCGTTATATCAACCAGGAAGATAAACCCAGCCGGGATACGCCTTGGGTTTTCATCAGTACTATCACCGCCATAACACTACTTATAGGCGTGATGTACATGATGTCACCCGAAGGTTTTAAGATGACCCACGAGGATATTGGCACCGGCAAGCCTGCGGTCGTGTTTGTTTACGATCCAAATCTTGGTGTGAGTACCCGCCAGCCTGAACAGATGAACATAGCTCGCGATCAGCTTGGTGATCAGGTGTTCTTCCTGATCGCAAGAATCGGCACGCCGGAAGGCGACAAATTGATCGCAGAGCACAATGCCAGAGCGCCGGAACTCCTCCTGTTCGATTCATCCGGACGTCTGAAACAAAGACAATTTGCTTTGATAGAGGCCAGCCAGCTCATCCGGTGGATCCAATCGCCCACGCCTGAAACCGGCCGAATGGCGCGCTAGATTTCTTTGCCCAGCCGCAAAGCTTCTTCCGCGTAATGTGCATAAGATTGCTTCAAAGTGGCTGAATTCAACAATGTGGTTGCCAGCAGTTCACCGGTTTCCGGATCTGAAATATAGGTTTTAATCCACATTGATTCGGTTCGCTTACTCTCACCTAAGCCAACAACTTCGCGCTCCAACTGATAATTTTGGCCGACAAACAACGGACCCTTGATCATTCTGACTTCGAGGTCAGCAAACAAACCAATGGAAGGCCCTTTCGGTCCTTTGAGCCCGGACTTTGTATAACCCACCAGGGGGCTGATCATTTCTGTTGGAATTATCGGTCGGCCCCATGGGGACTGAGCCGCAGCTTCCGCGGTGTACCAACGACACTTCTCTGTGATTTTTTCGAGTTTACTGGCGAGCGTAAAAGGATAGCTGTTGCCCAGATGCTGATCGAAATCCATAACAACGATATCGCGCGCAGGTGACTTATCGCCAATTTTTACGCCCTCCAGAAGAACCAGGTTATCAGGCGTCGGCCTCGACGCCATTAAACTATCAAGGCGGGTCTCAGGATGATCCGGGCCCAATGAAGCAGTACCTTCCAATACCGGTTCTCCAGTTTTTTTAATCGCCCAGAGCTTTGTAATTTTTGCGTCGGCAGCAGGCAACTCAACAAAGGCCTGCACTTCCTCACCTTCTACCACAACGTTCTTAAAATGCGCGCTGATACAACCTGATTCAAACCAGGCCTCACCCCAGATGTTGCACAACAGCGGATCGAACTGGGAAAAATGTGTGGGCCCTTCAATGGGTGCACCACTGAATCCGAGCTCCTGGGCTTGATCATCATCGTGGATAGACAGGTGCCCGCCGTATTCCTGTTCAGCCAACATCTGCACCGGGAACCGGAAAGGACCATTGATGACGCCGTCTTGTTCCTCAATCATAGTATCGAAGGCGGGTGTATTCATGTTCGTTCCCAATTTGCAAAACACCGAGGATAGGTTTGTTGCCCGTCGAAGTTCAAGCGCAGCTTATCGATTAGTTATCAAGCCGCCTCGACGGGTGACAATAGGCTCTTTATAGTTCGTGTCCGCGAGCTATTGCTCCAAAAGGTGGTGAAAAAATGCCCAAGACGATTCGACATCTCATCTGTGCTGTCACTCTTTTGTGTCTGCAGGGTTGTGAATCAACTGCGTTACTCGAAGACCTGCTGGACGCAACCGGCAATTCAGCCGGGACTTCAACCGACACCATTGCGCAAGGTATGCGTGAGGCCCTTATCGTTGGCTCCGCAAGGGTTGTAAACACCCTGGGCACAAACGGTGGGTTTTCAGATTCAGTGTTTCATATCCCGCTACCCCAGGAACTGCAAGAGGCCAAACAGTTTGCTGGCCGATTTGGATTAGCGGGCCCGTTTGAAGAATTAGAGGCAAAAATGAATCTTGCTGCAGAGGCGGCTGTGCCTGAGGCTCGCGAGGTGTTTGTCAGCGCTATTCGAAGCATGACATTTAGTGACGTCATGGCCATCTACCGGGGTCCTGACGACGCAGCAACCCAGTATCTTCGACAGACCACCCAGGCAAATCTTGACAGCAGGCTACGCCCAATCATTGATACTCACTTAAACAGTGTGGGCGCAGTGCGTACGTTTCGACAGGTCATTGATCAATACAACGCCCTGCCCCTGGTTAAACCTGTTGATGCTGATCTTAACGGTCATGTCAGCGGTTACGCCATGAACGCATTATTCAGCCAGCTGGCCGTAGAAGAAGCCGCCATTCGCCAGGACCCGGCGAAGCGAACCACACAGCTGCTACGAAGCGTATTTGGCGATTAGGCGTTTCAGGTTATAGACAAACGATGACTCGCTCGGGCTTCATAGAATCGGATGGTTTGCAGATCTATTTCGAACAAGTGGGGGAAGGTTCTCCCATGATGCTTGTGCATGGTTGGGGTGCAGATGCACAGAGTAACTGGGTAGATACGGGGTGGGTTAACATCCTCAAGAAACTGCGTACGGTCATTTCGATCGATGTCAGAGGACATGGCCGCAGCGACAAACCTTACGCGCTAGCACCGTACAGTTATGCGGCAATGAGCCGGGACGTACTTAACGTCATGGACACGCTGAACATCGGCAAAGCCGACTACATGGGTTATTCGATGGGTTCATTCATGGGCGCTTATCTACTTGGCCACCACCCGCACCGTTTTGAGTCTATGGTGCTGGGTGGGATCGGTGACGAAACAGAATCCAGTGCAGCGCAGGGCGAGGTTATTGCGCGGGCTCTACGCGCAACCAATGCAGCAAGTATCGATAATCCGGTCGGCCAGGGTGTGCGACGTTTTGTGGAAGCCAATCCGAACAACGATTTGGAATCACTGGCCTATTCTGCGCTGCGCATGTGGCCTGAAGGCTATCCGCTGCAAATTGCGGGAGAAAAGATTGCTCAGGCAGACTTACCTGTACTCATCGTCAACGGTGATAAAGATCACCCTTATGTCGACAGTGCCGACAAGCTCGCATCAGCACTGCCCAACGCGCGTCACGTAACACTACCGGATGCTGACCACCTGAGCGCGGTTACCCGTAAAGAATTCAAACAAATAGTAATCGACTTTTTGCAGTCGCTCTAACCCGGCAGGACCACGGATTAAGCGAAATTATGGCGCACCCGGCAGGACTCGAACCTGCAACCCTCTGGTTCGAAGCCAGATATTCTATCCAGTTGAACTACGGGTGCGTAAGGGACGGCATGTTGCCTCAGGGCTGCACCTGAATCAACTACAACTCTTTTTTATCACAAGCCATAACTTCTAGGGATAGCACGCTTACTGTAGCGCGGAGTTCCCCCGGTTCAGGCATCAGACTCCCAAGAATGCGCCTCTGATATTGATGGGCGAACCACTTACTGAGGCACGTCAGCAAAAGCGGCTGTTGCGGCAGCAATGGTTGCATCAATATCCGCAGGTTGATGTGCAAACGACAGAAAGTGGTTCAACAACGGATGCCAGATGATACCGCGCTCTGCCATGGCGTAACTAAAGGCACGTCCCCTGACGAGTTGTTGATCATCTTTGGCAAACAGCAATGATGGCATCGTCGATGGACCGGAATAGGTGACTTCATGCCCTGCCGCGGTTGCCGCAGCCCTAACACCAGTAGCCAGTCGCTCACCCATATTGCTGATGTGGCTAAACACATCATCACGGTCATAAATTTCCAGGACTTTGATGGCGGCTCGCATTGGCGGACTTTCGAACATATAGGTCGACGTATACAAAATTTTGCGAGCCGCTTTGCGCGTTGATTCGAGACCCAGCAGCGCAGAAATTGCATAGCCGTTGCCAAGCGCTTTACCCATCGCAATGAAGTCAGGTGAAATACCCACAAACTTGTCACAGCCGTCCGGGTGCAGCCGGAATCCGTGGCGAACGCTGTCGAGAATGATTAACAGGCCATATTGATCACGAACCTGCTCCAGGGCAGCTAAGAATTCAGGGGTCATTTCCCTCGTCGGTATCGCAGGATTCTGATCGAGCGGATTAACCAGAATGGCAGCAGTATCGTTGCCATGTGCCTGCATGTGCTCAATCAGCGCCTGCGCGTCATTCCAGGCAACACGATCGACCTGTTCGGTAACGTCAGTGAGTATGCCGGCGACCGGCGCACTCGCCAGCTCAGGATCGTTGCCATGATAGGCGCGTTGAAAACTGCAGATACGTCGGCGCTGACGATCCTGTCTGGCCGCACGGACTGCCAGGGAAACAACTTCCGAGCCATTCTTGGAGACTACCCCCCACGCCATCGGCGGGAAACGATCAATAAGCGCTTCCACTACTTCGACCAGGGATGGCGGAAACAGACTGCCACTGACCAGTTGCTCTCGCTGCAACGTGACCACAGCCTCAATTTCAGGGTGCCGGTAGCCCAGCAGATTCGGACCGTTGGCGCAGAGGTAGTCAATGTATTCCCGTCCGTCAGCATCGATAACCCGGCAACCCGATGCGGCTTCAATGAATCCCGGCAGCACACCGCGCCCAGCCATATCGGCACTGCGAGAGAGGTAGAGCCCACCGCCCGGCAAAACTGCATCAGCACGCTGCCAGAGTGCTTGTCCTTTGGGGCCGTCGATCGGTTTGTCCTGTTTGAATGCCATGTCGCAAGACTACGCATAGACGGGCCACTGTCGCAATGCGCAATGCCAGCCAGAAACTACTCTTGCAGGCGTCTCTTGCGCAGTTCAGAACTTATCGACTGGCCTCAATAGGCGCTTTATAGTTCGTATCCGAGTTGGAGCTAAAGCAATGACACATTACGACCTTATTATTCGCAACGGCCAGATTATAGACGGCACTGGTGCCCCAGCCATCGAGGCAGACATAGCTGTTAAAGATGGAAAAATTGCGGCGATTGGCAGTGCCATTATTGCGCATGGAATCGCCAGCGCCACTCAGGAAATCGACGCGGCGGGCATGATCGTGACCCCCGGTTTCGTTGATGTGCATACCCATTATGACGGCCAGGCGACTTGGGATACCCATCTGAATCCCTCTTCAAGCCTGGGCACAACCACCGTCGTCATAGGCAATTGTGGCGTAGGCTTTGCGCCTTGCCGTCCTGAAGATAGAGAAGTTCTGGTCAAACTCATGGAAGGCGTAGAGGAAATACCCGAGTCCGCGATGCACGAAGGCCTGCCATGGACCTGGGAAACTTTCCCTGAATTTCTCGATTGCATCGACAGCCGCCCGCACGACATCGATATGGCAGCTCTGGTGCCTCACGGCCCACTTCGTGTTTACGTCATGGGTGAACGAGGCGTTAATCGCGAACCGGCAACGCAGGATGACATCGCCAAAATGAAGGCTCTGCTGGCAGACAGTGTTGCCGCTGGTGGCGTTGGATTTTCCACTTCCCGAACGCTGGTTCATCGCTCCAGCACCGGCGCTTATGTACCCACCTACCAAGCCATTGGCAGCGAATTGAAACAAGTGGCTGAAGCGCTGTCGGGTGAGCGTGGACACGTGTTCCAGTTCATTGCCGACTGGAAAGACGCCGAAGACGAATTCAGCATCCTGAGCGAAACCTCTGCCAGAACAGGAGCGAAAGGTACGTTTACTTTATTGGACATTCAAACCACACCAGAGCTCTGGCGCGAGCACCTCGAACGGATTGAGGCTGCCCAGGCCGACGGCCTGGATATTCGTGGGCAGGTGTTGTCTCGGCCAGTGGGCATCATGATGGGGCATACGGCTTCGATGAGCCCGTTTTATGATCGGCCCAGTTTTAAAGCGCTCAACTCACTGCCTTGGGATGAAAAGATGACGGCGCTGGCCAACCCTGAGACCAAGGCAAAAATCCTCAGCGAAGCAAATGAAAACCCCCACATTTTTGTGAAGCTGGTGAGCAATAATTTCGAAAACATGTACGTGCTCGCTGAGCCTATTGAATATCTGCCGGGACCGGAGCTCAGCATTGCGAACCTGGCCGCGGCGGAAAACCGTGATCAGGAAGAATGGCTGTACGACTATTTTCTGACAAACAGCGGCAATGCACTGATCTACATCCCCGTGGCAAATTTCTCTGACAACATTCCCGACATGTTGGGCCACCCCAATACAGTCGTTGCATTAGGCGATGGCGGCGCGCACGTAGGTTCTATTTGCGACGCCAGTGCCAACCTTTACCTGCTGACGAAGTGGGTGCGGGAACAGGCACGCTTCAACCTGGAACAGGGTATTCACATGTTGACACGGCAACCGGCAGAACTGTACGCGTTGAACGACCGTGGCGTTTTGGCCCAGGGCATGAAGGCTGATATCAATATTATTGACATCGACAACCTCAACTTACACACGCCTCACATCGTTACAGATTTACCGGCAGGTGGTAAACGTTTCTTACAACGAGCAGACGGTATAAAAGCCACCATCGTATCGGGTGAGGTCATTTACCAGGACGGTGTGCCAACGGGTGCACTGCCGGGTAAATTAGTTCGAGGCCAACAGCTGGACCCGCGCTTCTAACATCCGTACGTCATCAAGTTGATTTAGCGCAGAGGTACGCGGCTTCGGTCCGGGATGAAGGCAAGCGCAATGACTGCAACGATCCCCGCGAAACCCATATAAATTGCCGGCGTGGTGGGCACTCCACTTAAATGAATAATGCTTGTCACAATCATCGGAGTCAGACCGCCAAAGACGCCGACGCCAATATTGAAGGCTACCGAGTATCCCGATAGACGATCACGTTCGGGAAACATCTCGACAAAGAGCGCAGGGCCGGAACTGAGCGGCACTGCAAGCAGGGTAAAGAAAAGTAGATGTGAGACCGCCACCGATATGAGCGAACCACCTGAGCCCAACATCCATGCATGTAACGGCCAGGCTATCAATGCGAGAAGACCGATTGCGATAGAGATCCAAGTACGACGAGGCAACCATCGGTCACCAACAACCGCCGCAAGTGGCATTATCGGAAGGACAAAAAGAGTCGCTATGGTATTGATCGCAAGAGATTCTCCGCGCGCCATAAGTTCCTGGCCGGCGAGCCATTCAGGTAGATAAACAAACGCTATGTAAAAACAAGTCCCGTATGCCGCCGCGAAAGCCAGGGCCAGAAATGTTTCACGTCTATTGGTTGTAAAGGCCTCAAGCAGAGGTGACGTGTCGTCCCGTCCTGCATGGTGCTGCTCAAGGCGTTTCGACGTGTGCAGGTTGCGACGCATTAAAATCGCCACCCCTCCCAGCAAAGCGCCGCCAAGGAACGGTAGACGCCATGCCCAGTCTGCCAGGGTTTCAGGACTGAAGGAATTTGTTACAAGCGCGGCCGCACCAACCCCGGCAAGCGAACCCGTCATTGAGCCTATATTGGCCCAGCTCCCCGTAAGCCCGCGTTTACCATCAGGAGCTGTCTCGACCAGATAAGTGGCTGATGATGAAAACTCCCCGCCCACCGAAAGTCCCTGCACCATGCGGACCAGAACAAGAAGCAATGGCGCCAGCATACCAACTTGCGCATAAGTCGGGAGAAGTCCAAGCATCAGTGTGGGGAGAGCCATCATTGTTACTGAAATCTGCATGGTCCGGACGCGTCCGAATTTGTCACCAAACCAGCCAAATACCGCTGCGCCCAGCGGACGCATGAGGAAACCGGTAGCAAAGATGCCATAGGTTGCGATCAGTCCCACTGCCGGATTGTCCGTTGGGAAGAAAACCGGCGCGATAACGCCCGCGAGATAACCGTAGAGCGCAAAATCGTACCATTCGACAACGTTGCCGATGAACCCGGCCATGATCCGATGTCTAAGTTTCGGCTGTTTCGCTTCGCTGGTTGTGTCAATCATTCTTGAAGGTGCCCGTTGCATTTCTGGTAGTCGCAACTTCTCCGACACCGTGAAACGACGCCGCATGAACAAGTTTAAAATCCTAAGCTTTGCGAAAACAGTTTTTTTCACGGGATTATTCAACATCTCAGTTGAGTACCACAATATATTGATCAAATAGAAGAACCATCTTGTTAGTCATGCAGAGAAGGCTGGCCATGCAGACGCCTAAGGTTGAGCCAGGCCCGGGATCTTCTGAAGAAAACCCTGTCTTTGTGCCGTATTCCACGAAGTTCGCATCCTGCTCGACTGATCTCTAAATGCTCTTTATAGTCCGTCCCGGTACACATAAAGCGGAGCAGGGGACAGATGGTGAGTGAAGACAACAAACAAGACCATTACGACATCGTCATCATTGGCGCGGGATTTTCCGGGCTGCTGGCGGCGCACTATCTCAAGGAAGCAGGCTTTTCCTCTATTCGCCTGTTCGAAAAAAATCCATCTGTCGGTGGGGTCTGGTCACACGGCGGCGTGGGCGGTTATCCGGGCGCGGCCTGCGATGTTCCAGCCTATACTTACCTGCCATTTCTGGATCGCACGGGATTCATCCCATCGAAGAAGTACGTCAGCCAGCAGGAAATTGCCGACTACGCCGAACTGCTCACCGATCACTGCGATTTACGAGAATTAATGGCATTCTCGCGCGAAGTGGCGGACGTTACCCTGGTCGCCGGCCACAACGACCTGTGGCAGATAACCACCCTTGACCCGGTCACCCGGGAAGTTGCTGAGGTGGTGACCTGCAATCACGTTATCGCTGCCAATGGCCCCCTTTCCAGCCCTAGTCTGCCCGAAGTGCCCGGCATGGATACTTTCAAAGGCGAAAGTTTTCACACCGCACGCTGGAACCCTGACGCCGAGTTGAAAGGCAAGAACGTCGGCATCATCGGCACCGGCGCGTCAGCGGCTCAGGTGATCACAACCATTGTTGATGAAGCTGAACATCTCACTGTATTCCAACGCACACCGACCTGGGTGCTGCCCCGGGACGACGAGCCCACCCCCCCAGAGATCACTAAAGCGTTTCAGGCCGGCGGCTACGGTGAAGAACTGCGCAAGGTTGAATTGGACAGCGATGCCGCCCCAACAGAAGTGCTGCTCACCTTTGATGACCTGCACGATCCGGAAAAGAATGCTGCGGTCTGCACCATGATCACCGAACGTATCAATGCCGAAGTTAAGGATCCGGAACTGGCCGCCACTCTGACACCGGACTATCCCTTTTTCTGCAAACGCGCTCTGTTTATCGATGATTATTATTCAACCTTCAATCGTGATGACATCACCCTGGTGAATGATCCCGGCGGCGTGGTGCGCATTCACCCGGAAGGTGTTGAACTGGCAAACGGCGACCGCCATCAGGTGGACGTGCTGATTTACGCCACCGGCTTCGACAGCAATCTGATTCCATTCCCGGTGACCGGTCGCAATGGCGTCACGCTTGCTGACGCTTTTGGCGCCAACAAAGATAATAAGTGGCAGATGACCCGGCCGCGCAGTCTCTGGGGTATCCACGTGCCAGATATGCCTAACTTTCACATGATGATTGGCCCTCAGAGTCTGAACCCCTATACCAACGTCACCCTGGTCTGCGAGGAACAGGCCCGTTATCTGGCAAAACTGTTGTCAGATATGCGTGATCGCGGCGCTCACACGGTGGAGCCCTCGGCCGCAGCTGCCGATGCCTGGACCGAGCTGTGCGAGGAAAGCTCCGAAGGCAAGGTGTGGCTGCGGTGCAACAACTGGTACATGAAAACTACCAAGTCCGACGCCGCCGCCGGTCGTGAGCGTTCAGCCGGCATGTGGATGGGATCTTACGAGGATTATCTGCGTCATCTGATCGGCCACGAGGGTGGCGAGCGGGATGATTTGCTGGTGTATGGCTGATGCCAGCAGGTTATGTGGTTTATGGTGGCGAACTGAGTTTATTCACCCGCAAACTCGAAGCCGCCATGTCGTTTTACGGTGCTGATTATGTCCACGAAGCGAAAAACCAGGATAACGCTGAGTTGATTGAACGCCGTTCAGGCACACATCAGGTACCCGTGTTGTTGACACCGGAAAACTGGATGATCAGCGACACAACACCTTTGTTAGAAATGTTGGACGGCCGCTTCCCAAAACGAGCCATGTTTCCATCAGGCGAGATGGGTGTACTGGTACATATACTCGAAGAGCATTTCGATGAGTGGATCGCACGCGTCATGGTTCACTATCGCTGGCATTATCCGGAAAGTGCAAAGTTCGCCGCGGAACGTATGGCTAACGGCAATCCAGAAGTCGTCAAACGAATGCTGGACTGGGGCCCCAGAGCTTGTCGCGCCACTGGCACGGATTCAGCCCAGCAGCGCGACGCTGCAGAAGCTGAATATCTTCGCATCTTGCAAGTGGCTGAAACACAGCTGAATGAAACCGCATTTTTGTTAGGGGACCGCCCTACTGCGTTGGATTGTATTGTTCTCGGCGGATTAAGGGCCCATACCAATATGGACCCTGACCCCAAAAGCGTTACAGCTCAATTTCCAACCGTCGTCGATTGGGCTGAACGCCGAGCAGATAAATGGGATGGCACTGGTGAACTGGCACCTTTCGATTCGCCCACTGGTTTCGCCCAACATGTTATGGGAGAAATGGCCTCAACCTATTCTCCCTATATCCTGGCCAACCGCGACGCTCAGCGTGTTGGCGCAAAAGCATTTCACGTGGATATTTATGGCGAAGACGTCAGCTACCTGTCTCGACCCTACCCGGAAGCAGCACGCAACATGGTGGTAGAACGCATCAAGAAGCTGGATTCAACACAATATAAAAGGGTACAGGCAATGCTCAGTAACATGGGGTTGAGTGAAGCATTTGCTTGAGTAAAGCTATGATCCACGTTTTCCGCTACTCAGCACCCCCCAAGGGTCCGCCAAAGACATTGTCCGGATCATATTTTGACTTGATCGCCGCCAGCCGTTCCCAATTGGGCCCGAAGCCCGCTTGTGTACGCGCCACTTCGTCCCGGTCGAGATAATTAAGGTAGACCGTCCCATCTGAGAATGGCATCAGCTTCTCGGCAACGGTGCGGGTCGCGCCCACGGCCACTTCGTCCATCGCTGGATCAACCCAGCCAGTCGAAACCCCAAGATTCCAGCGCGCCTTGCGGTTAGAGAAAGCAGTATTGGTTACACCGACACGCGCCACCGCCCCACCCAACGCTTCCATGAAGATCTGCGTGTATTCTCCGGGGATAGTGCGGATACCCTCAAGCAGCACATCGACCAGATCATCTGACAAATCGTCCACAAAAATAGACTTCCAGTAATAACGTCCGCCCTTTGGGCTGGCATCAGCAAAGGTCTTCTGAAATTCAACATAGGGCTGAGTATCTACAAAGCCAAAGATCATGTCCCCGAGTTCGAGGCACGGCTGTAGTTCAGCGCGCGCCTGTGTTGCCATACCCGTGTGGCAACCAACCATCGCAATGGCGTGCTGGCCGTGAAACTCAGCAGGAAAAGGTTCAACCGGCGGAACTTTGAGCATGGCCGGGACGAGACCAAGATCATCACTGGCCTCCTGCATAGCATTCTTGAGGAAGCGCATAACTTCATGTGCCTTCTCGATCGGATACCACGCCTGCCCGACGATCACTTCCGGACCAATCGGATGCAGCGCGAAGTCGAAACGAGTAACAATGCCGAATTGTCCGCCACCGCCGCGTAGCGCCCAGAACAGATCGGGCAGCTCTTCTTCGCTTGTCTCCAGAATCGATCCGTCCGCCAGCACCACCTGTGCACTCACAAGGTTATCAATCGTCAGCCCCAGCTTGCGAGCAAGAAAGCCGATGCCGCCGCCTAACGTAAGCCCGCCCGCGCCCGTGCTTGGCTCGACTCCGGCGGTAACGGCAAGTCCATGCGCCTGGGCTGCCACATCGAGATCGCCCAACAGCGCGCCACCACCAACCTGCGCGAACTGGTGCTCCGGATCGACTACAACGGAATTCATCAGGGTAAGATCGATCATCAAGCCATCTTCCGGAAGCGATGCGCCTGACACCGAATGCCCGCCCCCCCGCGCGACAGCGGTCATGCCATGCGCGGCCGCGTGTCTAACAGCGCGGGACACATCCTCTACGCCTTCACAGCAGGCTATCAAAGCTGGACGGCGGTCTATCATTGCATTCCAGCCCATGCGCGCAGTTTCAAAATCGGCGTGCTTGGCGTGGATGAGTTGTCCCGTAAATCCCTCAATCATGGTGTCACTCCCTCTGTCCGGGCAGGCTACCATGCTTGATCTCGGTTGACGAAGAACAAACCAGGAACCCATCAACCAATGTTGTCAGCTCAACTCGCTGGCGGCGCGCTCAAACGCGCCTCGTTTAACCTTCACGTTCCCAAGGATTTCCAATCCTAACTACGCAACAGCCGCCCCGGCACAGCACCACTGTGCTCGTTGTCGGTGAGCAGTATCTCGCCATTTACCAGGGTATGTTTGATGCCGTCTGCTGTTTGCTTCAATCGTTTAGCGCCAGCAGGCAGGTCGTGAACAATCTGCGGCAGGCGCGCACCAATTGTCTTCGGATCAAAAATCACTACATCTGCCGCCATACCTTCACGCAGCAGACCACGATCATGTAACCCCCACATAGTGGCGGTGTTGTAGGTGATCTGGCGTACAGCCTCCTCGAGCGTTAGCGCCTGCTTTTCCCGCACCCAGTAGCTCAACAGATGTGTTTGCAGAGAGCTGTCCATAATCTGCGCCACATGCGCACCTGAGTCGGAGAAAGTCACCACCGAACGGGGGTGCTTCATCATTTCCAGGACATGGTCCTGGTTTTCGTTGGCAATGGGCTGACGGAAAAAGATCTTGAAATCATGCTCCAGCGCCATGTCAATCATCAGCTCTACCGGGTTGACCCCTTTTGCACGAGCCAGCTCCGCCATAGAGGGCTGGTCGTAATCCATATCGCTCATGGGATACACATATTCCCACTCCGGCGGACGCGGCTCAGCACCCACCACTTTGGGGCCGGTGTATTCGCGGTTGGCAATCTCCACCAGCTTGGCTTTCAAAGCCGGGTCGCGCAGCTTCACTTTCTGCTCTTCCAGCGGCAGCGCTCTAATATCGGACCACAACTCCCATTTATCAAACGGCGTATGGCTCTCAAATGATAACAGTGTATTTAAGGCGCGACTATGTACCTGAGCGTACATACGTCCACCAGCTTCTGCGGTTTCGTCCAGCAGATCAAAATAAGGCCGCCAGAGTTCAGGCGCAACGCGCACGCTGAACATACCCCAGGTTTGAGTGACCCCGGACTCAACAGACAGATCTCGTAAGCGGTTATGATATTCACGGATGCGCTCGGGATTACGACCCGGAGCTTCACCGGCAATTTCGAACACCCCTTTACCCGTTTCTCCTACCGCATTAACGATACCGCGCACTTCATCCCAGTGTGCTATGCGGCTGGCCACCGGGCGCTCGTCTGCAGTGATGTGGTTGAAGGTGCGCGAGGTTGAGAACCCAATCGCGCCCGCCTGCATCGCTTCTTTTACCAGCGCCTGCATGTGCTTCAGGTCATCTTCGCTGGCCTGTTCGGTGAACGCCCGCTCCCCCATGGTGTAAGTACGCAGCGCCGAATGGCCAATATATCCGGCATAGTTGATGCCTTTTGGCAGGCGATCTACGGAATCGAGAAACTGCGGAAAAGTTTCCCAGGTCCAGTCAATACCTGCCAGCATCGCTTCGCGGGATAAATCTTCTGCACGCTCCAGGTTGCGGAATACCAGATCCGCATCTTCCTGTTTGCAGGGTGCCAGGGTGAATCCGCAGTTGCCCATGACGACGCTGGTGACACCGTGATAACAGGAGCATGAGCCGATTGGGTCCCAGAACACCTGCGCGTCCATATGCGTGTGTCCATCTACAAAGCCCGGCGACACAACGTGGCCTTCAGCATCGATAGTTTGTCGCGCTGGCGCGTTAATGCGCCCGATAGACGCTATCTTGTCGCCCTGAATAGCCAGATCGGCTCGATACCCGGCCCCACCGGAACCATCCACAATCAAACCGTTTTTAATCACTACGTCGTACATCGAAGCGCCCTCTTTAACCGTCATTGATCGAGTCTAACACCGCACAAACACATTTTTCTCCAGGTCTTTACGTACCTGATCCGCTGCAAAAACCTGACCGTTCATCACTATGTAAACACCTGGAGGCAGCGCCTGGACGGCCGCAAAGGCCATCCCGACATTAAACGTTGCATCACTTTTTGCAAAACGGGCCGGCGACAGAGCACCTGTCAACACGATGGTTTTTTCTCCAGGCTGCAGTGATTGTGCCGTCAGCGTCATGGTATCCGTGCCATGAGTAATCACGACACAACGTTCGTCGCAGGACTGGACCGCTTGTGCTATGGCTTGCCGGTCGGCCTCATTCATTTCAAGAGAATCTTTCCGCATCACCTCGACCAGACGATGAGGTGCATCCACATGGGCTTCTTTCAGCAGTTCCACCACCACCGAATCACCAATGGCAAATTCACTGCGTGCATCAAAATATACTTTGTCGATGGTGCCACCAGTGGTCAGCACTGCCACCGCTTCTGTCTGTAATGCAGACATGTTATTTCACCACTCTATTCGTTAATTTCATGAGGCCTGGCATGGTAGCATGCGCCCCTGTTGCCGAGCCTCCCGGAGCCTAGCCAGAGCATGCCTCCAGTTAAACTTGCATATACCGTACACCCCGGCGAGGGACCCTACCTGGCCATGGTGCACGGCTTTCTGTCCAGTTCCCGCCAGTGGAATCACAATCTGTCGGCGCTCGGCCGTGTCTGTCGCCCGGTGACCATCGATTTGTGGGGACACGGCAAGTCACCCAGCCCAACTGATGAGCAAGCCTACCACCCGGATCACTACGTTGAAGCGCTTGACCAGATTCGTCTTGAGCTGGACGCAGAACAGTGGCTGCTGTGTGGTTATTCAATTGGTGCGGCCCTGACCATTCGCTATACACATGCCTACTCCGAGCACGTTATTGCACACATCTTTACCAATTCCACCTCGGCCTTTGCGGATGAAGAACAGGTAGCCAAGTGGCAAAGTGAGGCTGCAGAGAGTGCTGGGCGGATACACAAAGGTGGGCTCAAAGCCATATCACGTATTCCGGTGCATCCGCGTTTTGCAAAAAGGCTGCCGCCTGACCTGTACGCCACGTTAATGGAGGATGCTGAAACGCTTTCTCCCACAGGTATTGCCCACACGCTCACGTATACAACCCCCAATGCCAGTATTCGCCATCTAGCTGGCGACAATTCAAGACCCGCGCTGTTAGCCCATGGACAACTTGAATCCCGTTTTGCAGGTGCCAGGGACTGGGCCGTTGTGCACATGCCGCATCTGACCGTGGTTGACCTGCAAGCTGGGCACGCGGTGAATATGGAAGACAGCGAGGGTTTCAATCAGGCCGTCACTGCGTTTGTGAAAGCGCACACGCCATGAGCCATATCGTTGACACCCTCATTGAAGAGCGCGCAATCAAGCTGCGCCAGCATCCGTTCATCTGGAAGCTGATACAGGAATACCTGTATCCAGTTTTTGGCTATCAGACGACCATAGACCTCGTTGATGAGGTGCAGGGCATGAGTGGTTATGACGTGTTTGAACACGTCAGCAACCTGCTTGGCATGAAAGTCACCGTTGAAGGATTGCACCATTTACCGACTGAGGGGCGCACCGTTGTCATGCCGAACCATCCAGCGGGTATCGCGGACGGTTTAGCTGTTTTTGACGCCATCAAAGCGATTCGACCAGACATGAATTTCTTTGCCAACCGGGATGCTGTCCGCTGCCAGGAAAATCTGGGCGAAATCATCATCCCGGTTGAGTGGATGGAAGAAAAACGCAATCACAGCAAAAGCAAAGAGACCCTGCGCAACATGCTACGCGCAGTGAAAGACGAACGCCTGATTGTTATTTTCCCCTCGGGACGCTTAGCCCGTCCGACGCCCATCGGGCTGGTCGAGCGGGAGTGGCTGGTATCTGGTGTGAGCCTTGCACAGAAGTACAACTGCCCCATCGTCCCGATGCACATCAAAGGTTACAACAGCACGCTGTACTACCTGCTCTGGTTCCTGAACTCAGAATTGAAAGACATGACGCTGTTCCGAGAGATGCTGAAAAAGTCTGGTCAGCGCTACCACATTCAGATTGGCGAGCCGATCCAGTCAGATATTGAAGCGACGCTGCTGACGCCAGCCCTGCGCAAGTACGTTACCCAGGATCTCAAGCGCGGCATCACGCGCTTTGTTGAACCCGCCTCCTGAGAACCCAATTCAGCAGACAGGACGGATTGACTTCCCACGTCGTTGCGATAGCTTAAGCGCAGGTGGGGAGACCTTATGAATCAGACAATGCAACTGGCACAACGTATCAGCAGTGCCAACTATGCCGCGATGCCTTCCAGCGCCCAGCAGGCCAGTAAACATGCGCTGCTGGATTTTATTGGCGTGACCATCGCTGGTATGGACGAACCGCTGGCCCAGATCCTACGCGCGGACGCCGCTGAACAAGGTGGTCATGAGCAGGCTACAGTTTTTGCCACGAACGAGCGCGTGGCTACTCAACAGGCGGCGTTGATCAACGGCGCAGCAGGGCACGCCCACGACTACGACGATGTACAACTGGCCATGTCCGGCCACCCCACCGTACCTGTCGCGCCGGTTGTGTTTGCCCTCGCGGAACAGCACAACCTCAGCGGGACACAACTCATCGCCGCTTTTTCCGCAGGCGTGGATGCAGAATGTATTATCAGTCGCTACGCGGGCGCATCACACTATCAGCAGGGCTGGCATGCGACCGGCACGTTGGGCTGTTTTGGCGCCGCGGCAGCGGCCTCGTCGATATTGGGGCTGGATGATATCCAGACGGCCACAGCGCTCGGCATCGCAGGCACACAAGCTGCCGGTCTGAAAAGCCAGTTCGGCACTATGTGTAAGCCTTTTCATGCGGGGCATGCGGCGGCAACAGGGCTGCAGGCGGCAAACCTCGCAGGGCGCGGATTCAGCAGCCGCACCAACATACTCGAAACCGAACAGGGTTTTTTGGACACTCAGAGCAGCAGCTCAGACACCGCAAAATTTGCAGCTGCCATGCAGCAACCAGCTTATGCCCAGGATATTTGTTTTAAGTACCATGCCGCCTGCTATATGACCCATTCGGCCATTGAAGCGACGCGCGAGCTTTGTGCGCAAAATGCTTTTGATCCTAACAAGATCAAACACGTGGAAGTGGCGGTAGATAAGGGCCACCTGCGAGTCTGCAATATTGCCGAGCCTGCCTCCGGTCTGGAAGCTAAATTCAGCTTGCGCTTCACAGTAGCCATGGCGCTGTCCGGCGTTGATACATCCAGCATCGATATATTTACCGATGAACTGACGCAGGACCCTCAACTGATCGGATTTCGTGATCGGGTCTCGGTTGTGACGCACACAAGCCCTGATCCCGCAACGCTTGTGACCGTCATTACCGATGACGGACAACAAATCCAGCAAGCCACTAACGTGGGCATTCCGATGCGCGACCTGGAGGCGCAGTGGCAAAAACTGACGCACAAATTCCGTAGCCTTGTTACACCACGCCTGGGAGAGGTACGCACAGCGAAAATCATCGACCTCTGCGCGCATCTTGAGCGTCTCGACAACCTGAATGAACTGTTCAAGGCGCTAAACACCAGGAAGGATTTTTCCCCAGCATGAGTGAATCAGATTTCAGAAGCCAGGCTGTCACCCAGCACAAGGGTAATCGTTTTGAGGATATGACCGTTGGCCGCATGTTTGAACATCACTGGGGTCGCACCATCAATGCCGGTGACAACTCAGCCTTTTCCACGCAGACACTGTCGTTCTGCCCGCTCTATTTCAATGAACCTTACGCGCAGTCATTGGGACATGAAAAAATTCTGGTAAATCCCATGCTCGTGTTCAACACCGTGTTTGGCTTGTCGGTGGAAGATCTGAGCGAAGGCGGCGGCCCTTTCCTGGGAGTAGATCAGTGTCAATTCATAGAAGATGTATACGTCGGCGATACTCTCACAGCACGCAGCGAGGTGATCAGTGCCAGAGCTTCTAAAGGCAATCCGCATTTTGGCATCGTCACCTGGCATACGCAGGGTTTTAACCAGAACAGCGTACAGGTGGTATCTTTCCAAAGAACTAATCTGGTACGCCGCAGAAATGCGGCGCAGTAGATCTAACTGAAGGTTTATTCATGTCGCTAACAGGCAACAACAACTATTTTGAAGACTTCGACGTCGGCACCGTAATGAAACACGCTCGCGGCAAGACCATGTGTGAGCAGGATAACGTCGGCATCACCCTGCAGGTTCTGAATACCGCTGAAGGTCACTTCAATGAACATCTGATGCAGAAGAATGCCATGGGCCGCGACGGCTGGAACTCCCGCCTGCAGTTTGGCGGTGTGACGATTTCCATGATCATCGGGTTGTCGATGCAGGACACCGGCGAAAACGCTCTGAAAGAACTTTCCATGGATGGAATCCGCTTGAAAAATCCGGTTTTTCACGGCGACACTCTTTACGCCTATACAAAAGTGTTAGGCAAAGAAGAGGCAGCGCAGCATGACGCCGGTATAGTGCAATTCAAACACTGGGGTGTGAACCAGGACGATAAGGTTGTGTTCGAAGGCGAGCGCCGCGTGCTGATCAAAAAACGTCCCGCAGAATCAGCCCCGAAAATTTAGAAAAGATAGAAGGTCCGCTTACCATGTCCAAACAACCCGCCCGCCCCCGAAGATGCCAGCTATCGGTTCCCGGTAGTTCAGAAAAAATGATGGCCAAAGCCGCTGCACTTGAACTGGACCACGTTTTTCTGGATCTGGAAGATGCCGTTGCCCCAAGTGCCAAACCCGCAGCCCGGGGCAAAATAGTTGAGGCTTTAAACACACACGACTGGCGGCCTCGCACGCTGTGCGTGCGCATCAACGATGTCGAAACTCAATGGTGCCATGACGATATTATTGAAGTAGTCACCGGCGCAGGCGACAAACTCGACACCATCATGTTAACCAAGGCTAAAAGTGCCGCAGACGTACGTTTTCTACATCTTTTACTCGACCAGCTTGAGCAGAAGCTTGGCCTGACCCGGCGCATCGGCATCGAATGCCTGATTGAAGAGGTGGAAGGCATGATGAACGTCGAAGAGATAGCGGCATGCAGCGATCGACTGGAATGCCTGATTTTTGGCATGGGTGATTACAGCGCCAGCCAGCAGATGCAGCTGTCTTCTGTTGGCAGCACCGGCGGCTATCCGCCCGATATCTGGCACTACCCGCGCTACAAGATGACCATTGCCTGCCGCGCCAACGGTATCGATCCGGTGGACGGTCCTTTTGCGAATTTCAAAAATCCTGAGGCCTTCCGCAAAGAAGCGGAACGCTCGCTGATCCTCGGCATGGTGGGCAAGTGGGCTATTCATCCTGCCCAGGTTGAGATCGCCCAGGAAGTCTTCGCGCCCACGGCAGAAGACGTGGCCAAAGCGCGCAAACAGAAAGAAGCTTACGATGCCGCGCTGGCTGAGGGCCTGGGTGCAATCAACGTCGATGGTGTCATGGTTGATGCCGCGAGCATCAGGATCGTCCAGAACACCATAGACCGCGCCGACCTGATCGGCATCTGATTTAACTAAGAGCACCACTATGTCTGCCCACTATCTCAGCGAAGAGCGCCTCATGATCCAGGAGGTTGCGCGGGAATTTTCTCTTAAAGAAGTACTGCCGGTTGCTAACGAATTGGATCCAGTGCAAGGCACAATTCCCATGGATCTGCGCCGCAAAATGGGAGAGATGGGCTACTTTGGCATCCGCATGCCGGAAGAACACGGCGGCATGGGGCTAGGTGTATTTGAGTATTGTCTGATTGCCGAAGAGCTGGCCAGAGGCTGGATGAGTGTTGCCAGCATCATCGCCCGGGCGTCTTCACTGATGGCAGTAGGCGGCTGGCCGGAAGCCAAACGCCGGGAATTAACCGCTCGAGCTGCTCAGGGCGACTACCTGTGTGCCGTGTCGTTGTCAGAACCCGACGTCGGCAGCGACCTCGCTGCTGTGAGCTGCAAAGCAGTACTGGACGGTGACGAGTGGGTCATCACCGGCAACAAATACTGGTGCACCTTTGCCGACCAGGCCGACTATATCAATCTGTTAGCTCGAGTTGAGGCACCGGAAGATGAGGCGCGCTACACTGGACTGCGCTCCTTCATTATTGAAAAGCCGCGCGGCGAACTGCCCGAAGGCTGCCAGGGTGCTGCGATTCCCAAAATCGGCTACTTCGGCTGGAACACTTTTGAACTGGCTTTTGATGGCTGCCGGATCCCCAAAGAAAACATCATTACCGGCGGTGGCGGCGAAGGTTTTAAAAGCACGGTGAACATGCTCAATGCAGCCAGAGCGCATACGGCAGCGCGCTCCATTGGCCTTGCTCGTGGCGCCCTCGAGGACGCTACCACTTACGCTCACGAGCGCCAGCAATTCGGCGTACCGATTGCAGATTTTCAGGAAACACGCTTCAAACTGGCCCGCATGGCCAGTGAAATAGAAGCCGCACGCGCCCTGATGTATGACGTCTGCACCAGGATGGATGCCGGCCAGACCTGTGACAAAGAAGCGGCCATGTTGAAATGGTTCGCCGCGGAAATGGCAGAGCGGGTGACCTCGGATGGACTACAGATTCTCGGCGGCGCAGGTTACACCAAACTGCACGCGGTAGAGCGTTACTGGCGTGACGCGCGCCTGACCAAAATTTTTGAGGGCACCAGCGAAATTCAGCTGCGCATCATCTCTGACCGACTGCTCGGCAAGCCCACCCAACGCGCTAATGCATGAACCGATTCATACCACTGGTTGAAGAGATCCGCAGTTGTACATTGTGTGCTGAGCACCTGCCGCTGGGTCCCAGGCCGGTTATCCAGGCAGATCCTGCTGCAAGAATTCTCGTCGTTGGCCAGGCGCCGGGCACAGCGGTCCACAAGACCGGCATTCCATTTAATGACCCAAGCGGTGAGCGCCTGAGGACCTGGATGGGTGTAGATCGGGATACCTTTTACAACCCGGAACAGATTGCTCTGATACCGATGGGTTTCTGCTATCCCGGCAAAGGCAAGGGTGGCGACTTACCGCCTCGCAAGGAGTGCGCACCGGCATGGCGAGAACAGTTACTCGGACAGTTGGACAACATCGAGCTAACCATCGTGATGGGTCGCTACGCTTTGGGTTGGCACTTGAACATTCGGTCGAGTCAGACTTTAAGCAGTGTAGTCGCCAACTGGCGGCAGTATTGGCCTCATACCGTACCCCTGCCACACCCGAGCCCACGTAACACACAATGGCTGAAGCAACATCCCTGGGTAGAACAGGATATCATCCCGGCGCTGCAACAACGCATTCGCACCTTGCTTAACAAAGGCAGCGCCACGTAGACTCAAAGGCTACTACCCGGGAGCAATTGAACGTCGTGACAACGCAACCTAGCGCCGCCACTCTGGGCGAACTCAAAGCCAGCGGCTACGAACCACAGCCTGTTAAAGAAGAAATCCGCAAAAATCTCATCAACAAGCTGACCCAGGCTGAGACTTTATTCCCCGGCGTTGTGGGATATGAGGATACCGTTGTGCCGCAGATCACCAACGCCATTCTCGGTTGTCAGGACATTATTTTCCTTGGCGAACGTGGCCAGGCCAAATCGCGTATTGCTCGCTCTCTGGTGTCGCTACTCGACGAGTGGAGCCCGGTGATTGCGGGTACCGAAATCCCGGAAGACCCGCTGCAGCCGATCACCAAAGCTGGCAAAGACCTCATAGAAGAGCACGGTGATGCAACGCCAATCGCCTGGCTGCATCGCGACGATCGCTATGGAGAAAAGCTGGCCACACCAGATATCACCATTGCAGACATCATTGGCGAAGTAGACCCCATAAAAGTCGCTGAAGGCCGCTACCTCTCCGATGAACTGACACTGAGTTATGGCCTGGTACCTCGCATGAACAAGGGTATTTTTGCCATCAACGAGCTACCTGATCTGGCCGAGCGCATTCAGGTGGGACTGCTCAATCTGCTGGAAGAACGTGACGTCCAGATCCGTGGCCACAAAGTGCGGCTGCCGGTGGATGTGTTCATCCTGGCCACCGCCAACCCCGAAGACTACACCAACCGCGGCCGCATCATCACGCCGCTCAAAGACCGCTACGGCGCTCAGATCCGCACGCACTACCCGGAGCACATCGAACAGGAGATTGCCATCGTAGAGCAGGAAGCCAACGTGCTGTCCATGCCCGATGTAGATGTGCTGGTGCCGGATTACATGAAAGAGATTATTGCCGAGGTCACCCACCACGCACGGCGCTCACCGGATGTGAACCAACGCTCCGGGGTATCAGTGCGCGCATCCATCGCAAACTTTGAAGTGCTGGTCGCCAATGCGTTTCGCCGTGCCCTGGTTTTGGGAGAAAAGGAGGTGGTGCCACGCATTTCCGATCTCGAATACATCGCGCCGTCCTTTCAAGGCAAAGTCGAATTTGAAGCGATGGAAGACGGCCAGGAAGACAAGATCACCAATCGCATCATCCAGGCGGCGACCAAGGCTGTGTTTGATCGCACCCATGATTTACAGGACCTTGCCCCCATAATCGAAGCATTCAACAATGGTCTGAGCATTGAAATTGGCGAAGCGGTTTATGCTGAGGACTACAGCCAGATCATTGATAAAATTCCGGGCATGAGTGAGCGCATTACGGCCACCACACCCGGCACGCGCGCCGCAGAAGTAGAATTTCTGCTTGAAGGTCTGCATCTGAACAAGCTGCTTAATAAATACGCGGTGTCCGGCCGCTCAACCTATACAGGATAAACGCCATGGCTGCTTCGCGCCGACAACGTTACTCCGCCTGGGATGGCTCCCAACAATCTGCCTGGGATGCTGAAGAAGTCATGAAAGCCCTGGCTGACGACCTGATGGAATATGGTGATCTGCGCTGGGCGATGCGCAACCTGGTCTCCCGCGGCATGCCCATTCCGGAAGGTGGCTACCTGGAAGGTCTGCGCGACATGATCCGGCAGCTGCGAGAACAAAAGCAGCGCCAGCTGAATCGCTTCAACCTCGACTCCATATTTGAAGGCTTCCGCGAACGCCTGGACGAGATCATCGCCATGGAGCGGGATCAGATCAACGCCTGGAAAGCCAAAGCTGCCGAGGCAGAAAACTTCAGTGACACGTTGTTGAAAGACATTGCCGAGCGTAACGAGAAAATTCTTGATGACCTGCCTGACAATATCGGCGCGCAGATCAATACCCTGGAAAAGTTTGAGTTCATTAACACCGACGCTCAGAAAAAGTTCATTGAACTGTTGAATGAACTGCGTAAAGCAATGACCGGCACGTTCTTTAATGACATTGAGAACATGGTTAACAATCTGTCAGACGGCGACATCGAACGCATGAAGCAGATGATGAAAGCTTTGAACGACATGCTGGTGAAAAAGATCGCCGGCGAAGATCCAGGCTTCGATGAGTTCATGGCGGAATTTGGTGACATGTTTGGCGACGACCCGCCAAAAAACCTGGACGAACTGTTAGAGCAGATGCGCCAGCAGATGGCGGCGGCTCAGTCATTGATGAATTCCATGTCTCCGGAACAACGTCAGGCGCTGCAGGACATGTTCAACGGCCGTTTTGGTGACCCTGAACTGGAAGCGGAAATGGCCAAGCTGGCCAAAGAGCTCGATTTTCTGAACCCCGATGGCCAGGGCTACAATTTTTCCGGTGACGAATCCCTTGGTCTGGATGAAGCCATGCAGCTCATGCAGGAAATGCATGAAATGGACGATTTACTGGGCCAGATGCAGGATGCGGAACGGCGCGGCGACCTCAGCGGCATCAATAAAGATCTGATGCGCGATTTGATGGGTGAAGACGAAGCGGATCAGCTGGAAGAGCTCGATAAGCTCATGAAAATGCTCGAAGAGTCAGGTTACGTGCGCAATGAGGATGACAAAGGCTGGGAACTGACACCGCGCGGTTCAAGGGTTATCGGTCAGAAAGCCCTCGGCGAGATTTATCAGCGACTGAAGAAACAGAGCCTGGGTAATCACGCGATACCTGAAGAGGGCCGCTTTGGCGAACGCATCGAAGATACCAAAAGCTACGAGTTTGGTGACCCCTTCCACCTGCATATGCCTAGAACCATCCGCAACGCCATCAACCGCCAGGGCCCGGGTGCGCCGGTGCAGCTGAATCCATCTGATTTTGAGATCTACCGCAGTGAGCAGATCACCTCTACAGCAACCGCACTGCTGGTAGACCTGTCCTGGTCTATGGCGTTGCGCGGCTCTTTCCAGGCTGCAAAAAAAGTTGCACTGGCGTTGCACAATCTGATTACCAGCCAATACCCGAAAGACAGCTTCTACATCATCGGATTTGCAGCGACGGCTAAAGAACTGAAACCCCAGGACCTGCCTTTCCTGCAGTGGGATGAATATGTTCTGGGCACCAACATGCAGCACGCCCTGCTGATGGCGGAGCGCCTGTTGTCCAAACACCCGGCTGGCAGCAAACAGATCATCATGATTTCAGACGGTGAGCCAACCGCGCATATGGAAAATGGTCAGGCCATGTTCGCTTATCCGCCCACAGCAGAAACCATTCGTGCAACCTTCCGCGCGGTTAAACGCTGCACCACCAAAGGCATTGCCATCAACTCGTTCATGCTTGAATCTTCTGAATATCTGCGGGCCTTCATGCAGGAAGTGGCACGCATGAATGGCGGGCGCGTGTTCTACACCTCACCGGAGCAGTTAGGTGAATATATACTGGTGGATTACGTGGAAGGTAAGCGGAAAAAACTCGGACGCTGAAGCCTTTCAAAGCTACCTGAGATAGAAGTCATCATTGAATGTTTTCACCACATCCGGATAGAAAACGGTAAACGCCGTGACCAGCATGCCGTTGATGAAGCCTTCCGGGAACATCAGCAACAGGATAAAAGCCCAGTTATCGACGGCCAGGTCGAGCCACTCTGACTCGCCCATCACCCAGAAAGTGGGTAAAGCCAGGATACCCAGCACCAGCACACTCAACAGACCGCCCCCAAAACCCGCGCCGAGCATGTAAACAAAAAGGTTTCTCAACGCGCGTGTGCGCAGAAAGTGCACCAGCAGTCGGGTTGTTGTTGCCGGCACCAGCACGGAGAACAGCCAGGCCAGCGGTGCGGCCAACAGAGATTGCTGCTGCCAGCCGAGAAAAACCAAAAGAACAAGCGTTGCCCCAACAATAGTTAAGCGCCAACCTACAATCAGCGTGAGACTGGTAACACCGAGCAGATGAATCCAGACGCCTGCAATGACCTGAAACGATAGAAGCCATAAAAACAGCAGTGCCAACAGGCCACCGAGAAAAACGTGCTGGCGCTCAGATGCCGCCCACAATGCCGTCCAAGGGGCCGCTATCGCCGCCCACGTCACGCAGGCCAGCATCACAAAGCCAGCAATGAAATTGAGCCAGAAAGGGATGAGATCCGCTGCAACGATCATACTGTTGTGATCTTGGTGCCCATAAATCAGAACCCATGATACACGAGCGCAGTTATTTACTTACCTGAGCAGGTATTACCGCCGATAGCCCGCGCCAGGATGAGGAGCCTGTAACCGCTGTGCTTTAAAACCCAGTTTTTCTCTGAATGTACCAGGCTGATAGCTGCTTTTATAAACCCCACGTTCCTGCAATACCGGAACGACAAGGTCTACAAATTCTTCCACCGACTCAGGCATCACTGTGTAGGCAAGGTTGAAACCATCCAGGCCAGACACTGCAAGCCATTGTTCCAGCTTGTTGGCTATCGTTTCAGGCGAACCCGTAATAATCGGACCCGCCCCGCCAACCGTAAGGTCCTCAGCCCAGTCTCTAACGGTGGCGCTACCATGCGCTGCCAAGGCGGACTGAATAGCATCGGATTCAACCTGCTCTATAGTCGCTTCCATTTCCAATTCAGACAGATCCATTCCGGTCCAGCCTGAAAGCAGTGCAAGGGCTCCCTCGTTCAGTCCATAGCTTTTGTAGTCAGCCAGTTTTTCCTCTGCTTGAGCATCAGTTGGCGCAACAATAACGGTGATTGCGCCGAATATTTTCAGGTCGCTCGGATCTCGCCCATGCGCTTTTGCCTGCGCTCTCAGACTGGCAACAGATCTGGCGTGCTGTTCGGCCCGATGCCCGCCAATAAACACACATTCAGCATGTTTACCTGCAAAAGCCTGCCCCTTTGGCGAGGTGCCCGCCTGAAAAAGCACCGGCGTACGCTGCGGCGATGGTTCACACAAGTGGATCGCGTTTAACTTGAAGTATTTGCCATCGTGATCGATTCGATGGACTTTATTCGGATCTGTAAAGACGCCATTTGTGCGGTCGCGCAGAACCGCGCCGTCTTCCCAGCTCTGTTCCCACAGCGCGTAAACAACTTCCATATATTCATGCGCAATGTCATAACGCGTGTCATGCGCATCTTTCTTATTCTGACCAATACCTTTAGCGGCGCTGTCGAGATATCCAGTGACAATGTTCCAACCAATGCGTCCGGATGTGAGGTGGTCCAGGGACGAGATTTTTCTTGCGAAGCTGTAGGGCGGCTCATAAGGAATCGAACCCGTCACACCAAAACATAGATTTTCCGTAACAGACGCCATGACCGGCACGATGGTAAATGGATCATTCGTGGGCACCTGCGTGGCTGCGCGCAGGGCCGCATCCGGGGATCCACCAAATACATCGTAAACACCCGTCACATCCGCTAAGAAAATACCGTCAAACAAACCTCGCTCTAACGTGCGCGCCAGATCCTGCCAGTATTTCATGGTGTTGAATTCTGCAGAATGATCCCGCGGATGGCGCCACAATCCTTGTGACTGGTGGCCTACGCAATTCATGTCAAAGGCACACAGATAAATTTCTCTGGTTATCACCTGAACCTCACCCTCGTCAATGTTTAGGTTTCTTCAAGGATTGATGAATATCTAATAAGACTTAGGCAATCCCAGTACGTGTTCACTCACGTAGTTCTGTATCATTTCCTGAGAGATCGGCGCGATTTTCATCAGACGCGCCTCGCGCCAGTACCTTTCGACATGATATTCCGTGGCGTAACCAAATCCACCATGGGTCTGCATGGCGCGATCCGCAGTGAAAAAGGAAGCATCAGCTGCCAGCCACTTCGCCATATTGGCTTCAGCACCACAGGGTAGGCCTTGATCAATCATCCAACTGGCTTTGCGAATCATCAGCTCCGCAGCATCCAGCCGCATTTTCGCTTCCGCCAGCGGGAACGCGATACCCTGGTTTTTGCCGATCGGGCGCCCGAACACAACTCGTTCGTTAGCGTAGTCCACCGCACGACGTAGCGCTGCCCGCCCAATGCCTAACGCTTCTGCAGCAATCAGAATACGTTCTGCATTCAAACCATCCAGAATGTAGCGAAAACCTTTACCTTCTTCACCAACCCGGTCTGTCACCAGCACCGGCAGGTTGTCATACACCACCTCACAAGTGGCCACCGCATTACGACCAACTTTATCAATGGGCGAAATAGACACTTCCGGCCGCTGCAGCTCGGCCAGCAACAAGGTTAAACCATCGGTACGTCGTTCAACCTGGTCCTTTGGCGTTGTGCGCACCAGCAGCAATACGCGCTGAGACTGCAACGCCTTGGTAGTCCAGACTTTGCGGCCTTTCACGGTATAGGTATCGCCGTTTAAACGGGCCGAAGTAGTGATTGATGTTGTATCGGTGCCCGCATCGGGTTCGGTCACCCCGAAAGCAACATGCAGATCGCCACTGGCTACTGACGGCAGATACTTCTGTTTCATCTCTTCGGTGCCGTATTTCACCACGGGGTGCATACCAAAAATCGACAGATGAATGGGGGTTGCGCCGTTCATGGCAGCGCCGCTGGCAGCAATGGTTTCAAGTACAAGACTGGCTTCAGTGATGCCCTGACCACTACCGCCGTAAGCTTCCGGTATGGCAATCCCTAACCACCCTGCCGCAGCCATGGCGTCATAAAAATCCCAGGGAAACTCATGATCTTTATCTTTTTGCGACCAGTATTCATCCGGGTAGTCAGCACACAGCTTCGCCACGCTTTGCTGTATGAGCAGTTGTTGATCAGTGAGTTCAAAATCCATATGCGTTTCTTCTTTTGGTGAATTGGCATTTAAACCAGGGCAAGGTAAGTTGTACGTTGCTTTAGGGGAGCATAAACATGCCAGGGAAATATTTCGAGGATCTTCAGGTGGGGGATGAATTTACCCATCAGCCGAGCCGCACAGTCACAGAAACAGACAATCTGCTGTTCAGCGCACTGACGCTGAATCCTCAGCCGTTACACCTGGATGCGGAATTTGCAAAAAAATCGATTCACGGTCAGATTCTGGTGAACAGTATATTCACACTCGGCCTGGTCGTTGGTTTATCGGTCGGAGATACCACCCTGGGTACCACCCTGGGTAACCTGGGATTTGATAAAACCACATTCCCCAATCCAGTTTTCATCGGCGACACGCTGACAGCACACAGCAAAGTGGTTGAAAAGCGCGCCAGCAAATCAAAGCCCGATCGTGGCATCGTGACATTTGAACACACTGCTACCAATCAGCGCGGCGAAGTTGTCTGCAGCTGCATACGCGGCGCCATGATGATGAAACAGACCGCATGACTGAGCGCCCCCCTGGCACCCAGCGACTGCGTCGATCTGCACATTTTGTGCCGGGTGCAAACGAAAAGATGCTGCAGAAATCGATAGCCAGCAATGCTGACTGCCTGATTCTTGACCTGGAAGACGCTGTTGTGCCCAAACAGAAAGCTGCAGCCCGGCAGGTTGTCAGCCAGTGGCTCAAGGATGCTGATTTTGGCGGCAAAGAGCGCACCGTACGTATGAATCCGTTAGATACCCCGTGGGGATTACAGGATCTCGCTGAGACCATGGAGTACCCACCCGATGCCTATATTGTGCCGAAAGTGTCTACCCTGGAAGAACTGCACACCATCAGTACAGAACTCGGCCGCCTTGAACAACAGTACCGCCATCCCGCTAACAAGGTGGGTCTGATTCTGGTTTCCACCGAAACGCCTCAAGGCGTGCTGAATCTGCCAACGTTTACGCAGTGTCAGCGTGTTATCGGCCTGACCTGGGGTGCTGAAGATCTGTCAGCGGCACTTGGCGCACCGCGCAACAGGCGTCCGGACGGCAGCTACCTGGATCTGTACACCCATTGCCGCAACATCACATTGCTCAGCGCCGCCGCGGGTGGCGTGCAGCCGATTGATTCAGTCTATGTTGATTTTAACGATGCCGAGGGCCTGGCAGATGAATGCCAGGAAGCCGCGTGGATGGGTTACACCGGTAAAATCACCATCCACCCCAGTCAAATTGATATTGTGAACCAGGCCTTCACCCCAAGTGCAGCCGACATTGATGAGGCAGTCGAGCTTCTGGCAGCTTTTGCAGAGGCGGAGGAAGAAGGCCTCATGGCCATCAGTTTCAAAGGCAAGATGGTCGATGTACCGCACCTTGTGCGCGCACAGCGATTGCTGGCGCGGGTGGAGCAGATCAAAGAACAAACAAACCGTTAGGAAAAAGTATGCCGCTGTCCCTCAACACAGATCGAATGCAGACACACATCGACAAAGGCGTGGGATGGATGGTGTTCAACAATCCGGCCCGCCACAACGCGCTGTCGTTGGAAATGTGGCAGGCCATCGGCGATATTCTTGAAAGCTATGCTGCTGACGATTCGGTACGGGTGGTGATTATGCGCGGTGCTGGCGGCAAAGCCTTCGTATCCGGTGCTGACATCTCCGAATTTGAAGAAAAACGATCAAACGCTGAACAACAGGCCGCGTACAATAAAATTGCCGGACGCGCGACCAAATGGATGAACAGTTTTGAAAAGCCGCTGATCGCACTGATTGAGGGTTACTGTATTGGCGGTGGTCTGGCCACGGCGCTGGCAGCGGACATCCGCTTTGCTACCCCGGACTCTACCTTCGGCATTCCTGCAGCAAAACTCGGCCTTGGCTATGAGTACCCGGGACTGGCCAAGCTGTCACGCGTCGTGGGGCCCAGCCACGCAAGGGACATCATGTTTTCCGCTCGCTTCATGCCCGCTGAGGAAGCAAAAGACATGGGGCTCATCAACTTCATTGAATCCCGCGACGATATCGAAACCGCCTGCCTGGGTTACGCCCAGCGCATTGCAGGTAATGCGCCGCTCACGGTCAAAACCGCCAAAGCTGCAATTGATGTCTGGGAATCCGGCAGCCAACCAGAGGCTGTTGCAAAGATAAGTCAGATGGTCGAAACGTGTTTTAACAGCGAAGACTACGCCGAAGGTCGACGCGCCTTTCGCGAAAAACGCAGCCCGACATTCAAGGGGCGCTAGCTGACAGGGGTCGCTGACTGAAAACCAAATTCGTTGCGTTACGTCAGACAGCTGCCTGACGCAGCAGCTCAATGCCACCCACTTCTACCAGATAGTCGGTAAACGCTGTGGTGTTTAAAGCACCAGCACCACCTTGAGTATCTAACATGTGATTGCGGATCACCTGATGAATCTGCGC
Source organism: Gammaproteobacteria bacterium (assembly GCA_048571035.1). Taxonomy (GTDB): domain Bacteria; phylum Pseudomonadota; class Gammaproteobacteria; order Pseudomonadales; family Azotimanducaceae; genus UBA4421. Next base: position 2,070,412 of record CP121329.1, read on the forward strand.
TTCAGGAGTCTGCCGTAACTTCTGTAGCAGCATGCCGGCTTCTAACTCTGCATCAAACTGACATCGATAAGGGCCTACATCCAGGCCTTCTCGAGTGTGAAAATACCAGGCACTGTCAACGCAGAAAATACGATCACTGCGGTACCACAATCTGGCGGGTTCTCCGTTTCGTACGGTTATGCGTGGCATGCTGTCCGTAACTTGCTGAGTCAATTCTCTTTCCTTTGTCATAATATTAGCGTCTCCCCAGTCATCAACATCAGTGTCAGTAATTACGCCGGCAATAGCTGTAGGCGCATTGTGTTCAGATGTAAACGCCTTTTATCCGAGGGTCGCAGCGCGTCGAAAAGCGAGTATCATCAGCCAACAAGAAGACGGCAGGGGATAAGGACAACAACCAATGACAAACAACAAGACAGTTTTCGCTCACATCAAATCTATGCGCGGTTTAATCACCACGCTCGTGTGTCTGGTCACGCTCAGCGCGTGTTCCACCACAACGGCGCCACCGCCAGCCGCAGCCGCTGCGCCCGTCGGTTTTGCAGATGAGTACAGAATAGGTGTCGGCGATTCTCTGGCCATCAACGTCTGGCGCAACGAAGATCTGAGCATCGAAGTACCGGTGCGACCGGATGGCAAAATTTCAGTGCCGCTGGCCGGAGACATTACTGTTGGCGCAAAAACGCCGGAAGAAGTCAGCGCTGACATCACGCAAAAGCTGGCCAAGTTTATTCGCGATCCTTATGTCACTGTCATTGTTACCACCATGGGTAGCGACGAATATCGTTCGCGTGTGCGGGTGACGGGGGCTGTCGAGGATCCACTGTCTATTCCTTACCGACAAGGCATGACAGTCCTTGATGTCGTTCTGGAGGCCGGCGGTCTAACAGAATTTGCTAACCCGACAAAATCCACTCTGTTCCGTAAGAGTGGTGAGCGCATTGATGTCGATCTGCGCGGCATCATGAACCGCGGTGATATGAGTACTAACTATCCGCTTATGCCCGGAGATGTTGTCACGGTGCCTGAACGCGCCTTTTAAAGCTGGGAGCTTATATGCGAATTTTGCCCGCCGTTGTCACAGCGGCACTCTGCCTGGGTCCTGCATCAGCGATTTTTGCGCTGGAATACGACGTGTCCCTGACTCAGGAATCCGAGTACACCACCAATACAGGTTTAACCAGCGGGGATGAAGTATCCGAGTGGATACATTCGCCGGGTGTTGGACTGCAGGCCACCCATGAAGGCCCGAATCTGAATCTGGACGTTGATTACAACGTCAACAGGCGCATCCATCAGGAAGACCTTTTTGATAACGATACCGAATCCGCAGGCACGGCAAACATCGCCTGGGATGCACTGCCGGAACGGCTGGCTTTCACCGCAAGTCATACCCGCACTCAGACCGCCATTCGCACCATCACCGGCGGCGCGACGCCAGACAACCGACAGGAAAACTCCGAGACCAGTGCGGGGCCAACACTCAGATTCAACCCCCGTGGTCAGGATCAGATCCTGCTCAGCTATCTGTACGGGAGTCGTACAGCCAGCATCACCGATACAGATGCAATAACCCACGACACAAGCTTGAGCTATGTGCTTGCAACCTCGCCAACCAATTCTGTGGCGTTAGCCGTCATGCAGAACCAGGTGCAATATGAAAATCCGTTTATTCCAGATATCGAATATCAGATCGCGCAAATCACGCTTGATCGCACATTGAGTAACCTCGAATACAGCTTCACCGGCGGCTATCAGAACGCGGAGCGCACGCTGGGCCGCGAGGATGTAGACGGTTTGTTAATCAATCTGCAAGCTGACTGGCAGGCGCGCCCTGGCACTGAGGTGGGATTAACGTTGCAGCACGATATTCAGGATCAGTCCAGCGCCTTTGACACCGGTGCTTTTGTAGACGATCTCGATTTTTCTGCGGATTCCGACCTGGCTGAGATCTTCACCAACAACCGCCTCAGCTTGAGCGTGCGCCAGCGCCTGAGTGAAAGCACAGCAATGACCTTTGGCGCTGACTACGTTGAAGAAGACTACGAAGATGTGGGCCGTGACACCACACGCCAGGCATTGCGGATCGGCCTGAGCCGGACATTGACCCGGCAGGTACGCGCTTCGTTCGGGTTGTCGTTCGAAAACGAGGATTTCGAAGACGAAGGCGAGGAAGCTGATACTTTACGAGGTGATCTGCGCTTTGACTATGATGTCGGTCGAAACCTAACCACAGCGTTGACCATTCGCTACGAAGAGCGCGACAGTGATGGCACAGCCATTACCAGCAACTATGATGCCTGGTCTGCTCTCATTACCTTGAGCTATTCGCTGTTCAGTGGAGCAACGCGCTAGCCATCGGCTAACACGTCGCACTGCAACAGGATTACTATAGCGCCTGCCTGACTATCTCCTGAGATAACGCGCTCTCTTCTCCATCGACATCCACCGCGGTCATCGCGATGTAGTAGCTGCCTGTGGGTAGCTCCAGCACATGACTGCTCTGATTACCCGCGACGTCGACAATCACATCATAGTTGCGGCTGAAGTCGCCGTAGTGAATTCGATAAGAAGCAATGCCATCAACGGGGGTGCCATCCACGTTTTCCGTCGGCGCCTGCCAGCTGATCTGCAGCGAACCCAGGACAGAAACACTGAGCATTTGCACAACACTTCCGCCCTCACCTTCGCAGCGCAGAGTGAAGGTAGTTTCGTTCTGGATGTTATCCACCCGGGTGCTACCGGAAGTTGAACGGTTGCCCGACCAGCCTCCTGATGCAGTACAAGATGTTGTGTTAACCGATGACCAGCTCAGGTTAACGCTGCCACCGGCGGAAATCAGATCATCGTCCAGACTGAAGTTCAACGTTGGAGCTGGCGCTGGTTCGGGCGCTGGCTGGGGCTCAGGTTCCGGCTGAGGCTCCGGCTCAGGTTGAGGTTCCGGCTCAGGTTGAGGTTCCGGCTCAGGTTGGGGCTCGGGCTCAGGTTGAGGTTCCGGCTCAGGTTGGGGCTCGGGCTCAGGTTGAGGTTCCGGCTCAGGTTGGGGCTCAGGTTGAGGTTGAGGCTGAGGCTCAGGTTGAGGCTCAGGTCGGGGCTCGGGTGCATTCAAAATAGAAACATCTACTGTTACCCCGCTCGCTCCGCCTAGACCAAAACAGGTCAGTTTAAACAAGGTGCGCTCATTCAGTTGCGACGTCCTAAAAGTACCCTGCAGATCCTGCTCACCAGACCAGCCCTCAGAGGCCAGACACTGGTCCGCGTTGCTGGTCGCCCAACTCAGGGTTGTGCGTGAATTGGCTTCAATGGTGCTGGGATCAGCATTAAAGGAGATAAATGGTGGTGTTGACGCAGGCTGACTCTGTTGCCTGGCGTTGATCTGATTGACGGCAGTGGCATCTGCCAGGGCTACGCGTTCAGGTAAATCAACCAGCATATTCTGGTTATAGGTGCTGAAAACCGACTGTACACGTACGCGAACATTACCTGGTGCAGCATCAGCCAGGGGGGTCATCAGTTCAGACAGCACCGGATCTTCATAAACACCCTGCAACACAGCCAGGCTACCCAGGGTCTTGGTGATGCCAGAAGCACTGAGAGGCACCAGGTTGACATCAGCGCTGGCAGCATCCGGCATGATTGTGCGAATCGCTGCGTTCATGGCGCCGGTTGCGTTCTGATTATCAACCTCTAACCGCCCAGCCAGCACCTCTAAACGCACACCGGCTTCTGCAGCTTTAGCAACAGCCAGTACACGCCCATCATCAGCTGTGATTTGATCACTGATACGTCCATCCATGTCGCCGTCTGCAAGATCACAGGCTAATACCGATACAATGTCATCAATATCGACACCCGGCAGCGCAGCATCTGTACGGCGTATCCATTCACCCAATGCCTCATTGGCTAACACAGCGGTTGCCACATTGCTGGGGTCCACAGCATCCGCCATCGGGTCGCCCAGAACCTCTACATCCAAGCCGATATTAAGATCCCGGTCTACCGCTTGCCATAACGTATTCAATCTATTGTCGCTGGTGTTACCCGCACACTGGGCTGCTTTCACGACCAGCGTGGTCAATGGCGAAACATTGACCGTCTGTTCACCCTGGCGATTGATCATGGCAAGCATCTGAAAGTCAGCCGGACGACCGGTAACCAGATCGATACCACCAGACACCGTAACGGTGGCGGGTAATTTCGTTCCAGCAGGAATGGTCAGATTGTAGTTGGCTTGACTATCGCTGGTTTGCACAGCCGCCAGATCACCATCAGCATCCAGCACTGTAACCTCACCACCGACAATTGGACCATCGCCAATACTGCCGCTGACCTCGAAGGCACTGAACAAATCATCGGAGGAACCTTCCTCGCTACCTGAAGAACAGGCAACCACGGAGAAGGTTGTTACAAGCAATAAAAATCGCTTTACGTCTCTCATATGTCTCTCTCGCTTTCATTTGTCGATGGCTTCTCTCAGGGGCCGTACAACATGAAAATTGATCGCGTGATCTGCTCTTTTCAGATCAGCGCGAGTCACCGAGTCTAGAGACGCAAGGCTGCCCATCTTGTGATGTACAACACGAGTTTGTATGGAAATTGCGATTGTGTGCGCTGCTTAGCAGAATACGCGCGATAGAATTCACAAAGCCGCAGGCAGGTCATGAAACTCCCATCGAATTAGCGGCGTTGAGCATCTGGCAGGTGACTTGGGGAAGGCTGCCGTCGAGGCGACCTGAGAGGCCGCCGGCGGTTCAGGAAGCTACGGGATTACTTTGACAATCTCGTTGGAATAGCCGCTTTCTTCATTCTGCGAGTTAATGGCGGTGACCGCGAGATAGTAGGTACCCGGCGCGACATCAAGGGTCCATTCACGTGCGCCAGACCCTAGATTCACACTGGTGCTGTAATTGCGTGAGCGGTCGCCCCAGTAAACAGCAAAACCATCCAGGTCAGTGAGCTGAGTACCGTCTACGTTTTCCGTCGGCGCGGCCCAGCGTACGGTGTTATCCGTGACTGCAACCCCCAACTGTGAAACCGCACTTTGGCCCTGGGCAAAGCAGGTCAACTGAAACAGTGCATCGTCTGTCAACGGTGCAGAGGTGAATGTACCGCTGGTCTCAACCTGTCCCGACCAGTTACCACTGGCTTCGCAACTTTCCGCGTTGCTGCTGGACCAGGTTAGCTGCACCGTGTCATTTATCAGTACTAGATCGACGTTACTGGAAAGAGACAGAGAAATCTCAGTGTCGTCCGCCACATTCACCTGAACTTGCCGCAATGCTGCACCTCCAGCACCGGAGCAACTCAGGGAAAAAGTCTGTGTTTGCTGCAGAGAACTAATAGTCTGCTGACCTGTCGTTGAACGATTGCCACTCCAGCCACCGGACGCTTCACAACTGTCAGCGTTAGTGCTTTGCCAGGACAGGGTAACCGAACCGCCGGTGGTAACCGACGAAGAAGACGCTGAAAGCGTTAAAGTAGGCGAAGGGTCAGCAGGAGACGTCGTGTCAGTTTGAGCAGTACGACTGCCGCCGCCACCTCCACCGCCACAAGCTGTCAAAAAACCAGCGACAAGAATTGTCAGTAAAAACCGTGGGTTGCAAGACTTAGTACAACCAAAATCACTAAACCATCGCTGCGTCGAAACGCGGCGTATGCATCGTGCACTCATGAGGAGGCCATCCATCGTTACTTGTTTGTGTCTACCAACTTCGCCTGTGGGCGCGTACCCAATAACCAGATTGTTGGTAGAAATACCCGGCTAACGCTTCCCCTCCAAAAAGCACCGACCAAGATAGCGCGCACTCTACCTAGAACAACTTAAGGGGTAAAGGGCAAACACGGAAAAACACTGGGTTTGCGTCACAATTGTGTTAACAAATGTTTCACGCGGAGACAGACATCACAGGTTCGAAGTGACATCGCAACACGCCCCAGGTGAGAACGCATCTGGTAGTATGCGCGCTGCGAAATTCTGAACAGAGCAAACCATCCATGCCACAAGCTGTAACTGCCTGCGTATTAATTATAGGCAATGAAATCCTCTCCGGTCGAACCCAGGACGTGAATCTGAATCATCTGGCTACAACCCTTGGAGAATGGGGTGTTCAGGTCAAACACGCCCGGGTGATACCTGACGACATCGATACGATCGTAGATACCGTGAATGAAACCCGAGCGCTGTACGACTATGTCTTCACCACTGGCGGCATTGGACCCACCCACGACGACATCACTGCACAATGTATTGCTCAGGCCTTTGAGGTTCCGCTGATCAAGCATCCTGACATTGAAGCGCGGATTCGCCAGCGCCCGGCGCCGGATGACATCATGGCCAGCCGTCTGCTGATGGCCAGAGTGCCCACCGGCGCAAGCCTCATTGACAACCCGACTGGTGGTCCACAGGGCTTTTATATCGACAATGTATACGTCATGGCCGGCATCCCGATGATCATGCAGGGTATGTTATCCACTCTGCAAGGCGCACTGCGCAGCGGTCCTATCGTGCGATCACGCTCTATACGGGCTTACATGGGTGAGAGTCAGATAGCGCAGGCTCTGGGCGAGATACAGGATAAATTCCCGCAGGTTGATGTCGGCAGCTATCCTTTTTTCCGCGAATCACGTTACGGCACCAACCTGGTCATTCGCGGAACAGACCCGTCAATGATTGAAGCAACCGCCCAGGCGATCATGGCCGCTGTTACTGCGGCTGGCGAAACACCCGAAGATCTTGGCGAGGAATAAATCATGTTCGTTTTAAAATGGGTTGCGGTTCTGCTCGTTTGGCTGTTGTCATCTGTTCAAGCCTGGGGAGCAGCGCCAGCTGCAGAAAAAGCGCCGGTTAAACAGAAAAAGCTGAATCACAGCGCAGCAGCGGTGTTCAGCGCTACGCCTGATAAGCGATTCAGCGTCGAAGGACAGATCAACAAACTGGCTGCCGCGACCGCAGCCCAACAGGCTTGTTCGATTGCGCACCCTCCCCCCTACAGCAGCACTGATTATTGCGAACTGGTATCCCTGGATAGAATCCCACTGACCACCGTTGCGGATATTCGCGCCACTCTTCCTGATGGGCGTCACCCGCTGTTTCTGTGGCGCTATCAACACAAAAACGCAACAGTCTACCTGGCGGGCTCCGTACATATTTTGAAGCGTGGCTTCTACCCACTGCCTGAACAGTATCAGGCGGCATTCGATCTGTCGGACAATCTGGTGCTGGAGGTCGATATGACCGCATTCACGCCAGCCGAATTGCAGGCCAAAACCATGCAATATGCTGTGCTTGCCAACAATCAACAGATCGCAGACGTTTTAGATGAAGATACCTACAACGCCTTAAATGATGTGACTGCCCTGTACGGTCTGCCGCTGGGACAACTTGGTCCCTTTAAACCCGGCTTCATCACACAACAGCTGGCTGTGCTGGCGTTGATGTCAGTGGGCTACGATCCAGCGCAGGGCGTAGAGTCTTATTTCACCGCGCAAGCGGCAGATAAAAACCTGCTTGCCCTGGAAACTCTGGATTTCCAGCTTGATCTGCTGATGAACCAACCGCTGTCGATGCAAACTGCGATGGTTCGCGACACCCTGGCACAGATGGATGAGTTTGAGCCCTTCACCGCAGAGCTGATAACTGCCTGGCTCAGCGGCGACGATAAGCAGTTCTATCAGGCTTTTGCAGCACAATCCGGCACGTCAGAAGCTTCAAAAGCGTTTTTACACCAACTGCTGGACGAACGTAACGTCGGCATGGCAAAGCAGATTGAAGGTTATCTCAACTCTAAAGGCAGCTACTTTGTTATCGCCGGCGCGGCACACTACATCGGTAACAACAGCATTATTGAATTGCTCGAAGCCAAAGGCTTTCGCGGCGAGCGTATCTACTCCGATCAACGGGTAACTCCGTGAGCGGCGATCCTCATGCTTTTCAGCCGAGTAAAGGCCTGCACAACCCACACATACAAACCGTGCTGTCGAGCATGGGCCGCAAGCTGGTACCGTCCAGAGTACACCAGCAGTTCGACGCCGCCGCGAAGCGGGAAATCATCGCCTTAAACGGCGTTAACCTTGCAGTTGACCTCAATCTGATCCCCGACGCACCGTTGATCATGCTGATCCCGGGCTGGCTGGGCAGCTCACAATCATCTTATGCGCGCTCCTGCGCCAGCATCCTCGCCACGCATGGGTTTTCCACAGCGCGCATTAATCTGCGTGATCATGGCAACACCGCACACCTGAATCAGGGTCTGTTTAACTCAGCGATGATTGAGGAAGTTGTTACCCTGGTGTCTCACCTGCGCCAGGTCTACGGCGCAACAGGCAGCGGACTGATGGGTTATTCCCTTGGTGGCAACTTCGCTCTGCGGGTAGCCCGGGCTGTACCGGGCCTACCTACACTGGCCATCGCACCGGCGATGGAGCCCGCCAGCACCATGTACCAGATTGATTCCAGCGCGATCTATCAACGCTATTTCATTAAAAAATGGCGCAGCGTATGGCGGGAAAAAGACAAAGCGTTCCCGGGTGTCTACAACTTCAAAGATGCGCTGACGTTGAATACCGTCAGCGCGTTAACCGACTATTTTGTCCGTTATCATTCCGAATTTGGTTCAACTGAAGAATATTTCCAGGCTTACGATCTTTCCGCCGGCGCTCTGGAGGGAGTCAACGCTCACATCCTGGCAGCCGCTGACGACCCGATTATTCCGGCCATACAGTATGGCCGATTGCCAAGCAGCATCGTTCTACATCTGACTCATCGAGGCGGCCACGGCGCATATCTCGATTCGTGGCGGCTTTCAAGCTGGGCGGATGCTTATGCGGCAGAGCATTTCAAGAAGGTGTTAAGCGATCAGACCCAGGCATAACTCCCGGGTCGGTTTCTGTCACAGCCGCAACTGAACGTTGCCACCGGTAAGAATCACCACAATTCTGCGGCTGCCTGAACACCAGCTGCCGTGTTTCAACAGAGCGGCCAACGGCACCGCGCTGGAGGGTTCCAACACCAGTTTCAGACAGGACATAGCGAGGCTCTGGGCGTCCACTATCTCCTGCTCACTCACCAGACAAACCGGTAGATGATAGTCGTCCAGAATCTTAAAGTTCAGACGACCCAACGACGCACGTAAGCCGTCGGCGATACTGATCGGTGGCATCGGCGGCTGGCGTTTGTGTGTCTGCAAGGCTACCTGCGCCTCACCGGCCAGGGTTGGCTCTACACCAACAACCTGCACGCTCTGCTGCGTTATTGCTGGCTCCGAGGTTGCCAGCACCGTACCAGCAGCCAGGCCGCCACCACCAACGGGCAGCCAGATTTCGTCCACGTTGGCGGTTGCGTTCAGTATTTCCAGAGCACAGGTGCCCTGCCCGGCAATGACATCGAAATGATCGTAGGGTGGGATATAAGTGGCGCCTGTATCCGCCAGGACCTCAGCCAGTTTCTGCTCGCGGGATTTCAGCGTCTTGCCACAGTGCACTATGCGCCCGTCATAGCGGCGAATGTTGTCCTGTTTAAACGCGCTTGCAGTGTTGGGTACAACTATGGTCGCGGGAATGTTCAAGCGCTGAGCCACTGCTGCCAGGGCTGCGCCGTGATTGCCGGATGAATGTGTCGCGACGCCGAGTTTGCGCACAGATGCAGGTAGGGCCAACACCGAATTAAGCGCGCCTCGATACTTGAATGAACCGCTTTTCTGCAGATTCTCGCATTTGAACAATACCTCCACGCCAGCAAGCCTGCTCAGCGTGTCGCTGCTCAGTAAAGGCGTCTCGTGGATGCGGCCAGCGATACGCTTGTGCGCAGCACGGACGTTGCGAAACGATGGCGTGCGTGGCACCTGAATTATTGCGCTTCCTGGGTTGCAGGAAAGTTGCCGGCCTTGAGCAGAGACGAAGGCACAGCCTTGTTGAGCACCGGTCCAAGCCACTGAGCACCCTGAATAAGCGCTTCAAGATCAACCCCATGCTCGACACCAGATCGGTTAAGCATATAGACCAGATCCTCAGTGGCCACATTGCCGGATGCGTTGGGGGCAAATGGACAGCCACCGATGCCGCCAATACTGGCATCCAGGGTGTTCACCCCGGCCTGTAACGCAGCAAATGCGTTGGCGATACCGGTGTTGCGGGTATCATGGAAATGCGCGCGCAATGGCATGTCCGGACCGAGGCGTTCGCGCAACATACTGAACAGATTGAACACCTGCAGGGGCACAGCTACACCAATGGTATCTGCCAGCGCAATCTCTACCGGGGCTGCCTCTGCCAGGGTCTGGGCGATATCAACAACCGCCTGAGCCTGCACATCGCCGCTGAACGGACAGCCAAACGCCACCGCAATGGTAACCTGCACCGGAAAGCCGTTGTTGGCACCGTGGCTGATGACTTTTTTGGCCATGGTCAACGCATCAGCTACATCCAGGCCCTGATTGCGTAAACCAAACACATCTGTGGCCGGCACCACCAACCCCGCTTCATTCAGCCGTTGGGTTGCACGCAATCGTTCGTAGCCGCGTTCATTCAGAATCAAGCCGGTGTAGGTCACATCACCCCGTTGTGGCAGACCTGCACAAACCGCTTCTGCGTCCGCCATCTGCGGTACACGTTTCGGGTGCACAAAGCTGGTGACTTCGAGGCGCTTACATCCAGCGTCGAGGGCGTAGTCAATCAGACGGAGTTTTTCTTCGGTGGTGATCAATGTGTCTTCATTCTGCAAGCCATCCCTGGGGCTGACTTCCATGATAGTGACCTGGTCTGCCATGTGCATGTTCTAAAAACCCTCGCGCAACGAAACCGTTTTGTTAAAGACACCGGGTAATTTTGAGTCTTTGCAGAAATAGCCCTGCCGCTCAAACTGAAAATGTGTGTCTTCATGTTCGACAATCGCCGGTTCAACGAACCCCTGCAGAATGTCCAACGATTCTGGATTTATATCTTCAAGAAAACTGCTCGCCGACGGATCCGGCACACGAAACAGCCGGTTGTAGCTGCGAATTTCCACGGGCACTGCATGCGCTGCGGACACCCAGTGGACAACACCCTTGGGTTTCAAACCACTGGTGTCTGATCCAGAACGGGACTCGGGAAAATAGGTACATTTCAGTTCCACAACCTCACCTGCCTCATCACAGATATGTTCGTCGCAACGGATGATATATCCGTAACGCAAACGCACCATCTCTCCAGGGCTCAATCGCTTCCATTTTTTGGGTGGTTCAATCGCAAAGTCATCCTGTTCGATATACAACTCGCCTGAAAAAGGCATGTCCCGCTCACCCAACGACTCATCTTTACCGTGCCATCTGCCCGGCATGATTTCAACATCACCGGTCCAGTTTGTAAGTGTGACCTTGAGCGGTCTTAACACACCCATACCTCGGCGAGCGGTGTCTTCCAGATCTTTACGGATACAGAACTCAAGCAGGTTCATCTCAACACGATTATCTACCTTGGTAACACCTACACGGGTACAGAAATCGCGAATCGCTGCCGGACGTACACCGCGCCTGCGGAGCCCGGCAATGGTTGGCATCCGCGGATCATCCCAGCCATCGACAATTTTTTCTTCGACCAGCCGATGCAGTAAACGTTTACTCATTACCGTGTATTCCAGCCCCAGACGGGAAAACTCAATCTGTGGCGGGTGAAAATTGACGTTGCTGTTGTCCAGCACCCAGTCATACAACGGTCGGTGGTCTGCAAATTCAAGCGTACACAGGGAGTGAGTGATGCCCTCAAGAGCATCACTGATACAGTGAGTGAAATCGTACATCGGGTAGATACACCACTTATCACCGGTGCGTTGATGATGCACGTGCCGGATACGGTAGAGCACTGGATCGCGCATGTTGATGTTCGGTGACGCCATATCTATTTTTGCACGCAGCACATGTTCACCGTCAGCAAACTCACCCGCCCGCATACGTTCAAACAGATCAAGATTTTCTGCCACAGATCGATCCCGGAAAGGGCTGTTCTGACCTGGTTCGGTCAGTGTGCCGCGCTGTTCGCGGATTTCTTCTGCCGTTGAACTGTCTACATAAGCTTTGTCGTCGTTGATCAGATCTACGGCAAATTTATACAGCTCTTCAAAATAGTCGGAAGCATGCGTGAGCGTCGACCACTCAAAACCAAGCCAGGTAACGTCTGCCTGTATCGACTGCACAAATTCTTCACTTTCTTTGCTTGGATTGGTGTCATCGAAGCGCAAAAAGGTTGAGCCGCCGTATTCCTGGGCCACACCAAAATTCAGGCAGATGCTTTTCGCATGCCCAATGTGCAGGTACCCATTGGGCTCAGGCGGAAAGCGGGTAACAACACCAGCGGGCAGCTGACCTTGTGCAAGGTCATGTTCAATACGCTGGCGGATAAAATCTTTGGCTTCGTGATCCATTGGATAAAAAATAGCACTGAGTCTGCGGGATCCGCATCTTGCACTACACTTTACCAATGGAAAACCCCGATGATGCTATGGAAGATCCAAACAGACCGGAAAATCAGGATTCAGACGAAGCAACAGCGTCAGAACCCAACCCACAGGTTGACAGCCTGGGTGATTGGATAGACCGCGCAAAACGCGCGCATGAGCTGGTGGATGCGGTTGATCTGAAAAAAGTAGCCGCACACGATGGCGGTGAAATCAGCAAGCTGAGCACAGTCACAGATGCCCTCAATGACCTGTCTGAAGGCAAATTAGTTGCACATGTTGAAGGTATTGACGAGGTTATGCCCGAAATCGATGCCGAACAGCAGCGAAAATCAGATCTGTTTGCAGCAATCGCCGGTGCAGGCTGGATCGATCGCATGGGACGCGTTCTATACGTCAGCGCCGAGAGCGACTCTATTAAGCCTCTGGAACTGATTCCGCATCGAGAAGGTTTGCCTGATTTTGATATCTGTATTGCCCCCAACCAGCGGGTCAGCTACGGCAACTACGGTATTTTTGTCTCAGGTCACGGTATTTTTGCTGCCTCCATTGGCGAGCCCGCAAGCAAGTATCATTGGCGTATCGATCGCAGCCAGCCCTACGACAGAATGGATGAGTTGATGCGCAGCATCTCCTCTTTTGCGGAAAACGACGAATAAAGCAAAGCAAGAAGCCTCGGTGTTAGACTGGCGTTTTCGAGCCTGAGCAAACCTCCTTGCCTAGAGTTGCGGTTATCCTCATCGGCGGCCTCGTATTTCTGGCTGCCAGCGCTATTGTTGAGCTACGCCAACCTCTGGCAAGCCAAATCGCGAAAAAAATGGCCGGTGAGAACTGGTATCGCATCGCCCTGAACAACAGTCACGTTGGCTATATGTACAACAATGCCTATCGAGACCTCAAAGGGCGCTGGCATTTTTTATCTACGACACACTTTTCGCTGGAAAGCACCAGCCCCAATACCATCAGCAAGTGGCTGACGTTTGCCGCAAAACCCCCTTTCACGTTAACCCGCGCCAGCTATACAAACCGCAGCAGCACAGGGCACAACGCAACTACTATTGTGGCCACCCCGCAGGGTTTGGAAGCCTCCATTCAACGCAACCAGCAGGCCAATAGCGTCACCCTGCCCTGGCAATTTGATCTGGGTACATTTGTGGCTTTCGAACAGTGGTTATCCCGCGAAGCACCTGAAGCCGGCGCTCAACATCTGACTGAGAGCCTGGATTTTGAGCGCCTGCGTATTACGCGCCGCAGTTATCGTGTGGTTGAGCAGAATGAAAAGGGCTATCTGGTCGAGACCAGTGCCCCGTTTGCCGCTACTCGAACTCAACTGAACACCTACTTTCAACCCCAGCACCTCTCCATGGCAGGCCTGTTCGACGTACAGGCAACCACAGAAGCAGATGCTATTGCTCTGAGTGAGATGCGCAGTAAAACCAGCTACTTACTGGCGCTGGACCAGCGCCTGCTGGACCACACCAATCTGAAAAGCCTGGCGTTAACTCTGCATGGGGCGGGTGAGTACAGCCTGCCGAAAAAATTCAGCCTCACCGCCAATCCGGTTACAAGCAATGGCAATGGCCAGGCACACCGAGGTGAAACCCTGCAGTTTCCCGTCAGCCATCCCGAGATACAGGCGCTGGTGGCGCAGAGTTTAGCCCGCGCTGAAAACAGCGGACAGGACCTGGTGGATACACTGGTCACCACCACCTATGAAAGTCTGGCTTACAGTGAAGACGAACCCGCCGGAGCCGTACTCACCGCACTGCAGAGGCAGCGTGGCGAATGCACCGACTACGCTGACCTGTTCAGCACACTGGCTCGGGCGGCAGGTTATCCAGCACGCAATGTTTACGGTCTGGCTTATAAAGACGGCGCTGATCCAGCGCTTATGTTTCATGCCTGGAATGAGGTATATGTGGATGGGCAATGGCGTTCGGTGGACCCCACCTGGAATCAGACGCGGGTAGATGCCAGCCACTTACCCCTGTCAGATGTCCAAGCGGCCCGACTGATGCAGGCCAACAATACCAGCGACATCTATTTCGAGGTTACCGCTAAAGCTTACTTTTCGGGCGACTGAGGGCCCTCAGATGACTGAGGGCTTTAACCCGTAACAGACCCTCCTGGGTAACTGACGCAACCAGCTGACCATTTTCTGCATGAAAATCTGCATGCACCATGCCGCGCGAGCCTTGTGCCGTAGACGTGCGTTTATGAAACAACAGCCACTGATCCAGGGGCACGTCACGATGAATCCACAGTGCATGATCCAGCGAGGCCATCTGCAAATCTTCCCGCGGCACTTCACTCTGGTGTGGCAGGGCACCCGTAGAAACCAGGCTCATATCCGATGCATACGCGAGCAGGCAGCGCGCCAGCGCTTGATCTGCATCGTCAACACTTTCTCGAAAGCGAATCCACGATGGGCTGTGGAAGCGGTCCTGCAACCAGGCGTCTGAGCCAAGACGGAAGACCGAGCGCATTTCCAAACGGCCTCTCGATTTTTGCCATGGGACTGAGGTGTGGCGATTTGTCCAACAGTGCATGCGCCACCTCAACATCGTCCTCAAGTTCTTCCGGGAGGGGCACATTAGGCATTGGGTGCGCATGGTCAAATCCGGGCTCGGCTACCTGAAATGAGGCATCGAGGTTGAAAATCGCTTCTCCATTCTGAATTGCGACTACACGCCGGGTGGTGAAACTGCGCCCATCGCGGATGCGTTCAACCTCGTACAGTACCGGTCGCTCGGTGCTACCGGCGCGAATGAAGTAACCGTGCAGAGAATGTAAATGCACCCCTTCAACGGTGCGATAGGCTGCCATGGCTGCCTGGACAACACCTGCCCGCCAAACAAACGCAGCGGTGTCGACGTTTCATTACTGCCCAGATACAGATTCTGTTCAATCTTTTCCAGATCGAGAATTTCCAGCAGGCGTTTGGCACGGGCGTTTGCCACATCAGTCATAACAGGCACTCATTCACAGCGGTGGGTTGTATCCATTTTTTTCGGCCGTGATACTAAGCCTAAGCGAGGGAGACTGCCATGTTAGAACTAAATCCGGATCATGCAAGCATCACCATGATCGGCGCGCTGGATACCGATGTCGGCGATGACGGCATCACACCTCGACGCCTGCCGGATTGGACACGCCCCCAGGTACCTGCGTTTATGGAAATTATGGTGACACAACCCTCCGGCGTGCGTCTGGCGTTTGCAACGGATGCAACCCACATAGAACTGGATATCTGCCTGACACGCATTCAGATGGCTGACCGCATACCGCGCACCGCCGTATTTGACCTGGTCTGCGATGGCAACCTGCAGCAATCGCGGACCGAAGACAGTGGTCATGTCCTGCAGGTGGATCTGCGCAAACCCACTCAACCGGTTTTTGTTGCTGGACAGCCCGGCACGGTTGTCTTCGAAAACCTGCCGGCGGCATGAAGCAGTGTGAACTCTGGTTGCCTACCAGCGCGCAGGTCGCTTTACGGAAACTGCGTTTTAACGCTCTGGCCACCATTGAACCGGCCAACGCTGCAAAAAAACAACGACGCTGGGTGCACCATGGCAGTTCTATCAGCCACTGTGCGGAAGCTGCGAGCCCGTACCTGAGCTGGCCGGCCATAGCCGCAGCGCGGGGTAATCTGGATCTTCTTAATCTGGGTCTGGGTGGTAATTGCCAGCTCGACCAGTTTGTAGCGCGCACTATCCGCGATGAGCCTGCAGATTTAATCAGCCTGAAACTCGGCATCAACATCATCAACATGGACTCGATGCGCGAGCGCACCTTCACCCCAGCTGTGCATGGTTTTCTGGACACCATTCGGGAAGGCAAACCAGACACGCCCATCTTAATTGTGTCACCCATATTCTGCCCCAGCGCTGAGACCAAACCCGGACCAACCTTGCCCGACGCCGACGGCAAATTTGTTACTTTTCCGCGCCCCGCCGAAATCAGCGCCGGCGCCCTGACCCTAACCTGGGTCAGGAAAATTCTGGCCAAAGTGGTGGCGCAGCGACAGGCAGCCGGTGACAAAAACCTGCATTATCTTGATGGTTTGCAACTCTTCGGACCCGAGGATGCCAGCGATTTACCGGACGACTTACACCCTAATGCAGAAGGTTACATCCGCATGGGAGAGCGCTTTGCGCAGCTGGCGTTTGCCCCGGGTAGTCCACTGGCCGGTATCTGACAACAGTACCTGGTTGTAACAGCAAGAGGAGACAGACAATGCAGCGTTGGCCACAGAAGTTCATGCAGGCGTATAGCAAAATGCATCGATACGAAAGCATCTCAGCGGAGTTTGATGATCTGAGTATTGCGGACGCCTACGATATCCAGCGTCAATATGTAGCATTACGCGACGAACCCATTACCGGTTACAAAGCTGCTCTGACAGCACCCGCAGGACAAGCTGCCATGGGGGTAGACCACCCGGTTGTAGGGGTACTGCTGGCCAGCGGCGCTTTTCCTTCAGACAAACCCGTTGAGGTGCAGCAGCAGATTCTGCTGGAAACAGAAATAGCCTTTGTCACAGCCTCCAACATCAGCGATGCAGTGAGTCCTGAAACGGTTATGGATTTCATGGACAGTTGCCAGGGTGTGGTTGAACTGGCTTCGCCAAATCTGGCTAACAAACCCAACGGCGTGGATCTGATTGCCACCAACTCAGCATCGTTTGGCTACATCGAAGGCCTGCGCCAGCCTATCCCAAGCAGCTTCAGGCTTGACGCGATTGCCGTGAGTCTGGAGAAAGACGGTGAAACTGTCATGTCAGGTAACGCAGGAGAGGTGATGGGCGGCCAGGTGGACGCCCTGTGCTGGCTCATCAACCAGACCCTTGAGCTGGGTTACAGCATTGAAGCCGGCCATCTGCTGCTGACCGGTTCCATTGGCGGTATTTTACCCGGCGAATCAGGTCACTATTGCGCGCGTTACGAAGACCTGGGGCAGATTCATTTCAACCTGCCTGCCACACCTTGATCAATTCGTCATAAGGTACCGTTTCACCCTGGGGTTTTTCGTCCGCTAAGGCGGGCTTGGGTGCTCCGGGTTGTTGTAACCAGTATTGCGGATCCTGTGGTTCATTCAGTTGAGGTCCGCACTCACCCAGTACACCATGCCGCTCAAGCCTGGCCAGCACGGCATCCTGCTGTTCCGCCAGGCTATCCATTGCTACCTGAGCGGTGACTTCACCGCTGACCGCATTGGCAACGTTAGCCCACCACAGCTGCGCAAGCTTCGGATAATCCGGCACGTTGGTGCCCGTTGGCGTCCAGAGCGTGCGCGCCGGACTGCGATAAAATTCCACCAGGCCACCCAGCTTAGGCGCCATGTCTGTCATTGCCTGGGCATTCAGATCCGAATTACGAATTGGCGTTAAACCTACCAGGGTTTTCTTCAGCGACACAGACTTGGACGTTACAAACTGAGCGTACAACCAGGCAGCTTTGCGGCGTTCCAGCGGGGTGCTCTTCATCAACGTCCAGGCACCTGTATCCTGATACCCCAGCTTCATGCCTTCTGACCAGTAAGGGCCATGAGGTGAAGGCGCCATTCGCCACTTTGGCGTGCCGTCTTCATTAACCACGGCCAGATCCGGTTTGATCATGTCTGCAGTGAATGTTGTGTACCAGAATATCTGCTGGGCAATCTGGCCCTGGGCTGGCACCGGGCCGGCTTCAGAAAACGTCATGCCGCCCGCTTCCGGTGGCGCAAAGCGCTTCAACCAGTCGATGTATTTCTGCAGCGCGTAAACGGCTGCGGGACTGTTTGCTGCACCACCACGACTGACAGAAGAGCCCACGGGGCGACAGTCTTCTACCCGAATGCCCCACTCATCCACCGGCAGACCATTGGGAATGCCCGGGTCCCCGGCGCCAGCCATGGATAACCAGGCATCGGTAAAACGCCAGCCTAGAGAAGGGTCTTTTTTCCCATAGTCCATATGACCATAGACACGTTGACCGTCAATCTCACGCACATGTTCGGAGAAGAACTCGGCGATGTCCTGATAGGCACTCCAGTTAACCGGCACACCCAGCGGGTATCCATAACGCGTTTCAAACTGCGCCATCAGCTCGGGATTGGTGAACCAGTCATATCGAAACCAGTAGAGGTTGGCAAACTGCTGATCCGGCAACTGATAGATCTTGCCGTCTGGTCCTGTGGTGAAACTGATGCCGATAAAATCTTCAAGATCAAGAGTGGGGGAAGTGACGTCGGCGCCTTCACCCGTCATGAAATCACTGAGCGGTACAACGTACCCATAGCGCGCATGGGTGCCGATCAGATCGGAATCATTCACATAGGCATCGTAAACATTTTCGCCAGACTGCATCTGGGTCTGCAGTTTTTCGATCACATCCCCTTCCTGGATCAGATCATGGGTAACGGCAATACCAGTAATATCGTAAAACGCTTTTGTCAGCGTTGTGCTTTCGTATTCATGGGTGGTCAGCGTTTCGGAGACAACGTTAATCTCAAGTCCACGCAGCCCTGCCGCCGCTTCGGTAAACCAGGCAAGCTCCGCCAGCTGTTCTTCAGGACTTAAGGAAGTAGGCTGAAACTCCTCGGCAGCCCAGCGGGCAGCATTCGCTGAAAAATCTATCTCTGCCTGCGGGCTGGATTGTGAAGCGGGTTGTTCAGAACAGCCAACGCTCATCAACAATGAAGGGAGTAAAAGTGTCGCTGCCAGTGTGTGCCATCGTTTCACGGTGTCTGTTCCATCCGGGTCTTGAAAGCACCGAGTATAAAGGGGTTATCCCCAGCGCATAAGTAGCACAGCCCATATCACCGCCAGCAGCGAGGCGCCCCAGAGCGCGCCGCCGAGCGTACCCAGCCAGAGCAGATGTATAAAAGCCGCACTCAACAGACTGATGAAGAAACGATCTCCCCGGGTTGTCTCCATGGGCAGAAAACCCTTTGCCAGACGCGTCGGTGAACGCAGTTCAAAAACCGTCAGAATCAGCAGTGCAAGTCCGATCGCAGAGAAAAACAATGCCGTTGGCAAGGTCCAGGCCATCCAGCTCATGACACACGTCCAAGCGCAAAACCCTTGACCAGGTCTTTACGCACAAACCAGACCACCAGGATGCCCGGCACCACCGTCAATACACCCGCTGCAGCCAGCACACCCCAATCCATGCCTGAAGCGCTCACAGTCCGGGTCATTACCACCGCTATCGGTTTGGTGGCTGCACCAGACAGGGTACGCGCCAGCAACAGCTCAACCCAACTGAACATGAAACAGAAAAACAGCGTTACCCCAAGCGCACCGCGATTGATCGGCAGAAACACACGAAAGAAGAAATACAGAAAGCTGTGTCCATCAAGGCGCGCCATTTCGTCGAGCTCCGTAGGCACACCGGAAAAGAAACCTTCCAGAATCCACACCGCCAACGGTACGGTAAACAGACAATGGGCAAGCGCTATAGCCAGCGGTGTATCAAACAGACCAATTGCTGAGTAAAGCTGGAAAAACGGTAAAAGAAAAACCGCGGGGGGCGCCATCCGGTTAGTCAACAACCAGAAGAACAGCTGTTTATCACCCAAAAAGCGATAACGCGAAAATACATAAGCCGCCGGTATCGCAACGCTCAGCGACAGCAGAGTATTCAGCCCGACATAAGTTAATGAGTTAGCAAAGGCTTCGTACCAGACCGGGTTGGAAAATATCTCAGCAAAGTTCAGCCAGGTTGGGGATGCTGGCAGCACCGAAAACTCGCCGGCAATCTCTGCATTGCTGCGCAGCGCCATAGAGACCAGCCAGTAAAGCGGCAGCAGCAGATAAACAAGATAACCGCAGAGTATCCAACGGCTCATATTAGTCTTCATTTCTGGCCACCACCGAGCTGTAGAATAACCAGCAGAAAAGCAGGATAAAGAGAAAGTAGATCACCGAGAAAGCCGCTGCCGGGCCCAGATCAAACTGGCCGACCGCCATGGTTGCCAGGTGCTGACTGAGCAACGTGGTCGCATTACCAGGACCGCCGCCGGTTAACACAAACGGCTCGGTGTAAATCATAAAACTGTCCATCAGACGCAGCAGCACAGCGATGATTAACACCCCACGCAGCCGGGGCAATTCAACAAAGCGGAACATCTGCCAGCGATTGGCACCATCCAGTTCGGCGGCCTGATAAAAAGGCTGTGGTATCGACGTGAGACCCGCAAATGCCAACAGCGCCACCAGCGAGGTCCAGTGCCAGACATCCATCATCACCAGCGTTATCCAGGCATGCAGAGGATCTGCTGTGTAGTTGTAGGTGATACCCAGTGCGTTAATCGTCACCCCTAACAAGCCGATATCCGGTCGAGCAAAAATCTGCCAGATTGTACCTACCACGTTCCAGGGTATGAGCAGGGGCATGGCCAGGACCACAAGAATCAAAGGTGTCATCCGGCTGTTTTTGGGGATGCCTTTGGCTACCCAGATGCCCAATGGTATCTGAATGGTTAAAATCGTCAGGCTGAACGCTACCTGCCGGAGAAACGCTTCGATAAAGCGCGGATCGTTAAGGGTTTGTTCGTACCACTGCAGCCCGACAAAAAACCGCGTGTTGAAATCCAGAATATCCTGCACGGAATAGTTGACCACGGTCATCAACGGGATCACCGCGCTGAAGGCAACAATCAGGACAACGGGCAGCACGCCCAGCCACGCACGGTTATTCTGCGGCCTAAACGAACTCATGGCTTCCCACCTGCTGTTCGTTACTGAAGGCAACCCCGCGCAGGACCTTAACCTGCAGCTGTGATCCGATCTGACGATCCTCAACAGCGGGTAACTGACCGCGCACAACCACTTCGCCATGGGCAGTAGCCAGCACCATCAAACCGGCAGCCTGACCCTGCTGGGCGCCTTCAATTCGCACCCGCTGCAGCGTGCCTGATAACTGACCCGCACTCGACAACTGCGCCCACTCCGGGCGAAAACCTATATGCTGAGCGGTGTTCACACCCAAAGCATCTGCAGCCACAAAATTCATACCCGGACTGCCGACAAAGTGCCCGACAAATTCGTGCTGGGGCGATTGATAAACTACTTCCGGCGTATCTGTTTGCAGAATACCACCAGCGGTTAAAATAGAGACACGATCCGCAAAGGTCAGCGCTTCAGTCTGATCGTGGGTCACATAGATCATTGTCACCTGTAGATCTGCCTGCACACGCCGCAGGGTTTGCCGCAACTGCCATTTTATCTTTGGCTCCACGGCAGTCAGGGGCTCATCCAACAACACAAGGGAGATGTCTGGACGCACCAAGGCTTTGCCTACAGCGACCAGCTGTTTCTGGAACAGCGACAGCGAGCGCGGCTTCCGGTCCGTCAACGGCCCCAGTTCCAGTTCATCACAGATATAGGCCACACGTTCATCAATGACTTTGCGTGCAACGCCGCTGTTTTGCAGCGGAAAAGCAAGATTCTCAGAGACATTCAGCGATTCATAAAGAACCGGAAACTGGAACACTTGTGCCACATTGCGGGCGCGGCCGCTGAGCATTGAAACATCTTCACCGTTGAAGTGCAGTTGGCCTGTGGTGGGGTGTAATATCCCGGATAACAGGTTCAACAACGTTGTTTTACCTGCGCCACTGGCGCCAAGCAGTGCATGCGCTTCACCATCCGCCACACTCAGGTTGAGGTCGCTCAGGGTGGCTTCGGTTGCCCCGGGATAGGTAAAGCCAATCTGTTGCAGGTCGACCGCCGCCATTAGAACTGCACCACATCACTGGCAGACGCACCCACTTTGAGATGCTGGCCCGGTGTAATCCTTAACATGCCATCACACCGCATGACCCACTGAGCACCCTCTACTTCGCCATGCACAAAAGATTCGCTGCCATTGGTTTCAAATGCAGATACCTGCATGTCGAAGGTCATATCGATACCCGTGTCTGTCACAGTACGCAAATGTTCGGGGCGCAAGGCGCAGATTTTACGCCCGCGTTCAAACATATTGACGCCTGGGTCGGCCATCAACTGCATCGCGGCAAGACTCTGCGGTCGCAGATAGACATCCAGCGGCGCACCAGCCTGTAATTTCTCGCCTGCTGCGAGCAGCAGCACTTCATCACCGAGGGTAAAGGCATCACGCGGATCACTGCTGGTATAGATGACAATGGTGTTCGTCTCACGCAGCAGTTCCCGCAGCTCAATTTCCAACGCTTCACGCAGTTTGAAATCCAGATTCACCAGGGGTTCGTCGAGCAACAAAACAGGTGCCTGTTTAGCCAGCGCGCGGGCGATGGCAAGACGCTGCTGCTGGCCACCGGATAACTCATGGGGGAATCGTGACAGCAGGGGGTGTATCTGCAGCGTCTGCGCCAGTTCATCAACACGTGCGGCAACGGCTTTTTTGTCCATCGCGTCTTGCCCACGCCGCGCCTGCAGCGGTGACGCAATGTTCTGCGCAACGGTTAGATTGGGATAATTTACAAAGGCCTGGTAAACCATACTGACAGGCCGCTTGCGCGGATCTACTGTCCTTAAATCAATACCATCAAGCAGAACCTGACCGCGAGCATGTGAGTTCTGCCCCGCAACAAGGCGACACAAGTTAGTTTTACCCGATTGGTTTGCCCCGAGTACAACGGTGATCTGCCCGGGCGCAAACTGATGATCAAACTCGGTCTGACTGTCTGCTTTCAGATGCGCGCCTACAAGCTCAAGCATCGGCTGCTCTGCGATTTATTGCTGGCGGGATTCATAGCTGGCGTGCCTTCTCTCAAACGATTTAAGATGCTACACGGACACAGCGGCATTGCCTATGCAAGCCCACCCTTCTCCGAACCAAGCTGTCCAGTAGCGGGAGCCAAACAAGAACTAGCGATGAAACAATTTATTCCAGATTCACTACCTGACGTGGTACCCGCTGAAGGTCCTGCCGGTCAGCTCGCTCATCCGGACGCGGTAGGCCACACGCAACGGCTGTTACCTGCAATCTATCCCATTGGCGAGCGCGCCTGGTGTGTGGTTGGCAATGGTCTGTCGAACCAGACTTTTATTGCCGGCGACAATGGCATCATCGCCATCGACAGCGGTGAGTGCGTCGAAGAGATGCGCGACGCTCTGAAACTGCTCCGCAAATACACCCAGGCGCCTATCGTGGCCTGCATATACACACACTTTCATTATGTGAATGGCACTGCGGCCCTGCTGGATGAAGTGGGGCCAGCCTACCTGGAGGTCTACGGACACCAACTGATAGAGGACAATCGGACGCGCTTTGGCGGCGAGATTGCCCCCCGATCGAGCCGCGGCCTGGTCCACCAGTTTGGCGTTTTCCTGCCTGAAGAGGGTCCGGACGGACTGCTGCACTGCGGTTTAGGTCTGCAACTGCGCAATGCAGACCATGCGCCTTTTACAGCGGGCTACATTGCCGCCCAGCACACCATCAACAAGCCCACCACGCACAAGATCGCCGGCTTGCAGGTCGAATTCACACCCGCACCGTCGGATGCTAATGATTCCATGACACTGTGGTTCCCTGAGCTGGGTATCTGTGTCAACAACCTGATCTGGCCGGCACTTTTCAACATTTACGCCATCCGCGGAGAAGAGTACCGCGACCCGCGCGAGCTTCTGACCGGCATTGATAACATTGCTGCGTTGGAACCTGAACATCTGATCTGTACACATGGGCCACCGCTGTCCGGTGAACCGGTCACCGCGGCAATAACAGATTATCGTGATGCCATTGCTTTCATCTGGGATCAGACGGTGCGCGGTATCAATCAGGGACTGCGGCTCAGCGCCCTGACGGAACGGGTGCAGCTGCCCGAGCGGTTCAAAAAATCTTACTTTACCCAGCAGTTCTATGGCCTGGTGGAACATCATGTCCGGCAGATTCACGCGGGTTTATTCGGCTGGCTGGACGAAGACGAAAGCCATATCTTCCCCATGCCGGAGCAGGATCGTTGTGAGCGCCTTATTCAGGGCTTTGGCGGGCCTGCAGCGGTACGATCACAGGCTCAGACAGCGCTGACCGCTGGCGATCTTCGCTGGGCTGCTGAACTGGCAACCTGGCTGGTACGTGACGCCAACGCCAGCGCGTCAGACCAGCAGCTGCTGGCACAGGTCATGCGGCAAATGGCTCAGCGCACGCCTTCGGCCAACGTACGCAACTGGTGTTTGACCCGGGCACTGCAACTGGAGGGTCAGATAGATCTGCACCGGTTCAACAGCCATCGTTTTCGTTTCGACGACATTATGTCCGCGGCGCCAACCCGCTATATCAGTGTCATGCGGGTACTGGTGGACCCCAATCGAGCACCCGACGAGGTGCTGGAGATGGCCTGGCACTTCGCCAGCGGTGAACAGGCCGGGCTTGCACTGCGGCGCGAGGTGGCGGTGCCGACTGATGGCCATACTGCCGGGCTGCATATCCACCTGAGTCATGAGACCTGGGCAATGATTCTGAGCAATAAGCTTAACCTGTGGGATGCCGAAGCGCAGAATCTGATCTCTATGGCTGGCGATCACGCACATCTGATTTCATTCTGGCAGACATTCGACCTTGAGAGCCTGCAGCGTAGCAGCTGAAGACACCGTTTCAGGATTATCCGCGTTACTTTCCTGATTGGAATATATTGCTTTTCAATTATTCCATTTAACCTGATCGACCAGGTTGGTATCTTGCCCGCCCTTTTGGCAACAACCAGATACTTAGGATAGAAAATATGTCTGCTTATCTTGATGAAATCGAACGCCTGCGCACTCAAATCAAAGCAAAAGATGAGTGGCACGCGATCAACCCGGAATACGCAACCCGGATGAAACTGCAGAACCGTTTTACCACGGGCCTGGAAATCGCTCAGTACACCGCTGACATTATGCGTCGCGACATGGCGAACTACGACGCTGACTCCAGCAAATACACTCAGAGCCTGGGTTGCTGGCACGGTTTTATCGCCCAGCAGGTCATGATGGGTGTGAAGAAGCACCAGAAAACTACCGACCGCAGCTACATCTACCTGTCCGGTTGGATGGTTGCTGCGCTGCGTTCACAGTTTGGCCCTCTGCCCGATCAGAGCATGCATGAAAAAACCACCGTTTCAGATCTGATTGAAGAAATTTATACCTTCCTGAAACAGGCAGACGCACGTGAACTGAGACATATGTTTGTTGAGTTGGACGAAGCTCGCGCCAACGGCGGCGACGTTGACAGCATCATCGCGCGAATTGATAACTACGAGACGCACGTGGTGCCGATTATTGCGGACATCGATGCCGGTTTCGGTAACGAGGAAGCCACCTACCTGCTGGCTAAGCGCATGATCGAAGCAGGTGCTTGCGCCATTCAGATTGAAAACCAGGTATCTGACGCGAAACAGTGTGGACACCAGGCGGGTAAAGTAACCGTTCCCCATGAGGACTTTGTATCCAAAATCAATGCAGTACGTTATGCGTTCCTGGAACTGGGTATCGAAAACGGCATTATTGTGGCGCGCACCGACTCACTGGGCGCAGGTTTGACGCAGAAAATTCCTGTATCTCTTCAAGCTGGCGACCTCGGCAGCAAATACAACGAGTTCCTGGACACCACACCTGTGAACGACGTAACTGAATTGCAGGACGGCGATGTCACCATCCACCAGGGTGGACAGTTGGCTAAGCCTAAGCGTCTGGACAATGGTCTGTACGCATTTAAAGAAGACACGGGTATTGATCGCGTTGTTCTCGACTGTATCACCAGCCTGGAGCATGGCGCCGATCTGTTGTGGATTGAAACCGAGAAGCCAAACGTTGCACAGATCGCGGAAATGGTGAACGAAATCCGCAAGGTTCGCCCCGAAGCCAAACTGGTGTACAACAACTCGCCTTCTTTCAACTGGACGCTGAAGTTCCGCGACCAGGTTTACCAGGATTGGAAAGCTGCTGGCAAAGACCTGTCTGCATACCCTGATCCTGCAGCTGACGAAAAAGCGTTAATGGACGTTGCTCTGGATGGTTCTGAATTAGCAGAAGAAGCTGATCGACTGGTACAAAGCTTCCAGGCTGATGCGGCACGTGAAGCCGGCATTTTCCACCACCTGATCACCCTGCCGACTTACCACACAGCAGCTCTGTCTACCGACACACTATCTGCTGGCTACTTCGGCGACCTGGGTATGCTGGCCTACGTTCGCGACGTACAGCGCCAGGAAATCCGTCGTGATCTGGCGGCCGTTAAGCACCAGGATCTGGCTGGCTCTAACGTGGGCGATGACCACAAAGAGTACTTCCTTGGTGAAAAAGCACTGCTGGCTGGCGGCACTGCAAACACCATGAACCAGTTCTAAAGGTTCCGGTACCTGGCTGCTCTGGCAGCCGACAAAAAAGGGGTGTTTCGACACCCCTTTTTTTATTTGAGCTGTTGGCTCACTTCAGCAAGCCAGTGTTGTTCTTCTTTTATTGCCACACCACTGCCGGTCTGGCGTGGGAGTCGACTTTACAGCTAACGTACTGGATATCTGGCGGGACAAGTCAGTGACGGTGCGGGAACACAAACCCGGGCCACCTGAGCGGATTGACGGCATGACCATCGGAGTGGCAAACATCGCACCCGGAGACTCACCCCACGATGGTGAAATGCACCCCAATGGCAATGAAATTCTCTTTGTTGTTTCAGGCAGGCTACGCTTGCACCATGACTCGAGCAGTGAGCCGATGTTACTGACATCAGGTCAGGCCTGTATTGTGCGCCAAGGCGAGTGGCACAAAGTCGATTGCCTTGAGCAAGCATCACTCATTTACATCACTCCGGGACCGGATGGCGAGGCGAGGTTCCGTAACTCAATTTAGATGACTAAGGCTGCTCGTACCTGAAGGTAATCAGATAAACCTGTTCACCAGCGCCATGCCTGGCGGTTTTCAGAAGCTCAGCCAGACTGCTGAAACCCGTTTCTCGTGCCAGCTTGGCGGTGATATCCTCAAACTCAATCTGACGAATCGAATCAACGATAATATGCCCGGGTTCAAGACCGTAGGCATTACCGACTTTGACGCGCGGAGATTTCCAGATGCGAACGGATTGTGTAATTTCGCCATTCTTTATGGGCTCACGAAGCCTTTTAGTAAACTGCATAAGAGTCTCGCTGAGGATCTCTGAACACGCAACGCCGGCAAAAAGCGCTTACTCAACAGGCAGGTGTTCGTCCAGCCAGGCTTTCTGCAAACCAAGGGCCTCAGCATATCCCGCCCCACGATACACGTCATAGTGTTTGCCTTTTATGGTGTCGTATTTAGCTGGAACGTGATCTTTGATGCGTTCATACAGCGCGACGCCGTGGATCTGAATGTCGAACAAATCCTCCTGATCTGCGTCAATAATCAACGTTGCAGCCCTTAGACGAGACAAATTCTCCTGCGGGTCATAACGCACAAAATCCGGCCAGTCTGGATAACCCTGCAGTCCTGGCGTTGCTTCGCTGGGAAACGAAGGTAGATCCCCCCTGGCAATCGCACCCCGCCACGTTGCCACGTTTGTGGCGCTAAGCGGACTATCCTCACTATCGCTGGCGCGATCACCTTGCGGGTTCACCGAACCCACCTGAGTCATCAACACTTTGATCTGAGAGAACTCAGATGCGGTTGCCAGTGCCAGCCCACCGCCAAGGCTGCTGCCCCAGATGGCAATACGCTCAGGATCAACCTGAGGACTTGTTGTCAGATAAGCAAACGCAGCGCGAATATCGTCCATCTGTTCGAGCGGGTTTACCTGGCGACGAATTTCCTGCACCTGGGTCGTATAAGTCTGCGGCGTCTCGGCGCCTTGTGCTGATTCAGGCCGGGGCCCAACGCGCATGAGAACCCCTTCACTTTCGCCCCACCCGGTATAGTCAAAGGTTAGAACGACGTAGCCTTGAGCTGCAAACGCAGGTGCATAAGCCTCATTGAGATGTGACTTTAAACCGCCCCAACCGTGCACCAACAATACTGCAGGGCGGCGCTGCCCCGATTTGAAATCTTCTGGAATCCACAGGTTCCCGGCGAGACGGGTGCCATCGCTATAAATCGTGACTGAGGAATTTATCGGCTCCGCATAGCTGAACAGAGAGACACTAAAGGTAATGAGCAAGACACAGATTCTGGTAAACATAGCCGACCTGTCGATTTAGCTGATAAACAAAATCCTAACAGGATTTTTCTGCAATGCATCTGCAAAGCTTAGAACTCTCGGGTTTCACCAATATTGAGAATCCATGCAGAATGGTCCCCAAACTGGGTGTTGATGGCGGCTTGTCTGAATCGGCTTGGCGGCTCAGCCAGCGGCTCGTCAGAAAGATCGAAGGTACCAAAATGAATCGCAACGGCTCGGTCAGCGTCCAGGTCAATTGCAGCTTGTATGGCTTCTTCAGGATTCATATGTGATTCGCGCATCATTGCCTGTGGTTCATAGGCACCAATCGGTACAGCCACCAGATCAAAAGGCCCAAGCCGTTTACCAATGGCTTCGAATTCTGAGAAATAACCGGTATCACCAGCGAAGTAAAAACGCCGATCCAGCGCCGTGACCGCCCAGGAAGACCACAAAGCTTTATGATCATCTGACAGACTTCTTTTGCTCCAGTGCTGCGACGGCAGACAATGAACGGTGACACCCTCATGAACAGCCGTCTGATTCCAGTCAAGCTCCCGCACATTGTCAATGTACTGTTCGCGCAGAAGCGCTCCATTACCCAGCGGCACATAGAACACCGTCTCCGCGTTGCGCTTTGCCAAAGCGCGTAACGTCGGCAGGTCGAGATGATCATAATGGTTGTGCGAAATAACCACGAAGTCGATCGGTGGCAGGTCATCCATCAACAGCCCCGGCTCAACATAACGTTTGGGACCGATCAGTGGCACCGGACTGGGTCTGTTAGACCAGGTTGGATCGGTAAGAAAAGTGACGTGGCCCATTTGCACAAGCAACGTGGCATGACCAACCCATGTCACAGTGGGAGAACTGTGCTTCGCATTTTCGCGCAGGAAAGCGCCGTCGTTCGCTACTCGTTGCGGGGCATCTGCTCCGCTGCGGAAGTAAGTTCCGAAGCGACGCAGGATAAACGGTACTCTGACAGACAACGTGCCGTGGCCGATCTCGCCAGCGAGATTTTCAAACCGACCGTCATTGCCTCGTGGCGCACCCCCAGCAGAATTATTGGCCTTGGCGTACGCCAGCACGAATGGCAGAGCAACTGTGAGCGCGAGCACACTGCCTAAGAAATATTTTTTCACTCGCTGACCTCGCTGAGTACATACTGGCGGCTATATCGGTTCCAGCAGGTCCCACAAGTTTCCGCACACATCCTCGAATACCGCTACCGTACCATAAGGTTCGTTCCTCGGTGGTTCGACAAAGTTCACGCCGCGATCTTTATAGATTGTGTAATCACGCAAGAAATTATCGGTATGCAGAATTAGAAAGACTCGACCGCCAGTTTGGTTGCCAACCCTTTCTGCCTGGGCGGCATTATCTGCCTCGGCGAGCAGCAGACGGCCTCCTGCTGAACCCTTCGGAGCAACCACCACCCAACGTTGTTCCCCCGCAGGCAGGGCAGTGTCTTCAATCAGCTCGAAGCCAAGGGAATTCACAAAGAAGGTGATGGCCTCATCATAGTTCTGAACAACGAGTGTGATAAGCGCCAGATGCTGCTGCAATTTAGTTCTCAGAAGGTGGTCGAGCCTTACATGGTGCCAGCTTTGCCTGCCCTTGAATATGTAAGCTGTTCGCGCTGCAATCGATTTCCTATTCAGAGGAAGCGATCAGGGTGCAGGCGCCAACCTTTCGTTAATCTCTGATCCACAGAAAACATGGTCCGCACCAAGAAAATGATCAGGTTCTGGCAGGTCGCGCTCGCTGATGCAGTTATTTTTGTGTCGCTGGGTATCACCTACTCTATTTGTGCCTGAGTACTACGGGACACTTGAGTCTGGCTTATTACACCGGGTTTTTCGACAAATGGATCGCCGACTACAAACAGGAAGCGAGGGCAAAGGCTTTTCCCGCCCTCACCCAGCTCTGCAGATTGCACAGGCGGGCGGGACTGCAAACAAAATCTGGACCATCAAAAGAATTCTGGAAAATTCAGGGAGTACACCGGAGCTCGCGCAGCTGAAAACTTTATTGACCCAGCGCGACACCGTAGATGAACCCCAGCGCAACCTTGTCAGCAATGACGTTCAATGAAAACACCTATGCGCTCAATGGCACTTTGCGCTTCGGGAACGTCGGGTAACATCTGCCAGACGTGAATCAGCCCCTCTTCGATTTCGAGAGTGACATCGACGCCAGCAGCCTTGGCTTTGTCAGCAAAGCGGGTGCTGTCAGATAAAAGAATTTCGCGCGTGCCAACCTGAATCAACAGTGACGGCAGGCCTTCCAATTCTCCATGCAGTGGCGCAGCGAGAGGATCACGCAATGCCTCGCCTGCATACTGCAGGCCACTGGAGCGTAGACCATCAGGCGTCAGCATCGGGTCGTCGACCGCGCCTGGCACTGCAGTGGGCCCCGTGCCTTCAAGATCTGTCCACGGCGACAGTCCGACAGCACAGGCAGGCAATGGATCGCCTGCCGCTTTCAGTGCGAGTAATGAAGCCAGAGTTAAGCCACCACCTGCCGAATCGCCTGCAATTGCCATGCGATTCGGCGCATACCCCGCTGCGATCAACCAACGCCAGCACGCCTTGGCGTCCTCCACAGCAGCAGGGAAGGGATGCTCCGGAGCAAGTCGATACTCTGGCAGAAGCACTCGCGCTTTGGCCGCGCGCGCGATATGGGCAGCGAGTCCACGATGGGTGTTTCTTGAACCCATCACGTACGCGCCGCCATGGAAATACAATACAACGCGATCAGCTTCGCTGATGTCATCGACAATCACCCAATCTGCTGATACCCCACCTGCATCAACTTCGCTGACCGACACGTCTGATGCGATAGGAAACAGTCCCGTTGAGGCTTCCATGGCTGCACGCTGGTCCTCGACGGACAAATTTTCCAGCCCGAGGCCGTCGCTGATCATTGCAACTATCTCTTCGTGCTCTCTGCTTGGCATCTGAACCTTCCTTATATTCGTTTCGCAGCTCGGCAGAAAACCAACCGGGATTTAAGGTCAAATGCCCTATGGTGATCTTATCCGGAAGCGTTTGACTGTTTGTCAGAATAATACAACCCTGGCGTAAGTAGTTGCATATTGCGTGACTACTCACGTATTATGCATTTTTTTCTCGACGCACTTCAAGGCCTGACAATGGATTCGCGCAAAGCCCGCCAGAAAAGTCTGGTCCAGGACTATAAAAAGCAGCCCAAAAAGCTGGGCGCTTACTGCATTCGCAATACGACGAACTCGAAGTGTTTTGTCGGTGTGAGCCGTGATCTGGATGCACGCATCAACCGACATCGGTTTGAACTACGCTCCAATTCCGAGCAGGTCAGTACTGAATTGCAGCGCGATTGGAACACGCTGGGACCCGACGGATTTACGTTCACGATTCTGGACACCATCGAACCACCTGATACGCCACAATACGACCCCACCGAGGACTTACAAGTCTTAGAGCAACTGTGGTTTGAGCAACTGGAGCCTTTTGCACCAGATGGCTACAACAAACCACCCGCTGCCTGATATTCCCGCTGTCCGCCAAGCGCCTCGCATGCAGGTGCCAACCTTGGTAACTTAGTGTCCAGGGTGAAGGGGGATTTATGACAGAAACAGACGCCAGATCATCATTAATGGCGGTAGTTAGCGACCTGCGTGCAGAAGGCGATGAGCTTTACCAATTGCTGGAAGAAATGGACACAGGCTTCTGGACTCAGGTGTCCACTTTCAAAAACTGGACAGTATGGGATGTGATTGCACACCTGCACCTCTCAGATCACATGGCACTCACCAGCCTGCGCAGCAGTGATGACTTCAAACAGCTTATGCGCGACATGGGTAAAGCAGGTTCCATGCGCGCATATACAAATGCGTGGCTGACCGAAGATGGTCATTCAATCAACGGCCCAGAATTGCTCATTCGATGGCGCACTATGTTCCAGCAGTTGTGCGAGGCGCTGGCTGCCGCAGACCCGGACGAACGCTTCGCCTGGGCAGGCCCCGGCATGAAAGCCCGCATGTTTGCCACTGCGCGGCAGATGGAGACCTGGGCTCATGGTTGGGAAATCTATGATCTGATGAAAGTTGAACGACGTCACTCAGACCGTTTGCAGAACATTGTAACCATTGGTGTGCGGACTTTCGGCTGGTCGTTCAGCAATCGCAAACTACCCGTGCCTGAGCCGGCCCCCTACGTAGAACTCACTGCACCTTCGGGTAAGCTCTGGGCATTCAATGAAAGAGATGAAAACAACTATGTTCGCGGCAGTGCGGTGGACTTCTGCCAGGTAGTCACCCAGGTGCGGAACATTGCCGATACACAACTTCAAGTCCGCGGAGACACCGCAAATGCCTGGATGGCTATTGCGCAGTGTTTCGCTGGACCACCCGCAGATCCGCCTGCACCAGGCACACGCACCGCGAAGCCGTAACACGCTGCTAATAACAAGAGAATACACATGAAACAGTTCAACCTCAGTTTGATAATCGCCGGTTGTATCGCGCTATTGCTCACATCCTGCGCAACACAGCCGGAACCAGGCAGCACCGAGGACGTCACTGCACCACTCGCCACTACAGACGGCGTCACTGCTCCCCTGCTCGAAGGTATCGGCCCGTTAAGGTTCCCGATCAGTACTGACATACCCCTGGCACAAGCTTATTTTGATCAGGCGCTGACTTTGGCATTTGGCTTCAATCATGCTGAAGCGGTTCGCTCATTCAAAGAAGCTGCGCGCCAGGACGCCACTTGCGGTATCTGTTGGGCCGGGGCTGCACTGGCGCTGGGGCCGAACATAAACGCACCAATGTCTGACGATGCGGTAGCGCCGGCGTGGCAGGCTATACAGCAAGCCATTGCCCTGAGAGCGTTCGAAACACCAAGAGAACAGGCCTATATTGATGCAATAGCTACGCGATACAGTGAGGATGGTGGCGACCGCAAGGCCCTTGATGTCATTTACGCTGGCTCGATGAGCGGTCTGGTTGAGCAGTATCCTGATGATCTTAATGCGCGTGCGCTGCGCGCTGAGGCACTGATGGACCTGATGCCCTGGGCTTACTGGAACGACGACGGCAGTGCAGCAAGCCAGAACACCAACATCCTGGTTGAAGATCTTGAAACTGTAATGGCCGCCGATCCGCAACACCCGGGTGCTCTGCATCTATACATTCATGTTATGGAGCGGTTTGAACCGCAACGCGCCGTTGCAGCGGCTGATCGTCTAGGAGGCTTGGTACCCGTCGCCGGTCATCTGGTACATATGCCATCACACATCTATCTGCGTGTTGGCCGCTACAGTGATGCGGTGGATGCCAATGCAGAAGCCTCTGAGGCGGACGAAGACTATATTGCGCAATGTAACGCTCAGGGCCTTTATCCCGCAGCGTACTACCCCCACAACATCCACTTCCTGTGGTACTCGGCCATGATGGAGGGCCGTAAATCTTTGTCGATCAGCAGTGCTCTGAAACTGGCTGAACGGGTACCACTGGGGATGGCCCGCCAGATGGGTGCATTGCAAAGCTATATCGCTGTACCCGTATATACCTATGTACGCTTTGGTATGTGGGACGACGTGCTGGCGCTGCCTGATGCACCAGAAGGTTTACCCTTCAGCCAGGCGATGCTGCACTACGGCCGCGGGCTGGCTCATGCGGCACAGGGTAATATCGCGTTGGCTCAAGCTGAGCTGGATACACTTTCAAACATGGCCACCAGTGAGCCGGTGCAGAGTCTCAACATGCGCATGCCTGGCGTAAATGAGCCTCTGATGGGCATTGCTGCAAACCTGGTCACCGCAAGAATAGCCCGCGCCGGCAATGACAGTTCCGCGGAATTAGCAGCCCTGGAGGACGCGGTCGCGTTGCAGGACTCTCTACCCTACACGGAGCCTCCGCATTGGCACTACCCGGTACGCCAGACCTTGGGCGAGGCACAGCTACGTGCTGGCCACTATGCCGACGCAGCCGCTACATTTGCGCAAGACCTGCAACATTTCCCAAAAAACCCCTGGTCTCTGTACGGATCTGAACTGGCTCAGAACGGTCTTGGCCAACCTACCTCAGACGTGCAACAACAACGTGTACACGCCTGGCGCAATGCTGACATTGACCCTGCGGTCAGCTGGTAGACAGGTAAATTTCCCAACAATACTGTGAGGAAATACTATAAAAGTTGTAGATGCCATTGCTCATGCCATGAAAGCCGAGGGTGTAGATGTGCTGTTCGCTTATCCGGTCAAGCCCCTGATCGAAGCGGCAGCAAAACTCGACATTCGCACAGTCTTCGTGTGGCAGGAGCGTATCGGCCTGCACATGGGCGCCAAACTGGCACACCCTGACAAACTGTGTATCAATGTCTGGGGAGATGCCGCCATCGGTTTCACGGGTATGGATTTTGAGACCGCCGCACGTGAACGTATCCCGATCAGGAAATTACCATAACTAACGAATAACAACTGTTATCACTGCAATCAACTCAAGGAAAACTATGAAATCCAAAGCAGTCACACTCGCAGCACGCCCGGTGGGCATGCCTAAAAAAAGCGACTTTGCCATTATTGAAACAGACGTCGGTGAGCCTGGTGACGGGCAGATTCAGGTGCAGAACCTGTGCATGTCTGTAGACCCTTACATGCGTGGTCGCATGGTCGATCGAAAGTCTTACGTCCCACCTTTCCAGATCGGCGAAGTCCTCACCGGTGGTTGTATCGGGCGGGTGACAAAATCCAATCATCCAGACTTCGCTGAAGGAGATCACGTTTCTAGCCATCACGGTTGGCGTGAAGCCTACACCAGCGGTGTTGAAGGTATTGAAAAGCTGGGCGCACTGGTGACAGACCCTTCTGCTTATCTCGGCGCTATCGGCATGCCTGGCATGACGGCATATGTGGGCCTGCTGGAAGTGGGTGCGCTGAAAGACGGTGAGACGGTATTTGTATCGGGTGCTGCCGGCGCTGTGGGCAGCATCGTTGGCCAGATCGCCAAGCTCAAAGGCTGCCGTGTACTGGGTAGCGCGGGTGATCAGGAGAAGGTGGACCTGTTGACCGGTGAATTAGGTTTCGACTATGCCTTCAACTACAAAGAGGGCAACCTGCTGAATCATCTGCGTGAGGGCGCACCAGACGGGTTGGATGTCTACTTCGATAATGTCGGTGGAGATCATCTGCAAGCTGCCATCTCCCACATGCGACCTTTTGGTCGTATTCCATTGTGTGGCGCTATCTCTGTCTACAATGATGTTGAGCCTGCGCCTGGCCCCAACAATCTGACCCTGGCTATAGGCCTGGGTCTGACTCTGCGCGGCTTTATTGTCAGCCA
Organism: Gammaproteobacteria bacterium; assembly: GCA_048571035.1. Classification (GTDB taxonomy): domain Bacteria; phylum Pseudomonadota; class Gammaproteobacteria; order Pseudomonadales; family Azotimanducaceae; genus UBA4421. The sequence goes on from CP121329.1 coordinate 2,106,230, forward strand.
CTTTAACCACCTGGCAGACGACTTCCGTCGCGATATGGAGCAATGGGTCACCTCGGGACAGATCAAGTACAAAGAGACTATCTACGATGGCATTGATAACGCGCCTGACGCGTTTATCGGCCTGTTTACCGGCGCCAACGTTGGCAAGATGGTCGTAAATTTCTAGACTCTCCTAAAATAAAGCGTTGGCGGCATTCGGGTTTTTATGGTCCAGATGCCGCCAACACTTGCCATCCACTGGCAATTTCTCTAGCATCCTCCTCCGATCTATTCTCACGCACTTATTCATGCGTTAAGTTATGGGTTTTTTACCGCGAGGCGCGGACCAATCAAGGAGGCAACTATGATGATTATCAACCCACAGGGACGCGTATGCGCACCAGGTAATCGTTATGCCTCTGCAGATGATGCCTCGTTGGATTCAACCGTGATACACCCCATCACGCGTTAGTACTCAGGCGGTATAGCTCCGCCACCTACATTCCAACTCTATTGCTGCAGCGCGTAACCGCCGGTTAAGGCCTGTCTGCACGCTTTTTTATTGATGATCCTGTAACAGGAACGAGTGGATGAACACGATAGCTTTCGAAAATATTGATACCGAAGACCAGAAATACAGTGGCCTTTGGAAAATAACCGCCGGTGAGCGGCTGCGTTATCTGACCGCAGTCTTTGCCATGGTACTCACCAACATCTGCATGTTTGGTGCACCAATACTTGGTGGCGGCGCCATTGATGTATTGAATCAGCAGGATCTCGCTCACGCGGACGCCTGGCTGGCTACCCTTGCGCGCTGGATTTCAGGCGAAGCCACTTTCTCCAGCTACATCTGGGCAGCCGCTCTGGCAAGCATTGCGATTACCGCTCTGGGCGGTGTGTTTCTGTACGTGCGCGGACGCCTGGCTGCAGAAGCATCCGAGAACATAGCACGCCGCCTGCGCGAAGCTTTGTACAACCGTTTGCATCATGTTCAATCGGGTTTCTACGATACCGCGGATACCGGCGATCTGGTGCAACGCTGCAGCTCCGATGTAGAAACCCTGCGTGTTTTCCTGGTCAGCGACGTCATCGAAATCGGTCGCGCCATCATGCTGATTGTCTGTGTGGTACCGATTCTGTTTTCCATCCACGTAGAACTGGCTTTCTGGTCTTTGTGCATGATTCCGTTCCTGATTGTTGGCGCCTACATCTTCTTCAGCAAAGTCAAAGATGTATTTGAAATGACCGATGAATCTGAGGGCGCCATGACTGCCACCCTGCAGGAGAATCTGACCGGGATTCGCGTCGTCCGCGCTTTTGCGCGGCAGTCTCACGAGATTGAACGTTTCGGCGCACGCAATGCAGACTTCCGAAACAAAAACTTCCGTCTGATTCAGCTGATGTCAGCCTACTGGAGCATTTCGGACTTCTTCTCCATGAGCCAGTTAGGGATCGTTCTTCTCGCTGGTGGTTACTATGCGCTGGCCGGCACACTGACCGTAGGTGACCTGTTCATCTACATGACGTGTCTATCCATTGTGATCTGGCCCGTACGCCAGCTGGGGCGCGTGCTTACAGACACCGGCAAAGCAGTGATTGCTCTGGGCCGGGTCAATCATATTCTGCAGGCTCCTGAAGAAGCGACAGACTTCACCCCACCCAGCGGCCGCGCCCGGGGCATCATCTCCGCAAAAAACCTGACCTATCGCTATGGAGATGACGAGCCCGTGTTACGCAATCTATCTGTGGATATTGCGCAGGGGGAAACTCTCGCCATTGTCGGCCCGCCGGGCTCTGGCAAGACCAGCTTCATTCGCGCGTTGCTGCGTCTGTACCCGTACAGGAGCGGCAGCTTAACTCTGGATGGTCGCGAAATTTCGGAACTGGATCGTTTCTGGCTACGCGCGCAGGTTGGTGTCGTGTTACAGGATCCGTTTCTATATTCAAGATCAATTGCCGACAACTTAGCCGTTGGACGCCCAAGTGCGCCCCATGACGACATTGTTCGTGCCTGTGAAGAAGCAGCAATACACAGTTCCATTGACGGCTTCCCCGGCGGCTTTGATGAAATGGTCGGCGAACGCGGCGTGACCTTGTCTGGTGGTCAGAGACAACGCCTGGCCCTGGCGCGCGCATTGCTTAAAGATCCACCGGTGTTGGTGCTGGATGACTCGTTGTCAGCCGTGGATACCGGTACTGAAAAGGTGATTCTCGATGCTCTGCAGCAGCGTAAAGGCCGACAGACGACCATCATCATCGCCCATAGATTAAGTTCCGTGATGCATGCAGATCGCATCATGGTTCTGGAGGACGGCGAATGTGTGCAGATGGGTAGCCACGCGGAACTCGCAGCACAACCCGGCAACTACCAGCGGCTTTGTGAAATTCAGGGCGCCCTGGACGAACAGATTCTGCAGGATGTGGATAACACCAGGACGGATGTTCCGACCGATACTAAAAGACATCCCGAGGACTGAGCGATGTACGACGACGAAAATTATGATGACGGATTTGATGAAGAGGCATTGGCTGCACGCATTAATCTGGATCTATGGAAAAAGCTCTGGAGCTACGCCGCTCGCTACCCCACCGAACTCAAGTGGTTAGCTGCCTTTGCCTTCAGCACCGCGTTAATGGAAGTGGCGTATCCGCTGCTGACCAAGGGTGTAGTAGATGCCGTTGATACGCACTTAAAAGGTGGGCCGGACCCGGTATTGTGGATCTGGGGGGTGGGCTATTTTATCTGTACGGTGATTATCTGCAGCTCTATTGCGGGATTTATCTATATGGCAGGTAAAATCCGCACGCACATCGCACATGACATCCGCGAAGACGGCTTTGCCAATCTGCAGCGGCTGAGCTTCAGCTTTTACGACTACCGCCCGGTCGGCTGGCTTATGGCGCGCATGACGTCAGATTCAGAACGCCTCTCCAACATTCTTGCCTGGGGGTTTCTCGACCTGGTCTGGGGTTTCACAATGATGTTGGGGATTGCCGTAGCTATGTTTGTCATGGACTGGCAACTGGCATTAGTGGTGTTTTCCGTATTGCCATTCCTGGCATGGATTTCCGCGCGATTCCAACGCCGGATTCTGAAAAGCGCACGCATGGTGCGAGCCACCAACTCACGCATCACCGGTAGTTTCAACGAAGCCATCATGGGTGTGATGACAAGCAAAGCGTTTGTTCGGGAAGAAGCCAATCAGCACGATTTCACGAAGCTGACCGATCGCATGAACGAAGCCTCGGTAACTAATCTGCGGCACGCGGCAGTGTATCTGCCCATTGTCATCACCATGGCAAGCCTGGCTACCGGGCTCGCCTTAGCGGTGGGCGGTATGAGCATGATCGCCAATACGATGGCCGTCAGCACACTGATTGCGTTCATGGCCTATACCCGTCACTTTTTTGATCCCATTGAGCAACTGGGACATTGGTTTGCGGAGATGCAGATGGCGCAAGCGTCCGCAGAGCGGATATTGAGTCTGATTGAGGCCGAACCCGCGATAGCTGATACCGACGACGTGTTAGCGGCCATGGCGATTCAGGCACATAATCAACAGCAAGGCAGCGCCTTTGCTGTCGACGGCGGTCAGCAGCTGATCAACCAGCTGCAGCTGAAAAATGTGAGTTTTGCCTACGACCCGGCCAAACCCGTGCTGGACAAAATTAACCTGACCGTGAACAGAGGTGAAACCATTGCCATCGTTGGTCCAACAGGCGGTGGTAAAAGTACCCTGGTTAACGTGATCTGCCGCTTTTACGAGCCTACCGGTGGTCAGGTGCTGATCGACGGTCTGGATTATCGACAGCGTAGCTTGCACTGGCTGCAGTCAAACATCGGCATGGTGCTGCAGAACGCACACGTATTTTCAGGTTCGATCCTGGAGAACATCCGTTACGGCCGCCTTGAAGCCACTGACGAGGAAGTGATAGAAGCTGCCAAAATTGCAGGAGCACATGAATTCATCAGCGCTTTTCCAGACGGATACGCCAGTGATGCGGGCGAATCCGGGAGTCGTTTATCTGCCGGCCAGAAACAGCTGGTTTCGTTTGCACGCGCGGTGTTGGCAGATCCACAGATTCTGGTTATGGATGAAGCGACGTCTTCAGTGGATACTGAAACTGAGCGGCGCATCCAGCAAGGCATGCAACGCGTTCTTGCGGGTCGCATCGCCTTTATCATTGCGCATCGATTATCAACCATCCGCGGGGCAGATCGCATCATCGTGATTGAAGCTGGGAAAATCGCCGAACAGGGCAGCCACCATGAATTGATGGCCGCACGTGGCCACTACTACAACCTGTATCGGCAACAGTCTTTGCAGGAATCAAGCCGGCAATTACAGGGTGCGTCTGCACCCGGCACTTAATTCAGACTCGAGTTAAGTGCTATGTTGTCCAGCCAGAGACTGCCCTGCGGGGTGCGGTCAAATTGGAACCGCACCTCAATAATCTGATTGATATCCAAGGCTGGGTTCTGACGGGCAAACTCCTGCAGAGGGAATCGGTAACGTTGCATCACCACTTCACTGTCTGCATCGCTGTTAAACATCGCATGTTTGTAAAGTACCGGCTTAATCTGAGGCAGCAACACCCGACGTTTAGACAATGGCAGATGCGCCACGTGCCCTGACCTGTCGCGGACGAGCAAAGTCAGATCAATAACCTCAGGCGATTCATAATCTTCCAGGTCGCCTGGCGTACTTTCACTCATGGCGAGATCAAAGGTCAACACATCTTCGAGCCTGACAGGCGCGGAGTCTCCAAACAACACGCTGTAAGCAGGCGCTTTACTGTCAGTGACGCCTTGATCGGACCACCCTAACAATACCGATACGCTGTCCGTGTCGCGCCACTTGAGGTCAACTACCGCCTCACGCCACAGACTCAGAGCCTCAGCGGCGAGCGTTATGCCGGGAGCGCTCCCGCTGGCAACGTCTGCATCCTCTTCGAAGTTCGCCAGTGGTCGATCTGCGGCGCTTTGATATTGAGAAAGATATCGAACCGCTGCGGGCAGGCGCGGCGCAGCTCGATGTGGATCTGCCAGAAGTGCCTCGTACTGTCTGTTGCCAAAGACCACAGCCTCTATAAATGCTGAAAACAAGGTTTGGGCAACCTCTCTCTGCAGGGCGCCATCGATAAGCGGATGGCGATTCAGCAGCCAGTTAAATGGCGCCGGCGAATCCACCGCGCCCCATCCTGTATTAAATTGGCCGTGATTGGCCCCAATGAGATAAAAGCCCGCTTTGAAACAATCCGCACAGTCAGCAAAGTTGAGCCGATTGAATGCCGCCGAACCGACAAACGCTGTGACATCACTGTCATGACTGCCATGAATCACCAGGTAGTTCACATCCTGCATGACGGTTGCACGACCCCGCGGGTCGTACTGGTGATCAACGGGTGCTATTGCAATCACTCCGCGCAGACCAAAGTTGTAATCAAACGCCAGCGTAGCATCGTCCGGGTAGGCGGGTAATCGATTGAATACTGCAGCTTCAGACACTGCTTCCCCACCTCGCGAGTGACCAATCAGAACCACCCTGTCGAGATCCGCTCTGGCAAACAGTTCATGGGCTGGGTCCTTCGACCACGCTCGCCACTGCTTCAGGTGTTCCAGCAGCAGCCAGCCACGTGCGTCATTTTCTTTTTCCAGGCCCCCGTCAAACAAGCTGAGGCTGTTACTGATGGAAGAATTCAGCATATTCTGATCGACAGATACTGCGATCAGCCCTCGGCGTGCAAACATTTCACCTAAATAGGCATAACCATCATCCGAATAATCTTCCATCGAATGATTGCCGTGCACAATCAACACTATCGGCAGCGGTCCCTCAACATCCGGCAGCCAGACGGTACCCCGCAGAGGCAATGTGTCTGCGTCCGTGTTCCAGAAACCACTGCGCGCCCAACCGGCAGGACCTTTCCAACCGTCGAGGAGTTTGCTCGCATCCACAGATTCGGTTTTGTACCGAACATTGGAACCGAACGCCGGGCGATGTCTGTCCGTACCCGGCCCGTAAGTAAATTGAGTGAAGCTGTGTTCGGCTTTGTTTGTAGAAGCAATCTGCAGGGGTTCATCAACCATGGGCTGCCAGCGAATCTCTTCGTCTACAGACCAACCGTCCAGCGCGAGGGCAACGGTAAACGTCAACAGGACAGCAACGCCAAACCCGCCAGCGGTCAGCCTTTTCCAACCAGGCGCTTCTGTCGGCGAGCTTAACGCATATCCCATCGCGGCCACACAGACACCTGATAAGCCAGCAAGCGCCAGAAAAAGGGGGCCGAGGAAAAAGAATGGGAAGGTGAATACAGCGACAAAAAGCAAACAAGCCCACAACATGGGCTTTGAAAAAGTGCCTAATAAACGCACGCCGAGCAGAGTAAGCCCTGCTCCAGCAACTATCGACACTCCCAGGAACAACAGCGCCAGCAGGTTATAACGCGTTGGCGCTCCAAGCCAGAAGATCAGTAGCAAGGTCGTCAATAACAACCAGGCTGCCAGGTGTACAGCGCGCGCTACACCCCTCGCGGCCAGCGGCCCTACCTGCAGTTGTCTGCCCCAGCCTGCCAGTTTCGACTTAATATTCTGCCACGTCACTCTGAAGTATCCGCTGCGATCTCTCGTTCGAGCCACTATAGTCGGATTTGTGACTCAGTGTTCAGCCTCGTGTGGCGATAAATGACCAGAGATTGTCTGCACCCACTGCCGCCAGATGGTTGCCCAGCATCTGTTGCCAGTAAAACTCGTTGCCGAATTCATCGCGCCAGGCCCAGGCACGGCGACTGAAATGGTGTAAACGATGCTCATGGGTGAATCCCATGGCGCCGTGAATCTGATGAATCTGCTCAGCAGCAACGGTCACGGCTTCCCCAATACGCGCCTTACTCGCAGCCACTTCCGGCAAGAAGCGCTCGCCATGCAGGCCGTCTACGCCAGCATCTGCTGCTCGCCGCGCAGCTGCAACCTCACTGGCCACAATAGCCAGCGCGTGTTGAATAGCCTGAAACTTTGATATTGGCCGCCCGAATTGGGTACGCTCCGTTGCAAAGGTAATACCCAGATCTAACAAGGTCTGCAACGCGCCCGCCATCAGATTACTACGTGTCAGTGCCAGCTGAGCAAACGGATCCAACCCGACATCCACCGTGGGTGCATCGTCAGGCAAAACAATCGTATCTCTGGGCTCACCCGCCAGATTGACTCGCTGCTCAACTACAGTCGGCTGATCAACGACAGACACCAGACCGCTGTTCGGCTGTATACCAACAACCTTGTCTGCTTTTCGCCCCCAGGGCACGTCGATTATTTGCCCTTCGCTGACTACACCCACAGAGTAAAGACCTTCGCCAGGTTCCAGCCAGCTATTGACCAGCAAAGTCTCCGCTATGGGCAGAGGCACTGCAAAACGACCGCATTGCATGATGAATGCGTACATCTCTTCTGCAGTGGTGCCACTACCAGATGTGCCCAGTTGATTAAAACCGTTGGCAACGATCTGCTGCCACAGGTTCTCGGCGAATACACCTGCCTCGGCCTGATCCAACAGCTTTTTATCGCAGTGATCGCTGAAGATTTTCTCGCCGCTGTCGAGGATCAGCTGCAGGGTTGATTGTGTTTCACTCATTATCGCAACCCCAGTCCACGCGCAATCACTCCGCGCAGGATTTCCCGGGTACCACCGCGCAGCGTAAACGATGGCGACAACAACAACGTCTCTTCAAATGTTTCCCGGAAGGCGCCACGCGATGCTCCGATAGGCGCTGCAAGCCGGGCAATTTCAGGCAACACTTTTTCAAAATTATTGCCCAGTTCTTTAACCAGAGCAGCTTCTACAACAACGTCTTTAGAATTTTCTAACATGCCCGCCACGGATATCGACATACGACGCATGGTCATAATGTGTGACGCGATACGACCAATTGCAGCGGCCTCGTGCGGCGCAGGATGCTCACCACACGCACGCACCAGCTCAACAAATACTCGAAAAGCAGACAGAAACCTCTCGGGGCCAGAGCGTTCATAAGCAAGCTCCGAGGTTACCTGAGCCCAACCATTGCCGGGTTCACCCACGATCCGGTCCGCGGGTACCATGACATCTTCAAACACAACCTCGTTGAAGTCTTCACCTCCGGCCATATTTGCAATAGGACGGACCTGTGCACCGTCGTTCTTCAGGTCAACAATGATCTGAGATAAGCCCGCATGGCGGTTTTCTGAAGCGGCTTCAGTACGCACCAGACAGATGATGTAGTGATTACGATGGGCATCTGTTGTCCATATCTTGGTGCCGTTGATGCGGTATTCATCGCCTTCTTTGATCGCTGTGGTGCGCACTGACGCAAGGTCGGAGCCTGTATCCGGCTCGCTCATGCCAATAGAGAAGAAGGCTTCACCACGCACGATCTGCGGCAGATAGGTCTCGCGTTGGGCTTCGGTGCCAAAACGCAGCAGTAAGGGACCACTCTGACGGTCTGCAATCCAGTGCGCACTCACCGGCGCCCCTGCCGCCAGTATTTCTTCGGTAACCACATAACGTTCGAAAAATGTTCGCTCGCCACCGCCATACTTTTTGGGCCAGTTCATGCCGATCCAGCCTTTCTCGCCAAGTTTGCGGCTGAACTCTGCGTCGTGACCGGTGACAAAGTCAGAATTCGGTTTTGGGAAATGTACTTTGTTTTCGGCAAGAAACGCACGGACATCGCCACGCAGGGTTTCCGTGTCTACATCGAGACTGACACGATCAAATTGCAACATAGTGATCTAAACAATGACTGAAAATGGGCCACAACCGTAATGCCCTGAGCCGCCAGATGCAATAATATGAGGTCTGACAAAGCAGATGGCAGCAACGTGGATCAGGACGAGCTTCTCGAAAAATTTCAGGACGTTTTTACCGATATTCGCGAGCGCTCGTCTGTGGTGGGTCGCTTCATCGATCGGGATCTGTATAGAGTCTACATCGCTACGCTGTGGTCAAACGTGGTGCTGTCGCCTGATGAGGTAGGGCTGGAAGAAGCTGACCTCGAAGTGCTCCACGATGTTTTGATTTCCGAAATTAACGACGCTATCGGACCTAACGAAACACTGCACACCTTGTTCAAATTCATCAGTGGCAAGGAGGGTGAGCGGGCCATGGGCGAAGCCCGGCTGACCCAGTCACACAAAGACCTGCTGACTTATTTCGCGAGTATGATTCTCGACCCTGAGGGTCACAAAAAATTCATGCAGGACATTCGCGAGCGCCAGAAACGCTAACACCAGAACAGCCTGACAGGCTATCCCAGCACGTTCACTACAATCTGACGCGCTCCGGGGCGATGGCGATGTTCCCAGAGAAAAATGCCCTGCCATGTACCCAGCGCCAACTCTCCCTCTAACAATGGGATAGATAAACTGGTCGCGGTCAACGCTGACTTGATGTGAGCTGGCATGTCATCAGGACCCTCCTGAGTATGGCTGTAGAGACTCTCATCTTCCGGCACCGCTGAGTGCATCCAGTGTTGCAGATCCGCCAGCACCTGAGGGTCCGCGTTCTCCTGGATAAGCAAGCTAGCTGACGTATGCCGGATATAAAGTGTGACCAAACCCTCACGCTGGCGAGAACCAGGTAACAGGGCCTGCACTTTGTGCGTGATGTCATAGAGGCCCTGGCCTTCGACCGTTAAGTTGAGAATGGCGTTCAAGGATGGCTCCGAAACTGCGCTATGCGTGGGCTAATAATGATATGACATCAACGGCTTTGCGACGAATTGTTGCAGACATCGCGTGTTTTGCTCTTCTCAGTGGCGGGATCTTCCTGCTATGGCAGGGATTGGCGCCCGCACAGGGCGTGAGCCCCATTATCTCAACAGCAGATTTTTCAACATGGCTGTCGCAAGCAGCGCTCACTCTGCCCATACCTCTGGGCGCTACTCTGATCGGACTATCCGGCCTGATATTCTGGCTGAATCGCAGGTCCGGCGGCTTCTCGGCTGCAGAGCTGGTGTCGCAACTGGATCAGCCCAATGTAGGCTACGTGATTGTCGACAGACGAGGCCATATCGAAGCTGTGAATCCAACAGTATTGAGCCTGCTCGACAAACCCTCAACCAGCTTAATCACCCAGCCCATTACCAGCATTTTACCAGCAGAGGTATGGCAGAGCTTGACCGAAACGGCAGCCCACGACGACGTCCTGGAGACATCAAGCCGCAGCGAGCCATTTGCGCCGCCTGACCACAACATGGTGTCTGCATCAATCAACACGCAGCAGGGCAGACGCCTGCTCGAATTTCGCGCCAATCGTTCGCAACTGAAACGGCGAACCACCGTCCAGATTAATGACATCACAGATCGTTCAGAGAATCGCAAAGCTCTGGAAAACGCCGGCAACCAGTTACGGCGAATGTTGGGGAAAGGCTCGGATCTGGTGTTGTTTACTGACAATAAGTTAATTATCAACTACGCCAACGATAACGCCCGCAACGCCTTAAGCGGAGACAGTGGTGATGTGCTGGGTCAGCCAATCTATCGCTATATCAGCGAAAGCGACCGCCGCACCTTCATGAAGAGCATGCAGCTGTTTGGCCAGAAAAACCGTAATGAAGTTGCCCTGCGCAACGTGCTGCTCGCAGACAGCGACGATACGCCAGCCAGCGCACATATCGTTCGCCTTTCGGCACCAGAGACTGCTGGCTATGCAGTTATCTTCAGTGTGGTTGAGCGTCACTTGAAAGCACTGGCCGAATCTAAAGCAACCCAGGCTCGATTTTCTCAGGTCTTTCACGGTACTCCGGATGCAATCCTACTGATCCGCGCTGTTGACACGATGGTCATGGATTTCAACGATGGCTTTAGCCGTCTGTTAGGTTATAAACGTGAAGACGCTATCGGCATGCTGGAAATCGATATGGGTTTCTGGGCCAATAAAAACGAACGCGACGCGGTCATCGAACGTACTCGCCACGAACGTGAGGTGATTGATTACGAAACGACCCTGCGAACAGCAAGCGGCGCCATTGTTCACGTAGAGATCTCTCTGCGCTACGTCGAGATTGACAACGAATTGTGCATGTTGTGCACAGGCAGAGATATCACCAAACGTATTTCTGCTGAAGCAGCATTGATTGAATCTGAAGAAAAATTCGAAAAAGTGTTCAGCCAGAGCCCGGACGGGATTGTCATCCTCCGAAGCAGCGATGGAGTGGTTACAGATCTTAATGACGCCATCCTGGATCGCGGTGGCTATGCACGGGAAGAAGTCATTGGTCAGTCAGTCTACGAGATGCAACAGTTCATCAGTACTGAGGACATGGCTGCAGCAGCAGAGGCGTTAAGCAGCGAAGGGATGCTGTCTAACCGTTCGGTTTCTTTCCTGACCAAATCCGGAGAACAGGTACCATCGCTCATATCTGCAACCATTGTGGAGCTGTCCGGCGAAGCCCATATCATGGTCATTGCCAAGGACATCAGCAAACAACGCATCACTGAGGAACGACTGCGCAGCAGTGAAGAGCGCTTCCGCGGCATTTTCGAGAATGCACCTATCGGCATCATGCTGGTCGATATGCAGGGCCGTATTTCTCAATCAAACCGCACCGCCGCAGATCTTTTGGCCTACGACGAAAAAAATATGTATGGCATTCATATTTCCCGCCTGGTGCCCACAGAAGATCGCGCAGGCTTGAAAGAAAAGCTCAATTCGCTGACCGTTAAAGATATCAACACAGACCGTGCTGAGCGCCGCATGATCTGTCGCGATGGGTTGGAAATCTGGACAAACTTTCACGTTGTCCTGCAGCAGAACAGCGCAGGCGATGGACAGTACTACATTGTTCAGATCGCTGACATTTCAGACATCAAGCGCAGCCAGCAGCGCATGGAGCGTATGGCGTTTTATGACACGCTGACTGACCTTGCCAACCGACGCCTGTTTCACGAACGTCTGGATCACGCCATTGAGCACAGTCGACGAACTGAAAGCTCCAGTGCATTGCTGTATCTCGATCTTGACAATTTCAAGCGTGTTAACGATACGCTTGGACACCAGATCGGCGACCACCTGTTGCGGGAAGTTGCCGCCCGACTGCAGCAATGTGTACGCGGTGAAGACACCGTTGGTCGTACCGGCGGCGACGAGTTTACAATTCTGCTGGCGGAGATAGGCTCACCAACTGACGCCGGTGTTGTCGCGCAGAAAATTCTCAACCACCTGCGAGAGCCGATACATGTCTCTGGTCACCCGCTGATCGTCACAACGAGCATCGGTATTACCATTATACCGGGCGATTCGGTAGACCCGAACGAGCTTATGCGAAATGCTGATCTGGCGATGTACAAAGCCAAGGAACGTGGGCGCAACAACTATCAGTTTTATTCTGAAGACCTCAACACCAATGCCGCTATACGATTACGCACAGAATATGAAATTCGCCATGCACTGGAACACGGCGAATTCGAACTCTACTATCAGCCGAAAATTGATATCCGCAGCCGTGAGGTAGTTGGCGTGGAAAGCCTGATTCGCTGGAATCACCCCGATAGGGGATTACTCGGACCTGACGAGTTTATTGGCGTTGCCGAAGATACCGGCAGCATCATCGACATCGGTACCTGGGTTATTGAAGAAGCCTGCCGAGCCTGTAAGCAACTGACCACCGAACACAACCGCCCGGTAAAAGTGGCGATCAACATTTCACCGCGACAGTTTCGTGACCCGAACCTGGTCGCGACCATGCGTCGCAGCCTTCGCGAAACCGCGCTTGATGCAAAAAATGTTGAGATTGAAATCACCGAGACCATGCTGATGCAGGATGTTGATGCGGCACAGATAACCCTGCAGCGGCTATCTGACCTCGGTGTCAGCCTTGCTATCGACGATTTCGGAACCGGCTACTCTTCGCTGAATTACCTGAAGCGTTTCCCGATCAATACGGTGAAAGTCGATCGTAGCTTTGTTATGGACATTCCCTCCAACCCGGATGATATGGCGATTACCAGGGCGGTCATCGCCATGGCGCATCAGCTGAAGATGGAGGTAGTTGCGGAAGGCGTTGAAACTCAGGAGCAGTTTGATTTTCTTGCTGACCAGCAGTGTGAGTTTGCTCAGGGCTGGCTGTTCAGCAAAGCCCTGCCGCTGGTTGAAGCCAGTGCGTTCATGAACGAAACCAGCGCAAAAATAAACGTCGGTTGAAGCTGACGGCTGGTTATTGAATGAACCACAAGCTCAGTGCTGGCACATAGGTAATGAAACCAAGTGCCACCAGCAACACCGCCATAAACGGCCAGGTTGCGGCATAAAGCTCAAGCAGCGGCTTATGGAACCGATAACTGGCAATAAACAGATTCATGCCTACCGGCGGCGTGAAATAGCCGATCTGCATATTTGCGAGAAAGACGATACCCAGATGCACAGGGTGAATGCCGTAACCCGCTGCAACCGGCAGAAGCAATGGCACCATAATGACAATCGCGGAATAAATATCGAGGATTGCACCCAGCGCCAGCAACAGAACATTCAGCAGCAATAAAAATCCCAAAGGACTTGAGATATAGGTCTGCATCAATTCAAACAGCTGCTGCGGCACTTCGGCGTCAACGAGAAAATTAGTGAAGGCCAGGGCTATACCCAGGATCAGCAGAATACCTCCCACCATGACCATGGACTCCACCATGACCTTCGGCACTTTTCGCAGGGAAACCTCGCGATAAAGAAAGACTTCAACAAACAGGACGTAGAAAGCTGTAACAGCAGCGGCTTCGGAAACGGCAAAAAAACCACTGAATACGCCACCTAGCACAACAAAGGGTAGCGGCAGTTCCCAGCGGGCATCTTTAATCGCTTGCCAGACATTCGACCAGGCAAAAGGTGTTCGTGGAATAACACCTCCACGATGTTTCCACAGCGTCCAAGCAGTTAAGAGACCCAACATCAACAGCAGCGGACCAATACCAGCAATGAACAAATCAACTATTGTGAAAGGTTCGCCGACATCGAGTTGCTGAGCAATTACTCCATAGAGAATCAAAGGGACAGAGGGTACGAGCAGCAGACCGAGACTGCCGGAAGACGTCACCAGGCCCAAACTATAACGCTCGGAAAAACCCGCTTCTTTCAACGCCGGCAATAACAAGGCGCCTAACGCGACAATGGTAACACCCGATGCGCCGGTCAAAGCAGTAAATACCGCGCAGGCAACAAAGCCGACCACGGCCAGACCGCTGGGGAGAAAGCCAAACATGCTTTGCACCAGATTAACCAGACGCTTCGAGGTATTAGCCTCGCTGAGCAGATAACCGCTGAAGGTGAACAACGGCAGCGCAACCAGCAAAGGTGTGTCGACAATGCGGTATAGTTCAATAGCTACAATCGCAAGGTCGATTTCAGCGCTGTAGAAACCCAGCAGCGCAGCGCCGAGCAGTACGGAAAACAAAGGCGCACCAGCAACCGCTGCCAACACCAGTAGCGCAATTCCAAACCAGATCATGTTTCGTCCTTGACTGGCACGATGGTAAGGATCGCGTAGCGCAACGCCATCACGGCAGCACCAACAGGCATGATAATTTCGCAGAGCCAGGCTGGCACAATGCCAAATGCGATGGTGCCATCTTCAAATTCATAACGCACAAACTCAACACTGTACCAGGCAAAAATCAGCAGTACTAAGCAGGTAAACGCGCTGACAAAGCGGCTCATATAGGGTTTGAACTGCGGGGAAATGAAGCGGTTGGCAATGTCGATGCGGATATGTTCGTTGCGTCTCGAAGCGATCATAGCGCCTAACATAGCAACCCAAAGCACCACGACGCGCACCGCGCTATCCCCCCAGTACAAACCGCTGTCAAAGAAGTTTCTCAGCACAACCTGAGAGGCCGATAGAAGAATCATAGCCGTCAGCAACAGGGCTAACAGCGCTTCTTCGGCGCGATGAATCAGCCGCAGAGCAGTTTTAACCACCTGAATCGCGGAACTCTTCCAGTAGCGCCACAGTCTTGTTGTACATCTCTGTAGAGACGTAACCGGTTTCGACAAGACGATCCGTCGCCTCGGCAGCAAGACTCAACCACTCCTGCATCTGCGCCTCATTCGGGGAAGTCCAGTTGATACCCTGCTTAGCCAAAGCCTGTTTCGCACTCAAATGGTCTCGTCGGGCAGCCTGATCTGCGCTGTGAACCGCAGCGCGCATTTCTTCCTCGACGATGACCTGCTGTTCAGGGGTCAGTCGATTGAAGGGTTTTTCTGCCATAGCGGCCAATCCGTAAACGTACAATATCGGTAAATCAAGCCCATACTGAACCTGGGTGTGCCATTGCAGAGCAATAGTGCCGATTGGTGGCGAAGCAATACTATTGATCAGGCCAGTCTGTAAACCCGCGAGCACATCAGCGATGGGCAGCGGAATCGGTGAAATATCAAACGCCTCAAACGCACGCAACGAACCAATATCGTTATCTGGCGTCCAGACCTTACTCGCCTGCATCTGTGCAACACTTTGAGCGGGCTGCTGACTCATCGGATAGGCAAAGCCAACCTCAGCAAAACCAAACCCAACAAATTTTTCCTCGCGCAAACCCTGCATGAGCTGCTCGTCGAGCTTCGAGCGAACGTAATCGATCTCCGCATCACTCCTGAACATCAGCGGCAGGTTGTAAAGGGCTATATCCGGGTAATTCTGTACCAGACCACCGGAGGTCAGAACCGCGCCATGCAGCTGCCCGACACGCATCTTACGCAATACGGCTTTGTCATCACCCATCACGCCGCCAGGATAGAACTTCATTTTCACCGCACCGTCGGTACGTTGTTCAATGGCTTTGCCATGCTTACGCAGCAGCTTCATCCAGCTTGACCCCTCTGGTGACAGCGTAGCGATTTTGAGTGTCGCCGCTGCTCCATAGGGTGTCCAGAGTAGAGCAAGGCTTAAGGCAAAGAGGGTGAAAAAACGTCTAGAAATAGTCATCTGCTGAGTCCAATAGTTGCCGGGCCTGTTCTTTGGCCACGGTATTCATCAATGTAAGACCTGGTGCAAGCGCCGGCGCTTCAATCACCTCGGTCAACAACTTGTCATGCAATTCGCGATCGAACACCAGGCGTGCATATTGTTCCGCATACATTACTTTGGCGAGCAGATTTGTGCCGTTGGAGCGTTCAATCGCCTGTTCAAAATGTGCTTTGCCAATTTCTGGCTTACCGCCCATAGCAGGTGGAAACAACGTTTCAAAAACCCCCAGGTACAGATATACACCACCGCTATCATAATCAGGATTAAGCTCCGCTGTGCGCGCCATAAGCGCTTTTACCCTTGCCAATTCAGCGATCGCACTGAAATCATCACTGTTGGCCTGAATCCAGCTTGCCCAGGTTGTACCTAGATCGTACATCTGAGGTACCTGCGCGGCTTTCTGTCGAGCAAGCCAGCTGTCAAACTCAGCAAACGGCCGGCTGTCCAGATTGCAGGCATCCTTCAGTCCATAACATGCTGACGCCAGGGCCTGAGTTTTGGCTTTATCATGCAGCAACTTTGCCCGCGTCTCGTCGCTGACAAACGCTGCAGCATACGCAGAATGTAATTTCGCGGACTGCTGCAGCATGAACGCATCTTGCGGCGATCGCGCTACCAGCGAATCCACCAGAATCAGATAGGACGGCGCGCCATCGCGCACCATCGCAAGATCTTCGTTATTCAGGATAGCTGCAGACAAATCTTCTGCAAAACTCTGCGTAACAGAACCCACCAGGATGCTGCAGCCGCCTAACGCAGTTGCAACAAATAAGACCATGGCAGCAGAGGGAAAGAATTTTAACTTCATGACTAATACTGACCGAATCGTCCCACCCGAAGGCGAGCTGTTCGACTTATTGAACTATTGACTGAGCGCCTCGACATCCGCGTATAACATGTCGAATGGAGGTCTTCGTCGATATCCGGGTACCGCATACTTCGCCTTAACAGTACCGTCATTATCGACAAAAATGATACCTGGATGCGGTATGCCGTAGGCACGATGTCCGGGTGCATAATCTTCATTGAGAATTCCGAAAGCCAGCACATGTTTTGCGTTCTCATCCTGCAAAAGCGGGTAGTTAAGGTTCTCGCTGCTGTGAAAGCCGGCCAGAATTTCCTGGCTGTCATACGTCATAGCGGCCACGTTAACCCCTAACCCGGCAAATTTTTCCTGCCATTCTGCCAGTTGAACCAACTGGTGTTTGCAAAAGGGTCACCAGTCGGCCGAACGGCTTAGAAACAACAACAGGCCCTGATCACCGGATAAATCGGCAAGACGGTGCTCAACTCCAGCCTGATCCGGCGCGGCAATAGGCGGTAACACAGTGCCCACAGCCGGGCCCCAACCTGCGGAATAGTCATCCGCACTGACCTGCATCGCAACCACAGCAAAGACAAATACCGCAAGCCTGGGCAGCCAGTGATGTAGAGACCTTGAATCAGACATGATCTTTCCCTGTTGTTGAGCCAGCTGTGCCGTTCGGATCGCTAACACGACCACCTTGACCGGTTTGCATCAGACTGACGTCGCGC
Organism: Gammaproteobacteria bacterium; assembly: GCA_048571035.1. Lineage (GTDB taxonomy): Bacteria > Pseudomonadota > Gammaproteobacteria > Pseudomonadales > Azotimanducaceae > UBA4421. Next base: position 2,123,732 of record CP121329.1, read on the forward strand.
AACCCAAGGCGATCAACCGCCTCTTCTACCCACCTGGCGATATGCTTGGGTTTGACGCTGAAACAGTCACCGGCCAGGCGCAGCATGCGTTTGTCCATCTTCTCAATTTGCCGATCAATATGGAGCAGCACAATATCGAGGGTCTGCTGCTCAACTGACTTATCGTCTGCGGCGCTCTGTTGCGCCTCACGGTGCAATTTAAGCAGCCCGTTGCGCGTGCGCAGGGTATCGGACATCTTGAGTAAGTACCACAATTGGCTCTTACCCTTGTCAGACAGTCCGGGGCGTAATAGTTCCAATTGATGGGCACACACCTGTACTCGGCGAAACAGGTTATTGCTCTGCTTGGGAAACAGCTTCTTCGGATCGGCGAAACAGTCTTTGGCAAGGCGATAGCTCTTCCTGTAACTGCGCGCCACCCGCTGACAAAGCACATCATCATGCAAATGACGAAATTCAGCTGATTCGCGCCAGAAGTGACTATCCTGAGCAAATAACTCGTTCAAAGCGTCCCAGCTGAACGGATTTTCTGCGCGCAGTTTGCGTGCGATGGTCAGAATGGCCTGGGCCTCGTGATCTTCGCTGGCAACACCGGCCAAACGCAGGGCCAGGCGCTGCCCGGACGAGCCATCCGCTAATCCACTGGCTGCTTTCTTTAATGTCTTTACGTGACTGACAACTTCCGTGCTGGTATCCGACCAGCCAGGCTTCATCAGCGACCACATACTGGCCAGACGCCGGCTGTCGCGGGTCAACAGGCTCTCGGCATACACCATATGACCTTCAGCGGGCAGATCATCGCCCCCCTCCGGCAGCAGGGAATTGCCATCACGAGCGTCACATTCCGCCAGGTAGCGCAGGCAGCGATTATTGATTTGCAGACTGTAACTGACCACGTAGTCCGCTAAACGCACGACACGACCTCTTTGATAAAGAATCCGATGCTAGCGGTTTATCGATACAGAATCGAGGCTTTGCGCAGCTCTGATATTGCCGTTGAATCGAGCGCACAGCCCGCCAGACTGCTAGACTGGCGCGCATAATATGGCTTAAGAGAGAGGGTTCAATGGGTGATGAACTGGTTCGAGTGGATAAGCGGGACGGTGTTGCTATAGCTACGCTGAATCGTCCTGATGCTTTAAATGCGCTTTCAATGGCGCTTCGCAATGCCATTGCTGACACCTTTGATCAGCTGGAAGCAGATCCGGATGTACAGGTCATCATTCTCACAGGCGCTGGCCGCGCCTTTACAGTAGGCCTGGATCTGAAAGAGCTTGGTGGCGAAAAACCCGCCGATGCAGCAGTCTCAAGCCGTGATCTGAGCGACGCGATTGGCGCTCTGAGCAAACCTGTTATCGGTGCAATAAATGGTTTTGCCATCACCGGCGGTTTCGAGATCGCCCTGATGTGCGATTTCCTGATCGCCAGCCCCGAAGCCCGCTTCGCAGATACTCACGCAAGAGTCGGCGTCGTTCCCGGCTGGGGATTGTCACAGCGGCTGCCTAGATTGATAGGCATCAACCGCGCCAAAGAGTTAAGTTTGACGGGTAATTATCTGGATGCCGAGACAGCCTGTGCCTGGGGACTGGTCAATCGAGTTGTACCCGCCGAGGAACTACTGTCTACCTGTGAAGCACTGGCACAGGATATTGTCAGCACCGATCCCATCACGCGTGGAGAAATCCGCAGAATCATGGACGCCGGTTGGGCGTCAACCCTGGACGATGGCCTGGCACTGGAAGATAAAGCCAGCCGCGCCCATTCGAAAAGTCAGGTGCGCGCAGACAAAGTTGCTCAACGACGAAAAGACATCCAGGACCGTGGCCGGGTACAGTCCGATGGCTAACCAATTGTCTTTGACACTTCTCCTGCTGTTCATCGGGACACCACTTTCGGCGGGTCAGCTTAAGTCAACTGACGCCTTTGTGCGTCCTGCCGGTGCAGCAGAAATGCACGAGGTGGCCGCAGGCTACCAGGCGCTGTTCACCTGCTCTGCGCATTTTGTCGCTCAGCGGAAGCTGGCAGATATCATCGATGTTGAACTGGTGGATATGGCCCAGTTCGATTTACCTCAGCCTGAAATCGATGAGCAGAGGCAACTTGTTCGTGCGAGCAATGGCGAGGGCTTTACAGCAGTTGCAGCCTACCGGCCCAGTGTCGGCTGCACACTCCTGCCGCCAACCTGGACTGAAGCAGATGTTGGCCAGCTACCGAATATAAGTCTGGCAGCCACGCCAACAATGGATTCGGTGGCCTTCCCACTGGGAGACAAAACCAACGCAAAGCCGGATCGTCGAGCACGCGAACTTTTGAACCAGGCGTTTGATGGCCAGACTTTTGGTGAAGACACCGTCACTGTGGGTATTGCCATCGTACACAATGGCAAGCTGGTGGGAGAACAATACCGCGATGGTTTTGGTATACACAGTGGATACCGCACCTGGTCCACGGCAAAAAGCATCTCCGCCAGTTTAATCGGTATTGCCGCCAAAGACGGTCTCATTGACATTAATGCACCAGCAAACATCCCGGAATGGCGTTTCTTTAATGATCCACGCCAGGCCATTACCTACGAACATCTTCTGCACATGTCATCCGGCCTCTACAGTCAGGGCGCAAACACAAATGCCATGTATTTTGGTGGCCAGGACGTTATCAGCTCAGCAACCACTACTCATCTTGAAGTCGAGCCGAATACCCGATGGAAGTATGCCAACAATGATACTTTACTGCTGCTGCGCGGCCTGCGCGCCACTCTGGACAATGACCTCGCGTATCTGCGCTACCCCTACGACAAATTGTTTCACCGCATTGGCATGTATCACACACGCATGGAAATGGATCACCAGGGTAACTTCATTGGTTCCAGCCAGGTGTATACCACAGCAAGAGATCTGGCCAGATTTGGCCTGTTGTACCTGAATAAAGGTGTCTGGTCAGGCCAGCAGATCTTACCCGTTGGTTGGACCGACTATGTTGCAGAGGCTGCGCCGACCCTGCCCAGGAGCCCGGACAAACAAGGCTACGGCGCCCAGTTCTGGTTGCTGGACAGCCTGCCTGATGTTCCGGCTGGAACATACACAACCGCTGGGAACAAAGGCCAGTTTGTGACCATTGTGCCCAGTCAGGGCATGGTTATCGTACGAACCGGCGTTGATCCAAATGGCATAAGCTGGGCGGTAGACAAGTTTGTTAATGCTGTGATTGAGGCGTTTGCAGAGCAGTAAGAAACCTTTTCGTGCGATGAGTGTCTCTAGTTATCTGGACAAGGCCCTTAAGCAGTGTGCCGCGCCGATGATGCCCGGCTCAGGTTCGGTCACTACAAGCAGCGGTATCTGTTGCGCATATTCGCTTAAATCGCCACGCTCTTCGAACCGCCTGCGCAGGGGACTGCTGCGCACAAAATCCAGCATCCGGGGCAATATACCGCCCGCCAGATAAACACCACCTGTTGCTGCTACCGTCAACGCAAGGTTGCCTGCTGCAGAACCCAACAATGAGCAGAAGGTTTCCAGTGTCTGGTGGCAGACAGGGTCCTGCATATCGGCTCCCTGGACAAGAATCTCACCCGGAGACAGGTCTTTTGCCGGCACACCCCAGACAGCCGACATGGCCTCATACAGATTTGCCAACCCTCGGCCGCTCAGCACTGTTTCCCAGCATACGGGGTTATGACTGGTGGCCAATCGACCCCACAACTCGACCTCCAGATGACTGCCTGGTGCAAGATCTGCGTGCCCGCCTTCCGAGGCGAGAACCTGCCAAACCTGCGAGCTCTCATTCGACTGGATGGGAACCAGTGTCGCCATCCCCAAACCCGTACCTGGACCAAGAACGGCCTTTGTCAGCGGCCGAATTTCACCACCACCCATCTGCTCAAACTCACTGAAGAAAGGTACTCCGTGGGCCAGCGCAAAAAAATCATTCACCAGATGTGGCGTGCACCCCAACACGGCCGCGGCGGCATGCTGAGTAATCTGTAGACCGGTATTGGTCACTTCCACCTGATCTCCACCCGCAGCAATCGGTCCTGCTATCGCCAGCAGAGCGGTATTAAACTGCTTTTGCCCCAGAGCTCGCATGGCATCAGCCAACAGATCTGCACCATCAGAAAAATCAACCGTAGGCAGGATCAGCACATCGCCAACCAACCCTTCCTTATCCAGGCATTGAAAACGAGCGTTGGTAGCGCCGATGTCGGCCACTAGATCCATTAAGGTATCCTTATTTGTTTGCAGCAAATGATAATTCGCGTCACTTTTTAGTATGGTGCGGCTTCGATGTACAGGTGTTGTTATGCCACAAACTTTGTTAAGCAAATGGACCCGTCCTGCCCTGGTTGGTCTCCTGGGCTTATTCTTGCTATCGCTTTTTCTGTTGCCCTACACGGTGACCGCAAGCGAGGGTGTACTGACTATTGGTAATGCTGGTGAACCGCAAACGCTTGACCCGCATCGCTATAACCTGCGGCTGGAAGAAACACTGTTAAACGACTTGTTTCTGGGACTGACCACCTTCAACGCCGCGGGTGAAATCGTACCGGGAGCAGCACAGTCCTGGCAAACCAGCGAGGATGGCCTGACCTGGACGTTCTATCTGCGCGACAACCTGAAGTGGTCGGACGGGCATCCACTGACCGCAGCAGACTTTGTCTACGCCTCACAGCGCCTGCAGGACCCTGCGACGGCGGCAAGCCTTGCCTACTTCATGTACATGATCAAGAACGCACCCGAGGTAAACCGAGGAGAATTACCGGTCAATGCATTGGGCGTTTCCGCCCCGGATGCACAAACCTTTGTTATCGAACTGAGCCAACCTTACCCTTATCTGTTGGAACGCCTGCTTTACCCCACCGCGTTTCCCGTGCCACAACATATTATCGAAACCCACGGCGACAACTGGGTTAAACCTGCCAACTGGGTAAGCAATGGCGCGTATATGCTCGCAGACTGGCAGCCGCAGGCTTTTGTCGCCATGCAGGCAAACCCACACTTTTATGAATCGGTCTCCATTCAAAACGTCCGCTACCTGCCAGTGGTAAACGAACAGAGCGCCTACAACCGTTTCCGCAACGAAGAACTGCATGTGATCGGGTCTTTTCCGGTAGGCGAGCTTGATCGCGTGAAGACCAACTACCCCGACGAGTTACATCTGTCCGACCTTTTATCGATGATGTACCTGGTATTCAATACCGAAAAAGCGCCGTTTAATGACACCCGCGTGCGACAGGCACTTACCCTGGCCGTTGATCAGGATATTCTGACAGACAAGGTTTTGCGTTCCGGCAATAAACCAGCCTATAGCTTCGTTCCAGATCTGATTGCAGATTATCAGACCACATCATTACCGCATATCGGCAAGGCCAGAGCAGATCGTCTGCAGCAAGCCAGAGAGCTGTTGGACTCAGCGGGTTACAACAGTTCTAACCCGCTGAAGATGACACTGCGCCACGTCAGCGGTGTAGAAGGTAAAAAAGTTAATCTGGCGATTACCGGCATGTGGCGTCAGATTGGTGTTATGGCAAATCTACAACAGGCCGAGCTGCGCAATCATTTTGCTGACCTGCGTCAGGGCGATTTTGACGTCGCGTGGGCGGGCTGGGTAGGTGAGAATAACGCAGAGCATTACCTGACGTTGCTGCAATCTGATATCGGTAACGTTAACTATGGCCGTTTCGCCGACGCCAGATTCGATGACATGATCAAAACTGCGCAACAACTCTCAAGCGCTACACAACGCAACAAACAGCTGGCTGCTGCAGAAGCTTATGTTGTAGATGCTTATGCAGTTGTACCGCTCTACACGGTCAGCGTGCGACGGCTTGTCTCGCAAAAAGTATCCGGCTGGCAAAACAACCTGCGCGACGTCCACCAGATAAGGTACTTAAGTTGGTCAGACTAGACAGACACCAGCATCGGCGATGACACGTTACATTCTGAAACGTCTGTTGTTTGCGGTGGTCACGCTGTTTGTCATCATCACGGTTGTATTTTTTCTGCTGCGCCTGGCGCCAGGTGGTCCGTTTGACGGCGAGCGACGCCTGCCGCCGGAAATTGAGGCCAATCTTAAAGCGGCCTATAACCTGGATGCACCTCTGGTTCTTCAGTATGGACGCTTCATGGTGAATCTCGCCCAGGGAGACCTGGGGCCATCATTCACGCAGAAAGATTTTGACGTTAACGCACTTATCCGCGCTGGATTGCCCGTGAGTCTGATGTTGGGTCTGGGGGCACTGGTCTGCGCGCTGCTGCTGGGTTTATCCATCGGCATTGTGGCCGGGCTGAAACCCGGTGGGTTACTGGACTCATTGCTGATGGCTGTCAGCAATCTGAACATTGCCGTACCTACCATTGTTGCAGCGCCTCTGATGGTGTTGCTGTTCAGCGTTACGTTGTCATGGTTTCCGGGCGGCGGCGCCGATACCTGGTGGCACTTTGTGCTTCCGGCCCTGGCCCTGGGCCTGCCACTCAGCGCGGAGATTGCCCGCATCATGCGTGGCGGCATCGCTGAAACCAACCTTGAACCGTTTGTCAAAACAGCTAAAGCCAAAGGCCTGAAGTCATCCAGGATTGTATTCCTGCATCTGTTGCCTGCCGCGTCGATTCCCTTGTTGTCATTTCTGGGGCCTGCGATGGCCGGCTTGTTGACCGGCTCTGTGGTCGCTGAACAGATTTTTGATCTGCCCGGTATAGGACGTTATTACGTGCAGGGAGCATTGAATCGCGACTACACCCTGGTCATGGGTGTAACCATTGTCTACTCCTTCGCCATTCTGACATTCAACCTGCTGGTCGACGTGGCCTATGGCCTGATTGACCCACGCATTCGTGTTGCACAAACGTGAAGCGCAGCAGCAAGCAGTTTTTCAGATCGTCACCGCTGGTTGTCATCGCGGCAGCCTTATTGCTGCTCATGATTGCGGGCGCTGTTCTGGGGCCCGTGTTCAGCCCATGGGACGGAGAAGCCATGGACTTCGAGGCACTGGAAGCACCCCCCTCGCTCAGCCATTGGTTTGGCACCGACCTGGTGGGCAGAGACCTTTTTGTGCGGACTATGCAAGGGGCCCGCGTTTCTTTTCTGGTGGCATTCATTGCCGTTACAGTGAGTCTGGCCATCGGCATACCCTGGGGTGCCGCTGCAGGGCTCGCCGGTGGTCGTGTAGATCAACTCATGATGCGAATTGTCGATGGTCTGTACTGTTTACCCGGCATCCTGATTGTCATTCTGTTGGTTGTCCTGTTTGGACGGAATCCTTATCTGCTGTTCGCCGCCCTGGGCGCTATCTCCTGGTTGACCATCGCACGTATCGTGCGCGGCCAAACGCTCCGACTGCGCAACGCACCCTTTATAGAAGCTGCCAGAGCGATGGGGTTATCCACACCCTATATTTTACGCAAGCACGTCATTCCAAACGTCATCGGCCCTGTCATTGTCTATACAACACTGGCCATCCCCGCTGTTATTCTGGCTGAGAGTTTCATCAGCTTTCTGGGACTGGGTATTGCCGAGCCACAGACCAGTTGGGGAGTACTGGTTTCTGACGGCACCGCGGCCATGGAATCGTCGCCGTGGATGCTTTTGTTTCCGGCGTTGTGTCTAGGTATCACCGTGTGGAGCTTTAATACCCTTGGTGACCGTCTGCGCGATCATCTCGACCGACGCGAACATATCAACTAACCAATCACTGAAACTGCAGGGAGAAAACAAATGGCTATAGGCGCAGGCATCGGGATTGCGAATTTCACCTTCGATGACGCACGAGGGTTCTGGCGTTGGGTCGATTTGTGCGACAACGGCGGCGTGGATTCTATCTGGCAAAGCGATCGGATTATTGATGCCGCGCCCAATCTTGAAACCATGAGCGTTATGGCCGCACTGGCCGGCGGCAGTAAGAAGCTCAAGTTCGGTATGAATGTCGCGAGCCTGGGTCTGCGCAACCCGGTGCTGATGGCTAAACAATGTGCCACGATTGACGTACTCAGCGAAGGCCGGTTGCTACCCGCATTTGGTGTAGGCAGCGCCCTATCCAAAGACTTCACCGCTACGGGAACACCGACCAAAGGTCGTGGCAAACGCACCGACGAGGGCCTGGAAATCATGTCGCGTCTATGGCGGGAAGATAACGTGAATTTTGAAGGAAAATATTATCAGCTCAAAGATGCCACGATTTCCCCCAAACCCGTCCAGAAGCACATACCCCTGTGGACCGGTGGCTCGGCACAACAAGCGATTGAACGCACCGCAAAATGGGGAACCGGCTGGCAGGCCGGGATTGATACCGCGGCAGAAACCGCACCCGTTATAAGCGCGATAAAAGCGCGCGCCAAAGAACTGAATCGTCATATCGACGATGACCATTTCGGTGCAGGCTTTGGGTTCCGCTTTGGCAGCGACAACGATGCAATTGTGCAGCGCTACCAGACTCTATTGAGTAAACGCCTGGGCAAACCCGCTTCCGGCTACAGTGCGGTAGGGGGTGTTGAGGAAATGATGGCGCTGGTGCACGACTTCCGCGCCGCCGGCGTGCACAAATTCATCCTGCGGCCGATTGCCGCAGGCACCGAGGATATGCTTACCCAGACGCGTCTGATGGTGGAAAAACTGATCCCTGAAATTGACGCGCTAAACCGGTAGCTGTGACTTTGCCGCCGCAACATAGCCGCGGTTCCATGTCGGGCTGATGGTCAGATCATTAATGCACACATGAGGTGGAAGTTGCGCCAGAAAGCGGATGACTTCACCACAATCTTCTGCCTGCACCATTTGTGCACGGTCTTCATCACTTACCGGAATTGGACGATTATCGAGAATTGGCGTTGCCACTTCTCCAGGACACATGGCACAAGCACGGACGCCATATTGGCAGGCCTCCATATTCAGACTTTCGTTCATGGCATTCATCGCATGTTTGGCAGCGGTGTATGCAGGTCCGGTAACTACCCCGACGTGTTTGCCGGCCCAGCTTGAGATGTTAATGATCAGGCCGTCACCCTGGGCTTTCATGGTGGGTAAAACCGCTTTGCAGCAATAAAACGCGCCATCCAGATCAATGCGGATCACACGGTCCCAATCTTCATAAGTTACATTGTGCCAGTTACGATTTTTGACATTGATACCCGCGCTGGCCACCAGCACATCAATGCGCCCATATTCCGCAACAATACGATCGGCAACGGCAACGACGGCATCTTTATCCGCGACATCAAGCACTTCGATGCGGGTGTTACCCTCGCAGGACGCCGCCACACTTTCGAGTTTTTCGAGTCTGCGTCCTGACAGGATTACCTGCATCCCCGCTTCTGACAGTGCAATGGCCGCACCTTCTCCTATCCCTGTACCCGCACCTGTGATCCAGGCTACCTTCCCAGCTAAATCGCGCAACATGGCCTTCTCCTCAACAAAAACCTCAACTTAGCCACAGCCGGGGACCAGGAACAATCATTAGTGTGCAACGACCCGTTTCCGCGCAGCGCAGGGGTCACCGGGTGACAACGTTTGCGGGTCCCAGATCAACAGGCGCCGGCGCTGGCGACGCTGCGCTATAGATAGGAGCGCGCACAGAACACGTCCGGAGAGCAGTCGGAGTTTATTACTGGTTTGTGTGGCTGAAGTCATCATCACCTGCAAATCACTTTTTAAGAGGCTGACATGCTAAGTGCCAGCTACTGACAACGTGATGTCAGGACCGGTTATAAATCCTCGTCAAACAGCTATCTCTCCTGACAACGGTATGTCAGTAACCTGGCATTTCAGTGCTTCGCCTCTGCTAACATACCGCCATGAGACCTGCTGACAGATTATTTCAAATTGTCCTGCAACTCGGCCGCGGTCGGGTACTGACTGCACACACCCTGGCAGAGCGGCTGGAGGTCAGTGAGCGCACAATTTATCGCGATATCCAGAACCTGATGGCTTCGGGCATTCCCATAGACGGTGAAGCCGGTGTCGGCTATCGCCTGCATCGTGGCTATCAGGTGCCACCGATGATGTTCGATCAGGATGAAATCCAGGCTTTGATATTTGGCGCACAGGTCGCAACCCGCTGGGGCGATCATGACATGGCCGCAGCCGCTGAACGAATCCTCGATAAAATAGATGCCGTGCTGCCAGAAAGCCTGCGGCCTTTACTGCAGTCCGAGGCGTTGATTGTGCCAGAAATGGCCAGCGCCCAGAGTGAACTGACCACCACCAACCTGGGTGCTGTGCGCGATGCCATCAACGAGCGCAAACGACTTTACCTGACTTACCAGGATGCAGCAGAGCACCCAACAGAACGGATCGTCTGGCCACTAAGCCTGATGTACTGGGGGCATACGTGGATGGTGGGCTGTTGGTGCGAACTGCGGCAGAGTTTTCGCAGCTTCAGAATTGACCGCATTGTTGAAGCACGTACGCTGGCAACCCAGTATCCGGATGAATCGGGCAAACGCCGGGCAGACTATTTTGCGCAAGTCCGAGATGAAAGAGGCTGATAGTTACGATGCAAACAGATAAATGCGATGACGATTAAATATGTCAATTGAAACTGCAGCTGAACCAGGATCAGTAAAACTGGCGCGATTCAGCCCGCAGCTGGGACAACCTTATGGTGACAAAAGCGTCAGTCCATTCAGTATAAAAGTTGAAACATTCCTGCGGATGGCAAACATCGACTATCTCGCCATAACACCCTCTTTAGGCGCCATCATGCGCAATAAGAAGCGGAAACTGCCTACCATCATTAACGACCGTGGTGACATGGTTGTCGATTCGACTTTCATCATCGACCACCTGATGAACACCGAGCCTTACGCTTCAAACTGCCAGCTGCACCTGCTTGATGCGACGCTTACACCACAACAAATCGCATCCGGCACGTGCTTGAAGCTCATGTGCGAAGAGTCGCTATATTTCATTATTGGTTACTGGCGTTATGTTTTTGAACCGGGATTCAAAAGGTACTGCGAGATCAATCCAACCATGACGGAATTGGGTGTTAGTTGGATAAAGCGTCCTGCTGAATGGTTCGCCCGACGCGCTATCGTTAAGCAATTGTGGGCACAAGGCACCGGACGACACACTCAAAATGAAGTTGAATATCTCGGCAACGCCTGCATTGATACTATCGAGATAACGCTCAACGAAAGCCACGAATGCTTTCTGTTTGGTGGAAAAGCCAGCTCCTTCGACGCGACTCTCTTTGCATTCCTCAGCGCCATTTTAGAAATCGATCTGCCTTGCCCGCTACAGAAGCACGCCAGGACTAAACCACGACTTATCGAATACGTTCATCAGATCAATAACAGATACGGCTGGCCTGGATAGGGTACCCTGATTGCAGACTGTTCTGTTCTAATTGATGCGTTAACGTATTATCCAAGTGAACCTATGCTGGTAGATCTTCCATGACATTGACCACACTGCTTGTACCCACGTTTATACAAATGCTGAGCGCACTTTCCGCCTGGATGAAGAAAGCACAGGCACAGCTGCCTGAGGCAGAGGAGCGACCCTTGCTTTCCGCACGACTCGCACCTGACATGTTCCCGCTATCAACTCAGGTCAGGTTTGCCTGTATTCAAGCCTACGAAGCTGTATATCGCCTGCAAGGTGAAGACTTTCCGGCAACCCTCGATGAGATTTTTAAGGAAGGTCAAGCATCAGCTGATAATCCCGGGACGTTCGCCGATGCACAGACACGAATAGATCAAACTATCGCGATGCTGCAGGCACTTGAAGATGACGCTTTAGAGGGCGATGCCAACAGGCAGATTAGTCACGAGTTGCCTAACGGAATGGTTTTTGATCTCACGGCGGAACAACATGCCCGCGACTGGATACTGCCGCAGTTCTACTTCCACATCACAACGGCGTATTCCATCTTGCGCAGCGAGAAAGTTGACCTGGGTAAACCTGATTATGTTGCTCACATGTTTTTATACCTGCGTTCTGGAACGATGCCTGAAGAATGACCGTCTTTCGCACCGCACTACACTACTTATTCAGCCCCTTCTTTGCAGCAAACCTGGCTATTGCTGCGTCGGCAGTTGAGTTCAATCAGAAACTGGATCTGCAGGTTCGCGCAGACGAACGCTCCTTCAACAAGATTCGTTACCAGTACCGTGCACGTTACTATCCCTCGCTTACTTTTACTGATGCATTAAGTGTCCATGCCTTTGCCGTCACAGGTGACGAATTTGGCTCAAGTCACAACACCTTTAATGATGGCGCTGCAGACTATCTGTACATTCGTCGCGCCTATCTGCGTCACGAAGGTAACTACGGAAAAACCGAAGCTGGAGTGATTCCTACCTATAAAGGCAAAGTGTCGTCATCCGGCCTGTCCAAAGACGGATGGATTCAAGGCATTCGATATGTCCAGAACATGAATCCCAACGCACGTCTTGAAATAGTGGTTGGGCAACTGGAATCAACCGATCCGGCTGATGCACTTGAACTGCCTGAGAATATTGACTATCTGGAGATGGAGTACTCAGCGGACTTCAATGAAGAAACCAGCTACGAGCTCAGCGTGGAGAAGATGACCCAGGCAAACTTTTTTCGCACAGAACTGCGGCATGAATTTGGCGCGCAATACACCGGCTTTGCGGAACTTGTCTATCGCCTCGATGAATCTGCCAGAAAAGTAGTCATCGGCATCGAAACAGAGTTTGAAATATTAGGCGACGCCAGCGAGCTGACTGCTTTCTACGCATACGTGAGCGACAATTTTGGGGAGCGGGCCGAACTCACTGAAGATTTCCTCGGCACCGGCCACGGCGTGACAACGGAACTCGCGAGTAGTTTTGGAGATTCACGCTGGGATTGGTTTTTGCGCTACGACGGCATTGATTCCCGCTCTCGCTTTATTGCTGGCGTTAAGTGGTCACATTAGCGTTCTGCATGGAGGTATTATATGAAACTGGCTATTGAGATCGGCAGCGTGCAGCAGGCCAAACTCGGTTTAACCACTGAGTGGGTACAGTTTGCGGAGAAATTGGGCGTCGATATGGCCTTCTCGGCGGAAGCCTGGTGGAGTGATGCCGCTACGCCACTCGCCTACCTGGCTGACAAAACCGAACGCATAAAACTCGCCACGGGGATTATGCAGATTACCGCGCGGACGCCAGCGATGACCGCCATGACTGCATTAACCCTGCACGACCTTACGGATGGTCGTTTTGTCCTGGGTCTTGGAGCCAGTGGACCACAGGTTGTTGAAGGTTTACATAGCGTGCCTTACACAACCCCGCTCACCCGCCTGCGCGAGACCGTCGAGATCTGCCGGATGATCTTTGCCGGCGAGAAAGTTAGGTACGATGGCAAAGTTTTCCAACTTCCCCTGCCAGACAGCGAGGGCAAAGCCATTCGTATCGCACATGAACCGGCCGACGTACCAATCTACCTGGCTACTTTAGGACCCAATTCCCTGCGCTATACGGGCGCCGCCGCCGATGGCTGGCTTGGCACATCCTTCTCGCCTGACCACCCCGAAGCACATCTGGATTTCCTCAATGAAGGCATGAACGGCACAACACGAAGTATTCGGGATATCGATCTGTGTGTATCTGTACGTGTAGAAATCGGCGACGATGTCGATCAGATGGTGGCGCGACGCAAACAGGGTGTTGCTTTCAATATGGGTGGCATGGGCTCAGCAACCACTAATTTCTACAACGACGCTTTTAAGCGTGCGGGTTACGCAGAGGACGCGCGAGCAATTCAGTCGCTGTGGCTCGAAGGTAAACGCGACAAAGCAGCAGGACGGGTACCGGATGCGATGGTCACACAATTTCAAGCGTTGGGTACCCAAGATATGGTGCGCGAGCGGCTACGCAAATATCGTGACGTTGGTGTCACAACCTTGAAACTCGGACTGGACAGCGCGGGCCCAATCGGACCAAAAAGATACGAGCTTCTGGAAACAATTGTTGATCTGGTGGAGGGACTTTGAATGAAACTTTATATGGTGCCACTGGCACCCAATCCAACAAAGGTGATGTTGTATATCGCCGAGCGCGCTGAACTTAACGTTGACATGAATATCGAGCAGATTGTGGTCAATACCGTAAAGGGGCGACACAAAGAGCCGGAGCACCTGGCTCGCAATCCATTTGGCACTGTACCTGTGTTAGAGATGGATGACGGTACGTACCTTGTTGAGTCACTTGCCATTATTCAGTATCTGGAGGAGAAATTTCCAGATCAGCCCCTGCTAAACGGCACGCCGGAAGAGAACGGTAGAGCCCTGGACGTAGAGCGAATCATCGATCTTCGCCTTGCTGGCCCAATGGGGACCTACGGACACGCGGTAAACTCTCCTCTGGGATATCCAAAGGACGACAAAAAGGCGGCGCAGATGCAAGCCAGCATGCAGACGCCATTGGACTACCTTGAAACATTGCTCAGCGATGAGCGGCCGTTGCTGCTGGGTGATCGCGTTTCAATTGCAGATTGCACGTTACAGGCTTCTCTGCAATTCATGCGTTACGTAGAGGTGGACCCTTTCGGAGAACGGCCACTGCTGCGCGCATGGGATGAACGCTATCGTGCCCGGCCTGCAGCTCAAGGTGTACTTCGGTGGTAGAGGCGGCGGACTGGATACCAGACAGCCTGTTACTTCAACTCTCATCCCGCTTGACAGTATTTGCGCCTGTAGAAGCGGATGTATTGTCCGCTCGGGAGCCACCAGGGGTACTGGCCGAAGCTGGAGGCGCAGCGTCATCGTAAAGTCGGCGAGACATCTGATCCTGCCATTTCACATTGAGGTATTGGGGCTCGAACTCGGGCGAGCGCTGCACCACAGTTAGCGTGGTGGATACACCCACAACAATCGAGGCGACGGCAATCAGCCAATAGGCCTGTTCGTAGGGATCACGGGTTTTATCTTTCATGCGTCGTTTTGTCCCCGCCCATTTGTCTTCGAAAACGAGCCCATCAACACGGACTCTATCGACTTGAGGTTGAGGGGGCAGCCAGGTCACACCTTTGCTCGGCACACGCAGCAGGCCGTTGGCCTCAAGCTCGGATATCTCCCGCAGCGTATCTGTGCGCTTCGCAAGACTGCGAACATCCCGCGCCCAGCCTTCGTTGTCGCGATAGGCGGAAGCGGCCAGCCTTTCTGCAGGTTCAACCAGATGTTTCGCCAGCTCGTGCAGCAGTTCACTGACCCAGGGTGCAGGCCAGTAGAGTGCCTGCACGAGGCGGCCAAAAACCAGCCAACCCCATTGGCTCTGTTTGATCTGAGCCAGCTGGCTGAGCAACAAGACGTCTATCAAACCTGCTGGCCAGTTTACCGCCGCAGCTGGCAAACAAATGACTGCCGCTCGAGATTTGCTCAGTCCGGGACCAACATGCCAGCTCTGTTCGGCGCCACCGGTACAGACATGAACATCCTGCGGGTAGGCCAAGCGTTTCTGCCAGTGTTGGCATCGCGCGGCTATTTTCACCGGCGCTTCTGGATACTGTTGTGCCGCTGCGCGCGTCTGACGCACAACCTTAAGCGCCTTGTTCGCGTGATAACCCACGCCCAACAACCAAATCAACAGAAACAAACTCGCTACATAACCCGGAACCGGCGTTGAAAATGCCTGAAACTCATCAACGGGTACCGGCACCTGAACGTTGAACAGATACACACCAAGAGGCACGCCGATCAACGCCAGCAGCGCTCCCTTGCGATACAATACCTGTAAAGTCGAGCCCATCTGGCCTGGCAGTAAGCGTGTGAAGCCGTAAAGGACCAGTGTCAGCAGAAAAGCCAGCAGCATTACCCTGCCATAATCTGGTAACGTGTCCAGCGCCATGGCAGGGTAGGTCAAAAGGTTCACTTCAACCGCCAGCTATCATCTGGTAAAGGTGTCGGAAAGACATATCCAGACCCAGCACGGCCAGGACGTAAAGTGCCATCACACCGGCACCTTGCAGCAGAGGTTTACTCAAACCCCAGGCCACCACGCTGGCAGCCCCGTAAAGAGCAAACGCAGCCAGCAGGTAGGCTGGCACAACACGCAGGTTCTGTTCGAGGCCGGCAAGGTTCAAGCCGACTCCCAACAAGGCGAGTACGCTGTCTACCAGCAGACTGATCAGAACCAGCACAACGAGAACTTTTGCCAGCCGCAGCCGGGTGATTTTTGCGGTCAGCAGGACCATCATCAGCATGAACATGGTGGCTTCGGCAAATACGCGAAGTATCACAAATACCACATTGTCTTGAAAATAAAGCGCCTGGGCGGCTGCGCTGGCGACCACCGCCAGCAACAGCGAATAGCGTCCCAGCCTCTGGGTGTAATAAATACGCTCCGGTGAGCCGCGCAAAAACACGATGCGCAGGACGTCCCGCAACAACCCCAAGACAAACGCCATAATTTAAGAGGTTCCTAGCCTTTCATGCTGGAGAGGAACTCCAGGGTGCGGTCGTATGCGCCGTCTTCCGTATTCATAATGGCGGCATTGAAGTCGGTGACACCCATATCTGCAAAGCGCTTGATCTCACCGCGCAACTGATTTTCATCACCGACAATGGCGATATCTGCCGGTCCTGCGGCCCCTTCGCGATCCAGCATGGCGCGATAGCTGGGTAGCTGACCATAGATGGTGAGTTCCTTGGCGATCTTCTCTTTTGCCGCGTCCACATTGGTAGTCAGCACAATCGGCATCCCTGCAACAACGGTTGGATCAGCGTTACCTGCATCATGCAGCGCAGGTAGAATGTGACCATCCATGGTTTTCGGACCCACCATCCAGGTATTAGTCCCGTCAGCCAATTGCGCCGCGAGTTTAAGCATCACCGGACCTAACCCTGCGATGACTACCGGTAAACGCTCTGCCCCGGGTACATCAAGTGCCACGCCTCGCACGCGATACTGTTCACCTTCAAAATTTGCCTGTTCACCGCGGGCCAGTGGCATCAACACACTCAGATATTCACGCATGTGTTTAGCCGGCTTGTCGTAGGACATGCCCAACATGTCTTCGATAACGATTTTGTGCGACAAACCAATGCCCAGGGTGAAGCGGTTATTGGTGGCTGCCGCTGTGGTAAGGGCCTGCTGTGCAATGGCGGTAGGATGGCGCGGATAGGTGGGTGTGACTGCAGTACCCAGGCCAATACGCTGAGTTTCCCGGCCGATCACAGCAAGCGCAGTAATGGCATCAAAACTGAAGATATTGGCCAGCCAGACGTTATCGAGACCTGCAGCTTCGGCATTTTTTGCCACTGCGACCAAGCCATCCAGAGTATTGTTTGCGCCGTCGGCACCCATCATCACACCAATTTTCATCACTTTTCTCCCAAAACATGTAAAACCTTGACGCTAGGCTCACTCACTGTGGCTTTTAATTCAAGGCACAAAAACGGCATAATCCGCCGCCTTCTCTTCTAATCACCGGATAACAACATGTCTGATAAAGAAACCATTGCCATTTTGGGTGGCACAGGTGACCTGGGTACAGGTCTGGCCATACGCTGGTCTAAAGCGGGTCACAAAATTGTGATCGGTTCACGCACACTGGAAAAAGCACAAACCGCTGTAGATGCATTACACGAAATCAGCCCGGACACGCCCGCGGTGGCCATGGAAAACCTCGATGCAGCTGCCGCTGGTGATATCGTTGTGTTAACCGTGCCAGCAGAACATCAGATCTCTACTCTGGATTACGTCAAAGACCACCTGCAGGGCAAGATACTCATTGATGTCACCGTCCCTCTGGTCCCACCAAAAGTGGGCACCGTGCAATTGCCAGCAGAGGGCAGCGCAGGCAAACGTGCGCAGGATTTCCTTGGCGAAGACGTCATGGTTGTCACCGCTTATCAGAACATTGCTGCACACCTGCTACAGCAGGACGTTGAAATCGAATGTGACGTGCTGGTTTCCGGCAACAAAAAAGCCGCTCGTGAAAAAGTCATCGAACTGTCTAAAGCAGCGGGCATGACTGCATGGCACGCAGGACCCATCGCTAACTCTGCAGCTGCAGAAGCGCTGACCTCAATACTGATTCAGATCAATCGCAGCGGCATCGTGTCACACTCAGGTATCAAGATTATCGGTCAGGAACACTGATACAGTGACTTCAGGTTTTTCCGTCATTCCCATACCCGGCGTACCGATGGTGCTCCCGGGTGATGACCTGGGCGCAGTGATCCGCGCAGCACTAAGTGCTGCGCACGTCACTCTGATAGACGGAGACATTGTTTGTCTGGCACAAAAAATTGTGTCCAAGGCAGAGGGGCAACTGGTGGCCCTTGCTGATGTCACGCCATCAGAAGAAGCCATTGAGCTTGCGGAAAAAACGCTTAAAGACCCTCGCATGGTAGAACTCATCCTGCGTGAAAGCAGCGAAGTCATGCGACACAAGCCCGGCGTGCTGATCATGCGCCACAAGCTTGGTCTGGTAGGTGCTCATGCTGGCATCGACCAGTCTAATGTCGATCACAGCGACGGCGAGCAGGCTCTGCTGTTACCCGAAGATCCGGATGCAAGCGCACAACGCCTGCGCGATGATCTCGCCACGAACAACAACGTTCAGGTGGGTGTCGTGATTACCGACAGTCAGAATCGACCCTGGCGCATGGGTACAACCGGTGTTGCTATCGGTTGCGCAGGTTTCACTGTGCTTGAAGATTACCGTGGCGGTAACGATGTTTACGGACGCGAGCTTAAAGTAACCCTGATCAATCGCGCAGATGCCATCGCCGGTGCTGCAACCCTGGTTATGGGTGAGACCACCGAAAAGATTCCACTCGCCATCGTGCGCGGCTTCGCACCCGACACAGATACCGAAAACCAGAACGCTGCCATCATCAATCGACCGATCGAAGAAGACCTGTTCCGCTGATGAGTAAAATCCTCGCCATAACCGGCGGTGTTGGCGGCGCTAAACTGGCGCTGGGGCTCAGCAAGGTACTGCCTGCTGACGAACTCATGTTTGCCGTTAACACCGGCGACGACTTTGAACACCTGGGTTTACACATCTCCCCGGACATCGACAGCCTGACCTACGCCCTGGCTGAGGAAAATAACCAGGAACTGGGGTGGGGGCGAGCAGGCGAAACCTGGCAGTTCATAGAAACCCTGGGGCAGCTTGGCGGCGAAGACTGGTTCCGTCTTGGTGATAAAGACCTCGCCCTGCATATGCAGCGCACCCAACTGCTGCACTCAGGCTCATCTTTGACCGCAGCCACAGCCCATATCACCCAGGCTTTCGGCATCACACACACCGTGGCCCCGATGACTGACGATGCAGTGCGCACAATTGTACACAGCGACCAGGGTGCACTTGCCTTCCAGCACTATTTTGTACGCGAACAATGCAAGCCTGCCGTTTCCGGCTTCAATTTCGAAGGCATTGATACAGCACAGTTGAATCCGGTAATCGCAGACACATTCAAAAACTGCCGTGGCGTCATCATCTGTCCCAGCAACCCTTACGTTTCTGTTGACCCGGTGCTGGCACTTCCCGGCGTGCGTGATGCTTTGCAAGACATCCCTGTTATTGCTGTTTCACCCATCGTGGGCGGCCTTGCCATCAAAGGCCCAGCGGCCAAAATGATGAAAGAATTGAATGTCCCTGCAAGCGCACCCGCGGTCGCCGAGCACTACGGCAACCTGCTGGATGGTTTTGTCATGGACCTTACCGATGCGGACCAGAGCGGTGAGATCGCCGTGCACACACGTGTCACAGAGACAATTATGAATTCGCTGCAGCGGCGTATCGAACTCGCTCGTTTCTGTGTTGAATTTCTGCACGCGCTTTAATCAGCAAAGCACCCTGCGCCGCAAGCATTCTTAAGTCGATCGTCGAATTGGTGTACCAAAATCAGGATTACTACTGATGCGGTGAGCAACGCTACCCTCTGGCGCTGAGTACCAACCCGGGTCGCTGAAGTCACCACTGGCTATATCGTCCCTCACCTTGATCACGGTAAACATGCCTCCCATCTCCAGATTACCGTAGGGTCCTTTGCCCGCCATCATGGGCAAGGTATTGGGAGGACCGGCGTGATGCCCCATATCAACGTGCGTCTGATGTTCGGCCATGCCGTTTTCACCCATGGCCATATAACCCGGCAATAACTTACGAATCTCACGCTCAACACCGCGTTGATCAACACCCAGCACATTTGGCACATCGTGACCCATGGCGTTCATCGTATGGTGCGCCATGTGACAGTGGAATGCCCAATCGCCGGGCACAGCCACAAATTCCAGATCACGGGTCTGCCCAACACCAACAATTTCTGTTGTCTCCGGCCGCCAAAGACGGTCTGGCCAGCGCCCCCCATCAGAACCGGTTACTTCAAATTGTACGCCATGCATATGGATCGGGTGATTCCACATGGAGAGATTACCGACACGCACACGAACACGCTCACCTGTTCGCGCCACCAGAGGATCTATTGCAGGGAAAACTTTGCTGTTAAAGGTCCACAAATCAAACTCCACCATTACGGCTGGATCCGGCCGATAGGTGCCTGGGTGGATTGCCCAGTTGTGTAACATCAGTGCGTAGTCACGGTCGACAGGTTTTGTTTCTGCCTCTTTGGGGTGGATCACAAACATTCCCATCATGCCCACCGCCATCTGAGTCATTTCGTCGGCGTGTGGGTGGTACATATGGGTGCCATGCTGATTCAGGGTGAACTCATAAGCGAAGGTCTCCCCGGGTTTGATGTGTGGCTGACTCAGGCCACCGACCCCATCCATACCGCTGGGCAGGAGAATGCCATGCCAGTGAATGGTGGTATGTTCTTTAAGGTTGTTTGTCACAAGAATACGAACGCGGTCACCTTCAACCGCCTCGAGGGTGGGGCCCGGAGTGGAGCCATTGTATCCCCAGCACTTGGCCGTCATCCCCGGTGCAAACTCGTGTTCAATTTCCTCAGCAACCAGATGAAACTCTTTAACACCTTGTTTCAGGGTATGTGGCAGAGTCCAGCCATTTAATGTACGTACAGGCACGTGTACTCCTTGAGTTTTGTTTTGCAGCTCGAGCGGTGCGCGGGGTGCGTCTTCCGCACGAACACCAACGATTGGTCCCACCAGCGCGGCCAGCATGCCTTTACCGGTAGAACCCAGCATTTTTCGTCGCGAATAATTCATGACAGGTCTTCGGACAAGGTATTACCAACCGCCCGGCCCAACTCTGTGCGCGCCAGCCAATAATCTTTTAAAGCCTCTATGTAAGCCTGGTACTGGTCGTACTCTTCCTGCTTGCTTGCAAGCAGTTCAAAGACGCCAATCAACATGTAGTTCTGCTCTTCCTGAGCTCTGGCTGTCGCGGTTTGCAGTGCAGGCAGCAAGCGTGTGCGGTATAAGGCCACACGATCACCCGCATGCCCCACGGCAACAAAGGCAAGATGAACGTCATCCACCACTGCAAGTCGCAGTGCATCCAGTTCAGCCAGCGCCTGTTGGAATTCACTGTCCAAACGCAGTACCACATCTCGGTTCTGCGAGAACACCGGCAGAGGAAACTCAATGGTCGGCCCGGACAAATAGGCGCCGTCAGTTTCGCGTTCGCGCTCAATACCTACAGCAGCATCGCCAAGCCATCGTCGCCAGTTCTCATACCCACGTTGCTGCGCAAGCAACTCTACCTTTGCTTCACCGGCAGCAAGATCCAACCGACTGGCTTTGGCCAGCGCCAACATAGCCTGAAGGTCATCGTCCTGTGCCTGCGGCAACGGTAATTGCCGGGGAACCTGCCAGGTAGCGGCTACCGAGACCCCCATCTGAGCCGCCAGTCGATTTCTGTGTTCAAAAGCCGACTGCCGGGCTTCTATCAGCACAATCTCCGCATCAACTGCATCTGCTTCAGCAAGCGCCAATTCACGCGCGGTAATGTTGCCGGCCTGTTCAAATCGGGCAGCCAGTTCAAAAGACAGCTGAGCAGCTTTGGCTGTCTGTTGGCGCAGATCAACGATCTGCTCCGCTGCCACGTACGCGTAATATGTGGCCTGTGTGGCAGCCAGGGTTTTCATGACAGCATCACCCACGTCCATCTTCAGATGTTCAAAGTCTGCCTTTGCAAGACGCACACGAGCTGGGCGAGTAATAATGTCCGTCAGCGAAGTTACCAACCCCAGACTGAGCTGATGTCCGCCACCCGAATCCTCTGCGCTCAGCCAGCTCGCCGAAAACAAAGGATTAGTGATTCGATTAGCCTGATAGATGTCAGCCGCAGAAAATCCTAAGCGGGCAAACTGAGCACGCAGTTCCGGGTTATTCGACAGGGCTGCTGCGACAGCTGCTTCAACACCGATTGGATTTAATGTCTCCAGAGTCATATCAGGCAAGCGCAGCGTCTCCGGGTCCACACCTCGCTCAGCGACAAGCGCAGTCACGTCGCCTCGACCCAGGTCTTCTGGAACCGCAGCACAACCCGCACAGAACATGAGCACCCACATTCCCACTACCGGAATGCGTCTGCTATGTGACGATAGTTTCATCTTTTATTTTCCTCATCCGCACAAATCACATCCACCAAAGCCAGGTAGAAAAAGCTTGGTAGACACCAGGGTGATGTATCACCCAGGACAGTGGGATGAGGACTACTCTAGCAGCGTGTCGTGTCTCGTAATCGGGGTTTCAGCAATGCTGGCCAGGACCTTATGTCCTGGTGGATCTGCAGCGGGCGGCGGGATCGATAACGCTGGAATTTCGTAAAATCCCAGAGCATCACCATCACTCTGCAGATCATCATCGTCTATCACTTTGGTGGAGCCAGGCAACTTATGCTCAATAATCTTCGCTGCACTGACCGCAGCGCAGCTATCACAAGCATCATGGTCGCAGGGTACTGCAGCAGGCATCTCATGATGAGCGTGCGCGCCGCCAGAAGGATCCGGGTCAACCGGCATTTCCGCCGAACAGGCGCACGCCACATTGGTCCACACCAGCGTGGCGATCAATATCATGTTGCCAAAGAGGCGGTGCATCAGCTGCGAATACTCCAGATGAGACTGTCTTCTGTTACTTGTACAACAGCGCTTTTCTGCTGCCTCTGCGAAGCGAGGCTGCCACGCCACAATTCAATCCAGCAGGCTGACACCATAGATCGCTCCTCGCCTTGCAGACCCCGTAGAATACGCAGGTCTTTCTGAATAATTTCAAGATTATCAGCTTGAAGGTGTGTTTCAACCGCATCACCCATCCCGTCGAACATTCTGCTCAAGTATTGTGCAGCTGCCTCCAGGCCACCTTCTTGCAGACCTAACATACTCAAAGTGTCCTGAAAATATTGCAGACCTATCAGCCTGGCGGCCAGACTCCCCAACTGCAACGTTTCATCGCCACCCAGCACCAACCGCAGCTCACACAGCCCGTTACGCACATACTCCAAAGCATAGTTTCTATTTGCTTTTGCCAGTCGCAACTCGTTCCACTGATCATCCGGCGGTGTGGGCTGATCCTCAGCCTGATACGGTGGTGGCTGCTCATCCTGGGCAAATCTCAGACGCTCGCCCGGCGACAGGTCGTGGTCATATTCATAGAAATAACCGCACAACCCATACTCTCCAGTCATGTCTTCAGAAACACAGACAAATCCGAGACGTGGGTTACCTAGAGAAACACCATTGTGTGCATACCAGCCATTAAGGAAACCCCGACTCACTTCAACGGGCACACCGCAGATAGTGGGACCCGCGTACATCCAGCGTGGGTAACGAAAACGCACCCAGGCTTTGCGGTCGGACTCAGCCATGTACTCAACACCCACACCACCTATGTTGTTAGATAAAACGTGGTATTTTGCGCACGCCACAGCATGAGGCAGATCGGACAAATCCAGTTTGTCGAAGCTCGATAAGAATTTGTCCAGATGCTGGCGGCGAAACAGATTGAACATCCATTTCTCCATAACCTCTGGCCCTTTGCGGGTTGCAGTCATCAACTGCAAACCAAGGAAGTAAGCGTGGTGAATATGCGCTTGAGCGCGAATCGCAGAAAGTTGCTCGTTCTCAGACACTATCGCTTCAACTCATCGCCTGCCATCCAGCGCTGGTTCGATCAGCCAGCAAATCTTCTCCGAACTCACGTGACAGGTAGCAGAACTCGAGTTGCAGGTGATTCGGGTCGTGGAAGTAAATCGACTGACACCAGCCATGATCAACCACCTCGGTGACGTCGACACCTTTGCCTGCCAGCTCTTCTCGCTTGCTCAACAGCTCCGCTTCATCATCTACACGAAATGCAAAATGTACCACGCCGCCCTTGATCCCCAGCCCGCGGTTCAGTCCCGTGTCGAAATCGTTAGGGATACCGGGTACGTCAGTACATTCCATGAAAGCTATAAGCTCGCCATTACCAGCATCCAAAAAGGCATGTCTAATGGTGCCACCGGCCTGGGGCTGCAGCAGATCACAAACCTTGGTCTCGAAGCCCAGAATATCTTCATAAAAAGCCAGTGTTGCATCCATATCATGTGTAGCCAGACCAAGATGATGTAACCCTTTATTCGCCATTACCCCTTCCTCTAACATGTATTTTCAGTGAGCATACAATACTGACGGTCAGGATGAACAGGGAGGGAAGATGTTTGAGACATTCAACTGGTGGGCCATTTTAGTTTCCACGGTGCTGGCTTTTGTACTGGGAGGTCTCTGGTATGGGCCGCTATTTGGTCAGGCCTGGATGAAAGCCTTAGGTATATCCGAGGCGGATATTGGGCCGACCCCGGCACCTTTTGTCATCAGCTTTTTCACAGCACTACTGACAGCCGTTGTGCTGGCCTGGCTGATTGGGGCTCTGCAGGTCATCACGTGGCAGGGTGGTGCCACAATAGGGCTGGTTACCGGTATCGGTTTTATTGCAACCGCCATGGCTTCGGATACCGCATTCTGCGGCTGGGGCATGAAGCTGTTTATCATTCAGGCCGGATATCGGGTGCTGTACAGCATAATTATGGGCGCAGTATTAGGCGGCTGGCAGTAATCTACAAAATACCGCTACTGTGGTCCTGCCAATAGCGATCCTTGAGCAGGCGTTTGTAGAGTTTGCCGGTGGGCAGTCTGGGTAACTCGTCTTCAAAATCGATAGATCGCGGGCTTTTCTGCCTGGACAGATTTTCCACACAGAATGCTATCAGCTCGTCAGCCAGCGCAGAGGAAGGCTCAATACCCTCCATCAACTGAACCACAGCTTTGACTTCTTCACCAAGGTCTTCGTTAGGTACGCCAAATACAGCTGCATCTGCAATTTTAGGATGCGTGATCAGCAGATCTTCAGTTTCCTGGGGATAAATGTTCACCCCGCCGGAGATAATCATGAATGTTGATCGATCTGTCAGGTATAGATAGCCATTCTTCAGGTAACCCACATCACCTACGGTGCTCAGAGATCCGTCACTTGAAGTGGCTTCTTCGGTTTTGGCGGTATTGTTGAAATAGCTGAACTCAGTGGCGGTTTTAAACCAGAGTTCACCAGGCACACCTTCCGGGCATGGATTTCCGTCTTCATCCAGCACATGGAGCTCACCAAGAATAACCTTGCCAACACTGCCTTTATTAGCAAGCCACTCTTCGCTGTTAAGTGCTGCAAACCCCAGCCCCTCAGTAGCGCCATAGTATTCATGGATAATGGGACCCCACCAGTCAATCATCTGTTGTTTAACTTTGGCAGGACAAGGAGCGGCTGCATGAATGGCAATTTCCAGAGAGGACAAGTCAGCGCTGTCGCGAATGTCCTGCGGAAGTTTCAACATACGGCTGAACATGGTGGGCACCAGCTGACTGTGGCTGATCTGGTATTCGCTTATGTGTCGAAGATAGTCTTCCGGATCGAACCTTTCCATGATCACAACAGTGCCACCTTTGCGGATTGTCAGTGCGGTCGCCGCTTGCGGTGCTGAGTGATACAGGGGTGCCGGTGACAGATAGATCATGTCTTCACGGTACTGCCAGAGGTCCATTAGAAAAGAATAGAGAGGCAGACATTCTGCGGGTTCGTTTTCGGGTAGCGGACGCATAATGCCTTTGGGTCTGCCGGTGGTGCCTGATGAATAGAGCATTGGGGTGCCCAGTGCCTCATCTTCAATAGGCGTCGTCGGAAAGTCCGCAAGCGCAGCCTCAAAACTTCGAAATTCAGTTCCACCCACCCCTTTGGCGGGCAATTCATCGTCAGTAGCGCCAACCACCAGGCACAGAGATATACCGGGACTGTCCGCCAGTGCCGCTGAGGCAACAGCAAGCTTATCCTTGGAAACAATAAGCACTCGTGATTCGCTGTTGTTCAATATATAGGCCAGTTCATCAGCCTTGAGATAGTGATTGATGCAGGTGTAGTAAAGCCCGCTGCGCTCACCAGCGGCACAACATTCAAGATAGCGGTTGTTGTTCTCCATGAAGATGGCGTAGTGGTCCAGCCGCGCCAAACCCCTGTCACGCAGCAGGTGCGCCAGCCGATTGGCTCTCGCTTCGAATTCACGATAGGACACCGCTTCTCCGGTGCCGGCCATGATGAAAGCCGGTCTGTCGGGGTTTAATTGAGCATAGTTACCTGGATACATAAGCTTTCTCTTTAGACGTCAGCAGAAAGCTCTACCATAATGGGGTGAGCACTCTTTATCGACCGAATTCGAGCGGTGGGATACGGGTAAATTCGTAGTCAGTTAGCCATTAGGACCTGCTATTTTTGAAGCTCATTTCAGAGGGTGAAACCATGATGAATAGAAGAGCTATTTTCCGTGCAGCAGCAGCCAGCATGGCAGCAGCAACAGGTGCCGCAGCCTTTGCAAACGAACATAACGCCGCGCCATCAAACAGTCTCGAAACAGCAGCCAGCCAGATGGGTGTCTGTGCAACGTGTAAATTCTGGGGCGGTGTCCGCCGCGTATCACCAGACAAGCAGATTGTGCATAGCGAATCGCTCGGCTGGTGTAACAACTCAGCGAGCCCCAACTTCCAGAAAAAAACAACGCCGATATCGGGACCAATGAAAATGTGGCAGAAATGGGATGCGTTGATCTGACAGGTCACAATGTGGTTGGCCATTCCTCACAGCCGATGGATATTGGCCGCCCACCTGCTCCGCAGTAGACCCGCCATCCGCATTGCAGGTGGAGTCCCCCCTTTCCCGATCGCAAAACTGCCCGTATTAGCCCCTTATCGGGGTGCAAAAACGTACTTTGCATAGCAAAAAATCGAACTATCCAGGCCACTATCATCATGATACGGTTTATCCCCTTCGGGTTTGGGTGCCTGCAGTGCGTTGAAAGTAAACGCAAAAAGGTGTCCAAGCGTTGACGACAACTCAGTTGCGTAGATCGAAAGGAGCGCAAATAGGGGTCGCCGGCGGAATATTAACTACAATTCGGGAGAAGCCAATGTGGGCCATCGTTCCCATAAAGACGTTTGAGCGTGCGAAACAACGTCTTGCCAATGTACTCAGTGAAGAGGAACGACGCGCACTCATGCTGGCCATGGCACGGGATGTCCTCACCTGCCTCACCAAATGTAACCAACTTTCCGGTATTTTGATCGTATCCCGTACCCCGGAAGCTGACGCGCTGGCCCAGTCCTTTGGCACAGAGCGCTATGCTGAAAGCCCAACTGCAAACCTGGCCCAGGCGCTAGAGCAAGCGACCCAGCACCTGATCGATCATTTCAATGCTAAAGGTGTTGTCATCGTTCCTGCAGACGTTCCCGGCATAGACGCCGAAGAGCTGGACAAACTGCTGAGTAACAACGAAACCGTAACCATTCTGCCAGACGCCGATAACGTAGGCACCAATGGCCTCATCTGCAAACCGCCGCTGTGTCTGCCCTATATTTTTGATGGCCAGAGTTTTAAACCGCATGTGGACGCGGCGTTCGAACGTGGGATTACGCCGACTATTGTACCCGCGACAAAGTTTGCCCTGGATATCGATACACCCAAAGATCTTGTTGCAGTACTCGAAGACGAATCCAGCAGTCAAACCGCCAGCTACCTGCGCCGTTCCGGCATCACTGCACGCCTTGAGCAACTCACGAATTCAATATCTGGATAGCGATTTATGAACACTTCAAATTCAAACCCGGATGATGCGGTTAACAAACTGTTGTCTGATGCCCAGGCTGGTGTATTGCCCAGCGACCAGGACGCACTTGCACTGGCCGATTTCGACAACACACGCGCATTGGCTGATGTCGCCCAGGAGCTGCGCGACACGGGCTTCCACAACGTTGTCACCTATTCCAAGAAAGTGTTTATCCCGCTGACGCACCTGTGTCGGGATGTTTGTCATTACTGCACCTTTGCGCAGGTACCACGCAAACTTAAAGCGCCGTATATGACCATTGACGAAGTACTTGAGGTAGCGCGTCACGGCCAGTCGATGGGATGCAAAGAAGCCCTGTTCACGCTGGGTGAAAAGCCGGAACTGCGCTACAAGGCAGCACGGGAAGCACTGGCCGAAATGGGTTACGCCAGCACCACCGAATACCTGAAAGCTGCCGCAGAAGCAGTTTTCAAGGAAACCGGTCTGTTGCCGCACCTGAATCCCGGCAACCTGAGTCCTGAAGAGCTGGCAGACTTACGCAGCGTCTCGCCGTCCATGGGCATCATGCTGGAATCCGCCTCCGATCGCTTAACTGAAAAAGGCATGCCCCACTACGGCAGCCCGGACAAAATTCCCGCGGTGCGGCTGGAGACTTTACGCAATGCCGGTATCGCTAAAGTGCCTTTCACCACCGGCATTTTGATTGGTATTGGCGAGACTCGACTGGAACGCATTGAAAGCCTGTTGGCGATTCGTGCCATTCACCAGGAATACGGCCACATACAGGAAATCATTGTGCAGAACTTCCGCGCGAAAGCGGAAACCAAAATGGTAAATGCACCTGAGCCAGACTTAAACGAACTGTTGTGGACCATCGCAGTCACAAGAATACTGTTCGGCGCGCATATGAGCATTCAGGCACCACCCAACCTGAGCCCGGGCGTGCTGCCACAAATTGTCCATGCGGGCATCAATGATTGGGGTGGTGTTTCACCAGTGACGCCGGATTTTGTGAACCCTGAAGCACCCTGGCCACATCTTGAAGATCTGACCCGGGAAACCGCGGCAGCAGGTAAATACCTGACCGAACGCCTTACTGTTTACCCTCGACATGCAATCGATCTGGACACCTGGGTGCATGAAGATCTGCACATACGGGTTCTGGACATGATCGACACCGAAGGATTACCGCGCACTGATGAGTGGTGCCCTGGGGACGTTGATATCATGCCACCAGTCGATGTCATGACCGCTATCATGGATGCACCCAAACACGTATCCGCCGACATCAGAACTATTATCGATAACGTTAAAAGCGGACAGGACCTCAGCGAAGCGGACGTTGTACGCCTGTTTCAGGCAAGAGGTGATGATTTCACCGCCGTGGCTCAAGCCGCAGACGAGCTGCGCCGTCAGGTTTGTGGCAACACGGTCAGTTTTGTCGTTAATCGCAACATCAATTACACCAACATCTGTTATTTCAAATGTCAGTTCTGCGCGTTCTCAAAAGGTAAATTATCTGAGAACCTGCGCGGCCGGCCCTACGATCTGTCTGATGAAGAAATTACCCGCCGTACCCAGGAAGCCTGGCAACGTGGCGCGACAGAAGTATGTATGCAGGGGGGGATCCACCCGGAATACACTGGCGATACCTACGTCAATATACTACGCACAGTTAAAGCCGCGGTTCCGCAAATGCATATCCATGCTTTTTCACCGCTGGAAGTCTGGCAGGGTGCAGCGACCATGGAGATGGAACTCGAACCCTACCTGCAGATGCTTAAAGAAGCCGGTCTGGGCACGCTGCCTGGGACGGCAGCTGAAATTCTTGATGACGAAGTGCGGGCGGTTATATGCGCTGACAAAATCAATACGGCGCAATGGCTGCAGGTGATGGAAGCTGCTCACCATGTCGGCTTTAACACCACCGCCACCATCATGTATGGCCATGTTGAAAAATCTTACCACTGGGCAAGACACTTAATCCGTATACGCGAGCTGCAGAAGCGCACCGGAGGGTTCACCGAATTTGTACCGCTACCCTTTGTACATATGGAAGCGCCCATGTACTTGAAGGGCAAAGCCCGCAAAGGACCTACCTTCCGGGAAGCGGTTCTCATGCATTCCGTGGCGCGCCTGACCCTGCATGGGCACATCGACAATATCCAGGCGAGCTGGGTCAAAATGGGGCATGAAGGTGTAAAAGCCTGCTTGAATGCGGGTTGTAACGACCTGGGCGGCACGTTAATGAACGAATCCATCAGCCGTGCTGCGGGTACTGAACATGGCCAGGAAACATCGTCGGAAGAAATGCGTCGTATCATTCGCACGCTGAACCGCAATCCGCGCCAGCGATTGACTGCTTACGGGCCCGTCAGTGCTGAACGCGAGCAAGCAGGTATCGCGGCTGGCGAACTTACCGAGATCATCAATACACCAGCGAAAAAGTATGAGCGTAAACGCCCCTCCTCATCGCTGGTACGTAACGATCTGATCGCTGCAGTCGAAATTTCCAAATAGATCTTTTTGCCCGACCTTTCCTGCGCGAAAAAAGCCCGGGGGTTACCCGGGCAAGGCGTAGAACATCAGAAGTTCCAATGGGCGAACTGCATCGCCCGGACCCAGTCGTGAAACCATTGATGTTTACGCGGCTGTATCTCGACCAGCTCCAGCAAACCACCAGTGCCATGAATAACGCGTAGTTCGTAATTCTGCTCCGGCTTACGCGGGTTTTGCGCCCGCTCCAGTTGCTCTGGCTCTAAAGCCTGTTGAGTGCTCATCATCTATCTCCTATAAAAAATAAATCTGTTTGTGGTGGATGCTTTTCATCCATTACTCACCTCCTGGCCTGGGGCCGCCTGTATTTGTCCGTTCTTCACCGCTGCCACTAAAGGCAATATGAGCCCGCCGAATATCACCAGGGTGACAATCGCCAACATGACAAGTGTGGTCTGCATACCCCAGATGTCGTGGCTGTAACCCACAAACGGCCCGGTCAGTACAAAGGCACCCCGGAAGCCGAAGCTGGCTAACGAGTTGGCTGTTGCCCGGAACTCTCCCGGCACGCGCCTGTTGAGCGCATCACGCAATACCACCAGGCCAAACCCTCTTGCCAGGAAGAACGTTGTGCTGGCCAGCAAACCGCCAACCACCCCAAAAACTTCCAGACCAATGTAGCCGACTGCAGGTGACAGGCCGATGAAGACCAATAGCGCCCGTGAACCCACCAGGTCTTCAAACCGATGAGCCCAGCGACCTGCAAATGCGGCAAGCAGTGTTAATCCACCCCACAACCAGCCGAAATGAGCCAGTTCCACTCCCTGTGTTTCCCACAGCTTCTGCAGTAGCCAGACTGCATAGAACGTGGTCAGGCTCCAGACCGACAGCGCCAGGAAAACCAGCCGCAACACGCTTGAGTGCGTCGCCAGATAACGAAGTATCCGACCCATGTTTGCCATATGCCCGCTGGATTCCAGTCGCTGTCCTGGCGGTTCAACAAGGCGCAACACCAGCAATACCGGTAACCACCCCACCAGCACCTGCAGGTAAACCAACTCATCGAAGGTGGCAAACAACAACACCAACGTACATGCCAGACCTGCCAGTGCTTCAGAAAAAGTTCGCGCACTGTAAAGTTTACCGACCACCTGGCGCTGCTCATCTTCGCTACGCCCCATGGCCAACTCGGTGTCGTACAACAGAGCCAGGTCAGAACCTGATATCAGCGAGTGGCTGAGACCCAGTAGAATTTCGAAGATCGCAAGCGTCCAGAAACCATCGGCTACCAGCAGCGCGGAATGACCCAGCGCGGCGACTATTGCACCAGCGACCAGCGTATTCTTGCGGCCTAAAACATCTGCCAGATACCCGGAAGGCACCTCGGTCAGCAAAACCACCAGGCCAAACAAAGCCTGCAGGGAAAACACTTCCTGCATGCTGAGGCCTTTGCTCTGAAAGAAAGGCACAGCAACGGGAATAATCACCAGGAAAACCTGAAAGAAACCCAGCAACAGCGTGCGGTGTACGTTCCTGCTTAATTTTTCTTCGTACGTCATTTTTCTTCTCGCTCACATCCATGTGATCGTTTATTCAATTTCTATTGCCCCAGAACGAAAAAACCCCGAAGGCCTGGGGCTCTTCGGGGTTCTAAATGTCTTAAAAGCGACAAATTCAACCGTCAGAGCCTCCCGGGTCATGGGCGACAAAGTCTTTAGTGACAATGATCGAAACCATTTCCAAGGCCACAGCCACACAGCCGCGCAGGCTGTTTGCCTGTGAGGTGCCTAGATATGTGTTGTGCCAAAGCGGGTTCATACGATGCCCAAGGTTGAATCTATATTTTCAGGGCGCGGATAATGCGCCTCATGCTTACTGTTGTCAAACAAACTTTATGAATCTGTCGACCAGTGACATTTTTTGTGTTCGGCATCTTGTTTCTGCGGAGATGATTATAAGCCCAACGCTTTCCGCTGCTCTGCTTCATACACAATAATTGTCGCCTCGTTACCTTCTGTATCGACAAACTCACAAAGCTCTCCGACCGTGGGAATAGTGTGGCGATCACCAATGAGGCGTCCGCCAGACTGCTCAATCAATTCAGAAGTGGTGTCGAGGTTTTCAACTGCTATTGAACAGTGGAAGCCGCTCCGGCCGTTGCCGAGAGGCTCGAGGCGCTGCTGCAAAGCCCCGTGCAAGCCCGCGTTATGTAACAGATAGAATCCCGGCGGACCCCAGGCCTCGAAACTCCATCCGAATACAGATTCATAGAATATTTTTGCACGTTCAACGTCGTCAGCTTCAATCGCAAAGTGGGCGAGCTTGTTCGGCATGGAGTACTCCCTCAGGCAATCATGAAGGCCATATCTACTCCTCTGCACGAAGGTGTCAAGTTGACGTAGACAAGTCACATCAACCTTTTCAGGCGGGTTCCGGCTCCATAAACAAACGCCAGCGCACCTCCGGGATAGGGAAATCCACAATGCGTATCGCAGCACCTTGCTTTGTTGTGGTGCGCGCAAAGCCCCGCTGTCCATCTACCGCAACCACCAGATACAGGCGGTCACCAATACTGAACAAACGGCCTTCCAGTCTGGAATCGAGCAAATCGTTCGCCATGGCGCGATTATGTCACTAACTTTTAGCTCAAGGGGGCGATACTACATAGTGATGACAACTTGAATATCGCTTGGCGCAAACTCACAAAAGTGTGTCAAAAAATTGGCGTCACGCAGTGTCGATCAAAATAATTGAGCGCAGCTGCAGCTCTTGGTCATCCGGCGCCTGCCAGGCAGCATCAGCCATCGCAAATATTTCGTCGGAAACCAGCATCTGGAACGTATCACCCTGTTCCAGGTTGCGCTTCTGCACCCGCGCCATTCGCTCTTTGCGAGGGGCATCAAGGATAACTACCCGCAGGTCGAGATCAGCATCCGCTGCCCTGCGATAAAAGGCTATCCGATCAGCCTGCTGAACCAGGCCTAACTCAAGCACCACGGCTATACCAGCTTGGTTGCAATTAAGCGCAGTAGCCCATATCTGCTCTACACAGCGCTGCTTGCGCTCGTTGTACCACTGCAGAAAATCGACCTCCGGCCGATCCGGTCGAAAAAGCACAACCATCCACTCGTCTAAATTCAAGTGCAATGCGTTGTGCCGCTGAGACAGCTGCTTGGCGTAGGTCGACTTGCCAGCACCAACCGGCCCTTCAATCAGATAGATCATTTCTTCACCTGTCTCATACCGTTAAAAGCTCAGGCTACGCGTTTTGCGTGTGTTGTATCAGTCTGGTACTTTGATAGCTCTTATGCCGCTTCCCGCCGGCAGGTAAACAAGAACACCACTTCAGCTTTCGTCCAACACACATCCCCGACCAGGAGCGGTGTGTCGGTCAGTCCGGTGAGTAAGCTATTGGTTGTTTGAAGGTTTGACTCAGCCGCTGCGGCAGATTCGCTGACGAGCCCTATTGAAAGTGCCAACAGCAAAAACACAACGCGCGGTTGCAGCATTTTGCGCCTCGTCTAACCGAAGAGATAAGGCTCTAGACTTGCCTGCGCTTTCAGCCGAAACTTATGCCATTGGCCACCACCATAATAGGCCAGGCTGCCCGGCTCTGCTTCACCGTGACCGTTGTAATAAGTAATGCAGTCACGCAGTGGCCGGGTTACCTGGTCGGCCATGCGACAGTGTTCCGCATACTCATCTTCCGGCGCTTGTTTTACATCTACCGTTCGAGCACCGTTATCACGCATAGTGGACAACATCCAGACAACATAGTCTGCATGTTCTTCTATGGCATTGGTGAAATTGAAGCTGCCACCGCCACCCTGTGGGCCGGAGATAATGAACAGATTCGGGAAGCCTTTACTGTGCAGGCCCAGGAAAGTTTTAGTCCCTTCATCCTGCCATTTATCACGCAGAGATTTCCCGTCACGACCGACAATCATGTTGAAGGTTGACGTTGCCATCCACTGAAATCCAGTGGCGTAGATCAGCACATCTAACGGATATTCAACGCCGTCATGGACCACGCCACGCTCATTGATTTCACTAACACCTCTGGGCGCGGTATCGACGAGATGCACATGGGACAAATTAAAGGCAGGTAAATACTCATCATGGAATGTGGGTCGTTTGCAGCCATAGGGATAATAAGGTTTCAACGCCTCAGCGGTTTCAGGGTCCTGCACAATGGCATCCACCCTGGCCCGGATCTGTTCCATGATGCGAAAGTTGGTATCCAGTTGTTTCTGTACCAGCTCTTCCTGAGTCAGTTTACCAGCGTGGGCTTTGCGCTCTTTGTAATCATCTACTTTGCCAGCCAGATAATCATCGTTGGCTTTCAGTGCGGTACGTCCTTCCGCAATTCTGGCAAATCGCGCGCGACGTTTCTTGGCCCAATCCGGCTCGGTGGCCCAGGTGCGGCGTTCTTCATCAGTGGTTTCACGCTGATCGCGTACATCAATGGATGAGGGTGTACGTTGGAAAACAAACAGCTCGCCAACGGTTTTCGCGAGCTCGGGCACCGCCTGCACAGCGGTCGCGCCCGTACCGATGATGCCAACCCGCTTACCTTTGAGATCAATATTGTAATCCCAACGCGAGGTATGAAATGAATCACCCTGAAATGTTTCCATGCCATCAATTCTCGCCAGCTTGGGCGTTGTCAGAATGCCGTTGGCCAGAATCACGAAGCGTGCGCGCATATTGTCACCCCGATCCGTGTGCACACTCCAACGCGCCTCTTCTTCATGCCATTGGGTTTGCTCCACCGTGGTATGAAACAGACATTTATCATAGAAGCCAAACTTCTCTGCCATAGACTGGCAGTACTCCATGATTTCGAAGCCTGCAGCAAATTTCATCGACGGCACGTAGCCCATCTCTTCAAGCAGCGGCAGATAGCTATAGGACTCAACATCACAGGCAATGCCGGGGTATCGATTCCAGTACCAGGTACCGCCTACGTCACCGCCCTTTTCGCAAAAACGGACGTCCGTAAACCCTGCCTCACGCAATTTGTACCAGAGCAACAACCCGGCAAAACCCGCACCCACCACCAGAATTTCACACTCGTCGTTTAACGCCTCGCGCTCAACGGGCTCCGCTGAATAGACGTCTTCCAGATACCGGCTGAACTCGCCTTCCATCGCCATATAATCCGCAGCGCCAGCACGTGCTTCTTTGAAAGCTTTGTACTTGGCCTGTTCCTCGGCATCAAACACCGCGCCGGGGGGCGCTGGCGGTAGCGTTTTCAAGCTTTCATCGGTAATTGTCGAATAGCCTTGGCCGGATATTTTTTCCGTGGCCTTTGCTGCCCGTGTGTTGAAGATTTTGAGACCCGTCGCGGGGTCTATTCGAATGGACATAACTGTTCTCCCTTGCACCCCAGAGCGTATCTGAACACACTGCGGACATCGACCCCTGCTTGAGAACACTAATTGTTTGACCGACAGCGACACACGCCTCTGATACCTGACGCCACGTGGCACGCAGCATCCAGCCGCGCGTTCATCGAAACTTATTTTGCTGACGCTGAAAACACATTTGCAGAGCAGGGCTATTGGCCCGCCCATGAAGATGACGGCCCTGTGCCGGCAGCAAACTGTCATCACCCACTCTATCTGGGTCTGGCTGGCATTTGCTGGGCGCAACTTGAACTGGCCGCCCGAGGTTATGGCCAGGTTCAAAATGACTACCACGATGCCGTCTTAACCGCCCGCTCGATACAACAAAACGAGTTGCGCGACGAAATGACCTTCGAGAACAAACAGGATTACCAGCACGGTTTACTGATCGCCGATCTGGGATTCATGGCTCCGCTCCTGCGCCTCGACTCCGAAGATAAATGGCGTGAGGAAACCCTCTCTATCATTTCCAACAACCTTGAAAATCCAGTTCTGGAACTGCTGTGGGGATCTCCGGGTTCGCTGCTGATGCTGAACGCGTTAATCAAATCCGGGCGCACGACGCCTGAGCACACCGCTTTGTTGGATCGGGGACTGACTTATTTTGAGGACCAACTGATCTCCTCGCCTTCGACGGGCGCGCAGCTATGGCAACAACACCTTTATGGTAATCAGGTCTGTATGACCGGTGCCGCTCACGGCTTTGCCGGTGTGGGATTGGCCATCTTAAAGGCTTTACCGTTTCTGCCTGCAAGTGATGCCGAGCTCTGGAGACAGCGTTTGCGCACCACAACCATCGCCACTGCAACAACAGAAAACGGTTTTGCCAATTGGCTGCCTGCTGTTGATGAAGCCAATAGTAAGAAACCAAACTGGCTTGTGCAGTTTTGTCACGGCGCACCAGGAGTTGTCATGTGCCTGGCTGAACTGATGGGTGTCGACGAGCAGTTCGATGCACTCATGCTCAGCGGCGCAGCGCTCACCTTTGATGCAGGACCACTCACCAAAGGCGGCAATTTCTGTCACGGCACTGCCGGCAACGGCTATGCCTTTCTGAAGGTATTCGAGCAAACCCAGGATCAGATCTGGCTGGATCGCGCCAGGCAGTTTGCTGCCACTGCCATGGTTCAGGTGCAGCAGAACAAGCTTCAACACAACGACTATCACTACTCACTGTGGACCGGCGACACTGGCGTTGCGCTGTTTGTCGACGCCTGCCTGCGCAACGATAGCAGCGTGCCGACCCTCGACGTTTTTTGAATGCATCTGCGGCCATCACTCTTGGTCTTAAAACTCAGGCAGATATACTCATTCCCTATTCAGGCATGGGATATCAGACAATGAGCCATACGGATTTAGCAGAACAGTTATTCAGCGCCTTCCAAAACGCTGACGATGACGCCGCGCGCGCGCTGTGCAGCCCGAACTTGAAAGCGATTCAGAACCACCGCCCGGCCATGGATCTGGATGCGCTGTTAGGATTCAACCAGGCGGTGCAGCAGAAGGTCAAAGACTTCCACTACGCAGAGGCTGTGCGCGCCGCTACGCCAGATGGCTTTGTCGAGGAACACAGTGTCCGCGGTACTTTGCCGGATGGCAGCCCGCTGCAGATAGCAGCCTGCGTTGTTGCCCAGGTCAAAGACGGCAAAATTACCGAACTGCGCGAATATCTGGATGGTTCAAGTGCACGAGGGCTGATCAAAGCCCTCGCAGCTGGCGAGTAGTTTCAGAAGGCAGGACTACTTGTAACGATCAAGCGCTTCCTGAATGAGGCGCTTGGCATCTTCCACACCACCCCAACGCTCTACCTCGACCCATTTACCCTCTTCAAGATCTTTATAGTGTTCAAAGAAGTGGGCAATCTGATCCAGAGTGATGCGAGGCAGGTCATGGATGTCTTTGACATTTTCATAACGTCGGGTCAGCCGGGTTGAAGGCACAGCAACAACTTTTTCATCATGGCCGGCTTCGTCTTTCATCATGAGCACACCGATCGGCCGGCAATTGACCACAGCGCCCGGGGTAATTGCACGGGTATTGGCGACAAGTACATCGATGGGGTCACCATCATCCGACAAAGTATGGGGTACAAACCCGTAGTTACCGGGATAACGCATGGAGGTATACAAAAACCGATCCACCACCAGAGCACCGGAGTCTTTATCCATCTCATATTTGATGGGTTCGCCACCGACCGGTACTTCAATAATAACGTTGATATCGTTTGGCGCGTCGTCGCCAACGGTGATCCGTTCCAGGTTCATGCACTAACACCTTAGCTGTGGGCAAAAAGGCGGTAGTCTACCGTAGCAAAAGCCTTCCCGCGCACTTTTGGTGTTAAGGAATCGTAAATAAGCGGCCGTTATTGCCCCTGCTGGTGCCCAAATATCGGTTTACGACCGCTTTTTTGACCAGTTCGAGTGGTTTGATAACCGGGCGTGGATCAGTCATCCAGGCCGAGGATACGCCTGTTTTTCGAGACATCGGTACCGCTGGCGGCAAAATCGTCAAACGCTTTGTCTGTAACGCGAATGATATGGTCCCGGATAAACGCTGCCCCTTCGCGAGCGCCATCTTCCTGATGCTTCAGGCAACACTCCCATTCGAGCACCGCCCAGCCCTGGTAATCATACCCAGCCAGTTTGGAAAAGATGGCTTTAAAATCGATCTGGCCGTCACCTAACGATCGAAATCTTCCCGGACGCTGCAACCAGTCCTGATAACCCCCATAAATACCACTGCGGCCGGTTGGATTGAACTCCGCATCTTTGACATGGAACATCTTGATGCGCTCATGATAGATATCTATAAAGCTGAGATAGTCGAGCTGCTGCAACAGAAAATGACTGGGGTCGTAGAGAATGTTGGCGCGGCTATGCCCGTTTACAGCATCGAGGAACCGTTCAAACGTTACCCCATCGTGCAGATCTTCACTGGGGTGGATCTCGTAACAGACGTTTACTCCGGCTTCTTCATGGGCATCGAGTATCGGCCGCCAGCGGCGGGCAAGTTCAGCAAAACCCTCTTCCACCAATCCCGGAGAACGCTGCGGCCAGGGATACATCATCGGCCACAAGAGAGAGCCCGAAAACGAAACCTGTTCAGTCAGCCCAAGGTTGGCACTGGCTTTTGCCGCTAACGTGACCCGCTGTATCGCCCACTGGGTTCTGGCTTTAGGGTTGCCGCGAACTTCGGGTGCTGCAAAACCATCAAAAAGCTCGTCGTAAGCCGGATGCACCGCAACCAGCTGACCCTCCAGGTGCGTGGACAACTCGGTAATAACCACACCCTGCGCTTCAACCCGACCTTTCAGCTCATCACAGTAGGTCTTGCTCTGCGCAGCCAGCGCCACATCAATGAACGCCGGGTTACCAATAGGCACCTGTACACCAACAAAGCCCATGTCTGCCGCCCACTTCGCCATCTGATCGATGCTGTTAAAAGGCTCCTTGTCATCCATAAACTGGGCCAGAAATATCGCAGGCCCTTTAAGCGTTTGCATATGTTTTTTCCTAGTTCATGTCCAATTTTACCCAGGCACAATCCTGCGCAGAACTTTGTACAACCGCCTCAATGAACCGGTTACCCCGCAGCCCGGCCTCAATAGACGGGTATTCGCCATGGGGCAAACCGTGCAGGTGTAAACAGAAGTCCCGATAGATTTGCGCAAACGCTTCAATATAACCTTCGGGATGACCTGCAGGTATGCGTGTCGCCGCCTGCGCATTGCCCCCTGTACCTGGCCAGCCGCTGCGCCTTACCTCATAGGGTTTGTCACGCCAGCGCACAATCAGGGAGTTGGCATTACTTTGCCGCCACTCCAGCCCCCCTTTTTCGCCATACAGCTGCAGCGTCAGATCATTTTCCTTGCCGACCGCTATCTGGCTTGCGCTGATGGTGCCCCGTGCGCCATTGCTCAAGCGCAACAGCACGTTGCCATCGTCGTCCAGGGCGCGACCTGCAACAAAGGTTGAGAGGTCTGCACAGACAGCGTTAATCGCCAATCCACTGACAAAACTCAAGAGGTTTTCGGCATGACTGCCTATATCTCCAAAGCATCCCGCGCTACCCGCCCGGGCAGGGTCTGTGCGCCACTGCGCCTGCTTACTGTCCGCTGCATCTTGTGCCAACCAACCTTGCAGATAATTACAGCTGACCCGGCGGATAGAACCCAGGGCGCCGCTGGCAACCAGATCACGAGCTTCTCTGATCATCGGGTAACCGGTGTAATTATGGGTCAACGCAAATCTGAGCTTGCCCGCCCGTACCTGCTCCGCTAATTGCAGGGCTTCATCAACGTGCATGGCCAACGGTTTGTCACACACAACATGAAAGCCCGCTTGAAGCGCAGCCTGTGCGACAGGCACATGCAGATGATTCGGCGTAACGATCACAACAAAGTCCATGCGCTCGTCTTCCGGCAGAGCCTGCTCCTTGGCAAACATCACCTCATAGCTTGGATAACAGCGCTGTGCAGGGAGGCGGTAGATGTCCTGTCCGGAGCTTTGTGATCGTTGTGGATCCGAAGCAAAGGCGCCACAGACCAGTTCTGCGTGACCATCGAGTTCGGCAGCCATCCGGTGTACCGGGCCAATAAAAGCCCCCTGCCCACCGCCAACCATGCCAAATCTTAACTTACGCTTCTGCACCTACACTCCCTCCACAAACAACGCTACGATAGCCTAAAGGGAGGTCATCATGAGCACAAATATCCCACCGATTTCGGTGCAGCTTTATACTTTGCGAGACGCCTGTCAGGATGATTTCGATGAGGTTCTGGCCCAGCTCGCCAGAATTGGGTATGCGGGGGTAGAGCCCTTCAATCTGTTTGGTAAATCGCCAGATGAGTTCTGCCAGCAGGTGCAGGACCTTGGCATGCAGGTCAGCTCGAGCCATTACCCCTGGACCAATCGCGCCGAGAGCCTCAACGAGGTGGTTGAGACTATTCAGGCACTGGGTTTAACACGCGCACCGGGTGGCTTTGCGCCAGATGATTTCAAAGACCGGGCCAGCCTTGAACAAACCATCGCAACCACCGCGGATCTGGTTGACGCGCTGAAACCTCACGGCCTTACGCTGTTTCTGCACAATCATTATTGGGAATACGACCTGATTGATGGAAGACCCGGGTATCATTACCTTCAGGATGCAGTACCTGAAGTGGAATTTGAAATTGACAGTTATTGGGCTGCAAATTTCGGCCAGTGCAACCCGGCAGCAGAGATCACCCGCGTCAACAAACGTGTGCCGCTGATTCACGTCAAAGACGGGCCGTTAGTCAAAGGTCAAAGCCATGTGGCTGTTGGCGATGGCGCCATGAACATTCCTGCGCTGTTTAACGCCGCTGACCCGGACACCCTGGAGTGGGCAGTGGTTGAGCTGGATCAGTGTGATACTGACATGATGACCGCGGTAACTCAGAGCTATCGATACCTTACCTCTAACCAATTGGCGCACGGAAATGTCTGAAATAATTTATGACTTCGGTACCGGCCGCTCTGACCCGAGCACTTTTCCCACTCAGGCGATACAGGCAGCAGCCGTTGCAGCGATCGGTCGCGAGGCGGAGGCGTTAACGCGCTATCCGGGTGGATTGGGACATCAACGCCTGCGCGAACTGATGGCACAACGTGAAAGCGAACGCGAAGGCGTTTATGTTGATCCCGAGCATCTGATCAT
This sequence comes from Gammaproteobacteria bacterium, assembly GCA_048571035.1. Classification (GTDB taxonomy): domain Bacteria; phylum Pseudomonadota; class Gammaproteobacteria; order Pseudomonadales; family Azotimanducaceae; genus UBA4421. Next base: position 2,165,275 of record CP121329.1, read on the forward strand.
CACCAACGGATCCATGCAGGCGGTGACATTATCTGCGCAGGCCTTGATGCAGGACAAAGGTGACACGGTTCTGGTTGAAGAATATTCCTACCCCGGCACTTTGAGCGCCTACCGCGGCATAGGCCTCGAACTGGTGGGTATCAAGCTCGATGAAGGTGGTATGCGTATTGATCACATGGCCGCAGAGCTTGAACGATTAGAAAGTGAGGGTCGCCGGCCGAAGTTCATTTACGCCATCAGCACCTATCAGAATCCAACCGGTTTCATCATGCCAAAGGCTAGACGCCTGGAAATGATAGAGCTTGCCGCCCGCTACAACATACCCATTGTCGAAGATAACTGCTACGCCGACGTACATTATGAGGGCGAGATTGAACCAGCTATCTTTGCATTGGATGACAATCCGAAGCATATCTATCTGGGATCGCTGTCAAAAATACTGGCACCGGGGTTTCGCCTGGGATACATCTATGCGCGCCCGCCGATGCTGGAAAAAATGCTGGCTCATCGCCATGATGCCGGCTCAAACTACCTGGCGTCTGCGATTGCCGCAGAATTCTACAAAGACGGTATCGGCGACCACGCAGCTGTCACAAATCCGGTGCTGAAAATCAAACGCGATCTCACCGTGAATGGATTGGCAGATCAGCTTGATGACATTTGTGTGTGGTCAAACCCAGCCGGTGGCCTGTTTGTGTGGGTGCGCATGCCAGACGACGTAGATCGACCGAAATTATGGCAACTGGCGGAGGATAACGGGGTCGCTTATTTACCCGGCGTGGCTTTTCACTATGCCAACCGCAACAAACCGTATCTGCGTCTGGCATTTGGCCACCTGACCGAAGATCAGATTACCGAGGGGATACCGGTACTGGCACGTTGTATTCGTGAAGCGCGCACCAGCAACGAAGCGCGCACGTTTACCAGCTTGTTCGAGGATGAAGACTAAAGTGACGGCCGTGCGCCTTTAACAAAATCGCGCACGCGGTCCATAAGAGTTTCATATTTCAGATCTGAAAACTCTCCGGCATCGAAATACATACCTTCGCACTGCGCGCAACTCTCAAACCAGATGTGTTTCTGACCCCGATCATAAGACTGATCCATGCGAATACCACATTCGGGACAGTTAATCTCACCCAGAGCATCATGCTTCTGCCCAAGCTTCTTATTGCCGCTGTCCAGGACAATCTCTGACATCCACTCGCGCTTCATCTCGAGCAGGACATCGGGCTTACAAAACAAACCGCCACATTGATCGCAACGTTGTACCGTAATTTTTCGACCGTAGGTCTCTGTTTGCATACTGCCGGGACACTTAGGGCATTTCATTGATGTCTCCAACAGCGCTGCATGACAACAACTCACTCAAAATGGGTACCCGGCACATAGTAGCGATCATGCCAGATGCCCATACCGTCTTCTGATTCTAAAGGCATACGCCAACTGGTCACTTTCGCATCATCAAGGGCTACTTTGAACAAACCTCTGGGTTGCTCAATAGTGTTCTGCACATACGCTTGCGCGCCTTGCTCGCCGACATATTTTTCCGCTATACGCTGATAAAGATCACGCCACTCATCGTCCGCACCCACATCAAACAACAGCTCTGCGGCACCTTCCACAATCACTTTACGATAGGGTAAAGGCTGTTCATCAATACATAATGAAACACGTGGGTCCCGCCGCAGGCAGGCGAACCACTCGGATTTTTCGCGCGGAGTGAAATAAATAGAACCCGCCTCAAAAAGAAACCAGATTGGCGTCACCAGAGGACTGCCGTCAGCACGAACGACAGCAATGCGCATGAGGACGCCCGGTTCTGCGAGGAAGCTGTCCTGCTCATCTGGTGTCAGTTTAGGCATGACTGCTCATACCGTCATGTTACGCCGGAGCAACATCAGGTACAGCGACCGCAAGCATTGCTTTGTAATTGGGCTGTACTTCCATCTGCTCCAGATAGCCTTTATCAATCAGCATCTGATGTGCCCGTTTCAGGTTATACCAGGGTGCGTTGACTACAAGATGATGCTCGAGATGGAAATTCACGCCATAGGGTGCGATGAATGCCCGCTCCAGCCAGTTTGCTTCTATGGTGCGTGTATTACGCAGGCGATCATTGTCGTCCGGAACAGCAGCGTGCTCACCGATGTTACGCAGCCTGGTGATAAACCGATTCCAGGTCAGTGCAGGCACCCACCACAATAGAAAATACAGGTACCATTTTCCCGCCAGAGTGAAACCGGCGAGGAAGAGCAGGTTGATCACTATATTGGGGCCAAAGCGACGCCAGCCATTTTTTAAAGCCTGGCCGGTGGTATCCCCTTTGAACGCATCGGAGAACATGGCGCCATATTGTTTCCAACCGGTCTGCCCGGAAAGATCACGCCAAACCTTGCGCCGAAACGATGTTTTGCTGATGGGAAAAGGCTTGGACAAATGCAGGTCCGGATCTTCAGGCTGCTGCGTGAAGGCATGGTGTTGCAGATGATATTTACGGTAGCCGTAGATGGTGCCGCTGGTAAAAGGTCGACTCAGTATCCATTCCGACAACCAGTCATTGAGCTTCCGATTCCTGCTCAGCGCAAAATGGGCACCATCGTGGGACAGCACCCCTAAACCAAGCTGGCGTGCACCAATGACAAAGATACCCAACAGCACGGTAAGCGGGTTAGTCCAGATGCCGACGACAACCCAGGTGGCAATAATCACCCCCCAGCAGTGCAGCAGCGCATAAGCCGAACGCCAGGGCGAATGCTGGCGGAGCTGTTCAATTTCAGCTTCGCTGAAAAAATCTTTGGGCCGTTGCAAGGTTGTCATCAATTCAGTCTACCACTTGTCCTCAGTTGCCAAAATCCCAAGTTTCTCCGGCGTGATAGCGACGCAGAATAAGTTTGGCGATGAGGATTTTATGTACCTCATCCGGACCATCGGCCAGTCGTAGCGTGCGCGCGCCCTGATACATACCTGCCAGCGGTAAATCACCGGAAACACCTGCAGCTCCCCAGACCTGAATAGCCCTATCTACCACTCGAGAATAAGCCGCAGGGACAAAGATCTTGATGGCGGAGATATCCGTGCGTGGATCAACGCCGGTTTCCATTTTCTCCGCACAGTGGATGGTCATCAGCCGAGCTGATTGGATGTCCATATAACTCTCTGCAACAAACCCCTGCATGAACTGTTTTTCTTCAAGCTTTTCACCACCGTGCACTTCGCGACTGGTGAGCCGCTCAATCATCAGATCAAACGCACGCCACATGGAACCGATTGAATTCATACAATGATAAACACGACCTGCACCAAGTCGGTCCTGTGCTGCCTGGTGACCGGAGCCGGTACGGCCCAACTGGTTGTTTTTCGGCACCCGGACATTATCGTAAATGATTTCACAATGGCTCGAAGCTTTTCCCCAAACCGGCACACCGCGAACAACTTTTAAGCCGGGGCTGTCTTTAGGCACGATAATCTGGGTCATGGTCTGTTTGTCACCGCTCGGATCATTCGGATCCGCAGTTCGACACATGACAATAAAAAAGTCGGCAGCGTGGCCATTGGAGGTAAACCACTTGTGCCCGTTGATGACCCACTCATCACCATCAAGCACCGCCTGGGTTTTGATTGACCTTGGATCCGATCCGGGGTTATCCGGTTCAGTCATTGAAAAACCGGATTGCATGGTGCCTTCCGTGAGAGGCTTCAACCACTGCTCATGCTGTTCCGGCGTGCCGTATTTGGCCAGAATCTTCTGATTGCCTGAATTAGGGGCCACTACGCCAAACAGTGAAGCTGCACCGGGGCTGTAGGAGAGTATTTCGTTCATATAGGCATGCTGCAGAAACGAAATACCCATACCGCCGAATTCCTGCGGCAAATGCGGCGCCCACAGATCGGCATTTTTTACCTTGTTCTGAATCTCGTGGCGCAGTTCGGTGGCTTCAGCCTTCACCTCATTGGTGGCATTGGCACTGTCTGCAAGCCAACCCCAGAGACGTTTTTCGTTCGGCACAATATCGTTATTCACAATCTCTGCAGTGGCCATACGAATATCGTTCACTTCGCTGTCCAGGGTCGGGATCGGCTGGATGTTCATCGCCATAACTTGTCTCCTCCTCAAGAACCCTCGAATCTACCCGATATTAGCAAGCCAAACTAGGGACGCGCCACGGCGACCTGATGCGGCTATACTGCGTCGGCTATGCATGAAAAAGACAATTTGAAATACCCCTGGGACGATCATCCTGAGCCGGGCAGCACAGTTGAAGTTGCGCCCGGTGTGCGCTGGTTGAGCATGCCTATGCCGGGTTCGTTGAGCCACATCAACCTGTACCTGCTCGAGGATAAAGCCGGGTGGTGGGTCGTCGACACCGGTCTTGCGCTACCCGACGTCACTGAGCTCTGGCATCAGATATTCAGCCAGGAACTCGGTAATAGACCGGTCATCGGGGTGATCTGCACACACATGCACCCGGATCATATCGGCCAGGCAGCTATGATCACCGACTATTTTAAATGCCCCCTGTATATGACCCGGGCTGAATATTATCAGGCCAGAGCGTTTGCCGGTGGTGGCGCCTCACATCACTCAAGCTGGCTGGGACAGCAGTTCTATGAACGCGCAGGTATGCCAAGTGATTACCTGGAACAGCTGGCCAAAATGTGGAGCCAACGCTCCTCTGAAGGTATGTCGATGCCTGCGATGCCCTCCGGCTACCAGCGTCTGCAGAACGGCCAGGTGTTGACCATTGGCAAGAACGACTGGCAGATCGTCGTAGGCTCGGGACATTCACCCGAGCACGCCTGTCTCTACAGTGCTGCCCTCAAAGTGATGATTTCCGGCGACCAGATACTGCCCATCATCACGTCCAACGTCAGCGTGCATCCGACTGAACCAGAGGCCAATCCGTTGAAGGATTGGATGGATTCGCATGATCGGTTTTTATCAACACCCTCTGACACGCTCATTCTGCCGGCTCACAACCTGCCTTTTTACGGTGTTCGTGAGCGCTTACGCGACCTTATCAGCCATCACGATGACCGCATGCTGGCTATCGAAGAGGCGTGCGTTGAACCCCATGTTGCCAAAGATCTGCTGCCGGTTCTGTTTGCGCGGGAACTGGACCCACGCCAGATGATGATGGCGCTGGGTGAAGCCATCGCCCACGTGCACCTGCTGATGTATCGCAATCGAATTGAGCGCATCCTGCACGAAGATGGCAAATACAGATTCCTATCCATTGACCCGGATCTACCTCGTCGCGCTCATCCCGGCACTCACGATGCACCGAGTGACGGCCCAGTGATGGTGTAGTGGCAAAACCAGGCGAGCTTACGCTCAAACAGAGAATCGCGGTCGTAACCTATCGAACTCTGAAGTGGGGTCGAGATCATGTGGCACCCGGCATCCGCAGCCTGATCGGTGTCGCTTTCATGGTCGGGGGTGTGTTTGGTTTTCTGCCGGTGCTGGGATTCTGGATGTTACCGCTGGGTGCCGCCTTTATCGCCATGGACTTCCCGTTGACGAGACACAGAATTGAAGCCTGGATGGTGCGTCTCGAAGCTCAGCTTGAGACACACCCGACCAAGAAATAATCAGTCCGAGACGCTCTGCACCTCAAAACCCGCCTGAGGAAAATGCACATATACGGTGGAATCATCCAACGGTCGTTCAATCACAACTTCTTCCGAACTGGCCGCGACCAGGGTGCCGTCTACCGGAATACAGCCGTAATCAACCGGCGTCACAGTGACCCGCTCACCTACTTCATAAGCCACGTTTCCCGGCAGAACCAGGTCAGGTAATTTTGGCTGCGAATCACGCGCTGCCGTTAATGCCGCTTCGCCATCACTGGCCGTGGGTTTGCCGTGCCCCATGTCAACAATACGCTTGAACCACGCCTGAATCTGCTCAAACCCTTCCAGCAGAGGCGCATTCACCGGATTGTTGTTGAGGAACCAGAGATTATGGAACACCGCAAAGTCTGCAATGCTGGGGGTTGCCCCCAGCAGGAAGCTTTTCGTGTCCGCCAGAGTGGTTTCCAGCTCATGCAGAGCATGGTTCAGATAAGCCATTGCCGCAGCTGGCGAGAGACTGGCTATCGGTTGGTCACCAGATAGCTCTGCGCGATCTTTGGCAAACGCAGCCGCTTCCTCGGGTGAAAACTGCCCCATCATGACGGTCAGCGCCTCAGGACGAAAATTCAGAGCCACAGCTACTTTGAACAGCTGGCTGTCCGCCCAGTCCGCGGTTCGATGTGCTGCAAATCCCGGTTTGTAAAGACTGTCGTCGCCGACGTGCCGGGCCAGCCCGGTGCAGATAATTTTACTGTCGCAGTAGACGTTGGCGCCAATCTGCAATACTGGCGTGCGCCGATAGCCACCGGACAGCGGCATCAATAACGGCCGCGGCATGATGCTGGGGATCTCTACCGAATGCCACGGCAGATTGTAGTAGCCCAGCAGCGCTCGAATTTTCTCCGAGAACAACGAAGCGGGATAATGGTGCAAGTAGATCATGTCTAACTCGTGATAATTTCAGAGGCGACATTCTAATCGGCGGGCGCATGCTTGTCGCCAGATACCCTCATCTGAGAAGCAATCACCGATCCCACACTTAACAGAAGCCCATTGCGGGTATACAGCTTGATAAAATCAATTCCACACTGCACAGTCTGGCCCAAACAGAACCCTGGGACATACCATGAGCGATCTGGCTTTCTGCTCTGCCACCGAGCTGGCTGAAAAAATCAAAAACAAAGAAATCTCTGCCCAGGAGCTGTTGCATCACTATCTGCAGCGGGTCGATAAATACAATGGCGAAATTAACGCCATTGTTGTCGACATCCGAGACCAGGCGGAGCAATCGGCAGAAGCTACAGACCAGGCAATAGCCAGTGGCGACACACTGGGACCGCTCGCCGGTGTACCGATGACCGTTAAAGAGTCTTACAACGTGGCCGGTACGCCAACAACCTGGGGAAACCCGGCATGGCGCGACAACGTGCCGACGGAGGATGCCGAGTCTATAAAAAAACTCAAGTCCATCGGCGTGAACATCTTTGGCAAGACCAATGTGCCATTGTCCCTGGCAGACTTCCAAAGCTACAATGAGGTCTACGGCACCACCAACAATCCCTACGACCTGACCCGCACTCCGGGCGGTTCATCCGGAGGCTCGGCAGCTGCCCTTGCTGCCGGCTTGACCGGTATCGAAACCGGTTCAGACATTGGTGGCTCCATCAGAAACCCGGCTCATTACTGCGGCGTTTTTGGTCACAAACCGACCTACGATCTACTGTGGATGCGCGGCCACACCCCTCCTGGCGATGTGCGCTCCAGCTCAGACATTTCTGTTATCGGGCCACTGGCCCGTTCTGCAACAGACCTGGAAACCGCTTTACGGGCCATGGCCGGACCGGACGAAATCAAACAACGTGGCTTCACGCTCAATTTACCCGAGTGGCAGGGACGCAGCCTGAAAGGGCTGAAGGTGGCCGTATGGCGAAATGACGAGAACGCCCCTGTCGCCAAAGAAGTGGAAGCACGGGTAGATCTGGTCGCCCAGGCACTGGCTGATGCAGGTGCGGTTATCCATAACGATGTGCGGCCCGATTTTGACCCTGGCCACAGTCACGATACCTATCAGAACCTGTTGCAGTCGACGATGGCTATGCGCATGCCTGATGCCGAATACGACAGCCTGAAAGAATACGTGGCTGACTTGAGCCCCAACGACAACAGCCAGGGGGCCAAGGTATTGCGCGCGCAGGTTGCCAGTTTTAAACAGTGGGGGGCGGCAAACGAAGAGCGACACCATCTGCGTTGGCACTGGCATGAATTCTTCAATAGCTATGACGTGCTGCTGACACCGATGATGGCAACCGCTGCATTCCCACACGATCATCGCAAATTCAGCGAGCGTACCTTGATGGTGGATAACCAGGAACGGCCTTACTTCGAGCAGGTTTTCTGGGCAGGTCTCACCGGCGTCACCTATCTGCCATCAACGGTTATCCCAACCGGCCTGAACAACGATGGCTTGCCCATTGGTGTGCAGATAGTGGGACGGGAATATGATGACCTGATCACCATCGGCATTGCACGGGAATTGGAGCGCATGGGGTTTCGATTTGTGCCACCCGCAAACTATATTGACTAACCGCAGCCCAGAACGCTGACCTACTGAAGCAGAATGACTCACGCCCGCGCCCATCCGAACATCGCCCTGGTCAAATACTGGGGCAAACAAACCAAGCCGGGCAACTTGCCCGCCACGCCCAACCTGTCGATCACACTGGACAGTCTGGCAACCGACACCGTGGTGTCGACACATCATCAGGATGAAGTCTGGTTGAACCAGGAACAGGTTAAAGATCAGAAAATCTCTCGTTTCCTTGAAGAACTGCGCTCTGAATTTGAATTAGCGCCGATCAGGATTGAAACCAGCAACAATTTCCCTACCGGCGCCGGACTGGCCTCTTCCGCCTCTGGATTTGCAGCCCTCATCTGTGCAATCAACCAACATGCAGAGCTGGGGTTGGATGCAGATCTTATGTCAGACTGGGCGCGACGCGGCTCTGCCAGTGCCGCTCGCTCACTGTTCGGCGGTTACGTCGCTCTGGTGCCTCCGCAGTGGCGTGCACAACCGATCGCGCCCGCCAGCCATTGGCCATTAAAAACTGTTGTAGCGATCACCAATGAAACACGTAAATCGATCAGCAGCAGCGAGGGCATGGAGCGTTCGCGCCTGACATCAGACTTCTATACACCCTGGTTACGCGGCGCTGGCGATGATTTTGCTGCTGCGTTCGACGCCATCAATAACAAAGATTTCGCAGCGCTGGCAGAAATTGCCGAGTTGAGCTGCCTGAAAATGCACAGTGTCATGCTGACAAGCGTGCCCACGCTGAGCTACTGGAACCCAGCCACGCTGGCGTGCATGGACGCGGTGCGGGACCTGAGAAAACAAGGTACACCTGTGTTTTTCACTGTCGATGCCGGACCCCAGGTCAAAGCCGTGTGCGAGCCTCAACACGAGGCTCGCGTCAGCGAAGTGCTCACACAAGTGCCTGGTGTGATACGCACCATAACCTGCGGGTTGGGCAACGCAGCACATATTGTTGAACCTTGATCTATCGCGCGCCAGGGAAAATCGTTTTATGGGGCGAATATGCGGTATTGGCAGGTGCACCTGCCGCCGTTGCCGCAGTTAACCGCTATGCAAGCGTTGAGATTACTCCCCAGAACGACAGCTGGAGCTTTGTCAGCACTGGCTTCATGACGCCAGGTGTACACAATTTCAGCGGACAGTTTACGGATGCACCTTGCGCCGCAATGGCTGAACGCGTTTTGAGTTATTTTGATTTAAACAGTTTGCCTGCAGGTTTCAGCCTGCACAGCGATACCGGGGGTTTCTACCATCCGTTTGACCATAAGGCGGATGGACCCGCTAAATATGGTCTGGGTTCTTCAGCTGCTGTGTGCACGGCCACCTATTGCGCCCTGGCTGATTTTGTCGGCCGCGACAAACAACTTAATGAGGCCATTACGATTCATCGGGCCTTCCAGAATGGCAAAGGCAGTGGCCTGGACGTTGCAGCCAGCTGGCACGGCGGCGTTATTCACTTTCAAAAAGGTGATGTGCAGCCACAAACCTGGCCTGACAACCTGCATTGGCAAGCCGTATGGACTGGCGCCAGTGCAGTAACAGATACCGCCCTGGGCCATTTTGCGCGGTGGCAAGCCGAGGCTGACACAACGCCGCTGGACGCATTGATAAAAGCCAGCACCCTGCTGTGCGCTACCCCTTCAATGGACAACCTGGCGAGCTATACGCAATCCTTAGGCCAACTCGACAAAGCTGCAAACCTGAATATTTTCACCCCAGCACACCAACGCTTAGCTACAATTGCGCACGCACATCATCTTATCTACAAACCCTGCGGCGCCGGCGGTGGTGACATCGGCATAGCAGTGGGTGAGGATCTGAATGCTGTGCAACAATTTTGTAGCCAAGCAGCGGCCCAGAACTATGTTCCGCTAAACCTGGAGATTGCGCCCCATGGCGTCGAAACAGCCTGATTCACTGCCTTCATCCCGCATTCCAAATTTTTTCCGCATGCCGGTGAATGACCGAATAGCGGCGCTGCACGAACGTGGACTGCTCAACGCCACCGACGTTGCGCAACTGGTCTCGGCCCAGCATCAGCTCACGGTCAAAGTCGCCGATAAGATGATTGAGAACGTTGTAGGTGTATTTGGTCTGCCAATGGGTGTAGCGCTGAATTTTCTGATCAACAATAAAGATTACGTTGTACCCCTGGTGGTTGAGGAGCCTTCAATTGTGGCCGGCTTATCCGGCGCTGCCCGCATGGCAAGACTCGGCGGCGGCTACACAGCCAGCGCCAGCGATCCCATTCTGATCGGACAGGTGCAGACAGTATTGGATGAACACCCTGAACAGGCGATGGCAGCGTTGCTGGAGCACAAAGCGGACATACTGGCCCTGGCCAACAGTCTGCACCCGAAAATGGTCGCGCGAGGCGGCGGCGCAATTGACATAGAAGTATTTCATCATCATGCCGAACAAGATGGTCGACACATGGTGGTCCTGCACCTGCTGGTTAACACCTGTGATGCCATGGGTGCCAACCTGGTCAATACCATGTGCGAGGGCATTGCCGGTCTGGTGGAAAGCCTTACCGGCGGACAGGTTTTCCTGCGCATTTTATCCAACCTGACCGATCGAGCGATTGCCAGAGCAAAAGTGGTCATTCCTACCGCCAACCTGGAGGGCAAAGGTTACAGCGGTGAACAGGTTCGCGACGGCATTATTCTTGCCAATGATCTTGCCTTAGCCGACCCCTACCGGGCCGCAACGCATAACAAAGGTATCATGAACGGCGTTGACGCCGTGGCCATCGCTACCGGTAACGACTGGCGTGCCATCGAAGCCGCTGCCCACGCTTATGCCGCGCGCAGTGGTCGCTACAAAGGATTAACCCGCTGGTACAAAAACGCAGAAGGCGCGCTGGTTGGCGAAATTGAGATACCCATGAAAGTCGGTACCGTAGGAGGTTCGTTAGAAAGCAATCCGTCCGTTAAAATCAACCACCGCCTGTTGGGCTCACCGAACGCCACCGAGTTGGCCTCGGTCATGGGCACCATTGGGCTGGCTCAGAATTTTGCCGCCCTGCGCGCACTGTCAACCAATGGCATTCAGCAGAATCACATGAACCTGCATGCACGCAGTGTCGCCAGCAGCGCCGGCGTGCCCGAGGAACATTTTGAGAGCGTGGTCGAGGGGCTTATCGAATCCGGCGACATAAAAGTGTGGAAAGCTCAGGAAATAGCCAAAAACCTGTCACGCAAAATTGCCCGACCTGACACCGGCGAGCGTTTCGCCGCATGCGGTAAAATTATTCTGTTAGGCGAACATGCCGTGGTTTACGGCAGACCGGCAATTGCACTACCGATACCGCTGGCAGTGGAAGCCATGGTGCGCCGCGAAGGCCAGGGCATCAATATTGTTATTCCTCGATGGGGACTGGAACAGCCTGTACACGCCAATACCCAGGGGCTCAGCGGTATTCTGGCTAAAATTCTGAGTGACCTGGATCTTGATCAGGAAAACATGACCATAGAAGTATTTCCGCACATTCCTCGCGCCATGGGATTGGGTGGTTCTTCTGCGCTTGCGGTGGCGATTCTGCGTGCGCTGGACGCTCAGTTTAATCTCGGCCTGGACAACAATCGCATCAATGAACTGGCTTACGAGTGTGAAAAAGCAGCACATGGCACACCATCGGGTGTAGACAACACTGTGGCCACCTACGGCACGCCGCTGCGCTATCAGAAAACTGACAAAGGGCCTGTTTTCCGCGATCTACGCCTGACCGAACCACTGCAGCTGGTAGTCGGTATCACTGGGCAGGAAAGCTTAACGGCGGACACAGTCGCCCAGGTGCGCAATGCCTGGACACAACATCCGGATCGGTACAACAGCATCTTCGATCAGATTGGATCATTGACCGAAGCGGCTCAAGTGGCTCTGGAACAGGGTAAAACAGGCGACCTTGGGGACCTGATGAACGTCTGCCATGGCTATCTCAATGCTCTGCAGCTGTCGACACCAGAACTTGAGGAACTGATCCATATTGCCCGTTCCAATGGTGCGTTAGGTGCGAAGCTCACCGGCGGCGGTGGTGGTGGTTCCATGATTGCGCTGTGCCCGGACAACCAGGACGCGGTTGCCCGTGCCATGCAGACCGCCGGTTATGAGACCCTCAGTGTAACCGTGGGTTAGAAGCCCGTCAGACCGCTGCGCTAGGTGGCACTGACGCTCGGTCGTGAATTCACCAGTTCAGTCCAGCGTGCGATGTTAGGTAGATCCGGCAGGTCCGCCACCTTCACTCGGTTAGCAAAATCCAACGTCACAATCAGCATGATGTCCGCAACGCTGAAGTCCTCTCCGGCAAGATAGGTTGTGTTGCCTAACTGATCATCAAACATGGTCAGCGTCTTGGGGATCTTCTGTGCACAGACTTCTCCCCATTCCTTCACACAGGTTTCGCGGTCTTTGAACACGCCTGATAAATTGCGGAACGCGCCCGCGACGTCCATCAGTAAATTCAGTTCAACCCGTCGCTGCCACATTTCGATCTGCGCGCTGCTCAACGGCGTGTCGCCAAACAGACAGGGCTGTGGATGCAATCCTTCCAGGTAACGACAGATTGCAATCGATTCGCCAATAAACGTACCGTCATCCAGCTCCAGCATGGGCACACGGCCACCCGGATTTTTTGCCAGATACTCAGCACTGATATTTTCTCCGCCACGAATATCCACGCTGACGCGTTCACAATCGATGCCTTTTTCCGCCATGAAAATATGTACTCGACGGGCGTTGGGGCTGGGAGATTCATACAGTCTCATCGTGTATTCCTTAGCAGAGGTTATCTATTTGTTATCGTCTAACGACAGGTGTGTGGTGTCCGGTGGCGGTGGCGCGGGTTCACGGTCGAGTTGCGCCAGAATTTCGCCGACCTCGGCGAGTTCAAAGTCGGCATCAATCTCAGCAACCAGAACATCGGCGGAAATATCTTCTATACCCAGCTGAACGCCTAACTCGGCCAGCGTCAGGTGATCTACATTGGGGGCTGCAGGTTGAGGCTGCGGTTCATCGACCTGAAAAACGGCGCCCTGTACCGAGAGGTGAGAAGTATCCACCTGTATCGTCGGCGGTGTGGGACGCTCATGGGGCGCCAGCACATCAGCACCGGGCGGCAGAACATCCAGATCACCTGCTTGCGGCGGTTTGTCTGCTTCAGCATCCTGCTTTGAGCCTGGCTCTTTGCTTGGTGCCACCTCTGCCTTTTCTGTCGCCGTATCAGAGTCCAGCGGCAATACGCGTAAACGAGCACCCGCTTTTTCAAAAGCCGTCTGGTAGCGCACCGCGGTAGCCTCATCCGTGGCTTTTTTCACCACAATCGGTTTGCCTGAAAACAGCGCATCCATGCGTTCGTCATCCAGCTTCAGCACCGCCTGCAGGCGCTTCTTTACCACCGCTGGATGTTGGCCAGAGCTCACCTCTGCCGAGAAGACCAAACGATATTCATCACTCATGGCGGCGAGCGTACACGTGATTGATCTCAAAGCCTAGTCGGGGGAAACTGCTGCTACACAATGGGGAGATGGAATCATGGGCACACCAGCAAATGTAGTGGTATTACCACAAGCCAGCGATAAATTACGCATCGAGAGTCTGAACCTGCCTGACCCTGGACCAACCCAGGTGGTGGTCAAACAGTACGCTTCAGGTATCTGTCACTCTCAGCTGCACCAGATGCATCGCCCACGCACCTCACCGGTCATCCTCGGGCATGAATCCACCGGTGTTGTGCTTAAGACCGGTTCAGAGGTCAGCCACGTGCAGGAGGGGGATACGGTCCTGGTCACCTGGGTGCCGCGCAATGCAGCGGCCACCAATGTGCCACCCGTTACCGCCACACTTGACGTCAGCGACGGCGTGGCGGTGTCGGAAAACGTGTTTACCTGGGCCGACCACACCTTATGTGACCAGCAATATGTGGTCAAAGTTGATGCGAACATAGCCAGAGACGTTACCGCGATTATCGGCTGTGCCGTGATGACCGGTGCAGGCGCGGTGATCAATACTGCTAATGTTCAGCCTGGCGACAGCGTTGTGATCTTCGGCGTTGGCGGCGTCGGGCTTTCAGCTGTTGTCGGCGCCCGGGTAGCCGGTGCCAACCCGATTATCGCGGTGGATCTCGATGATAACAAACTCGAATTCGCAAAAGCCTTTGGGGCCACCCACGGCATCAATGCCAGCCAGACAGATCCAATAGCTGCTATTCACGAGATGACCGCCACCGAAGGTAAGTTCACAATTTTTAAACAACCGGTTTCAGGCGCAGACTTCGCCTTTGACTGTATCGGCATCAAACAGACTATGGAACAGATTGTACCTGCCTGCCGTGCCGGGCATTTTGGCGCAGGCCCGGGGGGTACAGCCGTACTGGTTGGTGTCCCTACCACTTCAGTGGAGCTGAACGCGATAGATGTGCTGGTCAATGAGAAACAGTTCATTGGCAGTATCGGTGGTTCCTGCGCGCCAGATCGAGATTTTCCGACATTTCTCGGCTGGCATGCTGACGGCACTTTGGACCTCGAACGCATGGTCACCGCCCGATACCGGCTGGAGGACATCAATGAAGCCACCGATGCTCTGCATGCGGGCAAAATCAGCGGCCGCGCAATCCTTGAGTTCGACTGAATCGGTTAGAGTCCAGACATGCACACCACCTGTTTCTACAATCACCCGCCCGCCCATGACACCACCATGGGTCTCGGTCTGCAAACCGCGTACAACGATATCGGCACGGGCGAAGCCTTTGTACTCGTACACGGTTTCACGGGCTCCAAACTGGACTTCCAGGATCAGCTATCCTGGTTCGCCGATCGATACCGCGTCATAGCACTGGATCAGCGCGGCCATGGTGAGAGCAGCAATCTGGGCCCCTATTCGCTGAATCAGGCTGCCAATGACTTGACCCGCTTCCTTGATGGTCTGGGTATCGAGCGTTGTCACCTGCTGGGCCATTCCCTGGGCGGCATGGTTGCTATGCGCGCGCTGCTCGATGCGCCGGCCCGATTCACATCTGCCATTCTGATGGATACAGCACCCCATGGACTGACACTGTATCCGGAAAACATTCGCACTCTGCTGAATCAGAAAGTTGCCGACCAGGGTTGTGCTGCTTTACTCGAGGGCATGCTGGATCAACCGCAAAGCCGCGCAGCTCAGCGCGGCATCGATTACCTGGGAGAAGCAGAACACTGGCGTCGCATCCGCACCAAACTGGAACAGATGGATCCTGCCGCCTTTGCACAACTGGGTCTGGCGATCAGCGAACAGGCGCCAATAACCGAACAGCTGAGTGAAATCACCTTGCCGGTTTCCATCATAGTAGGAAGCGAGGACAAGCCTTTTCTTGGTCCTTCCAAATTGATGCAGAAGAAACTGCCCAACAGTCAGTTGTTACGGATCGAAAAAGCAGGCCATTGTCCACAGTACGAAAACGCAGACGCCTGGCGCACCGCCGTCGATGCGCATTTCAGCTTCGCGGCCACCCACGCAGAATAACGCAGTAGTTAAAGTGACTTGTAAGCGGCCTGCAGCAGATTGAAGCCCCGTGTATCGCCTAACAAACCCGCAAACATGCGATTCATGACATAAGACGTACACATACGCGCGTCCTGATCGACCACAATTGTTGAGCCACCCCAACCACCCCAGTATGCAATGTGCTCATTCGGACCCATGGGCATCGCCTCTCCGGTTAGTCCATAGCCCATACCAAAACGTGTGGGCACGCCTAAGGCCAGATCGGTACCGTTGGTCTGCTCATCAAACACACGTGCCGCACCTTCCGGTGATAACAGCTGCACGCCAAAGGCTGAACCACCATTGGCTACCGGTGTTTGTGCACGTACCACAGCACGCGCGTTACCATGGCCATTAGCCGCCGGGATTTCCGCTTTGCGCCATGCAGCCGTACGTGACATGGAGGCTCTGGCAGAGGGATTGCGGAACGTTCTGGCGGCAATTGAATTCGGATCACCACCCGCCTGGGTAGCCAGATCTTCTTTTGGCGGTATCAGGTTACCGATGCGGTGGAAATGCTCCTCGCCAATGCCGATGTGAAAGTCTGCTTGTAAAGGCCCGGCAATCTCATCTTTGAAGAAAGTGCCGATGGTTTTACCCGTGATGCGACGTACAACCTCACCAATCAGATGACCCTGGGTTAACGCGTGGTAGCCACTGGCTGTGCCGGGCTCCCACCAGGGAGCCTGACGAGCCAGCGCATCAACCATTTTCTCCCAGTCACAGACATCTTCACCCTGCATGGTTTCATCCATACCGGACAGCCCGGCGCTGTGACTCATGAAATGGCGGACCTCAATATTTTCTTTGCCGTTCTGTGCAAACTCCGGCCAGTAGCTGGCCACCTTGGCATAAAAGTCCAACTCACCTCGGTCAGCCAGCACCAGAGCACACAGAGCCGCCATGGTTTTTGTTGTGGAGTAGACATTGACGATGGTGTCTTCCTGCCAGGGCTGAGTTTTCTCTTCATCTTTGAAACCGCCCCAGAGGTCTACAACAAATTCACCTTCAACAGTGATGGCACAACTGGCGCCAAGATCGTCTTTTTCGGTGAAGTTTTTTTCAAAAGCCTCACGCACCGGGGCAAATTTCTCATCACAGTAGCCGTGGATCTCAGTCATCGGGTTGTCTCCAGGAGTTAAGCCCAACAGGGTAACCGACTCGTTAACAATTTCAAAAAGAGCTTTGCCTGATGGCGCTTTTCGTTATGGTAGGGATATAGAACAGAGACAGGGAGACACACATGCCAATTAATCCAGAAGCCGTAGGCGCCAAAGGCACCCCAACCCGCCGCAAGTGGGACAGCAAAGATGCTCTGCTTTACGCAGTGGGCGTTGGTGCCGGTACCGATGAACTTGCTTTCACAACAGAAAATACCAAAGACGTTGAACAGAAAGTGTTACCCACCTTTGCGGTGATCATTGGTGGTGGCGGCGCGCCGTTTGATAAAATCGGCAGCTTCAACCCAATGCTCATGGTGCATGGTGAACAGGGCATCGAACTGTTTGACGAGATTCCACCAGAAGGCGAAATTGAAAGTGTCGGCGAGTGCACTGCGATCTGGGATAAAGGTTCCGCTGCTGTGGTGGAGTTTGAATCTATCGCCACCAACGTGGCTACCGGCAAACCGCTGTTGAAGACACGGACCATGCTGTTCTGCCGCGGCGAAGGCGGCTGGGGTGGCGAACGTGGTCCCAGCGATAAGATTGAATTTCCCGATCGTGCACCGGATCACAGCGTGGAATACACCACCCGCGAAGACCAGGCGCTGACCTATCGCCTGTCCGGGGATCGTAATCCCCTGCATTCTGATCCATCGTTTGCTGCCGTCGGCGGTTTCGATAAACCGATTCTGCATGGCCTGTGCACCTGGGGCATTACTGGCCGTGCGCTGCTGCATACCCTGTGTGACAGCGACCCGTCACGCTTTAAAGCCATGAACAGCCGCTTTTCGAAACCGGTTATTCCCGGTGATACGTTAACGATCAATATATGGGTGGATGGCCAGCAGGCTCTGTTCAAGACTTTTAATCAGAATGGCGACGTGGTCATTGATCAGGGCCAGTTCACCTTCACCTAGGGTAATGCTATGAAAACGTTTGGCCTGGGCTTGTGGGTTTTTGTGGTGGCGGTTCTCAGCGTCGCTTTCAGCGAGTTGACGCTGGTTAACTGGCTGAACAATGCCCCCATGGAGGTGACCGACCACCTGTTCTGGTTGGGTATCTTGCCTGCGATCTGGGTTGCTGTGGGGTTAGCCAGCATTCTCATGTTCAAAGCGCTGGCGCACAAACCCAACATATTCATCCCTCTGTATGTGGTGACCTTTAGTGTTGTGCACAGCGTTGAACTACATAGTTTGTTAAACCCGCTGGAAGATATCGCTGCCTATGTGATAGCCATTCTGATGGCCTGTACGTTCTGGTATTTAATCTGGTGGAGACGGGTGGGCGGTCCATCTCCACCTGATCAGAGCTGATTTTCAAATGAATCAGCCTTCCCGTGGCTTCAACCGCATAGAAGCAGGATAGCTGACTTCATACTGATGACGGATCCTGGTGCTTTCACCCGCTGCAAGCGTCTGCCGCCACACAATAACCCCAGGTTTATCTTTGTAATCTGTTTCGCTGGGCGCTGTTGCGGTACGGGGCACAGTGACTTCAATGTCGTCATTTGCGGCAACCGGGTACCGATCAAAGACTTCTATCTGTGTGTCGCTGCCGCGGCGGTTGATGATTTCAAACAGTTTGTCTGTCAGCTCAGTTTTCTGCCTGCCGATGAAACCACTTTCTCCTGAACTGCCACCCTGATCGGTCACCTCCACATCAACGCGACGATCCTGGCCCATTGGCAGGGTCACTTCTGCACCAGTTAACGTTGTTGGCAGAAAGGTTTCACCCACATAAACCTGATCGACATAGACCATCATATTGCTGGCATACAAAGGCAATCGATCGGTGTAACTGAACTGGGCAGTCAAAAACGCGTCGCTACTGAACCGGGGCACAATTTGAGTGACCAGCTTGGCTGTCGTGGCAAATTCCGCCAGCTCAAAACTCTGCGCATCATCCGTGCGATTAGCCAGATTCACGCGGCCGGGGACACGGTATGACACCGCGTAATTGCCAATTTCAGGCGGTGGCGGCGACGCGCCTCTGCTGGCTGTTACCATCACCTCTTCCAGCGCACTGTCTGCCATGGCCTGCTTTTCCATCCGCGGCGCATATTGGGGCCTGACCTGAGTCGGGTCGATGAGATCAAGAAATTGACTGCGGGTTGCTGGAGCGACCAGATTGCCGCTGGGGGCGCTGGTGGATAGGGTCAGTGCAATATTGTTCCAGGGCTCATCACTGAACTGCTGCACCAGTGCCTTCTGCACGATACGCAGGCGCCTGGTTTCACTGTCCAGGTACGATGTGTAATTGGGCGACCATTGTGCGCCGGGCTGAAAATAGTGCAGTTTAATGGTTGCGTCAGTCGCAGCTTCTGCCGCCAGAGCCACATCAACCTTCAGAGAGGAGAGTCGTTTACCGCGCAGGGTCTGCATTTCATTCTTCAGTTTGGCCAGGTCCAGATCAAGCTGTTTGCGATTTCTGGCATTGTCCCGCAGCGTTTTTCGTGCAGCGCTGCTGCCTTCGTCCAGCACCCCTAAGGCAGAGCGCCAGGATGAGATATCTGCCGCGCCACGCGCGCCCTCAAACCAGCTTTCCTTGGCGTAACCCTGGGCTATCCCGTCCAGAAAGCGGAGCTTTAACTGTGCGGTCTGGCTGCTGTCGTCCAGCGCAGCCATATTGTCCGTAACGGCGTCTATCTGCGCCTGCAGTTTATTAACCTGGGCATCAAACGCGTCCCGCTGCGCAATGATGTCAAATTTTATCTGACCCAGATTGACGCCGTCCGCCAGCATTTCAAGCTGAAACCTGGACTGGTCAATGTTGGCGGGTAAGCCGGTAAAACTCAGTGATTGCTGACCTGCGGTCAGCGGCACCTGCGCCACCCGGGTAACCGTTGCACCACTGTTGTAAACCGTTACAGCGTCAATACGCGATGTAACACTTTGCGCATGAGCATCACCAAAAGGCAGCAAAGCCGCGAGCAACAGGATTGACAAAACCACCAACACATTCAAACCGCGCATCCATCATCTCCAAATAAACTGGGCAGGTTGATCTTCATACCTGCCACCGCACAACGCAAGTCAGCGCTTCAGCTTGTGTTCAGCCACACTAGGTTAGAGCGTTCAGCTATAGAGAGGTGAGAAATCTACGGCACATCCCGCTCTGCAGGCGGCCAGGGAAAATCTTCAGGGGCGTTCAAAGACGTGGTAACAAATGTGTTCCACAACTCGACTGCGGCCCTTGCCTGGGCCTGATGCTCCCGTGCAGCGGCTTCGTGACGCTGCATGGCAGTATTAACACACGCCTGAAACTCATCAATCTCCGTTAAAAAACCCGCCCAGAGCACATCATTTGAATCATCAACAGGGCGCACTGGCACTGAACAGTCATGGGCCATAGGTTCATGAGCGAAAGCCGGGGGCATCCACATCATCAGCATCACAATGAACAACCAAATAAAGTTAGGCATGTTAGAACCCTCCTGCGCAAGATCGTAGTCACATGGCACTGTAAAGCGAAGGGCTTTAAGATCTGTGCACTGACTAACAGTTTAGAGGTATTGAAGTGGCAGAGCAGTTTAGCGCCTTAACCGACGAACAGGCAAAATGGATCGAAAAGCAGCCCATGTTTTTTGTCGCCACCGCGGCGCGGGATGGTCGGGTAAATTTATCACCCAAAGGCCAGACCAGTTTAAAGGTCATTGATGGCAATACATTATTGTGGCTGAACCTTACCGGCAGCGGCAATGAGACAGCTGCGCATCTGCTCGACATCAATCGCATTACCCTGATGTGGTGTGCGTTTGAGGGGCCACCTCAGATACTGCGAACCTATGGTAGCGCCACAATCATCCACCCCAACGATGAACAATGGGCGGCTTGTACACAGCTTATCCCAGCACCTGTTGGCGCTCGTCAGTATTTTTCCGTTGATATCGAGATGGTACAGACATCGTGCGGTTATGCGGTTCCTCTGATGGATTTTAAAGAGGAACGCAAGGTTTTAACGATGTGGTCGGAGAAACGTGGACAGAGCGGCATTGAGGACTACTGGCAGGAAAAGAACCGCGTCAGTATCGACGGCTTTCCAACCGGCATGCCGGAAAGAGACTAGCCTGGTGGATGCGGCATGGTGCCCTGGACACGCTCGTAGGCTGATCCAAAAGTGATCAACTGCTGTTCAAATAGCGATTTGCCCATGAGCTGAAAGCTCAATGGCAGGCCTTGTGCATCAAGCCCGGCAGGTAACGTCAATGTCGGGTGGCCGGAATAATCCGAGGGCGCGGTAAAGTTAATAAATGCTGCACGGCTATCATCTTCGGCAACCACAGAATCCATCTGCGCAACGGTTGGAACCGGCCCGGTCATGTTGGGAAAGATCATCACATCAACGTCTTCGAACAGCCGGTCAAGTTTAGCTCGAAACGTATCCCGCAAAACCTGCAATGCCTGGTATTCACTGCTGGCCACTGCCCGACCCATCTCCAACAGACCCGCTAACACAGGGCCGTAGAGTTCTTTGTGCGCCGGATACAGGGCCTCATGTGCCTGTGCACACTCAACAGCACAGGTCACACCCCAACCATCAACCAACAGCCGGTATTCCGGGGGCATTGTCACTTCTTTGATCTGCACGCCTAAAGATTCAAACTGCTGACAGGCCCGCTCAACAGTAGCCACAATTTCCGGAGCAACACCTTCGCACACATAATCCCAGTCGACGCCGATCCAACTGCCTTGCAGTGAAGCCCCAGAAAACTCCAGATAATTCGGCACGGGGACGTCGAGGGAACTTGAATCATTGGTATCAGCACCCGCAATAACCCCCAGCATGCGCGCCGCATCTTCAACTGAACGTGTCATCGGACCTATGTGATCAAGGCTGTGGGCCAGCGCAAACGCACCATAACGGCTGACCCGGCCATAGGTAGGTTTCAAACCCACCAGACCACAGCTTGCACTGGGAAAGCGGATACTGCCGCCAGTATCAGAGCCCAACGCGCCAAATGCCAGGCCTGCAGCGACCGCCGCGCCGGAACCCGAGGACGAAACGCCAGGCCAGTAGGCAGGATTCCACGGGTTTTTGGGCGGATCGACAGACGGGTGATGTGCACCAAAGGCACCCTCGGTTAACTGCGTTTTGCCGATAATCACAGCCCCTGCTTCGCGCAGGCGACTCACTACGGTTGCATCATAGTCGGGCACAAAGTCAGCCATCACCCGTGTACCACTGGCGGTTTCAATGCCTTGCGTAAACAGCAGATCTTTAACAGCGATGGGCACGCCATGTAAGGCGCCTAACCGATCACCCCGACGCTGGGCGTCATCAAGTGCGCGCGCCTGTTGCAGCGCGGATGCCTGCAGAACTTTGACATAACATTTAAGCGTCTCATCGCGGGACGCAATGCGGTCCAGCATATATTGCGTGAGCAGTTCAGCGCTGAGAGCGCCACTTTTCGTCTGCCGCACAATTTGCGATATCGTCTGGAAATGAAGGGGCTGAGATTCAAGTTCAGTCATGGAGACACACCTGTTGGGCTTAGTGGCCAGGATTACAGATCAAATATCTTACCCGGATTGAGCATACCCTGTGGATCCAGCGCGTTTTTCAATGTTCGCATCAGATCAATTTCAGCAGGGCTACGACTGAATGACAGATAGGCTTTCTTTTCCAAGCCTATACCATGTTCAGCAGACACCGAACCGCCAATATCGCGCAGGGGTTCATAGACACATTGCTCTACGCTGCGGCGCGCCTGTGCCGATCCATCTCCCACGCTCACGACAAAGTGCAGATTGCCATCACCCATGTGACCGAGAGTGAAATTACGCACGTCGGCAAATTTTTCTGACAGGCCACGGTTAACCTGCTGCACATAGTCTTCCATCAGTGGAATACGCAACGACACGTCAAACACAAACACCGGCGCGAATTGAAATGCCTGCTCAACATCATCGCGCAGGGCCCAGATCTGCAACCTCTGCGCCTCAGATTGGGCAAGCACAGCATCTTCGATCAAGCCTTTTGTGAAAGCTGACTCCAATGCACTCTGCATGACCTCATCCTGAGCTCCAATCGCTTCCACCAGCACATAATAGGGGTACTCTGCTGGCAACGGTGCTGTGTTCTTCGCCGGTGGATTCGTAACAAGGTGATAAAAATTCTGCCACATCACCTCAAACGCAGAGAGATGCCCCGCCAGTTCAGTGTCCATGTGTTGCAGAAACTCAACCAGATGAGTAAAGCTGCTGACACCGGCCAGCAGCGTGGGTTGTTGTGTCACAAGAGGGCGCGTGCGTAAGACCGCCCGCGTGATAACACCCAAAGTACCTTCGCTGCCGATAAACAGCTGTTTTAAATCATAACCTGCATTGTTTTTGATCATCTGATTCATTGAACTGATGACTGTGCCATCAGCCAGAACAGCTTCCAGGCCCAGCACCATATCTCTGGTCATGCCATAACGAATGACCCGATTACCGCCTGCATTCGTTGCGAGGTTACCACCCAGCGTGCACGTCCCTCGCCCACCCAGATCCAGTGGAAACATCAGGCCGTGCTTGGCAACCTCTTCCTGCAACGCCTGCAATACGACGCCTGCCTGGACAATAACCGTACGTTCAAGGGGGTTGATCTGTTCAATTGTGCGCATTCTTTCCAGCGACAGAACAATGTCGTTCGGGTCAGTCAGTGCACCCTCAACCAGCCCGGTTAAACCGCCATGTGTGACCACACTCTGCCCGTGGGCGTGGCAGATAGACAATGCGAGACTGACTTCTTCGGTGCTCCGCGGTCGCACCAGCACCTGTGCGGCAACTGTATCGCTGCGCCAGATACCCGCACTTCGGGACGTTACATCGGCGTCCAGCAGAACACATCCTGCAGGCAGCTTTTCCTGTAATTCCTGAACTACCGGCCGGTTTTGATTCTCAGAGGCTGCTGCTTCAGACATATTGTGTCCTCATAAAATTTACTCAGGTCGCGCGGCTAGATTCTTCCATAACGACCAGCACATCAAAACCATCACAAACATGAGTGGCACTGAAGCGAGCGTCACCGCTGATTGCAGCGGTCGCAGCCCTCCCATTGCAATCAACACAATGGGTAACAGGCCCAGCAGAACGGCCCAGAAAATTCGATGCTGACGACTCGGGTGTTGAGTTTCCGGCAGATTACGGGTCACGGTTGTGGCGAGAGTATAAGACGCTGAATCGTAACTGGTGGCAGCAAAAATCACACACACTACGGTAAACAACACTATGACCGCGGAGGAATTTGGCAACGTATGCAGGATAGCCAGAATCGCTTCCGGCGCTTTGCCCGCATCAATCATACCTAACACATCAACTGTACTGTTCAGCTCCTGATAAGCGGCATAGTTACCCAGCACAACAAAAAACACCGTACATCCCAAGGTGCCAAAGCCCAGGCAACCAAGAATAATCTGCTGCATAGTGCGTCCGCGAGAAATCTTGGCAATAAAAATACCCATAAAAGGACCTAGTGCCAGCCACCACGCCCAGTAGAACACCGTCCAGGATTCCACAAAATCCGACGTTGCCTGGGGATCAGTCCAGGTACTCATGCGAACAAAGTTCTGTAACAACATACCCAGGGTTTCAAGACCGAGCTCAAGAATAAACAAGGTAGGCCCTGCAACCAGAACAATGGCAACAAGCAACATGGCAAGCCACACATTCAGATTGCTCAACCGCTTAATGCCTTTTTCCAGGCCTAACCAGGCACTCGCTCCGAACAGAATGGTAATGACGCCGATAACAATCAGATCCAGGGTGAAACCCAGCGCCTGGCTATCGAGCCCCAGCAGGTCGCTGACAAGCGTGCCGATCAAGGGTACCGCTAAGCCGATACCTGTGCTGCAGGCGCCAACCAGACCAATAACAAACACCAGGTCAATTATCGGATCTACAAATCGCCGCAGCGCCGGCTTGATCACATCGGCACAGGCTTCACTGAGACGCAGTGTCGGCGCACCTTTCACATAATAGGCATAACCCATGGCGATACCGGGCAGGCAGTAAAACGCCCAACCGATAAAACCCCAGTGAAAGATTGGGTAGCTGGTCGCCCAGGGCAGTGCTGCTGCGCTTTCAGGCGTTATCCCGAACGGCGGCGCCAGGTAGTAGTGGGCCCATTCGATACTTCCCCAGAACAATACGCTGGTACCAATACCACCGCAGAACAACATGGCGCTCCAGCTGAATGTGGAAAACATGGGTTCACGTTCATCCCTGGCAAATAGAATATTGCGGTGTCGACCAAACGCAAGCACCAGTAGAAAGACCAGCGAGCCTATGCCAGCCACAATATAGGCAATACCAAAATTCCGGGTCAGGAAGATGAAGGCATCCCCGAGCAATATCTTGCCTTCTTCAGGAAAGAGTGCCAGCGGCAGACACAACGAAACAAGCAGCGCGACACTGCTGAGAAAGACAGGAATATCAATAGACGCAGCAGGCTGCAGCTGCGTAGAGCGGCTCATAAACATCGCCAAAATGAGTTGAGCCACCTACACTATGCACCAGCAAAGTTATTGCAAGCCTAATTGTGGCTGGATATTTGATGAATTTTGACGAGGCGTATTATCAACGCTACTACCACAATCCAGAAACGCGAGCGGTTTCGCCTGAGGAACAACAGCGCCAGGTGGCATTTGTGGCTGCTTACCTGCGTTATCTGCAAATCGATATTTCTTCTATAGTCGATATCGGCTGCGGCATCGGCAGGTTTTTGGAAAATTTCAAAAATGAATTTCCAAACGCTTCATGCCATGGCATTGAGTTCAGTACCTATCTGTGTGATCACTACGGATGGCAGCATGGCTCCGTGGTTAACGTCGATACAGCGCCAGTTGATCTGGTAGTTTGTAACGACGTCCTGGCTTACCTTGATAAAAAAAGCTGTGGACAAGCCATACAGCACCTGGCTGGACTCGCACAATCTGCGTTGTATCTCAGCGTGATGACCAGCGAGGACATGGCCATTGTCGATACGGAACACAGCGATATGCAGCAACAGCCGCGTTCTTTTCGCTGGTACCGTAAGCACCTCGACCCCCACTTTCAGAGTGTCGGTGGCGGTCTGTTTATAAAAAAGCCGCTCGCCGTTTCGCTGTGGCGCCTGGAACACACTTAGGAGGCGCCCTGTGCCATTAGAGAACGCTTTAAAATTATGCAGAGATCTGCAACGTGGCGATGTGTCTGCTGTGGAAGTCATGCAACAAACTTACGCACGAATAGAAAACATCAACCCACAGGTTAATGCCTTGGTTAACTTACTAAACCCTGAAGAGGCTTTGGCACTAGCACATGCGGCCGACGCGGTACCTGTAGCAGAACGAGGCCCCCTGCACGGTCTACCAATGGCTGCTAAAGATGCGGTTGATATCGCGGGCTTCCCAACTACCAAGGGTTTTGCACCCTGGGCAAATAAAATCGCCCGCAAAGATGACGATCAGGCCGCCCGTCTGCGCAACGCTGGGGCTGTATTTATCGGCCACACCAACATGCCGGAATTCGGACTGGGTTCAAATACGTTCAACAGTCTGTTTGGCCAAACGTTGAACCCCTACGATCTGGAAAAAACCTGCGGCGGCAGTAGCGGTGGCGCTGCTGTTGCCTTGGCTACACGCATGCTGATGTTGGCGGACGGCAGTGATATGGGCGGTTCGTTGCGCAACCCGGCAAGTTTTTGCAATGTGGTGGGTCTTAGACCCTCAATAGGACGCACGCCTAAAGGCGACGGATTTGGCTGGTTAGGAAGACTGACCACCACGGGGCCTATGGCCACAAACGTTGCAGACACTGCGCTGTTGTTCTCAGTGCAGGCTGGCCCGGATGCGTCAGATCCGCTCACGCTGGATGAGCCTGGGCATGTTTTTCTAGACGCGCTGCAACCCCATGAGGATTTGAAAGGGTTGCGTATCGCTTACTGCCCATCGATTGGAGATGCACCGGTTGAGCCTGCAGTTGCCTCAATTATCGCAACCGCCGCCGACACTCTGGCCAACCTTGGCGCAGAGGTGGTCGAAGCGAGTCCGCCGTTGAATCAGGCGATGGGTGTATTTCAGGTCATGCGGGCCGCTGTGCTTGCCAATTTAGGACATTCACTGAACCTGACTTTGCCGGATTGGAAATCCAGAGCGAAGCCCACCGCAGTATGGAACATTGAAAAAGGTCTCGCGCTAAGCGCCGCTGATATTTACGCCGCTGAACTGCGACGCACGCGCATCTATGCGGACTGCGTCGAATTCTTCAGTGATTTTGACGCTCTGATCCTGCCTGCAGCGCAGGTTGCACCCTTTGACAAAAACATTGAGTGGATTAAAGAGATCAATGATACGCCAATGGACACCTACATCGATTGGATGACGGTGTGTTGCGCAGTCACCGTCACGGGACTGCCAGCGCTCTCTGTTCCCGCTGGTTTTACTGCAGACGGCCTGCCTGTAGGGCTGCAGATTGTGGGTAAACCGCGCGGGGATTTAGCGCTCCTCAAGCTCGCTCACTGTTACGAACAAGCCACGCTGTTCTATCAGCAGACACCTGGCGTTTGCGCAACATGACATTACCGCCAACAGAATCAACAGCGGAGAAGAAGCGATTAATGGTGATCGCCGCACACCCGGACGATGCTGAATTTAACGCAGGTGGTCTGATGCTGAAATGGGCCAGCGCCCAGCAGGAAGTGCTGATACTGTGTCTGACTGATGGGTCTGCAGGGCACCACAAGCTACCCATAGAAGATCTGGCTGGCATTCGCCAGGAAGAAGCCCGCAACGCCGCTGATTTACTGGGCGCCAGAGTTGTCATCTGGGACGTGCGCGACGGTGAGCTCGAAGCCAGCATACCCTTGCGCAAACAACTCATCGGAGACATACGGGAATTCCAACCGGACCTGATTGTGACCCATCGCACCGCAGACTATCACCCGGATCACCGCGCCTGCGCACAGCTGGTCATGGACGCCTGCTATCTCCTGCAGGTGCCGAACATTGTGCCAGCCCACACTGCGCTGAAGAGTATCCCACCTGTGCTGCTGTTCGCCGATCGCTTCCAATACCCTCGACCGTTCCAGCCTGGCTGGGTGTGCGATACCAGTGATGTGCTCAGCGGTGTGATAGAACTGTTACACTGCCATGCAAGCCAGGTGTATGAATGGTTACCCTACACTCAGGGGATAGAAGTGCCTGAGCACAATCGACGACAGTGGCTACGCCAATGGTACAGTCGACGACCCCGGGGTATTGCAAGGAAATTTGCAGACTCAAGCATAGAATCAGCTGAGGCTTTTGAACTCTCGGAATACGGCGGTGCTTTTGAACCCGAGCAGTTCGGCTTTATTTCACTACACAAGCCTGCATCGCAATCAGCAGAATTATAACCAGCAGACAGTTAAATATTACGCCATGACAGAATCAAAACTACCGTCGCTTTATTCCCTGACCCAGATCGGTATAGCCACCTTTCTGGGTTCTTCGCTGGCGGCCGGTTACATGCTTGCCAGCAACTACGCCGCCCTGGGCCAGCGCCGCATGGCAATCTATAGCTTATGGGGTAGTCTGATATTGGTGCTGGCCTTTATCTTATTGCCCGGACAATTGAGCGCCAGCGCACCGATAGCCGTCGCCATCATGATTGGTCAGGTGGTGCTGGTGCTGGCCATCGCCAATAAATTGCAGGGGCCTATGTTTGCCAGCTTCGAGGAAATGGGCGGACAGTATTTCCCCATGTGGCGCACGGTCCTGGTCGGCATCGGCGCATCTTTTGTACTTGTGTTTGTCTGGGTTCTGTTCGTCAGCCTGTTTGGCGGGGATCTGGCGCAGACACCAGCACCATCAGGTGAAACAACACTAGGACCTGCACCAACGCTGTGAGATTTCGCAGTCGCTACAAAACAGCACGCTGCGTACTGCGTTTCGAAGATCAGTTTTTACTGGCTATTCACTCCAGCTTCTGGGCGCGTACCCACAAACGATGGGGGTTACCCGGCGGCAATATTGAACGTGGCGAAGCACCGCTAGATGCAGTGCGTCGAGAGCTGGAAGAAGAACTTGAACTCTACCTGACGGACCTCACCGAAATCGGCGCCTATCACTACAAAGGCAACGACCATATGGTCTATGGCGCCGACGTGGATTATCGGATAACAAACTACGACGATACCGAACTGTTAGACCTGGACTGGTTTGACATGCGCCGGCTGCAAAGCCTGGATACCGAGCGCAAACTGCACGCGGGATATGAGTTGCAGGCGGTACGGCAGTTTATTGCCCTGCATGACTATTAGTAAAAAGCACTAGGTACTGCGTTTTTCTTTTGCCTGCTTTGCAATCTTGTCCCACTGCGCACGAAAATCTTCGGTTGAATTCACCCGTGGGTATTCTACCTCAGGCACCGGTACCTGCAGGAATTCACACAGCGGCTCCCATCCGTCGCCGGGCTCATAAACCAGTAACTTAGCAGCCGGCACCTCATCAATGACCTGTTGATTATGTTTTTCAAACTGGCTGATAACAAAGTCTTTATCATCCATACGGCCTTCAAAGATGCCATCCCAGATCAGACTGAACACCATACGCGAACGCAGCTTTGCCGCAGGATCCTCACTGGCCGCGCTCGCCTTAGAACTGGGCCAGATGGTGTTCATGATACTGGTGTACCATTTTTCCGGGTCACGCCGGGTCAGAATCACTTTGGCCGCCGGGAATGCAACCATCTGCTCCCGCCAGAAGTTGCAGGAGGGCCAGTCTACCGATGCCTGATAACCTTCAAACAGCTGATGCCAGTCTGGTTCAATACCGTCAGCAAGATCTTTCCAGGCTTGTGCATGGGTAGGATTCAGGTGTACCTCCATCATGTGGTAACACTTGTCAAATCCCAACATTTCCAATCCGTGTTTCAGTGACAGCGTTCCGGTACGACCGAATCCTGCACCAATGACTTTTATGCTCATATATCTTCCTGCATGCGTTTGTTTCGACTGTCTGTTCGACGCTTAGTGCATATTGTGCATGCGCGGTACGCTGCCTGACAGCACCACAACCCTATAGAAACTCATCTTCTGCAAGCCGTGCGCTTGCGCGCGGGATATGTAACTATCCGGCAAAGATAACAATAACAACACCAGGGGCACCAATGCATCCATTGGACTTTGCCATCGTCGCCGGCTACCTGATTCTGATTACGTTTGTTGGCGTGCGGCTTTCCGGCCGTGTCAAAAATGCGAAAGACTTCTTCCTTGCCGGCAAATCCCTGGCCTGGTGGGTTATAGGCCTGTCTATTATCGGCACCAACATTGGCGCCAATAGCTACGTTGGCGCCGCGGGCAATGCGTTTAATATTGGCATAGCTCAAGCCAATTTCGAATGGATAGGCGCAATTCCAGCGATGATCATCGCTGCGCTGGTGTTTATTCCCCTCTACTGGAAAGCCGGCGTGTATTCTATTCCGGAATATCTCGGTTTACGTTACAACCCGGCGGTTCGCGTCACCGCAGCGGTCATCACCAGTGTAGTCACTGTATTTGCCATTGGCGTTGCCTTATGGGCGATAGCCCTGACCTTACAGACCTACCTTGGCTGGCCTATCTGGGTGGGTATTGTGGTTACAGGCACGGTGGTAGGCGCTTACAGCATCGCCGGTGGACTTGCAGCAGTTGCGTTCACTGACACATTGCAGGTCTGCATCATGTTTATTGGCGGTCTTGTTATTGTCGGGCTCGGCATTTCTGAAACCGGTGGTATTGCGGGCTTTGCAGAAACTTTGACGCGGGATAACCCGAATCACCTGCAGGCCTACCTGGCCGCGGATCATGAAAGCTTCCCGTGGCCTGGCGTATTGTTGGGACTCGGACTGGTACTATCACCCGCTTACTGGTGCGCGGGACAGGCGATTCTGCAACGCACGCTGGGCGCCAAAACCCAGTGGGATGCCAGCGCCGGCATGATGTTCGCCGCATTTGGCAAAATG
Source organism: Gammaproteobacteria bacterium (assembly GCA_048571035.1). Classification (GTDB taxonomy): domain Bacteria; phylum Pseudomonadota; class Gammaproteobacteria; order Pseudomonadales; family Azotimanducaceae; genus UBA4421. The sequence continues at coordinate 2,196,066 of CP121329.1, forward strand.
TTTATTCCACTACTTGTGGTGTTTCCGGGATTGCTGGCTCTGGTGATGAAAGCGCAGATTGAATACCCGGACATGGCCCTGCCCTGGGTCATCAAGAACGTGCTGCCACCGGGCATTTCCGGCCTGATGTTCATCGCGATCATCGCCGCCCTCCAGTCCACCATCGATTCCGGGGTGAATTCCACGTCGCTGATGATCACCCGGGACATCCGCCATGTAGTGCTGAAGAATCCGAACCCTGAACACGACCTTAAAATTGGCCGCTACCTGACCCTTATACTGCTGCTGCTTGCCATGTGTACCGCGCCACTGGTGGCTAACATGGGTGGCATCTTTACTTTTATCCAGACCATCCTTTCACTGTTTCAAGGTCCCATGCTGGCGCTTCTGCTGCTGGGTGCATTTACCACACGCGCCACACCGCTAGCCGGACTGTGGACACTCATCAGTGGCGTTATTATCTCATCGATGATGTTATGGACAGGTATGAACATGTTGTACGTTGCCTTCTACAGCTTCATCTACAGCCTGATTGCGCTGTGGATTTTGAGTTACATTACCCCAGCCCATCCTGAGTCCGACCTCAGCAAGCTGACCTATTCACCCTGGAGACGCGCCTGATGGATATTTCTACCCTGCCCGTCGCCTGGGCTAATTACCTGTCGATCTTCGGCTTTCTGGTGCTCGGCGTCCTGGTCTGGCTGATTCCAAACAAAGTCATTTTCACTGAGGCCCCCGATCAATCTCGCTGGCGGGATATGCGACTTTGGGCATCTGTACTGATTGCCATGCAACTGGCGTTGTATACCTTGTTCGATTAAGGAGAACTGTTTTGCGTTTATCGATCACCCTAATAACCCTGTTTGTTTCAGGCGCGCTCAGTATGACAGCGTCTGCTTCACCAAAAATTTATGTGTTCAACTGCGGCAGCATAAATATCGCAGACGTTGCAAGCTTCGGCCTGACAAACGAAGAAACGGACGTACGCAACTTGTTTGTGCCCTGTTACCTCATCGAAAACGGTGATCAGCGACTGTTCTGGGACGGCGGCTTGCCGCTTAATCTTGTTGGCAGCAAAGATCTGGAACTGGAACCCGGCATGAAGGTGTCCTACCCGCGCTCCGTGCTGGACCAGCTGCAGGACATCAATCTAACGCCTGCCGACATTGATCTGGTGGCTTTTTCTCATTTTCACTTTGATCACATCGGAGCGGCGGATGCTTTTGCAGACAGCACGCTGCTGATCAATAAACGTGAGTACACCGCTGCGTTTCTGCAGGCTGATCAATACGAGATATTTGATCCAACCCTTTACAGCAATCTTGCCGACGCAGATCGCGTTGAGCTCACCGATGCAGATTACGATGTGTTTGGCGATGGCTCCGTCATCCTCATTTCAGCCCCAGGGCACACGCCCGGCCACCAGGTACTGCTGGTGAAGCTTGAAAATACCGGCCCGATACTGCTGTCAGGCGATCTGTATCATTTTGAGTTCAGCCGCCGACATCAGCGTGTACCAGCATTCAATACGGATAGAGAGCAGACCTTAGCAGCAATGCAGAACATTGAGCAGCGATTGCAGCAGGAAGGTGCCACCCTGTGGCTGGAACACAGCCAGGCGCTGGCGGACAGCCTGAATCTGGCACCGGCTTTCTACGACTGACGCACTATAATCGGTAGGCTTCAACCGCCGTATCGTGAAACAGACGGCTTTTGTCTGCAGCGCTGTGGTCAGCGGCAATTTTCTTGAATGCATTCCATAAAACCGCATAAGAGCAACTTTGCTTGTCTACCGGGAAATTACTCTCAAACATACAGCGCTCGGGTCCAAACAGTTCAATTGCAGCGCGATGATAACGACCGGTTGCAGCGACAATTTCATCTGAGGTGGCCGGCACATCGCGTTTGTGCCAGCCGAAGCCGTTAATGGGCATGACAATGCCACCCAGTTTGGCATACACATTTTTACACTCAGCAAGACTGCGGACATCCATTTGCCACTGCGCATATATCTCATCTGCCTGGCCTGCATAAGGACCTATCCCTAACGGTCCACCAAAGTGGTCGAGGATGATCGTAGTGTCCGGAAACGCTTGTGCCAGGTCCGTCAGCTCCGGTATCTGAGGATGATAGAGCCATGCATCAAAACTCAAACCACGCCTGCCAAGTTCAGCAAAGCCGGCGCGAAAGCTGTCCTGAAGAAACAAGCTCTCACACGGATTAGTATGAGAGTTACGGACTCGCTTATCCGCATCCCAGCCCGCTGCATGCCGTATACCGCGGAAACGTTGTGACGCTGCCAGGTGAGCATCCAGAACAGGCCCCACCTGCTCGCCTAACGTCAAGTCTGCATAACTCACAATACCGGCACACGCCCGTATATCTCCATAGCGACCGCTGGCCGACATAGCAGCGACACCATTCACAAATTCTGTTTCACCCACTGGGCGCAGGGATTCCGGCCCGTCAGCCCGGTACATGGCTGCACACTCAACAAACACCGTGCTGACCACATTGTGCCCGGCTCCGGTGTCTGCGAGCAGCTCCGGCAACAGATAGGGGTTGTTGGCATCATCCCAGAGATGATGATGGGGATCACAAATCGGCAGGTCCGGCTCGATGATGTCTTCGTGTACCTGATCCAGCCACTGTGTTCTGTCCATTGCCTTCCCCTCTAGTACACGACAACCGAACGAATACTCTCGCCATGGTGCATCATGTCAAAGCCTTTGTTGATGTCCTCCAGCGCAAGCGTATGGGTAATCAGGTCATCAATGTTGATCTTGCCCTGCATATACCAGTCCACAATCTTCGGTACGTCGGTTCGTCCCCGGGCGCCACCAAAGGCAGTGCCTTTCCAGACCCGGCCGGTGACCAGTTGGAAAGGTCGGGTTGAAATCTCTTTGCCCGCAGCAGCCACACCAACAATCACACTCTCGCCCCAACCTTTATGGCAACACTCCAGCGCCTGACGCATAACGTCAGTATTGCCGATACATTCAAATGAATAATCAACACCACCGTCGGTGAGATCGACAATGGCCTCAACCACATCACCCACCTCGCCCGGGTTGATAAAGTCCGTCATGCCGAATTGTTCAGCAAGCGCTCGCTTATCATCGTTCAAATCGATGCCGATGATCCGATCAGCGCCAACCATGCGCGCACCCTGGATGACATTCAGGCCAATCCCACCCAGACCAAACACGGCGACATTGGCACCCGGCTCCACTTTCGCAGTATTAATGACTGCTCCCAAACCGGTGGTGACGCCGCAACCGATGTAACAGACCTTGTCAAAAGGCGCATCCGGGCGGATTTTTGCCAACGCAATTTCAGGTAAGACCGTGAAGTTTGAAAAGGTTGAGGTACCCATATAGTGATACAACGGATCTCCACCTAAAGAGAATCTGGAAGTGCCGTCAGGCATAACTCCCTTACCCTGGGTTTCGCGGATAGCGCCACACAGGTTGGTTTTGCCCGACAGACAGAACTTACATTGCCGGCACTCCGGCGTGTACAGGGGAATCACATGGTCACCTGGGGCGACCGATGTAACGCCGGCACCCACTTCCTGCACAATACCCGCACCTTCGTGTCCCAGTATGGATGGAAAGATGCCTTCAGAATCAGCACCAGACAACGTGTAAGCGTCTGTGTGACAGATGCCTGTAGCCTTGATTTCAACCAGCACCTCACCCGGGCCGGGGCCATCCAGACTCACGGTTTCCACACTCAGCGGTTGGCCAGCAGCAAAAGCAACTGCAGCTTTGGTTTCCATAGTATTCCCTCCTCATCTACTTAACAGATGTTGGCAACAGGTCTGCCGACAATAATAAAGTACCCATGTTCAGCTTTAACCCAGGGTGTTGGCAAGCGTCGCACACTATTCGAGCAAGACTACTGCTACAATTTGCTTCTATGCTTACCACCCACCGAACTTAAACATGCGACCCGCTCTTTGGTTCAAGATGGGTTTACGGGAATGGCCAGGCTATCTGCCCCTTATCCCCATTCTGCAGAATTACAAACGAGATGATTTCAGTCACGACCTGATTGCCGGGCTGATTGTTGGCATGGTGACCATCCCGCAGGCAGTCGCCTATGCTTTTCTCGCTGGGGTACCGCCCGAGGCCGGCTTGTACGCCTGTCTGGTGCCCATGGTGTTGTACGCACTTTTCGGCAGCAGCCGACAAATGGTGGTGGGACCAGTTGCGGTGGCCGCGCTGTTAGTGGCTGCGACCGTGAGTGAATACGCGCCGAAATACAGCGACGAATACCTGCAGATCACCACTATAATCTGCCTGCAGGCAGGTCTTTTTCTGTGGATTTTACGATTATCGCGTATGGGCGGCCTGGTTAACCTGCTGAGCCACCCGGTAATCACTGGCTTTGTTAACGCCGCCGCGATTCTGATTATTGTCAGTCAGATTCCTGCTTTCACCGGCATTGAGAGTGAATCATCTCAGCCGCTGGCGGTGATCACCGCGCTGATAACTGCGTTACCGCAGATTGACCTTCTAACCCTGGTTACCGGAGCTGTGGCGCTCACGCTGCTGCTTGCCTGGCCGCGCATCCTGCCGCCTCTGGCTCGACTGATGGGCATTACAATCGACGATGCTCATCCTGCTACCAAGGTGGGTCCGATGATCGTTGCTACCCTTGCTGTAGTCTGGGCAACCCTCAGCGGGGCCGACCAGCAGCTGGCAACAGTCGGAGTTGTACCTGCCGGATTACCAGAAGTGTCACCACCACCACTGGATATTGATCTGTGGCTCGCCTTGTTACCTTCTTCTGTAGTAATCGCCCTGGTGTCTTATGTGGAAAGTTATTCCATCGGTGCCACCCTTGCCGCCCGTAAACAGACGCGGGTGAATTCCCATCAGGAGCTCATTGCCATTGGTGCCGCAAACATTGGCGCAGCCTTCACTGGCGCTTACCCGGTGGCAGGCAGTTTTTCACGCTCCAGTGTGAACTTTCTGAGCGGTGGCCGCACCCCGGTCAGCAGTCTGGTTTGCGCAGCGGTGATTGTTATTGTGCTGCTGTTTTTCACCCAGTTATTCAGCGCCCTGCCGCATGCGGTCCTGGCTGCCATAGTCATGGTATCCGTGGTGGGCCTTATGGATTTGAAAAGCTCCCGGCATCATTGGGCTATCCATCGCCACGATACGCTGACAGAAATTGCCACCATGCTTATGGTGCTGTTTCTTGGCGTAGAGGTTGGACTGGCCGCGGGGGTACTGTTGTCTATCGCATTTTTTATCCGCACCTCAAGTCGACCAAACATCACTCAGGTCGGTCGACTGGCTGACACAGAACATTTCCGTTCCATCAAACGCTACGACGTCGAGACCCTTCCCGGGGTGCTCGCTCTGCGCGTAGACGAAAATATTTACTTTGCCAACGCTGTACAGATTGAAGACAAATTCATGAAACGTGCCCAGCGCCGCATAGGTACCCAACATCTGCTGATCGTCTGCGGCTCCGTGAATATGATCGATGCCACTGGATTGCAGATGTTGATCCGACTGAACAACAACCTTAAAGAAGCGGGAATCACTTTGAGTTTGAGTGACTTGAAAGGCACCCTGCTGCCACACCTGAATGCAGCCGGGCTTGGAGATATCCTCACCGGCCAGATCTTCTTCAGTACCGACCGCGCAATGCGTTATTTTGCTGACGAGGCCAAAGCAAAAGCTGAAGAAAGCAAAAAGTCCGAAGACGCTGAACAACCGCCAGATCAACAGCAGACGAGCTGAATACACGCCATGGGAACACTGGACAGATACATTACCGGCCACGCGAATCGTGCGATATTTGCGGTTATCGCCGTTTTACTGAGCCTGATCACACTGTTTGCTTTGTTTGAAGAAATGGATGAAAGCCAGGTGACCTACGGGTTATGGGAAGCGGGGCTGTATGTGTTGCAGACTCTGCCTCGGCGCTTCGATGAAATTCTCGTCTACGGACTCTTTCTCGGTTACCTGATTGCTCTGGGGAGTCTCGCTGAAACAAATGAACTCACCATATGCCGGGTGTCAGGCATGTCAGTGCAACGGCTATGCCTGGCGCTCGCACCATCTATGGTTTTGTGGCTGGCGTTAAGTGTCATCGTTGCCGAATTCATTGCGCCCGCCAGTGAACGGACTGCTGAGGTTGGCAAACTGCAGGCGCAGTATGGCGACGACGCGCTGGGGTTGATGGGCGGCTTATGGCTGCGGGACCAGCAACTGTATATGCGCTTGAATGCCATAGACGAAGAAGGCCAGATCTGGGGTGTAGAGCAACTGTGGCTCAATGATGACAAACAGCTTCATACCACCGTATCTGCCGCTTCCGGGCGCTACTCCGAGACTACTCAGAGCTGGCTGCTCAAAGATGTGACCAAAACACAACTGATCAACGGGGCGGCAACGCAACAGACTCTGGCCGAATGGGAGTGGGACAATCCAATTACCCCGGAACTGTTGGCAAGCCAGGCATTTCTGGAGCCCAACAAGATGTCTATGGCTGCACTGTACCGCCAGATAGGTTTTGCGCGGACGCAGAGCCTGGGCGTCTCCGAGTACGAACTGGCGTTCTGGAACCGGGTATTGAAGCCGCTGACTTTTCTCGGCCTGACGCTGTTTGCGCTGGCGGTGGTCATCGGACCACTTCGCGAGGTGGGCATGGGAGTGCGCCTGACCTTTGGCATATTTGCCGGACTGGGGTTTAAGTACCTACAGGACCTTTTTGCTCCAGCAGCAATTGTCTTCAACATTCCAGCGCTGATCGCCATTCTCATTCCGATCGCCGTCTACTGGTTTGCGGCCATTGCACTGATCCGTAAAAACGCCTGAACCACAGACTCAATTAATCAGGCGATAGCCACGATGCACGTAGTCAAAGTCATGCAGCTCAGAGTTGGCCGGGCTGTGCAGGTAAAAATTGTTGTGATAGGAGCGTATTTCCGCAATTTTATCTTCAGCAAATACATACCACTCGCTACCGCGCAGCAGTTCCAGTTCACCACTGTCACGCTTTTCAGCAGGCACCCAGGACATGCTCCATTCGATGACCGCTTCCGGCTCCTGCACCAGGGCATGATCAAGGACCCAGTTAGCCTGGGTTTTCGGCGCCACCTTAGACCAGTAGTTAGCCAGCTCCCGGGCTCCGCGAACAGCACTGTGATCAACAAAATAATGAACCACATCGTCTGTAAACGTCGACATCATCAATTCCACGTCATGGGTGTTACAGCCATGATAGTAGCGGTTGATCAGATCGATATAAGAGTGCCCTGATGTACGCGGCTTAAACATCGCTTCCGAGCTGTGCGTTCAGTTCATTGACGCGCAACTCCCCTTCCCGCGTCTGTCCGCCGATTTCAAGATACCGCTGCATGTTTGTCTGCGCGCTATCGTTACGCAACAGTCGTTGGAAAAGATAAGCTTCTTCAAGCAAACCCTGGGACAGCGGCTGGTCCGCAGCACTAACAGATGCTTTTGCCAGCCGCACGGACTCAACCGGAAAGCTTGCTATGCGACGCGCAAAGCGATCTACCCAGGCTTCAATCTCATCGGCAGGGAAAATCCGGTTTAAATAGCCCCACCGTTCTGCGGTGGCTGCATCAAGATCATCAGCCCCCAGAATCACTTCCATCGCTCGAGCACGCCCGATCAGGCGCGGCAACCGCTGCGTGCCTGTGCCTCCAGGCAGAATACCCAGCGGCACCTCCATCTGATTGATTCTGGTTTTACCTTCAACACCAAAACGCATGTCCATGCTGGCTGCAAACTCGCTCCCACCACCGCCCACCCTGCCTTCAATCTGGGCAATAGTGACTTTGTCCATGGTACGTACCCGCTCACACATGATGTGATACAGATTCAGCTCCGGGTCTTTTTCCGCAGGCTTGTCGATTGGAAACTGCAGAATGGCTTCAACATCGAAGTGCGCAATGAAAAAATCCGGATCTGCGCTTTTAATCACCACCACGGTCAGATCAGAGTCTTCTTTCAGTTCTGCTGTCAGCGCATTTAACTCAGCATACAGCGGCAGCGTCAGTAAATTTATCGGTGGATTGTCGATCGTCACAACCGCAAGACGCCCATCAACCTCTACCCGCAATAGTTCGTAGTCATAAGCCATCGCTATTCCCTCATAACTTTATCTTGATGTCCCCAGGCGCCCGGTCATACTTGGTCGCCATGTCCGAAATAACAATAACCAAGCGACAGAGAAGTTACACCCTGTTTCTGCTGGTGGTGGTTTTCACGTCAAGCCACATCGACAGACAGATCGTGGCCATTCTGCAGGAACCTATAAAACAGGCGTTCCAGATCAGCGATACCCAGCTGGGTCTGCTGACCGGCGTTATGTTTGCCGTGTTTTACGCCACCCTCGGCATGCCCATGGCTATGTGGGCTGACCGCCGCAACCGGCGTAATCTGATTACTTTTTCAGTCGCCACCTGGAGCCTGATGACCGCTTTGTGCGGCGCGGCAGTACAATTCTGGCAGCTGCTGATTGCGCGGATCGGCGTGGGGGTCGGTGAAGCTGGTTCCAATCCACCATCCCACTCCATCATCTCCGATTTGTACCCTGCTTCAGAACGCGGTACCGCCATGGCCATTTTTGCCCTTGGCGTCAATTTTGGTGTCATGTTCGGCTACCTGATCGGTGGTTGGGTCAACGAATTTCTCGACTGGCGCTGGGCCTTCGTCGCAGCTGGCGCACCGGGACTTCTGATCGCCGTGGTTGTCCGTTACACCATGGTGGAACCGCCGCGAGGTTACTCAGATGGTTTGCTGGAGAAACCTGTAGCACCGCCCTTCTGGAAGGTTGTGACTTTCATGTTCACCCAGGCCACGATCCGTAATCTCCTGCTGGCCAGCACGTTACTCAGCTTTGCGGGCTACGCCGCTATCGCCTGGGTTCCGGTTTACCTGCAACGCGTACATGCTTTTACCACCGGAGAATCCGGCACTATTCTGGCGCTGGCCATTGGTGTCGGCGGTGGTATCGGCACTTTTCTCGGTGGTTATCTTGCAGACCGCCTGGCCAAATTCAGTGAAGGCTGGCGCGCATGGGTTGTCCTGATAGCTGTGGTCGTTTACGTCCCCACAGCCTATTTGAGTTTCACTGCAGCCGATCCATTCTGGGCTGCCGCATGGTTCTTTGGACCAGCAACGCTTGGCGGTGTGTACCTGGGCACCAACTTTGCCATGTTACAGTCTCAGCTACCCGTGGAGATGCGTGCCGTTGGCGCTGCGATAAACCTGTTTGTGCTGAATATCATCGGCCTGGGCTTAGGGCCACTTTCTGTTGGTATTATCAGCGACGCAACAGCTGCCAGCCACGGTATCGACAGCATTCGCAATGGTCTGCTGGCGATGATTCTCGTTATGGTCTGGGGAGCACTGCACCAGGCCCGCGTGGGTCAGTTACTGGTCAAGCCTGCGGCTAACTGATAAGCCAACGCTTAACCGCACACAATCTATATCGCCCCAGGGAGATTGCCATGTCTGATCCGATTTACCAGAGCATCACCAGCCGAATCGACGAACTTGCCAACGAACTGATTGAGGTATCCCACGCAATCCACGCACATCCGGAGCTGGCTTTTCAGGAACACTATGCCTGCGAGACGCTCACCAGCTCGCTGAAAAAACATGGCCTGGAACCTCAGACAAACGTATTCACCCTGCCAACGGCATTTGAAGCCAAACTGAATCCAGCGGCAGAGGGGCCAACCGTTGCGATTCTCGCCGAATACGACGCTCTGCCCGGCATTGGCCACGCCTGTGGTCATAACATCATTGCAACAACGGCACTTGGAGCCACGCTTGGTCTGCAAGCTGTCGCAGAACACCTCCCAGGTAGAATCCGTTTAATTGGCACACCCGCTGAAGAACGCGGCGGCGGGAAAGAGCTGATGGCTCGCGCCGGCGCTTTTGATGGTGTGGATGCAGCCATGATGATACATCCCGCAGGCGTCAATCTGGCATCGATGCCTTGCATTTGTGTGGCTGAAGTTGAAGTCATCTACCATGGTAAATCCGCACACGCATCAGCCATGCCGCACAAAGGTGTCAATGCGTTAGATGGCTTGTTGCTGGCTTATCAGGCGATTTCCAATCTCCGCCAGCACATCCGCGCCAGCGAACGTATCCACGGCATCATTACCCAGGGTGGTGATGCACCCAATATTGTACCTGATCATTGTGCCGGTGAGTTTTATGTTCGAGCGGCCAATGAAAAAGATCTGGCCAAATTAAAACCACGTGTACAAGCCTGTTTTGAAGCAGGTGCAAAAGGCAGCGGGTGCGAGGTTGAAGTTAACTGGGCCAATGTCGACTATCTCGACCTGAATACCAACTGGCCATTGGCAGATCAGTTCCGGGAGCATGCTCAGAGCCTGGGTCGGGAATTTGTGCCTTTTGAGGACGCGAGAAAATTTGGTGCTGGAAGCACCGATATGGGTAACGTCAGTTATCGGGTGCCCTCAATACACCCAATGCTGGCGGTAGCGCCACCCAGCGTAGTTATCCACAATCCGGAATTTGAGAAATGGGCGGGTAGCGATAAAGGCGACCAGGCCTGCCTGGACGGTGCCAAGGCTCTGGCTCTGACGGCCGCAGATTTCCTCTTATCTCCAGGGCTGCAGGAGCAGACGCGCAAAGCCTACGATGTGTCCCAGGGTCTGGCGTAAGGTTTAAACGGCAACTTCAAGAATTGCATCCAGCGCTGCCGGTAGCGCAGCAACATACTGTTGAACGTCTTTAATCTCGCCCATGCTGACCCTGGACCATTGCGTGTAATCCCGGTAGATACCGCGGATCAAGACGTTTCTCTGTGCCATCGCTGCACGAAAATCTTCTGCGCTGCGCTTCCCCAGATCAACAAACATGAAGTTTGTACTGGAAGGTAACGCGCTGAGCCCGTTAGCAGCCAGGCCTTCACTGATGAGACCACGTGCTTCTACAACTTTAGCTTTGGCGTAGGCCAGAAAAGGTTCATCGTCATAACTGGCAACCGCCGCAGCGACGCCCGCCTGATTCAGCGAATAATCACCCAATGCATACTGACTGATCATTTCAATGGTTTCCGGCGCCGCGATCAGATAACCCACGCGCATGCCGGCAAGCCCATAGATCTTGGAAAATGTCCGGGCAACCACAACGTTGTAGCCTTGTTTGACCAGCGGCACCATGGAATTAGCTTCAGGGTCGTCGGTGAGTTCGTTATACGCTTCATCAAGCAGTACCAGCGTTTTCTTTGCTGCGCGCTTCGTAAAGGCCATGAGTTCGTCAGCGGCAAGCACCATACCTGTTGGGTTGTTCGGATTAGTAATCTGCACCATCGCGACATCATCGGATATGGCGTCCTCCATGGCAGCAAGGTTAATCGCGAGATCCGATGCTTTCGGCAGGCGCTTAATCTCTCCCTGCTGACGCGTACCCATTCTGGCCGTTGTATCCCAGAACAGGTCCGGACCGAGGATTTTTCCCGTGCCAGATACCGCCTGGGCAAGGTAAGTGAGTCCGCCACTGGAGCCGGAACTCAAGAGAATATGATCTGGCGTAAGTTCGTGTCGTTCGGCAATCATCGCTTTCAGGCGGGTTACCGAATCATTAACGTAATACGCACCTTTGCGCATTGCCGCATCCATGGCTTTTAGCGCCGTCGGGCTAGGACCATAAGGGTTTTCATTGGCATTGAGTTTGGCTACACCAGGCACAGGCCCATAAGCAGGCGCGGTGGCCACAGCTCCCGGTGCAGCGGCAGCTAAGCTTGGCAGCACCATACTGGACCCGATTGCAGCAGATGAGCCCGCCAGAAACATTCTTCTATTGATTGCTGAACCGTTCGACATTTTCGAATTCCTTAAGTGGTGTTAAACCTGCATCGATTTATAGAACATCGATGCGGAAACCATGACAAGGTAAACCCCAAACAGACGTTTGAGATGTTGTTCATCAAGGCTGTGTGCCCAACGGGCACCAATAGGGGCGGTAAGAACGGAAGCTGAGCAGATTGCCAACAAGGCCGGGATATTTACAAAGCCCAGAGAGCCCGTGGGCAGCGACGTATGGCCCATACCCAACAACGCAAAACCCATTGTGCCGGGTAGCGCAATAATGAAACCCACACCTGCCGCGGTAGCTACAGCCTGATGTACTGAGCGATTGCACATCACCATGGTCATCACGGTAATCGTGCCACCGCCAATTCCCAGCAGCGCCGAGAACCCACCCAGGAAAGTGGCCAGGCCTGCTTTACCTGCACCCCTGGGCATCGCCAGTGAACGGGTTGAATTCACAAACATATCTGGAAACAGGAAGTAGATGGAGTACAGCAGGACGCCTACTGCAAATACAAGAAACAGGCTTTCGCCGTCGGTTATGGACGCGATATACAAACCGATGGCCACACCCATCACCAGCCAGGGTGCCCATGATTTCAATGTTTGATAGTCAACCGCTTTATGCTTGTGGTGCGCCTGCACTGAACGCGCTGATGACACCACTATGGAAGCCAGGGACGTGCCTATAGCCACATAGATCAGGTCGCTGGTGGTCTCACCGAGAATAGAGAAAACCGCTATCAGAGAGGGGACAACAACAAAGCCGCCGCCATTGCCGAATAAGCCGGCGGTGACACCCGCAAAGGCGCCAGCCAGGGCCAACAGCCCTATCAGCATAATCAGTTGTGTTTCCACGCCCCGTTACCAGCTTTCTAAAGTTAAAGAACAGATCTCTCCAATTGATAGGGAGGTATTCAAAGATTGTGCCAGCCTCTGAAAACCGGCAGAGCAAGTTAACAGACGCCCACTGCTCGAAGGCCTGCGCCGAAGTGGTGCAGGAGCGTTTAACCATGACAGATTAAGGTGCAGAAACAGCAGGGCAACGGTGCGATGCACACAAGCTGCGACTTGCCAGTCTGGAATGGAATGTGCAAGGTTACTGGCCTACCTCTTTGACGAAAAAGCTATGTATAAATCGCTTGTGCTTCTGTTCGCCACATTCCCGCTCAGCCTGGCAGCGATCAACAGCACCCACGCAGCCGGCAACCTTTCCGGCACCTATGACGTAGGCACGTTGACCCCACTGCAACGCCCGGAAGCCTATGGCAACAATCTGTTCCTCACAGAGGAGCAGGCTGCAGAATATGCCCGCCGGATGGAAGCCCGGGTTGCCCAGGATGCGGCAGACAGCGACCCGAATCGCAAAGCCCCGGAAAAAGGTGGCAACGTTGGGGGTTACAATTTCTTCTGGCTGGATGTGGGTACCGGCGCTGCCAGCGTCGATGGAAAATTCAGAACGTCGATCATTACCACACCGGCCAACGGTCGCATTCCCGCCATGACAGAATACGGCGCCGCGCGCTTGAAGGGTTTTCTGGATAACTGGCAGATCATCTGGCGTAGTCCGGACCCGACTACCGGCAAAAACTCAGGCGTAGCCTGGTGGCTTGATGGCGACAGCGGCCCTTATGACAATCTGGAGCAACGCCCCCTGGCTGAACGTTGCATCATCGGCTCACGCTCTACCGCTGGTCCACCGATGCTGCCCAACATCTACAACAACCATAAACGTATCATCCAGACGCCGGATAACATCATGATCCTCACTGAAATGAATCATGATGTCCGCGTCATCCGCATGAACTCAACCCACCGCCCAGACAACATAAGAACCTGGTTAGGGGACAGCATCGGACGCTGGGAGGGTGAGACCCTTGTGATCGAGACCAAAAACTTCAAACAGACTCCGGCGTTATCCGGCGCGGATGAAAACCTTCAGGTAACCGAGTATCTGAGGCGTACAGACGATGGAGGTCTATTGTACCGCTTCGAAGTCAACAACCCGGAAATCTGGACACAACCCTGGGGTGGTGAATACCCCTGGGCTGCTGCTGACGGCAAGGTTTATGAGGTTGCGTGTCACGAAGGCAACTATGCATTAGGCAATATCATGCGTGGTGCACGCGTGCTGGAAGCGGATGCCAAGACCATCGCGCCAGAACCTGCGGGCTAAATAGCTTCAGCGTTTCGGCATTCTCGCGTGCATGCGTGCACAGGTGCGAGCAGTTAAACGTACTGCGTGTCGTCACGGGTTCACGTTAAACTGCGCATGCACAACTCCAACCACAGACCTGCCCATGCAAAAATCAGCGAGAATACGTGGCCACGCCGGAACCTGATGCAGCCTGGGTGTTTGGCTATGGTTCGCTGATCTGGCGCCCTGGCTTCGATTACCTGCAGGCGCAACCAGCAATCCTACCCGGCTACGTGCGACGCTTCTGGCAGGGTTCTCACGACCATCGAGGCATACCGGAACAACCAGGACGCGTGGTAACCCTTATCCCGCAGGCAGACGCGCGCTGCCTGGGTATGGCCTATTTACTTCCACAACAGACGGTCACCACCACGTTCGAGCAACTCGACCATCGGGAAAAGAACGGTTACAGCCGTATTAACAGCAAGCTGCACCTCAACGACGGCAACCGGGTTGACGGCCTGGTATACATTGCCACCGAGGGTAATTTTGCCTACCTGGGTGAAGCGCCATTACATGAAATTGCCCGTCAGATTGTCCGTAGTGAAGGTCCCAGCGGTCACAACCTTGAATACCTTCAGGAACTTGCCGTGGCGCTACGTCAACTGGGGGCCGACGACCCGCACGTGTTCGAGTTAGAATCTCTTGCTAAAGGCATGAAAACACCGCCAGATCCAGATTGAGGGGAACTATGGATATCTCGTTCAGTGCACAGCACGAAGCTTTCCGTGATGAAGTAAAAGAATTTTTAAACAGCGCCCTCACAGACGAGTTGAAGCAGGCCGCCGCATTCTGTCCCGGCATTTTTCTCGACTACGAACACAACATGGCCTGGCACAAAATTCTGCACCGGCAGGGCTGGGTAGCACCCGCATGGCCTAAAGAATACGGCGGCACTGGCTGGGACCTCATGCAACAGTACATCTGGACCACAGAGACGAGTCTGGCTGGCGCTCCCAGCACCGCACCAATGGGCCTCGGTATGTGTGGACCAATGCTGATCGGGCACGGCACAGCCGCACAAAAAGATTATTACCTGCCGCGGATTCTCTCCGGCGAAGATTACTGGTGTCAGGGATACTCCGAACCTGCTTCAGGCTCGGATCTGGCTTCCCTGCAGCTGAAAGCCCAAAGTGACGGTGATCACCTGATACTTAACGGTTCAAAAATCTGGACCACCCACGCGCACTATGCCAATCGCATGTTCATCCTGGTGCGGACAGACGATACCGGAAAGCCGCAACAGGGCATTACCTTTCTGCTGTTGGATATGGATCTGCCCGGCATCAGTGTTGAGCCCATTTTATTTGCTTCAGACACCCATGAGGTCAACCAGGTGTTTTTCGATAATGTCCGCGTGCCGAAAACAAACATTGTCGGTGAAGAGAACCAGGGATGGACAGTGGCTAAATATCTGCTCGAATTTGAACGTGGTGGCGGCGGCGCTGCTCGCTTCAGTGTCGGTTTACAACGTCTACGACACCTTGCTGAACAAACTAATGCTGCCGGGCAAAAGCTGGTTGATGACGAGGACTTTAAAAATAAACTGAATGAAACCGGCGTCAAAATTGAAGCCCTGCAATTCACCGAGTTCCGCATCATGGCGCAAATTTCGAAAGGTGGCAGTCCTGGACCGGAATCTTCCATCATGAAAACTCTGGGCGCTGATATGGGCCAATATCTATCTGAACTGATGGTAGAAGCGCTGGCATTCTACGCCAGTCCTCACCAGCCGGAGGCCAGAGAGGTTGGGCAGAACACACCCGCCATTGGTCCGCCAGCGGGCGTTGCCGCATTCCCGCGTTATTTCAACTACCGCGCTTCTTCAATTGCTGGTGGCAGCAATGAAGTTCAGCGCAACATCGTCGCCAAACTGGTGCTGGGTCTATAGGTTTAAAGCTTTGAATCAAACCGCTGCAGACCTGCGCACCGCCAACATTCTAAACGGCCATGCGCTACCTATACTGC
Source organism: Gammaproteobacteria bacterium (assembly GCA_048571035.1). Lineage (GTDB taxonomy): Bacteria > Pseudomonadota > Gammaproteobacteria > Pseudomonadales > Azotimanducaceae > UBA4421. The sequence goes on from CP121329.1 coordinate 2,212,076, forward strand.
TGAAAATGGCCACGCCTAACGCGCTGGCTTTCCTCGTTCAAGCCAGTGTCAGCATGACTGAAGTCTGGTATGTAGGCCAGCTCGGCACCACCTCCCTGGCTGCCATGGCGTTTATTTTTCCCGGTTTGATGTTGATGCAGATGCTCTCTGGCGGCGCAGTAGGCGGCGCAGTAGCCAGCTCAATAGCCAGAGCCATGGGCTCCAAGCAAATCCAGCGCGCTCAGGAGCTGATCTGGCATGCGCTGTTTATTGCTGTGTGCGCGGGTTTGTTTTTCGCGGCAAGTTTTGCACTGCTCGGAGAGCGGCTTCTGATAGCTATTGGCGCACGCGATGCAGTGCTCGACGAAGCGCTGGCTTATGGGTATGTCATGTTTGGCGGTTGCATCAGCATCTGGCTCATGTCCCTTCTATCTGGTGTCTTTCGTGGTCTTGGAGAAATGCGTTTTCCAGCACTGTTAATGGCCGGCGGAGGCCTGGTGCAGGTGATATTGTCGGGTACGCTGGTACTGGGCTGGTTTGGCATGCCGCGGCTCGGCATTCTTGGCGCAGCACTGTCAGTCATCACTGTGGCCACCTGCAACACCTGTATAGCGGTAAGTAAACTACGCAGCACAACCTTGAGTATCCAACTCACACGGTCTGCCGCCAACCTGAAACCGGAACTTTTTGGTGACATCTTCAAAGTTGGTGCGCTGGCGTCGCTATCACCTGTGCTGACAATCATGTCAATCATGATTGTGAACGGTGTTATCAGCCGTTTCGGCGACGCCGTTGTTGCAGGTTACGGCATTGGTTCACGGCTTGAGTTCCTGCTGATTCCTATGGTGTTCGGATTTGGCGCGGCCATGAACACCATGGTGGGTATGAATGTAGGCGCAGGTAATGTGCAGCGGGCAGAACATATTGCATTTGTTGGTGGCAGCGCAGCCGCCGCGCTCACCGGCATTATCGGTATTACCCTCGCAGTTTTTCCCGAAGTCTGGGTTAATGTTTTTTCCGACGATCCAGCTACTGTCGCCGCTGGTGCACAATATCTGCAGTACTCCGGCTGGGCTTTTGCCTTCCAGGGCCTGGGCTTATCCCTATACTTTGCCTCCCAGGGCGCGGGCACTGTGGTATGGCCAGTTATCGCAAACTTCATCAGATTTGGCGTTGGCGCAGGTGGCGCCGCCCTCTCCGTACTGGTATTTGACGCCGCGGTGGAATGGGTTTTCATCTACCTGGCGCTGGGCATGGCGCTTTATGGCATAGTCACGGCCGGATCTATCAAACTCGGGGCATGGCGTCGCAGCTGAGCCTGACAACAAAACTCTCTACTCGAGGATTACCGATATGGCACTTGTTACTCGTCGCGACCAGGATGGCCTCGCTATCATCAGTTTAAATCGACCAGATACACTAAACGCCCTGAGCCCGAATATGTTTGTTGAGCTACGGCAACATGTGGATAACATAGCTGCTGACACAGACAATATTGGCTGTGTCATTCTCCGCGGCGAAGGCAGGTCTTTTTCCGCAGGCAACGACCTGAAAGCCATTCAAGCTGGCGAGCGCGCACCCAGCGCCCACTTTCAGGCGGAAACCCTTGATGCCATTGAACAACTGCCACAGCCAGTCATAGCCGCTGTACAGGGGCACTGCTACACAGGATCACTGGAACTGGCAATTTCCTGTGACCTGATGATTGCCAGCGATACGGCAAAATTTGCAGACACTCACGGCAAGTGGGGTATGTCTCCTACCTGGGGTATGAGCCAGCGGTTACCCAGGCGTGTTGGATTGCTTGCTGCAAAAGAGATGATGTTTTCCGGCAGGGTGATTGGCGGCGAGGAAGCTGCTGCCATCGGCCTGGCAAACCGCTGCGTGCCTGACGATGAACTCCTCAATGCTGCCATTGAGATGGCGCAAACGTTCCTGGCCAACTCCTGGTTCACCTTGCGCACCGATAAAATGCTGGTCAATGGTGGACTGCAGCACACACTGGCAGAGGGCCTGGCATTTGAACGTGAGAACAGCCCGGGAGCCGGCCCAGATATGGCGGAACGCCTGGCTGGTTTCAGTAAAGGCTAAGCCTCAACGCACAAAGGTGGATTAAACCAGGCGGACATTCCAGTCCGCCACAGCATAAACGCCAGCGTGGGTTAAACAGCCCTGCACATGGCGGCCTTGCGCAACGTCTCGCCATTCAATGTGGGTGTCACCCTGATGCCCAACCCGACAGACCTGCAGACGAACGGGTTTGCCTAATCGCCGCGCCTGGCCTCGATCTACAAAACCAAGCCACTGCTGATACGAATAGGTGCCGTCGCGCCGCAATACCCCGACGGTTTCACCGCGGGTAGAAGCATGGAGCTCTATAAGTCGCTTATTGAGGTAGCGGGCCAGGACAATCTGCATACTGTATATTTGTACAGCATTACAAATTGTCCCGTCAACAAACGTGTTGGATTATGGCAGTTCGCCGATGCCGCTGATGACCTTACCCACCAGACCATACTCAATGGATTCTTCAGCACTCATCCAGTAGTCGCGATCAGTATCAGCGGTGACACGCTCAAGCGGCTGCCCTGTTTGCTCGGCAATAATGCCGTTAATGCGCTCACGGGTTTTCACAATTTCACGCGCGTGAATTTCAATATCTGAAGCATCACCACCAAAGCCACCCGCGGGCTGATGTATCAGAAAACGGGTATTGGGTAGACAGAAACGGTTTTCTCGCGCTGGGGCCAGGTAGATATGTGTGGCAATGCTGCCCACCCAACCGGTACCAATGGTGTACACCACCGGCTTGATATAGCGAATCATGTCGAAAATGGTATCGCCGGATTCTACGTGCCCACCCGGTGAGCTTATGTACAGATAAATCGGCTCATCAGATTCGTACGCAAGGCTCAGGAGTTTTTCAGCAGTACGCCGGGAAACCTCCTGATTGACCTCACCGAACAACGTCAGCGTGCGATGCTTGAGGAGTGAGGACTCCAGAGGATTTAAGTTTTTGGCGACATCGGCCAGCTCTTGTTCGCCATCCAATGTGGTCATGGGCGTACTCCGTGTTCAAGTGGTAGTGTTTTTTAGACTCATAGTGTAGCTTCATTCGAAGCTAATTGGGTCTGATAATTGGGGCAACAAAAGGGGATTTCAATGCCACTCGCACCGGAATATGCAGCCATGTTTGAACAACTGGCAGAACAACCACCCGCACCAGGGCTGTGGGAAATGACACCCGAGCAAGGCAGGGAAATGTACCGCGCCATGCGGCCAATGAATCCTGAGTTGCCGATACACAAAAGTGAAGATCAGGTTATTCACGGCTCGCTGGGAGAAATTCCAATTCGTATCTATACACCAGCCGGTGAGGGACCGTTTGGCGTGCTGATGAATTTTCATGGTGGTGGCTGGGTGATCGGCGATCTTGATACTTCAGATGCCGTTTGCCGCGAACTGGCCACCCTGGCTCAGGTTGTTGTCGTATCCGTAGACTATCGCATGGCACCAGAGGCACCTTATCCGGCAGCAGTTCACGACGCTTATGACGCAACGGTATGGGCGGCGAACAACATGAATGCCTTGAATGGCAACGGCAAAATCGGCCTGACCGGGGAAAGTGCTGGCGGCAATCTGTCTGCGGTTGTTGCCTTAAAAGCACGAGACGAACACGGGCCGCAAATCGCTTTTCAGTGCCTGCTTTATCCGGTGGTAGATTGCGACCTCACACGCCCATCCTATGCTGCGAATGGTGAAGGGTACCTGCTGGAAACAAAAACAATGCAGTGGTTCTGGGATACCTACTGTCCAAACCCGGCCCAGCGCAAAGAAGCAGACGCTTCGCCTTTGCTGGCTACGGACCTGTCAAACCTGCCGCCTGCGCTGGTTGTGACTGCAGAATTTGATCCGTTGCGGGATGAGGGCGAGGCTTACGCTGATGCCCTGGAAGCTGCCGGCAATCAGGTCACAGCGGTACGATATGACGGCATGGTGCATGATTTCATGGCCACCGCGGCCCTGTTTGAAAGCTCACGCAAAGGTCTGCTCGAAACCGTGAGCGCCCTCAAGGCGGCTTTAAACTGATGCTTTACGTCCTTGTATGTGAGGATAAGCCGAACAGTGAATCGCTGCGCAAAGCCGTGCGCGAAGACCATCTGGCTTTCCTGAAGAATTATGATGTGCGCTTTGCCGGACCCATGCTGGGTGATGATGAAACAACGATGGTCGGGTCCATCATTGTGATCGACGTTGACAACCGCGAGGCCGCGCAGGCTTTTGCCGCCGCAGACCCCTACGCAGCAGCAGGTTTGTTTGCCCACGTTACTCTGCGAGCGTTTAAACAGGTTATTGGCGCATGACAAAAACTGCGGTTGTTCTGGGTGTCGGTCCTGTTAACGGCCTCGGCGGGCAACTCTGTCTGCGCCTGGCTCAGCACGGCTTGCATGTGATTGTTGCGGGTCGCACTCAAACGAGCCTGGACGCCATTGTGACGGCAATTGGTAACACTGGCGGTTCTGCCACCGCTGTGGTTGCCGATGCCACAATTGAAGCAGATGTTAACAGGCTGTTTGAAATTGCAGGGGCGGACCTGGATCTTGCTATCTATAACGCGGGTAACAATACACCTGGACGCATTGTTGACATGGATGCCAGCTACTTTGAACACAGCTGGCGTGTCTGCTGCTTCGGCGGTTTTCTATTCGGCAAAGCGGCAACCCAACAATTCCTAAAAGGTGAAGGCGGCACCCTGCTCTTTACCGGTGCCAGCGCATCCCTGCGCGGCCGCGCAAAATTTGGCGCATTCAATTCATCCAAAGGCGCACTGCGCAATCTCGCTCAAGCGATGGCAAAAGAATATGGTGCTGAAGGTGTCCACGTCGGCCATGTTGTCGTCGACGGGCCCATCGGTGGCGACAAAATCATCGAGGCTTTTCCGGAATACGCCGAGCGTTTAGGGGAGGCTGGCATGATCGACATCAACGGTATCGTTGACGGGTTCATGTACCTGTATCAACAGCCGCGACGGGCCTGGACGTTTGAACTGGACGTACGCACGTCGGTGGAGAAATGGTAAAACGAAGAGTTATTGTGAGGCCCCGGCAGGACCTCACAAATATCGGCGGTACCTAATCGACCCGTGCCTGGGCGTACCCTGACAACACTTTTACACCGTCCTGATTAACCGTTTCCACGTTCAGATTAACCAGCCCATCTTCGATGCTTTCTACCGTTGCGGTAGAGTTCAGCGTATCACCGGGCCAAACCTGACTGGTAAAGCGCACGCCATACTTGGTCAAGCGACCATCACCGACGTAGTTGGTCAACATCGCGCCCGTCATGCCCATGGTTAACATGCCATGCGCAAATACAGATGGATATTTTGCTACCTCAGTGGTGAAAACTTCATCTGTATGGAGCGGATTGTAATCACCCGATGCGCCTGCGTACTGGACAATCTGGGTGCGCTTGAGATCTTCAACCAAACACTCAGTGTAGGTATCACCTACGTTCAAATCTGCTGCTTTTAACGCCATGTTACCTCCTATTGATCCACAGGTCGTTCGGTGCGCACACCAACGCCGCGGGCCGTGATGACTAACTCACCGTTCTGATCACGATATTCGGTGACCGTTTCAGAGAACACCAGCTTGCCGGAACGCTTGCCTTCTTTCTCCCAGGTTTTGCCGGGCAGAATAGTTGCTGTCAGAACGTCGCCTGGCTTGAGATGACGGTGGTACTCAAAATGCTGTTCGGCATGCAAACCACCTCCGCCGCCACCACCGCCGCCGGAAGATTCTTTTTTGATGCCCGTGGGCGAGCCGCCGGAGCCAAACCAGGGCTCACCAATTTTTGGTCTGAGAAAGTAATCAGGATCAAACTGGGCGCTGGCTTGCGCAAAGGTTGGTGGTGCTATTACGGTGCCGGGCTCGGTGCCCTTCGCATAATCATCATCGTAGTAAATCTGGTTATCATCACCCACAGAACGCGCAAACATCATGATGTGGCTCGCTTCTACGGGAAACTTGTCAACAGCCATAAGCCTCTCCCTTACGTTGAAAAATCAAGGAGACCGAGTATCTAATAGGAGGTGGCGGAGCGCCAGTAAGAATTAGCGGCCTTTGAATTCGGGGTCGCGTTTCTCTAGAAAAGCATTGATGCCTTCAACTTTGTCTTCCGTCTGCACCAGTGCCCCCTGCGCATATTTTTCGAACATCAGCGCACCAGCGAGACTGGCTTCCATCCCAAAATGCACCATGGCTTTCATCGTGCGCGGCACAAACGGCGCAAAGCCCGCCAGATGATCTGCCATGCGACGCACTTCCGCGAGCAACTCATCAGACTCAACCAGACGGGTGACGAGACCCATGGCCAGCGCACGCTCAGCGACAATGGGCTCACCCATCAACAACATCTCCATACCCCAGCCGCGCCCGACAATACGCGGCAACCGCGCTGTCGCCCCGCCACCTGGGATAATACCGAGCTTACCTTCCGGCGTTGCAAAACGTGACTGCGGTGTCGCCACGCGCAAGTCACAACCTAACGCCACTTCAAGCCCACCACCCATACAGATACCATCAATGGCAGCAATGGTCGGTTTCGGGGTGCGCTCCAGCTTATCTGCCAGCCCCTGCACAATAGGTTCCAGCGCCTTTTTAAAATCTCTGTGAATAACTTCGGAAAGATCAGACCCAGCGGCAAAGGCTTTGCCACCCGCACCAGTAATTGCAATCACACGCACAGCATCGTCATCCGCCGCCGCGTCAACCGCCGCGTGCAGATCATCCAGAGTTGCCAGGGAAATGGCATTATGTTTTTCGGCACGGTTGATCGTGATCAGCGCCAGTGGGCCCTGCACGTCGTATAAGACATTCTCGAGTTGCATGGTTTCTTCTACTGAACCTGAGAGGTTACTTACCCAGACGATCGGTCAGACTTTTCAAACCGCTGCCTATCTTATCGCGCACTTTCTGCTCAATGTTCTGCTGCACGCCATCGATATCCAGACCCTGCTTCACCGCTTCATTACTGATGGATGCAGTCAGTGGTTTGAGTATCTGCTGGGCCAGTTCCGCTCCGGTAACACCATTGCTTTTCCGGCCAATATTCTGCAGCCGTATATCTGGAATAGTTAACGCCAGTTGCCCGACCACATCTGAGTCCAAAGCTGCCTGCGTGTTGGTGAAACTGAATTTATCGATAATGAATTTTGGTCCAGGCGCAGTATCTGCCGCTTCGGCGGCGGCCTGTGAGTCACTCCCGGTTGCCGCGTCCAGATTGGCCATCAACTGTTGAAAGTTGGTCTGCTGACCTTTTGCTATGGCGGTAACGCTGGCGCCATCTATAACAACCTCTTTCATCACAACCAGGGTGTCGCTGATCTGGCTGGTATCCAGAACAACTTTAATTTTATCAACCTGCATCATGTCGGACCCGGCAAACCCAGCTGGATTGCCCAGTCGTAAGCCATTAACAGCCGCCGAGCCTTCAGTGATGGCCAGGTCTACATTATCGACCTCAACATCAACACCAAGGAACTGGGGACCAAAGCTCTCGATCCCACTCTTCACCAGACTACCAGAGTTAAGAGCCACGTAAGCGACCGCGCCGCCAATCACAAGCAGCAGCACAACAATGATCCAAGCAAACGTTTTCATAAAACCTTCCTGGTTGGCTTAACTGTTTTCCATTGTATTAATGAAACTTTGCGCTTCAGCAATAGACGCTTCCATATCGCGAATCAGGCGTCCAACGTCCGATTCTATACCACCCAGTTCACCCTGCAGAGACGCAACCGCCTGTGCATTGAGATTGTGCTTCAGAAAAAGAACGTGATCTCGAAAAGAAGTCAGTACCGGCTCCATACGTGATTCCGCACGACGCATAGCTTTCACCAGATCAGATGAGCGACGTTTGGAAGTACGCAGTTTATCCGCACTGCGACTGCGCAGGGAAGCATTAGAGATCTGCTCTAACTCTTCCTCCCATTCTTCAAACAAGTCATCAGCAACATCTTCAACCGAGTCGATCCGATCAGAGACAGTCTCCGCTTTGTCTTCAGCATCCTCAAATGCATCGCTAAGACGGTTATACACTGTCTTCAGCTGCGATTCGGGGACACCAACAACAGCTTCAAACTGCTCCAAAGCGCTTTTGAACTCTTCTTTGGCATCTTCCTGGGCTTCCATGGCGTCTTCAACACGGTCGACCAGGATATCGTTTTTGAGGTTTCCAAACTGTTCCTGCACGCCGTAGTAGGCGCTTTCACAAGCGCCTACTAACAGCAGAGTGCAGCTGAGAACAAGAATGCGTTGCATCATTTCCTCAGACTCCTTTCGAGGTTCGCCTTTACTGGCGAACCTTATGTGTGCCAGAAACAACCGCGCTGACACGTCGGTTAGTCTGCTTACCTGCCGCCGTATCGTTAGATGCGATCGGGCGAGTTTCACCAAAGCCTGCCCAGGTCAAACGACTTGCTGCAACACCGGCTTCGTTTACGAGATAGTCGTAAACCGCTTTGGCGCGCTGCTCGGACAGATTCTGGTTATAAGACGCAGCACCATCAGCATCTGTGTGGCCTTCAATAACCGCTTTGGTGTTCGGATACTGACGCAGGAAACGTACCGCTCGAGCCAGTTCACTGGTGTGATCAGGGCGGAGCTCCGCTTTGTTGGTTTCAAACTCGATGCTCATGTCAATGGTGACTTCTTCTTCGAGCTCAATGTAACAACCGCGGTCATTAACTTTGGCACCTCTTTCGGAATCAGGACAGTCGTCGCGGAAATCCGGTACACCGTCACCGTCTGAATCCAGAGGACATCCATTGCCGTCAACAGAAACACCAGCAGGTGTGTCAGGACACTGATCCGCGCCGTCAACAACACCATCGTTATCAGCATCCAGCTCACAGCCTTGTGCATCCACTACTCGACCAGCAGGCGTTGTAGGACAGTTGTCCATCTCGTTTGGCACACCATCGCCATCTGAATCAGCTGGCGTTGCGGGCGCAGCTGGAGAACCGATAAATCCGGTAATACCCAGAAAAGCGAACGGCTCCATGCCACCTACTTTTGAACTGGTAACACCACGCACGTCGGCGCGCAGCGAAATGTGATCGCTTAACTGACGATACACACCCAGACCAGCATTCAACTGGTTATCACGTGCGTCCGGACGAACTCCGTCCATGTCGTATTCTGTTCGGCCACCGCCCACCAACAGGAAGGGCTGCCAGGCATTTTTTGCCGGTAAGTTGTAAACAAAGTCCAACCACCGCAGATTGACCTGGTCTTCGCCTGATCCGTAGCGGTTATCAAAACCGGCATCTTCAACCCTGCCGCCCATGACTTCTATGGACCAGTTGTCCGACAGTCCATAACCCAAAATCAGTGCGCCGCCTACTTCAGTATCTTCATAACCGATATTGGAAGCATCTGGCCCTGTATAAGCAATAGCGCCAGGTGATACGTAAAACTGCCCCTTGTGAGGATTGTTGTGGCCATCTGCCGCAACGTTAGTTGCCCACAGCAGAGCGATCGCCAACGTCAAAAAACTTTTCATCAGTGACTCCTTTATTAGAATGCGCGCAGGTTACGGGATGCTTGGAAAGCTGTATACCCGGATTTTAAAACCCGTGTAAAATCCCCTACCCAGCGGGCGCGCAACAATACTTAATGTTACACAATAGCGTCCAGTACTTATGTAAAGAAGAAAAAAACAATTGGAGACACAAATGGAAGTTATTCCAGAGGAGCTGTCGGCTGACCGCATCCAGGGTTACATCGACCAGGGCGTAGAAATGGCGATTCAGTACGGACCTAAGCTTTTACTCGCGATCATCGTTCTGCTGGTTGGTCTTTGGATCATCAAGCGGGTCGTCAGCGTTGTAAACAAAGGTCTGAATGCCAGTAAAACAGATCCTACCTTAGCTAAATTCCTGGGCAGCCTTACCTCCATCATTCTAAAAGCACTGCTGTTCATCAGTGTTGCCAGTATGGTGGGTATCGAGACCACGTCCTTCATTGCCATTTTAGGTGCTGCTGGCCTGGCCATAGGTCTGGCATTGCAGGGTAGCCTGGCAAACTTTGCCGGCGGTGTCCTTATCCTTATGTTCCGCCCTTATAAGGTAGGGGACTTTGTTGATGCACAAGGAGTCGCGGGCACGGTGTCTGCGATTCAGATTTTCAATACGATCATCAAAACGCCGGACAACAAGGTCATTATTGTACCGAATGGCTCTATCTCGAACGGCATCATCACTAATTTTTCAGCCGAAGAGACGCGGCGCGTGGACTTTGTATTTGGTATTGGCTACAACGACGATATCGCAAAGACCAAAGCAACGCTGAAAGCCATCTTTGCCGATGACGAGCGTGTTTTCTCTGACCCCGAACCTTTTGTGGTCCTGTCCGAACTGGCAGACAGCTCCGTCAATTTCACTTGTCGCGTATGGGTCAACGCCAGCGACTACTGGGGTGTCTACTTCGACACCATGGAGACAGTGAAACTGCGCTTTGATGCGGAAAACATATCCATCCCATACCCACAACAGGATGTGCATATGCATCAGGTGGGATAAACCACCACGCATAAAAAAACCCGCACACGTTGCGGGTTTTTTTATGCTTCTTTTTTAGGCTTTAGAAAAAAGAAAACCGCCAGCCTGGAGAGGAAGCTGGCGGTTTCAAGCGGATCTCAGGGTCACTACCCAAAACAGAGATCTTAAGGGGATAGACATCACTTTTCGGTGATGTTGCTTACTATGCGGCAAAGACGTTTCAAGAGAATTTCTGCCCCTGCCGTTTTTGTGACATTTTGTTTCAAGTTGCTGAGGCAAATTGCAGGGTCACCTCGGCGCCTCCCTGCGGGCAGTTATCGATACTGACATGCCATTGATGCGCCTGACACAGCTGCTGCACAATCGCCAGGCCAAGACCGCTGCCGCCGGTTGTAGCGCTGCGTGAACTATCCAGGCGAAAAAACGGCTGGAACACCTGTTCTCGAAATTCTTCCGGTATGCCTGGACCATCATCAATCACTTTTATCTGATTTGTGGTCGCAATCACGCTGACGTTGCCGCCATGCTGAAAACCATTGGCAATCAAATTGATCAAAACGCGCCGGAACGCGCTGGGGGCAATCTTTATTCGGAAGTCTCGGGGGATACGCAGGTCTGCTGTTATATCCCGTTCGAAAGTGGCCAGAATCTCCTGCACAAAAGGCAGCAATTCAATTTCCTGCGGCACCTCACCGGTGCCGCGTGCAAACCTCATAGCGTCACTGATCAGTTCGTCCATGGATTCCAGGTTACGCTCGAAGCGGCTGACCAGCTGCGGATCGACATTCTCCGGCAGGAGCGCCAGTGCCAGGCGCATCCGCGTAAGCGGCGTACGCAAATCATGAGATATCCCCGCCAGCAGAGTAGTTCTGTTAGTAAGCAACAAGCCAATTTCAGATGCCATCGTATTAAAGTTGCGCGCCAGCGAAACCAGCTCTCTCGGGCCGGTTTCCGGCAGCGGTTCAATCTGGGTTGCACCGCGAAAGCTCTCCGCCTGACGGGCGACATTAACCAGCGGCCGGGCTATGCGCCGGACGATAAACAGCGAAGTGAAAAAGACAATACCCGCACCCAGACCAACAATCACCATGGCCACATACAGCGGCTGGATCTCCCGGCGTTCAGCTGAAAACCCAATCTGCAACGCGAAGCCGCCCATGGGTACATCCACCCAGAGCAGATCATCACCTTCAAGCAGCACAACCTGCTCCCCGATGCGCGTGGACAACTCAGTTTTAAGCAGCTCAAAATATTGCGAGTAACTGTTCACTTCCGGCAAAGGTTGGCGCGCTTCACTGATAATCAGATCATGACTTTCAGCCATTTCGAGTTCGAAATAAGGACGCGCCTCCGGCGGCAACTCAACCCAGGTCTGAGCGGATAACACCAGCAGAGCCGCTTCGTCATCAGCAGATTGTTCGGTAATGGGGCTGATTACAAACAGATATAACGCAAACGTTGCAATAACAACAATCAACAGCGCGCCAAACGCCAGGATCAACGTGGTTCGCGCCAGCAGCGAGGACGGGCCCCGCAAGCTGAAGCTGTCAGCCATTACCTGCAGGGCAGAACATGTACCCTTTGCCCCAGATAGTGCGGATGTAAACCGGTTGGGTGGGATCAGGTTCTATTTTTGATCGCAGGCGCGTAACCCGTACATCAATAGAGCGGTCAAAAGGCGAACGCTCGGCTCCGGTCAGAAGATCAAGGATGCGATCACGATCCAGCACCTTATTCGGGTGAGCCACCAGAATAGCCAGCAGATCAAACTCGCCGGACGTCAAGGGCACCGTGTCACCGTTTTTCGTCAGACGGTGGGCATTGGTATCCAATGCAAAAACACCAAACGCTGTCGCTGCACTATCTTCCGCGCCACCTGTACCGGACTGTGATCGTCGCAGCACCGCACGAACCCGGGCGAGCAGTTCTCTGGGGTTAAACGGTTTGGACAGATAGTCGTCTGCACCGACCTCCAGGCCAACAATCCGATCTACATCTTCCCCCTGCGCGGACACAATAATGATCGGCAGGTCAGAGTGCTTTTTCATCCGCTGAGCGATAGACAGACCGTGCTCGCCTGGCAACATCAAATCGAGGATAAGCAGATCAACGTCATGTTCTTCGAGGTGGCTGTCCATGGCTTCGCCGGACTCTACGCAGGCTACATGAAAGCCCTGTTTTTCCAGATAAGCCTGAATAAGTTCACGCAGTTCCGGGTCATCGTCGACAACCAGCAGGTTGGCACTTTCGACTTCCATAGCGGAGTCAGCGATTCGAACTGAGAGGTGATTCTTGACTGATCACAACAGTAGGTTGGTCGACATCTGTTGGCGCCGGATTGTCTTGTACGTTATCCGCTGATCGGGTCGTCTGTTCTTTTATATGGATCTGTTCAGGTCTACGCGTGCGCTGTTCAAAACCGATGCCGAAGGTGACACGCGGCGCAACTGCCTCGCCATTGTTTGCCTTGCTGTTAGCACTGACCCGAGGGTTTTGACGCGGTCTGATCTGCACAACACGTGTCTGCACTACCACGGAGCCATCTGACTTTCGCACAACCCGGCCATAACGACGCTGCACAACCACCCCCTGGGGACGTTGCACCTGACGATTATTCACCATGCGTCCGCGCACTTCAGCGAGCAGGCGCCGACGCTGTTCCGGGCTGAGCTGACTCCATTGGGCGGTCAGTGCAGTAAGTTCACTGTCACTACGTTGGGAAAGGTCTTCCTGACTGAGCTGTTCCTGCGGTGGGTTTGTTGACGAAGATACGATTTCACCAGGCTTAAGCACCTGAGCGCCCTGTGCCAACACAGCATTGCCTGCCAGCAGCGCCAGGAGGGCTGCTGCGAATCGCAAGTTGTCGACTGTGGTCCTGTGAATCACTCAATACCCTTTCGAAAACTGATGGGCGCAATCAGGTTATACCTTTGCCCGATTCCAAACCGGGGAAACCTGTGCACTACCCTGTCCAACCCCGAATAATACAGCAAAAAAAACTGTGCGGAAAATCACACAATCCAGACCCCGCCAGCGGCACATTGTGCTGCGGCGCTGTTACACAGCAATTTCCTTAACGTTTCAATTTGTTTCATGTACGAGTAAAACCTGTTTTTCAAAGCAAAAAAAAGCGCCCCCAACAAATGGAGACGCTTTTCCACTGCAGTTTTTACTGCCGCTAGGTAGCGCTATTTACGCAGATTCAAATAAACCTGCAGCACCCTGTCCACCACCGATACACATGGTGACTACACCATATTTCTGGTTACGACGACGCAATTCGCGCAGCACCAGGCCGGTTTGACGTGAACCGGTCATACCGAAGGGGTGACCAATAGAAATACTGCCACCCAGAACATTGTATTTTTCATTATCAATGTCCAGCGCGTCCCGACAATAGAGACACTGAGAGGCAAATGCTTCATTCAACTCCCAAAGATCGATATCACCCAGATCCAGACCTGCGTTTTTAAGCAGACGTGGAATGGCAAACAAGGACCAATGCCCATTTCGTCTGGTTCACAACCGGCAACGGTGAAACCACGATAAATACCCAGTGGCGCAAGGCCCAGCTGAGCGGCACGTTCTGCACTCATCAACAGAGTCATAGACGCACCATCAGACAACTGCGATGCATTACCTGCTGTCACAGAGCCGTCTTCTTCAAATGCCGGCGGAAGACCTGCAAGCCCTTCGAGGGTCGTATTTGGACGATTACATTCGTCTTTGTCTACTACGACATCAACATGGCTTTCTTCACCGCTTTCTTTGTCGACTTTCAGCATAGTGGCCTTCATCGGCACAATTTCTTCCGCAATTTTGCCGGCGTCTACTGCAGCTGCATAACGCTGCTGGCTCTGCAATGCATAAGCGTCCTGCTGTTCGCGAGTTACCTGGTAACGACGCGCAACCACCTCAGCGGTGTTGCCCATAGCCATGAAAATCTCGGGCTTTTCCTCTAACAGACGCTTGTTCTGCTTGGCTTTACCAGGCTCCTGACGGGTGCGCATGGAAATAGAATCCACGCCGCCAGCTATTGCCACATCAGTTTGACCCGATGCAATCTGGTTGGCCGCAATCGCAATAGACTGCAGACCCGAAGAACAGAAACGGTTGATGCTGACGCCAGCTGCACTGACGGGTAATTTGGACAGAATCACGGCAAGGCGTGCCAGGTTGCCGTCCTGTTCACCCGTGTGAGTGGCCGCGCCCACTACAACATCTTCAACTTCTGCTGGGTCAACGTCATTACGCTCGAGCAGACTGTCGATGCAATGCGCCAACATGTCGTCTGAACGGGTTAAATTGAAACTTCCGCGAAAGGCCTTAGCCAGTCCGGTTCGCACACTGTCGACGATAACTACATCGCGCATGGTGGTTCTCCTGTATCTCTCTTGAATTGATATGTTTGCTAAAGACGTCTTCTCAATGGACGTCCATGCAACAAAAATTGTTCCGCATAGAGACACACAGATGTAGTGTCCTATCCCCAAACTCTGCGATGGTACCCAGAACCGAGCATCGGCGCTACCATAGCGGGTAACCCGCTTGATGCGGAATTTTCCGACCCCCCACTCTAGGAGCATCAATCTATGAGCCAGTTCCACGACCTGAATATGGCGGATATCAGCGGCCAGGACACCGCTTTTGGCCAGTACAAAGACAAAGTCTGCCTGATCGTAAACTTAGCCAGCCGCTGAGGCCTGACCAATCAGTACGCCGGGTTGCGTACATTGCAGGAACAATATGCAGATCAGAATTTCACGGTTTTAGGCTTCCCCTGCAACCAGTTTGGCGCTCAGGAACCGGGCAGCAACGAAGAGATTCTCGAATTTGCCCAGTCAAAATATGACGTCAATTTCCCCATGTTTGCCAAAATTGAGGTGAACGGCAGCGGCGCTTGCGAGCTTTACAACTACCTCAAAGCAGCCAAAGCCGGCGATGACGGCAACGCGGACATAGGCTGGAATTTCACAAAATTCCTGGTCGGCAAAGACGGTGAGGTACTTGCTCGATATGCCCCGCAAACCACACCAGAAGACATCGGGGCAGAGCTGGCTAAATACCTTTAACCGGCCAGTGTAGAAGACTTCACCGGATGTAGACCCCTTCGCACGAAGGGGTCACAGGCGCAATCCGCTACCAGGGCAGTTCCCCGCCGTCCGCGCGCAGAAAAGAACCATTGGACGCCACCTCAATCTGGTCAGCCAACTGCCAGATCAAAGCAGCGCAGTCTTGTGCCGTCTGTACCTGCCCCTTACGGCGAGCGAGAAAAGGATCCGACAAGGCAGTTGCCGTGGTACCCGGATGAACCGCGACAAGGGTTGCATCATTGCGCCAGCGGGCAGCTTCAATCGCTGCAGTTTTAACACCTTGGTTCAAAGCGGCTTTTGCCATTCGATAGCTGTACCATCCGCCTAACCGATTGTCGCCAATACTGCCTACCTGCGCAGACAGAAACAGTACCTTGGGTGCGTTAGCTTTTTTAAGCAGAGGTTCCAGCGCTGCAAAAACCAACATCGGTCCAATCGCATTGATCTGCAACACGCTCCGAACAGCTGCACCATCCAGTTCACGCAGTGCTTTTTCCGGCAATCTTTGTTTATCGTGCAGATAACCAGAGGCAAATATCAGGCGATCGATATGACTGATGTTTGCCCGGACCGCCTCCACAGCGCTTGTCATACTTTGAGAGCTGCAAAGGTCCAGAGCGATAGGTACCAGCTTATTATGCGTTGGCAGACTATCCGGATCGCGACTGGTCGCCAGTAGATTGGAAACTTTTTCATCTGCCAATGCCAGCTGGCAGATCGCTGCGCCAATGCCTCCGGATGCACCAATAATCAGAGTATTCATAATGTATTCTGCTCCAGAAACTGTGTGGCCCTGGCAAAAATTCGCTCACGTCGCTCGGGTTTCATGCGTCCCAGCCCCTGCACCATAAAATTCGCCCGAGCGTTACACTTCAGGAGCGTCTGGTGTTTTTCAACAAAACGCCAGAACAGCCCATCCACAACATCGCACCATTCACCTTTCAGATAATCGCTCATGCGCAACATATAGTTTGATCCGCAGATATAAGGTTTCGATGCAAAGGTTCCACCCTCTGAGGTTAACCCCATACCAAAAACGTTGGGCACCATGACCCAGTCGTAGGCGTCCAGATAGTTGCTGCTGAAGAACTCATAAGCATCTGCAGGACGTATCTCGCAAAGATTCATCATGTTAGCAATCACCATTAATCGTTCAGTGTGATGATTCCAGGCATAACGCTGCGCGTTTTTCAGCGCACCGTCCAGCGGCGGAATACCCGTTGTCGCGTTTGACCAGTTACGCCCCATGCGACGCTGAGCATTCCAGATGTTACCGCTACGCATACCCTTGCGGTGATGCAGATACATCCCGCGCATGAACTCACGCCAGCCAATAACCTGACGCACAAAGCCTTCTACATCATTGATCGGCACATCGTGGCCCATGGCGTAATCCATAACCGTGCTGATGACTTCCCGGGGCGTCAGCAGTCCGATGTTCAGATAAGGCGACAGTACACTGTGAAACAACGTTGCCGAGCGTCGCGAAATGGCATCTTCATAGGTTCCAAAACCAACCAGGCGCTGGGCAACAAATTCTTTTAACTGGGTTACGGCGCCTTCACGCGTGGTCGGGATCCAGAGATTTTCAGCATCTCCGGGGTGCTCCGCAAAAATCTGGCTGACGCTGCGCAGGGCCTCCCTGGTGAGATCGCTGTGGCTGACCCGTGTGAGTTCGGGCAGATCAATATGACTGGGAACTGCCTTACGGTTATCGCCGTCGAAACTCCATTTCCCACCCAGCGGCCGATCTTCAGCCATCAAAAGGTCCAGGCGTTTTCGCTGGGCCTGATAAAAATTTGCCATGCGTGGGTTGTCAGATGCCAGACATTCAAGATCCGCAGGTTCCGTGAGAAACATCGGATCCTCCAGCAACCGCAAAGGTCTGGCTGCTTTTTGCGCGGTAATCTGCAGGTAGCGCTTCTGACCGGCATTAGCCGGTGTGAACGCAACAATTTCTGCGACGTCCAACTGGGTCGCCAGTGCCACTGTCTGCTGGCACAAGGTTTTGTTTGCATCAAGGTCCTGATACACCACTGTGTAACCCGCCCCCCGCAGTACGTCAGCGTGTTCACGCATGGCACCAATCAGAAAACCGAGCTTCTGCTGATGATACCGGTGGCGGCTGCATAAACGACGGTCTTCAACCATCAGAACTGTTGTCTGACTCGCGTCGGGCAGCCACTGAGGATCGTACAACTGGTTACCCATTATCACTGCCAGCTTAGACATATCTTATTTTCCAGCGATTTATTTGGGACTTATATTAGACTTTATTGTGATATTGAGCAATAACCGGTACATTTTTTCGCCAACTGGTGCATAATCGCGCTTCAAAGAGGAAAGCGTCCAGCATTGGTCGAATAAGATATTCACATTGTCGCTTCCAGACGGGCCAGTGTACCCATACACTTAGACATTCATTAGACGAGACAAAATTCTACGCGATGGAACAACTAACAATTGCCGCGGTAGCGCGCTTAACCGGCGTACCCGCGCACACCTTGCGAAAATGGGAAAGCCGCCACAACATAGGCACACCGCAAAGAACACCTACAGGGCGACGGATCTACGACATGTCCCATGTAGAACTGCTGCGTCTCGTACGACTGCTCAGCGACAACGGACACAGCCTTACCCACCTTGCCGCCCTGGATCTGGACGGCCTGAAAGCGCTGGCCAGCAAACACAATCTGCAGGACACTCAACACGCCATTGTTGACTCAGTACTGCTGGTTGGCCACAAACTTGCCCACCTGGCTCTGCCAGCAGCGCAATTTGAAGAGATCGGTCGACAGGCGTGCAGCGGTGACCAGTGGTTGAATCAGCCCACACAGACCCAGCACCAGGCCCTGGTGTTAGAGCTGGCTACGATCAATCCCGAAGATGTTGAGCACCTGCTAGAACTGCGCGATACCTACGAAAAAATCATTGTCGTCTACAATTTCGCCAACCGCACCAGTCTGAGGCATCTGGAGCTCGGCGGGATCACCGTCTGTCAGGCGCCGGTTTCAGCGGAAACCCTGATGGGCGCTCTGCAAGCCAAGCCCGTCGATGCAGACACCCTTGAGCAACCTGCTGCCCGAGCACGATTCAGTGATGCAACGCTGGCCCAGATTGCAGCCATGACGCCTGTCTTACAGTGTGAATGCCCAAACCACATTGCCAGCCTGTTAATGAGCATTGGTGCTTTTGAACAGTATTGTAGAGAGTGTGAAGACACTGACCCTAAAGAGAAGGTGTTACATCAACACCTTGCCGAATTGTCAGGTGCTGCAAGAGGGATTTTTGAACAGGCTCTGATCGAGGTTGCCAAGGCTGACAACCTCGATCTGGCTGCTATAGATCAAGCAGCCTCAGAGTCCGATCTTTCTAGTGCTTAATTAGTCAGACCATCCAGGGCGCCTTCAACTTCGTCTGCGCCTTCAGAGACAGCATCGCTTACTGCATCAGCAGCATCGTCTGCCATTTCCTCTGCCTCATCGGCCATGTCCGCGCCCATCGCTTTGGCGTCATCCACCATTTCCGCACCCGCTTCGGTCGCTTCATCAACCATAGCGGCACCACTTTCAGCAGCCTCGTCCACCATGCTTGAAGCACTGTCCGCAGCGTCATCTAACATGCTGCCAGCAGAATCCATAGCATCTGATGCACTATCCATCATGTTAGATCCCGCCTCAGAAGCGTCACTTGCACCGCTATTTGACTGGCCACAAGCCACTAAACCCGCCAGCAGCACAACTAAACCCAGTCTTTTTATAAATTCCATTCAATATTCTCCTTGTAGTGGAGCCAACACATATTGTCGACACCCTAAAACTATAAAGCCAGCGTGCATATGAACCAAGTGGTATGCGGGAAGATGTTGGTAAAAGACCTGCAAAACACCCTAAACTGGCATTTTTACTGTCGGAGTTCGCCATGTCTCCCCATATCTTGATTGATGGCCTGTGTTTTGGTGAAGGCCCGCGCTTCCGAGACAACTGTTTATGGCTATCTGACATGCACGCTCAGGAGGTTGTTAAGGTCACCCCCGACGGGCAGCGCAGCACGGTAACCACCCTTGTTGATGACCAACCCTCCGGGCTCGGCTGGCTGCCTGACGGCAGCCTGCTGATTGTCAGCATGACTAAAAAACAGCTGCTCAGGTGGGACGGAGAAGTGTTGACCCTGCACGCTGACCTGTCCGAACTCGCCTCCGGCATTTGTAACGATATGGTGGTGGATCAACAAGGGCGCGCGTACGTCGGCAACTTCGGCTTTGATCTGCACAACAATGAAAAACCTAAACCAGCTCAACTGATTCGTGTTGACCCCGACGGCAACTGTCATGTTGAGGACGATGACCTGATGTTTCCGAACGGCGCAGTGATCACAGCCGATGGCAAGACGCTGATCGTTGCCGAAACATTTGCATCTCGCTTGACTGCTTTTAACATTGCAGCTGACGGCAGTTTGAGTGGCAAACGGTTATGGGCCGACCTGCCGGAAAAAGCCGTTCCAGATGGCATATGTCTGGATGCGGGTCACGGCATCTGGAGTGCGTCTCCGACCACTAACAATTGTATTCGGCAGGTCGAAGGCGGCGCCATCACGCATGAGATTTCACTGGCCAGAGGCGCCTTTGCCTGCATGATCGGTGATGACAAGCTGTATGTCCTGACCGCCTCATCTTCCCATCCAGACAAATGCCGCACAGAGCGCGATGCGCGTGTCGAAGTATACGACGCCCCCTTTCCCGCTGCCGGTTTACCCTAAATATCCAAACCTGACAGGAGTCTAAATGACCGCGATTTTTGAAAACTACGAATCCCCCTGGCTGAATGAAGAGCTGAGAATTCTGCAGGATGCCGCGCGCAAATTTTTCAACGATGAATTTGTACCGCGCAATGAACAATGGGAGACCGATCGAAAAGTCAGCGCAGACGCCTGGCGACAAGCAGGACAGGCGGGCTTGTTGTGCGCAGAGATCCCCACCCAATATGGTGGCGGCGGCGCCAGCTATTTACATGAAACGGTGATTACCGAAGAACAGCTGCGCGCCGGTCTGGTTGGCTTCGGCAACCAGGTTCACAGTCAGATTGTTGCACCATACATCTGGCACTACGGCAGCGAAGAGCAGAAAAATAAGTGGCTGCCAAAAATGGCCAGCGGTGAAACCATCGGCGCAATTGCCATGACGGAGCCCAACACGGGCTCAGACCTGCAGAGCGTAAAAACAACAGCGATCAAGGACGGTGACGAATACGTCATCAACGGATCGAAAACCTATATCAGCAACGGCCAGAACTGCGGCCTGGTCATTGTCGTTGCAAAAACAGACCCCAGCAAAGGCGCTAAAGGTATATCGTTGGTTGTCGTTGAGTGTGACAACCCTGGCTTCAAACGCGGACGTAATCTTAAAAAGCTGGGACAAAGTGCAGCAGATACGTCCGAGATGTTTTTTGAAGAATGCCGGGTACCACAAAGCAATCTCCTCGGCGAAGAAGAGGGCAAAGGCTTCATTCAGCTGATGCAGCAACTGCCTCAGGAAAGACTTAATATTGCACAGGCAGCAGTGGTAGAGATGGAGCGCGCCCTGCAGGTTACCATCAATTTTGTCAAAGAACGCAAGGCGTTCGGGCAACGGGTGCTGGATTTCCAGAACACCAAATTCAAGCTTGCAGAATGTAAAACCGAAGCTCTGATTGCCCGCACCTTTGTTGACCAATGCCTGCTCAAACATATGCGCGGCGAACTGGATGCCGCTACCGCCTCGATGGCGAAATACTGGTGCACCCAGAAGCAGTGTGAAATTGTCGACGAATGTCTGCAGCTGCACGGTGGCGCTGGCTATATGGACGAATATCCAATCTCGCGCATGTACAAAGATGCCCGGGTGCAGAAGATTTACGGCGGCACCAACGAGATCATGAAAGAACTCATCGGTCGCACCCTGGACAGCTGATTAACAAATCGACCAACACGCCACCCATGAAAATACTGGTTACAGGTAGTGCGGGGCATTTGGGAGAAGCCCTGATGCGCTCGCTACGCGCATCAGGAGATCGTCCGCTTGGGTTAGACATCAAGCCATCCGAGTTCACCGATCACGTCGGGTCTATAGCCGACAGATCGTTTGTCCGCAGATGTATTGGCGGATGTGATGCCATCATCCACACCGCAACCCTGCATAAACCTCATGTCGGAACACACAGCCGCCAGGCATTTATTGATACCAACATCACCGGCACGCTGAATCTTCTGGAGGAAGCCCTCAGCCAGGGGTGTGGTACCTTCATTTATACCAGTACAACCAGTACCTTTGGTGATGCCATGCGTCCCGCCCCTGGCGAGCCCGCAGTCTGGGTCACGGAAAGCCTGCAACCAAAGCCGAAGAACATCTATGGTGTCAGCAAAACCGCTGCCGAAGACCTGTGCGAACTCTTCCATCGCAACGCTGGTCTTGCCTGTATTGTTCTCAAGACCTCACGCTTTTTCCTCGAAGAAGACGACGCGCCACTGCAGCGCGAGCATTTTGATGATGACAATCTCAAAGTGAATGAACTCCTTTTCCGTCGAGCTGACATCGCTGATGTCGTCGTCGCGCATCAGCTGGCAATCAGCAAAGCAGAAGAAATCGGTTTCGACCGCTTCATTATCTCCGGCACAACACCTTTTCAAATAAGTGATGCATGCGAACTGGCGGTAGATGCAGCAGCGGTTGTACATAGATATGTCCCGCAATACGCCGCGCAATACCAACGCCGTAACTGGAAGATGTTTCCAACCTTGGATCGCGTCTATGACAATACTCATGCACGGAATCGATTGGGATGGGAACCCGCGTTTACTTTTGAACACGCCATAGAAAAGCTCAGCAAGGATGAGGACTACAGAAGTCCGTTAGCCTGCACGATTGGGATAAAGGGTTATCACGACACTGTTTTCTCAGATGGGCCTTATCCAACGGATCGATTTTAAACTATGGAACAACAGGAATTTCTAATAGGTTTCGCTCAGCTGTCTCTGGTCTTAACCGGTTTCGTAGCTATTTTTATCATATTCCTGATTGGCCCAGAGCAGAAATCGAGAGTCAACACTCACCACGCGGCCTCGATCATGATCGGCAGTATTGTGGCAACCTTAAGCGCACTGATTCCAATAGTATTCTATAACTATGGCTATACCGGGGATTCACTCTGGTGGTGGTCGAGTGTACTCATGCTGGTAACAGGCGCGGCAAACTTTTTGATCATGGGTACGTTGACCATACAGCTCAACAAGCAAGAATTTAAAGACGCAGGCTATGTGCACATGACCGTTTCGTACGGCCTCGGCGCGTGCGCCGTCGGCTTGCTGCTGTACAACGTTTTTGGTCAGCTGCATGTAGGTCACTACATCCTGTCGGCGATATTGGTTTTCTGCATCAGTGTGATCGGTTTTGTGACGTTTGCAGCGCAGAAAATATTGTACTGGTGAGTCCAACTCTAACGATAATCGCCCAATTGAAATCGATAGAAAGCTGGGTTTACCCAGATGTCGTAGGGCACTACCTGCCACTCGTCGCTCAGCCCACGCAGCTTGGTTAAGCGATCCTCCGCCTGCTCAGGCAGAGACAACAGATTCACACGAAACCCTCGGTAGCTGACCAGCATGACGACCAGGCGGTGATACTGCTCAAAAGGCTCGAAAGTGCGATAGAAAGGCTGCCACCAGGAACCGTGCAACAAGCCTTGTTCGTCTTCACTGTCACGCTTTGCATATTGCGTCACCAGCTCACCAAACTTTTCAACCTGCTCCGGTTCTGCAAAGTGCAGGAACAGTTCGAACTCAAGCTGATCGATGACCCGTTGTCCATTTGCAAGACGAGGCAATTCACGCTCGGGCTCACCCCATTCATCCCGGAACAGAAATTTGGATTGCTTCACCAGCGGGGTCACCTCAGGTGTCAGCCCATGCAGTGCCAGCAGCGCAACCAACTGACGGGCGTGCTGCCAGTCTGAATGACTGTAGATGACGGTGGTTTTGCTATCAAACTGGGGCCACAGCGATTGCGGCACTATGTTGTAACCTGTGCTCAAGCCGGCAACCATGACCTGCCCCAGCAACGCCTCGAAGTCACGCAAATCAGCGGCTCGTTCGTTCAACCAGGCCGGTGCGCCGGTATCCCTCAAGCGACCGTACAGCGGATGATTCCGCCAACGCTCAAGTACTGTATCTGCAGGTCCATCGAGGCCAAGACAAGCCAGCGTGCTCTGCGCCCGCCATTCGAGCGTATCCTGAGCGGGCTCAATCAAACAGTCCGACTGAGTTGTGACGGTAAGTGTTTGTGCAAGATCTGACAGCCCCATTTCGCGAATCAGGTCCTGTGGGGTTGGCTCAACCGGCGCTGATGAACAACCACCTGTCAGGCCAACAAGCGTCAGCAACACAAAATATTTCATCCCAAACGATCTCTTGCCCTGAGCAGGCACTGTACGCATACGTCTGGAATAAGTGAATCCGCCACTCCCTCCTTTTAACGGGAGAGAGAGGCGGATTCTGGAGAGGCGTGCTGTCACCAGCACGCAAGGGGAGAAGGTGCAGCGCCCGGGGAGGGGCGCTGCGTTTCCGGAGTCCTAGGCTTCGCAGCCTTTTGGAGAGAGGAACATTGGAGTAGAGAGTCTAAGCGGCCTCCGGAAAACTGGTTGATCGACTGGTGCTAGCCTCGCCTGCCGGTGCGGCTAACTCTGTTTCTAAACTGCTCTTATTGACAAAATTCATGTGCACGCGATTAAGACGACGCGCAATGCTATCTGTGGCAGCAGCAACATCACTGCCGTGTGAAAACTCAACAGCGGGCAGAAACTCGATGGTGGCCCGGCCACGGCCCGCACTTCGACTCCCTTTCGGGCGTAAGTTCTGAAGACCACCCAGATAAACGGGCACCACAGGCACCTGATTCTGCAGTGCTAACAACGTTGCGCCATGTTTGAATTCGCCGAGGTTTTCGCCTGTCGCCCTGGTACCTTCCGGGAACAGTAGAACGTGCTGGCGTTTCTTCAACAGCCAGTGGGCGTATGACAATGCACCCGCACCGCCACCTCGCATAATGGGGAAATTGCCCAAAGCCAGTGACTGATACCAGGGTTGCAGCACCATTTTATCTTTACCTTTCACAAACCAGCGATCTTGCGCCGCGCCGTAAAAAAGGTTTTGCCGGACATGTGCCGGTAGCGATTCATTGATTACCAGCGTATCCAGGTGACTGCTGTGATTCGCCACAAACACACAAGGACCATTGAGATTCTGCAGGTGTTCCAGGCCAATCACATCAATTTGTTCGCAAGCTTTCTCGACCCACCGCGTGTAGGTCCGATAGCGCCAAACCCGCCTGACAAGTTTCGCCCATGCCTGTACCTGCCATTTGTGCGGACCAGCGTATTTGGAGGTATCTTCTTCGTACAGCGTTGGCACCACTTTCTTGCGGGTGCCAGAGGCTGGGTTGCTCAGCAAAAGTGACTTTATGTTCAGGTCAACGATACTCATCAGACGTCTTGTTTGGGCTATGTAGTTGCGATGACTAACTCATAGCAAAGGGCGTGCCAACATCTATCGCGCCAACCAGGATCGCGTGCTTTAGCGCCGGGCAGCCTTCAGCAGACGAGATAGCTGGACAAGGAAATTAAAAGTTCAGGCTGAAGGCCAGAAAAATGAACCAAATCGAGGCAGCCAATATCTACTCTGCACCAAGCTGGTTCACCGGCAGGATTAACCAGAGTGTCGATGAATCAGGTGTTGGCGACCAGCCCATCGTCACCCAGACGTAAATTCAGCGCAGCGAGATACCTGATCACATCTTTGTTGGCCGCGATGACGCGCTGCGCGCTACTGTCTAACTGGGTTTGCCACTTAAGATCCGGGCGGATTTCCGATTGCTTTACCGCATCCGCGTGTGCTGTTTTAGTCGTGCCGAACGTGTTGCCTTCACCAAACCGCAGCTGCTTAGGTTCGAATTCAAGCCCCAGACGAGGCATCAGTTTCTGCAACGTGGCCTGGGTATCAAACACCACATCACGATAGGTGACGACCGCATGGGCAACTTTGCTCTGGGTCATATAGTCACTGATCTGACGATTTTCTCGTAGCCACTTATATATGAATACATCGACCCAGCTACCAGTGAGAATCTGTGCAGCACGAGTGGGCACGCGCTTAGCTACCCGCAACCTTTGAGTGCGCCGGCGTTTTTCCGAGTCATAGGTATTCAACCAACGCAATACCAGCGCGCGTGGATCGCGGATCAGGTGCACCAGACGCAAATCCATTTGTGGACCGCTGGTGACGCGTTTTACCCACTTCACTTTCTTCGAGTTATCAACAATCACCGGCGCCACGATACCCTGGTCAGCGCTGAAGCGCTGAGCGAGGGTTGCATACCATTGCTCTACCGGCTGCTCACTCAAATTGTGAAACAGCGGCGACGCATTGTACTGCGACACGACCGGCGCCTGGCTTGAGGTACCCACAAGCTGTTCGTAGCGGTGCAATTCACCCACTCCGAAACACTGTGAATGGGCGCTGACCAGATGGGACAGCAGATGTGAACCCGAATAATTAGTGCCCAGAAGAATGACGACACGGTGTTTGAGCTGAGAAGATTGCATACCGCTATTGTCGCCTACATCGACAGACCCTGCCACAGCTGCGAATCTGTCTAACCAGCGCTGCAAACCGATATCAAGCCTGCGTATACTGCTGCCAAACCCACTGAGGATCGACATGCTTATCCAACCACTGGCCCGACTCTTCACCGTCCTGCTGATTTGTATATCAGCCCCAGCAGCGCTTGCTAACTGGACCGTTAACAGCGATCTATCACGCTTGAGTTTCGTTTCGATGAAAGCCACGCATATTGCAGAGGTGCACAAATTCAGCAAATTCGCAGGTGGATTGGCTGACAGTGGCGCAATCGATGTGGAAATCAACCTGGCCAGTCTGGATACGCTGATCCCGATACGAAACGAACGCATGCTGGAATTTCTGTTTGAAGCGGCAACCTACCCCACCGCAACAATCAGCGGTCAGATTGATCCTGCTGCCATCAAAGCTCTTAAATCAGGCGAGGTCGCGATCCTTGCCATTGAAGCGATGGTGACCATCAAAGATAGCCAGACGCCGATCACGACCGAGGTACTGGTCAGCAGGCATGATAATCGTGTCGTTGTGACCAGCCTGCAGCCCATCGTGCTCAACACCTCTTCATTAGGCTTAAGTGAAGGCGTTGAGAAACTGCGTGAACTGGCGGGATTGCCCAGCATCAGCCAATCTGTGCCGGTTTCTCTGGTCATGACATTTGATGCAGACTAATTTTTGTAGCTGGGAATTCCGCTAAAAAGGTAGCGGGTGGCGACTGTACGCCACCAGGAAAATGTAGCTCACGCTGAGCAGGGCGCCAACCAAACCAATATGTTTGCTCGCGCCCTGGCCTCGCAAGGTCATCACGCCAAAACCAATATAAGCCAGCAATGCGATCAGCTTCGCCAGCAGCCACCCCTGCCAGGGCCCACCAGGCAAGCTGAACGCTAAAACCACGCCCAGAGTCAGCAGCAAAGTGTCCACCACATGCGGGGCAATTCTCACCCATTTTTCCTGCAGCAGATCCGAACCACCATAGGACCATCCCGCACGGATAACAAAACCCGCAACGGATAGAAAAGCCAGACTGAAGTGTAATGTTTTCAACATGTGTGTATTTTGATAACGAAAACCTGATTATACCTCTATATGCAGAACCAGTCTGACCCCGGCAGCCAGAGCATTGACGCCCTTATCGACACCGCGATGCGGCCGCTGGCGGATGGTGCGTCCAACTTCATTTTCTTCTCCATCGAAATGTTCGGCACCCCAATACCGTTAATCGTTTTATGGCTGGTGGCCGGCGGTGTATTTTTTACCGTCTATCTGCGCTTCATCAACCTGCGCGGGTTTCGACATGCGCTTGAACTGGTGTCGGGAAAACATGTTCAGGAAGACGATCCCGGCCAGATCAGCCAGTTCCAGGCTCTCGCTACCGCAGTCTCAGGAACAGTAGGCATCGGTAACATTGCCGGTGTTGCGGTCGCTATTTCCATTGGCGGACCCGGCGCAACCTTCTGGCTGATCGTCGCGGGATTGCTGGGTATGTCGACCAAACTTGCCGAATGCACCCTGGGGGTAATGTTCCGGCATTATGAAAACGGCGTGGTATCCGGCGGTCCCATGTATTACCTGGAAAGGGGGCTGGCCGAACGCAACTGGCCAAAGCTGGGGCGTAGTCTGGGTATTTTTTACGCTGCAAGCATGGTCATAGGCTGCCTGGGCATCGGCAATATGTTCCAGTCCAACCAGGCGGCTGCAATTTTCGTCAACGTCACCGGTGGTGCCGACAGCTGGTTTGCTGACCAGAGCTGGCTGCTGGGTTGCATCCTGGCCCTGGGTGTGGGCGTCGTAATTATTGGCGGCATTCGGTCTATTGCAGCAACCACCGCAAGACTGGTTCCGGGCATGGCATTACTTTATGTCGCCACCGCGCTGATTGTCATTGCACTGAATTACGAAGCCCTGCCCGGCGCATTTGCCGCCATCTGGAACGGCGCTTTTGACCCGCAGGGCATCAGCGGAGGCATTATCGGCGTCATGATTATCGGCTTCAGGCGGGCCGTGTTCTCCAATGAGGCAGGCCTTGGCTCTGCTGCCATAGCACACTCCACAGCGCGAACCAAAGAACCTGTCAGCGAAGGTTTTGTCGCCTTGCTCGAGCCGTTTATCGACACGGTGGTCATCTGCACCATCACTGCGCTGGTTATCATCACTACGGTATACGACCCCGCTCTGGGCTATGAGAATATGGCAGGCATTGAACTCACCACCCAGGCTTTTGCCAGCACCTTATCCTGGAGCCCGATACCTTTATCTGTAGCGGCTATTCTGTTTGCCTACTCCACCATAATCTCGTGGTCTTATTATGGCCTCAAAGCGTTCACCTACCTGGTTGGCAATCACCGCATTGCTGACATATCATTTAAGTTGTTTTTCCTGGCATTTGTGGTGCTGGGTGCGAGTATCGAATTGTCTTCGTTAATTGATTTATCTGATGCCATGGTATTTATCGTGGCTATTCCCAACCTGCTGGGCCTGTATCTACTGGCTCCGCTGATCAAGACTGAGCTGTTAAAATATGAAGCCAAACACCTGGACTAGATGCCTTTGCATTTTCGGCATCGGCGTAGCACAGCTACCACTGCACGCTGCAGATCCTTACGCTGACACGATTCTGATATCCAATCATGTGGTCACCATGGCCAGCCGTGCACCAAAGCCAGGTGAGCCGATGGCCGTCGCGATCAAAGGCGAGCGTATTGTGGGTCTTACAACACCTGACGATGCCGAACGCTGGATGGGACCGGACACGGCGCGTGTTGAGCTTGGTGACCAGGCCATATTACCTGGCTTCATCGACGCCCATGGACACGTATCTTTCTCTGCGCTCGCGACCAATCTGGCTAACGTTGCCTCACCACCGGTTGGGCCTGTCACCAATATCGAAGATCTACAGGAAACACTCAGGACATTCATATCCCGCAAGGGCATCGCCGATGGTGAGTGGGTAGTAGGTATGGGCTATGACGACTCATTGATCGCCGAACAGCGCCACCCGGACCGCGACGATCTGGACCAGGTTTCAAATCGTCATCCGATTCTGTTGATCCATGTCTCCGGGCATCTTGTTGCGGGCAACAGTCGCGCGCTGGCGCGTGGCGGCATCAGCGCTGAAACTCAAGACCCTGCGGGTGGTGTGATCCGCAGACGCGCAAACAGCAGCGAACCTAATGGCGTGCTGGAAGAAACCGCGACCTACGCACTACGCAAATACATGACCGCACCCAACACCGACCCTATCGGCAGCCTGACCAGGGCGCTGCAGGACTATGCCAGTTACGGGATCACAACAGCTCAGGACGGCGCTGCCGGTCCAGATGTCATGGCCTTGCTGGAACAGGCCAATGCAACCGACAGTCTACCGCTGGATGTGGTTGCTTACCCGGTGGGACAGGCGGATGCCCTCAGCATGGTTGATCGTTATAACTGGGGCAGCTACGACAAACGTTTGAAGGTGGCTGGCGTGAAACTGATTCTGGACGGTTCACCTCAGGGTAAAACCGCCTATCTGAGCAAACCGTACCATGTACCACCTCCCGGAGCTGCCCAGGACTACGCAGGTTATCCAACCATCACGCCTGCTCGCACCACAGAATTGGTTGGCGCCTATCTGCAGCATCAGATACCTATTATTGCCCACGCTAACGGTGATGCTGCTGCCCAAATGTTAATTGAAGCGGTTGCACAGGCCAGACCTGAACACGATCACCGCACCGTCATGATTCACGCCCAGACTGTGCGCGAGGACCAGATTACGCAGATGAAGACGCTGGCTATGATCCCATCGTATTTCAGTGCACATACTTTTTTCTGGGGAGACTGGCACCGGGATTCGGTGCTGGGGGAAACGCGCGGCGCCAACATCAGCCCAACGGCCTCGACAGTTCAGCGTGGCATGCTGTTTACCGTGCACAACGACGCACCCATCGTGCCACCCGACATGCTGCGCCTGTTATGGGCTACAACAAATCGCCGCACACGCTCAGGCCAGGTGCTGGGTCCTGCACAGCGCGTATCCATCTACGATGGGCTCCGTGCAATGACAATCTTCGCCGCTTATCAGCAGTTTGAAGAGCAGGACAAAGGCACCATCGAGGTAGGCAAGCTGGCCGATCTCGTTGTGTTGTCCGCGGATCCTATGAAAACCCAGGCTGCCGACCTGATGTCGCTTGAGGTGAAGGCAACTTACGCCCGAGGGCGCAAGGTTTTCTGAGCGCTTGCGTTATACTCGCTGTTTTCACACGGAGCCCTAAGCCCATGTTAGGACCAACATCTCACAGCTATTTTTCCCAGCGTCTGCGCCTGCATTATGTGGATTGGGGCAACCCGGACGCGCCGCCGATGATTCTCATCCATGGCGGTCGGGACCATTGCCGCAACTGGGATTGGGTTGCTGAGCAATTTCGCAACGACTATCACATTATCGCCCCCGATCTGCGCGGCCATGGTGATAGCGAATGGATGCGTGGCGGCTCGTACAATCAGGTGGACTATGTCTACGACATTGCGCAGCTCCTGGACCAGAAAGGCATGGCACCGGTTACTGTGATTGGGCACTCTCTGGGCGGCTCCATCTCGCTCCTGTACACCGCCCTTTTTCCGCAGAATGTGAAAAAGCTGGTATCCATCGAGGGTATGGGGCCACCTCCAGCGATGGTGGAAGAGCGCATTAACCAACCCATGAACAAACGGCTGCACGACTGGATGGGGGATCTGCGCAAACTTTCCGGACGGCTGGTACGCCGCTACGACTCGCTGGAAGAAGCGTTTCAACGGATGCAGACTGAAAATCCCCATCTGTCCGAGGCTCAGGCCAGACACCTGACTATTCACGGCAGCAACCAGAACGAAGATGGCACCTATTCCTGGAAATTCGATAACTACGTGCGCACATTTTCACCGATCGGCGTGCCCATCGAAGAAACCTGGCGCATGTATGGCAACATCACCTGCCCAACGCTTCTAGTACGCGGCCTGGAATCCTGGGCAAGCGACCCGGTCGCTGATGGACGCGCCAAGCATTTCACCTGTCCTTTGGAAGTTGAAGCGTTTGGTAAAGCCGGGCATTGGGTGCACCATGACCAGCTTGATCCGTTTGTCGAACGGGTCCGCACCTTCCTGGCAGACTGACATGAGCGAACGCGCCACCGCCTTACACAGCAGCCCATGGTTGGGCACATTCTATGTCACCGGCGGTGGCGCCAGCTTTCTTGCGGAAACATTGAACACCGCTGGTGCTTCGGCAACCGTGTTAGAAGTTGTTGTCCCTTACGCCAGCGCGGCTATGACTGAGTTGCTGGGACGCGCGCCCGAACAATCGGTATCCGCCACCACCGCACGACAGTTGGCCATCACCGCTTACGAGCGCAGTGAGGCCCTCACCCGACAAGACCCACAACCAGCAGGCACAACCAAGCTGTTCGGCTTCGGCTGTACCGCTTCTCTTGCCACCAACCGGGTCAAGCGGGGCGCACACCGAGCTCACTGGGCCATTCAAACCGCTGTCGACACCTATACCTTCAGCGCGGACTACGATGGTGATCGCGACAGCGAAGAAGCCCTGCTGCGCGAACAGATCTGGCAGACCATCGCCCACTGTCTGCTTGATCACAATACTGAATTTGATGACAACCTGGTTGAACTGCACGCTCGTGCAAATCCGCCACTGCGACCTTTACTGGACGAGTCTCCTTATAAATACGCCATTGGCAGTTCAGACGGCAGGTTGCTGCTGCCCGGGTCTTTCAACCCGGTGCACGATGGTCATCAACAGATGTTGTCGATCGCTGAAAACCTCACCGGTCTTCAAGGTGCTTTCGAACTGGCTGTAAAAAACGCTGACAAACCCAGCCTTGATTACCTGACCATGGAAGAGCGCATTGAGGGCATCGGCGATACGCCAGTGTGGTTGACCAATACGCCCAACTTCGAAGGCAAAGCCAATCTGTTCAAAGGCACAACGTTTATTGTTGGCGTGGATACCCTGGCGCGGATCGGAGAATTACGTTTTTACCGCAATCATGTCGACCTGCTGGACAAAGCCATGAACACTTTTGTCGAGCAGGAGATTACCTTTGTGGTGTTCGGGCGATTGATCGGCGACACATTTGTGACCCTGGAGCAACTCGATATACCGGATATTCTGAGACAGCGATGTACCGGTGTTACACAGGACACTTACCGGAACGATACGTCTTCCACGGCAATCAGAAACGGCCACAGCTGAACCCTTTGACCCGCTCAGGTTTCGCCGTGACCAAGACCTGTATTCGGCACAATAGTTTTCCACTTACCGCGACGAAAGCGCCAGATCAGCATGGCGCCTTTGACCACATAGTCCCCAATCAGCGCCGCATAAACATACACCACCGGCAGCTTGAGATAAGTGGCAATCAGTGCCAGACCACAACGCATAATCAGCAACCCGATAATGGTCGCCATCAGGGGAAAGCGTGTATCACCGGCACCGCGCAGAGCCCCACCGAGAGAAAACTCAATGGCCATGAGCGGCATCATGGCGCCAAGGATGTAAATAAACTGCACGGTCAGTTCAACCGTGCGCGGCGCGTCTCCAATAAAATAGGTCGCCAGATCCTCAGCTATGCTGATGATGATGACGCCCAACGTACCCATGGATAAAATGGCAAACAGACAGGCTCGCCAGCCGCTGCGAGCGGCGCCTTCATGGTCGTTTGCACCCAGATTCTGGCCCACCAGCGTTGAACCTGCAATCGAGAAACCAAAGCCGACAGTCATACAGACCGCCAACAGACTGACACCGATGTTGTACGCGGCAAACGCCTCGGTGCCATAATAATTACCGATCAGCATCAGAAAGATAAAAAAACCGATCTGGAACACGCCTTGTTCCAACGCGGCAGGATAGCCGATATCCAACAACTGTTTTAAGCGTGCTTTACGCCACCAGCCGCTGGCAACATGTTTCACCCTGAAGCGTTGTTTGATCCACATGGTCATCAACACCGTAACACCTATGGAGAACGATATACCCGCCGCTATTGCCGCCCCCGCCACACCCATTTCAGGCATGCCCCAGCGACCGTAAACAAACGCATAAAGCAGCGGAATATTCATGAGGTTTACCCCCACACTCATCCACAAAGGTGTCCAGGCATCCCCGGAAGCTCGCAGAGCCGCGCTCAACACAAACATGGCAGCAAACACAACGTTAAAAGCAGACAGCCAACGGATATTGAGACTGGCCATCTCAAGGGTTGCAGGATCCAGACCAAACACACTGGCCACTGGCGTGGCAAAAGCAATGCCAAGGACCGCTATGCCTAACGCCATCACACCACCTAACACCAGCGACGCCATTGTCACCCGACTGGCTTCGCGATAGTCACCCGCGCCCCAGGCCCGGGCCACCAATGCGGTGGTACCGGCACTGACCGCCATCAGGATGGCCTGCATGGCAAAAAATATTCTCTGGCCAGCGCCTACGGCAGCCAAACCCTCGGCGCCCAGGGTGGCAATAAATTTGACCTGCACCATGCCAACGATGGTGTAAGACAAGTTCCCCAGAATAGAAGGCAGGGCGAGCTCCCAGATACCCGGCCGCTGGGTTTCTTCAACGGGCAGCGCTGCATCATCGATGTCTTTTGAATCGTCCACTTAGGTGTGCTTTCCCCTGCCCCGCTGTTAGTATTCTGCCCCTCACAACCCGCTACACCACCACCTTGAGCATCGACAACTACACAGATATCGAAGTTACCCTCGACAATCATGTCGCTACGGTGGAGATACAGCGTCCGCCGCTCAATTTTTTTGACCATAGCCTGATCAAACAACTTGCAGACGCATTTGACGCCCTGGATGCGCAGCCCGCCTGTCGAGCCATCGTGCTGGCATCAACGGGCAAAGCATTTTGCGCCGGTGCAAACTTTGGCACCGGGCAAGCAGATGGAACCGGAAGTGCTGATTTTACAGAGGAAGGCTTCCAAAACACCACAGGAAAACTCTATCAGGAAGCCACAAGGCTGTTTGCGAGCAAAAAAGTGGTTATTGGCGCCATTCAGGGGGCTGCCATCGGTGGCGGTCTCGGACTGGCCTTAGTGCCGGATTTTCGGATTGCGAGCCCCGCAGCGCGCTTTGGCGCTAATTTTGTCAAACTTGGACTGCATCAGGGGTTTGGCATCAGCGTCACGCTACCGCGTTTGATTGGACAACAGGCCGCTGCGCATATGTTGTTGACCGGCAAACGCATCAGCGGCACAGAAGCTGCTGATATCGGCCTTGTGGACCAGCTTGTCGACGCAGAAGAACTGCGTCCTGCAGCTTTGTCTCTGGCCAGAGAAATTGCCGAGAACGCGCCGTTAGCGGTGATGTCGGTCCGCGCCACGATGCGCTACGGGCTGGCTGAGGCCGTTGCCGAAGCAACACAACACGAGCTGGCAGAACAGCAATGGCTGCGTGCAACAGACGATGCCTACGAAGGTATTCGCGCGGTTGCGCAAAGGCGACCGGGTATATTTACGGGCAGCTGAAACAGACAACAAACTTTTGACCCCCCAGTTTTTTACAACAAGCGAGGCAGTAGATGGATACAGGTAAATTAGGCGTTTGGTACTTTTTTGACGGCATGTCCTCCGTTGACGCAGCAGCGGCAGCAAAGCGCATCGAATCGATGGGTTATGGCACTCTCTGGATACCAGAGACTGTGGGCAAGAACCCAACCGTTATGGCGTCCTGGCTGCTCGCCAACACTGAAACGTTGAATCTGGCAACCGGCATCATCAACATCTATCACCGTGAGCCGGGCGTGACCATGTCTGCACAGAAATCCCTGGCGGAACAATCCGGCGGACGCTTTCTGCTCGGCATGGGTGTCTCTCACAAACCGTTAGTAGAAGGCGTACGTGGTTTGGAATACGGCCCGCCGGTTAAAACCATGCGCGCTTATCTTGAGGCGATGAAAGCTGCACCTTACAACGGCTTCCCACCAGCCGAAGAACCCGCAACAGTCATTGCTGCGCTGGGCCCTAAAATGCTTGAGCTGGCGGCACAAGCCTGCCAGGGCGCTCACCCCTATTTCAGCTCTCCGGACCATACGCGCATGGCACGCGATATTATGGGACCAGACGCCATGCTTTGCGTGGAGCAGAAAGTCATTTTAGAAAGTGATGCCGACAAGGCCCGTGAGCTGGCACGACCGGTTGCGCAGATTTATTCAGGTCTGCCCAACTACCGCAACAACTGGCTGCGCATGGGTTTAACCGAAGATGACATCAACAACTTGAGCGACAAGTTCATCGACACCACCTTTGCATGGGGTGATGTGGATGCCATTAAGGGCCGCATAGCTGAACACATGGATGCTGGCGCAACCCACGTCTGCATACAGCCGGTGAACACAAACGGCCAGTTTGGCGACCTCGACTGGGAATGTCTCGAAGCCCTCTCCGCCTGATCTGTGTAGCGCTCAGCCCCAGCTTTTTGCTTGGGCTAGAGCCGCCTCAGTGCCATAGGCCAGGTCATCAAAAATATCTTTGGCAGGCCTGACCGCTTTGATCATGCCGATACCCTGACCAGCAAAACCAGGGTTGATGTCGCCGCGACCCGCACGGGTTGCTGCGGCCATCACCGGACCCGAAACCGCACCCTGATAAGGCATCGGTAACGGCTCTACACCCTCTTTCACCCAGTAATCTGTCCACTTGCTGCGAATAATGCGCGCCGGTTTACCAGTGACAGAGCGAGAAATCGCGGTGCCTTCTTCGGTGGCATCAATAATCGCCTGCTTCTGGAAAGGGAAAATGTTGGCTTCTTCAGAGGCCAGAAAAGCTGACCCGATCCATACTCCCTGCGCGCCCAGCATCATAGCCGCAGCAATACCGCGGCCATCAACAATACCGCCAGCGCCTAACACCGGCGTATCACCGACAGCGTCGACCACCTGTGGAATCAGCGCCATGGTGCCAATCGGCGAGTTATGTCCACCACCGTCATGACCCTGAGCAACAATCACATCAAGACCGGAAGATTTAACCTGTACCGCATGGCGCACCGCACCAATCACGGCCATCACCTTGGTGCCATTCGCACGCAGATCAGCCATCCAGGGACCCGGATTTCCCAACCCTGACGCATAGACGGGTACCCGCTCCTCAATCACCACCTGCATCTGAGCTTCAAAAAACTCTTTGGTGAAAATGGCTGGTTCGCCAGGTACTGATCGCTCTTCGAGATCTTTTGCTGTGACTGGCTCCAGCCCCTCTTTACGCATGAACGCCTGGGCGAACTCGAGCCGCTCCGGCAGCAGGTCTGACGGTGTCGGACCTGCTGCTGCATCGTAACTGGCGCGCCGCACAGAAGCCGGCAGCAGTGTATCTACGCCAAACGGCTTGTCCGTAAGTTCCCGTGTTTCACGTATCCACTGCCGCAGCTGGGTTGGCCCACAAGCCGCAGCGCCAAGAATACCCAGACCGCCGGCATTGGATACCGCAGCCGCCAGAGCCGGACCACTCGCACCGCCCATACCTGCCAGTACAATGGGTTTTTCGATGCCAAAAATGTCACAGATCGATGTGTGTAAAGTCATGTTAATTCTCCAAATTCCCCGTAACCACCGCGGAAAAACAACAGTGGCGCTTTGCCTTCATCAGCCATTCTAAAATCCTGTACCTGCCCGACTGCAATCGTATGATCGCCGGCATCGTGTTCAGCTACCAGCTTACACTCTACATAGCCGAGCGTACCGGCAATAATGGGTGCACCGGTAATGCCAGCCTGCCATGGCACATCAGAAAACTTATCGCCCCCTGACTGCGCCATAGCATCACAGACGTGTTTCTGATCTGCGGCCAGCAGGTTGATGCAGTAATTGCCCGCTTCCCGGAGTTTTGGCCAGCTGGAAGATGATTTCCCAGGGCAGATCGCCACCAGCGGAGGCTCAAGCGACAGAGAAACAAAGGACTGTGCAGCGAAACCCACTGGCTTACCTTCAAAGACACTGGTAGCCACCACGATGCCGGTGCAGAAATTCCCCATCGCGTTGCGCAATGCGCGCCCATCAAACTCCGTCATTTAAAAACCTGCCAGCTACTTTTGTATTTTTATATGCGTGTTGGACTATACCGCAAGCGACTTGGTTTGCTCAGCCCGGTTTGTTTAAGATGTGTCCCTTTTTAACAGGACCGCAGGGTCCTTAGCCAGAGCTGAGAGGCAGATGAGATGAGTGATTTAGATGTATTCCGCCAGCAAACCCGAGCATGGCTGGAAGAGAATTGTCCCGCTTCCATGCGCACCCCTACACCGGAGGAGGAAGTGGTCTGGGGCGGACGCAACCAGACCTGGGTAAACCCTGATTCGAAAATCTGGCTGGAGCGCATGGCGGAACGTGGCTGGACCGTACCGCGCTGGCCGCAAGCCTACGGCGGCGGAGGTTTAAGCGCTGACGAAGATAAGATCCTGCAGCAGGAAATGCGCCGCATAAATGCGCGCCTGCCGGTTCAGAGTTTTGGCATATGGATGCTGGGACCCGCGCTCCTGGAATTCGCCAGCGAAGAGCAGAAGAAGAAGTATCTGCCTGAAATCGCCAGAGGCGAGATCCGCTGGTGCCAGGGTTATTCTGAACCCAGCTACGGATCAGATCTGGCTGGTTTGCAGACCAAGGCCGAAGACAAAGGTGACTACTACCTCGTTAACGGGGCAAAAATCTGGACGTCCTACGCTGATCAGGCAGACTGGATCTTCTGCCTGGTGCGTACCGATATGGATGCTCCCAAGCATGAAGGCATCAGCTTTCTACTGTTTGATATGACCAGTGAAGGCGTTACCACCACGCCCATACCGCTGATCTCCGGCGCTTCACCCTTCTGTCAGACGTTTTTTGATGATGTGAAAGTGCCCAAAACACAGCTGGTGGGTGAGCTCAACAAAGGCTGGACCATCGCCAAACGACTGCTGCAGCATGAACGCCAGATGATATCGGGCATCGGTGGCAACTCCGCCCTGGGTGGCAGCGGCAGCCAGCTGGAAGATATCGCCAAAAAATATGTCGGCGAGGCCAACGGTCAGATTGCGGATCCTGCAATACGCGGCAGCGTCACAGAACACCGCATGAACGACAGCGCTTTCCAACTGACCATGGCACGCAGTGGAGAAGAGGCTAAAGCAGGCAACCTCGACGCCAACCTGGCTTCAATTTTCAAGTACTACGGTACGGAGCAGAATAAGCGCAAATATGAGCGCATGCTCGAGCTGATGGGCACTCAGATGCTGGGATGGGACGGTGACACATTCGAAGATCGAGAGCTGAACGCGACCCGCCAGTGGCTGCGTTCCAAGGCTAACTCCATCGAAGGGGGCACCAGCGAGGTGCAACTTAATGTGATCGCAAAGCGCGTTCTGGGCCTGCCAGACTAGTCTTACAGCGTATCCATAACACGCAGCTGGGTGCCCGCCAGCTGCACGTTCCGGTTTGAAATTGGTGGTTATTGGCTCAATATACGTGGTGCCATCTCAGCCAATTGGAAACCCGCATGGAACTGATTATCTTACTTGTCATTATTGCCGCCCTGGCTTTCTGGGTGGTGGCCATATACAACAAGCTGGTGGCGCTGAAAAACCGCTACGAAAACGGTTTTGCACAAATAGAAGTGCAGCTTAAACGTCGCTACGACCTCATTCCCAACCTTGTTGAAACTGCCAAAGCCTACATGAGCCACGAACGCGAAACGCTGGAAGCAGTAATCAACGCGCGTAACCAGGCTATGGCCGGATTGCAGGCTGCCGCGGCCGACCCGGGCAATGCAAACGCTATGAAAGAACTGGGCAGCGCAGAAGGAATGCTGGGCAGCGCTCTGGGCAGGCTTAATGTCGTGATGGAAGCTTATCCCGATTTAAAAGCCAACCAGAACATGATGCAGTTGAGTGAAGAACTCACCACTACAGAAAATAAAGTCGCCTTTTCCCGTCAGGCCTACAACGATCAGGTGACTGAATATAATTCTTACCGGCAATCGTTCCCACCGGTTGTGTTCGCTGGCATGTTTGGTCATGGCTCCGATGCAGAATTACTTGAATTTGCT
Source organism: Gammaproteobacteria bacterium (assembly GCA_048571035.1). Taxonomy (GTDB): domain Bacteria; phylum Pseudomonadota; class Gammaproteobacteria; order Pseudomonadales; family Azotimanducaceae; genus UBA4421. The sequence continues at coordinate 2,251,426 of CP121329.1, forward strand.
GACTCTGAGGCCATTCAGGCTGCCCCTTCAGTGTCATTCAACTGATTTATCAAAGCTCTGGCATCTGACATACAAAACCGCCGATGAACTTTTTTCAGGCGCAGGATAACGCACGCAAAAAGACCTGGATGCTGGCGCTGCTTTTCGGCGCCGCAGTCATTACGCTGCTGCTGCTGACCAATGTGTTTGTTGCTATCGCTTTCGGTTGGGCTGGCATGCAGACCGGCATGACCTTCAGCCAGACGCTTGCTCAGGTACCTGTGGACAGCTGGATCTGGATCAGCCTGGGCGTAATAGGCGTCATCGGTGTTGCAAGCCTGTATAAGTTCCTGAGCATTTCTGGCGGCGGGAAAACCATAGCGGAAGCGTTAGGCGGCACACTGATCCACCAGAACACTCGTGATCAGAAACAACGCCGGCTGCTCAATGTCGTTGAAGAAATGGCATTAGCTGCAGGGATGCCAGTACCCCCGGTTTACCTGATCCCCGAACCCAGTATCAATGCATTTGCAGCAGGCTTCAGCACTGATGATGCGGTGATAGGCATCAATCAGGGCACTCTGGATCAGCTTTCCCGCTCCGAGTTACAAGGTGTTGTGGCCCACGAATTCAGCCACATTCTGAATGGTGACACCCACATCAATCTGCGCCTGATCGCAATTCTGCATGGCATATTGTTTGTTGGCATGATCGGCTATGGACTGCTTCGCGCCGGCGGATACAGCCGGCGCAATGGTTTACCGATAGTTGTGGCAGGGATTGGCCTGTTGATCATCGGCTACGGCGGCACCTTCTTTGGCAACCTGATTAAAGCTGCGGTGAGCCGCCAGCGCGAATATCTGGCAGACGCATCCGCTGTCCAGTTCACGCGTGACCCCAGCAGCATTGCAGATGCCTTAAAGAAAATCGGCGGGTTCAGTATGAGCTCACACATGACCAACCCCGCAGCGGAGCAGGCCAGTCATATGTTTTTCGGTGCTGCGGCGCAGAAGTTTTCAACCAGTCTGTTGGCCACGCACCCACCTCTGGACAAACGTATTCTCGCCATTGAGCCAGGCTGGGACGGCAAGTTTCTGCAGAATAGTCCAGCAGCTATGGCAGCTGATCAACGCAGCGAGCCGGGAAGATCAAACCGGGTAGAGACAGCAGGCGTCAGTCAACTGGCTGGCGGCGCACAAGGCGGAACAGAAAGCAGCGCTCAAAATATTGTTGACCAGGTAGGCACACTGAGTGCAGCAGGACTTGCTGCTGCACAGAACATGATCTCGAACAACCCGGAGCAGTTAACCCAGGCAGCCCATGATCCGTTCGAAGCCCGCGCATTGATCTACGCCATGCTGATTAATCGGGATCAGGATGATGCCAGCAAACATCAGCTGGCGCTGATCAACGAACACGCAGAGACAGGCGTTGCCCCCCACGTGACGCGCCTGCTTCCTGCGGTTCGCAACAGCTCCAGCGAGCATCTTCTGATGCTTGTGGAGATGTCTGTGCCGGCCCTCAAGGAACTCAGCTTTTCGCAATACAAGACATTTACGAAGAACACGGCTGCCTTGATCACGGCAGACAAACGCGTCGAGATTTTCGAGTGGGTCATCCACAGGGTGTTAACCAAGCATCTGCACGCACACTTTGAAGGGCCACAGAACGTACATGGGCGGATTGGCAACATCAATAAACTGGCTGACGATGCCGCCAAACTGCTGTCGATACTGGCGAGTAACAGCCACCAGGACACCAATGAACAGTTACGCGCATACAACGCAGGTGCCGCTGAGCTGGGTATCCGCAAACCTTATTCAAAACAGGATAGCTTCGACTATCAGCGGTTGAACAACACGCTGATAAAACTGCGCAAACTGAAACCGTTGGCAAAGCCGGCGTTACTCAAAGCCTGCGCAACGTGTGTGCTGGCAGATAACCACGTAAACGCAGCAGAGGGCGCTCTGTTGCAGGGTATCGCAGCAACTCTCGATTGCCCGATACCTCCATCTATTTATTCCTGATCTTATGCCTGAAAAAGTCACTGCAAGCACGTGCCAGGCATACTAGAATGCGCAAATTTTCCGGATCGACATCAGTTTGACGCAGCCTGACACCAGCAGCCCGGTGATGCCCCTTACCAACCGCAGCAAGCAGCTCGGTGCACTGGACCTGGGCTCCAACAGTTTTCATTTGTTGATCGCCCAGGAGTCCCATGGCCGCGTGCAGGTACTCGACAAACACAAGGAAATGGTACGCCTGGCGGAAGGCTTGCGAAATGGCAAAAGCCTTGATGCGGCTGTGGTTGCCCGCGCCCTGGAATGTCTGGAAAGATTTGCCCAGCGGCTACGACCACTGGACCCCAGCAATGTCCGTATCGTCGGTACAAATACTCTGCGTAAAGCCAAAGACAGCCAGTTCATCACCCAGGCTGAACAGATTCTTGGTCACAAAATCGACATTATCTCCGGCCGTGAAGAAGCCCGCCTGATTTTTATGGGCGTCTGTCATGATCTTGGTGGTGAAGACACGCGACGGCTGGTCGTCGATATCGGCGGTGGCAGCACCGAACTTATCCTTGGCAGGAAAGCCTCTCCGGAGCAACTGGAGAGCCTGTACATGGGCTGCGTTTCCATGTCGCAGAAGTATTTTGCCGATGGCGTCATCACCAAACAGGGCATGCAGAAAGCAATCAATCATGCACTGGTGGAACTCGAACCGGTAACACACGACTTTGTCGAACAGGGTTGGGAAAGCTCGGTTGGCGCATCTGGCACCGTCAACGCCGTTCGGGAAGTGAGTGCACACCTTACCGGTGAAGATCTGATCAGCAGCAAAGGACTGGCCGAAATCCGCAGCAAACTTATCAGCGCTGGCAGCCTCAATGAATTGAGCCTCGCCGGCCTCGCAGACGAACGCAAAGCCGTTTTTCCGGGCGGCGTAGCCATATTGTCTGCAATATTCGAAGCGCTGCAGATCGAGACCATGATGGCGGCTCAAAGCGCCCTGCGCGAAGGTCTGATTTACGATCTGTTAGGGCGACAGCAGGCAGACGACACCCGCGAGCACACGGTTACCAATCTGACCCGGCGCTACCGTATTGACGAAGTCCACGCCCGCCAGGTCCGCGAAACGGCTCTGAGCCTGTTGTCACAGGTAGCGATGGTCTGGCAGCTCACCGATCCTGAACTCAAACTCATTCTCGGCTGGGCGGCCAGTCTGCACGAAATTGGCATGGACATCTCCCACTCGGGGTACCACAAGCACGGCGGCTATCTACTGGAAAATATGGATCTGCCTGGTTTTTCACGCGCAGAACAGAAATTGCTTGCGCTGATGGTTCGCGCGCACAGGCGCAAAATGCCAACCGAATTGTTCCCGTCAGATACGCCGTCACAAACGCGTCTGAGTGTCCTTTTACGCATCGCAGCAGTCCTGCATCGTGGCCGCAGCCACACACCCCTGCCACATGTTGATGTACAGGCGAAAAACAAGCAGCTGACGCTGTCGCTGCCACAGGACTACCTGGATACTCATCCGCTTACCGCCGAAGACCTTGCTAACGAAGCCAGCTACATTAAAGCGGCAGGCATCGAATTGAAGTTAGCCAGCCACTGACCTGCTGATTATTCAGCAAGCTTTAGTCCGCGAGTTGCGCGAGCAGCATCTCCTGTGCAGCACGACGATTCTGCTTTGATTTTTTCTGCGTATACGAGCCATCAGCATTCAGATCCCAGCTCTGCGCATTATCGTTGAGATAGTTTTCGATCGTTTCACGAAACACACGCTCCTTGAGTTTCTTATCTTCTATGGGAAAGCAGGTTTCCACACGAGAGAAGAAATTTCGGCCCATCCAGTCTGCACTGGACAGGTAGACCAGCCTGTTGCCGCCGTTATCGAAACAGAAGACCCGCGTGTGTTCGAGAAACCTTCCGATAATCGATCGTACCCTGATGTTTTCCGACACGCCCGGGATACCTGGTCGCAGTGCACAAAGGCCCCGCACCAGCAGTTCTATTTTTACACCCGCCTGGGAAGCTTCATACAACGCCTGTATCACCTGAGGTTCTACCAACGAGTTCATTTTAGCGTAGATGCCGGCAGGTTTACCCGCTTTGGCGTTTTTGGCTTCGGCGTGGATCAGTTCAATCATTCTTGAGTGCAGAGTGAACGGCGCCTGTAGAATCTTTTTGAGTTTGCCCGCCTTACCCATCGCAGTCAGCTGTGCAAAGACCTTCTGTACGTCTTCACCGAGCTCAGCATCGCAGGAAAACAAGCCGTAGTCCGTATACAGGCGTGTTGTGCGGATGTGGTAGTTACCGGTACCCAGGTGCACATAGCGCACCAGAGATTTACCTTCGCGACGAATCACCATACACATCTTGGCGTGCGTCTTGTGACCAACAACACCATAAACTACCTGCGCACCGACAGATTGCAGCTTGTTGGCGAGTTCGATGTTCGCTTCTTCATCAAAACGCGCACGCAATTCAATCACGACCAGTACTTCTTTACCGCGAGTTGCAGCATCCACCAGCGCCTCAACAACCGCCGAATCGGTACCCGTACGATATAACGTCTGACGAATCGACAGCACTTTCGGGTCTCGTGCGGCCTGTCGCAAGAAATCTACAAACGGCGCAAACGACTCAAACGGGTGGTGCAGTAAAATCTCCCCCGCTCGAATCGCGTCAAACATAGCATCAGCATTGCGGATTCGATCGGGAATAGACGGCGTAAAACCAGGGTATTTCAGATCAGGTCTTTCTACCAGATCAGGCAACGCAGCCAGCCGCATAAGGTTGACCGGGCCCTCACAACGATAAACCAGATCGCGATCAAGGTTGAACTGTGCGGCGAGAAAAGCGGTCAGTTCCTCTGGACAGTGTTCTGATACTTCCAGACGCACGGCGTCACCATATCGACGCGAAGACAGCTCACCCTCAAGCGCGCGCAGCAGATCGTCAATTTCTTCTTCATCTACAAACAGATCACTGTTACGGGTCACCCTGAATGCATAACATCCTGTTGCGCGCATGCCCGGGAACAGCTGCGAGATGTGTGCATCCACGATCGACGACAACAGGACAAATTCGTTGCCGGAGGTTGCCGAAGCTTCGTCAAGTCGCACAATCCGCGGCAGGGATCTTGGTGCCTGAACAATCGCCTTCCCGCTGTTGCGGCCAAAGGCATCTTTGCCTTCCAGCGTGACAATAAAGGCCAGACTCTTGTTCAGCGGTTCCGGGAAAGGGTGCGATGGATCCAGGCCTACCGGTGAGATGATGGGCGCCAGTTCCCGGGAAAAATAGCGTTTCAGCCAGGCCTGCTGTTTAGAGTTCCAGTCATCGCGCTTAAGAATACGAATACCCTGCATGTCCAACTTCGGCAGCAGCACGTCATTGAGCACCGCATACTGATGGCTGAGCAGCTCCTTAACCACGGGACCAATCAGACGCAACTGGTCAGCAGCAGAGAGGTTGTCCGGCCCTCGCTGAGTACTGCCGTAAGCTTCCTGCTGCTTCAGACCGGCAATGCGAATTTCAAAAAACTCGTCCAGCACGGAACTTGCGATACAGACAAAGCGCAAGCGTTCCAGCAGCGGTACGCTTTCATCTTCCGCCTGAGCCACTACCCGACGCATGAATTCGAGCTGCGACAGTTCGCGGTTGATATATAGATCTGGATTGGCGAGGTTTACGGTATTCACTGTGATCACTATTTTACTTCACACAAATGTTAGCATGCGCGTCAGAAAAATTTGTGACAGGTGCGTGACCGCCGTATCAATCCGATCATCACCTGCCTAAGACTTAAGGACTACCAAGTGCGTGATGAAGTGTTCCGCCGGGACCAGACACAAATCGTTGATTTTGCGTTTACCGAGGAGGTGACCGCGGTTTTTCCTGACATGATCCGTCGCTCGGTGATGGGTTACGAAACCATGGTACCGGTGACAGGGCTCGCAGCAGCCCGCCACCTCGGTAAGAGTGGGCTGGCATTTGATCTTGGCTGCTCACTCGGCGCGACTTCCCTTGCAATTCTGCAACAGAACACCAGTGCCGATATCCGCATCTGCGGTATCGACAGCTCCGCGCCGATGATCGAAGGTGCACAGCAGGCTGTTACCGACCCCAGGGCTGAGTTTCGCGTGCAGGACATACGCGACACCGACGTCAGCGGCGCAGACGTAGTGGTACTCAACCTGGTGCTGCAGTTTCTTGAACCCGCTGAACGACTACCTCTGTTGCGCAGCATAAAAGCGCAGATGCAGAATACCGGCTTGCTGATCGTGTCAGAAAAAGTTCGCCATTCTGACCCCGCGGAACACACTTACTACGACGAACTTCACCTTGCCTGGAAAAAGGCCAACGGCTACTCAGAACTGGAGATTGCGCAGAAAAGATCAGCGCTGGAAAATGTGATGCAAATTGACACCGAAGCTGATCACGAAGCCCGCTTTCGCGACGCAGGCTTTACCCAGATACGACAATGGTATCGCTGCATGAACTGGGCTTCATTTCTTGTCCAGATCTGACCCAGCTCCAAGTCAGGCCATGGATTTCTTGCAGAACCTGCGCACAAACCTACCCGCAGACCTACCTGAATGGCCGTTAGAACTGGCACTTGGCCGTTACAGCAGCAATCACCACGGTGATTTCGACAGGTGGTCGAACGCGCTGGAGAACCTGCCGGAACTGCATAACCGAGAACTGGATCTGAGCAGCGCAGTGATGGTGAAAGGTGATGTGGATTGTCAGGCACTAACCGATGGTTTGCAGCTGTTTCATCCCTGGCGTAAAGGACCTTTCTCGATTGCAGAGGTTTTTATCGATACCGAGTGGCGCTCGGATTTCAAATGGCAACGCCTTAAAGGTGTTCTGGGTGACTTGTCAGGACAACGTATTCTCGATATCGGCTGCGGTAACGGATATTTCGGCTGGCGGATGCTTGGACAAGGCGCTCGTGAGGTCATCGGTATCGACCCAACGCTGTTGTTCTGCATGCAGCATCTGGCGATAGAAAAGTATGTACAGAGACCTGGCAACTGGGTATTGCCGCTTGGCATCGAAGACATCCCTGACACAACACAATTCGACTGGGTGCTGAGCATGGGTGTAATTTATCATCGTCGTGATCCTCAAGCCCACATTGAACAGCTCGCTGCACTTACCCGGTCCGGCGGCCATACCATTGTCGAATCTATCGTGGTTGAAGAGTCCGAATCTCTGATACCCCCTGGTCGATATGCGCGCATGCGCAACGTCTGGTGTGTACCAAGTAACGACGATCTATGTAAGTGGCTGCAGCAGGCAGGGTTTATAAATATCAGGATTTTGGATGTCAGCCCCACCACTACCGAAGAACAGCGTCCTACTCAATGGATGCGTTTCGAATCCCTTAAAGACACTTTAGATCCGCAGGACCCGCACCGCACTGTCGAAGGACACCCGGCCCCCGTGCGGGCAATCGTGGTGGGCGAGAAGCCCTAGTTCAGAACAAGAGACCTATTACCAGGCCTGCATCAATCTCGATATTGAGCAGATGAAATGAACTCACCAAACGCCTCGCACCAGATAACAACTGTGTTATATCGCACCAGATCAATGTCTTCAGCCAGCTCTAAGATAAAGCCATCAAAAGTTTTCACATCTCCAATGAGCTGAGCCTCATCTTTAATCAGTAGAAACTCATCTTCATGTTCTACAAATCGATCAACCAGATACGCTTTATAATCAGGCCCTGGAGAAAGACGACCCTCATGCACAATCTTTGCGCCAGTGATGCTCACCTCTCCCTCTCCCCAATGCAGAAAATCACTGCCTCTGCGTTCTCGAGTAAATTCCGCTTTGAACAATGCTCCCTGGGCTTGCGCGCTCAGCATGGCAGACGGAGGAGTTGGCGGCGCTGTGAGTACGGGTAGAAAATATATGCCCAGCGCAAACCCGAACGCGAGCACAACACCATGGGAGATCACTAATAAAATAAAACGGGGCACTGTTACCTCTGACACTCATTCCATAGCCACTAATTCCTTAGCCACTAACTCCCATGACACGATTGTGCATGATTTTATGCGGACAGTGTGCCGTACCTGTATCTTGCAAGCGAGTCTCTTATCTCGAACTCAAACCCTGCAAGCAGGACGCACTTTGCTTCTGCAGCCAGAACGGTTAGCGTACTCACATCAGAACTTAAGCTCAGAATCATGTTTGGCATCATTCCATTTAATTTCAGATTCCGCGGCAAGGTGCGTCGTATCCTGGATATTTATTTCTGCTTTATTGAGGAAGGCAACGTCGCCCTGCACCCTACTCAAATTGCGCGCAAAACCGGCATCAGTTTTGCTGAAGTTGCCCGACGCCTGGATGCTACCCCGGAGCTGTTCGTGAAACTGCCGAAACGCGACGGCATCACCCGCTACCGCATCACAACCAGCGCATCGACCCGCACGGAAGAAGAAACCGAAAAGCTGCTCAACAAATATGCGCAGCGTGAATCCTGGTTGTTTTATGCCTTTGGCCTGATGGTGCTCGCCATGCTGGTGATTATCGTGCTGACCATCATCCCCAACGTCTGAACACCTACATCCGTTAAGGAATACATGTGCCTGAATCGCTCAACTCAGAACACCAGCAGCTGGCCAAGGCCTGTGCCGAGTTCGCCCAGCAAATTCTGTTAGCCAAGGCTGCCGACGACCCAGCTCAGGCTCGAGCTGATATACGCAGCGCATCTAAAGCCGCAGGCCTGTTCGCAATGACCCAACCAGAAGCCTTTGGCGGCAAAGCGGCTGGGCAGTTGGCGTTATGTGTTGCGCGGGAAACTCTGGCAAGTTTCAACCCGCCGTTTATGGATGCCGTGTTTGGACCCAGTCCCGGCGTCTTGGCGCAAGTGGAAGAGCCCTTGCGCAGTACTCATCTGGCGCCGCTTCTGGCCGGTGAAAAACGGGGCAGCTTTGGTTTTACCGAAGCAGACGACGCACCCGCACCAACCAGCGGTGTGATCGAAGGTTCAAACCTTTTGGTTAACGGCCAAAAGTCCTATGTGACCGGCGGCGCGGAGGCTGACTTCATCAACACCTTGGTGCACGTGGAGGGCCGCGGACCTTCAATGGTGGTGATTGATCGTGTATCCGATGGGGTCATCATAGATAAGAAATTTGTTTCTCTGGACGGTTCACACCACGCGATCATCACGTTCAAAAATGTCAGCGTGCCGGTGACACACATCATCGGCGAAGCCGGGAAAGGTATGCCACGAGCGATGCGACAGATTGGAGATACCCGCCTGCTGTTTGCAGCGCAGGCCTGCGGCTACATGATGTGGGTTGTGAACCTGCTTACCCAACACCTGCAGGCACCGGACAGGAGCGGTAACCCGCGAGGCAACCTGGACGTTATTCGACTTCGTTATGCTGATCTGCGCATTAAAACCTACGCCGCGCGCAGCATGCTCTATCGAACGGCGCGCCTGGCTGATCAGGGCGAGAATATTGTCAATGAGGCCATGGCCTGCAAAGTCTTTGCAACCGAGGCGGTAGGTGAATTGGTCGATACGGCTATCCAGCTTGTCGGTGGCAGTGCCCTGGTGGAAGATCATCCTCTGGCTATTCTTTACTGCCAGGTGCGCGCATGGCGACTGGCGGAAGGGGCCAGTGATGTCTTACGCTTGAACATTGGCAGAGGTATTCTGGAGCTCGGCAAAGGACGCCTGTAAGCTGAGGGCTTCTGAGGAAGCGCTTTGTAAACAGAGGTCCGCTGGTAATTTTTTCTTCGTTGAGGGTATCGGAACATGCGAATTTCTTTTCTGATAAGCATCTTGCTCCTGACAGGTTGCACTTTTGTACAACTCAGCGACGCTGGCGCAGGCGTTGCACAACTTGGCAGCGGCGACGTTGCAAACTGTCAATCAAAAGGCGTTGTCAGCACCCAGACGCGCGCCAAAGTGGTTGTCTCCCGCAGTCAGGAAGCCGTGCGCGAAGAACTCACGGTCATGGCGCGCAATGAGGCAGCAAAGCTGGGGGCAAACGCAATTGTTCCTATCGCAAGGCCTGTAGACGGCGCTCAGAGTTTTCGCGCATTTCTATGTGAATGATCAACAAGATCTGAGTTAAGGATCTTCATCACTTTTGAAGCCATGCTGCTCCCGCGTCATCTCGCGACTGGCTGGTGACTTACGCACCATGACGTATACAGCACCGACCCCACCGTGGCGGCGCGTGGCAGAACTGAACGAAATCACTTCGGGATGGTGCTGGAGCCAGTGGTTCACGTAGCTTTTTAATCTGCCCGGCGTTTTACTCAGCTCGCCTTTACCGGGGGAGATCAGCAGATTGCGCCAGTCTTTGGCTTGCGCCAGGCGCAAAAAATTAAACACCAGCGTGCGCGCTTCCTTCACCGTTTTGCGGTGCAGATCAAGCTGTGCCTGATGCTCGTAGCCACCGCGTTTAAGCCGATCGAAGACCGCGTTCTGCACCCCTACCTGCTTCCATTCAAGCACAGCATGTGGGTCAACAGGTTCAACGTCTCCAAGGGTCAGAAAATTGGGATCGGCAAGATCATTGTGTAAGCCTAAGGCAGACTCGCGACGCTGCAGCTGTGCAGGCGTCACCTGTGGATCAGGTTTTAACGTCTGCACACGCCCTTTTTCGATACGCGCAACGTCTGCCATCGCCTGGGCAAATAAATCATTGTCATCATCAGCATCGTCGTCCACAGCAACCTACCTTCAGCGTCTGATTTTAAGTTTCGATGTCCGTTTCCGAAGAGATGCGGATACTTGGAAACTCGGCAGACCGGGTACCCGGAATCGGCAGATTATCTTGCCGATGATAGGTAAATACGGGTGACAGTTTCACGTGGTTCAGGTTGTTACGGCCGGCGGCGTGAAACAACCGACAGTGAAACAACAAAACATCTCCTGCGGCGAGAACGACACTCTGGGCGGACTCAATCAAAGCCGTATTTTCAGGTATTTCAGGTCGTAGAAACAACGCACGATCAAGCCTGCCACGATCAAATGACTGCGTGTGCGTACCTGGTATAACCTGCAGCGCACCGTTTTCCTGGGTCTCATCACCCAGGGCAAACCATGCCGAAATCAGTTCAGGCCGATCAAATGACCAGTAGCGGATATCCTGGTGCCATAGTGTTGCACTGCTGTAACCAGGATGTTTGGTCATGATGCAGTTGTGGTGGCATTGCGACAGCATTGCTTGTCCTGCCAGCAATTTGTTGAGCGCTGCAGCCACCGCTGGATGGCAGGCCAGTTCCCGGAATCGAACATGTCGAGCATAAGCGTGTAACAGCCGCCGCGGGGTATGACCGCCCTCATCATCCAGACTGGCTGGCGCACCGGGGTAGCCCACCTGGGCTTCGAATTCAGCAGGCCCGACCAGCGGGTCCAGTGATTCATGCACCAGCCGGGCAACCGCTTCGACCAGAGGTTTTTCGATAACATCACGCAGGACCACAAAGCCCTGGCGCGCAAACGCGGCAGGGCCATATTCAAGACTGTGGGATTCCATACTGCTCACCCGCTGTTTATCTTTTATAACTCAGCGCATCTGCTGACGAATTGTCTTCAACAGTTTTTCGCCATACGGCGGCCGCAAGCCAGCCAGTTCGGCAACGTTCACCTTGGTCTGCCTGAATATCGATTTGGCATGACTGAAGGTCTTGAACCCATCAAAGCCATGATAGGAACCCATGCCGGACGGACCTACACCACCAAACGGCAGGTCTTCCTGGGCCACATGCATGATCACGTCGTTCACCGTCACGCCACCGGAGGTTGTACGCGTGAGCACTTCACGCTCTTCGCCTTCATCACTGCCAAAATAGTACAAACCCAGAGGTCGAGGATGATGATTGATATACGAAATGGTGCTGTCTACGGAGTCATAGGATTTGATCGGCATGAGCGGACCAAAAATCTCTTCGTTCATTACATCAAGCGATTCGTCGGGATCGATGATCAGAGTTGGCGGTATCTTATGGTGCGGTTGCTGCCGGAAATCTTCACCTGCAGGATTGATTTCAACCACTTCTGCGCCTTGCTCTCTGGCCTGCTCAACATAACCATTCAAACGATCAAAGTGCCGCTCGTTCACTACCGAGGTGTAGTCCGGATTATCCAGCAGAGTTGGGAACATTTTAGCCACAGCCTTCTCACTTGCTGCAACAAAGTCACGCATCCGCTCAGTGGGCACAAACACATAGTCTGGTGCCAGACAGATCTGCCCCGCATTCAGCATTTTGCCCGCCATAATAGCGTCCGCAGTTTTATCCATATCTGCACTGCGACTGACCACCACGGGTGACTTTCCGCCGAGCTCCAGGGTGACCGGCACGAGATTCTCTGAAGCCGCCCGCATAACATGTTTGGCAACGCTGGTAGCGCCGGTAAACAAAAGATGATCAAACGGCAGCGAAGAAAAATCCGCACCGGTTTGAGGGCCACCGTTGATAACACTGATTTCTTCTTCGGCAAATTCCGACGCAAAGGCTTGCGCCATGACTTCTGAGGTTGCAGGCGTGTATTCACTGGGTTTGATCATGCAGCGGTTGCCTGCACTCAAAATACCCGCCAGTGGTGTGAAGGTCAGATTAACCGGAAAGTTCCAGGGACTGATCACGCCGACCACCCCCAGAGGCTGATATTCTATGAACGCTTTTGCGCCCAGCAGATTGAGCGGAAAAGGCCCGGCTTTACGCTTTTCAGGCTGACTCCACTTCGCGACATGCGCAATCGCATGCTTCAGAGGTCCGACAGAACTGGCGATATCGGTGAAGAGCGACTGATGCTCACTACGATGGCCAAAATCTGCAGACATGGCTTCAACAAACTGCTTCTCGTAATTCTTCAGCACCGCGATGGCACGCTGAAGGCGATCAATTCGGGTCGCCGCACTGACGACACCTTCTGCCAGGTAAGCCTCGCGCTGGCGCTCGAGTAGATTTCTCATCTCGCTTTGACTGGTTTCCTGCATGGTAGACGTCCTTATTGCACAGTGACTGAAAGGTCTATTTTCCCGCTTGTAGGCCGGTAAAGTCTAGGGCCGAGAAAATTCAGGCAGAAACCCCTGCGCTGCCTAGACTTTAGGCATGCCTTTACTACCCCTCGACATGGTTAAACGCAGTTTATGCGTGCTCTTGCTTCTGGTTACCACCAACAGCTTCGGGCGTGTGGTGATGGACGAATCTCTCGATCAGATCGACTTAACCCAGGCCTGGCGCTATCAGCTGAGTCAAAATTTTGACATCAGCGCTCCGCCGCACGAGGGCTATCTACCTGTGGATCCGAGGCCTGACGCTTTTAATCAGTACAATCGCGCCTACTGGATGCATGTTGAGCTGACAAATTCATCCGCAGAGATTCTGACCCGATGGTTGGAAGTAGAGAATCAGCGCATCAGGCATGCGCGGCTGCTGGTTTTCGAAAATGGTGTGTTCATCAGCCAGCAGGACGCCGGGCTGAGTATTCCACGCAGCGCAACCAGCGCATCGACCAACCACCCGCTTTTCAGGATAAATCTGCCACCCGACAAGCGCGTCGATCTATATCTTCATATCAGCAGCCGTGACTCGCTGGTCTGGAAGAGCACGCTCTGGGAGCCACTCGCGTTCACAAGCCATCTGACCGATCGTCGGGCACTGCTGACCTTGTTGCTGGGCATCATCACGGCACTTGCGATCTACAACCTGGTCTTTGCGATAGTGACAAGACAAAGGCTATATCTCCACCTCAGCGCATTTCTGAGCGCATTGCTGCTGCTTCAGGTCACCTTGCAGGGGTTGGGGTCTGTCTACATCTGGGCACAGCACCCAGGCTTTGACATCTACATCTTTGGGCCGTCAATCATGCTGTTTGGCCAGATGCTGATCATATTCAGCCAGGCATTCCTGCGCATACAGGACGAACCATTTCAGCGTCGCATACGCCAGGCTACGCTTTTGTACACACTGCTCTTCATCGCCCCTGTCACGCTAGCCCAAGACGGCCGGACAATTGCGGCAGCGGGTTTCCTGTATGCCCTGCCCCTGATGATAATTGGCAGCCGGGCTGTGCGAGGAGCCCTGCAGGGCATTCAGGTTGCACGCGACTACGTTCTTGCGTTCAGCCCGTTGATCGTGATGATCGCAGCCCTGCTCACCAACCGGGTATTCGGTTTTGGTTGGCACAGTGATTTCACATCATTGTTACTGTTGCTCTGCAGTGTACTGGTAGCGATGAGTCTCGCCGTTGCTCTGGCCTCCCACATACGCACCTTGGCAAATAGTCAGCATAAAGCCGAACAAGCTACTGTGCTGGCGCGGATCGAAGCCGCGCAGTCTTCGCTGAAAGCGAAGATCGCCGAATCCGCTGCGGAGGCGAAAACCGCGTTTCTTGCCACGATGAGTCACGAAATACGCACGCCCATGAACGGCGTGCTGGGCATGGCTGATCTGCTGGAAAATACGCCGCTTAACAGTCAACAATCCACTTACGTTGAAACCTTACGACGCTGTGGCCAGACGCTGATGAACATCCTCAACGACATTCTGGATTTCTCCAAAGTTGAAGCCGGGCACATGACCCTGGAATATGTAGAGGTCGACCTGACGGCGTTTCTTGATGATTTAGTGATTCTGCATCGCGACCAGGCCAATCGAAGAGGCCTGTCTTTGTATGTGTGGATCGCGGCTAATGTACCGGCGCGTGTTACGACAGACCCGACCCGGTTGCAGCAGGTGCTGTCGAACCTGCTCAACAACGCGATAAAATTTACCGACACCGGTAACATCCTCATCAGAATTGACTGGGTCGATGCACCCAACATGCTGGCAACGCAGCTGAAATTTCAGATAATCGATGAAGGTATCGGCATGGACAGCACTGCTCTGGATAATCTGTTCAGCGCCTTTGCTCAAGCGGACTCATCCATTTCAAGACGTTTTGGCGGCACGGGTCTGGGTCTGGCCATCAGCAAGCGCCTGGTTGAATTGATGGGTGGGCAAATCAGTGCTCAAAGCCAACCGGGTAACGGCACCAACATGTCATTTACCGTTGACGCGACGGCCGTTGACGCCAGCAACATGGAAAATAGCGTGCTGAAGCTTGGATACGTTGGACACGATCATCATCTGGCCGAGTCATTACGTCTGTTTGCAGGACACCGCCGAGTAATTTTCAAACGTTACGATCGGCTCCAGCCTGAGCGGATCAGTCCTGATCTGCAGCTGATTCTGGATGCCGACCAGAACCCGTTAGAAGTCCCAAACAGACAGTTCATTGTAGGCAAAGACCTGCAACTGCCACTGGTGTTTGCTGAATTGTTAACCCTGCTGGGAGAAACCCCTGCACAAAAGCCTGTGCTACCGGCAGATTTGCAGCCACTTAAAAACATGCAGGTGTTACTGGCAGAAGATAATAAGGTCAACCGATTGGTCGCGGGCAAACTCCTCGAGCGACTTGGCGCAATCGTCCACTATGCTGATGATGGCCAGGAAGCAGTCTCTCTCTTTGATACTTTGCAGGACAAACTGGATATCGTTCTGATGGATTGCGAAATGCCTGTTATGGATGGGTATACAGCAACAAAAACCTTACGCAGCCGCGATATTGAGCAAAGTACGATTCCAATTATCGCACTAACTGCCCACGCCCTGGATGAATATCGGCAGAAAGCAGCAGAGGCCGGCATGGACGATTACGTCACCAAACCCATCGACCCACAGGTGCTGGTTGATGCGATCAGGCGTTGCTGTCCGGCAATAAATCCTGATTCACCACCTGACTCACAAGAGGTTCCCCGTTGACGGTTACCTCCAGCACACCCGAGCTGCGCCAGAAGCGCGCTTCAATATAATGATGTTCTTCCCACTCCAGCTCAACATTTGTCCACACGTATTGCGGCTCTTTGCCGGTCCAGTCACGACGTTTACGCAGACAGTCGTCCAGGTAGAGCTCAAGGCCACCATCTTCAGTTAACTGTATCTCCAGAGATTTGTGTCGATGTTTAAAAGGTATAACGTGAGGCACGGGCGCTCCAACTCAATTAGGCGAACATTCTAGCAGCCATTTAACGTTCGAAAACCATCCTCGGGTTACGGTAAGCTGGGCTAAATCAGACGCGGACGCCGAATGAAAGACAACGCTGACTTTGCCAAAGTACTGCGCAGCAGGGATGTGCTGGCTTTATCCTTCGGCGCCATGATTGGCTGGAGCTGGGTTTTGCTGACCGGTGTCTGGCTTACCAATGCAGGTACACTGGGGACACTGATTGCTTTTGCGGTGGGAGGCCTGGCCATCACGTTGATCGGCCTCACTTACAGTGAGCTCGCCGCGGCGATGCCAAAAGCGGGCGGTGAACACGTCTACACGCATCGCGCGCTGGGGCCGAAGTGGAGCTTCGTCTGCACATGGGCACTGCTGTTTTCGTACCTCAATGTGTGCATGTATGAATCCGTTGCCTTGCCTACTGCCGTTGAGTATCTGCTACCGCAAATCCGCTCTGGAACCTTATGGAATGTGTTGGGAGCTGATGTTGACCTGGGTTTTGTACTGATAGGCAGTCTCGGTGCCTTTGTGATGTCATTGATCAACTACTTCGGCATTCGCACTGCCGCTTTTCTGCAAAGTCTGGTCACCGGTCTGATTCTTTTCGCTGGCGTATTGTTGATCAGCGGTGCAGCGTTCAACGGCAATGCAGGCAACGCAACTCCGTGGATAGCAACCCCGACGACCGGCATCCTTGCGGTATTGATCATGGTCCCGGCAATGCTTGTTGGTTTTGATGTGATCCCCCAGTCTGCCGAAGAAATTGACCTGCCACCCAACAGGATAGGTCGTCTGCTGGTTATCTCTGTCTGCATGGCGGTGGCCTGGTATGTACTGATCACCGCTGCGGTAGGCTTCGCAATTCCTGCAACCGCACTGGGCACAAGCCAGATGGCCACAGCGGATGCTGCGACGCGGTTATGGGGAACACCTGTTGCCGGTACCATTTTAGTCCTGGGGGGCATCGGCGGCATTCTTACCAGCTGGAACGCATTTATTGT
Source organism: Gammaproteobacteria bacterium (assembly GCA_048571035.1). Classification (GTDB taxonomy): domain Bacteria; phylum Pseudomonadota; class Gammaproteobacteria; order Pseudomonadales; family Azotimanducaceae; genus UBA4421. The sequence continues at coordinate 2,268,447 of CP121329.1, forward strand.
TGGCGCTTCTCGCGTGCTTTATGCGCTGGCCAAGTCAGGTTTCATCCCCGCAGCTTTTGCTCGCCTGCACCCTAAATACAAGACGCCGTACGTTGGCATTATCGCAATAGGCGTCGTTTCCATGATTGCGCCTTTATTCGGCAGAACCATCCTTGTCTGGCTGGTGAACAGTGGCAGTTTTGCCGTAACCATCGCCTTTCTGTTTGTGGCGTTGTCTTTTCTGGTATTGCGCCGAACCGAGCCGGAAATGCTCAGGCCGTTTCGCATCAGCCATCCCAATCTGGTTGGTTACGGTGCAATCATTCTGACTCTGGGCCTCCTCAGCGCGTTCCTGCCCTGGAGCGATAGTGCGCTGGCATGGCCAAATGAATGGCTCACAATCATCGTCTGGACGGTGTTAGGCGCTTTGATTCTCTGGCGCAGCAAACACTAGCGTAGAGCTGCACCAGCGCTCAGGCCGGGAACAATCTGCGCAGGTGCGCCTGAGGTAAAGGCTGTGTCAGCTTTGACACAATCACCGTTACCAGAACCGAAACCACTTCTCCCATCGCTGCACACGACCAGGGGTTTGGTGCTTCGATCCGCAGCCATATGGCCATATTCTGCAAGGTGCCAGGCTCAAACCACTCCGGCTTGATCATGGCATTAAACGTGATGATAAATACCAGGCCACCTGCTAACAGGCCGGCAAACGCTCCCGTCTTCGTCACACCTTTCCACACCGCACCCAGAATAAGCGGCCCGGCAAATGCAGCCATCATGCAGCCCGTGCCTACCCAGACGATAATGGTCACGTTCATATCAAGCATTGACCAGGCCAGAGCGGTACACAGCACCATCACAATCACTGTACTGATCCGACTGATCTTCAATACACGCGCTTCCAGCTCCACTTCACTCAAATGCGCGCGAAAACGCGGCACAAACGTCAGACGATAGAGATCATTGGCAATAATCTGCGAAGAGGATACAACCAGGCCATCAGCGGTGGACATGACCGCTGCAAGAATGCCTACGCCCAGCAGGGCCGCCAGCCAACTCGGAAACAACTCGATAAACAGCAGAGCCAGGGCCTGGTTGCCGTTCACACCTTCGCCCAGGATGACCCGCGCCATGATACCGCCCAGGCCCAGCATGCCCAGAATCAGGCCAAAGGCAAAGGCCAGGCGAATAAACGTCTGACGTTGTTCAGGGGCCTTTAACGCCCACAATTTATTACCGATGTGAGGCAGCATTCCCAGCGGAATATGCGCCAACAGGACTGCCAGTACAGACCACCAGGAATGGTAGAGAACGTCATTTTTGTTGAGCCAGCTCACCAGGTTCTCATCTTTGGCGCGCAGCTGATCCAACATGCCGCTAAACCCGCCCTCAATCCCATAGCCAAGCAGGAACAGGACCATCACCAGCAAGCCAACAAGCACCATAATGAAACCCTGCACGCCATCCGTGAGAATATCCGCATGCGCACCGCCCAGTACAACGTAAGCCATCAACACCAGGGCGGTGACACCCAACGCAACTGCCGGCGGCAGGCCCAACATTATTTCAAACATGACAATGCCGGAAACAAGCTGTCCAGCCAGGTAGAAAAATAGAGACAGTGAAAACAGCGAAACCAGAATCCGAATCAGGTCAGACTGATAACGAATACCCAGATACTCTGGTATTGAGCGGCTGCCAAATTCATGCCCGCTGCTGCTGACCAGACGTAGACACAACAGCACACCAAGATAGACCCCTATCGGATAGAGAAAAACTGACCAGATCACCGCCATGCCTGCGTTGTAACCTATGCCGGGAAAGCCTACAAAGGTGGCGCCGCTTGCGGTGGTGGCAGCAAAAGCAAATGCAAGAAAAACCGGACCGTATGCATTGCGCGCTGTAGCAAAATCGTCAGCATTGCTGACTTTGCGCTGCCCGAGCAGCCCAAATACAAGCATCATGACAATATAGGCTGCCAGAAAAATCCAAGACCAAACTGTAAGATCCACGCGTACACCCTCACCCCTGAGTCATGACAGCTTACCAGTTTCTTTTTCAGTTGCTATTTTTGTTATTGAGTTGGACAGGGTCAGAATAGAGGCATTTGTGCATTGCCAGGCTGCAGCGGGGGGACAAACAAATCGGTTCTTAACCGCGGCAGGCTTTGATCTGACAAGCCGTTACGCTTGAGCGCAATATTGAACCGTTGGGCAATCAGTTCAGCGACCGGTCCTGAGCCAGTCATCCGCTGGTACCACTCGGCCGAGTAGGCTTTGCCGCCGCGCGTATCCCTGATGGTTTGCATTACCCGCTTCGCTTTCAGCGGATAATGGTGAGACAGCCACTGTTCAAACAGAGGTGCCACCTCATGAGGCAGACGGATCAGAATGTATTGCACGGCCCTGGCGCCGGCTTCTGCACAGCGACCCACCATGGGTTCAAGCTCGTGATCGTTCAGGAAAGGAATCACAGGCGCTATCATGGCGCCAGTTGGCACCTCAGCGTCAGCCAGCGCTGACAATGCGCGCAGACGAGCCGCCGGACTTGCGGTGCGTGGTTCCAGCTTTGTCTTCAGCTTATTATCCAGCGTTGTCACACTTATATGTACATGCACAAGACCCTGCTCTGCCAGCGCCTGCAGGATATCCAGATCACGCAGAATCAAAGCACTTTTGGTAACAATGGTGACCGGGTGATGACACTCAAGCAGCGTCTGTAGAATCTGACGCATAATCTTCCGCTCACGCTCAAGAGGTTGATATGGGTCGGTATTGGTGCCGATCGCTATCGGCCGACATCTGTAGCGGCGATGGCCCAGTTCCTCTCGCAAATGCTCACGCACACCGGTTTTGTAAAATAGCCTGGTTTCAAAATCCAACCCGGGAGACAGATCGAGATAGGCATGCGTAGGTCGTGCAAAACAGTAAACACAGCCGTGCTCACAACCTTTGTAAGGGTTGATAGACTGCTCAAAACCAATATCCGGTGAGTTGTTTTTTGTGATCAGACGTACTGTGCGATCAGGCAGCACTTCGGTAGCTAATCGCGTCGGCACTTCCTGTATATACCAGCCATCAGCCACAGCGACTGTTTGTAACGGCAAAAACCGGCTATCGGCATTACCCACCGCCCCTCTGCCTTTTATTGGTGCATCCGGTATCGAGTCGTCTGGTATTGGCACAGCTTGTTCACAACGATTTCAGGGAAATCCTTTATAACTGTATATTTATACAGTATCAAGCTTAGCAACCCATTAGTAGACTTACCCGCTCGGGAGTCACAATAATGAAAATGTCCATGCGCCTAAGTTGCGTTGCCCTGGTTGTCCTGTTTTCCGGTTGCGCGCAGGTAGCGCAGCAATCCACAGTAGATCAACTGCGCCTGGAACTGGCACAGATCCAGCACAGTCTGGATGATTCTGGCACCCAGGCGACCGCTCTGTTCAGCGAACAATCCCTGAACACAAAAGATCTCAGCAACCAGCTGACAAACCTTGAAGAGGCTGTTGCGCAACTGGATGAGACCGTCAGCAGTGCTTGTCCTGAAAAAAAAGACCAGGTTGTTGTGCAGCGCTGCGATCCAGTTAACGCCACATCCGTTGTGGTCGCCACCGAAGGAAAAATGATGTTGGGCGAGGTGGAACGTGTATGGGTTGATCCACCCGGACTGCAGATGATTGCACGCATCGACACCGGCGCCAGCACAAGCTCTTTACACGCTGACAATATCACTGCGTTTGAACGTGACGGCGATGACTGGGTCCGATTTGATATCAACAATTCAGATAAGAAAAATGTCACCATTGAGCGGCCGGTGACAAAATACGTGCGTGTTTTCCAACAGGCCGATAAAAGCGGGTCACGACGGCCGGTGGTTGAACTGCGATTGGTGCTCGGCGACGTACGCGACACCTTCAGCTTCACCCTCGCTGATCGCAGCCATCTGGAGCAGGATATGATCCTGGGTCGCAACTTCCTCACAGACATGGCACTTGTTGACGTCAGCAAACAATACGTGCAACCGCCATTCAAACCCGTTGCCACATCGGCGCAGCAATAACCTATGAACAAAATCGGTCCGTTCCTGGCGCTTGTTGTTGCATTGGTTGTGATCGGTCTCAGTGCCGCCCAATTCCGTCATACCACCTATAACATCCCCTGGCTGCCTGGCAGCGAAACTGAAATCTGGCAGGTCGAAGCCCGCATCGAATTCGATGCCCGTGGCAGCGCCGCCCAGGTTTATTTGACGCTGCCCCCTGACCAGCAGGGGTTTGCCATGGTCAGCGAAGCGACCGCTTCCTCCGGCTGGGGGTTCGCGATTGAGGGTGATCAGATTCAGCGTCGCGCGCACTGGACTCAGCGCGCGCCACAAGGCCGCCAGGTACTTTTTTATAAACTTGACCTTGCGGTCAGTGATGCAGACACCTGGGAGTTGCCGCCGCCTGCGCCGAGCGGCACGGTTATCTGGGATGAGCCCTATCAGACCGCGGTGAGCCACGTGCTGGATACCATCCTGCCGATCACGGCAGATCCACACACCATGGCACTACAGCTGATTCAAACCCTTAGCCGCCAGCCAGCAGATCAGAATGTGTCGCTACTGACCTCTGCCTATGCTGGCGCTGATCTTATGCAGCGAGTGCTACAGACCGCCGGCATCAGTGCGCGTGCAGTACAGGTACTCGAACTCGAAGACGGCAGACGTCGCCAGGCGCTCGCTGACTATCTGCAGGTGTGGGATGGGCAGCAGTGGCGCTTGTACGACCCTGCTGTTGGCGAAGTGAATAAATCAACTGAACTACTACTGTGGCAAACCGGCACGCCAGGTGTTTTAGAAGTGCTCGGGGGTACCAATAGCCGGGTATCGTTTTCGATGATCAGCCAGTCACGTTCATCGCTGCTGCTGGCGCAGGAACAGGCCGATGATCTCGCATTGTCGCTGTATAACCTGCCAATCGCTGAACAGAGCATGTTTAAATTGATCATGCTCCTGCCCGTTGGTGCGTTTGTTGTCGTGCTGCTACGGGTTCTGATTGGGATCCGCACATCCGGCACCTTCATGCCTGTGCTGATTGCATTGGCATTCCTGCAAACAGAGCTGATTCCCGGGCTGACCAGTTTCATTATTGTAGTCGGCATTGGATTATCTATCCGATCCTATCTGTCCACCCTCAATTTATTGTTGGTGGCTCGCATAGCCACGCTGGTGGTGCTGGTCATCGCAATTATTTCGCTTTTCAGCATCGTCAGCTATCGACTTGGACTAATTCAGGGTCTGACCATCACGTTTTTCCCGATGATCATCCTGGCCTGGACCATTGAACGTATGTCCATTACCTGGGAAGAAGAAGGCCCTAAAGAAGTACTGCTGCAGGGTGGCGGCAGTTTATTTGTTGCCGTGCTGGCTTTCCTGTTGATGGATATGAATGTCATCGAACATCTGGCTTTCAACTTCCCGGAGTTACACCTTGTCCTCCTGGGCTTCATTCTGCTTGCCGGACGTTATACAGGTTATCGCCTGCTGGAACTCAAACGCTTCAGTGCTTTTAACTCATGAGCAACTGGATCAGTCCATTTGAACTCAAGCGTCGCGGCATCCTCGGCATGAACCGGCGCAACGTTTCTTATATCAGCCGATACAATAATCGACGGCAATTTCCTCTCGTCGACAACAAACTGAAAACCAAGCTGGTTGCAGAAGAAGCAGGGCTGGCGGTACCCAAGCTCATAGATATCGTTGCCACTCAACATGAAGTTGAAAGCGTTGAGGAGAACTTGAAAGACCTGGATTCGTTTGTTGCTAAACCTGCCCAGGGCAGTGGCGGCAAAGGCATTCTGGTCGTCGTTGGCCAGGAAGATGGGCAATATCGGAAAGCCAGCGGCGATCTGATTTCGCTGGCCGCGGTCAAAAGGCATCTAACCAATACTTTGAGCGGCCTGCACTCTCTGGGGGGCAGAAATGATGTGGCGTTTTTAGAGACGCTTGTGCGTGTGGACCCGGTCTTCTCATCGTTCAGTCATGAGGGTGTGCCGGACATACGCCTGATCGTTTTCCAGGGCATACCCGTGATGGGCATGCTACGCCTGGCCACGCGAGCCTCAGATGGCAAAGCCAATCTGCACCAGGGCGCTATCGGTGTTGGGCTTGATATAGCCACAGGCCGAGGCATTCAAGCTGTATTACACAACAAGCTGGTTACCCACCACCCGGATACCGGCGCTGACCTGTCCACACTGACCGTGCCGAGCTGGCCGTCGCTGCTGCGGCTTGCCGCAGAATGTTATGAAGTTACTGAGCTTGGCTATCTGGGGTGTGACATTGTCATCGACCGCGATAGAGGACCATTGATACTTGAACTGAACGCCCGGCCGGGCTTGTCAATTCAGCTGGCCAACAACAGTGGTTTACTGCCGCGCCTGCAGCGTATCGAGGCGACAAAAACAAAAAAAATGCGCATTGCAGACCGGCTGCAATTTGCCATGGAAAACTTCAAACACGACGACACATGGGAAACACTACCCGCTTTTTAGCGGCAAATCTTTCACCCATCAGCTCGTCAACCAATCCAGAATGCGCGGATTTTCTTCCGCTGGATAGGTGTGCGACAAATCATCAATTTCCCGATATTCGACCACAGCGCCGGCACCAGTGAGCGCCTGCCGGGCGGTACGCGCAACATCTACTGGAAACATCCAGTCGAGCACACCATGCATCAGATAGATCGGTAAACCCTGCAGGCGCTGAGCATCCGCCACCTCTACCAGCATGGGATGGAACGAGGCGGAACAGGGTGCCAGATGTGTAAAAGGCGATGTACTCTGCAGACCGCTGACATAGCTGAATGTGCCGCCATCGGACATACCACTTAACAAGACCTTGGTCGGGTCAACAGACCAGTGCTCCTGCACATAGGACAACATGGCCGCAAGATTTTCTGAATCTACATCGGGTCCCATCAATGACCAGGTGCCCTCTTTCGAGGTTGGGCTCACTATGATCACATTCCTGCTGCGCGCTGCCTTGATCCAGGACCATAAAAAACTGCGCCCATGGCCACTGCCACCATGCAGCGCAAACACAACGGGCACTGTCTCCCCAGCATAATACTCAGGCACGTACAGGGAGAACCCTCCACGCTCATCGGCCGCATTCGATATATGCATGACGCCGATATTGGGTTGCTGCGGGTCAACTTGAGCCAGCCGCGCAAGCAGCTTTTCATCATCACGAGCCTCCGGCAGAAGAAAGAAACGACTGACCGGCGGCAGCATCGCGCTCAAGGGATAGATGGATTCCGTTGCCTTGGTATTGAACCCTACAGCGCGATAAGCGGCCATGGCGGCATTACTCTGGTTCTGGGCACTGAGAAATTCGTCAAAACTACGCATAAGCAGCTCACCGCTGGTAGTCGCTTGTTGGACAAAACCCGCGAGGTGATCTGGCCACGTGGCGGCGCTGAATTGTGCCAGCCCTTGTTTTACGGGGTCTCGGTAAGGCAGTATTTCCTCTGCGAGTTGGGCAAGATTCGGCGGATGCAGGTGTCTGGCCGCGTGCCCCATAACCTCTATTCCGGTAAGCAACGGCGGTATAAGAGCAGTGGTTGCTTCTAGCAGCTCGTCTGTATTGTCCATCGGGCCACTATAACCAGAATCTTGTATAGTGTGTGGCAGCAATTTCGCCAACTTCCCTCTTACCCATCAAGAGGCTTACCCATCAAGAGGCTCACCAACCAGGAGAGGCGCGCAGTGGAGCGAGAGAAAAACAACTTTGACCGCAGCCTGGAAGACGTCGGTAACGTGCAACTCCTTGAACACGTTAACTTAACGGTTCCCGATCAATCGGTCGCGAGCATGTTCTATGTGACAGGCCTGGGATTTACCCGCGACCCATACATCGATTTTGGCAGCCTCAACATGTGGATTAACCTGGGAGACCAGCAATTTCACATGCCAACCAATGAGGCTCAGGTGTTACGCGGCCATATTGCTGTTGTGGTTCCAGATCTCGACGATTTGGGCGCACGTCTGAAATTCGCCGCCCGTGGGCTGCGCGACACTGCTTTCAAGAGCATCGAAGGTGACAACTGTCTTGATCTCACCTGCCCTTTTGGCAACCACATTAAAGCCTTTGCGCCGGCAAGTTTTCCACGCATGGACCTGGGCATGCCCTACGTTCAGTTTGATGTGCCACCCAGCACCAGCGCGGGCATTGCCAGATTTTATACCGAAGTGCTGGGTTGTCCCTGCCAGCATGATAAAGACACCACGCGAGTTGCCATGGGTCACAATCAGCACCTGATATTCAAAGAAACAGATGCGCCACTCGCCGCTTATGATGGTCACCATATCGCCATCTATGTCGCAGATTTTTCAGGCCCGCATGCATGGTTATCACAACGCGGCCTGATCAGCGAAGAGTCTGACCAGTTTCAATATCGATTTGTTGATATTGTAGATCCGGACAGCGGCGAGGTGCTCTACCAGGTTGAACATGAGGTTCGCGCTCTCAGCCATGCGATGTATCGCCGGCCCCTGGTGAACCGCAACCCCAGCACAAATTTTTTCACTTACCGGAAAGGCAACGAGCAGTTTTCACCTGCGCCAAGATAATATGACCCAAGCCGTAGATTTTTTCACCGCAGATACTGAACCTTACTACCTGCCACTGGCGGATGAAGTAGAAATATTCCGTGCCGCATACAGCGCCAGGCTGCCTATATTACTGAAAGGCCCAACGGGTTGTGGCAAAACGCGTTTTGTCGAACACATGACCTGGCGTCTGTACCGCGAAACCGCCAACCAGCTCGAAGTGCCGTTGGTAACCGTCTCATGTCACGAAGACCTCACCGCAACTGACATGGTGGGCCGCTATCTGCTTAAAGGCGACGAAACTGTCTGGGCCGACGGACCGTTAACGCGTGCCGTGCGCACCGGTGCGATCTGCTACCTTGACGAAATTGTTGAGGCGCGCAAAGACACAACAGTGCTGATCCATTCATTGACCGACCATCGCCGCATCTTACCGATCGATAAAACCGGGGAACTGGTCGCCGCGCACCCTGAGTTTCTTCTCGTCATCTCCTACAATCCAGGTTATCAGAGCGTTTTAAAAGATCTGAAGCCGAGTACCCGGCAGCGTTTTGTCAGTTTGGAATTTGATTACCCGGAAGTTGAGCTGGAAGCCAAAATTATTGCCCACGAAGCCGGTATCGACGCAGACATTGCCGGCCGCCTGGCCGTCATCGGCGAACGTGTGCGTAACCTCAAGCAGCATGGTTTCGAAGAGGGTGTCAGCACGCGCCTGTTAATCTATACCGGGGACCTCATTTCAGCAGGCATTGATCCGCGCCGAGCTGCTCAGGTGGCCATTGTCACTGCCATTTCAGACGACCGCACAGTACAGCAGGCGGTGGCTGATATCGTTGATGTGATTCTGCCCTGATATGGTCAACCTCGCCGCCTGCGAAGACACTCTGGCGCTGTTCACAGAGGGCATAGCCGGGCGTTATCTGCACATCAAAGCCACTGCCGAGTTTGCTAACAATCGGCAGCTTGCATATCACAACGATCGTGCAGGTCAGGGTTCGGACGCTCTGTTTCTGCCTGAAGAGATTGATGCGCCAGATCACCACTGTTATCGCGTGCTGGTGCTTGAGCAGATCGGGCTGCGTGAATGCGGCACGTTCTCCTTCCGTATGGAGCGCGGTCTGGCCGAGATCAGCGAACTGGCAGCGCGGTACGAGGTACCCAAGGGGGCAACACCTCGCACCGGCGATTTTTTCCTGTTATTCAGCGCTTTTGCACAACCCTCTTTAGCGTCAGATCTTTTCAACCTGTTTGAGAAAGCGCGGGTACAGGCACATCTGCTGCGTACCTACCCCGGTATTAACCGGCACATGCAACGGTATCACCAGCATTTGCTGGAAACCGCTGAACTGCACTACGATCCACTCAGCTTCGGTCATCGCAGCCTGTGGGGGGACGATGAAATACCGCCAGAGTGGCGCTCGCTGGGAGCTGCTCTGCAGCAGCTGCAGGGTCCTGATCAAACCGTCTACAACAGCGTGCGAGCCTTGTGCCAACTGTATGATCAAGTCGCCGAAGCTTATGTTTTTGACAAGCTGACAGGTTACCCCAGCCCCGAAGAATCGATTCCCGACTGGCTGAATCGAGAGCAGCGCATCGATGAGTGGGACGAAAAACTGGAGGAGCTGGATGACCAGGTCATGATGGCTGACATGATTCATGCGGAAGATCTGGAAGCAGAACGTGGCGAGACCAGCGAAGCAGCCATTCGTGATGCAGAAGTCGACATCAAAATGTTGATGGATGAACGCGATACGCTGAAGCGCCGCATCGACATGGAGAAATCGTCCGTGCAACATGCGCTTGGCGCTGACCGCTCCGCTGCACGTAGCTATCGATATGACGAATGGGACTATCTGCAGCGACGTTACCTGACTCATTGGTGCCGTGTATACGAAGAGTCACTGTTAGGCACCGACGAAGAAGATATAGAGGGTCTGAACAATGCGATCCGCCATTTTCAGGGCATAGTGCAGAAACAGCTGGAGCAGATACGCCCAACCGGGTTACAGCGCATTTCACGCGTCCAGGATGGTGACGAACTGGACCTGAACGCCATTATCGAAGCCCGCCAGGACATCCGCGCCGGCCAGAGCCCTGGCGAGCGCTTCTACTCACGCAAGGAGCGCATGCATCGCGATGTATGCGCCATATTTCTGGTGGATTTAAGTGCATCCACCGATGACCCGGTAGAGCCTCCGGAGCCAAAAGACTGGTCGGACTATGACGAAGATGCTGCGGATAATATGCGCGATCCATGGTATGCCGCTCTGACCAGCGACGAAGAAGAACCCGTTGTCGAACGCAAAATCATCGACATTCAACGTGAAGCCATGGTGGTCATGGCCTCCGCACTTGATGCATTGGGTGACAGTTACGGCATCTACGGTTTTTCCGGCTACGGCAAAGATTGTGTGGAGGTGTTTGTTGCTAAAGAACCCCAGGAAGGCTTTTCGCAACGCACACTACAGTCCATCGCCGCGATGAAGCCGAAACGTTCAACCCGTATGGGCCCTGCCATCCGACACAGCACGCACAAGCTGATGCAATCCGGCCATGCGATGAAAGTGCTGATGGTCATCAGCGATGGCTTTCCTCAGGATAGCGACTATGGACCCGAGCGCGGCAATCACACCTATGGTGTAGAGGATACCGCCAAAGCCATCAAAGAAGCCCAGCAGAAAGGTGTGGAAACATTCTGTATTACCGTAGACAGATCCGGGCAGGATTATCTCAAACAGATGTGTCCCGACTCCCGCTATCTGGTGATAGAAGAAATGGAAGACCTGCCTGATCAATTAACCAAAGTGTATGCAGCGCTCACAGGTCGCTAGTTCTGACTGAACACGAAACACCCTGGGTTGAGGTCTTTGCTGCAGACCGGGCCAAAGTCGTGAAAGAAGCAGCACTTGTCCTCAATGCTGTGGGCATCAAAAACACCACTGCGCGCCAGGGACATGCCTGGGTCATCTGGGTTGCACATACCGACCAGGTTGAGGCCCACAAACAACTGCAGTCTTACTGGGAAGAGAACCTACCCGATCCTGAGCAACCGGTAAGCGCCACCGTTGTTGATAGTGGCTGGGCCGGCGTTGTGGGTTACCTGTTTGTAATCTGGCTGATACCTGCGTTATCCGCTTACAGTAGTCTGGATTTCCGCAGTCTCGGTCGTCTGGATGCAGGTGCAGTCATGGCGGGTCAGTGGTGGCGCACCGCAACGGCGTTGACCCTGCATGCGGATATCGCCCACATTGCTTCCAACTCACTGTTCGGCTGTGTCTTTGGGTTATTCGTCGGACGCTACCTCGGCTCAGGGCTGGGTTGGCTGCTGGTGTTGGTCTGTGGCATCGTCGCAAACCTACTGAATGCCATCGTACAGCCCGAAGAATTTCTCTCCATCGGCGCATCGACAGCTACATTTGCTGCGCTGGGAATTGTGCCAGCGTTCGGCTGGCGCCGCGGCTTCTTCCGCGGCCGCGGGTTTAAACGTGGTTTTGCACCTATTTTTGGCGCCATTGCCCTGCTTGCATTCACCGGCTTCGGCGCAGAAAGGGTCGACGTGTTGGGTCACTTGTTTGGGTTTGCAGCAGGTATCGGCATGGGGTTGGCCGTTGCGCACATAAAACTTGATAGCATCAGCCTGGCCGACCAGCAGCGTGCGGGGCTTGCGGTATTCCTGATCCTGGGTACTGCCTGGATATTCGCATTGCGTTAGAGTGTGGCGTTCAACTTGCAGGAATCATCACCTTAACTTGTCCAATAGCAATTCCATCCGCATTCCCGTTGCCGACTTCTCTGCAATGAGCCCCAAGAACATGGGATCAACAGCAGCACGTGACTTCCTAGAAACCTGGGACCATGCGTTTCGTAACTTCGGCTTTATAACGCTGATCAACCACGGCCTGGAGGAGAAGTACCAACAACTCCAACCGGTGCTCGAGGCATTTTTTGAGCTGCCGGAAGAGGAGAAACTTAAATTCAGGGTTGCCCAGGACTACGGACACGGGGGGTTTATCCCGCAAGGACAGGAAAGTGTGTCACGAACTCACCTCGACAAGGAACAAGTCAGACCGCCGGATGCGGTTGAAAGTCTGGCTACGTCGAATTCCAATCTCAGCACATTCCCCAACAAATCAAATGGTTACCCTACAGATGAGCTGTTGATCAGCTCCAAGGCATTGCAGGATGGCCTCGACAATCTGGCCATCAAAGTTATGGAGATCATGGCCAGGTGTCTTGGACTGCCGCCAGAGCACTTTCTGTACTTTTACCAGAATGGGCGTGCGAACAATGATCTGCGCATTGCCCATTACCTGCCGGTGGCTCAAAGTCAGGCTGGAAAACAGATGCGCTACGGCGAGCATACCGACTACACGGGTTTTACCTTCCTGTGGCGCAGCGCAGACAATGGTCTGCAATGCCAGCATCCGGATATCAGCGTCAACGATTGGATAGATATACCCATCCTGGCCGAACACAAAGACGCACTCATCGTGAACGCGGGTGATCTGATTCAACGCTGGACCAACGACTACTGGATCAGCAATGTGCACAGGGTGTTAGGCTATGAAAGCGATATTAATGAAGAATATAAGAAAGACCCCATGTCGATCGTTTACTTCACCGGCCCGCATGAGGAAACAAAGATCCGCGTCTTAACAGATTCGGAAAAAGTTTCGCAGCAAGGACCTGTCAAGGCGCACTACGCAGAAGAAATCACCGCCGGGGAGCATCTGTGGCGCAAGATCAACGCATCAAACCAGTGAATCCAGGCAGTGGCAGTCAATTGAACCAGATCAAGATCATTCTGATCTGTGTGCTGGCGTCTTTCATCATGTCGGGGTTCCTCAACCCGATAGGGTTAATCAGCGGCCCCGTCGCAGAGTCATTTGATATCCCGCTGACCGACGCCGTCGCTCGCTTCGGCTATTTCACCTTCGGTGTTTTCGCAGGATACATTCTGTCTTTCCACATTTTTGACTATGTGCGACTAAAAACCGTCGTTATAGTCGGGTATCTGCTGATCGCGCTTTCCGTGGCTGGTCTTTATACGTTCGCATCACCTACAGCGCTGGCTTTCTTCCTTTTCAACATCGGCCTGTTCGCAAGTGTGCAGGTTTGTGGCGCAAGTACGCTGGTTAGCTGGATATGGAGCGGTAAGCCTCGTCAAACCATACTGATTGCGCAGGATGCAATGTTCAACGGTGGTGGCATTGTCTTCACTGCGGTGACCACCTGGTTTCTAACAGCGCAATACCACTGGGCATCCGTCTACGTGCTTGTCGCGGTGTTCACGCTGCTACTCTCCGGGATAGCTGCAACAACAGATATTCAGACGCACGAGGACACAGACGAGGATATTGACATCCAGACTGAGTGGAATATCAGCATCCTCGCGGTCGGCGTCAGCATCCTGCTTTTCATGACGGCCAAGATTTCTATATTTATCTGGGCGCCACAATTTGTCGAGCAGACATTCAGCGCAACGGTCGAGCAGTCAGGGCGCTTACTGACAAATATTTTCATAGGCGCCTTCTGCGGATCGTTGATCGGTACTTACGTGGTCTCCCGCATACGGATCGAATACTTTCTGATCGCCATGTTGACTCTGGGTGGCGCCGGGTTATCACTGGCTCTCACCGTTACAGAACTGGATTCAGTGCTCATCGCCGGCTACCTCGTCGGCGGATCAATCGGCGCAACCTTCAACGGCTACACAGCATTCGGTTTGAGCTGCGTGCGCTCGCCAACCCATAAACATGTTGCCTACATCCTTTTCGCCGGAGGTGTCGGCTCAGCAATTGCACCCTGGTTCAGCAGCCAGATTGTAAACACGACCGGCGACGTGCAGGACGCACTGTCCGCGTGTCTGGCCATACAGGGCGTAGTATTGATCAGCGTCATTTTACTGGCGATCTATAACCGGCACGCGGTGCACTAATCAACCAGTTCTGCCAGCGCCTCCATAATCAGCGGCCCCGCTGAGGCACCTACAGAAACTGAAGTCAGATAATCTGCATGCGGATAGCTTACCTCCTTGGCAAAATACTCAGGCTTCAGAATATAGCCCATGGCATCCTGAGACAGACCCAGGACAAAACTGTGGCGCGCATCCATCAGCTCGCGTGATGCCAGCGAATACGCTGGCGAGGTTTCACCCGGGTGGGTAACAAACTCAGCCTCACCTACGTTGAACCAGGCCACGCTGGTACGCATTGCTCCGTCATAGGTTTGCCGGTCATAAACGCCCAGCCACATCAGCAGACGGAAACCCCAGTTATCCAACGGTACATCAACCTGTTGCTGACGAAACACAAGCGGCGCATACGCATTACTCTGCGCATCCGCCAGCAGGTTGATAACCGCTATTGCCAGAGATTCACCGTGAGCAAGTGCGAGCTCATGGGACCGATCACCTTGTAAAGGCTGCACCCAGCCACCGATCGCGCCTTGAAAAAATAGATTCTCGCCGCCAATTTCGTTTGTTAGCTTTCGATAGAACCCAGCCACATAGTCCGCTGATACCTGGGTATTATCTGGTCCGAGCACAGTAGGATGACAGGCATAGTTCACCAACGTCAGTAAACTGACTCCTTCACCATCAACAAACTGAATAACACTCAAGCGACGATCAAGCAGTTCAGGTTCACTGACGTTTTCGACCCAGGCCAAGGGCACGTCAGCGCTTGCCACCTTGCTGGTTGCGGGCTGCAGCTGAGTTGCCGTACTGGCCACTAAGGCAACGGCTCTATCTATCAGCTGCGCGATATATTCTTCATCACGGCCACTGCGCCAGAAGGCTGGGCCCCAGATGCCTACCACATCGGGACCCGCGTGGGTGTGGGTAGAAGACACCACAACTTTTGTATCGGGCAGTAACAGCGCTATCCCTGCCTCAATGGCAAGAATGTCTGGACGGGTCAACCCGATGCAATCAATTGTCAGCATGGCCAACAGATCTGGACCGGTTTCAATAAGCGCAGCTTTTATGTGGATGACATCAACCGTGCCGGTGGATTTTCGATCGGGTCCGTAACCGGCAAGATAAGTACCTTCAGCGGGCGTTATATCTATCGAGCCAGCAGCTACACGATAGGTTGCTGCATAACAAGAAAGCGCAAACGTCTGCAAGCTCACCAGCAGAACAACAATGACCAGCCTCACAAATCCCCCTTTGACTTCTCTACCCGCTCAGATCAGTTTAACGCATTGCAACAGTAGATTAATTGTTTTATACAAGCACAACGCGTGTAACAGGATCAAAGAATGGCAACATCCAAACCCACCTGGCTTTCCGGCCGACTGGTCCTTGCGCTCTGGCTACTAACCTTTGTAGCGGGTTTTATAGGTCTCGGTGGTTACATTCAAGAGCGTGTCGAAGGTATCGATCCAGCACAGATACCTATGATCCCAACGCTGATTTTCGCCTTTCTGCTGCTTGATGCGATTGTGGTTACCATCTGGTGGGCTGCCACGTTATCCAAGCCTGGCGTTACGCCAGCAGAACAAACAGATATCGAACCCGCTTCTGGACGACGCAAGTTTTTGACCGGCAGCGCCGCCATCACCGGCGGAGTTATTGGTGTGGCAGGAGCTACAGCAGCTAGAGTATCTGGTTGGGGCACAGTTACCGGCCCCGCCATCGGCGCTCAAACCGAGCAGACGTCACCGGTAGCCAAACAAGCCTGGCGTGACGCGCAGATTCAAGCCTATCGCCCGCTGGGTAACACCGGCCTGATGGTCTCCGATATTTCCGCAGGTTCTACTCGACTGCATCAGAATCCTGACCCTGTCGGATTTTTGAACGCGATGCTTGATCGCGGCGTAAATTACATTGACGCCTCCCCGGACTATGCCCCGGAGAGCGAGGACATCATCAAACAGGCCATCGCCGGGCGCGATCGCAGTAAACTGGTCATTGCCACAAAGTTCTGCACGTCCAGCGGACATCTGCGGCAAGGCAGCAGTGTTGAGACATACATGCAGGCCATGGAATCTGCACTGCAGCGTTTGGGGACTGATTACATCGACGTGGCACACATCCACTCCTGCGACAGCGTAGAGCGCCTGATGGACGAAAACGTACATGAAGCCGTCGATCGATTACGCGAACAAGGCAAAGTCAGATTCATGGGTGTATCTACCCACACCCCTAACCTGGAAGAAGTTGCCAACACCGCCATCGATAGCGGTCGTTTTCAAGTCATGATGCTTGCCTACCACCATGGCGCATGGCCGACACAACAGCAGATTATCCATCGTGCAGCTGAACAGGGTATCGGCATTGTTGCCATGAAAACCCTGAAAGGTGCCAAGCACAACGGCTTGGCGGACTTTGCTGTAGAGAAAGACAGTTATACACAGGCGGCTTTCAAATGGGTCCTGAGCAACCCCGACGTCTCTAATCTGGTGATTTCATTCCATAACAATCAACATCTGGATGAATACCTTTATGCGTCGGGTCAGGCGCTGCAGAGCAACGATATTGCAGTGCTGGAGAAATACGACCACCTGATTGCGGGCACCCACTGTTTCCAGCACTGCGGCGCCTGCCTGGATACCTGCCCGGCAAACGTACCTATTCACGATGTTCTGCGTCATCGCATGTACTTTGAAGATTACGGCGATCAGAAACAGGCTATGGGTCTCTACGCCAAACTCGAACAGGACGCGTCAGCCTGTTTATCTTGCGATGCGCCGTGCGCAGGCGGTTGTCCAGCCAATATCCCGATTCGAGAACGCATGCTCGGTGCACACGAGATGCTGACATAGCATGCGGTTATTACCTAAGCGACAAGACGCGCTTAGCGGTAATCCCGTATAGGGTCTGACGGGGTAAAACACTCAGAATCAAGGTCAGGTTGTTGAATTCAACCTGACCCACTGATAACTCTGAAGGTACAATCATGAATTTCGAAGACCCAAAAACCACCCTGACCACTGCTGTTGTTGCTGTCGCCATAGGCCTGGCCATTATCGCCGTAGGCGTAAGCACTTTGCATGGTATTCTGGGCTAAATTAGTTCAACCGGAGTCGGCCTCATGACAAACCAAGTGCTGTGTGCAGTAGAACCCAATGACGAAGCCCGAGACGTCACTAGAATTGCGGCACATATTGCCCAGCAGCACGGTGCAGAGCTCACCCTGATGCACGTGGTGCCACCCATGTGGCAGCCTTATGCAGACTTGAACTTTACACCGGTGATAGAGGCCCAGGTAGCGCTGGAGGAAGACCTGCTTTCCAGCACCACCGAAAGCATGCACAAACTGGCAGAGTCGGTTGGGGTAAAACCGGCTAACATCCTTGTCACTAAAGGCGATCCCGTGCACACAATTGCTGCACAGGCAGCAGACCTGGATGATGTGCTGATTGTTATGGGTGTACACAATCGTGCAGGCCTGAAGCGACTGTTAGGTTCTACCGCCCACGGCGTGCTCAACAATACCGAGTGCCCTATTCTGCTGGTACACGCAGACGATCACGCTGCTGCGGCTTACAACAACGTTGTGGTTGCCGTTGATACTTCAACGTCGCTACCAACCGTTTTAAAGGCGGCGAGCCCGTTTGTAAAAGCGGCGGATAAGCATCAGGTAATCAGTGTTGTGCAGTCATTGGCAGCCACCATGGGTGGTCTACAGACTTCAGCCTTTGCAACCAGCTGGCCGATGACCGACATGCAGGAAGACCTTGTTAAGGCAGTTAAAGCAACTGTTGGTGAAGAACTGCAGAATGCAGGTTTAAGTGCTTCAAATTTTCTTGTTGTTGAAGGCGATCCTGCCCACGAAATCTGTGCTTGCGCAAAGCAGGCCGGTTCAGACCTTATCATTATGGGGTCTGGCCAAAGGAATATAATTGATCGCGTGCTGCTGGGTTCCACCGCGCATGGCGTATTGAATCACACCCCCTGTGATGTCCTTATTGCCAGGTAGGTGTGTTTAAACAGATCAGGGTCAGCAAAGACTGGGTACTTTTGACCCTGCTGGTCCTGCTTGCTGGCTTTTGCCTGTTTGCAGTGGCTGCGCAATACTGGCTGCCGCTTGCCCTGAGTTTACCTTTCATCTTCGTCACTTTGATGATTCTGAGAAAGTTATCAAACGCTCGATGGTGCGCTACCTGCCAGCAGGCCACACATCAGATTGCAAAAGAAAACCGTCCGCAAGAAAAAATCTACTATCACTGCAGTAAATGCGGTCAGTCCATCAACTCAGGTGTTAACACCAGCTGGTACGACTAAACTCACCAGTAATCAGGTCTGAAACCCTTTTACGTTTTGCAGCATCTTATTCATAACACACGTGAAGAAGTGGCAGACTCATGATCAGGAAACCTTTCTACTTTTTGTTCTGCGTGACAGCGCTGATCTCTATACCCACCGCACCGCACGCCAAGCTGGTTGAGTGTGTTCGCAGCAACGCACCGGAGTCGCTGACGGATTTCAGTTTCTTGATAGGCCACCATGAGGTGACACTTCATGGCTGGACAGGTGAAACCTGGACACCACCCAGACCAACCGTTGCTCAATGGCGCGGCTGGTACGGCCTGGAGGATATGGCGATCTACGACGAATGGAAAGATCCAGGCGCTGAACCCGCGAACATTGGTATCAACGTGAGATTTTATGATGATCAGGAAAGCCTCTGGAAAATGATGTGGATCAGCAGCAGCGGACGCCAAGTCCAGGACCTGCGTGCAAAACTCATACAGGGTAAGTTGACCATGTGGCAGGTGCACCCGCCTAGAGAAGGTTGGAAGGCTGAATTTGAAGTGATCGATAGCGGCAGTTGGTCCAGGACATCTTACTTACGCAACGATAACGGTGTCTGGCAACCTCAGTTCAAATTGGTTGCCAGACGAACTTTGTGTGAAGATCATCCGCAGCAGACGGAGCCCGGTTAACCCTTTGAAAATTCTGACCCATGCGCTTTTATTCAGTCTGGCAGGCGCAATTCTTGTTTCTGCTGGCGTTACTGTCCTGGAATGGCTGGAGAACCCGTCAGGCATCTATCACAATGAGACAACTACCCACTGGCAGATTGTTTATGAGACGGCCATCAGCTGGCTTGTACCCACCAGCGCGTATCTGTTTTTGTTTGCTCTGCTGACTCTGCTGATCTGGCGTGCATCTGCCAGGTTTCGCGAGCCTTCCCATATTCCAGCTGAAAAAGATGCTCACTCTGATGCCACAGATAACCGGACTGAATAGCTGTAATGACTGACGCCGATTCCCTAGCTGAGCTACCCTTTTCATTTCGTGAAACAAAGTCAGGCCTGGTGCACATTGCTTATCGGGGCACTCAGGTAACCACGCTATCCGGCAAAGCTGCACAACGCTTTTTATCCAACGTGGAAAGTGCGGACGCCTCTACTGCTCAGCTTGTAATGGCTAAAGCCACGGGCAACTTCAAACGGGGTAATGAAAAACACGCAAAACACAGCCGCAGCTGATATCGCAACATCAGGTGACGTGCTAAATCTCGAGCGGTTGAGCCTGCGCTACCTTCTGAGGATCATTCTGCCAGGCTGTTGAAACATCAACATATACTTCAACGGTATTGCCATCCGGGTCATCAAAATAAAGTGATTTGGTCACCTCATGATCGATAGGCATAAGCTCAAGACCCTGCGCCTGCAGGTGATTCTTCGCTTCGACCAACTGCTCCATTTTTGTACCTATCCTGAAAGCAACATGATTCAAGCCCGAGGATTGGCCACCCGCAATTCCCTCATCTGACACCTCTGACAGGGCCAGATCATGATGATCACCAAGGCTGAAAAAAAGCATATTCATGCCTTGCTCATTAAGCCGTGCACAAACGGACATACCTAACACTTCGGTATAAAACCGTTCTGCACGCTGCAGATCAGACACATTCAGAACAACATGCCCTAAAGACTCGATTTTCATTTCCTGCCCTCCCAAATCAGTGAATCAAAAAACACTGGTACTGCCTGTTTCATCAGAGTTTACATAGCCACAAATGGCAAACAAGCGACAATGCGCCTTGGGCTGCGGCATTATTCACCTTACACTCAAGTATTCTACGAATGCCACAATCTCAGATCGATATGCACTGCACAGCCGACCTCGTATTACTCTTGCCCCTCCAGCGCGCAGTGCGTAGCGCGGGTTTTATGCTCCTTATGTACTGCCTGGTTTCAGCACAGGCCTGCAGCACAACATCAGGTGCTGCCATGTACAGAATCGATGCACAAAGTACCGTGATTGAGTGGCTTATCCTGCTGGATAGGGAAGATTATCAGGCAACCTACGATACAACTGCTGCGTTCTTTAAAGAACGCGTGAGCCTCAATCAGTGGCAGGCACAGGTATCGCAAGCCAGATCCGCACTGGGCGAGACGCTGTCTCGACAACCCATAAATGCAAACTACACTAACAAGTTAACAGACGCCCCGATGGGAGACTATGTCATCTTTCAGTTTCAAACCGAGTTTGCGGGCCAGTCTCACGCAGTGGAAACGGTAACCGTTGCGCTCGACAATGGCGCCTGGAGCACCGTTGGCTATTTTGTCCGATGATGAGGTGCACAGCCTACATTAGCTTAATCGTCTTATTGAGCGCTTGCATCGATCACACAACCAACGAACCACACGCAGCAGAGGTCAGCTGTACGCAACAGTGGTTTAAAACCATAGAAGCCGCAGTGCCCACGGGAGATGGACATGGCCATGGTCCGGATCTCGGATCCGAAGAATGGCAATCAGTGGTTGAATTCAAACTCGGCATCAGAGACAAAACGACAACGCCTGAACGAAACACTGCGTTGTGGTGCGGGTATGTCGATAAGCTTGTGTTCGCAGATAAATCGATTACCAAGCCGGCAAACTAGCTGGTTTTTAGGCACTATCTGGATATGAAACGCCTTGTGGTCGGCATATTTGCACTCTTCCTCAGCCCGCCGCTATTAGCCATAGACGACTGCGTTGTACTCCTGCATGGCTTAGCGCGCACTTCAGATTCAATGAATATGCTGGAAAGCGAGCTTCAAAAAAGCGGCTATCGTGTTGCCAATATTGACTATCCTTCCCGACAGAAGGCTATTGAAGAACTGGCTGAACCAACCATCAACGAGGGGCTCACCGCGTGCTCGGAAGCCTCAACGGTTCATTTTGTTACTCATTCACTGGGTGGCATTCTGATTCGCTACTACCTCGAGCGCCACAGCATCAAACAACTCGGTTACGTTGTTATGCTGGCTCCCCCTAACCAAGGTAGTGAAGTCGTTGATAACTGGCAGAATGTGCCCGGCTATAAGGCGTTGAATGGACCGGCCGGTATACAACTCGGCACCCACAGCCAGAGCATTCCAAACCAGCTGGGTTCCGTTGATTTTCCGCTCGGTATTATCGCCGGCAATAGAACATTTAACCCAATTCTCTCTCTCAGCCTGCCAAACCCGGACGACGGCAAGGTCAGTGTGGAAAGCACTAAAGTCGACGGCATGACAGACTTCATAGAGGTCCCACATACCCACACGTTCATCATGCGATCCGAGCAGGTTATTCAACAGGTCATCTATTTTTTACAGCATGGTAAATTCCAGTGAGTTTCTGGAACCCACATCACAACGGCAGCGCCTGCACATTGTCAGCAGCCACGGGACATGGCACTTTTACTTAATGTCTGAAGAAATCGAAATCACGCTTTCACCCCTGTGCCAATCCTACGCAGAAGGGGATATGACTGTTGAGGTAGAAATCTACAGCGGCAACAGAACCGACTGGGTACTCGAAATCATCAGCGACGACAAAACCATTATTCTGGAAAACACGTTTCCCAGCGAAGCTGCTGCCTATAGCGCCTTCGAAGCACTGGTTGAACAATGCGGACTTAAAGGCCTGGCAGCGTATTAGCCAGCCACCGGAAGACTCTCAGGCTGCTACCTCTCTTGCTCGAAAGCTAACCGCTGCCGAAACATTCCACCAAGACTTGGTAGTGGACCTGTGGGATGATCTGATCATTGATTGAATACGGTGCTATCAGTATGCAATGCAACATTCGACCTTGTTCGGCTTTACTGGCAATTTGCTTTTTGCTCTTACCTGTCAGTTCGTTCGCGGAAAGTGCAGACCCTGCAAAGACCGCCGCCATTCATCGCCTGCTCGAAGTGACCGGTGCAATCGCCATGGGCTCGCAGATGGTTGACCAACTGCTGTCTATTCAGGCACAGGCGCAACCCAGCATTCCGGCAGAGGTCTGGGCAGACATTCGGGAAGAAATCGATTTCAGCGAATTCGAACCAGCTATGGTGCACATCTACGACAAACACTTTTCCGCTATTGAAATAGAGGGTTTGCTGGCGTTCTACGAATCAGATATTGGTCGCCGTTTTATCGAGAAACAGCCGGCCATTGTTCAGGATTCAATGGCTGCAGGACAGGCGTGGGCGTTAGGTATACAGGAGAAACTGCGTTCCAAACTGGAAAAACGCGGCTTTAAACCTACCCGACTCTAGGCAGGTTTTCGACGTTAAGGTTAAGTTCAGGTAGCTTGACCTAATCTGAATGCTCGTAAAACAGTGCCTGTAGTTTAGGCATCGAGGTGTAAGGTGAACACGTCCAGAATCTATATCGCTGGGTTGCTCATGGTCTGCATTGTGCTGCCAGGTGTTTCGTTACAAGCCGCTTCTGAAGACGACGTCATCAGCGTCGAACCTGCAGAGTTACTTACTCCGACAGAGCTCAACGAGTTAGTCGGGCCTGTAGCATTATATCCAGATGATCTGTTAGCCATCGTTCTGCCCGCCTCTACCTATCCGCTGCAGATCGTCGCCGCCGCACGTTACCGCGAAGATGCCGCCACCAATACCGATCTCGAACCCGCAGAGGATTGGGACGAGTCTGTTGTTGCGCTGCTCAACTATCCCGAAGCGCTGACCTTTCTGAATGATGATATCGATTGGACCTGGCAGCTGGGGCAGGCCGTACTGGACCAACAGGAAGATGTGCTTGCCGCTGTGCAGACGTTCCGCGATGAGGCTTTCGCTGCTGGAAATCTGGACAGTGATGACCGCCAGGTTGTGGCGGTTGAGGAAGATGTGGTCACGATTAAACCCACAGACCCTGAAGTCATTCATGTACCCTACTACGAACCTGAAGAAGTTACTGTTTATCAGACAGAGCGGGTCTACCACTATTACCCGACCGCATATCCTGTGTACTACTACCCGTACAGCTACAGCCATTATTTTTATAACTACCCAACTTTCTGGGGTGTAAGTTCAGTGTTTGCTTTGTCGTGGAGCAGCTATCATCTGAATCACCATTACCATAGCCATCGCTACCACCCCTACTATGGTCAAACCTATCACGGTAATCATTTTCGCCGCACGTTTCGCTACAATGCGCCGCGCGCGCACCAGCGCCGCCACTACAACAAAGATCGCAACCATCACGGAAAATGGCAGCCGCGGCGTAAATACGCAGGTGCCAGGCCGCACTACCGCGATCAAAGATATCGCGACCAACAACCAGCTCGTGAACATCGTCGTGAACGTCACCTGCAGCACAACCCGCGTGTTACGCATCGGGCGAACCGAGAACAGCGAATAGCGCGCAACTCGAGCATCCACCGTGACCAACGGCGCGAGCAGAACAGCGTGCATCATGGCTCAAACCGCTCCGGTGTTCATCGCCAACAACAGGGCAGCCGCATAGATCGGCAGTTCCGCCCCAATACGCAGAATGAGTCTTTACGCAAACGCCAACAGCGTGAGGTTCGTCAACGTCGTGAGGCTGCCATAAACAGAGTAAATCACAATAATCGAGTGCTACGCAGTCGCAACAACAGCAATACCGAAGCGGTTCGACCACAACGTCAGCAGCGCACGGAACGGCAGTCGCAACAACGCGTAGAACGTCGACAGCCACAGCGTGCACAGCGACCGCAGCGAACTGCCAGAGATCAACAACAGCGTTCGCAACGAAAAGTTGCTCAGGCCAGCCCTAAACGCCAGGCGGCGCCCAGGCGCAGCGCTAAGATTCGACAAAACCAGCATCGTGACAAACCTGCGTCACGACAGCGTGCTCAAATCGCCCAGCGCAAGGGTGGACACAGGCAACAACACTAAAAGTTGGCTGGTACCCGCTTAGGCCAACGCTTATCAAGCAGCCAGACTAACAAAACCATCAAGGTGCCCGCGACAGGGCACCAATAAAAGAATGCAATGCCTTGCTGGCTCATCCAGACCACCGCCAGCGTGGCTACCAACCCGCCGATGACAACCGTACTGAAGCGACCGATGCCGAATCTGGCCAAGACAATGGCGCCAAAGATAGCGCCGTAAACGTAATTCGGTAGCTTGAAGGTCAGATCCAGTAAACCCTCGCCAGAATAGCGCGCAAAGAACAACGACACGGCCAGAAAGACAACACCCCAGAACAACATCAATACACGGGAGACCGTCACATAGTGCGCTTCGCTTGCATCCGTTTGAAAATATCTGGCGTAAAAGTGTGTAATGCTGAGATCAGACGTTTCAGCCAGCGCAGAATCCAGCGTAGAAATCGCAGCTGCAAATATTGCAGCAATGAAAAGCCCAGACAGTCCAACAGGAATCTCTGACAGAATGAAGTAGGGGAATATCCGGTCAGGTGAGGTAACCAGCTGCTGTGCCAGTTCATCAGGCAACCCACGTTCGGCATAAAAAACAACCAACGCCAGGCCCAGCGCAAGAATAATCAGATGCATGACATAAAACAGCGCCGCAAAGTTATAAGCCTTCTGCGCCTCACCTACGCTACGGCAAGCACGTACCCGCTGCCACGTACCCTGAGTACTGCCCTGAGCAATATTCAGCGCAATTCCACCAATCACACCTGCCCAGATCGTATAGCGGCGCTCTGGATCAGTTGAGAAATCGAACAATACCAGCTTGGCCTGCGCATCAAGACTCAGCAAAGCCTCGGACAGAGACATATCAATGTTGAACACCAGGAAAACCAGCGCAAACACGGCGCCCAGACTGAACAGCACAAACAGGAGAAAATCTGTCCAGATGACTGTCTTGATACCAGCTAAGGCGCTCCAGATAATGCTAACGACGACAACAAAGCCGGCGCAGGCCGGTAACCCCCAACCCGTGATCACGTCGAGTACCAGACTGGCGGTCAGAAGCTTGACCCCGGAATTAATAATGGTCAGCAGCAATCCCAGGCACATCGACAGCTCACCGGTAGCAGGATCAATCTGCTGACCAATGTATTCGTAGCTACTGTTGGCTTGTTTGGCTTCATAAAAGGATTTGGCCAGCAACATACCTACGGCAATTTTTCCCAGCGCGAGACCCACAATAACCTGGAAATAAGTCAGGTCGCCGCCAGGCGCAAACACCGCCGCCGGAACGGAGATAAAGGTAACCGCACTCACCAGCGTTGCCAGAATACTGGCCGAAACAGCCCACCAGGGCAGCGAACCATCCGCTTGAAAGAACGCTCGCCGGGACTCGATTGAGCCGCTCAATCGATGTCCCATGTAAGTGACCAGCAGCATCACCACAACGATCACCACAACATCAATACTGTGCAGGCCGGTTGCCATGATCAGCTAGTTTTTAAATCGCAGCGGGGTGCAAATTCTGGCTAGCTTAAACGCACGATACGGGTACCGATATTGCCACCATTTAACAAATCAACAAACGCATCCGGCGCTGCTGCAAGACCCGAGACCTCATCGGTCAGGCTTTTGAGAGACCCATCTGCTAGCCAGCTATGCAGCTCTTCTCGAGCTGCAGCATATTGCTCTTCAAAATCGAAGACCAGGAATCCACGCATGTTGATACGCTTATTCACCAACAGACCAGGGATGCCTCGCGGCCCTGGTTCAGGCTTGTCTGTATCGTATTGCGACACCACACCACAGCAGGCGATGCGGCCAAAGGTGTTCATTCGGAACAGCGCTGAGCCGAGGATCAATCCGCCGGTGTTGTCGAAATAAACATCAACGCCAGCGGGCGTGGCTGCTTTCAGAGCATCTCGAAAGCCTTGTTCTTTGTAATTTACTGCTGCATCAAAGCCGAGTTGATCGACCAGAACAGCACCTTTCTCTTCACTGCCACAAACACCCACCACTCTGGTTTGTTTGATTTTGGCAATCTGTCCAACAAGGTGCCCAACGGATCCGGCCGCGGCGGAGACAAGTACCGTTTCACCTGCCTTGGGCTGACCAACTTCCAGCAATCCAAAATAGGCTGTTAAGCCATTGATACCTAACGGCCCTAGATAGGCGATGGGATCGTGTGCAGCCGGTATAATCGAAACTGTAT
Organism: Gammaproteobacteria bacterium; assembly: GCA_048571035.1. Classification (GTDB taxonomy): domain Bacteria; phylum Pseudomonadota; class Gammaproteobacteria; order Pseudomonadales; family Azotimanducaceae; genus UBA4421. The sequence continues at coordinate 2,295,298 of CP121329.1, forward strand.
TGGCGTCATGCACTGAATATTGTTGCCAACCTGTGGGCGCGCTGACCACTGTGCCTACAGGGATATCTGCCGCGCGGCTATCGACCACTTCGCCTACTCCGGTGGCATTCATGACAACGCCGGTGGTCGGCGCGCCTGCATAACTGGCACTACCCTGTAAGCCTGCGCGGGTACCTGCGGTAATCGCAAATGCCGTGGTGCGCACCAGAATCTGCCCATCGCCTGCTTCGGGCAATGGCGCCTGCGCAAGCTGGTAATGGCTCGCCTGCAATTTGCCCTGGGGTATTTCAGAAATCAAAACCTGCTGATTCATTTCCATGATTTTTCCTTTTATTGGCTGCGAGCGCTCACCAGCCAGGTTGCGCCTTCAAGATCTAAACCAGAATCGGTGATGAGCGGTGAAAATGCCTCGCGCACCGCCTGCAAGGCAGCCTCTTTAGTATCGCCTGACAATTCGGCCAGAGCGCGCGCCACAGGACCAACCTCACCCTGGGAGTGCATAGCGGCATCCAGGTCATCACCGACATGCAGACTGGCGGACACAGGCTCTATCTCAACATGCGCAAACCCAGCATCGACCAGCAATCCTCGCAGATAATCTTTGTCCGCAAAAGCAAAGGGACCAGGCGCTTTCGGATCAACCGGCTCCGCGGGCGTCAGGAACGGCTGTATCGCTCGTCCCGCAATGGTAATCCAGGGATTCACCTGAGCAGCTTGCCAGCACATGAATACCATGCGCCCATCTGCCGTTAAACCGCTGCGCAGGTTTTCGAAAGCAGCCAGAGGATCCGCAAAAAACATCACGCCAAAGCGGGAAAAAATCAGCTGATGATCCGGGGTAAGTTCAACAACTGCCGCATCGGCCTCACCGAAAACAAGATTGTCCATACCCTGCGCACGCTCACGTGCGCGGGCCAGCATCGGCGCACTGATATCAACGCCCCATACCTGCGCTCCTGTGGCGGCAAGCGCAAGACTCGTAGCACCGCAGCCACACCCTACATCAATAACCCGTTCGTCGGCCTTCGCAGCTGCCGCAGACACAGCGATGTCAGACAAAGGCTGCAGCATGTTATCCAGACGCTCCTGCCCACGCGCCCAGGTGTCACCTGCCTGGCCATTCCAGTATTTGATCTGCTCGCTGTTATCGGCCACTTAAAATCTCCTGATGTTGTCTATGAATATGAAAAAGTGTTCATCACAAATTATGCTGGCGCCTGTACCAGTCGAGGTATGTGCCCATATGTTTACGAAATGCAGGCGTTTCGCTCAAGCTCAGCATATGCGCAAGCGCGGTCGGGTATTGCTGCAAAGCCTGCGCACTGATCAAGGCAAACTCGGACCTATCAAGTTCATCTTTGTAATGCGCTTCACGCAGAAACTGCGCAAGATCGCAGACAAAGGCGATATCTGCTATCGAAAGGTTATTGTTCACCAGGTGTGATGTTTGTTGCAGAGCGTTCTCAATACCCTGTAGATAAAACTCGTAAGCTGCGGTCATGCGTGTATACGTTTGCCCCTGCATATCCGACATACCCAGCAGATATACCTGCGCTTCGCGGGAAAACACCAGGCTGGCATCAAGGAAACTGTCGACGCGAGAGGCGCTGTAGCCATCGGTACCGTACAGACTATGCTGCTGTTCAGACTGACGCACCACCGCACGCAAAATACTGTTGGATTCAAATATCCCCACCACTCCACCCGGACTGAATGCACACGGCACCGTGCCGAACGGCTGACTGGCAAGGAAGGCGTCCGACTTGTACAACGTACCAGTGAATCCCCGTTGGCTGGAACGTGCGTAGCGACTGTTTGCTGTCTGTTCATCCGCAGACAATTCGTGAGCATCGTAATCCCACAGCCAACGAGCGAGATTGGCTGGTTTGTCACCGACTATCTCCAGCGAGACACCACATAGCTCAGCCGCAATCATAGATTTGAATACGCGCGGGTTAGGCAGATAAGAAAAAATTCGCAGAGCAGCCAAAACAGACTACGGCTACACAAGACGTTCGGTTAACAGATCAAGGAAGGCCTCTTTATCGAGCCAGTCAGTGGCACACTGGGTTGGCTCACCTGCCTCATCAACCAGTGTTTTACCGTCGTTGGTGACAATGATGGGTAACGTCTCCATCTGCAGATGCGCGCGACTGAAAGCAAGATAAACCGCCACGCAATCATAGAGTACCGATGACTGCACCCGGGCATCCAGATCCTTCAACATCGGCCATTCCCGTACCGCTTCAAACCAGCCTGCGTGATTTTCCATCACGGCTTTTGTCAGCGGTTTATCACTGTCTTTGATGCGCGCAAAGCGTTCACCCTGCAACATCACTGTACCGCAGGTATCAAGCGGTGTGATGGTTTTCTCCCACTTCGCTTTGAACACCGCCTGACAGGCCAGCGCGTGCTGTTTCACGTTGTACTCTCGCATGGGTTTATCAACGCCCATGTAGCCACGACGAAGCGAACCGTGCATACCAATAAAGCGTGAACTTGTGGTCAAATCCGGCTCTCGAGCCAGGGCAGCCGCGATGTTCGGGAGCGGGCCGATACAGACCAGAGATACTATTTCTGGCGTGGCCATAATCGTTTCGCAGATTGCGCCAACGCCATCACGTAGTACATCTCCCGCATAATCTGACAGGGAAAAATCGCCGAGCCATGCGGCATGGGTTTCGGGTGAGTCATCCAGGGGAATACCAACGCCTATCGGTATATCTTCACGCCCGGCAATCTGCAGCAATTTGGCCACTATCTTTGCACGGTAGCCTGTATCACCGGTCGAAGTAGTGATCAGCTTGATATCAAGCTCAGGGCAATTCAACAGGAAGGCAAGCGCCCACACATCATCCACGTCCAGCCCGATATCGGTATCAAGTACTACGGGTATTCGCTCTGCTGTATCCGCCACATTCACCCCCTTTTCGTGCCTGAGTGTACTCATGCATCAGCCGGGGGTAAAAGAAAATATACCACCTAGACAATCACCTGCCGCAGCACCAGTCTGTGCAGATTAAACTGATTCCGACACGATAAGCGGTGGAGGATTATCTCAAGGCATTACCAGAACACTTTGGACCTCGGATCCGCAACGCCTGGCTGGGTCGCGTCTCAGACTGCATGTTGGGCAAGGCGGTTGAGTTGCTTGACCCCGTCGGGATTACAAGCCCTGGATTAACTGCGAAAGGCGCCGTGCAGACTGTTCAAGATGTGCCAGCTGACCATCTTCTGCAACCATAGCGAGCTGGCCTTCCAGCGCGAGGTGAGCATAGCCGTGAACATGACACCAGCCTAAAATAATATCGTTGACCAGCTCGGGCGGTTTATCAGCAATCACATCCTGCACAGCGATGGGTGCATCACCTCGCTGACGAAGAATCACGTTTGTCAGTTCCGTGAACGTCTGCAATACCGCATCGGGCGGGGCGTCCATATCAAAACCGATCAGGTCAGAACGAAACATAATACGAAAATGTTCTGGATAGGTCTGCGCAAACTCAACATAAGCTTTAGCCGTGGCGAACATCTGTGCTTCGAGCTCCGCTCCAGCCAGCGATAATTCCATGCGTAAGCGTTCCACAAGGCGTTCAAATCCACGTTCTGCCAGCGCTCGCAGTAGCCCGCGCACATCACCAAAATGATGTTTGGGCGCCGTATGCGAGACCCCGGCAGCGCGTGCGCAAGCGCGTAAAGTAAAACCCTGCAAGCCCTGTGTCTGCAGGACTTCGTCAGCTGCATCAAGCAGCGCATTGCGCAGGTCTCCGTGGTGGTAGGCGGTCTTGGTGGTCAACGGGGCGGCTTCAATCCAAACATTCCGGCAGATACTAACCGGGATGTAAACTGACAGCGAATCTTTACAGGAGAAAGTTCCGCACCACCGGGAGCTGCAATGACCGACTGTGGTATAAATCACGCTGAGGAGACCGAAACATGATGAAAAGCATAGCTGGCACCTTCTTCCGCGGATTAACCGGCGTGTTACCCATTGCTCTGACACTCTGGCTGGCGGTCTGGGTGATCACCACAACTGAGGGGCTCCTGCGTAAGCTGTTTGTCTACATTCTGCCGGACGATCTTTATTTCCCCGGCCTGGGTATAGCATTTGCTCTGCTGCTGATTTTTGTGACCGGTCTGCTGATGCAGATGTTTGTCTTCAAAAAATTGTGGGAGTGGTTCGAAGCCTGGCTCGAGCGGGTCCCTCTGGTTAAAACCGTATACCAGTCTGTTAACGATTTTTTCGGCTTTTTCTCTTCTAATGTGTCAGACAGCGCATCAAAAGTGGTCTGTGTCGACCTGGGCAACGGCGCGCAGCTGGTAGGTTTTATTACCGACGAGGCCCTGGAAGCATTTGCAGACGTTGGACAGGATCGTGTCGCTGTTTACCTGCCTATGAGCTATCAGGTTGGCGGCTATACGCTGCTGGTACCGAAAACTGACGTAGAGGTTCTCGACATACCCGTTGAACAGGCTATGCGGTTTGTTCTCACAGCCGGCATCCGGCGCCAACGGCCTGCCGACTGATTCATGTTGCCTGTCAGTCTCGGTAAATCCACGTATTGCCTGGCGGTTTCAAATCCACAAGGCTGGTAATACTCGGACACCAGGATTCCATCATGCGTTTGTACCTTTTCCTCATTGTTATCACACTTGCCTTGACCACTTTTTCAGCAACAACCAGGGCGGCTGAATCTTATGAGTTGCCGGTCAGTATCAATGAGGTCATGGTTGCTCTGATCAATGATGCCGCGGATCCAATCTGGGTTGCAGCTTGGAAATCGCCGGAAACCGAAGCCGAATGGCGGATGCTCGAGCACCGAGCCACTCAACTCCAGCTTGGCGGCACTCTGATCGCCTACCCTGGCACAGGCGGGTTAGACCATAAATGGACCGCCAAGCCACCCTGGCGGGAATGGGCCAATCAGTTAAGCGATGCCAGCTCAGAGGCACTGGCCGCCATAAAAGCCAGAAATATTGAAGCCATCAGCACTGCCGGCGATCGAATTGTCGAAACCTGTGAAGGTTGCCATCAGGCTTTCAAAATGGATTTTCCAACTGGTGGTCAGTACGGCGAGCTTTCGCCAAACGCTGCAGACCTGCAAGACTGAGTACCGAACCTCGACCCACTGATCACACTATGACATCGCGGACAAACGAATTTGGTCAACCGATCGGCTCCGCCCTGCCAGATTGGCAAGGTGCGCTGCCGCCACCCAGGACAACCATGACGGGTCGCTACTGTCGCGTAGAGGGACTGAATCCGGCACTACATGGTGCAGGTCTGTTCGAGGCCTTCAGCGAAGACAGAGATGGCCGGTTGTGGACCTACATGGCATCTGGCCCCTTCAGGACAGAAGCGCAGTTCATGACCTGGCTGGAACATGCCAGCAGCTCTGAGGACCCACTGTTCCACGCGATTGTCGACAACACTACAGACCATGCACTGGGGTTATGTGCGTTTATGCGCATAAAGCCAGCATTCGGGGCTATCGAAGTTGGCAGTATCACCTTTGCACCCGCACTCCAGCAGACCGTAATGGCAACGGAAGCCATGTACCTGATGATGTCTCGAGTTTTTGACGAACTCGGCTACCGCCGCTACGAGTGGAAATGTGACGCGTTGAACGAACCGTCACGCAATGCTGCAACCAGACTGGGCTTCAGTTTTGAAGGCACCTTCGCTCAAGCGCTGGTTTACAAAGGCAGAAATCGAGACACCGCCTGGTTTGCCATGCTCGATAACCAGTGGCCCGCGCTCAAGCGCGGCTACTTACAATGGCTGGATCCAGCCAACTTCAGCGCCAGCGGCATACAGAAACAAGGTTTACACAGCTTGCTTACTTTGTCGGCGCAGCAAAACTGACTGCAGATTCTAGCTGGGCGCCATAACGCGCTGCAGAAACCCGTCGATATCCACGTCATTATCCAGCAGTGCACAGACGGTATCTACAAACGGCGCTGAGAGGCCTGCCGTTGCGAACAGCTCTTTAAACATGCGCGCGGCGCGAACGCCTTCGCTGACCATCACCATATCAGCTTCCGCCTCAGCCAGACTCTGGCCACGCCCCAATCGCTCACCCATCTCTCGATTCCTGCCAAAGGGAGAGGTTGCGGTCACAAACAGATCACCAATGCCCGCTGCGCTCAAAGCTGTAGCAGGTGATGCACCCATTTCCGGCAACAACAGTGAAGCCTCTCGATAACCGGCAGTAAATACTGCAGCCTTCAGGTTATCACCCCCACGCCCGTCTTCTTTCAAACCGTCAACAACACCGCAAGCGAGCGCAATGACATTTTTAAACGCGCCCCAGTATTCAGCGCCTAACGGATCGTCTGCTGCAGCCAGGCTTAGGGTCTGAGTGCTCAACGTTTTTGCCATGGACGTTGCTAAAGCAACATCGTTACAGGCCACCAGCGCAGTGGTATAAACACCGCGAGCCAACTCTGGCGCAATAGTTGGTCCCATCATCACGCAGAGTTGATTCTCAAGGCCACGCTCCTTGAGCTTTTCTTCAATCACGTCCGAGATAAGCTGGTCGCCCGGCGCAAGCCCCTTGGCGAGATCTAACAATATTTGCCCGGGGCTTAAATGCGGCAGTACATCGTCAACCACCTTCAATACAACATGGCTGGGTAATGCGAGCACTACTATTTCAGCACCCTGCATAGACGTGGCTATATCCATCGAAACAGACAAACCTGTCAGCGGCACATCTGCCAGGTACTTTTCATTGATTTCATTGTCATTGATGCTGTCAAAGACTTCCTGCTCGACAGTCCAACCACGCACTTCGTTATTGGCTAACAACCAGTTACGCGCCAAAGCAGTGCCAAAATTCCCTAACCCCAATACAGCAATAACGGCCATCTATTCCCCCAAAATAATTGTTAGTCAGCTGGCTCCAGCTCTTCCAGCTTGATCAGCAATCGAACCAGATCAGCCAGCGAACGTGAACTGGTTTTCTGCATCACATTGCTGCGATGTATCTCCACAGTGCGCTCACTGATACCCAGCTCAATAGCGATGACTTTGTTGGCCTGCCCTTTGGCGACACGCCTGAAAACTTCCAGTTCGCGCGGCGTCAGATCGGCAATGCGCGACTTTAACTGATCAGAATCTGCCGCCTGGTCACGATGTTGCGCGTCCCGAGACAAAGCTTCCTGAATGCGATCAAGCAATTCCTGATCACGAAACGGTTTGCGTAAAAAGTCCACGGCGCCGCGACGCATAGCTTCCACTGCCATGGGAATATCCCCATGGCCCGTGATAAAGACTATCGGCAACTCAACCTTCATGGCTGCGAGCTTTTCCTGTAGCTCGAGACCACTCATGCCGGGCATGCGTATATCCAGCACCAGGCAATTAACGTTATTCAGATCCGCCTGCTCAAGAAAACTCAGCGCGTCAGGATAGGCGACGTAGGGAATGTCTACAGTTTCAAGCAACATGCCAATGGCATCGCGCACGGCCTCGTCGTCATCAACAATAAATACTTTTTCAGTGTCACTCATTATCTTCTCCGGCAGGCAAACGGAAATAAAACGTCGACCCGTGACCTTCTTCGTTATTAATAAAACTCAAGTCGCCACCATGCTCAAGCATGATCGAGCGACAAATCGATAGACCCATACCCATGCCATCAGCCTTGGTGGTATGAAACGGGCTGAACAGCATCGGTTTATTGTCCTCGCTGACTCCGGTGCCGAGATCTTTAACAGCAACTTCGGCTTGAGTACCCACCATCCGTGTTGAGACCACAATCTCGCGTCCATGGACGCAGTCTACTTCAAGCATGGCATCTATGGCGTTGCGTATGAGATTTAACGCAACCTGTTGAATCTGCACCGGGTCGCAGTATAACGCCGGTAAATCCTGTTGCAGCTCAAAGTTGAGTTCAACAGTGTGCAGCCGAGCATCAGCCGCAGCGAGATGCAGCAGATCACGCATCAACTCGTTCACATCCACCAGTTCTTTCTGACTGCCTTCATGACGGACAAATCTCTGTATTCGCTCAATAACAGCTCCGGCACGTAACGACTGCGCATTCAGTTTACGCAGGCCATCCGCAACTCTGGAAAGGTCCGCATCGTCTTTCTCTAACAACTTCATACACGCTTGTGCATAGGCAGCTATGGCAGTCAGCGGTTGATTGATTTCATGGGCAATGCTGGCAGTCATTTCACCCATGGTACTTAAACGTCCTACTTGGGCTAAGCGCTCACGCTGCTCTAACAACGCTTGCTGATTGACTTTCTGTTCGGTCAAATCACGGATGATACCGGCAAAATAAGAGCCCTGATCGGTCTTGATTTCATTTACCGCAAGATAAATGGGAAAGATATGACCATCCCGGGTAACTGCCGAGAGTTCACGACCGATACCGATTATCTGCGCTTGTCGTGTTGTCAGGAATTGTTCGATGTAGCTCTGATGGCGGCTTCTGTGTGGCTCAGGCATGAGTTGTGTGACCGGCTGTCCCACCAGTTCATCGTTGGCATAACCGAACAAACCGAGCGTCGCTTGATTAACCGACTGAATGATGCCGTCGGCATTAATTGTGATGATGGCATCGACAACGGAATCCAACACCTTGAGTGCATTATCGCGCAGCCACTGCTGATTATCCGCCGTGATCAAGTTGCCTGATATCCTGAGCTGAGAAAAACGCCCAATATATAGGAAATCAGGCCCAAGGAGGCATCTAGAGCGCTCTATTAACGGCCCACATACTCAGCTTGCGGACGGAATATCCGATTGTCCTGGCGACTTTCCATGAAATGGGCGACATAACCAAATGAGCGAGCCATGGCAAAAGCTGCGGTAAAGAATTGATTTGGCAGGCCCACTACACGCAGCACCAGACCTTTATAGAATTCCACATTAGCATGCAGGGCTTTACCGCGTTCAGCCATGGCCGCTGAAAATTGTGTGTCGATCTCGCAAAGCAGGTGATACACCGGCTCATGTTCGCTACCGATGGCGAGCTTTTCGACCCAGGCTTGCAGGCACAGGGCCCGAGGGTCTACCGCACGATACTCACGATGACCCATACCAGGTACTTTTTCACCTGCAGCCAATGCTTTCGCCACATAATCACGCGCATCAGCAACAGACGTCAGCGAGTCCGCTATCTCTAAAACGGCCTGATCCGCACCGCCGTGTAAAGGCCCGGACAAGGCCCCTATACCGGCGGCAATGCTCGACTCCACAGACGCCAGCGTAGAGGCCACAACCCGCGCCGCAAAGGTACCTGCATTAAAACCATGATCGAGCTGTAATATCTGCGCCGTATTGAACGCTTCAACATGCTCATCGCTGGCCGAATTTCCAATAGCGCGTAGAAACGCTTCCGCGTAACTCTGATCAGGATCCACCTCGATAGCCTGACGGCGCAGATGGGTTGCCACCACAGCCGGCAGTTTCGCGGCCACATGCAAACCCTGATCAGCTTCGCCGAAGCCCAGGTCCGCACTGCGGGATAACAGGGGAACAATGCCCTGCAACACCTTCATCGGGTGCGTCTGAGCAGGTATCTGCAGAACAAAAGCGGTCTCCGCGGGCGTGAGGTTCATGGACGGTTTCAGCAATTGATGTAACGAATCGTTCATTTCACCGGTGACCACAAGATTGGCAACCTGAAAGAATGGCCTGTCGACCAGCGTCTCGATGGCATGGCCTCGATAACTCAAAGCACCCTGAGCCTGCACGTTGGAAATCTTCGTGATGTCCACCACCACACCCGCCAAACCTTTTGCTACCTTCTCCATCTGCCTGTCTCAAGCTGTTAAGAACGGTCAAGGTAGAGCTGAATCGGTGATCGCACCATGGGCATTTGCTTCTAAACCTATCAGTTAGACTTATATTTACACATTTTTATAACTATTCTTAATACTTATATCATTTCAACTTATAGTGTGTCCCCAAGAAGCAGCGTAAGCTGAGCTGGCACAGCAGGAGTTGAAGACTATGCAGATTGAACGACACGAGGTTCGGGTTTTTGATGCCATCATCGATACAGGCGGGTTCAGCCGCGCCGCTGAGCGGCTGAATCTGTCTCAATCTGCCGTCAGTCAGACCATGGCCAACCTGGAACATAAGCTGGGCACCACTTTAGTGGTGCGCGGTCGCCAGCCTGAACTGACCGAAGCGGGACGCCGTATGTACAGTTACACCCGCATGATGTTGCACGAAGAACACCAGGCCCTGGAAGATATCAGCCTGATCAAAACCGGCGCGTTATCGACCCTCAGTCTAGCCACCAATTCCATGGTGAATCGTTATTTCGCTCATGGGCTGATGCTGGAATTCTGCAGTAAAAATCCACTGACCCGATTGAAGCTGGATGTTGTACCCAGCAAAGAGATCATCTACGGCGTGGACGAAGACCGGTGGGAACTGGGGTTTGGTCCACTGCAGTCAGCCATGCCTAAACATTTTGATATTCGCGTTTATTTTTCTGAGCAGCGCGTGCTGTGTGCGCACAGAAATCATCCCCAATTCAATGCGCTGATGGATACACCGGCTAACGAGTTGGCCAATACAATTCTGCTCACCTCATATCTTGATGAAGCTACGCGCCGGGATGGCACCGCCCGGCTAAGCGATGCTTTTGCCGGCGTCTGGGAGATCAGCAACTTAGACCTGCGCCTGGCACTAGCTGCAGACGGCAAAGGTGTCACTTATCTATCTGATCGCGTATTGGCAGATACCGAAGGCATGGTTGCCCTGCCTGGCTTACCCGTCTCCTACATTCCACGAGACGTCGGCATCTTTTTTAAAAAGCACGAGCCGCTATCTACTGGTGCACAGCGCTTTTTGAGTATCTGTGACCGCCACTTTGCTAAAACAGACTTTTCTCTCAGCGACTGACAACTATCCCCTGAGCGGCCAACGCAGATCTGAGGTTTTCCAGCCGCCTGCGATTTTTACCCAGATCAGAAAACCCAACCCGAGATGCTGATCGCATCGCAATTTCATTGTCATCCGGGCGCGCCTTAAACTCCACGTCATCAACAAAACCAAACAGGGCGGTGCGCGCTTCGGCGTAGAGATAATCTTCGGTTTCATTTGTGATCACAGTCATTGACTGATCTTCTTCCAAAAACGTGACCAGGGCAGACCAGGCAACACCCGCATCAACCTTAAGCTGCAGCGGAGCTATACCATGCACTACTCCATCACCATCACTGGAGACGCAGTTCGGCGTAGCGGGACAGGGGGAAAGATCGTTAGACATATTTTCGGGTCCCGTAGTTGAACAGCCGGACACCAAAAGCATCATGACGACTGTCAAGGTGATAAGTCGCATCTCTATATTCGCTCCATGAAATAACATAAGCAGTCCTGGGCAATAACGGCTTTGTCTGTGGTGTACATGGCGGGCACCAGCGGCCGCTCCAGAGTAACGTGACCGTTCCTGTCAGTCAGAAACTCTGACGTCACATCTCGATGCTGTGCATCCAATACCTGCAGGGTCTGCGCCAACGGTTTACGGGTAAACCCGAACTCAGTGCCCGCCTCTATCGGGTGAAAGTTAACCGCTTCCATTCCTGCGGTGAGAATCAGATCCTGCACGGCCGCCTCGCTTTTTGACACCTGATCTGCAAAATCATAAGCAACGCCGGGCTTGATATGCACTCTAGCCAGCGAAAGGTGCATCTGCAGTTCAGTGATCGCCGCGTCGGGAACCTGCTCAAGCGTCAGGTAATGTTCCAGCAGAGAGACTGTCCGTGCGGTGCTCTGCGGATCTCCAACAGGTCCAACTTCCACTGTCGTCGATGGGCAGAACTGTTGGACAGCCCGGGTCAACACAGTGTCCGGTTCTTCGACCAGTACCGCTTTTTCTGAAAACAGTAACGCCAGCCCGACAGTGGCGGCATTTATCTGCGTCAGCACTGTGTAATGTGGATTGCGGCCAGTGTTGTTATGGATATCCAGCGCGGCGAACAGCGGCGTCTGTGCCAGCCTGTCGAGCACCTCTGATGCCAGCCTGGTCATGCCGTGTTCACCACGCCATATACGGTTGAAGTCCATCTGTCCCGGCAGGCTGCGCACACCCTGGGCTGCGGCTGCGACGTTGCCCACAAAAAGAATCACGCTTCGTTCGGGCTGTACATCCGCACTGATGAGCTTTGACATGACTTCACACAACGCCTGCCAGCCGCTGGTTTCGTTGCCGTGCAACAACACGGACAGAAACAGAGGTGGCGTCTGACGGCCAGCTATGTGAATCAGAGCGGGACCACCTAACAGCTTCTCTAACTCATTTGCGGGTGTTGAAAACAGTGTTGCGGGCGGCCGCTCGAAGAACTGCAACATCTCTAGTAAATCCGCCTGGCCACTAAACTGGCCAGGTATGTACGGGCTGGTTGGTGTCCTGCAATTGCCGATAGGCCCGCACCATATCCTGCATCGAACCTTGATTCAGCGTTTTCCAGCGCCGCTGCCAGGCCGCACCGTTCTGCCCATTTTCCACTCGCGCAGTGACTATACCCAGATATTCCTCTATTTCTTCCGCGGGAATATCAAAATCTGCCAGCCCCAATCGCGCCATCGGCATCAGGTCTTCAAGAATCCATGTTGACATATTTATTTCGCGGCGTGGACTTTCGGAGTGTTTGACCACCTGAGCGTTCAAGCCATAACGCGCGGCGGTATAAAAGTTTTCACGCGCATCATGAAAATTGAGGTGCCGCTCAGGTGGCGTGTCCTGTAGCGCAAAACCACGCACCATGCCGTAATAAAAAGCGGCGTTGGCAACGCTGTCTTTCAGAGTCGGACCTGCACTTGGCACACGCTGCTCGATACGCAGATGCACCTGCCCATCAAAATCGAACCCCAACAGCGGCCGCACCCAGCGCCACATCGTGCCGTTCTGAAAACGCAGATGACTGAATTTGCTGGGCGGATCATCCTGCACCATGGGCAGCAGAATAAGGTGGTCCGTGCGATTCTCCTCAAATATTTCAAACAGCGACTGGTGCACATAGTCCGAACCAAAGGTTACCCTCGGTTTATTATGCGATCCGACATCCACACTTTGTTCAAACAGCGGGATACGTGATTCATCCCACAGCGTTTTACCAAATAGAAACGGTGAGTTTGCGCCGGCCGCAACCAGTGGCGCCGAAGCGATCAGGCTGGCGTTAAAATCGCGAACGGCCCACTCCGGCCGGCACTGCAGGTGAATCTGGAAAGAGGTTGCTGCTGCCTCAAGCATCACATCATGGTGACGGAGAGTCAGGGCATCGTCACCATCAATATCGATCATCAGCTGCTGACCATCGCGTAATGCCATCACCCGATCGTTCAATGATTTGTAGCGCAACATGCCCGACATATTGTCATCAACAAACAGTTCAGGCTGAGCGGTGGGACAGGTGCCAATGGTCAGAAGGTTGCAGCCCATCTGCTCTGCTGTTTCCAGACAGCGCTGCCAGGTTGCACTCAGCTCTTCATGCAATCGCGAAAACACCCTGCCGGTTAGCGCGCAGGGACTGCCGTTGAGCTCTATGTTGAATTTGGCCAGCTCTGGTACGACCAGTGGGCTGGCGAGCTTCTCGAGAAACTGTTCATTCTCAGCCTGGGGCTGACCTTGCTGATCAATCAGCCAGGCCTCGAGTTCAAAACCAGCAACATCACCGCGTCTGGAAAAAGCCTGTAGATCAAAAACTGTTTTCAGCAGCGCAGTTTCTTCATCCAGTCGAGCTCGAAAGTTGCTGAAATCTTCAGCTTCAAAAAACCTCTGTTTAACTTCGCTACCCAAAATAATATCCGCAGTGAGGAGACTCCTCAGTTTACCCCTGCCAATGCAGAAAAGAAAAAGCCCGATGTCCTGTTAAAAGACATCGGGCCTTCTCGATTGCAGAATCAAACGCGGATAAGCGTTTAGAAGCTGTATTGCAATGTTGCGGAATAGTGGCGAGGCAGTTCCGGCAACACAATGGTTCCACCAAACAGATTGGGGAAATTGGAGCGGAAATACTCTTCGTCAGTAACGTTCTTGATATTCACACCGAGCATCCACTGGTCGCCGTGGTACAGCACACCGAGGTTTAACAGGGTGTAATCAGGCAGTTCAACCTGGCCAGAGAAACCTGAATTGGTTTCTTCCGCATGTATCACGCTGAAGTGGCCAGCAAAGCGCTCGTTGAAATCGTAGGTACCGGTAACCGAGTAAACATTCTCAGGCATGCCGGCTCGGACTGCACCGCTGCGACCCGGCCGATAAATGTTACCACCCAAAGTACCGCCATAGAGCGCTTCGGCTGGTACGTTGGGCAGATCGTCTGCACCGATGAAGCTGAAACGATAACCGGTGTCGAGGGTATTGATGTTCACAACTTCTGTGTTTGACCAGCCTGCTGTCATCAACAGTTTGTCTGTTACTGACCAGCGCAGTTCAAATTCGATACCTTCGGTTTCAGTACTCTGGTTGGTCACAATAGACTGTGCTGAGAAGTCTGTACGTTCCTGCTCGTAATAAGCCAGGGCGAAGTACAGCTTATCTTCCAGCAGACTGCCTTTCAGACCAAACTCCATCAGCTCAGAAGTATCAAATGCGCCGCCGTCACGAATACTGTTGGTCCCCAGGTCCGCGCCTTGTCCGGCAATCAACGTAGATTGCTCGGAGAAGGTGATGTAGGGACGAATACCAATCGGTGTTTCGTAGCTGACACTGAAGGTCCAGGAAACCCCTTCCACTTCATCGTCTGCCTGCAGCGCGTTGCCACAATCTGCATCATAGTCAGCGGCTGTAGCAGGGAAACAGAAGTTGTTTGAGCTGGCAAACAACAGCTTTTCAAAGGGCTGCTTGGACTCGAGATCAAGTACGTCGTAGCGAGCACCAGCGATGATGTTCAAACCCATATCAAAGGTGACGTCCACCATGGCTGCAAAAGCGAGGTTGGTGTAATCGCCGATATAGTATTCGGTGTAGTCGTCGTCAATGCGGGTTGACAGCAGGCGCCGATCCAATGCGGTTGAAGGACCGGTGAGGTCACGCCGATCAAAGTACTCGTTGGTATAGTCATCGCCACGTTCGAAATCCGTGTGCCGAATTGAAGGCGACAGCTGCCAGTTGGTGGTTATGCCATCTGATTCGATTTTGCCGGACAGGACCAGTTTGTCTTCAATAACCCAGGCTTCCTGGAATTGAGAAAAGCCGTAGGCATTTTCACTCAGGTTTTCATAGCTTTCGTAATAGAACTGGTTCTTCAGCTCCATACCGTTGTCGAACGCATACATCATGTCGAAGTAAAACACGTAGATTTCACTTTCCAGTGTATCGTCAGGTGCAACCAGTACGTCGCTGCCGTCGAGTTTGGCAGTGCCGACGTTCTGCAGCGCAAGCAACGACAGGTCGCCTACCAGTACTTCCAGATCAGCCAGAGTTTCAGGACTGCCGGGAATCAAACCACCGCCGAAGTCTGTGCCAGGTGGCAGACCAAGATCTTCAGGACTGGAGAGGAAATCAAAGCGGAAAGGGTTGATGTCTGTGAATCCATCGTTGTTCGCATCGAACTCCTGATGAGATATGGAGCCGTCGCCATTGGTATCCAAAGGTATCGGTGTACCGGTAACGTAGGTGCCATTGTCAATAAGATCCTGAGTGACACGGTTCCAGCCCGCTACCTGGTTACCCTGGTAGTCGTGGTACATGCCGCCCACCTGAATGCGCAACCTGTCATTCACATCCATATCGAAAGACGCCTGTAACAGGGTCTGATCTGTAGCGGTGTTGTCGTAATAGCTGTCAGAGTCTTCAACTTCACCGTAAACGTAGTAGCCAAAATCTTTGCCTGCGACGGAGCCAGGGCCACCCACTTCAGCAGTCAGCACGGTTTTGTTCCAGCTGCCGGTTGTTACAGAGATAGCGCCTTCGTTCTCTGACAGGTACTGACCTGATGCCGCGCGACCTGATTTAGGTGTGAAATTCATGAAGCCGCCGATTTTTGACGGGCCAAAAATTGGTGACGCTGGGCCGCGCACAATATCGATTCGATCAGCAGCACCAATAGGGGTTGGATAGTTACCCGGGTTATCCAGACGGCGGATGCCGCGGAAATAAGTTTCACCAGGCGTACCGCGAATATCCAGACCACCGGCTACGCCGAAAAATGACTGGGTAAAGGTACCGGGAGCAAGGGCGACCAGTTCATCAATTTCTTTGATGTTGAAGCGCTCAATCTGTTCCCAGGACACGGTGGATGCTGACCGAGGCAGCTCAAGCAACGATTTATCAAAACCGAATACAGATTCGACGCTTTCACCGGGAAGGCTGCGCAGGTCACCAGTAACAACCAGTTCCTCCATAAATTCTTCTTCAGCCTCTTCAGCACCAGCGCGAAGGCTGACAGACATGATCATCGCGACCGATAAAACGGCCAGCACAGCATCACGCAACGAACGTTTGCGGGTTACAAACACTATCTATTCCCCCAAGTTTTTTATTTTTTGTGTCACCAACCTTCTGCGAAGACCAGCGTATGACCAGGTTGGCAAAGCAAACACCATGCCAACCAGTTTATGTGCAGGGACCGTTCTACAGCAGACTTTCTGCACCAGATTGGCGCTAGAACAGAACTGCAGCACCAATGAGGGGCGGAGTCTATACCAACAAGGGTGCTGGGTTAACTGACAATTCGCGCTAAGCTAATGTATCAACAAGTCGATCGATATTTGCCCAGATTGCGGGTGCATGTTCCGCATCGGTGCGCCCACACCGCACGATCACCAGGTCCTTTTCCGGTACCAGCAGAATACGCTGGCCGTCGTAGCCTGATGCGTAAAACCAACCCGGTCGTTCCGGATACAACCACCAATGCGCGCCATAACCCTGTTCAGGATCTGTGTAAGAGGGTGTACGGGCATAGTCAATCCAGCCTGGCGGCAGAATCTGCTGCCCGTCCCAGAGTCCGCCACGCAGATACAGCAGTCCAAACTTTGCAAAGTCCTGTGGCGTCGCCAGGAGATAGGAACTGCCTATGAACGTACCTGCTGCATCAAACTTCGGCGTCGGCGAGCGCAGACCCAGGGGGCCAAACAGCCGCTGCTCCATGAACCGCAGCATCCCGGTTGGTCCATCACCAACAATCCGAGCAAGTTCCCGACAGATTATATTTGTTGTACCGCTTGAATAGTTAAATCGATCTCCGGGTACGTATTTCGCCGCGCGACTTGCGGCATAGGCCCCTACATCGCCACGACCGTCTGCAAACAGCATGCTGATGACATCAGATACACCGTCATCGACGTAGTCTTCAATAAAATCCAGGCCGTCCCGCATGCGCAGCATATCGTGCCAGGTAATCAGTCTTCTGGGATCGTCCGGACTTTGCCATTCAGGCACGGGTATGGATTGCGAGACGGTTATTTTCCCATCCAGGACTAACAGACCCACCAATGCATGCACAAAACTCTTAGCCATCGACCAGGAATACTGCAGGTAGCTTTCGTTAGCCCCGTGATCGTAGCGTTCATAAACCAGCTTGCCACCTTGAATCAGGACCAGACCGTAGGTAACACCTTCGCCCGGACGCAACGCAAATGCCTGCTCAAGATATTTATGGGTATCCACCTCATTAATGGATTCAAGTGTGCCCCGCGGCCACTTGCCAACCGGCCAGGGTACGTCGTTCGGTTGGAGGGGAAGTGCAACCTGTTCTGCCTGGGTATCCGTAATGCCCATTTTTAGACCACCTTAAGATTCTTCAGCGGTCAGCGTATCGCCGATAGGTCCAGTCGGTAAAGCCCACAGCTTTGCCCGGGGTACTGGGCAGGGGTGCGGGAAACTGCGTGCCGTAAACTCGATTAATCACCTGGGGCATCCATGTATCGTCTCCGGTTGCGGGAAACTCGGCTTGTTCATGTAACCATTTGAAGGCGCGCAGCAGGGCTCGATCGCCCCAGAGCCACGGTTCAAACCCTTGCCGCTCCAACATGATGGCTTGAGCCACTGCGCCCTGCAGCGCTTCGTAGACATAATTTTCTTTGGGCGGCGGCCAGCGGAACGGTCCTCCGCGACGTTGATCGTCAGGCAGCACGCCATCAATCGAATGCCCCCACAGCCTCGCACCCGCTGGATTGATGCCATAGTTGCGGAAGCCCCAGGGCTGCCACCAGGTTTCGCCGAATTCAAAGCCACGCCAACCATCAGACTCTCCCAGCCATCCTTTGAACACATGCGCCGCCCGCTGCAGTTCCTGCGCATCCTGCAGGTAGATGGCCAGTGCGATGCGTGTCGCACCGGCATGTGTCCCCCAGTTGTTTGGGCGATCCTCATGTGTGCTGCTTATCGAACGGCCTTTGAATTGGGTGTGGCGCAAGCGTTCCAGCCATTGATCAAAGCGCAGCCTTGACTCACCTTGCAGTTGGATAAGGTCGGCTGCGATTACGTAAGCTGCAAGTTCCCGGGACACAGCGAGGGCGGTAGCGCTCTGTTCAGTACCCTGAATTTCTGCAAGGGTCTGTGCCACGCGGTTGCGCATCTCTGTATCCCCGGTGCGGATCGCATATAGTGCAGCAGCCAGGGTTTGTACATTCGCTGAACTATCCTGGTCCGCCAGCGACGGCCAGCGCAGTGGCTTGTTAGCCCACTCAACGACAGACAGCCAGGCTTCGCCCTGAGTATCGAGCGCCATCACCTGCGCATCTGAGATCCAGATACCTGGTTTAAGCCGCTCTGAATAACTGTTAGCGGTGAAAAACAGGAAGAACAATGTCGCCGATAACCAGAGTTGGATCATGCGCTGACCAGTTTCGCCAACCAGGGTATGCGTAGTACTTCCGGGAATGTGTCAGCAATGTTCAGTGTGCGGGAACAGGCTCGCAACAGCCAGAGGCAGGCAAGACCAACAACAAACAATTGAACAAACACATTAGGTTGCCACACCCAACCAATCAGAGCGGTAATGATCGACAACAGAGCAAGGCGTAACCAGATCATTTTCAACGTGGCAGGCACTGGGTCTAAAACACCTGATCGAACGAGGAACCACTGCCTTGCTGTCACCCCGAGCATTCGTGCCACGGTAACGGCAATTGCGGCGCCCAGCGCGCCCAACGGTGGGCATAGCCACAGCGCAAGCACAATGGCAGTCAACACCACCAGCAGGTTCGACCAGACCAGTGGCTTTGTTTTGTGCACCACCTGCAGGATCTCACCATTGAAAGCCATCAGGACCGAGGCAAAACTTCCCAGTGCAAGTACCGCCAGCACCAGCGCCGAATCTGCATAGGCACTCCCAAACAGCAGCGGTACCAAGGCCGGTGCGACAGCAAAAGTCATGACAAACAGCGGAAAACTCAACACCGCCACCCAGGCGACGGATTCCCAATGGTGATGGCTTAACCCTGTTTTATCTTCCCGCGCAAACAACCGCGTCGCACTGGGGAGAAACAGAATCACAAAGCTCTGCGCGACCAGCATGTTCAAAGCCGCTGCAGGTGCAACCGAGCGGATAGCAGCTACAGCTGCCTCGCCACCGGTCGACATCAACAGCACAGTAGTCACCCCGGTCAGAGTGATCACCACCACATCATTACTGATTAACGGAATTGAATAACGTAACAAGGGTGCCCAGGGCACTCGCCAATGTGCTGGCGCCAGGGGCAGAATGTTATGTTCATACAGCTGCCGTATAACCAGAGTTGTACACAGCACCACTCCCACAACACCACCAAAAAGATAAGCCGCCGCCAGCACCGCCGGACTACCACCGGCCATAAAGGCACAAGCCACAGCAGCAACACGCAGACCTGGTCCGATAACATGTTTACGAATCACGATCTGTTTGGCTTTGGAAAAACAGGCGAGAGTCTGGACCATGATGGAATCAAACGCCTGCAGCGGCGCCAGAAACGCAATGAGCAAAACCACCAGCGCACCATTGTTCGCAGGAAAACCACTGACTTCGTTAGACGAAATCCATAACAAGCCGAGCCAGCCGAGTAAACCCAAACCCACAATCATGGCAGTCACAGCGGCAAGAATACCCAGCATCTGCGGATACTCGCGTCTCTCGAAGTGGTAGGGAATAAAGCGATTGGCGCCCTGGCCCAGCCCGATTTTTACCAGCAGCTCACCCGCAGCCACTATGGCGAGTCCGTAGGCAAAGGCACCAAAGTCATCTTTGGTGAGGATACGGACAATGGCTACCTGGACCCCGAAATTGATAACTTTTGAGCCAAGTCGTCCGAGCAATAGCAGCCCGGACCCACGCAATTGTCTTTGGGTATCCTGCTGGCCGGATCCAGCGGCTTCGATCATGTCTGCGGTCTTAGCCTTACCATGGTTTCACCCAGCATACGGCTGAGCAATCTGACAAGCACGGGAATACTGGTCACCGCCGATGCTGCCACACAAAGACCCAGCAGCAGCCAGAAATAGCGGATATAGGCGGCATGCAGAAACAAACTGGTGGTCAGCGAGATAATCAGCGCCAGTTCAAGCCCGCAGATAATGGCCCACATTTCCATATCGCGCTGAAAATGTCTGCGCCGGGCGCGTTCAAGTCCAACCACAACTACACCCAGTACGGCGAAAAAAGCAGCCAGACCTAACACACCGGTTTCTGCGGCAAGTTGCAAAAACAGATTATGCGAGCGACGCGTACCCGGGCGTACTTTGCCGCCAACTTTGGCAGCATATTTCGGATAGTGGACCTGAGCCATACCGGGACCCGCGCCGAGCATAGGATGATCAACAAAGACCAGACCTGCAGCCATCATCTCGGTCATCCTGCCCCGCGCCGCGCCGTCGGCGTTACGCAAGCCTCCAGGAGACAAGCCCAGCGACTGCACGGCAACCTGTCCGATGCTGACCACCCGCTCGGCGTAATGAGGCAGCAAGGCAAGCAGAACAACTGCTCCAAAGACACCCAGCACCACATGCCGGAACGCAATAAATCTGAACGCAAGCGCAAATGGAGCAGCCAGCGCTAAGGCCACCACAGCGCCACGCGAAAAAGCAAGCGCCATACCACCACTGATGACCAGCGTCGCCAACCAGTAGAACCAGCGCATCGCACCGGTGCTGGTAAACGCAAGCGCTGCCGCCAGCGGAATCAACACCGCCATTATCTGAGCAAACCGGTTAGTCTCGCCAATCGGACCTGCCAGACGCGTTTGCAGCTGACCTGAATCGCTCACCATGGCTGAATCGAGCTGACCAAAACCCATGAAATTATTGTCAGTAGCACCGGCCAGTTGCTGAATAATCACTACCGTACCCATGACAAAACCAGCCAGCACCAGCGCTTTTACAGCCGCGATGACATCATTTTTGCTGCGCAGCACGTTTACAAGCAACGCTGCCAGCAGCACGCCCTCTAATGCCCAGTCGATAACAATGGCCAGCGACTCATGGGGACGAATACTGCCCAGCGCACTGAAAGCGTGTAAGACCAGAAGCATCAACGCCAGCACTAAAAACAAAGGAAAGCGGAGAGGTTCGCCTTTAATCAGCACACGATGTAACACAGGCACTACCAGAAGCATGGGAATAAGGGCACCGACAGCAAACGGTACGCCGAACTCACGCACAGCAACCGCTGGTACGTTTAGATAGATAAGACCGAGCAGGAGGGTTGTTACAAAAGTCATGATTTAACCTCCGGGCTCGGCGTCGGTTCTGAGTCGCGTGGTAAATTCCACTGGGTCATGCGCTGACCAGTTACAAAATTATACGCTGCAAGCGCGCAGGCCACGTTGACCATCATGATAAACCCTGCCACTGAGAAAATTCTGAAGCGGCGCAGCCCGGACCACAGCAGACCCAGGATAGCGATGCAGGCAAAACTCAGAACAGCCACGCTGATAAGTATACTCATAGCATCACCAGTCAAAGCGAAAGGTGAAACGACTACCAGCATCAACAGGGGGATCCAGACCAATCTGCGCCAGAGCTTATGTACAAGCAACTCCAACGCGTACAATCCATACTCGGCAGGATTAAGCAACGCCCGACGATAGAAAACACTGCGTAAGCCACGCGAAATGACACGCACCTTGCGCTGAAACTCGATACCCGAAGCCGCAGCAGCAGGTTCCACAGCAACAGCATCCTGGGCAAATACCAGTCGCTTGCCCGCAGCAATGACTGCGGTTGAAATCATAAAGTCGTCGGTTGCATCTGCAGGTGCGGGCTCAAACAGTTCCCGCCGCACGCAATAGATAGCGCCTGTTGCCGAGATCACATTGCCTGCCCGGCTTTGCCAGGATTTCAACAGACGATCAAAACTCCAGTAGCCACGTTCACCACTATTCTGTGCGGATGCCTTTTCATATTGCTGATCACCAGCAGCGCCACCGACATCCTGATCTGCCAAAGGAGATACCAGAGCCAGCAGCGCATCGTCCTGCCACATGCTGTTTGCATCTGAGAACGCAAGCACTTCGGCCTCACCGAGACTGACAATGTGATTGAGCGCTGCAGCCTTACCACCGCGAGGCAAATCCAGCACGTGTACCCGCTCGGATACAAATGCGCTGGCCCGCTCCACCGTATCGTCGGTTGATCCATCCGAAGCCACCCAGATGGTTAACGCATCCTGAGGATAGTTCAGCGCCAGTGCGTTATGAAGTTTTGCCTCAATGGCATCCGCTTCGTTGTGAGCACAGATCACAAGGTCCACTGACGGCGTGACCTGCTCGCGAAGTATTGCCTGAGGTGCGATGCGCGAGCGCAACCATAGAAGCATTGGATAGGCAGTAAACGGTATCGCTATAAGGACCAACAGAATTAGCATCAACGCTGACATATCAGGCCACGGGCTCGAGCATTAAGTTCTGCAACCGAGACACATTGCTGGTCAGCGAGAACTCTCGTTCAATTTTGTCCCGGCAGGCTTTGCTGAGTTGCTTACGCAAGCCGGCATCGCGAGCCAGACGAGATAAGGCCTGGGTCAGATCATCAACGTCGGCAACAGTTGTGAGCAGTCCGGTTTCTTCATGCACAACCAGCTCAGGGATGCCTGACAAATCGCTGGCTACAAGAGGCAGTCTGGCCGCTGCAGCTTCCATCAACGCAACCGGGATGCCTTCCCGCCTACCATCGCGGGTAGGCACACTGGGTGCACATGCAATTGTCATCTTGTTCAATACGTCACGCACTTGCTTCCTTGTACACTGACCATGGAAAGTCACGCGATTCTTTATGCCTAACGTCATCGCGAGCGTTTCAAGCTCAGCCCGATCTTCACCGTCGCCGACAAGGTGACATTGCCAGTCAGTATCCTCGAGCTGCGCACAGGCTCTGAGCAGGAAAGCCTGACCTTTCACTTCATGCAGAGTACCGATACAGACGATATTAATAACGCTGTCGACCTGATCATTATGTAATGAATCATCAGCCTGACCACAACAGACATCTGCAGCGGGCACCTTATCGAAATTTGAAAGGTCCACCCCGCAGTGCACCACCTTTACTTTACCAGCATCACCTGCTGCGCAGTGTTCGAGAATAAAACACCTGTTGTATTGCGAAATTGCCACCGCAAATTTAGCGCTGGACACTTTTTCTCCCAACATGGCCTGATCACGATGCAGGTCCGAGCCGTGCGCTGTGAAACTCCATGGAATATCAGTCAGTTTATTAACAACATAGGCGATTGCAGCGGGATGACTGGCAAAATGTGCATGAACATGTTGCACACCCTGCGCTTGCATACGACGCGCCATGGTAGAGGCCTTGGGGAATGCAGCTAGCCCCCCAGCCAGGAATCGCAGACTGGAAATATTTTCCGACACCACGCGCCACAAAGCAGTGAAGTACCGTCCAGGTCGATTCGCCATCCAGTAGAAATTGTCCGCGATTATTTCCCACGATAGCGTTGGCAGGAACTGGGCAGTTGCCACCCAGGTCAGCGCATCGTCATGCACCAGTTTTGCAGGCTCACGCCAAAGAGGAAATATCTTAACGTCCCAGCCGTTGCGAGTGAGCTGCACAATTTCGTCGAGTACAAATGTTTCAGTCAGCTTCGGAAACCGAGACATTATATAGGCTACTGTGTGCCCACGGCCGCTGTCAGCCGCCGCGGATTTAATCATGACGAAGGCATCTCGGCTTTAAAGCCAGTGCCACCAACCACTGTCAAAGTCTGTGCACTCTCACTAATTTGTGGCGAGCTCGTGCAATTTTGCAGCGCTGTATCTAACAATCCACTACTGGTGACCGCATCTTTAGGGAACGCTGCGATACCCGCATTAACCGGTGGCAGCGACTGCAGGTTAATCGCGGCATGCAGGCGACTCACCAACGCCTCAAGATCTTCATCCTGCAGTTCTGGAACGACCGCCACAATATGAGTTTCAAACTGATAAACAGGGCAATAAACGTGTACTTCCTGCTGCACGGCCTGCTTCAGGAGAGACAGCTGGGGTTCGTTTGTTGTCCGTTCAGTACTGTCCTGGTAGCCCAAAGCAACGACACGCAATGGGCGTTTGTGGCGTCGCGAACGACCCACTTCCGCAGCCAGCAGCCCTAAACACGACTCTCTGTTCTCGACATGCTTTACCGGCGCACCATCCACCAGGCTACGACGCTCTGACACACCTGGTGCCAGTGCGACGCCGACGCTTAACACAACTGTCGAAGCAAGAATCGCCAATAAACCACCAGCACCGCCACTCAGCAGCGCCACCATAACTATAGCCAGCAAGCCAATCAGCAGCGCGTGACGTCGATATAAACGGGGTTTAAGCAGCAATATGAGCGGCGTGATCGCAGCAAAGCCACCGAGCAGCCCTGAGGCGCCAAGAGGAACCGCGACAACCAGTAACACGGCAAACATGGTCCAGGCGGACCATAATGCATATCTATCTAACAATTGCTTCACTTATTACTACTCAGTAAGCACCGCGTTGTTCCAGCACAGCCGGAACGGTACGCAACAAAATCCATAAATCCAGACGCAGGCTACGATTGCGTAAGTACGCAATGTCGAGCCGCACGCGCTCATCAAAATCAAGATCTCCACGTTTTTCTATCTGCCACAAACCCGTCAGACCTGGTTTTACCTCAAGCCGTTCGGTTTGCCACAGCGTATAGGTTTCGCTGCCAAACGAAGTTGGACGCGGACCAACCAGAGACATGTCGCCCCGCACGACGTTCCACAGCTGGGGCAGTTCATCCAGGCTCGTTTTTCGCAGCAACGCTCCGACTCGTGTCACTCGTGGATCGTTAAGCATTTTGAAATCCGGCCCGTCTGTAGCCGCATCCGCCGCCAGTTGCGATTTCAACTGAGAAGCGTTCTGCACCATCGTCCTGAATTTAAACATCGTAAATTTGCGACCCTCTGCACCGGTCCGCGTCTGTCGAAAAAACACAGGGCCGCGGCTGGACAGAGCAACAGCTAAAGCAATAAAACAAGCCAGCGGCAACAATATGGGCAACGCAAGCAGGCACACCAGCAGATCAAAAACTCGCTTACTCGTGGCATACTCCGCATTCGCCACCAGCACACGCTCAGGCGCAGCAAGGGACCTTGGTATCGGATGAATCATGCTCAATGTGGCAAACCCTGCAAATAATTAAAATTGGTGAGGATAAATCAGCGGCAAGCTTAGCAAGCAAAAGGCGGGGGAATAACCCGGTTATACAAGGTGCTCACACCGTCCCCACAAACCTATTCTAGATAAGTACCCTGAAACTAGGCACCCTGCCGCTATTTCTACGCACTGAATTAACAAAGATTTAACATTCTGTTACACGGAAACCTATTAGATGGCTGATATGAACGTACCCAGTGATCCCAATACAGAGGGTGAAGACAGCAACCTGCCCGAGGTACGCCTCGAGTTAACCCAGGCAGGCGTGCGTCAGGTAATGTCACTGTACACAGAAGAACAGGCTGGCCGTGGGCAATATGGCGGCATTTCCTTCGGTGTCGAAGAGCTTTTTGCCGCACTACAAGAGCATTGGCGCACGGTTGCTTTGTGTCTGTTTGCTGGCGTGCTCCTGAGTATTGCGGTGCTTACTTTCACCTCGCCTCTTTACACGGTCACCGCGCAGGTGGTTCTGGAACGCCAGGACCCGAGCGAAACCCGTGTTGCTCCGGTTAATACGAGCTCAGCGTTTATCGCTACCCAGGCCGAAGTGATGCAAAGCCGGTCTGTGCTTGCTGAAGCTGTCGAGCTGACTCAACTGGAGCATCCTGAAGCAGACAAAGATGAACTGGATGCCGCGCAGGAATCCATTCAGGCAAGTGCAGTCAGTGGCACCCAAGTCGTTGCCCTGAGTTATCTAGGGTTGGACCCTGTCTATGGGATGGAGTTGCTCGATGCCACAGTTGCCGCGTATAGAAATCGTCTGCAGAAAGAGGAGATAGAAAATCAGAACCAGCGCCTCAGTGCCAAACAGGCAGAATACGAAGCATTGCTCGCTGACGTCGCCTCTCTGGAGGTGCAGCTTGATACGCTGCGCCGCGACAACTTTAACGGCGGCAGCGCAGAGGATGCCGTAGCTGCGCAGCTACAGATCATTCGCGATCAGACCCAGCGCCTGGGTACCGTTCGGCAGAACCGTATCGCTCTTGAAACCCAGCTGCTCGCAGGCAGCGTTTCATCCACTTTGAATGACAATCCGGTCACCCGATCCCTGCAGGATCGACTCATACAGGCTGAAGCAGAGCTGGCGCGTACCCGGCAGACATTGCGATCCGGCCACCCAACCGTGGAGGCGGCCCAGCGTGAGGTTGATCTACTGCGTGATCAGCTGGCGCGCACCGAACGCGCAACACCGCTCCTTATCAGCAAAGAGGTTGAAGCGGCGAAAGGCTTGGAAGAACAACTCGCAGCTGTCCTTAACGAAGAGCGCGCGACGCTTGCCGAAGCTGACCGGATGCGCAGAGAAGAGCGAATGGTAACCGAAGAACTGAATCAGACTCAGGATCTGGTGGATGAACGACGTCGCGCTTTGCTGGATCAGCGTTTGCTTAAACGTCTCGCGGATGCTGGTGAGTTTGGCGTTACTGCAAGACTCATCGCAGAACCGGTTCAACCTCAGGCGCCGACCTGGCCAAATCCATTACTGGTTTTCATCCTCTGCTGCGGTCTGGGCGGTTTAGTGGGTGTCTGCTGGGCTGTGTATAAAGGCCGTCAGGCCTTTGACCCCTGGGCAGCTGACCTTAACGAGTCGATGTCCTTATGAAAAAGCTCGTCGAAACCATCGCTGCCGGGCTTGATGCAACAGGTGTGTTTGCATTGATGGAGAGTTTTGATAAACGAGAACAACAGTTCCGGGTATTGACCTATCACCGTATCGGCTACGCTGACGAATCACCTAACCTTGAACCCGGGCTTATCAGCGCCAGCCCGGAAGAGTTCAAAAAACAGATGCAGTTGCTGGCAAACCGATACAACCCGATTTCTATGGCTCAGCTGCTGGCCGCCCATCGAGGTGAATCCACACTTCCGGCAAAAGCGGTTCTGGTGACTTTCGACGATGGCTACGAAGATTTTGCAGACGTGGCGTGGCCTATTCTTAAGGAAGTCGGCATACCTGCAACTCTGTTTGTGCCTACTGCTTTCCCAGAAGGAGAAGCACGCGGGTTCTGGTGGGATCGAATTCATGCCGCGCTCCTGCAGACAAAGCTGACTACGCTGCAAATTACACCGCTACCCGAGTTGTCTCTGGAGAACTCACAGCTGCGGCGGCAAGCTTATAAAGTAATCCGCAACCATGTTAAGTCCCTGCCGCATGGGGAAGCCATGGCGTGGGTGGAGCAAACCCTGGACCTCCTTGGCCATCCCCCACCCTTAAACCAGGTCTTAGATTGGGATGCGTTGCGTAAGCTGGCTGCTGAAGGTTTAAGTATCTGTTCTCACGGGCGGGACCACGCATTAATGAGCCAACTCAATACAGAAGAACTACGCAAAGACCTCACCGAATCCCAGGCAAAACTGGAGCAGGAACTCGGCCAGTATGCCGATGTAGCAGTGCTCGCTTATCCGGCAAACGCTACCAATACGGTGGTGCGCAGCGCGTCGCGCCAGGCAGGTTATGAGTTAGCATTTGGTGGACAGCGCGGTGTAAACCGACTGCCCATCAAAGACAGTCAGGAAATATTAAGGTTGCCTGTGGTGGGATATAACTTCGGCTTGTTCCGAGCATTACTGCTGCCGGCAGTTATTGCCCTGGGCAATCAATATTTTAGTTTTCGAAGCAAGGTAAGCACGTGAAAATCACAGCAAAACAGTTAACAAAGATCTGCTCATCCAGTGTGCTTAGGGCAGTTGCCCTGGTTCTATTCAGCGTTAGCAGTACACACTTGTCCGCCGCTGAATCGGAAGATGCGGGCGAAGTTTACAAAATCGGTATTCCAGATCTGCTGAACGTTTTGGTCTGGCAACAGGAAGAGCTTTCCGGTCCCGCACTGGTGCGCACCGACGGCAAAATCTCGATCCCTCTGGTTGGCGACATTCGCGCGGCCGGTAAAACCCCTGAAGAGCTTGCTGAACATATCGAGATTGCACTGAACGACTATGTGGCCAAACCCCAGGTCGATATTTCAGTTGTAGAAATGCGCAGCCAGGTAGTCAGTGTCATCGGTGGCGGCATAGAACGTTCCGGCGTGCTGGAACTCCGCCACGATATGAGGGTGTTGGATGCCATCGCAGAAATGGGCGGTTTTACACCGTTTGCCAAGAAGCGAGACATCATGGTTCTAAGAACCACCGACAACATTGAAGAAGAGCTTCGTTTCGACTACGTCGATTTTATCAAGGGCCGCACTCGCAGCTCTAACTTTTTACTAGCACCGGGTGATACCGTGGTGGTACCAGAATGAAAAACACTAATTTCTCAAGGCTAGCCCTGATCGCTGCACTGGCAACCCTGGCTCAAACAAGTCAGGCCACCGAATTTTCAGCGGCGTTCATCGGGTCTTCTGCCTACAACTCCAACGTATACGGCGTGGATGGCGACGAAGAAAGTGACATGCTCCTGGAAGCAGGTGCAGAGCTGGAACTGCGCAGCGATCCAGAGCGGCGCCTCGACTACCTGCTCAACTATCGCGGAGATTATCAGTCATACGCTGACGCTGACGAAGCAAACGCCATGGAGCATCGCGAGCGTTTCAGACTGCGCTATGACATTGATCCTATCACCCAGATCATCCTTAACCAGCGTTATCGCGACGTCTCAAATCTGCAATTCGATCTGGACGACTTCGACAGCGGTGACACCGGCATTGATATCAGTCAGAACAGGTACGAACGCAATGACATCAGCGTTGATATAACGCGTGAGCTTTCCCGCCGCTGGTCCGTTGGCGGCAATCTGGGCTACCAGGCGATTGACTTCAAACGGAACATCAACCGCAGCGACAGCAACACAACCGAGGTGGGTGCTGTGCTGAATTATCTCCTCAGTGAAAAACAGGATATCGGCGTCGGCGTACGCTATGCCAACCAGGAATTTGATGGCGCGGACAACCGCATCAGCGCTGAAAGTGACTATTTTACGCTTGCTCTGCTGTGGACTTACCGGTTCGACGAGTTTTCCAGCCTGGTAATCGAAGGTGGCCCAACCTGGGTAGACACCAAACAGGATCGCTTAAGTCAAACGGTCACCAATACAAATGTCGGCCGCCCCATTAATGGCAACCTGGTGCGCGCCGACTTCGACGCCTGTGGCATTGGCGGCGGTCAGGGGCAGCCAATTGCCAGCTTATGTGACTTCTCAGACCCCAATGCGCCACCTATCCCCGCCAGTGATCTTGGGCCAAGAGAGAGTTACGCGCTGGACTTTACCGGGTTTGATACCAGCGATGACGACGTCACTTTTTT
Organism: Gammaproteobacteria bacterium; assembly: GCA_048571035.1. Lineage (GTDB taxonomy): Bacteria > Pseudomonadota > Gammaproteobacteria > Pseudomonadales > Azotimanducaceae > UBA4421. The sequence goes on from CP121329.1 coordinate 2,325,089, forward strand.
CGGCAGCGTGGTGTATACCAAGCGCGTGTCAGACTGGGAACTTGAAGCCAGCTACACACGCAGACAAACGGCAACAGCCGGCGAGTCCCTCGCCAGCAGCCTGGATCAGTTTGCTTTGGGCGCAGACTACCTGCCCGCAGGTGAGCGCTGGCAGCTCTACGCCCGACTGACTCTGGATCGACGGGATGCCATTACCAATGCGCTGGTCATCGACTATACCCTTGTAGAGGACGTTGACGGATCCGCGCTTCGTGACGTCGCGTTCATCAGTGATGCTGGAGACAACATTGACAGAGATGTGCTCACGGGCCTGATCGGCGGTCGCTATGACTTTACCCGCCTTTTAAGCGGCGGCTTGGAGTTCAGGTACAGAGACAGCGAACGTCCCGCCAGTTTTGCTGCCAGCGGAGATGCCCAGTCTTATGAAATCGAAGTCTCTGTACGTTACGAATTTTTCAGCGATCGTCTTTAGCGACACACGGAGCCCAGTCAGTTGATCGCCATACCCGAAGATCCGTTTGATGAGTTTCACCGCGTGCCTGCGGAAAAAGCCAGCAGCGACCCGAGGTTTACAGTTCGTCAGGCACTCGAGTCAGACTTCGAGGGAATCTACCGCTGCGTGGACATGGCGTTTGGAAAAACGCGACCGCGAGAAGCCTACGAATGGATGTACCTGAAAAACCCGTACGGACGCGCTCTGGTATGGATAGTCGAAGACAACGCAACCAAGGAGATTGTTAAGACCGGCGCGAAGTTTCCCTGGCCGATCTGGTGCGGCGATCAGCCTGTGCGTGGCGCAGTCTCAGGTGATGCCGCAACGCTGCCGAATTGGCAAAGGAAAGGCTTGTCCCACATCCGCCGCGAAGTAAACCATTCCCACGAACTCTACGGCAAAACATGCACGATCTCCGGGCCAAACGAAGGTTCACGGACGGTATCAGCCAAGGCGGGAGAAGCTGACGAAATTCTGGGTTGTCTTGCTGGCGGAGTTTTTCTGCTTGATATGAAATCGTTACTCGCAGAAGAGGCTCCCCGAATGCCCAGCGTTTTGCGCGACATAGCCGGCGCTAGCGCTAACGCTTTGCATACCCTGTGGCCAAAACCTGTTCTTCGCTCGTCGGAACAAACAAACTATCGAATTGAACAGTTAGCTTCATTTTCCAGCGCTATAGACGCGATTACGCTTAACACGATGGCATTTAAAGGTTATTGGAGCCCGCACAATGCGGAATTTCTGAACTGGCGTTATCTCCAGCACCCCCTGGATACATATGAAGGCTTCGTTATGTTCAAGAACGATACGCCGGTGGCTTACAGTGTTTTGAGATTCAACCGCGCGCAGGCTACACTTTCAGAATTCGCTGCTCCCCAGGATGATCTCCAAGCCGCAGGAGAACTACTGCGAAGAACAATTGCAATCGCGCGCGAAGCAGGCTGCGGATACGTCAACTTTTTTGGACCTCCCTCGTGGCCTCATTGGTCCTTGTTCAAGAGAGCTGGCATGTTGCCATACAAAACAAACAATTGGTTTGAGGCGACCTATAAAATGGATCCAGAGGGCGCACTGGATTTCAACAACTGGCAGGTAACCCCTGGCGACCGCGACTACCACTGACCAGCCAACAGCCAAACCGCCCGTGATGCAAATCACTCATCGAACAGTCATTTCAACGCCGATGAACGTCGGCTCAGCATTTTTGTACTGCTGATTGCTAACCTTGCACCTGTTGGTTAACAAGGCAGAATAATGGGTAAATTACTCGCTATCTGACTTGCTGAGGTCTCTACATGAAATTGCTGTTACCTATTGCCATTGTGCTTCTGCTGGCTTCCTGCATCCAGGAAAACAATCCACGCAATTTGCGGATGGGAAATGTCACCCTGGGACAACAACTTATCGATCTCAAACTCGCACTTGAAGCGCAGGCGATAACTGAATCCGAGTACGAACAGATGAAAGAAAATCTGGTCAACGCGGCTTCAATGTGTGACGCCGCTGAAGATGATGATGACAGCTGGTTTTTCTAGCGTTTAAGCCGTTTCATTTATACGTTTAGTAAGGGCTTCTTTTCGAGATGGTAGCTACGGGTGGACTTGAACCACCGACCCCAGCATTATGAATGCTGTGCTCTAACCAGCTGAGCTACGTAGCCATCGTCTATCAAAGTTCTAGGACGAAGCGGTCACCTTTACAAGATGCCGCGGGAGGCGCATTTTCCTTACACCACTGTCACCTGTCAACGACCAGCATTAACTCTTCATTCACCTCTAATCCAACCGAGGTCATCAACAGTGGCTTTGCAACCTGCGATCTCGGATATCCCTTAGTTTCCCCCTGCAGGGGCCGTGTTATTTATACGGCTGACATATTGGAGAAAAAAATGAGTAAATACAGTGCCGCCAAAGAAGCCATCAACAGCGTAGTGGAAAGTGGCCAAGAGCTAGGGCTGGACCGCAAGGAGATGCTTAGCGCACTGATCATTTCGGCGATAGAAGATTTTCAGTCACACCTTGGCAAAGATGAAACCCGGGTCCTGCTCACCTATGAACTGGACAATCTCGGCGGTAAGCTGGACATGGTTAACTTGCGCATACGATAAGGTATTTCAAATGAAGACCCACATGACCTGGCTGTGTATCGGACTGCTGACAACAGCAAGCGCCGGCTATGCGCAAAGTGATGAAGAATCTGCTGCACGCGGTGAACATATATTCGCCAAACACTGTTCCAGTTGTCATGGTGATAGTGGCGATGGCGTTGAACCCTGGTATCCGTCCCTGCAACGTCTGGCAGGCATGCGCATGCCGGCGGATATGGTAGAGACAGTCTTGACCGGCCGCTTCAAGCGGGGCGGTGAACTCAACGGGCACACCATTCCCATCATGCCCGCCTGGGGACAGTTGTCCGATGCAGATGTGGCAGCAACGGTGAACTATATCCAACGAAACTGGGGTGAGGGTGAAGACATCACTGCCAAAGATGTTGCAAAAACGCGCTCCCAGTTATGGGAGCTGGATTGAACTGATCCGGACCCGGATTGTTGTCTCAACGATCCGGGCCGGTACTGCCCTACTTATCATTCCTCAAAATCATCCGCTGTAGGTGACAATTCCCCAAATTGTCCTCCGGTGGGTAACGCCAGTTTGAAATCCCGATGACAGCCTTCGCAGATATCCACTATCTGACCGCCGACCATGGCAATTGTATCTACGTCTCTTGCCGCCACCGCATCCACGGCTGATTCGCCTACATCTCGCAACGCACTCGCCCAGTTCTGCCACTCAGGCTTTGCTGTCCATTGCTCATCTAACGGACCGGTCCCGGGTACCGCAAGCAGTGTACCGCTCAATTCCAGCTGCACCGCTCGGCGCTGCAACTCTCGCCAATCCGCATCTGTCTGCGGATTATGCCAGGCAGCCACCCAAAGCGGGTCAGCAGCCTGGTTCACCATAGCCACCATTACTGTGTTCAGGCTGACGGGTAATCTTTTCACGGCCTGCACAGGTTGTGCTGGGGCTGCTTCAGCGGGTGGGGCCACCGGCGCTTCGGCTGCATTCTCCGGTGATTCTGTGCAACCACTCAAACCCACTAACAAGCCTGCTATAGCAACTGCCAGCAAATGCCTGTTGAAACCACCCCGTTCATTAGACTTGGTTCTTTTCATAACCCCTCCATTTCCCACCTTTGTTATTCAGCCTTCCAGATCGGCGCAATCAAAACACAAGCCTGCTGCCGGGAGGGCCTGCAAACGTCCAGCGCTGATCTCTTCACTACAGTTTGTACACACACCATAGGTTCCTTCTTCAATGCGGGTTAACGCCTGCATTGCTTCTTTCTCTTTTTCTGTCAATTCATGCTCCAGCGCCAACATGGTTTCGTCGTTTTCAAGCTCGATAGCCTGTTCCGCAAAATCCTGAGGCAGAGGTTCCTCGCGATGGTGGACGTGTTTAGCAAGCTTTTCTCGACGCTCGTGAATACTCGCCAGCATCTCTTCAAGAACAGCTTTTGCAGCAGCTTCAGTCATCTATTCGTCCAATGAATTTAAGTCCTTCCGAGAATAGGAAGTCGACCACCCGCTCTCCATCCGTGATTGTTGCAGTCCCATACGCACATCTACGTACTGGAAAATTTTCAGCACGCACCCATTAAACCTGAACGGACCAAACACAAGGAGTGGAAAATGAACCTCATAGATAGACCCAGCAGTGTATTCGACGACTTTTATCGTCCCTTTGGCAGCCTGTTTGGCTCAGCGTCACCCAGCAGACTGCTCACCGAAAGTGATATGTGGGTGCCTGCAGTTGACATCAAACGCGAAGCCGGTTCTTACGTCATCGAGATGGAAGCGCCTGGTTTCAAGCCTGAAGAAATCGATGTTGAAGCACACGAAGGCGTGCTCACCATTAAGGGCTCACGCAGCAGCGAATCTGAAAAGAAAGAAGAGGACTATGTTCGGCGTGAAAGACGGACGGGACAGTTTATACGTCGATTTAATCTACCCAATGGCTGTGCCTCGGACGACATTGAAGCAAAGGTAACAGATGGCGTATTGCATGTGCGCATTCCGGATACCCAGACGTCTGAGCCTAAGAAAATTAGCATCAGCTAAGCTCTTTTAAAATACGAGGGAGAACAGAATGTCCAATCCCACAACCCAACAACACAGCGATTCGACGCGAGCCTGGCAATGGCTGATGAATGGGTGGCATGCCCTGCGCGACAGGGCGGTCAGCGCTTTAACCTACTTCTCACCGGCCAGTGAGTCTGATGCTACAACCAGCCAGCGCTGGGGAGTGCTCGCCACTGATGTCAGCGAGCATAAAGACACGATTTCCGTGGAGCTTGAATTACCCGGAATGAAGAAGGCAGATCTAACCGTTGAGGTGCACGAGAACTCATTGCTGGTCAGCGGGGAAAAACGCTTCAGTGCAACTCGCAACGAAGGATCTCTGCGGGTCACAGAACGGGCATTCGGTAAGTTTCAGCGCGTGATTCCGTTGCCTTGCAAAGTAACTCGTGCAGGCACGGAAGCTGAGTATAAAAAAGGTGTGTTGAGCGTCACCATGCCAAAAGACCGCTCCCAGTCACCGCGCAGCATTGAAGTACTCGGCGAGTGATCTGCTGATACGGCCAGGCTCAGCCTTCGGTAATGTACTCGAATAGACTGGCAAACTTGCCTTGCTTCAGGGCAAACATTGGATCGACGTGGGTGGCGTATTCTGCCTCCACGTCGCGCCAGTCTTCCTCAGTTAACAGCCGTTCCGCAAGAGGAAACAAATGTGTGTTTTCATTGCGCATGTGAGTACGCTGCAACTCAATATAGTGCTCAAAATCATCAAGGACTTTATCAATGGGTACAACAGTATCGTTGAGAATCTGATTAACATCCTGATCCAGGCGCAGTGTTGCACTGATGATCTCTGCATGTTGAGCAAGATTGGTGTGGACCAGTTCACGTTCGGCCGGAGTTAGGCCTTTGTCTAACACACGATCAAACAGCTGATCTTCCAATGGATGGTGAACTGTGTCCGGGTATTCCTGCAGATAACTCAGCATATCGCTGACTGCACTCCAGTCGATATCATCATCAGGGAACCCCGCGAACATCTTGTCCAGAGCATTCATGACTGTTGCGATATGAAAATGATCGTTGTTAAGCCGATCCATTAATTGTGTTTGAACGTTATCTTTTGAAGCCACTGCAACCACCAAATTCAATTCTGTTTATCCATCTAAAAACTGTATGAGTGGTGCCCGGTCTACCAACGGTTTGGGCCAGACATACTCAACGCCTAGACGCGTAGCATGAGTGAGCGCTGGCAGAGAAACCCGGCTCATCAACAGTGCAAACGGTATCTGCAAACCACGCCTGCGTAATTCCTGAAAAAGCTCAAGACCGCTGCCATCTGGCAACTGCGCCTCACAGATCACGCTGCGTGCGCACAACTTTGTATCAAGCATGCGCAGAAATGCAGCGCAGGTTGAAAATCCAATTGCTGGATGGCCCTGCGAACTGCAGAGATATTGCAGACTGTCCCGCACTGCAGGATCACCATCGATAACACAAACCCTATGGTCTGACTGTAGGCTTTTCAGGGGAAGAATCATTGGCGCAGACTAACCTGCGGCGACATCAAGCCAATGCGGGAATGTACTTAGGATTACCCGGACGGCGTTTGACCCATAATCTGGCGCATATAAGCAATGCCCGGAGCCATCGCCCAACACCAGGCCAACTCGATCACTTCATCCGTGTCACGATCAAACTCACGCAGGGTTGCCAGCAGGGCCTGCATCCAGACATCAAGTAACTCAGGCGCGACTTGAAGCTGCTGATGCCGTTCGGCCAACCGCTGCAGGTCAGGTGTGAGCACTCCCGTCGCATAATAAGTTACCAGGTGCAGAACCGACTTTTTTAACATCAGCTGTTGCTGTTGCAGGTTGGTGTCAGCAAACATTTCAGCTACTTCCGGAGTGGCCAGAAAATGTTCGTAAAACCGAGCAAAAAAAGCATCAGCGTTCTGAGTCATGCCAACGCCATGCCCAAAAACCCGTGTGTAACTGTTTTCAAAATGTGGGTTGGGTAGCGTCATGGGGGACCTCCGTGAGAGGCCAGTTCACTCTACAAAGGCAACCGTCGCCAATACGGGATATCCCTCATCAACCACTTTATATGTACGCATAGGCCTTGTTCATCCCCCTGCCTATGCTGGCCACATAAGCGCAGCGCTTCAGCGTTGTTTCAGTCACGCGAGTTTCAGAATAAGATCGCGCTTAACGAAACAGTTAATCAGGGAGACCGAACCATGCCGTATAAAAGAATACTTGTTGCCGTGGATCTTACAGAGGAAGCAGAAGAAGTACTGACCGCTGCGCAAAATGTAGCCAGTGACAACAACGCCACGCTGTCCGCGTGCAGCATCATCCGACCGCTGGCGCGAACTTACGGCGGCCTGGATATGGCCAATGTGGTGTCCGGCATGCCATTCGAAGAAGAAATGCGCACCCAGGCAAGCGGCAAGCTGGCCAAACTTGCAGATGAATTCGGTATCAAATCCAGTGATGCCCATGTCCGTATGGGCTCACCAGCCGCCGAAATTCGCGCGCTGGCGGAAGAACTTGAAGCTGAATTGATCGTCATCGGCACCCATGGTCGGCAAGGCCTGGGCCTACTGCTTGGCTCTACCGCTAATGCGGTGCTTCACGGTGTGGGGTGCGACGTGCTGGTCGTGAAAATCCACCCGGAAGAAACCTAAATTTACAGGCAGGCGCACCGCCAATTTAGTGGGTTCGGATTCTACGGATATACCGACCCACTGAGGCCACCTAAACTCCCCCTCAACTCCTCGTCAACAAGGATGCACACGTGACGGTCGAAGAACCCACCTACGACTTAGGTGTCGTACGCTATTTTGCTATTGCCACCATAGTCTGGGGCATTGTCGGCATGGGTGTAGGATTATTATTAGCTGGCCAACTTGCTTGGCCTGCACTCAATTTTGATATCGCCTACCTCAGCTATGGTCGCCTGCGGCCACTCCACACCAACGCAGTCATTTTTGCATTTGGCGGCAGCGCGCTGATGGCCAGTGCATTTTACGTGGTGCAGCGCACCTGCCATACACCACTGTTGTCGCGAGGCCTGGCCTGGTTTGTTTTCTGGGGGTGGCAACTTGTGATATTAAGTGCGGCCATCACATTACCGTTGGGCTTTACCAGCAGCAAGGAATACGCCGAACTCGAGTGGCCCATTGATATCCTCATTACTTTGGTGTGGGTTGCGTTTGCCATCTCATTTTTCGGCACCATCGCCAAACGCAAAGTTAGCCACATCTACGTTGCCAACTGGTTCTTCGGCGCGCTGATTATCGGCGTAGCTATTCTGCATATTTTCAATTCTCTGGCGCTGCCAGTGAGCATGACCAAGAGCTACTCGATTTATTCGGGCTCAGTCGATGCCATGGTGCAGTGGTGGTACGGTCACAATGCGGTGGGCTTTTTCCTGACCGCTGGCTTTCTTGGCATCATGTACTACTTCGTGCCGAAACAGGCTGGCCGACCGGTTTACTCCTATCGCCTATCGATTGTGCATTTCTGGGCGCTCATCGCTATTTACGTCTGGGCTGGGCCGCACCACCTGCACTACACCTCTTTACCTGACTGGGCTCAAAGCCTTGGCATGGCCATGTCTCTGGTACTGCTGGCACCTTCCTGGGGCGGTATGATCAACGGCATCATGACGCTGTCTGGTGCATGGGACAAACTACGCACCGACCCGATCATTAAATTCCTGATCGTATCCATATCATTCTACGGTATGTCTACCTTTGAAGGCCCGATGATGTCGATCAAGACCATCAACGCGCTATCTCACAACACTGACTGGACCATTGGTCATGTGCACTCTGGCGCTCTGGGTTGGGTGGCGATGGTCAGCATGGGGGCAATGTACCACCTGATCCCAATTCTGTTTGGCCGCAAGGCAGGCGAAATGTACAGCGTCAAACTGATCAATTTGCATTTCTGGTTAGCCACTCTGGGCACAGTTATCTACATCGCGTCGATGTGGGTTAACGGCCTTCTGCAGGGTTTAATGTGGCGCGCCACCAGCATCGATGGCACGCTGACCTACAGCTTCGCTGAGGCAGTAGAGGCGAGCTATCCCGGCTACTACGCACGCTTCATCGGCGGCGCCATCTTCTTCATCGGTATGTGTGTTATGGCCTTCAACGTCTATATGACCACGCAAGGCAAAACCAGGGATGAAACCGAATCCCCGGCCACACCCATGTTAGAGCCCGCAACAGCAGGAGGCGCATAACATGAAACACGAAAAAATCGAAACTCGCGTCGGCTTGTTGATAGGTTTGACTCTGTTCGCTGTCAGCGTTGGCGGCATGATTGAGATCTTTCCACTGGTGTTCGATGGCAGCACCAAACCGATAGACAACGTCAGACCGTATAGCGCCCTGACGCTTGAAGGTCGCGATATATATATCCGCGAAGGGTGTGTCGGCTGCCATACGCAAATGGTGAGAACCCTGCGTTCTGAGTCCCAGCGCTACGGACATTACTCTGTAGCGGGAGAGGACGTTTACGAACGCCCCTTCCTTTGGGGATCTAAACGCACAGGTCCGGATCTGGCAAGGGTCGGAGGACGCTACAGCGACGATTGGCACGCTGCGCATCTGGCGGATCCACGCAGCGTTGTTCCAGTATCAAATATGCCTGGATATCCCTGGCTGTTCGCAAACACCCTGAGTGGTGAAGGCACGGCAGATAAAATGCGCGCACTCAAAGCACTGGGCACTCCCTACACAGATGCGGATATAGACGGCGCACAGGCGGCAGTAGCCGGACGGACGGAAGCCCAGGCCCTTATCGCTTATCTGCAGACCTTGGGCCTGGACATGCGCAATTACCAAGCCCCCGCAAGCACATCAGGAGAATAAGATTGTGAGTATGCAAATTGTTGCCCTGATTTTTATGGTTGCCAGTTTCTCGCTGTTGTTCTTCTGGGTTTACAAGCCCAGTAACCGCAGCCGCTTTGAGTCGTTAGGACGCAGCATTATGGAAGACGACAATCCCGGCTCGAAAAAATCAGAAGGAGGTCAATCATGAGTGCAGGTTGGCATTGGTTTGTTGTTCTGGGAACGCTGTTAAGCCTCGCGTTTATGGCCTGGTTGTTATTTGCCAATCGGCATAAGAGCAACAAAGGCACAACCGGCCACAACTGGGACGGCATTGAAGAGTTAGACAATCCCCTACCCATGTGGTGGGTCGGCATGTTTGTCGTTTCCATCATTTTCATGCTGCTGTACGTTGCTTATTACGGTGGCCTGGGAAATTGGGGTGGTGGCGGAAACTGGAGCTCCAAGGCTCAGCACGATGCAGAGGTAGCTCAACATGAGGCACGCTTTGCACCGCTGTATGCTGAACTCGGCAGCATGAGCGAAGAAGATCTACAGAATGATCGACGCGCCATGCAGGTTGGTCGTCGCTTGTTCCTCAATAACTGTTCCACATGCCACGGCGTGAACGCAAACGGCGCATTTGGATTTCCCAATCTGACTGATGAAGAGTGGCAGTGGGGAGGCGACTACCAGGCCATCAAAACGACCCTGATTGGCGGCCGGGTTGCGGCTATGCCGCCCTGGGGACCGGCACTGGGCGAAGATGGTGTCGTCAACATGACTAACTACGTTCTCATGCTTTCCGGGCAGGACCACGATGCGGACAAAGCCGCAGCGGCCAAGCCTCAATACGATATGTTATGTGTAGCTTGTCACGGTGCTGAAGGTAAAGGGAATACGATTTTTGGCTCCCCGGATCTAACTAATGATATCTGGCTGTATGGTGGCAGCGCTGAACAGATTAATTTCACCCTGACGCACGGCCGCAACGGCAATATGCCAGCCCAGTCGGATATTCTCAGTGAAGATAAGATTCATGTTCTATCCGCGTATATTAGGAGCCTTTCTCAGTGAACAGCCAGGGGCCGGAAGCACCTGAAGAAGTTGTAAAGTTAGAAGGTTTTGGCCCACAGGACCTCTACCAGCGGCGGGAAAAAATCTTTACCCGCTATGTTGGTGGCCTCTATCAGAAACTGCGCTTCTACTCAGGCTGGCCCCTACTGCTCGGTTATTTCCTGATGCCCTGGGTCATGTGGGGCGATCGTCAGGCCATCCTGTTTGACCTGCCTGCTCGACAATTCCATATTTTTGGCCTGACAATCTGGCCTCAGGACCTCTGGCTACTGGGCTGGATATTGATGATCGCGGCTTTTGGCCTGTTCACCGTTACTACAATCGTCGGGCGGATCTGGTGCGGCTACACCTGTCCGCAAACCGTATGGACCGCGATCTTCATGTGGGTAGAACAAATCACTGAAGGTGCGCGTCACCAGCGTATTCGCCTTGAAAAAGCACCCATGTCCTGGAACAAGCTGCGTCGCCGGGCTGCCAAACACACCCTCTGGCTGGGCTGGGCATTTCTCACTGGCCTGACCTTCGTCGGCTACTTTACGCCGATTCGGGAGCTCACTCTTTCCATAGCGCAATTCGAAGTCAGTGGCTGGGCAGCTCTGTGGATTTTGTTTTTTACTTGCGCTACCTATATCAATGCTGGCTGGCTACGTGAGCAGGTTTGTCTGTACATGTGTCCCTACGCCCGTTTTCAATCCGCGATGTTCGACAAAGACACGTTGATTGTTTCCTACGACGCGGCCCGCGGTGAACCCCGGGGATCTCGCAAGCGCAATGCTGAACAAGCCCAACTTGGCGATTGTATCGATTGCCAGCTCTGCGTACAGGTCTGCCCAACAGGTATCGATATTCGGGACGGCCTGCAGTACGAATGTATCGGGTGCGCTCACTGTATTGATGCCTGCGCTCAGGTTATGGAAAAAATGGACTATGCTCCAGGACTGATCCGCTATACCACTGAACACGAGTTAGCCGGCAACAAAACAAACTGGGTTCGTGGTCGTACGGTGGGTTATGCCGTCGTTTGTCTAGCATTAATCAGTGCCTTCATCTTTATGGTGTTTGATCGCGAGACATTTGCCTTCGACGTCCTGCGTGAGCGTGGTCAACTATTCCAGACACAGGCTGACGGCAGCACCAGCAATGATTATCAGCTGAAGATCATGAACAAGTCCCAGCAAGACAGCACGTACACGCTCGAACTTGTTCAACCGGATTGGGTGAAGCTGGATCGAGACTATGAAACTTTGATTCCCGCCGGTGAGATTGAAAACCTGACACTTCGCCTGCTCGCCGAATCCCCTGAACCAGGCAGCACGCCGGTAGAAATAAAAGTTTGTCAGAGATCCAATAAAAACTGCATTACTGAAAAAACAACTTTCCTGGGCCCGATGAACTCAGGGACAGCACAATGAAGCGCTTCATGATTGCTCTGGTCATCTGTATCCCGCTGGCGAGCGTCTGCTTCGGGGGCGTTATGTTCTACTTTGCGTATACGTCCAGCGATCAGAGTATTCTTGATGATCAGGCACCCATGTCAAAAACGAGCTGGCGTGACTCCACTGATAACAAAACAGTCGACCCCGCCTCTCGCGACGACACATCACCAGACATCTCCGCGCCATGACCGTCACTACCATCAGCGTTGCCGACATGCATTGCGCTGCTTGCAGCAACAAGATCAGCAATGCTCTTGCACACCTGCGCGACATAGAAAATCTGCAGTTCAATCCTGTGCGACGCCAGGTATTTGTTACTCACGCTGACACCCTGCCTAGCGCAACACTCATCGAAGAAATCGAACTGGCTGGCTTTCACCCTCAGCTGGCTGGCGATTCATCCATGGTTTGGAATGAAAGCCACACGCTGCTCAAACGTTTGGGTGTTGCCGGACTGGGCATGATGCAGGTCATGATGGTTCAGGGCGCTCTCTACGCCGGAATGTTCCAGGGCATGGATGAAGGCATCCGTCGCCTGTTGGAATTCACCGCCCTGATATTCTGCATTCCGGTAGTCGTCTACAGCGCTGTGCCTTTCTTCAGAAGTGCACTGACCTCTATTCGGCATGGTCTGAACATGGATGCACCCATTGCACTGGCCGTAACCATCGCATTTACCGTCAGCCTGTGGCACACCCTCGCAGGCAGCGGCGAGGTGTACTATGACTCAGTAGTGATGTTCACGTTCCTCATGCTGGGTGCACGTTACCTTGAGCAACGCCTTCGCCAACGTCTGGGTGTCGCCGACAGCCTGCTCGCCAACATGCCGCGCACGGCGTTACGCATCGTTAATGAGCAATATGTTGAAACGGCACTGGTGCAGGTTTCAGCAGGCGATCAGCTGTGGATAGAGGAAGGTGGTCACGTGCCTGTGGATGGCACTCTGGCGGGCACTCACGCCACACTTGAAGAAGCGCTGTTGACGGGTGAAAGTGACTGGCAGGATAAAACTACCGGCGACGTGATTTATGCCGGCACTCTGAATCGTGGTGCCGCTTTTCAACTCAATGTCACCGCTGACCTGGCTCATTCCCGAGCAGCAGAGATTGATCAACTGGCACAAACCGCACTGGAGGCGAAACATTCACTGGCGTCTATAGCTGATCGTGTCGCGCGTGTTTTCATACCCAGCATCCTCGCAATCGCGGCGACAACTTACTGGGTATGGCTGCAGATATCTCCTGAGCAGGCGCTTTCTGCCGCCTTAGCGGTTCTGGTCGTGAGCTGCCCCTGTGCACTTTCACTGGCAACGCCTGCCGCGCTTACGGCTGCGCTTACAAGACTGCGCCAGGGTGGCATTGTGGTTAAGAACAGCCGTGCTCTGGAAATCACACGCTCACTGACACAAGTGTTTTTCGATAAAACCGGAACGCTGACGCATCCACGTCCCAGAATTGAGCGGGTAGAAGTACTGGGTGATTTTGATCAGTACGTCTGCCTTGAGTGGGCAGCTGGCTTGCAGGCTCATTCATCTCACCCGCTTGCCCAGGCATTTAAAAGAAATACCGTTGTGCCGGCCAACAATATTCATATCCAGGCCGGACAAGGGATATCGGGTCAAATCGATGGTCGACAGGTGCGAATCGGCAGCGCAGAGTTCTGCGCCTTCATCCCTCGTCCAGGCACAGCAAACAAGCTTGTTTACCTGTCTGTCGATGACGTGCCTGCAGCAGTTTTTTATCTGACCAGTGATATTCGGGAGGATGCGCAAGGCACAATTGCTGATCTCAAAGAACGTGGGCTCGCGATCCAGATGCTCAGTGGTGACAACCCCGAAAACTGCGCCGCAGTGGCACAGCAGGTCGGCATCGATTTTATAGCGACCAGCCTGCCGGAGGCTAAACCAGAAGTACTCAAAGCTGCACAGCAATCGACTGGCGGTGTGATGTACGTTGGTGATGGCGTCAACGATCTACCAGCACTCGCCAGCGCTGATATATCGGTCGCCACCATGGAGACATCGGATCTGGTGAAATCCAAAGCAGACGTCATGTTACTGACACGGCGGCTGGGGGCCATTACTGATTTTTTCAACATCGGTTCACGCACGCAGAAAATCATGCATGAAAATCTGTTGTGGGCGCTGGGCTACAACCTTATTGCGATACCCCTGGCCGCTTTCGGCTATGCCCCACCATGGGCTGCGGCGCTGGGTATGTCGGCAAGCTCATTGATCGTGATGCTCAATGCATCACGGATCTTAAATACGCCTTTGACCAAAAACTAAAGGGCCAAACTTATGGAAATTCTGGTGCTACTCATTCCACTGTCTATCGTTCTGGTAGGCCTCGCGGGATGGGCTTTTATTTGGGCGGTGAACAATCGCCAGTTTGATGATTTAGACAAGCAGGCTATGGATATACTGATGGACGATACGGGGAGCGATAAGCAATGAAAACACTGATCCACGGACTCTGGCTGTTGTATGCGCCAAACAAGGCGTGGCAAGCAATCGCCGATGCGGCACCCAGCGCCGCAAAGGTATTGTGTCTGCACACTATCCCATTATCGATCATTCCGGCGGCTTGCTGGTACGTTGGCGTCACTCAGTATGGCTGGGAAGTCGCCGGCGACACCATGCGGCTTACAGCCGCAAGCGCGTTGCCCATGTGCATCATGTTTTTCTTTGCCTGTGTCCTGGGCGTGGTGTTTCTCGGCTTCATGGTCAAATGGATGTCCACCACCTATGGTGAACCTGCAGGCCTGGCCGAAGGCGCAACATTGATCAGTTACACAGCGACACCGTTTTTTGTTTCCGGTCTGCTCGGTTTGTACCCTGTGCTGTGGGTAGACATTTTAATTGGTCTGGCTGTTGCCATTTACTGCATCTATCTGCTGTATGCAGGTGTAGGTCCGGTTATGCGTATTGCTCGAGATCGCGGCTTTTTGTATGCCAGCGCGGTATTTGCAGTAGCCCTGGTTTCGTTTGTTGGCCTGTTGACGGTCACCGTACTATTGTGGGACTTTGGACCCGCGCCAGAGTACACCTACTAGCGCAACATCGACCCGGACATACCGGCTTTACATCAAATCAGGATAGCGGTTGGAGGCGTATACATGGCAGATTCGGGCTGGGATCTATTTGATCTGAAGACACTCAAGGCGCAGCTGAGTGAAGATGCGCCAGTGAGTTACAGCCAGTTTCTCAATGTACCGGCTATGCACTGCGGTCTGTACCGGCTGAGAGCCGGTTCAAAAGACATGCAGACGCCGCACGATGAAGATGAGTTGTACTATGTCATTGAAGGGCATGCACAGCTCAAGGTGGGGGATGAAGTCAAAGAAGTAACACCCGGCATGGTGTTATACATTCGCGCCGCCGAAGAGCATTCTTTTTTCGAAATCCAGGAAGATATGCTGCTCCTGGTGTTTTTCTCCAGCGGCTCAAACTGAGCCGACGTGCTTATTCCTGATTTTCAGAATCAACGGGCATCTGAGCAAGGCTGAACACCCAGGTGTCGACGGGCGTGCCGTGCAGAATGGCGTTTGCTTTAGACCCCAACAGCCTCCGCCATCCGGCGTAACCATGCGATCCGACCATACACGCGTCAAATCCACCTTCGACTAACAGAGCGTGAACTTCATGAGCTACCCTGCCATAGCGCACATGCTGACAATCTGCGGCAATTGCAAACGGCGCGCAGATTTCAGCAAGACGACGCTTGCCATTACCCATGACCTGGTCAAACATCTCCTGATATAACTGCCCGGTCATAGTTGGATCAACGCTGTAGGTCACCGAGGCGGGATCAACAACGTGGACCACTTCAAGTCGGGCATCCGGGCCACAGGCATCAAGAGCCCTACTAATAACAAAGTGAGCAACGTCATTGGACAATTCAATCGCGACTAAAACTTTTTTCACTTCAGGTGTGCTCCTTGGATGCCCGGGCTAGTTCGAACTGCTACAAAATCTGGCAACAGTGCGAGCTATCAGGGCGGAAATGATTCAAACAAAGCAGGGACAGATTCGCCAATAACTTCTTTTGCTGCGTCCCGGTCCTGGGGAAACAGGTCACGCTCAACCCAACCACGCCAGATCGGCTCGCCGGCAAAAAAAACGTCGGCAGCCATAAACCCAACTGTCCGTGTATCCATCCGAGTACTGGAACCCGGGTCAATACGCTCCCAGCAGTCTGCATCCAGACAGGGAGAATTGTTTACTGTAACGGATACCAGTTCACGACGGGTACGCAAGGTTAACGCAATTTCGATATCCGCTGGCTGATCGACAAGACCGCTGGCATCCGGGATGCGCTCAACAAAGCTGAAACCTTTGCTGGATAATTCCTCAATAACCGCCTGGGCCAGGCCACGCTCGATGAGTGGGCTGACGTAACCCGTGCCATCATTCACGTCCACAGGTTTATCCGTACGCCAGGTAAACGTGGATTGGCCAGCCAGAAAACCTGGAGCAACCACACACTGATTACCTGTTTGCATGGGCGTCTGGCACGCCGCAAGCAATACAAGCAACAGCAGAGGCAAAAGCGCGTAGCCGAACGTTATTAATTTTTGCATACGTTCCCCATAGGAATCTCAGCCTGATCCGATAAACTATACAAACAAAACTCTACTGCCGTGCAGATGCGCAATTATACGTAGGCACAGACGCTTATCCCCTATATGACCCATGCACATCACACGCTAACTTTCAGATTAAATCAATGTGGCGGATACATTATGCCAAGCTTGACCAGCACACCGTTCAGTTTTCGGGCCTTTATCCTCATTACGGCGACGCTATTGGCCGCAGCGGGTTGCGAGCAGAAGGAGTTTGTACTACCCCCTGGTGACAAAGCAGCGGGTAAACAGGCCTTCTTAGAGCTTAAGTGCAACAGTTGTCATAGCGTTACCGATCAGGTTGAACATGCGCCGCTCACGCCCGGAGCAATCCACGTGGAACTGGGTGGCACTGTCAGTCGCGTAAAAACCTACGATGACCTCGTCACTTCGATTATCAACCCATCACACCGTTTATCGCGCGGTACTAACCTCATGACAACCACGCCAGAAGGCCAGTCGCGCATGCCGGTTTACAATGAGGTCATGTCAGTCCAGCAGCTTATCGACATCACGTCTTTTCTGGAACCCACCTATCAGGTGTGGGTTCCTCCCTACGCGGTGTATCAATACCCTTAGCACTGAAGCCCGGAACCTCCGTCAAGGGTGTACGGCAAGTACATCACACACAGATTTAGTGACAATGCGCTGGGCGGTATTGCCCAACCCAACCACTCTTCGTGCACGCTGGGCATAGGTTCCAACAACCAACGTGTCTACCTTCAGTTTACGTGCCGTTTGCGCCACAACAGCACCGGCTTTACCAACGGGCATATGAATGCGCGACTTAGGGATTTTATAAGGCGCAAGTAAACGATTGAGTTCCGGCGTGATTTTTTCGACGACTTTCTTTTTGCTGGCCCGCTCTCCGATAATATCCAGATCCAGCAGCACCTTGGACAGTTCTACCGCAAAAACTACGTGTACTTTTGCGTCATATAAAGCCGCATAACGATGAGCCGCTTCAAGCACATTACAATTGAGGTGACGGTGTTTGGTATCGGTTGCACGCGGATCAATCGCCGCCATGATCACGCGATTTGAGAGGCTGCGCCTTTTAGTGGTTAACAGCACCGGCGCCGGACAGTCCTGCAGGAGTTGCCAGTCTATTGGTGTGTGCACCAGGGACCCGGTTTTGTGAACGGTCTTGACCACCAGGTCTGGTTTTTTCTTTTCGACTTCCTCTATAACCCAGCGCGCAATATCGTGTGTCCATATCGCTCGGCCACGCACGGATTGGTCGGCGACCAACTCTTCCAGCCAGGCTTTGCGCTCTTCGACAAGGGAATGACGGAGCTTTCGCCGTTCGTCTGCTGACAATCCGGATGAGCTCTCGCACATCGCATTCCAGGAAAAGGACACCACTTCAGCCTTGGCACCAGTGACTTTCTGCAACGCCAGGGTTCGACGCCAAGCCACCTGATCATGTTTGGGTTTATCTAAAACTGTGATGATTTTTTGTATATCCATCTGGCGCAATGCTCCCGGCTTTTTTGATCTCAAATTCAGCTATGAGGGTAGCGCGATCATAACCATCGCGCTATTGCAGAAACCCCTTAGACCCTCGACTCAAGTCTTCGGCAATGGTGCCGATAACTCTTAAGTTAGCTGCAAGCAATGAAAGGCAAATGGCAGACATGATGGACAACCCCAGATTCAAACTGGGTGCCCGGGATACATTGCGTATTCTCTGGCCCTATGTGAAACGTAACTTCATGAATCAGGTAGAGGGTATCTGGTTCATCGTAGCTTATCTGATCATCTTTCAATTGCTGATTCTGCAGTTACCGATTGTTTACGCCGCCATGATTGCGGTCGGCATTTTTGTTGTTGCTGTAGGTCTTATGTTTTTCATGGAAGGCCTGCGTCTGGGTCTAATGCCTCTGGGCGAGGAAATTGGCTCGATTCTGCCAAAAAACAGCCGCATGCCCGTCATTCTCCTGTTTGCGTTTCTCCTTGGTGTAGGCGCTACCTTTGCTGAACCCGCCATCGCTGTTTTAAAAGCAGCGGGAGCCGGTGTAAAAGCAGACCAGGCGCCTCTGCTGTACAGTTTGTTGAACGACTTTTCCGGCCAGCTTGTCGGCTCCGTCGGGGTTGGCGTCGGCTTAGCCGTGATGATCGGTGTCTTACGGTTCTTTTTTGCCTGGCCTTTGAAGTATCTGGCCATTCCTGTTGTGGGCCTGTTACTGGCCTTGTCATTCTACTTTTCTCGCGTTCCGGTATTGGCAGATGTACTCGGTTTAGCCTGGGACTGTGGTGCTGTCACCACCGGGCCGGTTACCGTGCCACTGGTCCTCGCGCTGGGCATTGGTGTCTGTCGTGTTGTCAGTAGCGGTAACGGCAGTGGCGGACATTCTGGTTTTGGCATCGTCACGCTGGCCTCTTTGTTCCCGATTCTGGCCGTTCTATGCCTGTCGCTTTTCCACTATGCCCAACAAGACTACTGGGGAGCAGACCACTACACAGGTTCTACAGAAACTGAAACTGCCGCCCAGGACCGCAGCAGCAAACCTACACTGGAAAAAAGCCTTGAGCCCATCGGTGCAGATGAATACACGGAGTATCTGAACAGCGGTAAATTACCAGAAGGTTATGTGCTTGAGTTTCATGGCGGTTCAGCCGAGCTGGAAAACGGCATTATTACGGTTGAGAAACCAGATCTGACCATTAAAAAGTTGTACCAGCGCGACTTCGAAGTCATCAGTGATCAGACCTGGGACAAACACAGCAATTTTTCCGACAAACTCAGTACAGCAGGCATGGATGCGTTACGCGCCATTATTCCACTGTGTCTGTTTCTGTACCTCGTGCTGCGTTTGGTGCTGCGCCAGCGCATGGCACCTCGTAACGACGTAGGTATTGGTGTCCTGTTTGCGTTTGCCGGCATGACGCTGTTCGGCCTGGGTATTGCGCTGGGTTTAACACCGCTTGGCGGTCAGTTAGGCAGCAACGTACCGGTTGCGTTTGCAGAGATCTTACCCTGGGGGCTTGACCACGTTGAAGGTCCCCTGTTCAGTGATCACTGGGGCAAATTTGTTGCCATCGGCTTCGCCTTTTTCCTTGGCTATGGTGCAACACTGGCAGAACCTGCACTTAACGCCCTGGGAGACACAGTAGAACGAATTACCGTCGGTGCTTTCCGCAAAAAACTGCTGATGCAGAGTGTTGCTGTCGGCGTTGGCTTCGGCATCGCAGCCGGTATTTTTAAAATGGCCTACAACCTGCCTCTGATCTGGATGTTGATTCCACCCTATCTATTTGTCCTGATGCTAACCTGGCTATCTCCACACAGTTTTGTCAACTTCAGCTGGGACAGTGCCGGTGTAACAACTGGGCCAATAACGGTGCCTTTGGTGCTGGCAATGGGCCTCGGCGTTGGCGCAAACGTACCCGGCATTTCAGATGGATTCGGAATTCTCGCGTTGGCTTCAGTGGGACCAATACTCACCGTGTTAACTGTAGGTCTGTACACGCAATACAGTCAGCGGGATAACACTGACGAGACACTTGCAGACGATGCCGAACTGATCCAAGCGGAGGCAACCTGATGTTCACCAATAGCGATAAATTTTCGATTGTTACCGCCATCTTACCCAACGCCAACATCAACAGTGTTCTGCCTGTGGTACTTGAAGACCCAGGCACCAGCGCTCTGGTCTGGAAAGCTCGCGGCACATTGTTACAGGATCACTGGTGGAAGCGATGGCTGCCCCCCATCAGCCCGGCAAAAACCATGCTGCAGATGCTGGTACCTGATGCTGACGTTTCACGGCTAGTGAGCACCATTGTTGAAACAGGACGCCTGCACCAGCAAGCCACGGGCGCGATTTTCAGTACCCCCTGTGACTCGGTATACCTGGGCTCCGAATTCCACGTCTGGCCTGGTCGTGAAGGCGCAGGTGTGACCAGTGGTCAACATAGCCTGACAGAAGACCTAAGTATCATTCTGGCCATCGTCGGCCACAACAATGCTGACCGGGTTTCCAAAGCGGCCATCAATTCCGGAACCCATGGGCCGGTCGTATATTACTGTGAGGGACGTGGTCTGCGTGATCGATTGGGATGGCTACGCATCACCAAAGAACACGAAAAAGAAGTGATGATGGTGATCACCGAAGAAAGCGATGCAGACGGCGTATTTGAAGCAATGGCCAAAGCCGGCGATCTGCACCTGCCCGGTCGTGGTTTCATGTACCGGCTGAAAATTGATCGCGGCATGTTCAATCTGCCCAGCAGGATTTCTCATCACCACTACGATGCAAACATGCAGCAGATTATCAATGCCATCGACCACTTAAGTGGTCATACCCATTGGCGGGATCAGTCTGTGTTTGATATCGGAGGTCAGGGTCGCGGCGTGGGCGTGGAAGTTTTGCAAACACGCACTAGACCAGTGGAAGAACAGGTTTGCCTGTCCGCCTGGGCAAAACGTGAGCAATGTTCAATGGTCATGGACATGCTGCTGGATGCGGGCGCACCCGGACTGAATATTGCTTACGCAAGATTCAACGCCGCTGGCGCAGATGCCTATCTGGCCGGTGCGCGTATAAACGAGGAGTACGGCATGCTGCAATGTGTCACCGGCGCAACCGTAGCGCAGGACATCTGCAGCCTGGTCGAGCGCGATGGTGAACAGCGCGGCTTAAAAGATCTGTGTATCACGCTACGGGAAGTGCCCAGGATGGCTACTTACGTGCCTGGCAGCACCGACTTCCGTCAACGCGCAAACATAGCCCTCGCTTCATAGCGAGGACTCGCTCTCATAGCGAGGACTCGCTCTTCTAATGGAGGCTCGCTTCACGCCAGCCTCGCAAGGTATTCAATAGAAACCAGCGCTCAACCTCATCAACCTGGGAAACAGGCAGGGACCGCTCTATCACCTTGCCAGCAGCAACTTCAGCGCTGCGCAAAATACCCGGTAATAAACCATCATCAACAGGTGGGGTGAACAACTGCCCATCAAGCTGATAAACAATGTTGGCAATAACGGATTCGGTTACAAAACCCTCGTTATTAACCAGCACTGCCTCACATTCAACAGGGACCTGACT
Source organism: Gammaproteobacteria bacterium (assembly GCA_048571035.1). GTDB lineage: Bacteria > Pseudomonadota > Gammaproteobacteria > Pseudomonadales > Azotimanducaceae > UBA4421. Next base: position 2,346,687 of record CP121329.1, read on the forward strand.
GCTCGCAGCTTCATAAACTTCACGACAGGTTGTTTTGTGATAGAGCCAGGGTTGCTGGGTATCAACTGGTTCGGGCGCCAGCATAATTGGCTGTGGCGAGTGTTGGTTCGGAATTTCCGCAATTTCGATATCAAAGCAGCCATCTCGCGCAAGCGTCAATCGTACTTTCACAGTTTCGTTTATCTGTAATGCCAAAAGCTCCGCTTCTATCAAACGCAGATCGCAGACAAAGCCAAAGTAGTCTGCACTGGTTTTGAGCCGGGACAGATGACCGTCCACTAAAAACACGCCGTCAGAGGTAGCACGCATGGTTTCTATCAGCCGAAAACCTGAGGACCCAGTGGTGAGCACCTGGGTTTTCAATTGCAGCTCTGACAATTCTCCAGCTGCATCAGAATCCCATACGATGCCGCAACCGGCCCCATAAAAGCTTGTGTTTTTGTGCTTGTCAGACCAGGCAGTGCGTATAGCAATACTGAACCTGGCGATACGACTGGGTGCAAGCATACCGATAGCGCCGGTGTAGACGCCTCTCGCAGTTGTTTCAAATTGTTTGATGAAAGCCATGCTGGCCCGCTTCGGCGCGCCGGTAATAGAGGCACCCGGGAATAAAACACGGAACAGGTCAGTAATACCCAGCGGCGTTTGCGCAGTGACCGTCGATGTCATCTGCCAAACTGTTGGGTAGGCGTTCACATCAAAGAGATTTTTTGTCTCAACGGAGCCAGATCGTGCAACCCGACCCAGGTCGTTGCGCACCATATCGGTAATCATCAGATTTTCGGCGCGATTTTTTGCAGACTGCTGCAGCCACTGAGCCTGGTACTGATCCTGTGATGCACTGAAGCCACGAGGTGCAGTGCCTTTCATCGGTTCACAGGTGACCGTATCGCGGTCGCACTTAAAGAAAAGCTCAGGCGACGCTGAAATAATGTCGAAGCTGTCCGCCTGAATATAGGCGCCATAAGGTGCGTCCCGGGCGATCCGGCAGAAAGTCTCAAAGTTAACCTGACCTTCGCCCTGCAGTTGCGTGGTGAGATTAACCTGATAGGTTTCGCCTGCAGCGATCCGCTGCCTGATCTGTTCCACGCGCGCTTCATAGCTGCCTGGCGAATCTGTCATATGCCAGTTTATCTGCGACTCGTGAATAGCACCGGTGGCCTGGGCAACCGGGTCTGCAGCGTTCCTCACGCTCTGCAGTCGAACACGCCCGGCAAACAAACCAAAAAAGACCAGTGGTAAAAGCGCATCCGGTTGATGTGTTGCAAGTTTTGCATCAAACCCGGTTGCCGCTTCATAACTCACAAATCCAGCGGCAAACCAGCCATGAGTTTCGACGAGATCTTCAACCACCCGCAAAGTGGCTTCAACGTCGCTTGTGAGGGTGGTGCTGACCACTTGAACGGGTTGCTCATAGACATACCAGCACCCCTCGTCGGGGTCACGGAGCACAATTTTAGACAGCATGAGACATACAGCGGTGCGGCATAAGCGGCTCATTATCCGCCTGAATTTATAGACGAGGCAACCTACCCCCGATCTGCCAAGAGACAATGACGGCTTGCTTGCGGTATTGTGCCCAATCCAAAAATGACACGCCGGAACTGGCTCGAAAACAACATGCGAATTGCAACCTGGAACATCAATGGCCTGCGTGCCCGTTTAGACTTCATGAAGCTCTGGCTTGCGGACCGGAAACCCAACGTCGTTGGACTTCAGGAACTGAAGACCCCGACAGAAGCCTTTCCCCACGATGAGTTCGAAGCACTTGGTTACAAAGCACTGGTGCATGGTCAGAAGAGTTGGAATGGCGTAGCTATTCTGACAAATGTAGATGCGGAATTGCGCCAGGTTGGACTGCCCGGTCAGGAAGATTGGGGTGCCCGCCTGATTACCGCGGAGATTGAAGGCGGTATCGAATTCACCACTGTCTACTGCCCCAACGGTAAGTCGCTGCAACACGCCGACTACGCAAACAAACTGGCCTGGTATGACAGTCTGCACGCACATTGGTCGGCGGGGGATCATCCCAAGCGCATTCTATGCGGGGATTTCAATATTGTGCCTACTCCACTTGACGGCTGGCGCGGCGAAGCCGGCGAAGGTCATATTTTTTATACTGAAGGTGAGCGCAAACGCTTTGCCGCGGTCATGGATACGGGTCTTACTGACCTCTTTCGACATCTCTACCCTGAAGAACAGGCTTTCTCATGGTGGGACTATCGCGGCGGCGCTTTCCATCGCAAACATGGCCTGCGGATCGACTTTCTGCTGGGCACACAAGCCGCAGTAGAAGCCACCGAAGACGTTGTCATGGTATCTTCGCACACGTAGATGCGGGGAAGACCACCTCTACAGAACGTATTCTTAAACTAACCGGTAAAATCCATAAAACTGGTGAGGTTCACGATGGTGAATCAACGACAGACTTCATGGAACAAGAGCAGGAGCGCGGTATTACCATTCAATCCGCTGCGACTTCCTGTGAGTGGGATGGGCATCGCCTGAACATTATCGACACACCCGGACACGTTGACTTCACTATTGAAGTATACCGTTCATTGAAAGTACTTGACGGTGGTGTCGGTGTATTCTGTGGTTCTGGTGGTGTTGAGCCTCAGTCAGAAACCAACTGGCGTTATGCTAACGAGTCAGAAGTCGCTCGTATTATCTTCGTAAACAAGCTGGACCGCTTAGGGGCTGACTTCTATCGTGTGATTGATCAGGTCGAAAAAATCCTTGGTGCAGTACCGCTGGTGATGACCCTGCCTATTGGCGAGGAAGACCAGTTCTGCGGCGTTGTGGACGTCCTCACCCGCGAAGCCTACATCTGGGATGAGACTGGCAACCCCGAAGCTTACGAGATCAAAGAAGTACCTGCTGATATGGCAGACAAGGTTGAAGAGTTTCGAGAAAAGCTGGTGGAAACTGCTCTTGAGCAGGACGATGACCTGATGGAAGCCTATCTCGAAGGCGAAGAGCCTTCCATCGCGGATCTTAAGCGTTGCATCCGCAAAGGCACCATTGCATTGGACTTTTTTCCAACTTTCTGCGGCTCAGCGTTTAAAAACAAAGGCGTGCAGAATGTGCTCAACGGCGTCGTTGACTACCTGCCGAACCCAATGGAAGTAGAACCGCAGCCCGAAGTAGATCTGGAAGGTAACGAAACCGGTGGTAAAGCTATTGTCGACCCAGACTATCCGCTACGCGCGCTGGCCTTCAAAATTATGGATGATCGCTATGGTGCACTGACGTTTACCCGTATCTACTCAGGTCGGATTAACAAAGGTGACAACGTGCTCAATACGTTCACCGGTAAAACAGAGCGTATCGGCCGGATTGTTGAAATGCATGCCGATTCGCGTAATGAAATGGATTCGGCTCAGGCCGGCGACATTGTTGCTTTGCTGGGTATGAAAAATACCCAGACCGGCCACACCCTGTGTGACCCTGTCAATCCCGCAACCCTGGAACCGATGGTATTCCCAGCGCCGGTTATCTCTGTGGCAATTGCCCCACGGGACAAAGCCGGTGCAGAGAAAATGGGTATTGCCCTGTCTAAGATGATCGCGGAAGACCCGTCTTTTTACGTCGAAACTGATGAAGAGTCCGGCGAAACGATCATGCGCGGCATGGGTGAACTGCACCTCGATATTAAGGTGGATATATTAAAGCGGACCCACGGTATCGACGTTGATGTAGGCAAGCCTCAAGTGGCTTACCGCGAAACCATTACAACCCCGATCGAAGACAGCTACACGCACAAGAAACAGACAGGTGGTGCTGGTCAGTTTGCAAAGATCGACTACATCATTGAGCCGGGCGAAGCGGGTAGCGGCTACGAGTTCGAATCCAAGGTCACAGGCGGTAACGTTCCGCGTGAATTCTGGCCGGCTGTAGAGAAAGCCTTTGGCGTTTCCATGGAAGAAGGCACCCTTGCCGGCTTCCCGCTGCTCGACGTCAAAGTCACGCTGACCGATGGTGGCTTCCACCCAGTAGACTCTTCAGCCATTGCTTATGAACTGGCTGCCAAAGCAGCGTACCGTCAGAGTATTCCTAAAGCTTCACCACAGCTCCTGGAGCCGGTCATGAAGGTGGATGTATACACACCTGATGATCACGTTGGAGATGTGATCGGCGACCTTAACCGTCGACGTGGCATGATCAAATCCCAGGAGGCGGGCGTGACTGGTGTTCGCGTTAAAGCCGACTGTCCGCTGGCTGAGATGTTTGGCTACATTGGCGACCTGCGCACCATGACCTCTGGTCGTGGTCAATTCTCCATGGAGTTCTCACACTACGCACCCTGCCCGGCGAACGTAGCGGAAGGTGTTATTGCGGAAGTGAAAGCAAGAAAAGCAGCCGCGTCCTAAACAGGCTCAGGCTTGATCGGAAAAGCAGCGTTGGTTAACCAACGCTGCTTTTTTTATGCCTGTGACAAACACAGATAGCCGTGATTTTCTGGGAAATTGCCGCTAAAGTGATCGACCGAACAAAATTAAGGCACTGGAATCATGCAAACCGTACTGAATTCAACAGACTTTGAAGCCGCTCGCGCGGTACGTTCTGCCAAATTGAATGAACTGGGTTTTGTTGCTGTGTGTATGGCGCCGGGAGAGGCCAACAAAGGCCATAGTCACACTATCGTCGAAGAGATGCTCATCGTACAGAAGGGAAACGGACAGATTCAGATCGAAAATGACACCTTCGATTTGTGCCCGGGCTCAGTTGCTATTGTGCCCGCGGGGAAGTTTCACGCAGTGTGCAATACCGGTAGTGAAAACCTTGAAGCTGTAACTGTTTTCAACTCGAATTTCGACCGCAAAAAAGTTGTGCTGAAAAGCCGCGACGAGCATTTTCCAGCGAAAAAGGCGTCAGCCAAAGACAAATTGAAAGACGAGCTTAAAACGCTGAAAAAAAAGAATAAGCAGCTGAAAAAGAAGCTGAAGAAAGCCAGGAAGTAAATTACGCAGTCCACGATGCTGCGGACTTTAAAAATGCTTCTGATCCTGGCTGTCGCCAGCTGGGGTTTTGTCGCCGCTCTGCAGAATTTCCTCGATTGGCAAGGTACGCTGGGCGCCATCGGCGCCGCCACCTCAATGGCTACTTTTGAAGGTGGCGTCGACAGTTGGCAGGCAACCTCTAACAGCCTCATCATCTGGCTGGGCGCTGCATTTATCGTTGTCAGCAAGCTCGCAAGCGGCGGTCTCTGCCTGGTAGGTAGTCGTCAGATGTGGCGCGCCCGGCACGCCAGCACAGCCGAATTTCAACGCAGCAAAAATCTCGCGTTGAGCGGTTGTGCAATATCCATTCTGATGTTGTTCAGCGGGTTTGTTGTCATCGCTGAAACCTGGTTTGAACTTTGGCGTTCGGATGTATTGCGAGGTCCGGTGCTGGACTCCGCATTTCGCTACGGTGGCATGATCGCGCTGATTGCACTATTCGTGAGCAGCCCGGACGAACTCTAACTCATACCCGCACTTTCGCTTAGACGTTGAAACGAAAGTGCACCACATCACCGTCCTGAACCACATATTCTTTGCCTTCAAGACGCCACCGGCCGGCATCTTTTGCACCCTGCTCACCTTTATAGGTGACAAAATCCTCGTAACCAATCACCTCGGCGCGAATGAAACCTTTCTCAAAGTCTGTATGTATGACGCCGGCTGCTTGTGGCGCTTTCGCGCCTATGGGTATTGTCCAAGCCCTCACCTCCATCGGTCCGGCGGTGAAATACTGCTGCAGACCTAACAACTTATTCCCGGCGCGTATAACCCGGTTCAAGCCAGGTTCTTCAATACCCAGATCTTCGAGAAATTCCGCCCGTTCAATATCATCAAGCTCCGCCACTTCCGACTCGATCTGGTTGCTGACGACCACCACTTCAGCATGCTCCTGCTCAGCGATGTCTTTTACAATGTCTACCAGCGGATTGTCGTTTAAACCATCTTCCGCAACGTTGGCGATATACAGGACCGGTTTACTGGTAATGAAATGAAACTCACGTATCGCCAGATTTTCATCTTCCGTCAAACCTGCTGATCGTACCGGCAAACCCGCTTCCAACTTATCCTTGACCTTGTCCAGGATCGCAAGCATGGCCAGCGCGGCTTTATCACCGGAGTTGGATACTCTACGGTTACGATCGTAGACCCGCTCCAGAGTTTCCAGGTCAGCAAGCGCAAGCTCGGTGTTGATTATTTCAATGTCGTCTTTCGGCGAAACTTTGCCTGATACGTGTACCACGTTATCATCGTCAAAACATCGAACAACGTGGGCAATCGCGTCTGTTTCACGGATGTGCGCAAGGAACTTGTTGCCCAGCCCTTCGCCCTGAGCTGCGCCGGCAACAAGCCCGGCAATATCTACAAATTCCATGGTTGCCGGCACAATCTTCTCTGGATGCACAAGCTCCGCAAGCTTCGCCAGCCGCGGATCTGGAACCGGCACAATGCCGGTGTTGGGGTCGATGGTGCAGAAAGGGAAATTTTCGGCATCAATACCCGCTTTGGTCAATGCATTGAACAAAGTGGATTTACCCACATTAGGCATGCCAACAATGCCACATTTAAAGCCCACTAAGATTCTCCGGTTGCGTGCAAGACATTCATGGCCTGCTGCCACTTGCCCTGCAGAATGTTATCTAATAAATCGTCGCCCAGTGTTGTGCACCTTTCGACTTCGATACGCTCGTCCACCGGCATAACCTGTTGCGTGAGATACGCGGTCACCTTTGAGGGATTGCCCGGATGGCCAACACCAATACGCAGGCGCATGAAATCAGGATTGTTTCCCAGGCCGGAACGCACGCTTCTGATACCGTTGTGGCCGTTATCACCACCACCCTGCTTCAGGCGCACAACGCCTGGAACAAACGCCATCTCGTCATAAACAACAAGGATGGACTGCGGCGGAATTTTAAAAAAACGCTGCACTGCGCCCACCGAATCTCCGGAGAGATTCATGTAGGTTGTGGGAACCAGCAACCGCACATCATGACCGAGGATATCCCCACGCCCGATGTCGCCTTTGAATTTGGTGTCCGGCGCAAGAGAGATTGCAAACCGCCGGGCCAACTCACGCACCCAGCGTTCACCAACATTGTGCCGCGTGGCTTGATAGCTGGCGCCGGGATTACCGAGGCCAACTATCAGTCTAACGGCAGACATGCGCCGCAGTGGATGTGTTCATCACATACCCACTGACTTGCTTAAGACTCGTCTTCTGCGTCGTCTTTTTCTTCGTCACTGGTAGTTGGTACTTCGCCAGCTGACTCCGGAGCTTCTTCGTCTTCAAGGGCTTCGCTGCCACGCAGAACTTCCACGCTCACCACCTGAATATCGTGGTCCTGATCGTCATCACCATGCGAGAAAGCCAATAGCGTAACGCCGGGAGGCAGAGCCAGACCGGAAAGATGCACTGAGTAACCAACGTCCACATCCTTCATATCCACCTCAATAGATTCCGGTAGATCTGTAGGCAGACAGCTGATCTCAACGTCTGTCATGTTATGCAGGATGCTGCCGCCATTCATCTTCACGCCGACACAGATGTCTTCGTTAACGAAGTGGATCGGCACAGTCGCGTGCATGACTTTGTTCATATCAATACGTTGAAAGTCGACGTGGTGCACTTTATTTGACGCAGGATCACGCTGCAGATCACGAACAACCGCCTTAGTTGGCTGACCATCCACAACAACGTTCAAAATCTGCGAGTAAAAAGTTTCCTGTTCCATCACTTTCACCAACTGATTTACAGCCAGGGTCAGGTTCTGGGGGGATTCTTCGCCACCGTAAATAATTGCCGGAACTCTTTTACCCGCACGACGCAGGCGGCGGCTCGCACCTTTCCCTACGTCTGTACGGAGCTCGGCAGTCAGTTCTAATGCATCTGACATTCGCTTCTCCTTCAAGTTAATAAATCCATCTGATCTGCGACCAACCAAACGGACAGTTCTGCCTGTCCCAGTCCTGTTCAGGGCGGATTCGTATTGAACCGCTTACCTGAACATCGCTGAAATAGACTCTTCATTACTTACCCGCCGAATGGATTCAGCCAGTAAGCTATCTAAACTCAACTGCGTGATCTTATGACACGCTTTTGCCGCTTCACTGAGCGGGATGGTATCGGTAACCACCATCTGATCAATCTGCGATTTAGCAATTCGCTCAATCGCAGGTCCTGACAAAACCGCGTGGGTGATATAAGCCACCACCTGCTCCGCACCTTCATCTTTCAACGCCTCGGCAGCGGTGCACAACGTGCCTGCTGTATCGACGATGTCGTCTACTAAAATGCAGACTTTGCCGCGCACGTCACCAATGACATTCATGACCTTGGTTTCATTGGCCTGCGGACGACGCTTGTCAATAATGGCCAGGTCCAGATCATCTATCTGCTTGGCAATGGCCCTGGCTCGAACCACACCACCAACATCCGGCGAAACCACTATCGGGTTCTTGTAGCGCTGAGCGATCACATGGTCGACCAACACTGGCGAACCATAAACGTTGTCCACCGCAATATTAAAGAACCCCTGGATCTGATCTGCATGCAGATCAACAGTCAGAATTCTGTCCACCCCTACGGCGCCGATCATGTCAGCTACCACTTTCGCGCTGAAATGGCTGGGGTGGCAGGATTCGAACCTGCGCATGCCGGTACCAAAAACCGGTGCCTTACCGCTTGGCTACACCCCAATTTTTCGAGCGCGCTATTGTGCTGATCAGCACCCCCACTGTCAAACTTAAGCAGCAGCCCATGTGTGGATAATAAAAGCCTGAAATCAGCGGTTTATTGCAGATATTCGCGCACAATCACTGTAATGGTCTTATCCGCCTGACTGGCCTTGATTCGTCCGGGTGTACTCATGCCTTCGCGCGGACCGTATCGATCCAGAGATACTGCCCAGCCTGCCTGGGTAAACTCGACAAACCGGCCCTCATCGTCAAAGCGTCTATCGTCAAAACCATACTGCGCAGCAGGTTCTCCGCGAATCCAGGCTGGCAGCACATCAAGCGGCAACGACCAGCCCAGGTTAGCCAGCATCACCTCATCAGGCTGCCCAAGAGCCAGTATCTGGTCGCCCCGGCTGACCTGCATGACCCCCTGGTCTCCCTTGAGTTGCGTCCGCGCCTGCCCTAAGGGGCCCCACACATCGATCTCGTACCGTGCCTGGGTATGCTGGCGCCAGTCAAAGTTGGCTGAAAAGCCTTCACCATCCTGTTTAACGCCAATTTTGCCCAAAATCTGGAAATTCAACTCGCTTGTCGGTGCAAGCGGCTTGGCAACGCAGCCGGCGAGCAAAACCGTCAACAAAATGCTGTTTAAAATTAGAGACTTAGCTACTAAGTTGTTCTGTCCACAATCTGCTATCATCCGCCCAACTTCGGGTCCATTTTCCACGCAATGAGCATATTGGCATACGGTTTAAACTATCGCACGGCTTCCGTAGAGCTGCGCGAGCGCGTGGCTTTCCCGGAAGACTACGTCACCGACGCACTGATTCAGGTGAAGCGTGATGTGGCCGGCGTGCAGGAAGCGGCGATCATCTCCACCTGCAATCGCACCGAGCTGTATTGTGCCCTGCATCCTGAGGCAGAACCCGATCTGGCCGCCTGGTTGACCCGCTATCGGCCCGTATCCACCAGCGAACTGGAAGACGCCTCATATACCCACTGGGACCAGGACGCCGCCCGACATCAGATTCGGGTCGCTGCCGGTCTCGACAGTCAGGTGCTGGGTGAACCGCAAATTATGGGTCAGGTCAAAGCAGCTTACGAAACCGCACGCACCTGCGGCACCATGGGCCCCGAACTGGGACTTCTGTCACAAATCATTCTTCGTACGGCAAAGGAAGTACGCACTCAGACCGATATCGGACGCAACCCTATCTCGGTGGCCTACGCCGCAGTATCGTTAGCGCAACAGATCTTCAGTGACCTGAGCACCAAGCGTGCACTGCTGCTGGGTGCAGGCGAAACCATTGGCCTGGTGGCTGAACACCTCGCCAGCCAGGGAATAGGTCATATGGCTATCGCCAACCGCACATTGGTCAACGCCGAACTCCTGGCCGCAAAATACGAAGCCGACTATATGCAGTTAACCGACGTTGCTGAGCGACTGGCAGAGTTTGATATTGTCATTGGCTCAACGGGTAGTTCGCTGCCGGTTGTTGGCAAGGGGGCAGCTGAGGCTGCCATCAAACAGAGACGCAGACGCCCCATATTCATGGTGGATATTGCCGTACCACGGGACATCGAAGCCGGTGTGGGTGAACTGCCCGACGTCTACCTGTACACGATTGATGATCTCTCCGCGATCATAGAAGGCAACATTGCCCAACGACGACAAGCGGCTGCTTCGGCAGAGACGTTTGTGCACGAAGGCGCAAAACTGTTTTTGCGGGAAAGCAGGGTGCAGAAAGATCAGGCGCTGCTGCGCGCCTTTCGCGATCAGGCAAAAGCCATCCAGGCAGAATCTCTGGCACGGGCCAGGAAAGACCTGCAGCGAGGAACGGACCCTGAGCGGGTACTGGAGCGCTTGAGCAACGATTTGACAAACAAACTGATACACGCCCCAACCATGGCTATCCGTGACGCCAGTGCAGACGGTCGAGCAGACCTGCTCGATTACCTGCGCATTCTTTATAATGTCGACACCGACGCCGACCAACCTAAAAACCAAGAAGAATAACGCCGATGGCCCTTACTGAGTCTATGGTCATCAAGCTGGCCGGCTTGAACGACCGCTTTGAAGAAGTTTCCGCACTGCTGTCTGACCCGGAGGTGATGGGCGATCGAGAGAAATTTGCCGGGTTGTCACGCGAATTTGCGGAACTGGAACCGGTTGTTTTGTGTTATCGCGACGTCCAGAAACTGGAAACAGAGCTTGCAGACAGCCAGGCCATTCTGGCTGAAGACGATGCCGAAATGCGCGCTTTAGCAGAAGAAGATATTGAACAGACCAATTCAGCCCTCGATGAGCTGACAGCCAAACTGCAGATGCTGTTGCTGCCTCGCGACCCTAACGACCACTCCAACGTGTTTCTGGAAATTCGCGCGGGTACAGGGGGTGACGAAGCTGCGCTGTTCTCAGGCAATCTGTTTCGCATGTACAGCAAATTTGCGGAACAGAAAGGTTGGCGCGTAGAAGTTCTTAACGAAAGGCCCGGCGAACACGGCGGTTTTAAAGAAATTATTTCACGCATCGAAGGCAAAGACGTTTTCAGCCAACTGAAATTTGAATCCGGCGCGCACCGTGTGCAGCGAGTCCCCGAAACCGAATCGCAAGGTCGTATTCATACCTCTGCCTGCACAGTGGCAATCATGCCCGAGGTCGACGAAATCGACAGCATCGCGATTGAAAAAAAGGATATTCGAGAAGATACCTTTCGCGCATCAGGCGCAGGTGGACAGCACGTCAACAAAACTGACTCAGCGATTCGTCTTACCCATTTACCCACGGGTACGGTCGTGGAATGTCAGGATGAACGATCGCAACATAAGAACAGAGCACGCGCGTTGTCATTGTTACAGGCCAAACTGCTGGACACAGCACGTAGCGCGCAGGAGACTGAGCAAGCAGAAAATCGTCGCGAGCTGGTTGGCTCAGGAGACCGTTCAGAAAGAATACGTACCTATAACTTCCCTCAGGGTCGCGTTACCGATCACCGCATAAACCTAACGTTGTACAAACTCGACGAGGTTATGGAGGGCGCATTGGGTTCGGTTATCGATCCGCTCATCCAGGAACATCAGGCTGACCTCCTGCAGCAACTGGGTGCAACCCAGTGATAACGGTCAAGCAATGGCTGCAACAGACCAGCGACCTACCGTTGATCGAATGTGAGCTTTTGCTGGGTCAGGTTATGTCGCTGAACCGAGCACAGATACTGGCCTATCCGGAACGTGAGATATCCACGGATGCTCTACAGCTTTTACAGCCTGTTGTCGAACAACTCCGCGAAGGTAAACCGTTTGCTTACATCACCGGTAGCAGAGAATTCTGGGGCCTGGACCTGCGGGTAACAGCAGACGTACTCGTTCCCCGCCCTGAAACCGAACTGCTCGTTGAACTGATTATCGAACTGGCCCCGAACGGTGGCAACATGATCGATCTGGGCACCGGTAGCGGCGCGATCGCAATCGCAGTAAAAACTGAGCGACCCGATCTGTCTATCACCGCTATTGATTCCTCCTGCGCTGCGCTAAAAATAGCCAGACACAATGCCTGCAAACTGAAGGTTGACGTCACCTTTAACCAACAATCCTGGTTGCAGGGCAGCAACTCAGCGTGGGATATAATTGTCAGTAATCCACCTTACATCGCCGACAATGACCCACACTTACCCGACCTGCTCGCCGAACCCAGGCAGGCGCTGGTTGCTGGACCGGACGGACTCGACGATATACGTCAGATAATTCCTCAAGCATCACAGCGATTGCGTCCAGGCGGTTATTTACTCATCGAACATGGGTACGATCAGGCTGACAGGGTACAACAACTGATGTCTGCCGCCAAATTGAACAACGTTCATTCCAGAAAAGATCTGGCAGGTATTGAACGCGTTACCCTGGCTCGTTATGCAGGACGCTGAGCTACTCCGCTACAGCCGACAGATCATGCTGCCGGAAGTAGACATCGCCGGTCAGACTGCACTGCAGAACAGTCGCGTGATGATTGTTGGCCTTGGTGGCCTGGGTTCGCCTGCCGCACTTTACCTTGCCGCAGCCGGTGTCGGCACATTGCTTCTGTGTGACGACGATGAGGTTGAACTATCCAACCTGCAACGCCAGATCGCACATAATGAAAACGCTATTGGCGTAAACAAAGCCGTGTCAGCAGCGCGGACTGTCCAGGCACTCAACCCTTACGTTAAAACGGATACACAGACCAGGCGCTTGGCCGAGGATGAGCTTCGGTCAAAAATCGAGGATGTCGATCTGGTTCTCGATTGCACCGACAACTTTGCCAGTCGGCATATTATCAACAAAAGCTGCTGGCAGAGCAGCACGCCCCTCATCAGCGGGGCAGCCATCCGCTGGGAAGGTCAGGTGGCTGTTTTTGATGCCAACCAAACCGCTTCGCCCTGCTACCGCTGTCTATATCCAGATCAGGAAGGCGCAGATCTCAACTGCGCCGAGAACGGCGTCATTGCCCCCCTGGTGGGTGTGATCGGCACTTGCCAGGCACTTGAGGCGGTAAAACTGATTACCGGTGTTGGCGAGAGCCTTGTCGGCCACGTGCTCTATTTTGACGCCAAGTACATGGAATGGCGCAAGTTGACGCTTAACAAGCGTCTCAACTGTGCTGTTTGCTCACCTCAAGATTGAACTGCTTAAGCAGCGACGCTACCAGCTGAGATTGTACCTCTTCCAGACTGACAGATAAGAACCTGGCCATGTGCGTGACCTGGATACCAAACAATCCACATGGGTTGATGCGCGAAAAAGGTTCGAGATCCATATCCACATTCAGACTTAAACCGTGATAGCTGCAACCTCTGCGCACACGCAAGCCCAGAGAACCGATTTTGTCATCGTCGATATATACGCCAGGGGCATCCGCTCTAGGTGCTGCCTGGATATCATTTTGCGCCAGGGTATTAATCATGGCCTCTTCAATGCCAGTCACCAGATTACGCACGCCTATTCCCAGCCGCCGGAGATCGAACATCAGGTAAGCAGTAATCTGACCGGGTCCGTGGTAGGTGACCTGACCACCCCGATCCGATTGAACAACAGGAATATCGCCAGGCGCCAACAGGTGTTCCGCCTTGCCAGCCTGTCCCTGAGTAAAAACCGGATGGTGCTCTGTCAGCCATATTTCATCTGGCGTGTCTGCATCCCTTGCAACGGTAAAGGCCTGCATATCCTGGAAAACAGTTTCATAATCACTGAGACCCAGGTCTCTGATAATCACCGGGTGCATTAGAGCACCAGGCGCACGTTCGGCAGCGCTATCAGATCTTGATGCAACATACGAAGCTGATCTTCACCGGTTGCAACAATAGTCACGCGGACTGAACAGAAGTTACCTTTTTTGCTGTCACGGGTACTTATCTGATCTGGAGTGACTTCCGGGGCATGCCTGCGCACGACAGCAACAATCTCAGCGATGCCATCGTCATGCACATCTCCAATGACTTTGATGGGGTAATCACAGGGAAATTCTATACGTGGCGGTTCCATCGGCTCAGAAGTCCAGCAACTCTCTAAAAAACAGTGTCAGAAAATCGCCTAAGCGGCTGAACATACCCGCTTCCGGGGCATCTGTTAGCGCGACCAGCGGTGCTTCGAAAATAATCTCGCCGTGTAGCTTCAACTTAAGTTCGCCGACTTCATCACCGGCAGCCAGGGGCGCCTCAAGCACTCTGGGCACTTCCAGCTCAGCTTCTATGTCTTTGTAGTAACCGCGCGGGAACGTGAGCACCACATCGTCAGCAACACCAAGACTGATAGTGTCAGCTTCGGCATAGTAGATATCCTGCTCTTTCAGCATGACATCTGCTTCATACAGGGACTGAGTTTCGTAATAGCGGAAACCGTAGGACAGCAATTTCTGGCTCTCACGCATACGCGCCTGGTCACTATCCGTGCCCATCACCACTGAGATCAGGCGCATACCTTGACGCACAGCAGAGGCCACCAGACAGTAGCCCGCGTCTTTGGTGTAACCGGTTTTCACCCCATCCACAGATTTATCACGCCACAACAACTTGTTTCTGTTCGGTTGATCAATATCGTTGTAGCTGAAGCTGCGCTGAGAGTACAGATCATAGTGCTCTGGAAACCGCTCTATGAGATCGATGGTTAACATCGCTTGATCCCATGCCGAGCTGTAATGTTCTGAATCAGGCAAACCTGTTGCATTGGTGAAATGACTGTCGTTCATACCAAGAACAGCGGCCTGTTGATTCATCATGCTGGCAAACGCCGCTTCGCTGCCGGCGATGTGCTCGGCCATGGCAATACTGGCGTCATTGCCTGATTGAATGATGATGCCTTTCAACAGATCGTCGACGGAGGCCGTCGTGCCTTCACGCACAAACGTTTTTGAGCCCCCTGTACGCCAGGCATTCACGCTGATCATCACCTGATCATCAAGGTTGATACGCCCGCTGGCGACTTCCTGCTCCACCAGGTAGCTGGTCATAATTTTCGTCAGACTGGCGGGAGGAATTCGCTCATGCGCATTGTGTTCAACCAGCACTTTTTTCGATGCAGCATCTACCAGCAGGTAGGAACTGGCGGCTATATCCGGAGCTGGCGGAATGATCGGTGCCGCAGCCTGGCCAGTCAGGGCCCCCGCCAGAACACACCACACACCAGCAAGTTTGAAGCTGCGCTTTAACCAATCAGTCATCAGATCCATCCATATACTACTTGTCGTTGAAACAGGCTGTGCAGCCTGGTTTTAACGGGCACCCTGAGGTGCGGGAATCAATTTAGGCATACCGTAATCTGCCGCCTGCAAAAGATTCTGCAGGCGCGGGATGTCGTTCGCAGGAACAGGGCCCAGCCTGACACGATAAAAGCCATCCGAGGGTATCTTCACCACTACACCCTTAAAACCAGTCAGTGCCTGCAATTCTCGATGACTTCGATCTGCGCGGTCAAATTCGCTGAAGGCACCCGCTTGCACCATATACGTTTCCGGTTCGGTAAAAGGTTCAAGCACCTCGACCCTGACACGGCTTGTGCCATGCTCATGGAACCCCAGTTTCACCGCCGCTGCATAAGACAGATCGATGATGCGATCACCATGAAACGGACCGCGGTCATTGACCTTCACAACGGTTTCTTTGCCGTTGGCCAGGTTAGTGACGCGCACATACGTCGGCAGCGGCAGGTGCTTATGTGCAGCCGTCAGGCGATAAATATCGTAAACCTCACCGCTGGAGGTTTCGCGCCCATGGAATTTTGTCCCATACCAGGATGCCGTGCCTTCCTGCACAAACCCCTCAGCAGAGTCCATCACCCGGTAGGATTTACCCCAGACGGTGTAAACCGGACCATTGCCGCGCCGGCTGCGGGGTTCATCGCGAACCTCTGGATCGGGCAGCTGCTGCATCTGTGTGAGCACAGTGTTCGACAGACGCGGCGCGGTATCCTGGTGGGGCTTGGGCGCTCCAGGAATTTTGACGCCGCCTGTGTAGGCGCAGCCACTGGCCAGCCATACCAGAGCTGAGACAATCCAGAACTTGTAATGCCTGATCATTGCATCTCCAATAAATTGTATCTGCGCTTAATTTCCTGGCTCAATTGATGTACCGCCAATGCGTACATATGACTGCGGTTGTAGCGCGTAATGACATAAAAGTTGTGCAGCCCCAGCCAGTATTCATCTGCCTCCTGAGCATCCATACGGTAAAGGGCTACTTTGGCCTCAGCTGGCAGATCGCTTACCGGTAAATCCCTCGACGCCAGCTGCGCGACAGTATGAGGTAGCGATAAACCTGTTGTCAGCCAGGGTTGCGCATCCGCTGCAGACACATTTAGCTGGCGCGCGACTAACTCACCTGCGCGCCAGTTATGTTCTGCAAAATAGTTAGCGATACTGCCAATCGCATCAACTGGATTTGACCAGATATCTCTGATGCCATCGTCATCAAAGTCGACCGCATAATGCCGATAGCTGGAGGAAATGAATTGGCCGTAACCCATAGCCCCTGCATAAGAGCCAAGTAGCTCAGCCGGATCTTTGCCTTCTTCACGAGCCAGCAGCAGAAACTGTGTGAGCTCACTGCGGAAAAAAGCCGCTCTGGGAGGATAATCAAAACCCAAGGTAGCCAGGGCATCGAGCACCGCAAAACTACCTTTGACTTCGCCATAGCGGGTTTCAATACCTAATATCGCCAGTACATATTCCGGTTCGACACCAAAAACCTGCTGCGCGCGAGCCAATATTTCAGCATGGTCAGCCCAGAACGCAACGCCTTTCTCTATCCGTGCCTCATCAACCAACAGCTTCCGATAGCGGGCCCATGTCCAGGTCTTTTCCGCGGGACGGGAGATCCGCTCGATAATATCCTGGCGCTGACGCGCACGCGCAAACAACACCTTGAGCTCATGTTCCGCAAATCCATGCTGCTCAGCCATTTCTGCAATATAGGCGATCACGTCCGCACGCTCAGCGTAGGGCTGAGGGAAATTTTCCTGCGCAAGGATGGAGCAGGACAACGCGACGCAGCAGAAATATAAGATTTTTCGAATCACCATGCTTTATGCATCCTGACAGCCATAAGAATTCCAAAACTCGCCATTAAGGTAATAGCCGAGGTGCCACCGTAGCTGACAAGTGGTAACGGCACACCGACAACTGGCAACAGACCACTGACCATGGCGATGTTGACAAAGACATAGACAAAAAAAGTCAGGATGAGTGCCCCTGACAGAAGACGCCCGAAAGTACTTTCTGCGGCGGCTGCCATGTACAGACCCCGACCAATCAGCAACAGATAGAGCAGCAGCAGGCCTAAAACGCCAACCAGACCCAGCTCTTCACCGACTACGGCGATAATGAAGTCTGTGCGTGCTTCAGGTAAAAATTCCAGGTGGCTCTGAGTGCCCTGCAGCAGACCTTTGCCAAACAGCCCGCCAGAACCAATGGCTGTGGTTGATTGAATAATATTCCAGCCGGCACCCAGGGGGTCACTTTCGGGGTCAAACAGGGTCAGTATTCGCTGCCGTTGATAGTCCTGCAGGGTGTACCACAGACCTGGTGCAGCGGCCGCAAAAGCAAGAAAAGCATATAAAATCCATCGCCACGGCAGGCCTGCCAGCAGCACCACCGCAAGGCCCGCGCCAGCAACCAGGATCCCGGTACCCAGGTCAGGCTGCATAATGATCAGCCCTGCAGGGATGGCGACTATCGCCAGCGCAACACAGACGTCTTTAAATGACGGCGGCAACGGCCGGCTGTGGAAATACCAGGCCACCGCCATGGGCACAGCTATTTTCATCAACTCCGAAGGCTGAAAACGAAACAGACCGGGAATGTCTAACCAGCGCTGCGAACCTTTGACCGTAACGCCCACCAGCAACACAAGTACCAGCAACGCCAGCCCCAGCAGATAGACCACGGGCGACCAGCGAATATACAACTGGGGCGGTAATTGAGCGGCTACGATCAAAACAGTAAACGCGAGCACCAATCGGACCAGCTGTGCCTGAAACAGGGTATCACTCTGGCCTACTGCGCTATACAGAACTATCAGGCCGTAAATGACAATGGCACTCAGCAGGAAAAACAGAATGGGATCAACATTAATGCTGTAAAACCAGTTCGCGCGCAGATCACGTTCATGCCCGGGCAAGCTACGGATGAAATCGTTATTCATCTTATCGTGCAGCCAACTGCGGCAGCAGGTAGGCGTCGATTACCTGGCGCGCGATAGGGGCCGCAAACTGGCTTCCACCGCCGCCGTTTTCAACCAGGACCGCCAGCGCAATAATCGGATCGTCCGCTGGCGCAAAAGCGATAAACCACGCGTGTTTCTTGTTAAATTCCTCAATCGTCTCAGCGTCGTATTCCTCTCCCTGGGGAATTTCGATCACCTGTGCAGTACCAGATTTGCCTGCCATTCGATAAGAGATATCCCGTCCTATATAAAACCAGGCGGTGCCGTTGCCGCGAAACCCTTTGTTGCCGCGGTGCACCACATCTTCCATGGCATCAACCATATTTTCCCAGTCTTGCGGACTCGGACCCTTAACTGAGGGTAGCGGCGCGGGTGGATCAATTTCAGGCAATGGTGCATCACTGGACAACAACAGCCGAGGTCGCACCACGGCGCCTCGATTCGCCAGGGTTGAGGCAACAACAGCCATCTGCATCGGGGTAACCAGCACATCACCTTGACCAATGCCCATATTAATCGAGTCGCCGGGGTACCAGACCTCGCCTTTATAACCTCGTTTCCAAATCGGATCCGGCATCAGGCCGACGCTTGCATCCGCAACATCAAACGAAAGATTTTTACCAAAACCAAATTGCCGTGCAAAAGAAACCAGACGCTCGACCGGCATGCGCGTTGCCATATCGTAAAAGAATACGTTGGAGGATCGGTAAATAGCACGATGCAGATCAACTGTGCCCTGCCCACCAGAATTATTCACCGTCCAGGTCCAATCACGATAGATTCGATCCTGATTGGGCAGCTTAAAGAACCCGTTATCTTCTATGGTGTCTTCCCAGGTGATTACACGCTCAACAATAGCCGCCAGTCCCACTACTGGTTTGAATGTTGAACCCGGCGCATACTGACCATTAATTGCACGGTTGAAGAGCGGTTTGTACAGCGAATGTGACATCTCGCCATACTGCTCTGAGCTCATGCCAGTGATAAACAGATTCGGGTCATAGCCCGGATGACTGACCAGCGCTAACAAACCACCTGAGCGAGGATCCATGGCCACTACGGCGCCGCGCCGATCCCCCAGGGCTGCAGTCGCTGCGATTTGCAAACGGCTGTCTAACTGCAAGCTGATATTCTGTCCCGCAACAGGTGGACTGATGTCCAGTACCTGACGAATACGTCCATGTGCATCAGTTTCAACCTGCTGGTAACCCACCTCGCCATGCAGTGATCTTTCATAAAACTTTTCAACCCCGCGCTTGCCAACAAACTTGGTTGCGCTGTAAGTCACCGGGTCCAGCTTACTCAAGTCGTTCTCGGTGATCCGTCGCACAGAGCCAACAGCATGTGCGAACAGTTCGCCATAGGGGTAATTTCTTATCAGCTCTGTGGTGACTTCTACACCAGAAAACTGGTGCCGATTTACCGCCAGCAATGCTATTTCATCTTCGTTCAAAGCCTGACGCAACACCACGGGCTCAAACGGTCGCCGTTTGCGGCGCAGGCGATTTTCAAATTCTGAAATGTCTGCGGGGGTTACACCCACCAAACGACTCAGGCGCTCGAGGGTTGCGGCCAGATTATCTATTCGCTCAGTGACCAATGACAGGCTGGAGGTATCTCTGTTATCAGCCAGCAGCTCACCATTGCGGTCAAAAATGAGGCCACGCGGCGGCGGCAAAGGCTGAATTTGAATACGATTCTGATCAGAGCGGGTCTGGAATGCCTCATGCTCCCAGATCTGCAGCTGCACAAAACGCAGAGTCAGCAACGCAGCCATACACAGAATAATCACGAACAGTGCAAGCGCACGTGATGCAAATAGCTGCTTCTCCCTGTTAGGGTCTTTTAAGGCTAAACCAACCAATTGAGTTGTCCTGCTCTCTGCTTTCTACCTGCCAGACGCAGGTGACTGTTTATGCCCGGTGATACGGATGGCCTGTACCGATACTGCGCGCACGATACAACGCTTCGGCAAGTATTACACGTACTACGTAATGGGGAAATGTTAATGAAGACAAAGACATACGCTCATTAGCTCGGCTCAATGCAATATCCGCCAGGCCATCAGAGCCGCCCACCAGAAATACCACATTCTGACCATTCATCTGCCATCCGGAGAGCTTTTCGGCAAGTTGCGCGCTGGTGACCGCGCGCCCGCTTTCTTCCAGCGCTACCACCCAGTCTTCAGATGACAAACAACCGAGCATCTTCTCTCCTTCCAACTGCTTGAACCTGGAAGGATCGCGGTGATGCCTGGGTGCGGGAATCTCAATCAGCTCAAGAGTTAACTCGCGGGGAAAACGTTTAGCATATTCATCGTAACCTGCTTTTATCCAGGCCGGCGCTTTGTTGCCCACAGCAACAATGGTCAGTTTCATTGGCTGCCGGAATTAGATGCTGGTTTCGCTGTCAGCGGGCATTTCTACCCAGAGACGCTCCAGGTCGTAAAACTCGCGCGCCTCTTTCTGCATGGCATGGACGATGACATCACCCAGGTCGACCAGCACCCATTCGTTAGTCTCGCGCCCTTCAACGCCACGCACTCTGGCACCGCACTTTTTTGCAGCATCAATGACCTGGTCGACCAATGACTTCACATGCCGGTTTGAGGTGCCGCTGACCAAGATCATAAAATCGGTCATGGGGGTGAGTTTGGTGACGTCTAGCGCCTGAATGTCTTGCCCTTTGCCATCTTCCAGGGCGGTTACGATATGATCACGCAGTTTAGTTGCGGTCAAATAGCCTTCTCCGAGTCTTCGTAAAGGTGGTGGTGCTTAATATAGGTGTATACCGGGTCTGCGAGCAAATTTTTGACCGGCTCACCGTTTTTCAGGCGCTCACGGATATCAGTTGCTGATACTTCCAGCATTGGTCTATGCACACGGTAGATTTGCCCTATTTTTTGCGGATCCATGACGTCAACTTCATGTTTCTGACATAAAAGCTGCACATCTTCAGGTTCCGGACGTTCATCGCCAGGGCGACCTAAAACAATAATGTTGCACCACTGCATCAACTCTAACCATCGATGCCAACTCGGCAGTGTGGCAAATGCATCCTGCCCCATGATCCAACACGGTAGTGCGTCAGGATAAACTCGTTTCCATTCAATTAACGTATCGATCGTATAAGACAGGCCACTGCGCTGCAGCTCGCTGTCATCGGCAATCAACCCCGGCGATACTGAGCAGGCCAGCTTCAGCATCTGCCAGCGATGAGCGGTATCTTCGGCAGGTGCAGATCTGTGGCCAGGGCGAGCGGACAAAATAAGATGCACGCTGGACAGATTGAGTTCTTCACGAGCGGCCTGGGCTGCGTGCAGGTGACCTGAATGGATGGGGTCAAACGTACCGCCGTAGAGACCGACTAACACTGTTTTAACAACTTACGCTGACACAATGGTTCAGCGTTTGCGTATCTCACCGTTGCCATACACTACATATTTCTGTGAGGTCAGCCCTTCCAGACCAACGGGACCACGGGCATGAATTTTGTCGGTGGAAATCCCTACTTCGGCACCCAGTCCATACTCAAACCCATCTGCAAACTGGGTCGAGGTATTCACCATTACTGATGCAGAATCCACTTCTGTGACAAACCGACGAGCGCGGGCGTAATCCGCTGTCACGATAGCATCTGTGTGCTGGGAGCCATATTGATTGATGTGCGCAATGGCCTGGTCAAGGTCATCTATCACCCGCACGGCAAGCACAGGCCCCAGGTATTCTTCGTACCAGTCATTCTCAACCGCCGGTGTAACCTGCCCTGCAATCTGCAGCGTACGCTCGCAGCCACGAACTTCCACACCAGCGGCCTGGAAGCGCTGGCACAACTCAGGCAGAACCAGCGGTGCTGCTTGTTCGTGTACCAGAAGGGTTTCAAGCGCATTGCAGACCGCAAACTTTTCGACTTTCGAATTGAATGCAATGTCCGCAGCCATGTCGATATTTGAGTCAGCATCGATGTAAACATGACAGACGCCGTCGAGGTGCTTGATGATCGGAATGCTTGAGTTACGCATGATGCGTTCAATCAAACCTTTACCACCACGGGGCACAATGACATCAACATATTCATCCAGCGTCAGTAGTTCTCCGACCGCATCACGGTCGGTAGTATTCAATAGCTGTACTGCGGCTACCGGCAACCCCGCCTGGGACAGACCCTGGGCAACACATTTTCCGATCGCCTGGTTCGATTCAAACGCCTCAGAGCCGCCGCGCAAAATACAGGCATTACCTGATTTGATCGATAAGCTGGCCGCGTCGACTGTGACGTTGGGGCGCGACTCGTAGATCATGGCAATCACACCCAGGGGGACACGCATCTTGCCCACTTGGATACCAGAGGGCTGGTAGCGCAGGCCGCTGACTTCACCTACCGGATCTGCTAACGCATCTACCTGAACAATGCCCTCAATCATGCGATCAATACCGGCGTCGTCGAGTAGAAGTCGATCGATCAGGGGCTGGTCAATGCCATTGTCCCGGGCAGCAGCCATATCTACCGCATTGGCCTGTTTAATCTCTGCGCGGGCTTTGTCTGTGGCTTCTGCAATTGCCTGTAGCGCCGCGGATTTGGTTTCAGTCGTGGCAGCTGCCAGCACCCGGGAAGCAGCGCGAGCGGCTATGCCCAGGTCTTTCATGTACTGTTTGAGTGATTCTGACATCTCCACATTATACGCAGCCGGGCTATGCATACCCAGTACCAATGAGGTACCAATGAGGTATCAATGAGGTTCCAAAAAGAGCCCAGGAAGTCGTTCAGCCCTGGAATTTGCCCACGATGCGAGACAGTTCAGCAAGCCGCTCACGCGGCCAGCGCAGCTGCAGCAGCGCCTGCTTGATCTCCGGCTCAATTGGCAGCAGTTCAGCCAGACGCAAGCTGACCGAGCGCGCTTCTGTAAAATCCACTTCAATATTAAGCTTCTGCACCAGCGGATGTTGAGTCAGTTCTTTCAGCACACCAACCAGGTTGTCGTGTTCGGGCAATAACTCTCCAGGGGCTTCTTCAGCGAGGAACTCGACGCGTCCAATCAACAGATGATCAGCGGTTTCGTAGCTTTCCAGCACCATAAATTTTCTTCGCCCACGGGTAACAATTCCTAAAAGCCCGTTGTCAGCCTGATTGAAATCGACGATTTCTGCTTCCGTGCCGATATGGAAGACATCTGGCTGCTGCGCGTCATGCTCCAGGCGCGCTTCAGCGCCTTCGCGTATCAGAACAACACCAAAGCCAATCCCCTCGCGCATACAACGACTCACCATATCCACATAGCGTGGCTCGAATATTCGCAGCGGCAACACACCACCGGGAAACAGCACGCTGCGCAAGGGAAACAGGGGGATTTCGACACTCTGATCAGTGGTCATAGACATTCTAATTCGGCCTGAATATCCGTGCAGTATACAGCCCCCGGTTACTTACATTTGCAGGGCCTAAAAAAGGGTGGCGCCATGTATACTCTCGCGCGATCCCACAGCGACTGTAACCATGTTAGATACCTTCGACAAACGCGCTTTCACCGCGCCTTTAAGCGATGGGCAGCCAGTCACCCACGATGTTTACAGTAAAGGGGCAGGCCGGCAATCCAGCGGACCAACTATTGTCATCATCCAGGAGCTACCTGGCATCGGTCCGCAAACTGTGAGCCTGGCAAACACCTTTGTAGAGCACGGCTACGACGTGGTTTTACCGCACCTGTTCGGGCCGCTGGGGAAGGTATCGATGTTAGGCAATGTCGCTCGTGTATTCTGCATGCGGCGCGAGTTCAAGCTTTTTGAGAAAAATGCCAGCAGTCCAATTGTCGATTGGCTTAAAGCACTGTGTCGTGACTTGAAGACACAGCAAAACGCCAGTGCAGTAGGGGTTATCGGCATGTGCCTGACCGGCAACTTTGCTATTTCTCTTATGGCTGATGAGAACGTTTTGGCCGGGGTTGCCTCACAACCTTCCATGCCGTTGTTTGATCAACATGCTCTGCATATGTCCCCGGATGAAGTTAATCAGGCACGTCAGCGCCTCGACGAACACGGTCCGATGATGGCGCTGCGTTTCGCCGGTGACAAATTGTGTACCGCAGATAAATTCCGGGTGCTGGACCGGGCTTTTAACGATGATAAAAAACGCATCTCTCTGCTGGAACTGCCGGGCAAAGGCCATTCAGTTCTGACCCTTGACCTGATCAGGGGCGGCGCCCCTGCACAGCAGGCGCTGGACGACGTGTTGTCATATTTTGATCAGAAACTGCGCGGCTGATCTATCATGGATTGGCTACAGATCATTGTCCTGAGCCTGGTACAGGGCTTAACCGAATTTTTACCAATCTCCAGCTCCGCACATCTGATTCTACCTTCACTGCTGACCGATTGGCCTGACCAGGGTCTGGCCTTTGATGTAGGCGTACACTTCGGCACGCTCATAGCGGTCGTTGCATACTTCCGCACAGACCTTCTGCAGATGGCTAACGCGGCGGCTACCTATCCTGCACATCGCGTCTACAAACCTGACATTGATCTGATGTTCAAACTTGCTCTCGCAACGTTACCCGTTGTGGTGGCCGGGCTTCTAGGCAAAGACTTTATAGAAGCACACCTGCGCAGTGTGCCGGTGATTGCAACGACAACCATCTTGTTTGGCATCGCGCTGTGGCTTGCTGACCGTAAACCCGGTGCGCAGACGCTCATATCATGGGGTCAGGCGGCGTTTATTGGCGGCATGCAGGTTCTGGCATTGATTCCAGGCACTTCCCGTTCCGGCATAACTATTACCGCTGCGTTGATGGTTGGCCTGAGCCGAACCGACGCAGCCCGCTTTTCTTTCCTGTTGGCCATTCCAACAATTCTAGGCGCTCAGGTATTGCTCAGCATAGATCTGGCGCGCGATGCTGCGCAGCAGCAGTGGTTGGATCTCGTCACTGGCGCGGTGCTTTCAGGCCTGGCGGCCTACACGTGTATTCACTTCTTTATTGCATTGGTTGAGCGCACCGGCATGACACCCTATGTGATCTACCGGCTGCTCCTGGGCATGGCCCTGTTCGCTGTTTATCTGCTGTAATCAAGCCCGCCCAGCGAACCTGCTCAGGCTAAAAAGGAATATCGTCTTCGAAGTCAGTATCGTCAGACAGGGTAGGCGCGTTATCCGCCATTGCGGGCGAATTAGATTCAAACCCTGTAGGCGCGCCAGCTGGCGCCCTGCGTGAGCCCTGGCCAGCGCCCATACCACCGCCTTCCATATTTCCGCCACGACTGTCTAACATTTGCAGTTCGCGGGCCATAATTTCTGTGCGGTATTTTTTCTGGCCGTCCTGCTCCCAACTGGTGGTGCGCAAACTACCTTCTATATAGACCTTCGAGCCTTTACGCAGGTATTCGCCCGCGATTTCCGCCAGACGCGCAAAACACACCACATTGTGCCATTCAGTGCGTTCCTGATTTTCGCCGCTGGCTTTATCGCGCCAGGACTCTGAAGTGGCCACACTGAAGTTAGTGACGGCGCCGCCATTCTGCGCATAACGTGTTTCCGGGTCTCTGCCCAGATTACCAATTAGGATGACTTTGTTGATTCCCCTGGCCATGGTCCTGCTCTTTTCATTTCAAGTGGTGCTAGTGTAATGGATTGAATGGCGCAGCCCAATCATAAACCGCGCGGATACACGTAGGATTACGGCTTGCGAAAATCAGCGCCAGCCGGCGCGATCAAAAATCATCACTGCCTCAGCCTGCCGTTGACCAAAGATCGCGGCATTAACTTGATCTTCCTTAAAAGCACCGAGCTGAGAAATAGGTCCGGTAGCTTCTCCCACCACCGGGTATTCATTGTTACCTTCAGCAAACAAACGCTGTGCAAACGCGCTGGTGAGATACTCCATAAAGGCTATCGCTGCTGCTCTGTTTGGCGCATAACGCGTGACCCCGGCGCCACTGATGTTTACGTGAGCGCCACGACCTTCCTGATTCGGGAAAACGACACCCAGCTCAGCTACCACAGCTTTATCCGCGGGATCACTGGAGGCCATCAACCGCCCCAGATAATATGTGTTGGCTATGCTCACGCCACATTCGCCACTGGCCACAGCACGTAGCTGAGCAGTATCGTTACCTTGAGGTTGTCGCGCAAAATTCTGCACCACACCCTGAGCCCATTGCATGGCGGCCTCACTACCCGAGCTTTCAATCATCCCAGCTAACAACGACAAGTTGTAAATGTTTGAAGAAGACCTCATGCAGACACGGTTGCGGTAGGCTGGATCAGCAAGATCTTCATATCGAGTGGGTTTAGTGAGTCCTTCGGATTTACGATAGACAATGACCCGGGCACGTTTGGAGAGCCCAAACCAGAGGTTGTCAGAATCTCTGAGGTATTCGGGTACACGCGAGTTCAGGGTTGGTGAATCAACTGATTGAAAAACTCCGGCTTGTGCGGCACGCCAGAGTCGGCCTGCGTCAACAGTGATCAGAATATCCGCCGGACTCAATTCTCCCTCCGCCAGAATACGTTCAATCAACGCATCGCTACCACCTTCGATGAGATTGACCTTCACACCGGTCTCTTCGGTAAAACGATCATAGAGGGAGAAATCGGTATCGTAATGGCGAGCGGAATAGAGATTGAGTTCCTCAGCTGCAAATGAGGTCAGCGGAATCAGCAACAGGACAGCGAGCGCAAAAGATCGAATCATAATACAACTTAAATGAGAATCATTCTCAACCATATATCAGCATATCTTCTGGCGCAATCTCAATTGCTGTGGATTGCCCGATCTGCAGCTGACTGACATCGGACAACTGCGCCTCCAGTAATTGACCCGCTGCCGCCATTTGAACCGTAAAATGCTGGCCGGAGAAACGGATATCAACAATCGAAACCTGGCCCTGTGATGATGGCACCAGGTTAATCCTGTCAGGCGCAACAGCTACCTGGACAGAGGTATTTTCAGAAAGACTGACGTTACTGGCAAAGGTACCAAAAGCGGAGGCTACTGCTGCCTGCCGGAAGACCGCATCGAAGAGTTGACGACCTGCCAGAACTTCAGCCACAAACGGATGAGCCGGTGCCTGCCATAAAGCCCTGGGTTCTCCAAATTGAACCAGTTCACCCGCAACAATCACAGCGATACGATCAGCCAGCGCCATCGCATCCGCTGGATCATGTGTGACCAGCAAAGCCGTTGTCGACGATGCTTTGAGCAGTTGGCGGGTATCGGTGCGCAGGCGATTGCGCAGCAGCACATCAATGCTGGCAAAGGGTTCATCCAGCAACATCACCGCGGGCTCCGGCGCCAGAGCCCGCGCCAGGGCAACACGCTGTTGCTGACCTCCGGATAACGTGTGTGGATAACGATCAGCCATCATCTCCAGCCCTGCAAGTGCGAGTAATGACGCCACCCGCTCAGCCTGCTCGCTACGGTCGAGCTTTTGCAGCCCGAAACTGATATTGGCAGCCACCGTGAGGTGGGGAAATAGAGCATGCTCCTGCATAACCAGACCCACTGGACGCCGTTCCGGTGGTGAGCATTGATGTGGTGTGATCTCCAAGTCAGGTAATTCGATACTGCCTGCCTGCAGCGCTTCGAGTCCGGCAACCAGCTTCAGCAAAGTCGATTTACCACTGCCCGAGGGGCCAAGCACGCAAACAATCTCGCCACTTTCAACAGTAAAGTTGATATCGCGTAAAACTGGTACATCAGTGTAAGCGTGTTGAATGCTGTGGAAGGTTATACTCACGCGAAAGTCCTATAAATCGGTCAGCCATTCTCAGTGTTCTACGTCCATGCTTCAAATCTAGATGAGTAACCAGGCTCGCATCCTTGATCTCGGCACGCTGCTGATTGCCATACCAGTCGCGCTGCCACTGATCATCGTGCTGACGGCACTGTTCGGACCCGCCGATGAGGTCTGGCTGCACCTGCGTGAATATCTGTTAACTGAGTACGTAACCAATACGCTGCTGCTGATGTTTCTGACCGGGTTACTTGCGGCTGTTTTTGGCATCAGCACTGCCTGGTTGAGCACACACTATGAATTTGCTGGACACCGTTGGGTGGCCCCGGCACTGGTATTGCCACTTGCTCTGCCCACCTATGTGGCAGGCTATGTTTACGCAGACCTGTTGGAAGTGTCCGGTCCCGTGCAGACGTTTATCCGCGAATTCAGCGGCTGGGGAGTCAGCGAATTTCGCCTGCCGCCGATACGTTCTTTGCCCGGCGCAGCTCTGGTAATGTCAGTTGTCCTCTACCCCTATGTTTATCTGTTAGTCCGGGTCAACCTGGAATCACAATCCAGCATGCTTGCCGACGCTTCCCGCACGCTTGGGGCGTCGAATTTCGAGCTGTTCCGCAGAGTCACCCTGCCGCTTGCAAGACCCGCAATCGCCGGTGGTTTAGCCCTCGTACTGATGGAGACCGCTGCAGAATTCGGGGTGGTTGAACACTTTGGTGTTGCAACGCTGACTACCGGCGTATTCAGAACCTGGCTGGCCATGGGTGAGCGCAGTGCGGCCTTACAGCTTGCCGCCTGGTTGTTTCTGCTGGTGATATTTCTGGTTGCACTGGAGCAAGCGACGCGCAAAGGCCAACGGTTTAACCTGGCGACGCCGGACAAACCTGCCAGAAAGCAGCAACTTCGAGGTTTGGCCAGTGCATTCGCACTTATTGCCTGCCTGTTGCCCATTGTCCTGGGTTTTATCCTGCCGGCTGGCCTGCTCCTGGGCTACGCTCTGGAAACCGGAGATCCATTGCTCGGCACGCGTTTCATCGGGTTTATAAAAAACTCGCTTTTTGTTTCCACAATCGCCGCCGGGTTGTGCGTTGTTGGTGCGATGTGGCTGGCTTATGCCGCTCGGCTGCGCCCCAACGTGACAGTGAGATACGGTATTCGCGTGGCCACATTGGGTTACGCTATTCCGGGTCTTGTGCTGGCTACCGGCGCACTGCTGCCCTTAACAACGGTCGACCAGTGGCTGGCAACACAGTTCGACAGCATCAACACCTTAGTGATTACCGGGACGGTGGCTGGTCTGGTGTTTGTCTACATCGCGCGCTTTATGACGGTTGCGTTCAATAGCGTGCAAGGCGGGCTCGGGCAGATCCATCCGTCGCTGGATGCCGCAGCCCGCACATTGGGTGCGTCACCGAGCCGGCTTTTCGGACGTATCCATCTACCTCTGTTAACGTCGACCATTGCCTACGCTGGCCTTCTTTCATTCATCGATGTGATCAAAGAACTGCCCGCCACCCTGATCATGCGACCATTTAACTTCGAGACGCTGGCCACTCGCGTCTATCGGCTGGCGGCGGATGAACGCCTGCCTGAAGCGTCGACGGCAGCGCTGTTTATCCTCGCATTGAGTCTTATTCCCACTCTGCTGCTGGCCCGACGTAAATAGAGTTGCTCCGCAAACCCGGGCAGGATAACTTGGGCGGTTTTCTCCCGAGTGTAATCAGTGGATACCATTTCAGTGCGTGGCGCGCGCACCCATAACCTGCAGAACATCGACCTGGATATCCCACGCGACAAGCTGGTCATCATCACCGGCTTGTCCGGGTCAGGAAAGTCTTCTTTAGCCTTTGATACGCTTTATGCTGAGGGCCAACGCCGCTACGTTGAGTCACTGTCAGCTTACGCGCGACAGTTTCTGTCGATGATGGAAAAACCAGACGTCGATCATATTGAAGGGTTATCACCCGCGATTTCGATTGAACAGAAATCCACCTCACATAACCCACGATCTACCGTTGGCACGATAACAGAAATTTACGACTATCTGCGCCTGCTGTACGCCAGGGTTGGCGAGCCGCGATGCCCGGACCACAACGAACCGCTGGCTGCACAGACCGTCAGCCAGATGGTTGATCAGGTCCTGCAGATGCAGGACGGTGAGCGCATCATGATTCTTGCCCCTGTGATATCAGAGCGCAAAGGCGAGCATCAGCACGTTTTTGCAGAATTGCGCAGCAATGGCTTTGTGCGCGCCCGCGTTGACGGCATTGTTGTCGACCTGGACGCCACTCCGGATCTGGACAAAAATAAAAAGCACACGATCGAAGCGGTCATTGACCGCGTACGCATCCGCGATGATCTGCAACAGCGGCTGGCCGAAAGTTTTGAAACTGCGCTGCAATTGTCTGACGGAGTAGCTCTGGTGCGCAGCATGGAGGATGAAAAGGCCGCGCCGCAGATTTTTTCTGCGCGTTTTGCATGCCCTCAATGCGGATACAGCATTTCTGAGCTGGAACCTCGCATGTTTTCGTTTAACAATCCTGCTGGCGCCTGCGAGGCGTGTGATGGACTGGGTGTGACCAACTTCTTTGACCCGGATCTGGTAGTCGCCGACGAAGACCTGACCCTGGCGGAAGGTGCCATTCGTGGCTGGGACAGGCGTAATGTTTACTATTTCCATATGCTGACTTCTCTAGCCGAGCATTACGGTTTCGACGTCGAGATGCCGTTCAAAAAGCTTAATAAAAAGCAGCGCCAGGCAATTCTGTTCGGCAGTGGACAGACCCGCATCGATTTCAGCTACGCCAACGATCGAGGCGACGTGATCAGGCGGCGCCATCGGTTTGAGGGCGTGATCCCGAACATGGAGCGTCGCTATCACGAAACTGACTCCAACATGGTGCGCGAGAACCTGCAGAAATATCTGCGCGTGGCCGATTGCCCAAGCTGTGAAGGCACACGTCTGCGACAGGAATCCCGCCATGTATTTATCGGCCCCAGCAACCTGCCGGAAATCACCCATGGCTCAGTGGAAGACACGCTGAAACACTTTCAGACACTGAAACTGAAAGGTCAGCGTGCCACCATTGCAGACAAAATCCTGAAAGAAATTATTGCCCGTCTGCGATTCCTGGTGGATGTTGGCCTCAACTATCTGACCCTGGATCGCAGTGCAGACACGCTATCCGGTGGCGAGGCGCAACGTATACGGTTGGCCAGCCAGATTGGTGCAGGTCTGGTTGGCGTCATGTATATCCTCGACGAACCGTCCATCGGTTTGCATCAGCGTGACAACGAACGTTTACTGCGCACTCTGGAACACCTGCGTGACCTGGGCAA
The DNA here is from genome assembly GCA_048571035.1 of Gammaproteobacteria bacterium. GTDB lineage: Bacteria > Pseudomonadota > Gammaproteobacteria > Pseudomonadales > Azotimanducaceae > UBA4421. Next base: position 2,378,112 of record CP121329.1, read on the forward strand.
CTCGGTACTGGTGGTTGAACACGATGAAGAAGCTATTCGCGCGGCAGACTATTTAATTGATATTGGCCCGGGTGCTGGGGTACATGGCGGCAAGATTGTCGCCGCAGGTGGCATCAAAGATATCCTCAAAGCAAAAAACTCGATTACCGGGCAGTACCTCTCCGGGCGCAAAGCCATCGACTTGCCGAGTGAACGCACACCGTTTGATGACAAAAAAGTGGTTAATCTGATCGGCGCCAAGGGCAATAACCTGCAGGACGTAACAGTCACCATACCCTGCGGCCTGCTGACCTGCGTGACCGGCGTTTCAGGCTCTGGCAAGTCAACTTTAGTCAATCAAACTCTTTACCCTCTGGCTGCCACAGCGCTGAATCGGGCCGAGACTCTGAAGCCCGCGCCATTCGATCACATCGAAGGCATGCATCACCTCGATAAAGTTGTTGATATTGATCAGAGTCCAATAGGCCGCACGCCACGCAGTAATCCGGCAACCTACACGGGCTTGTTCACCCCCATCAGAGAGTTGTTTGCTCAGGTGCAGGAATCCCGTGCTCGCGGGTACAAACCCGGCCGATTCAGTTTCAACGTTAAAGGTGGTCGCTGCGAGGCCTGTCAGGGTGATGGTGTAATCAAAGTGGAAATGCATTTCCTGCCGGATGTCTATGTACCTTGTGACGTCTGTAACGGCAAACGCTACAACCGCGAGACCCTCGACGTTCGCTACAAAGGTAAAAACATCCACGAAGTACTGGATATGACCATCGAAGACGCCCACGAATTTTTTGCAGCTGTCCCCATGTTGTCGCGCAAATTACAGACCCTGATGGATGTTGGTCTGTCTTATGTCAGGCTCGGACAATCTGCAACCACCTTGTCCGGCGGCGAAGCACAGCGGGTAAAACTTTCGCGCGAATTGTCGAAACGCGACACCGGGCAGACGCTGTATATTCTTGATGAACCAACAACCGGCCTGCACTTTCACGATATTGCTCAACTGTTGGATGTTCTACACAGGCTGCGCGATGCGGGAAACACGGTTGTAGTAATCGAACATAATCTTGATGTCATCAAAACAGCAGACTGGGTAATCGACCTGGGGCCGGAGGGCGGTTCCGGCGGAGGTCAGATAGTTGCAACCGGCACACCTGAAGCGGTGGCAAAGGTGCGGAAATCTCACACCGGGCGCTTTCTTAAACCTTTGGTAAGCGCTGAGAGCAAGCGCTCGGCCGGGAGCAAGCGCTAGCAGCGCCACCCTATTATTTCAGGGCGCTGGCCATTGCGTTAACACAAAGCAGCACGTTTTCTCTGCGTGCGGCATATCCCATCAGACCTATGCGCCAGACTTTACCAGCAAATACACCCAGCCCGGCGCCAATCTCAAGATTGTACTGGGACAGAAGGTGCTTACGCACGTCAGCTTCGTTGACACCCGAAGGTGCGGCAACAACGTTGAGCTGAGGTAGTCGATAGCTTGCATCTACGACCATATCAAGGCCAAGCTCACGCAGCCCATCTGCTAACAGATTATGCATATCGCGATGTCGCTGCCAGGAATGCTCAAGCCCTTCTTCATGCAGCATTAACAAAGCTTCATGCAGGCCGTACATGGCGTTAACTGGTGCGGTGTGATGATAGGTGCGCGCACCATCACCCTCCCAGTAAGCCATCAATAAAGACAGATCCAGAAACCAGCTCTGCACAGCAGAGTTGCGTGCTTTCACTCTGGCCGCAGCAGCATCGCTGTAGGTAATCAGACTGATACCTGGAGGACAGGATAAACACTTCTGGCTGCCGGAGTAGGCAACATCTACCTGCCAATCATCAACACGCAGTTCTACACCACCTAATCCGGTGACACTATCTACTATCGTCAGACATCCAGCTTCTTTTGCCACTGCGCACAAGGTTTGGACGTCAGAACATACGCCGGTTGAGGTTTCTGCATGCACAAAGCCAACAACTTTAGTGTCAGGGTGCCGTTGCAGAGTTTCTTTGAGCTTGTGCGGGTCTACCTGAGTGCCCCACTCGTCTTCAACAGTGACGAGTTCACCACCCATACGCCGAACGTTTTCGGCCATACGGTTGCCAAACACACCGTTAATACACACAACCACTTTATCACCCGGCTCAACCAGGTTAGCAAATGCCGCTTCCATTGCTGCAGAGCCTGGCGCAGAAAGGGGTAAGGTCAAACTGTTGGAGGTCTGAAACGCATAACGCATCAGCGATTTGATGTCGTCCATCAAACCAACAAATTCAGGATCAAGGTGACCGATAGTGGGCTGTGCCGTAGCTGCAAGCACCCGGGGATGCACATCTGATGGGCCGGGGCCCATCAGCGTTCTTGGTGTAGGGATAAACCTAGTGTATTCGGACACTAGCTTTTATCTTTAGCGGCTTCTTCTTCGACGATCTCCGCATCTTCGATTTCGTCTGTGCTGTCTTGAGCAGTTTCTGCTTCGTCTTCGACAACCACGTCTTCATCGTAGTCGAAATCTTCGAGAGGGCGGTCAACCAGTTCGATAAATGCCATGGGCGCAGCATCACCGGGGCGAAAGCCACACTTTAATATACGGGTGTAGCCGCCGGGACGAGACTCGTATCGAGGACCCAACTCAGCAAATAATTTACCCACGGCAGCTTTATCACGGGTGCGAGAAAAGGCCAGTCGGCGATTTGCCACTGAGTCTTCTTTAGCCAGTGTGATCAACGGTTCTGCAATTCGACGCAGTTCCTTGGCTTTCGGGACCGTGGTTTTGATCACTTCGTGCTCGATCAACGATGCCGCCATATTGCGAAACATCGCCTGACGATGCGAGCTGTTACGGTTTAGTTGTCTGCCACTCTTACGATGACGCATTTCTCAGATTCCTATGTAAACAACCTGCAGCTGACTAAGCTACACGCCCACCGTGCAGATTTGACGGCGGCCAATTTTCTAAACGCATACCCAGCGACAGGCCACGTGATGCAAGAACGTCTTTGATCTCTGTCAGCGACTTTTTGCCCAGATTTGGAGTTTTCAACAACTCGACCTCTGTGCGTTGAATCAAATCACCGATGTAGTAAATATTCTCTGCTTTCAAACAGTTCGCAGACCGCACGGTCAGCTCAAGGTCGTCAACAGGACGTATCAGAATCGGATCAATTTCGTCTTCTTTCTCTTCAACAACTTGCTCACCTTCACTTTCGAGGTCAACAAATACCGCAAGCTGATGCTGCAAAATGGTCGCAGCTCGACGAATGGCTTCTTCCGGATCGATAGTACCGTTGGTTTCAAGATCAAGAATCAGTTTGTCCAGGTCCGTACGCTGCTCTACACGAGTGCTTTCCACACTATACGCTACGCGCTGCATCGGGCTGTAAGATGCATCCAGGCGCAGCACGCCTATCGGACGGCTTTCTTCTTCCTCGCCCACTGAATCAACCGGTACGTAGCCGCGACCACGAGTGACTCGTGCTTCGATGCGAATTGCACCACTGTCGTTCAACGAACAAACAATGTGATCAGGATTAGCAATCTCAACGTCCTGGGTTAACTGGAAGTCTCCAGCCGTCACCTGGCCACCGCCTGATTTCGACAGAGTAATAATGGCTTCATCCTGATCATGCAACACTACAGCAATGCCTTTCAGGTTCAGAAGAATATCAATGACATCTTCCTGAACGCCTTCCAGCGTGCTGTATTCATGCAGAACACCATCAATCTGAACTTCCGTGATTGCGCAGCCAGGCATTGAAGACAACAAAATTCTTCGGAGCGTATTGCCCAAGGTATGACCAAAGCCACGCTCTAACGGCTCCAATGTGACTTTCGCCCGGGTAGGCGTGTCCGATTGAATCTCGATATTTCGTGGGGTCAAAAACTCGTTTGCCAACTGTGACATATATATCGTCTCCTGAGAGCGCCAATGGCGCGCTAGTTCACTTACTTCGAGTAAAGCTCAACTATGAGGTTTTCATTAATTTCTACGGGCAGCTCTTCGCGGTCCGGGAGGCGCTTAAATACGCCTTCCAGTTTTTCTGCCGACACGTCTACCCATTCAATGGGTGAGCGTTGCGCAGCCAGCTGCACCGCAGCCTGAATACGCATCTGTCCGCGAGATTTCTCTGCTACGGCTACCACGTCGTCAGGCTTAACCTGATAGGACGCAATGTTCACAATACCGCCGTTAACGGTGATCGCCTTGTGAGAAACCAACTGCCGGGACTCCGCACGAGTTGAGCCATAGCCCATGCGGTAGACCACATTATCCAACCGGCTTTCAAGCAGTTGCAGCAGATTGGTACCCGTAGCACCTTTCTGACGATCTGCTTTCTTATAGTAATTACGGAACTGCTTTTCCAGAACGCCATAAGTACGACGGACTTTCTGCTTTTCGCGAAGCTGAACGGCATAGTCAGACAACCGGCCACGGCGGATTCCGTGCTGACCAGGAGCCTGATCAATTTTACATTTCGAATCGATCGGACGAACACCACTCTTTAAGAAAAGATCAGTGCCTTCGCGTCGGCTCAATTTTAGTTTTGGACCTAGATATCGGGCCATAACTTACCTCTTAGTTTGCTGGACGCTTATACGCGTCGTCTTTTCGGTGGACGGCATCCATTATGCGGAATGGGTGTCACATCCGAGATGCTGTTAATCTTCAATCCCGCAGCGTTCAAAGCACGTACAGCGGATTCACGACCAGGCCCTGGGCCCTTCACAAATACATCTACGCTCTTCATACCAAATTCCAGTGCGGTATTGCTGGCACGCTCTGCTGCAACCTGTGCCGCAAATGGTGTGCTCTTACGCGAGCCACGGAAACCTGATCCACCGGAGGTCGCCCAGCACAAAGTGTTACCCTGGCGATCGCTGATCGAGATAATGGTGTTGTTAAACGACGCATGGATGTGTGCCATCCCGTCAATAACCACCCGCTTGGCTTTTTTACGCTCTGCCATTTCCTAAAATTCCTAGTTACGCTTCTTAACTTGTGTTTATCTGCGAATTGGACGTGTTGGACCTTTACGCGTACGCGCATTGGTACGAGTCCGCTGACCATGAACAGGCAGATGACGTCTATGCCGCATACCACGATAGCAACCGAGATCCATCAGTCGTTTGATGTTCATCGATGTCTCACGACGCAGATCACCCTCTACGCTGAGCTTCGCAACTTCACTACGAATCGCATCAAGATTAGCTTCGTCCAGTTCGCCTACTTTGGCTGAAGGGCTGACGCCCGCTTCCGCACAGATCTTTTCTGCTGTCGTTTGACCAATACCATAGATATAAGTCAGCGAAATTCTCGCATGCTTGTTATCGGGTATGTTTATACCGGCAATACGTGCCATTTATACGCTCCGTTAAATTCCTGCTGGCTGCCGCGAGGCTAGCCTTGACGCTGCTTGTGACGAGGTTCTGCGCTGCAGATCACCCGCACGACGCCTTTCCGCTTAATCACTTTGCAGTTTCTGCAAATCTTCTTTACTGATGCTCTAACTTTCATAGTCTTATCCGCCTTTACGACGTCCGTAAGTCTGTAGATTCGATTTTTCCATCAACTTGGCATACTGGCTGGACATCAGGTGAGACTGCACCTGGGACATAAAGTCCATTGCCACAACCACCACAATCAGCAGCGCAGTGCCACCCAGTTGAAAAGTTATATCGAATGCAACAATCATAAATTCCGGTAACAAACATACCAATGTTACATATAGCGCGCCGAACACGGTCAGTCGGGTAATCACGTCATCAATATATTTCGCAGTCTGTTGCCCCGGTCGTATACCTGGTACGTAGGCGCCCTGGCGCTTCAAATTGTCCGCCACATCCTTGGGATCAAACATGATCGCGGTATAAAAGAAGCTAAAAAAGATAATACCTGCAGCAAACATCATGATGTACAGAGGCTGCCCTGGTGACAACACCAGCGAAATTTCCTGCAACCAGCCCATACCAGGGTTGGTACCAAACCAGCTGGCCATAGAGGCCGGAGCTAAAAGCAGGCTCGAGGCAAAAATTGCGGGAATGACGCCTGCCATGTTGATTTTCAAAGGCAGATGGCTGCTTTGCGCCTGGAACACACGGCGGCCCTGCTGTCGCTTGGCATAATTAACCGTGATGCGACGTTGCCCGCGCTCTACGCGCACGATAAACCATATAACGCCGATGGCGATGGCTGTGATAAACAGCAATGCAATAATATTAATCTGATCCTGACGCGCAGCCTCGAATACCTGCCCGAGCGCTGATGGAAACCCCGACACAATACCGGCAAAGATCAACAACGAAATACCGTTCCCAACACCACGCTCAGTGATCTGCTCACCCAACCACATCATGAACACCGCACCGGTAACTAAAGTCAGCGAGGCAGTAAAGTAGAAGGTAAGGCTCGGATCAAACGCTAAACCCTGATTAGCCAGTGTTACCGTCAGCGAAATACCCTGGATTGAAGCAATGGCCAATGTCAGGTAGCGGGTCACCTTAGTAATTTTGCGGCGGCCTGCATCCCCTTCTTTTCTCCACTGCTGGAACTGCGGATACATCATTGTCATCAGATTCATGATGATGCTGGCAGTGATGTAGGGAATAACTCCAAGCGCCAGGATACTCATACGCTCCCAGGCCCCACCTGAGAACATATTAAACAGCTCGAGAATACCGCCCTGGCTCTGATCAAACAGAGCCGCCAACTGACCGGGGTCAATGCCGGGCACAGGAATATGCGTACCCACCCGGTAAACCAGCAGCGCAAATAAGACAAACAGCAGGCGGCTGCGGAGTTCTGCGATCCCCGCCTGATTGCCAGCTAACTGGTTTGCTACTTCGCCTTGATTGCGTGCCATGTCTTTAGTGTCGTCTAACTTTCGTCTGTAACTTTCTACGCGACCGAGCCGCCAGCAGCCTCAATAGCTGACTGAGCACCCTTGGTCACTTTGATATCATCGCCGGATACTTTCACCGCGCGTTGAACGTCGCCACTCAGCATTATCCGCGCCCGCTTCATATCACGGCGCACAAGATTCGCCGACTTCAGCGCATCAAGCGTGATTTCATCGCCCAAAACTGAATTCAGTTCACTGGTGCGTACTTCTGCAGTAACAAGTCCTACGCGTGAGCGAAAACCAAACTTCGGAATGCGTATTTTCAGAGGCTGTTGTCCGCCTTCGAAACCAGGCCTAACGCCACCACCAGAACGGGCTTTCTGCCCTTTCTGACCACGTGCGGCGGTTTTACCCCAACCTGAACCCGGACCGCGACCGACGCGACGTTTTGCGCGCTTGCTGCCTTCTCCCGGCTGTAAATCGTTCAGTCGCATTAAGCTTCTCCTTCCACCAGCAACATATAGCTGATGCGGTTAATCATGCCGCGAACTGAAGGTGTATCTTCTACTTCCACGGTATGACCAATGCGGCGCAGACCCAATCCGGCTACACACGCTTTATGTTTCTTCAAACGCCCGATAGGGCTTTTGGTTAGCGTCACTTTTACTGTTTTGTCACTCATGAGCTTGACCTAATTTCGGGTCGTCTACGCGACGACATCTTCTACGGGCTTGCCACGCTTGGCCGCGATATCCTGAGGAGAACGCATATTCTGCAACGCTTTGAAAGTCGCGTTGATGACATTCACCGGATTCGTCGATCCATAACACTTGGCTAATACGTTTTGAATTCCTACTGCTTCGAGGAGTGCACGCATGGTGCCACCAGCAATGACGCCAGTACCTTCTGATGCAGGCTGCATATAAACTTTCGAAGCACCATGACGACCCACTAACGGATACCACAACGTTGTGCCGTTGAGGTCGATATCGATCATATTGCGACGAGCAGCCTCCATGGCTTTCTGAATGGCCTGGGGCACTTCACGCGCCTTACCGCGACCAAATCCAACTTTGCCGTTACCATCACCAACGACAGTCAGCGCAGTAAAACCAAATATGCGTCCGCCTTTAACCACTTTGGCTACACGGTTTACCTGGACCAGTTTTTCAACCAGGCCTTCTTCTCGTATTTCTTCAGAATATGCCATCTAGAACTCCAAACCAGCTTCGCGGGCGGCATCCGCCAGCGCTTTTATCCGTCCGTGGTATTTGTACCCGGATCGATCAAAGGCAACCGCAGTTACGCCCGCCTGTTTTGCACGATCGGCAACCAGAGCGCCAACCTTGGCAGCGGCATCGGTATTCCCGGTTGCGTCACCACGCAGCGATTTCTCTAACGTAGATGCCTGCGCGATCACTGTGCCGCCATCAGGCGATAATACCTGCGCGTAAATATGGCGCGGTGTACGTGTAACACTCAGCCGTGTTGCTCCAAGCTCGCGCATTTTCATGCGGCCTCTTCTTGCGCGGCGTTGTCTGCTGATATTCTTTTGATTCATTGATCTGTTTCGTTACTTTGGTTACGAACAACTGCAGGCCAAAAAGCCCGTCAGCTTGTCTTACTTCTTCTTGGCTTCTTTACGGCGCACATATTCGCCCTGATAGCGCACCCCTTTGCCTTTGTAGGGCTCAGGTGGACGGAAAGCACGTATTTCTGCACAAACCTGACCGACACGTTGTTTATCTATGCCGGAAATTACTATTTCTGTCTGACTCGGCGTTTGCGCCTCTATGCCTTCCGGCAATTCGTATACAACCGGGTGAGAAAAACCCAGCTGCAAGGTTAATGTTCTACCTTGTGCCTGAGCACGATAACCAACACCCTGAAGCTCCAGACGGCGCTCAAAACCAGTGGTGACACCAGTGACCATGTTCTGCACAACTGCACGCATGGTGCCCGCCATTGCACGCGAACCGGTATCGCCGTTGCGCGCTGCAAAAGTCAGCTCGCCGTCGCCCTGGTTAATGATCACTGCATTGTGAACACCAAAGTTCATTTCGCCTTTGGAGCCTTTCACGGACAAATCCTGACCGCTGAGCTTAATCTCAACGCCTGCAGGCACCTGTACCGGATTATTTGCAACTCGTGACATCGTCTACTCCTAAAAGACCGTGCACAAAACTTCGCCGCCAACACCGGCTGCGCGAGCACGCTTGTCTGTCATAACACCTTTGTTGGTGCTGACAATGGCCACACCCAATCCACCGCGTACCGACGGTATGTCGCCGCTTTCTTTGTAGATCCGCAAACCTGGACGGCTGATACGCTTGATCTCTTCAATTACTGGAGAGCCGTTGTGATAGCGCAGGTCCACGTTCAACGCTGACTTCACTTCTTCGTCAGCGGTATAACCGTCAATAAAACCTTCATCGAGCAGCACTTTAAGAATGCTCCGCTTGATTTTGGAGTTAGGCATCTCAACGTTCTTGTGGCCTGCCATCTGCGCATTGCGGATGCGGGTCAACAAGTCAGAGATTGGGTCTTGCATCGTCATGTTGTAATTACCTTCTTACCAGCTGGCCTTAACAAGCCCAGGCACGTCACCACGCATAGCTGCTTCACGCAGTTTGTTGCGGGCTAATCCAAATTTTCGGTAGACACCGTGTGGACGACCAGTAACGCCACAGCGTCGCTGCTCACGCACGGGACTTGCGTCACGAGGCAATGCCTGCAACTTCAACTGTGCGTCCCAGCGCTCATCGTCAGACAAATTGCGATCAGCAATAACAGCTTTCAGGGCGGCACGCTTTTTAGCGTACTTGGCGCGCGCCTTAGCACGCTTCTTTTCCCTTTCGATCATCGATGTCTTAGCCATACCAGTTCTCTTTTACCTATCTCTTTTTACAGTCCGCGAATCTAAACTCGAAACGGGAACTTAAATGCTTTCAACAATGCCAGTGCATGTTCGTTATTTTCAGCGCTGGTCGTGATACAGATATCCAGACCGCGGATCTTATCGATCTTGTCGTAGTCAATTTCCGGAAAAACAATCTGTTCCGTAAGACCCATGCTGAAGTTACCGCGACCGTCAAACGACTTGGGGTTAAGACCACGAAAGTCACGGATACGCGGTATTGCTATGCCTACCAGGCGCTCAATGAAATCGTACATTCGCTCGCTACGCAGCGTAACTTTGCAACCAATCGGCCAGCCTTCGCGAATTTTGAAGCCCGCTTCAGACTTGCGCGCGTTACAAACGACGGGACGCTGGCCTGCTATAGCGGTCATATCCGCCACTGCAGCTTCCATCACTTTACGGTCAGCAACCGCTTCGCCAACACCCATATTGAGCGTCACTTTTTCTATGCGTGGTACCGCCATGATATTGGCGAGCCCCAGGCTTTCTTTCAGCTGGGCGCGGATCTCACTGTTATAAACTGTCTGCAACTTACCCATGCCTAAACCTCAATCGCCTTGCCATTGGATTTGAAAACGCGAATCTTCTTACCGTCGTCATCAACAGAAAAACCAACCCGGTCTGCACGGCTGTCTTCATGATTCCAGATAGCCACGTTTGACACCTGAATCGGCGCTTCTTTGCTGATCAAACCGCCCTGCTCGCCCGCATTCGGGTCGGGTCGGGTCGCTTTCTTCACCATATTGATACCACCAACCAACAGGCGGCCATCCTTCATTACGCGCAGCACTTCACCACGACGGCCCTTATCACGGCCGGTGAGCACTACCACTTCGTCATCTTTTTTAATCTTCAACATGTGCGTCTCAATATCCGCTAAATCACTTCTGGCGCGAGCGATACAATGCGCATGAAGTTTTCCGTACGCAGTTCACGCGTAACCGGGCCAAAAATACGTGTTCCAACAGGCTGATTCTGTGGGTTCAACAACACCGCGGCGTTGTGATCAAACTTGATCAGGGAACCGTCAGCACGTCTCACGCCTTTACGAGTTCGTACAACCACAGCGTTCATCACCTGGCCTTTACGTACGCGACCACGAGGAATCGCTTCTTTTACGGTGACCTTGATAATGTCGCCGATCCCAGCGTAACGACGCTTGGATCCACCCAGCACTTTGATGCACTGCACTTTTCGCGCGCCGCTGTTGTCAGCAATTTCCAGCATGCTTTCTGTCTGAATCATGGTCCGCTAGACTCCGCCTGCCCGCTCGTCGATGCTTTTCAACATCCACGTTTTGGTTTTTGCCAAAGGTCGACACTCAACCACGGTGACGGTATCGCCAACCTGGCAGGTGTTTTCTTCATCGTGTGCATGCAACTTCGCAGACTTCCGTACGAACTTGCCGTAGACCGGGTGCTTCACCCGACGTTCTACACGCACCGTTATGGTCTTGTTCATTTTGTCACTGACCACCACACCGGTAACGGTACGGGGATTAGACTGGCGTTCAACGCTCGCCTCAGCCATCGGCCTTCTCCTTGATCAGCGTCTTAACCCGCGCGATATCGCGGCGAACTTCTTTGACCATATGTGTTTGTCCCAGCTGTCCGCTGGCATACTGCATACGCAAAGAAAACTCGTCTTTACGCATACGCAAAAGCTCTTCACCGAGCTCCTCAACTGTCTTTTCGCGCAACTCTTTGGCTTTCATTACATCGCCGTCCGTTTCACAAATACTGTTTTGAAAGGCAATTTCGCAGCCGCAAGCGTGAACGCTTCACGAGCCACTTCTTCCGGCACACCTTCCATCTCATAGATGACTCGGCCCGGCTGAATTAATGCCACCCAATATTCAACACTACCCTTACCTTTACCCTGACGAACTTCCAAAGGCTTCTTGGTAATTGGCTTATCGGGAAAAACGCGTATCCAGGTTTTACCACCACGCTTAATGTGGCGAACCATCGCACGTCGACCCGCTTCAATCTGGCGCGCCGTCATGCGTCCGCGACCAACCGCCTTCAAGCCATACTCACCAAAGCTGACTTTGCTGCCGCGCTCGGCCAGACCGCGGTTGCGGCCCTTGTGCATTTTTCTAAATTTTGTTCTTTTCGGCTGTAACATCTTGTCTTTCTCGTCTACTCAACCGCTTACGCTTGTTGTGCGGATGGCTCTTCCGCGGTACCAATAACTTCGCCTTTGAAGATCCAGACCTTGATGCCGATAATCCCGTAGGTTGTCAGCGCTTCACAGGTTGAATAATCAATGTCGGCTCGAAGCGTGTGCAGAGGCACGCGACCTTCGTGATAGACCTCTGAACGCGCAATCTCAGCACCGCCCAATCGGCCCGCAACACGCACTTTGATGCCTTCAGCACCCAGGCGCATGGCGTTTTGAATCACCCGGCGCATAGCCCGGCGAAACTGCACGCGGCGCTCTAACTGCTGAGCAACGTTCTGTGCAACCAATTGCGCATCGAGCTCAGGCTTACGAATCTCTTCAATGTTGACGTGGACAGGCATACCCATGCGTTTCGCCAGCTCTACACGCAGACGCTCAACATCTTCACCTTTCTTGCCAATCACAATGCCGGGTCGGGCAGTGTGAATGGTGATCCGAGCAGTTTGCGCCGGACGCTCAATGTCGATACGACTGACTGAGGCGTCTGCCAGGCGCTTGCGCAGAAAATCGCGCACTGCCAAATCATTAAGCAGGTATCCCGCGTAGGTTTTCTTGTCCGCGTACCAGACCGAATTGTGGTCCTTAACAATACCTAAGCGGATACCGATTGGATGTACTTTCTGACCCATACTTTTCTCAACAAATTCTGGCTGTTAGACGTCAGACACAGTCACAGTAATGTGGCTGGACCGTTTAAAAATTCTGTCCGCGCGGCCTTTGGCCCGTGGACGTATACGCTTCATGGTTAAACCTTCATCTACAAAGATGCCGGCCACCTTTAACTCATCAATATCTGCGCCTTCGTTGTTCTCGGCGTTGGCAATTGCAGATTCGACAACTTTTCGCACCAACACAGCACCCTTCTTGGTACTGAAGTTGAGGATGTCCAGAGCCTCTGCAACAGGTTTGCCACGCACTTGATCAGCAACCAAACGCGCTTTCTGCGCTGAAATTCTGAGTCGTCTTGCTGACGCGCTGACTTCCATTTTATTTCCTATCTCTCGTCTTTACCTGGCGTAAGCGCTTAGCGCTTGGCCTTTTTATCTGCGGCGTGGCCCCGATACGTTCTTGTAGGTGCAAACTCACCCAACTTGTGGCCTACCATGTCTTCATTCACAAGAACCGGCACATGCTGACGACCGTTATGGATGGCAATTGTTAAACCAACCATCTCCGGAACAATCATTGACCGACGTGACCAGGTCTTAATAGGGCGACGCTCGTTATTCGCCGCAGCCACTTCCACCTTCTTCATCAGGTGCGTGTCGACAAACGGTCCTTTATATAACGATCTTGGCACTTAGCTTTCTCCTATCCTTTAACTGGGCAGCGCTTAACGCTTACCTCGACGACGAACAATAAGTTTGTCGGTACGCTTATTTGAACGTGTCTTATGTCCCTTGGTGGGCACACCCCAAGGCGTAACCGGATGACGGCCACCAGATGTTTTGCCTTCACCACCACCATGCGGGTGATCAACCGGGTTCATCGCTACACCACGCACTGTGGGCTTGCGTCCACGCCAACGTGTCGCGCCAGCCTTACCCAGAGAACGCAGATTATGTTCGCTGTTACCTACTTCACCCAGGGTTGCGCGACACTCAGATAATACGCGGCGCATTTCGCCCGAGCGCATACGCAATGTTGCATAGGTGCCTTCACGAGCAACCAACTGACAAGATCCACCGGCGCTACGCACCATCTGCGCGCCCTTGCCCGGCTTCAGCTCAACACAATGAACAACTGAACCAACCGGTACGTTACGCAGGGCCATAGCGTTGCCCGGACGGATTGGTGAGCTTGAACCGCTCATCAGCTCGTCGCCCGCCTTTACGCCTTTCGGCGCGATGATGTAGGCGCGCTCGCCATCTTTGTATTTCAGCAGTGCAATGTGAGCCGTACGGTTCGGGTCGTACTCAATCCGCTCTACAACTGCTGGAATGCCGTCTTTCGTTCGCTTCCAATCAACAATTCGATAGTGCTGCTTATGACCGCCGCCACGATGACGTGTAGTTATACGGCCCGCATTGTTGCGTCCGCCATTTTTGCTTTTACGCTCAAGCAGCGGCTTATGCGGTGCACCTTTGTGCAACCCCTTATCAACAACCTGGACGACAAACCGTCGGCCCGGGGAAGTTGGTTTCGCTTTTACAACAGCCATCTAAAAATTCCTAACTCGCTTATACCTAGACCTAATCGACTACCATGTAGTCAATTTCCTGGCCCTGGGCCACAGTGATGTATGCTTTCTTCCAATTCTTTTTACGGGTAACACCACGGGCATTCTTTTTCACTTTGCCTTTGACGTTTGCAGTGGTTACCTTTTTTACCTCAACCTTAAACAGCGTCTGTACCGCCTCACGGATTTCAGCCTTGGTTGCATCAGTGGCCACCTTGAAGGCGTACTGGTTAAACGCATCACCCAGCACCGACACTTTTTCGGAGATGTGCGGCTCACGCAGCACAGTAAAAACACGCTCTGGGTTCATGCCAAAGCCTCCTCTAGTTTTTTCAACGCGCCTACCGTCACCAGCACTTTGTCGTGGCTGATAAGGCTGACTGGATCCACACCCTGAACATCGCGAACATCTACACCTTTGACGTTGCGTGAAGCCAGGTAGAGGTTTTCATCAACCTCTTCGGTGACAATAAGCACGCTGCGCAGATCAAGGCTCTTCAGCTGGTTCAGAAGGGCTTTGGTTTTGGGCGCATCGATATTGAACGTTTCGATTGCAACCAGGCGTTCCTGCCGGATGAGCTCTGACACGATGCACTGCAAAGCGCCACGATACATCTTACGATTCACCTTGGTTGAATGATCCTGCGGCTGTGCCGCAAAGGTCACTCCACCACTACGCCATATAGGCGAGCGAATGGTACCGGAACGCGCGCGACCCGTACCTTTCTGGCGCCAGGGCTTACGACCGCCACCGCTGACTGCGGCGCGATTCTTCTGTGCTCGTGTACCCTGCCGGGCGCCCGCCATGTGCGCCACAACGACCTGGTGCACTAAGGCTTCGTTAAATTCGCGACCAAATGCCGAGTCAGAGACTTCGACGCTACCACCGTCTGCTGCCAAACTAAGGTTCATGAACGCTCTCCACCTTTCTTGGCTTTCACGGCGGGGCGAATATAGACATCCCCACCCGCGGGCCCTGGTACAGCGCCTTTAACCAAAATCAGGTTTTTCTCTGCATCCACTCGAATTACTTCAAGGTTTTGCGTGGTGACTTTCACAGCACCCATGTGGCCTGCCATCTTTTTGCCTTTAAATACACGTCCAGGCGTCTGACACTGGCCGATAGAGCCAGGCGCACGGTGAGAGATAGAGTTACCGTGAGTGTTGTCCTGATGGCTGAAGTTCCAGCGCTTGATACCGCCGGCAAAGCCTTTACCTTTGGAGATGCCGCGCACGTCGATTTTCTGACCCGCTTCAAACTGGTCAACAGTGAGCTCACCGCCAACCGACATCTCATCGTCCGCTAAAGCACGGAATTCCCACAGACCCCGACCAGCGCCGGTGTTTGCTTTCGCAAAGTGCCCTGCACGTGGCTTGCTGACGCGGTTCTGCTTAACTTCACCAGCAGTCACCTGAACAGCACTGTAGCCATCTGTGTCGCCGGTTTTAATCTGGGTAATGCGGTTAGGTGCAGCTTCTATAACTGTCACAGCAACCGACGCGCCTTCTTCGGTGAAGACTCGTGTCATTCCTGATTTTCTACCTACCAATCCAATCGCCATTGGTCATCTTCCTGGTCAAATACAAGAGCCGTTCGACTCTTCTCAAAGCGCAAAAAACTCACGCTCCTCGCATCTCCCTTTCGGGATAAGAAGAACTGAGCCGGGCTTGCGCCTATCAGTGGCTCCCTATCGGAGCCTTGTTCTTTATCTGGAACGATCTAATGCCGCCCAGTAACTCTCTATCTATACAAAAACGCCGGCTTCCTTACGGACAAGCCAGCGCTTTATCAATTCAAACTAATCTGTACTTCCACACCTGCTGCAAGATCAAGCTTCATCAGCGCATCCACAGTCTTCTCGGTGGGTTCAACAATATCCAGGAGACGTTTATGGGTTCGGATCTCATACTGATCGCGCGCGTCTTTGTTAACGTGCGGAGATACCAGAATGGTGAAACGCTCTTTACGCGTCGGCAAAGGAATAGGCCCTTTTACCTGCGCGCCGGTGCGCTTGGCAGTGTCTACAATTTCCTGCGTGGACACATCAATTAAACGATGATCGAAAGCCTTAAGGCGTATTCGAATGCGTTGGTTCTGCACCTAGCGTACTCCAAAACCCAAATTACGTTACTTCAAACTCTTTTCGCACCGCAGCCTGATTGAGGCCACACCACTCAAAGGTGTCTGAAACTCTTCCTGTTAAAGATCAGGTCACTGCCCTCGCGGCTTGCAACCACGTTTTCCAGCGTAATCAATCCGCTCCAACCGCATTGACTCTTAACGAGCGCCAGCTAGGATCAAAGGATTACTGCCTTAAACGTCTCTTCCTGCTTTCTAACCCTGATCGTTTGAAACTCTACTGGAGATTTTCAATTCCTAAGGCACCCCGAAAGCGGGACGCGAACTATACCGACGTGGGTGGGGTGGTGCAACACCTGTTCTGGGTGGAAAAAGGGTTTTTTTGGGGTTATTCGATTGCGGGGTTGTGCTTCTCTCGCGGACCGCTGTGAATACATCCATGTAAGCTTCGTGCCCGCGTCCATGCGGGCGACGATCCGCGAGAGAAGCACAACCCCTCCACCTAATACCGTCAACAACTCAGATTCGATCAAGAAAGCTGGTGTTCACTGGCTAGCGTGAATGCGCTAACCGCTGACGCACCGTTATCAGTAGGGATGGGGCAGTCGTTTAACGTTTGGGATCGTCGCCGGCAGGGATGCCGGCGCCGAAGCGTACATGGATGTACTCGCAGCGGTCCCAAACCTTAAACCACTGCCCTATCCCGGCTAAAAAAGGTTACCCGTACAAAACGGATAACCCTAAAAGCCCTATCCAATCACTCGATGACTTTGGTGACCACACCAGCGCCGACCGTTCGGCCGCCTTCGCGGATCGCAAAGCGCAAACCTTCATCCATCGCAATCGGACAGATCAACTCAACAACCATGTTCACATTGTCGCCAGGCATCACCATCTCAACGTCTTTCGGCAGCTCACAGGCACCCGTTACATCCGTTGTACGGAAGTAAAACTGCGGACGATAGCCTTTGAAGAACGGCGTATGACGGCCTCCTTCATCTTTGCTCAATACATAAACTTCCGCTTCAAACTTCGTGTGCGGGTTGATCGTGCCAGGCTTCGATAACACCTGTCCGCGCTCAACTTCTTCGCGCTTCGTACCACGCAACAGAACACCAACGTTCTCGCCTGCGCGACCTTCGTCCAGCAACTTGCGGAACATCTCTACACCCGTACAAGTCGTCGTCGTGGTGTCTTTAATACCCACAATCGCAATCTCATCACCGACATTCACTATGCCGCGCTCAATTCGACCCGTCACAACCGTGCCGCGTCCTGAAATTGAGAACACATCTTCAATCGGCATCAGAAACGGCTGATCTACCGCGCGCTCAGGCTCAGGAATATAGCTGTCTAATGCTTCAACCAGCTCTTTAACCTTGCCAACGTATTCTTCATCACCTTCCAACGCTTTCAGCGCGCTGCCGATGATCACAGGTGTGTCATCACCCGGAAACTCGTACTGGTCCAGAAGTTCACGCACTTCCATTTCAACCAGTTCCAGAAGTTCTTCGTCGTCAACCATGTCCGCTTTGTTCATAAACACAACAATGCGCGGTACACCTACCTGACGTGACAGCAAAATGTGCTCACGCGTCTGTGGCATCGGGCCATCTGCAGCCGAGACAACCAGGATCGCGCCGTCCATCTGCGCAGCACCGGTGATCATGTTCTTCACATAGTCCGCGTGTCCCGGGCAGTCAACGTGTGCGTAGTGACGCGTTGGGCTTTCATACTCAACGTGCGAGGTCGCAATCGTGATACCACGCTCGCGTTCTTCCGGCGCATTATCTATCTGGTCAAACGCCTTCAACTCGCCACCAAACGCCTCAGCACAGACCTTTGTCAACGCCGCTGTCAGCGTCGTCTTACCATGGTCTACGTGTCCTATCGTCCCCACGTTTACGTGCGGTTTGTTTCTTTCAAATTTCTCTTTGGCCATTGTTTTTCCAATCTGGAGTTAAAGTTAGAAGTTAGTTTTACCGGTTAAGCATTTTATCCATGACAGCGGCCGGAACTTCCGCATAGTCACTGAATTCCATCGTATAAGTCGCGCGCCCCTGAGTGGAGGAACGCAAGTCCGTCGAATAGCCGAACATTTCGGCTAAAGGCACTTCGGCACGGACAATTTTCCCTGCCGGCGTTTCATCCATGCCGGAGATAAGGCCACGACGCCTGTTCAAATCACCAACAACATCACCCATGTAATCCTCAGGTGTGACAATTTCAACGTTCATCACCGGCTCGAGCAGTACAGGGTTCGCGTTCATGGCACCTTCGCGCATCGCCATAGACCCGGCGATCTTAAACGCCATTTCAGAGGAATCAACATCATGAAACGAACCGTCAAATAAAGTCGCTTTCACACCAATGAGAGGGTATCCAGCGACCACACCATTTTTCATCTGTTCCTGCAGGCCTTTGTTTACCGCGGGAATGAATTCTTTCGGAATCACACCACCGCTGATTGAATCAACAAAGTCGTATGCATATTTGTCGTCTTCGTCCCGGTAAGGTTCAAGTTTCACCCAAACGTGGGCAAATTGGCCGCGACCACCGGTCTGACGGATGAATTTGGATTCCTGCTCGACAACGGCACGAATGGTTTCGCGATACGCCACCTGCGGCTTACCAATATTGGCTGCGACGTTAAACTCACGCTTCATCCGGTCAACGATGATGTCCAGGTGAAGCTCACCCATACCTGAAATAATGATCTGCCCGCTTTCCGCATCCGTCTCTACTCGAAAAGAAGGATCTTCCTGAGCAAGCTTTGACAGCGCCACACCCATCTTTTCCTGATCAGCCACCGAGCGAGGCTCAACGGCTACAGAAATGACGGGTTCGGGGAATTCCATACGCTCTAGAGTAATCGGCTTATTCTGCGCGCAAAGGGTTTCACCTGTGGTCACATCTTTCAGGCCAATTGCTGCAGCGATGTCTCCAGCGCGTACTTCTTTGATTTCATTACGATTATTGGAGTGCATCTGCACCATGCGCCCAACGCGCTCTTTTTTGCCTTTGATCGGATTGAACACCTGATCACCGGTTTTGAGCACCCCTGAGTAAACGCGGAAAAATGTCAGCGTGCCGACAAAAGAGTCTGTTGCGATTTTGAAGGCCAGCGCGGCAAACGGGGCGTCATCATCAGCCTCACGCGTGTCCGTAGAGCCGTCAGCAAGGATGCCTTCAATGGGTTTGACTTCGGTAGGCGCCGGCAGATAGTCAATAACGGCATCCAACATAGCTTGAACGCCTTTGTTTTTGAATGCTGAACCACACAGCGCCGGGACAATTTCATTCGCCAGAGTCCGCGCTCGTATGCCTGCCTTAATTTCAGCATCCGAGAGCACTTCACCCTCTAGGTACTTGTTCATTAAATCGTCGTTGGCTTCCGCAGCTGATTCAACCAGGTGATCGCGCCAGGTTTGCACCTGCTCAGCCATGTCTGCAGGAATATCTTCTTCGGTGAAGGTTAAGCCCTGGTCGGCTTCATTCCAGATGATGGCTTTCATTTTGATCAGATCAACGACGCCGCGGAAATTCTCTTCCGAGCCGATCGCCAGTTGCACCGGGACAGGTGTAGCGCCCAAACGGGTTTTTATCTGTTCAACCACGCGCAGGAAGTCCGCTCCCTGACGATCCATCTTGTTGACAAAAACCATCCGCGGCACTTCGTATTTGTTCGCCTGCCGCCAGACTGTTTCGGATTGCGGCTCCACCCCGGAAGTACCACAAAATACAACCACAGCACCATCAAGAACCCGCAGGCTACGCTCTACCTCAATGGTAAAGTCGACGTGTCCCGGGGTGTCAATAATGTTGATTCGATGTTCATCGTATTGTGCTGCAGAGCCACGCCAGAAACAGGTCGTGGCCGCAGAAGTGATGGTGATACCCCGCTCCTGTTCCTGCTCCATCCAATCCATGGTGGCTGCGCCATCATGCACCTCTCCCATTTTGTGGGACAGACCCGTATAAAACAGCACCCGCTCGGTAGTGGTCGTCTTACCCGCGTCCACGTGAGCGACGATACCAATGTTGCGATATCTGACGATCGGCGTACTACGAGGCATGCGCTTGGACCGATATGTACTGGTTTAAGTGCTGGAAGTTGGTGCCTAGTAGCGGTAGTGAGCAAACGCCTTGTTGGCATCCGCCATGCGGTGAGTATCTTCTTTCTTCTTCACAGCAGCTCCGCGACCATCAGCGGCGTCCATCAGTTCGCCAGCGAGGCGAGCAGACATAGATTTTTCACTGCGTGAACGAGCACTGTCGACCAACCATCGCATCGCCAGCGCGTTGCGTCGTGAGGCGCGCACTTCGACGGGCACCTGATACGTTGCACCACCTACCCGGCGAGATTTAACCTCAACCAGCGGCGCGATGGAATCCAGCGCGTTTTCGAATACTTCTACCGGGTTAGCACCGGCATCACGCTCTACAATGCGATCAAATGCACCATAAACGATACGTTCAGCGACCGCCTTCTTGCCACTAACCATGACATGGTTAATGAACTTGGCAACGGTCTGGTTGTGGAATTTAGGATCTGGGAGAATTTCCCTTTTGGCAACAACTCTACGACGAGGCATGTGGTTCTCCTTACTTCAGGCTCAGGACCTGGATCGGTCCGGCAACCCCCGAGACTAAACGCATCCGGGGCCTTACTGAGAAAATTAAAAAATAACTATTTAGGTCGCTTGGTTCCGTATTTGGAACGCGACTGTTTACGATCCGCAACACCGGAGGTATCCAGCGTGCCGCGAATGGTGTGATAACGCACACCCGGCAAATCTTTTACACGACCGCCACGAATAAGGACCACTGAGTGCTCCTGCAGGTTATGACCTTCACCACCAATGTAGGAGGTAACTTCAAAACCATTGGTTAAACGCACCCGGCAAACTTTGCGCAGGGCTGAGTTTGGTTTCTTAGGTGTTGTGGTGTACACACGGGTGCACACGCCACGACGCTGCGGACAAGCCTGCAGTGCCGGCACAATATTTTTATCTACTTTTCGTTTGCGTGGTTTGCGAACCAGCTGGCTGATTGTTGCCATACCTAACTTAAAACCTCTTTGTTTCTACATCGACAGAACTCGTATCTGCCTGACTGCCACCTCGATTCAAGGCTGCCTTGAATCAGGGCGGCGCATTGTATGCGCACGCCCTGCATTTCTCAAGGGGCCCTTTACTCTTCTTCACCTTCAGTGTCAGGAGCATTTTCTGCCGGGCTGTCGCCTTGCGCAGACAAAGCTGCCGTCAGCGCCTGCTCAACTTCATCCGCAGATGGTCCCTGGGACACTTCAGCTGTTTCCATTTCGCGACGCTCTTTACGCTCTTTGTGATACGTAAGACCGGTACCGGCAGGAATCAATCGACCAACAACAACGTTTTCTTTCAAACCGCGCAGGAAGTCCTGTTTGCCGGTTACCGCGGCTTCAGTAAGTACCCGTGTGGTCTCCTGGAAAGATGCTGCTGAGATGAACGACTCTGTCGCCAGCGAAGCCTTGGTAATACCCAATAACACGCGCTGGAATTTAGCCAGTTCTTTGCCTTCTGCCGCAAGCGCTTCGTTGATTTCGCGAATTCTGATGAATTCCATCTGCTCACCGCGAATCAGTTCTGATTCACCGGAGCTCAACACTTCAACCTTACGCAGCATCTGCCGACAGATGACCTCGATGTGCTTGTCGTTAATCTTCACACCCTGCAAGCGATACACTTCCTGGATTTCATTAACGATGTACTTCGCGAGCTCCTCAACGCCTTTCAGACGCAGAATGTCGTGCGCACTTAACGGTCCGTCACAGACTATTTCGCCGCGTTCCACTTTCTCGCCGTCAAACACGCCGATGGTGCGCCATTTCGGAATCAGTGTTTCTACCGGATCGCCGTCAACTGGCGTAATCACCAGGCGACGCTTACCTTTGGTTTCTTTACCAAAGCCAACAGTACCTGATGCTTCCGCAAGGATGGCGGGCTCTTTGGGTTTACGTGCTTCAAACAGATCCGCTACCCGCGGCAAACCACCGGTGATATCTCGAGTCTTAGAGCCTTCCTGAGGAATACGCGCAATAACGTCACCTACACCAATCTGTGCCGCATCTTCCATATTGAGGATGGCGTCACTGGGCATGAAGTAGTTGGCAGGCATATCTGTACCCTTCAGATTCACCTGGTTACCTTTTTCATCCAGCAGGCGAACTGCAGGCCGCAGATCTTTGGCAGCGCTGGGACGATCTTTCGGATCCAGCACGGTGATATTGGTCAGACCGGTCAACTCATCAGTTTGTCGATTAATCGACAGGCCTTCTTCCATTTCAACAAACTGCACGACACCAGATAACTCAGCAACAATCGGGTGTGTATGGGGATCCCACTGTGCAATCACCTGACCTGCTTCTACTGCGTCGTCTTCAGCCACAGAGATAACTGCGCCATAAGGTAACTTGTAGCGCTCACGCTCACGGCCATGATCATCAGCTACGGCGATCTCACCAGAGCGAGATACTGCAACCAGCTCACCACTTTCGCGCGTTACCGTTTTCAGGTTATGCAGGCGCACGGTGCCGCCATGTTTGACCTGAATGTTATCAATCGCTGTCGCACGAGATGCCGCACCACCAATGTGGAAGGTGCGCATGGTCAGCTGTGTACCCGGCTCGCCAATTGACTGCGCCGCGATCACACCAACACTCTCGCCGACATTGACCATGTGGCCTCGGGCCAGGTCACGTCCATAACAGGTTGCGCAAACGCCATAGGGCGTAATACAGCTGATCGCGCTGCGCACCCACATTTCGTCCACACCCATTGTGTCGAGCTGGTCGACCCAGGCTTCATCAATCATCGTGCCGGCGGGAATAAGTACGGTTTTACCGTCTGCATCCAGAACATCCTGTGCAACCACCCGACCGAGAACACGCTCGCCGAGTGCTTCAACAACATCACCACCTTCAATAATAGAGGTGGTGAACAAGCCCTGATCGGTGCCACAGTCCACTTCAGTGATGACTACATCCTGTGCAACGTCTACCAGGCGACGGGTCAGATATCCCGAGTTAGCCGTTTTCAGAGCCGTGTCAGCAAGACCTTTACGTGCACCGTGGGTCGAGATGAAGTATTCGTTTACCGTTAGACCTTCACGGAAGTTTGCCGTGATGGCATTTTCGATAATGCTGCCGTCAGGTCGCGTCATCAGACCACGCATACCTGCCAACTGACGAATCTGAGCCGGTGAGCCCCGCGCACCTGAATCCGCGTAGATGAAGACGGAGTTGAAAGAGGCCTGCTCTTCGTCTTCGCCTTTGCTGTTCGGCACAGTCTCTTTGGAAATGCCATCCATCATCGAACGCGCAACCAGATCGTTTGCGCGAGACCAGATATCCACTACCTTGTTGTACTTCTCACCCTGTGTCACCAGACCTGATGAATACTGAGCTTCAATTTCTGCAACTTCCGCTTCAGCTTCGTCAATGATGGTGGTTTTTTCCGCAGGAATAACAAAGTCTTCCACGCCGATAGACGATCCGGACGCCGTTGAATGGGCAAAACCGGTATACATCAGCTGGTCAGCAAAAATAACTGTATCTTTCAGGCCACAACGACGGTAGCAGTCATTGATCAGATTGGAGATCGATTTTTTATCCATCGCCTTGTTGACCATGCTGTAGGGCAGGCTCTTCGGCACAATGGCGTACAACAGCGCACGACCAACAGTTGTATCGTAGATCTGCCGGGATACCTCAAGGTTGCCCTGCTCATCAATGTGATGCTCTTCGATGCGCACTTTAACTTTCGCATGCAGAGCGACCTGCTTGGCGTAGTAAGCACGATGCGCTTCAGTGGCATCAGCAAAGACCGTGCCCTCGCCCATGGCGTTAACTTTCTCGCGAGTCATGTAGTACACGCCAAGCACAACGTCCTGCGAAGGCACGATGATTGGCTCACCGCTCGCCGGTGAAAGAATGTTGTTGGTCGACATCATGAGCGCGCGGCTTTCCAGCTGCGCTTCAAGCGTCAATGGCACGTGAACCGCCATCTGGTCACCATCAAAGTCCGCGTTGTATGCGGTACAAACCAATGGGTGCAACTGAATGGCTTTACCTTCAATAAGGACCGGCTCAAAGGCCTGGATGCCCAGTCGGTGCAGGGTGGGAGCGCGGTTAAGCAGCACCGGATGTTCACGAATGACATCAGCGAGGATATCCCAGACCTCTGCCGTTTCGCGCTCAACCATTTTCTTTGCAGCTTTGATGGTTGTCGCCAGTTGACGCTCTTCCAACTTGCCAAAGATAAAGGGCTTGAACAGCTCTAACGCCATTTTCTTGGGCAGACCACACTGGTGCAGTTTCAGTGTCGGACCAACCACGATGACCGAACGGCCAGAGTAGTCCACACGCTTACCCAGCAGGTTCTGACGGAATCGACCCTGCTTACCTTTAATCATGTCTGCAAGTGACTTCAGCGGGCGCTTATTGGAACCGGTAATTGCACGTCCACGTCGACCATTGTCGAGCAGTGCATCAACTGACTCTTGCAACATACGCTTTTCGTTGCGCACGATGATATCTGGTGCAGCCAGGTCTAACAGGCGCTTCAGACGATTATTACGGTTGATAACACGACGGTACAGATCATTCAGATCCGATGTTGCAAAACGGCCGCCATCAAGCGGTACCAACGGACGCAGATCCGGTGGCAGCACAGGCAATACCGTCATTACCATCCATTCCGGCTTGTTACCGGATTTCTGGAAGGCTTCCATCAGTTTCAAGCGCTTGGAAAATTTCTTGATCTTCGTTTCTGAGTTCGTTGCAGGAATCTCTTCGCGCAAGGTTGCGATCTCATCGTTCAGATCCAGGGCTACCAGAAGTTGTTGAATGGCCTCAGCACCCATGCGGGCGTCAAATTCATCGCCGAACTCTTCGAGTTTGCTGTAGTACTCTTCATCCGTCAGCAGCTGACCAATTTCCAGATCTGTCAGACCCGGGTCAATGACGACAAAGGATTCAAAGTACAGCACGCGCTCGATTTCACGCAGGGTCATATCCAGCATCAAACCAATGCGGGAAGGTAGCGATTTCAGGAACCAGATATGGGCGACCGGACAGGCCAGCTCAATGTGGCCCATACGCTCGCGGCGCACCTTCGTGAGAGTGACTTCAACGCCACACTTCTCACAGATCACACCACGGTGCTTCAGGCGCTTATATTTACCACAAAGACATTCGTAGTCTTTCACCGGGCCAAAGATACGCGCACAGAATAAACCGTCGCGCTCAGGCTTGAAGGTCCGGTAGTTAATGGTTTCGGGCTTTTTGACTTCGCCAAACGACCAGGAACGAATCATTTCTGGCGAGGCCAGACCGATACGCAGGGCGTCAAACTCATCCACATCGCCCTGGGCTTTTAGCAAGTTAAGTAAGTCTTTCAAGATCTTTCTCCTTTAACCTTTAGGGCTGTGTTATTCCGTTTCCAGTTCAATGTTGATACCCAACGAGCGTATCTCCTTGACTAACACGTTAAACGATTCAGGCATGCCTGGTTCCATTTCATAGTTACCGTCGACAATATTCTTGTACATCTTGGTACGTCCGTTCACATCGTCAGACTTAACCGTCAGCATTTCCTGCAGGGTGTAAGCGGCGCCATAAGCTTCCAGAGCCCAGACCTCCATCTCACCAAAGCGCTGGCCACCGAACTGAGCTTTACCACCCAGCGGCTGTTGCGTAACAAGGCTGTAGGAACCGGTAGAGCGTGCATGCATCTTGTCGTCAACCAGGTGGTTGAGTTTGAGCATGTACATGTATCCTACCGTTGTAGGCCGATCAAAAGCGTCACCGGTCCGACCGTCATAAAGCTGCGCCTGCCCCGAAGTGGGCAATCCAGCGTGTTCAAGCAAGGCTTTAATTTCAGCTTCAGTGGCACCGTCAAATGCAGGTGTTGCCATCGGCACGCCACCTGTCAGGTTTTTCGCCAGCTCTAGAATTTCAGCGTCTTTCAGAGACTTGAGGTCAACGTTAGGGTCGCCGACCTGATTATAGATCTTATCCAGGAAGCCACGAATATCAGCAACTTTCCGCTGCTCTTCGAGCATCTCGTTGATCCGATCACCGACACCGCGAGCTGCCCAGCCGAGGTGTGTTTCCAACACCTGACCGACGTTCATGCGTGACGGCACACCCAACGGGTTCAGAACCACGTCCACTGGCTCGCCATGTTCGTCAAACGGCATATCTTCCACCGGCATGATGACCGAGATAACACCTTTGTTACCGTGCCGTCCTGCCATTTTGTCACCGGGTTGAATGCGACGCTTGATGGCAAGATAAACCTTAACAATCTTGAGCACGCCAGGTGCCAGATCATCGCCACTTTCAAGTTTCGCCCGCTTATCCGCGTAACGCGCGTCCAACGTCTCTTTACGTTCTTTCAGCTGCGCTTCGGCTTTTTCAAGCTGGGCATTCAGCGTGTCATCCTGCATGCGGATCTTGAACCAGTCATCTGGTGCCAGACCGTCCAGATAAGCCTGATCAACGACAAAACTCTTGCTGTTACCAGGTGCGCTGGCAGCTTGTTGATCAAGCAGTGCACGCTTGAGGCGCTCATAAGTCGCAATTTCTACAATCCGATACTCATCGTCCAGGTCTTTGCGGATCTGCGACAGCTGCGCACTTTCGATATCTTTGGCGCGCTGGTCTTTCTCAACACCATCACGGGTAAAGACCTGCACATCGATAACAGTGCCTTTCACGCTTGTGGGAACACGTTGCGAGGTATCTTTCACATCCGATGCTTTCTCACCAAAAATGGCACGCAGAAGTTTCTCTTCTGGTGTCAGCTGAGTTTCGCCTTTGGGTGTAACTTTACCGACCAGAATATCGCCGGCGCCAACTTCCGCACCAATGTAGACAATGCCTGACTCGTCCAGTTTTGATAAAGCACCTTCGCCAACATTAGGAATGTCACAGGTGATCTCTTCCGGTCCCAGCTTCGTATCACGGGCAATACAGGTAAGTTCCTGTATATGGATACTGGTGAAACGGTCTTCTTTAACAACCCGTTCCGACACCAGAATGGAGTCTTCGTAGTTGTAGCCGTTCCAGGGCATAAAGGCGATGCGCATGTTCTGACCCAGTGCCAGCTCGCCCATGTCAACGGAAGGCCCGTCTGCGAGAGTGTCACCACGGGCAATAATGTCACCGGGTTTCACCAGCGGTCGCTGGTTGATACACGTGTTCTGGTTAGATCGAGTAAATTTGGTCAGGTTGTAGATATCAACACCCGCTTCACCGGCTTCTGTTTCTTCATCAGAAACCCGCACAACGATACGGCCTGCATCAACGCTATCTACCAGGCCACCCCGGTTCGCGATGACACAAACACCTGAGTCTCGCGCTACATCACGCTCCATACCTGTACCCACAAGCGGCTTCTCAGCACGCAGTGTTGGCACAGCCTGTCGCTGCATGTTTGATCCCATGAGCGCTCGGTTTGCATCATCGTGTTCCAGGAAAGGAATCAACGAAGCTGCCACCGAAACCACCTGCTTCGGCGATACGTCCATGAAGTTGACGTTTTCTGCTGCCGTTTTGGTGAATTCATTCTGGTGACGCACATCTACCAGCTCACCCTCAAAATGCCCTTTAGCGTTAATTGGCGCGCTGGCTTGCGCAATGACGTAGTTCGCTTCGTCAATGGCAGACAGATATTCGATCTGATCGGTTACTGCGCCGTCTACCACTTTACGGTAAGGCGACTCCAGGAAACCGTAGTTATTAGTGCGCGCATAAGTTGCCAGAGAGTTGATCAAACCAATGTTTGGTCCCTCAGGGGTCTCAATAGGACAAACTCGACCGTAATGCGTCGGGTGTACGTCTCGAACCTCGAAACCAGCACGTTCACGCGTCAGACCACCTGGGCCTAATGCGGACACACGACGTTTATGCGTCACTTCCGACAACGGGTTGTTCTGGTCCATGAACTGAGACAGCTGTGAAGAACCAAAAAACTCTTTTATCGCAGCAGCAACCGGCTTGGCGTTGATCATATCCTGAGGCATCAAACCTTCGGATTCAGCCAGGCTCAAACGCTCTTTGACCGCGCGTTCTACACGAATCAGACCAACACGGAACTGGTTCTCTGCCATTTCACCAACAGATCGTACCCGGCGGTTACCCAGGTGGTCGATATCGTCCACAGAACCTTTGCCGTTACGGATATCGATCAGTGTACGCAGCACATCGACGATGTCCTCGCGAGCCAGGATCCCTTCGCCAACAATGGCTTCACGGCCCAGGCGGCGATTAAATTTCATACGGCCAACCGCAGACAGGTCATAACGCTCGGCGGAGAAAAACAGGTTGTTAAACAGGTTCTCAGCGGCTTCTTTTGTCGGCGGTTCACCGGGACGCATCATGCGGTAGATCTCGACCAGTGCTTCAAGCTTGGTCCGGGTTGCATCTATACGCAGGGTGTCGGCTATAAACGGACCGCAATCCAGGTCGTTGGTGTAAATCGTTTCAATGCTCTTAACGTTGAGCTCAAAGAGCTGCTCCAGCACCTCTTCGGTGATCACGCTGTTACATTCCAGCGCAACCTCGCCGGTCGACTCGTCGACGATGTCTTTCGCGGTAACGCGCTCAAGCAGATATTCGCGAGGCACAGACAATTTCTTCATGCCGCTTTCTTCAAGCTGACGCACATGACGCGCAGTGATACGGCGACCCATTTCTACAATGAGGTTACCTTTGTCATCATTGATATCGAAGGTAGCTACGTCGCCACGCATACGTTCCGGGACAAGCTCAACAGACACTTCACCGTCTTTAATGAAGAAGCTGTTGCTGTCAAAAAATGTCGCCAGTATTTCCTCACTGGAATACTCCAGCGCACGCAGAATGATGGACGCCGGTAATTTGCGACGACGGTCGATACGGACAAATACGCAGTCTTTGGGATCAAACTCGAAGTCGAGCCAGGATCCACGGTAAGGAATGACGCGGGCGTTATACAACAGCTTACCGGAAGAGTGTGTCTTACCACGGTCATGGTCAAAAAATACGCCAGGAGAACGATGCAGCTGGGAGACAACAACCCGCTCGGTACCATTGATTACAAAGGTGCCGTTATCCGTCATCAACGGAATTTCGCCCATGTAAACTTCTTGTTCTTTTACGTCTTTAACCGCTTTGTTAGACGATTCTCTGTCATAAATGATCAAGCGCACTTTCACCCGCAGCGGAGCTGCATAGGTAATGCTGCGCAAGACGCATTCTTTAACATCAAAGGCGGGCTCGCCGAGGCGATAATCCACGTATTCCAATGCCGCACTACCGGAGTAGCTGACGATGGGAAACACCGAGCGGAAGGCTGCATGCAGTCCAGATTCCTGGCGGTCGTCTACGCCAGATTCCGTTTGCAGAAATTTGTTATAAGAATCGACCTGGATAGCCAGCAGGTATGGAAGTTCCATAGAGTCTGACAGTTTGCCGAAATCCTTACGAATACGCTTTTTCTCAGTAAAGCTATACGCCATGCGAATCTCCCACGCTTATCAAGCGATGCATTTGCGAATGAAGGCTGGAGTACACAGGGCAATGTGTTTCTCCAACCACAAAAGGCCGGCGCGCCAGAGCATCTGCTCGGCGAACCAGCCATTCGTTGCGACTGTTTGAGTCGTTTTTTGCAATCAATATGATTGACAGTAAGCCAGATGACCGCCGGCAGCAAGTATCTGCCGACGCTCTAGGGGCTGACTACTTGAGCTCAACAGACGCGCCAGCTTCTTCCAGCTGCTTTTTGAAGTCTTCAGCTTCATCTTTGCTGGCACCTTCTTTAATCGGTGAAGGTGCTTCGTCAACCAGCGCCTTGGCTTCTTTGAGGCCCAGACCGGTGATCGCACGTACTGCTTTGATCACGTTGACTTTCTTTTCACCAGGGCCGGTCAGAATGACGTCAAATTCGTCTTTCTCTTCGGCTGCTGCGCCACCAGCGTCACCGGCTGCTGCCGGAGCTGCAGCTACTGCTGCCGCTGCTGAAACGCCGAACTTCTCTTCCATAGCCTGGACAAGTTCTACTACTTCCATAACGCTCATCTCAGCGATAGCGTTCAATAAATCATCTTTGGACAATGCCATTGTTTAATCTCCTAAATAACCTTTAACCGAAGTTAACCTTCTGATTGCTTCTGATCTCTGACAGCAGCGATGGTACGTACCAGTTTGCCGGGCACCTCGTTGAGGGTTCTGGCCAACTTGATAACCGGCGCTTGCATGACTGCGAGCAAGATTGCGCGGGCTTCATCGAGGGTGGGTAGCTTGGCAACGCGATCGATTTGATCGGCACCCAGCATTTCACCCCCAATGGCAAGCGCTTTGACCTCTAGAGCCTGATGCTCTTTTGCGTAGTCTTTCAACAATCTGGCTGCCGAACCTGGGTCCTGCGTTGAAAACGCAACGAGAGTTGGCCCTATAAATGCCTCATCGAGACATTCATATTCCGTACCCTCAATGGCTCTTTTCGCCAGCGTGTTTCGCACCACGCGCAGATAAACACCGGTTTCACGCGCTTTACTGCGCATTTCGGTCATCTGAGCAACGGTGAGACCACGATAGTCTGCAACAACTGCCGACAAAGCAGACGCGGCAATCTCATTCACTTCAGCAACAATCTGTCGCTTTTGTTCGAGCTGTAATGCCACTTGCTTCTCCTTGTAAGACGCTCATGCGTCCAGTAATCATTCGAAAAGCCGCGCTGGAGCAAATACCCCTTCACAACTTTTCGCCGAACAGCCGGGTTACCCCAGACTGCGATTACGGCAATTTGCCTTTCTCAGCTCGCGAAATAGTTCTAAGAAATATTCCGGTTACCTAGAAGACTTGGCTGAACATGTTCAACCTGCCGTCTGCGTAAGGTGCAATTTTTAAGACCTAAAGGTCCCTTAACGGTTTTTGACGACCCCACCGACGCTAGCGCCGGTGAGACTTCAAAACTTAATCTGATATTTGATGCGAACGCTTAAATCGTCAGCGAACTCTGATCGATGGAAACACCAGGCCCCATGGTCGTGGACAACGTCAGCTTCTGCAGATAAATGCCTTTGGCAGCGGCTGGCTTGGCTTTTTTCAAATCCACCAGTAACGCCTCGACGTTCTCTTTAATCGCACTAGCATCAAATCCAACAGTACCAACGCTGCCATGGATAATGCCGGCTTTGTCTGTGCGGAACTGAATCTGACCCGCCTTTGCATTTTTCACAGCACCGGCAACATCTGGTGTGACAGTGCCGGTTTTTGGGTTGGGCATCAGGCCACGGGGACCTAGAACTTTACCCAGCTGGCCAACGAGACGCATGGCATCCGGGGTGGCAATCAGGACGTCAAAGTCCATGCTGCCGCCTTTGATCTGCTCACTCAGGTCCTCAAATCCGACAATATCGGCACCAGCCGCCGTTGCTGCATCAGCGTTTTCGCCCTGCGCAAAAACAGCGACACGAATCTCTTTACCCGTACCATGCGGCAGCGTGGTAGCACCACGAACAACCTGGTCTGATTTACGCGGATCAACTCCCAGGTTGATAGACACATCAAAAGATTCTTTGAACTTGGTTTTCGAAAGCTCACTAAGCAGGGTGACAGCCTCGTCAATCGGATAGGCTTTCTCTGGATCAACTTTCTCTGCAATCTCGCGCATACGCTTGGTCATCTTGGTCATACCACACCCTCCACATCAATACCGGACGCTCGCGCTGTACCTGCGATGGTGCGTACCGCTGCGTCCATATCAGCAGCGGTGAGGTCAGGCATTTTCATCTGCGCAATCTCTTCGAGTTGCGCACGGGTCACCTTGCCAACTTTTTCCGTGTTGGGGGTACCACTACCTTTAGCCACACCTGCTGCTTTTTTTAACAACACTGCAGCCGGCGGCGTTTTAGTAATAAAGGTGAAACTCCGGTCCGCGTAGACGGTGATCACTACGGGAATCGGCAAACCCTGCTCAACAGACTGCGTCTGCGCGTTAAACGCTTTACAGAAATCCATGATATTTACACCATGCTGACCCAAAGCGGGACCAACTGGCGGACTTGGGTTTGCCTGGCCTGCAGCAACCTGCAGCTTGATATAGGCGTCAACTTTCTTAGCCATTCTCTACTCCTGGTATGGGTCCAAACGTGCCCAGCTTGCGCTGGCTACACTCCCCGTTAGGGCGGTTGTTAACCTAGCCCTTTTCTACTTGGCCGAAATCCAACTCCACTGGAGTTGAACGACCAAAAATTGTTACTGCAACCTGCAGCCTGTTCTTTTCGTAGTTCACTTCTTCAACTACACCGTTAAAATCGTTAAACGGACCATCTATGACCCTTACAATCTCGCCGGGTTCAAATACTGTTTTCGGCGTTGCTTTTTCACTGCCTGCAGCGACACGGTCTAATATTGCTGCAGCTTCCCGATCTGACAGCGGTGCGGGCTGGTCGGCCTTGCCACCGATAAAACCCATGACTCGCGGCGTCTCTTTGACCAGGTGCCAGGTGTCATCATTCAGTTCCATTTCAACCAGAACATAGCCTGGGAAAAACTTACGCTCACTGCGCCGTTTCTGACCAGCGCGCATCTCAACAACTTCTTCGGTAGGCACAAGAATTTCGCCGAAGAATTCGCCAAAGTTGGACAATTCAACCCGCTCGGTTAACGCTCTGGCGACGTTTTTCTCAAACCCCGAGTAAGCGTGCACGACATACCATCGTTTTGACATTTTACTCGTCGCTCCTTAACTAACCGATGACCGAACTGACAAACCAGCTCAACAAAGAATCCAAGCCCCATAAAATCAGCGCAAAGATCAGAACCAGCACAAGCACAACCAAGGTCGTTTGTGTTGTTTCCTGATTCGACGGCCAAACCACGCGGCGTATTTCGCTGCGCGCTTCTTTCATCAAATTCCACGTATTGCGCCCACGTTCCGTCTGAATGGCAATAAAGACCGCCACCGCAGCTCCGGCCAGCAAAGCCGCTACACGAATGAGTAAAGACTCATCCTGGTAGTACCAGTTGCCATAAACGCCGCCACCTAACAAAGCAGCTACAACCAGCCATTTAAGCCAGTCAAGCGAGCCGCTCGCGGTAGATTCTGTATTTGTGCTCAAACTACTTTCCTTCACTACTGCCTCATCGAACATTCAATGAGGTGGCAGGCCAGGAGGGAATCGAACCCCCAACCTGCGGATTTGGAATCCGCTGCTCTGCCAATTGAGCTACTGGCCTACAATCGTCTCTGCAACCCGCAAATTTTGGAAAAAACCTGCGGATTTCAGATCAAATTGTCATTCAACAGGCCTTTTAAAGACCCGCTGAACCTGTTGGCATCATTCAATAACTTTGGTGACCACACCAGCGCCGACCGTTCGGCCGCCTTCGCGGATCGCAAAGCGCAAACCTTCATCCATCGCAATCGGACAGATCAACTCAACAACCATGTTCACATTGTCGCCAGGCATCACCATCTCAACGTCTTTCGGCAGCTCACAGGCACCCGTTACATCCGTTGTACGGAAGTAAAACTGCGGACGATAGCCTTTGAAGAACGGCGTATGACGGCCTCCTTCATCTTTGCTCAATACATAAACTTCCGCTTCAAACTTCGTGTGCGGGTTGATCGTGCCAGGCTTCGATAACACCTGTCCGCGCTCAACTTCTTCGCGCTTCGTACCACGCAACAGAACACCAACGTTCTCGCCTGCGCGACCTTCGTCCAGCAACTTGCGGAACATCTCTACACCCGTACAAGTCGTCGTCGTGGTGTCTTTAATACCCACAATCGCAATCTCATCACCGACATTCACTATGCCGCGCTCAATTCGACCCGTCACAACCGTGCCGCGTCCTGAAATTGAGAACACATCTTCAATCGGCATCAGAAACGGCTGATCTACCGCGCGCTCAGGCTCAGGAATATAGCTGTCTAATGCTTCAACCAGCTCTTTAACCTTGCCAACGTATTCTTCATCACCTTCCAACGCTTTCAGCGCGCTGCCGATGATCACAGGTGTGTCATCACCCGGAAACTCGTACTGGTCCAGAAGTTCACGCACTTCCATTTCAACCAGTTCCAGAAGTTCTTCGTCGTCAACCATGTCCGCTTTGTTCATAAACACAACAATGCGCGGTACACCTACCTGACGTGACAGCAAAATGTGCTCACGCGTCTGTGGCATCGGGCCATCTGCAGCCGAGACAACCAGGATCGCGCCGTCCATCTGCGCAGCACCGGTGATCATGTTCTTCACATAGTCCGCGTGTCCCGGGCAGTCAACGTGTGCGTAGTGACGCGTTGGGCTTTCATACTCAACGTGCGAGGTCGCAATCGTGATACCACGCTCGCGTTCTTCCGGCGCATTATCTATCTGGTCAAACGCCTTCAACTCGCCACCAAACGCCTCAGCACAGACCTTTGTCAACGCCGCTGTCAGCGTCGTCTTACCATGGTCTACGTGTCCTATCGTCCCCACGTTTACGTGCGGTTTGTTTCTTTCAAATTTCTCTTTGGCCATCATTAACCCTCAAACATGCCCAGATAGTTATAACGTGGAAGTAGTCGCCCACTGCCTTTTTATATGTGTCTCTCTTATTGAGATTCACTGCTTAAGTGTCGCCTGCCCCAATCGGCCGGCTTCACACCAATAATGGTGCTCACAATCGGATTTGAACCGATGACCTCTTCCTTACCAAGGAAGTGCTCTACCGACTGAGCTATGTGAGCGGCGGTTTTGCCCAGAGGCAAAACCTTAGCGAGTTTTCGACTACATCGATAACTCGGTAGCTAACCTTTGTAACGAGCCCATCAGTACTCTAATGCCAACGAGTTTTCGCTTTGCGGAAACTCGCTAAATGTTTGCCTACGGCCAAACATGGCTTGGAGCGGGTAGCGGGACTCGAACCCGCATCATCAGCTTGGAAGGCTGAGGTTCTACCTTTGAACTATACCCGCGCCTTGTTAACTCTCACCCAACCAATTTTTCAATCCAGGTGCAGTTCCAAAAAACGCGACCCTCTTTCAACTGCACCCGTTGAAAAATGGTGGAGGGGGAAGGATTCGAACCTTCGAAGGCTGAGCCGCCAGATTTACAGTCTGATCCCTTTGACCGCTCGGGAATCCCACCGCGTCATTCAAATTTTTCTTCTGTGCTTATTTCGAGAGGCGCTTTTTAAACACCTACGAGCACAAAAGCATCATAGAGCTGAGCTATTTCCTCAGCTCTATGATGCTTTCCATTTGACCCGGAACTCGTCCCGAATACTCACCCTTTCAGCCATCGTTACGCTGCTTCAGCGCAGTGCAACTTGTTATGGTGCCGCCTCAACGATTCGAACTCTGGACCTTCTCATTACAAGTGAGCTGCTCTACCAGCTGAGCTATAGCGGCTAAAATGGGAGCCGGATGATATAGAAACTAATTGTTCTGTGCAAACGCCATGCAGGCAGAAGTTGAGGTTTTATATAAATCGGAGTCGAGGGTGACATGGGCTGTGAGGTTATAGACGACCTGTGCGCGGGGTAGTTTTTCTATCTGCCCGGCATATCCAAGGTCAGAAACACGCTTGAGCTGCCGCTCTGCAAGCTGCGCCCGTGAAAATACACCAACCGAGAGGATACGCGAGCCGTCATCACGGTTGATCAGATAGCTCTCAATATCCTGGCTGAGTAACTCTGCGCTAACCCGCTTGGCGTTATCGCGCGACCCCAGGTTGGCAACATAAACCAGGTAGTCGGGTTTACCCTCGACCTGCATTTCAACGATTTCAGGGAAGCCGCCTAGTTCGCTCAACTGGTTCTGTAAAACCTCGAAATCTAGTGGGTCTGACTCAGGACCCCACAATCGACACTCTTTGGCTGAGGATTTGACTGATGGCGCTAAGGTTTGCGATTGATTCTCAACTGAGGCAACGGCGTCACCCTGGGTTGTTGGCACGGCCTCTTCTACCAGTTTCAGCTGATTATCAAGGGGTAAAAGAGCCGACTGATCGTTCGGTCTGGGGTCCTGAAACGCTATCAGCGCAAACGCCAGACACACGTTTGCGCACAACAACCCAGTGAGCACTATGTGGCGACGGGGAAGCAACCAATGCTCCAACTGAAATCCAACTTTTTGTAGCAAACCGCGGCAGTCCTGTTTTCCGACGAAGCTTGTTCTAAAACCGGCGCAATTCTGTCACCCCGCCGCAGGCATATCAAGCCAAACGCTTCAAGCCATTGGCGGGCGAAGCGACACCTCACCACCGTGGAAGCGTTGCTCTCCCTGCTGCGTACGCAATAAAAGTTCACCGTCGAGCCCAATGCCATCCACTCTGCCAACAATGTGCTGGTTACCTTGAATCAATGTACAAGTTTTACCCTGATACAGGTGTATATCATTGAATGCGCTCACAAACGGCGCAAAGCCCTGACTTTCGAACAGGTTTATGTAACTGGAGACAGCCTCTACACATGCCACTGCTAGCTCAGTTCTGCTGGCCGTCAGTCCAGCGCCGTGTAAGTCACTGACCGGCTGCCCAATGGACTGGATTTCATCTGCTGTTAAAGACACGTTGATCCCAAAGCCGACAACAAATTCGGTGCGCTGGGGCCGCTGAATCAACTCTATAAGCACGCCGCCCAGTTTACGTTCCTGTAACAGCACATCGTTGGGCCATTTCAAGGCCAGCTCCCGAACGCCCAGGTTTTCCAGCACCGACGCGACCGCCAGACCCACAACTAGACTCATACCACCAAGCTGGTTGAGTGGCTTGTGCGTCGCAAACCCCATGCTGATAGCAAGATTACGCCCGAAGGGTGACATCCACTGGCGCCCTCTCCGGCCTTTGCCGCCAAATTGGAAATCCGCCAGATAGACCTGGCCAGCAACACTGTTAACCTCTCCAGATGCCATCAGCTGCGTATTAGTAGAGTCCACATACTCAAAATGGGTGAGGTCATGCTCGGGCAATGCCGCCCGCAAAACATCGAGGTCGAATTCTTCAGGAGACCGCACCCAGTGCCATTGATCGTCGAAACGCTGCAGGCCAAATTGCTCGGCACTGAACGGCATATCTATCGGCCAATCGCGCAGTGGAAGATGTCCTTGCTTGCGCAGCTTACGTAAGGCCTGGTTAAAATCATTTTGCGTATTCACGAACACCAACGTGACAGGATTAGCAGACAAAAAAAACCCCGCAGAAGCGGGGTTTTTTAAATTAAAGCCTGACGATGACCTACTCTCACATGGGGAAACCCCACACTACCATCGCCGCTAATACGTTTCACTACTGAGTTCGAAGGGATCAGGTGGTTCCAACTCGCTATTGTCGTCAGACAAACTGTTCTCGAGCTTTGCTCGAGTTCTGTCGAGTTTGCAAGCAAACTCGCGCAGAAAACAAAGTACCTCTCAAGTTTCCCCTGTTAAAGGAAGCCCAAAAGGGTTCTTAACGAATTCAAAGATTGATGATAGATGTGTCTTAAGATTCTTTAGATGACAACTTGTGCCCAATTAATCAGCTTACGCTCGATTATATGGTCAAGCCTCTCGGGCAATTAGTACAGGTTAGCTCAACGCCTTACAACGCTTCCACACCCTGCCTATCAACCTCGTAGTCTACGAGGGCCCTTCAGAATCGCAAAGATTAGTGAGATCTCATCTTGAGGGGGGCTTCCCGCTTAGATGCTTTCAGCGGTTATCCCTTCCGAACATAGCTACCCGGCAATGCCATTGGCGTGACAACCGGAACACCAGAGGTTCGTCCACTCCGGTCCTCTCGTACTAGGAGCAGCTCCTCTCAAATCTCAAACGCCCACGGCAGATAGGGACCGAACTGTCTCACGACGTTCTAAACCCAGCTCGCGTACCACTTTAAATGGCGAACAGCCATACCCTTGGGACCGGCTTCGGCCCCAGGATGGCCTACAGTAAAGGTGCACGGGGTCTTTCCGTCTTGCTGCGGGTACACGGTATCTTCACCGCGTCTTCTATTTCACCGAGTTGGTAGTTGAGACAGTGTGCCAGTCGTTACGCCATTCATGCGCGTCGGAACTTACCCGACAAGGAATTTCGCTACCTTAGGACCGTCATAGTTACGGCCGCCATTGACCGGTGCTTCGATCATGAGCTTCTCCGAAGATAACCCAATCAATTAACCTTCCGGCACCGGGCAGGCGTCACACCCTATACGTCCACTTACGTGTTTGCAGAGTGCTGTGTTTTTAGTAAACAGTCGCAGCCACCTGGTATTTTCAACCACCCTCAGCTTAGGAAGCAAGTTCCATCACCAAAAGTGGCGCACCTTCTCCCGAAGTTACGGTGCCATTTTGCCTAGTTCCTTCACCCGAGTTCTCTCAAGCGCCTTGGTATTCTCTACCTGACCACCTGTGTCGGTTTAGAGTACGGTCTCTTGTTACCTGAAGCTTAGAAGCTTTTCTTGGAAGCATGGCATCGATCACTTCCCAGACGTATAAGTCCGGTCTCGTCATCACATCTCGGCCTTAGAAGGACCGGATTTACCTAATTCCTAAGCCTACGTGCTTAAACCTGGATAACCATCACCAGGCCAGCCTAGCCTTCTCCGTCACCCCGTCGCAGTTATGCGCGGTACAGGAATATTAACCTGATTCCCATCGACTACGCCTCTCGGCCTCGCCTTAGGGGTCGACTCACCCTGCGCCGATGAGCGTTGCGCAGGAAACCTTGGTCTTTCGGCGAGGGGATTTTCACCCCCTTTATCGTTACTCATGTCAGCATTCGCACTTCTGATACCTCCAGCAAACTTCCCAGTTCACCTTCACAGGCTTACAGAACGCTCCTCTACCAACGACACCTAAGTGTCGCATCCGCAGCTTCGGTACATGGCTTGAGCCCCGTTACATCTTCCGCGCAGGCCGACTCGACCAGTGAGCTATTACGCTTTCTTTAAAGGGTCGCTGCTTCTAAGCCAACCTCCTGGCTGTCTTAGCCTTCCCACATCGTTTCCCACTTAACTGTGATTTAGGGACCTTAGCTGGCGGTCTGGGTTGTTTCCCTTTCCACGACGGACGTTAGCACCCGCCGTGTGTCTCCCTCACTGTACTCATCGGTATTCGGAGTTTGCATGGGGTTGGTAAGTCTAGGTGACCCCCTAGCCCAAACAGTGCTCTACCCCCGATGGTAATATGAGACGCTCTACCTAAATAGATTTCGAGGAGAACCAGCTATCTCCGGGCTTGATTAGCCTTTCACTCCGATCCACAGCTCATCCCCTAATTTTTCAACATTAGTGGGTTCGGTCCTCCAGTGCCTGTTACGGCACCTTCAACCTGGCCATGGATAGATCGCCCGGTTTCGGGTCTACTCCTACAGACTGAATCGCCCTATTAAGACTCGGTTTCCCTACGGCTCCCCTAAACGGTTAACCTTGCCAGTAAAAGTAACTCGCTGACCCATTATACAAAAGGTACGCAGTCACCCGTCCGAAGACAGGCTCCCACTGCTTGTATGCATCTGGTTTCAGGATCTATTTCACTCCCCTCACAGGGGTTCTTTTCGCCTTTCCCTCACGGTACTGGTTCACTATCGGTCAGTCAGGAGTATTTAGCCTTGGAGGATGGTCCCCCCATATTCAGACAAGGTTTCACGTGCCCCGCCCTACTCGATTTCACTTACAAATTGTTTTCGTGTACGGGGCTATCACCCTGTATCGCGTAACTTTCCAGAAACTTCCACTAACAATTCATAAGCTTAAGGGCTGGTCCCCGTTCGCTCGTCGCTACTAAGGGAATCTCTGTTGATTTCTTTTCCTCCGGGTACTTAGATATTTCAGTTCCCCGGGTTCGCCCCTACACCCTATTTTATTCAGGTGCAGGTACCGTACAAGTACGGTGGGTTTCCCCATTCGGAAATCTACGGATCAAAGTCTGTTTGCCGACTCCCCGTAGCTTATCGCAGGCTACAACGTCCTTCATCGCCTTCAGCTGCCAAGGCATCCACCAGATGCACTTCTATGCTTGACCATATAATCCAACGTACTGATTACTGATCTTGTTGGATAACAAGAATCAGTCGAACTAACGATAATTCGAGCACTTCATCTACAGCAGGAGATGGCTATCTCTTTGCTGCATGGCTCTTTAAAGCCTACCGCCCTTTTTTGCGGCTGAAGTAGATCGCCGAAACGATCTCATTAGATTGGTCACATAATTTCGCCATCTTATCGATCGATCAGTCTTACAACTTCTCTTTCGACAAATGAATATCAAGACACATCTATAAATCACATGCTAAAAACTTCTTAACATGCAAATTAGAAATGTTATTCACACACACAGGCTAGTAACCGTGTGTGCGAGAAAACTACCCGCGTTGTTGTTTCCAATAAAATATTGGAGATAACTTCGCGGCATATATCTCATTGCTTATTCCAATTTTCACTACTGCGCAAAACTTCTACGCGGTGATAAAAATTGGGCAATGCGATTTCTTTTCATCAATCTCTGAATTGTTAAAGAACAAGAACTCTTTACTGCTTTAGGCAGCGAAGAGCCCACACAGAAGTAATCAGAAGTGATTGCTTTGGTGTGAGCTCTAAAAGAAATGGTGGAGCCGAGGAGGATCGAACTCCTGACCTCCTGCGTGCAAGGCAGGCGCTCTCCCAGCTGAGCTACGGCCCCAGTCAGAATTTGCCTGAGCAAATTCTTTAGGCAGTTTGCGATGCAAACGTGCTCTGTACGCCGGGCCTGAAAGTGCTGGTGGGTCTGGGTGGATTTGAACCACCGACCTCACCCTTATCAGGGGTGCGCTCTAACCAACTGAGCTACAGACCCAGGGTGCTCTAAGTTCATGAATAATGCTGGCCCGCCAGGCGGTTACAGCATTTAAGTGAGTACTGCTTAGTACAACTAAACAAACCATTCGTGTAGGAACAACGCAATTCGCAGTCGAGCTGGACTTGATCTTCTTCCTTTAATGCAAGCTTGCGCTCACAAAACATTCCACAGACGAAATTGTCTATGGTGCAGGAAGTCAAAGTCTATATCGTTAAGGAGGTGATCCAGCCGCAGGTTCCCCTACGGCTACCTTGTTACGACTTCACCCCAGTCATTGACCACACCGTGGTAAGCGCCCTCCCGAGGGTTAGACTACCTACTTCTGGTGCAACCAACTTCCATGGTGTGACGGGCGGTGTGTACAAGGCCCGGGAACGTATTCACCGCGACATTCTGATTCGCGATTACTAGCGATTCCGACTTCATGGGGTCGAGTTGCAGACCCCAATCCGGACTACGATTGGTTTTTTGGGATTCGCTTACCATTGCTGGTTTGCAGCCCTTTGTACCGGCCATTGTAGCACGTGTGTAGCCCTGCCCATAAGGGCCATGATGACTTGACGTCATCCCCACCTTCCTCCGGTTTGTCACCGGCAGTCTCCCTAGAGTTCCCGACCATTACTCGCTGGCAAATAAGGACAAGGGTTGCGCTCGTTACGGGACTTAACCCAACATCTCACGACACGAGCTGACGACAGCCATGCAGCACCTGTCATCTTGGTTCCCGAAGGCACTAATCCATCTCTGGAAAATTCCAAGTATGTCAAGGGCTGGTAAGGTTCTTCGCGTTGCATCGAATTAAACAACATGCTCCACCGCTTGTGCGGGCCCCCGTCAATTCATTTGAGTTTTAACCTTGCGGCCGTACTCCCCAGGCGGACAACTTAGTCGCGTTAGCTTCGCCACCAAGACCTCAAGGGTCTCCAACGGCTAGTAGTCATCGTTTACGGCGTGGACTACCAGGGTATCTAATCCTGTTTGCTCCCCACGCTTTCGCACCTCAGCGTCAGTATTGGTCCAGGTGGCTGCCTTCGCCATCGGTATTCCTTCCTATATCTACGCATTTCACCGCTACACAGGAAATTCCACTCACCTCTACTGTACTCTAGTCAGACAGTTCTGGATGCAGTTCCCAGGTTGAGCCCGGGGCTTTCACATCCAGCTTATCAAACCGCCTACGCGCGCTTTACGCCCAGTAATTCCGATTAACGCTTGAGCCCTCTGTATTACCGCGGCTGCTGGCACAGAGTTAGCCGGCTCTTCTT
This sequence comes from Gammaproteobacteria bacterium, assembly GCA_048571035.1. Lineage (GTDB taxonomy): Bacteria > Pseudomonadota > Gammaproteobacteria > Pseudomonadales > Azotimanducaceae > UBA4421. The sequence continues at coordinate 2,420,391 of CP121329.1, forward strand.
CTGTCGTTAACGTCAAGACTCAAAGTTATTAACTTTAAGCTTTTCTTCACGACTGAAAGTGCTTTACAACCCTAAGGCCTTCTTCGCACACGCGGCATCGCTGGGTCAGGCTTTCGCCCATTGCCCAAGATTCCCTACTGCTGCCTCCCGTAGGAGTCTGGACCGTGTCTCAGTTCCAGTGTGGCTGATCGTCCTCTCAGACCAGCTATAGATCGTAGCCTTGGTAGGCCTTTACCCCACCAACTAGCTAATCCAACGCAGGCTCCTCTCCTGGCGTGAGGTCCGAAGATCCCCCACTTTGACCCTTAGGTATTATGCGGTATTAGCTCGAGTTTCCCCGAGTTGTCCCCCACCTGAAGGTAGATTCCTACGCGTTACTCACCCGTCCGCCACTGTACTCATACCCGAAGGTACTTTCTCGTTCGACTTGCATGTATTAGGCGTGCCGCCAACGTTCAATCTGAGCCATGATCAAACTCTTCAGTTTAATCTCGTTATCATTTCATAACCGAAGTTATGAGTGACACGATAGTTTGGTTTTGACTTTCGAACCCGAAGGTTCTGATTGTCAAGAATCATTTGCTCTAAACGAATTACGTGTTCCCACACGAATGGCTTGTTGTACTAGTCTGCTGCTTGGTAGACCTTCGCACTTTTTACTTCTTTAGAAGTACCTCTTTTGGATGAAGAGGAAGAGCGAAGTACAGCATCTAAGTACTCACTATTTTCTTGTTAAAGAACGGCTGCTTGGCTTGGTGCCCAGCAGCAAGGGAGGCGTATTATACGTACGGCGAACCTTCGTGCAACACTAATCTCAATTCTTTTTGATTATTTTTTTCAGAGCGTTTTCAGGCACCCTTTTAAGCGCTCACAAGAAGATGATAAACCTTCTTTCCACGACGCAATAAAAAGTACTTCTGGTACAGCGCGTCTGTGAATTTCAGCGTCTCGCGTGGGTCCGTAACTGTGCCGCCATTGATTTTAACACCACCACCGGCAACCAGCTTTCTGGCCTCACCCGTCGACTTGACTAATCCTGCCTCCACCATTGCAGTGAGCACACCAGTACCTTCTTCTATTACTGTCGAAGCTAAACCGTCCTGTTGAAGCTGCTGTAAGTCACTTTCCTGCAGTGTTTCAACCGCCCCGCCAAATAAAGCTTCGCTGATACGCTGGGCTGAAGTAACCGCTTCCGCTCCGTGTACCAGATCCGTCACCTCCTGCGCCAGTCGCCGCTGCGCATTACGCAGCTCTGGCCGTTCCTGAGACTCACTAACAAGCGAGCGCACCTCTTCCTGCGAAAGAAAGGTAAACAGACGGAGGAAGTTTTCGACATCAGCATCAGCTGCATTCAACCAGAACTGATAGAAGGTATAGGGGGAGGTTTTCGCGGGGTCGAGCCAGATTGCACCACCAGCGGTTTTGCCAAACTTTGTACCATCCGCCTTAGTCACCAGCGGCAGCGTCAACGCATAGGCGTCAGTATCCCCGCCCAGATGTCGTCGCACGAGGTCCAGGCCCGATACAATATTACCCCACTGGTCACTACCACCAATCTGCAACGTACAGTTGTAGCGCTTGGCCAGCTCGAGGTAATCCATACCTTGCAGCAACATATAACTGAACTCGGTATATGAGATGCCTTGATCAGCTCTATCGAGCCGCGTTCGAACAGATTCACGGGCAATCATGGCATTGACTGAGAAGTGTTTGCCTATGTCCCGCAGGAACGAGATCACATCGAGACTTTTGGTCCAATCCAGGTTGTTGACAATAAGGGCACTGTTATCACCCTCAAAGTCGAGGAACGGTGCAACCTGACGGTGCAACGCTTCAACCCAGCTGGCAACCGTATCTTCATCATTGAGGTTTCGCTCGTCAGCACGAAACGAAGGGTCTCCAATCAACCCTGTAGCACCGCCGAGCAGTAAAATGGGCGTGTGGCCAAACTGCTGGAAACGACGTAACGCGAGCAGCGGTACGAGGGAGCCGATGTGCAGGCTGTCGGCGGTAGGATCAAAACCGCAGTATAATGTGCGTGAGCCGCTATCGAGGTGTTCGGAAAGACCGTCAAGATCTGATACCTGAGCAACCAGACCCCGCCACTGCAATTCGGCAATGAGCTCACCAGACATATTTTCGACCCCTAAAATGGATGCGCACCATATCAAAACGCACCTCGACCGCAAACACGAGAGTGCCAACCTGTGACAAAATTACTGGCACAGGGAGAGCAAATTCGTATACTCCCTCTTCGATACGAGGTTCCGAGCGTAAGCTACGGTTTTTAAAAGAGTATTTGCTGGTAACTCGCACAGTGCAGAGCGGCAATACAATGGACGGTATGACCACGTTGCAATTTCCGCGCGCACATCTGTTTATCGTTGTGATTTTGAGCTTTGGCTTGTCTTCTTTTGTCATCGCAAAATTCACAGACGATCCCGCTGAAGACCGGTTCACAACTGAGTCGGTGCTACACGATCTGCCACAGATCGAAGACGAAGCGCTGAGCAGTCAGCAAACTGCAGTTACCGAAGTAGTGACGCCCGCTGTGGCGGAACTGGCCATGTTACCGCCACAGGCCGCTGAGCCGGAACCACGCCTGCAGCCCCAGTGGCAGGAGATTTCTACAAAAGTTCAACCCGGCGATAATCTTGCGCTTATTTTCAAGCGCAATGGCTTGAGCGCTCGCGACGTGCATCTGGTCAGCACCAGCAAACCTCTGGGCAGCCGTCTGAAAAGCATCTTTCCCGGCCACGAGCTGACCTTTTTTGTAGATGATGAAATGCGTCTGATGCGCCTGGACTATTCCAGTGGACCGCTGGACACGCTGGCCTTTGAGCGTAATGGTGAGCGTTTTGACGCAGAACAGATTACCGCTGAACCTGAACGCGTGCTCGCGTACAAACATGGCACCATCGATCACAGTTTATTCGTCGCCAGCCAAAGGGCTGGCTTATCAGATGCGCTGACCATGCGGCTGGCGCAAATCTTCCAGTGGGATATTGATTTTGTCTTGGACATTCGACCCGGCGACGCTTTTTATGTCGTCTTTGAGGAGCTGTATCACGATGATGAATTTGTTGGCCACGGCAACATTCTCGCTGCGGAGTTTATCAATCAGGGTGACCCCTACCAGGCCATTCAATACGCCAAAGAAGGAATGGACCCCGACTACTACGCGCCCAATGGGGAGAGCATGCGTAAAGCCTTCCTGCGCGCACCGGTAGAGTTCTCCCGCATCAGCTCGAATTTCAACCTGCGCCGGGTGCACCCGCTGTGGAAAACTTCGCGGCCCCATCGGGGTATCGACTACGCGGCGCCCGCGGGCACACCAATTCTTGCTGCAGGCGACGGCAAAGTGAAAATCGCCTCGCGCACCCAGGCCAATGGGAACTACGTGGTCATCCAGCATGGCGAGCAGTTTGTGACCAAGTATCTGCACCTGAAGAATTTTGGCCGAGGCATCAAATCAGGTCAGCGCGTCAAGCAAGGGCAGATTATCGGCTATGTGGGCGCCACCGGCTGGGCAACCGGCCCGCATCTACACTATGAATTCCTGGTCAATGGTGTACACCAGAACCCCCGCACCGTCTCACTGCCCAATGCAGCGCCCATACCCAAGGGCGAGTTGCCTTTCTTCCATGCCCATACACAACAGTACCTAGCGCTGCTGGACAATTATAAGAGCCAGGTTTCCCTAGCCCTGGCACGGTGAGCACACAATCTACTCAACGCTATCTTGGCTGCATCAGCGGCACCAGTGTTGATGGCCTGGATATCGCCCTGGTTGAAATTGATAGCGACGAAAAGGTGTCTATTGGCAGCGCTGCTACCACCGCTTTCCCACAAGCTTTACAAGAGACTTTACTGGCCCTCGGACAACCCGGCGCGGACGACCTTGATCTGCTGGGCCGCAGTGATGCTGCCCTTGGCGCTTTTATTGGTCATGCCCTGGTTCAGTTTATGGACGCGCACAAGATTGATCCCACCAGTATTACCGCCATAGGCTCTCATGGCCAGACCGTTCGCCATCGCCCACCTGAGCCGGCCCACGACTATGGTTTCACCAGCCAGATTGGAGATCCAAATTACATCGCCGAAATTACCGGCTTAACAACTGTTGCCGATTTTCGTCGCCGGGATATGGCAGCAGGTGGCCAGGGCGCGCCTCTTGTTCCTCCCTTTCATCAGGTTCTGTTCGGCCAATCGGAACAGGCCACTGTTGTCTTGAATATCGGCGGCATCAGCAATATCTCGATTCTGGGTGAAACGCCGCGGGGCTTTGATACCGGACCGGGCAACGGTCTTATGGATGCCTGGTGTGCACTACACACTGGTCATCAATATGACCAGGATGGGCAGTGGTCGAAAACGGGCAAAGTAGATCAGCACTTATTGCAGGCGCTGTTAACCGACCCGTACTTCGCCCTGCCACCTCCAAAGAGTACCGGGCGGGAGTATTTCAACCTGAACTGGTTGACCCCACACCTTGAACGGACCAACGCAGGATCCGCAGATATCCAGGCAACACTTGTGGCTTTAACGGCTGCATGTACCGCAGATGCGATTAAAAACTGGGCGCCAGATGCTCAGGCTCTAGTGGTATGCGGGGGCGGCCGGCTCAACTCAGCTTTAATGCAGGCGCTTACCGAAAGCTGCGAAGCTGCAGTAATCTCCAGCGAGGCACTTGGCGTTGGCGGTGATGATATTGAAGCTGCGCTGTTTGGATGGCTTGCACACCAGCGCTTAGAGGGACTGGTTGGCAGTGAACCTGCCGTAACCGGTGCCAGGCATGGCCGAGTGTTGGGCGCTATCTATCCTGCCTGAAAGGGCAGTTTGCCGAACTTTTACCCCGACTAGATTGAGAACGAATTGCCGCAACCACAGGTGGCTGCAGCATTGGGATTGGTGACAACAAACTGCGCACCGTTGAGATCTTCAACATAATCCACTTCTGAACCGTCAAGATAGGGATAACTCATCGCATCAACCACCATGGAAACTCCACCACGGTCGATTACCGCATCATCCTCTGCAACATCGTCGTCAAAAGTGAATCCATAAGAAAAGCCGTTACACCCGCCCCCGGTAATAAACACCCGAAGGCGCAATGACGCATCGCCATCGGCTTCTATCAGGCTCTTGACCTTGCTCGCTGCACGGTCAGAAAAGGCTATGTTTGTGTCCACGATCCTCTGCTTACTGTTGAACTATCAGCGACATAGGCTACACCACCTCTGCACGCGGTCAAGGGAATGTCGGACCCGGCGCTGCTTAGCTTTCGGCGTTAGCGTCAACATTGAGCTTGTGCACATTGGCCTCAGAAGCGGCTTCCTCGTGCACCAACTGGCCATCCACCAACGCACCTAGCTGCATCTCTATCAGCTTATAGTAGAGATTGCCTTTTACTTTGGCTTGCGGCGCCAGTTCTACTTTGTTGCTGGCGTAAACGTTGCCTTCAATCAGGCCATTTATGATGATATTCGGCACGCGCACCTCGCCTGCAACACAGCCTTCCTCGCTGACCACCCAGGGTGGCTTTATCACTGCTGGCGACAACGTTACCGGACACTTTGCCGGCCACATAGAGCTGATCACTGAAATTGATGTCGCCTACCACCTCGGTGTGAGGTGCAATCAGGGTGACGCCTTTATCAAATTTCTGTCTTGCCATTTTTCCTGTCCTTAAATCTCTACGATCGTTCCTCTACCAGATACGATCTGAGTTACACGTCCTTTTCCAATTCCGGTCTTTCTATCTGAGGCCACGGGAAACTCACCTGCAGCGGTTCTTTGCCCGATTGGTTTGCAGTGACAAGTATCCGTGCCGGCGAAAAGTTCTCAGGCAAAGCCAGGTTGCCCGTTAAATCCTGAAAATAGCGAAACCGGAATTTCATAGGATATGCTTCTAAAGAGGCTATTTCTGTGAGGGATAGCACTGCTTCGCCCCCCTCCGCGTCGTCTGCATAGCTACCAATGACATCTAAACGGACGTCACCGGCGATAAAGCCCCGCCGCAGCGCAACCTGGGTTAACAGTAGCTGAAAGTTATACTCGCCTGACTCAGGCAGCGCCACAAGCTCCAGTTCGGCCACCTGCAACCCTTTGGTCAGGCTTGATGGTGACATCAGGCCTTTAAAAAAGGTGACCTCCTCCTCCAAACGCGCAGATTTGCTCAACTCCTCGGTAAGATCTTCGCGCAAGCTGTTACTGGCTTCGCGCAGCACGGTCAGGTTCAACTGTGCGTCTATCAGTTGAGCGTCCAGTTCAACAACTCTTTTGCTGGCCGTTTCCAGCTGATTGCTCAACTGCACAGCATCTCCCCGGTAGGTGATGATCTGATTTGTGCCGAAGATATAACCCAATAGAAGACAGCCGACGCCAATCACTATTGTCACAATGAGCACGAGGGGGCGCCGCCATGGCTGATGTTCAACCAATTCAAACTGTGGGGCGGAGCGATTTGCCTTGGAAATGTTGGCTATCCTAACGTTGGCGATATCTCAGTATACTATGGCTCGCAAACTCAGACGTTAAGAGCCCGTCACGAAACTCAAAAGACCTATCAATCTGGACGTTTTCCGCAGACGCCTGGCAACTGTTGATGCACAGCCGCAACTCGCGTTGCTTGGTTTTGTCACAGGTATCGTAACAGCGGCTGTCATTGTCAGTTTCCGAACTGTCGTGGATGCGGGGCTTCTATGGCTGCCTGGCGACAGCACCGAAAATTTTGAGGGACTGGATACAGTAACTCGAGCCATTCTGATCATGGGCGGTGCCATCGTGTTGGGTGCGTTACTTAACCGCTACAGGCCGGCGGCACGACGGGTTGGGGTTGTGCATGTGATGGAAAGACTAAGTCTCCACCAGGGTAACCTGCCCTTAAAAAACGCTGTCATTCAGTTTATTGGCGGTGCCATTGCCCTGGTCACCGGTCAATCCGGAGGTCGTGAGGGACCCGCCATTCATCTGGGCGCTACCGCAGCGAGCTTACTCGGGCGCGCATCCAGACTGCCGAACAACAGCCTGCGAACCATGGTTGCCTGCGGTACAGCAGCAGCAATTGCCAGTAGCTTCAACACGCCAATAGCAGGTGTCATTTTTGCGATGGAAGTGGTGATGATGGAATACACCATCGCCAGCTTTATCCCGGTTATTGTGGCTTCTGTGACCTCAACCTTGATCACACAAATTGTGTACGGCAATGAACCAGCTTTTATTGTTGCGCCTTCAACCATGCATTCTCTGTTTGAAATTCCCTACCTGGTTCTAGGCGGCATTCTCATCGGCTGCGTCGCGGCAGGATACATCCAGTTAATCCAGGCGTTTGCCCGCTTGTCAGAACAACCGTTATGGCAACGCATTGTCATGGCCGGCGCGATCACTGCAACCGTGGCGGTCTTTGTGCCACAGGTTATGGGCGTCGGCTACGATACGGTAAATCAGTTAATGGTCACCGAAATATCGATTGCGGTGCTGTTGGTAATTCTGCTGGCAAAACTGGTGACCAGTGCTGCAGCGGTCGGGCTGGGTATGCCGGTGGGTTTGATTGGTCCGAGCCTGTTTATCGGTGCGATCATCGGCAGTGTTTTTGGTAGCTTGCTGATCAGCTGGGAAGTGGCTGACGTCTCTCTCGGCCTGTATGTCATGCTGGGCATGTGCGCAATGATGGCTGCGGTTTTACAGGCGCCCCTTGCCGCGTTGATGGCGGTGATGGAACTCACGGCAAACACCAACATTATTATGCCCGCGATGGTAATTATTGTTGTGGCCACCATGGTGACCAGCCAGGTATTCCGGCAGCGCTCGGTATTCATCACGACATTAAATACCCTCGGCTTGCAATATCCACCCAACCCGGTGACGCTCCACCTGCAGCGAGTCGGCGTCACCGCCATCATGGACAGATCCTTCGCTCGCCTGCCACCGCAGGTCAGTCTGGCCGAGGCAGAATCGACCCTTGCAAAAAAACCACACTGGATCATTGTCGAAGATAAAGATGCCTCGCCCAGTGCAGTACTTAACCCATCAGACCTGGCTGCGTTCGTCGAACGCTGGCAGGCGCGCGAGTCTGAGCAATTAGAGTTGATCGAAGATCAGACGGATGAAAAAATCCGCCTCTTACAAATCCCCGGTCAGCGCATGGATGTCACCACCATTGGCTCAGAAGCCACAGTGATGCAACTTCAGGAACTGCTGGATAAGACACAGTCTGAGGCCTGCTGCGTGACGCGCACCACAGCGCCGATGATTAAACCCGTTATTGGTGTTGTGACTCGACGCCATATCGAAAACTACAGGAACACGTCAGCATGACATTTTACTTGTGGCTAAAAGCTTTCCACATCATTTTCGTTGTCACTTGGTTTGCTGGCTTGTTTTATATGCCAAGGCTGTTTGTCTATCACGCTACGGCTACAGATGAGATCAGCAAAGAACGCTTCAAGGTGATGCAGACAAAACTGTACAAAATCATCATGAATCCCTCGATGATCGCAACACTGGTGTTAGGGATCTGGCTCCTGATTGAGAGCTGGCAGGCATTCTCCGCCCAGGGGTGGATCTGGATGAAGTTGTTTTTTGTCGTCACCCTGATCGGGTATCATCACTACTGCTTGCGAATCATCAAAGCATTTGCCGATGATCGTGTCCTGCACAGCGAAAAATTTTACCGCATCTTTAACGAACTACCTGCCCTGGCATTGGTTGTTATCGTGATTCTGGTTGTGGTCAAACCATTTTAGATCGATACCGCTGCGCAACAACAAAACAAACTAATGAGCGTTTTATGAACCGATCCACTTCCAGCGACCTGATTCGTCGTGCCAAGCTCAGCATTCCCGGTGGCGTCAACTCACCTGTCCGTGCATTTAAAGGTGTTGGCGGCGACCCGGTATTCTTCAATCGCGGCAATGGTCCTTATTTGTATGACGTAGACGACAATAAATATGTTGACTATGTCGGGTCCTGGGGCCCCATGATTCTGGGTCACGGCCACCAGCCCACAGTGGATGCCGTTGTTGCTCAGGCGCAACGCGCGCTCGGTTTTGGCGCACCCACGGAAGGCGAAATCACGTTGGCTGAAGTCATCATCGAACGGGTTCCCAGCATTGAAAAAGTGCGCATGGTGAATTCCGGCACAGAAGCAACGATGTCAGCCATTCGACTGGCTCGTGGCTTTACCGGCCGCGACAAGATCCTCAAATTTACCGGCTGCTATCACGGCCACTCGGACTCACTCCTGGTGAAAGCAGGCAGTGGCGTGCTGACCCTGGGTATCCCGAATTCACCTGGCGTACCTGAGGCCGTTGCCGCAGATACGTTAAACGCTCCCTTTAATGATCTTGCTGCTGTAAAAGCCATCTTTGCGCAATATCCAGGCGAGATTGCCTGCATCATCGTCGAACCCATTGCCGGAAACATGGGCTGCATCCCGCCGGTCGAAGGCTTTTTAAACGGCCTTCAGGACATTACCCGCAATGATGGCGCATTGCTGATTTTTGATGAAGTAATGACCGGTTTCCGGGTCCATAAAGGCAGCGCCCAAGGTCTGTATGATATTCAGCCTGACTTAACCACTCTGGGGAAAATTGTGGGTGGTGGCCTGCCGGTTGGCGCATTTGGCGGACGAGCCGATGTTATGTCACACATTGCTCCGGAAGGTCCCGTGTACCAGGCGGGGACGCTTTCTGGCAACCCGCTCGCCGTAAGTGCCGGCCTCAGCACCCTCAATCATCTTGATGATGCATTGTACGCGCGGGTTGCTGAAGCAACCGACGCGCTGGTTGCCGGCTTGAAGATGCTGGCGAAAAAACACAATGTCCAGATTGCCACCAACCATGTCTGTGGCATGTTCGGACTATTCTTTGATGTGGAACAGGTGCAGAACTTTGACCATGTTTCAAATTCCAATGTCGACAAGTTCAACCGCTTCTTCCATGCAATGTTAGACAATGGCGTTTATCTCGCGCCTTCTGCATTCGAAGCAGGGTTTGTATCAGGCACACACACAGGCGAGGCTATTGAAGCCACGTTATCCGCAGCAGACCGAGCATTTGCTGCGCTTTAGACCTTAAGGACCAACATGTACGACGTTTTTGGACTGGGCAATGCCCTGGTCGACACTGAAGTGAATATCGACGATGGGTTTCTACATAAGCACCGGATTGCCAAAGGGCACATGACGCTGGTGGATACAGACCTCATGCAATCTCTTGTCGCTGCAGTAGCTGAACTGCCGAAGAACAGCTGCAGTGGCGGATCCGCCGCTAACACCATCTACGCGGTGCAGGGTCTGGGTTTGCAAGCCTGCTATAACTGCAGACTGGCTCCTGACCAAACTGGTGATTTTTTTGTCCAGGACCTGACCGCCTCAGGGGTTGAGATTAATGCCAACGCGCAAAGTGCTGGAGACAGTAATAACCCTGGCAGTTCCGGCCAATGCCTCGTGCTCATTACAGACGATGCCGAGCGCACCATGATGACCGACCTGGGCATATCGGTTGAGTTAAGCGTCAACGAAGTAAACACCACCGCGTTACAAAATTCTCGTTACTACTATGTGGAAGGCTACATGGCAGCATCACCCAGTGCGACAGCCGCATCAGTTCATTGCCGCGAGGTGAGCGAAACCCACGGCATCAACGTTGCCGTTTCTCTTTCCGACGTATCGATGGTTGAATTCTGTCGCGACGGCTTAAGCCAGATGTTGGGCAATGGCATCAATCAATTGTTCTGTAATGAAGAAGAAGCACTATCATGGGCAAACACAGATCGCGTAGACATTGCTATAAAAGAACTGAAGGACATCGCACCTGAGGTTTATGTCACCCTCGGCGCTAAAGGTTCTATCGCTGTTGCCAGAGAAGGTGGCGGTGAAGCACCTGGAGTTGCAGTAAAGCCTGTGGATACCACGGGGGCTGGCGACATCTACGCCGGCGCCGTCCTGGCAGCTCGCTGTCGGGGGGCTACGCCGGCCCAGGCAGCGCAATTTGCTAATCGCTGCGCTGCAGAATTGATCACCCACTATGGTGCTCGTCTGACGGCTATCGAAGATTATCACCGGCTGCTAGAGCAGCACGGTTAGCTGCCGATCAATCGACATGTGGTGCAGGTCGGTACTGCACCCATAAGCCTGGACCTCAACACCCAGTTGCGCAACTTCAACTAACCTTTCCGCATAAGCTGCGTCTATCTCCGCCGCTGGCCTGACCTGTTCAATTCCGCAATGCTGGGCGCAGAAAATCAGCAGCGCACGTTCTCCTGCGACAACTCTGCGCGCCAGAGCATCGAGGTGTTTCAGCGCACGGCTGCTCACCGCATCCGGAAATGCACCGAGCTGGTCACCAACCATCAAGGTTGTGCTTTTCACCTCGACGGAGATGTGAGCGCCATCTTCAACTACCAGAAAATCAAACCGCCCGTCTCCCTCGGGTATTTTTGCCTCCGCTTTGATCTGGGTCGGCGCATCTATAGCGGCCACTTTGCCATTGCCCAGCGCCTCCGCTACCAGATGGTTAGCACGCCCGGTATTAACTGATACGTAACCTTGCGGCGTCTGCACAATTTCCAACGTATGTGGATACTTGCGTTTGAGATTATCTGAAACTGAAATCCATACGGGGCTGCCCGGTTCCGCACAGCCGGTCATCGCGCCGGTATTAGGGCAATGGGCGGTTATTCGTGAGCCGTCGGGCAATTCTATATCGGCAAGGAACCGCTTATAGCGCCGCAGTAAAACACCTTCAAAGAGCTCAGGTAGTTTCATGCACTATCCCAACGCTGCAGCGCGCTTTGCAGTCTTTGCAGGCCAAGGGCAATCGAGGCCTCATCAGTGGTGAACGCAAAACGGACAAAGGCTTGATCTGAATTAGCGCCAAAATCTTCACCCGGCGTCACCGCAACCTGAAACTCTTCCAGCAGGCGGTGACAGAATTCGATTGCCGGCAGACCCGTATTGGACACGTCGACATAAAGGTAAAACGCACCTTGAGGCTGCACGGGAATTTTGAAGCCAAGCTGCTGCAGCCCTTGAGCTAACATCTTTGCACGCTGCATAAACTGCTTGGCACGGTCATGGTGAACCTTCATGGCAGCCTCACTGAATGCAGCAAGCGCCGCATACTGGGCGGGTGTACTTGGCGCGATAAACAGATTCTGGGCGAGTTTTGTCACCCCTTCGACAGCTTCTTCGGGCACCACCAGCCAACCCAGACGCCAGCCGGTCATGCCAAAAAACTTCGAGAAACTATTCAACACAAATAAGTCATCCGCCAGCGTCAGGCCGGAGCGATAAGCGCCATCTGGCGTCAGCCCCTGATAAATCTCATCGAGGATAAAGAAACCATTTTTTGCTGCGATAAAAGCTGCTATCTCCTGCAGTGTATGCGCCGGCAGCATAGTACCCGTCGGGTTTGCCGGAGACGCAAACAACACCCCCCTGGTGGCTGTTGACCAGTGGCTTTCAACCGATTCAAGGGTTGGTTGGAACAGATTTTCCGCCTCGACGGCAATCGGTTTGGGTAGAGCGCCTGCCAGTTGGGCAAAAACCTCGTTACAGGGATAACCGGGGTCGGTAATTAATAGTTCGTCCCCGGGGTTCAGCAGCAATGCGGCCAGCAAAGTCAGGCCACCGCTGGCGCCACTGGTGACGATAATTCGATGAGGCTCTACCGATATGCCCAGCCGCGCATAATGACCCGATATGGCTTCGCGCAGCGCAATTATGCCGGTTGCCTCGGTGTATTTGGTTCGCCCATCCAGAAGCGCCTGGCGACCTGCCTCAACAATGGGCTCTGCTGTCGCAAAATCGGGTTCACCGACTTCAAAATGCACAACACGTGTACCTTGAGCCTCAAATTCGGCAGCCCGTCTGACCACTTCCATAACGCGAAATGGCTGGATCAGATTTACCCGTTCAGCAAACAGCATTCAATGTTCCTTTAGCGCACACACTTGGTGCATTTTTTCATACTAACAGTCAGGTTGTTTTTCAGAAAAACTTCACTACTTTGATATGGTTTTGTGGCCGTCCTTCTGGTAGCTTACGCGCCCTTCGCAGATCCGGGTGCATTTTACCCTATGTATAGGATGATCTATGGCGACTAAAGCAAAGGCAAAAACTGCCAGCAAAAAGGCGGCGACTAAAAAAGCAGCCAGCAAAAAGGCCAGTACGGCAAAAAGCGGCGGCACCGCGCCCCGCGCGACAGCCAATTCTCCCTTTCGTAACTACACACCTTACGAACCGAAGAAAAAAGAAACATACATGAATGAGGCGCAGCTTGCGCACTTCAGAGAAATGTTGATGAACTGGCGTCGTGAATTGATGGAAGAGGTTGATAGAACCGTCCATCACATGCAGGACGAGGCTGCAAATTTTCCGGACCCCGCGGACCGGGCAACCCAGGAAGAAGAATTCAGCATTGAACTGCGAACCCGCGACCGGGAGCGCAAGTTAATCAAGAAAATCGACCAGACCATTGATCGACTCGACCAGGAAGACTATGGCTACTGCGATACTTGTGGTATCGAAATCGGCCTTCGGCGCCTGGAAGCACGGCCCACCGCCACCCAGTGTGTCGACTGCAAGTCTCTGGACGAAATAAAAGAGCGGCAAATCCACGGCTAACCGCTTGCACACGCCCGGGGACAATCGGCAGCTCACCGGGCGTTTTGCACCCTCCCCAACCGGTCCCCTGCATATGGGATCTCTGCTGAGTGCACTCGCCAGCTTTCTGGATATCAAACAACGCGGCGGTGAGTGGTTTATACGCCTCGACGATTTAGACCCACCAAGGCAGGATCCAGCAGCGGACGTACAGATTATTGCCAGCCTGAATGTCCACGGTTTAATCGGAAATCGGGATCAGAGCCCTGAAATTGATTACCAGAGCGATCATCAGATCCGCTATGACGCTGCTTTGCAGCGAGTCCAGCGCCATCTGTTCTACTGCAATTGCAGCCGTCGTTCCTTAACTGGTCAGCAGATCTACCCCGGCACCTGTCGCGAACGCAAAAACTGGCATGCCGATTGTGCAGTCCGTCTGCACGTATCTGACGTTGACGTGAGTTTTCACGACGAGTTACAGGGTTCGTTTTCTTATCACATGGCCAGTGAACTGGGCGATTTCATTGTTAAACGCCGCGATGGCCTGTGGGCATACAATTTCGCTGCTGCAATTGACGACGGTCAGGATGTCACCCATGTGTTGCGCGGCGAAGACCTGTTACACGTCACAGCTCAGCAGATTTACGTTATGCAGCTGCTCGATCTGGCACCCCCGCAGTACGCGCACCTTCCCGTATTACGCTTTGCAGACGGTACAAAGTTGTCAAAACAAACACACGCGCCCGCTCTGAACAACCAGCACCCGGCTGCAAATCTGCGGACCGCGCTGCTATATCTGGGTCAGAACCCGCCCGTCGAGCCAGACTGGGTGGTATCCCAGTGGCTCGAATGGGGACTGTCGAACTGGCACATGGACAGAGTGCCAAAACAACTGACAATCTACGCAGAAAGCACTTGAGAAAGCCATCAAAAGGGCAGCGTTGATTGCCTGACGCACCCCAGTTCCTTTGTTAAGATGTTCGGCTATGACAGACATATTGCTCATTGATTCAGACACCAAGCATGCCGAGGCGCTTGCGGTGGAATTGTGTGAGCAGGGCCTGGTGGCGGGTGCCGGTGGACAGTTACCCGCATTGGCCAGTCTGTCCCAGCATCAGTGTGTGGTCATTCTCGATGAAATCGTCGAGCCCCATCTGGACCTTGTCGCAAGCAGCGTGCCGACTATTGTCCTGACCCGCGCCGGCAACATAGCCGCTGCGGTTTCCTTTGTTAAAAGAGGTGCTGCTGACTATCTGCCGCTACCTCTTGATACCGCACAGATTCTGGCTGCTATTGAACGTGCAACGACAAATCCATTAGTTATACAGCGCCCGCAACTTGCTGATTTCCCCATGATTGGGTCATCACCGGCGATGCAGCAACTGAAGGCCAATATCGCCAAAGCCGGCCCAACAGATTCTACTGTCTTGATTCTCGGTCAATCCGGCACCGGCAAAGAACTTGTGGCTCGCGCACTGCACGCCGCCAGCGCACGCGCCGCTGCGCCACTTATTTCAATCAACTGCGCAACTATTCCTCACAATCTGATCGAAGCAGAGCTGTTTGGCCTCGAACAATTTGAATCAGGTGCGCATACCCATCGCGGCCTGATTGAATCCGCGGAGGGCGGTACGCTGTTTCTGGATGAGGTAGCAGAGCTGCCACCCGCAGCACAAGCACGATTGCTGCGCGTTTTGAAAGGCGAGAACCGTCGTGTAGGCAGCTCCGCCACTGAGCCTGCGAACGTGAGAATTATCGCCGCTACCCATCGAAACCTGAGCGATCTCACCGAACAGGGCCAGTTTCGACAGGACCTCTTCTATCGTCTGAACGTTGTCAGTTTTGAAATTGTGCCGCTTCACCAACGTAAAGAAGACGTCCAGGAAATAGCCCTGTGGCTGCTGGAGCGCACCAGCAAACGTCTCAACAAAACCGGTTTATCGTTCTCTAAGGAAGCACTCCAGATTCTGGAGGAGTATCACTGGCCAGGCAATGTTCGTGAGCTGGAAAACGCGCTGGAACGCGCCGTGATACTGGCTGATAACGACAGTGAAATCACGCAGGCGCTGCTCGCGATACAACCTCTTGCCAAGCCTGCGCCCACACCGCTGGACGCTGCTGTTGATCCTGATCAGACATCCCTGGAAGACTATTTTGTACGCTTCGTTACCGATAATCAGGATAACTTTACCGAAACCGAACTCGCTGAAAAGCTGGGCATCAGCAGGAAGAGTTTGTGGGAACGCCGACAACGCCTGAATATCCCCCGTCGGCGCACGCGCAAACGCGGTCCACGCCGCGACAGCAGCGGAACTTAAGAATTTCGTTAGTGAGCAAAACACCTCCTCAACGTATAGACGACCACATCATCAACCGTGATGACCTCGACCGTCATGCGGTAGAAATAATCCGCACCCTCAAAGGTGCTGGCTTTGAGGCGTATCTGGTTGGCGGTTGCGTTCGTGACCTGCTTTGCCACATGAAACCGAAAGACTTTGATATTGCGACCAACGCAACACCAACTGAAGTACGGACTTTGTTTCGCCGCTCCCGTCTTATCGGGCGACGCTTTCCGATTGCGCATGTCAGATCCGGGCGAGAGCTCTTTGAAGTTTCAACCTTCCGTCAGGCACAGCATGACGATATAGAAACCAACGAACATGGTTTGATCGTTAAAGACACCGCCTACGGAACCGCAGCCGATGACGCATATCGTCGTGATTTCACCATCAACGCGCTGTACTACGACGTCGAAAGTCACGAGATTATTGACTACGTTGGTGGCATCGAAGACATCGTCAACAAACGCCTGCGGTTTATCGGCGACCCATCAGACCGGCTCGCAGAAGATCCAGTACGCATGCTGCGTGCCATAAGATTTGCTGCGAAACTGGGTTTCCGGATAGACGATGACATCATGGCGCTGGTGGACGATACAGCACAGCGCCTGGATGGTATTCCCGGCGCCCGCCTGTTCGACGAATTTCTGAAGCTGTTTCTATCCGGTTATGGCGAAGCAGCCTGGCAACTACTGAGTTCAACGCCTCTGGCTCACAGCCTGTTTCCGAGTTGCGATCCGAGCAGTGAAATTGTGCGCGCCGCGATGCGTAATACAGACCAGCGAATCGCTGCAGACCAGCCTGTTACACCGGGTTTCCTGATTGCCGTGTTGCTGTGGGCAGACTTCGACGCGCGCAGTAAAGAAGCCAACCCTGAAAATAAAGCAGGCCTGGTCTACGATATCGCCAGCGATACTCTCGCAGTGCAGCAGCAGCACATCGCCATTCCCAGACGTTTCAGCACCTTTGCCCGGGAGGTGTGGCAGTTGCAACCTCGCCTTATCGTCCGTCAACCACGAAACATACGGCGGATTCTCAGTCACAAACGTTTCCGCGCTGCGTTCGATTTTTTGTGTCTACGTGGTGCGCAAGACGAAGCGCTTGCCGAACTGGGCCGATGGTGGGAAACGCTGCAAACGCTGGATCGTGACGATCAGCAGGCCATGATCGATGCGTTACCCAGCACTGGCAAACGACGTCGGAGTAGGCGCAAACGCGGTGGCAACCGCCAGCCCGGCGCTGCCCAACAGGAGTCCTGAGTTGCAGGCTGTATCCACCGATACCGAAATACCCAGCCAGCTGCTGCAGATGCAGCAAAAAATCAGCCAGGCTCAGAAACAACGTGGCTTCCCTTCCTTTATCGCTGTCGAAGGCCCGGTTGGTGTCGGCAAAACAACGCTCGCCAAGCGTATAGCAGAAACCTGCCGCTATCCGCTCATGCTCGAACCGGTGACCGAAAATCCTTTTCTTGATCGGTTTTACCAGGAGGGAAAACAGCACGCGCTACCCACGCAACTGTTTTTTTTACTACACCGTGCCCGTCAGGCTGCCGATATGCCAAACAGCGACCTTCTTCAGGCCGCATTGGTGACCGATTTTCTCATTGAAAAGGATGAGCTGTTTGCTCGTCTCACGCTGGATGATGCTGAATTTGGTCTTTACCAACAGATCCACAAAAGCCTGCAGCTCAACCCGCCGACACCTGATCTGGTCATCTATCTGCAAGCGCCTGCTGATGTCCTGATACAGCGTATTGAACAACGCGGACTGATTTTCGAAAAAGGTATCGACGCCGACTATCTGCATGCTTTGACAGAAAGCTACACGGAGTTTTTCTACTACTACGATAAAGCGCCCCTGTTGGTGGTGAATGCATCCGAAATCGATTTTGCCCACAACGACGATCATTTTGCTGCATTGCTGGATCAGATCATCAGGATGGAAGGCTCGCGGCAGTTTTTTAATCCAAACCCTGTGCTTCTATAGCTTGAGAGGTGTGCACTGAGTCACAATCCTGCCGCTTTTCCGCAATTGACGGCGCTCAGGGCATGGGTAGTGCACAAAAAAGATGCGTTTTACGAATTAGAATGCCCGCGGTTAGACGCAACATTTTTGACGATAGAAATCTGCCATGATAATCGCTAGGACGGCCACACATCTCGCATCCGAACTGGATACCCTCCGCTTCAAGAACGGCTCACAGCGCTGCGTCAGCCTGGTCACAACCCGTGGTGGATTTCACGACGGGCACGGTACTGTTATCAATGCAGCTGATAAAGTCAGCGACATCGTTGTTGTTGCGGTAGCACCGGAACCCAATCAGAAGAACGGTAACGTGGTTACTGCATCGGAGTTTCAGGACATCAGTTTCCTGGAAAATCACAGTGTTGATCTACTTTATGCCCCCGCTGAAGATGAGCTGTTTCCGCATAGTTTCGAGTTCATGATCGGCGTGTCACAACCGCATGCATGCGATGTGGTCGACGTGGGTGCCTATCGACTGACCCAGCACTTGAAAATCATCAATACCGTACTGCCCAATATCATGGTCTGGGGCGAAAAGAACTTTGTTGAATTTCACAGCGTTCGGCAGATGATCAACAATCTGGATATACGCACGCAAATTCAATGCGTGCCGACGCTGCGACATGCAGACGGCGTCGCCGTGTCGAGCGCTGCAGAAAATATGACCGCTGCACAACGTGGAAACCTGCCTATCCTGTATGAGACGCTCAATAATGTCGCCCATGCCATCCGTACCGGCGCCCGAACTTTTTCCAAACTGGAAAAAACCGCAAGACTGGCGCTACGTGGTGCAGGTTTGGATATTCAATACTTCAAAATTCTGGATGAAGAAAATCTAGGCGCAGCCAGCGAAAAAACCACAACCTATCGAATCCTTGGTGGCGTTAAACTGGGTGATATTCCAGTCAGCGACAGCATAGGGTTAACGCTTTGACAGCAACACAAGCGCCCGCGTGGCAACACCTCCAGAACCTGACCGACTCAGTCACCCAGCAACCCCTGAACAGCCTTCTAAATGATGAGCAACGCGCCCAGCGACTGCAGCACGAGCTTGCGGGTATGTTATTCGATTTCAGCAAACAGTGGGTCGACGAAGCGGTGCTGGACGGATTGGCCGCGCTCGCCAATGATCAGAAGGTGATGTCCCAGGCAAAAGCCATGCTGGCAGGTGAAGCCATTAACCGTTCAGAAAACCGCGCGGTTTTGCACAGTGCGCTGCGCGGTGGAGCGCCCGGCGCCAGCAAAGAAACTCTGGACCAGGTCAGCGACACGCTGCAGAGGATGTTTAACCTGGAAGCTGCGATCCGCAACGGTCAATGGCGCGGATACACAGGCAAGGTCATCACCGACATCGTGCACATCGGGATTGGTGGTTCTCATCTCGGTCCTGAGCTGGTCGTCAACGCCTTGATTGATCACAAAACCACACATCTGCGCATACATTTTGTCGCCAATATTGACGCGGCAGAATTGACCCGCACACTGGCGGTATGCCAGCCGGAAACAACCCTTTTTATTATCGCTTCCAAATCTTTTGGCACGCTGGAAACCCAGATAAATGCTAAAAGCGCGCGTAGCTGGTTTCTCGAACGCACAGGCAACCTCGCTGGCATCGCCAGGCACTTTGTTGCGATCACAACCAACCTGTCCGCCGCCAAAGAATTTGGCCTGGACGAGGACAACTTGTTCCCGCTGTGGGACTGGGTTGGCGGCCGCTTTTCGCTTTGGTCAGCAGTCGGCATGCCTATACTGTTGAGCATTGGCACACAGGGCTTTGAGGCGTTTCTCGCAGGCGCACAAGAGGTAGACCGACATTTTGCCAGCGCTCCTACAGCAGACAACGTACCGCTGCTCAGCGCGTTGCTGGCGACCTGGAACTACAATTTTCTCGGCGCCCGCAGCCTCGCGGTGCTCGCTTACGATGAGCGCCTCAGGCTTCTACCCGATTATCTGCAGCAGCTTGAAATGGAAAGCAACGGTAAATCTGTTGACCACGCCGGCGCGCCCGTAGATTGCGACACAATGCCGGTTTTGTGGGGTGGCACAGGTACCAAAGGCCAGCACGCCTACCATCAGATGCTGCACCAGGGTACACATCAGTTTGCGGCAGATTTCATCATTGTTGCGCAGGATCGGTACGATTATCCGGAGCACCACAACTGGCTGCTTGCCAACGCCCTGGGGCAGAGCCAGGCAATGGCGATAGGACACACGCCCGCGCAGGATGAACCTCATAAAGCCGTCGCCGGCAACCACAGCACCACAACTATTGTTCTGGATACGCTCGGTCCTCGGCAACTGGGTGGTCTACTGGCTACCTACGAACACAAAGTTTTTTGCCAAGGGGCTATCTGGGACATAAACTCCTTTGATCAATGGGGGGTTGAACTCGGCAAACGCCTGGCGGAGCCTATCTATGCGCAACTGGCAGCTCACAGCGGCCAGAGCGCAACACAGGATCTGGTTACCCAGCACTTGTTGGATCACCTCAAGAACAAAAAGTGACAAAGCCGACAAAGCGCGGTAGGAGTAGTTCCATGAGTCAGGTTTATCCTGTGAATGCGTTCATGCACGAACGAGCGTTCATCAACAACGATCAATACCTGGCCATGTACCAGCGCTCTGTTGAAGATCCGGATGCTTTCTGGGCTGAACAGGCAGACAAATTCCTGACCTGGGATGCACATTGGAGCGAGGTGTCCAACGCCAACCTTGAAACAGGTCACGTGGCCTGGTTCACCGGCGGTAAGCTGAACGTCAGCGTGAACTGTATTGATCGGCATCTGCCTGAGCGCGCTGACCAGACTGCCATCATCTGGGAAGGTGACGATCCGGACGAGTCCACGCATATTTCCTATCAGGCGCTGTCCGACGCCGTCGGTCAACTGGCCAATGGTTTGCGTGCCCGGGGCGTGGGTAAAGGTGATCGCGTTTGTATCTACATGCCGATGATCCCCGAGGCGGCTTACGCCATGCTTGCCTGTGCAAGAATTGGCGCTATCCACAGCGTCGTATTTGGTGGCTTTTCACCAACCTCCCTGAAGGATCGCATTCTTGATTCAGATTGCAGAACACTGATTACCGCCGATGAAGGCGTTCGGGGCGGCAAAAGTGTGCCACTGAAAGCCAATGCAGAAATCGCACTGGCTGATTGTCCAAACGTGCATACGGTTGTTACCGTGAAACGAACCGGAGCAGAAGTGCAATGGCAGGACGGTCGCGATGTCTGGTATCACGATCTTATTGAAAATCAGCCCACCAGCGCCGCACCCGAGAGCATGGATGCTGAAGATCCGCTGTTTATTCTGTATACCTCAGGTTCCACTGGTAAGCCTAAAGGCGTGCAGCATTCGAGCGGTGGCTATCTGTTGCACAGCGCCATCACCCACAAGTATGTTTTTGACTACCACGATGGTGACATCTACTGGTGTACCGCAGACGTTGGCTGGATAACCGGCCATTCTTATATTGTTTATGGGCCATTGGCCAATGGCGCAACAACGCTCATGTTCGAAGGCATTCCCACCTATCCTGACGCTTCGCGCTTCTGGCAGGTGATCGACAAACACCAGGTCAATACGTTCTATACAGCACCCACAGCGCTGCGCCAGCTCATGAGCCAGGGGGATCAATACGTTACCGCCACCCAGCGCACATCACTGAACCTGCTTGGCTCGGTGGGCGAGCCCATTAACCCGGAAGCCTGGGAGTGGTATCACCGTGTGGTGGGCGACCATCGCTGCCCGATTGTCGACACCTGGTGGCAGACTGAAACCGGCGGCATCATGATTACACCGCTACCCGGCGCAACAGATTTGAAACCCGGTTCGGCAACCCGCCCGTTTTTCGGTGTAAAGCCAGCGCTGATGGATGCGGAAGGTAATCTGATTGAGGCCACAGAAGCTTCCGGCAATCTAGTCATAACAGGCAGCTGGCCGGGTCAGATACGCACCGTCTATGGCGATCATCAGCGGGTCATAGACACCTATTACTCAGCCTACAAAGGCTATTATTTCACGGGAGATGGGGCACGCCGGGATGCAGACGGCTATTACTGGATCACCGGACGGGTCGACGATGTTCTGAACGTTTCCGGCCATCGCATCGGTACTGCCGAAGTAGAAAGTGCGCTGGTCCTGCATCCTTCTGTTGCTGAAGCTGCGGTTGTCGGTTATCCCCATGATGTCAAAGGTGAAGGTATTTACGCCTATGTCACGCTCATGGTGGGTGACAATCGTGACGCTGAGGAACTTACCGCCGAACTCATCGCTTCGGTGCGCAAGGAAATAGGCCCCATCGCCAAACCGGACGTTATCCAGTGGGCGCCGGGTCTACCCAAAACCCGCTCGGGTAAAATCATGCGCCGGATTCTGCGTAAGATTGCCGCTGATGAACTTGATAACCTGGGCGATACGTCAACCCTTGCAGACCCAAGCGTTGTTGATCACCTGATCGAGAATCGTCACAACCGATAGTTTCAAACAGGTAAAAAAAAACCCCGCTTACGCGGGGTTTTTCACGATCGAACTAAATCGAACGTTAGCCTTCAGCGGCTTCCTCTGATGAGGATGCTTCATCCTGGTACTTAGACAGTTCTTTGATTGACAGTTTGATACGACCACGCTGGTCAACATCAAGTACAACCACGTCAATTTCTTCACCTTCTTTCAAGTAGTCGGTGACGTTCTCAACGCGCTCGTCTGCAATCTGCGAGATATGCAGCAGGCCATCTTTACCAGGCAGAATGTTCACAAAGGCGCCAAAGTCGACAATGCGCTCCACCTTACCGTGATAGATGCGACCTACTTCCGCCTCAGCAACAATCTCCTGCACACGAGCAACTGCGGCATTTTTAGCTTCAGCAGTATCTGCATAGATACGCACGGTGCCATCGTCATCAATGTCTACTTCAGCACCCGTTTCTTCCACGATACCGCGGATAGTGGCGCCACCTTTACCAATCACGTCACGGATCTTGTCAGGGTGAACTTTAACCGTGGTCATTGCAGGTGCGTTATCAGACAGTTCTGCACGAGACTCACTGATCACCTTGTTCATTTCACCAAGGATATGCAGGCGCGCTTCATGCGCCTGTTGCAATGCAGCTTCCATAATCTCTTCGGTGATACCGTCGATCTTGATGTCCATCTGCAGAGCGGTAACACCTTTCTGTGAACCCGCTACTTTGAAGTCCATGTCACCCAGGTGATCTTCATCACCGAGGATATCGGTGAGCACCGCGTACTTGTTACCTTCTTTCACCAGACCCATCGCAACACCGGCAACCGGCATCTTGAGGGGCACACCGGCATCCATCAACGCAAGCGACGTACCACATACGCTGGCCATCGAACTTGAACCGTTGGATTCAGTGATTTCAGACACTACGCGAATGGTATAAGGAAAGCCTTCAGGATCGGGCAAAGCCGCTGCGACGCCGCGGCGTGCCAGCTTACCATGCCCAATTTCGCGTCGTTTTGGACCACTCATGAAGCCAGCTTCACCAACACTGTAGGGCGGAAAGTTGTAGTGCAACATGAACTGATCTTTGAATGTACCTTCAAGTGCATCAACGATCGCGGCATCACGCAATGTACCCAGTGTTGCTACAACAATCGCCTGGGTTTCACCGCGCGTAAACAGTGCGGAACCATGAGCCTTGGGTAACACACCAACCTCTACTGAGATTGGGCGGACAGTGCGAAGATCACGACCATCAATACGGGGTTCACCGTTGATCACACGTTGACGCACAAGGTTCTTTTCAACCTTGTAGAACATATCTGCAACTTCGTCTGCATCGAGGTCGGAACCTTCGCCTGCAAGTTGATCAACAACTGAGGTACGCAGTTCCTTAACTGCAACCTGGCGGTCCATCTTGTCAACAACACGATAGGCTTCACCGAGACCCGTTTTGGCAACGTCACTGACTTTAGACAGCAATTCGTCATTAGAAGGCTCAGGCTGCCAGTCCCACTTGGGTTTGCCGGCTTCAGCAACCAGTTCATTTACCGCAGAGATAATCACCTGCATTTCCTGATGCCCAAACAGAACTGCACCTAACATTTCGTCTTCGGTGAGCTCCTGAGCTTCAGACTCAACCATAAGAACTGCCGACTCAGTGCCAGCAACCGTCATGGTCAACATAGATTCTTTCAGCGCTTCATAGCCTGGATTCAGCACATAGTTGCCGTCCACGTAGCCTACTCGTGCTGCACCAATGGGACCGGCAAAAGGAATGCCAGAAATACCCAGTGCAGCCGACGTGCCGATCATTGCCGCTATATCCGGATCCTGATCTTTATCGGTAGACATGACGGTGCAGACAACCTGCACTTCGTTCATGAAACCTTTCGGAAACAAGGGGCGGATGGGTCGGTCGATCAAACGACAGGTCAGGGTTTCTTTCTCGCTGGGACGTCCTTCACGTCGGAAAAAGCCACCGGGAATTTTACCGGCAGCGTAAGTTTTTTCCTGATAGTTAACCGTCAGCGGGAAAAAGTCCTGGCCAGGGCGTGCGCTTTTAGCACCAACAACAGTTGTTAAGACAACCGTGTCGCCTATGGTCACTACTACCGAGCCGGTAGCTTGCTTGGCAACCTTGCCTGTTTCGATAGAAACAGTCTGGTCACCAAACTGAAAAGTTTTGGTAATCGGGTTCAAATTATTACTCCTTTAAGTATGAGCGTGCAGCGTATTGTTAACGACGTAATCCAAGTCGTTTGATCAGTTCTGCATAACGCGCAGCATCTTTACTTTTTAAATAGTCCAACAGTTTGCGACGCTGATTCACCATACGAATCAGTCCACGTCGCGAGTGGTGATCTTTGTTGTGATCACGGAAGTGGTCTTGTAGTCCATTAATATTATGAGTCAGCAAAGCAACCTGTACTTCTGGTGACCCTGTGTCACCCTCTTCGCGTTGATATTCTTTGATGATCTCTGCTTTGTTCGTGGCTTCTAACGCCATGGTTTTCTCCTTTGATATGCTCGTTTGCGACATTGCAAACTGTTTTCTGCAGAAACAACCCCGCATACATGGAGTTGCTCTGGGTTTAGTTCTGGCCAGTACTTATTGAGTGGCCACCAATCGTCTGGGCGCAACGCGCCCGTCATCCAGCACTTCACCAACGCCGAGAAACAAATTGTCCTCACCGCTGCTGCTTTCGCTCAGCCTGACCCAACCACTTGTCGGGGCATGGGGGATCTGCACCGGTTGCCCCTGGCGCACATAAAACGCCGTTGCATCGGTTAACACCACCTCTGGCCACTGACCCACCGTACTGGCGATAGGTCGTAGAAATTTATCTAAAGAAACATCTTCGTCTCGCAGCTTACCAAGCTCATCAATGACAACCATGTCTTCTTCTGTATAAGGGCCTGCTGCACGGCGATGTAATGCCGTAACATGCGCACCCACACCAAGCTGAGCGCCCAGTTCTTCAGCAATAGTACGGATGTAAGTACCTTTGCTACAGTGGATTTCGAGCTCTACTTCTACGTCACCTTCCACATTGGAAAAGCCCGCCATTTCATTGCTGAACACTGAAATACGGCGAGCTTCGCGTTCAACTTCTATACCTTGACGTGCCAGCTTGTATAACGGTTGACCGTTATGCTTCAGCGCGGAGTACATAGACGGTACCTGTTGGATGTCGCCGCGAAAGGCTGGCAGTGCAGATTCAACATCGGCGGCGCTGATGTGATCCGCCGGCTTTCTCTCAAGCACATCACCATCTGCATCGCCAGTATCGGTAGCAACGCCTAATTTGATTCGGGTCCAGTATTTTTTATCTGAGGCAAGAAGATACTGAGAAAACTTGGTGGCCTCACCAAAGCACATGGGCAACACACCGGTCGCCAATGGGTCCAGACTACCTGTATGACCAACTTTCTGAGCACCAAAAAGGCGTTTCACCTGCTGTACAGCATCGCTGGAAGAGATACCTTGTGGTTTGTTGACCACAAGCACGCCATTAACAGGACGGCCTTTACGACGTCTAGCCATTGGGCTCTTCCTCATCACTATCGTTTGCAGGAACGGACGCCATGGCGGTGCCGATGAGCTTTTCGATACGCGGTCCTTCTGCGACCAGTAGATCGTAGTGGAAACGAGGTTTAGGCGTGGTGCGCATCTTGTGGCGTTTCGCCAGAGTGGAGCGGAAAAAACCCGAAGCTCCGTTCAGCACCTTTATCAGCGCTTCCTGCTCTGTCGCATCATTCACCTGTAAGGACGAAACATAAATCTCGGCATACGACAGATCTTTGCTGACTTTTACGTCGTTGACGCTGACAAAGGAGCCGACACGAGGATCACGCATTTCAAACGCGATAATGCGCGCCACTTCATCGCGTATAAAATCGGCTACTTTTAAATCTCGAGACACAGCTAACATCTATCGTCTGGCTAAAGCTGCCGCGCCACTTCTTTAGCATCGAATACTTCTATCTGATCACCTGGCCGCACATCATTGTAGTTGCGTACGCCAATACCACATTCGGTGCCGGCACGAACATCGTTCACATCGTCTTTAAAGCGACGCAGTGACTCCAGCTCTCCTTCGTAAATCACGACATTATCCCGCAGGACACGGATCGGCTTGTTACGATGGACCGATCCCTCAGTGACCATACAACCCGCAATCGCGCCATAACGAGGTGAACGGAATACATCACGCACCTCGGCAATACCCACAATTTCTTCGCGGATCTCCGGAGACAACATTCCGGACAATACAGCGCGGACATCGTCAATTAATTCGTAAATCACACTGTAATACCGCAGATCTACACCTTCTTTTTCAAGTAGTGTTTTAGCGGCCTTGTCAGCCCGAACGTTAAAACCGAATACTGCAGCGCCATACGTCACCGCCATTGTGGCATCTGATTCA
The DNA here is from genome assembly GCA_048571035.1 of Gammaproteobacteria bacterium. Classification (GTDB taxonomy): domain Bacteria; phylum Pseudomonadota; class Gammaproteobacteria; order Pseudomonadales; family Azotimanducaceae; genus UBA4421. The sequence continues at coordinate 2,447,255 of CP121329.1, forward strand.
GATATACCACCAACACCGGATCCTAGAACCTGGACGCCAACCTCATCGTTACCCAGATCTGCAAGCGCCTGAATAATAGCTTCAAGACTGCCACGCACATCACTTTTTATAACCAGCTTCAGAATGCGCTTCTCGCCTTCCACCATGTTGGCAAACATGTTGTCCAGTTTCGCTGCCTGCTGAGTCGCTTGACGATGCTCCTGGCTCTTGTCCGCACGAAACTCTGCCAACTCACGAGCCGAGCGCTCGTCGGTGGCAACAGAAAAATCATCACCCGCGGCTGGCGTGCCATTCAGGCCCAGCACTTCCACTGGCTCGGAGGGGCCAGCATATTTTGTCGGCTGACCGGTATCGTCGAGCATTGCGCGTACGCGTCCAAAACACTCACCCGCAATCACCACATCACCTTGCTTGAGGCTACCGTTCTGCACAAGAATTGTTGCAACCGGGCCCCGGCCTCTATCGAGTCGCGATTCAATAACCACACCCTGGCCTGGCGCCTCAGCAATCGCACCTAATTCCATGATTTCTGATTGCAGCACAATCGCTTCAAGCAGCGTATCTATGCCTTCACCTGTGATCGCAGAAACCTTCACAAATTGAGTGTCACCACCCCACTCTTCCGGCACCACATCTTTCGCCGCAAGTTCGTTTGTGACGCGGTCGGGATCAGCAGATTCAAGGTCACATTTGTTTATCGCAACAATAATCGGCACTTCGGCGGCTTTTGCGTGCTGTATGGCTTCTTCAGTCTGCGGCATGACGCCATCGTCAGCAGCAACCACTAAAATAACAATATCGGTAACTTTGGCACCACGAGCACGCATTGAGGTAAATGCAGCGTGTCCGGGCGTATCAATAAAAGTAACCTGCCCGCCTTTGGTCTCAACGCTGTAGGCACCAATGTGCTGGGTGATACCACCTGCTTCCCCGCTGGTCACGCGCGTTTGACGAATGTAATCCAACAGCGATGTTTTGCCGTGGTCGACGTGGCCCATTACCGTAACAACCGGTGCGCGCGGCTCTGTTTCACCCTCAATCTTAAGGGACGCTGTAAGTTTCTCTTCCAGCACATCGTCACTGACCAGCTTGACCTTGTGGCCCATTTCTTCAACCACAAGGGTGGCAGTATCCTGATCGAGAGTCTGGTTGATCGTAGCCATAACACCCATGCCCATGAGTGTTTTAATGACTTCTGAGGCTTTAATCGCCATACGCTGAGCAAGATCAGCGACGGAGTTAACCTCACCAATCTCCACTTCACGGGAAATAAACTCGGTGGGCTTAAATTCACCCCCCTGGGTTTCAACCTGTAGCGCCGCCTGACGATGGGCGGGCCTACGCTTGGTGCGACGCTCGCTCTTCAGCGACAGCTCGCGGCGACCTTTACCACCTCCACTTCGTGCACCCGGCGCATCACGACGCTCTTTAGCTTTGCCGCGCTTTCCGCCTTTTTGCTCAGCCTGCTCTTTAGCCTGCAATTCTGCAGCCGCCGCAGCTGGATCCACCGGCACCTCAGGTTGTTGCGCAGACTTATCAGCGGCTTCTTTAGCCTGACGTTCTTCTTCTGCCTGACGGGCAGCCTCTTCGGCTTTAAGACGCTCTTCTTCGGCTTTTCGTTCGATTTCAGCCTTGCGCTCAACTTCCGCATTGCGCGCATCTTCGTTGGCTTTTGCTCGGGCGGCTTCTTCATCGCGTATACGGGCGGCTTCGGCCTCAGCCTGAGAAGAATCAGCTACCGGTGGTGCTGCCTCAGTATCAGATGCAGGTGCTGTTTCGCCGCCTTTCACATAGGTACGCTTACGACGTACCTCAACGGTGACGTTCCGTCCCGCTCGGCCCTGCCCAGCTTTTAAAGTACTGCTGCTTTTGCGCTTTAAAGTAATCTTGCGCTCGCCGGTTTCAGCTGCGCCGTGACTTTTCTGCAGGAATGCCAGCAAAGTTTTTTTCTGTACTTCGGTCACCACTTCGTCTTCGGTCTTGTGCGGCAAACCGGCCTCTTGCATCTGGCGCAGCAGGCGGTCCACCGGTGTTCCCACGGTGTCTGCTAGTTGTTTAACTGTCACGTCTGCCATCAATCACTCCTAACCGCCAGCACAACGTCTACCTTGACGCGTGCAGGCAGTAAATCTCTGTCTAAGCTTCTTCCGCCGCGTCGGCATCTTCTGCAAACCACGGCTCCCGTGCTTTCAAAATCAGCACCGAAGCTTCTGCTTCACTCAATTCTGGTTCTATTTCCAACAGCTCGTCTATCGCCAGTTCGGCCAGATCTTCCATGGTCACAACGTCGTTACCAGCCAGTTTGAACGCCAACGGTCTTGTCATGCCTTCCATTTCCAGCAGATCATCTGCAGGTGTTGCATCACCCAGAGCCTCTTCACTGGCAATTGCCTTGGTCAGGAGCGCGTCTTTTGCACGGTTGCGCAGTTCCTGCACAATTTCTTCGTCAAAACCTTCAATCGCCATCATTTCTTCGATGGGTACATAAGCGACTTCTTCCAAGGTGGTAAAACCTTCTTCAACCAGCACACCGGCAACATCTTCGTCGACTTCCAGCGACTCCATAAAGTCTTTGATAAACTTGACCGACTCTTCTTCCTGCTTCTGCGAAGCTTCCTCTTCGGTCATGATATTCAGCGACCAACCGCACAGATCGCTGGCCAGACGGACATTCTGCCCACCTCGACCAATTGCCTGCGCCAGGTTTTCTTCGGTAACCGCAATATCCATTGAGTGCGTGTCTTCATCCAACACGATCGAAGCCACTTCAGCTGGCGCCATAGCATTGATAGTCAATTGAGCGGGGTTATCGTCCCAAGGCACAATATCAATACGCTCCCCAGCCAACTCGCCAGATACCGCCTGGACGCGGGAGCCCCGCATACCGACACAAGCGCCCACCGGATCTATACGACCATCGTTGGTTTTAACCGCAATCTTGGCACGAGAACCCGGATCGCGTGCTGCACCACGAATCTCAATAACGTCTTCAGCGATTTCAGGCACTTCCACCTTAAACAACTCGATCAGCATCTGCGGCGATGTACGCGACAGTATGAGCTGTGGACCACGGTTTTCCGGACGAATCTCAGTCAGCAGTGCGCGCAGTCGATCACCGACGCGAAACGTTTCGCGGGGAATCAGGTGCTCACGAGTGAGGATGCCTTCAGCATTGTTTCCCAGGTCAACAATGACACTGTCGCGGCCAAGCTTCTTGACTGTGGCGCTGATCAATTCATTCATGCGCGGAAGATAGGCTTCAACAACCTGAGCGCGCTCCGCTTCACGGACCTTCTGCACAATAACCTGCTTGGCGGTTTGTGCGGCGATCCGGCCGAATTCAACCGATTCAACCTGCTCCTCAATGACGTCCCCAAGCTTGGCCTCAGGATCCATTTCCACAGCAGCTTCAAGCGAAAACTGTGCAGCCGGATTAGGTTCCTCTTCGTCTTCGTAATTAACAATCGTCCAGGTGCGGAACGTATCGTATTCGCCCGTCTCACGGTCGATAGCGACACGAAATTCCTGCTGTTCGCCATAACGCTTTTTGGTCGCCATGGCCAACGCAGACTCAATCGCCTCGAAGATCACTTCTCTGGGCACGCCTTTTTCAAGGGACACAGATTCAACGACTAACAGTATTTCTTTTGACATTCGTTTGCCCTAATTACCTCAGTCAAAGACCGGCACAACTCTCGCCTTCTGGATATTTTCCAGCGGCAACAAAAATTCTTCATCTTCAATCTGCACAATTGCCATGCTGTCCTGCACGCCATTGAGCACACCTACAAATTTCTTCCGGCCTTCAAATGGAAAATTCAGCCGAATATCTACCTGTTCACCAGCGCTGTCTGCAAATTGTTCTTCTTTAAACAGCAGGCGATCCATTCCAGGAGAAGACACTTCCAGCGTATAAGCGCTTGAGATGACCTCTTCTACATCAAGGATGTCACTGACATGCCGACTCACGGCCGCACAGTGATCTACATCGATCCCCTCATCGCGATCTATGTAAAGACGCAACTTGGTGTGCTTTCCCTGATTCAAGAATTCCACACCCCAAATGGTGCAGCCCAACGACTCAACCGTTGGTGCAAGCAATTCTTCGACCTGCAATTCCTTTCTATTCAATGAGTTACAACCTCATGTGACCGCTTTATTTGCGGTCGCTACGTTTCCTGCTGGCACAAAAAATGGGCCTAACGCCCATCTGCTTTGACTTACGCTTAAAACACGATTCGTCTACGTTGAACTACGCAGAAGCAAAACAATGTTGCTCTACGCGGTTGCGCTTTAACCCTTGCGACTATGCGCCGGGGCTTGGGCTACGTACCTGGTAACCAGCTAAAGCTAGGTACCAAAAAGCCCCTGTTCAGGGGCTTTTCTTCCTTTGGTGGCGGGGGCGAGATTTGAACTCGCGACCTTCGGGTTATGAGCCCGACGAGCTACCAGACTGCTCTACCCCGCATCAGCAAGGTCGCGAATTATAGGGATGCTTGGCCAAGCCTGCAAGGGGGGATTTGGAATGCCGCTATTCGAGCTGAGTGGCTTGGACCAGGCAAATCGGGCTGAGCGACGTTTTGCGGCAAAGCTGCAAAACTCGCCCGAGCTTGCGCAGCAAGATCAATGGTGCCGAAGGCGAGACTCGAACTCGCACGAGCATAAGCTCACTACCCCCTCAAGGTAGCGTGTCTACCAATTCGGGGTTTCTTCAACCTCCAGATCTTCCAACTCTAAAAGAGGGACATCACCATCAATGGCGGGCAAATCTACACTTTCTTGCGGTTGCGTCAACTGTCCTTGTGAGCTCTGCGTTGGCACGGTCGGAATACCCAGCGTATCAACAGCTTCAGAGCGCTGCTTGGCGAGGTAGGCCAGGCCGAATGCTATGGCAAAAAATGCAATCGCCAGCCACGCTGTCGCGCGGGTCAGGAACGAAGCGCCCCCTGCACCACCAAACACCGTACCGGATGAGCCGCTACCAAACGCTGCGCCTACATCGGCGCCTTTGCCCTGCTGGATCAAAACCAGCACGGTGAGTGCAATGGCATCAATCACGAGAAGGGATAACAGCACTGTTTCTATGGTCGACATGTCTTTCTTACAACCTTTATCACTATTCCAGTTAAATCTTGAATTCTCTCGCGCTTACCTAACGCGCCTGAGCTGCAGCATTAATGATGGCTGTAAAATCAGCCGCGTCCAGCGATGCACCACCAACCAGTCCGCCATCAATGTCTTTCTGAGCAAACAATTGTGCAGCGTTGTCCGGTTTCACGCTGCCACCATAAACAATTCGAATCTGTGCAGCCATTTGCGCATCCGCCTCGGACAGCAGCTGCCGCACAAACTCGTGCATTTCCTGCGCTTGCTCCGGGCTTGCGGTGACTCCGGTGCCTATCGCCCAAACCGGCTCATAACCGATAGCAAGATTACCCAGCTGCGCATGATCAATACGATCCAGTACCGCTTCAAGTTGCCGCTGTACCACAATCTTTTCATGTCCCGCATCACGCTCGGCGGCTGTTTCTCCGACACAGACAATCGGATTCAATCCACCGCGCAAAGCTGCCGCGGTTTTTGTCCCAACCAGATCGTCACCTTCATTGTGCAACATACGTCGTTCAGAATGGCCGACAATAGCCCATGAACCGCCGACATCAGCCACCATTTCTGCCGCTATGTCACCCGTATGCGCGCCGCTGGCTGAGGTGCCGATGTCCTGAACACCGCAGGCCAGGCCTGGCGGCGCAACCGCAACCGCTGCACCTAAGTAGAGTGCCGGCGGAAACCATACCGCATCAACCCGCTCGTCCAACTGCAGGGCATCAGCAAAGACCTGAAGCTGTGCTGCAGCGCCAAACATTTTCCAATTTGCCGCCACCAATGCTCTGCGCATATTTGGTCACCGGTCATTCGAGGGCGCGCAATGTTATACGCTCAGGCCATTAATTGCCAAGAGTGCAAGATGGGAGTTTGCAGTCCCTTCCTCATTGCGGTGCACGATCCAGCGGCTGTGGCAGCAGAATTGCGATAAGTAACAGTACAACCAGCCCGACAATACAGCCGACTGCCGCCGCATCGAAGCTGCCAAAGGTATCATTCGCAAGGCTGAAGGCCACCGGGCCGATAGCGCTGGCAAAAACCGTGATAGCGGTGTTCAAACCGCTGATTTCACCCAGATTCAGAGCGCCGAACTGTCGAATAAACGCAAGATTGGACAGAACGCCCCACAACCCACCACCTGCACCAAAACCCAGGACCAGTAACCAGTACCCCTCTATGGTGTGGAGCTGGGTGATACCGTAGGCGCCCACCAGAAACATCACCAGCATGACAACCAATAAGGGCTTCAAACGGCAGTAGTCCGCCAGCGCGCTGGCAACCAGATTCACGCTCAAGGACACCACCGCCTGAGGCAGAAAATAGGCAAACGCTTCGACACGATCGCGCCCAGCCTCTTCAAAAATAGCAACAATGTGGAACGTCACCGCTGTACCGAACAACGCATGCATCGACAAGGCAGCCGAATAAATCCAGAAAACCGGGTCACGTTTGGCATCACTGGCCGTGCGCTCGGGTAGTGAGGCTGCCTGCTGTTGCGCGGGATCATCGGAACGCGCTTCACCATCCGGAGTCAATCCTGCCACATGGGGGTGGTCTCTGACGGTAAATAGTGCAATGGCTGTAAAGCCGATCCCAACCACCACAGCCATCAGCCACAACGCCCCGCGCCAGCCAAAAGCATCTATCATCCAGGCCAGAATCAGCGGCGAGATAGAAAACCCTAACGATACAAATACACCGCGCACGCCGGAGACAAGACCACGACGCTTTTCAAACCAGACCAGCAACACGTTACGACTGGCCGAGGTCAAGACACCCTGGCCGCTGAACCGCACACCGAAATAGCCCAACAGAATAAGTGGGAATGTTACCCAGGCTAGAGGTACTGCAAATGCACCCACGAGCAACCCGGCAAGCCAATCAATGCCACTGATCAACACCAGCATGATGCCTAAAAAGGCCGGCGCCGCGACCAACATGACTCTGGCACCCCATTGGTCATACCAGCGACCAGCGCGCGGCAGAGTCAAGGCACTGGCAACCGTGCCGAAAAGATAAGCTGTAGAAAGTTCGGTGCGCGACAGACCAAATTCCGCAATGAAGGTATCGGCAAAAACAGCCATCCCCATGGTCTGGCCCGGCACACTGCAGAGGAACCCCAGTGTCGATACGGCAGCGATGACCCAGCCATAGAAAAAGGGCGTTCGCGCTGCCTGGTAGGGCCAGTCTGTTTGCAGTCGGGTGACTGAACTAACCCTGGTTTTGAGCAACGGCAGCTAACTCGTCAGCAATGCCCTGCACTTCTGGACCGTCTTCACCTTCAACCATCACCCGCAGCAGAGGCTCAGTCCCGGAGGCTCGCACGAGTATCCTGCCACGATCAGCAAGATCTGCTTCTTTTGCGGAGATTGCGCGCAGCAGCGCAGGACTTTGAGCAACCGCAGCAGGATCAGGCACTTTGACGTTGACCATGATCTGCGGCAGCTTGATCACACCACTGACAAGCTCAGCAACACTTTTGGAGGACTCAACAACTGGCAGCAGAGCTTGTAACGCAGCAACAATAGCATCCCCGGTGCTGGCAAGATCCAGACACAGGACGTGACCCGATGTTTCCCCACCCAGCATCCAGCCTTTGTTCAGCAGCATCTCCGTCACATAGCGGTCGCCAACTTTAGCTCGGCAGAATTCAATGCCCTGTGCTTCCAAGGCCTGCTGCAACCCGAGGTTGCTCATCACTGTGCCGACCACGCCGCCGCCAAGAATGCCGTGAGCCTTACGATGGGAGGCGATGATGTAAATAAGCTCATCACCATCCAGAAGTCGGCCCGTTGAATCGACCATAAATACGCGATCACCGTCACCATCAAATGCAATGCCAACATCCGCGCCGCGCTCAAGAACTTTTTCGCGCAACATTTCCGGATGTGTGGAACCACAGCCATCGTTAATGTTGACGCCGTTCGGCGTCGCGCCAATCACTTCTACTTCAGCACCCAGCTCTTCAAAAACCCTTGGCGCAACGTGATAGGTGGCGCCATGGGCACAGTCGAGCACAATACGCATGCCACGCAGACTGAAGCCTCTGGGAACCGTTGCTTTACAGAATTCGATGTAACGTCCAGCAGCGTCACTTATTCGCGAGGCACGGCCTAACTGATCAGATTCGACGCACTCCATGTCTTCACCCAGTTGAGCTTCGATCTCAAGCTCAACATCGTCTGCCAGCTTGTTACCCAGCTGATCGAAGAATTTAATACCGTTGTCGTAGTAGGGGTTGTGTGAAGCACTGATCACGATGCCCGCATCCGCGCGCAGGGTGCGCGTCAGATACGCAATCGCGGGCGTCGGCATCGGTCCGATAAGGCTGACGTCTGCACCAGCAGAAACCAGACCCGATTCCAACACAGACTCCAGCATGTAACCGGAAATTCTCGTATCTTTGCCAATGATTACATGAGCGGGACCCCGCTTGGCAAATACACGCCCAACAGCCCATCCGAGGCGCAGGCAAAAGGCGGGATTAATTGGATACTGGCCAACACGACCGCGTATACCGTCAGTCCCAAAATATTTCCTGCTCATGGATGTCTTCTCTCTGTTTTAATAACGCCCGGGGGCAGGCAGAGCTTGCAGCACCTTCAATGCATCCTGGGTGGCAGCAACGTCATGCACGCGAACCAGATCTGCACCGCGCTGCACAGCAATCAACGCCGCAGCGACACTGGCTGCGGTGCGATCTTCAACCGGTTTACCTGTAATGGTACCAAGCATACTTTTTCGCGATAGTCCTACCAGTAACGGCACACCGCTCACTTTCACTTGGGCCAGCCCATCCAGCAGCTGCAAATTATGCGCTAAAGTTTTGCCGAAGCCGAAACCTGGATCAAGCATCAACCTGCCGCCATCAATGCCCGCTTGCAAACAAGCCAGGTATCGCTGCTTCAGATACTCTCCGACCTCCGTAATTACATCACCATAGCGTGGAGATTGCTGCATGTTCTCAGGCAGCCCCTGCATGTGCATCATCGCATAACCCACATGACTCGCGGCAATTGTCGGCAACATATCCGGATCACCACCCGCGCTGACATCATTAATCATGTGAGCGCCTGCTGCTATCGCCGCTGCGGCTACAGCTGCGTGACGGGTATCTACAGACAAAATCGTATCCTGCTGCGTCAGCGCCTCAACTACCGGAATCACACGATCCATCTCCTGGGACACCCCAACAGGCTGCGCGCCTGGTCGAGTTGACTCACCGCCGATGTCGAGGACGCTGGCGCCTTGCTCAATCATCTGCTGCGCGGCCATCTGTACAGCAGACAAGTCAACGCGACGGTCTTTGAACAGCCTGCCGCCGTCAGAGAAGGAATCAGGTGTGATGTTAAGCACCCCCATAATCCGGGGGTGCTCGAAGGTCAGAGTTCTAGCACCGCAGAACAACGTACAAGCAACGTGGTTCCGGGCTTAACTTTCTTCCGCAGGTCCGCCAATCGGCGATTCAGGGGACGAATCGCCCGAGGAAGGCGGCTTAGGCTCAAAATCTGAAGGCACTCGAGGCTTGGCACCCGCCATGATGTCATCTATCTGCTCGACCCCGATGGTTTCGTACTCCATCAGCGCATCCGCCATGCTGTGCAGCTTATCGATGTTTTCTTCCAGCATCTGGTGGGCGTCGGCATAACACGTGTCAATAATCGAGCGCACTTCCTGATCAATCGCCTTTGCAGTATCGTCAGACAAAGCTTTAGGTTTAGCACCCGCCGACATACCCAGGAACACTTCGTTATCGTCTTCGTCGTACTTCAGGGGGCCAAGCTTTTCAGACAAACCCCACTTTGTGACCATGCTGCGCGCCAGCGAGGTAGCGCGTTCAATGTCGTTCGACGCACCTGTTGTGACATAGTCCGAGCCGAGAATCATTTCTTCAGCTATGCGGCCGCCAAACAAGCTACATATCTGTGAGCGGATGCCCTGACGGGTCAGGCTGTAGCGATCTTCTTCCGGCAGGAACATGGTCACCCCCAGCGCTCGTCCGCGCGGGATAATGGTCACTTTGTAGACCGGATCATGATCGGGCATCAGCCGCCCGATAATGGCATGCCCTGCTTCATGATAAGCCGTGTTGCGCTTTTCTTTCTCCGACATCACCATGGATTTGCGCTCAGCGCCCATCATGATTTTGTCTTTGGCTTTATCAAATTCGTCCATGGAGACCAGACGCTTGCTTGCGCGGGCTGCGAATAACGCTGCCTCATTCACAAGGTTCGCCAGATCAGCACCGGAAAAACCGGGTGTACCTCTGGCAATAATGCTCGGATCAACGTCGTCTGCGAGCGGCACTTTACGCATGTGTACTTTAACAATCTGCTCACGGCCGCGAATGTCTGGAAGACCCACCACCACCTGGCGGTCGAACCGGCCAGGGCGCAGCAAAGCCGGATCCAACACATCGGGACGGTTCGTGGCCGCAATCACAATAATGCCGTCGTTAGCCTCAAAACCATCCATTTCTACCAGCAGCTGGTTCAATGTCTGTTCGCGCTCATCGTGCCCACCACCGAGACCGGCACCGCGGTGACGACCCACCGCATCGATTTCATCGATGAAAATAATACATGGTGACTGTTTCTTCGCCTGCTCAAACATGTCGCGTACGCGCGATGCACCTACCCCGACAAACATTTCCACAAAGTCTGAACCGGAGATAGAGAAGAACGGCACTTTGGCCTCACCCGCTATGGCTTTCGCCAGCAGAGTTTTACCCGTACCCGGTTGCCCGACCATCAGTACGCCACGTGGAATATGACCACCCAGTCGTTGAAACTTGCCGGGATCACGCAGGAATTCAACCAGCTCCTGAACTTCTTCTTTAGCCTCGTCGACTCCCGCAACATCAGCAAACGTGGTTTTAATCTGATCTTCAGAGAGTAACTTCGCCTTGCTGCGACCAAAAGCCATGGGGCCACCGCGACCACTGCCACCACCCTGCATCTGCCGCATAAACAGCATGAAAACAGCGATAATGATCAGTATCGGGAAGCTGGCAATCAGCAGTTGGCTCCAGAAACTCTGTTTTTCAGGTTCCAGAACCGTCGTAAGGACGTTGTTATCGATCAATTCACTGATCAACTTATCGTCATTCTGTGGCCAGACCACAACCATACGGTTGCCGCTGCCATCAAGCGCGGTGATCTTGTCACCCTGAATCTGCGCTTCTCGTATCTGACCGGCGTTCACCGCTTTCACAAACTCAGAATACGCCACTGGCTCCTGCTGAGGCTCAACATTGAAATTGTTGAAAACTGTCAACAGTACTGCCGCGATGATGAGCCACAGTAATAAATTTTTTCCCATATCTGACAAGGGGTTATCCTCGATGTTGCTTTTCGACAACCGTAATTAAATTTAGACCGCCAAGATTACACCAAACGCTCGTGATCGTCCTGTGAACCCAGAAAACCTTGTGCGACAACAAACACTTCGCGAGATTCAGGTCTTGATGCTTTGGGTTTGGTCACAGTTACCTTGGAAAACTGCGCTCTGAGATCTTTTACCCACTCATCCAACCCTTCGCCCTGGAAAGCTTTGATGGCCATGGCGCCACGGGGTTTAAGCCACCGATGGCAGGCCAGCAATGCCGTATCTGCAAGGTCCATTGCCCGTGCCTGATCCACAGCTCTTACGCCAGATATATTGGGGGCCATGTCCGATAAAACAAGGTCTAGTGCCGCACCCTGTAACGCCTCGTCGATAGCCCCATCTACCGCCGGCTCTCCGGCCAGACCTTCAATCACCACGGTATCCATACCCGCCGTTATCGGCAGCGGGTCTACCGCGATGAGCAGACCTTTACTCAACCGATCCTGCAGATATTGTGTCCAGCCGCCGGGCGCTGCGCCCAGCTCAAGCACTCTGGCCTGACTTTTAATCAGCTTGAAACGCTGGTCAAGCTGCAGCAGTTTGAAATGCGCGCGGGATACCTGGCCCTGATCCTGAGCGGCACGGACAAAATAGTCTTTGTTCTGCCTCTGCAGCCAGCGTGAACTTGATTTGGTGCGTTTTGCCATGATCTGCGTAGAATACCGCAATGCCTCTTTTAGCCGTGAAAAATGTTAAGCCGTGAAAAAAAGTCTCTTCGTCAGATCGCCCATCATCTGGACAGCATCATTCTGGTAGGGGATCAAGGTGTGACCCCGGGCGTAGAACTGGAGACCGAGCGGGCTCTAATTGACCATGAGCTGATCAAAGTGAAAATCTCCATCAGTGATCGGGACGCTCGAGATGAGGCTGCAAATTCGCTGGCGGCGGCCTGCGCTGCTGAAATCGTGCAGAGGATTGGTCGTGTTTTTGTCTTCTACCGGGAAAACCCCAAAGCCAATCCCAAGCTTTCCAATCTAAAACGTTTCGCCTGAAATCTATACAGCGAACTCCAGCACGAGAACTTTTGATCTGATAACAGGGTTATCGATGTTCCACTCGGTCAATTTCATATTCGCGCTCGCCGCCGGGGGTCACAACGGTAACCGCGTCCCCAACACTTTTACCGATAAGCGCTCTTGCGATCGGTGACATCACAGAGATCTTGCCTACCTTCAGGTCGGCTTCATCTTCACCGACGATTTTGTAGGTGGTTTCCTCATCGCTGTCGACATCTAAAAGAGTGACCGTAACCCCGAAAATTACTTTTTCTCCTGGGGGCATTTTGGCAACATCAATGATCTGCGCATCCGCCAGCTTGCCTTCAATGTCCTGAATTCGGCCTTCGTTGAAGCCCTGTTGCTCGCGTGCAGCGTGATACTCGGCGTTTTCTTTTAAATCACCGTGTGCACGGGCTTCTGCAATAGCCTGGGTAATCTCCGGGCGCAGCACACTCTTACGGTGTTGCAGTTCTTCGCGCAGATTATCTGCACCTTCTAATGTCATCGGCGTCGGCATAACTTGCCCGTTAAATCGGTTAATAGGAGGTGTGTAGTACGCAGTAATTATAAAGCAGCATGAATATCCTGCAGCCGTCTTACGCGATCACCCTGACCCTGCGTAATTGCGATGGCAATGGCTTCGCCCCCTGCCAGGGTAGTGGTGTAACAGATTTTCTTCTGTAGCGCGAGGCGACGAATAAGCGCCGAGTCAGCAATCGACTTGCGTCCCTCGGTGGTATTGATAATCAGGTCTATCTGGTCATTCTTGACCATATCTGAAATATCCGGACGACCTTCATTGACCTTGCTGATTTTGTCACAGGGTACGCCCGCCTTTTCCAGACAACGCTGAGTACCCCGTGTCGCTACAAGGGTAAAACCCTGATCAATCAAACGCTGTGCAATTTGCGGCAGATTTTCTTTGTCAGGATCTTTCACACTGATAAACACCTGCCCCTGTTGCGGCAATACTTCACCGGCACCAAGAGACGCTTTTGCAAAAGCTTCACCAAAGGTATCGCCAACACCCATTACTTCACCGGTGGATTTCATCTCCGGTCCAAGAATTGGATCCACCCCCGGAAACTTATTGAAAGGGAATACGGACTCTTTCACGTTAAAAACTGTGGGCACAATCTCTTTGGTGAATTTCTGCTCTGCCAGTGTGGTTCCCGCCATACAGCGGGCAGCAACTTTCGCCAGAGAAACGCCGATACACTTGGACACGAACGGTACGGTACGTGACGCGCGCGGGTTCACTTCCAGCACAAAAACATCTTCACCCTGTACCGCCATCTGCACATTCATGAGACCAACCACACCCAGCTCAAGGGCGATATCCGCCACCTGATGGCGAATGATGTCCTGGAGGTGCATAGGCAGGTTATACGGTGGCAGCGAACAGGCTGAGTCACCAGAGTGAATACCGGCTTGCTCGATGTGCTGCATAATGGCGCCAATCACCACCTCATGGCCATCGCAAACTGCGTCAACATCCACCTCTACGGCCTGATCCAGAAACCGGTCCAGCAGCACAGGCGAGTCGTTAGATACATCCACAGCATTCTGCATGTACTGAGTCAACTCATCATCATTGTAGACAATTTCCATCGCTCTGCCGCCCAGGACATAAGACGGCCGCACAACAATGGGATAGCCAATTGCCTGAGCGCGCTCAATGCCCTGGTACGCACTTGATGCAACGCGATTGGCGGGCTGGCGCAACTCTAATTTCTCAACCAGCTGTTGAAAACGCTCGCGATCTTCCGCCCGGTCAATGGCATCTGGCGTGGTGCCGATAATGGGTACACCTGCAGCTTCAAGGTCATTGGCCAGCTTCAGCGGCGTCTGGCCACCAAACTGCACGATAACGCCGACGGGTTGTTCCACATCACAAATAGCCAGCACATCTTCCAGGGTAACCGGCTCAAAATACAGCCGGTCAGATGTGTCGTAATCCGTCGACACTGTCTCAGGATTGCAGTTGACCATGATGGTTTCATAGCCATCTTCGCGCATCGCCAAAGCGGCGTGTACGCAGCAATAATCAAATTCTATGCCTTGACCGATACGGTTAGGACCGCCGCCCAGCACCATAATTTTTTTGCGCTGCGAAGGCAGCGATTCACACTCTTCTTCGTAGGTGGAATACATATAGGCGCTGCTGGCGGGAAACTCTGCCGCACAGGTGTCGACACGACGGTAAACAGGTCTGACATCCAGAGCCTGACGCAACTGACGGATTTCACTTTCGTCCGTCGCCAGCAACTGGCCGAGGCGCGCGTCAGAAAAACCTTTACGCTTGAGGCGGTACCAGTCTTCTTTGCTGAGGGCGATGGCAGAGACGTTCGCCAGGCTTAACTCTGTACTGATCAGGTCTTCAATTTCCGCCAGAAACCAGGGGTCGATTTTTGTGGATTCAAAAATGTCTTCCAGCGACCATCCAGCGCGGAATGCATCAGCCACGTACCAGACACGCATGGCACTTGGCGTGCCCAGTTCTCGTTTGAGTGTTGCATTCAGCCCATCTGCTGCAACACTGGCATCAACTACAGGGTCAAAACCCACCATACCGGTTTCCAGACCGCGCAGCGCTTTCTGCATGGATTCCTGGAAGGTTCTACCAATGGCCATCACTTCACCAACAGACTTCATCTGTGTGGTTAAACGAGCATCAGCCTGAACAAATTTCTCAAATGTGAATCGCGGTATTTTAGTCACTACGTAATCGATGCTGGGTTCAAACGAAGCCGGTGTAATGCCGCCGGTAATATCGTTATCCAGTTCATCGAGGGTATAGCCTACGGCAAGCTTGGCCGCTACTTTCGCAATCGGGAAACCCGTTGCTTTAGAGGCCAGAGCTGAGGACCGGGACACCCGCGGATTCATTTCGATGACCACTGTGCGGCCCGTGTCGGGGTCAATGGCAAACTGCACATTGGAACCACCGGTATCAACGCCGATTTCACGCAACACGGCAATCGAGGCGTTACGCAGCAACTGATATTCTTTGTCTGTCAGCGTCTGTGCAGGGGCAACCGTGATACTGTCGCCGGTATGCACACCCATTGGATCCACGTTTTCGATGGAGCAGATGATGATGCAGTTATCGAGGTGATCCCGCACCACCTCCATCTCAAATTCTTTCCAACCGACCAGAGATTCATCAATCAGCAACTCTGAGGTGGGAGACAGTTCCAGACCGCGGTTACAGATTTCAATGAACTCTTCAGAGTTATAAGCAATGCCGCCGCCACTGCCGCCCATGGTGAACGAAGGTCTGATTACGCAGGGGAACCCAAGCTGACTTTGTACCTGCAGGGCTTCTTCCAGGCTGTGGGCAATGGCAGATCTTGCTGTATCCAGGCCGATGCGTTTCATGGCTCGATCGAAGCGTTCACGGTCTTCTGCTTTGTCGATCGCATCCTGGCTGGCGCCAATCAACTCAACATTGTGCGCTTCCAGCACACCTTCCCGCACCAGATCCAGGGCGCAGTTCAAAGCCGTCTGGCCACCCATTGTCGGCAGCAAAGCACTTGGCTTTTCCTGTTTAATAATCGCCTCTACCGTGCGCCATTCCACCGGCTCAATGTAGGTGGCATCCGCCATGGCAGGGTCGGTCATAATCGTCGCTGGGTTAGAGTTCACCAGAATGACCCGGTAGCCTTCTTCCCGCAGCGCTTTACACGCCTGGGCGCCAGAGTAATCAAACTCGCAGGCCTGGCCGATAACAATCGGGCCCGCACCCAGAATCAGAATACTGTCTATATCGGTTCTTTTAGGCATCCGCTTGTCCACCCGCCATCATGTTGATGAAATTATCAAACAGATACACACAATCCTGAGGTCCGGGACTCGCCTCCGGGTGTCCCTGAAATCCAAATGCAGGCACATCGGTTCGCGCGACACCCTGCACAGTACCGTCAAAAAGAGACACATGGGTGCAGCGCAGATTATCCGGCAACGTATCGCCATCGACTGCAAAACCATGATTCTGACTGGTGATAATGACCTTTTTGGAGTCATTGTCCTGCACTGGATGATTGGCACCGTGGTGACCGTGAGACATCTTCAAGGTACTGGCACCACTTGCCAGGGACAGCAGCTGATGCCCAAGACAGATACCAAAAATGGGCAGTTTATGCTCTAACAGTTCTTTTATGGCATCAATCGCATATTCGCAGGGTTCCGGATCACCCGGGCCGTTCGACAGGAAAACACCATCGGGTTTCATAGCCAGAACGTCCGCTGCGGATGTTTGTGCGGGTACTACGGTCAGATCACAACCGCGGCTTGCCAGCAGTCTTAAAATGTTGCGCTTAACGCCAAAATCGTAAGCCACCACCTTGTAGGGTGTGGCTTGTACTTCGCCGTAGCCATCCTCAAGGGTCCAGCTGGTTTCTGTCCATTTACGCTCTGAACCGGTGACTTCTTTAGCAAGATCCATGCCTTTGAGCCCAGGGAAGGCCTGCGCTTTGGCCAGCGCGTCTGCCTTGCCTGCATCTGTCGCTGCATCTGGTCCTGCCAGTATACAACCGGCAAGGGCGCCTTTTTCACGGATCAGTTTTGTCAGTCTTCGAGTGTCTACATCAGCAATAGCAACAACACCTTCAGAGCGCAGCAACTGCTGCAACGATGTTTTAGCGCGCCAGTTACTCACGCGCCGCGGGGTCTGGCGAATAACCAGACCGGCACTCCAGATGCGGTCAGATTCGAAGTCTTCCGGAGTACATCCGGTATTGCCGATTTGCGGGTAGGTCAGGGTAACAATCTGCTGGGCGTAGGATGGATCCGTGAGGATTTCCTGGTAACCCGTCATCGCAGTATTGAACACCACTTCGCCAACGGTGGATCCTTCAATCCCAATCGACTGGCCGTAAAAAACACTACCGTCCTCTAAAGCGAGTAATGCCGGTATCAAGTGAGCATCCCTTTCTAGTGTGTCGGTGCAATTACCAACTGCATTCGCGTCTTAGGCGCGCGATTTAACCGGGCTCAACAGATGTTTTACTGGATGGCCGTGACCTGCTTTCAGGCATTCCACGTCGGGTTGAACTTAAGGCCGAGAGTCTACTCACCTGGGTGATAAAAATCAGCAAAAAACTGTGGTTCAGATGTCTAAAAGTGTCTGCATCGAATATTTGCCCGGTGCTTTGTCGTGAATATGGCGCACAGCGCGCAGTGCGCCCAGAGCAAAATTCATCCGACTCGAGGCGCGGTGTGTGATTTCCAACCGCTCACCGTCACCAATAAACATAACCGTATGCTCACCCACAATGTCACCGCCGCGGATTGTTGAAAATCCAATGGTGTTCCGTTCGCGCGCGCCGGTAATGCCCTGACGCCCATAGATGGCATCTTCTTCCAGATTACGCCCCAGGGTCTCTGCCAGCACTTTACCCATATGCACCGCGGTCCCTGAGGGTGCATCCACTTTGTGCCGGTGGTGGGCTTCGATCACTTCTACGTCAACGTCATCACCCAGTGCACGGGCAGCCATCTCAATCAGTTTGAAGGTGAGATTGACACCAACACTCATATTGGGTGACATGAACAGCGGCACCTGTGCTGCTGAACGCTCCAGTTCTTTGAGCTCGGCATCAGTAAAACCGGTGGTGCCAATCACCATGGCTTTACCTTCACGACTGCAGAACTCGGCCAATACCAGTGTCGCCTGAGGCGCGGTGAAATCTATCACCACCTCAAAGTCTGCCGGATCAGCCTGCTCAAAAACAGTAATCGGGATGTCCAGCGTGCCGACGCCGGCAAGCTCGCCCGCATCCGCACCCAACGCGTTGCTGTCTGCGTGCTCAAAGGCCGCACCCAATTGCAGATCGTCACTTTCTGTGAGCGCCTGAATCAGCGTTTTACCCATGCGCCCGGCAGCACCGGTTACCGCAACCCGAAGCATCAGCCGGTTAATCCGTCAAAGAAATTTTTCACCCCATCAAACCAGGATTTTTCCCGCGGTGAGTGCTTGGCACTTTCACTGAGTGAGGTTTTCAGCTCCTGCAACAGCTCTTTCTGTCGATCAGTCAACTTAACCGGCGTTTCTACAACCACCTTGCATAAGAGATCGCCTATGCCGCCACCGCGCACCTGGGTCACCCCCTTGCCGCGCAGCCTGAATATTTTCCCGGTCTGGGTTTCAGAGGGAATTTTCAGTTTTACCCGGCCGTCGAGGGTGGGTACTTCGAGCTCACCACCGAGGGCTGCGTCAATAATCGAAATCGGCACCTCACAATAGAGATTGCGCCCATCGCGAGAAAAGATAGGATGCTCGCGCACGTCAATCTGCACATACAGATCCCCCGGCGGGCCACCATTCATCCCCGCTTCACCCTCGCCGCTGAGGCGGATGCGATCACCCGTATCTACTCCAGCCGGCACCTTCACCGACAGGGTCTTGCGCTTTTCAGCTCTTCCAGCACCGCTGCATTTGCGACAGGGATCGCTGACAATACGCCCCTGCCCACGACAACGTGGACAGGTTTGTTGTAACGAAAAGAAGCCCTGAGAAACTCGAATCTGGCCGGCGCCCTGACAATCAGGACAGGTGCTGGGCGTTGTACCCGGTGCTGCACCGCTGCCATCACAGTCTTCACAGGCAGTCAGCACGGGAATACGCACTTCTACCGTATCGCCGCTGACAGCCTGTTCCAGGTCGAGCTGCATGTTGTAGCGCAGGTCCGAACCACGTGACATACCATTAGCACTGCGCCCGCCGCGGCCACCGCCAAAGATGTCACCAAAGACATCACCAAAAATGTCGCCAAAGTTACCTTCAAAACCTTGACCACCACCCTGACTCGGGTCAACACCCGCATGCCCGAACTGATCATAGGCCTGACGTTTCTCGCGATTGGATAAAATTTCGTAGGCTTCTGAGGCTTCTTTAAACTTTTCGTCTGACTCAGGATCGTCAGAATTGCGATCCGGGTGGAATTTCATCGCCAAACGACGGTAGGCCTTTTTGAGCTCATCTTCTGACGCCTCTCGACTGATGCCTAATACTTCGTAGTAATCTCGCTTGGACATAATTTACTCTACATCTTTTTTTGTGCTGCGCTGCGCTGAAGCTTGCGACTGACAGCTTTAGTTTTCACCGCCTCGTATATACGACAAACGCGGCGCTTGCTGGAAAGCAAACGCCGCGCTACGAGACAGACTCGAAAAAGAAGCTTACTTCTTATCTTCGTCTTTGACCTCTTCAAACTCCGCGTCTACCGCATCGTCAGGGCCGCCGGCATTGCTCTGATCACCACCGTCAGCACCAGGTGCAGGACCTGCCTCGGCGGCTTCAGCTTCATACATTTTCTGAGCAAGACCTGCGGAGGCCTGGGACAGTGTCTGCATTTTCGCTTCGATGCCTTCTTTGTCGCCGTCTTTCAGAGCTTCTTCAAGCTCTTTCGCAGCGTTTTCAATGGCTTCTTTTTCTTCATCAGATGCTTTATCACCGGCATCTTCAACCGCTTTACGTGCACCGTGTACCAGGCTGTCCGCCTGGTTACGCAATCCAACCATCTCCTCGAATTTCTTATCTTCTTCAGAGTGAGCTTCCGCGTCGCGGATCATCTGCTCAATCTCTTCTTCTGATAATCCACTTGAAGCTTTAATCACAATCGACTGTTCTTTGCCGGTTGCTTTGTCTTTCGCGGAGACATTAAGAATACCGTTGGCATCCAGATCAAACGCCACCTCAATTTGCGGCATGCCGCGGGGCGCAGGCGGAATGTCTTCGAGGTTGAACTGGCCCAGAGACTTGTTCTGACCTGCCTGTTTACGCTCACCCTGCAACACATGGATGGTCACCGCAGTCTGGTTGTCATCTGCTGTTGAGAACGTCTGGGTTTTCTTTGTTGGGATTGTGGTGTTCTTTTCGATCAGCACACTCATCACTGAACCCAGCGTTTCAATACCCAGAGACAGAGGCGTCACGTCAAGCAGCAGCACGTCGGTAACATCACCGGCAAGCACCGCTGCCTGGATCGCAGCACCAATTGCAACCGCTTCATCAGGGTTTACGTCACGACGTGCTTCTTTGCCGAAGAAGCCTTTGACCTTTTCCTGAACCAGGGGCATCCGGGTTTGACCACCCACCAGAATCACATCATCAATATCGCTGATGGTCAGGCTGGCATCATCCAATGCAGTCTGGATAGGGCTGATCGTACGCTGCACCAGGTCCTCAACTAGAGATTCCAGCTTGGCGCGGGTTAATTTCAGTACCAGGTGCTTTGGACCCGTCTGGTCTGCCGTTATGTAGGGCAGGTTGATTTCAGTCTGCGAACTGTTGGACAACTCGATCTTGGCTTTCTCTGCCGCTTCTTTCAGACGCTGCAGTGCCAGTGGATCGCTGTGCAGGTCCACGCTGTTGTCTTTCTTAAATTCGTCCGCGAGGTAATCAATGATGCGCAGGTCGAAGTCTTCACCACCAAGGAACGTATCACCATTAGTCGACAGCACTTCGAACTGATGTTCGCCGTCCACTTCTGCAATTTCAATAATCGACACGTCAAAGGTACCGCCACCCAGGTCATAAACGGCTACCTTGGCATCACCACGCTTCTTATCAAGGCCGTATGCCAGCGCTGCCGCTGTAGGTTCGTTGATGATGCGTTTGACGTCCAGACCCGCAATCTTGCCGGCATCTTTAGTTGCCTGGCGCTGGGAATCGTTGAAGTAAGCCGGCACGGTAATGACTGCCTCGGTAACCTCTTCACCCAGATATTCTTCTGCAGTTTTCTTCATCTTTTTCAGCGTTTCCGCGGACACCTGAGGTGGCGCCAGCTTTTCGCCTTTCACTTCGATCCAGGCATCGCCATTCGACGCTTCAGAGATTTTGTAAGGCACCATTTTGATGTCTTTCTGCACCACGTCGTCTTTGAACTTCCGTCCAATCAAACGCTTCACTGCGAAGAGCGTATTGGTGGGATTGGTCACCGCCTGGCGTTTCGCATTCTGGCCAACCAGGATTTCACCATCCTCGGTATACGCAATAACGGAAGGCGTAGTGCGGTCGCCTTCTGAGTTTTCTATGACGCGGGGCTCACCGCCCTCCATGACAGCGACACACGAGTTGGTGGTGCCGAGGTCAATACCAATAATCTTACCCATTACTTTTTCTCCACAATTTCCCAGCGGGAATATTCTTAACTTGTTGCTCTATATTTGGTCGAACTGTTTAACTTCAAGTGCTCAAAGCAGCCTTTTTCAGGCATCCGGCGCTTTGGCAACAATGACTTTCGCGGCCCTGACGAGGCGCCCATTGAGCAAATAGCCTTTCTGCATCACATCCATCACTGAATTGGGCTCTGCGGCGGGGTTGGGCACCATGGTCATGGCCTCATGTACCTGAGGGTCAAAGGGCTCACCCAGCGGGTCAATCTGCTCAACACCGGATTTAGCCAGGGTATCGACAAACAGTTTGAGCGAAAGCGCTACACCTTCAGCTATGGGCTGGGCGCCCTCGGTCTGCTCTGCAGTCTCAACGGCCTTTTCCAGGCTATCGACTACCGGGAAAAGGTCGCTGAGCAGTTTCTCAACGGCAAATTTGTGCGCATTTTCGATGTCGCGGGTGGCACGTCGTTTAACGTTTTCCATCTCCGCGAGGCTGCGCAGTACCTGATCTTTCAGTTCGGCAATTTCTGCCGCGCCTGCCTGTTCAGTTTCAGCAGTTGTCTCGCCACTGTCCTGCGTGACGTCGTCCGCCTGATCTGCGGGTGTATCGGGATTGTTTTCGTCTTGCGCCATAGCCGGCCCCTGCTCTCGGATTCGACCGACGTATATGCGGTCGCAAGCGGCTAATTACAAGGGTTAAACAGACTTTTTTTACCGGTCAGGCACGACGCATGGCTGCGCTCAACAGGCGGGCCGTGACGTCGACGACAGGAATCACATCTGAATAGTGCATGCGGGTTGGCCCGATAACCCCTAAAACGCCGGCTACTTCACCGTTAACTTCGTAAGCCGAGGTGACCAGCGATGCGTCTCCCAGAGGCTGATAGCCGGACTCGTCCCCAATAAACAGTTGAACACCGCTACTCTGCAGACATTGGTCGAGCAGATGCAGCACTCTGCCTTTGTGAGAGATCGCATCGAACAGACTTTTCACCCGGTCTGTATCGGTGCTGAAATCGAGCAACCGGTTTTCACCTTTGACCAGCAGGTCCGGGTCGCGCTCAGCCGGGTCTTCAACAAACGTCGCGGCAGCCATATCCAGCGCCGTCTGCATGAGCGTGTCCATATGGTCCTTATCTGCCTGCATGCTCTGCACCAGAGCTTTGCGGATATCAATCAAGGCGCTACCACCAAATTCCTTGTTGATATAATTGGCTGCCTGGGTCAACTCAACAGCGGAATATTCGCGTTCCGTGTGGATAACCCGATTCTGTACCTCACGATCGTTCAGAACCAAAATCACCAGCACCCGCTCTTCGTCTAAACGCACAAATTCAACCTGCCGCAGGTTCACCTGATTACGCAGCGGCGTTGTGATGACACAGGTCATCTGGGTGATGTGAGAAAGTAATTCTGAGGCAGAGGACACCAGCTCAGCAGGCGCCAGGTCTGGATTCAACTCTGCTTCAATTTCCCGCACACGCGATTCCGCGAAGGGTTCAACGTGCAGCAGAGAGTCGACAAAGAAACGGTAACCTTGAGTTGTGGGAATTTTACCGGCGGAGGTATGTGGTGATTTGACCAGACCCATCGCTTCCAGATCTCCCATGATGTTGCGCACGGTTGCGGATGAAACCGTGACGTCGGGTCTGGTAGCCAGCTTTTTTGATGCAATGGGCAAGCCGTCATCAATATATTGCTCAACAAGCAATTTAAAAAGCTGCTGGGCGCGAGGGTCAACCTGATTGTCCATGAGTTCTTTATTTGCCATGTGCTTGGTCAGAGTTATTCACTTACGGAAAATAGCCGTTTTTGCCTGGCCTATTGTTTACACCTGTTTTATACACTAGGACCGTAGCGTTTGCGTATCAGAATTAGTGAACTGTCTGACCCGCTTAGGTTACGCTTGGCTACTACAACAGACAGACCGCCATGCTCAAGCAACTGACCCTACAAAATTTTGTCCTGGTAACCACGCTGGACATCGACTTCAACCCCGGTTTAACGACCATAACCGGAGAGTCTGGTGCGGGTAAGTCCATTCTCCTGAATGCACTGGGTCTGCTGCTGGGAGAACGGGCACGCACAGAAGTTATTCGTCCGGGCGCAGACAAAGCTGACGTCTGTGCCGAATTCGATTTAACGCACTTACCCGCCGTGCAGGCTCAGCTGGCAGAGGCTGAGCTGCTCACCGATACGCCAGAACAAGTGCTGGTGCGCCGGGTAGTCTCCAGCCAGGGTCGCTCGCGTGCGTTTGTTAATGGCATCCCCGTTACTACGGCTTTCCTGAAAGGCCTGGGTGAACAGTTGGTCGACATCCACGGCCAGCACGAACATCTGCGGCTGGCCAACCGCAACACCCAGCTGACTCTGCTTGACGACTACGCAGGCCTGACAAAAACTGCCCATGAGGTGAGTACGCTCTATCGCGACTGGCAGGCAGAAATTCAGCATATACAGGCGTTAGAAGAACGCCTGGCGAGCGCTGCGGATCGTCAGGATTTACTGGCCTACCAGCTCCAGGAGCTGGAAGAGTTCGACCTCAAAGCAGAAGAATTCAAAGTGCTCGAGCAAGATCACAAACGCCTGAGCCGCGCGCACACAACCCTTGCCAGCCTGCAACAAGCGGTAGACAAACTTGAAGAGCTGGACGACCTGCGCCATGCCGTGCGCCAGATCCAGAATTTAGACGACGAGCACCCGGACCTGGCATCTGGACAGGCAAACCTGGCTTCCGCGTTGGGTTTACTGGACGATGCCAGCAGAGATTTGCGCCACTATCAGGACAAAGTGGTGGTCGATCCGGAGGCTATGGCATTGATCGAATCGCGGCTTAATATCGCCCAGGATCTGGCCCGCAAGCACCGAGTCGAGCCGGAGGCTTTACACACTCATGCCGCCGCTCTGCGCGCGGATCTCGACGCACTGGATGCAGACGGCTCATCGCTGGACGAAATGCGCAGCCGTGCGGAAAAACTCAAACAGGATTTCGACAAGCGGGCGAAAATGCTCTCTACCAAAAGACGCAAGGCCGCGCCTAAATTCGGCAAAGCTGTATCACAATTCATGCAGAGCCTGGGCATCAACAAAGGCGAGTTTGCCATCGCTTTTGAAGCACACACCAGCGAACGCGGTCTCGAACGGGCAGAATTCATGGTGACCACCAATCCCAGCTTTCCTGCAGGTCCGTTGACGCAGATTGCCTCTGGAGGCGAACAAACACGTATCGGTTTGAGCATCCAAATTGTGGCTGCGCAGAACAGTGCTTTGCCCTGTTTGATTCTGGATGAGGCGGATGTCGGCGTAGGCGGTACAACAGCGGACACCGTTGGTCGCATTCTGCGTGACCTCGGCAGCCATACCCAGGTAATCTGCATCACCCACGCGCCCCAGGTAGCTGCCCTGGGTGACAGCCACTACCGGGTCACCAAAAAGGGCGACAATACACAAATCCAGCCGCTCAGCGATGATCACCGCATCGAAGAGCTCGCCCGCATGCTGGCCGGCGCAGACATTACGGACGAAACCCGCGAATATGCGCGCACGCTCCGCGGTGGTGCGATCCATTAATACCGCGTAATATCGCCCTCCCAATAAATCTGTTGAGAAACTGCGTTGCTGGTTAAAGCTTTATCCACCGCCCTTATCGCTATGATGTTAGTCGGCTGTAGCATGCCGAATATTCAGCTTCCGCGTCTGTACAAGGTGACGGTACAGCAAGGCAATGTCATCACCCAGGAGATGGTCAATCAGCTCAAGCCAGGAATGACCAGAAGCCAGGTAGCATTCATTATGGGTGAGCCGGTGCTGCGCAATACATTCAACGAAAACCGCTGGGATTATGTCTACAGTGTGGTGTTACCCGGTTACTTCAACCAGGAAACACGCATGAGTCTTTTCTTTGAAGACGACGTGCTTGGCTACTTTACCGGCGATTTAGTACCCGAGTCTGCCAATCCTGAAGTGGAAACCGAAACCGAGACCGAAACCGACGCAGAAGAAGAAACCAGCTAACCCTGCTTTCGACCCTTTCCCCGGCTATTTTTCTGATTCTGGGCACGCGCCAGACGTGCTGA
Source organism: Gammaproteobacteria bacterium (assembly GCA_048571035.1). Lineage (GTDB taxonomy): Bacteria > Pseudomonadota > Gammaproteobacteria > Pseudomonadales > Azotimanducaceae > UBA4421. The sequence goes on from CP121329.1 coordinate 2,472,942, forward strand.
CTTGGCATCCATAATCAGAGGTCGATAGATTTCCAACCGGTCACCCTCCTGTAATACGCGTGTGCCATCACATACCTGACCGAAGATACCCACCTGGTGTGCCGCCAGATCCAGTTCAGAAAAAGGCGCCTGCTGAGCAATCTGCTGCAGCAACGTATCGACGGTGGTGTCAGTCGGAATCTGCAATGCACGCAGCGTCTGCACATTCGGCGTTGCGTAAGCCACTTCTACTGAGATGTGCTGGCCCTGGCTCATTTCGAGTCTTGGTGTTCCTGAACTATGCGATCGCTGAATGAATCCACCAGTCTGTCTGCTATTCGGTCTGTGAAGCCGCTCAGAATTCGAGCCACAATACCTTTGGGTACAAAATCGATGCGCAGATCTACCCGGCAACCCAGATCACCCAAAGGCGTCAGCTGCCAGCGACCTTCCAGGACTTCAAAAGGACCTTCACGCAAAGACATCACAACGGATTCAAAAGGCTGGTGCGTATTCTCGGTGACAAAGGACTCGTGCAGACCCTTACCTGCAACGGACACCTGTGCAACAAGCCCGCTTGGTGTCGCCTGCAGGATATCAACCTGCTCACAACCGGCTACAAAATCCGGATACTTCACCACATCCACAATCACGGCATAAGCCACCGGCGCCGGCACTTCCAACAATGCCGATCGCTCAAGGGTCTTCACGGGTTCAACAAGCCCTGGATCAACGGCCACAAGCTATACACAAAGACCGCCGCCACACCTAACGGCGCAATAATGCCGCCGACAACGCGCCACAGAATCAGTGAAAACCCGCGATCAAAACCAAGCTGTTTCTGCAAAACTGTTTTTGGCACCATCCAGACTGCAAACAAGGCAATCAACATACCGCCCAGAGGCAACATGATGTTCTGTGACACGTAGTCGATAAAGTCGAAAACAGTGAGCTGCCCGACCACAAACACATCCGACCAGATATTAAATGAGAAAACCGTTCCCAGACCGAGGATCCAGCAGATCACACCCAGACTGATCGCTACACGCTTACGTTTGGCATTGTATTCTTCTACCAGATAAGCGAGCGCGGGCTCAGTGAGTGATATGGCTGAGGTCAGCGCGGCAAAAGTCACCAGCACAAAAAACAAGGTGCCGAACACAATACCAAGAGGTAACTGACCGAATGCTAACGGCACCGTAACAAACATCAGCCCCGGCCCCTGGGCTGCATCGAGACCATTGGCAAACACGATGGGAAAAATGGCAAGCCCCGAAGATACCGCAACCAGGGTATCCAGCAGGGCAATCGTGACAACCATACCGCCTATTCCCGCATTCTCCGGTACATACGCACCGTATGCCATCATTGCACCCATACCCAGGCTTAATGTGAAGAAGGCCTGGCCCATTGCGATCAGCCAGATTTCCGGGTTGGTAAAGGCATCCATATCCAGGTGGAACATGAAATCGAAACCCTGCTGGAATCCGCCAGAGGTCACACTGTAGCCAAGTAAGACCAGGAGCAGCAGAAACAGCATAGGCATAAACAGACGAATGGCTGTCTCTAAACCTTTGGTGACTCCTTTACCAACAATCCAGATGGTGAGCGCCATAAATATGGTCTGCCAGAGAATCAGCTGCCAGGGATTTGCCAGAAAGTTATCAAAGGTAGAGCTGACCGTTTGCGCAGGTGCCCCCGCAAACGTACCAACACCGCTCAGCCAGATGTAGTTCATTGCCCACCCGGCAATCACCGCATAGTAGGACAGAATCAGGAATCCGGCGAGCACACCCATCCAGCCGATCAGCACCCACAACGGGCTGCGCTTGCCCATTTCTGTGAGCTTGCGCATCGCATTAACCGGACTGGTACGGCCTTCACGACCTAACATGACTTCGGACATCATGATGGGAATGCCAACAAAGGCGACACAAATCAGGTAGATCAGCACAAATGATCCACCACCGTTCTCACCGGCCATGTAGGGGAACTTCCAGATATTGCCGATGCCCACCGCGGAGCCTGCCGCTGCAAGGACAAACAACCAACGTGACGACCACATACCGTGTCTTGAATCTGATGCCAATGCCATATCTATTTCTTATCTGAGTGCAGTGGAGGCGCTATTCTACTACTTGCAGGTCAAACTGATATACTCCCGCGCCCACTTAACCCCTATAACCACAGCGAATGCCGCTTTGAGCAAAACCACTAAAAAAGGCACCCCGTCCACAACCATTGCGTTGAACAAGCGCGCGCGCCACGACTTCTTCCTGGAGCAGAAGTTTGAGGCGGGCATTGCGTTACAGGGATGGGAGCTGAAAGCCATTCGAGATGGGCGTGTGCAGATTACTGAAGCGTTCATCAACTTACACAAAGGTGAAGCCTATCTCGCTGCAGCCAACATCACGCCGCTGCTAAGCGCCTCAACCCACGTGGACCCTGAACCGCAGCGCAACCGCAAGCTGCTGTTACATGCGCGCGAACTTGCTCAGATTTTTACGGCTACCCAACAGAAAGGTTATACTTGTGTCCCCACGGCAATGTACTGGAAAGGTAACAAGGTGAAAGTTGAAATTGCCCTGGGCAAAGGTAAGCAGCAGCACGACAAGCGCGAAACAAAAAGAGATCAGGATTGGCAGCGGGACAAACAGCGCCTGATGAAAGCGCACAACTAGATAAAATTCTCAGCAGCCCATTTGCTGCCGCCAGGCCACCATTTCAATCGCGCATGCCGCGGCTTCTATACCTTTATTGAACTCATCATCAGCCGCTCGTGCCTGGGCATGAGCAATGTCAAACACTGGTAAAACTTCGACGACAATGGGTCTGCGAAATTCATGCATGACGTCGCCCAGACCACGCATACACTCATTGCTGATCATTTCAAAATGCAGCGTGTCACCTTTGACAATGACACCAAAACAGATAATCGCATCTATTTCTTTTTTTTCATCCAGGCTCAACAGATCACGTGCAGCCAGTGGCAGCTCTAGCGAACCTGGCAGAGTGTGTTGTTCGATCTTTTTGTAACCGTACTGGCTCAACACCTCAACACACGCAGAGGCCATGTTTTCGACGTATTCCGGATACCACTTTGACTTCAATATCGCGACGCGCCCGCGTTTTTTTATTGCGGGTAGCGAAGAAAGGTCTACAGAGGTTTGCACGGCTCAGCCCGCATCTTTCATCGGGGCAGATTCCAACAGTTGCCAGTCACCCGTTTGGGCATCACAACTGATACGACCCAATTCTTCCAGGCGGGTGAACTCAGCCCGAACCGCCCAGCTGCCCATAGGAGAATTGCGCTCACGCAAGGCAGTGTTGACGTCACCAGGTCGCAATGTGGTTTTACCATTGGCGACCAGTTCCTGAATGATGGCAAATACTTCTTCAGTGCGGCGTTGTTCTATGCTCAAGATATTCAGCTCAGTTATTAGACGGACGACAGACATTGGCTGGGCTTTTTACCAGAAACCTGCTATTCCCGCCAGGGTTCACTGCGTTCGTAAAAGCGTAAGCGCTCTTCCAACTGCTCAGTCAGTTCATCTTCATCATCTGCGATCGACGCGATGGCCTGCCTCTGGGTAGAGACGGCCAGCTCAAAATTCCCCAGCTCAGCATAGGCAGCCGCCAGCGTATCCAGGAAGGCTGCGGTCGGCACTTCTTCGACAGCTTTCGATGCCTGATCCACCGCCAGGGTGCCATTACGCAAGCCCTCGAATTTTGAGGTTGCCAGCAGCCAGGCATAATCATTACGCGACTGAGCACTGCCCATGTCGGCCGCCAGACTTGACCACCTCAGAGCTTGCGCTCGAGCTTCACTCGTATCCTGGCGCAGAAAAAAGGACACCAGCCGACGCATGGCATCTTCATCTCCAGCATCTGCACCTCTTTCATACCAGCTCTGTGCTTGAGCGAGGTCTTTCTGAACACCCAGGCCATGCTCATATAAGTGACCCAGGCCCACGAAGCTGTCGGTGATGCCTTCTGCCGCAGCCTGACTGTATAAGCTCATTGCCGTATTCGGATTTTCTTCCACGCCGTTTCCGGTCAGGTAGGCATAAGCCAGATGAACTGCAGCCGGGGTAAAACCCTCGTCCAGGGCCTGTTGATACAACGAGGCCGCCTTCACTGGTTCAGGATCTCCCAATTCGCCATTGGCATACATGAAACCCATTGACAGCAGCGCCGCGGGCGCACCGGCGGCATGTGCTTTTTCGTACCACGCCAATGCGAGCTCTGGTTGCGCAGCAGCGACATGCTGTACACGGTAGCTGGAGGCGAGCAGCATCATAGAAAAGAGGTGTTCCTGTTGAGCAGCGGTCAGCAGTGCGGTGCGCGCGGCTTCAATATTCTTCTCAACACCCTGACCATACAGATAAGCCCGGCCTAGATGAAAATTTGCCCGGTCATAACCCAGACTGGCTGCCCGCTCAAAAAACGACAGCGCCAGCGTTTCGTCTTTAACCGTACCCTGGCCTGCCCCATGAAGACGGCCGAGCTCCAGCAACACTACAGGATTGTTTGGATTGAATTCCAGCGCGCGATTGTAGTCTTTGCGCGCCGATACAGGCATGTTCTGCGCCATAAAGCTGAAACCACGCAGATAATAGGCGCGAGCGCGTTCGCCTGAATTAATCGACGGTGCAATCAGCGCGGGCGCCAGATAAGTGCGCGCCAGGTTGTACTCCTTTGCCTCAATCAACGTTACGGCTCGTTCAATATATTGGCGTGCATCTAACCCATAGGCCGTACTGGCCGACAACCAGACCCCGCACAGAAGTGCTACCAACAGGCGTTTTCTCGACATATTCATACTTCAATTGTAACCCAGCGGTTTGTTTTAGAAACTGCCGAGCTTGCGCCAAGAACGCGTTGTCCGTCACATAGACAGACATGCATATGATGTTGTTTAACCTTGAAAAAGAGTAGGATGGACCCATCTAAGACACTGAAAGAGCAGTTAAGGAGACTTTCTAACAGCACTTTGTAGTCAGCTTATGAAATTGGGGGCGACCTGGTTTCGACGCGGATCTCAAAGCTTGCGGTGCATGCCGAGAGGGTTGTGACTCTCGTAAAACAATCGCAGTAACTTTTATAGTTGCCAACGACGAAAACTACGCACTAGCGGCCTAAAAAACCCGCTTACGTTCTCAATCCGCTTCCTGCTAGGAGAAGAGAACGGCAAAGCAGCAGGATCGTGTGGATGCCTCGCCCGGGGCTGAATCATTAAAACCAATCGGGATCGCTGACCACACCCTGACCGTTGGGTCGTGCGACGCTAAATCAATAAACGGAAGCTAAGCATGTAGAGCCTATAGTGGCGAATCAGCGGACGCGGGTTCAACTCCCGCCGCCTCCACCATTTAGACATCCGGGGAAATCCGAGGATGTCCAAGAACCCCAGCTAGACTGGGGTTTTTTGTGCCTTTTGAGTCCTCAGGCGTCCCACCCGATCCATTGACATCCAGACCTTCGTGGGGGCAACATCGGGGTGTACTCAATAACCACAGCACCTGTTGCCCCCAAATGCCACTTACCGCCACCACAGTAAAAAACGCCAAGCCTGAGAGTAAGACGAAACGCTTATACGACGAACGTGGCTTATACCTTGAGATATCGCCTGCAGGCGGCAAGTGGTGGCGATTCAAGTACAGGATAGATGGCAAAGAAAAGCGCCTCTCTCTCGGCGTATACCCTGACACCTCGCTAAAAGACGCCCGTGAAAATCGGGATGATGCGCGCAAGTTGGTTGGAAAAGGTATCGACCCTAGTGCAAAACGCAAAGCTGAAAAAACGCTTAGTGAGGAAAACGGTGCAAACACTTTCCAAGTTATCGCACGTGAGTGGTGGCAAAAGCAGGTACCGACCTGGTCTGAGATTCATGCAGAGAACGTCATCGCTAGACTGGAGAAAAACATATTCCCCTGGCTCGGCAAAGAGCCAATTGCTGGTATCACGGCACCCGATCTACTCGTCGTTATTCGCCGTGTTGAAGATCGGGGCGCAATAGAAACGGCGCATAGAACGCTCAGCATTTGCGGGCAAATTTTCAGGTACGCCATCGCCACAGGAAGGGCAGAGCGTGACGTTGCCGCCGATCTACGAGGCGCGATACAACCGGTTAAGAAAAAGCACCTCGCCGCAGTCGTCGAACCCAAGCGGGTTGGTGAACTGCTCAAAGAAATCGATGCTTACCAGGGCACCCTATCCGTTCAGTGCGCGCTGCGTATCGCACCGTTAGTCTTTGTCAGGCCAGGCGAGCTCCGCGCGGCGAAATGGGCTGACATCGACTTAGATCAAGCCCAGTGGTCCTTCATCGTCACAAAAACCCAGACACCACACATAGTGCCACTCGCAACCCAAGCGATCGCGATATTGAAAGAAATCCAACCTTTAACCGGCAATCGAGAATATGTTTTCCCGAGCGCCAGAACCCCTCGTCGACCAATGAGCAACAATGCCATTCTGGCCGCACTACGTCGCATGGGGATACCGAAAGAAGAAATGAGTGGCCATGGTTTCCGTGCAATGGCTAGGACGATCCTTGATGAAGTGTTGAATTTTCGGCCAGACATCATCGAGCACCAGCTTGCGCATCAGGTCAGAGATCCACTTGGCCGAGCTTACAACCGTACAGCCCACTTGGAGGAACGCCGCAAGATGATGCAGGCTTGGGCGGATTATCTGGACACATTGAGAGAAGGTAAGGAGTAAACTGTGATAGCTCAGACTTGAACCGACAGACAAGGTCAGAGCTGATCGAAACTACACTTCAAAGCAGACGTTCGATTCGCCAGTATTTCCGCGTACTGGATGTCTCTGATTGGCCAACAACGCTCATAACGGTCGTAATTCTCGTTCCAAACCATTTTTCAGATTTTGCCGGGATACATATTCTAATGTAACGTTCGTTAAGTACTTGATCAGGCTAACGGATGGAACTCAAATCAAATCATGCAGAACCAATTTTATACGGACATCACCGTCCGTATAAGCAGTGTTAGGTAGCATGAATAACAAAATGCCAGGGTTCGAAAAGAGAAAAATTTCAATAGATTTAATGAAGCATCTTGCTACGCTGGCTGCAGCATTTGTAGCTGTTTTGGCAGCTTCAATTGACTACCTGAGTAAAATTAGTGACTCAACCTACCTTATCGAGATTGGTGTTTTGTCTTTCCTTGCTTGCATAGTCTCAAGCGTTACAACCATTTTAATCTTGCTCGCCAACATCGAAGATCTAGTGAAGATTGCGGGCTCGACAACGCACAGGATATTGCGTCTCGCAACCTTTGCATCTATCGCTACGTTCGGTTCAGGATTAGTCTGTATCTCTGTTTTGATACTTGTGGCGGTCGTCTAGTGCTGTGAACCTTGCGAGAGAATGATTTATGAGCGAGAAAAAAACGCGAGGAAAAGATGTCCACGTTCTCGCACGAGAGTTTAAGCGACTCGGCTATGGACTGAAGGACATGAATGACCTTGAAGGGAAACTCGGACGAAAACTTGATCGTGCGGAGCGTCGTGCTTTGAATATCGCTGATGGCAAATTCAAAGGTGCACCGAATAGTCGCATAACGACAGCAACGGATATCGTTCAAAATAGCGATGAAAAACTGTATCAGCAGCGGAAGACTAAAAGTGCCAAGAAAGGTGTTTTAAATGACGCTTTTTTTAGTTGGAGGATTCGAAACTGACCGTCGCAAGCACTAAGACTATTCATCAGAGAAATGGGAATGAAGTTTCCACCTACCAATCGTTCGAAGTGAGCGTTAGAGCTTCTCCCAGCGAAGCCGCATCCTGATTTGCTTGTCCATAGCGACCCATCTTATTGAAAGGATGTCTATGAATCACACAGATTAAAAGCGGAGCTCTAACGTCGTCGCCTGAATTCATTCCCACCTTTAGACGCCGCGCTTCGCGATTCCCCTCCACTGAGGTCTTATAAGAACAAGTTACGTTGCTAAGGCGGACCTCCTATATCTACACCGCCATCGCCATTTCCTCCGTCGTCACCTCCACGATCTTTGTCGCCGCTATCTTTGTCGCCAGAATCTTTGTCACCGCGATCGCGATCTCGATCAAATGGTTCCCTGTCGTCACCCCTACCCGGAGGACCGTTCCTTGGCTCACGCCCGCTACTACCGCTCGAGGACTCAGGCGGGGATAGTTGGCCGAATCTCTCGTCATACTCTCGCATTTGCTCTGGTGTCAGAGTGCCGTCGGCCAAACCGCCATCAGTGAACAGAATGCCGATAACTACGCCGCCAACCTTGGCCGTCATGCCGATCAGCGTCTTTGCATATTGGATCGCAACCTTTTTTAGAGTCTTCTTGGCAACCTTCTCGTCGCCATCGGTGATCGTCGGGTCGTTGTCAGGTTCGGGAGCCGCTTGAGCATGCGCCGACGGAAGCAATACTCCTAAAAGGTAGGCTCCAACGGCTTCCAAATTCCCGGGCGCTCGAGGACGAACAGGCGGCTGTTCCAAAAGATAGCGATTGTAGAGCTCAACGGAGACTCGGTGTCGTAGCCCTGCGATGAAGTCCTCTTTCCACGCAAAGAACTCTCCAGGGAGGTACGCTGGATGTACATTTCTGTGCGGAGCGCCAGGGTCAAATCTCAATACCGTAGAATCTGGCAATTCGATATACAGTTGGAGTGTTTGTTTAATCTCTTCGACGTGTTCTTCGGTCAGTTCAACCAGCACTTCGGCGCGCTGCTGTAACCAGCGCCCTGCGCTTCTCGGCGATTCGGTAACTTCCGCTACGATAGTCCACAGTTGCCCAGTTTCGTCACTTCCCTCCAATCGGAGATAGCTCAAGTCGTCCGCCTCCAAACTGAGGTCTTTATCTAGACTGCATGCACATCGAAAACGAGTCGCGATACGTAAAGCATTAAAATCAGGCTCCATGTCGGCCCTGAATTCGATCTCGTCATCGAGATTCTTTACGGTACCAAAGGCGGCTTGCCCCGCAGCCATTTCATCGCCGTTTGGGAGAGTAATGAAAAATCTCATAATAGGGGTGTCGCGGAATCGCCGTAGCTCCTCGGGATCGAATATCGCGATCACAATAAGCTTAGCGTCATGAGAAATATCAGCGGGTAAATGTCTCGCAGGGTCAATAACTGTCCTTACCGTTGCAGTCCAACGTAGCGAGGCATACCCTTCTGGCGCGGCATTCGCTGGCATATAGCTAAGCGCAGTTAAAACTAGAGCTGAAAGAAAATGGCCTAACAGTTTCACTTTCGGGCGCTCAGGCTGGCGGGCCGTCGAACTTGGATTTTAAGAAGGAACAATTCCATAGCCACTTAAGCGGATTCATAGATGGAGGAAGGCTCCATCTTCTTACATCTATTTGACACCCGCCCTCTCCCAAAGTACGTGATAGAGGCTAATTATGCATAGTGATCGGACGACATCAACGGTTCAATAGCAGGCGTTGTTTGAATTGCACACTTATCATCCGCAACGGCCAACTATGGTCGATGCGTTCCGAGTATTGGCGAAACGCAGAAGAGCGTAGCTCGGCCGCAAAGTGGACCGTTAGGTAGGGAGGACACTTAGGGTAAGGACGAAATTGGCGGTTATGGTATCAAGCCATCTTCTCGTAGTGATCTGACGATACCCTTGACGGTATGGTTGACCATTTGACTAGTGCCAGTAAATGCAAGGCCCTGTGCATGCCTCACTGTCGCCCCTTTCCAAATCAGGGAGCACTCACTCAAAAATGTCCTGGGAGGATTATCTTCACAGTCTCTTATTTCAATCCCTGCCGCCATATCTCTGGAGATGCCTCTTAGAGGAACGGTAGTTGTAGATCCCGAATATGAACCGTAATTGCCATAGCTTTGCACTGAACCGGATGTGTGTGATTGGAACACCGTCACTTCATCTATGTCATCACCGATGTTTACAAATATCACTGCTCCAAAGTTTGTTTCATCTATAATACGCTGCGATTCCTCATCATTTCGCGCCCATTCAATCGCAGCTCGCAATGATGTTGCACTTATGCCGATCGCTACAAGTTCACTAGTGAGCTTCTCCTCCACCATTGAGCTAGAAGCCCCGTCGACAGCAATCAGCGGTGCTCTTAGGGTGTAGTTAGAGTAATTGGGATTAAGTTTCCCGGTGTGGTTAGTCGAATTACAACCAGGCAAAGCTAAAATAACTATTGCGAACAGTAACAAAAAAGTTTGCTGACCCATTCTCTCACCCCTCAAAATTCGCTCTAGGCTAACAAAATCCCGCAAAATCCGCCTCTCTCCACTTCTGACCGACTGACGCTAACGGGTTGAAAGCGGAAGTAGCCAATCTTTATCAGTAAATGTCTGCTTTCGAGAACATCTGACACTACCTGTCTGATCACAAGCCGACTATTACCGGTAAACTCTAGCAAGGTCCTAGACCGCTTCCTAATAATCCCAGCGCTCATTCGCCAACGGCGTCCGATTCAGGGTAGCCCGATGCAATCGCCAGTTGGGCATAAACTCGTCCATATGCGCCTTAAAGCGTTCGTTGTGAGTTCGTTCCAGAAGGTGAATAAGCTCATGGACTAGAATATATTCCAGGCATTCTGGTGGCTTACACGCAAGATCAAGGTTTAACCAAATACGGCGTGCAGAGATACTGCAGCTGCCCCATTTGGTTTTCATCTTTTTTACGCCCCAGGCATCAGCCTCAACACCAATCTTCTTCTGCCACTTTACAAGCAGCGTCGGTATCCGCTCCTTCAGTTGCTGGCGATACCACTCGCTCATCACTTTTCGACGATTTTCTAACGTAGCCCCGGGCTTAACATACAACTGCAGCTTACTGCCGTTCTTATGCCGCACTTCATGCGCGCCTTCTCGCTCAATCACTTCTAGACGATACCGTTTGCCCCATAAGTAGTGGGTCTCACCGGTGATCATCTCTCGCTCACCTTGTCTCGGCTGAGAGGCAAACTCCAATTGCTGCCTTTTGATCCACGCTAACCGCGTGCTGACAGCCGCCCTAACTCGGTCATCTGAAATGTGCTGTGGGGCTGAAACCCTCACCCGACCGTCAGGTGGCAGCACAATCAAGTGAAGGTTTTTGATGGCCTTACGTACCACCTCAACAGACATACCGCTAACTTGCATGTGAGTAGGCTCGAACGCTTTCCCCATAGCCTATTCGTATTCTTTCTGGTTCTTGGCGATATCAAGAATCAGGTCAACATCCGCATCATATGTGCCCAACTCCTCTTCTACGGCAAATCTAATCTCACGTTCCTTAATCCGGTCACCAATCCAGTTGGCCTTTTTGGTTGTACGTATTGCAGCATCGATATTAATTGCCAGCGCTTCGTTACCATCTAGGTTATCGAATAAAGCTCGCTTAGCCTGTGAATCCAAAGACGTTGGGTAATCGTGCACATCGTGTTTGACTACCTGTCTTGCCAGCGCCTGGATTCTTTCTAAGTACTCTTGGTAATCAATCGCTTGACGGCGACGCTCTTCAATTAACGCCTCTAACAGATCAGACATGCGCTCGTAGTACTTTGGATTAACTGGGTTCTCGTCGACAATAGTTTTGCGCATGTTGTTTTCGATGGTTTCCGCCATCGCTTCTTTGTTCTTGCGAATATCATCTGGGAGGTCATCGAACGCCCCTTCGCCTTTTTGAACAATCAGCTCAATCAACCCTAGCTCTTCAAAGTCGATCAAAGGCTCACTGGGGTCAGCATGAATATACATATCTAGCAAATGCCGCATCGCCGGTTCATAGCGTTTCATATCGATATAATCACCACTGGCCAGCTTTACTTCGTCGCGCATCTTTTCGTAGTGCACCACGTCCTTTTTAGTTTGCACGCATTCTGCGTCTGTAAAGCCTGCATCAACCATTTCATTGGCCAAATTGGTATAGGCGCGTAACAGCGAAGCGACTGTTTGATAGAGCGTGACGCGCAGCGCCTCCCGCTCAGCAAGATCATCCTTATTGCTGGTATTCCCACAAAAATAGTGCAGGTAATCTTGGGTATCACGAGGGAGGCTCACCGGTTCACATAACGCCTTAACCGACTCTAGCGCTTCCTCTAAGTCTTGTCTGGCTTGTTGTAGTCGATCCTTTAACAAGCCACTGACTTCTTCCTCGTCATAACCTTGGAGCGCCTCAGCTGTGTAGTCACCAACGGCCTTATCTAACGACTTAAACAAATCTTTGTAATCGACAATGTAGCCGTATTCCTTGTCTTCGCTATCAAGACGATTCACCCGGCAAATCGCCTGAAACAAGCTGTGATCCTGCATGTGCTTGTCGATATAAAGATAAGTAGCCGATGGTGCATCGAACCCCGTGAGCAACTTGTCCACCACGATGAGCAACTTCATCTGTCCAGGCTGGTGTACAAAGGCGTTCTTGACCTCTTTCTCAAATTCCTCCACACGCTGGGAGGCTTTGTCCTCCTCCTGCTCAAAGTAAGTCGCCAACATTTTGCGGTAGGTTTCGTACTTGAAGAGCTTCTCCGTCTCACCCTCGCCTGAATCTTCACCTTTGATGTCAGAGGTAGTGGGCTGGTAACTGGTGACAATGGCGCACTTTCCCGCCAGGTCCGTACGGCTAAACATATCAAACACCCGACAGGCTTGATGAACACTGGCGCAGACGAGCATGGCATTGCCTCGCCCATCCATTAGTCGAGGACGAATCTCCATATCAACCAAAATGTCGTTAACAATCTGTTTGAGCCGGGGTTCACTCGACAGCACCTTCTGCATCGTGCCCCAACGTTTCTTCAGCTCACTCTTGGCGATAGGTGAAAGCCCTCGGGTTTTTGCCTCAAACCACTCGTCCACTTTCTTCTGGGAGGTGAGGTGCTGATCGATATCGCGAGCTTCATAACGCAAATCCAAAACCACACCATCGGAAACTGCTTCGTCGAACTTATAGGTATGGATATAAGGCCCAAAAGTCTCGACGGATTTCTTCTTGTCTTTCTTGAGTAGTGGTGTGCCGGTAAAACCAATAAACATCGCTTCCGGTACTATGGTTTTCATTGCCTCGTGTAGCTTGCCGGATTGTGTACGGTGACACTCGTCTACAAACACATACAGGTCGCCTTTGGGGGCAAAATCTTTAGGTAGGCTCTTGCGCAGCTCCGCTAAAAAACCTTCAGTGGCAGCATCATCTTCTGTATCACTCTGCCGTCCAAACTTGTGTACCAACGAGCAGATGAGCCAAGGGTTGGGCGTATTGAGCGTACTCACCAAATCAGCACCACTTCTGCTGCGCTCTATGTCTTCGTCTACGCCCTTAAAGACTTCTTCAATCTGCTGGTCGAGTTCGGTTCGGTCCGTCACGATGAGCACTCGGGCGTAGGGCTTGTGCTCACGAATCCACTTCGCTAGCCAAACCATGGTGAGGCTTTTACCCGAACCTTGCGTATGCCAGATAATGCCGCCCTGACGCCTAGCGATGTGTTCTTGTGCGGCCTTCACCCCAAAGTATTGGTTATGTCGGCAGGTCTTTTTTACACCGGCATCAAACACCGTGAAGTCATGAATGATCTCCAGGAAGCGAGCTTTGTTACACAACTGTTCAATATGGGCATCTAGGGGGTTGCCTTTGTTTTTCTGACCCTCCTCCTTCCACTCCAAATAAAATTTCTCCGGCGTCTCGATGGTGCCGTAACGCAGACCCTGGGTGTCATTTCCCGCCATCACTAACTGCATGGTGGTGAAGAAGTTACGTATAAAGTCTTTCTTTTGGTTATCAAGATTCTGCCGGATACCTTCACCAATCGAGACCGACGACCGTTTTAGCTCAATCACCCCCAACGCAATCCCGTTCACGTACAACACGATGTCTGGGCGCTTCTTGTTCTCACCTTTGATCGACACTTCTTCAGCTATGGCGAAGTGATTATTCTCAGGGTTTTTCCAGTCGATAAGCCAGACAGTTTGATTCTGTTTCCCAGCACCTTCCTTGTCTTTTACTCCGTAACGCAACAAGCGGTAAACGTCTTCATTGGCGTTATAGAGTTTCTTGCCTTCACCTAACGCAGCAGCGGCATCAAGTTGACGTAAGATTCTACCAACCAGTGTTTCGCTAACGCCCTGATTCTTTAACCAGTTAACCAGTAGACCTTCTTCAATCCCGTTGCTGCGTTCTTGATCTTCCCAATTGCCCAGATACTCATACCCAAGCTTCTTCTGAAACAGTTTCACCACCCGCTTCTGGGTTTTACGCTCTAGCTGCCCAACGTTACTCATACCAGCCGAGTCCTGCCGGTGAGTAATTCCTGCATCATGCCTTGTTTGATCTGCCGTGTTTTATCCAAACGCACTACCAAATCTTTGATTTCGCCATCCATGTCGGCAACAACGTTGGCGATGGCAGTCTGCTCCACTGGGTTGGCAGGTATAGGTAGTTCGAGCTTCTGAAACTCACCAATCCAATGACGTTTGTGATCGCCAAGCGGGAAATCTATCGTGCTCATCAGCAAGAACACAAAGCGCAAATCTACATCATCTCTACGAGGCTTTAGCATCTTCATCGCCGAAGACTTAGCTTTAAACTTGAAATCTACGAACTTACTTGCAGTTGTGAAATCGTCAAAAATAATTACCGGTAACTGATTGTAGATTCCATGTTTCTCGTGCGTATATCCCAAGATAAACGTTTTACCAGCCGTTAAGACCGGAACATCGCCTACTTCAGAATACTCAGTATCAGAGACCAAATAACTGGTTGGTTGTTCATAGGCTAACAAATCACCTAATCTGCCAAAAGTCCAATCCTCCGGAATCTCCCCCAACTCCGTCTGCTTGGTGCCTTTGGGTTTACCGTTGGGATACTTGTCGAACTCCGGCAGGCGCGTTTTGCCTGTGAGCAATTGCTGCATGGTGGCGGTCTTGATGGCGCGCTTTTTGTTGATCAGTTTTTCGAGGGAGTTGATTAGGGCGTCGGTGTCGGAGAGGGCGTTGGCTATGGCGGATTGTTCTTGATAATCCGTCGGCATAGGGATGGGTGTAGACCGTATCGTACCTAAGCCCAAGTTCTTGATTGTAGTGCCGGTCAAACCATAGGCGAAATGCTCTGCAGTCGACTTCGAGTGAAAGCAGTAGTAGATGTATGGCAAGGAGTATCTAGGAGCTACGTTAATATAGGCAGCACTCTTCCCCAAAATAATCGGCTCTTGATTATAAAAAGCCACGTTCCCGATCGTGCCATTTATCGACAGGAATAACGTTCGTTCAGACAGGTTTTTCTTTAGCTTCTGAAACTCCGATCTTCCCACTCGCTTTGTGTTTTCTGTAATAACGATGGAACCGTTCCGGATGTTATTTCCATTTACAAAATAGTATTCACCTGAAGATGAATATCTGGGAGTCGAATGTATACCGTCACCAACCTCTGAAGAAATACCTTCAATATCCAATACATTCCAATCCTGCGGAAGCTCCCCCAACTCCGTTTGCTTGTATCCCTTTCGCGTCGCCTGCTGATTCATGTTGGGCACTACCAATCTAATCCCATGGCCTTTAGATGTTTGTCCACTTTGTGACTCAGCGTACTAGCCTCCTTAACTATGTCAGGCAGCGGCTCCTCATAGCGTTCCTCCAACTCCTTCACCCGGTTAGCCATTTGCTGCGTAATGCGCTCTATCTCCGCCTGTATGTTCGCCTGTAAGGTAGCCTGCCACTTGTCTTCTGCGACAAGTTCCTGAATTTTAGATTTGATCAGCCTTGGGTATTGCGCCAACACTTTTTTATCCAGTGCGTACTGTGCGTCCTTCAGCGCTTTCTTAAGGACCGCCTCAGCCTCGATCAGTTTTTTCGCCTGCTTTAACGCACAGATCTCTTCGGGGTCGCTGGCTTCCTTGAGGCGACTGGCGACACTGGCTTTGGTGATTTTCCCAGCAGTCGTTTGCGCATCAGCAAGTAGACCCTCTTCAACATTGTGTTCTTCGACGTAGCTTTCTAGCTCTTGGGTGATGCTGTCCAGGTCCACTTGCAGTTCATCGATGAGGGATTGGTCTTTACTGAAGAACCGAGCGGTGATCAGTGCAGGTGGGATAACCTCAGCCTTATACTTCACTTTGTTGACGATGAGGTCTGGCGTCTCATTGAGCTTCTCACTTTTCTTGACCACCAACTCTCTGACACCAGCACCGGCTTGCCAGCCGTCTTGGGTAATGAAGTAGACGTCGTCCTGCATCGTGTCTTCCCAGTAGTCCATCAGGATCTGGTAGATGGCATACTTATCCAACAGGTCAGCTTTGGCGAATGCCGCTAGTAGCGCCTCGGATATCGTGCTGATGATGTCCTTCGGGAGATCTCCCTGGTCGATGGACATTAACTCCGCATGGGTGGCCCACTTGTGGAACAAACGCAGACCATGTTTGGCGAATGTTTTGAACTCGTCATGATTGAGGATTGTGCTTTTGACTTCTGCAGGTGCAACTCGCCCCTCGCTATAACCCGCCCGCCCGTGCTTAAAGAGGGCCTTGCGCAAATTCGGGAAGGCATGCCAGTAGTCTTCTAGTGCATCAATATCACGGTTTGGAATACCACCGGAGAGGTGGGCGGATAAGTCGTGCAGGTCTTCAGGCTCGCTGGCATCAATGTAACGGGGAATGTTTAGGTTGTAGTCGTTATCTGCGATCTCCTTCAAGCCCACCATTCGACTGTAACGGTCCAACTCAAGCTGGTGATTAAATACATCCACAATCTTGTGAAGGTCACGGCTGCGCAGTCGGTTTTTGTTACCGTCTTTCATGAAGCCTTTGCTGGCATCAATCATAAAAATGCCCTTGCGAGTACTGGCGTGTTCTTTGTCGATCACGATGATGCAGGCAGGAATACCGGTGCCGTAAAAAAGGTTAGCCGGTAGGCCGATAATGCCTTTGATATAGCCCTGCTTGATTACACGTTCACGTATATCGGCTTCTTTGTTGCCTCGGAACAGAACACCATGGGGCAAGATGATGGCGCCCTTACCCGTGCTATTGAGCGATTTGAGCACATGCAGGAAGAAGGCGTAGTCGCCGTTCTTTTCGGGTGGTGTACCGTATTCAAAGCGCTTGAACGCATCGTCTGTGACGTTGACGCCGTTGGTCCAGCTTTTCACAGAGAACGGTGGATTCATGACCGCAAAGTCGAAGGTTTCTAACTGGCCATCCTTTGCGATCCAGTGGGGACTCGACAGAGTGTTGTCCTGCCATATCTTGGCGGTGATGTTGTCGTGGAGGATCATGTTCATACGAGCCAAAGCATGTGTCGCATTGTCCATTTCCTGGCCAAAGATGGACAAACCGCGTGGGGCTTCATCAGAGACTTTGAGCAGCAGAGAACCTGAACCACAGGCCGGGTCATAGACCGTGGCATCCTGGGTGGTGTCTTTCGTGATGCCCACGACTTTGGCCAGGATGCGAGAGACTTCGGCTGGCGTGTAGAACTGACCTTTAGACTTACCTGATTCAGTGGCAAAGTGGCGCATCAGGTATTCGTAGGCATCACCCAGCAGGTCATCGCCATCAGCCCGGTTACCAGATAGATTTAAACCCTCAAAGATACCGATCAGGTTGGACAGCCGGTCGATCATGTCCTTGCCTCTGCCGAGCTTGTCCTCATCGTTGAAGTCGGCGACATCGATCACGCCTTTGAGATCATTCTCCTCAGCGAGATTGCCAATGATCTTGTTGATCTTGTCGCCAATCTCTTTATCGCCTTTAAGCCCGACCATATCGTCGAATGAGGCACCCTTTGGTACATCAATGAGATAGCGTTTCTCGGTCTTGGCTTTGTCCGAGACGTACTTCATGAACAGCAAGGTAAGGACATAGTCCTTGTACTGAGAGGCGTCCATACCGCCGCGTAGCTCGTCGCAGCTGGCCCAGAGGGAGGAATAGAGTTCTGATTTTTTTATGGCCATGAGGACTTTTGTATTCGCTTAACGATCAGGGAGGATGACAGTGTGTACGGGTCTCATTGGACCACATTCTCTCAACTTCTGGTATTTGTGCTTAGGCGTCCGCTGACATCCGAAATGGACCGAACGAAATGTCTCTACAGCTTCTATCTTTTTTAAAGTTCTGGCATGAAACTCAGCCATCAAATCAGACCGTTCGCAAAATTGGCCTAATTACTTCCGATTTAAAACTGCCACGAGTTAGCAAAAGTTAACTTTTTAAGAAATAGTTAAACACACTGGTGCCTCTCAGTTTCGTCTAACTTCACGTGTGCAACCTGAGGTTTTTTTACCAGTTAAAAAATATCCGGAGTCTTTACATCGAACCTAACAATACTGATCCTAGCTTAAAAAACCCCCGCACGGGTGCGGAGTTAAAACAGCACTTCGCAGGAGGTTAGTTCCAAAAGGACGGATGAAGACTTTTTCTTATATGTAGTATCCAAGCCACCCTCTTTGGATTAAATAAACACTCGCTAGATCTGTTTGCACTAGAGCGAAGAACTAGAAAGCGCACAGAATTATAAGTAAGTTCGTCCTATACCGTCCGTGGAGGTCCGATCTTCCTATCCGGTCCGTAACAGTCTTGACTCGTCCTAGAAGCATCGCCAGAATGTCACTGAATTCAGCGGATACCCGTCAAACACAGCATCGAGGCACACCCTAACCAACGGAGTTAGGACGCCCCGTTCAACGCTAGACATGGCCCGTTCTGAAGCAAAGTTTTCCGTAAACGTTAACTTGCTAAGGAGCAAACCATGGTTTCTTCAGAAAAATTGCTTCGGCTCCCGGAAGTGATCCAAATCGTTGGTCTATCGAGGTCCACGATTTACCTCTTAATGCAGAATGAAAACTTCCCGCAGCCAATCAAGCTGACAAGCCGTTCCGTCGCATGGCCTCAATCTAGGGTTGAATCCTGGATCGACAACAAAATGCGATCACAAGACCTTTAACAAACACCACAGTTGCCAAACACATGTGGTAGTCGTTGGGGGTGTATCTCCGGACAGACGACTTAAAAAGGTAAGTGTCCGGGTGCTGATCGACATGATTCCTATCAGCAAACAACCAACTCCTGCCCTCCTTTCGGGGGGACTAGGGGGTGGTGCGCCTCCAATCAAACCTTCAGCAATTGGAGAAGAAGATTGAAAAACGAATATTTGATTAGAAGACGCTTAACTGGGCGGGCGCACATTTGGATCGGATTGGACACAGTTTGTCGAATGGCTTCAACAAACGGATTAAACATTCGAAAGTACAAACTATCGAAGACAACAGAAGGTTTAAGACTCTGTCGAATGTGCTCGCGAAAATGGTCAAACATCAACAACCAAAGCCAAACCAAACCTCTTATAAAAAGTTTAAAAGGAGAAAGCGTAAGTGAATGAAAACTCAGAGCAAACGATGCATTCGAAAGGGCAAGCAGGAACGGTTTACGAAATACAACATGGCTATGAACGACACCCGCTATCCCAGGAGTGTGGAGACATGCCAGAGTCCCAGCTCCTTGAACTAGTAGAAGATATAAAGAGCCATGGTCAGCGAGAACCAATAGTTATTTTTGAAGAGATGATATTGGACGGATGGCACCGTCACACTGCATGTCAGATCGCGGGAGTGTCAACAAGAGCCACTGATTTTGAAGGTGAAAACCCAGCCGCTTTCGTGGAGTCGAAGAATGCGCATCGTCGAGACATAACCGCCAGTCAAAGAGCCGCCTTAATTGTCGCGCTACGCCAATGGCGGCCGTCGGAGACGATAAAGCCTGGCGAGGGTGCAACCGTTGCACCCCTAAATCCAGCGACAAACGCGGAAATGGCTAAAGCGGCCAATGTTTCAAAACGAACAATTCAATATGCGAAAGCAGCAGAAGCCGCTGGGTTGGGGAAGCAGGTAAGGGCTGGAGATCTGACTGCAGCTCAGGCCGCTTCGATGGCTCGCTTAAAGGACCCAAAACCAAAGCGCACAACTGAGCTCGAAAAAGCTCAAAACAAAATAAAGGAGATGGATGCACTCATTGTCGACTTACGGGAAAGCATTACTGATCTTATAGATACAATCGAGGCGTATGATCATGTAAGTCTTGACGCAGACGAACGTGTAAAAGAACACCGGCGTTTAACTGCCAAAGTTAACGCATTGGAGAGCCAGCTAAACGAGAAGACGATTTTGGTGTTGGAATGGCAACGAGAGGCATTTGCTCTCGGCCGGAAACTTAAAGGCAGAAAATAATTTTGGGCCGAATGACAGATTCCACCATCGGATCGGCGAATGAATCTTCGCCGTTCTGATTGCTCGAAGCTTGCGACTGTTGGGCGTCGTAGGGATCTCCCAGCCATTTTCTTATTGACATACTTCTCTGTCTATCCAGCGGCCATCCTCGTAGAACGATTTAGTTTTACATACCGGTTATTTTACGACTTCAGGGAGTGGTCTCGTTAGGTAAGCTTGACGACAGCTTTCGTCCTTCTTGATCTGTTCTAGCGACAGTCCCTCACAATTGGTATTGCTTGTTGAGGTGGGTATTTTTACTGAAGGTGCTGCGGCTACAGCTTCTACTTAATAGGGTTTATCTGGTTTAGATTGGAAACATGCAACCGTAAGATTTTTTGTGGGATTATTTAACATTGAGCCAGGCGTAAACTTGTCTACTTTTTCTATTACTCTATAACCGCCAGGACATCTTTTCGCAGCTTCCCTAAAACACTCATTCATAGTGCCATATTCACAATCAGCCTAGAGATAGAATTCTCCGTTCGGCCCGTAAGTATAGGTACGCGTCGTACACCCATAAGTAACGGTCAATACAACAAAGTGGAATAGGATATTTTTTTGTAACGGTCCATGGCGACTCCGATATTTGTCCGTGAGTGAACGAAATTCTATTCCAGATGCGCTTATCAAATCGATTTTTCGTGTTTGGCTGTCAGAAACTCGTATAGCCCTAAACTAGCTGTATGGAAGTGCAATCTGCCTTACAAAGCCAGACATGTTGCACAGAAGAGTTCGTAAATCAGTTTGGACTAGATGGTTTCTAAAGTGTGACAGGTGTCAGCTTTCGTGCCGAAGTACCGCGCATACTAGTGTGGCAAAGAAAAGGATTTTCTACAGTGACTATGACCGACCCACTAAAACCTAGCAATGGACCAGAGCTATTTCTTGCATTGGTCGGCGCTGTCGGTACAGATCTTTCGTCAATCTACAAAGAGCTTGAGACCGAGTTAAGAAACGTAGGTTATGAAACTCATAAGGTGAAACTAAGCAGTAGCCTACATGCGATCTATCCCGAACTTGATCAATCTGGCATCCCGGAAGATCGCCGAATAAAAAAACACATGAAGGCTGGCTCTCGGTTGAGGCGAGGAACCGATAGGGGTGACATTCTAGCTTTGCTAGCTGCGGCCGAAATTAGAGGTATCAGAGAAAATCAAACTGATGACCCGGATGAACCAGCTCCAAATACCGCTTACATAATTGATTCAATCAAGCATCCAGACGAAATTTCAACATTGCGTGACATATATGGGAAAGCCTTTCACGTCATCTCAGTGTATTCGGACCGAGATTCTCGTATGAGAGATCTCGCGCGAACTATAGCAGAGAGCCGCTATTCCAGTGACACAAGAAAGTTTGAGGCAAAGGCTCTCCGACTGATTCGTATCGATGAATATGAGGCGCATAAATTAGGTCAGCGTATGGCGGACGCTTATCCGCTTGCTGACTACTTTGTCGACGGTAGAAGTAATGTGGCGATTAGAGAAGGAGTTTCTCGTTTCGTTAAGCTCTTGTTTGATCACCCATTTATATCTCCTACATCTGATGAGTTCGGGATGTTCCATGCCCATGGATCAGCTCTGAGGTCGTTGGACTTGAGCAGGCAAGTTGGAGCCGCTATCACTCGAAAATCTGGGGAAATACTATCTGTTGGTTGCAACGAAGTGCCTAAAGCTTTTGGTGGACAGTATTGGGAGGGTGACAGTGACGACTTTCGCGACTTCCAGAAAGGTCTGGATTCAAACGTGCGCTACAGACAGCAAGCTATATTGGAACTTGTCAGCCGCCTCAAGGAATCCGGTCTTCTAAAAGCAAAACACGACGGAATAAACGCACAAGAACTGTTCGATAAAATCACAAAAGGCTACGCTCTTAGACCTTTACGCTTAGATTCCATTATCGAATACGGACGTGCCGTGCATGCAGAAATGGCTGCAATTACAGATGCCGCTAAACGAGGAATACAAGTTGAGAGCGCATCCCTCTATTCGACAACTTTTCCATGCCATCTTTGCGCAAAGCACATAATCTCTGCAGGGATCCGCGAAGTCATATATATCGAACCTTATCCAAAGAACCAAGTTGCAGAACTTTATGGCGACTCAGTGCATATTGATCCACCGACGGAAATCTCAAACAAAATCGTTTTTCGGTCGTTTGTGGGTGTTGCTCCAAGAAGCTACTCGTATTTTTTCCAAGCGATACAAGGAAAAAAAGACCGAACAGGAAAAGCAATAAGCTGGGAACCTAAAAACGCACAACCCCGATTGAAACGTTTCGTCTCTTCCTATCTAATGATCGAAGGAAATGTCTGCGAAGCGATTCCAGATTATTTAGGTGATGAAGGTGTAGGAAAATTCAATAGGGGGTAGTGTGGCTGAGTCACATGACAAGGAGTCAACGAGAAAAGTGAGAGAGAGTAATACCTCTCGATTGACTGAACAGGTTTACAAAGCTCAGAGTCGAAACAAAGATCTTCCATCTTGGCTGAAACGCACCAATCATTTTGAAGGAAAGTCTAGGGGAGAGTCTCGTTCTGATTTCTAAATGTTGGGGCAGCTATAGGGGCAAACCCATTCTTTAAAGTTCAGTTTTGCCTTAAGAAACAAATAGTTGCGCGGATAGTTAAACTGACGCCGCCTCCACCAATTGAACATCCCGGTTAATCCGAGGGTGTGCATAAAACCCAGCTGGACTGGGTTTTTTTGTGCCTTTTAGGTCAATAGCGATCAAGTTCGATCCATTGGCATCTGAGGGTCTCCCGATAAACGAAGCCAACGTTAGCGAGAATTTCATCTTTTAAGTGAGCGCGAATTCTACGGGAATCGATCCCATCCCATTCATGTGGTGCTGTTCGAGACTTCGCCAATAATTCGGAAAACTCCCGGCTTTCTATTTTGTGCCGATTGATAACGCAAGAGAATAGGAATTTTTACAGTGATGTTCGGCCAGTAGGTAGAGAATCGAGCCGGCTCGGTTGCCTGCTCAAAACAAATAGGGCGGCCCGGAGGCCGCCCGATGTCAAAACAAGAGTCGTTCAGTACCTCCTTAAAAGGCCATCTTGATTCGTCCGTAGACCACCAGGCCACGCGGATCGTGGATTTTAGAGTCATAACCAGGGCCATCATCGAGAGTGGGCGGATCTTCATCGAAAAGGTTGATCGCACCAATCGTCACTGTTGGGCCATTAGTATTGAACAACTCCGGGAATTGATACGAGTACTGCGCGTCCACGGTCATGTGGTCATCAATCTTCGGATCAGGTTGTCGGCCATTAAAGCCGGCGATCAGGGCCGAAGGCGCTCGTGTCATTTCATAGCTGTCCGTGTAACGTAAAGTCAGGCTTGCTGAATGGTTACCTAGCATCCAGTCAAAACCCAGGTTCGCCCTCCACTCCGGTGCCGGTGCGCCAATGGTCTGGAAGTTTCGCTTGCCCAGACCATCAACTTCCGGCGCGTCAGGCGCCTCCCGGAACTTATACTCATCGATGATTGAGGTATTGAAGAAGATATCAAAGAAACCGAAATCATTGGTTTCGAGCATGTAACCCAGCGCGATATCAATACCGCTGGTATCTACCGATGCGGCGTTTATGAACTCGGATCGGATCACTGCAATATTGCCAAGACCATCAAGGGTAATTTTTTCCTGAGCCTCAGGATCGCCTGCCACAAAGGCTTCAATAACGGCAACGTTAGATTCCTTTTTGATGGCGTCCTCATACGCAAAATTCCAGTAGTCCACCTCAACAGAAAAACCGTCGAGAGCACCACTGCTAGGCTCCCAGCTGAATCCGATGTTGTAGACGTCAGCGGTTTCGGGAGCCAGACCCGGGTTACCGACAGCAATACCAGGAACAAAGACTCGTGCCGAAGTGGGATCAAACGGATTTGCCTGAACATTGTTCAGCGACGTATTCGACCCGCCGAGTTGCGCAAGGCCTGGGGCTTTGAAGGATGTCTGATAAGACCCTCTCACAGCGAGATCGTTGGTGGGCATCCACAGAAAAGCAATTTTCGGGTCCGTGGTGTCGCCGGTGCCGCTACCGTAATCTTCGTAGCGGATAGCCAGTGATAACTCCAGGCCACCTATCGCAGAATCGACATCAGTCACAGGGATCAGCGTTTCAGCGAATACAGCGTATACATCCCTATCAACTTCGAAGGGCTCCTGTCCAACAACAAAGGAAAAGTTAAAGTTAGCACCAGTGCCTGAGGGTATAGATTCAAACTTCTGGTCGCGGTATTGCGCACCCACAGCGAGGCCTACATTACCTGCCGGGAGTTCAAACAGATCACCGGAAATGACGCCTTCGACCATCCACATTTCCTGCTCAACCTCTGTAAGAATAGGGTCCGTCATCCAACTATAGAGTTCGCTCGCGTTATACAGGCCATTGGGACCGAGATCGCTGGGATCGGTGAGATACGCGCTGCCGAACGGGTTAAGGTAGTAACAACCGCCGTCAACATCACCTCGGGCGGTTGTCGCCGGATTACAGTCTCGACCACCGTAGCCATCCAGTGCGGAAAGCATATTGGAGTTGTTGGTATCATAAGCTGTGAAGCCGGAAAACTGATGTTCACTCCAGGTACCCGCAAGGTCGAAATTCCAGTTCTCGTTGAAGTTGCCTTTCAGTCCTGTCACAAAATGGGTCTTATCACGTTCAATACGACCAGCGTTTTTGACACGCCCCTGGTTCTGGTATATGTCTTCCGGCAAGCCGGTAAATGGTCGGATATTGGTAATCATCGGACCAACTAAAGGGTTGGCTTCAGCAGCAGCTACCGCGTTTGCAAAACCGGCAGCCTGGGCTGCAGTGTCATCGATCAGCTCTGTGCCACCAAGCCCTCGCTGAAACGCATCATAACGCAGACCTGGGTTATTAACGGGTACCGTCGGCGCGCTGACAAATCCGAAACTGGGAGAGTTACCGCGCTTCACATCGTTGGTGGCCATATGAAACTCACCATAAATTTCGATCTCATGTTCGATATTCAGCAGGTAGTTAAATTGGCCAAACAGCTGGATCCGCTGTTCTGCATCAATGATTGATTGTGTGGGCAGAAAATCCACAAGGCAGTTTTCTGACGAGGGCAGATAGAAGGTTGTATTCCTCGTGCCATTATCCCCCGGGCCGCCCTGGGCATGGGGCACATTGGTACAATCAAAATCGGCACCACCCCGGAATTGACCGGTGGCAGGATCAAAGGGGATCTCAGTAGTCGCTTCAAAAGCGGTCAGACGACTTGCGTAGCCTGCATCACTCTCACCAGCACCCTGGGTTGTAAATACTTTACCCGGAGAGCCAAAGCTCGATAGTCCGCCCGCATACGTGTAGTCCCGGGAGAACATAGGCAGTTCGGTGCGATCCAGAAAGCTTGCAGCAACCATTACATTGCCTCGGTCACCGCTAAAACCCACGATGCCCTGAATATTCAGGTCACGGGAATTGTCCCAGTCAGTACTGTCAGTGACCGCCTGATAATCCGCCTGGATTTCAAAGCCTTCGAAGTCGCTACGCGTGATGAAATTCACCACCCCGGAAATCGCGTCGGAACCGTATAGCGCCGCGGCGCCGTCTTTCAGAACTTCCATGCGCTCGATGGCAATCGTTGGCATCATCGAAGCTGTATCCACAAACGCTACCCCGTCGTTTGTCAGGTTTGGTGCTTCCGCCTGGCGACGACCGTTCATCAGAATGAGGGTGGAATTGAGACCCAACCCCCGCAGGTTGATGTTTTCAGTACCCGTTGTCGAACCGGACCGTAATGTATCCGGAAAGTTTTCAGATCCCAGGTTGTAAGTCAGATTCTGAGCCATATCCTTGACAGTAATGGCACCACTTCTGGCAAAGTCGTCCTGACCGATTAGATCCAGCGGCGACGACGAATCGAAGCTTGAACGCTGAATATACGAACCGGTCACAACAACCTCTTCTATCAGAGTGTCGTCCTCTGCAGCCGTAACAGAACCGCCAATGGACAGGAATCCCGCACCGGCGGCTGTTACTGCAATACGCAATAAATGCTTCATGAGCTAATCTCCCCTCTACCTCATCGTTATTTCGAAACTAATGTTTCAAGCAACAACCCTTCGCCGTTGGGGATTGGCGATAAACACGCCGAACTACAACCTGCGCAAGGATGCTGCCAAGTCACAACCGGACAGCATGGGGAACAAACCCTCGAAACGTCGCATTCCTGCAAAGCTATCGAAAACACTCGCCTTCTGTTACTAACATGTGTGTTAGCTAGTCAGTAAGACGCGACTCCCCAAACGCTTACCTTTCGTGACGGCTTACCATCCTATAGAAACAATTTGAAATATCAAAGAAATCGTTAGATTTGTTTTGCCTAGTGCATGCGCAGCTCGACATGATAGTTTGTCTTGAAGGCAAACCATGGCAGGATACACGCTGGTTCATGGAGTTCTATATGGGCAACCTCGGTTTCAACTGTGGCATCTTTCTTTTCATAAGCATACTTGCCATGTCAACACGAGCAGATGAGCGCAGCGAAGCTGACTGCTTAGCCGTCTCCGACCAACTCGCAAGGCTTGCCTGTTACGACGAATTACATGGTCGCCCCTCAGCGGGTATACCTGAAACTCAGGCAACCGATAATTCAAGCATTGCCCCGGTCTCGCAAGAGCCCAAGGCAACGCGCGAAGCATCGCCAGGATTGCCTCCAGCAATGACCGGCCTTGGGGCTGAACAAATACCAAAAAAGAAAGCGGACAAGCAACATAAGCCCGATCATCAGATAAGCTCTCTCCGGGCAATGGGCAAAGGCATGACCGGCCGACATTGGTTCCGACTGGATAATGACCAGCTCTGGGATCAGGTTTCACCGGAACGAACAACACTCAAAGTGGGTGATACCATTCGCATCTCAAGGGGTCTGATGTCCACATATCACCTGCGACGCGAAGACGGCAGCAGCCGCAGCACATCCGTCAGGCGCCGGGAGTAAAACTCCGGCATGGCTCCCATAAGCGTAGCTACGGATCCTGCTGCCATATGACAATACGGTCATGCCCGCGATGGCGGCCGTCTACTAACAAAGCAGCTGTCGAAGACCCCAGAACAACCGATCCACCCTCATCATGATTGTTGGCGTAATCGCTTGAAAGAAGCTACGAACCCTGACGGGTAGTGCCATAGCGGAACGAGTGCTTGAGTTCGCAGCACACACAACCTCTGGCGGCCATTGGCCGAAAATGGCAGGAACAAAAAATCTTCATATCCCTGCGCAGCACTCGGATCATTCCTATCTCATCAGCTTCGCTCATAACAGACTCCATCGTTTGGCGATCGTTCGCATAGCGGGTGCAGTGTCTGAGCTCATCTTAGAATCGAGCTCGATACCCCACGCCTCGATACCCCACGCGTAGAAGAAGAGAACGGCAAAGCAGCAGGATTGTGTGGATGCCTCACTCGCGGCTGAATCATTAAAACATCCCGGTTGATCCGTGGTTGTGCATAAAACCCAGCTGGACTGGGTTTTTTTGTGCTTATTACATACTGCATCATCCGTTGAGGTCTGGATTCTTGGAGCGATATTCCGAGGCAGGCCTTACCCGGCAGAAATGTCGTTCGTTCCTTTAGGCGCATACACCAGAGTGTATTTCAGGTTCAGAAACATTCGAAGTCTTGTTCACCCTGCGGTTGGCACCAGTCAGCCCATCCGTATTCCCGCCAGTAGTCGACAAGGTTAACTTCGCGCATCAGAGCCTTGAATTCCGGTAGCTGCCGCACTTCGCTCATGACCGGATACCAGAGCGCGCCATAGCGAATGGTTGTTAAACGTGCTTCTACTGCGAACGCTTCGAAGGCAAAGGTCGGGGCGCCAAAGTAAGCGGCCAACAATGCAATGTCATGGTGCTTGCTGGGCCATATTGCCTGCGGATCCGTATAAGTTGATTCGAGCAGTGAGAGAACCTTAGCGGGTGTATCAAATACATCAGACAAAGCGCTGAAAAAGCTTCTAAATGCCCTGTTTTGTGGACGTTCCTGAATCACCGAGTACAACGCCGCCTTGTTCTGTTCGTTCACTGCAATTTGAAATGCAGCCATGTTTAGGCCAGCAATTCGACTGGCGATTTCTCGCGCGCTTTCAATCCGCCCTAACGCCAGCTCGGCATTGATTGGCAAATTGCCGGACAGCACCTGCGGGCCTTGTTCCAGGCGCACGGACTCCAGGTACATTCCCCGAGCTGCGGTTGAGCGACCAGATCGCATCAACATATTGGCATGGTGTTCCACGTTTTCAGCACTGCGCAAAAGTTCGAGCGCTCGTTGGTAGTGCTGCTCACTCTTGATCCAATCGAATCTGGCGTAATTTACAGTTGCCAGCAGCGACTGCGCTGTGGCGGAGTTGGGGTCAAGCTCAACAGCTTTCAGTAATATCGGTATTGATCGATCAAGGATTTCGGGCGCCCGCTGAGGCGGCGACAGCCACATAGTCGAACCAATGCTCACACCCAGAGTAGCCCAGGCCGCAGCGTAACCCGGATCGAGTTGTGTCGCTTTTTCAAGCATGCGCACGCGGGTTTGCCGATCGGGCACACTCATCGCCTTCAAGTAGGTTTCGTACGCTTCGACATTACTGGTACCTGCGCCGGCAAATGAATTTACTCCGCCAACACCCAATCTGATTCCCAATGCACCGGCAACGGATACCGCGATTTCCTCTTGAATTCTGAACACGTCTTCAAGTTCCAGGTCGTAAACTTCAGACCACTGATGAAACCCGTCATCCACATTAATGAGCTGAGCCGTTACTCTGATACGATTACCGTCTTTGCGGACACTGCCTTCCAATATCGCGTCAACATTGAGCGCCGCGCCGATTGATCGCAGGTTCTGCTCACTGTCTCGAAAAGAAAAAGACGACGTACGACTGGCGACTCGCAGACCCTCCAGTCGCGTCAATTCGTTCAGCAGTTCTTCAGCAATCCCGTCGCCGAAATGACCCTGGCTTTTGTTCGGGCTCATGTCGACAAAGGGCATCACCGCAATGGATGGATTGGCGGTCTCGTCGCTGACGGCCGTGGCGCTTTCTCCAACGAGTTCCACCCCGGAAACATCTATCTGTTCCATATTGAGCAACGACCACAGCGCTATGCCTGCAACAAGTAGGAACACTGACAAGCCTGCTACCCAGCGGACAGGCATACGCGCCCTGCTGGCTACAATGGGAAAATCTGCTGCGATTCCATCCGGATTACGCGCCAGGGAAGTAACGCCCATCAGCCGCTGACGGTACTGATCTGTTGAAAGTGCTTGCTTGTGGATCGCCTGACGATTATTCAAACTCAGGCGCAATCCAGATGGCAGCTCAACATCTTGCAGATGCACAGCAACAATGTCGCAATTTTCTTCCTGCGCAAAGTTCAGCTCACGACGGCAGTACTCTGAGTTGACAGAGGCTGGCGTCACGAAATAGAGAAAACGAGCACAGCCTTCTATAGCGTTCGCCAGTTCGCTTGACCATTCTGAACCCGGACTTATACCTGCGTCGAACCATATGTTAACGCCTGCGTCGTGCAACCACGCAAGTTCGCGGAAGACTGCATCTGCATCTTCGTGCGCGTAGCAGACAAAAATAAACGGAGCGTCTCCGTCATAAGCTGAGAATGGCAGGTCCACGTAACTCCTGAGCCGACGCTTTGCATCGAAGCATCAGTATACGACGATGCGTTGGCACTCTGAAACAGCCAGAACCAGCACGTTCATTCTGCTTGAGATTGGCTAACGCGGTTTCTCTGCAACCGCAATCAGCGCATTGAAGGGAATATCCAACGCCCCGCTCTCATCACAGAATTCAATCAATTGTTCTCGAGCGTCGCTTATCACCGCGTCAAGCGAGGCATCGTTGATGCTTTCAGCTAACACCCAGGATTCAATTTCGGTATGCACAAACTGTTTTATCGAGGCGAAATTTGCGCGACCTTCGTGTGCATCGATTGTCTGCGCCGCGACATTCGCAGCGCCAATAACCTCGACAAGCTTTCCTTCCTCACCCAGGGCAAATGGCCAGGCCAGCGATGCACCAGCTGCCTGATCAATTTTTTGATCAGCAATCTCAACCAACCTGGCGTAAGCGGGATTTTTTTCAAGTGATTCCCACACCGTGATCACCAGTCTCCCACCTGGTTTCAGCACTCGCCACATTTCTCTAATTGCCAGAGGCTGATCAGGAACAAACATCAGCACAAAAGACGCCACTACAACGGCAAACGATTCATTCTCAAACGGCAGGTCCATAACATTACCCTGCTGAAAAACCGCACCGGGACACTTACGCCGGGCGACGCTGAGCATGCTTTCGCTTAGATCCAATCCTGTAACGCTACCGTCGGGGAAAACACGTGTTGTTGCCTGCCGAGCCAGAACGCCTGTACCGCAGCCTACTTCAAGTAGATTGTCTCCTGGCTTCACGCCAGCGGCATCCAGAATCTGCGGCGGCCACTGCGAGAAGATCGCTGGAACAAAAAAATCTTCATACCCCTGCGCAGCTTCCGGCGTCAGGCCCATCTCATCAGTTTCGCTCATAACAAATCCTCTGGCTTGCTGATCATTTCCGCTGTACTCATAAGCTCATTTTCGACTCTAATTTTCAAGACCGTCAGAGGTTGTGTTCACAATGCTCTGCGCTCATTCTTGTACATACGAATAACGATAAGCGTCGCTCCAAGGCGCATAAAAAGGCAAATCTGTGAACCAGTCATCCGGTCTGTTTGCAGCAGCAGAAATTGGCAGTGCGATCAGCAAGAAAGCGTTTGATCAACAGATCGAGGCCTTGCGCGTCGATCTGCTCAACTACCAGTTCGATTTGCGCAGCCAGAATTTTTCCGTTGTTGTGCTTATTGCCGGCAACGATCGTCCCGGTGCAGTAAACGTATTTCGTACGCTCCATGATTGGATGGATGCGCGTTATCTGCAGAATCACATCACCTTTGGATCTGATCACAGTGAAGATGCCGAGCGACCGATACTGGGCCGATACTGGCGACGCATCCCCAGAGACGGTCAAATTGGTGTCAGCCTGGGTGGCTGGCCAACCTCTTTTCTGCGCGTTGGTTTCAGCGAGAAGTGGACGCAGGCGCAGTTCGATCGAGCCGCTGAGCACATTAATCAGTTTGAGCAGCAACTCGTCAATGACGGCGCGCTGGTGCTGAAATACTGGTTGCACCTTCCGCAAGATGTGTTGAACAAAAGGCTGCTCGAGGCCGATAAGAATCCGCAGAAGCACTGGGATTTTGCACAACACGACTGGGAGTTACTGGAACAGTCAGATGATGTGTTTGCACAGATTGAGGGTCTGGTCAGAAGAACCCACTCTGTATCAGCACCGTGGACCATCGTCGAAAGCACCAACCAGAATTACGCAACCCTGACAATCGGTCGGCATCTTGCCAACGCGCTTGCCGCTCGGCTGGCACAACCAAAAGCAGTGCCGCAAATAACCCCCGCACCCCCCAGTTTCAGTACTCAGTCATTATTGGGGCAGATAGATCTGACCACCAAGACTGACCCGACCACCTACTCTGCAGAACTTACGGCGCTGCAGGCCCATCTGAATCGACTGGTTTATCAATCCCAGAAGGCAGGTGTGTCATGTGTGTTTGTATTCGAGGGTGTTGATGCCGCAGGTAAAGGCGGCACCATCCGCAGGCTGGTCAAGGCGTTGCCTGTTCAATATGTTCGGGTCATTCCGATCAGCGCACCTAATGCCGCGGAAAAAAGCGCATCACTATTTATGGCGATTCTGGACACGCGTGCCAACGCCCGGCAACAATGTGGTGTTCGATCGAAGTTGGTACGGGCGGGTGCTGGTTGAACGAGTTGAAGGTATCGCTTCGGAATATGAATGGAGCCGGGCGTATGACGAAATCAATGAGTTTGAAGAAGCTCTGCATGACGCCGGTATGATCGTGCTGAAGTTCTGGTTACAGATAGATGAAGATGAACAGCGTAAACGCGTCGAAACACGCTCTTTAACGCCCTACAAAAAATACAAGCTCACCGATGAAAACTACCGTACCCACGCAAAGTGGGATCAGTATCAGTTTGCCGCTGATGACATGGTTGCGCGCACGAACACGCCATATGCACCATGGCACCTTGTAGCTGCAAATGATAAACGGCATGGTAGATTACAGGTAATGCACACTGTCATCACGGCCCTGGAAAATCGGCTGGAGGAAGTTTCAGGGTCTGCCAAGCGAAAAGGTAAAGAATGAAAAGAATCAACCAAATAGATCGCCTGCTGCTTTGTGCAGGTTTAGCGTTCACAACATTGTTTACGTCTCAAGTGGCGCTCGGCGCCGAAGCCCTGCCATCGGATGATGCCTCTGTTGGTGACGTGCTTGATGCTCAGGAGCGTAATCAGGACGCCGGGGTGAGGAGCCAACAGCGTATTGACGAGTTGGACGATGAAACCGTTGCTCTGCTCTCGCAATACAACAGCGAACTGGAGCGTCTTGCCGATCTGGAAACCTACAATACCAATATGCGTCAGATGCGCTCGAGTCAGGAAATTGAGAAAGAGCGGCTGCGCGCGGAGCTGACCGAGGTTGAAGTGGTACGCCGGGAACTGTTCCCCTTGATGATAGAGATGATCGACTTGCTGGATCGCTTTATTGAACTGGATCAGCCGTTACTTCTGGTAGAGCGTAAAGCTCGACTGGCGGCGCTGCGCGAAAACGTCAATCGCTCCAACGTGACCCTCGGTGAAAAATATCGTCGCGTGATAGAGGCTTACCAGATCGAAGCTGAATATGGTCGAAGCATTGAGGCTTATGAAGGTTCTTTAACACTCGGTGATCGCGATCTTACTGTTGATTTCCTGCGTGTTGGCCGGCTTGCGCTGTATTACGTCAGCTTGGACGGCAGCGAAGCAGGATTATGGCATCCGGGAGAAAAACAGTGGCGCGAGCTTGATGAAGATTTTCTACCGCTGCTGGATTTTGCCCTTCGCGTAGCACGCAAACAGGCGCCGCCTAATCTGCTGCAGCTGCCGTTATGGACTGCGGGGGAAAATCCATGAAGCGACTAACACGATTTGTTTTTCTGCCCCTCTTTTTATCTGCGCTCGCGGCGCAGGCGGCAGAGCCCGCAACGCAGGAAAACAGCCTGCAACCTGAAACGTTAACGGAACTCGTTCGTAGTGTTCGAGACAAGGCCACACGCAATCAATCCCTGCTCGCTGAGCGGGAGCAAAAATTTATTATGGCGCGCAATGAACGCAGCCAGCTGCTACGAGAGGTCAGGCAACGTAGACAGGCTGCTGAAAGGGAAGCGGATGCACTGCGTGCTGAGTTTGAAGTCAGTGAGGAACAGCTGGCCGACCTGGAAACCAAACTGGATGAAAGCGCCGGTGATCTGCGCGAAGTTTTCTCCGTCGTTCGCCAGGTGGCCGGTGACGTGGCGCCCATCTTGCAGAACTCACTTGTTGCTGCGCAGATGGGCCAGCGCAGTGCATTAGTTGAACGATTAGCCACCGGTGAAACAAATCCGACATCGGCAGACCTGCGCGAGCTGTGGTTGACACTCCTGGACGAAATGGAACAAAGCGGTAAAGTGGCGCGTTTCGACACTGAGGTGATCACCGCCACTGGTGAGGAGGTCACCAAACAGGTCACCCGCATAGGTACCTTCACAGCTTTAGCAGATGGTCAGTATCTACGGTTTCTTCCTGATAGCGGCAAACTGCTGGCGCTGGCGCGTCAGCCGGCAGGTACCAGCGCTGCCGAAGCCTTAAAATTTGAACAGGCGCAGGCATCTCTGGCGCCAGTGGCCATCGATCCATCCCGCGGTTCCATTCTGGCGCTGATTGTACAGACACCGAAAATGTCTGAACGTGTTGCGCAAGGCGGTGTCATTGGTTATCTGATTCTTCTGATCGGTGCCATTGGCATTGTGCTGGGTGCTTATCGTCTGCTGTCGGTTTTAATCACGCAGAGACAGTTGCAGAAAGAGCAGGAGGATGTGTCCCGTGACAATGGCCACACAATTTCCACGCTGCGCAAAGTTGCACAGGACGCGGCCTACCAGTTGGATGCCAGTGCACTGTCCGCAAAGTTGGATGAGGTGGTTGCCGGTGCCGCTGAACGATTGAATCGCGGCCTGCCGACTATCGCGATTATTGCCGCTGTCAGCCCTCTGCTTGGTCTGCTTGGGACTGTCACAGGCATGATTGAAACGTTTCAGGTCATCACTCTGTTTGGCGCGGGCGACCCGAGGCTGATGTCCGGGGGGATCTCCCAGGCGCTGATCACTACACAGCTCGGGTTAGCCGTCGCCATTCCTCTACTGTTGCTACACAGCTTCCTGCAGGGGCGTGCAAACATGCTTATTACCACACTTGATCAAACGGCGACCAACCTGTTTGCCGAACAGCGTGGTGCACAAGCGAGCATTACCCGTGATTAGCGAATGGTTTGCACAAAGTGAACTGTTTGTTGCCGGCGGCTGGGTGCTGCTTTCGATTCTGTGTATATCCAGTGTCATGTGGATGCTGATTCTCGAGCGGTACGTATTCTTTTTTCGCACTCGACCCCGCCTGGTGCGGCAGATCTTTGAGCAGTGGCAGGATGTGCGGACATCCGAGGCGGAAGTTAACGAACGCATCAGAACTGGCCTGACAAACCAATTTCGTGGTCAATTATCCAGCTGGGTCAGTACTATTCAGGTGCTGACCGCAATTCTCCCCCTGCTCGGTCTGCTGGGCACTGTTATTGGCATGATCAAAACCTTTGAGGTGATGACGGCTTTTGGCAGCGGTAACGTGCGGGGTATGGCGGAAGGCATTTCTCAGGCTCTGATAACTACCATGGCTGGTTTAATCACCGCTCTGGCGGGTATGTATTTCGCCAGCGATCTGGATGGCCGCATTCATCGTGAAACCGAGCACCTCAGCCAGGTGCTAAACACCGATACCGGCGCTGACCCGGAAGAACAGGAGGTGCAGCAGATATGATGCGTCTACACACCAGGGAGGAAGGCGGCAATGCCGCAATCAACCTTACACCATTGATCGATATGGTATTTATCCTGCTTATTTTTTTCGCGGTGAATTCCACCTTTGTCAAACAGCCAGGTGTTCAGGTCGATCAACCCAGCGCGAAGTCTACAACCGTCCAGAAGGCAGCAACCATTCTTATCGCGGTAACTGATGCCGGCGATATCTGGATCGATAAGAAAAAAATCGACATACGTCGGGTCCGCGGAATCATCGAACAGATGTTTCTTGAAAGCCCGGATGCTTCCGTCGTGATTTTATCAGACGAAGATTCACGCACCGGCTTAGTGGTCGAAGTCATCGACCAGGCCAGGCTGGCTGGTGCCAGCAAGGTTGCCATCGCTGCAGCCGAAGCCACCGAAGATAGTGTTGGACCGCAGTAGTCGTGTCTGCTGCTGACGGCATCAAATATACAGCCATCGCAGCGTTGGCGCTTGTTATCAACGTCGCCCTGTATATCACCATGGAGAATATGATCTCCAGAGATCGAGTACGCCTGATAGATGCTGTGGATGCACAGACCATAGATTTTGTCCGTACTGGCATGGAGGATGAAACCAAACTTAAAGACCGCCGGCGTAAACCGCCGCCCAAACCGCAGGAAATCAAGCGTCCGCAAGCGCGTATGGATCCGAACATTGCCGCTGAAGCTACGGAACTACCTACAAGTGCAGCGATGATGAATATCACCAGCTTCCTCGCTGATGGCGGCGGTGTCGCACTTGGTGCACAGCTTGTTGAAGGCAGCGGTGATTCCATGATGGGTATCATGATGGCCAG
The DNA here is from genome assembly GCA_048571035.1 of Gammaproteobacteria bacterium. Lineage (GTDB taxonomy): Bacteria > Pseudomonadota > Gammaproteobacteria > Pseudomonadales > Azotimanducaceae > UBA4421. Next base: position 2,508,948 of record CP121329.1, read on the forward strand.
CGAATTAACGGCCCTCAGTCGCTTGCCTCCACAGTACCCGCCTGCTGCGTTAATGCGAGAACAGGAAGGTTATGTCGACGTGTTATTTGTGGTCGCTCCAGACGGATCCGTGAGTGACGCCACAGTGATCGAAGCCAGGCCGACACGTGTGTTTGACCGTGCCGCGCTGGCAGCAGTATCTCGCTGGCGCTTTCAACCCGTTGTTCGTGAGGGTCGCCCAATCACAGTCCGCGCGCGGGTACATATGGAATTTAACCTGCCGCCGGTGGAGGATTAGGCTACCGTGCTCGGACCTGTCACACGTTACGTTGTTATAGCACTATTGTTGATGAGTGAACTTACACTCGCGGCTCAGGAAGCCATTCCCGATACAATTATTCGACAGGTTTCGCGCATCCTGGAGCGCGTCGAAGACAATCCACAAGCCGCGATAGACGACCTGGCTGACCTGTTAGAGCGCCGTCGCCGTTCGCCAGCGGTGCAAGCTTACATTGTGCGTCAGAAGGCAGCCTTGCTCATTCGCGAGCAGCAGATAGAGCAGGCACGTGACGATCTGTTTGGCGTTCTCAATGGGCAGGACGAAAGTTTTGCGCTACCGCTGCGTCTCATGCTGGGTCAAGCCCTCTTGATGCTGGATGACTATTCCAGAGGCTTGCAGCAATTGGAAATATGGGCGTCAAACGAGCAGACGCCGGACCCCACTGGACTATTTCTGCTGGGCTACGGTTATCTGCGTATGGATCAACTTGATCTTGCCATTGCGCGTTTAGAAGATGCCATGGCGAACCTTGAAGAAATTCCGCGCAGCCATTGGATAGAGTTGTTGGCTTATGCTTACGCTCGGGCGGACCGGCCAGCTGATGCGCAACGTCTAATGGAAGATCTGATTGCACGCGATCCGTCCGAGGAGCGCTGGTGGCGCCAATTGGCCGCTGTATTATTACTATTGGAAGACGTGTCGCGAGGCACTGCTGCCTTGTCCCTGGCAGAACAGATTAAGCCCGAGTCTTTTGAGCAGACCCGGCGCCTCGCAAGATTCCTTGCCCACGCCGGATTGCCCGCAGATGCAGCTGAGCTGTTAGCAGCCGCTCTGGAACAGCTCGACAATCAAGATGAGTCGGCTCCAGCAGACGCTCGAAACGCTACGGATATCGCTGACGACTATCTGTTGCTGGCAGAAATGTGGGTACTCGCGCGAGAATTTGATGCTGCGGTCGCAGCACTGGAAGTGGCGGAGACACTGAATCCGGATGACGGAAAAGCAGCAATGGTCATGGGTCAGCTTTACCTGCACTGGGAGCAATATCAATCCGCGAGTCAGGCACTCGATCGAGCCGCTGCCGTATACGCTCTATCAGAACCGGAAGAGACGCACGCCGAGGTGAATTACCTGCTTGCCATTGCGCATATCAATCTCAAGCAGTATGAAGCAGCCCTTGTTGCACTTGACCGATTGGCTGGTGACAAAGCGTATGACGCTCGCGGGGCGGCGTTGGAGCGCTTTATTGCTAACCGCCAGGAATTGTCGCGCTAGTTATCCGGCGTCTGTGAAAAAAATACAGTTTCAGAATCGAGCCCGATACCCTACCCGCAGAAACAGACCGGTCATATCAATATCTCGAGTGATAGTTTCCGTTGTGTTCCAGTCATAGCCCACTTCAGCTTCCAACCTGAACCGGTTAAACCCTGAATAATCCAGTCGCAACGACGGCTTTACTCTGAGCTGGGTACGCGAGGACGTTTCGTAGTTGCGCTGAGAAACCATAAGCCGCGGATAGACGTACCAGTCACTTTTTACCGCAAAGCGGCTGTTAAACAACAACGTTGAGGTTTCCGCATTATCGGAAAACTGGTACCGCATCTGCACCGAGCCATAGCTGTTCTTGCCCAGCAGATTGTTAGCCCGCAGCTGCGTCGACAGATAATAATCCTGCCGATCGGGAAAACCGGTGACGCCGGCAGAGGTATCCGTACTTGAGTAGTCGGAAGCTGATGCGTCCACCGATAACCGCCAGTTCCCAGATAGAATTCCGTCAAGACCGATGCGGAAAACTGTCGAAGTTGCCGTTCGATCTTCCGCCAGGTCGCCAAGTTTCATATCTAACAAATCACGTTCAAGATCAGAGAGATCCTCATAACTTTGACCGATAAGCGCATTGCTGGTGGTCAGATAGGGGCTGCGGCGCTGATCAATAGTGCCGTGCAGTCGCCACTGTTCGTTCAGGTTGTACGAACCATTCAGATACAAGTTATTCACCGCGGCCAGATTAATGTCGTAGTCAATCAGAGCGGAAACCAGTGATGTGTCTGTTGCCCAGAAGAAGTGGCTACCCACGGCCTGGCGATCAAGAATGCCATCGTAATATTGCTGTATAAAGAACGGTGACACTTCAATCTTGCCGCCGGCCAATTCCAGATCCGCGCTGAGGCCATAAAAAGGCTGCTTCGACTCGGTTGTTTCATAAGCGGAACGAGCGATATAACCGCCTACAACGTTCCATTGCAGACTATTACTTTGACGATGGGTTACGGTGACGCCATCAAATCTGCCCAGTACACCGGATTTATTCCTGGATTGGCGTCCCAGTGTAAAACCCGTTTTATAACGTTCAAAAAAGGATTCCCAACTGACTCGCTGCAGGCGGAAATCTCGCTGGCTGTCATTATCAGACAAATCGAGAATGTGCCCAAAGGAGATGCGTCCTTCATGAAAGCCACTGCTCGAGCGCTTGCGTGTAATGGCACTGATGTCTGAAAAAACCGCGTCCAACGGGACCTGGGAATCTGAACCATCAATATCAATCGTATAGCGGCGATAAAACTGAGCAACAAGCAGGCTGTTCTTCCACAGGGCAGCGGTTCGCCGTTCCGGCTTGCGCAGATTGGGCGGCGCCTCAGTACCCCCGACCAGAGACTGAAGTCTCTGGCGCACACGCACTGCCTCTGGCGTATCTGGATATTCCTCTATAAAACTCTGGTAAACCTTTTTGGCATGCGCGTGCTGCCGATTACGCTCGCGGGAGACACCCAGCTTCTCGAGCGCTTCAATCCGCAGGGAAGGGTCGTTTGAAGCTTTGGTGTACAGCGAGATGGCTCTAGACCAGTCTTTGTCGGTATAGGCTTTCTGCGCCTCATCGAGCACAGCCCGGTCGAGATCTTCAACAAATTCAACGCTGGGTGCGAACTCCGGCGTGTCTTCGACAATTGTATCCGGCGTCACCGCCCGCGCAGCTAACGCAATCTGCGGCTTAGCTTTTTCAACTCTTTTGTTACTCCCAGGGAATAAACGCAGCACGCTGGCGATCTCGTTTTCCTGCGCCGATACGGCGACAATTTTTGCGCTTGGGAACGAACCACGCACCTGTCTAAGCGCAACAGCCGCTGCGGTTTCTGTGGCAAAAAAACCAATTCGCTTATGAGTGCCACCAACGGGGTCGGTGTAGATAATCTTGTTACGCACGAGGTCGATTGGGAAAGAACTACTGGTGAGTAACTTATTTACAGGAACCTCAACCACGTATTGATCTTTGCTTGCCCGACTGTTTTTTTGAGCGAATCGCGACAATACTCTGTCCGGTATAAAAGACAGCCTGACACCCATTGTGTTGAGCTGAGGTTTGGTCTCAACTGTATAGCCTGGCCGCGTGTTGAGGGTAATCTGCACCCCAGCTTTTCTTGAACCTTCAAGCTTTACCTGCTGGATGACCCTGCCGTCCTCTTCAAACTCCAGTTCGATGAATTGCCAACCCTGATCAGTGACTTCGACGGCGACATCAGCACTCGCCTGATAAACGCCATCACTGGTTTCTACAAATTCGCTTGTCAGCACCAGGGGAACACCAAATCGCGCTGAGACGGCCACAATATCTTGAGACTGGGCGGCTTCACTGATGCCTGTCAGCCAATTTGCAGCATGAGCAGAAGACGTCATCCAGCAGCAGATCACAATCATCGCAAACACAAACAGATTTATGTTCCACTGACGCGTTACCATTCGCTGTCGCTCACGTCATGGCAACCGCTGCCGGAACAATCGCGGTCCTGATCAATTCCGTTGTGGTCGTCTTCACCCGGCTCATAATCGTTGAAATGACAGCCTGCACAATCCGGTTGATAGGCAGGCGCCGGCCAGTTGACCGTCTCCGAATTACCCGTGTGACAATCAACACAGGTCAGATTATCTCGATGATCCAGAGGCTCAAAAGTCAGGGTTGAATGGGCAAAAATATCCGGCTCCCAGAAATCTCTGGTATGGCAGTCGTCACACTCTGCCGTCGTTATGAAATGGCCAGGGTTCTGCCCAGTCGCTGTCACACCATCATGGCACTGGCTGCATGTACCCGGGGCAACACTGGCATGGTCAAATTGTGCGGGCTCCCAGGCCAGCGTCGAATGACAATCGTCACATTCCGCGTTGGTTTGAATATGGCTTGCTGACTTACCAGTTGCCGTCACGCCATCATGACACTGCGAACAGGTACCCGCGGCAACCCCAGCATGATCAAACACAGCAGGAACCCATGCTTGTGTTGTGTGGCAGTCATCACACGAGTCGCTGCTGGGAATATGTTGTGGATTTTTCCCTTCAGCGAAGCCGCCGTTATGACAGCTGACGCAGCTGCCAATCACCTGCGTGTGATCTACAGTCACTGCTGGATCCCAGAAATTTACCGAATGACAGTCCTCGCAGATATCGGTTGTTATCATGTGATTAGCATTCTTACCTGTTGCATCAACGCCGTTATGACAACTGACACAGCCCTGGGTAATGTTGCCATGGTCAAACTCAACCGGAGTCCAGACAATATCGTTGTGGCAGGTATCACATTCGGCGGTAGTCTGCATATGTCCGGGAGGTAAACCTTCTGCATAGCCGCCGTTGTGGCAACCAAGACAGTTACCAATTACTTCTGCATGATCCACTTCAACAATGGCCGTCCAGTCTGCAGTGATATGGCAACTTTCACAGAATTCTGTGGTGGGCATGTGGGTAGGTGTGAGCCCGGTGTCGGCCAGAACTCCGCTGCCATCGTGACAGGCCTGACACTCCCGCGGCGTTCCCTGAAAGCGACCCGCCTGGTGGCACGACGCACAATCTACAAACTGATGCGCGCCATCCAAATCAAAACCATGCTGGAAATGATCATAAGCCTCGGCAGCTGCAGCCACGCCGCCTGCAGTGAACAGCAACAACACCAGCACAACAATCGCCGATAGATGCCTGTCAAATCTCATCAGCGGATCCTCGCTGTATCATCAAAACTTTCCGTTGAATGGCAGCGCTGGCAGTCATTACCAAATTGCCCTGCGTGGATATCATCCACCAGGTGACAGCTGACACAGTCTGTTGAAGTGTTTTCCGCAAGCCCCAGATCCGGGTTGTGGCACGAAGCGCAGAGGAGATCAGAGTGCGCGCCAGAGAGTACAAAGGCTGTCTGCTTGTCGTGATCAAACTGCCACAACTCCCACCCCCCCGGCGTGTGACAGTCACTGCAGCTTTCACCAAAACTCCCTTCATGTTTATCGTCATTCAGATGGCAATCTGCGCAGGCCGGGGCCGCGGTATTGAACACCTGTGTATCATGGCACTGGTCACAACTTGCAACTTGATGCAGGCCGACAAGCGGAAAGTTGGTGAATTCATGGTCGAAGCGGATGTCTTCCCGCCAGGCCTTTACAGAGTGGCAGCTGTCACAGGCACCTAGCGTTTCTTCGTGTGGGTCATCCTGAGTATGGCACCCTTCGCAACTGGTGGAGAGAGGGGCTTCCAGGCTTTCTGTATGACAGGCATCACACGCCAGCTCCATATGACTACCAACAAGGGCAAACCCAGTTTCGTCAGCGTGATCAAACTCGACTTTCCAGGCGTTGGAGGTATGACACTCTCCACAATCTGTACCCCGCTTACCCTGATGCACATCATCTGCGCTATGACACCCTACGCAGGTAGTTGGCGGCTCGGGCAGAGACATCTCAGTTAAGTGGCAGCTGGAGCACTCCAGCTTGCTATGCGAGCCAACCAGCTCAAAGTCTGTTTCCCTGGCGTGATCAAATTCACTGGTTTGCCAATCAACGGGTGTATGACACTGGTCACATTCGGTACCGCGCGTGCCATTGTGAACATCATCAAGCTTATGACAATCGATACAACCATCCGGCGTATCTTCAAAATGGTTATCTACATGACAACTGCCACAGGACTGGTTTTTATGCTCACCGACCAGGACAAAGTCTGTCGCGGTATCGTGTTCAAACGTGACCTCAGACCATCCAGCAGGCGTGTGGCAATCTGCGCAGGTTTCGCCGAGCCCGCCGTCGTGCCGATCTTCCTCGCGATGACAGTCAATACATCCGCTTGCGGTGCCCCTGAAAGGTTCGGCAGGTGTATGGCAACTGCCGCAAGCGGTAGTTGCGTGCGCGTCTACAAGTGCAAATTCGGTAAGACTGTGGTCAAACGTTTCCGGAACCAGGCCGGTGATGTCATGATCACGGCCTTTATGGTCCGTATGACAGCTGCGACAAGCCAGTTCATCTACAGCAGGGTTTCTGCCATGAAATTGTTCCTGGCGAGTTATATCAGCGGCGATATCTTCATGGCAATCCAGGCACAGCGCAGATTGCCGACTTTGATCAAAGTTCTCGTGGCAGGACTCACACTCGCTTTCAAACTCTGCATGTAACTCGGTCAAGGGTCCCGGACTGATCAGCGATTCAAAACTCGCACCCAGCGCTGGATGCATGTGCAGCAGTATCAGCACTGCAGCCCAACGTAAAAAGGGTTTTGGCTTAACAGGTACTGGCACGACTGAGCCACTGCATCATACGAACGCCATTTCAGTACATGTGCACAGCGACAACGTGAACGATCGCTGCAAGTACCAGAAGGAGGAATAAAGGATAGTGCACTATATGCCAAAGTGAGAAAAGGCTTTCAAAAGCGCGATATTGCGCGAACTTCCTCAAGAGCAATGTTCGCGTATGCAAATAATTTTTCATGTTCTGTTGCAGACGAGCTTGATGTTCACCTACAACCAGCGACTCACTTGAGGCTGACTCAAGCACCGCCATCGCTTTAGCCTTGAGTTGTCGGTACTTGACCCTTGATGAAACAGCAATGGTTGCCGCTACCCAGAAAGCACTCAGGAAATTCTGCTCTTGTTGCAGAATGCTGTCTTCCCAGTGATTGAGCTCTGTATTGATCGATGGCACCAGCTTGGCAATACCGGTTCCACTACCTCTCAACTCCGACAGGTCTGCGCGCAGATTCACCAGGGAAGCACGACGCCCGTATAGGCCATAGTGCAGTTTGGAATAGATGTAACGGCCAACAATTCCACTGGATGCCACAATAATCATACAGAACAGAGCAACCCGACTGTTCAACGAACCCAGCTCAAAGTTACTGTGAAAGATGATCAGCACTGGCCCGACAATGCCAAGGATCATATGCAGCTTGAACCAGTAACGAACCGGACCCGCGTTACGCATCACTTTGGCACGTTTACGCGCCGGGTAGAACAGCAACAGCAGCATTGCCACGCTACCAATAATGCCCAACCAATAACCCAGCCCTTCCTGCGCACGGATCAGATCAAGGTCTGCATTGAGCCAGCCGAGTAGAATAAGCACGGCAACAAGACAGTATCCAAGAAACGCAAGTAAGTTCTGCGAAACAGAATCGGAAATATTGTTGGGATTAATGATCAGGGCCTTTTGATTATCCCATTCAGTATAGCTAACGAGGGCACCTTCTAATTGAGAAGCAATTCGCACATGAACGTAATAAAGGGAGTATATTCCCTTTTTTTACGTTCTGCGATCCACTGCCTGGTTTTTTATGTCTGATCAACTCATCACCTTTAGCTACTACCTGGCACCCGCATTGATTGTTTACGCGATGTACCTGTCAAAGCACAAACGCAAGCAACGAAAAAATCGCGCTGTTTTTGAGGAAGCGGTCGAGTCCGGCATGACATCACCACCTTCACTGCACCCTGTCGTCGACAAGGCACTTTGCATTGGCTGTGAGGCCTGTGTGCATGCCTGCCCCGAATTCCCGGCACATGACGTTCTCGGCGTGATCAAAGGCAAAGCCAACCTGATATCGCCCACCGATTGCATTGGCCACGGTGCGTGTAGAACCGCCTGCCCTGTTGGCGCTATATCACTGGTTTTCGGCACCAGCGAACGTGGTGTCGACATACCCAATATTTCGCCTGAATTTGAAACAAATATTCCCGGCATTTACATCGCAGGCGAGCTGGGTGGAATGGGACTCATACGCAACGCGGTAGAACAGGGCCGTCAAGCCCTGGAATACCTGTCCGCGGGAAAACGAAAGCTTGAAGGCGGCCTCGACGTCGCAATCATCGGCGCCGGCCCCGCTGGCTTTGCTGCAACCCTTGCGGCCCATGAGAAAGGTTTGAAGTATGTCACCGTAGAACAGGACGCCCTAGGCGGCACTGTAGCCAACTTTCCACGCGGCAAACTCGTAATGACAGCCCCTGTAGAGTTACCTTTGTATGGACAGATGCGCTTTCGAGAGACGCAGAAAGAAGATCTGATAGATTTCTGGCATAAAGTCGAAGACCAGACAGGCATCAATATTCACTATTCTGAAAAACTGGAAAACATTGAAGCGCAGGGCAATGGCTTTCTGGTCACCACCAGTAAAAACAGCTACAGAGTGGCTTCTGTTCTACTGGCCCTTGGGCGTCGTGGTTCACCCCGCAAGCTGGACGTACCCGGTGAAGAGCTGCCTAAAGTCACCTACAGTATGATTGACCCGGCCGAATATGCGGATAAACGGGTTTGTGTTGTTGGCGGCGGTGACAGCGCGCTTGAAGCCGCTTGCGCAATTGCAGCAGAGCCCGGCAGTCAGGTGCTCTTGTCCTATCGCTCCGGCGCATTCTCCCGCGCTAAACGTAAAAATCGTGACAACGTAGAACGGCTTGTTAAAGACAACAGCATGCGTGTTGAATTGAACAGCCAGGTCTCAGAGATAACCCACGACTGCCTGACCTTGGACTATGAACGCGACGGCAAGGCGGTCACTGAATCGATTGGCAACGATGCTGTCATCATCTGCGTCGGCGGCATTCTACCCACAGGCTTCCTTAAAGAAGTTGGTATTAACGTGGAGACTAAATTTGGCACCGCTTAAACAAACACGCGCCAGCTGGCTCTTCGAACTGTTTGTCATGACACTGCTGTTAATCTGCGCTGTAACCAGCCATGCTGACACGTCTGCAGGCGTCAAACAGATGCTCAGATTAGGCGACTACGAGCGCGCTGTGAAGATACTGCAGAACAACAGCACAGATCCGCAGAACGTCTATCAACTGGCGCAGATCTACCAACAGGAACTGGTTAGCCCACCGCGCAACAATTCCGCTTTTGCCCTATTCAAAAAGGCTTCTGATGCGGGCCACGTACAAGCCACATATCAACTTGCAAAGCATTTTGAGCGAGGTGAGGGCACGCCTAAAGATCTGGCCAAAGCCCGCGCCACCTATCAAAAGGCGATGGACCTGGGTCATCCAAAAGCGCGCCAGGCGATGTCTCGTATGGCCGACTCAGACGAGTTACCCACTTTATCCGTAGATGACGCCTTGAGCAGTTGCGATGAAACTGAAATTGCAGCGGCGATCGCAGACAGCGATACTTTTACCCAGAGCTGGCTGTTTCGAGCGATCGATTGTGACGGCAGCACCTCACTCTACACCGCGCTTATTGATGCGGGCGCAAACCCGAACGCCAGAGACAAGCACAACAATCTTGTTATACATCGAGCCGTAGCCCGCGAAGCCATTGCTGCGGCAGTTGTGCTGAAAAGTGCCGGTGCAGATACAAACCAGAAGAACGATCAGGGATGGTCTGCCGCCATGCTGGCAGAGCGCTCTGACAACCTCGAACTGCGCAAAGCTTTTAATCTTGCCGACAAACAATCTGTAACAGCGATCAGTACCGATCTGTCTGTTGCAAGCCGTGAGGCCCGGTTCAAAGGCTGGTCTTCCCTGCACATTGTGGCGTGGCGGGGCGACATCGGACTTGCTGAGAAATTAATCGCGGACGGCGCGGATGTTAAACAAGTCGACACTACTGGCGTTACGGCTCTGACCAGAGCCTTACAGAATGGTCATGCTGATATGGCAAATCTTTTGTTGGAAAGCGGCGCCGTGTTCTCAAACGCAGACTTCGAATTTATCAGCACGATAGGAGATGCGCAATTAATCCGCAGCATGGCCACAGCGCAAGACGCAACCAGAGCAGCATTCGTCTGCTACAGCCTCAATCAGGGACAAAACCAGATACTGGCTCTGTTGCCTGAAGACACCATTGCCAGTGCGGATCAATGCGGCAATAAACCCGCAATAGTACTGGCCGCCCGCAATGGCGATCAGAAAACTGTTTCTTATCTGTTAAACAAGAACTCAGACGTTGAAGCCGCAGACTCTCTAGGCTGCACCGCACTGTGCTGGGCAATCAAAGCCGGACAGGATGACATTATACCCCTGCTGATTTCACATGGGGCGATCAACACCCCCGATCAGGATGGCGTAACACCGCTGATGTGGGCTGCTCAAACTAGCAACCTGAAGGCAACACGACTGTTGCTGGCACATGATCTGGATGTGAATCAACAAAGCAGATCAGGCTCTCACCCGTTACTGCTGGCGGCGACCACCGGGCATACCAGAATTGTTGAACACCTGCTCGATAGCGGCGCATCCATCGATCTGAAAAACTCGCGCGGCGACACCGCCCTGATCGCATCAGTGCAGGCAGACCACTATGAAACAGCTAAACTTCTTATTGGCAAAGGCGCAAGCACGCGAGCGAAGAACGCAATGTTTGTCAGCGCACGAGAGCTACTGGCGTCTAAAGAGGCACGTTGGCAACAACTTGTGGAAGAAAAAACCAGCTTCTGGAGTCTGATCGATTGAATATACGTAAATTGGCAGCGTTGCCGATGATCTGCCTGGCAATGCTTGTCTCTGGCTGCAGCCAACCTGCTGAACCCGTTGAGCATAATGGTGCAGCAGGCATGCCCTCTGACTCGGAATCAACCTTACTGGCGCGGGTAGAAATATCCGGAGAGGCCACCAGCTTCCCCGCTGAGGCCAAAGTGTTTGTATTTATTCGCGAAAAAGGCAAAACCATGCCGCTCGCGGTAGAGCAATTTGCGCCACAGGATCTACCTGTTCAGGTGGGTTTTTCAAAACCTGAAGCGTCGATCAGCACCATTGAAGCCATTGCACGGCTCTCGATGACTGGCGCTGTAATGAAACACCCCAATGATCCAGAGGTTATCAGTGAACCTCTGAGCACCGAAAATTATGCTCGCAGCATTAGCCTGGTTATCCCTCAAAACGCACTGGCGGATTCTGGTCCGAACGGCGCCGCAGTGCGAGTTGCAGTAACGATTCCGCCGCAGGTGCAAATCAGCCCGACCGCCAGACTGTTTGTTATCGCCAAAATGGAAGACGGCTTGAACCCGATGCCCGTGGCGGTGAAAGCATACAACATTGATGAAATACCGGAAGAAATAGTACTCACCGACCGCGACTCAATGATGTCTGTTGCGCGCTTGAGCCGCAATAAGGCAGTACAGGTAACCGTCCGACTATCCCAATCAGGGACAACCAAAAAGCAGGCTGGCGACTGGGAGAGCCAACCCCAGCTCATCGCCACTAAAGACGCGGGGCTGAACAGGTTCGAGCTTACCGAAACGGTTAAGTAGCTGCGCAGCACCGAGGTTTTGTGATCACTATCACGTATTTACACCAGTCAACAAGCGGATACTCAAGGGTCTGCACTGATGCATTGGCCCTCTGGATACCGCGCGTGATCACATGTTCCTTCATGATCTAAAACAACAGAGCATCGCCATTGCCCTGCTGTTGGCATTGGCACTTGGCGGTTGCTCACAGGGTTCCAGCGACGACAGCACACCTGCAAGACAACTACCTGCTAACGGTACTGACACGATCGCAGACGTTGTTGCCAGAACCGGGCCTATAGTTACAGTCACAACAGGCGAAATGGTAAGCCTTGATGGCAGCAAGTCTTATTCATCTTCTTCAAGTCCGCTGTCCTATCAATGGACACTCCTGTCTCAACCCACCGGCAGTACTGCGACATTTCAGGATGCGCACGTCGAAAGTCCCAGTTTCATGGCTGATAGACAAGGCACCTATGTCGCTGCGTTAGTAGTCAGTGCCGATGGGATCAATAGCCGTCGGGCAATATCCCTGGCTACGGCAAGCACACCGCCGGAACAACCCGGTTTCCATGACGGACTGTCTGCAGACTGTGCAAACTGCCACGAGGGAAGTGAGCAGAGTATTCCAGTAAAACCTCCCAATCACATCGCCACCACACAAGTATGTGCAACCTGTCATGCCGCTACATCGACGGGCTTTACCGCCCTGCACAAAGTTGACCACAACGAAGTTTTTGGCCTGTGCAGCGAGTGCCACAACGGCACCCTGGCGATCGGTAAATCTGATACGCACATACCCACCAATGGTGAATGTGATGATTGCCACACAATCAGCAGTTTCCTCGATATTGGCGCAAACGGCGGTTTCGATCACACAGGCATCACCAGCGGCTGCGCCGATTGTCACAATGGCAGTATTTCTATTGGCAAGACCCCTACGCCGCCGCATCCGGATACCGGTGCAGAGTGCATCTCCTGCCACACAACTGACAGTTTTCTGAATGCCTTCCCTGATCACACCAGCCCGGTTGTACTGGATAATCGATGTGATTCCTGTCATGGGATTTCAGCTGCAGGACCGACCAGTGGACACCCGGAAACATTTGTCGATTGTGGCTCGTGCCACGGTGTCGCCACGTTCAGCCTGAACGGAGTGTTTAACCATCGAATCGATCCGGCACTACAATCCTGTGAGTCGTGCCATAACGACACCAATTCCATAAATGCACCGGGCAAAAGCGCTGCCATACCGAGTCATATCACGACCAGCGACGACTGCGGGAATTGCCATAACACAACAGACTTTGCGGACGCTTTTGTAGACCATACCGGGATTGTCGACAACTGTGCTTCCTGCCATGGCGTCACCGCGAGCGGCAAACCAGCCAACCACCTGCCGACCCTGGAAGATTGCAGTGCGTGCCACACACCGGGTACGTTTGCGACAGGCGTTTTTGATCACCTGAACGTTGTCGACACCTGCGAGTCATGTCACAACAACACGATAACGCTGGGCAAACTGACAGATCATCTGCCAACCAATGAAGATTGCTCCACTTGCCACACAACGGCGGCATTCACAGGCGCAACGTTCGATCATGTTGGCATAGACACCAATAACTGCTCTGCCTGCCACGATGGCAACATCAGCCTCGGCAAACACACGGGCCATATACCTACATTGCTGGATTGCTCAGCCTGTCACTCGATCAGCACTTTCACGACATTTGCAGGCATTGTATTCGGGCATGAAGGTATCGACCCCAACAATTGTGCGGGCTGCCACGATACGGGTTTAGCTACACCGAAGATCGACAATCACATTCCAACACAACAGGATTGCAGCAGCTGCCACGATTCAACCAGCATTTTTCTATCAAATACATTTCTGCTCACACAGCACCAGGACATCACTCAGGGTTGTGAAGGCTGCCATACGGGGCAATTCTTCCCCAACGATGTCGGCTTGTTTAAAGCAGCAGATCACTTGCCCACAAGCCAAGACTGTTCCCTGTGTCATACCAATACAACGTTCATCAACTCTATTTTCAGCCACGAGGGCATCTCCAACAACTGCACTTCCTGCCACGACGGCAGCAGTAACTTTGTTGGCCTGGGCGCCCTGGGTAAAACATCTACACCTGTGCACAACAACACCACATTGGACTGCGCTGCCTGCCACAACACCAGCAGCTTTGCTGATGCATTTGTTGATCACACCAGCCCCGCCGTGTTGTCAGCCACATGCGAGTCCTGCCACAACGGCGTGGATGCAACCGGCAAAGACGCCAAGGTTGATCCCCCGCATGTGATCACGGACCAGGATTGCGGCGTGTGCCACACAGCCGGCGGCGCGTTTGCCCCCGCCGCTTTCGATCACACCGGCATTACTAACAATTGCTCTTCGTGCCACAATGATGTGGACGCAATCGGCAAAGCAGCAAAAACCAATCCCGACCACATACCCACTAATGACGATTGCTCTGTCTGTCACGTCACAACTTCATTTGCGCAGGCAAACTTTGATCATCAGGGTATTGTTGGGGATTGTGTCTCATGCCACAACGGCACCACTGCAATTGGTAAGTTGAGCAATCATGTGCCTACCAATGCAGATTGTGTTGAGTGCCACCAAACCACCGGTTTTGTGCCCGCAGCGTTTGATCATATCGGCATCGTTGACAACTGCGCGTCCTGTCACGATGCAGGGTACGCCACTGCAAAAAGCTCAACTCACCTGGCCACCACTCAGGATTGCAGCGTCTGCCATACTACCCGTGCCTTCAGACCTGCCAATTTTGATCACACCGGCATTGTTGATAATTGTGTCTCCTGCCACAACGGCACCACAGCAATTGGTACTGAAGCCAAAACTAACCCCGGCCATATTCCCACCAACTTGGATTGTTCCTCCTGCCACACGACGGCTACATTTGCTGGTGGCACCTGGACCCACGAGACAACCAGCGAAGGGCGTTGCAGTGATTGCCACAGCGATGGTGGCGGCGCGACTTTCAAACCGGTAGACCATTTACCAACCGAAGTGCAGTGCGATACCTGCCACGTCACCACGGGTTGGGCGCCCACCACCTTCAGCCATGATCCCCAAGGCAACTATCCTGGCGATCATCTGCGAGACCCGGGATGCACCCGCTGTCACGGCCCCAGTATTAATGCAGTATTCACGTATCCGTCAGAGCAGTACGCACCGTTCTGCGCAGGTTGTCATGAGCGTGATTTCGAACGCAAAGGCGATCATATTGGCGGTGAGAACGGCACCGTCGAGCAGAACAAAGACTGCAGCAATGGTGGACGCGGCTGTCACAAGGTGTCAGATCGAAACTTTGACTAGCTGGGTTTTATTCAAATCAGGATGCTTTCGCTTGTGCAAACAATGTCTGTAGCATTTGCACCAGGGCTGGCTCATCCCACGCCTTGGCACCGTAGACCTTTTTTACTATCCGCCCTTGCCTGTCAACAAGAACAGTAAGGGGTATCCGTGTTGCGCCAAGCATTTTTTCCAGGCGCAAACCCTCGTCTATGAAATGCGGAATAGTTGAACTGATAGAACTGAGATAAGCTTTAGCGCGCTGTCTGGAATCATCTGTTGAAACACCAATGATGACCACATCGCCAAGGTCATCCATCCAGGCCAATCTTTCCAATGATGCCATTTCAGCTCTACAGGGTGAACACCAGCTTGCCCAGACATTAATGATCAAAGGCCTGCCGATAAAATCAGCCATCTCTCTTGATACACCGCTGAGCCCACGCATGTAGACATTGGGCAGGCTTTCGCCCTCGCGCACCAGGCTGGCTAACTCTATCTCATTTCCTTCATCAGCATATCCCACAACACTGGAGGCTGCGCTGATGCAGAAACAGAGCAAGAGTAGCTTCTTCAACACGACAATCTATCCCGAACACATCTTCCGTTAAGTCTGCTGCCCGCTGGACTCTATGATATCGATTTCCGGAACGGGCACTGACTCGATATCATACAGGCGATCGTCTTCGATACTGCTGCCATGGGTTGCGATCTCTGTCTCAACCGCACCGGTCTCCTCAAAACGGGCAATATGAAACAGGGCCTCACCTTCGTTCACCAGCGGCAGGTTATTCACGCAAATGATAATGCCATCGTCTTCAGCAGCAAGCACCTCTTCCTGGGAAGAGAATGGCGCTGAGATAACACCTAACGCTGCACCTCGCTTAACCCACTCGCCCAGCTGCACCAGAGGTCGAAACATGCCATCCATAGAAGCGCGCACCCATTTTGACGAACGCGCGATGTAGGGCTCTGCACGCACCGTGCGTATACGCCGGCTTGGCAACATTTTCAACGCACGCATCACGCTCACAATGCCTCGCACGCCGGTAACAATCGCGCGCTCGTTGAGCCGCAGGGCTTCACCCGCTTCATACGTGATGATGGGAATGCCGAGTTTTCCTGCCTCACAACGTAAACTATTTTCTATCAGACCCGAATTAATAATCACCGGAATAGAAAAACCCGTGGCCATCTCTGGTACCCCGGGCTCGTCAAGGGCTGCTCGAATCTGCGGCAGGTTGTCTCGATTGACGGCAGCCGTATGCAGATCGATGATATGGGTACACCGCTTAACTATATTGTCAAAGAAAACATGCGCGACACGCGAGGCGATACTGCCTCTTTCGCTACCGGGGAAGGAACGATTCAAATCCCGACGGTCCGGCAGATAGCGGGATTGGTGGATGAAGCCAAACAAGTTTACGACCGGTATCAGAATCAGCGTGCCGTGCAGCCGATCTAAAGACCGAAAGCTGCGCACTCGACGAATAACTTCAACCCCGTTCAACTCATCGCCATGAATCGCCGCGCAGATCAGCAGCACGGGACCTACATAGCGACCATGGATAATTTCTACCGGCATATTCAGTGGCGTGTGGGTATACAGCTTTGCTGTAGGCAGGTCGAACTGGACCCGTTCTCCGGGCTGCACAACCTGACCCGCAATCTCTAAAGGGCTGGCTTTGACGCGTCTTTTTTTATTTTTCGGCGTTGAGTCCGTTGAGTCAGCGGTCAAGATTGGTCACTCGCGCCATCAGCGGCTTTTGCTATTGTTTCCTGAGACAAGTCCTGAACTTTGGGACGCCTGCGTCGCTGGGTCTTCTTCGGGATCATGCCACGCATCGATTCCAGCTTGCCAAAACACAGCAATTTGTCGAGCGGCTCGAGAACACGATCAGAGCGGGGATTAGGTATGACCTTGTTACCCCGGTACAGCGTCAGGACATTAATATCTTTTTCTGCAAGGTTACTGTCTTTGATCGTCATACCCACAAAATCGGATCCATCAGGCACGTAGATTTCACTTACTCCGTAACCCTTGCTGACGGTTAACCTCTGACGTATGTCAATTTCCGGGAAGTCTACCTGGGCGGAGATGTAGTCGATTACCGCACCAGCAACATCCAGACCCGTACATGTTTCTATGCCTTCAAGGCCCGGCGAGGAATTCACTTCCATAATCTGCGGCCCTTTGGCGCCCTCCAGCATGTCTACGCCGGCTACACGAAGGCCAAGAATCTGCGCAGATCTGACCGCTGTTTCTTTGTACTCATCGTCCAGCTCAACCGCTTCGGCGATACCACCCCGGTGCACATTACTGCGGAACTCCTGGCCTTGCGCAACACGCCGCATGGCAGCCACGACCCGATCGCCAACAACAAAGGCACGAATATCTTTACCTTTACTTTCCGCAACAAACTTCTGCACCAGCACATTCTGCTTCTGACTCTGCAGCAGCTCAATAATGGATTCCGCCGCCTGTATCGTTTCAGCTAACAAAACACCGATGCCCTGGGTACCTTCGATCAATTTGATGACCACGGGTGCACCACCAACGCGCTCGATGGCTGGAATCACATCCTTTTTTTCCCGCACAAAAGTTGTTCGGGGAATACCAATGTGATGGCGGCTCAGGATCTGCAAACTGCGTAGTTTATCCCGTGAGTTGATAATACCGTGGGCTGTGTTGGCGCAAAATACGTCCATCTCCTGGAATTGCCGTACAACCGCTGTGCCGTAATAAGTAATAGATGCACCAATCCTCGGCAGAACCGCATCGTATGCGCTGAGCGCCTTCTGGCGATAATAGAGGTCCGGACTTCCCTGACGCAGGTCGATTGCAAACTTGAGGGTATTCAAAACCTTTACGTCATGATCACGTTGCAGCGCCGCCTCTTTAAGGCGTCGGGTACTGTAAGAATTTGGACCACGGGACAGAATCGCTAATTTCATAGCAAACTAACTCCTTAACACTCGAATTTTTTTGGTTCAACACTTCAGCGCTGCAGAACCATCAGGCCGGTTCTGGCGAGTCAGCCTGGAACTTCATAACGACTACTATTAGCTGCGCAAGCTAAAGGGGGAGCACTTAATCTGCCGCCGCAGGCACCCCTAAGGCGTTTAAACTGGTGACCAGATCAGCACCTGCCGTCGCCGGGTTAGTGTCTTTATCAATTCTGATAATGATACCTTCTGGGTCGATGTAGTAAGTCCAACGCTGAGCAAATCCCGCAGCGTGCAGCACCCCATACGACTGGGACATCGTCTTTGTGACGTCCGCCAGAATCGGAAAGTTAGCGTTGTTCTTGTTTGCAAAGCCGGTATTGTCTTCGAGAGAATCGACACTGGCCATGAAATAGGCGATATCGAACTTTGTAATTTCTCTGGCACTGTCACGCAGCGCTTTACATTGAATGGTTCAGCCGCCGGTATAGGCTTTGGGAAAAAAGGCGATAACAACATGCTTACCGCGAAGATCTGACAACGTGTGTGTATTGCCGTCACTACCGGGCAACGTGAAATCAGGGGCCATATCGCCGACTTGAGGTGCGGCAGCTGCGCTGCTGGTAAAAAGCACGGCAGCGACAAACAGCAGGATGCGCTTGAGTCTCATGGAGTTCTCCGTTGATCGAAATCAGTTTTTAAACACTACCTTGCGGCAGCTGCGCAGCGCAATCGATTTGAACAATTGACCTACACGGGCGCTTTTCGCTCTAATCGCGGCTGCCTCGGCGCAGGTATTGACTCCGCCAGCAGCGCCAGCATCTCGGATTTCTTCTGCCGGCTATCAGGGTCGTCCCAAAGGTTTACCAACTGCCCCGGATCATTATTCATATTATATAGCTCGCCTTCGCTGCCCTCGTATAGGTGGCTGGCTTCGTAGGCTGTACACAGCCAACCGGAGGCCTCGTAAACACTTTTCAGGTGCATATCTATCGGCCCATGTTCCGAATCCCATTCAGTGATGACATGACTACGTTGCTGCTGCACTGCCTGAGCCTGAGAAACAGGCAACACCTGCCCCTCACAGAATGACGGCACATCAATCCCTGCAATGTCACAGAAGGTGCTCGCCAGATCGAGATGCCCGACGGGTGCTGCAACTTCAGCGGGAGCAATGTTCGCCACCTTGGCAGGCTTCCAGATCAGCGGCACCCGCATCAATGCATCAACATGGTAAGGACCCTTGAAGAGCAGACCAAAGTCACCCTGGAGTTCTCCATGATCGGTGGTGAAGAAAATATCCGTGTTTTCCAGTTGGCCTGTATTCTCCAGGTGATCGAAAACCCGCTGACAAGCCTCGTCGATCAACTCGTTCTCGATATGGGTCATGGCATTAATTTCACGCAGCTGATCCGCCGTCATTTGTGCAGGCACAAATTCTCGTGGCGATTCAAGATTCGTCCACAGCGTCCCTTCAAAATAACCACGCCAGTGTTTGGGTTTCTGATCCAGCAGCGCTTCCAACTCTGCCCGATTTTCTCGATACAACTCTGGTAGCGGCACATCTCGCCAGTTAACGCGATGCAACTCTGACCCCGGGACGTCCCAGGGATGATGAGGGTCAGGAAAACTCATCCAGCAGAAAAACGGTTGCGCGCCAGATGTATCATCCAGGCTGCTGAGCCAGTCGATGGTTCGGTCCGCAACCCAGTCCGTGTGGTAAAGCTCGCGCGGTACATCTATAGGCCAGACCTGAACCGCACCTGTATCTCCTTTTCCGACTGTGTTTTGACCTTTGTCTGTGACCATCGGGTAGAACTTTGCTTTCTGATCCTGGTGCTGGTTCATCCATAGATCGTAGTGGCTATGACCCTCAAAAAAGTGGTTAGCCAGTTCCATGTGATCAAATCCACGATGGGGGCCGGTATTGTTTTCCGCCGCCATACGGTTCTCAAAGAAATCTTCCGGCTTGCCCAACCAGGGTTCAAAATGTGCTTTGCCCAGCAGACCCGTGTGATAGCCATGATTCTGCAGATGATGGGCTATGGTGGGCTGGTCTTCAGGCAATGAAACGCCATTCATCCATACACCATGTGACGCGACGTGCTGGCCGGTCATCATGGTCGCGCGAGCAGGCATACAGCCAACGTTCTGATTATGAGCACGTCGATAATTGATGCCCGTTTGCGCAAGCTGATCCACTGCGGGAGTGCGTGCAATTTGCCCGCCGTTACACCCCAGGGCGTCATAGCGCATCTGATCTGTTGTGATGAACAGTATATTTCGCTTCATTGGCTTACCTGCAGCAAAGAACGCACATCATAACGTGCAATTTACGCAACCGCGCCTCAAGGGCACGATTATGCGGCGCAAAAAAACCAGACATAATGGGCACTCAAGTCGGCTTGAGAAAGGTACTCAAACATGATTTCTTCAAAATTTATATCTTCCAGAATTGGCGCTTTCATTGTCGCACTGCTCTGTGCAAGCCACGTATCCGCATATGAGCACATCCTCGCTGAGACAACCACTTCCCTGGTACCCAGCCCGGTTGAATACGCTGTCATTGCGCCGGACGGTTTTCAGAAGATGCAGAACCTGCCACTTGTCCTCAATTTACATGGTGGCGGCGGCAATCGAGATGGTCTGTCGCGGCAGGCCAACCAATGGCAGGCGCTGTGGGAAAGCGGCACCATCCCACCTGCGATTGTGGTCATGCCATCGGTCACTGCACGCGGTTTCTATATGAACTTCAAAAACGGCAGCGAACGCTGGGAAGATTTCATTATCGGTCCGTTTCTCGAACACCTTCGCAAGACTTACCCGATAACAAATCAACCCAAGCGAACCTTTATTACCGGTGTTTCCATGGGCGGCATGGGTTCACTTCGCATCGCTTTCAAACACCCCGATCAGTTTGGCGCTGTGGCTGCACTGGAACCTGGCATAGAACCGATTCTCAGGTTTGCCGACATGCTGCCCAAGCATCGCTTCTGGCGCAGTGATGAGTTACTTGAAACCGCATTCGGCAAACCCATTGACGAGGCCTACTGGGCAGCAAACAACCCTGCCACCATCGCCAGAGATCAAGCGGAGGTCATCAGGGATTCTGGGATACAGATCTATCTGGAGGCTGGTGACGAAGATCAGTTCTGGCTGTACGAAGGTGCTGAGTTTCTACACCGGATATTGTGGGATGCGCGTATTAAACATGAATATCATCTGGTGCGTGGGGCTGACCATGTTGGCCCGTCCATGAACGAGCGCCTCAATGAGGCCATACGTTTCCTGTTCCGCTACCACTCACCCTGGGCAGAAACCCGGCGTATGAAAGCAGTGGACAGGATGTTGGATCCACTGAAAAGCCGCATTGGCAGCACAGACCACTATAACGAAACACCTTAATGCGCTGGAACCAGACATTTGACAAAATCGCTATTAACTGTATTGTTACAGTGCTTCTATCGGTAAGGAAAGAGCATGGCCACACCCGCCTTAAAAGTTCTGGAACAAGCAAACACAGTTAGTAAAGCGCTGCTGCCAACGCTGTTCAATATGTTTGAGCAATGGGGATTAACAGGCAAACAACAAATGATACTTCTCGGCCTGTCTAACGAAAAAACCTTGTACAACTGGAAGAATCACCCCGAAAAAGCCAAGCTCAGCAAAGATACGCTGGAGCGCTGCAGCTACCTGCTGGGCATTTATAAATCCCTGCAGATCTTGCTGCCCGACTCTGAACTGGCGGATGCCTGGCTGACAACCCCCAATGACCATGCTTTCTTTAACGCCACCACTCCCCTGTCACGCATGCTGGCAGGCCAGGTCATCGACCTTGCTGAGGTCCGACACTTTCTGGACGCTGAGCGCGCGGGTTGGTAACTCAAACGCAAGACATCCAGCTGCAGACAGTTGACCAAATCGTCGTTCGGATCATTCCAGCAAGATTTCCTCAGATAGATCTGTTTGAGCGCGTGGCGCGCCCTGAAGATTGGGAGATTCTCTACGCGGTGGAGTCACTCACCAACCCACGCCTGCGTGATGAGGTGGGTGATATTACTCTGGTGCCACCGAGCGAGCGGGTCTTTGGTCCCGGCGCCTCCTGGATAATGGCCGCTTTCACGCACCGTCCGAAAACGGGTCAGGGTGGCCGCTTCAATGCAGACTTTGGCACCTACTACTGCGCGTCTGAGGAGGCTACGGCCATCGCAGAGACAACTTATCATCGGGCGCGCTTCCTGCGCGAAGCCAGAATAGATCACACCGACATCGAGATGCGGGTAATTCGGGCTTATTTAGGGCCAACTGATCTGCATGACCTGTGTAACCTCGATGACCCAGCCATCTACCACCTGAGCGACTACAGCGCTGGGCAACAACTGGGAGCACGGCTGCTACAACAACAGAGCGCCGGCCTCATCTACAACAGCGTTCGCCATCCAGGAGAATGCTGTGCTGTGTTCAAACCCTCGGTGCTTACCAACGCCGTGCACTTGAAATATCTGACCTACACCTTCGAGCACAACACCATCACCAAAGTGACACAGACTACCCAGCCTGCTTAACTCATCCGTCAGGAACAGCCAACTATTTATGGCGCTGGCTGCCAATCGTTAAGAGAGCCGAACATCTGACCCAGATTCGTTTCGACAATCACCGCACTGCCCGGACGTCGCTGCCCTTCAATCGGCACAGACCACTGTTGCACCACGCGTGCGCGCCCTTCTATCAGTTGTACGGTATCTGTCTGCGCGTCATAGAGCCTGGCATTAAAACTGCGCAAGGCTGCCGGAGGAGGCTGGATTTCAAAAGCCTGCAGTTCATATGTTTTACCGTTGAGCATACCGTAGCCCGTCACGCCTTGTGCAAAAGCGATGGCGAGCAGCGCCACAGATTCATTCTGCACGTTGAAATAGGTGAAAGCAGGCGCAAAACCCGCGCGCGGGCCAACCTGCTCATGCCACTTACCCGGATCATCGAAGACTATGGTTTTTCCCTGCACAGTCACTGTACCGCTCACAGATCCGGTCATCTCCCAACGCCCGCCTGGAGAGCGATACCCAGCAGAAGCACTCCTGTAACTCAGATCAACGCTAACAGGTAACCTACCTTGACCTAAATCCGGATGGCGACTCGCAACAGCCATAAGCTCGGCTCTTAAGTGTCCGTGCATTTGTTCATCATTTCGATTCTGACTGAAAAACTTCACAGATTGGGTGCCGTATTCGGCGGCAAATTCAACAACGTCTTCGTTGACGGTTGTTGCCTGGCTCGAAGTCCCAAACTGTTCATGTGCCATCGCCCAAGCCGCTTTGTCATCAGCGATGTGCAACCAGACTGTCGCTTTTCCCGTCAAAGGAAAACGCGCAAGACGCAGGGATATTTCCTGTTCGCCATTCGCAGACAACGCAAACAGCATGGTCGACTCAGCGTAATGGTCGGGCAACTCTGCGTGCGCCATGGCATACACTCCTGCAAGATAGACCGTCATTGCGAGTTTCAGACTGCGGATCATGATTAAGCGAGAACCAAGAATGATAGGCCATGATATTAAGCAATAGATTGGTAGAGCAACTGCCAATGCCCGGCTTATTGGCAGACACCATCCTCATTCTGCATGGCGCGATTGTCGCGTTTGTTGTCTTTGGTCAACTGGCAATTCTTGTTGGCTGGATCCGCAACTGGCAATGGGTTCGCTGGTTCTGGCTACGCCTGTTACACCTGTGCACCATCGCTTTTGTGGTTGTGCAAACCTGGCTGGGACAACTCTGCCCATTGACGCTCTGGGAACAGCAATTGCGTGCAGCCGCTGGCGAAGTGGCCCACGAAAAATCCTTTATCGAATTCTGGCTGTCTAAGGTGCTGTTTTATGATCTGCCGTGGTGGGTCTTTATCGCTGCTTACACCCTTTTTGGCGTGCTTGTGCTGGTCACGTGGTGGCGACTACCGCCAATACGCAAGCGGGACTTTGAATCTGCGACAAACTGAGACACACTCAGTCAACGCATCACGATATCAACGGAGGGGATATGAGCGAAGTACACAACGGCAGCTGTTTCTGCGGCGCAGTGAAATTCACGGTCAGCGGCGAGCCCAACATGATGGGTTACTGCCACTGCACAGATTGCGCGGAATGGGCAGGCGCACCGGTCAACGCTTTCAGTCTCTGGTCGCCTGAGGCCGTCAAAGTCACCCAGGGCGCTGATAAAATCGGCTCGTTTGCCAAGACGCCAGCCAGCCACCGCAAGTTCTGCACGGATTGCGGCGGTCACATCATGAGCGAGCACCCCGACATGAACATGACAGACGTTTATTTGAATGTGGTGGAGGGTTTAGAGCACCAGGGCGCGATGCACATCTTTTACGGTGAGAAAACGCTGTCGATAAAAGATGGCCTGCCTAAGTGGAAAGATATGCCCACGGAATTTGGTGGCTCGGGTACTCAGCTCGAGGAATAAGATCGGGCCGATGCCGCCATTATTGATGGCGGCAATTCTCAGTCGATATTAATTGTAGCGCCCTGCATCATCGCCCTGTCTGGTGAGTAGCAACTTTCAGTCGGCTGCGTAATGTTCACCAAGCAGCAGTCGCGACATATCACCCCCTGCCTTCGCCAGGCAGACAAGCAGATATACACTGAAAAACAGAATTCCAGCAACCGAGGCAATCAACGCCAGCGCAATTCCGCCGCCGGAAAATTTGTGTCGCCAGGCTATCCAGAGCGCCGACAGCCACAGATAGGTCAGAAAGTCCGCGTTAAACTGGCCAGGCCATTTGAGCGAACCCAGATCAGAAACAAACGGTGTCACCAGATCAAAGCCATCATTTAGAATCGCTAAACCCGTATACGCTAACAATCCCAGAAACATGGCGACCAGCAAGGCTTTGAACAAAGTCATTGTGCGCCTCCCTTCAGTTTTTGCATAACATCGGTAATGGTTGCCATATCGAAGTACTCGCGCCAATAAGTGATCTTGTTGTCATTCACGTCGAAAACGCCGGTCACAGGCAACTCAAACCAGCCTTGCGGAATCCTGTGACGATGCAATCGCTCAAGTACCACCTGATTGTCCTGGGCCACCACTCGAAGTTTGTAGCAGTCACTACATTAAACGTAGCGTATGCTACATTTGGCTCTTAAGTCAACAAGGTTCGATATAGTAGGCATGAATACAGACAATGCAGGACGCTGTTGAATTGACACGTGCAGCTACCGATAAAGAAAGTCGCCAGCAGGATATTGTGCAGGCCGTCGCGCAACATCTGGTGGAAAACGGCATACACAACAGCGCTTTAAGAGCACTGGCAAAAAGTGTTGGCATGAGTGACCGCATGCTGATGTACTATTTTGAGACCAAAGAAGAGCTTATTGCTCGGGCATTGCTGTTGATTGCCAGCGGTCTTGTCGGCAGCCTAGAAAACGCCCTGCCCCGCGGAAAGGTTTCCGGCCAGCAGATTCTGGATGCCCTGCGGCTCATGGGTGAAGATCCTGCAGCACATCCGGGACAGAAACTGTGGTTCGAAATTATCGGTCTGGCGATGCGCGACGATGGCCCTTACAGAACAACTGCGACACAGATACTGGACGGCTGGGAGGAATGGATAAAAGAACGTCTTGGCAGTAAGCGAGCACATTTAGCCCCCGCCATACTGGCTCAGGCTGAGGGCGAAATGATGATTAACCTCCTGCGTCGTGCAGATTGAGGCCTGTTTAATTCACATTCACCTTAGAGACAAACATGAACGACGCGTACTGGCTGGGGCTAACCATTGTGCGGAACAGTCCGAATCGTGTCTGACCCACTGCCTGGTGTCCTTTCAGCAAGGAGAAACCATGCTCGCAAACATGCCGATCACCATGTTGAGTGCAAAAACTGTGCTGACTCCTGTGTTGACCTGATCGCAGCAATCGACACGCTCTAAACACCAGAGCAGAACCTCCTCGTCAACGCCTGCCTTTTTTCGCATACTGCAGGCGGGAGATGAAAGGGGTACATACTATGGTGTTCAACCGCCGCTCACTGAGCCTGCTGACAGGTCTTCTATTCTATGGCTGCTTCACCAGCACCCACGCTGAGACAAATGTAGCTGACAACCGGTTTGCCGCACCCACGCCACTCGATGTGTTCGCCGAGCTCCCGCCATTTCACAGCATCAGCTTATCGCCAGACGGCAACCAGGCTATTGCGCTGCGCGCCTTTCAAGGCACCTATCACGCGGTGCTGCTGGATTTTAATACCGGTAAATCCAGACTCTTGATGGCAGCCGACCCAGACAACTTTCTCTTCAACTGGTGTCGATTTGCCAACCCAACAAGAGTGGTCTGTTCGATACGCAGCTATATTGTCCTGCGCGCCGGCACCATTGGGCTTGGCGGTCGTGCATATCGTGATGGTAGAACCGTCGCAACTAGATTGCTGGCTATCGATACAGATGGCGACAACCAGTTACAGCTTATTCCTGAGGCAAAGTCCCGACTGCGCGGCGATCTAAAATGGAATTCTCCCAACCAGGATGATGTGATCAGCTGGTTACCCGATGACCCGAAACACATCATGGTGCAGGTGGCCAGAGAAGACCGGCTCAACCCATCGGTATACAAACTCAATATCTACAACAATAAGCTCAAACGCGAGCAGCGGTTTCTCGGCTCGATTTATCGATGGTACGCGGACGAAGACGGCGATCTGCGGTTTGCGACAGGGCGAACCAGCAACGGAGAGGGCGTTTCGTACAGCTACGTTGATGGCAAACGTACGAGCATCAACATCGACCATCTGATCGGGCTAGATCAACCCACTTTACTGACCGTTGCCCAGGACAACAAATCCGTCTACGTCATCGCAAACCACAATGGCATAGATACCCAGGGACTGTATCGGGTGGCTATCGCAACCGGGGAGGTTGTCGAAACGCTTTTCCAGGATCCCAACTTCGACGTCACGCGCTACTACAATCACTCCGCCACCAGACAAATTCTGTACGCGGGTTACAATGAAGATGGTCCATCGCTCACCTGGTTTAACAAGGAACTGGAAAGCGCTGTCGAAAGCGTCAGCCGCACACTCGGCAAACCGAAGTTTGTGGATATCTGGAGCACTACACCTTCACTGTCGCATGTCATTGTCGCGGTTCAAGGCAATGGCATCGCACAAGGGCTGTACCGTTACGCGCTTGCCGACCGCTCACTGATCAAGCTGAGTGAGTTCAGACAAGGCACTGACGTCGACTTTGAATATGTGACTTACACCGCTCGCGATGGCCGGATCATTCCCGCATATCTCGCTCTACCGGGTCCTCGCGAAGACGGTCCTTACCCAACCATTGTTGATCCGCATGGCGGTCCATGGGCAGAAGATAACGGTCGATACTTTTTCCTGAATCAATACTTCATGGATCGCGGCTACGCGATTCTGAAACCCAATTTCCGCGGCAGCACGGGCTACGGTGACGCTTATACTGCCGCCGGATTTGAGCAGTGGGGCGGCATCATGCAGGACGATGTTATCGATGGCCTCGACTGGATGATCGAACAGAATCTGACCAACGCCAATCGGGTCTGCATTCATGGCGGCAGCTACGGCGGTTATGTTGCTCTGGTTGCAGCGTATAAGACACCAGAGAAATTCCGCTGCGCGATATCGTTTGCAGGCGTGTCTGACCTCGCAGACCTGCGCAGTCAGTGGTTTAACTATCGATTTGGCAGATTAACCACAGCACGCCTGCCGAGCGGAGATGCGCTTGCGCAGAACTCCCCGATTGAGAATGTTGATAAGATCCGTTTGCCGCTGCTGCTGGTACATGGTGACGTGGATCGGTCAGTGATGATTGAACAATCTAGAAACTTAGTGGAAAAGCTGGTCGAAGCCGGCGTTGAGCATCAGTACATCGAACAACCCAACGGCGACCATTTCTTCAGCCAGCAGGCACATCGTTTAGAGTATCTGCAGGCGCTTGATCAGTTTCTGGAAGACCATCTGGGTGACTTAAACGACGCCAGCAGACGCTGATCAAGCCTCAAGCCAATACGTCATTTCACTCTGATCAAGAAATTCTCCTGCTGACCCGCCCTGCAGGCAGGCCAGCGTCGCAAACATTCCCGCTTCAAGGCATGTGTCAGCCTGTACTGTCGCCGAACGAGGTGCGTTTGATACCGGCCAGCCGGTACGCGCGTCAAGAATGTGACTGAGCCGCTCGCCTTTATGCCAGACAAAACGATGCGAGTTACCGCTGGTAGCCAGTGCACCCTCCTGCAGCAACACGCGGCTTCGGGCCTGGCCAATAGACGCCGTTGACTCAATACCAACATCCCATCCTGGCGCGAATTTACGCGCCCGACTCACGGCACAATCACCACCAAAATTCACCAGACAACTGATATCACTGTGTTGACGCAGGCGTGTCGTGCAAAGGTCTACGGCGTATTCTTTACCCACGCCGCCGAGGTCAATCTGCATGTTGGGTAACAGCTGCAGATCAGGAGACTGCCATGAAACTTTGTGCCAACCCACATATTGCAGAATGTCTTCTACTTCGGCTTGGGAAGGCACACTGTCTCCACCGTCAAAGGTCCAGGCCTGCCGCAGCACCCCGCTGGTGATATCAAAAGCACCCTCGCTGAGTTCCCAGAGCTGATGGCAGTAGTCGATCAGCGAAGCTGTTTCCGCATCCAACGTATGCACCTGAGCAGGTGACTTGTTAATTATTTGCACCAGGCTGGTGGATAGATACCTGCTCCAACGCGCCTCAATGCGCCATGCTTCATCCCTGACCTTCGCCAAAAGGGCTTCCGCTAACTGCACATCATCCGTTTCCATCAGCACCTGACAGGGACAACCCATGGCAAGAAACTCACCGACAAAGTAGCCGTTTTTGGGCGTGATGGTGGTCTGCCGCGACCCGAACGACAAAGGCTCGGGCACGGCTCTTCCTGTATTGCTGTCAGCAGTCAAAATACGTCGCAATAAGCACTAAAGATGAAACCGATAGCTGATCTGGAAGATGACTGCATCCAGCTCAGGGAATACGTTAGCACCCCCGGGTACACCGGCAAGTTTGGAGGTTCCGTCCTGGTTGTACCACTCCAGTCTCGCAGAAGCCTCATTTCCGTTGTTAAACTTGTGACCGACTTTCACGCCGAAGGTTGTGCCGGTAAATTCTGCCAGCCTGTAATCGGCTGACGCCTCATTAGGCACTGTGGCCCCAGCAATCAGATTGGCCTGATAAAAATCTGCTTCACTCTGCTGATAAAAGCGTACATGGGGTTCTATGTAATTTCTCTCTGAGATATTGAAACGATAACGCATGTCCAGTGTGTGCGAATTGATGCCCCAGTCATCTGTCATGAACCGATAAGACGTATCCAGCGCACCACCACCAACATAGGTTTTCAACTTCGTAAAAAGACTGTGCTTTGTACGTTCGTCTGGCCGGTTTTCGAAGCGGTAGCTGTACAGGCCATCCGGCCCCGGCACTGGTGCGCCACTCGCATCAAGAACTGTTAAGAATTTGAATGGGTCGTTGTGATAGTCGTCAGACTGGCTGAACGAATAATTCACCTGCAGGAGCATGCGCTCATTCAATATCTGTGTCACACCAACCAACAGATCTGTCACAGTCTTATCCTGGGTGCCGCTCTGTTTGTTGGATGTATCGCCAACGCCACGCATCTCACTTAAGGGAATGGGCGCGCCGCCTTCAGGATCCAGTTCATCCTGGGCGTAAGCAAAGCCAGCCGCAACCGTGGTGTTTTTGTTGTTGAAATCCCGAGCCAGCGACGCATTAAAACCCAGGTGCTCATAGTCGTACTCGGTAGAGAAGGATACACCGGCGTTGGCGGTCCAGTTTTCGCCAAACGGTTGGGTCCAGCTGACAAAGCCGGCAACACGACTGTCTTTAAAACTGTCATCCAGGGGGATTTCGCCGGGTTGAGTCACATACTGACCGCGAGCTGATGGACGCGTAAACGTCTGTGGTTCGCCCAGTGGTACGGCACCTGTCGGAGAGGCGCCGGTCAGAGAGTCGGTGCTTAGGCCCGCAACCAGAGCTCTGCCGTCTTCAAATCTTCGCGCAATACGCAGGGCAAGACTGGTGTCTTCAACACGGTCGTCCTGTTCACCGTAATACAACACGGACGTATCAATTTCCCAGCCGACATCATTCTCCTCGCCCGCTGCAGCATTCGCCAGCAGGCTGGATGTCGCCGCGGCCAGCGCAATGGAAATGGCTTTTTTGTTTTTGTTTTTTAATTGCATCCGCAGCCTCCGCCACCAAAAGACTGGCCGCCGCTGGACGCTTCTTTGCTGAAGTAGATGTGATCATCAGTAGCTGCTTCCAGCGGCTCGTTAATGATCGACATTTCGCGTTTGGCCAGAGTCTGGCGCTCCCAGGCTTCCACACCATCTAATGCGCAACCGCCGGTAAACAATGTCGATGCGGACAGGAAAATCAGATAGAAAGGTTTTCTCACAACTCGGAGCTCCTCAGTTTGTTGTTGTCAGTCAGAATCTTTGTAATGACGGATTCGTAATCGTCTCGATCGCTGTTCAGAAAACCGCGATGCGCGCTGCGCACCTGGCCGCTGGCGTCCAGAATGAAAGAAGTAGGCATGGTGGAGACGTTGAACGTACGTGCTAGATCGCCTTTGGGGTCGTACCAGACGTCAAAATCAGCAGGATACTTAACTAGAAATTGATCAGCTGCAGCACGGTCTTTATCAACATTCACAGCAATCACGCGGAACCCGTCGGCGCCATATTTTTCCTGCATGGTGTTCATCCACGGGAAAGAGCGACGACAAGGGCCACACCACGACGCCCAGAAATCGACCAATACCACCTGGCCTCGATAGTCACTGAATCTCTCCGCCACTTCGGCAGCCGCCTGACGGGTGTCGCCTTGCGCCGAGGTTGCCAGCAGGACCAGCAGCGCGCTGAAAAACAATCGAGCCAAAATTCTCTCCAATTTCAGGAAACCAGGTGGATAGAGGGGGGTAAAAACCTAAATCAATCGCAAAGTAGGCAGATTAATATTTTTTGTCTCCGGGCCAGCCCCCACGGGCCTGTTTAGCGTCCCATCGAACGACTAGACTGGCGTTCCAAGACGCTCGGAGAATCAAGTGAACGATATGCGCAGTCGTGCTAAAGAGCACTTTCCATCAGTTCTGGTGACTATGCTGAGCATCGTTCAGGCTCTGGCATTGGAGCTGCTCTGGTCCCATCTCACTGAAACTCAATATCTTCTGGAGTTCACCTGGCTATCAGTACTGGCGTGGAGTCAGGTGCTGGCTACTTTCATGGGTATTTTGCTGATCTGGGTTGTTTACGCCAGCAACGTCATGCGATTCAGTCGGACCCCGGTGACCAGCGACCTGGTTTACCCTTTTTTTATCGGTCTTATTGAATTCATGCTGATCGCAAATCTGGGACCTGATGAATTTGGCATCTGGTTTATGTTAATCGCACTGACTTTCGCCATGATGAACAGAGTGGCCCACATCAGCATGAAACGGGCAAGGCAGGACAAAGACAATGACGCTTTTTTTGCAGGTGTAGCGCCTGCAACAATGAAAGACTTCTATCCACAAATTGCAGTGGTGGGTGTGCTGGCCCTGGCCGGTGTCTACCTGATTCTGAGCGGCAATATAGGCGTACCTGCGCTGATGCTGTTGCTCACTGTCAATGGCCTGTTAGGCTGGCAGTTTTACGCCGCCGCTCATTTCTGGGAGCGCAGTATGGCGGACCCCAGCGCATCACCCGGCAACGACCTAGACCTTTAGAGCCGATCGACCTCTGCTGCAAGCTGATCTGCAAGCTGCGCACTGACTTCGCCGGTGACTTCGAGGCCGTTTTCGGCCTGATATTGCGAGATGGCAATCGTGGTTTCAATGGAAAGCTCACCACTGGAATTACCTGTTTCATAGCCCAGGGCCTGAAGATAGTTCTGCACAGTCTCAGTCTGATTATCTGACCGCAGGGCGGCAGCCAGGCCCGGTGCACCAGTCGCAGAGTGGGTCGATCCGGCAGAGGGTACTGCTGCAGACCCGGGAGCGGATTGGGCTGAGGCACCACCGGTAGCCTGCTCCATCATGCTGCCCATACCCATGCGTTCCATCATCTCACGCTGTTCCGGCGTCATCTGTTCCATCGCACGATTCAATTCCTGCATGGCTTCATCAAGTTCGGCAGAATCCACACCGGCATCCTGCATGCTCTGTTGAATCTGCTGGTTGATGTCCACCACCGGGTAATCCGGCGGCATAAGACTTTGCGAGCACCACTGCGGATTTATATTTACTACTTCGATATCGGTAACCAGCATATGCGAGCGTCCACTCACTGAAGTACGTCCCATAACTGTCGAGGAGACCGTGCTGTCCATTTCCAGGGGTAAGCCTTCACGCAACATGCCGCCCATATTCTCGATCATACCGCTGAAAATACCAGTTGATGCCTCATCGCGACTTATCTCGTTAGTTAGATTTTCGTAGAAGGATTGCACAATACCCACACCAGGAACGTCATCAGCGACCCAGATCTGACCGGCGTTTGAAACCGATATAGAATTACCAAGCAGGCCACCAATACCCCCGCCACCACCCGGGCTGCCGGAATATTCGAAGTTGTAGCGCGTTGTGTCATAGCCAATACGCTCACCACCGTCGGTGGCTGCAGTCATTTGCACACTGTTTGTCCATCCCGAACCTAGAACACCGGCTGCCGCATCCAGATCACGTTTCAGATCAACATAGACAACCTGACGCTCGGCAAAATCCGCCATAGACATAGTTGCCTGTGCCTGTCCCGGAGGTAGATGCATATCCATCGCATTGCGTGGCGTGACCATAGCCATGCGGCAGGATGAATAAGCGATGACAAACGGCTGCACCGACTGCGCCGGTTCACCACTGCATAAACTGTCTCGTGCGGTGCGCAATCCTTCCTCAATGCCAGACCGGGTCGGTGCACCCGGCATGCGCTGAATATCGTCGAGGGTTATGGGCGAGCCGGCATTGACCATACTGCGCTGCACCTCATCAACAATACTCCCCATCGCCCAGCCAAGAGTGTCACTGCTGCGGCAGAGATCTTCAGCACTGAATTGCCCTAACGGGCCGCCTTGAGTGACCACATCGCCATATTCTGTCTGGATACCGGAGACCAGCAGTGCACGGGAATTATCCTGCGCCTGGAGGGAAAACGACGCGACCAACAAAAGACCGGCTGTGTTGACAGCAAGCCATGTAGATTTGACGCTTGGATTAAAAGCAGCATGGAAATACGGCATAGCGATACCTCAGTTGGCCTGTTGGCTGGCAGGCCCAGGTTATGGGTTACGGCACTCTTCAACGTCCTCTTGCGTCAAGCCCAGATCTTTTGCCGCAGATTCCAGGTCGTCTGCAGTTGCATTTACGTCGTAAATGTCCCGCGAGGTGCGCGCGATATCGCCAGCCAGTTCACTGCCAAGCCGCGATGCTGTGCGTGACACGGCCCGCATCAGACTGCCAAAACCACGCTTTTTCTTCTCCGAAGCCTGTGCATCCGCCACTTTCTGTTGCAGACAAGCCTGTTGCGCGGCCTGCAACGCAGCAGGGTCGTTGGTTTGAGCGGGTGACGGTGCGGGTTTTGCAACAGCGCCTGAAGTCCCAGGCCCGTCCTTTAATCGAGATTTAATCACCCCGGCAAGTTGAGGGCTGGGCTCGCCAGTCACCTCCAGACTATTCTCAGCTTGAAACTTTGAGATCGCAATTGCGGTTGCGGTTGTCATTTCACCTTCCGTGTTGCCAGGCTCGTAACCCAGCGTGGCGAGGTCTTTCTGAATGATTTCCGTCAGCTTATCAGCGTGAGCTTCCAATGGCAGCAGCACAGCGATGAGCAAACCGGGCAGCAACATTCGTTTTAACATGACCTTGTCCTTTTGCTTTTCATCTTTTCCTGCGATCACGCGCCACAAAGCACTGATCTGATTGTTTTACAATATCTCACCGACATTATTGAGTAAACGGCGTCTGCTAAAGACGCAACTGAAAACAATGAACAAGGCTGTCACATCAATAACAAAGTGAGACCAAAAACAGATGTATGAAGGCGAACGGTTCAGCAGCATTTCCCACCTGGTCGGTGCCGCCCTGGCGCTCATGGGCGCGATCGTACTGATCACTCTGGCGGCGAACGATGGCAACCTCCTCAAAATAATCAGCTTCAGCATTTACGGGCTGACACTGTTCTGGCTTTATCTGGTATCTACCCTCTATCACAGCCTGCGCGGGCGCGCGAAACGCATCTTTCGTGTGCTTGATCATCAGGCCATCTATCTGCTGATCGCCGGGACCTACACACCGTTCTTGATGATCGCCCTTGAAGGCACCCAGTCGTGGCTGATGTTTGCAGCCATCTGGGGATTAGCGATTATTGGCATGGTGCTGGACGCGGTGCGGCGGGAAGGGACTCGCATAGCGTCAATGGTCATCTATCTGGTCATGGGTTGGCTGTGTGTTTTTGCACTGGATCCAATCATTGCCGCTCTACCACCACTGGGCTTTTCGGTGCTGGTTGCCGGGGGTGTCTTTTATACCTCTGGCATCGTGTTTTTTATATTCGACCACCGATATCACTGGTTTCACGGGGTCTGGCACCTGTTTGTCCTGGCGGGCAGTGCAACGCATTTTTTTGCAATTCTATTGATGCACTAAATCGCTCAGCGATCCGCTTCCAGTTCGCTGAGCTCTTTATCCATACGTTCGTAACCCAGATCAATGAGTTCTCCCGCGCGTTCATACTCAAAAAAATGAGCGGTGTTACGAGGTATCTGCACAAGTATGTCCGGATTGTAGACCGCAGCTTTAAGCCGCGAGATTGTGACCTGCATGGAATCCATGGCTTCCAGAGCGATGGCAAACATGCTTTGCTCTGGCTGAGCCGAATGCCCGCTCGGCAACCACTCTTCAAAAAACTCAGCAATCGCATGTTTAATGCCGGATGCTGCCTCGTCTTCATCCGCTTTATGTTCTTCAGCCTGCGGCCGTATTCGACTGACCAGTGGACGCTGGTCCAAACCGTTCACATCTACCGCAACGGTTAACGTCGTGTCGTCTGTCAGAGTTGGTGCGATCGGCAGTGGATTCAATACACCCCCGTCTACAAGCAAAGCACGGCCACGCCTGACCGGCTCAAAAACCATGGGAATTGCAATCGACGCGCGCACCGCCGCAAACAAAGGGCCTTTGTCGATCCACACTTCCTGTTTGCGGTTGATGTCTGTGGCCACTGCCGTAAAACCAATCGGCAGGTCTTCGATATCTTCGTCTCCCACCAGTTCGCGAAGCACTTCAATGATCCGCTCGCCTTTGAACAATCCGCCAGAGCGTCCCCAACCCACATCCAGCAGTCGGACGACGTCGTTACGCGTCAGCGCACGTACCCACTGAGCATAAACATCCAGTTTACCGCGGGCGTGTATGCCGCCGACCAGCGCACCCATGGAAGAACCCGAAATTGAGACGATCTCATAATCGTGCGCTTCAAGTGCCTGGATGGCACCTATATGCACGAGGCCGCGGGCGCCACCGCTACCCAGTACCAGAGAGATTCGACGAGGCACTACTAACGCCTACAACGCGCCACGTTCGCGCAGGATGCGGCGCAGTTCCGTCGAGCTGTGCTGCTTTTCATCGCCAACAAAAGCTATGCGTCCACCAATTTTCTCCACCGTCTCCCGTTCAGGCATGGCATCAAGGCTGTAATCAGTGCCTTTGGCTTGTATGTCCGGGCGCAGCAGCTCCAGCAGTCCAATTGGGGTGGCATCCTCCAGCGGAATAACAAAGTCCACTGCCTCAAGCGCAGCCATCACTTCCATACGCTTCTCGCAGGGGTTGATTGGCTTTTCACGGCCTACATTGGCACGAATAGAGGCTTCGGTATTGACCGCGATAATCAGCAGATCACCCAATTCGCGGGCAGCTTCGATATATCTGATGTGACCCACATGCACCAGGTCAAAACAACCGTTGCCAAACACAATGGTTTTACCCTGCTCGCGGAGAGCTGCGAGTTTGGGGAGCAGTGATTTGGGTTCGACGTGGATTTTTTCAAACGTTGACATACATGTTATCCAGAAGATCCGGGGTATTCGGCAGCAGGCCTTAGGCAGCCGCCGAATAATTATTCAGCGGCTGCCTAGGATATACTACCCCCTGCTATTTGTCTGAACATCAGCGAGCCTGCGTGACTGCAAATCTACCAACTGCTCTGCAGTTCGATTCCGAACCACAAAAAATCTTAGTGGTATTGCCAACCTGGGTAGGGGATGTGGTCATGGCGACACCTTTTCTCGCCAGTCTGCATAAACGCTTTGCTCAAGCTGATTTCACCTTTGTCATGTACAAACACCTGCAATCGGTGCTCGCCGGCAGCCCCTGGCTCGACAAAGTGGCCACCTGGCCGCCGAAAAGTAAGTCGCCAGAGAATAAAAAGGTTAAAGCGGAATTCGTTAAGCAACTGCGGCAGCAAAATTTTGATTTAGCTGTGCTGTTGCCGAACTCTTTCTCCAGCGCCTGGCTGGCCTTTCGCTGCGGTGCTAGAAGAAGAGTGGGGTTCAACCGCGATGGCCGCGGGCTGCTGTTGACTGACCGCATCAAAGTGCCTAACAAGCGTCCCAACAAAAAAGAGGCGCCTAACCCAGGCCCTTTTGAACCCATGCCGCTGGTTGAATATTACGCTGTGCTGGCTGCCGCCCTGGGCTGCGAGCCGCCCGGCGATCAGATGCAACTGTTTACTCTGGAGGCAGATGACCAGCATGTAGATGAACTGTTGCTGGCAGCAGGTATGGATCAATCTAAACCGCTGGTCACCTTGTGTCCTGGTGCTAACTTTGGCGCCTCCAAATGTTGGGCACCTGAGCGTTTTGCCCAAGTAGCAGATCTGCTGGTAAAAGAGTTTGACGCCACCATTGCGATCAGTCCCGGGCCTGGCGAAGAGCCGCTGGCGCGCGCCATCGCCAACGCCATGCAGCAACCTCATCTGTTGCTGGATAATCCGTGCATCACGTTGGGTGAATTGAAATCTCTGATCGCACGCAGCGATCTGCTGTTAGGCAATGACACCGGACCAAGACACTTCGCACGTGCTTTTGATATTCATCGGGTCACTGTTTTTGGGCCGACCGAAGAGCGCTGGACTGATACCAGCCACGGCAAAGAAACTATTGTGCGTGTGCAGGTGCCCTGCGGCCCCTGCCATCAGAAAACATGCCCGCTGGAGCGCCAGGTGTGTATGGAAGACGTTACCGTTGCAATGGTCTTTGCCGCCTGCCAGCAGGAACTGGCGGCCTACAAAAAGTAGTCCGGCTCTGCGTCAAAATCAGTTTTCAGCTCCGCCAGTTCAGCCGGATTTTCGATCAGGTGTTCGATCCACCAGTTCACATCGTTGTACAGGCAGGTGACCTTTTCACAGTTTGAGGTCGCGTTAAACGATTTGATCAAACTGGCAGTTGTCGCCCGGGTAACTTCATAACTGAGTTCATCAGCCACGGCATTCTTATCACCCAACAGCCCGTGCTCCTGATTACGGTAAACCGGACAGTTGTATAAACCCAGCGGACTGAGCACCTGGCGGAAGAACTGCATGTGGCATTGGCGCGGCTGCTTGGCTAACGACTGGGTTTTACCTTGCAGCATGGCTTTCAAACCCGTGCTTCTGTGCACCTTGAAGGTATCACTTTCAAGTTGAATGGCTTCTTCCAACTGTTCCTGGATACGCTCAATGGTATTGGCAAGATTCTGCTGGGCCTTTATATCAATGACTTCAGCATTATTCAGTTCATCGCGGGTCAGGAAAGGCTTAAAACTGATGTAGCTGAATTCGTTATCCCGCGCCAGTTTGGCTGCGCGGGCAATCTCGTGCAGGTTTTCAACAATATTGGTGTCGTTAATAAACGCGCCCTGCCAGGTGACGATGTACGAAAAGCCTACGGTGAGGTCCGGATTTGCCGCTTTGATGCTGGGCACTACCGCGCAGATATCTTCCAACTTAAAATCTTTGCGTGGGTTATGCATCGCCTGGAAGGTTGGATCAGTGCCGGAATCCAGGGACAGGCGCACCCAATCCTGACTGTCCATACAATCAGCCACTTCAGCAATTTTTTTGTTACCGGTACCGTTGGAAACAATGGCTACCTGCAGCTTCAGCTCTTTCATGAAGCGAATGGCTTCAGCAAACTTGGGATACAACGTCGGTTCACCACCGCCAATGACAATCACGGATTTGAGCCCGCGCTTGGCCATCAGCTCTAAGGATGACATCAGCTTGTCGTGCTCGTAGCGAATCCCCGTGTTCAGGATATCCAGATCAACGCAGTGATCACATTGATAATTACACGCGGTTGTGAGGTCCAGGTTGATCGACAGCGGTGCAAAGTCCGGCACTTTGTCCGGATCAAAATCAACACCATCTGCAGCGCCGCCTGCGCGCAAAGCTATCTGCCAGTTCACATAGTGTTCCAGCGCGTCTTTGGAACCCGGTAAAGTCAGCTTGGTGGCAAAGTCGTGGATACTTTCCAGCTCCAACTGCTCTGCGCCATCTTCCGCCGATGCGGCGGTGGCGTCTAAATCGGTCAGCGTTATCTTGTCACTCACACCGGTCTCCTACCTGCTAATTCTGGAATGCTGCTGGCGCGCTACTTTAGCAAAGACCAGTCAACAAGACATGAACTATGAATGCGACGACTCATCGAAAAATTGCCGGTAGGCTCGGCAACCGGTATCGCCTGACCCAGCGCAGCCTTGTCACTCCGCCTGCAGAATATCCTCTGCGCGCAGGGCCTCTACTTCCTCGTCACTTTTACCCAGCCATTGGTTGAGGACCTCGCTGTTGTGCTCACCACGGTGTGGAGCAGGGCCTCGCACCCCGCTTTTGGCTTTGGAGAATCGATAAGGAGACTGGGTCACCGGTCGAGTGCCGCCCTGCCGATCATCGACCTGAGTGATCACGCCACGATGTTTCACCGTCACCTGATTCACGATATCTGTCGGGTCTCGCACTGCACCCCAGGCGAGATTCATTTTTGCCATGCCAGCTTCCACTTCTTCAAGGCTGTTAAGCGCCTCCATATAGGCCTTGATACACGCCCGCCGCAGGGCAATTTTCTCTTTGAACGGTGTTTCAGCGGTTGCAGGATCCGCGACACCAAGGCAGGTGCTCAACTGTTTCCAGAAGAAGCGTATATCTGCGGACACCAGCACCGGACCTGCACCGGTCTCCCAGGTTTCATTCGGTAAGGGACCACTGCCGCCGGCGGCTTCGATGGCATAGTGGGTTTGATCATCTGTGGCAATCGTGGCATCCATCATGGCGATATCAATATGCTGGCCCTGACCGGTGCTGTGGCGTTGAATTACAGCTGCGAGAAGGCCAACAAGACCATGTAGAGAGGCATTGGTGTCGGCAACAGAAAGAGGCAGGTCTGAGAATGGAATATCCCAACGCTGGGCCTGACGCGCCATCAGACCTGTTTCAGCATGCACAATCGGTGCGTAGGCTGCGCGATGGCTTTCAGGTCCATTTCTGCCAAAACCAGAGATCGACAGCATAATCAGCCTGCTGTTTACGGCAGACAGATCTGCATAGCCCAGACCCAGCCGATCCATCACATCAGGTCGGTAATTTTCAATCACAATGTCGGCTTCAGCAGCCATTTCAAGCATCAATTCCCGCGCGCCCGAGGCACGCAGGTCAACACAGATATTGCGCTTGCCGGCATTCTGCTGATGGTAATAACCGGGCAGTCCAGCAATCACTTTGCCCCACAGGCGCGTCACATCGCCATCTGGCGGCTCAACCTTCACCACATCAGCGCCCAGATCACTCAACATGCGCCCGGCAAATGGGCCCGCCAACACCCTGGAAAAGTCTAAAACCTTTAACCCTGCCAATGGATATCCCAACTCACTCATATCGTCTCCCCGGAATGCAGTTCAGGTCAGTATACCCACAGCAACGGTGCAAGCGCGCAGGAGCTTACAATTCTGCTTAACTAAGTACTGTTACTGAGTTGAGTAGTTTGGTAGCTTTGACAGACATATCTTTTAAGAGAACGTGGGAGAGACCGATGTTTCGTATCGTTTCAATTCTGGTTGCGGCTTGTGTCGCAACCTCAGCATGGGCCGTAGAGGTCGGTGAGCGGGTAGAAAACTTCCGCTTGCTGGCACATACCGGCGATTCTCATGAGCTGTACTACTACGACAACCTGGACGCTGTAGTGTTCCTGGTACAGGGTAACGGTTGCCCTATTGTCCGCAACGCAGCGCCTCGTTTCGCTGAGCTGCGCGATGAATTTGCCGATCAAAACGTCAAATTCTTCATGCTCAACTCTAACCTGCAGGATAATCGCGCCAGCATCACCAAAGAAGCTAACGAATTTGGTTACGACATCCCGATTCTGATGGACGATACCCAGATTATCGGTGAGTCGCTGGATCTGGTGCGTACCGGTGAAGTATTTGTTGTCGATCCAAAAACCTGGACAGTGGCCTATAGCGGCGCGCTTGATGATCGCCTGACTTACGAGAACCAGAAGAAAGAAGCTTCTGCCCACTACCTGCGCGACGCTGTTGCCAACATGACAGCCGGTGAGCCGGTTGCGCTGGCCAGCACCGATTCGCTCGGTTGCCTGATCAACTTCCCTGAAAAAACTGCACGGGCAAGCCACGCAAATATTTCATACAGCAAAGACATTGCGCCGATCCTGGCTGATAACTGTGTCAGCTGTCACCGCGAAGGTGGCATCGGCCCATGGGCAATGACCGACTACAATATGGTGCGCGGCTTCTCTCTGATGATCCGTGAAGTTGTACGCACCCAACGTATGCCACCCTGGCACGCGGATCCTGCTCATGGTGAGTGGGCAAACGATCGCTCACTCAGCGATGATGAAGTCAAAACCCTGGTGCACTGGATTGAAGCCGGCGCACCCCGCGGTGAAGGTGAAGACCTGCTCGCCAATATGGACCATGAATACTCAGACTGGAATGCCTCAGATGAGTTAGGTGACCCTGACTACATTATCGACATACCAGCCATGGAAATTCCGGCCACTGGCGTCGTGGACTATCAGTATCACTTAGTTGACAACCCCATCGGTAAAGATGTCTGGGTACATGCCGCTGAAATTCTGCCCGGCGACCGCGCGGTACTGCACCACACCATCACCACCTTCGGTGACGTGATGACTGAAGGTAAATATAAAGGTGAGCTGAATCGTAAAGGTGGCCTGCGTGGCTACGCCCCTGGAGTTACCAGCCAGGCGTACCCTGAGGGCACCGGTACCTTTCTACCGGCTGACGCCACCATTGAGTTTCAGATGCATTACACCCCGGTTGGCCGCGCCACTGTGGATGAGTCGAAAATGGGTATCTGGGTATACGATGAGCCACCCACACATCCGATCATCTCGGTGTTTACTGCAAACCCAAGAATCAAGATTCCGCCACATGCCGCCAATCACATGGAAACCGTTGAACGCACCATTCCTAAAGATGCGCTGTTGTTTAACCTGATGCCTCACGCGCACTTCCGCGGCAAGGCGGCCAACTTCATCGCTAAATACCCTGACGGCACCGAAGAAATGCTGTTGTCGGTACCGCATTATGACTTCAACTGGCAAACGGACTATCAGTTCAAAGAGCCAAAATTCATACCTGCTGGCACCACTTTGGTACAAACCGGCTGGTGGGACAATTCAGCTCAAAACAAAGCAAACCCTGATCCAAGTGCAGAAGTCACCTGGGGTGAGCAGTCCTGGGAAGAAATGTTGTTCGGCGCCATGCTGTTCCGCTTCTTAACCGAAGAAGAATCAGTACAGATGCGTGCTGAGCGGGGCATGGACAAGCAGACTCAGGAAGTCGCCAGCGCTCGTTAATTCGAGTTGTCGGTTAAGAAACCGCTGATCGGCAGCAGCTGACCAGCGGTTTTTTTATGCCTGCAGCTTTCTGCAGCCAGACAGCTAGGCCAGAGAGTAGTTGTACTCAGACGACTGCATTTCTGCCAGACGACTGAGAATCTTTGCGTAATCAATATCCAATTCATCCGCCGCATCTCCGCCTGACGTTTTACCGCTCTGTTTGCTTGAAAGTACTTCTGCAAACAATTCTTCCCGCGGCACCAGCGCACCTATAATCAGTCGTTTCTTAGCGTCATAAATAATCTCTACCAACCATGCGAACCGTCGGGCCTGATCCTGCTGGCTGATCTGGGGAACACCAGAAACCAACAGGTTCGGGTAACGAGCGGCCAGAGCCAGATAATCTTCATAACTGTGTGGTCCACCACACAACTCGGCAAAATCAAACCAGGCCACACCGAGGGCTTGTTGGCGACAAGCAACCATACGTTCACCCACCGGCACCGGTTCAGCGCTTGGCAGGCTTTCTGCCAGCAGCTCAACAATTTCAAGAAAGCGAGCAGGCGTCGCAGCGCTACTCGGGTACTGATATAAATCGTCAGCAGAAAGTTTCTGCAGGCGATAATCGTCAGAACCTTCAAGCGCCATGACCTGCATATGTCCATGAATAGATTCGGTTAACTTCCTGATTTCATCGTGGCTGGAGGACACGCTGCGAAAAAGTTGTTCCGGGCTCTGGTTTGAACTGATACACACCGTACAGCCACGTTGCCACCAACCAGACATCAAGCGGCTGAACAGAATCGCACTGGCAACGTCGAGAACATTGACCTCATCGACCACGATCAGGCTCGCCCGGGGCGCAAGAGAACGCACCGCCTGCTCAAATGAAATGGGTGGGGTTGCGTTAACTCGCGTGTTCAGCGCACTCATCAGCTCATGAAAATGAAAGCGCGCTTTCACGCTGGAGGTGGAAATATCGTACATGCCGTCGAGCAGGAAGCTTTTTCCGCGGCCCGCAGGACCATGAAGGTAAATACCCTGAGGCGCTGTCAGCAAACTGGCCCAGGGCAGGTGGCGCTTGCTTTCATAACGCGCAAACGCCAGCGCCAGTTGATCCAGGCGCTCTACAATTTCCTGTTGTTCAGGGTTGTTCCGCACGCGTCGAGCTTTCACGGCTGCTGCATAAAAGTCGGCCAGTGAGTCCGCACGACGCGCTTCGCGGCTGAAAAAATCACCGCAGGTTGTGACCAGCACGGCGAGCCACCCCAGGACGCCTAAGGTACCCAGCAGAGTATCCGCCCCGAACCATAACGACAGCGCCAGCGTCGCACCCACCAGTAAACCAACCAGTGCGCGACTGAGACGTCTTGTTCCAGAGCCTATCAGCGTTGCACTGACCAACAGCACCACAAAACCCAGCCATGCCCAACCCAGAGCGTCAGTAGACTGACTCTGCAGACGCAGCAACCCCGCCGCCAGCCCGGGCAACGCCAGCAGAATAAACGCAACGACAGTACTTCTTCGCCAGATCAGATTCATGCCGCGCAGCCTAATCTCCAGAGGGAACCTTGCCTATCAGTTTTGATCAAAACTATGCAAAAGATAGGTAAACAACGCTGCTCTGCAAGGAGACCATCAGGGCTGACGTTGGTTATTAACGCCAAAATTGTTACTTTGGGATGGTGAAAGTCTTGAAAACGCTTAAAAACAGTACATGCGCCTTGCTGTTATGCCTGCTGTTGAGTGCCTGCGGTAGCGATCCCGACAATGCGCCACCAGCGCCTGAGCAGTCTTATGAAACCCAGACACCTGCAGACGTCACCGCAGAGGCCCAGGCCGAAACCGTGACTGAACCCGAACCCGAACCCGAAATCATCAACCTCTCATCGGAGTTGCTCGACGATATTGTGGACGAAGGTCTGGATGGCAGTATCAATCCACGTGAACAACTCCTGCCCGACCTCTTCGAACCCACCGAAGCAGACAG
The DNA here is from genome assembly GCA_048571035.1 of Gammaproteobacteria bacterium. Classification (GTDB taxonomy): domain Bacteria; phylum Pseudomonadota; class Gammaproteobacteria; order Pseudomonadales; family Azotimanducaceae; genus UBA4421. Next base: position 2,552,829 of record CP121329.1, read on the forward strand.
AAAAACCAAGCTGAGAGGCGGTTTGCTGTTAAAAAATGAACCTGAGCAGATACAAGATATGCTGGAAGGCGTGGAGGTACAAATTGAAATCCCCACTGGCTAGCGCCGTTATTACAGGTCTGCTCGTTTTAGCCGGTACACCCGTTACTGCTGAAACGCTCGCCTACCAGAGTGTTGGCGAGTTTGGTGAAACTGTTTTTTCCGACATCGAACATCCATCCTCGGAAACCATCGAGCTGCCCCAGAGTGAAGCTGCGGGCTTGAGTTCAGATGAGCTCATCAGTCAGATGCTGACCGTCGCGCAGTCGCTAGAGCAGGCGCGCCTGACCAGGGAAGCTCAGCGCGCGGCGCTGCGGCGTTCCCGACAAGCCCAGGCTCCGATCGCACAACAACGGGCCGCGCCGCCTGAAGTCGATCACTACCCACTGTTCTATCCACGACCTCATCGTCCCGGCCACGGCCATCATCCGAAACCGCCGGTTGAGCCGACACCCCCAGTAAAAACTTTCCGCTTTAAACCTGATCTATAAGGTTTTTACGACGTTCTCCTCGCTTTAAACGCTTCATAGTTTTGGCCTGTCTCGATATAGTCAGGTATATCGAAGGCCCTGGGGAACGCCTGAAGATGCATGTCTGGATACGTCTGGCGATTGTTTTGCTGTTCAGCATCAGCACTGCAGAGCTTACCGCTGGTGAATACGACCTGTCGCCTGCAACGGCCAGTGGTATTCCCTACCAACACGGTTATGCCTATCTCTCAGAACTGAAGTACAAGCCAGGATTCAGTCACTTCGAGTACGTTAATCCAGATGCCCCGAAAGGCGGCACAATCCGTCTTGGTGAACAGGGTAACTGGGATAATTTTGTGGCCTGGGCGACTAAAGGTCGCACCGTGATGGGCGTGTCGTTCTGGGAACGCTACTACAACCATATCTACGATGGCCTGCTCGAAGCAGCACGAGATGAGCCTGCCAGCCGTTACGGTTTGCTGGCCGAAGGTGTCTACTACGCCGATGCCGGCGACTGGGTCGCCTTCAAACTCCGCGAAGGTGCGTACTGGCACGATGGCCAACCCGTTACCGTAGAAGATCTTCTATTCTCCTTTGAGGTCTATCAAACCCACGCTGCACCAACCATCTCCCAACCCTTCTCTGTATTCACCGATGCCGAGGTCATCGGTCCTAACGAGGTGCGTTACCTGATAGATGAAGCGTTCCATGGTGACCCGGTGTTGCCCTATCGTATTGGCGGCGTGCCGGTGCTGCCCAAACACTACTGGGCAGGCCGGGACCCCTCCAAAACCTCCGTTGAGCCGCCGCTGGGCAGCGGCCCCTATCGCGTCAAAGATTTTAAGCTCGGTCGCTGGATAGAATACGAACGAGTCAAAGACTATTGGGCGGCTGACCTGCCGGTTAACCGCGGGCGCTACAATTTTGATGTCATCAAATACGACTATTTCCGCGACGACCAGGTACGTCATGAGGCGGTGAAAAGTCACGTCTCTGATCTGCGCGAGGAAGAAGTCCCCGGGCGCTGGTTCCGGTCTTACGAAATACCGGCAAAAAAGGCCGGTTTCTTCAAACAGGAAGCCAAAAAGGTATCACTACCCTCAGGTCTGTGGTGGCCTATTTTCTGGAACCTGCGCCAGGATCGGTTTCAGGACATACGAATCCGCGAAGCACTCTGGTTAGTACGTGATCCCGCCTGGGGTAATGAAGCAGTTCAACGCGGCTTCTGGTCTCTGGCACGCAGCTATTTCCACAATTCCCGCATGGCCAGCAGTGGTCTGCCTTCTGCAGATGAACTTGAACTGTTGGAACCGTTGCGCGAGCAGATCCCATCCCGAGTATTCAGCGAAGAGTTTGGCCCTCCACCTGGCGCTGGACAGGGTTTCAATCGGGCCAACATCCTGCGCGCCATCGAACTTTTCGACGCGGCCGGCTGGGAAATTCGCAACAACGTGATGGTCAACAAAACCAGCGGTGAACCTTTCGAACTGCAACTGGTTGCGGTTTCTACCGCCCTTGGGTTTTCCTGGATTCCTTACAAGCGTGTTCTTGAACGTCTGGGCATACACGCCAGCATCGTTGCGCCGGAAGTGTCTAACTGGCTTTATCGAATGCGTTCGGGAGAATTTGATGGTGGCGCCATCTGGTTTCTGCCAAACAACACCCCTACCGTATTGCTGCAAAATAATTTCTCATCAGCCGCAGCTGAACAAGCTTACAGTTACAACTGGCCGCATATGAAAGATCCTGCTGTTGACCAGTTGATCGAGGCGGTTAACCGTGCCAGCAATGAGAGCGAGTTCCTCGCCGCAATCCACGCCCTGGACAGAGTACTGTTGTGGAATTTTTATTTCATGCCAGGTACATCGCGATCAAGCTACGGCCTCGTCTGGTGGGATAAATTCGGCTATAAAGAAACCCAGCCGCTGTTGCGTATCGGTTATCGCGACACGTGGTGGTGGGATGAAGACAAAGCCGCAGCAGTACAAGCTTACCTGGGTAGAACTGGTCGCTGATGGGACGTTATCTACTCAAACGCCTGCTGCTGATTATTCCAACCTTGTTCGGCATCATCGCCATTAACTTTGTGATTGTGCAATTTGCGCCGGGCGGCCCGGTGGAGCAAGCCATTGCCGAGGCCTCGGGAATGACCATGGGCGGCGCTACAGCCAATATTTCTGCGGCAGGTGCACAAGGGCCCAGCGGCAGCTCGAGCTATCAGGGTTCTGCTGGACTTGATCCTGAATTTCTCGCAAAGCTGGAAAAACAGTTTGGTTTTGACAAGCCAGCACACGAACGCTTTTTTCTGATGATCTGGAATTACCTGCGCTTTGATTTCGGCGACAGTTATTTTCAGGACCGGCCGGTGGTTGATTTAGTTATTGAGCGACTGCCCGTATCCATTTCCCTCGGTCTCTGGTCTCTGCTGCTGATTTACTGTATCTCCATTCCACTGGGTATCGCTAAAGCGGTGCGCGACGGCAGTCGGTTCGATGTCGCCACAAGTGCGCTGCTGTTTTCTGCTTACGCGATTCCAGGATTTCTTTTTTCAATTCTGCTGATCATTGTTTTCGCCGGAGGCAATTATCTGGCCTGGTTCCCGCTGCGCGGGCTCACCTCTGAGGGCTTCAGCGAGATGTCGCTGATAGCACAGATTGTTGACTATTTCTGGCACCTGGCACTACCGCTGACCGCACTGACTCTGGGCGGATTCGCAACGTTGTCAATGCTGACAAAGAACTCATTCCTTGAAGAGCTTTCAAAACAGTTTGTACTGACAGCGCGCGCAAAAGGTTTAACCGAGCAGCGCGTGCTTTACGGACATGTATTTCGCAATGCAATGCTGATTGTTATCGCCGGCTTTCCCGCCGCATTTGTTGGCATCCTGTTCACGGGCGCCCTGCTTATAGAGGTGATCTTTTCCCTGGACGGCCTGGGATTGCTTGGCTTTGAAGCCGCCATGACTCGGGACTTTCCGATTCTGTTTGGGACCTTGTTTGCATTCACCCTGGTCGGCCTGGTCATGCAGTTGATCGGCGACATGGTGTACGTCTTTGTCGACCCACGCATTGACTTCGAGTCGCGCTGACCATGAGCCCCATCAACGCAAGACGCATTGCCAATTTCCGCGCCAATCGCAGGGCACTGTGGTCACTGCGCATTTTCCTGGTGCTGTTTGTCATCACTCTGTGTGCAGAAATGATCGCCAACGACCGTCCTATCTTCATGGTGTTGAAGGGTAAGTTGTTTGTACCGATGCTGATAGATTATTCCGAAACTGAGTTGGGCGGCGTGCTGCCTTCTGCTGCTGACTATCGCGATCCTTTTGTGGCAGATCTGATCAGTGAAGGCCTGGTGCTGTGGCCGCTGATCCGTTATTCACACAACACCATCAACTGGAACGTTGCGCTGCCTTTACCGCACCCGCCGGACAGCGAACACTGGCTGGGTACCGACAGCTCCGGCAATGATGTACTGGCGAAACTCATCTATGGTTTCCGCTTGTCTGTTCTTTTCGGTCTATCAATGACTGTGCTGGCTTCCTTCATCGGTATTACTGTTGGCGCCCTACAGGGTTATTTTGGTGGTCTTACCGATCTCATCGGCCAGCGTATGGTAGAGATCTGGACAGGCTTACCTGTACTGTTTGTGCTGATCATCCTGAACAGCATCGTTGAACCCACATTTTTCTGGATGCTGGTAACCCTGACGCTGTTCAGCTGGATGGCCCTCACTGGCGTGGTGCGCGCCGAATTCCTGCGCGCACGCAATTTTGAATTTGTCCGCGCTGCGCGTGCCATGGGTGTGGGCAGCCTGACCATTATGCTGCGTCATGTGCTACCCAATGCGATGACGGCAGCACTGACCTATACGCCCTTCCTGCTGAATTCGTCTATTGCCACATTGACCGCACTGGACTTTCTGAACCTGGGTCTGCCGCTGGATTATCCATCTCTGGGGCGGCTGCTTACTCAGGCACAAGCCAATCTGCAGGCCCCGTGGCTGGGTCTCTCGGTGTTTGCGACCCTGGCCACTATGTTGACGCTGCTGATTTTTGTTGGCGAGGGCGTCCGGGATGCATTTGATCCAAGACGCACCATCGGGTCGACGCGCCATGACTGATCGCATTCTTGATGTCGATAACTTATGCGTCAAATTCGGCGACACTACGGTCGTCAATGGCGCCTCATTTTATCTTGATGCCGGAGAAATTGTGGCTCTGGTTGGCGAATCCGGCTCAGGCAAATCTGTCAGTGCGCTGTCCGTTTTGCAGCTGCTACCTTATCCCCAGGCGTCACATCCCAACGGCTCAATTCTGTTGGATGGAGAAGATATCCTTGGCGCCAGTAAAGCCGACCTGCAGGCGATACGTGGCGGCGAAGTGGGCATGATCTTTCAGGAACCCATGACCTCACTGAACCCTCTGCATACCGTCGGCAAACAGATTGGTGAAACACTACGCGTGCACAAAGGTTTAACGCGAAAGGAGTCGCGCAACAAAGCGCTTGGTCTTTTAGAACGCGTGCAGTTACCTGATCCACAAGGCAAACTTGACGCCTACCCACACCAGCTATCCGGTGGCCAACGCCAGCGGGTGATGATAGCCATGGCGCTGGCTAACTCCCCCAAACTGCTGATCGCGGATGAACCCACCACCGCGCTTGATGTGACCATTCAGGCGAGCATTCTGGACCTGCTCAAAGAACTGAACCGTGATATGGGTATGGCTGTTCTGATGATTTCCCACGACCTGGGCATCGTACGCCGCATGGCTAACCGTGTGTACGTCATGAATCACGGTAAGGTGGTCGAAGCCGGTCCAACGGAACAACTCTTTACAACACCGAAGCACGCCTATACCAACCATCTGCTCAATTCGCGTCCCAGAGGCAGAGCGGCTCCCTTACCTGAAGCCACCAACGAGATTGTTTCTGCACAGGATCTGACCGTAGGTTACAACATCGGCAAAGGTTGGTTTGGTAAGAGCGAGCAGTTCATCGCGGTGCAGCCGATGAATTTTTCCGTCGCAGCGGGCGAAACTCTGGCGGTTGTTGGCGAATCAGGCAGCGGCAAAACCAGTCTTGGCCTGGCTACGCTGAAACTGATCCCCAGCAGCGGGCGCATTTGTTATCTCGGCTCTAATATCCAGGACCTGAAACCAGCCGCGCTGAAAAATCTGCGCCGCAATATGCAGATGGTTTTTCAGGACCCCTATGGCAGTTTGTCACCGCGGCTCACTGTAAGGGACATTGTTGCCGAAGGATTGTCTGTACACGAACGACACCTGACTCCTGCAGAAGTAGATATTCGGGTTGTTGAAGCAATGGAAGAAGTTGGCCTGGAAGCCAGCTGGATGTCCCGTTACCCACACGAGTTCTCCGGCGGCCAGCGTCAACGCATATCCCTAGCCCGGGCACAGGTGCTGCGTCCAGATTTCATCGTATTGGATGAACCGACATCAGCATTGGATATGTCGGTGCAATCTCAGATCGTAGATTTGTTACGCGAGTTACAGCAGAAACACCAGCTGGCATATCTGTTCATCAGCCACGATTTAGCTGTTGTACGAGCACTAGCACACCGGGTAATGGTTATGAAAGAAGGTGTGGTAGTTGAAGAGGGTGACGCAGAACAGATTTTTGAACAACCGCAAACTGCTTATACCCAGGCGTTACTTAACGCCGCATTGCTATCTGAATAGCAGACAACAACTAAGTTTGCACTGAAACCTCTTGCGACACCCCGCGCCGCGCACCAATGTCGCCCAGGATGTTGTAGAGGCAAGGCACCAGTATCAGCGTGATCACCGTCGCAAACAAAATGCCAAACGCCAGTGACACTGCCATTGGAATAACCATCTGCGCCTGCATGGAGGTTTCCGTCAGTATCGGAACCAGGCCAAAGAACGTGGTGAGCGACGTCAGTAAAATCGCTCTGAAACGCGCCATGCCGCCTTCAATTGAGGCTTGGGCTGCATCTGTGCCTCCGTCGACTTTCTTATTCACGAAATCAACAAGGATAAGACTGTCGTTCACAACCACACCGGCAAGGGCAATAATACCAATGAACGACAACGAGCTGACTGCAATGCCCATTACCAGGTGACCAACAATGGCACCTACCACGCCGAAAGGTATGACGCTCATGATGATCAACGGCTGCAGATACGATCGCAGTGGTACAGCCATAAGCGCGTAGATACCAAAACAAGCTGCCAGGAACATCAGTAACATTTCCTGCAGACCTGACATTTCCTCTGCAGAACTACCTTCCAGCGCTGCTGTAACACCAGGATAAGCTGACAGCATCTGTGGCAGAAACTCGGAGTTGATCTGCGCCAGTAAACGCGCTGGTTCTACAACGGACAGGTCCGCGTTAGCTGTGACGCTGATAGTACGCTGACCATCAAGTCGGCGGATCATGCTGAAGCCAGGCTGCATATCAAAAAGCGCAACCGCAGAAAATGGCAGTTCACGACCATCGGGCAGCCGGATCCACATGTTCTCCAGATTTCCTACTGAGCGACGTTCGCTCTGCGGAAACCTGACCATAACCCGGACGTCCTGATTACCGCGTTGAATACGCTGCGCTTCTGCCCCGTAAAATGATTCCCGCACCTGACGCGCAAGATCTGCCAGTGTCACACCCAGCGCTTCAGCTTCGGGTTTTATCCGCAGGCTGATTTCTTCCGGACCCGCCTGCGCAGACATTTCAACTTCATAAAGCCCTGCGATGGTCCGCAGATAACTGACCAGTTCGGTTGCTGCGGCTTCGGTTAAATCGAAATCTTTACCCTGCAGCTTTAACGCCACAGGTGGACCCCCCCCCATATTGGTTGAGCCAATGAAACGCAGTTCTTTGGTGCCCGCTATATCGCCAACTTTTTCACGCCAGCGACCTTCAATTTCTTTTGGCGAAACAGCGCGATGTTCTTTGTCCAGCTCAACCTGGAAGCGACCGGATTTACCGTTAAAAACATAGGCGAACACATTGCGGATGACATCATTTTCGATGCCCAGCTCTTCTTTCACCTCAGCATTGACTTCACGCAGCGCACTGTTCATCTGCTCTATCACACTGACAACCAGGGTTTCGGGCGCACCCTCCTGCAACTCAATGTTGGCCGCAACGTAATCGTTTTCGAGCTCCGGGAAAAAGACGAAGCGAACAAAACCCCCGGCAACGAGGCCTACGGCAAGAATCATCATGCCGGTAAACAGGGCAACCGTTGCGTATCGGTATTCAATTGCGCGAATCAGAATCGGTTGATAAACATCCGTGATAAATCTTTTTAAACGCTGATCAAACCAGTCCGACACACCCTTTTTCTTGCCATGAGAAGATTTCATCAGAGACAGATGAGAAGGCAGGATGAGTTTACTTTCCACCAGAGAGAACAACAGACACCAGATCACCACCCACCCGATAGCCGCGTTTATCGGCGCGGCCGGACCAGTAACAAACAGCATCGGTAGAAACGCCATTATGGAAGTCAGCACTCCGAAAGTGGCCGGCATCGCTACGCGCTGAGCACCCGCAACTATGTTTGGTAGCGTATAACCCTTCTCCTCTGTTTCGCTATAGGCTGCTTCAGCAATGATAATGGCATCGTCAACGACAATGCCTAACACAACTATGAACGCAAACAGGCTCATGATGTTTATCGTGACCCCGACTACCGGCAGCATCATGAACGCACCCAGGAACGCAACCGGCAAACCAAAAATGACCCAGGCGGCCAGCTTGAGCTGTAGAAACAAACCAAGAATCACAAATACCAGCAACGCCCCTAAGGCAAGGTTGCCAACCAGCATGTCAACACGGCCCTGCAGATAATATGTCGCATCCCCCCAGACTGTGAGCTGAACCTCTTCAGGCAGGGTCGCATTTCGTTGTTCTACGTACTTGTGGACGGCGTCGCTGATGACCAGCTCATTTTCGTTTTCTGTAGAGAGCACGTTAATGCCCAGGCTCGGTTTGCCGTTAAAGAAGGCATAACTCTGAGTTTCGGCAAAACCATCACGAATTGTGGCGATGTCGCCCAACCTTACGCGTGTGCCATCCGGGTTAGTGAGCAGAACAATTTGTTCGAATTCATAGCCCGTGTACGCCTGGCCGCTGGCGCGCAGACGAATGTCCCCAGACTCGGTGCGAATCGATCCACCTGGTAGATCGATTGACCAGCGGCGAATAACTTCCGCCACCTCGGCCAGCGTAAGTCCATATTCACGCAGGGTGAGTTCCGCAATCTCGACTGAGATTTCAAAGGGTCGCCCACCCCAGATTTCTGCCGAGGAGACGTCGGCCAGCGAGGTAATCTCATCGCGGATATCCTCCGCCAGAGATTTCATTGTGGCTTCAGAAAGATCACCCGACAGCTGCACGGTGAGTGCGCCGCGCTTAAAGTTCTGCTTGGCTATTATCGGTCGTTCCGCATCTCGCGGAAATGTGTTGATTCCGTCGACGGCAAGTTTGACTTCGTCGGTGATTTCTCCGACGTCGAAGCCCTGTTTCACTTCGATAACAACCTGACCTGAACCTTCATAAGCCAGGCCCACCACCTCTTTGATACCATTGATGTTGGTAACGGCCTCTTCGATTTTGACGACAATACCTTCTTCGACTTCTTCAGGACCGGCGCCAGGATAGGGCACAGTAACGCGCACCTGATCAAACTGCAGGTTTGGAATACTCTCTTTTTTCACTGTTACCAGCGCGTAAATACCCGCAACAACTATAAAGATCATCAGCAGATTTGCTGCAACATGATTGGTGGCAAACCAGCCGATTAAACCTTTAACTTCCGGATAACGTTGCATGACGTTAAGACCCCAACCTGACTTTCATACCCGGCAACGGCTGGTCTATTGGCGTTACACAGTAAAGTTCGCCCGCTTCAACACCACTGGCAATATAGACAAAGTCTTTATCACGGCGCACTACTTCAACTTCGCGGGGGTATATGCGCTGTTCTTCATCTAACATCCACAAGGTGCTGCCTCGCTGCAACGAATGCCGCGGCACAAGCATCAACTCACCCGCATAACGACCTACGATTCTCGCAGATACAAAAGTACCCATCAGCAGAGGCGCCTGGCCGTCGCCGTCCAGATCGTAAGGATCCTCTATCTGCGCGACCAGATATAAGACGCGATTGGATGTATCAAAAACACCCTCACTGCGCCGCACTTCGCCGCGCCAGTTAAAGTTTGTATCCCCCAGCTCCGCGGTAAGCTCTACCTCAATCGGCGAATTCAAACGGAGCTTGCCAATATCGAGAAATTGCAGATCGTGCTGGGTTACCGGCAGTCTCACCTCGGCAATATCAACGGCAAAGGTGACACCCAACTGAGAGCCCGAATTAACATACTGGCCAACGTCTGCCAGCTTTTCTCTAACAAGCCCATCATACGGTGCACGAATGACTGTACGATCCAGATCACCTTGCGCTTTTTCGAGCCCGGCTTCTGCTGACTGCAGTTCAGCCATTGCCTGTCGTAACTGCGGCTTACGCAGCGCCAGTTCTGTGGCCGGACCCTGGTCAGGGTTGAGGCGACGCAGCCGTTCGAAATCTTCAGACGCATATCCGGCCAGAGCTGTTTCCGTTTGCAGCTGCGTAGCCGCTTTGGCGACTTCCGCACTGGCGCGCTTCACAGCTGAAGCATAATTACGCGGGTCGATCCGTATCAGCACATCGCCTTTACTGAAGAAGCCACCGCTGACAAAACTGGGTGAGACTTCAATAATCTGACCGGACGCCTCTGCCACCAGAGTGGTCTGCGTACGTGGACTGACGGTACCTTGCGAACGCACTTCAAAGGTGATCGGTTGGGATTCTATGGCTGCAACCTGAACCAACAGGCTGGGCACTTCCGGGGCGTTAAACTGAGGTTGAGGCCGGGCTGCAAACATGGCAATCGCACCAACAACAGACAGGCCCAGAATCAGGATGGGTAAGGCTATTTTTGTCCAGCGCTTCATTCTGCGTGGGCACTCATGTTTTCATCATGTGTCCGAACAACTTCTGCACTTTATCAACTGCGTCAACGGCCTGTTGGGCCAGGTCATAGTCCTTCTGGCTTGCATGCAGACGCTGTACCCGGGCATTTGCACCCCATAGCGTGATGGCAGCGAGGCGCGCAACTTCCAGGTTGTCTGCTGAGCCGCCGAAATCTTCCCTAAATGATGCTGCCAGCAGATCTTCATATTCCTGACCAATCCAGATCAACTGCGACGACACCAGCGCTGAACTCCAACGCTGAATCAGAAAGTCACGGTACTGACGACCACCATCTTCCTGAGTAACACGGGTAACGGCGCTTTGCACCCAGGACCGCCAGAAATCAAAGGTGTGATCTTTGCGGGACGGATCGGAGATAGCACGTCTGAACCGCTCCAGCTGTTCCTGATCCCCTGCGGTCGCCAGCTCCTGTTTGCTGGCAAAATGCCGGTATAGCGTCTGCACGTGCAGACCGGCATGCTCCGCCACAGCCTCTAACGTGGTTTCATCATAGCCTTGTTGCGCAAACAGGGACTGAGCCGAGCGAATGAGGCTGGTGCGCGTTGCAGCTTTACGCTTTTCGCGCAGCGGAAATTGGGTATTGCTCATAACCGACTCTATTCACTGTTTTCTGGCGGAGTCTTCAGGCTAGCGTGGGCTCGATTACCAGGCTTTCCTGCATAAGGTTGTCAATATGCCGTATTGAATGCGATAGTCAACTACACAGAGGAGGAGAGATGGGGAAACATGTTACGCACATTTTGCTTCGCCTTACTGATTTGTCTACAGGCAGAATTTGTGATGGCTGTTGAACTGGAAACCGTGAACACCTACCAGGGCGAAGTTCGGGGCACCTGGGCAGACGAAGCCAGGAGCATACGCGTATTTAAGGGCTTGCCGTATGCCAGGCCACCGGTAGACGATCTGCGCTGGATGCCCCCCCAGGCACCAGACAAATGGACAGGTATTCGTACCGCAGATGAACCCGGCTCAGCCTGCTGGCAGGAAAGTCGGCTCGAACAGTTTGTCTGGAGTCGAGGCACCTTCGACCGCAGTGAAGACTGCCTCTACCTGAACATCTGGTCCAGCGTTGAACAGAACAAACAACCTGTTATGGTCTGGTTTCACGGTGGTTCGCATACCTCCGGCATGTCCCATGACACTATTTTTGATGGTGCAAGACTCGCCAGTCAGGGTGTACTTGTGGTGACGGTCAACTACCGCCTGGGACCTTTTGGTTTTCTCGCTCATCCCGCATTGGCGGCAGAATCCAGTCATAACAGTGCGGGCAACTATGGCTTGCTGGACAAGATTGCCGCCTTGAACTGGGTGCGCGACAACATCGCACAATTTGGTGGTAACCCGGACAACGTGACCATCTTTGGTCAATCCGCCGGCTCCCAAAGTGTCTGTGCGTTAATGGCCTCGCCGTTGAGCAAAGGTCTGTTTCATAAAGCCATCGGACAATCGGCGTCCTGCACGCAACCAAACACTGGACGAGACGCCGCTGACGCCAACGGATTTGAACGCGGCAGTAAACTGGCACAGGTGCTGATGGAAGATATTGATGTTGATGCAGTCGCTCTGCGCAAGGCATCACCGGTCGCCATCATGCGCGCAGCAAATAAAAGCCGCTGGGCAGCACAGTCGCGCATCGTAGTCGACGGCTGGGTGGTGCCGAAGTCTATCGACGACATCTACCTGGCAAAGCAACAGGCCAAAATACCGCTACTGGTAGGATCGCTGGCCAACGAAGGACACCTGTTGTTTCCGTTGAATGAAGACTTAGACAGCGCGGGCCTGCAAACCGCAATAGAAAAGCTCGCCGGAATTCATGCAAGAGCGCTGCTTGAACTGTACGCGGATGAAGCAGCTCAATCACCCGGGCTCGCCCAGCGGGAGATTGCCACTGACCTGTTTATGGCCTACGGCATGCGTCGCTGGGCTGATCACCAGAGTGTAACCGGGGCGCCTGTTTACCTGTATCACTTTGATCACACACCACCAGCGTTCAGGCTGTATGTGCCTGACAATCCCGACCTTAAACTGCCAGACGGGCCCCGTTCTGCAGGCGCCTATCACTCCGCAGACCTGGCTTATGTGTTTGGCAACGTTGATAAAGTTGGCATGGATTGGCAGGAGGAAGATCGAGCGCTGAGTCGGACAATGGTCCGGTTCTGGACCAACTTTGCAAAAAGTGGCGATCCGAACCAGCCGGGATTACCAGAATGGCGGCCTTATGACCGTAAAACCCACGCCACGATGTTGCTCAACAGCAATCCGCACACCACCGAAGGTGTGCGGACTGCCAAACTCGACATCTGGGATGAGGTATTTTCTACTGACTAGCTACCGCACGAGGTTTTACCCCGGGGCCAATATGCTTTTCAATAAAATCAATGGTCGCTCGACGCCAGCGAAGATTATTTTCTTCTTTGCGCGGCGTATGCCCTTCGTTAGGCAACTCAATCAGTTCAGGCACCGGCTTGCCGGCTGCTTTCATGGCGTCCTGCATAACGTAGGCTTGTTCTACAGGCACTCGGACATCGTCTTCACCATGTACCAGTAGCAGGGGTGTTTTAATTTTGCCAGCATAAGTCGCGGGTGATGCAGCTGCACGCTCCTCTTTGCTGGGGCCGACAACCTTGTCGAGATACTTTTTGCCCCAGCGCGTGCCTTCTGCAAAATCTGAGCTGTCATACTGCACTTCGTTATCGTAGACCCCGGCACCGGCAATACTGCACTTGTACAAATCTGGTTCACGCGAAATACTCATGGCTGCGGCATAGCCACCATAGCTCCATCCAAATATGCAGATTCGCTCTGGATCTACATATCCCTGCTCAATGGCCCAACGAACCGAATCCGTCAGATCATCCTGCATTTTGCCCGACCATTCACCGTAACCAGCGTTTTCAAATGCCATACCGTAGCCGCCGGAACCACGAAAATTGATTTGCAACATGGCGTAGCCTGCAGCTGGAATAAAACCTTCAAACCATTGAAAGCCCCACTGGTCGCGCGGTCCATGCGGACCACCATGAGGAACAACTACAAGCGGCAGGTTTTTGGGTTCTGCACCATTTGGAATAGTCAGATAACCATGCAGCGTCAGCCCGTCGCGCGCTGTAACCTGTATGGGTTTCATAGGGGAAAGGAGGCTGTCGTCAATCCAGGGCATTGAGTCAAACAGTTGCTGCAGCTGGCCGGTCCCCCTGTTGTAAAGATAGTACTCCGGTGTACGAACATCCTGTACGACGGCGACGACGGACAAATTGAAATCGTGCGTTGTGCTCGTCACGAAGGTGGCTGCGCCAGGAAAAACATCCTGCAGTGCCATGATGAGCTGGGCATTAGGATGCTCCGGATCAACTATGTACTGCTCAACTTTTGCAGGCATGGACTGCACAGCATAAACACGATCGGCGAAGTCGCGATAAACTCGGTCAGCATCTACATATTCATGCTGATAGACCTTCTCAAATTCTTTTGTCTCCAAATCCATCAGGTAAACACCTTCCGGGCCTTCATTCTCGGACTTCAGCACGAAGATTCGACCATCTTCAGCCACCTCAAGCGGGCTGATCTGGGATTCGCCAAAAGCGGCTTTCGAAAAGATTTCCCACTGACCTGATTCTGGATCACGCTGATGGATAACCGTATTCTGGTCATCGTCAATATAAAAACTGAAGCGCGGCTGGCCTTTTGTATCCGGCAAAACCTGTGCATTGGCGGTAGGGGTAATCTGCCGATCAGTCAATCGACCGGAATACACGTCCAGCATCGCCGTAGACGTCGTGTTTTTAAATCCACGAGTCCAGTCAGCCAGCGTAATCAGAACTCTACTGGAGTTGTCCCACATCGGATGGGTGAAGCTTGCTGAGGCAAAAGCCAGCGTCACATTGCTGGTTCTGGATTGATTCGAACCGGGTTGATTACCACGCAGGCCGTATAGATATTTGCCGCGTTTGCCATCCGCATTTACGGCATACAACTCGCCATAAGACACATCGTCTTCACGGTTACCCCAATCAACATTCACCTGGAACAGCAGACGTTCCTTATTCACCCACCAGTAGTTGCCCACTTCGCTGCGACCCGGAAAATCCACAACGTTTAACAGTTTCATGGCTGGAAATGAAAACACTGCAACAATGCGTTGCTGATCTTCTTCTTTCATCACCGCCAGGTAATCTCCTTCAGGTGATATCTTTGCGCTGAACACTTCGCGGTTCTTCGACCAGTCATCCACCAGATCAGCATAAGCGTTTATCCCCAACAAATTGACAAACACAAACGCAAGCACTACGTACTTATTCATTTTTTACCTTCTAGTTATCCAACTCTACGAGGGTGAGGTGCCCGGTCTAGCGCCCGGCTACTTTTGCCCGAGTACAGCATATCAAGCTTTCCCCAGCTGCATGAAGTCTCGGTTGTCTGACCAGATGAATGCAATTTTTCAGCATACAAACAAAGTTTGTTCGCGCTAGGATGAACAGACACAAAAGGGAGGTGTGATGAGCGAACAACTAGTCCCGGGCAGCCAGTTTCCTGAGCTGACCCTCAATATCGCCGGCGGTGACACGTTGACCCTGCCAGGAGCGATTGAAACCCCTTATGCAGTGGTCCTGTTTTACCGCGGCCACTGGTGACCCTTCTGCCGCCGACTGTTAGCCGGCTTCGAAGCAAGATTAGAAGATTATAAAGCCCTTGGCGTTACCATTGTGGCAGGTACCGTTGATACAGAAGAACAAACCCTGGAGGTGGCTGCCGATCTGAGTTTTCCTGTGGCGTATGGTATGACCCAGGAGGATGCAGAAACCATCGGCGCCTGGTGGGAACCCCGACGAAACCATATCCAACCCTCGGAGTTTATTCTGCGCGGCGACGGCAAAGTCATAGCGTCCACCTACAGTAATTCTCCGGTAGGCCGCATGGACCCGGCAGAAACCCTGGTGTTGCTCAAGTTCCTGGATTCAATGGCAAAAAAGAAAACGACCTAGCTGATGAGGCCTAGAAGATTTCTTCCGGAGTGAGCTCAAAGCGTTGAATGAGTTCCTGGCGTACGTTTTGGTAGGTCGCCGGGAACTCGTTTTTCAGAATTTCCAGATCGTTTTTCACATCGGCGCCCAAGCCCTGATGAATCACCACCTCTACCCTGCGATTACGCGCTTTTCCCGCCGCGTTGGTGTTACTGACCAACGGCTTGGTATCTGCAAAACCGGTGATCGTGAAACGCTCCTGATCGAGCTCGGGGTCTTCGAACAAACCATGTGCAACACTCACTGCACGGGCACTGGACAGCGCCCAGTTGGAACGAAAGCGTGGGGTATTGATAGGGTCATCATCCGTGTGACCTTCAACAATGATGCGTCCTTCCATGTCACGCAACTGTTGCCGGATAATTTTCAGCACCGGTTTGAAATTGGCTGACAGGTCTGCAGTCCCGGAAGGAAAGCTGCCATGCTCTTTGATGCGCAGGATAATCCGGCGTCCGGACGTTTCAATTTCCAGCACGCCGGCGGCAATCTCTTTCGACAGGGCTGTTGCGAGATCAATGGCTTCCTGTTCCGTTTCACCGACCAGGTCCTGAATCTTATCAACCACCACCATCTGCTCCGCGTCACCGGATTCACCCGTGTTGCTGGAGCCCATATCCTGGCAGGCCACATCCAGAGAGTTACGCGATTCATCAGTGGTTTTCTGCCAGATTTCGTTCAGCGGCGTCGGTCGCGGCGTACCCGGGGAAAACTCCTGGGCTATGATACTGGTGCCTTTAGGCGGGTCGTTGGCTCGCACCTGTGCCTGAACACCAAAAGCCTCACTCATAGAACCTGCCAGGCGTTTGAATTTGAGCACATCCATTTCTGAAAAAGACAGCAACAGAACAAAGAAACACATCAGCAACGACATCAGGTCGGCAAAGGTCATTACCCAGCCGGCACCGCCGCCCTCTTCTTTGCTTTCTTCAACTTCTTCCATGGTCAGCTGGTGCGCCGGGTGACGTCAGTCTTCGTCCGCACGTCTACCTTCCGGCAGATAGGCTTTCAACATGGAATCGATGATGCGCGGGTTCTGCCCGGCCTGGATGGCGAGCAACGCATCGATCACCATCGCCTTGGTCATGCCTTCCTCAGCACGGCGAAGCTCCAGTTTATCGGCTACCGGTAAAGCAATCATATTGGCGAACATTGCACCATACAGCGTGGTGAGCAGCGCAATGGCCATGGCCGGACCGATCGACTTTGGATCGTCCATGTTGGCAAGCATCGCCACCAGACCAATCAATGTACCAATCATGCCCATGGCTGGGGCAACGTCACCCATGGCGGAAAAGATTTTAGCGCCACGCTCGTGCCGCTCGATGGTCTGTTTCAGATCCTTCCACAACAACGTGCGAACCACCTCCGCATCATGCCCATCAACCAGCAGTTGAATGCCTTTGTTCAGAAAGCGGTTAGATACTTCTTTACCTTCCAGAGACAGCAGCCCGCCTTTGCGCGCTTCGTCTGCCAGCGCTACCACCTCTTCTATGAGATCTTCAGGTGGCGTGAGTTTGAAGCTGAAAGCCTTTATCGCGACCTTTATAGCGCCGAGAAACTGGCCCAGATTAAACTTCATTAACACCACAAACAGTGATCCGACCAGTACAATCAGCAACGACGGCGCGTTGATAAACATACCGATGTCGCCACCAGACAGCATTGCGTATAACACGATGCCAAATGCACCGAGTAAGCCGATGAGGGTCGCTAGATCCATCTAACGAAGTCCTTGGTTTATTCCTTATCTAGAAGTCTAGAACACATCCTGCGAATGTCTTGACGAAAAGCGCAAAGCAAAAGGCTTTTCTCCACCTGCGCACCTTGCTACCTTGAGTGCCATGAAAAACACCAAGAAAACCGACACCAAAACCCCTGAGGGTGACAATAATTTGACACAGGATATCCAGTTTGAGGCTGCACTGGCAGAACTGGAGACCCTGGTTGAACAGATGGAAGGCGGCAGCTTAAGTTTAGACGAATCGCTGCAGGCTTTTGAACGAGGCATTGCGCTGACCCGCCATTGCTCAAACGCCCTGGCTCAGGCTGAGTTGAAAGTGCAGACGCTCACTGCAGACAATACGCTGGAAGATTTCGATCTCGGCGATATTGATGACAACTGATCTGAATATTCTGCGCGAGCAGATCAACCGATCGCTGGATAAACACCTGCCGCGGCAATCTGAAATCGCTCAGGCGGTCACTGATGCAATGCGTCATGCTGTGTTGGGTGGCGGTAAACGCATACGCCCCATGCTGGTCTGCGCAACCAGTGAGGCTTTTGGTAAAGATGTCACGCCGGCACTGCCTGTTGCCTGTGCCATAGAGTTCATCCACGCCTATTCCCTGATTCACGATGACCTGCCTGCAATGGACGACGACGAGGTCCGCCATGGTTTGCCAAGCACTCATATCGCGTATGGCGAAGCCAACGCAATCCTGGCTGGCGACAGTCTGCATTCTCTGGCTTTCAAGACCATTGCCACCGCACCGGAACATTCTGCTGAAACTAAACTGATGATGATCGACACCCTGGCGGAAGCTGCCGGCTGGGCGGGTATGGCGGGTGGACAATGCCTGGATATTGAAGCTGAAGGACGGCATTTAAGCCTGGGTGAACTACAGGTGTTACACGGTGCAAAAACCGGCGCGCTGATTCGCGCTGCGGTGCAGCTGGGTTGCCACTGTGCCGGCGACGCCGCTGCCAGCAAAGAACAATTTCTGCTGCTGTCCGAATTCGGTAACCGTATCGGCCTCGCCTTTCAGGTCATGGACGATGTGCTGGACGTGACTCAGAGCACCGAGCAACTGGGCAAACCCGCAGGCTCAGACGAAGCTTTAGAGAAGAATACCTTCCCGAGATTGATGGGCACTGAACAGGCAAGAGAGCTGGCACACACGTTAGTGAAAGAGGCGATGGCACTGCTGCAACGAACCCGCCTGAAAACTGACACTTTAGAGCAGCTTGCACAACAGGTTGTTAACCGCGATTACTGAGTCCACACGGAAACGAAAGGCGCTAGAACTTCGCCGTCAGCGTCAACACACCATTATTATCATTCAGATTAAGGGAGTTCAGAAACGACATGCCCAACAACACATCTGTCGGATACATGCCTTCAATCACCGTAGCCCTGACCTTACGTCGCGTGATGCCACCCAGAGTGACCCGCTCTAACAACAGAAAATAGGCATTGGCATTACCCTGTGCGGTTTGCACGGTACCGCGTTGACCGGATTGATAGTCCAGGCCCATCTGTTGCGCCTGGCGCTCACTTAACGCCACCACAGAAGCCCCGGTATCCACCAGGAAATCGACCATGTGATCATTCAGCGCACCGCGCATGCGGTACTGCCCAACAGAATCCCGGCTGATACGCACAGTTTCAGAGGTTGGCTTGGCAAAACTCCCGGCAACCCGAGCGGAAAGGTCGAGCTGATAGACTTTACCGCCATAGCTGACGCGAGCACCTGCGGTATCCGCCTGCAACAGCTTCACGCCCGCGGGTGAAGTCTCACCCACTTTTAACATCTGCTGTTCATTGGCGGTTCGCACGACTGCGCGATCTTTAAACAGCGCCACCACTTCTACCGGTGCAGCAGCCAGTACCGCAGCGGAACTGCATAGCAGCCCCAGGCTGAGTAGCAGGCCTGAAAGAGTGTTTAATTTTTGGCGGGGTAAAAACATTTTCGAAGTGACACCGTTAGCTGCTGCGCATCCTTTGCCGCCCCTAGTGTAACGGGCTAAGGAAGGCCTGGGACCAGACCCGTCGTCTGTAAGCTCAAAACTGCGACGTACAACACAATTCCAACCACTGCGCCAGCCAGCAGATCGTCGAGCATAACACCCAGGCCGCCTTTCACCTCGCGGTCGAGCCAGCCGATTGGCCCGGGTTTGAGGATATCCAGCAGGCGAAACAGCGCAAACGCAAGTAACACAAGCCACCATAAGGTCGGTAAAAACGCCAGAGCGAGCCACATGCCTGCTACTTCGTCGGCAACTATTTCCGAGGCGTCATCAACGCCGAAAGTGCGCGTGACAAGCGTGCTGCAAACCCAGCCGCTGATAAAATAAGCAGCGCAGATCAACAGCTGAATAAACGGATCAAATCCTGCCAGGAACAGCCACCAGACCACAACGGCACCAGCGGAGCCCCAGGTTCCGGGTGCAGGTCGCAAAAATCCGAGACCCAGACCACTGGCCCACAGCACCTCTGGACGCCATAAACTCCGAGCGTTAAGCGACAAAGTGATTGTACCCTTCAGGCTGCTGCTCTACACCATCCAGCCTAACGCCAGAGCCCGCGATAACCTGCCCTATACTCACCATGCCGGGTAAAGGTGTACCGGCGGTGGCAAGCAATTGATAATCGTCTCCGCCACTTAAGGCATCTTCCAGCTCGACACCTTCGGCAAGTTGCAGATCCGCTGAGTGAATGTTCAGAGCAACACCAGACGCCTGCGCCAGATGATGCGCATCAGCCAGCAGACCGTCGGAAATATCAATGGCTGCATGGGCTTCAGCGCGCAGGACGGCTGATAAATCAAAGCGCGCCTGGGGCATGAAATAGGCACTTTGCAGGGCACTCAGCTGATCCTGCAAAAGATAACTCTGCTGCCGCACGCACGCTGCAGCAAGACCTAATGGACCGCTTACAAAAAGCTCATCACCAACCCGCGCGCCTGCGCGGGTGACCGCTTTGCCAGCCGGCACCTCACCATGCACACTAACTGTTATGCTCAGCGGTCCACGAGCGAAATTACCACCACAGATATAGGTGTCACAGTCTCGAGCAGCCGCTGCCATACCTTGCGCCAACTCACCCACCCAGGTCACGTCCGCCGCCGGCAGGGTCAGCGCCACCAGTACATATCGTGGCTGCGCTGCCATTGCAGCAAGATCTGACAAACTGACCATCAGCGCCCTGTAGCCGATATAAAAAGCGGGCGCGCTGGCCGGAAAGTGAACATCTGCAACGAGAGTATCTATAGACGCTACCGCGTCGTGATCAGGCGATTGCCGCATGACTGCTGCGTCATCACCAGGGCCCAGGGCAACCCAGGGTCCCTGGGCACGATCCGCAAGATGGCGTACCACCTCGCGTATCAATGCAAATTCATCCACGCCCTGCGGCCTGAACTTCTATGCTGCGTAAGCTGGCGGCCAGTTTATCCAACACACCGTTAATGTATTTGTGTGAGTCAGTGGCGCCAAATGTTTTGGCCAGTTCAACATACTCATTGATCACCACCAGATAAGGCACATCTATGCGATGTTTAAACTCAGCTGCAGCCAGACGCAGAATCGCCCGTTCAACATGATCAAGCTTGTCTACCGTGCGATCCAGAAGATCTGCATAGGTCGCATCCAGGTCAGCCGGATGGTAGACCACATGGGTCAACAGCTCGTTGAAAAACTCCACGTCGGCTTTTTTCAGCGCGTCTGAATCATAGAACTCCGCCTTTATATCAGACAGATTTCCAGCAGAGAGCTGCCACTGGTAAGTCGCCTGGACCAGGGCTCGCCGAGCTTTACGTCGAGCCCAGATGTTGGTTTTGTTATTCGCCACGATCAGCCTTCAGACGTACACGAACGTCATCATCTAACTGTTTTATATCCATCACTTTTCCTGTCGGCGCCTGGTCGAGTTGCGCAACTGTAAAATCTGCCAAAGGCTGACTCGCGACCCCTAACCATTTGGGCGCTACATAACATATCCATTCATCCCACAATTGTGCTGCAACAAAGCTACCACAGACTTTTGCACCGGCTTCTACCAGTACTTCATTACAGCCCTGGCTGGCCAGGTGCTGCAATACGCTGCTCAGGTCTGTCGGACCTGCTTCGAGCGCCAGCAAGCTGACTGAAGATGCATTATGCAGGTGTTCGGGCACATCTACACCGGCGTTATGCACAAGCAGGGTTGCACCACCATCGTTGATCACGGTCGACTGCGCCGGCGTAGACAGGCGACTGTCCAGCACCACCCGCAGCGGTGCCCGCGCATGCAGGTATTCTGGCGCACGTACGTTGAGCTGCGGGTTATCATCGATCACAGTTTGCACACCGGTAATAATCGCATCACTGCGGGCCCGCCAATACTGCACATCCGCTCGGGCAGCAGCACCGGTAATCCACTGGCTTTCGCCGCTGGCAAGCGCAGTCGCCCCATCTAAACTGCTGGCGGTTTTCAGCCTGACAAACGGCTTGCCTGACAATTCTCTGGACACAAAACCCTGAATCAGCTCAAGGGCTGCAGGCTGGGTCAGCAGGTTAACTTCAATCCCCGCAGCGCGCAGCATTCTGATACCCGCCCCGGCAACCTGTGGATGCGGATCGGTGGCGGCAATCACGACGCGTGCAACCTGAGCGTCAATCAATGTTTGTGCACAGGCCGGAGTGCGGCCAACAAAGGCGCAGGGTTCCAGGCTGACATAGACGGTAGCACCCTTGATATCGCCACCCGCGTCCGCTATGGCATTCACCTCAGCATGACCTTCACCGGTGCGTACATGATAACCACGACCAAGAATCTGCTGTCCGCGAACGATGATGCAACCTACCGGTGGATTTGGTGCGCAGGTCAGGCGTCCCTGCTCAGCCAGCTCTACAGTGGCCGCAAGAAACACGCCATCGGAAGGTGTCACGTCTCTTTCACCAGCTTGCGAATCTCTTCGGTGAACTCGCTGACATCCTGAAAATCCCGGTAAACGGAAGCAAATCGAACATAAGCTACCGGATCAAGCGCACGCAGCTCCCGCATCACCTCTTCACCCACCTGCAATGAGGGAATTTCCCTTTCGCCGGTGGAGCGCAGGCGCGTTTTAATATGCGTAAGTGCGGTTTCTATCTGGTCAACGCTGACCGGCCTCTTCTCTAACGCCTTAGTTAAGCTTGTTTTCAGCTTGGCGTCATCAAAAGGTACCCGACTACCATCCCGTTTGATCAGCCTCGGCATGACCAGCTCAGCAGTTTCGAACGTGGTGTACCGCTCGCCACAAGCCTGACATTCGCGACGCCGGCGCACAGCGTCACCATCAGCCACCAGTCGGGAATCAATTACCTTTGTGTCATCAGCTCGGCAGAAGGGACAATGCACAGGGTTACTCCTGCTTAGACTTTCGGGTACACCGGGAAGCGCCGGCACAACTCAACCACCTGCTGCTTCACGCTGCCCACCATATTGTCATTTTCAATGTCTTCCAGAATGTCACACATCCAACCGGTAAGGGTTGCGCATTCTGCTTCTTTAAAGCCGCGACGGGTCACTGCAGGCGAGCCGATACGCAGGCCGCTGGTGACAAAGGGTGAGCGTGGATCATTGGGCACAGCGTTTTTATTCACCGTGATATTCGCCCTACCCAGGGCGGCATCAGCGTCTTTACCGGTGATGTCTTTATCGACCAGATCAAGCAGGAACAGATGATTATCGGTTCCCCCGGACACCACACGATAACCCCGCTCAATAAACTGGTTAGCCATGGTGCTGGCATTGGCCAGGGTCTGCCGTTGATAAGCAACAAAGTCTTCGCTCATGGCTTCTTTGAAACACACAGCTTTACCCGCTATCACATGCATCAGCGGGCCACCCTGACTGCCGGGAAACAGCGCCGAGTTAAGTTTCTTTTCGATCTCGGGATTGGACTTCGCCAGGATAATGCCGCCTCTTGGGCCACCGAGCGTTTTGTGGGTGGTAGAGGTGGTGACGTCAGCAATCTGTACCGGGTTAGGGTACAGGCCAGCAGCCACCAGACCGGCAACGTGAGCCATGTCGACAACCAGATAGGCGCCCACTTCGTCTGCTATGTCACGGAACTTCTGCCAGTCAACCACTCTCGAATAGGCTGAAAAACCAGCCATCAGCATTTTTGGTTTATGTTCTCTGGCCAGGCGCGCAATAGCGTCATAGTCCATTTCACCCGAGTTGGCATCAATACCATACTGCACGGCGTTGTAGAGGCGACCTGAGAAGTTCACCGAAGCGCCGTGGGTCAGATGTCCGCCGTCGGCAAGACTCATCCCCAGCACGGTATCGCCAGCTTCCATCAGGGCTAGATACACCGCTGAATTTGCCGAGGACCCGGAGTGCGGCTGCACGTTGGCATAGTCCGCTCCGAAGAGAGCTTTAGCGCGATCAATGGCCAGCACTTCCACCTGATCAACATACTCACAACCACCGTAGTAGCGTTTGTGCGGATAGCCTTCCGCATATTTGTTGGTGAGTACACTGCCCTGAGCCTCTAGCACCCTGGGACTGGCGTAGTTTTCCGAGGCTATCAGTTCAATGTGCTCTTCCTGTCGCACATTTTCCGCCGCGATGGCTGCGGCCAATTCATCATCAAATCCTGCAATGGTTTCATTACCTGCAAACATGGTCTGCCCTGTGTTTTTACCTGGATGGGAGTCAGCCGCGTAGGACGGCTGTTTGAAAGGCGATATTGTAACCGAAAGCCTTTTCGCATGATTAAAAAAAACCTCATGTTCAACGTGAATTACTTTGCCTTATGCCCGCCTGTTTATATTTGGACTGGGGCTATTGGCACCACACCCGTATACTTCGCGCTCGTAAAAAATGGGTCGCGGCCGCCAAACCGGCGCGTGACCATCAACGCTGAAAAGGAGCGACATGGCGCAATACGTTTACACCATGCAGAACGTCACCAAAGTAGTGCCGCCGAAACGCATTATTCTGGAAAATATATCTCTGTCTTTTTTCCCTGGCGCCAAAATTGGTGTTCTGGGTCTGAACGGCTCAGGAAAATCCAGCCTGTTACGCATTATGGCTGGTATCGATACTGAGATTGATGGCGAGGCCCGGGCTCAGAAAGACATTAACGTCGGCTATCTACCCCAGGAACCGCAACTGGATGACGAGCTCGATGTGCGCGGTAACGTGGAACTGGGCGTTGCCCCGATCATGGCCATCATCAACGAGTACAACGAAATATCGGAAAAGTTTGCCGAGCCCATGGATGATGAGCAGATGACGGAACTGCTGGAACGCCAGGGTGAACTGGCAACACAGATTGATGCGGTAGACGGCTGGGATATTGACCGAACCTTGGATATAGCTGCAGATGCACTGCGCCTGCCACCCTGGGATACACCGGTTAACGTATTATCCGGTGGTGAACGCCGTCGCGTGGCGCTGTGTGCATTGTTGCTGTCCAAACCCGACATGCTGTTGTTGGACGAACCCACGAACCATCTGGATGCGGAGAGCGTCAGCTGGCTGGAGCACTTCCTGGACGAGTACAGCGGCACAGTAGTGGCGGTGACACACGATCGCTATTTCCTGGACAACGTTGCCGGCTGGATTCTGGAACTCGATCGCGGCCGGGGTATTCCGTTTGAAGGTAACTACAGCCACTGGCTGGAAAATAAAGAGCAACGTCTGCAGGCCGAAGCGTCGCAGGAAAAAGCCCGGCAGCGATCGATAAAGTCGGAGCTGGACTGGGTGCGCAGCAACCCTAAAGCCCGGCAGTCAAAATCCCGCGCTCGCCTGGCCCGCTTCGACGAGCTGGTCAATCAGGAATCTGAAGCCCGTCAGGAAACCACCGAACTGTTCATTCCAACCGGCGAACGCCTGGGCGAAAAAGTCATTGAGATCAACGGTCTGTACAAAGGCTTTGGTGAACGTCTGCTGATCGAGAACCTCAGCGCCAACATTCCCCAGGGTGCCATTGTCGGCATCATTGGCGGTAACGGTGCGGGCAAGTCGACGTTCTTTAAAATGCTCACAGGCGCAGAAACGCCGGATGAAGGCAGTGTAGATATCGGTCCAACCGTACAGATGGCGTTTGTGGACCAGAGCCGCGATTCACTGGATGGCAGCAAAACAGTCTGGGAGGAAATCTCTGACGGTCAGGACATCATGCGCGTGGGCAGACATGAGATCCAGAGTCGTGCCTATGTGGGTCGATTCAACTTCAAAGGCAGCGACCAGCAGAAACGTGTAGGAGACCTGTCCGGTGGGGAGCGCAATCGCGTTCACCTGGCCAAGCTTTTGCGCAGCGGTGCAAATGTGCTGTTGCTGGATGAGCCGACTAATGATCTCGATGTAGAAACACTGCGCGCGCTGGAAGAAGCGCTGTTGAATTTTGCCGGCACCGTGCTGGTGATATCACACGACAGATGGTTCCTGGATCGCGTGGCCACACACATTCTGGCGTTTGAAGGCGATTCACACGTGGAGTGGTTTGAAGGTAATTACAGCGATTATGAAGCCGATCATAAACGCCGCTTTGGTGACGCCGGGCCGACACGTATCAAATACAAACCGATACACCGGGCCTAGACACACACACTCCTCAGAGGTTCGCCAGGCCTCAGAGGTTCGTCAGACCTCAGAGGTTCGTCAGAACCTCTAAGGCACTGCTGAGGCTCTGCACGCCGTGTACTGCCATGTTAGGCAGGTTTTCTTTGGGGCGGTTGGCAAACGGGACAATCGCGCGCTTGAAGCCGTGCTTGGCGGCTTCGCGTAAACGCTCCTGACCATTGGCGACCGGGCGTAATTCGCCGGTTAGACCCAGCTCACCGAAAACAATCAGATCCCGCGGCAGCACCCGATCACGAAAAGACGACAGCACCGCCAGAAGAAGTGCCAGATCAGCGCCGGTTTCAGTGATCCGCACACCACCCACCACGTTAGCAAAGACATCCTGATCACCCAGGGTGATGCCACAATGCCTGTGCATCACCGCCAGATGCATGGCGAGGCGTTGCTGATCCAGACCCACAGCAACCCGTTTGGCATAGCCACCGGCGACTTCGTCCACCAGTGCCTGGATCTCCACCAGCAGCGGTCTTGTGCCTTCCCAGGTTACCGTAGCGATACTGCCAGGTGAGTCCACTTCGCCGCGCTGGAGGAAAATGGCGGATGGATTGGCGACTTCTTTCATGCCCAGATCTGTCATGGCAAAAACGCCAAGCTCGTTGATGGCACCAAAACGATTTTTATGTCCACGCAGGGTTCGATAGCGACTGCCGGCGGGGCTGTCGAGCATCATGAAACAATCAATCATATGTTCCAGCACCTTCGGACCAGCCAACCCACCTTCTTTGGTGATATGACCAACCAGCACAATGACGGTATCTGTCTGTTTCGCCAGACGAGTAAAAAAAGCTGCGGTTTCGCGCACCTGGGTGACAGAACCCGGCGTCGCATCAAGGGCATCCATCTGCAATACCTGCACAGAATCCAGCACTACCACATCGGGTTTACGTTGGGTGATGTGGCTGGCTATCACTTCCGCACGTGTTTCCGAGGCTACATCCAGGCCGTCCATCGGTAACTCCAGGCGTTTGGCGCGCATCGCCAACTGCTGCAGAGACTCTTCCCCGGTGACATACAGAACACCACGGGATTGCGCCATTTTTGTACACACCTGCAGAAGCAGTGTGCTTTTACCGGCGCCAGGATCACCACCAATCAGCACCACGGAGCCAGGCACCAGGCCGCCACCAAGAACCCGATCAAGCTCGCCAAAGGTGGTGGTAAGGCGCTCGGCTTCCTGTGCTTTAACTTCGTTGAGCTTTTGAATTTGTGCTGCTGCGCCGGCAAACCCTACCCGGGATTCTTTTACCGGGCTGATATTCACCCGCGACAGCGTATTCCATTCATTACATGCGTTGCACTGGCCCTGCCATTTCGCAAATTCGGCACCACAGTCACTGCAGACATAGGCGGACTTTATTTTGGTTTTGGCCACTAGGTTACGTCGTGATGATTAAACATAATCGGCGTAAATGTCAGACGCCAGATTTTCAAATTTTGTCAGGTTTCCAATCCACGACAAGCGGACTTTGCCAATGGGACCATTACGCTGTTTGCCTATGATGATTTCTGCAATGCCTTTGTCTTCCGTATCTTCGTTGTAAACCTCATCACGATAGATAAACAGAATGACGTCGGCATCCTGCTCGATAGCACCTGATTCGCGCAGGTCTGACATCATCGGTCGTTTGTCCGGCCGAGCTTCCAGTGCACGGTTAAGCTGGGATAAGGCAATCACCGGGCAGCGCATTTCTTTGGCCAGCGCTTTCAAGGAGCGGGAGATTTCAGATATCTCACCGGCTCTGGATTCAGATTTATCTGCGGTTCGCATCAACTGCAGATAGTCCACCGCTATTAATCCCAGACCGCCGGCTTCCCGTGCTACCCGGCGCGCCCGGGAACGCACGTCGCCGGGCGTTAAAGCCGGCGTGTCATCCACATAGAGTTTCTTGTCACGCAACTGGCTGACCGCACCGGTGAAACGCGCCCAGTCGTCATCCTGCAGCGATCCGTCTCGCAAACGCGTCTGATCAATTCGACCCAGGCTCGACAGCATACGCATGACAATCTGCTCTGAAGGCATCTCCATACTGAAAACCAGCACAGCCTCGCCGGACATGACCGCATGCTCAACCATGTTCACTGCAAAAGCAGTTTTGCCCATGGAAGGGCGGGCGGCGACAATCACCAGATCTGAGGACTGCAGACCCGAGGTTTTTTTATCGAGATCTGAAAATCCCGTTGCAACACCGGTGGTGCCGCCTTTGTTGTTATAGAGAAATTCTACTTTTTCCACCGCCCTGGACAGCAACGGGGCAACTTTTTCCGGACCACCTTCAGTGCTGCGGTTTTCCGCAATTTCAAATACCGATTGTTCAGCGATTTCAACGAGCGCGTCGCTATCGCGGCCATCTGGCGCAAAAGCGGCGTCGGCAATCTTGTTAGCCGCGCCAATGAGTTGGCGCATGATCGACCGCTCACGGACAATTTTCCCATAAGCCAGGACGTTACTGGCACCTGGGGTCGCCTCTGCCAGCTCAGCAAGGTAGGTGACGTCACCCGCCTTCTCCAGCAACGCCTGAGAGCGCAGGCGTTCTGAAACCGTGACCGCATCCATGGGTTCATCAGCGTTGGCCAGCGCCATCATCGCTTCGAAAATAATCTGGTGCTGGGTGCGATAAAAGTCCTGGGCTCGAACAATTTCCACCAGATCGAACCAGGCTTCGTTGTTCAGCATAAGCCCCCCTAAAACAGACTGTTCAGCCTCGATAGAGTGTGGGGGTACTTTCAGATTTATTGGCGACGGTGGTTCGGAGGCGTATTCAGACATGGAGCGAGTTTGTGTAGACGGTTGAAGACTTTGCTCGGTTGCCTGAATTTTTGCAACCACTTAGCGCCCTGCAGTTGTAAAAACCCTGCTTTTTACCGCAAAAAAAGACCGCAAAAAAAAGGGTCCCGATGGGACCCTTTCAAAAGGCACTTAAAGTGCTTCTTATTCTGTATCTTTTTTGCGCGTAAGTGGGTACTGACTATTCCGGTACCACGTTGACTTTGATATCAACCGTCACTTCCGAATGTAACTGCAGCGCGATGTCGTATTCGCCTATCAGTCGGATCACACCTTCAGGCATGCGCACTTCAGCGCGAACAACTTCATGGCCATCGTTGGTCAATGCGTCAGCGATATCCTGAGTGCCTACTGAACCGTAGAGCCGACCTTCTTCACCGGTCTTAACAACCATCGTCAGGACAACGTCTTTCAGGCTCTCACCACGGGTCTGGGCTTCAGCCAGTTTTTCGTTGGCCGCCGTTTCCAGCTCAGCGCGACGCGCTTCAAACTCTGCACGGTTACTCTTGTTTGCCTGCACAGCTCTACCCTGAGGGATCAGGAAGTTGCGTGCAAAACCAGGCTTAACCACCACTTCATCACCGAGTTCACCAAGGTTGTTCACCGGCTCGAGTAAAATAATATTCATCTAAATCTCCTCGACCTAGTTGTGCTGGTCCGTGTAAGGCAGCAGCGCAAGATAACGTGCGCGCTTCACTTCTTTGGCCAACATGCGTTGAAAGCGGGCTGAAGTACCGGTTATGCGGCTAGGCACAATCTTTCCGGTTTCACCGATAAACTGACGCAGGGTATCCAGATCTTTGTAATCGATATCGCCCTCTTGCTGGGCTTGTTGCATACGGCGACGGCTCATGAGCTGGCCTCCTCTTTGGTATCAGCAGCAGGCTCTGCAGCTGCTTCCGTGTTATCTGATGCCTCACTGCTTTCTTCGGAACTGGCATTCTGCGCAGCACGAGCGGCATATTCTTCTTCGCGACGGCGTTCGCGTTCTTTATCTTTTTCCTGATCGCGCAATTCTTCTTCGTAGATCTTGGAATTACCTACCTGCGGCTCGTTGCGGCGAATGACCATGCTGCGGATAACCGCATCGTTAAAGCGGAAAGCGCTGATCAGCTCATCATAAACACCCTGATCTACCTCAATATTCATGAGGATGTAGTGGGCTTTGTGAATTTTGGCAATCGGGAACGCAAGCTGACGCCGGCCCCAATCTTCCGTACGGTGTACAACACCGTTGCCGCGCTGGATCATGGCGTGATAACGCTCGATCATCCCGGGCACCTGGTCACTCTGGTCCGGATGGACCATAAACACGACTTCGTAATGTCGCATAACATCTCCTTTCGGTTAGCGCCGCAGCTGAAAGTGGGCATCCACTGCCAGCCAGTTCGGCGTTTCGCCTCCGACGTGCTGACTTTGTGTGCAGGCCACGCGTGAGGCAAGGTTTACCCAGCAAAATTGTGGGGGCGCGCATTGTAGGGGGGAAGCTGCGGTGTGGCAAGGTGTCCCTCAGGTTTTAGACGACCCAGACAATCGCTAAAAACGACGCCATCAGCCCTCTCAATTGATGATAAAGCCAGTAACATTGCGCCATGTTAGATCTTCGTAACGTCGCTCTGCTCACCTGGATCCTGTACTGGACCGGCCCGCTGGCTGCCTATCTACTGTCTGCTGACGCGGGCTATGTCGACTGGTGTGTACCGCACCTGACCGGCTGCGACAGCATCAGCGCCAGCGGCAGACATGGCTGGGGATTTTTTGTCTTCAAAGCGACCATGTTACCTGCTGCAGGTCTGACTCTGATCTACTGGATACTGTGTTATCGGTGGTTAAATCTGATCATTACGCCCGCGCGCGTTGATAAAGTGATTCTCAGCCTGGGGCTGGTCGGCGCGCTTTTTCTGGTGCTGTACGTGACTTTTCTGGGTTCTGATGGCGATACTTACCGTACCTTGCGCCGCTACGGCACGGTGGTGTTTTTTGGCTTCACATTTCTCGCCCAGTTGTTGTTTGCCAAGCGTATTATCGATGCGGATATCCAGTCGTCCATGGTGCGCTGGAAGTATCGGATGGCCATATTCATGTTCTGGGGTGCGCTTGCGTTTGCCGTGCTGGCCAACTTTTTCGAAGATGACGACTTTCTGCAGAATATCTCCGAATGGAATTTTGCGTCTGCCTTAACCGCCTTTCCAGTGCTCACCTGGTTCCTGTGGCGTCACACGCGCTTCCAGGTGGATTTTCGCCAGGACTGAAAAAGACTAAAAAGACTGCTTTGCGGTGATGGTGAACTCCCAGTTGCTGACAAAGGGTCCGTCCACCAGTGGCTTGGCGAAATCTATATGCACCAGGCGATCACGTCGCGTACGCACACTCTCCAGCCGCAGACCGACGCCAACGTTGCTCAGGACATCAAAGTGATCACCTTCTCGGGTCGGCACCCAGGCCGGTGGCTCTTCCTCAAACCAGGCCCGGCCAACATCAAAAAAAGCTGCGTAACCGACCCGGAACAGCCCGAACGGGTAGGCACTGGAATAATAGCGTTGCTCCAGTGTCGCCAACACGCTGCGATCGCCAATCTGATATCTGGTTGGATAACCGCGCAATCCATCATCTCCACCCAGCGTCAGCTGCTTATCTAAAGGCAGATTACGCGTCAGGTTGTAATCGAGACTGGCAAAAAATGACCACTTCTCGCTCTGTCGCCACAGATAACTGGCTCTGCCTTCAAGGTGCAGATCTTCGGTGCTGCTGTTGTCCAGATCATAACGGCTGCGCAGCTCCGCCGAGAGGCTGAGCAGGTGAGCGCGGGCCAGGTACTGTCGGTGGCTGGCTGCACCTCGGAACAACAGATAGTCGCCCAAACCGCCAAACGCCTCTGGTGACCAACCAAGCTCAAGATAAATATTCCAGCCCAGATTAACGTCTTCAACAATACCCACACGATCAACATCAGTGAGCGCCTCGAATTGCTCTTCGATCAAAGACCAACCGACGTAGGGATAAACAAATTTACGCTCGTCTTGAGTCGCGTCAGGGAAATCCAGCGGGTATTCGAACTGCTCATGCTGGTAACGCGCACCGGCAAAATACCGATTCACCCAACCCTGCTGGCGACCCGAGGAACGGCCCACATAAACATTGGCGACGTTTGTCTCTGCACGCAGCTCAAACTGATCTTTGCCAAGGAATTCCAGATCTTCATTGCGCACAAAGTGATCGCCTGCAACGCCAAATGCATAGGGTGTATCCAGGGCAAAAAACGGTCGGCTCAAACTGGCGCCATAACGCTCACCATCGTCATTATCTGCAGCGACCAGACTACCCCGCCAGCGCGAACCCAGAATATTGGGATCGTCATAACTCAGGAAAGTGCCGGAGCGGTCAACGTCATCAAAATACTCTAAGCTCAGACCTTTACCGGTGCCGAGAATGTTCACGTCTGACAGGCTGACAGAGGTTTCATTATCACCACCGGAGCGGGTCAAGCCCAGGCCTGGTGTCAGCGTCCACACATCGCGGACAACCACATCCAGGTCCACTGTTGTGTCACATACCTGGCGCACCAGAACCCGGGCGTCATAGAGGAAGGCTTTGTCACGCAACACCCGCTCAGCCTCGTCGCGCTTACGCTCATCGATCAGGTTACCCGGATCAACAGGGAAAGCTGCTAACAGCGCTTTTTCGTTGGTTAGTGTGTTAAACCGGTTGGCCTGGCGTGCCAGCCAGTGGTTGCGATCAGGGAACACGTTCTGGCGAACGAAATTGATCTGACCAAGTACATATTCTGCCCCGGCAGAAGGCCAGGCGGTCCGCGCTTTGATTTTTTCACCACGCGCCTGAAAATCAAAACTCTGCAGCTCCTGCGATGACAGGCCATGCACGGGTACGCAGTTGGATTGCGCGCCGTGAGAAAGGTTAACTGCGAGTGCAAATGCCAAGCCGATGGCTGCCAGACTTTTTCGTCTTGCGAACACCTGTTACTCCGAGACAGGGGCCATGCGCTGACGCTGTATTTCAAACAGCATCACGCCAGTTGCCACCGAAACATTCAGACTTGAGACGCTGCCCTGCATGGGTATGTGCACCAGTTGGTCGCAGTTTTCCTTGGTCAGGCGGCGCAGACCTTTGCCTTCACTGCCCATCACCAGAGCCAATCCGTCCCGCGCATCCACCTCAGTGTAGGCGTGTTGCGCATCGCCATCGGCACCAATAATCCAGACATTGCGCTGCATCAGCTGTTTCATAAAGCGTGCTAGATTGACAACCTCTACGATCAATAGATTTTCCGCACCGCCCTGAGCAGTTTTCAACGCCACAGGACTGAGCGGTGCGCTATTGCGTTTAGGCACTATCACCGCATCTACACCGGCGGCGTTAGCACTGCGCAAACAGGCGCCAAAATTTCGCGGATCGGTAACGCCATCAAGAATTAAGAACAGCGGCGGCGTCTTGAACTTGTCCCAGGCATCAAACAGGTCCTGCTCCCGGGATAATGCCAGCTCATGGCACTCCAGCAACACACCCTGATGCGTTGCATCAGCCGCGCGTCGCCTAAACCAGGCACCATCCACGCTCTGATGACGGATGCCGGACTCTTTAGCCAGGCTGATCAACTCGTTCACCCGTGCGTCGCGGCGTCCCTGCAGCGTGTAGAGCGCTCGAGCACGTTGAGGTGAATCTCGCAACAGCGCTCTTGCTGGCTGAATACCAAAAACGTCACTCATGAGCGTTTCTTACGCCGTCCGCCGGAAGATTTCTTTTTCCCCCTCGGCGGTCCCGCTGGTTTCTTAACGCGAGCGCTCTTCATGCCAGGTAAACTCAGATCGATACGGCCCTGAGGCGGATCGATATCATTGATAATGACCTGCAACCGATCGCCCAGACGGAACTTGCGACCGCTGCGCTCGCCGACCAGGGCAAAAGCCCGGGCATCAAAGTTGAAATAATCAGAGCCGAGGTTGGATATGTGCAGCAGACCCTGAACATAGTAGGTATCCAGATCGACAAACAGCCCAAACTCAGTGACGCTGGCAATCACCCCTTCAAAGGTGTCACCCACACGATCGCGAAGAAAATCACACTTCAGCCAGGCATCCACCATCCAGCCGGCACTCTCCGCACGCCTTTCGTTGCTGGAGCAAATCTCGCCGAGCTGATGCAGCTCATCCATCCCCGGTACACTTTTACCTTTACGACCCGCGCGTTTTGCTAACACCGATTTTATGGCGCGATGAACAATCAGATCCGGATAGCGCCTGATGGGTGACGTGAAATGCATATACCGGTCCAGCGCGAGTCCGAAGTGGCCCTGGTTCTTTGGACTGTAAAGCGCCTGTTTCAGCGTGCGCAGTGCCATCTGCCCATACAACCAGGGATCAGCATAATCAGGCAGGCGGTTGAGTGCAGATTGCAGAACCAGCGGGGTAATTTCACCGCTGGGTAATTTCACCCCAACCTGGCCAAGCGCATGGCTGAGTTCTGCCACCTTGTCCGGATCCGGCGTTTCGTGAACGCGATAGAGTGCCGGTACTTCCGCGTCTTCCAGAAAAACCGCCGCGCTGACATTGGCGGCAATCATAGCTTCTTCAATCAGCTGGTGGGCTACCAGCCGGCCAACCGGCGTGATTGCCGCAACACGGCCATCCTGAATTTCAATGTTAGCTTCGTGGGTCTCAAAATCGAGGGCGCCACGCCTGGCGCGGGCTTCGCGCAACACATCATGCAGCTGAGCCAGCGCGTCGACGGATTGCTTCACAGCCCGCGCGGCGGAACTACTCACAGGCAGGCTAGCACCGCTGTCCAGATAGGCCTGCACCTGGTTATAAGTGAGCCGCGCGTGGGAGAAAATAACCGCTTCGCTGAACTGATGTTTGAAAATATCCCCTTTGGCGTCGATAAACATTTCACAAACCAATGCCAGGCGTGGTGTTTCCGGACGCAGCGAGCACAATCCATTCGAAAGCGCTTCCGGCAACATGGGAATGACCCGCTCGGGGAAATAAACTGACGTGCTGCGCTGCACGGCTTCGTCGTCCAGGGGCGTCTTGCGTCTCACGTAATGGCCCACATCAGCGATGGCTACCACCAGGCGAAACCCACCGGACCGCCGCTTCAACGGCTCGGCATAAACAGCATCGTCAAAGTCTTTGGCGGTTTCACCGTCAATGGTCACCAACGGCAATCCGCGCAGGTCTTCCCGCTGGGGATAGCGGCCTGGAACGACTTTGGTTGGCAGCTTGGATACTGCGGTGGTGACCTCAGCTGGCCACTCAAATGGAATACCGCCACCCGCAACCGCACTCTGGATGGCCTGGTCCAGCACATTCTCGCTTTCCAGAATATGGGCAATGTTGCCACTTAAGCCGCGCTCATCTCGCGCGGTGATCGTGACCTGCACAGTATCGCCATCCCGCGCTTTCTTCGCCGGCTGCAGTATTTTGATGCGACCCCGATCCTGCCCCAGACCATTCACAAACTGATCGCGTCCCTGCTTGGTGAAAATACCGGTAAATAAAGCCTCAGACAGATGTGTCACCTGTATGACCTGCGCACGACCTTCACTGACGCGATATTCTATTTCATCACCGGCACGCAGGTTCATGCGCCCGGCATCATCTATGGGTAAATCATCCACCACCAACATGCGCCCGCGCAGCTGGACCACAGCGCTGCGAAGGGCACCGTCGTCCGGCAACTGATAATCACCATGTCGATTTCGCTGCAGCTCTCCACTGCGCTGCAGACCTTTTAGCATCTGACGCAGCTGAGTGATGGTTTTGGGTTTGTCTGCGCCGGCGAGGTGGGTCAGGGTTGACCACGGCACCGGGCCAGGTTCAGCACTGATGAGCGCCAGAATTTCCCTGGCGGTATAGCGATTTGCACCCGAATTACGCTTCTTCGGGCTTTTTTTTCGACCAGCAGCTTTATTTTTGCTGTTTTGTCCGTTCGCCAAGATTGACACCTTATGTGAGATTTCAGTACAGTCCGCACCCCTGTGCCCAGGTGGTGAAATTGGTAGACACGCTAGCTTCAGGTGCTAGTGGGGGCAACCCCGT
Source organism: Gammaproteobacteria bacterium (assembly GCA_048571035.1). Classification (GTDB taxonomy): domain Bacteria; phylum Pseudomonadota; class Gammaproteobacteria; order Pseudomonadales; family Azotimanducaceae; genus UBA4421. The sequence goes on from CP121329.1 coordinate 2,588,560, forward strand.
GGAGGTTCAAGTCCTCTCCTGGGCACCATTGAGGACTGACCGTCCTCAAACAGTCACAGGCAATAAGACGCAACTCTCAAGTTGCATAGTACTGATCGCATCCTTAAACACAAAGACAGATCGACTCGGGTTGACACACCCGCTATTTATAGAACACATGATTACCAATGGTAGCAACCCGCTGATACTTCCAGTTGGGACGCACCGCCGTATTGTGGAAAAATAAAGCACCTGCCGTAATCCTGCGTGAGCGTTGTCTGGATACACTATCTGCAACCTGTAACGCCTCACGCCAGAGAGCCCGATCCGCCGGGTAATCACTTCTACCATCACACCACCAGGAAAACTGACAAGGAGGCTTTTCACCCCCCTGTTTCACTACGGCGCAAGCTGATGCAGGAAAACGCTGATCCGCCACCCGGTTTAAAACAACTTCGCCAACGGCCTGCATGCCAACAACTCCTTCACCTCTGGCTTCCCAATACATCGCGAGGGCTATGCAGTGACGTTCAGGGTCCCGAGCACCCTTCATATCAGACTGCACGATGACGCGACTGGGCGATACCGCCAGCCGCTGTTCTGTTGCACCCCGGTCTGCAGCACACCCGCCTGCAATGAGGAGCGAGAGCGCGAGCAGGCAGATGCTGGTTTTATGGTTTTCACATGTCATGGGCTCAAGCTAGCGCATGTGGCTGAACCTTGCGTGAACCGATGTCGAATTTTTGTCGTTCCGGAAAACTGGGTCTTCGTTTCCTTTCTGGTTTGTACTTTGCAACCATGATAAGAAGAGTGCACAGACATTGAACTGATGGGCCAGGTTCCAGGTTATTTTGCACTCCAATACACATCCAAATCCAGACAGTGAAAAAGACGGCCAGGTGCTACGGGTTATCCTGATTGAAGGCACCGCGAATCTGCTCGTCCTTGCAGCCAAACTTGTTGTGGGCCTAACCACAGGCTCACTGGCGGTTCTCGGCGATGCACTGCATTCAGTCACAGACGTGCTCAACAACGGGCTGGCCTGGATGGTCATGCGCCAGGCCAATCAGCCACCCGATTCCAAACACCCCTACGGTCATCGCAAATTTGAGACGCTGGCGGTTTTTGTGCTGGCTGCATTGCTTGCCGTAGTGGGTTTTGAGCTGGTCGTGCGGGCGCTGAGCCGTGAGGCGACAACCATCGCGTCTTCGGGCTGGGCGCTGGCCACGATGATTGGCGTGCTTGTGGTGAACATAGGACTTGCAAGCTGGCAGCGCCGATGGGCGCGCCGTTTGGATTCTGAGATTCTGCAAGCAGATGCCAGTCATACATTTGCTGATGCTTTGACCACGATTGTGGTGATCGGTGGCTGGCAGTTGTCCGCTATGGGATACGTCTGGCTTGATCAGCTGTGCGCGCTGGGCGTGGCGGGGCTTGTCTTTTACCTGGCTTACGGCCTGTTCAGTAAAGCCATTCCTGTGCTGGTGGACGAATCAGCCATAGATTCTTCAGTGCTGATCGCCGCTGCGGAAGAAATTTCCGGGTCAGGCAGCGTGCGCCAGGTACGATCTCGCTGGAAGGGTTCAGATTCGGCAGTGGATATGGTTGTCTGCGCAAATGCGCATCTGACTTTGCAGGAAGCTCACGCCATTGCGGACGACATTGAAAAAGTGCTGGAGGAGCGATTCAGTTTACAGGACGTTTCCATTCACATGGAGCCCGATTAGTGTTGTCACTCACCTTCGTGCTGCAGACATAAAAAAGCCGGCATTATGCCGGCTTTATTGTTCACTGCCTGAGAGGCAGGTTTACGCTGGATCTAGATAAAGTCATCCGCCAAAACCAGACCGACCGGCTCACCGCCGCCCGCTGCGTCCACGGCAATGGCGGTGTAGATCCCGCCAGCATCAAGGTTCACAGCCACAACCGGCAGTACAAGCATCGACTGGTCGCCCGCTTCGGTGACATACACGTCGTAACCACCGGGCGCCAAGGGTACGTACCCGGTCTCAGCACCAAACGGGACACCTGCAAAATTCGGCGTCAAACCATCAATCGGATCTCCGGTACCGACGACGTAGATGTCGACATCACCCGCAGCAGGTGAGCTGTGGAAAATCCGCACGCGGCTCTCTGTGGTGATTCGACGAGGATTGTCAACCGCCAAGTCATAGGTCAGGCTGCCATCGCCCGCCAGACCAACCGCCGTCACTGAATAAGTCTCACCTGCATCAAGGGTCACTTCATCCAGAGTGTCGATCGCCACGGCGCTCGCGTCTCCAGCCACGGTGACCTTAAGGTTGACTGGACCAGCCGCCAGCGGCAGATATCCTGTGATGTCGCCAAAACTCGCCCCTTGAACCGGAGAAAGCACGTCATCAATCAAAATGTCCACTGGATCGACATCCGCGGCTAGATGTCCAACGCGTACATCAGCAGGCGTGTCTACATCGAGCAGCGGCAGAGAAGCCGCACCTGTCAGTGCAATCAGCTCTACCGGCGACTCACCCGGGCCGACATTGGCAATCGCTGCCACTACAAGGTCGCTACCACCGGCTAACGGCACTGTTCGATCGTAAACTACCGTTGAAGAGCCTGCTGGCGTGATGCGGATACGATAATCCCCCTCAGGGACGGTAATCGCATCCATAGTGAACTCGCCGAACATCAGCGTTATCGGCGGGACAGAGGTAATCGGATCCGCTGGTGCTGTGACATAGATGTCCACCATGTCGGCAATCGGGGTAACGTTCGACGCTGCATGTACAACGCGTAACCGTACGTCAGTAGCAGCCACTTCAGGCTGATCATCGACAAGCACAATCGGCTCAATGTTCAACACGTCGTTAGCTGCAAAGATAGTTACACGCTGGCCGTCAGTGAATGTGTCGGTGGCGGTGATCACGTCTGCGTTGCCACCCGGAATAATGCCTTCAACAACAATGGTGACTTCACCGTCTTCGGTGGTCACAAACGCCGCATCGCCGAAGTCCGCCTCTGTGGCAACAACATTACCACCGACAGACAGGTTCACTGGCGGCGCATCCTGAGAAGCGTGCACGATCTCAAACAAAACTTCACCGGCTACAGGGAAAGTGGGTCCCGGCGGTGTTGAGGAATTGCTGCTGCTGCCGCCACAACCGGCGATGAACACAGCGGCCATCGAGATTAAAACAAATGCCTTACGCATTGAGAGACTCCGTTACTTATTTCGGCGCAGTCTGCATAGCGACTCGTGAACGGATAATCAATTTGGCGGAAGAAGGTTTTGACGCAACCTTCACCTAAGGGGGAAAGCGAATTCAACTGTCAGTTAAGACTACCGGTCTTCTTCGCGTAAAGACGGCGGCAGATAGTGATCTGCCGTGCGTTCGGCCTCAACAAATACTCGCTTGATGCGTGGATCAACTTGTTTAACTTTGCGAGTCAACTCGGTAACCGCGCTTTCAACTTCACCTGCCGTTTGCACTCTGGCAAATTGCACCGAAGCGGTTACCAGCACAAAATCGGGGCCCATGTGCAGACTGGCAACTTCATTCACTGCAGCAACGCGCAGGTCGTTCAAGAACACATTCTTTATCAGCTGACGGATAGTCAGTGTTGTGCTCTCACCAATCAACAGGCCTTTGCTTTCATAAGCCAGCCAGATAGCGGTCAAGATCAGCACCACACCAATGGATATCGACGCTAACGCATCAAACACCGTATTGCCGGTAATCTGATACATGATCAGGCCAAACACGGCAATCAAGAGACCAAGTGCTGCGGCACTGTCTTCAAACACCACAACAAACAGCGTTGGGTCTTTGCCATTACTGACAGCTTCCAGAATTGTCTGATCGCCTCGGCTCTTGTTGAATTCTTTTAAAGCGACATACAGAGCCCCACCCTCAAAGACCAGCGCCAGACCTAACACAATGTAGTTTATAAAGATGTTGGTGATAGGTTCATTGGAGGACAGGTGCATTACACCCTGGTAGATCGATGCGCTGCCACCCAGAGCAAAAATAAGCATCGCTACAATAAAACACCAGAAATACACTTCCTTGCCATGACCAAAAGGAAACTCATGACTGGCAGGTTTAATGGATTGTTTCAAACCAAAAAGCAGCAGGATCTGATTGCCGGTATCTACCAGTGAATGGATGCCTTCACTGAGCATGGCCGCACTGCCGGTGTAAAAGGCGGCGGAAAATTTAGTAATTGCAATCAGCGAGTTTCCGACGAGAGCGGCATAAATCGCTTTTTTGGATGAGCCCGCCACTTAGCGTGCGTTCAACGTTTGCGCACCACTACGGAACCAATAGAGTAGCCAGCACCAAACGAGCAGATCACACCACAATCACCACTGGCCAGATCTTCCTGATGCAGGTTGAAGGCGATGATTGATCCTGCCGAGGCTGTGTTGGCAAACTCATCAAGCACTATTGGCGCCTCGCCTGGATGTGGGTCCCTGCCCAGCAGGCGGCGGGCGATCAGATCATTCATGTTGATATTGGCCTGGTGCAGCCACCAACGTTTGATATCTGCCAGTTCCAGACCCGCCTTTTTCACCTGACTGTGCAGGTGCTCAGCCGCCATGGGGCACACTTCTTTAAACACCTTGCGGCCGTTCTGATGAAACAGCTTGTCATCCGCAAACGGATTTGAGTCATCTGCATAAGACAGGTAACCAAAGTTGGAGCGGATGTTGCTGGAATATGAGGTGACAGCCTGAGTGCTGAGCACATCATAACTGTGGGGTGCGGTACAGGTATCCGCACGCTCCATGACCACCGCGGTAGCGACATCACCAAATATGAAGTGGCCGTCACGATCGGTATAGTTCATTTGCGGCGACACCAGTTCCGGGTTGATCACCAGAACGCCTTTGGCAGAGCCGGCAGCCAGCGCATCGTAGGCCCGGTGCAGCGCAAATGTCGCTGCCGAACAGGCAACCAGCATGTCAAAACCAAACCCTTCAATGCCCAGCGCATCCTGAACTTCAATTGCAATGGCAGGGTAAGACCGCTGCGTGTAGGCACACGATACGATGACCATATCAATGTCAGCGCTGGTTTTGTTCGCCTGGGCCATGGCAGCTTTTGCGGCATGCACAGCCATTTCCGCCTGATGAGACAGCTCGTCATCGCTGCGCTCTGACAACACCGGGCGCATCCGATCTATATCCAGAATGCCTTCTTTTGCGTAAACGTAACGCTGCTTGATGCCGCTGGCTTTTTCTATGAAGGCAACACTGGATAGCGGTTTTTCTGCCACCTCGCCGCCACTGATGGCTGCTGCGTTGGCTTCGTTAAACGCTGTTGCATAGGCATTATACGAATTGACTAGCTCTTCGTTAGTGATGATGTGATCAGGCTTCCACAAGCCTGTACCGCTAATGACAACTGGTTGCATAGTGTTCTTCTTAATCGAATGGAGCCTGTTTAAGTCGGCAGGCTGGACCACTCCTGTTCAGTCAATGGGCGAGCCTGGTCTTCAATCATAACCGGAAAGCCGTCTTCAATGGGATAGGCCAAGCGACTGACACGACACCACAATTCCTGTTGCTCACTCTTGTAGTGCAGCTGAGCTTTACTGACAGGGCAAACCAACATTTCCAGGAGTTTTGAGTCCATCTCGCTTTTCCGCTTCAGCTTTCAAAGGGATTGTTCAGCACAATCGTCTCATTACGATCGGGGCCGGTCGAGATAATGTCAATAGGTGCACCCACTGCCTCCTCGATCCGCGCGATATAGGCTTGCGCCGCTTTGGGCAGAACGCTTAAGCCGCTGGCGCCGACGGTGGATTCCTGCCAGCCAGGTAATTCTTCATAGATGGGCGTGACGGCAGAGTAATACTCACTGCCAAACTGGGCGCTTCCTGCACTGCCGTCCGGGTCCTGATATCCCACACAGATTTTAATGGTTTCCATACCGTCCAGCACATCTAGCTTGGTCAGACACAGGCCTGAGATGCTGTTGATCTGCACCGCCTGCCGCAATGCCACTGCATCAAACCAGCCACAGCGTCGCGGCCGGCCGGTTGTCGAGCCAAACTCGTTACCCCTTTCTGCCAGTTTTGCACCCACATCGTCGAACAGTTCAGTGGGGAAAGGGCCGGAGCCCACGCGGGTCGAATACGCCTTGGTAATACCCAGAACATAGTCGAGATACATAGGGCCAAAGCCGCTGCCTACCGCAGTACCACCAGCGGTGGTGTTAGATGACGTTACATAGGGATACGTACCAAGATCAATGTCCAGCAAGGCTCCCTGGGCACCTTCAAACAACAGGTTTTTGCCTTCTTCACGCAAACCATGCAGCAAAGGTACAACGTCGCAGACCATGGGTTTCAGATGTTCGGCCACCTCAGCACACTCATCAAGGGTCTGCTGGAAATCTACCGGCGGTCTTTTGTAATAGTTCGTCAGCATGAAGTTGTGGTACTCCATGACTTCATTTAACTGAGCAGCAAAGTTCTGCCAGTAAAAAAGGTCGCCGATACGCAGTCCACGACGTGCTGCTTTATCTTCATAAGCCGGGCCTATGCCGCGACCCGTGGTGCCAATTTTTTTCTCGCCGCGGGCTTTCTCCCGGGCCAGATCAAGCTGCACATGGTGCGGCAGGATGATTGGACAGGCAGGCGAAATACGCAGCCGTTGCCTGACAGGTACGCCACGCGCTTCGAGCTCCACCACTTCCTTGAGCAACGCGTTAGGCTCAATGACCACGCCATTGCCAATGACGCATTGCACATCCGGTCGCAGAATGCCGGATGGAATCACGTGCAGGACCGTCTTCTCACCGTCGATCACCAGCGTATGGCCGGCGTTGTGTCCACCCTGAAAGCGGATAACGGCTGCAACTTCTTCCGTCAGCAGGTCTACCACCTTGCCTTTGCCTTCATCTCCCCACTGAGTGCCGATTACGACAACATTGCGACCCATAGTCATTTCCAGAAAATTATTATTGTTATTGTTGGTTTAATCATGGTTTGCCACCACCTGCCATTTTTCGTCGACCCGCGCCAGAATCCGTTGACAGGCTGAAGGCGGCCGTTCTTCGCTACTCAACGCACACTGCACGCGTTCCCCTGCTGCGCGCAAAGCCGCAACTTCAAGTAATAGAGCACCACGCTGCGCAGGTGGTGCATGCGGAGCGAAAATAATATCGCGGTTGGCTACAGTATTTATCAACAGCTTCAGATTCACATCGAAACCTGTGGCTGGACGCAGGCGACCAAACACTTCGCCGACGTCATCGTAGCGCCCACCCTGGGCCAGAGCACTGCCATGAGTAGGATGATAGACCGCGTAAACCGGCCCGTTGTGATAGCCATACCCGGACAGTTCAGATACATCGAGGCGCAAACGCAGGCCTGGATGCAGGTCAGTGAGCTGCTCGCCAAGGATTTGCAGTTCTTCCAGAGCCTGCAACACAGATGCAGGCGCACCGGATAACTGCTGACGCACATCGCCCATCACGGCAAGATCACCCATCATCAGAGGCAATGCCGTCATCATTTCTGAACAAGGCGTTTTTTTCAGCAGCGCGCGAATGTCTGCCTGTGATTTACGTTGCACGCAGGTGAAAAGGCGGCCTTCGTCTTCTGCTGCGAGACTGCCTTCTGCAATGAGTTGGGCAACAAGCTGCAGATAAATGCCCATGTGGCCCAGCAGCAGCACAGGCTCTTCAACCTGAGCCTGTTGCACAGTGCTGAGCATCAGTGCAATGACTTCAGCATCTGCATCAATGCCGGCTGCACCAAAGATTTCAGCGCCGGCTTTGAACGGCACACGTGAGTTCTGGGCGATCTGCGGGTTGGCAAAGACAACCGGTCCGGCGTAACACAGTCGCTGCACTTCGTCAGTCACCAGACTGTGCGCGTCTATGCGAACCGCCTGAGAGGTCATATCCGCACGAACGCCGAGCTGCCGACCACTGACCTGATCAACAACCTTCAAGGTCTGCAGGTCGAGGTCTTCACCGCTGCCAACCAGCAACGCATCGAGATACTCGATAACCGGTGGATCCACGTACTCGAAACCCCAGCTGTCAAACAGATCCAGGACTTTGCGTCGCAGCAGTTCGAGTTGCCAGGCGGCGGGCGGCAGTAATTCGTCCACGCCGCGAGGCAGGCGCCAGTGTGATTTCATGGTTTCGGTCTATCGAGAAGTCAGAAGTGCTATCTAACCTTCTTTATCAAGGTATTTGAAGAAGTCACTGCTAGGATCAATGATCATGAGGTCTGCCTTATCGCTGAATACGTTAACGTAAGCATTAATGCTGCGGTAGAACTCGTAGAACTCAGGGTCTTTGTTAAAAGCAGCGGCATAAATTGCTGCGGACTGTGCATCACCTTCACCACGAATCTGCTCACTTTCACGATAAGCTTCCGCTTCGATGACTACTGCCTGACGATCAGCGCCGGCACGAATGGCCAACGCTTCTTCCTGGCCTTCAGCACGAAATTGACGGGCTTCGATTTCCCGCTCTGAGTTCATGCGCTCGTACACCGATGACGACACCTGCACGGGCAAATCGATACGTTTGACGCGGACATCAACAACTTCAACGCCATATCCGCGCATTTTTCCATCCAGATCCGTGCGCAACTCAGCCATCAGCTGATCACGTTCGCCAGAAACAACTTCATGCATGTCGCGTCGGCTGATCTGGTTGCGCAGACCTTCGTTGACACGTTCCTGCAGCAGACGCTCTGCGCGGCGGATATCAAAGCTGGCGCTTTCATAAAATGATGCCACATCTGCGACACGCCATTTCACAAACGAATCAACTTCAAGAGGCTTCTTTTCCAGGGTGTAATAAGTTTCCGCGTTTGAATCCAGCGTGAGAACGCGAGCGTCAAAAATTTTAGCTTCCTGGGCAATCGGCAGTTTGAAATGCAGCCCGGGTTGCACGTCAGCGCGCATGATCTCACCAAACTGCAGCAAAATAGCACGCTCGGTTTCATGTACGCGAAACAGCGATTGACTGCCCAGCACAACAAGCAGCAATACAATGATTAATCCCACTAATGATTTCATAGACATGTCTTAACTCCTAGTTGCCGCGTACGCGAGAGCTGTTGGTTCGGGCACTGTTCACTTCGCGAAGGATTCGTTCCACCGCATTGTCCATCATGGTCTGATCAATCACACCATCACTGCCGCCGGCGCGCTGGCGAGTCAGCTGATCCAGCGGCAGGTACATCATGTTATTGCCACCTTCAACATCCACCATAATTTTGCTGGCGTTGCTTAATACCGACTCGAGAGCGTCAATGTACAGACGATCCCTGGTAACCCTTTCCGCTTGCTGGTACTCGGACAGCAGGTTATCAAAACGTTGCGCTTCACCTGTTGAACGAGCGATTACCCGATCCCGGTAAGCATTGGCTTCTTCAATCTGTCGGCGCGCACGACCTCGCGCTTCGGGGACAACCTGCTGCGCATAAGCAGTAGCCTGGTTTACAAAGCGCTGCTGGTCTTCCTTAGCCTTCTGTACGTCGTTAAATGCTTCCTGAACCTGTGTAGGCGGCGCACTACGGTCGATGTTGACCTTATTAACAAAAATGCCGGTCCCGTAGCCGGTCAGATAATTCTGCAGACGACTCTGAATTTCCGCGGCAATGGCTTCACGACCATCGGTAATCACCTGGTTCATGGTCGAGCTACCCGCAACATGGCGCAAGGCGCTTTCTGTTGCCTGAGCCAGACTGGTTTCGGGATTTTTCACATTGACAATAAAGTCTTTGGCGCTGTCTACAACCCACTGCACCGTGAGACTGATATCTACAATGTTTTCATCCTGGGTCAACATGGTCGACTGAGTCGAATGTGAACGCACCTGAGTAACGTTAACCAGTTCAACCTGATCAATGAGCGGCGGGTTCCAGTGCAGGCCCGGCTCTTTTAACACTTCCTGCGCCGCACCAAAACGGAACACAACGCCACGCTCCTGCTGGTCTACCTGATAAACACCAGTAAACGCATAGATGGCAATCAGCACAAAGCCTACCAGGCCCAACGCACCGCCCGAGAGACTGGCGCCGCCGCCACTGCCGCTGCCGCCACCTTTACCACCGCCAAATATACCCGAGAGCTGCGATTGCAGCTTTCGAATGGCTTCGTCTAGGTCAGGTGGACCCTGGTCAGAACGATTGCCCCAAGGATCCTTGTCTTTATTGTCACCGCCACCTGGCTCATTCCACGCCATGTCTGTCTCCGCTTAGATTGTGCAGCCTGCTTTTATGTGGTTTGCAGGCCGGCTTTAGTTGCTGATCGAAATTTTAGGGGGGGTATATTCACCACGCAACATAACTTGTGGTGAACTTTGCAGTTGCTTCAGCAGCCCGTCGTCTGCCTGCAGAGTTAATTGCAGGCTGCCGTCTTCCATTGTTTGCTCATCCAACACCGCACCGGACCGATATAGCCATGCGCGTGTGCGCCCGTCGGCAGAGTCCAATACTACCTGATGCGGTGCAGCAACACCCAGTGCCGCACCAATTCCTTCTATCAGAGCCTTGATACCCTGGCCGTTAATCGCACTGACAGGGAAAACGCCTTTGACGTTATCGTGAGCTTCCTGCACAGCCTGTGGCACTTCGTTATATGGGAGCAGGTCTATTTTATTCAAGACCAGCATCTCTGGCACCTGGTCTGCACCTATGTCTTGTAGGACATCTCTTACCTGCTGCAGGCGCTCTTCATGCAGTTCATCTGCGGCATCTACAACGTGCAGCAGCAGATCAGCATGCACCACTTCTTCCAGTGTTGCTTTGAAGGCTTCGACCAACGCATGGGGCAGAAGTGACACAAACCCCACTGTGTCTGCCAGCACCACGTCATTCAGACCCGGCACTGGAATCCGACGCATGGTTGGATCAAGGGTGGCAAACAGCTGGTCTTCTGCATAGACGCTGGCGTTGGTCACCTGATTGAACAACGTCGATTTACCGGCATTGGTATAGCCAACCAACGCAACTGTTGGGGTACCGCGACGTCCGCGGCCACGCCGATTCTGACTGCGACGCTTACTAACGACGGCAATCTTCTTTTCTACAGCTTTGATGCGTTCGCTCAACATACGCTGGTCTAGCTCTATCTGTTTTTCACCGGCACCGCGCATGCCGATACCGCCTTTCTGCCTGTCGAGGTGGGTCCACCCACGGACCAAACGCGTTTGCGCGTGTTTCAGCTGGGCCAACTCAACCTGCAGCTGGCCTTCGTGGCTGCGCGCTCGATCGGCAAATATGGTCAGGATCAGTTCTGTACGTGTAATCACCCGACAGTCCAGCGCTTGTTCCAGATTCCGTTGCTGCCCTGCGGATAGCTCGTGGTTAATCAGCAGAAGGTCGGCATCACCGGCACGCAGTGTCTGCTTAACCTGGCTGACTTTGCCAGAGCCGACAAAGGCACGCGCATCTGGCGCATCACGCGGCGCCAGCACTACCTCTACCACATCGATTTCGGCGGAACGGGCAAGCTCGACAAATTCGTCTTTATCGGGGTTCGCCTGACCGCGCAGTTCAACATGCAGCACAACGGCGCGATTTCCGGCTTCGGGGCGTTCAAACAACATTATTGGTTACTACGTCTGGTGGACAATCCACAGCTTCTTAAGGGAAGTGATGCGGACGCCTGAGCGTTAATCCTCTTCTTCACTACCTGTTGGCAGTTTGACGTTGCGTGCAGGTACCACCGTTGAGATGGCATGTTTGTAAACCATCTGGCTTACAGAATTTTTAAGCAGCACAACAAACTGGTCAAAAGACTCAATCTGACCCTGCAGTTTGATGCCGTTTACCAAATAGATGGAAACCGGTACACGTTCCTTGCGTAAAGCGTTGAGATAAGGGTCTTGTAAGGTATGCCCTCTCGACATTGTGGTCTCCTTAAACGCTGGTCAGCCAACAGGCTGACAAACGACGCTGTCGCGGCGTTCCCGCCGCTGTTATTTGATACCAAGCGTAACACGTAATGTTACGAGCCGTCATGACACGTTAATACCGCTAAACCGATGCTTACAACGGTTTCACCGCACTGACAATCTTTGCGGCGAGTATGTCAGGATCACCCCAGAACAGGTTCTGTAAGTCTGGCCATTGGCGCAACCAGGTCAGCTGCCGTTTCGCTAAGCGGCGCGTCGCGGTAAGCGCATCAGCATGAAATTGTGCTTCGCTACAGTCACCTCGCAGGTAAGCAAGGCCTTGGCGATAACCCACCGCACGCAGCGCCGGCAGATCCATATTCAGTTCCGGTCTTGCATAAAGCGCCTGCAACTCCTCAAGGAAACCCGCTTCCAGCATGGCCGCAAAGCGCGCGGCAATCCGTTCATGCAACACCTGCCGATCGTCCGGGACGATGGCAAAACTGCGTAGCTGAACCTGCAGACGTTCGACAGCAGGTAAGCCGCCAAGTTCCAACCACAGCTGGCTGATGGGTTGGCTGGTCTGTCTTACAATTTCCAATGCCCGCAGCAGACGCTGAGGGTTATTGGGGTGAATATTTGCTGCTGCCGCAGGGTCAATGGCGGCGAGCTCAGCATGCAATTCAGGACCCTTGCCTGCATCAAAGGCGGCCTGCAACTGAGCTCGAACATCCAGGTCAGCGCTGGGCAAACGGGCAATGCCTTCAACAAAACGTTTCACGTAGAGCATAGTGCCGCCCACAATCACCGGCACCTGCCCGTGCTGCAAAGCATCTTCGACTAACAGGTCAGCATCGGCAACAAAATCTGCTGCGGTATAAGTGTCCTGGGGCGCGCGAAAATCGATCAACTCATGGGGATAACGCGCTAATTCCGCTGCGCTGGGTTTAGCCGTGCCAATATCCATACCCTGATAAACCAGGGCTGAATCCGCGCTGATCAAACGCACATTATCGGCACCGCCGAGCTGATCGAATAATGCCATCGCCGCCGCGGTCTTACCCACTGCCGTAGGACCAAGCAACAGCACAACCTGTCGGTTCACTTACTGTCCCCGGTAAAACAGTTTGTCGAGGTCCGCTAAACTGCGGGTAAAGTAAGTTGGCCGACCGTGATTACATAAGCCTGCGTTTTCTGTGACTTCCATTTCACGCAGCAGCGCGTTCATTTCCGCAATGGTCAGGCTGCGGTTTGCACGAACGGAACCATGGCAGGCAACGCTGGCCAACAGATCAAGTTGGCCGCGAAGCAGCTCATCACTGTTACCAAACTCAGCCAGCTCGGCAATGAAATCGCGCACCATAGGTTGCAGCTTTTTAAAGGAAATCAGCGCCGGCACCTCCCGCAGACAAACAGACTGAATACCGGAGCGTTCGATGACGAGGCCTGCCTGCAGGAAAGTGTCACTCAGACTTTCCACCAGTTCTGCTTCCGCTTCAGTGACGTTGAGATTTTCCGGCACCAGCAGACGCTGCCGTGCTATCGAAGCATTTTCCGCCTGGGCTTTGAGCTTTTCGTACGTCACCCGTTCGTGGGCAGCATGCATATCAACAATAACCAGGCCTTCGTTATTCTGCGCCAGGATATATACACCGTGCAGCTGTCCCAGCGCATAACCCAGTGGTGGCGTTTGTGATTGAGGCGTGCTGTCTGCTGCAGGGCTTTCTGTCGACTCCAGTGATGTACTCTGCGCAATCGATCTCGGTGCAAAAGACGCTGTCGGCGGCGATCCCGATGGCATTTCAAATGCCGCGTTCTCCTGTACCGACGGCCAGGCATTTGTCGTTTGTGGTGACGACTGGGTTGCCAGATCCACAGTCGGAGCGAGTGATTGAGGACGCACTTCGCGCAAGGCGCGGTTCAAGCTGCCAAAAATGAAATCATGCACCGCACGCGATTCACGAAACCGAACCTCATGTTTGGTCGGGTGTACGTTGACGTCGACGGTGTCCTGGGGCAGCTCAAAATACAACACAAATACGGGCTGCCGGCCGTGGAACATGACATCACGATAGGCCTGGCGTACTGCGTGCCCCACCAGTTTATCGCGGATTGCCCGGCCGTTAACGTAAAAATACTGTTGGTCTGCGAGGCGTCGATGGAAGGCGGGCAGCCCTACCCAGCCATGCAGACGGAAGTTATCCCAGCTTTCATCCACCGCAATGCTGTGGGAGAGAAAGTCCGCGGTCAGCACCTGGCCGAGACGTTCTTCGATCCGCCCGGCAGGCAGCGACAACGCCCGTCCGGATGCAGACTTTTCAGAAGCCTGCCGAAGTGAAAAACCAACCTCCATGTGCGCCAGACTCAAGCGACGGAATACCTGATCAATCTGCGCCGCTTCGGTGCGTTGCGCTTTTAAAAATTTTCGCCGCGCTGGCGTGTTGTAAAAAAGATCACGAACTTCCACCGTAGTGCCTGTGTTGTGGGCAACCGGGCCCTGCGACATCAGCTCTCCGCCATGCACCTCACGCTGATATCCCATAGCAGCACCGGCCTGTGCACTGCTGAGTTTCACCCGGGCAACTGACGCCACGCTAGCCAGCGCTTCACCACGAAAACCCAGACTGGCAATACCCAGCAGGTCCTGCGCATCCGTTATTTTACTGGTTGCATGCCGCTCCAACGCCAGAGACAAATCGTCAGGATGCAGACCGTAGCCGTTATCCTGCACCCAGATCAAGCCACTGCCACCCTCCTCTATGCGGACATCGATCTGGGAAGACTGCGCATCGAGGCTGTTCTCAACAAGTTCTTTAACGATGGACGCAGGTCTTTCAACCACCTCACCAGCCGCGATTTGATCTGCAACAAAACCTGAAAGCCGCTTGACGCGGTTGGCGGACATTTAGACCCCTGGAATCAGCAGCACTTGACCCACTCTGATGGTATCCGTGCGCAATCCATTTTTTGATTTGAGAGTACTTGAACTGACACCATACCGCTGTGCTATCGCAGACAAGGTGTCTCCAGGCGCAATGGTATAACGTGTTTCATTCGCGGGCACATCCTGCGATGCAAGCAATGAACCCGGCGGCGGATTGAGGCGCATAAACTGCTCAATGCCATCAGCGATGGCGCGTGCCACGTTAGCCTGATGCTCTGCCTGAGACAGACGCCGGGCTTCGTCAGGATTGGAGATAAAACCGGTTTCCACAAGAATAGATGGCATATCTGGAGACTTAAGAACAATAAAAGCCGCCTGTTCCACGCGCTGCTTGTGCAGCCTTGTAACCCGCCCCAGGTTAGCCAGGACCGCACGACCTGCATCAATACTCTGGGACCGATTGGCATCCATGGACAGATCTAAAAGCACATGTGCCAGTACCGGATCTTTGTCGGTCAGGCTGACGTCACCGACACCGCCCAACAAATCAGCTCTGTTTTCCCGCTCTGCCAGCCAGGCCGCCGTTTCACTGGTTGCACCGCGGTCAGACAACGTATAAACCGAAGCCCCTTTCACATTAGCTTCCTTAAACGCATCTGCGTGGACAGAGACGAACAGATCGGCACGTTTGTCACGCGCCAGTTGGGTACGTTTACGATGAGGCAGGTAGTAATCGCCGGTGCGCACCAGCTCAGCTCGAA
Source organism: Gammaproteobacteria bacterium (assembly GCA_048571035.1). Classification (GTDB taxonomy): domain Bacteria; phylum Pseudomonadota; class Gammaproteobacteria; order Pseudomonadales; family Azotimanducaceae; genus UBA4421. The sequence continues at coordinate 2,604,036 of CP121329.1, forward strand.
ACCCATCCACGGCATCCAGGTTACGTTTCAAGCGCCGCGAAATCTGCAGCACCACATTTTTTTCTAAAATTTTCTTTGGCCCAACCGCGCCAGGGTCGTCTCCGCCATGACCCGCATCAATGGCAATCACCACGTCCCGATTCGCTGCTGGCGCGACGATTCTGGGCGCAGGTGAGCTGGGATTAGGTTCTATCAGGTCGATGACCAGTCGATGGCCATAGGGGTCAATCGGTTTGAGGGTAAACGCTTCGGGCGTAAGGCGGGTTTTGGTATCGATAACCACGCGATAATTACCGTTGCGGTCTGCTGCTCGCAAACTGGCGACCCTGGCTCGTCCAACCGCCACTACTGCAGGATCAAAACCGGGTCGGGGCGAGACCCCCTGCAGATCCACCACCACCCGATGCGGATCTTCGAGGGTGAAGATTTTATAAGTAACCGCCGCATCGGTATCAAACACCACTCGAGTGGAGTCCGGTGCTTCGTGCATACGAACACTTTTCAACGCAGTAGCGGACACCGGGACAGGCAGAAGACCAACACACAGCACAGCAAACAGTGCTGCAATCACTGATTTTCTATTCTGCGGGTTAACTAAAGACAACTGTCACCTCACGGGATACCGGTTGTGTATCCGTTACCACTTCTAAACTGACCTCTACATCCGGGTGCGGCAACCAGTCCGCAGCCTTTTCAGGCCATTCAAACAGCTTCAACCCTGGCCCATCGATAATTTCGTCGAATCCGACAAATTCCAGTTCCTGGGGATCGTTCACCCGATATAGATCGAAGTGAAACACCTCAGCCGCTGGCATATTGTACGGTTCCAGGAGCGTATAGGTAGGGCTCTTCACCACGCCGGTATGGCCAAGACCTGTCAGCAGGCCGCGCACCAGGGTTGTTTTACCTGCACCCAGCTGACCCCGCAGGAACACCACTGCTCGTCCGCCATAGCGCGATTGTAGAATTTCACTCAAGCGGGCACCAAAGGCAACTGTTGCCGCTTCATCCGGCAAATGCTGGCGCCAGTCTGGGCTTTGTGATTCAAGCGGTTTATCCATGTCCTAAACGTTCACAATATGTGTCTGCAACATCTGACTACAACAGGAAAATCTTCATAACAGGGAAGGCAGCGCAGCAATGACATCGGTCGCCTGCAGACTGCGTTGACCCAGTTCGAGCGCTGCATGATCTGCTGCTGCGCTGTGCAGTGCAACTCCGGCGTGCAGGGCATTATGCGGCGTGAATGGATCCTCTGCATAACCAAGCATGCCACCGAGCACACCACTCAACACATCACCCATACCAGCGCTGGCCATGCCAGGGTTGCCGTGGCCGCAGATCGCCAGCTCAGTCGTATGATGCGCAAAAACAACAGAGCCTGCCCCTTTCAGAACCCCCTGGCAGGCATACTTTTCAGCTAATTGTCGCGCAGCAGCAAGGCGATCAGCCTGCACCTCAACCGCTTCCACACCCAACAGACGCGCCGCTTCAGCCACATGTGGTGTGATCGTTAAGGCACCTCCCGCCCAGCGGCCGTGAGCAGCCAGCCAATACAGACCATCTGCATCCACCAGCGTAGGTCGAGCAGCGGCAGCAACCTGATTGTAGAGAGATTCGGACCATCGGCTTCGGCCCAGGCCCGGACCTAAAACTACACAGCTGGCTTTACTGAGCAGTTCGTCAACCCGGACATCATCACCTGATTCAACATAGCCAAGCACCATCACTTCCGGGGTTCGGCTGACCAGTGCTGCGGTGTGTGCAGGACGGGTGAGTACCGTGACCATCCCAGCTCCTGCTCGCAGCGCCGCTTCTGCTGCCATGATGACCGCGCCTGGCATATTGTCATCACCACCGGCTATGACAACATGGCCCTGCCGATGTTTGTAAGTGTTCACTTTCATTTCAGGCAGCCTGTCCCGGCGCCAATACAGGCTTTTCACATTGCTGACCGGAAAACACCGTCGCGGCACACTCAGGTCATCAAGATGGCGTTGGCCGGCCGCCGCGAGACCCGCGCCGGTGTGCAGACCAATTTTAGGTGTAATGAAAGACAGGGTATGAGAGGCATTCACCACCGCGCCCGGCGCACCGCCGGTATCCGTATCAACACCTGAGGGCACATCCAAACTAACGATCGGTTTACCAGAAGTATTCATCCTTTCGATCCACAGGGCGTATTCCGACTGCGGCGCACCACGCAGACCCGTGCCAAGCAATCCATCAACAATGACGCCGCCAGCAAAGGACTGAAACTGATCTTCTACGACCAGGCCGTTTGCTGTTGCCTCTGCATAAGCTGTGGCTGCATCTCCCTGCAGAGATGACGGCGGTTTTGCCGCCAGAAGCTGGACCTCGATGCCAAGTTGATGCGCACCACTGGCCACCAAATAGGCATCTCCGGCATTGTTGCCTTTGCCGCAAACCACACTGATGCCGCCGACACCCGGATACTGCTGCAGCAGCAGCGCCAACGCCGCCTGTGCGGCCCGCCGCATCAGCGTGTAACCGGGCACATTGAGCTGGGCCATGGCATCTGCGTCTACGGCACGGCTGTCAGCCGCGGAATAAAGGTGGGTATCAACTGGCAACATAAACACACAACGCTTTGCGAACGGATCATTATACTGCGCTTTTCATCACAAACTATGGCCACTGATGCTGCCGGATCTGCAGACAATCAAAACCTGGGGGCAGGCGCTGGGCTTTGCCGATATCGCGATCAGCGATGTGGATTTGAGTGCTCACGCCCCACACGTGCGGGCCTGGCTGGCGCAGGGTTTTGCCGGTGAAATGGGTTATCTGGAGCGCAACCTCGAAAAACGCCTGCAACCGGAACTATTAGAGACCGACACCTGCAGGGTCATTACCGCGCGCATGGACTATTTGCCGGCGGAGACCCAGCCGCTGGAGGTTCTCAACTCATCAGATCAGGCTTATATCTCCAGATATGCCCTGGGGCGCGACTATCACAAAGTTCTGCGTCGTCGGCTCGCAAAGCTGGCCACACAGATCAATGCGCGATTACCCAGCCATCAATTCCGCGCTTTCACGGATACGGCGCCAGTGCTGGAAAAAGCGCTGGCGGCAAAATCCGGTCTGGGTTGGATCGGCAAACACACGCTGCTCTTGAACAAGGAAGCTGGCTCCTGGTTTTTCCTGGGGGAAATTTACACCAACGCACCACTTGATATCGAAGTTGAAGATTCTGCGTACGAAGACGCCTGCGGCAAATGCCAGGCCTGCATGACGGTTTGCCCAACCCAGGCGATTATTGGCCCGAAACAATTGGATGCGCGCCGCTGCATTTCCTATCTGACCATCGAGCACAAAGGTGCTATTCCTGAATCCCTTCGCAGCGCTATGGGCAATCGCATCTATGGTTGTGATGATTGTCAGCTGTACTGTCCCTGGAACCGGGATGCGCCGTCTACTTCCGAGCCGGATTTCCAGCCGCGACACGGCCTGGAGCAGGCGCAACTTGTGGATTTATTTACCTTAACCGAAACAGAATTCCTCGCCCTCACGCAAGGCTCAGCGATGCGTCGTGTCGGCTATGAACAATGGCAGCGCAATTTGGCCGTTGGCCTGGGTAACGGACCATCGAGCCCGCGCGTGATCGAGGCCTTACAGAATCGTCTGGTCAGCGCCTCACCCATGGTGGCGGAACACATCACCTGGGCACTGCAGAAATTAGCCAGTCAGGCGGATCAGTCCGGCATCTGAAAGAAGTGTTCGCGATAGTGCTGCAGCTCACCTATAGACTCTCTTATGTCGGCCAGCGCAGTATGTTCATTCTTTTTCGAAAAACTACTGGCCACATCCGGTCGCCAGCGTTTAGCCAGCTCTTTTATGGAGCTGACGTCGACCATTCGATAATGCAGGTAATTTTCCAGATCGGGCATATACAGGGTTAAAAAACGCCGATCCTGCCAGATGGTATTGCCACACAATGGAGCCGCTCCTGCTTCTACATGCTGCTCAAGAAAGGCCAGTGTAAGCGCTTCAGCTTCGCGCTCTGTGACACCTTCTTTTGAAATACGGTCCAGCAGACCTGACGCGCGGTGGTGGGTCTGATTCCAATCGTCCATGGCATCAAACAGAGCCTGGGGCTGCTTGATCGCGAGCACCGGACCTTCAGCGATCGTGTTTAATTCACTGTCGGTAATAATCGTCGCCATCTCGATGATGCGCTCGACGCTGGGGTCCAGCCCGGTCATCTCCAGATCCATCCAAACCAGATTTTCGCTCAAACCTTACTCCTTTAAACCATGGTGCAACCGCTGACGTCTGTGCGCCCCCGGACAGAAAGGATAATATGCGTTACCCGAAACAGATGCCAAAGAGGTTTTGTGTGCAGCCAAGCGCAACAGTGAGCTTACTCGAGCCCGAGACGTTACAAGCCAAACTGCAGAACAGTGATAATGACAACCTGCTCCTGGTCCACGTAAGCAGCGAAGAGAATTTTCTGCAGGCGCACATACCTGGCGCTGTGCTTGTCACACCCAGCTCGCTGGTCTGCGGCGTTCCACCTGCCACCGGCAAGCTGCCGGATCTTGACCACTTGAATGAGTTGTTCGGCAGCCTGGGTTATGAGCCTGACCTGGATATTATTATCTATGACGACGAGGGTGGTGGCTGGGCCGGTCGTTTTGCCTGGACCCTGGACGTTATTGGCCATCGCAGCTGGCAGTATTTGAACGGTGGATTACATGCCTGGCACGGCGAGGGCCTGCCGCTTGCGCAGGGGCCTGCTGCGCCAAGGCCCGCGACGCATACAGACTTAAACATTGATACCAGCCCGATTGCGGAAGTTTCCGATGTGCTCGCCACCATAGATAACGATGAACAGGTCGTGTGGGACGTGCGCTCCGCAGAGGAATACGCCGGTCTTCGTCAGGTATCCGCCAGAGTCGGTCACGTACCGGGCGCAATTAATCTCGACTGGCTGCTGCTGCAGGATCCCGCACGCCAGTACAGGTTTGTTGAGGATATTGCAGACAAACTGGAGGCACTCGGCATCAGCCAGGCAAAAACGATTATTACCCATTGTCAGACCCATCATCGCTCAGGACTGTCGTACATGTTGGGACGCTTGTTAGGTCTACCGATCCGCGCTTACCACGGGTCCTGGTCAGAATGGGGGAATCTACCGGATACACCCATCGAGCTGTCTACATGAGCGAGCTGTTTGCCACTCTGCAGAAAATTCTACCGCAGCACGGTTTGTCGAGGCTGGGCGGACGTGTTGCAAACAGCACAGCCCCCTGGCTCAAAGACCTGCTGATCAAGCAGTTTGCCCGTGCCTACAACGTCAACCTGCAGGAAGCACAACGGGGAGAGTTTGACGATTACACCTCTTTCAACGACTTCTTCACCCGGGCACTGCAAGTAGATGCCCGACCCTTGGCGCAGGGTGAACAAACCCTGGTTTCGCCCGCTGATGGTACCGTGAGCCAACTGGGAGACATTCATGACGATCAACTGATACAGGCAAAAGGTCATACTTACAGCGTACACAGTCTGGCGGGAGAGCTGGGCGACGAATTCAACAACGGCACGTTCTGCACCATTTATCTTGCGCCCAGCGATTATCATCGAGTGCACCTGCCGTTCAACGGCACATTGACACACACTAAAGCCATTCCCGGCGCCCTGTATTCGGTTAACGCAGCAACAGAAGCCAATATTGAAGGCTTATTCGCTCGCAACGAGCGCCTGGTCTGCCGGTTTGAAACCGACCACGGCCCAATGCTGGTAATTCTGGTTGGCGCAATGATTGTCGCGTCGATCGAAACAGACTGGCTGGGCCCAGCCTCACCCTATATGTCGGTCGAGGATACTGAGCACCACCTTGTCTACCGCCGCGGTGATGAGATTGGACGGTTCCTGCTGGGCTCCACGGTGATCTGCTGCTTTACTGAAGGTAGTGCTGCCCTCGCAGAGCATCTGAAAGTGGGATCAAAAGTGAAGATGGGGGAGGCGCTCGGCACCTTCAAGAACTAACCGGGCCTGAAGGTTATCACCTCATCTAATGACTTTGCGCCGAGCTTCTGCATCAACAATCTGTCAACACCCAACGCCACACCGGCGCAGTCTGGCAACCCCGCCTGCAGCGCAGCCAGGAAAGGTTCGTCCAATTGCTGGATGGCCAGACCCCGCGCTTTGCGGATCTGATTATCCTGCTCAAAGCGTCGCCGATGCTCAACAGGATCGGTCAGCTCATAGTAACCGTTAGCCAGTTCAACGCCATCGACGACCAGCTCAAAGCGATCTGCGACGCTGGAATCCTGCGAGTTCAAACGCGCTAATGCCGCCTGCTCTGCCGGATAATCAACAATAAAAAAGCGACCCGGCTTCAGCGATTCGCAGGCGAGGGCAAAGGCCAGATCAAGCTCGTCTCGCGGCGCATCCAGATCAGGTACCAGCTGCGCATATGTCACCTGCTTATAATCAGCCGGCCCCAGAATTACATCGCACAACGCAGCCACTTCAGACATCAGTCGATTTGCGTTATACCCCAGCTGATACCACTCGAGCAGATAAAACTCCGGGTTGTGCAACCGGCCCTGCTCATCATGGCGAAAGGCCGGCGCAAGCTGATAACAACCTGGCAAACCATGGGCCAACAATCGTTTTAAGTAATATTCCGGAGAGGTCTGCAGAAAGCCATAACCCGGCACCCTGATCGCTTCAACATCCGGGTCTGTCACCGTATGACTGCCCAGCAGCGGCACATGTACTTCAAGCACGTCCCGCCTGGCAAAAAACTCGCGGATCTGAGAAAACATCTGTGCCCGCGCCTGCAGAGCGACGCGGTCAGCAGAGGGTTGCCACGCTGTCATCGGAGCTGGCTAGGCGCGGCTAGCGTGCGCGGCTGACATATTCCCCGGTACGAGTGTCAATCTTCAGCACGTCACCAATGTTGACAAACAATGGCACGCCTTTGATGGTTGCACCGGTAGACAGGGTAGCCGGCTTGGTGCCACCGCTGGCTGTATCACCTTTCAAACCTGGATCAGTGTCAGTTACTTCCAGCTCCACAAAGGTAGGCGGCGCTACCGCTATCGGGTCTTCGTTCCAGAGGGTAACCTGACAGACGTCCTGCTCTTTGAGCCACTGGTGTGCTTCACCTACCGCAGCTTCGGTCGCCGCAACCTGCTCAAAACTGCCATCCGTACGCATGAAGTGCCAGAATTCACCATCGGTATATAAGTACTCCATATCCAGATCCATGACATCAGCGGCTTCAATGCTCTCACCCGACTTCATCGTGCGCTCCCACACCCGACCGGACTTCAGGTTGCGGAACTTGACCCGGTTGAATGCCTGGCCTTTGCCGGGTTTCACAAACTCGTTCTCTAATATGGTGCACGGATCTCCATCAAGCAGGACTTTCATGCCGGATTTGAATTCGTTGGTAGAATAGGTAGCCATAATTCTCGCAATCTAATAATTGAGCGGCGCGCATGATAACCCCGATTGAAACACCTTGGGAGCCCGACATTTGGCGCAGTGAACTGCAACAGGCCATCAGGACCAGTACGCAGCTGCTGCAGTATGTCAAAGTACAAAGTGATTTTGCCAGTGATAGCGAACCATTCCCGGTCCGCGTGCCCAGAGGTTTTGCTGACCGAATGGTACCTGGTGATGAAAATGATCCGCTTCTGCGCCAGGTGCTGGCAACCACCCATGAGCAGCTGGACACACCAGGGTTCGTGCGTGACCCGCTGGAGGAAGACAGCAACAGCAATCTGATTCATCCAGCACCGGGACTGTTGCACAAATACCACGGCAGGGCACTGCTGATTACCACAGGCGCCTGCGCCATCAACTGCCGTTATTGTTTCAGACGCCACTTTCCTTATTCCGAGCACCAGCAGAGTCGCCACGAAAAAGCTCTGCTGGCGCTGCAGCAGGATGACAGTCTCGAGGAAATCATTCTGTCCGGTGGAGATCCACTGCTGCTCGATGATCGCGCCCTGCGACGGCTGGTGGATTCGCTGGCACAAATCACTCATCTGCAGCGCCTGCGCATTCACACCCGCATCCCGGTCGTGTTGCCTTCCCGCATCACTCAGGCGTTGGTTGATATGTTAACCGCGTCGAGGCTGGACGTAGTGCTGGTGATCCACAGCAATCACGCTCAGGAACTTGATGCTGCTACAGCTCGATCGCTCGCCGCTCTGCAGAACGCGGGCATCCATCTGCTCAACCAGGCCGTACTGCTCAAAGGTGTAAACGACAATTTGCCTGCTCAGATTGACTTGGCAAAGGCCTTGTTCAGCCAACGCGTGATGCCCTACTACCTGCACCTGCCAGACCGGGTAGCAGGCACCGCTCACTTTTTCATCAATGATCACGACGCGCTGACTCTGCATCGCAGTATGCAGGCACATCTGCCTGGTTATCTGGTGGCAAAGCTGGTGCGTGAACAAGCCGGTGAACTGTCTAAGACAATCGTCAGCATCTGATTCACAAAGACACACAGTTTTTAACAATTTCAGAGTGTATTCGGCCGTTTTTAAGAGGGTGGATCGCTTATAATTCAGCTCATGATAGAGCCTCTGGACATACGCCTTGATGCGATAGACACCACGCTAAGCGAATTGAGTTTCGCCGAAACCACTGCGTCCGGCATCAGCGCCTGGGCTGCGGATCTGCCTCTGGCAAACATTGCCCAAACTGCAGCACAACTGAAACTTGCTACAGCAGAACTGGCCCTGCTCGATCATCCCGGCGAAGACAAACTGAATTGTCTGGAAGCCATTCGGCCGTTGATTCATTACATCTGTGCACGCCTGGATCGTGGTATGCAGGGCAGTGCCAAGAATATGCGTGAGTCTGATTCACAACGCCTGATGTTGAATCTGTGCAGTGGCTACAAAGATGTTCTGATGAAAACAGCCAAACTGAATCCGTCAGATACCTCGGTTATGGGTCAGGCCATACACCGACTGATCTCCGACCTCTCGCGCATTCTGTTACGCGCCCAACAATTGTACGTATCACCCCCTTCAAATTTCTGGTGGGAGCTGAACGAACTTTTCCGCATTGCTGACGCGCTCGAGATCAACGAATTCACCCTGCAGGACGACGAAAACAATACCGACCAGGAACTGAGCATTACCGACGCCTACCTGCGTGCTCTGCTGCTGGCCACATGCAAACACAATCAGCTCCAGGCCAGCGAGTTGAGTGCGGTGTTTAATGCCCTGGAAAGCTGGACCAAGCCCGTCGGCTTGCACCGTGATCCAACGGAAGCGCTGCTGATCATCGACCTGATGTCAAATCTGCCACCCCAATATGCCAATCTGGCAGGTCGGTTCGAAGACCCACGCGGTCTGAATACTGAGGTGCTGGCCTACGAACTTGAAGCCTACCTTAACAACGTTGACGGCCAGATCAGCGTACCACCGACCTTGACCCGAAGCCTGCTGCGTCATCTGGTTGATGCCTGGAGTGTTCTGCAACCCAGAGGGTTTGGTCGCTTCGCTACACAAACGCCTGTTCGTGTAGCGGTGGGTTTACGCGCCACACACTATTTCCTTTCCGGCGGCTGCCACTTCAACGACCAGATCTCGAATACCGACGAATTATTGCGCCGCGAAGTGAATCCGTTTTTAGATGTCGCCTATGAACCAAACAACACGGACTCAAAAGACCCCTGGTCGCAGGCCCACGACCTGAAGGTACGCATCCCGGTCAACCCGAACATTGAGGCCCCGGAACGGATTCTATTGGAGAAACCCGCAGCAGAAGCAAGTCGCCGTGACTACAGCCACTTCGAAACCTGCGCTGTAGATACCAGCCCCGGAGGCTATCGGCTGGAATGGTTGGAAGACCTCCCACCCAATGCACGTGTCGGCGAACTGATCGCCTTACGCGAAGAAAAAGCCGCACGCTGGTGCGTGGCCTTGATTCGATGGATCCGCCAGGAACAGCAGCGTATCTGCATGGGCGTTGAGCTGTTGTCACCTCGCGCAATTCCCGTTGCTATCCGGGCCATACAGAAACGCGGAGGCCCAACCGGCTACACACGCGGACTGCTGTTACCGCAAATCGAGGCAATCGGTCAGGAATCCACTCTGATCACCCCAAGTGTTCCTTTTGTGGAAAAACAGAAAGTAAATCTGCAGCGCCAGGGTATCCAGACCACCGCACAGCTGCTGTTAACCCGCCTAAAAACCGAGAGTGTTAACCAGTTCACGTTTCGTATGTTGGATGGTTACTTGGAAAATAACCGAAACGACAGCAACATTGACGGACTGTCAGCTATGACTAGAGAGGACACTAGCCAAGGTCCGTAGCCTCAACCTCGCCCCCTGAAACAAGGGCTTTGCAGTAGGCACCTTGGCCGAAAAAGGATATGTCGGCACAGCTTTCCCAGCATGTAACCACGCGCCTGCTGATTGCGGAAAAATCAGAAAACAGCGCCTATGCGTTGGACTCAACCCTGCGCGATGCTGGCATCGCAACAAAGTTGACCATCAGCGACGATCTGGCGCACATTGCTCAACAGGTCAGTGAAGGTCATTGCGACATCGTGTTGCTGACTGACAAGATTGATGGGCTTGAACAGATCCTGCCACGTATTCGCGAACAGGCGCCACGCACGCCAATCCTGTTGCTGACCCAGGAGCAAAGCAGTTGGACGATACCAGCAGCCCTGACGATCGGTATCACCGATGTTATTCCGGCAAGCGATGCACAACACCTGACGCTGGCTGTTAAGCGTGAACTCGACCATGTTTGCCAACAAGAGCACTTCGCACAGGTACGACGTGCCCTGAAAGAGGCCGAACAACGCTGCCAGCTTCTCCTGCAGGGCTCTAAAGCTGCCATTGCCTACATTCATGAAGGTATGCATATCCATGCAAACGAAGGTTATCTGGAACTGTTCGGATACAACGACGTCGACGAACTGAGCGGCGAAAGTTTAATCGATATCCTGGCAGCAGAAAGCGCTGCAGAGTTAAAAGTTCAACTCAAGGCAATTCGCAACGGTGCGAGTGAAACCAATTTCGATTTTGTCAGTAACGGCGACAAACCGGTGCACGGAAACATGACACTGGCCAATGCTCAATACGAAGGTGAGCATTGCCTGCAGATTACGGTGCGTCAGGACAAAAGCAACGCCAGCCCTGCACCCACCGTTGGCGATACTTCCGAGCCTGCGGCTGGTGAATTACAAGATACACCACGCAGTGACAGTCTCGAGCTGCCTGGGTTCGTTAAAGCAGCTGAATCGCTGTTCACAAACGATACTGACAGGCCTTTCCTGTTGATCTGCGCTCTGGACAACTACACTGAACTGCAGGCCGCTTATGGCCTTGTTGGTGCAGAAGTTATCTGCCGCAAAGTCTGGCATCAGCTGGAAGAATTGGCTGACGTGTTCCCGGCCACACGCCTGAACAACAGCCAGTCCGCGCTGGCCATAACTGCAGCAAATCGAGACACCGCCACCCAGACCGGGGAGCGTATCCGTAAAGCAATCGGCGAAATGATCTTTGAGGTACAGGACAAAACTGTGCGTCCAACCCTTACCATTGCCGGCGACGAAGTCGACGACCAGGTGGGCATCAGCAAGACGCTCGACAACGTTTACCAGGATCTCCTGGACATGCTCACCGGCAGCCAGGCAAACGTGGTGAACATCAAAGCACCAGTTGAAATGAGTGCAACCAGTGAAAACGATGACGCCCGCGTTATCCTGCGTCAGATTACTGATGCCATTGATAACAAAGCGTTTATGCTCTTGTTTCAACCTATTATCAGTTTACGTGGCGATTCGGATGAGCACTACGAAGTGTTCCTACGCATGACTGACAGCAACGGTGCACAGATTCAACCCGGACGCTTTCTGCAGACTGCAATCGACAATAACGTTGCTGGCAAAATTGACCGCTGGGTAATCCTGCAATCCATCAAAATGTTGAGCGTGCACCGTGCCAAAGGGAATGCGACCCGACTGACCATAAACCTGACAGCCAATAGCGTTACAGACAGTGAGTTTCTGCAATGGCTTGGGGTTGCGATAAAAGCTGCCCGCCTGCCAAGCGATGCGGTCATCTTCCAGGTGACCGAAAAAGACGCCACAACCTACCTGCGCCAGACACGCGAGTTTGTTGAAGGTCTGCGCAATATGCATTGCCGCGCATCACTGTCTCGTTTTGGTTTGATCGATGATCCCTTCGAAACTTTACGTCACCTGCCGGTGGACATGGTTAAGCTCGATGGCTCCTGCATAGAAGGTATCGACGAAGACAAAGAGCGCAGTAACAAACTGATTGAAGACATCAAGAAGTTACAGGGAACCGGCAAGTTGACGGTAGTCCCGATGGTCGAAAACGCCAACGTGCTGTCGACATTGTGGCAGGCTGGTGCCAACTATATCCAAGGGCACTATCTGCAGGAACCGACCACCAATATGGACTACGACTTCAACACCGAAGAGTAGTCCCGCCGCCGCACCAACCGCTAATTATAGCTGTTGGTGCCCAGCTAGCCGTGTTCCAGAGCCTGATCAATATCACGGTCACTGAATCCAATGAGATAAAGCACAGCGTCAAGGCCGAAGTTTGAAATGGCATGTTCTGCATTTTCCCGAACGACACTCTTGGCATGAAAGGCAACACCCAAGCCGGCAGTAGATAACATCGGCAAGTCATTGGCGCCGTCGCCGATAGCAATGGTCTGTTGCAGGGAAATACCTTCTGCTTGAGCAGTCTGACGCAACAGATCAGCCTTACGCTGCGCATCAATGATCTCCCCAGCAACGGCTCCGGTCATCACCCCATTTTCTATTTCCAACGCGTTGGCATAGACATAATCAATACCCAAGCGCTGTTTCAGATGGTCACCGACATACTGAAAGCCACCTGAAATCACAGCGGTTTTATAACCAAAATAGCGCAGTGCCCGTAACAACCGCTCAGCGCCAGTATTCAGCTGCACAGCGTCAGCAACCTGCTCCAGCGTGCCAACGGGCATGCCTTTCAACAGCCCGGCACGTCGACGGAAGCTTTCCTTGAAGTCGATTTCACCTGTCATCGCCTGCGCAGTAATCGCAGCCACCTGCTCTCCGACGCCATGATGTCTCGCCAGCTCGTCGATTACCTCTTCAGTGATCAACGTTGAATCCATATCAAAGGCCACCAGACGCCGGTTACGTCGGAAAACGGTGTCATGTTGCAGACTGAAATCGAAATTCAGACTGTCCGCCGAGGCCATCAGTTCCGAACGCAGTCTGTTCATGTCGGCTGCGTTCCCGCGTAATCGCATCTCTATACAAAGGCGTGTGGGCTGGTCTTCGCCGCGGGTATCGCCACGATCGGTGAGGCGGCGGACGGTATCGATGTTGAGTCCAAACTTGTGCGTCAAAGAGCTTGTGGCATAAAGCGCATGACTGCCATCGCCGGTGGCCAGCAGAGTCAGGATGTACCGGGTTTGCCCTGAAGCTTCTACCCAGAGCTGATAGTTGGGTTCGGTCACGTTAGTGATACGTACTGTGGCGCCAGCTGCATTAGCGTTGAACATAATGTCTTTTATCAGCGCACCTGAATGATCCACCGGCACGCTGACCAGTATGCCCAGAGCCAGATCTTCGTGGATAACCGCCTGGCCAATATCAAGAATATGCGCATTGAACTGAGCGAGGGTTTCCATCAGCAATGACATCAGGCCAGGCTTATCCTGGCCTGAGACATTAATCAGGACAATTTCTTCCGCTTGGGCAGCCGGGGGGTGTTTGGGGTCAGAGTTTTGGGCAAACCGATCTTCGCAATGAATCAGGAATGCTGATTGTAACGCTAAATGTCAGGGTTAAAGGACGCCCAGCACGTCTTTTGTGTGCTAGATTTGTCGGCCATATTTCGAGCCATGCAGGTAATCCGCCGTTGTCGCTGTTGCGAAACACTTCTTTTCTGCAGAAACCGTTGCGGGGCCTACGTAAGTTTCGCCCTAACCAGTCAACCTTACCCGCTGCTATTCTGGCCACCGCTTTCTGTGGCATCAGCCTGCTGTTGATCTGGACTCAGCCTCTGAGCGCTGATCGGGAAGTTACCCGTTACGGCGAAGCGCTATCTGAAACCCTGGCCCACTCAAGTGCCGGGTTGTTGTTGCACCAGGAACGCATCGAGCTGGCCGTTGTCGCCAATCAGATCAGCCAGTATCCAGAGGTGGCAGGTGTAATTTTCTACAGTGCCAGCAATGAGATTATCGTTCTGAGCGGCAACACCGACACAGATCTGCATTTTATTGCGCCCGCGACACTGGACGACACCATCACCGGCTATGTCAGCGTTGTGCTTAACAGAAGCGCATTCGTTACGCCGACACGCATCGGCGCCTGGCTGCTGAGTCTGCTGGCGCTCGGCTTAAGCCCTTTCCTGAGTCTTGGGATTCTGCAGCTGTCTGCAACGGGGAATCGATCATTGCCTATCGTGTCAGTGCCGGAAGCGGTTCCACCTGAAGAGCAGTCCAGTTTTGCGCTGACGCTCAACCTTTATAATCAGCTCACTCTGGATAAAGACAGCCGCCACAGCGCTATTGCCGACGCTTTGAATATGGCGCACGAAGCCTGTGCCATACACCCGGGTATTGCAGTAGAAATTCCCGAACGCGGCGCTTTGATTCTATTTGATCAGAAAACCGTTACCGGCGGTCAGGCGATCTGTGCATCATTTTTACTGCAACGTTTACTGGCCGAATTTGAAACCCCAGGCAAGTTTCGCTGCTACCTTTCCGAAGTAACCTGCCAGGGTTCACCGGCGGAACTGGTACAACTTGAGTTGAGTGATATAGAAGCAGACACAGATATAGATATGCTGGTCACTCTGGCGGCTCTGGCGCGCCCGGATACGGTGCTACTCAGTGAGTCGGTTTACAGCAAGCTCAACAATGAAGAGAAGGTCTGGTCCCGCCTGTACAACCATCCGCTGATCGATGATGTGTCACCCTCTGACCACACCTACCTGGTCAGCGCGCTGCCCGAAGAGCAGGCGCGCCTGATTGATAACCAGGCTAACCTGATTCTCGGTTTCAACCAGGCTTCAGCCTGATCCTGGCCGGTTATTCAACGCTGAGACGGTCTACTTTCTGAAATCCTCGAGGCAGCTTACGACCGCGACGTGCTCGCTCGCCAACATAGTTTTCAAGATCTTTAGCTTTCATGCGCAGATGCCGTGCACCTGCATGCACCAGCAATTCCTGACCCGACAACAGCACTACTGCAGCAATCATGGTTTCTTCGCCCGCTTTGAAGGCCGCAGTGGGCACATTGATGAGTTTGTTGCCTTTACCGCGCGCAAGCTCAGGAAGCTCCGCTAGCGGAAAAACGAGCAATCTACCCTGGTCTGTGACTGCAGCCACATTAGCTTGCGCAACGTCATCAATATCATCCAGTGAAAAAACGCTGGGCGCTAAAGCAGCACCACCCGCAGGTACCGTGAGTACCGCTTTGCCTGCTTTGTTTTTAGTCACCATATCCGCCAGCCGGCCGACAAATCCGAAGCCTGCATTGGAAGCCATCAAAACCCGTAGATCGCCTTTACCCAGGGCAACACCCAGGAAGCGCGCACCGGGCGGGGGTTTAAAGCGACCAGTAAGCGGCTCTCCCTGACCCCGCGCTGACGGCAGTGTATGTGGCGCCATATTATAAGTACGACCGTTCGAATCGAAGAACACAAGGGTTTCGTTAGTACGCCCGCGGGCTGCCTGGGCAAACGCATCTCCACCACGATAATTCAGTTCCTGAGGGTCTGTATCGTGACCTTTAGCCGCGCGCGCCCAGCCTTTTTCAGACAGCACTACGGTGATAGGTTCATTGATCAGTAAGTCTTCCTCACTGAACGCGTTGGCCTCAGTCACGCTGGTCAGCGGTGAGCGGCGATCATCACCGTACTCTTTTGCAATCGCCAGCAACTCCTTTTTAACCAGGGTTTTCATGCGGGCTTTGGAGCCAAGGGTTTTTTCAAGATCAGCCTTTTCTGTATTAAGCTCATCCTGCTCACTTTTCAGTTTTATTTCTTCAAGCTTGGCAAGCTGTCGCAGGCGCAGATCTAAAATGGCATTGGCCTGAATTTCCGATAACGAATAGCGCTGCATCAATTCGTCTTTCGGCTTATCTTCTTCGCGGATGATGCGTATCACTTCATCCAGATTCAGATAAGCAACCAGCAGGCCTTCCAGAATATGCAGCCGTTCGTTGATTTTATCGAGGCGGTAGTTGAGTCGACGTGCGACGACATCGAGCCGGTAAACTAACCACTCCTTGATAATCTCAGCCAGGTTTTTAACAGCTGGCCGCTGATCCAACCCAATCATATTCAGATTGATGCGATAGCTGCGTTCAAGGTCCGTGGTGGCAAACAGGTGACTCATCAGCCGCTCGAGATCGACCCGATTCGATCGCGGCACCAGTACCAGGCGCGTTGGGTTTTCGTGATCAGACTCATCACGCAGGTCAACCAGCATCGGCAGCTTCTTCGCGTGCATCTGCTGCGCAATCTGCTCCAGCACTTTGGCTGGTGAGGTCTGATGTGGCAATGCGGTAACAACAACCTCACCATTTTCCTGTGTATAAATCGCACGGGCTTTGATACTGCCGCGACCCGTTTCATAAATCTCACGAATGTCGTCAGGGTCCGTGATAATGGACGCATCTGTAGGATAGTCCGGCCCTTTGATATGGGTCATGACATCTGCCACGGTCGCCTTTGGTGCATCTAACACATGTACACACGCACTGATGACCTCGTTGATGTTGTGAGGCGGAATATCGGTGGCCATACCTACGGCGATACCTGTGCTGCCATTGAGCAACACAAACGGCAGCTGTGCGGGCAACAGCTTAGGTTCCTGGGTCGTGCCGTCAAAATTCGAAATATAATCAACGGTACCCTGACGCGCTTCTGCGAGTAACAACTCCGCGTAGCGGGACAAACGCGCTTCGGTGTAACGCATGGCGGCAAACGACTTCGCGTCATCCGGCGCTCCCCAGTTACCCTGGCCATCGACCAGTGGATAACGAAAGGAAAAGGGCTGTGCCATATGCACCATGGCTTCGTAACAGGCGCTGTCACCATGCGGATGAAACTTTCCTAACACATCACCCACGGTGCGTGCAGATTTCATGAACTTGGCCTGACTGTTCAATCCCAGTTCACTCATGGCAAAAATGATCCGACGCTGCACGGGCTTGAGCCCGTCTGCCAGGTGAGGCAAAGCACGGTCATTGATCACGTACATGGAATAATCGAGATATGCCCGCTCGGTATAAACCGCCAGCTGCATTTTTTCGATATCAGGTTCTTGTATATCTTCAGTCATTGTATTTCTTTCAATTAGGTTCTTAAGTTCAGGTCAAACGCTTACGGCAGGTCCGCCTGGTCACCTTTGCTTTCCAGCCATACGCGCCTATCTGATGCGCGTTTTTTCGCCAGTAACATGTCCATGGTTTCTTCGGTCTTGTTGCCACTCTCGATGGACAACTGCACTAACCTGCGCGTGTCCGGATCCATGGTGGTTTCACGCAGCTGCAGCGGATTCATTTCACCCAGACCTTTGAAGCGCTGCACCATGGGTGTGCCGCGCTTTTTTTCCGCCGCGATGCGATCCATCACGCCATCCTTTTCCGACTCATCCAGGGCATAAAACACTTCTTTGCCGAGGTCGATGCGGTATAAAGGCGGCATCGCAACATAGACATGACCAGCTTCTACGAGGCTGCGAAAATGCTTCACAAACAAAGCACACAACAGCGTTGCTATGTGCAAGCCGTCGGAATCCGCATCAGCCAGAATACACACCTTGTTGTAACGCAGCCCTTCGATATTGTTGGACCCCGGATCTACACCCAAAGCAATCGCAATATCATGCACTTCAGACGACGCCAGCACCTGACTCGAGTCCACTTCCCAGGTATTCAGAATCTTGCCGCGAAGCGGCAGCACCGCCTGAAACTCCCTATCCCGCGCCTGCTTCGCAGAGCCGCCCGCAGAATCTCCTTCTACGAGGAACAGCTCAGCACGATCTGCATCCTGGCCGGAACAATCCGCCAGCTTGCCCGGCAGCGCGGGGCCGGCAGTGATCTTTTTGCGGGCCACCTTTTTTGAGGCCTGCACGCGCTTCTGCGCGTTGTTAATGGCTATTTCGGCAATCTGCTCACCCGCCTCGGGGTGTTCATTCAGCCAGAGGCTGAACGCATCTTTGGCCACGCCGGAAATGAAAGCGGCAGATTGACGTGATGACAGCTTTTCTTTGGTCTGGCCGGCAAACTGCGGATCACCCATTTTGGCAGACAACACATAACTGCACTGTTCCCAGAGATCTTCGCCAGTGAGTTTCACACCACGGGGCAGCAGATCACGGAACTCACAAAACTCTTTCAGCGCGTCGTTCAACCCCGAGCGCAGCCCGTTGACGTGTGTACCCCCTTGAGCCGTGGGGATCAGGTTTACATAGGATTCTGTGATCAGTTCACCGCCATCGACCACCCACTTCACGGCGAATTCAACCGCTTCGGAATTGCCTTGAGCGCTGTGCAGAATCGTTTCTGCGGGCACGGTATCCGCGCCGGACAGGGCATTGTCCAGATAACCTTTCAGGCCTTCTTCAAAGTACCAGGATTCGTTTTCGTCAGGCTTACCTTCCTGCGCCAGGCTGACCCGCAAACCGGGACAGAGTACCGCCTTTGCCCGCAACAGATGGCGCAGACGAGGCAGTGAAATATTCGGCGAATCAAAGTAACTGGCTTCAGGCACAAACAGAATACGGGTACCCGTGTTGCGTTTACCCACGCTGTCGACCACTTTGAGTTTACTGGTGGGTGCGCCTTTGGCGTAGGTCTGGCGATATAGATTGCCGTCGCGCTTTATTTCAACTTCCAGATGCTCAGACAATGCGTTCACCACCGACACGCCTACACCATGCAGACCGCCGGAGAAGCTGTAGTTCTCGTTATCAAATTTTCCACCGGCATGCAGGCGCGTGAGTATCAGCTCCACCCCGGATACTTTATGTTCCGGGTGTATGTCTACCGGCATGCCGCGACCATCGTCGATCACTTCAATACCGCCGTTTTTATAAAGCGTGACTTCTATCTCGCGGGCGTGGCCGGCAATCGCTTCATCTACGCTGTTATCAACCACTTCCTGTATCAGGTGGTTGGGCCGTGTCGTATCGGTGTACATGCCTGGTCGACGCCGCACCGGCTCCAAACCAGACAGAACCTGCAGCGACGCTGCAGAATATGCTTTTTCTGCCATGAATCTCTTAGCTATCTAACTGAATGTGTATGGGGAAAGAATCCACTGTAAAAACCTGCGTTTCAATCTGACCATCGTGTGACAAAGACAACCAACGATAACCCGGGGATGTTGTGTCCACGGTGAACGTTGCGCTGCCGGGTGCAAACTGAAAACAGGTTGACGGTGTACCGAACACCGGCATCTCGGCGACATAGTCTGCAATACTTTGATGAGCATGACCAAAAACAACAGCACGCAGCCTGGGCTCACCAGCTCGTGCACTGCGCTCGGCGAGCCATGATACCAGTTCGACAGCGTTTTTAATCCTATCCTTATCCAGCCAGGGTGAATTAATTGCAACCACGGGATGGTGGGTAGCCAGCAGAACATGTTGACCTTGTGCCTGCTCGATCTGTCTGCCCGCCTGTAAACGGTCAGCTTCCTGAACCAGCGCCTGGGGTGCATCGTCTTCGTGGGAATCCAGCGCAACAATATCCCAACCTGGCAGCGTCAGAGGTGCCAGTGGCAGGTCCGCCGCCTGCATCTGCGCAAGCACATCATGGTTACCCGGCAAACATAAAAGCGGCGCGGAGGTAAAGTTGTGCACCGTGTGCAGAAAGCGTTGATAAACCTCGCGCCTCGCATCGTGTGCAAGATCTCCGCTGGCGATTATCGCATCGGGTTCCCGCCGCGCGCAGGCGTGCGTCAGCACAGCCTCTAAAGAAGCCTGAGTATCAACACCAATCAGGCTCGCATCGGGCGCCACGAGGTGGCAGTCGGTAATGTGCAGAATGTTCAGGCTCACGCCGAACCGGAGCGGTACAACAACCGCCTAGAATGTAATGGGTTGAGTACTGGCACCGTGAGCGAGGCACAGGTTCAGAAATTCACCCAGAAAGCGGTTCAGCTGCACCTTTTCATCGCGTTGACGCATACGCTGATTGGGATATTCATATTTGCCATGGAACCGATTCTGGGCCTGATAAGAGACGACCTCAGCACTGCGTGCGTCGTGGTAAACCCGAACTGTCATTGCAGGCGCGGCAGCCATTTTTGTCCACTTATCGTCAGAATCCACCTGCATCGACAGTAATGTGGTGTAAGGGCCTTTTTCAAGCACCTGAAACACCACCTGAGCCTCCAGAGCCGTCAACAGCAGGCCGATCCGCCGCTCAGGCTGCTCACGGAGATTTGGAAACAACTGCAGCAACAGATGATAATTGGCGTCACACTGCGCCATGTGCGCGGGTAGATCGACGCTGTAGTTGCGTTGTTTACCCCGTTGCGCGGCACGGTCAAGCTGCGCGCCAGTGAGCAGCTTGGAGCGGGATAGAATATCCGCCTGGGTTTCCGGCCTTTTTTCAGACAAAATTCGACTCAAATTGAGGGACGAGCAGGCAATATACATAGCTGTACCCACCTGGTCACCCGCTAAAACGTAACAATGGGATGCCAGTTGAGTCGAAAAAAGCGACCTGACACTCAGGAACAGCATACCCATCTGCAAAGCATGCATATTTGCACAAACCATTTCGTCTCAGCTTACGACTTTAATGACATCCGCGTGTAGAATGGCGCCGTTAAAAGTTGCGACAAAGATTATGAAACAAGCACTGCGTTCAATAGCTGCTGTGCTGGTTGTGCTTATCAGCCAGCCCCTCATGGCCGAAAATTTACTCGAGGTATACGAAGCCGCTCAGGAAAACGATGCAATCCTGCGGGCTTCCCGAGCGGGTTTTGCCGCCACCGAGCAAGCTGTACCACAGGCTCGTTCTGCACTGCTGCCGAGCCTGGGCGCCAACGCGTCAACCAGTTGGACCGAGCGTGAATTCCCTGGCTCAGTTCTGGCAGATCAGGAATTCAACGACCATGGCTGGAATGCTCAGCTGCGCCAGTCCATCCTGAATATGGAGGCCTGGTATTCTTATCGCAGTGCAAGGTCGTCGGTGAACGCTGCTGAACATAACCTTGCCGCTGATGAACAGAATCTGATTGTGCGCACCGTGCAGGCCTATCTCAACGTGCTGCGCGCCCAGGATCTGCTGGACTCCACCAGTGCCGAAGAAGCTGCCGTCAAACGTCAGCTGGAGCAGGTGCAACAGCGCTTTGAAGTTGGCCTGGTGGCCATTACTGATGTACTTGAATCTCAAGCGGTATACGACAACGCGGTGGTCCGGCGCATCCAGGCTGACGGTGACCACGACATCTTTTTCCAGAGCCTGAGCACCTTAACCGGCATCACCTACGAGGAACTGGCCCGCCTTTCAGAGGAACTACCGATTGTTAACCCCAGTCCGGCAGATGAAAACGCCTGGATCGACGAAGCAATGCAGAGCAATCTGAATATTCTTGCCGCCCAGGAACAGCTGGCTGCAGCACGGCGTAATGAACGTGCACGCGTTGCTGGCCATCTGCCTACCGTGGACGCAACCGTCACCCAGGTGAGATCTGTCACTGGCTCGCCGAACTTCTTCAATGCGGACACTACCGAACAGACTGTTTATGCGCTGGAATTGAACCTGCCTCTGTATACTGGTGGGTTTACCAATTCACGCCGTAAAGAGGCCAGCGCATTGAAGCGCCAGGCCCAGGAACTCCTGCTCAATCAGCAACGCACCGTCATCCGCGATATCAGAAATCTGTATCAGGCGGTAGCCACTGATGTTGTGCGGGTCAAAGCCCGATTCAAAGCCATCGAGTCTTCCCGTTCGGCGTTGGAAGCAACGGAAACGGGCTATGAAGTAGGTACCCGGAACGTCGTCGACGTCCTGCAGGCGCAACAGTTGCTGTTCCGCTCCCAGTTCGACTACGCCGATTCACGTTACAACTATGTGCTGAACCTTTTATTCCTCAAAGATGTTGCCGGCACCCTCGACGACGCAGACCTGGCTGAGCTGAACAAATTCACGGACTCGTCCAATCCGGTCAAACGCCTGGTCTCACTGCGCCAGCGCAGTGGTGATACGAGCCCGCAGTAAAGCAGCAACTCGCTCTGTGGCACCGCGGTTCTGATCAACTGCGGATGCCGCCAAGCGCCCGCGTCGATGCATTTCTTCAGGATCGCGCAAGAGATCCAGCACCACCGAACCAAGTTCGTCCGCTGTATTGATCGTCTGCAGCGCATCCAGCTCAGACAGATGTGCCATCACATCGGTGAAGTTGAACTGATGCGGTCCGCAGATAATCGGTAATCCACACACCGCGGGCTCTAACGGGTTATGGCCGCCAACCGGTACAAGACTGCCGCCAACAAACGCAACGTTGGCGACGCCATAGAGTTCCAGCAAGGTGCCCATCACATCGCCAACAAGCACGTCTGGCGCTTCATCCAGCTGCTTTTCTGTACAGACGCTCTGGCAGGCGACCTGCAAACCGGCACCGCGTGCCAGTTCTACCACTTCGTCCGTACGGACCGGGTGCCTGGGCACAAGCAGCAGTTTTGTTTCCGGCAGATGTTGGCGAAGGGTTTGAAACGCCTGCAGCACCAGGGCATCTTCTCCCGGGTGGGTTGACGCCGCTATCCAGACCAATTGATCCCCCAGAGCAAACTGGTTGCGCCAGTAACGCACACGCTGGGGAAAATCCTGCGGCAGAGTGACATCGTATTTAACACTGCCCAGCGCTTTTGTGGTCTGCGGATCTGCACCCAGGCTGATAAAACGCTCAACATGGGCCTGGCTCTGACAGGCAATGTCACTGAGTTTGCCAAGCATTGGCCTGCTCAGGCCACTGATCCGCTGGTAGCCTCGAGCAGAGCGCTCTGACAAACGCGCATTCACAAGCACAACCGGTATACCTGCTGCATGGGCTTCGCCAATCAGGTTGGGCCACAGCTCAGTTTCCATCAGCACCAGAATTTCAGGCTGCACACGCTGAAAAAAGCGTTTCACGCCGGCGGTGAAGTCATACGGGGCATAACAGTGATCAACACAGTCTCCCAGACGTTGAACAACTTGTTGGGATCCTGTCGGCGTCATTGTTGTGACCAGAAAGGGTGTGTCTGGAAATTCCCCGGCAAGCTGGCGGATCAAGGGCGCAGCAGCAATAGTTTCACCGGCGGAGACGGTATGAAACCAGACACAATGAGGACGAATTTCCGGCGGCACGTGGCCAAACCGCTCTGCCTGGCGCTGACCGTATTCAGGTTCGCTTCGCGCGCGCCGATTCAGACGAAGGCGCACGAGTGGCTGCAGCACCCAGAGCAAACTTCGATATAGCCTCATCATCATGGTTGCAGACTGATGGGTCACCATTAAACTGTCAATCATTCCGCCTTGTATAGGCGCAACGCCAGACGCCATGCCGAGTAGCATCATCTCCAGCGAACCGCTTTCCAGTGAAACGGATTCGAGTCCAGCCATTGACGTCGCCATTATCGGCGGCGGCATTGCCGGGGCCTGGGCACTCAACCTGTTACAGAAGCGCGGCTACAACTGCATCCTGCTGGAAAGTAACGCCCTTGGCGCAGACCAGACGCTGGCCTCCCAGGGCATGATCCATGGCGGCCTTAAATATGCACTCAGCGGCGTTCTCACCGGCGCATCAGAGGCCATCGCTGATATGCCCAGACGTTGGCGTGCCTGTTTGAATGGCGACGACGATGTTGACCTCCGCGGCACCCGCCTGTTGTCTGAGCACTATTACATGTTCGCAGAAGCCACCACCCTCGGTCGCCTCACCACTTTTTTTGCCAGTCGCGCCCTGCGTGGACGCATTGACCGGATAAAACCTGCGCAGTGGCCAGAAGAATTCATTGGCTTTGACGGTGTTGTTTATCAGCTGAACGATTTTGTAATGGATACAGAAGATCTGTTACAGACGTTGGTGCGAAACCATCAACAGCGCGTGTTCAAATTTCACGCTGATGCGAATAACATCTCGCCCAACGTTCACGGCGGTTATGACATTACCTTCGCCGATAAAACCGTGCACGCCAGCACCTTGATCAGCTGTGCAGGCAATGGCAGCAGCCAACTGCAACAGGCGCTTGGCATTACCAATCTGCCGGTGCAACAACGGCCGTTAAAGCAGGTTATTGTCAAACCGAAACATCAGATCATGATGTTTGCTCACTGTTTAACCGGAATCGCCAGCGACGAGCCGCGGCTTACCATCACCAGCCATCAGGAAGTCGACGGGGTCAGCTGGTACCTCGGCGGCCAGCTGGCCGACAAAGGCGTTGAGTTGTCTGACGATGAACAACTGGCGACGGCGCGCGCAGAGCTTAACACCTGCGTGCCATGGCTTGACTGGCAGGATGCCCAATTCGACATCCTTACCGTTAACCGAGCAGAACCGAAACAAGCCAGCGGCATCAAGCCGGACGAAGCTTATGTTGTACGCCAGCAGGATTTCATTCAGTGTTTTCCAACCAAGTTAACCCTGGCCCCTGACCTGGGAGACAAACTGCTCAACGTTCTCGGCAAACCGCAATACCCCCAACCGCTGCAGACTGAACAACCGCTCGCCGAGATAGGCATCTCGCCGTGGTAAATCCACTACCTCTTATTGCATTGGGCAACACAGGCTTGGCGGTCAGCAAGCTCAGCCTGGGCACGGTTAAATTTGGCCGCGATCAGGGCGTACGCTATCCGACACCGGTGAAGATACCTACGGATACAGAAATCGTAAGCCTGCTGGATTACGCCGCGGAGATGGGTATCAACCTGATAGATACGGCACCCGCTTATGGCAACAGTGAAGAACGGTTGGGCAACTTGTTAGCCAGAACCTCCCAGCGCTGGCTGATCTGCACCAAGGTTGGCGAAGAATACGCTGATGGTGTTTCCAGCCACAATTTCAGTCCGGAGCATTGCCGGATGAGTGTCGAACGCTCCCTGCAGAGACTCAATGTCGACGTTCTGGATATCGTGTTGATTCATTCAGACGGTAACGATATCGACATACTGCAACAACAAGGTACTCTGCAGGCGTTACAGGCGCTTAAACAGGCTGGCAAAATCAGAGCAGTCGGCATGTCACACAAATCCCGGGAAGGCGGCGAACTGGCTCTGGCGATGGGTGCTGATGTCATGATGGCTACCCTCAACCGCAACGAAACTGATGATGCAGGATTAATACAACGTGCAGCGGCAAGAGGTTGCGGTGTACTGATAAAAAAAGCGCTGTCCAGCGGCCACGGCAGCAGCGCAGATCTGACCTTTGTTGCTCAACACGAGGGTGTGCACAGCATTGTTGTGGGTACAACCAGCCCAAAACACCTGCGCGAAAATGTTGAAGCAATAAACGCCGCGGGCTAGTCGTGGTTGCTGCTGCGGATACGATCAACGATGGCCGAGGTCGAAATATCCGATACCAGGCCCAACACCTGCACCTCACCGCCATAGGCCCGCACCAGATCGGCGCCTACCACACCGTCAGGACCATAATCACCACCTTTTACCAGCACTTCGGGCTGCAACAACTGCAACAGCGGCTCGGGTGTGTCCTCAGCAAAACTCACAACCCAGTCAACACAGCTTAAACCCGCAAGCACCCGGCTGCGCCCTTCTACGGCGTTAACAGGCCGGCCTTCACCCTTCAGACGTGTCACAGACGCATCATCGTTGATGGCCACAATCAGGCGGTCACCCAGCGCAGCCGCTTCTTCAAGATACGAAACGTGACCGGCATGCAGGATATCGAAACAGCCATTGGTGAACACAACCCGCTCACCGTTGGCTTTTGCATCAGCAACCGCACGCGCAAGCTCATCACGTGTCATCAGACCTCGATCAGCTACACTACCCTGCAGCACCTGGCGCAACTCCGGGCCCGTTACCGGCGCGGTGCCTGATTTGGATACGGCTATGCTGGCTGCCACATTTGCGATCCGCGCGCAGTCAATCAGCGGCCATTTCAAGGCAAGGCCCAGTGCCAGGGTCGCGGCCGTCGTATCACCCGCACCGGTAACGTCGTAGACCTCGACCGGGCGCGCGGGCAGATGGCGTTTTTCTGTGGGTGTACAGATGTCCATACCCTCCCCGCCTCGAGTGACAACCACACCATCCACGTTTAGCAGTTCCACCAACTGCAGCGCCGCATCTTCTTTTTCATCTAAATCCGTGCGTGTCGACAGCGCGTGAGCAAACTCCTTTTCGTTGGGTTTGATCACACTGGCACCACGATAGACATCCAGAGGTTTCATTTTGGGGTCGACCAGTATCGGCACAGACCGTTCGTTGGCCGCAAAAATAAGGGCCTGCGCATCTTCTATAGCGCCTTTATCGTAATCTTCCAGAATCAGTACATCAGCTTCGCGTAGGTGTTTTTCAACTTTATTCTGCACTACCCCGATGCGTTCGCTGGCGCCATAGTCGGGTACCGGCGCTTCAAAGTCAGCACGGATCAATTGCTGTTTCTGGGCCAGTACACGCAACTTCACAATGGTTGGCCAATCCGGGACTTTGACAAAATCACAGACGACACCGGCAGCGGTAAGAGTCGCGGTCAACGTCTCCCCGGCTTCATCATCACCGATCAGTCCTACCAGGGTGCACTGGGCGCCAAGGCTGACCAGGTTCAGCGCCACGTTGGCGGCGCCGCCGGGCCGATGTTCAGTTTGCTGCACACTCACGACCGGTACCGGGGCTTCCGGTGAAACACGATCTGCGGGCCCGTGCCAATAGCGATCCAACATCACATCACCGAGCACAAGAATTTTGAGTTGGGCAACCGACGGTAAGTTGGGAATAGCTGCTTTGAGGCTCAAATTACGTTCCACCGGGTTGAAATCCGCGGCATATTAACACGCCTGCACGTTCGCCTGCGCACCGGATAACGGCTATGATCCGCGTCCGATGGCTAGGCGCAAACCAATACGCAAACGATACGCACCCTCAGTGTGGCCAACCTGGCTGCTGATCGGTGTGGCGTGGGTGATTGCGCGTCTGCCTTTAAGCTGGATCTTCAGCCTTGGCGAGGGCATTGGTCGTCTTGCTTATCGAATTGGCGGCGCCCGTCGCAGAATTACCGAAACCAATATCCGGCAATGTTTCCCCGAGCTGAGCGCTGAAGAACAGGATCAGCTGGTACAGGATACCTTTGCCGCGGTTTCTCTGGGTGCCCTGGAAATGGCGATCCCCTGGCTGAATCCAAAACGCGATCTCAGCGCACATTTCACGGTGCACGGCAAAGAACACCTTGATGCCGCCTTAGCCCAAGGGCGAGGCGCTATTCTGGTTGGCGGACATTTCGCGGTTATGGATGCCATCTGTCAGCCGTTGAAGCAGATTGGCAACATCGACGTGATGTACAGGTTCAACAAAAACCCCGCCTGGGAATGGTTGCAGGTACAGGGCAGACAGCGCTTTTTCGACGGCGTGATTGAGCGGGAAAATATTCGCGGCACATTAAAACGACTGAAACAGGGACGCGCTATCTGGTATGCGGCTGACCAGGACTATGGTCGCAAGCACTCTGTATTTGCGCCCTTCTTCGACATCCCGACAGCCACTATTGTGGCCACTTCACGCTTTGCTCGTTTAAACAACTCGCCAGTACTGATGATGAGACAGATCCGCGATCGTGCGAACATGCACTGGCACATCCATTTTTCGCCCGTGCTGGAAAACTTCCCCAGCGGCGATGACACCGCTGACGCGACCCGCCTCAATCAGATGCTGGAGGATCAGATCCGGCAGAATCCGGCGCAGTACCTCTGGATGCACAAACGTTTCAAAACCCGCCCGGAGGGTGAGGCGCCCTTCTATTCCAGCTAACCCTTCACGTTAACTGTTTCTACTAACGGGGCCGATAGGCTGTCAGCACATGATCCAGACTACGCGCCAGCGCCGCGATGGAAAAGTGTTGGTCAATCCGCAAGCGCCCCTTCTGCAGCAGCTCGTCCCGATCCAACGCAACCGCTTTCAGCAGAGCATCTGCAAATCCCTGAGGTGAATCTTCGCTGGGATACACCCCCAGATCATCCAGCACATATTTAGGCCCACCCTGAGGCAAGGTGACAACCGGCACCCCTGCGTACATGGCTTCCAGTACAACCATGCCAAATGCCTCAACCTGCACCGGATGCAGCAGAACATCAAAAGCGCGAAAATAATTCTGCGCCTGAGGTATCTGACCGAGGTAAAAAATGTTTTCGGCCTGGGGTAGTTCCCGGGTATCGCCACCACCGAGAAAAACCAGCCGACTGTTGGCACTCTTTTGCGAAAAGCGGGCAAAGGCTTCCGCAGACAACTTCGGCCGCTTTTTATAATGAATGCGACCGACAACCCCAACTGTCAGTGGTCCTTCCGGCAGTCCCAGCGCTGCAAGCGCATCACCACGAGAGCGCAACCCGGCCGCAGAGGCAGATACATCCAGGACATTAGGCAGCACTATAGACTCTTGTTTTGAACTTGCCCTCAATTCCCCTGCCACTTCCGGCGAAACGCCCGCAAAGTGCATCTTTGATGCAAACAGTCGACGGTTCCAGCGCCGCTGACGGCGAGACATCAATCCAAATTCATGGGCCACAACAACACAGAGGTTATCTGCCAGGGGTGATCGCGCTATCGCCCAGTAAGGTCGGTAACGATGACATATCACCATATCCCACGTCTGTTTGCTCAACCGGGATAATCCGCGACGGATGGCGGCGGTGTCAGCAAGATCATCAAGATCCAGATAACTGACCCGCTGCGGGTGTTCCTCAGTGCCCTCGGTCGGACCGAGGAATACCGTGGTCATTTCAATGCCCAGCGATGCCGCCGCCAGTTCATATCGATGGCACAATTCTCCAAACGGTGACACATCGTGTGGACAGATCTGCAGAATACGCCGGCTCAAACCGGTTCCTTGGTGACCAGGAAATCTTCCAGCAGCAGATACTGCAGATCACAGCCAAAAAACATATTCAACGCATCCTCTGGTGAGCACACCATCGGTTCACCGCGCCTGTTCAGTGACGTGTTAAGCAACACACCATTACCGGTGCTTGCCTGCATGGCTTGCAGGAGCTGATGATAACGGGGGTGTGCCTGTTCATCGACCACCTGAATCCGGGCGGTACCGTCTCCATGGACCACTTCGGGAATGCGCTCACGCCAGCCGGGGGCAACGTCAAACGTAATGGTCATATAGGGCGCCGGGTGCGACGGTTGGATCAGTTCTGCAGCTACTTCGGGTAGGACGCTTGGGCAGAATGGTCGCCAACGCTCCCTGAACTTGATCTGCGCGTTTATTTTATCCGCAATACCCGGCGTGCTGGGACAACCCAGAATACTACGACCACCCAGCGCACGAGGGCCGAATTCCATACGACCCTGAAACCAGGCTAGCGGATGCCCATCGGTTAAGATGTCCGCCGCAGCGGTCACCGGCTCTTCCATGCGCTGCCAGTGACACGTTTCCGAACGCTTCTGCAGCGCAGCAAGGCAGTCATCTGTATTAAAGGCGGGGCCCAGATAGACGTGTCGAAGCGGCGCAACACAGTCGCCCTGGCTGTTGGCAACATAGGTTGCTGCACCCAGCGCTGTCCCCGAGTCGCCAGAGGCCGGCTGTACATAAAGCTTTTCTATATTTGATTCACCCAGCAGGCGCTGATTCAATTTCACATTCAGCGCGCCGCCACCGGCAAACACCAGCTGAGACGTTTCGTTTAAGATCTCGCCCAGGTAGGTTTGAGTTAACTTGATGACCCAGTCTTCGTAGAGGCGCTGCATTGCCGCGGCGTAGTGAACGTAAGGTTCATCGGCTTCATCGCCACGGCGACGGGGGCCTAACCAATCCACCAGCGCGTCGCTGAAGTAAAAAGCCTGACCCTGATCCTTGTGGCGCCGCAACCCCACCACATTGACATATCTGGTGTTGGCTCTGAAACCATTGCCGCTGGCTTGAATCAGGCGTGACAGATCATATTTGTCTGGATCGCCATAAGGCGCCATGCCCATGACTTTGTATTCGCCATCCAGCATTTCAAAGCCAAGGTATTCCGTCAGGGCGCCGTATACACCACCCAGCGAGTCTGGATCATAGAATTCCTTCAGCGTGTGTATCCGACCATTTTCGCCGTAGCCAAAAAAAGTTGTGGCGTATTCACCCTTCCCATCCACACCCAGAATAGCGGTTTTACCTTCAAACCCCGACAGATGATAGGCACTCGATGCGTGAGACAGGTGGTGTTCCACAGGTACAAATCGTGTCTTCTGCCAGTTAACGCCGAGCCGCTCACCCAGAGATAAAATCGCGCGCCGATGGCTGCGAAACCTGCGATTGCCATTCAAGAGCGCATCCAGGGCACGGTCCGGTGCATACCAGTAACGTGATGCGTAAGCCCAACGAGCTTTGCGCAACAGGCTTACAGGCGCAAAGGGAAACGCCACACAATCGATGTCTCCAGCACGCAATCCCGCCTCTTTCAGACAGTAGCGGGCAGCCTGTTCCGGCCACTGATTTTTTGCGTGTTTGTCACGAGAAAAGCGCTCTTCTTCTGCAGCCGCAACTGTTTCACCATCGATCACCAGCGCAGCGGAAGCATCATGTCTTAACGCACCTGATAGACCCAGTACGATCATAAACCAGCGTCTACCAGTGCACGCTGCCATTGCGCCTTCAGATCAGGCTGATCCTCCCAATTGGCCAGGAAACGGCGCCGGTCAGACTCCTGGCTACCCGGTTGAACCGCATCATAGTCAATCAACCGAACTGTAGGCTCATCAATCACAAAGTTAGTGGCTTTCAGATCCCCGTGCTGCAACCCAGCGGCTTTAAGCCCCTGCAGCAGTGCAAGTGTCGGCGCGGCAAGCTGGGCGAATTCTTCCGGACGGTTAACCAGCGCCTGGCCCAGGTTCCGCTCACCGCAATCTGGCATGACAAGATAACAGACGTCGTTAAACCAACCCCAGCGCAGCTCGAGCAGAGCAATCGGTTTTGCTGTGGCAATATTCAGAAAGGCGAGAAGGTGGCCATTACACCAGGCGTTACGTGCGCGCTTTTTGAACCAGCGGCGCACGCGATGCAGCGGGCCTTTGATGTTGTAACGTTTAACAATGTACGGCACACCGTCAACATGCATACGTACCACCGTAGAACTGTTACCTAGTTTAAGCGGCGTACCATCACCCACAAAAGATTCGGGAAACAGCATGAATCGCTGCAACTGTGAGAAGTGGTCACGATCACACAGAAAATTGAAACGGAAATTCTTTTGATGAACAAACTCAGTACATTGCCGCTGAGTTTTCTTCAGGTACCGGCGCACCCGTTGTTGCCGCGCAGCAGCTGTAAGCTTACGCAGCTGTTCTGCTGAACCCATGCGACTGACATAAGCGCCGCGCGCGGCGCTGTAAGCTGCCCACACTTCATCAATATCGACATCCGCCACGGGTGCACGCTGCGCGAGCAACATTGCCAGGTTGGCAAAATGTTGCCGCAATAGGTGTGCTCGACGAATGCCATCCGTATCGATGGCAAAGTATTTCCCCTCGTAGCGCAGAAAATTAAAGATATGCACGTCGGTCTGAACCAGACTGGCGTCGTGCATATCTGCCAGCAGCTGCACCGCTGCAAGCATATCCTCCAGATCACCGTCCGCTAAATTGTGCGGGTCATGCAGGGGTTCAAACAGCACAACAAACCCATCTCCGTCTGCACTGGCTCCAGTTGCAAGCACTTGTGGTGTATTTACGTTGGCCGTCTGCAGACGTCGTGCACCAACCAGTTCACGCTGCCAGTAACGCCGTGCATTTTCACCATAAAACATTTTGGCAAACACAACTTCACCCGCATGGGTTGCAAGCCCGCTGACTCTTCGCCCGGGCAACAACCGGGCAACATCGGTAAAAGTTAATTCCGTTGTTGTCTGGTCCACAAGACTTTCATCGGGATCCAGGCAAACATCCACCACAAATGGCGCAACCAGCTCGCGACCTACCGCACACAATCCTTGAGAAGAAAACTTCATGGCGTGTAGAGGCCTTTTACTATGCCTTTGCGCAACCCTTCGCTATACAACTTATCTGCGCGCTGACGAACCGCCTGCCACAAAGCAGCCTCTTCCCGCAAAGCCACAGAAGCGGGTTTACCGCTGTAGATCGCAATAAAGCGAAGCCAGTCTCGCTCTGAGAACCCCAGGTCCAAGCTGGAAAACAGTAGCG
Source organism: Gammaproteobacteria bacterium (assembly GCA_048571035.1). Classification (GTDB taxonomy): domain Bacteria; phylum Pseudomonadota; class Gammaproteobacteria; order Pseudomonadales; family Azotimanducaceae; genus UBA4421. Next base: position 2,636,383 of record CP121329.1, read on the forward strand.
CCGCAAGGTCTCGTTTCAACCATCGAAACGGCACCTTGGCAAACCTTCGCGCACGGTGGAGGTCTAACACGGCAAGAGATACGTTGCCTGAAGCGCGCTCTGCATCACTGGAAAGCAGGTGGCAGATATAAAAATCTCGATGTATAAAACCGGCCTGATGGAAGCGACGCGCAAACCGCGCCACGGCATATAAATATCTTTGACGTTCAACGGCGCTCGGCGGATATTCCGGCCAGGTGTCAGTAATATCTTCAAGGCTGGTATAACCCGCAAGCTCGTCACATAAAACGAAAGAACGTCTTGCTGCAATGCTGCCGGTTGAAACAGCAAACGCTGCGGGCTTGGGAGCATTAATCTGTTCTTCGACAAGCGCCCTACAAACCAAAAACTCGTTACTTGCCCCGATGACGGGCCACTTGAACTGCAGCCAGTTTTTAATCACTTCTGACCAGCCAACCCCGTAATGCAGTTTTACAAAATAGGCTTTGTTATTCAGCACAACACGCAGAGTACGGCGTCCGGGGACATCGCGAAACACCTCACCTTCTAATGCAAACGCCTTTTCAAGGGGGTCCTGGCCCCGCCAGAGTTGTTGTATGTCTTCGCGCAGATAGGTCATTTAACCACCTTGCAATGACAAGAGGTGTTTTTCGAAGGCGGCTTTGTTACGCGCCTGTACCTTGGCCACACTGGCTTCAATGACTTTCATAGCGTGGTTCGGCATGTTGTACAGCTGCTCATTTTCCTGTCCGAAACGTACACCGTTATCAGACCAGTCCTGGCGCAAAGACGGATTGTGCAACACATCAATAACTGTTTGATTGAGCTGTTCCTGATCAAACGGCTCGTTCAGCACTACGCCAGCCTGCGCATCGGTGATGAAATGTGCGAACCCGCACACCCCTGATGCAATAACCGGCAGACCTGAAATGATGGCTTCTACCAGCACCATGCCACCACTTTCCATATACGCCGGATGAACCATCAGATCCGCGCCCTGCAAAACGGCAGGAATATCATCCCGACCTTTAACGATAGTGAGCAGATGTTCAACCCCCAAAGTACGGGCCTGACGCAGAAACTGCTTCGGATTGTCTTCACCGATAACCAGCAACTTTGTACAGTTCTGCAGAGATACGGGTAAACCTGCCAGCATCAACAATGCTCGATCGAGACCCTTGGTGACAAAACCGCTGCCTACCAGCAGCAGCAGGTTATCATCATCACCGATATCAAATTCCGAACGTATCATGTGTCGCTGTGATTGCCAGTCAGAGCTACGCATGCGGTCTCTGCTGACGCCCGGCGGCAACATGGTCAAACGTTCATCAGGTGTCTGATAGTAGCGCTGAAACTGTTCCCGCTGACTCTCGGCTATCAGCATGATGTCGGTATCTGACTCCTGCCCGAACACAGCGCGCTCAAATGCCGACATTACCCGGTAGCGTTCAGTGCGACGGTACATCGCAGTACGCATATTGCGCGCTTTGTGCTCAAAACAGGAATCCGCCGCGTAATAAACGTCTAACCCGGGCATACGGTTGAAGCCAACAATGGCAGCGGGTTGACGCCAACGAGCATCTTCGTGCAGACGCTGAGAAAAGCTGAGATAACGACTGTGATTAGACACACCAGGCGCATCAATGATCACCACCTGAAAATGCTCCGGCTGCTCACCCTCCCAGGCGGTGGCATAAATAAGAATATCGTAGCCGCGGCGGTAAGCCTCCTGGGCAATACGCATAAAGTCCCGCTGCAAACCACCGTAAGCAAAATAGCGAAACAACACAAACACGAGTAACGGACGACTACCCCGGGCAAATCGCTCCAGGTGATCTACCGCTTTTGGCACCAGCTCAAACAAGGTGCTCTGTTGTTTGGCCGCCAGACCATTTGCGCGCCATTTGCTGCGCTCGGGTGAGGTTAACAGTTCAACCAGAGCATTATTCAGAGCCACCTGAGAGAACGGCAGTGGCAGAACGATACCGGCATTGTTCTCGCTCAGATGTTTGGCATAACCACAGTTACGTGTCACCAGGGCTGGCAACCCGGCTAACATCGCTTCTATGATCACCATGCCCGCCGTTTCATCGTAGGCGGGATGAAGCAGCGCATCAGCGGAAAACAGAAAACGCGGCACGTCGTCACGCCCCTCGGCAAAAAAAGTGACCTGAGAAGACAGCCCCAGACGCATGCTCATCCGCTCAAAAGCTTCACTTTTATCACGCCCGATAACATACATACGCACACGATCACGGAGGTCTGGGGGTAACGCCGCCACAGACAGCAGCGCACGATCCAGACCCTTCTTGATAAAGCCGGAGCCGACAAACAATATAACCAGATGCTCTTCGGTCAAACCCATTTCGCGACGAAACTCGGCTCGAATTTCATCTGCGTTATCCGGCGCTACGCGATCCCGCTCGATGCCTGGCGGCAAAGGATGGAACCGCTCTGCGGGGGTTCGGTAGTGCTGTCGATACAGGGGCACTTCAACATTTGAGATGGTGAGAATTTCCGTATTGCTTGCTGCTTCAAACACAGCGCGCTCGGCCGCTACAAAGCTCTTGAAACGAGGCAACAGGCGATAGGCGGCACTACGCTGCGAAAACGCTTTTTCTATATAGCAGGAATCACCAGCATAGTAGACATCCAGCCCGGGCATTTTATTAAATCCCAGCACCAGATCAAAATTGTCCGCAGCGACCGCCTTATTCACCGCATCAGCAAAACGCTCGTATTGACGATGGCGTGCCAACCCGGAGATGGGAATTACTTCAAGCTCAATGTCAGGGTCAACGGGTGCCTGCCAACGCAAGGTGAATATTTTCACTTCGTGGCCACGGCGCTTACATTCAGCCAGCATTTTCATCATGTCGCGCTGGATGCCGCCGTAAGGAAAATACTTGAAGATGCAGAAGGCAAAACGCATCAGCTTTGACCCATCAGATCGTGTGCCCGCTGCCAGACAAGAGAAGGCGTGAGTTGCGCAAAACAGGGCGGCACAACATCCTGAGACTGCCACTGCTCTGGCGCTCCGCGATAGCGACAGGTGCTGGACAAACACGGCGCGCAGGCAAAATCTGATTGCAGAATCTTCGCACGCGGACCACGACAACCCGTTAACACTCCATCAGTGGGTCCGTACAAACCCAGGGTGGGTGTGCCCAGAGCCGCAGCCAGGTGAGTGAGCCCTGAGTCCACACCAATAACACCAGCGCTTTGCGCCAGTGCTGGCGCAAGAAGTTTTAGGGCGGTGCGATCCTGCAGATGAGCACCGCTGGCCTGAGTAATCTCCCGTGCGCGCTGCCGTTCAACCTCATCACCCCAGGTAAGCACCGGTTCATAACCCGCCACCTTTATCTGCTCAGCCAGGACCTGCCACATCATCTCTGGCCAGTGTTTGGTTGCCCAGGTGGTGCCGTGTAACAGAAACACCTGTTTGCTGCGATCCTCAGCCTGGATGCTTACGCCGATACCAGGCAACTGTTCAGGGTCATAGCTATAGCCCAGCGCCGCAGCAAACAACTGGCGTTGCCGATCAATGGCATGCTGCCCGGTCGCGATGCGATGACCTTTGCCATAAAAGAACGAAGCCCAGGGTTCACGCGCACAGGTATGCGAGAAGCCATGTTTACCCGCACGGCTCAACGCACTGACCAACGCACTCTTGATCAGCCCCTGGGAATCGATAACCAGGTCATAGATGTTGCTGGCAATGGTTTCTCGAAACGTGGTCATTTCCGCGACACTGGCTCTGAGGTTTTTGCGCCAGCGACGCCAGGCAATAGGTATCACCCGATTCACCGCCGGGTGTAATGCCGGGATATCTGCAAAGGCTTCTTCCACCACCCAATCAAAGGTAATGCCGTGAGCTGCGGCATCGCTGACCGCCGGCAAGGCATGTACCACGTCGCCAAGTGATGACATTTTGATTAACAGAACACGCACAGCTATAACGCAACCATGCGTTCAATGACCTGCCGTGGAGACAGCTGACGCAGGCAGTTCAAATGCCCCAGCGGGCAGGTACGCTGAAAACACGGGCGACAGTTCATCTCAAGCTCAACCACCTGAGCCTGCTGCCCCAGCGGCGGCGTAAATTCTGCGGACGTCGATCCAAAAATACCTATGGTGGGTTTACCCAATGCACAAGCAACGTGCATCAAACCCGAATCGTTACAGACCACCTGCTCAGCCACAGACAAAAGATCAATCGCATCGACCAGAGAGGTATGACCGGCCAGATTTTCAACTCCGGGTGCCCGCTGTGCTATCGCCGCACAATCGTCTACATCTTTTGGTGATCCCAACAGCCAGACCTGCCGGTCGTTTGCCAGAAGGTGTCTGGCTACTTCCGCATAGTGTTCTGCGGGCCACTTTTTGGCTTCGCCAAACTCCGCACCCGGACACAGAACAGCGACCTTGCCGGGTTGTAAGGCAAAAGCCTGCAGACACCGCTGCAGATTTTCATCATCTACCACCAGGCGAGGCAAAGGATACGGAGGCGCAGGCAACTGCCAGGAATCGCTCGCCAGCGCCATGAATCTCTCAATCATTAACGGGTAAGCGTCTTTATCCAGCAACCGTTGCCGATTAAGCAGTCCAAACCGCGCTTCGCCGCGCCAACCAATACGTTGAGGTATATGCGCCAGGTAGGGAATCAGCGCTGATTTCCAGCTGTTGGGCAGCACATACGCGCGATCAAACCCTATCTGGTTCATCCGTTGAGCCGCTTTTCGACGATGGCCCAGGCGCCATTGGCCGTGCCCAACCTCAAGCGTGTGCACTTCGTGCACCTGCGCCATTCGTGTCGCCAGCGCGGCCGTAGCCGGCGGCGCCAGCACATGCAGCTGTATATTATTGTGCTGCGCCGCCAACAGCTGGAGCAGCGAGTGGGCCATGACCATGTCACCGACCCAGGCTGGCGCAATGATTAGGGCTTTCACGCCACCGGCGAGAGCCATTGGGGAAAGGCGTCGCGTTTACCACGCACTTGATCAAAGTAAGTGCTCTGCAACTGCTGGGTAATCGGGCCACGCTCGCCGGAACCAATGGTGCGATTATCGAGAGACCGTATCGGCAGAACCTCAGCGGCAGTGCCGGTGAAAAAAGCCTCATCCGCAATATAAACTTCATCTCGAGTGATGCGACGCTCGTGTATTTTAAGACCCTTTTCCTGCGCTAACGCAAACACTGTGTCGCGGGTAATACCGGCCAGACAGGAGGTCAGCTCCGGCGTATGCAGTTCGCCATTTTTTACCAGGAAAATATTCTCGCCACTACCTTCAGCCACATAGCCTTCATTATCGAGCAGCAGGGCTTCATCACAACCGCATTCAAGCGCTTCCTGCAGCGCCAGAATAGAATTGGTGTAATTGCCGTTCGATTTAGCTTTACACATGGTGATGTTTACATGGTGCCGGGTGTACGAAGACGTGCGTACTTTGATGCCTTTCTCTGTGGCATCCGCATCCATATAGTTAGGCCAGGGCCAGGCGGCGATACTTAAATGTACCTGTAACCCTTCGGCACGTAATCCCATGCCTTCGCTACCGAGAAAAGCCATCGGCCGCAGATACCCTTCATCAAGCTCATTGGCCCTGAACACCTCACGTTGAGCATTGCTCACCTCGGCCTGGGTGAAAGGCATTTTCATATTCAGGATATGGGCTGAATTAAACAGGCGCTGAGTGTGCTCTTCCAGGCGGAAGATACACGGGCCTGAAGGCGTGTTGTACGCACGCACACCTTCAAAGACGCCCAGACCATAATGCAGCGTATGGGTTAACACATGGACTTTGGCTTCACGCCAGGGTACTAACTCGCCGTCCATCCATATCCAACCGTCACGGTCAGCAAAATTCGGATTTGTCATTCACTTCTACTAGGTGGAACCAAAGCGCGGTATTGCACCATAAATGGGCTCACCAATACAGCGACAGCGAACATCAGCTGACCAGGGTGATCAGGTATCCTGCGACGCGGGAGAGACCCGCAGAACCTCGGCAATAGTGGTTTGGCCTGCACCTACTTTCTGCGCGCCGGACAGACGCAGCGTGCGCATACCCTGAGAGAAGCCGGCTTTGCGGATATTGTCCAGATTAACCTCGCCACTGATAGTCGCCTGGACTGAGCTGTTCATCTGCATGATTTCATAGATACCCATACGACCCATATAGCCGGTATCGCGACATTCCAGACAGCCCTGAGGGGCAAACACCTTGGCAGGGGGTTTGACCTTGAAGGGTTCGGTCATCAGCTGCCAGGCTTCCAGATCAACATCTTCTTCTACCTTGCAGTGCGGGCACAGCGTTCGCACCAGGCGCTGAGCCATAATGCCAAGTACGGTGGCTTTGATCATGTATGGCGGCACACCCAGATCGAGTAGACGAGACACCGCGGTGGGTGCATCGTTAGTGTGCAGCGTAGAAATTACCAGGTGGCCGGTCAGCGCCGCCTGTATTGCCATTTCAGCAGTTTCCAGATCGCGGATCTCACCGACCATGATGATGTCCGGGTCCTGGCGCAGCAGCGCGCGCACACCAGAAGCAAAATCGACATCAATATTGTGTTGCACCTGCATCTGGTTGAACGCGGGTTCAACCATTTCGATGGGATCTTCAATGGTACAGACGTTAACTTCGTTGGTGGCGAGCTGCTTCAACGTACTGTAGAGGGTTGTGGTTTTACCCGAACCGGTTGGACCGGTGACCAGCACGATGCCATTCGAGGCATGTGTCATGGTATGCCAGCGTTTGTAGTCATCACCGGACAACCCAAGCTCCTGAAAGCTGCGCAGCAGTACATCAGGATCGAAGATCCGCATAACCATCTTTTCGCCAAACGCAGTAGGCAGGGTGGACAGACGCAGTTCAATTTCGTTGCCATCCTGGCCAACGGTTTTCACCCGGCCATCCTGCGGGCGTCGCTTTTCAGCCACATCCATACGACCGAGAATTTTCAGGCGACTGGTAACCGCGGCGTTTACTGCCTTGGGTAGCTCATACACATGGTGTAACACCCCGTCGATACGAAAGCGGATGAGGCCTTTCTCGCGCCGAGGCTCAATGTGGATATCACTGGCGCGCTGATCAAAAGCGTACTGCAACAGCCAGTCAACAATGTTCACCACGTGGGCATCGTTGGCCTCGGGTGACTTCATTGAACCCAGTTCAAGCATCTGCTCGAAGTTGGTGATGGTGGTGACTTCCATGCCCGCTTCTTCGGCTTTGGCAGCGGAGCGGGCAATGGTGTAGAACTCTAACTGGTAGCGGGTGAGGTCAGCGGGATTACACACCACGCGACGAATTCGACGGCCACGCAACGTTTGCGTAAGCATCGACTCCCATTGATACATATACGGCTGACCACTGGCGATCACGACATAGTCGTCTGCGACATCCAGGGCAAGAATATTGTGGCGCTGGGCAAACGCGTACGACATGACTTCAGTTGCCGCGTTCACGTTAATACTGAGCGGATCTACGCGCACATACGGCTGGTTGACCCGCTGACTCAGCCAGATGGTAAGGGTTTCAAGATCAAGGGTTTTATTGGTTGCTGAATTGCGGTTTTCATACTCGCGGCTGGCAATGATCTCGAGCGGGTGCATGCTGAGTTCTTTCTGCGTGCGCTGGGCGATGAGGATATCTTCAGCCTGGCGCTGACCAATAAAGCCATCTTCAACAATCGCTTCGAGCAATACCGGCAGGTCGAGCAGCAACTCCTGCTCATTATCAAAAATATTGCCGCCAAATCCCCGCTTTGAGGTCAAAACCGGCGTCTTATCGACCTTTTTATCTGTCGCAGGCGCAAGGTCCGGCACATCCGCTGTGTCGTCTTTGGGTACAGAAGTTAACCCTGGGGATTGCGATTGAGGTGAACTAGCCAAGCAGTTGTCCATTCATGCTGTTTACGTGATTACCGCAGTATCCCCTTCAGACGACGTTTTGCAAGCCATTAGCGTGGCAGATTAGACCCACATCACAGGGCAAAAAACTCTTTTATTTAAACCACTTAAGTGTAATTACCCAGACCTTGGGACTACAATACCGACCCTCTTTTATAGCTGTGGGATATATACCCCACGCGGGAATAATGGCGTGTTACCCAAATTTGACGACATGCTCGCCACCTTGGTGAGCGAACCTTCGGTGAGTTCAACTACACCGGCGATAGATCGCAGCAACCTGCGCGTCATTGAGCATCTCGCAAACTGGCTGGACAGCCTGGGTTTTGATACCGAACTCATGCCTCTGCCTGATGCCCCGCACAAAGCCAACCTTGTGGCGACGCTGGGTTCCGGAGAGGGCGGCCTGGTGCTTGCCGGACATACGGATACGGTGCCCTTCGACGAAACAAAATGGCTAACCGACCCCTTCACCATGACCGAAAAAGACAACAAGCTGTACGGTCTGGGCGCCTGTGATATGAAAGGCTTTTTCCCGACAGCGCTGGAAGCCGCCACCACCTTCATCGATAAGAAACTCAGCGCCCCACTGACCATTGTTGCCACTTCAGACGAAGAATCTTCCATGGCGGGTGCACGGTACCTGGTGGAAAGTGGTAAACCCAAAGCCCACTACGGCATTATTGGCGAACCCACCGGGCTTATGCCGGTTTATGCGCATAAAGGCATCGCCTTTATCTCGATTAAACTGCAGGGCGCATCCGGGCATTCCTCAAATCCGGACCTGGGCTGCAACGCGCTGGACTCGATGCACAATGTCATGACCGATCTCATTGCTTTTCGCCAGGAACTGGCCAATGAGCACATCAACCCAGCTTTTGAAGTACAGGTTCCGACCATGAATCTGGGCTGCATGCATGCCGGTGACAGCCCCAACCGTATCTGCAGCCATGCGGAGTTACAGATAGACCTGCGACTGCTGCCCGGCATGGATACTGCCGACACCATTAAACGTCTGCAGGAGCGTCTGCAGGAAGCCATCGCACAATGTGGCACCACGCTCACCGTCAACACCCATTACCCGCCGGTGCCGCCGTTTGAATCGAACCTGCAGGGTGACCTGGTGCAGACACTGGCTGCCCACTCGGGTGTTGCACCAGGCACGGTTGCATTTGGCACCGAAGGACATTTCCTGCAGAGTTTAGGTATGGAAACTGTCGTCTGGGGCCCCGGCAGCATTGACCAGGCGCACCAGCCTAACGAATACCTTGCGCGTGATCAGATTGGCGCTGCGCAGGACACCCTGAGACAAGTGATCGCACGCTACTGTACGAGCTGACAGAGATGGAAACTTCAACGTATGCACGGTGGTTCCGTGGCTCAACCCCTTACATCAGCGCACACCGCAACAAAACATTTGTGGTGCTGGTGCCGGGTGAAGCTTTTGAGCATGTAAACCTTTCGAACATGGTGCACGACCTTGCGCTGTTACACGTGCTGGGTGTACGCCTGATTCTGGTGCATGGCGGCCGTCCACAGATCGAGCAATCGCTGCCAGAATCTTTTTATCATGGCCACCGTCGCGTGACTGACGAGCTGGCGATGTCGACCATTACTGCCGTTAACGGCCAGCTGCGCACGCGTCTGGAAGCACTGTTTTCAACCGGGCTGCCTAACTCGCCGCTGCACAAAGTCGACATTCCGGTGATTGCAGGCAATTTTATAACCGCGCAGCCGATGGGTATTCTGGATGGCGTGGATCATCTGTTCACCGGCAGCGTACGACGCGTTGAGACCCGGCGCATCAAAAACAGTCTGGACGGCGGCGCGCTGATTATTCAATCTCCCGTTGGCTACTCCCCTTCGGGGCAGGTGTTCAACCTGCCTGCAGAAGAAGTGGCCGCAGAAATTGCCATTTCGCTGCAGGCAGACAAGTTGATCTTCTTCGATGAAGTAGCGCACCTGCGTGATGAACAGGGTCAGCGGATCAGCACGGTAACACCGGCCAGTCTGGAACAGGCCCTGGCCACTACAGATGACGCCAACGCTACGCGCCTGGGCTATCTGCAGCAGGCTGTCCGACGCGGTGTAACCAAATCGCATCTGGTGCCCTTCACAGACGATGGCGCCCTCCTGGCTGAATTATTTACCGCGGAAGGCATCGGCACACAGGTGGTTGAACAACAGCACAAAGGGGTAAGAACAGCCACGCGAGAGGATGTCGCCGGCATTGTTGAAGTAATTCGACCACTGGAAGAGTCTGGTGCTCTGGTTCGCCGTGAACGCGACCGCCTTGAACAGGAAATTGACAATTTTCTGGTTGCTGAGCTGGATGGCATCGTTGTCGGCTGTTGTGCGGTATATCCATACGGTGCACAGGCCGAGCTTGCCTGTGTTGGCGTACACGAGAACTATCAGGCCGGCAATGGAGTGGGCGTGCGCCTGCTGGCAGCTGCTGAACAAACAGCCCGAAACAATAATGTGAACACCCTGTTTGTTCTGACAACCCAAACACGCGACTGGTTTCTGGAACAAGGCTTTACCGATGCGAGTCCGGATCAGTTACCCGAGCAGAAACAGATGTTGTACAACTGGCAGCGCAATTCTGCGGTGATGGTCAAAAAACTTTAGTTAAGAGGAACACCCATGGCGGACGAAAGACCGTATTCATCAATTGTTGTTGATGGCGTAGAACAAGCACCCAGCCGAGCAATGCTGTACCCGGTCGGTTTCACTGAAGAAGACTTCAAGAAACCGCAGATTGGCGTAGCATCGACCTGGTCTATGGTGACGCCTTGTAACATGCACATCAACACACTGGCTGATGAGGCGGTCAAAGGCGCCGATGCAGCGGGTGGCAAAGCTGTGCTGTTCAACACTATTACCGTCTCCGACGGCATTTCCATGGGCACACCCGGCATGCGTTATTCACTGGCGTCACGGGAAGTGATTGCCGACAGCATAGAAACCGTTGTTGGCGCACAAGGGTTCGATGGATTTGTGGCTATTGGTGGCTGCGACAAAAACATGCCGGCCTGCGGCATAGCAATCGCACGCATGAACCGACCCGCGGTGTTTGTTTACGGCGGCACAATTATGCCGGGCAAAGAGCGACGGGATGTTGTTTCTGTTTTCGAAGCGGTAGGACAGCATGCCGCCGGCAACCTGTCTGACATCAAACTCAAAGAAGTGGAATCGACCGCCATTCCTGGACCTGGCTCCTGCGGCGGCATGTACACCGCCAACACCATGGCATCAGCCATGGAAGCGCTTGGTTTGTCGCTACCCAACAGTTCCGCGCAGAATGCCATCAGTGACGCAAAGAAACAGGACAGCTACAACGCGGGCGCTGCAGTGCGCAATCTGATCAAACTGGGCATGAAACCCAGTGACATGCTGAGCCGTGAAGCGTTCGAAAATGCAATCACCATCACCATTGCACTGGAAGGCTCTACCAACGCAGTGCTGCACCTGCTGGCTATCGCACATGCGGCCAATATCCCTTTGCAGCTGGACGACTTTACCCGAGTCGGCGCGCGCGTACCGGTATTGGCGGACATGCGGCCTGCTGGGGTTTATTCAATGAGCGAACTGATCGCCATTGGTGGCATTCAACCGCTGATGAAACGATTACTCAACGAAGGTTTACTACACGGCGACTGCCTCACCGTTACCGGTAAAACACTGGCAGAGAATCTCGCTGATGTAGAAGACTATCCGGCAGATCAGAAAATCATCCGCCCGATGGACAACCCCATCAAAAAGGACAGCCACCTGGTTATTCTGCGCGGCAACCTTGCACCCGAAGGCGCCGTTGCCAAAATCACAGGGCATGAAGGCTTAACGTTTACCGGCAAAGCGCGCTGCTTCCACGGCGAAGAAGCGGGCATGGCGGCCATTATGGATGGCACCGTACAAGCAGGTGATGTTGTTATCATTCGTTACGAGGGTCCCAAAGGCGGCCCGGGCATGCGCGAAATGTTGAGCCCCACCAGCGCCATCAACGGGCGTGGATTATCTGACGATGTTGCTTTGCTGACTGACGGTCGCTTTTCAGGCGGGTCTCGAGGCTTTGTGATTGGTCACGTTACCCCAGAGGCGTTCGAAGGCGGACCTATTGCTCTTGTTGAAGACGGTGATCAGATCACGGTGGATGCAGAAGCTAAAACTGTGATTCTGCATGTGGACGATGCCACGTTAGAAAAGCGCAGGAGCCAATGGCAGCGGCCCGCGCCTTATACCACCCGTGGCACGCTGGCGAAATATGCCAAGCTGGTAACCAGCGCGAGCGAAGGTGCGGTGACGGATAAGTATCTGGACTGAGCAGCGTATTAGTCTGGTAGCGCTTGTACCAGGCCCAGGTGTTGAGACATAAACGTGAAGTCACGATCTGAGTAAAGCAGGGGTATAGATGCGTCAATGCAATATGCCCCAATAATCATATCGTTGGATCTTCTGACTGTGACCCCTTTTTTCCTCAACTCCCGGTAACACTCTGCAGCGCGCAATGCCCGGTTTGTTCCAAACATTTCATGAACGCTGAAGCTCATTAGCAGTTCTTTCGCTTGCTCATAATCTGCATCGAGACGGAAACCCTGCAACACTTCCATCATGATCAAATCACCAATGACGATCTGCTCAACACCGAGCAAGCTGTCCAGATAGTCTGTTTCTTTACTTCTTATGCCATTGAAAAAATCTATCCAGACACTCGAATCAACCAGAATCACGCACTGTCTCGCATAGCCTCAAGATCACCCTGCCACCTCAATTTGCCTCGAAACTCTTTGATACGTTCCTGTCTGGATAACTTCACCAACATGGCAAGCCCGAGCTCCACTACTTCGCGTTTAGACTTAGCGCCCGTTGCTTCCAGCGCGTCAGCCAGCAAATCATCGTCAATAACAATATTGGTTCTCACGAATATCACCATGTGTATGTTTTGGATAGATTATACACATAGATCACAGGACATCGAGAGGGCTGCGCACCGCGTTTGCGCCCTTGCCTAACACATGGGTGTATATCTGCGTCGTCGCAAGGTCGGAATGTCCCAGCAACTCCTGCACCGTGCGGATGTCGTACCCTCGCTCTAACAAATGAGTAGCAAACGAATGACGCAACGTATGGCAGGTTGCCTTTTTATGAATCCGCGCCAGCGCATCAGGTAACCACACTTCTCCAAAATCAAGCGCCAGATCATTTTCATGTAAGTGTTTCGCGTCCTGCATCTGAACGCGCAGCGCGGGCTGCAAAGACTCGGGGAAAAGCGTCCTGCGATCTTTGCCGCCTTTGCCCAGTCGAACAGTTATCTCTGAGCGCTCGAAATCCAAGTCCTTGATACGCAAACGCATACATTCCATCAGCCGCATGCCAGTGCCATATAGCAAACTTGCTGCGAGATGATGAACGCCGGACATTTCGCCAAGCAACGCTTGAATTTCATCTCGCGTTAGCACTACCGGCAGATACTCGCGGGCCTTGGCTCTCCGCACATCGACCAACCAGGGCACTTCGATGTGAAGTACTTCTTTGTATAAAAAGAGCAGCGCGGACAGCGCCTGATTCTGGGTTGAGGGTGCCACTCGATCCTGCACTGCGATTCTGGTTAAAAAGGCTTCAAGTTCGCGCTTGCCCAGTTCTGCTGGATGGCGTTTGTTGTTGGCAAGGATGTAACGGCGTATCCAGCCCACGTAGGCGTACTCAGTGCGCTTTGCCAGCCCAAGCCTACGAATACGATAGCGAACCTGGTCTAGTAATTTAGGGGGTGAACCTGGAGTGTTGGATGACAAAACTTCTACAGTTGGAGAGAAAACAACTCAACTAGCGTATTGATTTTGTTTTCAATATTAATCAGGCTGAAAGCCAGACACGTCGTGGGAGATCGGACACTTGATAATAGGATATTGGGATTACACGCCTGTTTATCACGACGTTTTGTCGTGTAATAAGTGTTAGGCGGCGTGATTTGAAACAACGAGATATTCGAGAATTGGCTAATCAGTTTTTGAAAGACCTTGTAGCAGATTTAATGCTGTTACCGCCAGAACAATTGAATGCCTGGCCAGAATGGCCAGAATCGCCACCGTTCGAATACGCTTCCCACCCTAACCTCAAAAAATACACATTCACGGTAATGAAAGACACGCTGTCCAATGGTGACGTCAGAATTGCTATCCAACGGTATCGAAAATACATTCTAGGATTCGGTGAGATGGCCGCTGAGGGTTTTGTAGTCGACTCCGAGAATAACAGACGATTCTGTGCCGAAGGTGAACTCTATGATCTTACATAGGGTGCCAAGCTATTCGACGGCGAAAACAGAGAATATCAGTAGCTGGCTAACGAGCGACGGTGTTTCATATCTTGCTTCTAGGTTTGTCTGCTCATGATGAAACAAACTGCAGGGACATCAAGTAGCCCCCTAACTAGTAGTTGGAGTGGACTGCAAACTGCGGGCGGTTTTTGCGCATTGGCTTCGCCAATTCTCGCGCAAAGTCCACCCTCCGTTCACAGCCACTCAACACGGTGTTAGGCGACGTGAAAACTTATCCAGTCCTGAAAGCAGACGGTTCACTACACGCGTTCGAAATTCGTACACCACTACTGTTGATCGGAATCGTTAAACTGCTTAGGTCAATAAGGGGCGTCGAGGGAGTCAGCACTAATACAAATGTCGCAGAAGATCGAGTCTACTTCACCTTCGAAGGCGAACCTGCAGTTATAACCGAGCCATTCGGGGATAGCAGCAGGTGCTGGGTGGGCTTCCATGAACCGGACCGTTCCAAGACAATCAATTTGAGGCCTCTTGAGGAGGCGTTCGCTAATCATCGCTGGCATCATACTTTCAATCGATCAAAAGGTAATTAGGGTGTCACCTAATACAGACCAAACGACAGAACTACTCCAATTGTTCCACTCCTTGACGTTTTCGGTTAACCAAATGCTATTCAATAAATCTTACAGTCGCCCCCTAACTAGTAGTTGGAGCGGACTGCAAACTGCAGGCGGTTTTTGCGCATTGGCTCCGCCAATTGTCGCGCAAAATCCACCTTCCGTTTACAGCCCCTCAACACGGTGTTAGGAGGCTGCGCTAGGTTGAACCGTCTATGAACAACTGGAACATCCCTAAACTAATGGAAGACGCGATTCTCGAACGTGATCAGGCATGCGTTTACTGTGGCATCTTGTTTAGGGCCGCAGCTTCCAAAAAGGAAATGCCGAGTTGGGAGCACATCATCAATGATGCAAGGATTGTTACTCTGGAAAACATCGCGCGTTGTTGTATCGGCTGTAACGCCAGTAAAGGGGCTAAAGATCTCAAGGTTTGGTTGGGTTCACCCTACTGCGAACGCAAAGGTATAACATCAGAAACTGTGGCCCCTGTCGTAAAAAAAGCGTTATCGAGTCAGTCATGAATCGCACTGCACAGAACTCCAGTCGCCCCCTAACTAGTAGTTGGAGTGGACTGCAAACTGCAGGCGGTTTTTGCGCATTGGCTTCGCCAATTGTCGCGCAAAATCCACCTTCCGTTCACAGCCACTCAACACGGTGTTAGGCGGCTGGATGAAACTTTTCCTCTTCTCACTGTGCGTAGCAACAAACTTATCTACGTTTGCCCACGAATGGTCTAAACGCCGGCGATATCAATGAAGGCTGTGGGACTCTGGAATCAAATATAGATTCTGAAACAATCGAGGGAGACGTGCTGATATTTTCGCGATACGAAGTCACACTAGTCACGACTCCCGAATGCGCGATAAGCTCGATTTTCTGGGCAAGTTACGGCTCTTCCACCTTCTACTACATAAATCTAGGTGACAACAAAGAACAGCAACAAGTAAATTCCAAATGATGTTTCAAATATACAAAGAGTTCATGCTGCTCAATTTTTCCGCGCCGCCTAACGAGTTGTTGAACTGGATTGCCAAAGAGGTCACGCGTTTTGCTAAACGCAAAACCCGCGCCATCTTCGTCAACCAGTTAACATGGTGTTAGGCGTCACCAGCTAGACTAATCAATCTTCGAGGTCTAACATCTGAAAAATATCAGAGGAATGAGTATGAAATACCTAGTTACGCTACTACTTTCCGCCGCTCTCGCACCCTCAGTTTACGCAGACGAAGCCGTTCTCTTTTCATACATTCTCGAAGAACACGCAGACATAGATGATGTAACAACTTCTGAATTTGGCTTTCTCGTACATTTCGAAAAGTCGGCATCTGCAGATCTTGGTGGAACCGCCAAATTGGATATGCGTGCTTCAGATGAAGGAGAAAGTGTTCTAGTTGATCTGACCCTCAACGATTACATTTCCGAAGAAATGTATGTAGTCGGAAAAACAACTGTATCTATTCCATACGGCTCAACGAAGACCGTCACTTGGACTCCCCCGAACCACGGCACTTACAAGCTTTCCGTCTCGCCAAGCCGACACAACATACAGTGACGCCTAACGTGTTGTTGGAGCTGACGGCCTATTGCGCACCTCAACATGGTGTTAGGCGCCATCTCTAGGTGATCCAAGCAATCACTTTCTTAGTGGCTCTAGGATTCGCAACAGCTTCGAATCTCATTGAGGACGAACGGGTAGCTCCAGGAGCAGCATCAGGTTCTTTCTGGCAGTGCGAACGAATCCAATTCACTGTCCTTACCGAGCTTCAGATCAGTCGACAATGCGAAGTTGAGCGGTATCGAGCCTTATACCCCGATACTAGCGACAAAGGCACTTGGGTTGACCTAAATGGTGCCAAGTACCCATTTCGGGAACATCATGCATTTACGTATCTTGCAGACCAACGCATTCCAATACGTATTCGGACCATGGAATTATTGAGCGATGTACCCGGACTAAAAAAACAACTGGAATGCTCCATTGCATCAGACAATTCCATTCTGGAAGCGGCTATTCATACCGAGCTCACGAAACCAAGGCCATCTAAACGAACGCAGAAACTAGCCATTTCCGATGGAAAACTCCCTTACCTTGAAACGTTTGACGCTCATCACACTGAATATGGGGAATGTAAACCGTGACAGTATGTCGCCTAACTAGTAGTTGGAGCGGACTGCCTATTCGTCACACCTTTTGCAGTTCACTTCGTTCACCGCAAAAGCTGCGCCAAATGTACGGCAGCCGCTCAACACGGTGTTAGGCGGCAAGTCAGCATCGACCAAGTATCCAAAGTTTGACTACATCAATGATAGACACAGTGTTCGCTATTCAAGAGTGGTTCGTAAAACTTCCCTCTGTTTCTAAGTATGTTGTAGCCGCGTCGTTCCTGGCACTTTTACTTTCTACAATCCTAATTCTTAAAGCCTGTTATCGCACCATTTTCTTGCTACGCCGCTGGATACGGAGAAAGATGATCCCAAAAAATATCGACCTGAAACTCGACCGTGATGTTCCTTACAATCAGCCCAAATCAAAAATCGAAAAATCCCCCGACCGTAGAGAAGAATACGGAAAGGATCTATCTGCTAATATCGAGAGAATGAAAGCCGAAGCACCATTCAAAGAGAAGCGTTCCTGAATGAGCGTTGGCTTAAAAATGACGCCTAACGAGTTGTTGGAGCTGACGGCCTATTGCGCACGCGTTTTGCACGCTGCGCTTCCGCAAAACCCGTGCCCAATGTACGGCCGCACCTCAACATGGTGTTAGGCGTCATGGATGGATTCACTGACCATCTGGGTGTTTTGGCTGAATTTTCTATAGGTCTTGCTGGTTTCACAGGCATCATCGCCGCTCTTACAAAAAACGCAGACGAAATTATTCAGTTTCGATTCCAGAACTTGCTTGCTAGCTCCTTTGCTCCAGGATTCTTTGCACTGATCGTCATCGGTGGAAACTACCTAAACGTTTCTCAAAGTCTTGTTCTAGTGTTCAGCAGTGCACTACTTGCGGTGTACATCGTCGCCTTTGCTGTAATCGGAATGATGCGGTCTCGTAAGCTTCCTTTTGGGAGCGAAGGGCTCAGTCTTCCCATACTTCGTCTCTTTGCATTTACCGGCTTCGTTGTTCTCGTGTTGCAGATACTGGGGTTACTGTTCTTAACTGAACAAAGACAAGGGTTCTTTTTCTACGGATTGGTACTTGTTTTATTCCAAGGCGCGGTGAGCTTTATAGCTTTGGCTTTGAGCGTACTAAGGAGCAGCCAGAATGACGCCTAACGAGTTGTTGAACTGGATTGCCAAAGAGGTCACGCGTTTTGCAAAACGCAAAACCCGCGCCATCTTCGTCAACCAGTTAACATGGTGTTAGGCGTCATGTTCAGGCGAACTCAATGATTTGGTTGTTTCTCGGAGTAGCGCTGATACCTATATTTGCTATCTCTAGGATGCAGAATCAGATTGTAGAAAAGTACGGATGGGAAAGGCCATCACAACCCTTTTTTTCCAGTACCTTTCTAGTAGAGATAACATTCCTAATACTGGTAGCTATGCGGGAGTCACTCACTCTAATACCAGCGCTTACCGTTGGGGCTTTCGGACTTTATCTAATCGATAGAAAACTCCAGAATCAAAACCCTCCATCGAGCTTTCTTTTCCTAGAACGCGCGTATCTAATCTATGGAGGTATTCTCATTCTCACAGTATTTCTTTTCATCCTTCCATCTCAGAAAAGTACTCCTGTAGGATAACTTAGCTATGCAATTTGGAATGATGAGCATCCTTGGTTCGGCCTTTTTCGGCATAGCTATGGTTTTGGCTCTCTATTTTCATATAGATTTATCTAAAGTTGGCTCGTGGCTACTCATCATTTCTTCAACTGTGTTAGCTGTTACATTTACTCTCGAATGGCGTAAGCGAAGTAAACGATTTTCAAAATGAGTTTAGCTATCCAAATTCAAATTCTGCTCTCTGAAAGGAATACTGCGATATTCACAGTCAGTCGCCTAACGAGTAGTTGGAGCGGACTGCAAACTGCAGGCGGTTTTTGCGCATTGGCTTCGCCAATTGTCGCGCAAAATCCACCTTCCGTTTACAGCCCCTCAACACAGTGTTAGGCGTCACGTGAAGATCTTCCTATTCTTCATTATCACGTTAGTGCTATTTTTCACACCAGCGGCGCTGGGTGATGATTCAAATATTTTTTCAAAGAGCGATTGGAACGAGCTGGCAAATGCCGATTCCATAAAATTGATTAGGCTATCTGGGCACTTAGAGGAACCGCCCAATTTCATAGGCTACGGACTGAAAAACAGCCTACAAATTGACGATAGCGATTCGATTCAGAGCCTTACCAAGGCGATGTGGGTAGAGCTTGCAACCGATGCAAACTTTTATGCTGCGTGCTTTAATCCAAGACATGCGATCTCAATCAAATGGCGTCTTGGTATCACAGAATTTTTGATTTGTTACGAATGCAATGCTATGCATGTTTACCATAATTTTGAGCAGATAATATCCAGTCAATTGAACGGGTCATCGATGGCTCTATACGAGCGAATATGGAAAGCATTTACGAAATAGCGACTCCCAGTCGCCGCCTAACGAGTAGTTGGAGCGGACTGCAAACTGCAGGCGGTTTTTGCGCATTGGCTTCGCCAATTGTCGCGCAAAATCCACCTTCCGTTTACAGCCCCTCAACATGGTGTTAGGCGGCACTCCGAGATCCTAGCGCCCGACTAATGTCCTTCCTGGTGGCTCCGAGAGCCAGCATTCCCTTGAATAGTAAATCGGTACTTACGGATGGATCACCCGCCTCCATCTTAGCCACTCTTGATTGGCTAGATCCGATACGTTCTGCAAGTTTTGACTGGCTCACACGTTTGGATTTTCTGAGCTCTCGAAAGGATTTCGCAAGTAACACTTTCATTTCCACATAAGCAAACTCCTCATCACTCATGTCTAAGAATTCCTGCGCGTCAGAAACTTTGTATCCCTTCTCTTCTAGTAGCTTTTTCTTAGCTGATTTCATCGTCATACCTACGTGCTCGTTTCTTACAAATCTCAATCACAGATTTGGATGTTTTGGCAGTCTTCTTTGCGAAAACCTCAAGAATCAATATCGCATCTTCATCGATTCGATAGACGATCCGCCATGTGAGATTCTCATCTACAACTCTTAGCTCGTGACACCTCTTACCAATTGAGGGCATCGGCCGCGAATGAGGCATCCCAATAGAAAAACCTTGCTGTAACATCCTGAGGAGGTAACCTGCTTCTATTCGGGCTGCACTACCAAACGGCGGGGATTTAACCTCGCCATATAGCCAAACCAGAGGTTTATCATTAGGACTCATCAAAGAATGATATGTCATATATGACATATACACAAGAGCACCTTTTAGCGCCCCTAACGAATTGTTGGAGCTGACGGCCTATTGCGCACCTCAACATGGTGTTAGGCGTCACAGAGAAGGTATCCCAAGATTTCTACGCTTGACTCAATAAACGCCCTAATCGCAATCGACGAGGTTCGCATATCTGAGCATGGCTGGGACGAGCTTGAAGCGGATGACATTTCTGTCCGAGAGGTGCTCGATAGCATCTCGACAGCGCTGGTAGTTGAAGATTATCCTGATTTTCCAAAAGGACCATCAGTCTTAGCATTACATCGCGATGGAGTTGGGAAACCAATTCACGTTGTATGGGGAATACCCAAAGGTCATACTGCACCTGCGGTGTTGGTCACGGCCTATAGGCCAGATCCAACCCGATGGGATTCGAGTTACAGGAAGCGCAAATCATGAAAAAAGTTAAATATTTGCACATCGACGGGTTTGTCGCAGAAGTTGAAGTCGACTTAATCGAATCTGAACCCACTGATGAGTGGGGTCCCTATCTCTCCAAAGATGACGCCCTTTTACTTGATGACGTGAAACAACTGATCAAGCGCGGCGACTTAGCCGAGGCTGGTAAAAAAGCTAACATCTACACCCTCACACCAGTTGCAACCGGTGACGCCTAACGAGTTGTTGGAGCTGACGGCCTACCCGTCACTTGGTATGCATGTCGCTTCGCTCCCCGCAAACCAACCGCCGGCTATACGGCAGCCACTCAACACGGTGTTAGGCGTCAGACAACAATGATTCAACATCTAGGAAGCTGTCACTGCGGTGCGGTCAGATTCGAAGTGCTCGCTCCTGCCACCATTCCTGTTTCGCAATGTAACTGCAGTATCTGTACAAAGTCCGGCTATCTGGCACTTATCGTACCAAAAGATAGATTCCGCCTAGTTTCGGGAGCGAACAGCTTAACCGAGTACACTTTTAATACCGGAACCGCTAAGCACATGTTCTGCAAAAATTGCGGTATTAAATCGTTCTATATCCCACGGTCCCATCCGGATGGAGTTAGTGTGAACGTTCGATCCCTGGAGCCAGACACACTGGACGAAATACGAATAACCGAGTTCGACGGAAAAAACTGGGAACAGTACTATCCGAAAGGCCGTTCAGAATCATTTCCGGAGTAGCAATAGATGACGCCTAACGAGTTGTTGAACTGGGTGTTAGGCGTCATCAAATAGAGGGTCCTGCATGTACGAACAGCTCGGAAATATAGGTGACTTCGTCGGGGGCATAGCTGTAGTCGTAACGGTTGCTTATTTAGCCGTTCAGATCAGGCAGAATACTCAGCAACAAAGACTGAATCAGCAGGACGCACTTACAAAATCAATCTCTGAGGCGTTTGACCCGATATATGAATCCGATCATGCGGATAGGCTTACACGAACTCTGACCGAGGAAAATGTAAGCGCTACAGATATCTTCGTCGCAGAGTGCATCATGTATCGAATCTTCTACGCCTTTGAAGTAGCCTATGAACGAGCAGCCGAAGGCGTACTCGATGATGAAGCGATGAAACGACTGGATGATATTGTTGGTTTTTTGCTGGCCACGCCCGGGGGAGAACGATGGTGGTGCGTTCGTGGTCGAACACGTTTTGGTCCGGAATTCGTGTCCCATATTGATTCGTTGTTGGATTATATTAAGGAGGAAGGTGCAGATGTACCCGTGTGGACCCCTAACTTATGAGGTCCCAACGGATTGCGCGAGCCTTTTAGGTAATAGAAATGACACCTAACGAATTGTTGAACTGGACTGCCTACCCGTCACTTCGTTTGCAATTGGCTCGCTTCGCTCGCCGCAAACTCGCGCCGGCCAACCGCAGACAGTTAACATGGTGCTAGGTGCCTTATGTCACTCGAGCAGTTAGGAAACATTGGGGAATTCGTTGCAGCCCTTGGAGTTATCGCCTCCTTACTGTTTGTGGGACTGCAACTTCGAAGAAGCAGCATGTATGCTGATTTTGCGCAAAGTGAAGCTAGAGCTGTTGCGACGAGAGAATGGCAGTTATTACTAGTCCAGAACGATGAACTGGCAAAAATCTGGAGGCAAGGCTGCAAAAACCCGAGAGATCTTGATTCAGAGGCTCGCTTCAAATTTGGTTTACTGTTCAACGAACTATTTTTCGGTTGGGAGCGAACCTTTATTCAGGCCAACGCACTCGGAGACAAGAACTCAGTTGAGACGGTTAGAGTATTTCTAGAGGAATTCGGACAGCACCAACCTGGTTTAGTGGATTGGTGGGGGAGTGCAAAGCATCGGTTCAATCCAGACTATCAAATGTTTGTGGATGATTGCTTTGGAAGTACAGGCACCTAACATGCAGTTGAAGTCGCTCGCTGCGCACATTGGAGTCGATTCGCTGAATCGTGTCATCGTTTCTATCTTGATCAGTCTGTACTCATTGTTCAGTTTTTGGATATCTCAGATTATTTGGGCGAATATGCAGGCAAGTGGTGCGGCGATAGCGTCATTGCAGGCCGTTTCCGAAATAATCGATCTGAGTCCAATCGGTGCGAATTTCCTCGAGGATGAGGTGACTATGCGAGGTTTAACGATGTTCGCGACATTGTCTATTACCTTCTTTTCGACAATCTTCTATGTGCTGTATTCATTTCTTAGGAGGCGGCACATAACATGAAGTTGAAGCGGACAAAGCAACCTGTCACTTGGCTTGCATTCGCAACCCATGCGCCAGAACGACTTTGCCGCTTAAAATGGTGTTAGGCGGCTAGATGGATCCCTCCAGTACTGGATCAATTACAGAGTTCGCGATTGTGGTCGCTGGGTTTACAGGTTTGGTTCTAGCTATCGGAGCGCGCGAAGATAGCACATACCCTCTTGTAAAATTCAGAACCGTAACGATGTTGTTTTTTGCATTTACTGCGGCTTTTGGTTCTCTCTTACCCACGCTCGGCCAATCCTTCGGAATGCAGCCTTGGTCATTCGCCGCCTTCTGGCTGATCTTCTTACTGGTGGGCAATATGGCTGCTACCGTCGTCGCTGCTCAAGTACTTTTATCTATCGATGAACGTAAACAATTAGCTGCATGGATGTGGGCGCTCGTCATGGGCGGTAACTCGACTTTTTCTACGCTGCTTATCTGTTCACTTATTTTTTCAATCTCTATCACAGAAACTGGAGCTTACTTCGCATCCCTTGTATGGCAACTCATCCTGTCGACTATACTCTTCATCAGGATTATCCTTAGAGCATGAAACAGTCGACGCCTAACGAGTTGTTGGAGCTGACGGCCTATTGCGCACGCGTTTTGCACGCTGCGTTTCCGCAAAACCCGCGGCCAATGTACGCTCGCACCTCAACATGGTGTTAAACGCCCCGTGAAGGATCTAGCGCCGGAGATCACTAGGCAGAGACTGCTAATTGAGGGACGTTACAAAGGTTCAATGGATTCTGAAAAGGTAGGGAAGTATCTTCTGGAAGTAGCTGCTGCCTTGAACCTCAGGAACTATGGTAAACCAATTATTCATGCCCCTGATGGCGCAGGGAAGATGGAAAATGAAGGCTATGATGCCTTTCTACCTCTCATAGATTCTGGGATATCTTTGTATGTATGGACGAACGCTAGATTCTTTTCTGTTGTAATCTTTACATGTAAGACTTTTGATGCAGGAGAAGCTGTGACGTTCACCAGAAGCTTCTTCGATACAGAGGTAGTTGAGTTTGCTGAGTTCTAATACACTAGGCGAGGCGTCTAACAAATTGTTGAACTGGACTGCCAAAGAGGTCAAACGTTTTGCTAAACGCAAAACCTGCGCTATCTTCGTCAACGAGTTAACACGGTGTTAGGCGTCGTGACTGGTTCTTTAGAGCTTCTAGATTGGCTACTGATTCTTTCGACTCTAGGCAGCGGAATGATGGCCGGGCTTTTCGTTTCATTCTCAACATTCGTTATGAAGGCGCTGGCCTCACTGAAGCCGGCCGAAGGCATGAAAGCGATGCAAGCGATCAATCGCGTTATTATTAGGCCAAGCTTCCTAATCGTCTTTATGGGAACAGGTGCAATACTTATTCTCACCTGCTTTGTTACCAGTACCCAACACAAAGCATTCTGGTATTTACTCGTTGCTACAATCTCGTACGTAGTAGCCTGTCTGGCTTCAACAATAGCGTTCAACGTTCCATTGAATAATAGGCTTGACTCATTCAATCCCGATCAACCAGAAGGGCTTGATTTTTGGGAATACTATTTGATCAGATGGACGCAATGGAATCATGTACGATCGATAGCATGCCTTCTATCTAGCCTACTAGCTGGCTTCTCACTATCAATCACCTAGGGGAGTCGGAATGCCGCCTAACGAGTTGCTGGAACTGACGACCTATAGCGCACGCGTTTTGCACGCTGTGCTTCTGCAAAACCCGCGCCTAATGTACGGCCGCACCTCAATATTGTGTTAGGCGGAATGTCAGAATCTACCGAACTTCTGAGCACAATAGTCGAGTTCTCCATCGGTCTCGCAGGCTTTTCCGGCGTAGTCGGTATCTTCATCCATCGATCAGGGAAGTGGATCTATGTAGACAGATTTAGAATTTTGAATCTGCTGTTAATGAGTCTCACGCCAGGGTTTCTTTCATTCATTAGTTTGGGATTAGTACAAACCACATCCAAAGCTATAGAAGTATCAGCTGCTATATTTGCTGCTACTTTAGCCATACTTATATTTTTCATTTCGCGTGCCCGATCTAAAGTACCTGCAGCAGACAAACACCTGGTCGGACTACAAATATTTGTTCCAATGTTGTCCACCTTTATTATCGTAATGGTATTGCAGACACTGATAGCGTTTTCTGTAATCGATAGCCACGAGTTTATTGTTTACTACTACTCGCTGGTTGCTATGTTATTTCTCGCTGTCGTTCAGTTCGCAAGGCCCATACTCGCTAGACCGGAAATTTCGATAGCGCCCGCCGCGGAGGATCCTTAGATTCTGGTGTTATGGGCAATCTGGCCGGGGTACTCTGATCTCTATGAAACGTACTTTACTTATCTCCAGTCTTCGCCTAACAAGTAGTTGGAGCGGACTGCCCAAGGTTCATTGATGATCCACGTATTAATTGTTCTTGCGATCACAGCGACGCCAATGATTCCCCCCTCGCTCGCAAATGAACTAAAGCGTCAAGGTTTCACTGAAGAATTCGAAACAATCTCGTATGCGTCAATCAATATGCACTGGAGCGCAAACGAAATTTATCGCCTAGTACTACCACCCCCGAATGATGAAATGTATCAGCACGTTCAGGTCGTCCAATGCGAAAACGGCATCAGTAGCACAAAATGGTCCTGCTCGGACAAATGGCAGTGGAGAATCAACAGGACCTCCAAAATATACATCGAAGCGAATGATTCGATTAACGACTGGATTGGAAAAGATCCAGGAAAAGCACTTGATCCCTACGTTGAGCTGATTAGTGAAGTCAGCAACATCTATCCTACGGATCGATATGGCGCCACGCTCTCTGCAATATCAATCAGAAGTGATGGCGCCCATGCGATCTTCTCGCGGTTCGGTTCCGGCTGTAGCACAAGCATCAAAATTCGCTCATCCTTGCACGAAGAAAGAATTAGGATGCAGCTCGATCTACTTCGAGAGATTTCAAAATGTATTTGAGCAGACAACTATGACGCCTAACGAGTTGTTGGGGCTGACGACCTACCCGTCGCTCAACATGGTTGTAGGCATCATGGAGAGAAACTCATGAACTGGGATGCTGTGGGAGCGACAGCCGAAGCAATCGCTGCCGTAACTGTAATCGTTACTTTGCTGTTCCTGCTAAAACAGCTTCGACTCAGCAACTCTCAGGCTGAACAGGCGAACGACCTTGCTAGAGCTGATAGCCAGCGGGATATCCTGAAACAGGTTGCGTCCCACGCAACTCTCGCGATTGATAATCCACAGCTTCAAGAAGATATTCGATCTTGTTATCAAGCTTGGGAATCAGCTCCCGCTTCAGCTAAGTGGAACTTCGAGAGCTGGGCTTCACGTTACTTCTACATCATGGAGCAGGCGGTTTATATGCATGACCAGGGCCTGTTAAGTGACGAGACCTACTATGCAATGGAGAAGGCAGCAGTTCGAATCGTGCTTACTCCGGGGGGTTCCGAATGGTGGTCTCGAAAGTCAGAACACATTGGCGCGGGCGTAAGCAAACGAATCAACTCAGCAAGGGACTCCTCCAAGGAGGAACTTAGGCCAATGATGGGAATTCAACCTCAGGTGTCTACGGATGACGCCTAACGAGTTGTTGAACTGGATTACCAGAAAGGTCACGCGTTTTGTTAACCGCAAAACCCGCACCATCTTCGTCAACCAGTTAACATGGTGTTAGGCGTCTAGACCTATGTTCTACCGATATGAATAAACGAATACCGTCAATAATACTTTGTATAATTTCTCTTTCCACTGGTGCTGAACAAGCGGATGATCAATCCGAAACAACCTTGGCAAACATAAAAGCAAACCTGCGGCTCCTTGAAGGCGCTATGAGGAATTGCAGTGAGTTCGCGCTAGAATCCACTATCGAGCAGGCGCGATGCGAGCAAGCACAGCAAGAAATGCGCGAAGCAATCAAACGCATGCTTGCAAACGCACGGACAACCCACCAAAAAGCGAGTAAGCCTCTGTCGCCTTGCAATGAATCATCCAGAGGGATCCAGTGAAATTCGACAAATTGGATAGCCAGTTAACGCCTAATGAGTTGTTGGACCTGACACCCTATTACGCTCGCACCTCAACGCGCTGTTAGGCAGATTGGAAACGTTATCGTGAAACTAGATGGCACAGATAAATGGTTAAACCTAATCGCTAACATTGGCGTTCTGGTTGGTATCGGTTTCCTTGCCTATGAGATACAGCAGAATACCGTAGCCACTCAGCTGGAAGTAGCTAGTAGCTTCCAATCAAGTTTCACTGAAATAGAAATGCTTATTGCTGGCGATTCAGAGTTTGCCAGCCTGCTTGTTTAGGGCCGGGCGGGTGCAGAGTTGAACCCCCAGGAAGAATTTAGAGTAGCCGCGTTCTATGCGAACGTACTGCGTCAATGGCAGAACGTCCACTTCCAGTATTTATCCGATGCACTCGATGAAGAAATATGGATTGGTGAGAAGGCGCGATTCACTCTCATTCTTAACGAGGATCGAGGTCTTCATGAGCATTGGAGAAACAGTCAGAATCACTACAGCCATCGGTTCAACGAATTGATCGACGCGCTTACCGTTGACCTGAGACAGGAATAGGCTGGCGAAGAATGGGCATTGCCTCCAGGCTAGTTACCAGAGCTGCAGCGGAGGCACAGCTGATAGGTTTGAATAAACTGTTCGTGCAAACTGACACATCAGGTTTATATCAGTCGCTTGGGTGAGCACTAGTCGGAGAAATAGATGAGCCATTTCGAGTACTTGACCGTTGCCATCGGAATCATCTTCTCTCTCAGCCTGAGTCGATTAGTCATTGCTATCCCATCCGTCCTCAACCCAAACAAATGGGGCCTCTTGCACCTAGGCCATTTCGCATGTCTTCTACTCGTACAATTACAATTTTGGTGGAGAATGTGGACTTTCCAAGCCATAGAGAGCTGGGACTTTCTTGGATTCTCGTTCCTCGTAACGGTGGTTCTTCTTTACTACCTGGCGGCACACATCCTCGTACCCTCGAACCATGACGAGGTCAAAAGCTGGTCAGCGCACTTTCTGGAAAATAATGCCTGGTTCTATGGTGCAATCGGACTTGCCTTCTTTTCGAGTGGCGCAACCTCTTACCTTATGGATGATTTTGCGATTTACCCGTTAACCATTGTTATCCCTTGTATCTTTGCGCTAGCCGCTATTTTCAACCGTCAGTGGTTACATTATTTTGCTTTAGCGTGTTGGATTATGATTCTTGGCGTCCTAACTGTGGTAATCCAGGGGGATTTCGCATAACGGGTTGTAGGAAAGGTCAAATGCATCCCTTAGAGCTCGATAAAACGAGTAGAAGAATGCTCCGAAACATACTCACAGCTCCATGGGCAATTGTTCTCTGGGAAGATAGACTAAAGGCAACTTTCAGCTCAGAGTTCATAGAAATAGTGGGACGCGATCGGATCTGTTGTAACTATAAGTGCCTTTGTTATCGTACGGATCAAATATCGTGGCTAGAAACGATCTAACTCTGAGCGAGTATGTCCGTCGTAGAAATGGAGTCCCTCTAGGTAGTTCGGGTGCCTTAAAGGAGATGCTCAAACGCGCGCTTGGGGCCAAATCAATTAGTGTGTTTTGGCAATTCTGGAATCCAATCTTTGGCTACTATCTTGGCAGGTATGTTTATCGTCCATCCCGTTCACTTGGTTTACCAAGCGCCATAGCAACCATCGCCACATTTTGCGTCAGTGGTGCTATCCATGATCTCGCAGCAACAGCTGTTAGTCTGCAACTCGTTTTTGTATGCACACCCGCGTTTTTCTTTATGGCTGTAGGGCTTCTTGTTAGCCGCTCATTCGGCATGGATTTATCCGGCCTACCATGGATTATGAGGGCAGGTTCTCACCTGGTCTATCTAGGGACGTGTGTGGCCCTGGCCCTACTCTTGAGGGATGTTGGTGTAATTTGATGCGCGAAGTCGACCTGAATTCTATGCGGGCACATGGCCCAAACTTACAAGGAATCGACGTCTCTGGGACCTTAACAGGTGTTTTTCGGTCACAGTCGAACAGATCAGACAGATCGTGTTAGAGGAATTAGAAAATGGTATCCGCATTACTCGTCGGCGACTGCTCCTCAAAAAGTGGATAAGCTCATTGAAATACCTTCCATCTTAATTGTGCTTTTCTTCGGCATCGGACTTACTTTTTTCTACCTTCCTGCATCTATCTGTTTCTACACAATGCTGGTCTCTGGCTCTGTCGCTATGATCGCGAATGCATATTGTGTGCATCTGGTGTTCCAACGACGCAATGCGGCGCATGAATAGGCACAAGCGCAAAGATGGTCGAAAAATCATCAAAATTATGAAGTCGGCAACTCAGGATAAGCCAATGATGTGGGGGGATAAGGTGCTGGAAACAATAGTCCAAAAAGCATATCTGCACGGGCTCAAAATTGGTGCCTGACCAGTGACAGAAAGAGCTGTCATCGATTAACACAGCGCTATATGCGCCTTGGGGGAAAAATGAAACTTCGAACCGTCTTACTCTTACCGATTCTGCTTTCAGGGTGTGCAACCAGCTCATCGTCCGACCAGCGAGAAGCGATAATTGCCGCGCTTGAACAGCTAAACGCGGCGGAGAATCAAAGTTTGGAGATTGGTCTCGAGAAAAAAATTGCAGATATAGACGCGACTATGGCCGATGACTGGGAAGGTTGGTCTAACGGCGTACATGCCAGTTCACGTACCGCAGAACGCCAAACTGAACGTGTACTCTTCACTGTGTTTCCCAACTATCAGAGATCGTTTGATCTAATCGTCGTGGAGCCACCATATGCTAACGTTCTCTGGTCCATTAGTGGAACAGCCGCAACGAATGGATATGAATTGCGGATGGTAGGAGCAACCACTTTCGAGTTTAATGCTGCTGGCAGGATCACGAGATCCTGGCTCCATAGCGGTCAGACACCTGCGCCGACTGATATCGGTCTAGAAAGCGACGACACATAATGGTCTGCGACGGCGCATCACGCGAATATCTCACAAAAACAGGGCTTCGCATTACCGTAGCAGTAAGATCTAAGTTTATGGTGGTGAGTGGCTTCAGGTCATGGAAGAAATATCATGAGCAAACTCGACAAAGAAGACCTGCCTGAATGGCATCGCTATTTCGCGGCGACAACAAATAATCGAGCCTGGGAGCTTTCCACTCGCGATCGAACTGCCGCGGAAGACCAGGAGATGCTCGGTGCAGCTCATGCATCGGCATATCATTGGTCCTCAGTTGGAACCGACTTACATCAAATGCGAGCAACCATGCTTCTAGCAGAGGTACACGCACTTCTGGGTTTTGGATTATCCGCCTATGCATTTGCTGAAGACATGAGAGCCTTCTTTACTTCGCAGGAGACTCCAGATTGGGAACTCGCATTTACCCATACCATTCACGCACATGCGTCTCACGTAAACGGTGAAATGGAAGAGTACGCCCGATCGTTTGCTGAAGCAGAACGCGCAATCGAAAGCATCGCCGACGACGAGGATCGAGCTATCGTGCTGCAGACTTTCAACCTGGTACCGAAGCCGTAGGCGTCATGCACGTACAACCCAAAATCAAACAGGGAATTGCAAATGCAGGTTTATGAAGGTGGATGTCACTGCGGCTCGGTACGATATCGCTGTTCAAACGAGCCAGAGTTGACCTTCTACTGCCATTGTCGAGATTGTCAGCGGACTACCGGGAGTCCTTTTTCAATGGAGGTAATGATAGCTTCTGATGGGTTCGATCTTAAAGGAGGTCTTGTTTCTTACGTTGTGACGGGGGATTCCGGGAAGCCCGTTACCCGCTGGAGTTGTAGAAACTGCAATTCGGGCATATACCTTGAGTCAGAAGCGGATCCGGATTATCTGTTCTTGAAGGTTGGTAGTCTGGATGATTCAGGCTGGATTAAACCCGAGATGCACATTTACACCTCCGCAAAGCAGCCCTGGACTCATATTTCGGATGGACTACCTCAGTATGAAGGCATGCCTCCGTCGGACCAGTAATAGAGGTTAGGCTTAACGACTATGAGCCACTTGATCACACAATCGGACGGTATCAGTTATATCCAAATCGACAGATTACCCACTGTTGATGAAGTAATCCTGATTAACAACAAGTTAAACGAGATGGAAAATATCGAGCGGCCTATCGCTTACCATGCGAAAGAAATCAATTTCTCGCGGTCTCGCGTAGCCATTGTTGCCAGCCAGGATCTGGCGTTCGGTTTAGGCCGGATGTTCCAACTCTCAAATCAAGCTCAGGCTTATGACTACTGCCAGTAAACCGTGACAGGTGTTGCAATCAAAGTGCTGGGTACAGCCGTTGTCATTCTGGTTTGTACTTTTCTTGCATTCTTCATTCTCGACCGATTTGAAAACCCTTCCAGCAAATTTACAAACTATTCGGAGATGGCTGCGAGCGAAATCATGGCAGGGGGATGGATCCCTAAAGTCATACCTCGATCTGCCTACAACATTTCGGAGACTCACAATCTGGATAATAATCAGGTGCGCATTTCATTCAGATTCGAACCTGGCGATACTGGCGTCGCACAAAACAAATGTCAGGCAGCAGAAGAACTTAACGGGAAACTCATTTTCCTTTGTCCCAACGGTGAACTCCACCTAACCAGAGATGGGTGGGGTAGTTTCGCAAGCGATTGAAATTGGGCATCGTAGATTCAACACGCGTCAGGTATTCATATGAATGCTCAGAACACACAGTACATCTATAGGATTTCGCCAGTGCGTCCGGCACTGTTTACCAACGGACCGACACCAGACGAAGCTCAGCTCCTGAACGCGGAGCTTTTTCCCTACCGCATTACGATACTTTCAGATCAGATCATTCAAGCCAATAAGCACTTACGATTTACGAATCATGAATGACAAACAAGCTAACAGCAACATGTATTGGTGGCTAGCTATTCTGGCGCTCTGCGCCGCAACCGCGTTTATCTTTTTTTTAATATTCCAACCTCAAGTTGCTTCTGGTTGGTTGAGAGATAATCTATTTCTATCCTGGGCAGTATTGGGCGTTTTAATCTGCTTTGTAGGTTTATTCTTTTTCGGCAGGGCTCAGTCAGTTAATCAACGTCGACCTTTTGATCGTATTCGAGGCGGGGTTTACTGCGCTGTTGGGGGCACTATTTTGCTCGCATTGATCTTTTCAGCATAGCCGTCACAGTTTCTTCCGATGTATACCGCCTGGAAGCACCCCCAAGCCATCTGGGCCTTTTTACAATGCTGATGAAAAAACCCACACCCAGAAAGAACAGAAATATGCTGATTTTCATCCTCCTCTTTCCAACGGAGACGAGGAGGATGTTATAGAACGATTACGCGCATCCGGCAGCCTGGTGCTTTCCTTAGTTACAGTCATCAACTCAGACTATGTTCAACGTTTTGGGTTTAAACTTGCGCCAGATAACGTGCCGGAAAACGAATTCGAATTATACTTTATGGTAAAGACCTTCACGGCAGCAGTTCCGCATGGCATATTTCGTTTCAACGACGCGTTTTACGATAACGTTTAACAAATGGATTAACACACTCGAGGATTCAACTCGATGAAGCGCCTCATGCTACTCATGCTTTTCATCGCTGCACACACAGTTCATGCGGCCGAGGTAGACCATGTTCTGGTTAAGAAGAGCGAACGGCAACTGTTGTTGATGTCAGGGACAGAAGTTGTGAAGTCCTACCCCATATCTCTGGGCGATCAACCGATAGGGCACAAACAACGCGAAGGCGATGAAAAAACCCCTGAAGGTCAGTACGTGTTGGATTGGCGAAATCCAGACAGCCGGTTTTATAAGTCCATACGCATCTCATATCCGAACGATGCGGATCAGTTACGCGCAAAACAGAGAAACCATAGTCCCGGTGGAGATATTTTTATTCACGGTCTGCCGAATGGTATAAACCGTCTGGCTCGTACCTTTAAAGGTCGGAACTGGACAGATGGCTGTATCGCCGTTAATAACAACGATCACATGGAAGAGATCTGGCAGCTTGTTAAAGATGGTACACGGATCACCATTCGACCCTAGCAGTTGGCGCCTTCGCCCGGTCACCTATGCGATCTTATCTAACTCCGCCTTTATCTGTTCAGCTTCAGCGACAAGAATTGCGTTCTGTCTGACATCGCCTTTACGCATGGCATGCATGGCGGTTTCCATTTTCTGCTGGTAAGCCTTTTGCAGCTTTTTTTTCGGGTCGCGCTTAAACAGTGGCATTGAAGACGCCTGCTTCTGAATTATTTAACAGCCAGTATTCAACCAGCTTCACTGTGAATAGCTCGTCAAAGCTACTTTCTTAGAGTTGCTTTGAACACTCAAAGAAGACCCGGCTTAGAAAATAGACCCGCCCTTCCCGGCAAACACCTCCAGCTTGCGGGTTTGTCCATGGGACAGGCTCTTGTAGTTCAACCGGAGGGCACGCACGCGGGCATCTTGTTGCGGCAACTTGAACAGCGTGAATTCGGGCCAGGCGTGTTTGCTCCTGTTGAAGGTGGGATCGACTGACCTGACAGCTCATTGCAATGTACTCAGAGTAACCTGTCTGAAACCAGCGGTACCCGCAGTCTAATGGCGAAAGATTGACATCGGGTCGATTAGTAACCTGCTGCGGCACCGCACAACCGAACAAAGCAGACAATACTAACGATAGTATTATAAGCTGCGGGATCGCAAACCAATTTGCTTTGAGCGATCTCATGGCGACACCAAATTCTCCAAAGCAATCCTTGAAGACGCTGTTAGTTGAGAAAGTACCGCAGATACCGGGGATAAGCCACAAGCCCTGGCCAGAACGAGACGACGGTTTTGCAACACTGCATTTTTGCGGTAAAGAAATTAGTCATTTCCATAACTTCCGGGAAATTGATCTGCGCCCGGGGCGCAAACTGATCAAAAAAGAAGTAGAAGGTATTGTTAGGCTTATTCAAATTGCAGTGGAAGCGCCCTAGGAGCCCTGCATGGACGTACTTAGACTTATCATAGCCGTTGTCATTGGCATCGCTGCTGGCAGCGCCGTGAACATGGGTCTAATTCTTCTCGGACCATCGGTTATCCCATCACCTTCAGGTGTCGATATGAGCACTACTCAGGGAATGCAGGCAGGCATGCATTTGTTGTCCGCAAAGCACTTCCTGTTCCCCTTCCTTGCGCACGCTTCTGGTACGTTTATCGGCGCACTTGTGACGTACCTGATTACGCGCAAATACCACAAACTCGCGGCTTGGGGAGTAGGTCTGTTCTTTCTCGCTGGAGGGGTCGTTGCTGCAAACCTGATTCCTGCACCAGGATGGTTCATTGCTACCGATCTGGCTCTGGCCTATCTGCCGATGTCATGGCTCGCTATCGTGATCGGCCACAAGCTGACAGATCACCAGGCGAGGCCAGACAGCTAGATTTTACCGCGGACCCCTGCAGCGCCGCCGCCTTCGCCAATAACCCAGACAGCATCCGGCAGGGTGATCTTTACGCTGTCCTCACCGGAAGCATCTACCTGCGCCTGTTCAGCTTCCAGGAGTGCCAACAGCTCACCCACCGCCACTCTGCGCGCCCGCTGAGTCTGTTTGCCTGGTCTATACGCCAGGTCTACCTCAAGCGGTAAGGTCTGCTCACCGGACCGCGCAATAAATGCAAATTTCATTTTTGTTCCTTGGTTATTAGACTAGTCTAGCTGGATCGCGCTTTAAGTCGGAGCTGCTCATTATTCTGTTCAGATATATCGCAAAAGGTGTAGACGCGTTGAACTCATTCTACACGCGCTATCGCGAATTCCAGTTCGAGCGTCAGGCCCAGTGATTCGTCTATACCAGGCCGCGGACCTGAACGCCGCCGCGCGGGTGTGGTTTGATGCTGGCATAAAGGCTTACCCCTATCTTCCCGATTTTCAGGCGCTCACGCCAACCAGTGCAGAACAGGTTTTCGCTGACGTTATTGCTGCGCAGGGCGATATATGTGTGTATGAGCTGAAGGGCAGAATCTGTGGTTTTATTGCGCTGCAAGGTAGTTACATCGACCGACTTTATGTAGATCCCGCACATCAGGGGAAAGGGATCGGATCTGCGCTGCTTAATCACGCAAAAAGCAATCACCCTGACTATCTGAGCCTGCATACGCATCAGGCAAACCATGGAGCACGGGTCTTTTACGAACGGGCTGGCTTTACAGTACACAAACTGGGGATAAGTCCCGCACCTGAAAACGTACCCGACGTTGAATACCGCTGGACAGGTTCAAGCAGCGATTCTCTGCAAGTGGACTCCCTGACCTGATGCATATTTCCAACCTCATTCATCTGATAGTGATCGCCGCTCTGTGGCTTCTGCTGTCAGCATACTTAAACCGAACCAGCGCTACGCGCTTTCGTGCGGCGCTCCGCGTCCTGCAGATTCTGCCAGTTATGTTTGCCCTGGACATAACGGTGGGCTTTCTTGTTATCGATCAGGTATACGGGCCCAATCAATCTGCCAGCTGGATTGCAAAAACAGTCTGGATTTATCCCGGACTGTTTATACTGTCAATCTGGCGATTGCTGCGCGCGCGCCGTAACAGAACTTAACCAGCTTTATCACTAGTGGAGAGACCCTTATGTCTGATACAGAAAAAAACAATATTGCAACCATCACCGAATTCGTTGCGGCATGGTCAAGGTTGGATGCTGAAGAACTCGCCGGTTACTTTGCAGATGATGGTTGTTATTACAACATACCCACGGAACCCGTAAGGGGGCGCTCGGCCGTAAAGGCTTTTATCACAGGTTTTACGGCCAACTGGACTAAGACCCAGTGGGACATTCTCAATATCGCCGCTGCAGGTGATGTTGTTTTCTGTGAACGACTCGACCGCACGGAAACCACAGCAGGTAATGTAGATTTGCCGTGCCTGGGTGTATTTGAAATGCAGGACGGCAAAATAAAGGAATGGCGCGACTACTTCGATTTGCAGACATTTATGGGTGCAATGTCTGGCGGCGCCTAGCTTTATATAGCATCAACATCTGTTAAAACTGTGCCTATTTCAATAAGAACAGCTCAGCATCGGGATGTGGAGTACCTGCCGGCAATCGATCGCGCTGCAGAAGTATTGTTTCCAGATGGGATATTACCCGAGCACGGCAATGGGCTTGATATGATGGCTTTAGCCTCTGCCGTTGAGGCAGAACAGCTGCTTGTAGCTGACGTTGACGGACATGTTGTGGGTTTTGCGTTAAGTGGCGTCCTGGATAAATACCTGCATCTGTATGAAATGTCTGTTCACCCCGAATTCGGGCGTCGTGGCATTGGCCGCAGATTGGTGGACGCAACAAAAGCTGCAGCCGCTGCCTGCTCGCTGCCAGGCGTCACTCTGACAACCTTCAGCCACATCCCCTGGAATGGGCCATTCTACCAACGCTGCGGATTTCAAACTCTGAGCGAAACACAGATCAACCCTGAGCTGAAAAACATATTACAGCAGGAAGCTGAGGATGGTTTTACCCACAGAATAGCGATGCGGGCGCTGTTGACATAACACTTGGGGTTTACCTGGTGTACTGTTCCACTCAGTAATAGAAAAAGCGACTTAAAACGGGACTAGCTATGGATCCACAAACGCTCAGGAGCCAGCACGATGTTGAGCTTTTTAACACCCTGCTGAAAGACTCGGACGTAAAACGGGTCAACGAACAAATAGCCAAACAGACCGAGAAAGGCAACCTTGGTGTACGTCGCCACCTGCTGTCTACGTCCGTGCGGTTAAGCCCTGCAATGGCGAAGACATTGCACGCAACAGCTGATGAATGCCGCGAAAAGTTATCTTTGGACATTCCGCTGGAACTTTATGTGTTTCCCAGCGCCAGCTACAACGCCGCCTGCGTAAAACCAGAAGCTGGACGCCTGTTCATCATGTTCAGCTCTTCTATTCTGGAAGCTTTCAGCGAATCAGAGATTCGTTTTGTTATGGGCCATGAACTGGGTCACCACCTGTTCCACCATCACGATATTCCCATCGGTTACATTATGCGCGGCCAGAACCGGCCCAGTCCGCGGCTTGCACTTGAGCTGACCAGCTGGTCACGCTATGCCGAAATTTCCGCAGATCGAGCCGGTGCACATTGTGCCAACGACCTCGAAAGTGTTGCACATGCGCTGTTCAAGCTGGCGAGTGGATTAAGCGGCCGGTATGCACAGTTTTCTTTAGAGGATTTCCTGGCCCAGGTTGACGAGATGCAACTGGAAGAAGCCGAGCCCGGCCAGGGCGCACCGATGGAAGATTGGTTCCTGACCCATCCTTTCAGCCCTCTACGCGTCAAAGCGCTTAAATTGTTTCACGAATCGGTTCTGACCGAAGGTGGCAACATGGACATCAATGAGCTCGACATGGGTGTTGAAAGTCTCATGAGCCTCATGGAACCCAGCTATCTTAAAGGAAGAACCGATACCGCCGAAGCGTTGCGAAGGTTGTTATTCGCTGCTGCCATCGCCGTAGCGGATGCGAGTCAGGGCATTTCAGAAGCTGAGGTCAAAGTGTTTGAAGAATTTTTTGGCAAAGATGCTTTCTCCGACCGCCTGAACACCGAGGCGCTCAAAGCCGAAGTAGCGGCGCGTATAGAGCAGGTTAACGAAACTACGTCTATCCCACAACGAATGCAGGTAGTTAGAGACTTATGCATTGTATCGAAAGCAGACGGCAAATCATCAAAAGAAGAGCGCAATACTCTCTACGAAATAGCGAGTGAACTGGAAATCACACCTTTGTTTGTAGACAAGACTCTCGACGCTGATCCGGAACTCGACTGATTATCAGTTAACAAGGAGACATTGAAGTGACCGTCTACGCTATCGCCACGCTGAACATCCATGACCGCTCAACCTATGCCAATTACGAAAGCGGCTTCATGGCCGCACTGGAAAACTATGATGCAAAGATTCTGTCTGTAGATGAAAGTCCGTTAGTTCTGGAAGGTAAGTGGTCGTTCACACGCACGGTTATCCTTGAATTTTCCAGCGCAGACGAACTGCAGCGCTGGTATAGCAGTGATGCCTATCAGGCGATTCTACCTCATCGTAAAGCTGCCTCTGACGGACATGTGGTAGTGGTCAACGGATTACCCTCGTGACCCAACCCTCGGACGCATTTGCGTCCTGCGCAGATGCACCCTACGTCAGTTTAAGAACGTTTCGTAAAAATGGTGTGCCTGTCGATACGCCGGTGTGGTGCGCGCCTGCCGGCGATAAGCTGTACGTTTTCAGCGCCGGATCCGCCGGTAAGGTAAAACGTATCCGCAACAGTTCGCGATCAGAAATCTGCGTTTGCGACGTGCGCGGTAAAGTGCTGGGGCGCTGGTATGCCTGCTCCACCATCGAATTCAAAGACCCTGAACAGGTTAACCAGGCACTGCGGGCGCTGCACCGAAAATACGGGTGGCAAATGAAAATTGCGGATTGGGGCGCTCGACTGACTGGAAAGTATTCTAAACGCGCCTACTTGTGCATAACGATTGAATAGCAACATCTGCTGTTGCTATATTCGAAAGCCAACGCTTACGGGATTGAATTGTGAAAATGAAAATAGCCCTGACCCTGATTGCTCTACTTCCCTTCTCCGCCATTGCGCATGATGGCCATGGAATCAGCCAAGCGCATTCTTTGATGCACTATCTGACCGAGCCTCTACACGTAATCCCTGTTGCAGTTGTTGTTGCAGTGGCCTGGGCTATCTGGCGGCGTAAAAAAGCCCGCTGAAAACCAGGTGCCCGATCTGTGTTATTTGTGTCTTGCGGCACCCAAGGCAGTCGACGTGCCCGCGTACAAGATCACCGTTTGTGCAAGCTGCTGGTCTGAAGCCGAGAATGGCTGGCCAGTGGCATTTGAACCCAGTCTTTTTGCTGCGTTAAAACGCGCAGGCTTATTGATCCCCGACCGCAACAGTCAGGGAAGATTACCTCGACAGTACCAGCCGCCCGCAGACTTCCACCTGTAAGCCGCGCTTCAGCGCGCGCTCTGCTCATGCACAAAGTCGACCAGGAACTTCACATTGTCGACCGGCGTTTCGGGGATGATGCCATGGCCAAGGTTAAAAATATGACCCGGGCGGTTGGCGACACTTTTCAATAGCTGCTCGCTTTGTTTGGCCACCGTTGCCTGATCTGCACACAAAACGATAGGGTCCAGATTGCCCTGTACCGCGGGAATGCCGAGCGCATCCCAGGTCGGTGCAAGGGGTGTGCGCCAGTCGAAGGCAAGCACATCAAAGCCCAGTGGCGCGATTTCAGGCAGAAGATGATGATTACCCGTGCCAAAGTAGATCACCGGAACCCGCCCTTTCAGCTGTGCCAGCATCTTCTGCAGATGAGGGAGGACATAGACACGGAAGTCTGTAACCGACAGGCTGCCAACCCAGGTATCGAATATCTGCACTGCTTCCACACCGGCTTCAATTTGCAGGTGTAGATAGCTGACCAGCTGTTGTACCAGCTTATCGAGCAATTGATGCCAGAGCTTTGGCTGCTCATACATCATCTTTTTCACGAACACGTAGTTGCGCGAGCCTTTACCTTCAATGGCGTAGGAAGCCAGGGTAAAAGGCGCGCCTGCAAAGCCGATCAGCGCAATATCGGCGGGTAGATCCTGCAGAATATTTTTCACGGTTTGCGCAATGTAGGGGGTTGCCTCTTCCGCAGGGGCGTTAATCAAAGACTGGACGTCAATTTCACTACGTATCGGGTTGTCAAAAACGGGGCCGGCACCCGGAACATAGTCCAGACGTAAACCCATAGGCTCCATGATAGGCAGCAGATCAGCAAACATGATGGCTGCATCGACACCCAGAATGCGTTGTGCGTCCAGCGTGGCTTTTGCAGCTTTTTCGGGATTCTTGAAAAAGTCGAGGCTGGGTGTATCGCCTTTCACCTGGTGATACTCGGGCATATAGCGGCCAGCCTGGCGATTCAACCAGATAGGAGTGTGAGGCGTCGGCTCACCCCGACAGGCAGACAAAAATACTTTTTCCATGAGACTTCAATGATTTACGGCGGCCGAACCTTAGCAAAGCTGGGCGATGCAACCAACTATTTGTCGAACCGGAACAGCGGTGCTGAAATGGCCTCACAATGGCCGAAGCCGGGCAGATTGAGCGTCAGAGGCGTTGCCAGCAGCCAATTCTCGCTGGCCAACCTGGCCGTTGTAGTATCCAGCAACAGCCCGCCATGGCCTGTAGCGCTTCGCTGCAGTCGATTAGCCAGGTTCACGGGTACACCCACAACCGTGAAATCACGCCTGGCACCACCCCATTGACCTACATAGCAGTGGCCTGATGCCAGGCCCAGACTCAATTTGACGTTGCTTGTGTCAACAGACTCGACAGTCTGACCCTGAGAGAATCTGTGGGGCAGCAACTGCGCACAGCGCAGCGCCTGCCGAGCAACATTGGCGCGACACTGGCCAGACGGACAGGGAAACACACACAACGCGCCATCTCCGAGGAACTTTGTGACTGAACCACCCCACTGTTCAACAGCTTCATGCACCTCATCAAAAAGCTTATTCAACAGGTTTGAAAGCTCTTCCAGAGGCAGCGCCTGCACACTACCCGTAAAGCCAACAACGTCGACAAACATGACACTTACCCACTGCCGCTGGAATGGCAACGATGCGGTTGTATCAAGGTGCACCGGCAGTTCTTTGGGCAGATACCGCAGCAGCAGGTTGTTCTGCTGTTTTTGCATCAATCCGAAGTTCAGTTGCTGGCGAACCTGATGGTGGGCAATGCTGCAGTTAACCAGCATGAAAACGGCGCTGGCAGTTACGGCAACACCCGATACCCAGGGGTTGTCCACAACGTTGAAACCAGCAGATGTTTTCAGCATCCAGGCGCAAAACAGCCCGCAAACCATGGCCAGCAAACACCAGCGTCCACCCCACAACGTGGTATGACAGACCAATACAACCAGCAGAAAAGAAGCCACCGCCGCCGCGGGCAACCCGACAAGAAGCGCAAGCACAATTACCCACAACCATTCCGTCAGGTAAAGCATCTTCATCGTAAACCGGTGCGCGATGTGTTGCAGAACCCCCTGTACAACCAGGGCCTGAACAATACACAGGACCAGCCAGTTGAATGAAAGTTCGCCCGCGAGAAAGCTGGCTAGAACAGTTAGACCGCCAAAGACGGAATAGATCGCATAACGACACAGCGCCACAGCACGCTGCAGATCAGGTGGTAAATATATTTTTTGCACCTGCTCAACATGGCAGGCTCAGATCAATAGCAACAGTGCCTGAAACGACTGTTTGCGTGCGGTTTAAACCTCACGCCCCAGGGTAGGATCGACATCAGCTTCGTAATCCACACCTTCAAAACCGAAGCCAAATATCTTCAGAAAATCTTCCTGATAGCCTTCCAGATCACCAAGCACCGGGAGATTTTCGGTGTTGACCTCAGGCCAGCGTTTCAGGACTTCAGTCTGGACGCCCTCAGATAACTCAATGTTATCCATACGGATTCGACCTTCGTCATCCAGGCGCAGTTGCTCCCCACTTTTTAACTGAGTCGCAAACATGCGATGAATATGACTGATAATGTCTTCGTGGACTCCCTGCTCTTTCATCACCTTGAACAATAAAGCAACGTACAACGGCACGACGGGGATAGCCGAACTGGCCTGGCTGACAATCGCTTTGAGCACAGCAACCCTGGAATCGCCATTCACGGCGGCCAGCTTCTCAGCATTCGCACGACTGGCGCGATCCAGATCAATTTTCGCCTGGCCAAGAGTCCCTTCCCAGTAAATCGGCCAGGTGAGTTCGGTACCGATATAAGTGAAGGCGACGGTTTTCGCCCCGTCAGCCAATACGTCAGCTTCCAGCAGCGCATCAATCCAGAATTCCCAGTCTTCAC
This sequence comes from Gammaproteobacteria bacterium, assembly GCA_048571035.1. GTDB lineage: Bacteria > Pseudomonadota > Gammaproteobacteria > Pseudomonadales > Azotimanducaceae > UBA4421. The sequence continues at coordinate 2,678,166 of CP121329.1, forward strand.
CACCCATAACGGCAACGGTGTTTTCTGTTTCCTCAGGCGTGGCCGGCTCCAGGTTTACCTGGACCACCTCACCGCTATCAACATGCACCGACTTGATGTCTAAAGCTTCACCCAGGGGTTTAATGGTAGAGCGGTGTAACACACCGGTCCGCGGGTGTTGGCGTACCGGTGAAGCCAGGCTGTATACAACCAGGTCAATTTTGCCCATATCCGCTTTGATGGTGTCGATAACCGTGGCACGCATTTCATCCGAGAACGCATCCCCATCCAACGTCTTGGCATACAGCCCATCTGCACTGGCAGCTTCATCAAAAGCAATGTTGTTATACCAACCCGCCGTAGCCGTACGTTTATCTGTGGGGAGTCGCTCATAAGACACCCCCAGGGTATTCGCGCCGCAGCCGTAAGCGGCAACAATGCGGCTGGCCAGACCATAGCCGCCGGAACAACCGAGCACTAAAACGTTTTTCAACTCGCCATCAGAAACGGCGCCCTGTTCTTTGACGTAAGCAATCTGCTCATCAACATGAGCTTTACAGCCGATTGGGTGAGCAGTGGTACAGATGAAGCCGCGGATGCGAGGTTTTACGATCATGATTGTTCTTATGGCGTGAAACTGGAAGGCGCCATGATACCTTGTGACACGGCCCAGCGCATGGTGCGCTCTATATCGATTACCCAGGGACCATCGCGGCGAATGCACACCGTTGCTGTTTCACCCTCAACAAGTTTGTGGTCGCGATCGCCATCCAGCGCAATAACGCCTGGACCCGTCATGGTGATTTCTTCGCCAAAAGCCACCTGTTCTACAGCTGTCACCCCTACTTCCCGGAATAACCCTGGCGACAGTGGTGCCAGCACCGGCTGCCCGTCGGGATCCATGGTGACCGACAGGCCATAATCATCTTCTGCGTACACTGGCTGGATGTAACCACCTATGGGCGACATACCAATTGACGCAGGCTCTGCTCGAGTGAGAAGCATGCGCCCGAGACGTTGAGCATCAAAGGGAAGCAGGTTTCCAACATGATCCCGGCGCAACAGTACTGCATCTATAAGGCCCACGTCTTCAGCGTGAGGCGTTTTTACATGCAGCACTTTCACACGCTGTTTCAGGCCGTTTGCTTCTGCATCAACTAATTTACCACAAGCGTTCAAACCGGCAACAATGCCGGCAACTGTAGGTTCTGCCAGGACCGGAAACACATTATTGGTGCCGGTAGACAGCGGCACCAGATCAATATCCGGGGCGCCTCGAACAATGGCCCGATTGGTGCCATCGCCGCCCAACGAAACAAATGTGTTGCATCCGGCTTCACGGAACATGGCCATGGAGCGCTCTGTATCTATGGCATCGTTTGCCAATGGGTGTTCAACCATATGTACGTTGGCTTTAAGCCCCATATTGGCCAGCGCCATGGACGATATCTGAAACGGTTCTTTGGTGATGTAAATGTCTGTCACACCCACAGCGTCAGCGCCTGCTGCAACCCGAGCGACGATGTCGCGTTTAGCTTCATGGGTCATATTTGTGGCGCGGGCTGCAAGCCGTCGCACATCACGCCCAGACATCGGGTTTACCGCTAAGCCTAACTTTCCGTTACTCATTCTGCCCTCAGGTAAGATTCAAGAAAGGCAAATCGAACTGCCCGGTCGTAATCACGATTAATCTTTTTTGCAAACCCGTGACCTTCATTTTTGCCTAATACGTACCAGACCGGCGTACCCTGCGCCTGCAGAGCCAGGCGCATCTGTTCGCTTTCTGACGCCGGTACACGTGGGTCGTTAGCACCCTGAGATATCATTATGGGCGTGACCATTTTATCGACGTGATTAAGCGGTGAGATACTCTGCAGAAACGCCCGCATATCCGGATCGCGCTCATCACCATATTCAGCACGCCGAATATCCTGGCGATAGGCCTGGGTGTTCTCCAGGAACGTAACAAAATTAGAAATACCAACCGAATCAACAGCTGCAGTCAGACGCTTGCCATACTTGACCATTGAGGCCAGCACCATATAGCCACCATAAGATCCGCCAACTACACCAACACGTTTATTGTTCAGATCTGGCTGTTGGTCAATCCAATCCAGTAGCGCGCCAATGTCTCTAACAGAATTCTCACGCAGCTTGCCATTGTCCATTTTCAGATAACTTTTACCGTACCCTTTAGAACCTCGTACATTCGGCGCAATCAGAGCCACATTCATTTCGTTAACATAAGACTGCACAGTGGTTGAAAAATAAGGTCGGTATTGAGCTTCAGGCCCGCCATGGATAGAAATTACAACAGGATGTGGGCCTGGTGTATCCGGTCGGTAAATAAAGGCAGGGACTTCGAGACCATCAAAACTTTTAAAGCTGATGAGCTCAGGCTCAACAAATTGATCCGGGGCCAAGCCACCCAGTTCACTATGGGTCCACCGTGTGAGGTCTTGTTGAGACATATCCACCACAAAAACGTCTGATGGGGTTGTGGCGTTGTTCAGGGTCAAGGCGATCTTGCTGCTGTCCGCAGAAAAACTGGCTGCGGCAACAATGCCTGCAGGAAGTTGCGGTAAGGCAACGGCTTTGCGGGTAGGCAGAGACCAGACTTTGAGTGAAGACAAGCCTGCCTCGTTCACGACAAACATCAGTTTGCTGTAATCCGGCGACAAACCAAAACCCTCTACATCCCAGTTGATGTCGCGACTCACAACCTCAATATTACCAGTCGCCAGGTCAAGGTGTTTCAGACGCAGAAATTCACTACCCTGATCCGAAGTGAAATACACACCGCCAAGGCCATCGTAGAGAGCCTGCTCTATCGACACACCACCTTCCTGACCAAGAATGGGTGTGAGCTTTTTCGTCGCGATATCCAACTCGTAAAACTTTGATTCGTTCACGGATATTCGATCTTTGACCAAAAGCCGCTTGCCGTCTGCTGACCAGTCTCTAACCGACCAATACCCGGATTCAGGTTGCATCAAGGGCTTATCGTTGCCTTCCAGGTCCTGGTGGTAGATGTCCCAGTTACGCCCGTCACGCTTCGTGCTGACATAAACAAAACTCTGCCTGTCCGGCGCCCAGACAACGCCTGTATAAAGCGAACGGCCATCACTGACACGCTTGGAAGAGCCACTTTTCAGGTCATACAGAAACAGCTGATCAAATTCCGAGCCGCCTTCGTCCCAGCTGAGCATCACCGTATCTGTGGCGCCGCCACGCGGCAGATAGACCGCACCCAACGGCTCTTTCAAAAACGTAAGCTGTTCACGGTACGCCAGCGGCCTGGCAACACGATGCAACTGTGTGGCATTGGCAAACCGCGTATAAATCAGCAGTTGATCACCCTGCCAGCCAGCTACTGAAGCACCTCGAGTGTTGGCGTATTTAGACAATCGGTCGGCGGTTGCCTGGGGCAGAGGGGGCACATTATAGGTAGCAATGCTGGATGGCACAGGCACAAAGTCCTGGGCCCAGGCCAACGTACTTACAGCCGGGAACATACACATCAGAACCAGGCGCTTCATTCGATTGTTAAAAGGAGACATGATCTGTCATACCTGCATTACAGCAACGCGTCACGTTAACAAAAACCATGTCGACAGCCAAAACTTGCCCGCATTTACCTCTGCACCCAGATCTGGAAGTCCTGCTGGTCACAGACGCGACTGTAACCCTGGCTGATGCCTTTGTTCAGTGCCACACCTGCGGGCAGCACTACCTCATTGAGCTGATTGACATCAAAGGTCCAGCAAATGCTTATCGGATATTTGCATTGCCGGAAGATGCAGTGGCACCAACACTGCGATCATTAAATAGGGGATCCTGTGACATCAATCGTGCCAACGCTGAGCTTGCGCATATCAGTCAAGTTGCCGAAGTGCTGCCCGGCGTATTGATACGAGATGAATCAGATTCGGCTCAGGGCCTCTGGCGTTACGTGGCAGACACCAAAAATGTGCACGTGCCCACAGCCCACTGGCGCAATTTACCCTGTGATGGTCAGATCATCACCCATCTTGAGATTGAATAATCGCGGGTTACACAACCTTGGATAAGCCGCCATCCATATTGATCGCACAGCCGGTGATGTATGAAGACGCGTTGCTGGCCAGGAAAAGCGCCAGGTTGGCGCATTCATGTGCTTCACCCATGCGCCCCATAGGTAAACGCTGACCTGCTCTGGCAACAAACTCTTCAAACGATTCTTCTCTATGCGCGGCATCATACTGACGCTGAATCTGATCACTTTTAATAAAGCCGATCAGCATCGCGTTTACCAGTATGTTATGCGGCGCGCCCTCTGCTGCCAGCACTTTGGTTAAGGCCATGCCTGCAGCCCGTGTCACCGACGTGGGCGCAGTGCGCGCATCCGGGACTTTTGCATACACGTTCAGCAGGTTGATCACACGCCCCCAGGACTGCTCCTGCATATGCGGCCAGACCAGTCGCGTCAGGCGCACCGCAGCCATGAGCTTGAGGTCGATATCGTTCTGCCAGTCTTCGTCAGTTATGTCCGGGAAAGGTTTAGCTGCGGACTGCCCGGCATTGTTGACCAGAATGTCCACTTCCCCAAACTGTTTTACAACTGCTTTGTGGGTCGCAGACACGCTTTGTGCATCGCTGACATCACAGACAAACGCAGCTATTGCACCACCACTGGATGCGGAGATTTCTCTAACGGCTTCGTCGAGCGGTTCCTGACGGCGTGCCAGAATCGCAACCTGGGCCCCCGCTTCGTAATAGGTCTGCGCCATAGCTTTGCCCAGCCCCAAACTACCGCCAGTGATCAGAGCGGTTTTTCCGCTAAGCGATGTATCCATTAAGCACCTCTTCTTAGTTGTTCAGATAGGTAATTCATAATCGACCAGGCCAGCACTGATCCCACCGGCAAGATAGCTTTGTTCGGTAAATTTCAGACTATCATCAGACAGAACAATAATGGTGCTTGCGCGGGTGCCGTATTCATCGCCAACGATAAAACAAGATGCCGTACGGCGCTCGAGCGAAATAGGGCGGCCGCGATGTGGCAGATCTTCGTCCGGTGGTATATCGCTGTCGTGCAGCAGACCCACCAGATCGGCTGAACCGAAGTCGGACTGCACAATCTGCTTCAGTCCCTGCGCGCCGCGCACACATTTTGGCCACTGTGCACCCAACTCGGCATTACTCAAACCGTAATAGCCTGGCTCGAGTATCTGTGTGGCACTTTTATTTGAGGTGTAGACCAGCTCTTTGCCGTCAAACACCAGCAGGTTAAAGCCTGCATAGTCGAGTCCATGAATACTATGGGCATAGTGTGCGGCGGGCATATCGCCAGTTAGAAAGTCCTGCACCAGGAGGCCGCGAGACTTGGGCGCGGGCGAATCATCAGGACCGGAAAAATTAGTCAGAGCAGCAAACCGCCCGTCCAGGGTTGCACCCAGCCATGTGCCGCCAGCGACCAGGTCACGGCCAGCCAGAACCTGGGGGTGATCCTGCCAGAATTGTGCAGCGGCGCTTTCGCGTTGATGGAACTCATCCCGGTTTGCTGCAACCACCAGCGGCATCTGCGCAGATACGCGGTAGCCAAACAGAATCAAACACATAATCGAAGTGCGCAGTAATGGGCGGCCGCAGAGTGTAACAGGGGTGCAAAGAGATCTCACAGGCACATTCATTGGGCTAAGCGGGGCGCATTGGGTTAAGCTGCGCGCTTTTCCCGGCCAAGATTTTCCATCGTGTATTACCCCGAGATTGATCCAATTATTTTTGCTGTGGGGCCAATGGCCATACGCTGGTACGGCTTGTCTTATCTGGCTGGGTTTGCGGTGGTGTGGTGGCTGGGTAAACGCCGGGCACAAACCCATCCTGGCGGCTGGAGCGCCGAGCAGGTTTCGGATCTGGTATTTTACGGCGCGATGGGCGCAGTGCTCGGCGGGCGGATCGGCTACGTCTTCTTCTACAACTTTGATGTCTTTGCATCAGACCCGCTCTACCTGCTGCGCATGTGGGAAGGCGGCATGTCATTTCATGGGGGCTTGATTGGCGCCATCTGCGGGTAGGCCTCCTGGCGCGCAATACAAAGCGTCGATGGATTGATGTGCTGGATTTTCTTGCGCCACTCACCCCTATCGGACTGGGTTTTGGACGTCTGGCAAATTTCATTAACGGCGAGTTGCCTGGGCGCGTAACCGACAGCGCCTTCGGTTTGATTTACCCCTGCCAGAATGTCATCGCCCTGAACCCTCAGTGTGTGGGCCAGTGGGAAAGTGTGGCGCGTCACCCATCTCCTCTGTATCAGGCTTTTACCGAAGGGCTGCTGCTGTTTGTCCTGGTCTGGTTTGTGTCAGCCAAGCCTAAGCCTGCTGGATTTGTGTCTGGCGTTTTTCTGATGGGATACGGGACATTCCGCTTCTGTACAGAGTTCTTCCGATCACCGGATGCGCATATCGGCTTTGTGCTGTTCGAATGGCTCAGCATGGGCCAGATGTTATCGATCCCGATGGTGATCGCTGGTATTGTACTGGTTGGCTGGTCCCGCACTCAGAAAGTCGCGGCGACACCACAACCTGAACCAATTCGAAACAAGAAAACCCCTAGTTAAATAGTTCACCAACAGCGACGCTATCATGCAACAGTATCTGGACCTCATGCGCCATGTGCGCGAAAACGGCACCGCTAAAGGCGATCGTACCGGCACCGGCACATACAGCATCTTTGGTCACCAGATGCGCTTCGACCTGAACGCAGGCTTCCCCCTTGTCACCACTAAAAAAGTTTTTATGCGCCTCATTATTCATGAGTTGCTGTGGTTTTTGTCCGGCTCCACCAACATCAGATACCTGACTGAAAACAACGTGCACATCTGGGACGAGTGGGCCGACGAAAATGGCGAACTGGGTCCGGTTTACGGATCACAGTGGCGATCGTGGCCAACACCGGATGGCACAACCATAGATCAGATCGAGCAGGTGGTCACCAGCATCAAAGAGAACCCGGACAGCCGACGCCACATTGTCAGCGCATGGAATGTGGCTGAAGTGAACAATATGGCGTTACCACCCTGCCATACGCTGTTCCAGTTTTACGTGGCGGACAACAAACTCTCCTGTCAGCTGTATCAGCGCAGTGCAGATATCTTTCTCGGCGTGCCATTCAACATTGCATCTTACGCGCTGTTGACCATGATGATTGCTCAGGTCACGAATCTGGAGCTGGGTGACTTTGTCCACACCTTTGGTGATGCTCACCTGTATGCCAACCATCTCGAGCAGGCTGATGAGCAGCTTCAACGCAGCCCATTGCCATTACCCACTCTGATGTTGAACCCCGAAGTGAAAGATATTTTCAGTTTTCAAATAGACGATTTTAATCTGGAAAATTATCAGAGCCACGGCGTCATCAAAGCACCCATCGCGGTGTAACAGCTGTGCTTGTTTCCATGATCTGGGCCATGGCGGAGAACCGCGTCATTGGCCGTGACAACTCTCTTCCCTGGCGCCTGCCAACGGATATGCGGCATTTCATGAGCACCACCATGGGTAAGCCGGTGCTGATGGGTCGCAAAACCATGGAGTCGATGAAAGCACCTTTGCCGGGACGTACCAATATAGTCCTCACCCGCAATACAAGCTGGCAGCGTGACGGTGTCAAGGTTGTACACAGCCTTGAGGATGCTCTGGCGCTGGCGGAGCAACAGTGCCTGATCGATGGGCAGGATGAACTGATGGTAATCGGCGGCGCCGATATTTATAGCTTATGCCTGCCGCTTGCAGACAAGCTCTACGTCACGCACGTAACCGGGCATCCTGATGGAGACGTTTTTTTCCCTGATATTGATCTAGACAACTGGGATTGTGTCAGTCGTGTCGAGCACACTGCCGATGAGCGTCACTCTGCAGATTTTGTCATTGCACAATACACCCGCAAAGCCTGATCAGACTTCTTCCGCAAAGTGATTCACAACACGGGTTCAGTTCAGCTGATGATGCGGCAATACCCGCGCCAGTCCCTTATCACTTAACTGCTGATGCATGTAGGTACGCACTTCTTCCGCGGTTTCCATCTTCAACACCCGGGCTAACATGCGCCGCGCATCGGAGCGTTTAATCTGGCGGATGACCCATTTCACCTTAGGCAGGTGTGTCGCGTTCATCGACAGCACGTGGTATCCCATCGCCATCAGCAGCACCGCGCCCGCTGGAGTACCAGCAAACTCGCCACAAATACCGAGACCGGTACCTTCCGCGTGCGCCGCCCTGGCAACCTCCCGCAGCGCGCCTATCACTGCTGGATGGACATCCTGATAGAGCTCCGCCACGCGTGGATTGTTGCGGTCCACAGCCAGCATGTACTGAGTTAAATCGTTAGATCCAACAGCAAGAAAGTCTGCTTCTTTGGCCAGCAGGCGCGCCTGATATACTGAGGCAGGCACTTCCACCATGACGCCGATTTCAGGCATTTTCACATCACTGCCTTCTTCTACCACTTCATCGTAGGCCTGTTTGATCAGGATTTTGGCAGCACGAAGTTCTCCTACACTGGAAATCATCGGCAGCATGATACGCAGCACCCCTTCAAGTCCGGCATTGGCTTTGATCATCGCCCGCACCTGCACCAGGAAAATCTCCGGGTGATCCAGCGTCACTCTGATGCCGCGCCAGCCGAGAAACGGGTTCTCTTCAGCAATGGGAAAATAACTGAGCGATTTATCACCGCCAATATCCAGCGTGCGCATCGTCACCGGCCGGGGAGAAAAAGCCTCCATATGTTCCCGATAGATCGCCAGCTGCTCGGCTTCGGTGGGAAATCGGTCCGCCGACATGAAGGGAATTTCTGTGCGGAACAGGCCTATACCCTCAGCACCACGATCAAGTGACCGCGTCAGGTCCCCGGACAGGCCAATGTTCACCCACAACAGCAGGCGCCAGCCATCGCGGGTAATACAGGGCAGATCTTTCAGCTCTGTCAGTTCTTCGTCAAACACACGCTCCTGTTCAATGAGTTCACGATTCAGTGTGATGCGGCGCTTATTCGGCCGCGCGTAAACTTCACCGTAATGACCATCCACCAGGAGGGTCTCTCCCTCGAGATCATAGGTGGGCAGATCAATAGCACCCATGACCGCTGGGATACCCATTGCGCGTGCGAGAATGGCCACATGCGAGTTGCTTGAACCGCGATTGCTGACAATGGCAACCAGCCGATCTGCTGGAATGTTGGTCAGCATTGTCGGCGTCACTTCCTCGCCGACAAGTACGCTGTTGTTAGGGAAAAACGTCTTTTTACCGCGTATGTCCTGCAGGTACCCCAACAATCGCAGACCCAGTTCTTTAACATCTGCGCCGCGTTCACGCAGATAAGGATCTTCCATCAGCTCAAACCGGCTGACGTGTTCACGGATGACTTTCTTCAGCGCACCTTGTGCCCACTGGCCCAGCTGGATTTCTTTGCGGATATCACCGGCCAGGGCATTTTCGTCCAGCATGTGCAGATACGCATCAAACAGCGCAAGTTCCTGTTTTGGCAGACTGGTAGAGAATTGCGCACTGATGTTCGTGATGTCTGACCGTACCGCCTCCAGCGCTCGATCCAGCAACGCAAGCTCTACTGTGACTTCTTCAGCCGCACGCTCGGGCACGGCATCCAGGTTCGCCGCGGGATGCACAACAACTGCTGAACCGATAGCAATGCCGGGGGCACCGCCAACGCCTTTGAAAAGACTGTCATCCAGCCCCTGGTGAGGAGTGTTCTGCAGGGCGCTGTCACCAATTGCCTGAGCGTGAGAAACCACCGTGGCCAGTTGCGCCGCCAGGGTAACGAGAAATGCTTCTTCGGCTTCATCAAATCGCCGCGCGGCCTGCTGCTGCACCACCAGCACACCCAGCACCCGGCGCTGGTGAATGATCGGCACGCCAAGAAAGGCGTTAAACGCTTCTTCTCCGGTTTCCGGCAGGAAGTAATATTCAGGATGATTCTGAGCATCGTCTAGATTCAGAGGTTCTGCGCGACGCCCTACCAGGCCAACCAGACCCTGGTCCAGGCTCAGCAGCGCGGCACCCACCTGCGAGGGGTTAAGGCCATCTGTCGCGGCAAGGACGTATGCGTCCCGGTCACTGGTAAGCAGGTAGATGGAACACACGTCCGTATTCAACGCGGTCTTTACTTCAGAGACCAGCTCATTGACCGCAGCCGACAGCTGGCTGTGAGAAGTGAACTTAAGAACAATCTGGCGCAGAGTCGCTAACACTAACAGGAGCTCCCGGTTTTACCGCGCGCAGTTTGTGCCAGAGGCAGGTGCGGGGCCAGTTCCGTCAATGCCCTGCGATACACCTCTCGCTTGAAATCCACCACCTGGGTCAGTGGATACCAGAATGATACCCACTGCCAATGATCAAACTCAGGTTTCGGGCCAACATCCATGGCTACCTGATGATCTTCACCCAACATCTCCAAAAGAAACCACTTCTGTTTCTGACCGACAAAGCCCGGCGTGGAGTTATACCGCCGCAGACGGCGTGGCAGGCGGTAACGCAGCCAGCCTTTTGTTCGTGCAACAATTCTGACGTGATCAGCAGTCAGGCCAACTTCTTCGGTTAACTCACGGAACAGCGCCTCTTCTGGCGTTTCATCAGGGTTAATACCGCCCTGAGGAAACTGCCAGGCGTCGTGCCCGCCAACCCGGCGCGCCCAGAGGACCTGACCGGTACCCTGCCCATTCGCCAGAACAATGCCAACGTTCGGCCGAAAACCGTCCGTATCTACCATGGTTGCCTCGTTTCACTGCAGCATTTCACGATCACACCCCGCAGGGTTCGCAATCTCGTAGCCACAGATTTTTATTGCCTTCGTACCTTGATACCGGAAAAGCACAACGGACACAAATTCTAATCAGCGGTGGTGAGGTTCAAAGGTGTGATGCGCACAGCAAACAACCTACAATCAGTACCATGACAAACCGCCTGCAAAACGAAACCAGCCCGTATCTTCTGCAACACGCTGACAACCCTGTGGACTGGCAGCCCTGGGACCCACAAGCACTGTCTACTGCGAAGCAGCAGGACAAACCGATCCTTTTATCAATCGGCTATTCAAGTTGTCACTGGTGTCATGTTATGGCGCACGAATCTTTTGCAGATGACGCCACTGCGGTTGTTATGAATGAACATTTCATCAACATCAAAGTAGATAGAGAGGAACGTCCGGATCTGGATAAGATTTATCAGACGGCTCTGCAACTGCTGACCCAGCAGGGTGGCGGTTGGCCGTTAACGATGTTTATCGATCCGCAGACACTCCTGCCGTTTTATGGTGGTACCTACTTTCCCAACACGCCGCGCCATGGCCTGCCCGGGTTCAGCGATCTGTTGCTGCGTATCGCTGACGTTTTCAGTAGTAAGCGAGACGAGCTGAACGAGCAGGGTGAGAAAATCCAGAAAACACTAGAGATGATGGTAGCGCCGGTACAGGAAGCCAGGCTGAAAGATGAAGCATTGTTGAAGGCAGCAGCCGAGGCCCTGGCCAGCCAGTACGACAATGCGGCGGGAGGTTTTGGTGGTGCGCCAAAGTTCCCCATGCCAAATGCACTGGAACGCCTGCTGTCTCACTGGGCGCATACCCGACGTCTCGGTGGAAACGATAAAGACAGCCTCGATCGAGTGATGACTTCCCTGACAAATATGGCCCGAGGTGGCATATACGACCACCTTGGCGGCGGTTTCTGCCGCTACGCTACCGACAACAAGTGGATGATTCCCCACTTCGAAAAAATGTTGTACGACAATGCGCAGTTGTTGTCCGTCTACAGCTTTGCCCTGACCCTGGGACCAGACAAACTCTTTGAGGAAGCCATAGCGGACACCATTGGCTGGCTGCAACGTGAAATGCTGCACCCCGAGGGCGGGTTTTTTGCCGCCCTCGATGCAGACTCGGAAGGTGAGGAAGGCAAGTTTTACGTCTGGCGCCGGGAGCAGGTTAAGAAATTGCTCACCGAAGAAGAATACCTGATCATTGAGACCCTCTACGGATTAGACAAGCCCGCCAACTTCGAAAATAAATGGAATCTACACCGCTACGATTCCTGGCGTTCGGTGATCGAGCGCCTGTCTCTGGCGCCGGACCACGCCGACACAATACTGCAAAGCGCCAAGCAGAAAATGCTGACCGCTCGCAACGAGCGCATTCGTCCCGCAACCGACGACAAAATTCTTACCGCGTGGAACGGCTTGATGATTCGCGGTCTGGCGCACGCTGGTATCAATCAGGCACGGCCCGACTGGGTGGCTCAAGCACAACAAACCGCTGATTTTCTGCGTGAACGTTGTTGGGACGGTCAGCATCTATATGCCACCTGGCAGCAGGGTTCACCCCGGTATCTGGGTTATCTTGACGACTATGCCAATGTGTTAGACGGACTGACCACCCTTCTCAGCGCACAGTGGCGGAGCCAGGATATGCAGTTTGCCATCGAGCTGGCTGACAAACTGCTGGATGATTTTTATGATGTTGAGCAGGGTGGTTTCTATTTCACCCGACACGATCATGAACATCTGATCTATCGGCCTAAGCCGACCATGGACGATGCCATGCCGCCGGGGAACGCCACAACAGCCAGAGCACTGCTGACCTTAGGTCATCTGCTGGGCGAAACACGCTACCTGGACGCCGCTCACAGCACCCTGGCATGGGCACGCGCGGTGATGGAGCGTTTACCCGCTGGACATTGCAGCCTGCTGAGCGTGCTGGAGGAAACCGTTTATCCAACAGATCTGATTATTCTAAGAGGACCCGGCGAATTGACGGCACGCTGGATTGAAGAGATTCGCAGCGGCTTTACCCCCTGGCGTAAAGTATTTGCCATTCCATATGATGCGGAGGCGCCACTGCCACCTTACCTGCCCAGACTGGTCAGCACTCAGGCACAACAGTCAGTCACTGCATTTGTCTGTCAGGGACTGAGCTGCTCTCTACCCATCACTGACCTGTCTGAATTGCAAAAAGCACTGGCTTAGACTTTAACTCACTGGACTAAGCTGCTGTCCAGGTCAGGTTCAACTCGCGCGCTGCTTTAACGTCATCCAGCCGCCGCACCGGCGTTGTGAAAGGCGCCTGTTTTAGAAGGTTCGCGTCTCGGTTGGCTTCCTCGCGGATTGCAATAAGCGCGTCAACGTAACGGTCCAGTTCTTCGCGGCTTTCAGTTTCCGTTGGCTCAATGAGAAAACACTCAGGAATCAGCAGCGGAAAATAAGTAGTGGGCGAATGCATGCCGTAGTCGAGCATACGTTTGGCAATATCCATTGCATTCACACCCAGCTCTTTCGCTTCTTGGGCAAAGGTCAGAATAAATTCGTGAGTTGCCCGACGTTCGGGATAAGCCAGTTTAAAACCAGCTTTGTGCAGGCGCGCGGCCATGTAATTTGCATTCAGCGTCGCGTACTCGCCTACCCGATGCATGCCTTCGCGACCCAGCAACAGCGCATAAGCCAACGCACGGATCAGAATACCGGCATTACCAGCAAACGCCGACAAACGACCAATACTCAACGGCAGATCATTTTGGTCTACCCAACGATAAACCGTTTCTCCTGCTTCTTCAGATTTAGCCACAATAGGTACGGGCAAGTGGGGTAACAAGCGCTCCGACACCCCTACCGGGCCAGCTCCCGGGCCTCCGCCACCGTGGGGGGTGGCGAAGGTTTTATGCAGATTCATGTGCAGGACATCAAAGCCCATATCGCCGGGTTTCACCTTGCCGAGAATGGCATTCAGGTTGGCGCCGTCGTAATACAGCAGGCCACCAGCGTCGTGCACGGTTCTGGCAATTTCTTCAACCTGGCGCTCAAACACACCACAAGTGGATGGATTGGTCATCATCAGGCCTGCGGTTTGCGGCCCAACACAGGCCTTAAGGGCATCCAGATCGACGTCACCGGATGCATCCACGGCAACTTCCGTGACTTTATAACCACACATGACAGCTGTGGCCGGATTGGTGCCATGCGCCGCGCTGGGCACAATAATCTCGGTGCGCGCATCGTCACCTCTGGATTCATGATAGGCACGAATCATAGCGACGCCGGCAAACTCACCTTGAGCGCCCGCCATCGGCGTCAACGACACACCTTTCATACCTGTGACATCACGCAGAATCTCCTGCAGATCATACAGACAGGCCATATGGCCCTGACTGGCTGCTTCAGGCGCCAGCGGATGGCGCCCCAGAAAGCCCGGCAGGTTGGCGGCTTTATGAGCGCCACGCGGGTTATATTTCATGGTGCAGGAACCCAGTGGATAAAACTGGGTGTCGATGCAGAAGTTCTTTCTTGACAGATTGGTATAGTGGCGGACCGCCTGCAGTTCTGACACCTCGGGTAAACCCGGTGGTTCAGCACGCAGCAGCTCGCCTGGCAGATCTGCGAGGACGCTGTCGTCGCTCGCATCTACACGCTGTGCGCTGGCGCGCCGACCGCTCTGACTGATATCAAAAATGGTGCTCATGACGCCACCTGTGTTGAGTTTTTCAGAATTTCGCTGAGCACCGATACATAGTGTGTTATTTCGGTGGGGGTGCGTTTTTCGGTCACCGCGACCAATAGCGTATTTTCAGCCTCGGGCACATGCCCGGCGGCAAAATGTGACAGCGCAAGACCCGGTAGAACCCCTTGAGCCATCATGGCATCAATGACATCTGCAGCAGCGACTGGCAGACGCACCGCAAACTCATGGAAATGCGGTCCTTCGAAAACCGCGCTTACCCCGGGTATCTGTGTCAGTTGATCGAATAACTGCATGGCACCCTGATGTGAGGCCAGAGCAACTTCACGTAAGCCCTGCGGACCCACAAGACTGAGATAAATCGTGCCAGCGGTGACCAGCAGACCCTGATTGGTACAGATGTTGGACGTCGCTTTACCGCGCCGGATGTGCTGCTCACGGGCCTGCAGAGTAAGCGCATAGCCTACTTTGCCATCCAGATCCTCGGTCTGGCCGATGATACGGCCAGGCATCTGCCGAACCAGCGCCTGGCTGCAACAGGTAAATCCAAACGACGGACCACCCGAAGCCATGGGCACGCCAAACGGCTGCCCATCACCACAGACAATATCCGCACCCGAGCCATCGCTACCCCAGTCACCTGGCGCCTTCAGCACACTGAGCGTCATAGGGTTAACCACCGCAATCACCAGCGCGCCCTGTGCATGAGCCCAATCGGTCAGCGCATCTACGCTTTCCAGGCGGCCAAAAAAATTCGGTTGCTGAATCACCACCGCCGCAGGAGATAGATCTTCAGGCAGACTGTGGGTGTCAACAATGCCGCTGGCATCTAACGACAATGACTCAATCTGAATACCCTGATTTTTAACGATGTTGCGGGATGTGTCGGTGTAGTTTGGATGCACCGAGTCCGCCACCAGAACCAGACCACCTTTGTTCTTTTTGTTGCCGCGTAAGGCCATCAGCATCGCTTCGGCCAACCCGCTGGCACCGTCGTAGACGGATGCATTGGAGACATCCATACCGGTCAGTGCCGCCATCATGGATTGATACTCGTAGATCAGCTGCAACGTACCCTGGCTGGCTTCCGCCTGATACGGCGTATATGCGGTCATGAATTCACCGCGGGTTGTAATGTCCCAGACGGCCGCCGGAATATGGTGGTCATAGCTGCCGGCACCCATGAAACAGGTATACCCCGCATCCGCATCCGCACGCTCGGCGAGCATCTGCAGCATAGCCATTTCGCTGCGGCCAGCAGGCACATCCCGCAGGCTGCCATTGGCCAGATGTGAGGGAATTTCATCAAACAACGCGCTGATATCAGGCGCGCCTATTTCCGCCAGCATGGCGGATACATCAGCCTCGGTATGCGGTACAAACGGCATCTGGGCTCTCCTTAATGGATTAGCTGGATTTTATCTAAGTGATGACAGGCACTGCCGCAAGCCGGGTCAGTGATCTTCTTCGTCGCAGACTTCTGTGTAAGCTTCTGCGTCGAGCAGTTCTTCCAATTCAACCACATCGTCGGGTTCTAATTTGAAAAACCAACCTTCGCCATAGGGGTCCTGATTGACCTTTTCGGGCTCGTCATCAAGCACGCTGTTGATCGCAACCACTGTGCCCGTGATGGGGCCATAGATGTCGGAAGCGGCTTTAACCGATTCTACTACACCTGCCTCCTCCGCCGCGTTAATTTGTTGTCCTACCTCCGGCAGTTCAACGTACACCACATCACCCAACGCGTTCTGCGCGTGGTCGGTAATACCTACGGTGACGCTGCCGTCTTCCTCTAACCTCGCCCACTCGTGGGTGGCGACATATTTATTCTCTGCAGGTACTTCACTCATTTGGGGTGTGTCCTTTTTTTCTCAGCCGACCAGGTTTTTACCGTGTCGGACAAATGGCGGTTTCACAATTTCAGCGGCTTTGATTTTACCCCTGATGTCCACTTCGCAGGCGCCGCTTGCCGCTTTCGGCAAACGCGCCAGTGCAATACTGAACCCCAGTGTGGGGGAAAACGTTCCGCTGGTAATTATCCCATTCCCAGCGGATGTGGTCACCACCTGACCGTGACGTAAAACACCTTTGTCTTTCATGATGAGACCAGTCAATTTCATTGGACATTGGCCGCGCTGCGGCTCTATCGCGCTGCGACCGATAAAATCACGGTCATCTGGCGACCAGGCAATGGTCCAGGCAATGTTAGAGGCCAGCGGTGACGTCTGCTCATCCAGGTCCTGGCCGTAAAGATTGAGACCTGCTTCAAGACGCAGGGTATCCCGCGCACCGAGCCCGGCTGGCTGCACGCCAGCTGCGCGCAACTCCTGCCACAGGCTGATGCCTTGCGCGGCGGGTAACATTATTTCAACGCCATCTTCACCGGTGTAACCGGTGCGACCCACCATCCACTGGCCGAATGTAGCGGCACTGAACGGCGCCAGCTCCGCTGGCACACTGCCCGGATAACACGCATTCAGCCGGTTTATCGCTTCGGGACCCTGCACCGCAATCATGACCAGCGGCTGCTGAGCAAACGTCATGGCCGGCATTTTGTGCTGCTCGAACCAGTCCAGGACCTTTGTGCGCGTCGAAGCGTTAACCACGCACCGGTAGCCCTCAGGCAAGGCATAAACAATCAAATCATCCAGCACACCACCATTTTCATTCAGCAATGCACCGTAGAGCGCATCCCACGGGGACAGCTTCGCCACATCATTGGCGACAAGTCGCTGCAGGAAAGCCAAAGCATCACCGCCATGCACGTCGATGATGGTCATGTGCGACACATCAAACATGCCTGCATCGGTACGCACCGCGCTGTGCTCTTCTATCTGCGAACCATAATTCACCGGCATCAACCACCCGGCAAAATCCACCATCTTGCCGCCGGCGGCGAGGTGTTCGTCGTATAAGGGTGTTTTCTGCGGTGCTGGTTCGTTGGACATGGTTCTTCCAGTTAAATGTGGTTATGAGGTGGCGCCTGTCGCGGTCAAGCCCATCGCTTCACGCATGATCTGTTGTTTCAGCCCATCAAGCCGGTTAATCGACGCCACGCCAACATTGCGCAACAGTGCGAGACCCGGATCAGAGCTGCCATAGATTTTCTGCAGGCCCGAAAATATGCGGATCATCATCTGCGCTCTTGCCTGACGCTGCCGTGCAAAACGCGCCCACAATCCAGGCACCGACAGGTCTGCTGCCGGCCGAGCCACTTCAAGCATCTGTTGTACATCTTCAAGACCCAGATTAACCCCCATACCCGCCAGTGGATGCACCACCCGCATTGCATCTCCAATCAACAGAACACGGGGGTCTGGTGCGCAATTAGGCAGACGTTGCTGAGTCAACGGAAAGCTGAAACGTTGATCAACCTGCACAATGGCGCCCAGACGGTGCTCAATCGCAAAGCCGATTTCACGACAGAATTGTGCATCGTCCATCTCCTTGCGCCGCTCGGCTGCAGCCGCGCTCTGGGACCAGACAACCGAACACAGATGTTCATCAACAGCAGGCAGAAACGCCAGCGGGCCATCGGTTAAAAAACGCTGCCAGGCCGTATGCTGGTGCGGCTGTTCGGTTTTCACAACGGTAGTCAATGCCACCTGATGCACAGGGTATTGTTGGACTTCGAGATTCATGGCGCGGCGCACCAGTGATTGCGCACCATCGGCTGCAATCAGAAAATCGAAACTGCGGGTGGTACCAGTCGCTGTTGCTATATCAACACGCTCGCTGAGCACATCGACATCATTGATCTCACTTTCCCATAACGTCAGGTTATCGCGCCGGCTCATCTGCTGCCAGGCATGCCCAAGTAATGGGCTGACTTCTACCAGCCAACCCAGCTGCTGACACCCCACATCCGCGGCGTGGAAGGACAGCTCACTGTTACCCCACTGCTCCCAGACCTGCATATGTTGATAAGGCGCCGCGGGGGTTGCACCCCAGACCCCCACGCTATCGAGCAAGGACTGGGAGGCAGGCGATAAGGCAACATTACGAATATCCATTTCCAGCTTACCGCGCTGTACCTGCGGTGCCTGCCGGTCAATCAGCGTGACCTCATAGCCCCGATGCGCTAGAGCCAGCGCCGTGGTCACGCCGACCAGGCCGCCTCCAACAACTGCGATGGTTGAGGTTGTCGCCACTAGCGAGCACTCCGACGGCGGGATGGTACCCGCGACGGCTGGATAAAAGGCTCAGCCATCAAGGCTTCTATCTCGGCAGGTTGTTTTGGCACATCATCGGTGAGCACCTCACAACCCTGCCTGCTAATCAGCACATCGTCTTCGATACGTATGCCGATACCACGATAGATGTTAGGCAGGTGTGCGGTCGTCTTATCACGCGGGATATAGATGCCCGGTTCAATGGTTAACACCATGCCGGGTTCAAAATCGCGCCAACTGGTGTCGATGCGATAGTCGCCAACATCGTGGACATCAATACCCAGCCAGTGGGAGGTTTTGTGCGGACAGAAGGCTTTGTAGTCTTCGGCGGCAATGATCTCATCAATCTCACCTTCAAGCAGACCCAGCGCAATCAAGCCTTCAACTATAACCCTAACAGCAGCTTCATGTGGGGCGTTGAAATAGTTGCCCGGCAGACATTGGCTGATCGCCGCTTCATTGGCCTTAAGAACAATGTCGTACAGTTTGAGCTGAGCAGCGCTGAACTTTCCGCTTACCGGGAAGGTGCGAGTCACGTCCGCCGCATAATGCTGGTACTCGCAACCTGCATCAATCAACACAAGGTCGTTCTTTTTCAGGACAGCGGTGTTATCGACGTAGTGCATCACACAGGCATTTTCGCCACCACCTACAATACAGGGATAGGCGGGTGATCGGGCGCCGTGGGACATGAACTCATAGGTCAGTTCAGCTTCCAGCTGGCTTTCCAACATACCCGGCTCGCACATCTGCATAGCGCGGCGATGGGCGGTGCTGGTAATTTTTGCGGCTTTGCGCATTAACTGCTGCTCTTTGGCTGATTTAAACAGTCGCAATTCATGCAGCAGGTGTTTCAGTTCGAGAAATTCTCCCGGGGGCTGAGCGCCACCGGCTTCGCGCTTGCGGATTTCAGCAACCCAGGCCAGCAGGCGGCTATCAAAATCCGGATACTCACCCAACGTCATATAAATTCGCGCTCGAGACTCCAGCAGGCCGGGCAAAATGTCATCCATGTCTGTTACCGGGAATGCGTCGTCCACGCCCAGGTTCTGTGTCGCTCTCTCCGGACCCAGGCGTTCGCCATCCCAGCGTTCAACCTGGACGTCTCGCTCAGCACAAAACAGAATTTCCTGACCATGCTCGCGACCCGGCGCCAGCAGCAGCAAAGCGTCGGGTTCAGAAAATCCGGTGAGGTAAAAAAAATCGCTGTCCTGACGAAACAGATATTGGATATCACGATTGCGTCGCGCCGGACTGGCGCCAGGAATCAGCGCTACAGAGCCCGGCGACATCATCGACATCAATTGATTGCGGCGCTTTTTATAGTCCGCAGTGCTTATATTCAAGAATCGTCCTGGGAATCGTCTGTATTGGCCGCAGTGCTCTCCGCCTGTTCTGAAATCAAAGTCAGTGCAAGCACAGCAGCGACCCGCACGTACTCGTAGATTTCCATATAGGCACTTTCTTCGTGCTCACCGCCTTCTACGGATTCATCAAGACTGCTGATGCTGGCAAAGTCGCGCAGAATTTCCTGTACATCCAAAGGCAATGCATCCATTGCCGCACCCCCTTCACTACCGCCAAACGCAGCACCAAAGCCACTGAGGAAACCCGCACACCAGGCGCTCAGGCTCGCAAGGCGCTGCTCAAGCGGATGCTCATCGTCAGGGATGAGGGGTACAAAACTCATATCCTGGGCAAACAGTCCATCCAGGGCGGCACTGACAAAATCACTCACCGCGGTTTCATCAGACAGGACGTCTGTACCCATCAGCTGGACAAACTCTGACAACAGAAATTGAGTCGGCTCGCCCGCGGCAAAACCGCAGACCACACCATGTAACTCAGGTGGCTCGATAATAGAGGACGCATTTTGCGCAAGCGCTTGAAGATCAGACACGATATATTGGGCTACACAAAGGAAGGTAATCAGCGCAAACTATCGCCTAACCGCGGGATAAATGCCACAGACAAGCATTTACTTAGGAAGAAAAAGCGCAACTGAGAATAAGAAAGAGCAAGACCATGGCTTCAAACGCCGAAATAGAACAACTCAGCCAACTTGAACAGCAGATCGACGAACTGCTGGTACTGACCACCGTGTTAAGCAAAGAAAACAGAGCCTTGCGTACACAACAGAAAAACTGGTCTACCGAACGCGCCAAATTGATCGAAAAAAACGAACTGGCAAAAAGCCGGGTTGAGTCCATGATCACGCGTCTCAAAGCGCTGGAAAAAGATTAACAGGCAGACGGGTACACAATTCACTATGACTCAAGCAGCAAATACCGTTCGCGTTACCATCATGGGTAAGGAATACCAGGTCAGCTGTCCACCCGATGAAGTTGATGCGTTAACGCGTGCCGCCCAGTTTCTGGATGGCCAGATGGAAACCATACGCGCTTCGGGAAAAGTAGTGGGACTGGATCGCGTGGCAGTCATGGCTGCGTTGAACATCACCAACGACTATCTGTCCGGGCAGAGTATTCTGCACGAAACCAAGGACGCGGTCGGGCAACGTCTGGAAAGTCTCAACAGCAAAGTCGAAACCGCGCTGGCGAACCATAAGCAACTGGACCTGTAAATCCTTTTCCCTGCGTTGTGCGGGATACCTCCCATACTGTCCAATTGACCTAAATACAAGACTTGGACTCCCCGCATGAAGGGCTATACTGACCGTGTTCCTGGGATGTTTGCCAGTTGGTCGCGTCCTTGAGCCGTTAGAGATAACTCAGGAGATTCTGCTGCCAGCGTCCGTGTGCTTGCCCAACTTGATGGGATGCCTTAGATGTTGCACAGACCTCCGCCTTGAACCATAACGGTTCAGGGCAAACCAGTAGCGGCATCTCCGGGAACACTTCTACAGCTTGGTGACCTGATGTACCTGTTGCATAGGAGGTCTTCATGAGTGACCGTCGAAAATCCCTTCGCAGACAATTCTCAGATCGGCGCCGTAACCTGGATGATCAGGCACGGCAGGCAGCCACTGAGTCTATCGCCACACATCTTGCCCATTGGGCGCCCCTGCAAACCGCCAGTGTTGTTGCAGCCTACGCGGCCAGCAACGCCGAAGTTGATGTAGCATCAACTATTGAGCGCCTGTGGCAGAACTCTGTGCAGGTCGCTTTGCCCGTAGTTGGTGCCAATGGCCAGATGGCGTTTTTCGCCTATACCGCGGACAGCGAGGTACAGATCAACCGTTTTGGTATCACCGAGCCGCGCAACAGTATCGAAATCCCGCCCGCCAAAATTGATGTTGTGCTGACGCCTCTGCTTGCTTATGACAAATGGGGGAATCGTCTGGGTATGGGTGGCGGCTACTATGACCGATATCTGCCTGAAACCCAGGCTCATATTCTCGGTGTGGCCTTCGCCTGCCAGTATAGTGCTGCGGAACTTCCAAATGAGGATTGGGATGTGCGCTGCAATGCTGTGGCCACGGAAAATGGCGTGCTAGAGTTTACGCTGTAAATATCAGGCTGGTTGTTATGGCCGTTCGTAAAATCATCAATATGGGTCACCCCACATTACGTAAAGTTGCGGAGCCGGTAGCGCAGGACGCTATTGGCGGTGAGGCTCTGCACCTGTTAATCGCTGATATGGTGGACACTCTGCACGACTACGGCGGTATCGGCCTTGCGGCACCGCAAATCAATGTGCCGTTGCGCCTGGCTATTGTTGAAATTCCGGGTGGACCAAGTCGCTATGGCGAGATTGATCCTCTACCGCTGACAACATTCATCAACCCCACCATCACGGTTCTCGACCCCACCCCGGCGGGTTACTGGGAGGGTTGTCTGTCGGTACCCGGCCTGCGTGGTTTTGTGGAGCGGCCACAACACATTCGTATTGATTACACTGACATAAGCGGCAACCCTGCGGAGCTTATATTTGAGGGTTTCTGGGCAACCGTGTTCCAGCATGAATTCGATCACCTGGATGGCAAGCTTTATATCGACCACATTGTCGATCGCACCAAACTGGTGTTCGAAGATGAATACCTGCGTTACTGGCAGGACAGCTAGCCCAGCCTGAGGTTTACTTCAAAAACAGTTGATAGGCTGGGTTATCGCTTTCTTCCCAGAATCGATAGCCGATTCGCTGCAGAAATTTGAGCAGCTTTGGACGTTCGGAGGTGCTGGCGGCAAAGCCAACCAACACTCGCCCGTAGGCTGCGCCATGATTCCGGTAATGAAATAACGTGATGTTCCATTGTGCGCCTACGCCACTGAGAAACTGTAACAACGCACCTGGTCGCTCGGGAAACTCAAAACGGAACAACAGTTCTTCCTCGGCGCCGATACTGCGCCCACCCACCATATGACGGACATGCAGCTTGGCCGCTTCGTTATTGGTCATATCCACAACCGCGTACCCTCGACTCGACAGTTCAGCCACCGCGTCATCACGGTCGGCGGGCGTCGTCACCTGCATGCCGACATAGATATGTGCCTTCGAATCACGGGCCCAGCGGTAATTGAACTCTGTAATCGAACGTTTACCCAGAGCCCGGCAGAACTTAAGGAAACTGCCTTTCACTTCATCTATGGTCACCGCCAGAATGGCTTCGCGCTGCTCACCAATTTCGGAGCGCTCCGAAATATGTCGCAGGCGATCAAAGTTGACATTGGCACCACTGACTATCGCGACCACGGATTGATCTGAGGCCGGATGTTCTGTCAGATACCGTTTCATGCCGGCAACGGCCAATGCACCCGCAGGTTCAGCAACCACCCGGGTTTCCTCGAAGACATCTTTGATGGCTGCACAAATCTCATCAATGCTGCAGACCACCACCTGGTCTACATATTTTTTTGCTATCTTGAAGTTTTCTTTGCCTACCTGGGCCACAGACACACCATCTGCAAACAGATCAAGGGTCTCCAACGGCAGCTTCACCCGGCGCCCAGCCTGCATGGCCGCATGCAGACAGGCTGAACCCTGCACCTCTACGCCAACAATTTTGGTTTTCGGGTAAAGGTACTTGATGTAAGCGGCAATCCCGGCAATCAAACCGCCTCCGCCAACCGGCACAAAAACAACGTCTGGCTGGCGCGGATGCTGGTTGACGATCTCCATGCCTACGGTGCCCTGGCCGGCAATGACATCTACATCATCAAACGGATGCACATAGGTGAGGTTACCTTCACTCTGCAGCTGCGCGGCATGTGCTGCCGCCTGGGGAAAACCATCACCATGCAGAACAACTTTTGCACCCCTGGCTTTTACCGCATCTACTTTTATGCTGGGCGTATTACGACCCATCACAATGGTTGCCTTGATGCCCAGATGGCGTGCCGCTGCCGCAACACCCTGTGCATGATTGCCCGCTGAAGCTGCTATCACGCCTCTTTTCTGATCAGCCTCGCTCATTTGCGCCATCTTGTTATAGGCACCACGATTCTTAAAACTGAACACCGGTTGCAGGTCTTCACGCTTCAACCAGACCTCTGCGCCTAACCGACGGGACAGGCCGGGGGCTGGCGTCAATGGTGTCTCCATTGCAAGGTCATAAACCCGGGATCCGAGAATTTTCTTTACATAACTTTCGAGCATGGGCACCATCTTTTCATAATTTCTTTTTCTCGAGACTCGCCATCAGTTCTCCAGCCTCACTCGACCAGAACGCACTCAAACAGCAAGCGGCAAAGGCCGCGCTGACTTTGATAAAACCTCGACTCGAACTACAAAGCGTAGTCGGTGTCGGCACAGGTTCAACTACCAATTTTTTTATTGATGAACTGGCATCAGTCAAGCACCTGTTCGACGCCGCGGTTTCTTCCAGCGAAGCATCTTCGCAGCGCCTCAAGGATCACGGCATACAGGTGCTGGATTTAAACGCTACCGCCCGCGTCGACGTTTACGTTGACGGTGCAGACGAAGTTGACCCAGATCGCAACCTTATAAAAGGCGGCGGCGCTGCGTTAACACGGGAAAAAATTGTTGCCAGTGCGGCGGACGAGTTTATTTGCATTGTCGACGAAAGCAAGCTGGTTAAAGTGTTAGGTGAATTTCCACTACCCGTCGAAGTGATACCAATGGCGCGCAGCCTGGTGGCTCGCGGGTTGGAGGCCCTGGGCGGTCAGCCTGTGTGGCGCGAAGGTGTAGTGACCGACAACGGCAACTGGATTATCGACGTTCACGGACTGCACATCAGTGAGCCGTTGGCCCTGGAAAACGCCATCAACAATCTGCCTGGCGTTGTGTGCAACGGCTTGTTTGCTCATCAAGCCGCCGATCAGGTGCTGATTGCCGCCACAGAGGGCGTGCGAACGCTTTAGCCCTGACATTCTGTCAAAGGCTAAAGCAGCTTGCCTGGATTGAGAATCTGATCCGGATCAAATAGAGACTTCAGCCCGCGCATGAGGGTTATCTCAGCGGGACTGCGGGAATAGTTCAGGAAATCCCGCTTCAACAAACCAACGCCATGTTCTGCAGAAATACTGCCCTGGCGTTGCTGCACCAGTTCAAATATCTTTGGACTCATGGCGTGACCTTTGGCCATAAACTCTTCCACACTCAGGTGCTCCGGACGCAGAATATTCAGGTGCAGATTGCCGTCGCCAATATGACCGTACCAGCACACTTCAAAATCCGGATAACTGTCCGCTACAAATTTATCCACGTCGTTCAGGAACTCGGGTACCTGCGAGACACAGACTGACAGATCATTTTTGTACGGCGTATACGGCGCAATCGATTCGGATATGCCTTCCCTGAGCTGCCATAGCGCCTGAGCCTGAGCATCCGACTGACTGAGCACACCGTCAAGCACCCAGCCCTGGGCCATGGTGTGTTCAAACGCGGCGGAGGCGGCGTCTATATCCACAGCGTCAAATTCGAGCAGCGCATAAAAAGGCATCGTCTCTGCCAGCGGTGCAGGCAGATCACGATGCGCGCGCACTTTTTCCAGTGCCAGATCAGAAAAAAATTCGAAAGCAGACAGTGTCAGGTGTTCATTGAAAGTGTGCAGCACCTGCAACAGATCGCCAACCCGCGGCACACCCAGCACCATGACGCTATGGGGCAGGGGCGCGCGGGCTAAACGCACATCTACTTCCGTGATCAACCCGAGCGTGCCCTCAGAGCCGATCAGCAAATGGCGCAGATCGTAGCCGGTAGCATTTTTTACCAGGCCTGCATTACAGTTGAGCAGTTCACCTGTTCCGGTCACCGCGCGTAAACCCGCCACCCAATCTCTGGTTAAACCGTACCGTATGACTTTAATGCCTCCTGCATTGGTGGCCACATTACCGCCGATCTGACTGGAACCTGCAGAGGCAAAATCCACCGGGTAAAACAGGTTGTGGGATTTCGCAAAGTCCTGCAGGGTCGCCGTGATGACTCCTGCCTGGCAGGTTACACGCTGCTCCTGCTGATCAAAATCCAGTATCTGGTTCATGCGATCAAACGACACTACAATTTCGCCGTCGCCCGCGATTGCTCCGCCTGACAAACCTGTTCTGCCGCCAGAGGGCACCAGCGCCGTTTGACTTGCCCGAGCGTAGTTCACCAGCTCAATCACCTGTTCACTGGTTTCCGGAAAAACTACCGCACTGGGCGCAACTGCAAATCCGTTGGTCCAGTCTTTGCCCCAGATCGAGAGAGACTCCGGGTCGGTTTTAATTTGTTTCGCTGATAAAAATTGGTTTAACACGGGCCATCCAGCTTAACGAGAGGGGCTATCCTACCAATCACACTGTGCATCGAGATAGCGCCACATTTGACCACGCAGATACTCTGATTCATTAGCCAGGTGATGACGTCCACCTGCAATAATCCAATGATGACTGTGTGGATAACGTCTGCTGAACACTTTCAGGTTGTAATGTGCATCAACGGTCCGATCCTGGTCGCCCTGCACGATCACCGGCGCCAAATCAGACTTGGGATAGTGTTCAAAACGTTTGAACCAGGTCACCATAGCCTGCACCCAGGCAACCGGCAGAATACGGGCCTGCAGCGGGTCAATAGCCTGCAGATCGTGAAATTCAGGGTTTTCGGCGTTGTCTGAAAGCACCCGTGGACGCGACGTGATGGTCAACCTGGCCAAGGCAAACACCCAGCGATTCCACCCCCAGGCATAGGGCCTGACCAGAGGCGCCAGCAGAATGACGTTACCCAGTTTTATCGCCGGTTGGTGTTGCAGGTACTCCATGACAATGGCGCCCCCCATACTCTGGGCCACCCAATGCAGGGGTTCTTTCGGCGTGGGTGATAATTCGGCCAGGGCAAAGTCGGTGACCGCCTGCTGCGCAGCAACGTAGGTGTCAAAACTATCAATCACCACCCGCTCGCCGGATGACAACCCATGACCAATCTGATCAAAGGTGATGACCGTGAGTTTTTTTAGCAGCAGATACTCGATGACTGAGGCAAACAGGCCAACGTGGTCGTAATAACCGTGGCACAACATGACATGCCCTGTGGTTTCGACAGGCTCAAATACCTGCACAACCAGGCGCTGATGATGGGCCTCAAACATCATCATCTGATGCTGATGATTGATGTGAGGTAAAACCAGGCCGTAAAACTGACGATATTCAAGCGTATCAGCAGCGGCCACCACGCCCCGATCTGTGAGCGCAGCAAGTCGCGCCTGCAGAGCGTCAGCATCAAATTCTGCTGACCCTCTGACGACGGCCGTGTGGAGATGGGTATCCGTGCTAGTGGACAACCTGATCCAGCTCACCCGATGCGTATCGGGCAAACATGTCTTCCAGCGACACCACTTTGATTTTGTCCGCCTGACCAGCGGTGTTGAACGCCTCATAGCGCTCGATGACTACCTGCTTCATCGCATCTTGAGAGTCTTTCAGATACTTGCGTGGATCAAATTCCGCTTTGTTCACCGCCAGATGCTTGCGAATAGCGGCAGTACTGGCAAGACGCAGATCGGTATCGATATTGACCTTACGCACACCATGTTTGATGCCTTCCTGGATTTCAGACAACGGCACACCATAGGTCTCCGGAATTTCGCCGCCGTATTCATTGATCATGGCCAGCAGATCCTGTGGTACCGAGCTGCTGCCGTGCATCACCAGGTGAGTGCCCGGAATGCGATCGTGAATCGCTTTGATACGCTCAATGGCGAGAATATCGCCAGTTGGTGGCCGACTGAACTTGTACGCGCCGTGGGAAGTGCCGATGGCAATCGCCAGGGCATCAACATCTGTCTGTTTGACAAAGTCTGCTGCCTGCTCAGGATCTGTGAGCAACTGATCCATCGACAGAGAACCTTCAAAACCAACGCCGTCCTCTTCACCGGCTTCACCGGTTTCTAACGAGCCGAGGCAGCCCAGCTCACCTTCCACTGAAACACCACAGGCGTGTGCCATATCCACGGTCTGTTTGGTAACTTCAATGTTGTATTCATATTCGGCAGGGGTTTTCTGATCTGCCAGCAGTGATCCGTCCATCATGACCGAAGAAAAACCCAGTTGGATAGAGCGCTGACAGACAGCTGGAGACGCACCGTGATCCTGATGCATTACCACCGGAATATGGGGAAACTCTTCAATCGCGGCAAGAATCAGATGGCGCAGAAAATTAGGTCCCGCGTATTTTCGCGCACCAGCTGACGCCTGCACAATCACCGGGCTGTTGGTGGCATCTGCACCTTCCATGATGGCGCGCATCTGCTCAAGATTATTGACGTTAAAGGCGGGTACCCCGTAATCATTTTCGGCTGCATGATCCAGCAGTTGCCGCATGCTGATTAAAGCCATCGTGTTCTCCAAAAAGTGGATAAATATTGCGACCGCATTCTAGTGATATCAACGCCATACGTCATTGGCTGTGTCCGCCTGAGTTTGTAAACGCGGTTCCTGAGAGACTAGGTTTCCTGAGCGCGTTTCTGCAGCATAGCTACCGCCGGCAGCGTTTTGCCTTCCACAAATTCCAGAAATGCACCGCCACCGGTGGAAATGTAGGAAATCCCTTCACTCACCGAGTATTTGTCGATGGCGGCTAGCGTGTCACCGCCGCCGGCAATTGAAAAACCATCGCTGGCGGCTATTGCCTCTGCCAGTACCCGCGTACCTTCACCGAACTGGTCAAATTCAAATACGCCGACCGGTCCATTCCAGAGAATTGTTTTTGCCTCACCCAAATGATCTGCCCAGGCTCTGGCGGATACCGGACCAATATCTAAGATCATGTCGTCATCCGCAACGGCATCAATGGCTTTCAGCACCGCCGGTTCAGCAGCATCGAAGGCTTTGCCCACCATGACATCCACCGGGATCGGTACATCAACCTCAGCCGCAATCTGCCGGGCGGCGTCGAGTAACTCAGGTTCATAGAGAGACTGGCCGACATTAAAGCCAGCCGCAGCAATAAACGTGTTGGCAATCCCGCCACCGACGATAATCTGATCCGCTTTGTCCGCCAGAGCGCCGAGCACTTCGAGCTTGGTAGACACTTTGGCGCCGCCGACGATGGCCACCATGGGATGGGCAGGCGCTGCCAGAGCCTTACCCAGCGCGTTGAGTTCTGCTTCGAGCAGAATACCTGCGCATACGGTGGGGGCAAATTTAGCAATGCCGTGGGTCGATGCCTGGGCCCGGTGGGCGGTCCCAAACGCATCCATGATAAACACATCACATTGCGCGGCCAGTGCCTGCGCCAGCGCATCGTCATCTGCTTTTTCACCGGGCAGGAAGCGCACATTTTCCAGCAACGCCACTTCGCCCGGCTGAACCCGGGCACAATCTTCAATTTCAGGCAGCAGGCTCATCGGCCGCTGTAGAATCTGCCCCAGCCGCAAGGCCACCGGCGCCAGTGACGCCTGGGCATCAAACTCGCCTTCAGTAGGCCTGCCCAGGTGGGACATGACCACCACAGCGGCATTTTGCGAAAGGGCATACTCGATGGTGTCTACAGAGGCTTGTATCCGGGCATCACTGGTAACGTTGCCGTCTTTCACCGGTACGTTGAGATCAGCGCGTATCAGTACGCGCTTACCCGCTAGATCTGTATCCCGCAGGACGTTGACCCCTAAGTCAGTCATCAAGTTCTCCTGTGCCTTATCCTGAATGTTTTGCCAGCACCCGCTGCGCGCTGGCCACTACGTTTGCTGTGGTCATGCCCAGCTCCGCCATCGCCTGTCCGCCCGGCGCGGACAAGCCATATCGAGCGATGCCGACAACTTCACCATCAAGGCCAACAAAGCGGAACCAGTAATCTGGATGAGCCGCTTCAATGGCAACCCGCGCGCGCACGGCATCCGGCAAAACAGACGCCTGATAGGCGGCATCCTGAACCACAAAGCGTTCCGCGCAGGGCATGGAGACTACCCGCACCTGATGTCCTTCCGCAGAGAGGCTGGCTGCCGCCTCTACCGCCAGCTCAACTTCTGAACCGGTTGCAATCAAAATGACGTCGGGTGTTGTGTCACAGTCGAGCAGAACATAGCCGCCTTTATTTATATTATTGAAGGCGCCTTCATTGCGCGGCTGCGCAACCGTATTCTGCCGGGTAAATATCAAAGCACTGGGGTTTGTCGTGCTGGCAATAGCCTGCTGCCAGGCGATCGCCGATTCTACAGTGTCGCAGGGTCGCCAGGTTTCTAATCCGGGTGTGGTGCGTAAGCTGGTTAACTGTTCCACGGGCTGGTGGGTGGGCCCATCCTCACCAACAGCCACAGAGTCGTGGGTATAGACAAAAATGTTAGGGATCTGCATCAGCGCCGCAAGACGCACTGCATTGCGCGCATATTCCATAAAGACGAGAAAAGTCCCTGTGAATACGCGATAACCACCGTGCAGGAGTATTCCGTTACTGATAGCAGTCATGCCAAACTCACGGACCCCGTAACTCATATGTTGGTCCGCAGTGGCACCCGCCCACTTTGTCAGGTTAGAACCGGTCAGGTCTGCAGACCCGCCAAACAGTTCAGGTACGCCGGCAGCAACAGCGCCAATGGCTTTCTGCGACGACTTTCGCGTTGCAAGATCAACACAATCGGTCTGTTCCTG
This sequence comes from Gammaproteobacteria bacterium, assembly GCA_048571035.1. Classification (GTDB taxonomy): domain Bacteria; phylum Pseudomonadota; class Gammaproteobacteria; order Pseudomonadales; family Azotimanducaceae; genus UBA4421. The sequence goes on from CP121329.1 coordinate 2,708,785, forward strand.
TCTTGCCAGTTCAAGCAGCGCTGTATCCCAATCCGCCCGCAATGTTCCAGAGGTACGCCGTAAAAACTCGCTGGCTTGCTCCGGGAACGCCTGCTGGTACGCCTCAAACTGCTTGTTCCATTCACTTTGCAGCGCGGCTCCACGAGCGGTCTGATCCCAGTCCGCCTGAATGCCTGCGGGGATATCAAACGGCTCATTGCCCCAGTTCAGAGTCTTGCGCACCAGGGCAATTTCTTCTTCACCCAGTGCAGCGCCGTGGGCACCCGCGGTACCCGCTTTGTTGGGTGAACCCTGGCCAATTGTCGTGCGGGTACAGACCAGCGTAGGTCGACCGTCTGATTCTGCAGCGGTGGTCAAAGCCACTTCGATTTCCTGCCCGTCATGACCATCAACATTGCGGATGACCCGCCAGCCGTATGCCTCAAAACGTGCCGGCACGTCTTCAGCAAACCAGGCATCTACTTCACCATCAATGGAGATACCATTGTCGTCATAGATGCAGATAAGTTTGCCAAGGCCCAGGGTGCCTGCCAGGGAAGCAGCCTCGTGGGAGATACCTTCCATCAGACAGCCATCACCGACAATTACCCAGGTGCGGTGGTCAACAATGTTGTGTCCTTTCTGGTTAAATTCTCTGGCCAGTTTCTCCTCCGCCAGTGCCATGCCCACAGCATTTGCAAACCCCTGTCCCAGAGGTCCGGTTGTTGTTTCTACGCCGGGACATTCTCGATACTCCGGGTGCCCGGCGGTGATGGCATGGAGTTGCCGGAAGTTCTTTATGTCGTCGATGCTGACGTTGTAGCCGGTCAAATGCAGCAGGCTGTAAAGCAGCATGGAACCGTGTCCGTTTGATAACACAAACCGGTCTCGATTTACCCAGGCAGGGTCAGCCGGGTTGTGCGCCATCAGTTCACGCCACAGCACTTCACCGACATCGGCCAGACCCATAGGGGCACCGGGATGACCGCTGTTAGCGGCTTGTACTGCATCCATGGACAACACCCGAATGGCATTGGCGCGTTCAATTCTCGTCGACATGGGAACCCTTGATTTGAGGAGCGGCGCTATTGTCCGCACTTGTGGTGGTGGCTGCAAATATATGGCGCCTTTTCTTTATCAACATGTAAACCTTTATCCCTGATCGTTACATTTGGGAAATGCCAAGTGCCCCCTAATTGAATTAGAATGCGCCCTCATTTTCCCGCAGCCCACATAGCGGGTATTGTCGGCGCTTGCGCCGTGCTCATGAACAGAAGGACCAATCGCATGGCTGATTACTCACTTTTCACCTCTGAATCAGTATCAGAAGGCCACCCGGACAAAGTAGCCGATCAGGTGTCTGATGCCATTGTTGACGCCATGCTTGCGCAGGATCCTGACTCCCGCATTGCGGCTGAAACCATGATTAAAACTGGCGTCGTGATGATCGCCGGCGAAGTCCGCAGCAACGCAAACGTTAATATTGATGAGCTGGTGCGTAAAGTTGTGGCTGATATCGGCTATAACAACATCGACATTGGCTTCGATGCGGCACAATGCACCGTCATCAATGCGCTGGGCATGCAGTCCGCTGATATCGCCATGGGTGTTGATGAGTCAGATGATCACGAACAGGGCGCCGGTGATCAGGGTTTAATGTTCGGCTACGCCACTGATGAAACTGACGTGCTGATGCCCGCCCCGATCACCTACGCTCACCGATTGGTGGAGCAGCAGGCAAAAATGCGCAGATCGAGCCTCAATTTCCTGCGCCCTGATGCAAAAAGCCAACTCTCGTTCCGCTATGATGAAGACGGTCAGCCGGCTGGCATCGACGCCATTGTGCTGTCTACACAGCATGCGCCAGATATTTCTCAGGCTGATCTGCGCGAAGCCGTCATGGAAGAAGTGATCAAACCCGTTATTCCTGCAAACTGGATCAGCGGCGATACTAAAATCTACATCAACCCAACCGGCCAGTTCATCATCGGCGGACCCGTAGGGGACTGCGGATTAACCGGGCGTAAGATCATCGTCGACACCTATGGTGGTATGGCACGGCACGGTGGCGGTGCCTTCTCCGGTAAAGACCCATCAAAAGTTGACCGCAGCGCGGCCTATGCCGGTCGCTACGTTGCTAAAAATATCGTCGCCGCCGGCCTGGCGGAACGCTGCGAAATTCAGATCAGCTATGCCATCGGTGTCGCTGAACCCACCTCCATCAGTATCAATACGTTTGGTACGGGTAAAATCAGTGACGCAAAAATTGTTCAACTTGTACGTGAACACTTTGATTTGCGGCCGCGCGGATTGATCGCCATGCTCGACCTGAAACGTCCCATTTATCAGGACACGGCCGCATACGGCCACTTTGGGCGTACTGAAGCCCAGTTTACCTGGGAACGTACCGATAAAAGCGAGGCTCTAGCCGCCGCCCTGTGATCCACAACTTCGTTGTGATGACACCCGCAGCTGCCTGCGCCCGATACATGAGAGTTCCAGCATGAGCCGCCTGCCGCCTGTCAGTTTTGAGTTTTTCCCGCCGCGTGATGAACAGGGGCGCACAAAACTGATCGACAATGTGGCCCGAAAACTGGGTGCGCTGAATCCGCACTTTTTCAGCGTGACCTATGGCGCGGGGGGATCAACCCGCGACGGCACACGCCAGACTGTTGCCGACCTCAAAGCGGCCGGGTTTGACGCCGCACCCCACCTCTCCATGGGCAACGATGACATCCCTGCTGTTAAACAGATGCTGGATGATTATGCCGCTCAAGGGATCAACAGAATTGTCGCCTTACGCGGCGATCAGCCTTCAGGTATGGGTACCAATCCGTTTGCAAACAATGCCCAGGCTCTGGTTGAACTGATCCGCCAGCACAGCGGCAAACAGTTTCATCTGGAAGTGGCCGCTTATCCTGAGACCCACCCGGATGCTAAAAGTGCGGCAGCCGACCTCGACTACTTTAAGCGTAAAGTTGACGCCGGCGCTGACAGCGCCATTACCCAGTATTTTTACAACGTTGATGCGTTCGAGAATTTCCTCAACCGCTGCGCCCAGGCAAATATAACCCTGCCGATTATTCCCGGCGTCATGCCAATCACCAACCTGGCCTCGCTGGTGCGCTTTTCTGACAAGTGCGGTGCAGATATTCCACGCTGGCTGCGTTATGTCCTGGTTGATCTGGAAGACGACGAACAAGGCACCATCGAGTTTGGTATTGAAGTCATAACCCGGCTCTGCGAAAAGTTGATCAGCCTCGGCGTGCCGGGCCTGCATTTCTACACGCTCAACCGCTGGGGTGCGACAACCCGAATCTGCGAAAATCTAGGCTGACAGACGATCATCCAACGTGCATGTCAGGTAACGCGTAATGCCTTTGCGATTTTTAATTCTGGAGCCGGTAAGTGAAGGTCAATCCATCAACCTGGCTGCCGACCGAGCCCATTATCTGACCAAAGTCATGCGCCACAAAGCCGGTGACATCATTGAATGCTTTGATGGCAACGGCACCATTTTTGACGCGCAACTGACTGACGTTGGCAATAAACGCTGCACCGTGCTGGTTAGACAGGTGAAAGCGGTACAACAACGCCCCGCGATTACACTTCACCTGGGAATCAGCCTGCTCAAAGGCCAGGCTATGGACCGGGCGATTCAACAAGCAACTGAACTCGGCGCATCCAGCATCTGTTTAATCAGCGCAAACCGCTGCAACGTACACCTGACGGCAGATCGATTAGACAATAAGATGAGTCACTGGGAAAAAATTATTGCTGGTGCGTGTGAACAAAGTGGTCAGCTGTTCCTGCCGACGCTGACGCCGCCACAGCCACTTGGACATCTCATTGAAAGCGCGGATCGTGAGATCATCATCCTTGATATGCACGGCAAAAAACTGCCAGCCACATTACCTAACGTCGAGCGCATGTTATTGATGGGGCCGGAAGGCGGTTGGGACGATGACGAACGCAGGCTTTTTGCTGCACACCAACTCCCCCACTATCAACTCACCGCGAGTACCCTTCGCGCCGAAACCGTACCGTCGGTAGCGTTGGCGTTATTCAGCCACCTGCAACAGCTTTAGACATCAGATCTGTCAGCTGTTCTTCAATAAACGCAAGATTTGGAATGGTAGCCTGCTCAGTGCCTACATGCACCTGCATGACATCTGCTACGTTCAACTCTGCCTCGGCATTCTGCAGATCATCAGCTACCAGCTGCACCATGCGTGGTAAACCAACCGCAGCAAGTGCGTAGAAGGAGGGTCCTCTTGAGGTACGTGCGCGATTCATCACTACCAGACAGCGGGCTGCCGCCGGCGCTTTGCTGGAGGGATCCGCAAAACTCGCAAAATGCACAACCGGTACGGTCTGGCCACGCCAGCCTACCAGCCCCATACACCAGGATGGCGCTTCACTCAGAGTTTTAATCCGCCGCCAGGGCATAATTTCCGCCACACACACATTTGGCAGCAGAAGCTGCGCCTGATGCGTGGGGATCATTACACAAGACAATTCGTTTGGGTCGTTTGCCACTACTTCCGCCGTATTCAACGTTCAATCCTCTGTACTTCATTCTGCCCGGTCCGTTGTGCAACGGACCCTTTGATGTGTAAGCGCCCCAACATCTAATTCGGGGATACCAGCTCATCTATGGTTGCGAGCAGCTCATTTTCTTGAAACGGTTTGCCGAGAAATTTATTCACACCCAACTGGTTGGCGTGTTCTTTATGTTTGTCACCGGTGCGAGAGCTGATCATGACAATGGGTAGATCACCCAGACGGTCGTCGTGACGTACCTGTCGGGCGACCTCAAAACCATCCATACGCGGCATTTCAATGTCCAACAACATGACATCGGGGCGCCGCTCCTGCAGCAGCGCCACAGCTTCCACGCCATCTTTCGCCACCAGTACATCCATACCCTGTCGCTCCAGCAGACGCGAGGTCACTTTACGTACGGTCACACTGTCATCAACAACCATGACGCAGCGCGGGCCGGTTCGAACCCTTGCAGCACTGCCACTCTGAGCGCGCTCAAACTGCTGAGCACGAATCAGTGCCAACAGATCCAGAATCACAACAACGCTACCATCACCCAGAATGGTTGCGCCCGATATGCCGCCCACGCCCGCGAACTGTGGACCCAGGCTCTTCACCACAATTTCGCGGCTGCCCTGGACCAGATCTACGTGAATCGCGACTGCATGATCGCCTGAGCGCACCAACACCACTGGTACACTTGTTTGTGTGCCACCAGTGCCTCGATATTCGCGCCCCAGGTACTGTCCCAGATAACGCACTCGATAGGGTACGCCGGCATATTCAAAGGTTTTGCTGTCGCTACTGTAGAGCGCCTGCAGCTGGTCAGGACTGAGCAACACAATACCTTCGATGGTATTCAATGGGATTGCGTATAAATCTTCTGCTACCGAGACCATCAGCGCACGGTTCACGGATACCGTAAAGGGTACCCGCAGGACAAATCGCGTGCCTTTGCCAGGGCGGGAAAGAATATTCACGCTGCCGCCCAGCTGTTTGACTTCACTGGCTACCACGTCCAGACCAACACCGCGGCCGGAAATCTGCGTCACCGATTTTGCGGTGGAAAAGCCAGCAGACAGTACAAACTGCAGTACCTCTTCGTCATTGAGTTGCGCATCCGCGGCCATCAGGCCACGCTCAATCGCTTTTTCGCGCACTGTCTCAACATCAATGCCGGCACCGTCATCACTGATCTCAATCACAACGTCGCCGCCTTCACGGGTCAAACGCAGGTCAATACGTCCAGTGGCAGACTTACCATAGGTACGACGTAGATCAACATCTTCAATACCATGATCGACCGCATTTCTGAGCATATGCTCCAGCGGCGGCACCATACGCTCTAAAAGACTGCGATCTAACTCGCCCTCAGCGTTCTGGACATGAAACTCGACTTCTTTTTCCAGCTCGCCAGAAACCTGTCTGACGATACGACGAAGACGCGGCAACAAGCGGCTGAATGGCACCATGCGCGTGCGCATAAGGCCTTCCTGCAACTCCGTGTTAATACGCGCCTGCTGCAACAACAGCGTTTCAGATTCACGCGCTTTAAACAACAGCGTCTCTTTCAGATCAAGCATGTCGGAGGCGCTTTCGGACAGACTACGTGACAGCTGCTGCAGCTGGTTGTAACGGTCCATTTCGAGGGGATCAAAATTCTCGTACTGCGGCCCGTCATTTCGTTCATGGCGGTGCAGAATCTGGGTCTCGGTTTCAATTTCAAGACGACGCAGCTGTTCGCGCAGTCGTTCGATGGTGGTTTCCATCTCATCTAACGCACCAGTGAAGTCGCTCATACCCTGCTCGATACGCGCGCGCAGGATTGAACTTTCGCCCGCCAGGTTGACCAGCTCTTCGAGCAATGCCGACCCAACCCTGACCATCTCCTGACTACCGCGTTCGGGGGTGGCTTTTTCAGCAGAAACGGCTGCCTGGGCTGCGACAGGTTCAACCCCTGCCGGTGTCTGCGTGTCTGCGCTTTCCGCCTTGGCTGCAGCCTGCTGAAGATTAACTGCTTCGAGCACTCTGTTTACGTCACTGACTTCAGCCGGCTTATCAGCAGCAACAGCAGGTTGAGAACTTTCTTCGACTACCGGGCGCGCAGGTGTCTGCACTTGTTGCACCGGCACAACCTTTTCGTCTGGCAGACTTGGCATAGCTGCAACTTCCGCAGTCGACGTCTGGCCAAGCTGGCCGCTTACCTTCTGCAGGCGGGCGGTGATGGTGTCGTAGCGCTGGTTCAGATCGGCGAACAACACATCGTCTACCGTACGTTCATTGTTCTGAACTTCGATAACCACACTTTCAAAATCATGTGCCATGTCGCCGAGCGTGCTTAAACCGCATAAGCGCGCGCCGCCCTTCAGAGTGTGCAGGCCACGTAACATGTTCTCCATGTAAAGGCGGTTATCTCGCTCGGCTGACCAGCTTAGAATGCTGGTTTCCAATGCCTCGCAGATCTCATCCGCCTCTTCAAAGAAGACTTCAACCAGATCCGCATCCACTTCAGCAACTTCTGCCAGCTCAGCCGCATCTACATCCAGTACCTGATCCGACTGGACATCGTCAGCCCGGGCTTCCAGCGCAGGTTGTTCTGCTTCTGCAGAATCCTGTGTGTCCACAGAAGTTGTGAAATCTAATTCCGCCAATGCAGCGATCAGCTCTACCGGAAGCGCCGGCTCACTGCCTGCAGCAATCTCGTTCAACTGATCAATCAGATGATGGTATCCAGCCCGCATAACGGTGGATGCACCTGCAGGCAAACGCTGTAGCGTTGCCGCTGCACTGAAGCTCCGGTTCAGCTCGGCAGCCAACTGACTCAAAGACTGCGTATGCATCTGTGTAGCAAGCTGAGTGATTGATGACAATGTATCGGGTAAGTGCGCTATCGGCTCTACATCTTCACCGCGATCTGCAGCCGATAGGTAAGCCAGTACGGCCTCTTCAGATTCAAAGATGGTCGATGTTGCCGGTGAATCCAGGAGTTGATCAACCGCTCTGGGCGCATTGCCTTCGGCGGCCAACAGATCATCTGCGGCAGCAACAAATTCTAACGGCTCTTCCCAATGTGCACCGCTCTGCAAGGCATCCAGGCAGGCGCTGAGATGCTCTTCGGCAGACTTGAAAAAGGCTTTCAGTTCTGGGGTTGGCGGCGCACTGCGCAACGCTTCTACAACCTGATAGGCCGGCTCCACTATGAGCTGTACCTGAGGGAGTTCCGCCAGCGCGGCGCCACCGGTAAGCGTATGGAAGGCACGCGCTATGGGGTCCGTCAGAGACCAGGGCTCACGGGCATTCTCCGCAACCAGGTTCGCCAGATGTTCCCGGGCTTCAGTAACAAACAAGTCAACAGTACTGTCATATGCTGCGGTATCTGGCACCTGTTGGGTATCGTCTATCGCGAAACTGGCGTCTAACTCAACTTCGTCCAGCCAATCTTCACCGACTTCGGGAGCCTCTGATGGCTCAATGAACGCAGGTGCTTCGATGTCGGTCGCTTCAGGTTCTTCGACTCGCGGCGATTCGGCGGTATCCTGTGGCGTTACTGTCTCTGCCGAAGCTTCAGGTGTTTCTGGTGCTACCGTCACGCTCTCCAGCGAGCCACCTGACGCCAGAACATCTGCCCTTTCAATGACCGCTGTGATCGCTTCAAGATCACCAGATTGACCTTTCTCGAAGGCCGCCCGCAAGCCTGGCACCAGGGCCAGTCCTGCGTTTATCACTTCAATAAACTGATCATTCGGTTGAACGGTGCCGTCCATGACCCGGTTGAGCATGTTTTCAATGCCCCAGGCCAGTTCACCGATTGCAACTGCCTGCACAATGCGACCGCTGCCTTTCAGCGTATGAAAACCACGACGCACTTCTGTCAGCGCATCGGTGTTGTCAAAGTTACTCGCCCACTGGGGTAAATACTCCCCAATGGTTTCAAACACCTCATCCACCTCTTCGACAAAAATCTCGACAATTTCCGGATCCGGCGGCTCGATATCTGACTCAGCAGATTCAGCCACAACCGGTTCAACGGTTTGTGGTTCGCCAGGCTCCGGCACTGCTTCAGGTTCTTGTGCGGTTGAGTGATCCTCAACGTCAGCCTGCTGCGTCTCTTCGTCGCCAGGCTCAACCGTGCCACTCAGCCCCGCAAACGCATCACTGGACAAATCAAAACCGATGTCCTCTTCCAGTTCAAGCTGGGGCTCTTCCAGTTCAGATAAGTTATCGAGATCGAGAGTTGCCTCTTCCGCATCCGCTGGCGCTGCAGAATCCGATATGCTTTGTGCCATCGGCTCGCTGATTTCTTGTGCTGGCGTAAGCTCATCATCATCGGGTAGACCCTCAACGATGGCGTCCATATCTGCACCAATGGCTGCAACATCTGTGTCATCAACCTTCAGCTCGATTTCTGATTCGACAGATGCCGCTGAATCTTCAGGTTCCGTTGTGCTTACTTCGCTTGCAGGAAGATCCGACGTTTCTATCTCTACCCCTGGTGCTTCTTCTATCTGAGGCGCTTCCTGAGGAATTTCCTGAGACGCTTCCTCGGGCACTTCGACCTGCTGCTGCGCAACAAACGCTGTCGACATCATTTCGATATCAGTCAGGCTGCGCTCGGCAACCTGTAGAATATCTTCTGCACCAGAGCTGGTTTCGTCTGCCAGCCGTTCAAGGTAATAGTCCAGCGCGCTGATGACATCAGCAAACTGGTCTAACTCCTGCCATTCCGGGCGATAACCCTGCATCAGGCGGCTGGATATGTAGTCAGTAACTCGGCCCAGCATCTCAATGGCTTTAGGCAGCGGAATAATTTCGAGGGTGCTGCCAATGTTGATCAGCTTGCCCGGAACATCCTGCAGGTGCCCGATGCTCCAGTGCGCTGTGACAAAGTCGACAATACTTTGCTTGATAACATCAAGGTCTTTGCGTGCTTCGCGTAACACCTGCAGCTGTGCATCACTGGTAATCTGTTCTACTTCACTTTGCCCGGAACCCTGCATAACGCTGCTCAGGTTTTCATCAATCTGAATCAGAGCCCCGGCAATGCTCTGCACAGCCTGTGGGTCATCGTCACCAAGTACAACCAGGCTCTCAATCGCTTCAACCTGATCAACAATAATCTCACGGGAACTTTCAAAACCCAGCAGAGACAAGGTACTACCAATTTGTTTAAGCGGCATCATTAACTGACGCAAGGCTTCCAGATCAATGCTGTCCGCACGCACCAGTAAATCAAGCTTATCTTTCACCTGACCCAGGTCTTCCTGCAGTGCACCAGCTGCACTGCCCAGGGCCTGGCGGCCGGAAATCGCCAGGGTATTGTTGCTGACGTCCCGCGCCAATGCCTCCTGTAAACCGGTAACAGCTTCGCTGCGATTATCCCTCTCTACCGCAGCGTCGAGGAGCTGTTCGACCAACTCCATATTGACCGGTCGGCGTAACGCCACTTCACCATCTTTGGCGAGATTTTTAATCTCTAGGTCCACACGACGCAGCAGCTTCACCGCTTCGCTTTCGAGCACACCTGTTTGTTTTTTAAGGCTTTCTACAAACTCCGCAAATGCCTGCCACTGTCGCGCCAGAGGTGCACCTTCAGTGACTTTCTCGAGCCCGATGGCAATTTTTCCCAGCGTACCCACAGCAGCGCTGCGATCCTCACCTTTGAGAATAGACAACAACACGTTCTGATAAGCAGAACGGATACGGATAACTTTTTCAGGACCGCCTATGGCGTTGAACCGGGCAATGACCTGATCACTGGCGCCTTCACGCAGGCTGGCGCCAGCTGGATCAACCAGCGGTGCCTGCTGCAGAAGCTCACGTATTTCGTTGACTAACGGCATCGATGTGCTGACATTATCATCAGCACCGCGCTGCAACTCATCCAGATACCCCGGCAGTTCCAGAATACCCTGCATCAGTGCCTGCCCGGATGCGGCCTCATCTTTCACAGATTTAGCCAGCATAGCCTGCGCAAGCTGTTCCAGATGGTCGGCCAGCTGAGTCACACCTTTGAGTTCCAGCATGACCAGAGTACCGTGCACCTGGTGCAGACCTGTTAAACAGGCGCGCATTCGCGTTTCGTCGTTACCCTGCTCGGCGTAGTCGTCGAGGGCAATACGCGCATCATTCAATGTTTCGAGTAGATCAGCCTTGATCCAATCTAGGGCGAAATGTTCTCGCGCCGTAGCCATAAACTAGTCCTTATTGAGCGCCTGTTCAGCCTGTGCTTGCGGGCAGCTTAAAGCCTTCTACAGAGGCGCGCATCTCGTTTGCCATGCCGGCAAGATTACCAATAGAGCTCGCGGTTACGTCGGTTGACTCAGCGGTTTGCGAGGTGATCTCCTGGATCACGTTCATGGTATTGCTGACATGACCAGCCGTAGCCGCCTGCTGACGCGCAGCGTTGGAGATATTCTGAATCAATTCAGCAAGGTTGGTCGAGACGCTTTCAATTTCTTCCAGAGCCACACCCGCATCCTGCGCGCGGCGAGCGCCATCAACAACTTCCGCGGTGGTCTGCTCCATGGAGATGACCGCTTCGTTGGTGTCTGTCTGAATGGTCTTAACGAGCGCTGCAATCTGTTTGGTTGCCGCTGAAGAGCGTTCTGCCAGACGCTGTACTTCGTCAGCTACAACAGCAAACCCACGTCCGGCGTCACCGGCCATTGAAGCCTGAATAGCCGCGTTCAATGACAGAATGTTGGTCTGGTCCGCGATATCGTTAATCAGGCTGACGATGTCACCAATTTCCTGGCTCGACTCACCCAGCCGCTTGATGCGTTTTGCAGTTTCCTGAATCTGGCTGCGAATGCTGTCCATGCCGCTGATGGTATCCTGCACAACGTGCGAGCCTTTGTTCGCAATCTCTACTGCTCGTTCAGCAACAGACGCAGATTCCGCGGCGTTAGAGGATACCTGGTCAATAGATACGGCCATATCATTGATCGCGGTAGATGCCGCGCCAATTTCTTTCGCCTGATTCTCAGCAGCAGAGGCCAGATTACTAGCCGTACCCTGCGTATCGCCTGCCGCTTTGGCCACCTGTACCGACAGCGAGTTGATGTTAGACACCAGCCCGCGCATCTGGTCGATAGCAAAATTAATCGAGTCGGCAATAGCACCAGTGAAATTTTCCGTCACTGAAGCGTGCACCGTAAGGTCGCCTTCAGCAAGGTCTGCCAACTCATCGAGCAATTGTAGAATTGCTGCCTGGTTACGCTCGTTCTGAGCGGCCTGTTCGTGCAACTGAGCACGCGTGCTGCCTACCATGACCACGCCGATGACCGCCATCAGCACAACGCCTAGTACGGCCAGCATGAGTGGCGGACTATCTAACACCGACACTTCGCCGACGAAAATAAAATACGCCATACCTGCAAGAATGCCTGCCATGGCAACCATTAACATAATCAGTAACGGTGATAACTTCCCTGAATTCATATCCTTTTCCTGCTACGCCTTATCTGCTTTACCTAATGCAACATCAAAAAACTTATCGTCTTTCAAAATCGCTTTTAACTGGACTTCGTGAAAAACCCGTCCACCATGCCGAAAAGCGCCGGTGACGTAGGGGCTTAAACCACCCAGGTCTTTACCGTCGCTCTCTTCATAACTGTCTTCTAAGAAATGCTGGATGCCCAAAGACTGCTCAACCAGGAGCCCAGCAACGATGTCACCTTCTTCAACCACCAGAACCCGCCATTGATTCGCTGGCAGCGTTGTTGGCAGCTGTAAATACTCATGCAGACTGATCACCGGAATCAGACGGCCACGGACGTTAGCAATACCCATTACCCAGGGTTTAACCGCAGGTAAAGGTGTCAGTCTGGGTACGGGCATCAGCTCTGAAACCTGACCCAGCTTGGAGACCAGCCGGGTACCGCCGACTAAAAACCCAAGTCCCTGCCACTGTGCCTGCACCTGTTCTTTATGTGGCAGAGGCGCTGCGTTTTTAAACGTAGCGGCTTTGATGTCCTGCAGGATATTGAGCGCTTCACTGTGTGCCATATCGATGCCTAACTCGCCAACAGGCCGTTTACGGTGCTGATCAGAGTGCGGTCATCTACCGGTTTGGTCAGGTACCCACAGGCACCCTGGCGCTCACCCCAGACTTTGTCAGCATCCTGATCTTTGCTCGATACAATTATCACCGGTATGTGCCGGGTATGGTCATTGCGGGTGATCTGCCGGGTGGCCTGAAAGCCATTTATGCCAGGCATAACCACATCCATAAGAATAATGTCCGGCTGCTCTTCAGCAGCAAGTGAAACACCATCTGAACCTGTGGCAGCAGTCAGAACCTGGTGCCCCTGGCGGGCCAGGGTATTCACCATCTGATGTGTCTCAGTGGGCGAATCGTCTACAACTAAAATTCTAGCCATTTGAAATTTGACCTCTGCGGGACTTAGTGAACCAGGGTACGAATCGTACCCAACAGTTCATCTCTGCTGAACGGCTTGGTAATGTATTGGTCGGAGCCAACAATCCGCCCTTTGGCTTTATCAAATAACCCATCTTTAGATGACAGCATCACCACAGGCGTGGCTTTGAACTCGCTGTTGTTTTTGATCAATGCACAGGTCTGATAGCCGTCTAAACGCGGCATCATTATGTCGACAAAAATAATCTCGGGGCGCGCATCTGCAATCTTGGCCAACGCGTCAAAACCATCTGTTGCGGTTATAACGTCGTATCCTTCTTTGGTCAGTAGATTTTCCGCGCTGCGTCGGATTGTCTTTGAGTCGTCTATGACTAAGACTTTCACGCCTTGAAGCTCCTCTTCCATCAGTGTTATCCCTTTTCATCAAAGGCTTTTTTGCGCTATGGGCCTTGACCGTCAGTTTTCACGAATAAACGCAATTAAACTGCTTAGCTAACCTGCCCAATCCAGCGCGCAGCACCCGTGCGCGAACGCTGCCATCCTGTTGCATATGTTGTAACACGCCACCCTGGGTGCCGCTATAAGCACACAGTCAGAAAGGGATTTTGTTCTCATTTTAGTTGCCTAACTCGTCTAGCAATGGGTAATTTACGCCCTCACTCAACCAATACCTGGTAACACATGACCCAAGTAGCCATTGTCATGGACCCGTTAGCGTCTCTGGCGCTGAAAAAGGATTCAACCCTCGCCATTATCCGCGCCTGTCAGCTGCGCGGATTAGATGTTTTTTATCTACGCCAGGAGGACCTGCATCTGTGGCAGAACGAAGCCTGCGGCATGATGTCCAGCCTGCGCCTGCGCGAGGATTTCTGCGCCAGCCTGGACGCCAGCATCGCGGGTGATGACTGGTATCAGCTCGGTAAGGAGGCGCGCAGACCTCTTAGCGACATGGACATCATCATGATGCGCAAAGATCCACCCTTCGACATGGAATACATCTACGCCACTTATCTGCTTGAGCGTGCAGAAGAGCAGGGCACTCTGGTGATCAACAAACCGGCATCGCTACGCGACTGCAACGAAAAGTTTTTTGCCACCGCCTTTACCGACTGCATACCGCCACTGATCGTCAGCCGCAGGGCTGACATTCTCAAAGCCTTTCATGCCGAGCACAAAAACGTCATCTACAAAAAGTTGGATGGCATGGGCGGTGCCTCCATTTTTCGCGTCATGGAGAATGACCCGAACCTGTCAGTTGTGATCGAGACACTTACTGAAATGGGCCAACAGCAGATCATGGCCCAGGTTTATCTGCCGGAGATTGTTGATGGCGACAAGCGCATACTGCTGGTAGATGGTGAAGCAGTACCCTACGCCCTTGCACGTATACCCTCGGCGGGTGAGACCCGTGGTAATCTGGCCGCCGGCGGACGCGGAGAAGGCCGCCCATTAACGGATCGTGACCGCATGATCGCCGAGCGTGTTGGACCCGAACTGAAACGACGTGGTCTGATGTTTGTGGGTATTGATGTCATCGGCGACTACCTGACAGAAATCAACGTGACCTGCCCGACCTGCATACGGGAACTGGACGCACAGTTTTCTCTCGACATTGCCGGTAACCTTATGGATGCCGCCCTCTCTAAAACAAGACTAAAATAGATCTGAACTAAGCTGATATCCGACGTTGAACGTAAGCGATCTGAATACACGACATGGCCATTACCTCAATCTCATCTAAAGACCGCCTCAGCTTTGCGCTGTTTCTGGCGATCAGCCTGCACGCAGCATTCATTCTGGGCGTTGGTTTTTCTTCGGAGCGCAACACTGCGGATAATCTGAGTATTGATGTCACCTTGTCCGTCGCCAATGACGTTATCGCACCCGAGCAGGCAGACTTCATCGCGGCAACCAACCAGATTGGCAGTGGCAGCGAAACTGAAATTACGGAGATGACCACAACCGAAAATGCGGATTTCTTCAGCAATGAATTTCAGACCGTCATGTCTCAGGCGACACCTGTGCCTGAAATCACCACTGCCTCCCAGGACTTGTTGACCACCACGGCAACCGCGCCTGAAAAGGCCAATTCGGATCTTGCCGAGCTCACAGAGCTGCTGGAGGCGGCGCCAACCAACCAGCTGGATAGAGAAAAGCTGGTACAGGAAATCGCCAGCCTGGAAGCTCGGATCGCCCAGGACCAGCAGGCACTGGCCAAAATGCCCAGGACCAAGCGCCTCAGCAGTGTCACCACACGTTCCGCATCTGAAGCGGCCTATCTCAATATGTGGCGGCAGAAATGCGAGCGTATCGGTCGCAGTAACTATCCGGCTGGGGGCCTGGAAGGCGAAGTTTTGATGTTAGTATCCATTCTTGCAGATGGCACATTGGAAGAAGTTCGTATTCTTAACTCATCAGGACATAGAGAACTGGATCAGGCCGCACTGGCAACGGTGCGGCAGGCCGCCCCCTATCAACCTTTCAATGTTGAAATGAGAAAGGCCTACGATCGGTTAGAATTCACCCGAACCTGGCAGTTTTCTAAAGCCGGCTCAGCGCTAAGCGGTTAACGCCAGCAGATGAATCTGAAACATAACTTCCTGCTCGCCATGCCGGGACTGGGCGGCGATTACTTTGCCAATACGCTGACCTACATCTGCGAACACAACAAAGATGGGGCCATGGGGATCATCATCAATCGACCCAGCGACATGTCTCTCATGGAGCTGCTTGCACAGGTCGGACTACCTGCTAATCACAAATTGCTCGACACAAACGTGTTCGAAGGCGGTCCGGTAGCTGTTGAGCGTGGCATGGTTTTACACACCAGCAACAAAACGTTTGATTCTTCTGCTGATCTCGGTGCAGGTTTATGCCTGTCCACCGCGATGGAGGTACTTGCTGCAATAGCCAACGACGAGGGGCCTGAGCAATACCTTGTAGCCCTTGGTTATGCGGGTTGGGGTGAAGGGCAACTGGAAGAAGAAATCGCCAACAATGTCTGGTTGACCGCACCTGCAGATCAGGCGGTTCTGTTCAATCCAGCCTGGCAGGATAAGTTGAGCGACGCCGCCAATTTACTCGGCATAAACCTCAACCTGATTGCTGCCAAACCCGGGCATGCCTGACAAATCTAATCAATTGCATGCTGCAGTGGTTGTGGTGGCATTCGATTTTGGTCTTCGCCACATTGGCGTAGCGGTGGGACAAACTCTGACAGGGTCCGCCAGAGGCATCACTACCCTGGTCGCACGCCAGGGCAAGCCCAACTGGCGCGAGGTGGACAAAGTGCTTGCTGACTATGAGCCCCATCAGCTGCTGGTTGGTCATCCACTGAATCTGGATGACACACGTAACGAGATTACTGAGGCAGCAACCCGCTTTGCATCCAGGTTAGGTCGGCACACCGGCTTGCCAACAGAACTACATGATGAGCGCCTGACCACCAAGGTGGCTAAAAGTGGCCTGGCGGAGGCAAAAGCCATGGGGCTGGCTGACACAGACCACGAACTGGCGGCCTGTCTGATTCTGCAAAGCTGGCTTAACGAGCGGGCGAACCTGCGCAGCTAACGCCGAAAATTGAACGCAGCTTCGTCCTCGTCTGCTTCAATGGACAGATGATCAACACCTTCCATGGGATTGCTTTTCGAATCCGCGCCTAATTTGATCATCAAACGTAAATCATTGGGCGAGTCCGCACTGGCAATAGCCGAATCGTAGGTAATCTCACCTTCCGCATAAAGTTTGTACAACGCCTGATCAAACGTCTGCATGCCCTGCTGGGTTGAATTAGTCATCAGTTCTTTTAACAAGTGCACTTCGCCTTTACGGATATGATCAGCCATCAACGGCGTGTTGATAAGAATTTCAATTGCAGCGCGCCGACCCTGGCCATCTACCGTTGTCACCAGCTGCTGTGCAACCATAGCTTTGAGGTTCAAAGACAGGTCCATCCAGATCTGGCTGTGCCGGTCACTGGGGAAAAAGTGAATTATACGATCCAGCGCCTGGTTTGCGTTGTTAGCGTGCAGGGTGCAGAGACACAAATGCCCGGTTTCTGCAAAGGTCAGCGCGTGTTCCATGGTTTCCCGGGAACGCACCTCACCAATCATGATGACATCCGGCGCTTGTCGCAGAGTGTTTTTCAGCGCAATTTCAAAAGAGTCTGTATCTACGCCAACTTCCCTTTGGGTCACGATGCAGCCTTTATGCTGATGCACAAATTCAATGGGGTCCTCAATACTGATGATGTGGCCACTGGAATTTTCATTACGATGACCGATCATCGATGCCAACGACGTAGATTTACCGGTACCGGTTGCGCCAACAAAAATGATCAAACCTCTTTTTGTCATCGATAATTCTTCGATGATGGGTGGCAATCCCAGATCTGATACCCGCGGGATATTCACCTCAATCCGTCTGAGCACCATGCCTACCAGGTTGCGCTGGAAGAACGAGCTGACACGAAATCGGCCTAAGCCACGTGTATTAATCGCAAAGTTACATTCATGTTCTTTATCAAAAGTGGCCTGCTGCTCGGGATTCATCACGCCGTAGACCAGTTCTTTTGCCTGCTCTGGCGACAACGCCGATTTACCTGCGGCATAGAGTTTACCGTTCACTTTGACCATTGGTGGCTTGCCCGCAGTGATAAACAGATCGGAGGCACCTTTCTCCACCATAAGTTTGAGCAACTTGTCGAATTCCATGCCTGGGGCACTCCTGTATCAGGTTGTCATCAGGTAGCGTATCGCTACCTGCATAGACTAAAAATTTTCCGGTATCTTGGCTTTTTCTTTGGCGACGTCGCGGCTGATTACCCGTTTCTGCACTAAATCGGACAGACACTGATCGAGGGTCTGCATACCCACGCCTGCACTGGTTTGAATAGCTGAATACATCTGCGCAACCTTGCCTTCACGGACCAGGTTACGAATCGCCGGGGTACCGATCATAATTTCATGAGCTGCAACCCGACCGCCGTTAACTTTCTTCAGCAGGGTCTGGGAAATCACCGCATTAAGCGACTCTGAAAGCATTGAGCGCACCATGTCTTTTTCTTCTGCGGGAAAGACGTCGATTATCCGGTCGATGGTTTTTGCAGCGGAGGTGGTGTGCAGGGTGCCGAATACCAGGTGACCGGTTTCCGCGGCGGTCAGCGCCAGGCGGATGGTTTCCAGGTCACGCATCTCGCCGACTAGAATAATATCCGGGTCTTCCCGCAACGCTGAACGCAGCGCCTCATTGAAGCCCAACGTGTCACGGTGCACCTCGCGCTGGTTAACCAGGCACTTTTTCGATTCATGGACAAATTCGATAGGGTCTTCAATGGTCAGAATATGGTCGTATCGATTATCGTTTATGTAGTCGATCATCGCGGCAAGGGTTGTACTTTTGCCTGAGCCCGTGGGTCCCGTAACCAGAACTAATCCGCGGGGTACCATCGATATATCTTTAAAAACCTGGCCCATGCCGAGGTCTTCCATGGTCAGGACTTTGGACGGAATCGTCCGAAATACTGCACCCGCACCGCGGTTCTGGTTGAAAGCATTGACCCTGAAACGCGCAACGCCGGGCACCTCAAATGAAAAGTCAGTTTCCAGGAACTCTTCGAAATCTTTACGCTGTTTGTCATTCATGATCTCGTAGATCAGACCATGAACTTCATTGTGCTCCAGCGGCGGCAAATTAATACGTCGAACATCGCCGTCGACACGTATCATAGGCGGTAAACCCGCAGATAGGTGCAAATCCGATGCGCCCTGTTTGGCGCTGAAAGCGAGCAGCTCAGTAATATCCATGAGCGGTCCCTGTCATTTACCATTAAATCACGCCGCTTACTTGCTGCGCGCAGCGTTATACTAAGCCCTCATACCGCCTCGCACCACGCCTTAACCCGCTAACTAAAGCATAAGGCGTGATGGGTTTACGACTATGCGAACCGGTTAACACTGACTGTGGGACATTTGTGCAATCCATCAAAACCAATTTAGATGCGTTACAGGCACGCATAAAAAAAGCGTGCAGCGTCGCGGGTCGAAATCCGCGGGAAGTCACTTTGATTGCCGTTTCAAAGACCAAACCCAGCAGCTCCGTCCGTGAAGCCGCCGGGCTCGGTTTGGTTCATTTTGGCGAAAACTACCTCGACGAGGCGCTCGCAAAGATTTCCGATAGCGCAGATCTGAATCTGACCTGGCATTTCATCGGGCGCATCCAGAGCAACAAAACCCGCACGATTGCAGAGCAGTTCGACTGGGTACATACCCTTGATCGCTTTAAGATTGCCCGCCGCCTCAATGAACAGTGTCCTGCTGGCAAACAACTCAACGTACTTCTGCAAATCAATATTGACAACGATCCTGCCAAAGCCGGTGTTACTGCTGATAACGCAGAGGAGCTGCTGGCAGAAATCAGCAAGTTACCCGCGCTGAGGCCAAGGGGATTAATGACCATTCTGTCTCAGCAGGCAGACCCTGTGGCCAGTTATCAATCCATGGCACAATTGTCAGCTCGATTGGCACAACAGCTCAGCGCCAGGCAGCAGCAGGATTGGGGCACGTTATCCATGGGCATGAGTGCTGACCTTGATGCGGCCATTTTTGCAGGCGCTACACACATTCGCATCGGCACCGCACTGTTCGGCGCGCGAGACGCTTAAATTTATCGGAGATTATATTGCAGACAACGGCAGACTCCCGTCTGACTTTTATCGGCGCAGGGAACATGGCCAGCGCCATGATACAGGGGCTGTTGCGCGCCGGTATCAACAGCACGCAGATCCAAGTTGCGGATCCCATCGCTGATGCGCGCGCGCGCCTTGCAGAGCTGGGTGTAGCGACATTCAGCGACAACAATGAGGCGGTTGAGGGCGCCCAGGCAGTAGTGCTGGCGGTAAAACCTCAGGTTGCCCAGCAGGTGGTGCAGTCTGTCTCAGCGCTACAGCCCGAACAGCTGCTGGTTTCAATTGCTGCGGGGATTAATCTCGCCAGTCTTACGCAATGGACTTCACCACAGCAGGCGATTGTTCGCTGCATGCCAAATACACCAGCCCTGCTGGGTGCAGGCGTCAGTGGTCTTTACGCGAACAGTTATTGCGATGAAAGCCAACGTGCTCTGGCAGAAAGTCTATTACGCAGCGCTGGAACAACGCTGTGGGTAAAAGCGGAGTCTGATCTGGACGCGGTGACAGCTGTATCCGGTAGCGGACCGGCTTACTTTTTCCTGCTTATGGAATCCATGATCGATGCCGGTGTGGAGCTGGGTTTGGATCGAGCGAGTGCCACCGAGCTCACCCTGCAGACGGCCTACGGTGCAGCGTTGATGGCTCAACAAGACAACACAAACCCGGCTGAGCTGCGTCAGAATGTCACCTCACCTGGGGGCACCACTGCCGCAGCGTTGGGTGTTATGTTAGACGCTGACATGCCCGGTACAATAAAGCTGGCCCTGCAAGCGGCACAGAAACGCGCAATTGATATGGCACAGGAATTTGGTGGTAATCCTTTATGAGCAGTTTGAATATTGTTTTGGACTTTGTCTTTCGTCTGGCTTGCCTGCTGTTTCTTGCACGTTTTCTGCTGCAAGCCTGCGGAGCCGATTTCTATAACCCCATCAGTCAGGCCGTGGTGAAAGGCACCGATACGATCTGTGCTCCGCTGCGCAAGATTATCAAACCTTTCAAGAACCTCGATTTTGCTTCCTTCCTTGTCGCCTGGCTGGTCAGTGCGCTTGGCGTTGTTGCTTTCAGCTATCTGGCATTTGGTAGCCCACCCAGCGCATTAACTGCGATCTGGGCCGGCATGATCAAAACCCTGCTGGTACTGCTGCAGTTCTACAAGTGGACCATCATCATTCTGGTAATCGCCAGCTTCATTGCCCAGGGTTCCTATCACCCTGCCCTTGCGCTTTTAAATCAACTGGTGGAACCGATCATGGCGCCCATAAGAAAGGTTCTCCCGAGCCTCGGGCCACTGGATCTGTCCCCTATGGTGGTCCTGCTGATTATCATTCTGCTTGAAGACATTCTGATCAGGTCTTACATCTAGGTGGCATGAGCATGACGCCGTCAGCAGATTCCGTGGGATTGGTGACAACGCAGAAGTTTGTCTTTGAGCAACCTTTTGCGCTCTGCTGCGGGCGCGATCTACCCGGTTTTGAACTGGTGTTTGAAACCTATGGCACGCTCAACCCGGAAAAGACCAACGCCATTCTCATCTGCCACGCGCTGTCCGGCAATCATCATGCGGCCGGCTACTACGAAACGGATCCAAAACCAGGTTGGTGGGACAGTTGTATCGGACCTGGCAAGCCCATCGATACACAGAAGTTTTTTGTCATCAGCCTGAATAATCTGGGTGGTTGCCACGGCAGCACAGGGCCATTAAGCATTAACCCTGCCACACAGCAGCCTTACGGACCGGATTTCCCAACTGTGGTGGTACGCGACTGGGTGGCGAGTCAGGCACTACTGGCTGATCATCTCGGTGTGCAGAAATTTGCTGCAGTGATCGGTGGCAGCCTTGGCGGCATGCAGGCGATGCAGTGGTCTATCGATTTTCCGGATCGCATTGCGTCTGCGCTGGTGATCGCCTCTGCAGCGAAACTTTCGGCGCAGAATATCGCGTTCAATGAAATCGCCCGACAGGCGATTGCTTCAGACGCCAGCTATTTTTCCGGCCACTACAACGAACACGACAAAACTCCCGCCAAAGGGCTTGGTCTCGCGCGCATGATTGGCCACGTCACCTACCTGTCTGACGACGGTATGCGGGAGAAATTCGGCCGCGAACTGAAGTCCGGAGACCCCAGCCAGGGTGGCGATGTAGAGTTTCAGGTAGAAAGCTATCTGCGTCATCAGGGGCAGGCGTTCTCGCAGCGCTTTGATGCTAACACCTACATGCTGATGACTAAGGCGCTGGATTATTTTGATCCCGCTCGAGAACATAATGATGATCTTGTGGCCACGCTTGCCGCGGCCAAAGCCAAGTTTCTGGTTGTTTCATTCACCAGCGACTGGCGCTTTTCTGTTGCTCGCTCCAAGGAAATTGTTAACGCACTGGTTGCTGCACGTAAAAACGTTGCCAGTGCCATTATTGAATCAGACCACGGTCACGACTCATTTCTGCTGCCGATTCCCCGTTATGTCAATGTGTTGAAAACCTATTTGAACCGGATTTACCGAGAAACCTGTGAGGAGAGTGCATGACCTTGCGAGCAGACCTTGCAGTGATTGCGGATCTGGTGAACCCCGAGGCACGGGTGCTTGACCTGGGTTGTGGTGAAGGTGAACTGCTTGCTTACCTGCAGTCTAACAAAGCTGTCAACGGTTATGGTCTGGATGTTGATGCAGATAATATCCGGGTTTGTCTGGACAAAGGTGTCAACGTCATAGAGCAGGACCTGGATGCCGGCCTGGGCAACTTTGCCGACTCAAGTTTTGACATGGTGGTCATGACTGAAACACTGCAATCAGTTAAATCTCCTGAACAGCTTTTACAGGAAATGTTACGTATTGGAGACGAATGCATTGTTACGTTCCCCAATTTTGGACATTGGCATTGCCGGGCACAACTTCTGCTGCTGGGCCGCATGCCGGTTGCCAAACACATCCCTCACAGCTGGTACAACACACCCAACATTCATCTGTGTACTTTCAGAGACTTCGAAAATCTCTGCAAATCCCTGGACCTCAAGATTATTGAGCGAAGGGTTGTCGATCATCAGAATATCGAACGTCCCTGGGGCAAACTGATGCCTAATCTTTTTGGACCTGTTGCATTTTACCGACTGGGCAAAACCTTATGATGAACTCTCGATTCCCGACTCTTCTCTTGTTGCTGTTCGGCAGCTTGTTTCTGATACCCGCACAGGCAGAGCAGAAAGCGGTCTTCAGCGAATACGAAGTTCACTATATTCTGCTGCCAACCACTTTTCTGAAAGCAGATATTGCTGACAAATACAATCTTCGGCGCAGTAAAGACCGGGCGCTGGTCAATGTGTCTGTGCTCGACCTGCAAGGCACGCCGGTGCAGGCAGACGTTCGCGGTTCATCAGAAAATCTGCTGGGTCAACGTCAGAGCCTGTCCTTCGATGAGGTGATAGAAGGGGAAGCCATCTATTATCTGGCACTGCTGCGCTACGCTGACGAAGAGTTTCAACGAGTTGCCTTGAACGTGGTATTACCCAACGGTGAGCTGGCAGAGATCAAGTTTCAACAGAAAATGTACTGGGACCGCTGATGCAGGTTGTCCTTGCCAGCGGTAATACCGGTAAGCTGGCCGAATTCCAGACTCTGCTTGCTGACACACCACTTGAAGTCATCGAGCTGTCTGCAGCAGCTCCGAATTTTGAGATGCCGGAGGAAACCGGCACAACCTTCATCGAGAACGCGTTGATTAAAGCCCGCTCGGTGGCTGCGGCAACCGGATCAGCTGCGCTGGCAGACGATAGCGGTCTGGTGGTACCGGCCCTGGGCGGAGCGCCAGGTATTTATTCGGCGCGTTACGCTGGCAAACAGGGTGATGATGCCGCCAACAATCAAAAGCTGCTCCATGCACTGGCGGGAAAAGAGCGGCGCGAAGCCTATTTTTATTGCGCAATCACCCTGCTGCGCCATGACCAGGACCCTACGCCAATCATTGCCACGGCCGCCTGGCACGGAAGGATTCTGAACACGCCCAGGGGCGAGCAGGGATTCGGCTATGACCCGCTCTTCTTAGTCGCAGAACTTAACAGGACGTCAGCAGAGCTTCCTCGCGAATTGAAAAACCGTTTGAGTCATCGAGGCCAGGCCACCGCCGCCCTGTTGCAGGAGATCCGAGTCGGGCTATAACCATGCTCCCTCATCCAGCAGCCTATATTCACTTTCCCTGGTGCGTGCGTAAATGCCCGTACTGCGACTTCAACTCACACCCTCTGCGCGATCAGGATGATTTTGCTACCTATACCAAAGCGCTGAAAGAAGATTGGCAGACACAACAGCGCAACCTAGAACAAGCCGTTGTATTTGGTAGCGTGTTCCTCGGTGGTGGTACACCCAGCCTGTTTGAACCCGGTCAAATGGCGCCCATTCTGGAAGAGCTGCCGCTGTCTGATGACGCAGAAGTTACGATGGAAACCAATCCGGGTACTACCGAACACCACCTGTTAGGCGGCTACCTGGGCGTTGGTGTAAACAGGCTATCAATTGGCGCGCAGTCATTCAGCAATGCACAATTGCAGAGCCTCGGACGCATTCACAGCACCACCGAGACTTACGCTGCCTACGAACAAGCACGTCACGCTGGCTTTGAAAACATCAATATCGACCTGATGTGGGGCTTACCCGAACAGACCGTAGCCGCGGCGCTTGATGATCTCGAGGCAGCCATTGCGCTGCAGCCGGAGCATATTTCCTGGTACCAGTTGACGATCGAGGCAAAAACAGAGTTTGCCGTGCGTACTCCGATCCTGCCCAGAGACGCTGTGCTTGCAGACATCGAGACCCAGGGCCTGATGCGGTTGGAAGCTGCTGGGTATCACCGCTACGAAGTATCTGCGTTCGCACGCCGTGGCTTTGAGTGCAGACACAACAGGAACTACTGGTCGTTTGGTGACTATTTGGGTATCGGTGCTGGTGCCCATGGCAAAATCAGCAACACCAGCGCGAGCGGTCTAACCATTAAGCGCACACAAAAAGCCAGTCAGCCCAGACTCTATCAGGTGTCACCGGATACGACGACAATGAAACCGGTCACTCTAGCTGAGCGTCCACTTGAATTTATGATGAACGTACTGCGCATGGTTGACGGCGTAGAAATCTCAGAGTTCATTCTGCGTACCGGCCTGGCGTGGGCGGTAGTCGAACCTACCTGGCAACAGCTGGTTTCTCATGGACTGGTAAGACATGACCGGATTGCCACGACACCTACAGGACTGCGTTATCTGGACAGCGTGCTGGCAGAGTTTCTGACCTCAGGCTGAGCGTCGGTAAATCAGGTCGTGGATATCATGGCCCAGCTTTTCGCCCCGACGTTCAAATTTTGTTGTCTGGCGTGCGCTGTCCGCTACCAGCTGCTCATCAGCCTGACGGATATGATCCACCTCGGCAACAAAGTCTTCGCTGGCGGCAAAACATTCACGCATCCATTGGGCGTAAGGGGTCCAATCGGTGGCCAGTCTCACCAATCCACCAGCCTTCACCACAGCGGCCAGACTCTGGATAAACTCCGGCTGAATCAATCTGCGTTTCAGGTGGCGCTTTTTCGGCCAGGGGTCAGGGAAAAATATGCGCACTTCATCAATTACAGCTTCAGCACCGTTCGAAGAGAGTTCCGCCAGAACCTCTTGAGCTGGTCTTTCAACCACACTGACATGGGTGAAGCCTTCACGCTGTAGCCCCGTTACCAGCGCGCCGACACCAGGCTGATAAAGCTCAATACCACACAGGTGCCAATCCGGTGCGCTGGCAGCCCAATCCAGTAGCGCGTGTCCCATGCCGAAGCCAATTTCAACACCCAGAGACCTGCCATCCGCTCGCGTTATTACTTCGCTCGGAGTACAGCTGTAATTTGGCATCAGCTGCTGCCATCCATGCGCTTGGGATTTAGTCATCCGTCCGCGACGACGGATATAACTGTGTTCAGGATAATCAGACTGATCGGTCATCTGCTGCGCACCAGGAGAAAGACCATCAACAACCAGCCACTGATGAGGCAGACGCCGCCCAGAGGCGTGATCGGGCCCAGCCATCCGGGTCCGCCAAGGGTTAAAAGATAGAGACTGCCGCTGAACAGCAACACTCCAGCCGCGATCAGCCCACTGACCCAGCGTAGCTGCTGCGAATACTGTTGGCCCAGCAGGATGCCCACCAGCAGCAGTGCCAGTCCATGCACAAGCTGGTATAGAACGCCGGTTTCCCAGCTGCTGGTGTTACTGTGACCAAGAAATGATTCCAGTCCGTGGGCTCCCCAGGCGCCCAAAACAACACCGGAGCCCATAAAAAGGGCCCCGGCAATCAGGCTGAATCTGGCGTTATGCATCTTTCGCGGATCAAACTAGCAGGCAAAAGCCAGCACGTATGCTTCGCGTCAGGCAGCAATGGCTTTTTTGAGTTTTTTCATCGCATTCTTCTCAAGCTGGCGGATGCGTTCTGCAGAGACGCCATATTCAGCGGCAAGCTCATGCAGGGTGGCTTTCTTATCTGTTAACCAGCGCTTCTGCACAATATCGCGGCTGCGCTCATCAAGGGTTGCGAATCCTTCAGTCAAGCGCTCACTTTGCTCCATCTCCAGGTCCGCAGCAGCAACAATGTCTGCCGGATCCTGGGCAGCGGATGCAAGAAAATGAACTGGCGCGGTGCCTTGTTCATCATCATTATCATCTGCGTCAAACGCCATATCGCTGGCTGAAAGCCGGCCTTCCATACGGGTAACTTCAGCCACCGGCACACCAAGATCATCAGCAATGGCCTGACTTTCCGATTCGGTCAGCCATGCCAGGCGCTTCTTGTTTGAGCGCAGGTTGAAAAACAGTTTTCGCTGCGATTTGGTAGTTGCAACTTTCACAATGCGCCAGTTGCGCAGAATGAACTCATGCATCTCAGCTTTAATCCAATGCACCGCAAAAGACACCAGGCGCACACCCACTTCGGGGTTAAAACGCTTCACCGCTTTCATCAAACCCACGTTACCTTCCTGGATCAGGTCAGACTGGGACAGCCCATAACCTTTATAAGATCTGGCAATGTGCGCCACAAATCGCAGGTGGCTGAGCACCAGCTGGCGAGCTGCTTCGAGATCTTCCTGATAATAGAAGCGCTCCGCGAGCTCTTTTTCCTGATCAGCACTGAGTACCGGGAAATGGCTGATCGTCTGCAGATACGCATCGATATCGCGGCCCGGCGCAAGGCTGGGTAAAGTCATGATATTTGTGGACATCTGATACCTCCGGTAACACTTATAAAACAAGTTTAGCACTCTCAGTTGGACACTGCTAATCGTAAAAAAGTTCCACCTTATCGTCCAACCTGCTGGGTAAGCAGTTGAATTTAAAAGAGTTCCAGGTGTTTGAGACGCTGTCGAACGGCCAGCAATGCCCCCAGCACCCCTAAAAAGCAGCCAATCGTCAAGATTAGCATTAAAAACAGCATGTTAAAGCCTGCCAGCTGCAACTCCTGGCGATAACTGCCTAGCAGTGACTGCAATGGCGGCTCGATAACCACCAGCGTAAACGCGATCAGCATTGCAGCGATAACACCACCACCAAAGCCATAAATCGCTCCGAAATAGAGAAACGGTCGGCGGATCTGGCCCTGGGTTGCGCCCACCATTTTCAGTACACGCAACTCATCCAGGCGAGATTCTATCGCCAGCCGCACAGAGGAGGCCGTGACCAACACCGCACCCACACCAAACATAATTGCCAGCACCAGCCCCATGCGGCTGATTACTGCAGAAAGATCGTTCAGCCGCTCCAGCCAGGTTTTTTCAACCACCACCTCGGCAACCCCGGCAAGCTGCGACAACGAAGCCAGCAGACCATCCAGTGCCAGAGGATCCATCTTGTCTGCGAAGCGAGCGGTGAGCGAGGCGGGTAGCGGGTTTTCTCCCAGCAGATCCAGGGCGTCACCGAGTCCACTGTATTCTTTGAACTGGGTCAGCGCCTGATCAGCCGTTGTCAGCGTTACGCTGGCAATGTCTGTATTGCCTTCAAGCACTTGTGCAACAACATCAATATCTTCCTGACTCGCATCGGTGACGAAATACACACTCAATCCCGGACGGCCCTCCCAACCCTGAGACATGGCCTCCATATTGATTTGCAGAATCCACAAGCCGGCGGGCAGAGCCAGCGCGATGCCGACAACCAGCCAGACCAAAAAACTGGTACCGATGCGGGTGCTGATAAAATTAACTGACTCGCTGCTGATGCGCGCGTGGTCTCTGATCCACGCGAAAGGTTGCCAGCTCGAGCCGCGCCAGGGATCTTTGGCTGCGCGGGTCACGAATTCGTCTCCTGAGGTGCTTCCAGCGTCAATCCCGTGACTTCTTCAATGCTGCGCGTTGCGGGCAGGTCTTCAATCACCCGCCCGGCCTGCAGATGCAGAATCCGTAAACCCATGCTTTCAATCAGCGGGACATCGTGGCTGGCGATAATGACCGTTGTACCCACCTGATTAAAGCGCGCAAACAGATCCATTATGTGGGTGGATAAATCCGGATCCAGATTCCCCGTCGGTTCATCCGCAAGCAGAATTTTAGGCCGCGTCACCACCGCCCGAGCAATACCGACCCGCTGCTGCTCACCGGTCGATAAATGGCGGGGGAACAGGTTTTCTTTGCCTAATAATTCAACCCGGGTCAGCGCGGCACGTACGCGACGTCCAACTTCGCGTTCACGCATGCCCATTACCCGCAGAGGCAGCGCTACGTTTTCAAACACGCTGCGCTGTGCAAGCAGGTGATGATCCTGAAATACGACACCCAGATTCTGCCGATAGCGCGGTAGACGCTTATCAGGGAGCTGAACGATATCGACGCCATTCACCAGCAGTCGGCCTCGACTGGGCATTTCTGCGCGCAGCAGGAGCTTTAAGAAGGTGCTTTTGCCGGCGCCAGAATGGCCCGTGAGGAAACTCATGGAGCCTTCTGCAAACTCCACAGATACGTCGCTGAGCGCTTCATAGCCATTCTCAAAACGCTTCGTGACGTGCTGAAATTCAATGTGTCCCATAGGTCAATCCACTCAGGCGTCAGCACGCTCGAGGGAGTCTTTGAAGTCCTGATCCAATAGCGCCTCAACAAAATCGTCTGCAATAAACTGCCGCAGGTCATCAATGCCTTCACCAACACCCACAAAGTAAACCGGCAGACTGATATCCTGCAACGCTGCTATGGAGAAGATAACCCCGGCTTTGGCGCTGCCATCCAGTTTGGTAATAGCCAGACCCGTAAGATCTACTGCCTCGTTGAACAAACGCACCTGACTGAGTGCGTTCTGACCAACACCGCCGTCCAATACCAGCACAACATCATGAGGCGCTGACTCATCCAGACGCTTGACTACGCGATGCACCTTTTTGAGTTCATCCATGAGTTGAGCTTTGTCCTGCAGTCGACCTGCGGTATCTACGAGCAACACATCGGCTCCGCGCGCCTGAGCAGATTGCAACGCATCAAAGGCCACCGAAGCACTGTCAGAACCCTGTGCCTGAGCGATCACCGGTACGTTATTGCGCTCACCCCATACCTGTAATTGTTCTACTGCTGCCGCGCGGAACGTGTCACCTGCGGCCAACATGACACTTTTACCCTGGTTCTGTAACTGTTTCGCCAGCTTACCAATGGTTGTGGTCTTACCCACGCCATTAACGCCAACAAAGAAGATCACATGCGGCTTCTTGTCTGTCAGCGTCAGGTCTTTCTGCAAGGGCTCCAGCCTGGCTTTCAACAAGCGACCTAACGCGCCATGCAGAGCACGGGTGTTATTCAACTCTTTACGTTTCACCTGCTGAGCCAGATCCGCCATGATGCTGGTCGTAGTGTCTATCCCGACATCAGTAATGAGCAGCGCGGTTTCCAGGTCCTCAAGGACCGTATCGTCAATCTCACGTTCGCCCAGCAAAAGGTTACCCACCCCCTGGGCTAACTGAGTGCGGGTTTTCGCTAAACCGCTTTTCAGGCGACCAAACAAACCGGCGCGCTTTTGGTTGCTCTCGCCATCATCTTCAGGGGCTGTATCTGGTGAAGGTGAATCGCTCAAAATATCCTCTTCGAATCATCACTTTAAAGGCATGGTGTGCGACGGATGGCAAACTTGGGCTGCCGGTTTACCCGCCGGGTGCAAACCCTATACTAGCCGTTTCGCCAGGGCCACCACCATGACCGGACAAAAAGCCAAAGTTAAGACCGGACAAAAATCAGGCCCATCTCAGGTTCGCATCATTGGGGGCCAGTGGCGCGGTCGAAAACTCAGCTTTGACGGGGGACATGATCTTCGGCCGACGTTGGGCCGAACCCGGGAAACGCTTTTCAACTGGCTGCGCCCGCGCATCAGAGGCGCGCGGATTCTGGATTTGTTTGCCGGGTCAGGGGCACTGGGATTCGAGGCACTGTCTCAAGGCGCGGCTCACGCTACTTTTGTGGAGACCAATGGCAGAACCATTGCCGCACTTAAAACCAATGCTGCCAACCTGAACATTGAAGAGCGCTGCACCATTATTCAGACAGATGCCTTGCGCTTTCTGCAGCGTATGACTGAGCCGGTAGACATCGTGTTTCTCGATCCCCCATTCAAGGCCCCTGAGCATTTAGCCCAGACGGTTACCCACCTTCTGGAACATCAGCTTGTGCGTGAGTATCTCTACCTGGAGTCTTCAGATCAGACCTTGATTGAAAGCCTTGCTGACACGCCCGGCATTTCGACTCATCGGCAGACACGCTCGGGGGACGCTTATGCAGGGCTGCTGGACATCGCGCCCTAGGAACATTTCCAAGCAGGCAATTTGCAGGTGACGGATACCAAGGCTAAGATCCGCGTCCGGCTTGGTTTTCAAAAAAAGTTGTCAATCATCATCCTTGCCGGATTTGCTCATAGGGGAGACAGTATGAAAGTGGTTGTTTATCCGGGTTCATTCAACCCGATCACCAATGGACACACAGACCTGGTGGAACGGGCCCTTCATCTGTTTGATCACGTGGTTGTGGCCATCGGCACATCAGCGCAAAAAAATCCGAAGGTGGATTTGGCTGATCGGATTGATCTGTGTAATGAGGTACTTGCCGAATTCGGTGATCGAGTGTCCGTGGAAGGATTTAATAACCTGCTGGTGGACTACGCCAACAGTAAAAATGCGCGTTTTATCTTGCGTGGATTAAGAACAGTAACGGACTTCGATTACGAGTTCCAAATGGCAGAAATGAATCAGTCCCTGGCCCCGGGTATTGAATACGTCTTTCTGCTGCCATCGAAGGAGTGCTCTTTTATCTCATCCACCCTGGTACGCGAAATTGCAACGCTGGGTGGCGATATCACCAATTTTGTACACCCCGCAGTGGCAAAAGCACTGCAGGGCTGACTCAACCCGGGTATTAATCGTCCGGCGATTGGTATTTGCCTGTAGCACGACAGCCCAGGCAGCGTACAAAGGTTGCTTTGGCTGGGTCCAGGAACAGCGCATCAGCCGCCTCTTCCACGTTACCACCCAACGCGCTGAACGGCAGGCTGACAACAAACGCTGCCCCGCCCAATACCGTAGCCACGAGGCCAAGGGGGCGAGCAATCACGATATCCGCCGCCATTTCTCCAGCGCTAGGCTCATTATCAGAAGCAAACCCAGGCGCCGCGCTTAACAACAACGCACCTGCGGTAATCCATGTCAGTAGTATTTTCGGCATGTCTAGATCAATCTCATTGCAGTGGAATAACTTTAGCACTTAGGTGGCACAAATCCTTGTGAGGTTTGGCAATTTGGGCAATAAACTGTGCTGCGCTGCCCAAGAATCTGCATTTTTAACGGTTTTTCACAGACCCGGCAAGGCTTGTCCTGACGTCCGTAGACATTCAGCTGTTGCTTGAAATAGCCTGGATTGCCATCTGAACCGACAAAATCACGCAGGGTTGTACCTCCCTGACGCACCGAGCGGGCCAGCACATGCTTGATCGCCTGAGCTAACGTCTCGTAGGCATGCAGCGGGATCCGGCCTGCACCTGTGCCAGGCCGTATGCCCGCCATAAACAGGGCCTCAGCGGCATATATGTTACCGACACCGACCACGTTCTTTGAATCCATAATAAAGTTCTTTACCGCAACCTTTCGCTTGCGTGAACGCACATGCAGATACTGTCCTGAGAACTCATTGCCCAGAGGCTCTACCCCCAGATC
The DNA here is from genome assembly GCA_048571035.1 of Gammaproteobacteria bacterium. GTDB lineage: Bacteria > Pseudomonadota > Gammaproteobacteria > Pseudomonadales > Azotimanducaceae > UBA4421. Next base: position 2,740,554 of record CP121329.1, read on the forward strand.
CCGCAAAAGCCAGTGCAGTTGTGGTTGATCTCCAGGCTGAAAAACCACACTGCCGAAACGCCGGGGATCATTCAGGCGCAACAGTTGCCCGTTTGAAAGACACAGGTCTACATGGTCGTGTTTCAAAGGGGAAGTGCCCACGGGCAGGATTCTCAGGCTACCGGACATGCCCAGGTGGATGATCAATGTGCCCGGGGGGGTGGTTAAAAGCAGGTATTTACCACGGCGTCCTACCGCAGACACCTGTTGACCGATCAATCGTTCGGGTATCTCAACCGGCCAGCGTAGCTTTGGATTGCGCACCTCAACGCCGGTGATGGTCTGGGCGAGAACCCAGGGCTCAATGCCCCGTCTTGTCGTTTCGACTTCCGGGAGCTCAGGCACGTAGGGTCTACTTGATTTTAGCTTCCGTATACATGACGTGCTTGCGTACGACAGGGTCGAACTTTTTCATTTCCAGCTTATCTGGCGTGGTGCGCTTGTTTTTATCGGTCGTGTAGTAGTGGCCGGTACCCGCGCTGGACACCATTTTGATCTTGTCACGCATGTTCTAATTCTCTTGCTGTAAGCGCCTGGGTTGCAGGACGGAGTTAAACCTTCTGACCGGCTGCGCGCAAATCGCTCAGTACCGTGTCGATACCTTTTTTATCAATTATACGCATCCCTTTTGAGGAAATACGCAATCTGACATAGCGCTGCTCGGACTCCACCCAAAATCTGTGTTTATGCAGATTCGGCAGGAACCGCCGTCGGGTTTTATTCATTGCGTGGCTGACGTTGTTTCCCGCCATGGGACGTTTACCGGTGACTTGGCATACCTGCGACATCTTTCTGGGCACCCTAAAAAAAGGACGCGCTTTATACTACACAGAGCGACTGACAGCAACTTTAACGTGCAATTCACATCAATCCAGCGGGCCGAGCCGAGCTATCTGACACCTAGGAACCGAGCAACCCGCGCGCTGCGAGGGACACCGATGTTGTCGGCGAGACAATGATATGGTCGATGACTTCGATGTCTACCCGCCGCAACAGGTCTTTCAGCTCACGGGTGAGCTGCAAATCTGCCTGACTCGGTTCCGCGATGCCGGAGGGGTGGTTATGCGCCAGGATCAGCGCAGCAGCATTCAACTCGATGCCACGCTTAAGAACTTCCCTGGGGTGAACATGCGCTCGATTCACCGAACCAAGAAACATCTCCTCCCAGCACACCGGTCGATAGCGCGTGTCGAGAAACAGGCAGGCAAAGGTTTCCCGTTCGCGATGACCGATACGCCGGCGTATATAGCGGCTGACAGCTGACACATCCTGCAGCGGATCCGATCGTGCCAGCGTGTGTTCATCGCTGCGGCAGGACAGTTCGTGCACAGCTTTGAGTTGTGCAGTCCGCGCCACCCCTAACCCACGACAGGCCAGCAGCTTTTCCGTCGGCGCGGCCATTAACGCTAACGGGCTGCCAAAGTGCGCAATCAGCCTCTGTGCAAGCTGCTGCGCGCTTTCTCCGGGCAGGCCACTACCAAAACACACGGCAATCAGGTCGGCGTTACTGAGATTCTGAGCCCCGCTGCGCAACAGTCGTTCGCGTGGCCGATCAATCTGCCTAAGCCAGGAATTCATCACTCCCCCACAACCATCGCTGGCGGGTGTGGTCGACCACAAATCAAGGTAACCTTGCGCGCTTCAACGTTAAATTTCACGGTAATGACCACTTCTAATCCAGGTTTAAACAACAAACGTATCTTGCTCGGAATCTGTGCCGGCATTGCAGCCTACAAGACACCGATTCTTGTGCGAGGTTTGCGCGCCGCTGGCGCAGAAGTGCAGGTGGTGATGACCGACAACGCCCACCACTTTGTCACCGCCACCAGCCTGCAGGCCGTAGCAGGGGCGCCAGTTAGGCAGGATCTGTGGGATGAGCACGCAGAAGCGGCTATGGGCCATATCGAACTGGCACGCTGGGCAGATCTCATTATCATTGCACCGGCAACCGCCAACACCATCGCCAAACTGGCAAACGGCATGGCAGACGATCTGCTCACCACCCTTTGCCTCGCCAGTACTGCACCCGTCTGGCTTGCGCCGGCAATGAACCAGCAGATGTTTCAACACCGCGCGACACAAGCCAATCTGCGCGCTGTGGAGAGCCTGGGGTACCAGTTGATTGGACCGGAATCGGGCGACCAGGCGTGTGGTGAGGTAGGGCCGGGGCGAATGACTGAGCCGGACGAGATCGTGTCAGCGCTTGCCTCATCCGTAGCTGCAGCGCCGGGTGCTGAAACTCATAATCTGCACAACAAAACGGTGATGATCACCGCAGGTCCAACTCTGGAAGCCATTGATCCGGTTCGATATATCAGCAACCACAGCTCGGGTCTGCAGGGCATTGCAATGGCTGATGCGGCACTTGCTGCAGGCGCCCATGTCATCTTTATCGCCGGACCCAAAGTGCCCTCCACCCATCCCGCCATGCAGCGCATCGACGTCATCAGCGCGCTCGACATGCAGGCGGCGGCACACGAACATCTGCCGGGTGTAGATATTTTTATTGGTGTTGCGGCAGTGGCCGATTATCGGCCCCTGGAGGCTGCTGCGCAGAAAATGAAGCGAGCCGGCGAAAAAAACGCAAGCCTGACTATTGACCTGGTTGAAAACCCCGACATCATCGCAGGCGTGGCTAAACACCCGGACAGACCTCGTCTGGTCATTGGTTTTGCCGCAGAGACCAACGATACCCACAAGCACGCGCGGCAGAAACTCGAACGCAAAGGCCTGGATGCTGTTGTTGTGAATGATGTGTCCGAGCCAGGTATTGGTTTCAACAGTTCAGATAACGCTGCCACACTGATTCACGTCGATGGGGAGGTAGCTTTTGCCAGGCAGTCTAAAACGCTGCTGGCGCATGGTCTGATTGCTCAGATCGTCGACATTTTTGCCTCTCAGTTAGCAGATACAAACCCAGAGAGTGTGTCAGAATAGCCCGCGCTCGAGCAAAAACCGACTAATTAACCACTCGCAGGACGCACTAAACGTGGCGAAAAAAAAATCTAGCAAGAAAACCCGGCAAAAAGCCGGATCCGACAGTTTCCTCACCCATGGTGGTGTGACACTGGGCATCAGCGCCCTCGGCTTACTGGTAGCTTTTGCTCTGGTCTGGTGGCAGGCCATCGTTCAGCCCCAGCAAGCGGCTCAGGTTGCTGAGCAAACACGCCTTCTGAACGTTTATACCCAGTTATTCAACAGTCGTGTCGCCGACCTGCGCGCAACGGTAAACGCCATGGCCACGGCGCCAGCCACGGTTGAAGCCCTGATCAGCTTTAACCCTGACGAACAGGCAGCAGCTGCTGCTGCGTTGGCTGCACAGCATCCATATGTCTCTCGAGTGGATATCATCGAGAAGGGCAAAGCAGAAGTGGATCTCAGTGCGCAAGTGCCGGTTTCCTTTGCAGCGCTGGACCTGATCAGACGCGCAGAAACCCGGCAATTTGTAGGTCCGGAAGCGGGCACCGCACAGGGTAACAGGCTGTATGCAGCGCAGCCCATCACTCCTGACGGTAGCGTCGCCGGTGTCTTGCTGGTGGTGTTTGAGCCCGAATTCCTGCTTGACTCGTTGCAACATTTCACGGGTTTGCGTGGAAACCTGCAGATTCTCCAGACCATTGCCGGCACCCCAACTACTGCTGTGCTGGAAGCCGGCAGCAGCGAAGCTGATTTAGCACCGATGGAACAGGCGCTGTTTGTGCCGCACTGGAAGGTTGCTTTCGCTGCAACCCAGAGCGAAGTCCTGCAGGCTGACAACACCGCCGCATTGTTCACCCCATTTGCATTAGCGCTGGCACTGATCATGGGTGGCACGTTCCTGGGCTTCTCAATGTACAGCCGCAAAGTCAGGGATGACGCCCACACGCTGACAGATTATGTAACGCGCATCGCCCGCGGTCGCAGCGCGCCCAGGGGTACTTATCACCTCGCTGCGATGGCGGAGGTTGAAGCGTCGGTGGCTGCCCACGACAAGAACCCTGTTGATGAGGCCAATGTCGCGCAACAGGATGACGCACAAGACAGTGACGATGCAGATGATCTGCTGGAAGGTCTGGAAGAAAAAGCCCCAGCCGCCAGCAAAAAGGATTTCCTCGATGTCCAACCCAGCGGGGCACAAGACAACTTTGGCATTGAGGTAAGTGAAGAAGTGGGACCAATGGATATGGGTATTGATTTCGACCCGGGTATTTTTCGCGCGTACGACATTCGTGGCATCACGACGACTAACCTGACAGAAGAAGTTGTGTACTGGATCGGCCGTGCATTTGCCGCAGAAGCTCTGGCAAAGAATCAGTCCAGGGTGGCTGTGGGCCGAGATGGACGCCACTCTGGTGAACCGTTGCAGGCTTCACTGACAAGAGGGCTCACCGAAGGTGGTATCGATGTCGTCAGCATAGGTCGCGTACCCACACCTACGCTCTACTACGCAACCTATGCGCTTGATACCGGCACCGGGATCATGATTACCGGCAGCCACAATCCGCCGGAGTACAATGGCCTGAAAATGATGATCGGTGGTGTCACATTAGCGGAAGATATGATCCAGGCACTGTTCCGCCGTCTGCAGAACAATGACCTCAGCGAAGGTGAAGGCGACGTGGACGAGATCGATCTGGACGACAGCTATGTAGACAAAGTCCTTGAAGAGGTGGCTCTGGCGCAGCCGCTCAAAGTTGTTGTTGACTGCGGTAACGGTGTGGCCGGCGACATCGCACCTCGTTTGTTGCGCGAGTTCGGCTGTGAGGTTATTGAGCTGTATTGCGACATCGATGGGGATTTCCCCAATCATCATCCCGATCCAGCGGAGCCTGAAAATCTGGAAGATCTGCGCACGGTAGTGCAGGCCGAAAAAGCCGATCTTGGTCTCGCCTTCGACGGCGATGGCGATCGTCTCGGTGTAGTGACTAACAGCGGCGAAATCATCTGGCCCGACAAGCTGATTATGCTGTTCGCCCAGGATATTGTGAGCCGAAACCCAGGTGCCGATATCATTTACGATGTGAAGTGTTCACGTCACCTGAACAACATCATCAGCGAGCTTGGCGGTCGCCCCATCATGTGGAAAACCGGCCACTCCCACATGAAGGCAAAAATCAAGGAAACCGGCGCGCTGCTCGCAGGTGAATTCAGCGGTCACATCTGTTTTGGTGAACGCTGGTACGGTTTTGACGATGCCCTTTATTCCGCCGTGCGTCTGCTGGAGATTCTGGGCACCGATGGCCGGACCGTGGACGAAGTATTCGCGCAATTTCCGGTCACCTTCACAACACCGGAAATCAAAATCACCACCACCGAGTCCGAGAAGTTTGAAATTATGGAAAAACTTTCCGCCGGGGCTGACTGGGGTGCGGGTACCATTACCGCCATTGACGGCATTCGTGTCGACTATGCTGACGGCTGGGGTCTCATACGGCCCTCCAACACCAGCCCGGTACTGTCGCTACGCTTTGAAGCAGACGGTCCTGGCGCTCTGGATCGGATTCAGGACGAGTTTCAACAACAGCTGACTCAGATCGAACCCGGCCTGTCTTTTCGTTAGGTTGTAGAAGCACATGATCGAACAAGACGCCGAACGTATATCACAGGTGCTGACCGAAGCCCTGCCATACATACAGCAGTTTCAGGATCATACCGTTGTCATTAAATATGGCGGCAATGCGATGACGGACGAATCGTTGAAACAGTCCTTTGCACGCGACGTTGTGCTGTTGAAGCTGGTTGGCATCAATCCTGTCATCGTACACGGGGGCGGGCCACAGATTGGCTCCCTGCTGGAAAAGCTGAACATAGAATCACGCTTTGTGAATGGCATGCGGGTAACCGATGCCGCGACCATGGACGTAGTGCAGATGGTGCTGGGTGGTCTGGTAAATCAGGAAATTGTCGCTCTGCTTAATACTAATGGCGGGCATGCCGTTGGTATAACCGGCAAGGATGGCGATCTGATAAGGGCAAAAAAACTTGCCATGCCGGCTAACCTTAATGCACCGGAAATTATTGATATCGGACACGTTGGTGAGATCACAAAAGTAAACACCAACATTCTGACTACGCTGACATCATCAGATTTCATACCCGTCATTGCGCCCATAGGCATAGGCACAGATGGTGAGTCCTATAACATCAATGCCGATATTGTTGCTGGCAGCATTGCTCAGAGCCTGCGCGCGGAAAAACTTCTGTTACTGACCAACACTCCCGGCATTCTGGATGCTGATAAGCAAACCATCACGGCGATAAACGCCTCCGGTATAGCAAAGTTGATTGATGACAACATCATCAACGAAGGTATGTTACCCAAAGTCCAATGCGCCCTGGACGCCGTGGCAGCTGGCGTACAAAGCGTACAAATAGTTGATGGTCGTGTGCCACACGCTCTGCTGCTGGAAGTCTTTACGGCCAGCGGCGTTGGTACCCAGATTGTTTCTGACGAAGCAGGTTCAGATGAGACCAACTCCAACGCGACAAATCAGGAATGAGCAAACCCAACCGGCGGCAACAGATACTCGAAGCGCTGGCGCTTATGTTGCAGGAGCATCCAGGCGACAGAATTACAACAGCCCGCTTGGCTGCGCAGGTAGGCGTGTCCGAAGCAGCTCTTTATCGACATTTTCCAAGCAAAGCCAAAATGCTCGAGAGCCTGATCATTTATGCTGAGGAGACCCTGTTTTCCCGTATCAAACTGATCCTCAGCGAGCAAACGCAAGGTCCCGCACGCTGTAGAAATATCATCTACCTGCTGTTGAGTTTTATTGAACGTAACCCAGGGTTTGCTCGCTTGTTTGCAGGAGACGCACTGCAGGGAGAGACCGAACGCCTGCGCGGCCGGGTCAATCAACTGTTAAACCGTCTTGAGACTCAATTACGCCAGGTACTGCGTGAGCACAATGCCACGCTGACAGAAATGCCAACCATTCAGATCAATGCCAGTGCGAATCTGTTACTGGCTTTTGCGGAAGGTCGAATTCTGCAATTTGTTCGCTCTGAGTTTACTGAAATGCCCACCCGGGACTGGGAAGGGCAATGGGAAATGCTGCACTACACGCTCTTCGAAAGATAACTGCGCCGCACATAGACGCATAACGTGCGCCTGCCCAGGTCTTTAGCCTTCCCTTTCGGGTAGCCCGTTTTCACAGCTGCGCAGCGCAAAGACCTTCCGGTCGAAGGCAAACATGTTTCGCAGCTCAAGCTTTTCGCCGAAGCGCATCTCTATTTCATCAGACAATGTCTTCTCCTGGATTTTTGCCCGTTGAATCTGATCCAGCAGGGAATTGGGAATTGTGCCACCACCAATATCAATCTGCGCAGCCTGACTTTCCAGTTCCTCGCGTTGATCACGGACCACCGCCAGATTCGCTCGGGTGTTGCCAATCGACTCGTCGATCGACTCAAGGCCCTGTACTTCAGCATAATTGATGTCTTCTTCAGCCTGGTAAAGCTTGCGCACCCGATCAAGGGTTTTTTCGCATTCACGAATTTGTGCTTCTTGCTCGAGCTTAAGTTGATACGCCTCATCACTGAGTTGCGGTTCTACCCGCTGGATCAGGTTACCGTGGGCGTCAACCAGATCGTAGCCGTAACGGACACGGTCCGCAGGGATAGTGGTAGAAAATACCAGCGCGCCGGTTTCATCCTTGAAGCGGAAAAAATCAGCAGAGGCACTGTGACTGACCAAAAGCGCCAGCACAATGGCCGCTATTTTCGAGGCTGTGAGGTTAAACATTACACTCCTTCTCAATCTGCATCCGTCATTCAACACAATAGAGCGCTTGATACTCGCGCATGCGAGCGAGCGTGCTGGGTGCAGCCGTATTGTCCGACACGGCAAGATAGCCTACAAGGTCGGACATTTTTGCGATACTGATCACAGGCGCATCAAGGTCGTCAGCCAGAATTGCTACGGCTGTGGTCTGGTCCGCTTTTGGTTGGTTGGAGTCGAGCACTTCCTGACGATCCATGGCGATCACCGCACCACTGATCTGTGCACCGGTGGCACTGATCAGTTCAACGGCGCTGCGTATCGCTTTGCCCGAGGTCAGCACATCGTCCACCAGTAATACTTTGCCGCTTACCGGTGCACCCACCAGCATGCCGCCTTCACCATGGTCTTTAGCTTCTTTCCGGTTATACGCTACGCCAACGTTTTTGCCCTTGGCCGACAGCGCTATCGCTGTGGCAACGGCAATGGGGATGCCTTTGTACGCCGGGCCAAACAAGACATCGAAATCGATCTCTGCTGCCAATATCGCCTCAGCATACGCCTGCCCTAACCGCGCAAACGCAGCGCCGTCGCTGACACTGCCCATATTAAAAAAATAGGGGCTGACGCGTCCGGAGTTAAGCGTGAATTCGCCAAACTTGAGGACATTCTGGGCCAACATGAATTCTATGAAGGCCTGTTTGTCGAGCGCGCCTGTAGACATTACCTGGCCTCCTGTAACGCCGCCTTCTGCAGTTCGATCAGCTGCGCAGTACCAGACTCGGCCAGCGCTATTAACTGCGTAAGCTCACCTCCGGAAAAGGGGGCCGCTTCCGCAGTGCCCTGAATTTCGATGAAGCCACCACCCTCCATGCGCACGACATTCATATCCGTCTCTGCGTTTGAGTCTTCTGCGTAATCCAAATCCAACACCGGCGTACCTTTATAAATACCTACCGATATAGATGCCACAAACTCCTTGAACGCCGCCTGAACGGGCAAAGTGCCAATCGCATCTGCCAGAGCCAGCGCGCCGCCGGTAATTGAAGCGGTACGGGTACCGCCATCTGCCTGCAGAACATCACAATCTACCCGGATGGTGCGCTCACCGAGGGCCTGCATGTCGACCATCGCGCGCAGCGAGCGCCCGATAAGGCGCTGAATTTCTACAGTTCTGCCCGATTGTTTGCCGCGCGCGGCTTCACGGTCGTTACGCGTGTGGGTCGCGCCGGGTAACATGCCGTATTCGGCGGTCACCCAGCCAGTGCCACGACCACGCATGAATCCGGGAACCGAATCTTCTACCGCTGCCGTGCAAAGCACCTTGGTGTCACCGAACTCAACCAGCACAGACCCGGCTGCATGTTTGGTATAACCGCGAGTGAACTTCACGTTGCGCATCTCATCTGCTGCTCGACCACTTGGACGCATAATGTCTCCTTGTTTTGCGCACATTATAAGTGGACGCGTTAGAATCACACCTTTAGTTGCGCCTCTAATTGTGTGGGAAGGATAATAACAATGATGTACAGCATGACTGCATTTGCACGCGCAGCTGTTGATGCCCATGGTCGACACCTGGTATGGGAAATCCGCTCAGTCAATCATCGCTTCTTAGAAACCCACTTTCGTATTCCCGAATCACTGCGTGGTATTGAACACCCTCTGCGGGAATTGACGCGTAAACATCTAAAGCGGGGAAAGGTCGACTGTACTCTGCGTCTGGAAGCAGGCGCCAGCGAAAGCAAAGTAACCATTAATCGACCGGTACTTCTACAACTGTTGGCTGCTGTAGAGCAGGTGCGCAGGGATGCACCTGAAATTGGTCCGGTCACGCCGATTGAACTGATGCGCTGGCCTGGCGTGCTGGACGACACACCCGTCGACGAAGGCTTGTTAGGAGAAACCGCCAGCCAGCTGTTTGAGCAAGCACTCACAGACCTGATCAGTGCCAGAGCGCGGGAAGGCGCGCAACTGCAACAGACCATCTGTGAACGCCTGGATCAGATTGATGCATTGCTTAAAGTACTGAAACCGCAGGTATCACAGATCGCACAGCATCAGAAAACAAAACTGATGCAACGCATCAAGGACCTGCAAGTCAACCTGGACCCGGGCAGACTGGAGCAGGAGGTTGCGCTCCTGGCTCAGCGGGCGGATGTTGCTGAAGAACTTGATCGGCTCGCCATCCATGTGGAAGAAGCCCGCAGCAATGCTCTCGGTGCCGGTCCTCACGGCAGGCGTCTGGATTTTCTCACCCAGGAATTAAACCGTGAAGCCAACACCCTGGGTGCAAAGTCCATCATGCCGGAAACCTCCCAGCGCGCTGTGGATCTCAAAGTCATCATTGAACAGATCAGGGAACAGGTGCAGAACATAGAATGAACGCCAATTCCGAAACCAACAATGGACAACTTTACCTGGTTGCTGCGCCTTCCGGCGCCGGCAAAACCTCTCTGGTTCACGCTGCCCTGAAGAACGACCCTAAACTGGTGGTCTGTATCTCCCACACGACACGTGAGCGTCGCAGCTCTGAAACGGACGGTGTGAACTATCACTTTGTAAACGAGCAAACGTTTACTCAGATGATTGCTGATGAGCAGTTTCTCGAACACGCAGAAGTATTCGGAAAGCACTATGGGACTGCTAAAAAACAGGTGGAGACCCTGCTGGCTGAGGGTAAAGACGTCATTCTCGAGATAGACTGGCAGGGCGCAGAGCAGGTTCGGCGGCTGGTGCCCGATGTGATTGGCATATTTATCCTGCCGCCCAGCGTCGAGGTGCTTGCACAACGCCTGGCCAGTCGCGGCCAGGACAGTCAGAAAAGCATGGAAGTGCGTTTGAGCCAGGCCACACTGGAGATCTCCAAAGCACCAAATTTTGACTATATCCTCATTAATGATGATTTCGAGGAGACCCTGGCCGACTTACTCTGCGTATTTCGTGCCTTACGCCTGCGCGGAAAACGCCAGATCGCCGGGAATCCGGCCATTGCGGACATCTTGTCAGATAGTTGAGAGCGCTGTAGACTTCGCGCCCCATTTGAATTACCCGCTTTGAGGCGAGAACACTATGGCTCGAGTAACTGTTGAAGACTGCCTGGATCACGTAGACAACCGCTTTGATCTGGTCATGCTGGCTACCCGCCGCGCGCGCAGCCTCCGTGCCTACGGTAATGAGCCACTGGTTCCAGAAGAAAACGACAAAGCTACGGTAATCGCTCTGCGAGAGATTGCAGAGGGCCTGATCTCCCATGAAATGCTTGACAGTCAGGAAGTGTCCCAAGAGGATGAAGAAGTAGAAGTCAGCTTCGACTTCAGTCAAAGCTTCAGGGAGAACAGGATAGGAGATGACGAGCCAAGTTAGGCCCGAGTCCACCACTCAATCATACTTTGTCAGGCAGCTGGAAGAGGCTGCCAAACGCCCCGAAGTTGCCGCACCAGCGACCATTGCGTCGCTGACTAAACGTATTTCCTATTTGACCCCTGAGCAGATTGCAGATGTTCGGCGCGCCCATGCTTACGCCCAAGCCGCGCACAAAGATCAATGGCGACGCACCGGTCACGCCTACATCACACACCCAACGGCAGTGGCGCAGATTCTTGCAGAGATGCGCATGGATCATCAGACTCTGATGGCGGCTCTGCTGCATGACGTGATTGAAGATTCGGCGGCAAATAAATCAACGCTGAAAGACGAGTTCGGCAGCGCCGTGGCAGAGATTGTCGACGGCGTTTCAAAGCTGTCGAAGATTTTCTCCAGTCGCGCTGAGGCGCAGGCTGAGAACTTCCAGAAAATGGCGCTGGCCATGGCGAAGGACATTCGCGTCATCATGGTGAAAATGGCAGACCGGCTGCATAACATGCGCACCATTGGTGTCATGTCCCCACAACAACGCAAACGTATCGCCAGGGAAACCCTGGAATTCTATGCACCCATTGCCAACCGCCTGGGTATCAACACCATCAAGACGGAGCTTGAAGAACTTGGCTTTAAAGCGCTGTACCCGCTGCGAGCTGATCGCATTGAGCGGGCAGTGGCTCGCGCCCGCGGCAATCGCAAAGAACTGATGGAAGAAATTGCATCAACCATGACCGCAGCGCTGAATCGCGATGGGATCGACGCAAAAGTCATCAGCCGGGAAAAGCACGCATATTCAATCTATCGCAAAATGAAAAGTCAGCACAAATCGTTCAACGAGATTATGGACGTCTTCGGCTTCCGCATTGTGGTGGATCGTGTGGATGCTTGTTATCGAACGCTTGGCGTGGTGCACAATCTGTTCAGCCCGGTGGCAGGGCGCTTCAAAGACTATATTGCGATTCCGAAAGCCAACGGATACCAGTCTTTACACACATCACTGTTTGGCATGCATGGCGTACCCATCGAAGTACAGATTCGCACCAAACAGATGGAAGCGGTTGCTGAAACCGGCATCGCCGGTCACTGGTTATATAAGTCAGGCGAAAGCGACTTTGAACCCAGCCAGCGCCGTGCCCGCCAGTGGGCACAGGATCTGTTGGAGCTGCAGCGCCAGGCAGGCAACCCACTGGAATTTATCGAAAGCCTGAAGCTCGATCTGTTTCCTGACGAGGTTTATGTGTTTACTCCGAAAGGGGACATCATGGAGCTGCCCAGTGGTGCTTGTGCAATCGATTTTGCTTATACGGTGCACACAGATATTGGCAACAGCTGCGTAGCCTGTCGCATCGACCGCAATCTTGCGCCACTGTCACAACGCCTGCAAAGCGGCCAGAGTGTTGAAATCATTACCTCGACAGACGCGCGCGTGAACCCTGACTGGCTGACCTTTGTGGTCACCTCCCGCGCCCGTTCAGCCATTCGCGTCGCGCTTAAAAACCAGCAGAGTGGCGAGTCCATCGCGCTGGGTCGAAAGCTGCTGAATCGAGCACTGGGCAATGCCAACATGAGCATTAACGATCTCGATTTCAGACGTCTGCGTAAAGTATTCACCGATATGGGGGTACGCAAGCTGAACGATTTGTTAACCGCTATCGGTAACGGTGAGCTGATGGCCTATGTGGCGGCGCAAAAACTGCTCGCGGCAGACAACCCGGACTATGAAGCCGTCACCGTTGAAGGTGGCGGACCGGTATCTATTCGCGGCGGTGAAGGTCTGGTAATTCACTACGGTCGCTGTTGTGGTCCGGTGCCTGGTGATCAGATTGTAGGCCACATGACACCCGGTAAAGGCTTTGTCGTACACATTGAAACCTGCGCCAATATCAGTGAAATTCGACGCCGCGCGGCACGCGAGATTATTCCAGCCAGGTGGGAGACGGTAACTGAAGGTGAGTTCCGCACCACCCTGGTGGTCAACGTCAATCGGCGAAAAGGTATTCTCGCCGAAGTAGCGGCGGAGGTATCCGCTGCTGACGCGGGTGTTGAAAACATCAGCGTGGAGGAACGCAACGCCGAAATCAGTACACTGGCCATTGTTATCACGGTAAAAAATCGCTCTCATCTGGCGCGCGTGATGCGCCGTTTGCGCAATGTTCAGGCGGTTATCAATCTATCGCGTCTGGGCCACTAAGGGGCCCACGGAGGGACAGACATGACAAACAAACCCATTCATACTGATACCGCGCCTGCCGCTATTGGTACCTATTCTCAGGCAGTGGCCAGCAGCGCACCCCAGACGGTATATATCTCGGGACAAATCCCGCTCGACCCAACCACCATGGATGTTGTCAGCAACGACTTTAAGGCACAGGCTGAACAGGTATTTAAAAACCTGGCGGCCATCTGCAAGGCTGCCGACGGCAGCCTATCCAACTGCGTAAAATTGACCATCTACCTGACCGATCTTGGCAATTTTGCAGACGTGAACGAAGTGATGGCCAGCTTTTTTTCAACACCTTATCCTGCTCGTGCTGCGATTGAAGTAAGCGCCCTGCCAAAAGGCGTCAGTATTGAAATTGACGCCATCATGACGCTGGGGTGAGCGTTGACCCTGGCGCGGGTATCCATCAACTTAAGGGGGTGGGTCCAAAGCTAGAAGCCACTCTGGCCAAGCTCGGTATTTTCCGTCTGCTCGATCTGCTGCTGCACCTCCCCAGCCGCTATCAGGACCGCTCCAAAATCACACCAATAGCCAGTATCGCGCCAGGTGAAGAGTGTCTTATTGACGGTGCTGTGGTGGCCTGCAGTATTCAATTCGGCAAACGTCGAAGCTTAAAAGTCACTGTGAGAGATGACAGCGGTGAGGTACAGCTGCGCTTTTTCCATTTTTCCAAATTTCAACAAACAGCCTTGGAAAAGGCTCAGTCACTGCGGGTTTTTGGCGAGTTCCGTTTCTTCGGTCGGGAGTTAACAGCAGTGCATCCGGATTATGTCGCGTTCAACGATGAACCGCCGCCGCTGAGCCAGACCCTGACACCTATCTATCCAACCACAGCCGGTTTAGGCCAGGGCAGGTTACGTAATCTGGTCGCAGTCCTGTGCCTGCTCGAGTGGCCGGACATCGCTGGCACACCTTTCAGCAAACTGAAGTTTTTACATCAACCGCCAGCGGGTACTGCGCTACACGAAATTGAAGCCGTGCAGGAAGAGGTTGCTTTTGATGAGTTGTGCGCCTACTACCTGGTGATGAAAGGTCGCGCTCTTAAACGCCAGCAGGAAAGTGCTAAAGCATTAGGCCAGGCAAAGGGGCTGGGGCGTCAGCTACTGCAGAATCTGGGTTTCCGACTTACTCGAGCCCAGGCAAAAGTGGTCAAAGAAGTCTTAACGGACCTGGAAAAGCCGGTGCCCATGCTGCGGCTTGTACAGGGTGATGTGGGTTCTGGTAAAACCGTTATCGCCGCGTTTGCCGCTATCCGCGCCGCAGAACATAACTGTCAGACGGCGCTGATGGCACCTACAGAACTGCTTGCTGAACAACACCACCTGAACTTTTCCGCCTGGCTGTCGCCGCTGAACATCCGTGTAGTTCTATTAACCGGGCAGCTTACGGCGAAACAGCAGAAAGAACGCCTGGCGGAAATTGCATCCGGCGAGGCCAAGGTTGTGATTGGCACACATGCCTTGTTTCAAAACGCGGTGACCTTCGACAAACTGGCGCTTTCAATCATTGATGAGCAGCACAGGTTTGGTGTACATCAACGAATGGCGCTGCAGAACAAAGCGATAAACGGCACACAACCGCACCAGCTGGTGATGACAGCAACGCCGATACCGCGCACCTTAACCATGGCGTTGTATGCGGACATGGACGTTTCCATTATCGATGAGCTGCCCAAGGGACGCCAACCAATCACTACACACACCGTGGAGGCTGGCAAACGTGGTCAGGTTGTGGAGCAGGTGTCCAAAGCCCTGAGCCAGGGTCAGCAGGCTTACTGGGTGTGTACATTAATCGAGGACTCCGACGATCTGGACGCCGTATCAGCTGAACACATGTTCCAGGCTCTGAGTGACGCTTTGCCAGCTTTTCGTGTCGGGTTGTTACATGGGCGCATGAAGAGCGATGAAAAAATCTCTGTGATGCAGGCCTTCAAAGCTCATCAACTCGATCTGTTGGTGGCCACCACCGTCGTTGAAGTGGGTGTCGACGTGCCGAATGCAACCCTCATGGTGATGGAAGACGCAGACCGCCTGGGTCTGGCTCAACTCCACCAGCTCAGAGGCCGGGTAGGGCGAGGGACAATTGCCAGCCACTGCTACCTGATATTCAGTCAGGGTCTGAGCAAGGCGGCTAAAACCCGCTTAACCGCCATGCGCGAAAGCCAGGATGGTTTTTATCTGGCTGAACAGGACCTTAAACTGCGTGGCCCAGGGGACATTCTTGGTACGCGACAAGCCGGAGAACAGAGCTTTCGCGTTGCAGACCTCGGGTTACACGCTCACCTCATGCCTAGGGTCATCCGCAGTTGTGATGCCCTCCTGACTGCGCAGGCAGGCTCACCTGACGCCGGAAAAATGGCACAACTGCTGGCTGCCTGGGCTCCGGCTGACTCTGGACATCTCAACGTGTGAACCAGGTCCGCTAACAGCTCCTTCTTTCAACAAGACCTTTCCTATACTGAACCCGAGCCTTCACGAATCGAGTTCATGGACACACCTGTAGATCAAATGCCCCTGTATCCAAACCCACCTGACGAACAGCGTGTGCGCGCCTTGTTCTGCGGTGACAATAAAGGCCAGATTCAGGTGGTCGCACAGGAAATTGCCCTGGTTGATCCGGAACCTATTCGCGTCAGCACTGCACGGGAGGTACGCCATGTGCCCCAGGCGGAAAACGCCAGTGTTTGCGCAATACCCGGTTTCTACGGCTTCCCATCAATTGTCGACAGCACGCTTAAAGAGCAGTCTGTGGTTGCGCTGGCAACAGAAGTCCCTGGCCAGTATGTGAAGGCTACCGGTGCACAACTGCACCAGATGTGCCTGAACCACGCTTCGTTCGAAACGCGTTTCACCAGCTCTTTGAGAGGTACCCCGGCGACTAAAGAACAGGATCAGCAAGCTATCGAGCAGGCGGTGCACACCTTTACCGCCAGACGGATAGAAGCGCGTCTGGACGAAACTCTGGCTATCCCGCCTTTACCGGAAACTGCCCAACGGATCATCGCGCTGGCGGAAGATCCGATGTTCGATCTGGGCGATATCGTCACAATTGTTGAGTCAGACCCAGCCATTGCAGCGCGCATCATGGGTTGGGCTAACTCCGCTTTCTACGGCACAACAACACCGTCAAAAACTTTAAACGACGCCATCATGCGCGTGCTCGGCTTTGACATGGTATTCAACATGGCGCTGGGCATGGCCATTGGTGACTGTCTCAACCTGCCGGAGAGCCAAGTATCCGGTGCCAGTCCCTACTGGCTTGATGCCGTGTATAGCGCAGCAACTGTTGAAGCGCTGTCCAGACAGGCCGCCAAAAATCAACAGATCAATCCCGGCACAGGTTATCTGACGGGGCTGTTAAGCAACTTCGGTACTTTAGTGGTGGGACACGTGTTCCCTCCACAATACGCCAATATCTGCCGTATTCAGGAAGCTAATCCAAACGTCGGCTATCCCGAAATTGACCAGCATGTGCTGCACGTGAATCGTGAAGTGATGGCTGCAAGCCTGCTTGAACTGTGGGACTTACCGGAAGAAATCACCACAGCCGTTCGCTTTCAGAATGTTGGCGGGTACGTTGGCGAGCATCAGGACTATGTGTCTTTGCTGCGCCTGGCTCAGGACCTGCTCTGTTACGGACCCCAGGGTCTGCACGAAGATTCACGGCTCACAGCCACACAAATGGGCATCAGTGAACAAGGTATTGAAGAGATTGCCGAGGTTATATTGTCTGCACAGAATGAGCTCAGCGACCTGGCGCTCTCACTAGGCCAGTAAGAACAGAACGAAGAGCCTGATCAATGCGGGTCTGGTTCTACCACCCAACCTGCTTCCGGGTCATGGAACACGTCGAGGTCAAGTTCACCTTCACTTTTGGCGACAATTGTCGCCACGGCGCCATCACCGGTGACATTCACCGCAGTACGCATCATATCCAACAACCGATCGACGCCGATGATGAGACCAATTCCTTCAAGCGGTAAGCCTACCTGGCCCAGCACCATGGCCAGCATGATCAGACCAACGCCAGGAACAGCCGCAGTACCAATAGAGGCCAGCGTTGCGGTAAGAATCACCATCAGTAATTGCTCAGGACCAAGGGCAAAACCATAAACCTGGGCAATAAACACGGTCGCCACGCCCTGCATGATGGCAGTGCCATCCATGTTGATGGTAGCACCGAGCGGCACGGCAAAAGACGCAACGTTGTTACTGACACCGACGCGCTTTTCCACAGTGCGCAAAGTCACCGGGAGGGTTGCACCGCTGGATGAACTGGAGAACGCCACCAGCATGGGCTCACGCATTTTTTTCAGGTAGGTAATCGGATTCAGACCAGCAAAAAAACGTAACAACGCCGGATAAACCAAAGTCATGTGTAACAGAAGCGCTAACACAACGGTCAAGAAGTAGGTAAGGAGCTTGGTGATTTCGCTCAAGCCAACGGTGACGCCCAGCGTCACCATGAGACAGAACACTCCGTAAGGGGCTAATTGAAT
The DNA here is from genome assembly GCA_048571035.1 of Gammaproteobacteria bacterium. Classification (GTDB taxonomy): domain Bacteria; phylum Pseudomonadota; class Gammaproteobacteria; order Pseudomonadales; family Azotimanducaceae; genus UBA4421. The sequence goes on from CP121329.1 coordinate 2,758,374, forward strand.
CAACATGGTCACCAGCTTCATAACGATGCTGTTGAGATCGTCGAACACTGCCAGCACTCTGGCGCCGGCCTCGCCGGCTTTGCTCATCGCCAGACCCAACAATACGGCAAACGCAATGACCTGAAGCATTTTGCCTTCAGCCATCGCCGTGATGGGATTGCTGGGAATAATGTTAACAAGCGTATCTTTAATACTCGGCGCTTCGTTAGCCACAAAGCCCGTCGATTCTGCAACACCCTGGTCGCTGGCGCTTAAACCCGGGTTAATAATCAGAGCAAGGCTCAACGCTAGCGTAACCGCAGCAGCGGTAGTGAGCAGATACAGGCCAATTGTTTTTCCGCCGAGGCGTCCCACCTTACCCGTTGCGCCAAGGCTGGCCGAACCACAGGTCAGCGACACCAGCACCAGCGGCACAACCATCATTTTCAACAGGGTAATAAAAAGATCGCCGCCGGCATCAATCAGGCCGAAGGTAAAAAATGTACTGATAAAATGGTCGGCAGGCAGGCTTAGCCACTGCAGAAACGCGCCCAGCAACAACCCTGAACCCATGCCTATCAAAATACGTGAAGTCAGGTTCATAAGGTCGCTCCGCGGGTGTTGGAAATGGATACCGGCGTGATGTTTCGATCAAATGCGATTTCAGCGCAAAGATCGAGTTGCCAGGTTACCCCACTTCTATCATTTCGAAGTCTTCTTTGCTAACCCCACACTCAGGGCAGACAAAATCTTCGGGTACGTTTTCCCAGGCGGTGCCTGGCGCAATACTTTCTTCTTCACAGCCTTCGGCTTCATCGTAAATCCAGCCACAGACAATACATTGCCACTTCTTCATGGACGCTTCTTTAGCTCCGCCTACAGATTGCACAAGGCGCAGTAAACTACTTGCTAGCCCTGCAAAAATCAATGCGCGGTAGAGTATTGACCGACCTGATGATTTAGCCAGATGTCCTTGCAATAGATTGGCGAGGTGCCCCTGCATAGATTGCAGCGGGGGAAAGTTCTACACTGCCGCTTCACGATTCACCCGTGCAACCGAAAGATGCTTTCGATTAATCTGCAGGACTACCTCAAACTCATGCGTCTCGACCGTCCGGTTGGCAGTCTGCTGTTGCTGTGGCCGACGCTCGCTGCGCTGTGGATGGCAGCCGGCGACGTGCCACCGGTTTCCCTGATCATCGTATTTACCCTGGGTACATTTCTGATGCGCTCCGCGGGTTGTGTAATTAACGACTACGCTGACAGAGACGTTGACGGATTAGTTAAACGAACCCAGAACCGCCCTCTGGCCACCGGTCAGATCAAACATCGTGATGCATTGATATTGTTTGCTGGTTTATGTCTGGCTGCCGGACTGCTGGTGTTATTCCTCAACCGGGCTACGCAGCTGCTTGCGGTGGGCGGACTTCTGGTCGCAGCTGCTTATCCGTTCATGAAACGCTGGACCCATCTGCCTCAGGTTGTGCTGGGTATAGCATTCAGTTGGGGCATTCTGATGGCCTGGACAGCCACCGATCAGGGTCTGACCACTACCGCTGGCGTGATGTTTGTCGGCAGCCTGTTATGGATTGTGGCCTATGACACGATGTACGCCATGGTCGACCGCGACGACGATCTGAAAGTTGGCATAAAGAGCACCGCCATTTTATTCGGCGACCTCGATCGCCTCATGATCGGTATTCTGCAGATCAGCGCGCTCCTGTCATTTCTGCTGGTGGGATTGCAGCTGGGTTACCAGAATTTTTACTACCTGGGATTGCTGGTTTGCGCAGCCCTGTTCGGGTATCAGCAGTTTCTTATTCGCAACCGCGATCGGGATGCGTGTCTGGCTGCCTTCAAAAACAACATCAGAGCTGGTTTTGCCCTGTTTGCAGGGACTGTTGTGGAGCTGGTCATGCATCAGCCAGGTTTGTAAATACCCCGTGTTGTTCCTGATACGCGCCATCGATGAGCTGAACCAGCGCACGGCTCAGGTAATCCGCTGGCTGGCGCTGTTTATGGTGCTGGTCACCGTTACCATCGTTATCCTGCGTTATCTGTTTGGCGTCGGCGCAATCTTTCTACAGGAAAGTGTCATGTACATGCACGGCATCCTGTTCATGCTGGCTATACCGTTCACTCTGCGTGCAGACGGGCATGTGCGGGTTGACCTGATATACAGCCGACTCAGTCAGAAGCATAAAAACTGGATCGACGCAGGCGGCCATGTGCTACTGCTGTTGCCCGTAAGTATGTTCATTTTTGTCACGAGTCTGCCTTATGTGTCCGCGAGCTGGCGGGTGCTGGAAGGCAGCAGTGAAGTAGGCGGGGTGCCCGCTGTCTTTCTGCTGAAAACCCTGATGCCGCTCATGGCGGCGCTGCTGTTTTTACAGGGGCTCAGCGAAATCGCTAAACGTCTACTGCCTTCAGCCGGAAAGCTCTGACGTGGATTACACGCCTATCGCCATGTTTGCCGTAACGTTCGCTGCCTTGTTAGCCGGTTATCCCGTGGCGTTGACTCTCGGTGGTGTGGCATTGCTGTTTGCACTGGTTGGCATTTTTACCGGCGCTTTTTCCGTCGGCGACCTGGGCTTCATGCCGGGACGCCTGTTCGGAACCATCACCAACCAGACCCTGGTGGCGGTACCACTATTCGTATTTATGGGCGTGATGCTGGAAAAAACACGCCTGGCCGAGGGCCTGCTGGAAAGCCTCTCCAGCCTGCTGCGCCGCTTCCGCGGCGGGCTCGCCATAACCGTTGTACTGGTCGGCATGTTGATGGCTGCCAGTACCGGCATAGTTGGGGCCACCGTGGTCACTATGGGATTGATGTCGCTACCCACCATGCTCAAACAGGGTTATCGGCCATCGCTGGCCACCGGCACCATCTGCGCCACAGGTACGCTGGGACAGATTATTCCGCCTTCTATTGCCCTGGTGCTGCTGGGTGATGTTTTGTCCAACGCCTACCAACAGGCGCAACTCAGTATGGGCATCTTTGCGCCTAAGGCGGTGTCCGTGGGCGATCTGTTTGCTGGTGCGCTGATGCCAGGCCTGCTGCTGGTCGTTTTTTATCTGTTGTACGTGATGGGCAAAGGTTTCTTTGATCCACAATCAATGCCTGCCGCTGCTGATGAAGATGCACCAGACATTAACCTGACAAAAACTTTCACGAGCCTGTTACCGCCATTGGCGCTGATTGTTGCCGTGCTGGGTTCGATTCTGGGTGGCTGGGCCACACCTACCGAAGCTGCTGGTGTCGGTGCAGTCGGCGCGCTAAGTCTTGCACTTGCATACCGACGCTGCACCATCAAGATGCTGAGAGAGGTATGCGATTCAACCCTGGCGACCACAGCCATGGTGTTTTTTATTCTGATCGGCGCCTCCATTTTTTCGTTAGTGTTCCGTGGCTACGGTGGTGACGACCTCGTACACACCTGGTTTGAAAACATGCCTGGTGGCATGTGGGGTGCACTTGCCATTGTCATGCTGGTGATATTTCTGCTCGGATTCATCCTGGATTTCATCGAAATTACTTTTGTGGTGGTGCCTATAGTCGGGCCGGTATTGCTTGCAATGGGCATGGACCCTGTCTGGCTGGGTGTACTGATTGCAGTTAATCTGCAAACATCGTTTCTGACACCACCGTTTGGCTTCGCGCTGTTTTATCTGCGTGGAGTAACTCCGCCCGAAATACCAACAACGGCTATCTATCGCGGTGTAGTGCCCTTTATTATCATGCAGCTTGTTCTCCTGGGCGTATTACTGGCCTGGCCGTCTCTCGCCACATGGCTGCCCAGTGTTATATACGGATAGGTCTCTTGCCTGATTTTAACGCAACCCTGACGCTTACCGATCTGACCATCTGGGACGGTGATAGACTTATCGACGCGGATACGCTGCAGTTCCGCGCCGGTATCATTACCTTTGTTGGCCAGCGCGGGGATGCGAGGATCTCAGATCCGGCTATCAGTTGCGCGGGTCTGACGTTGTTACCCGGCCTCATCGACGCTCATGTGCATCTGGAACTTAATCCAGACGAGAAAGATCCGCCGGAGAAAACACGCCCTCATGTAATCCCTCTGATGCGAGAGCGAGCCGCCAAGATGGCCGCTGCCGGTATTACTACAGCAAGAGATCTGGGCGGCGGCGCCTGGTTTGAACTGGCTTTGCGCGACGAAACTGCCGCCGGGTACACACCTGGGCCTCGATTGATCTGTGCCGGACAGCCCATCACCACACCCTCCGGTCATTGCCATTTCTGGGGTGGCCAGGCAGCCAGCGCGAGCGAGGCACACGCGGTCTTACAGCGGCAGGTTGAACACGGTGTTGACCTGATCAAAATCATGGCCACGGGCGGTCGTATGACCAAAGGCAGCCAGCCTACCGATGCACAATTTTCCCAGGCAACTTTATCGGCTCTAGTCGCGGCAGCGCACCAACAGGCACTGCCCGTTGCAGCGCATTGCCACGGTACTGAAGGCATCAAACGAGCCGCACACGCGTGTGTCGACAGCATCGAACACTGCTCCTGGGTGGGACCGGAAGGCTGGGCCTCAGATTACCAGGCTGAAGTTGCTGACCTCATCCTGGAAAACAACGTCTGGGTCTCTCCCACGGTGAACAAAGGCTGGCAACGGATGCTCGACAACCCATCCGGCAAGGTGCTCGGCCGAGTGCGTACCGCCTATCAGCAGATGCTGGACAAAGGTATTCCCATGATGGCTTCTACCGATGCAGGTATACCTGGCGTTTACCACGCTGATTTACCCCATGCATTGAAGGTCTTTGCGGACATTGCGCAACTGGATCAGAGCGCCACGCTAAAGAGTGCAACCTCAGCCGCTGCGCTGGGTCTGGGCATTTCAAACATTACCGGCAGTATTGAAGTTGGTAAATCCGCTGACCTGCTGATTGTTGACGGAGACCCACTGAACGACCTCACCGCACTTACGCAACCGGTGCATGTCTTCTGTGCCGGGCGGCAGATCAGCACCTGAATAGATCGACTATTTGAGTGATGGCCAGTCAGGGGCGCGCTTTTCAACAAAGGCGCTGATGCCCTCTGCATAATCCGCTTCACCCATCATCTCGTTGAGCAGAGTTTCAGATTCAATGACGCTGCTGGCCACATCACGATGAAGATCACGATAGATCTGCCAGCGGGTCTGCCGCAGCGAGTTAGGTGACACGGTGCTGATCATGTTCTGCACATACGCATAGGTTTCAGACAGCAGGACTTCGGGTTCAAACAGCGCGTTCACAAACCCCAGCTCATACGCCTCGTCTGAAGTGAACACCCGACTGGTGAGCAGCAGATCATTTGCGCGTCCCAGGCCGACAATTTTCGGTAACATCCAGGACAAGCCATATTCAGCCGGCAGGTTCAATTTGCCATGCGCGGTGGTGAACTTCACACCCGGCACCGCAAAACGAATATCGGCGAAGCAGGGCAGCGCCAGACCAACGCCGGCAGCCGGCCCGTTAATGGCCGCCACCACCACCTTCTGTAAACCAAAATGATAAGCAAATGCCGCGTCAAATTCCTTGGCAACGCCATAACCCGGTCGCGCGATATCCTCAGCTGTTCCCGGGTCATAACCGCCCCGCGCAGAATGACCCTGCAACGCCTCTGAGTCGCCACCTACACAAAACCCACGGCCTCGGCCACTGACGACAATGGCCTGCACGGCCTGGTCTTCGTTAGCCCTGGCCAACAGGTGCCGATATTCCGTATGCAGCCGACCTGTCCAGGCATTCATCCGATGCGGGCGATTAAGCCAGATCGTGGCAATGCCCTCGTGAACTTCGTATTCGGTGTTCTTCAATTCCATATCAGTTATCGCATGTCCAGGTAAGCTTTTTCACTGATCTCATGATAAGCGCGCACATCTTCTAAAAAGCCCATGTAGGAATCGTAGATACGCCTGGACAGCTCATTTTCGTCAGCCGCTTCAGCCACCACATCTTTGGCCGCTGCACGTAGAGCAGCGATGACATCATCAGGCAACGCACGCAGTTCCACACCGTGCTCATCAATCAGCGTCTGCAGAGCGCTATTGTTGCGTGCTGTAAACTCACTGAGCATATCTTCGTTGATGGCACGCGACGCGGTCTCGATCATGGCCTGCAGGTCAGGGGGCAGACTGTCCCAGGCATCTTTATTGATAATCGCTTCTAATGTCGGGCCAGGCTCATGCCAGCCTGGATAGTAGTAATATCTGGCAACCGTATGCAGCGCCAGAGCCAGATCGTTGTATGGACCAACCCACTCTGTTGCATCAATAACGCCGGTTTGCAGGTTGGTGAACACTTCATTGCCTGGAAGTGATACCGGCACCCCACCAGCTCGCTTCAAAACCTCGCCACCAAGCCCCGGGATGCGCATTTTCAAACCCTGCAAATCGGCCACGCTGTTGATTTCTTTGTTAAACCAGCCCGCCATCTGCACGCCGGAGTTACCGGCCGCAATGGGATACAGGTTGAAAGGCTCGTACAGCTCGCGCCACAACTCCAGACCACCGCCATAATGCAGCCAGCCGTTCATCTCCTGGGCATTCATGCCAAAGGGTACGGTAGCAAACATAGCCGCGATGGGGATTTTGCCGCGCCAGTAATAGGCTGCACCATGACCCATTTCAGCGGTGCCCTGAGAGACCGCGTCAAAGACTTCAAAAGCGCCAACCAACTCACCGGCACCATACACCTTGATATCGAGACGACCGTTGCTCATCACGCGCAGATTATCAGCCATCCGCTCAGGCGCCATACCAAGACCTGGCAGATTTTTGGGCCAGGTGGTAATCAGTTTCCAGCGATAAACTTTCTGGGTGTCCACGTCAGCACCCTCACTCTTCCCCGGACCACTCGAGGCATTAGGACCACAACCCGCCAGGAGCATGACCGCGATCAGGCCCGATAAACACAAACCAGACTTTTTCATCACCTATCTCTTATCCGTATTGTTTTTTAATCCAGGGGCTGCAGGTTCGCGTAACCAACCATCAGCCATTTCGATCCCACTTCCGGGAAGTTAACTTCAATTTTGGCACGCTCACCGCCCCCTTCAATCTGCAGAATCACGCCTTCACCATATTTACCGTGTGCAACACGCTGGCCCATCCGAAAGCCCAGCTCGTGACTTTCTTCAAACAGGCTGCTTGAGGCTGTGCCGCTACTGGTTCCGTACGGCCTCTGCACCGCCCCATTCATACGCACTTCAGCGATCAGGTGTTGGGGTATTTCCATTAGAAAACGGCTGGGACGATTGTAGCTGTCCTGTCCATGCAGGCGACGCGACTCCGCATAGGTAAGGTAAAGCTGGCTCATTGCCCGGGTAATGCCCACATAAGCCAGCCGCCGCTCCTCTTCGAGGCGACCTGGCTCTTCAGCAGACATGCGATGGGGGAATAACCCTTCTTCCATGCCGCCTAAAAATACCAGCGGGAACTCCAGTCCTTTGGCAGAGTGCAGAGTCATCATCTGCACACACGGACCCTGTTGCGACTGTCGGTCGCCCGCATCCAGCGCCACCTGATCAAGGAATTCTTTAAGTTCAGACACTTCAGCCTGGTCGCTGTCTGCCAGCGGAAACAGAGTTTCTCCGGAAAACTGACGGCAGGCACTGACCAGTTCCTCCAGGTTTTCTTTACGCGCAAGACCACGCTCGCCGCGTTCCTGTCGGTGATAAGTCATCAGGCCACTGGCATCAATACAGTGGTCGGCCAGCTCGTGCATCGGCATATCAGCTACGGCGTCACTCATATCGGTGATCAACGCAAGGAAGCCTCCCAGTGTGGTCTGTACGCGACCTTTGAACGCGCCTGACATAATGCCGTCTTTGGCCGCCTGCCATAAAGACACACTATGATCCCGGGCATACTGCCGCACAGCCTCGATAGACTTTTCACCGATACCTCGCGGCGGTGTATTCACCACCCGCTCAAAAGCGGTATCAGAATGTGGATCTTCCATCAGGCGCATATAAGCCAGCGCATTCTTGATCTCTGCACGTTCAAAAAAGCGCTGGCCACCATATATCTGATAGGCAATGTTGGCTCGCAGCATGGCCTCTTCAATGACGCGTGATTGCGCATTGGAGCGATACAATACGGCAACCTCATCAGCGCTGCCGCCTTCTTCCAGCCATTGCTGGGTTGTCTCGACGATAAAGCGCGCCTCGTCCAAGTCGTTGTAACCGGAATAGACACGAATAGGCTCACCCACCGGTCCATCGGACCAGAGCTGTTTGCCCAGTCTGTCGGTATTGCGCTGAATCAGACCATTGGCTGCATCGAGAATGTTCTGCGTCGAGCGATAATTCTGTTCCAGACGCACAGTTGTGACGTTTTCAAAATCCGACGAGTACTGATGGATGTTCTCAACCTTGGCACCGCGCCAGGCATAAATGGACTGATCGTCGTCACCCACCGCCATCACATGTGCAGTTTTACCGGCCAGCACCCGCAACCAGGCATATTGGATGGCGTTAGTGTCCTGAAATTCGTCCACCAGCACATGACTGAAGCGCCCCTGGTAGTGAGCCAGCAGGTCTTTATTATTCAACCACAGCTCATGGGAGCGGAGTAACAACTCTGCAAAGTCGACCAGACCACCCTGATCACAGACTTCTTCATAACTCTGATAAATTCGTTTGTGGGTAATCTGAAAAAGATCGTCGCTGGCAGGTACGTCTTTGGCCCGTTTACCTTCATCTTTCTGTCCGTTGATGAACCAGACTGCCTGCCGTGCCGGCCACTTCTGTTCATCAATATCCATACTGCGCATGACCCGTTTGACCAGGCGCAGCTGATCATCGCTGTCGAGGATCTGAAAATTCTGTGGCAGCTTGGCTTCCTGCCAATGCATACGCAGCAGGCGATGCGCTAAACCATGGAAAGTGCCCACCCACATGGCGCGCGCGGACATATTGAGTATTTCTTCAATACGCAGGCGCATCTCTGCGGCTGCTTTATTGGTGAACGTCACCGCCAGGATGCTGTGAGGTGATACACCTTCAACGTCGACCAGCCAGGCAATACGATGCACCAGCACACGGGTTTTACCGCTGCCGGCCCCAGCCAGCACCAGCATATTGGCATTAGGGGCGGAGACAGCCTGACGTTGAGCTTCATTCAGCCCGTCTAATATATGTGTGATATCCAATAGAGTTCTCTTACGTCCTTTTCGTCAGGAGAAACTTTTCGAAAGATTTTGCAGGGGCTTTCCCAGGGAACTTTGTGCCGGCATTGAAACACCAGTCTAACGTTGATACCCGCACAGGATCTAGCCAAGGCGCCTAAGAGTTGCCATGATTCATTCCAGCAACTGCTGCAAACCTACGAGTGTGAAGTATATGGATATGCTGACCCATAAAACGCTAATCGGACTGTTTACCCTGGGGGTGGGTTTATCCTGCCTGACCTGGAGTCAGCAGGGATATGCCCAGGCCACACCAGAAGCCTGGGCCAGCTGTGTCAGTGAGCTGAAGCAGACGGCGTTACAGAGCGGTATCAGCGAAGTAACGGTCACGGATGTGTTTGCAAACATCAATCAGCTCCCCCGGGTTATTGCCAGCGATCGCTCACAGCCTGAATTCACCCAGACATTCACCGAGTACTACAATAAGCGCGTTACCGATTTCCGGGTTTCCAAAGGCAGAAACCTGCTGGCCACCCATGCCACACTGCTTGCACGCATCCAGCAAAGGACCGGCGTACCGCCACAGTACCTGGTTGCGTTCTGGGGTCTGGAAACCAACTTTGGCAGTTACTTTGGCAAGTTACCCATTCCCAGCGCGCTGGCGACCCTGGCATGTGACTCCCGTCGGTCTGATTTTTTTACCCGGGAGTTAATGGCTACCCTGCAGATTGTTGATGCGGGTGATATGGCTTCCGACGAACTGGTTGGCTCCTGGGCAGGCGCCATCGGCCATATGCAGTTTATGCCCACCACATTCCTGCAACATGCCAGAGACGAAGACGGCGACGGTCGCCGCGACCTTCTGGGCAGCGTTTCGGATGCACTTTATTCCGGTGGCAGCTACCTTGCCAACATGGGCTGGGAGCCCGGCTACCGTTGGGGCAGGGAGGTAAAACTACCGGAAAATTTCGACTATACGCTGACCGGTTCGGATGAGTGGCGGCCGTTGTCACAATGGGCGGAACTGGGCGTCACTGATACCGCCGGGCGTCCGCTTGAATCCATGCCCCTGCAGAGCGCTCTACTGGTACCCACGGGTCACACCGGCCCCGCGTTTCTGGTATATCCCAACTTCCGCATCATCATGAAGTGGAACCGCTCAGAATTTTATGCCCTTTCTGTTGGGCGACTCGCAGACAGAATTGCCGGCGCAGGCAAGCTGGCCCAGCCTCTACCGAGTGTTGAAGCCACCCAATTGTCCACTCAAGCACTACTTGAGCTGCAGCAAAACCTGGTTGCGCTTGGCTTTGAAGCGGGCAAACCAGACGGCGTTATGGGCCCGGCAACACGACGAGCGATTCAGAATTTCCAGCGAGACAATGAATATGTTGCTGATGGTTTCCCGACTCCGGCGCTGTTTGAGGCAGTTGCGGACGCGGTAGGTAACACCGGCGCCGGCGGATAAAGACGGTTTCCTGCCAGCAATGAGCCTCGAGCCAAAAATCACAGAGTTAGCCGAAACTCATCTGGTGGGCGTACACAGGACAATGTCGCGCAGCGCTGACTTAACACCAGCGTTGTGGCGGTCGTTTATGCCAAGACGCGGTGAAGTCACACATCGAAGTAACTCGAACTTTATTTCCATGCAGATATTTCCGCAGGGACCAGCACAGGTTGCTGATCCGGAAGCGTCGTTCACCAAGTGGGCTGCAGTAGAAGTTTCTGCCAACAGCAATTTACCCGAAGGTATGGAGCGATACACTTTAGCCGGCGGGCTTTACGCTGTCTTTCACCATCAGGGACCGGCCACCGACGTTTCAACGTTCATGTATGCATTTGGCACCTGGCTGCCGGGTTCAGCCTATACTTTAGATGACCGTGAACATTTTGAAGTGCTGCCAGAAAACTACCAGCCAATGGACCCGGATGCTGAAGAAGACATCTGGATCCCGATAATTGCGCTATAAAACAGTTAAGCAGAAGCACTCGGTCGGGCGCTGACCAAGGCGTGCCATCGCCATAAATTTTCAAGATCCTCTGCCGGTTTCAAGCCCACCATAGCCGTCGCAAAATCAACTATGATCAGCGTTGTGATATCTACGATCGTAAACCGATCTCCCGCGATGTAAGGCTCTTGTGCAAGTTGCTGATTAAGCCGTTCGTAGAATGCGTGGGTTAACTTGTCGCTTTTGTCTTTGGCTGCAGGTATCTGCTCTATCCGCCCGGCAAACAACTTTCCCACCACCGGACCGTTGACCCAGGAAGTGCCTACCTGAGAAAAAAGTTCCAGCTCAATCTGCCGCTGTACCATTTCCACCCGTGCAAGCTCAACAGGCGCTTCACCAAAAAGATTAGGTTCCGGGTGAACAGCTTCGAGATAACGGCAGATGGCTACGGATTCTCCAATGCAGGTACCATCGTCCAGTTCAAGTACGGGTATCTTGCCGCTGGGATTCTTCTGCAGAAATTCAGGTGTCTTATGTTCGCCTTTAGCCATGTCAACCTGCACACATTCGAGATCAATGCCTTTTTCAGCAGCAAACATGCGTACGCGGCGGGGATTAGGGGCCTGGGTAACATCATAGAGTTTCATCGTGGGCATCCAGCAGGTTTGGAGGTCAGTTTTGTAAGCCCGACCCTAGCATAGGGCCGTCATCTTCGGTGTAATCAACTTGCCCTGTATCTGCAGTTGGACTGTCCTCGGTCAACAGATCCACCAGTATGTTGCTTCGCCTTCAAGGCTCCGTTGGTTTAACGCTATAATGGCCAGCGCCTTATTACTGAGCTTGGTCATAATCATCTGAACGAAGTTCAGGCACCCGACCGTTGGCAAACCAGCAAAGCAAAATGCAGAAACCACCTGACAACCTGAACCAGCTCTGGGACCACCCAAATCCATTTGTGGTACTTATCCCAGTCGAACAAAGGCACATCGACGAGCTGGGGCATACTAACAATGTACATTACCTGGACTGGCTACTCACATGTACGTGGCAACATTCCACAGCGGTAGGCCTACCACCTGATGCTATGTTGGCCACCGGCTGCGCCATGGCGGTCCGCGATGTGCGGATGCAGTATCTCAGTGCAACTTATGCTGGGGATCAGCTTTGGGTCGGCGATTGGCTTACTCAAAACGATGGTCGCTTACGGGCAACGCGTCAATTTCAGATCCTGCGCGAGGCTGATGAGGCCTGCGTGATGCGCGCTGAAATTGACTACATCTGTATCAATGTCGCTTCCGGACGCCCGCAACGTATGCCGGCGGTTTTTGTCGATGCGTATCGAGTCGAAGAGACCTGACGTTCATTAATACAACTGTAGAGACTTCCCCGGCGGCGGAGGCCCGCTAAAATCTGACCAGGTAGCCCATCGCATGTCTGACACGTTCAGCCGCAATCTCTAAAGCGGCTTCCCGAGGCAGTTGTGCGGCTTGAGATGATCGAGTCAGGGTTTCGATGACATTGGCGCGAATCTTTTCAGTTATGCTGGCCATGGCCTGAGCTTCACTGCCCTGGTGATATTCCACCGCCGCACAGATGACACCACCCGCATTGGCGACAAAATCAGGGATAACCAGAATGCCGCGCTCAGCAAGACGACGCTCGGCGCCTTCGGTTGCTGGTATATTGGCGCCCTGGACAACTATCTTAGTATTGAATTCGTCGGCATTACCTTCATGAATGACGTCCGGGCGAGCGGCAGGTATCCAGACGTCACACTCTGCCGCAATCAGCGCCTGCGTGGTACCGCGCTCTCCGCCTTCAAAATCAGCCACGCTATGGCCGCTGCGTTTGAACGCCAGCAACTTCGGCAAATCAAACCCGTTGGAGCAGAGTCGTACACCACCACTATCAGCTACTCCAACCAGCCGTGCGCCACGCTCGGCGAGGTAAAGTGCGGCGTGCTGACCTACTGAGCCAAAGCCTTCAATGACAATGCGTGCACCATCCAAGCTAAAGTCGATAAATGCCTCTGCCGCCTCCAGAGCAATCGTCAGGCCATAGCCGGTAGCGCCAATTTCATCCAATGGGATGCCGCCGACTTCTCGCGGCAAGCCTACGGCGCGGCCGGTGATATTTCGGGTAATCGCCATAGACGTCTCGTTAGTTCCCATATCCGGACCTGGTATGTAGTCTTCGATCTGATTGATCGCCTGCGCAAAAGCTCTGATCAAGTTGCCTTTGGCCTCTGCAGGCATATTGGGGTCGGCCTTGATAACAGCTTTACCGCCACCATGCGCGAGACCAGCCATAGCGTTTTTCAGCGTCATGGCTCGCGCCAGTCGCACACATTCGTCTGTCGTCACATTCCTCGCCATGCGTACACCACCTATGGCGGGTCCAGCCGCTACGTTATCTACAACCAGGACAGCTTTTAATCCATTTAGCGGGTCAAACATATGGATGATCTTGCCAGGGCCCAGATCGTCGGCGTATTCAAACATGTCGTTTGCAACAGAAGTATTCATCAGGGTTTCATCTCCAGGTTTCGGGTCACTACCCGCCGGTCCATCCAACAACGACCTGTATAACGCGTTGCAGCATATTCCTTTATGCGTAAATACCACGATGCCCATGGCGCGAAGTACGCATTACGCTATGCAACCCCTTTTTAGTTTTTTTGCCATGACCATTCGTAATTTGGATGCACTGTTCCAACCAGCCTCTGTGGCAGTAGTAGGCGCCAGTGAGCGCGAAGGGTCCCTGGGCCGCATTCTGCTCGCCAACGTGCTGTCCCACTTCCAGGGGCCTGTTTATCCTGTTAACCCGGGCGCGACACAGCTGTTAGGCCAACAGACTTATGCGGATATAGAAGCACTGCCCGAAGCTCCTGATCTGGCCATTATCGCCACACCTCCGGACACTGTGCCTGCAATTGTTGCCTCCCTGGCGGAACGAGGCACGCGCGGCGTCTGTGTTATTACGGCTGGATTCGGCGCTAACAGCGGGCCTGCAGGACTTTCCAGGCGGCAGGCAATGTTAGATGCCGCCCAGCCGAAACTCCTGCGCATCATAGGGCCCAACTGTGTGGGTCTGCAGCTTCCGGGTGTGGGTCTGAACGCAAGTTTCGCCTCGGTTTATCCCGAGCCCGGAACCATCGCCCTGGTTGCACAGTCCGGTGCAGTCATTACCGCCGTGCTGGATTGGGCAAAACCTCAGGGGATCGGCTTTTCCCATGTAGTCTCGCTCGGCGACATGGCTGATGTGGATTTTGGCGACATGCTTGATTACCTGGCCGCCGACCCGGGCACGGAATCTATTCTGCTCTATATCGAAGCGGTAACCCACGCGCGCAAATTTATGTCCGCCGCGCGCGTAGCGGCTCGCAGTAAGCCGGTTGTTGTGGTCAAAGCGGGTCGTCATGCTGCCGGAGCGAAGGCGGCAGCTTCGCACACGGGTGCGCTGGCGGGTATGGACGAAGTTTATGATGCAGCGTTCCGGCGCGCGGGCATGCTGCGGGTGTACGACCTGGAAGAGCTGTTCGATGTGGTGGAAACTCTTGCCATGGCTAAGGTGCCAGAAGGTGACAACCTTACCATCCTCACGAATGGCGGCGGGCTTGGGGTCATGGCAGCAGACGCGCTGATATCGGAAGGCGGGCAGTTAACAGAGTTGTCCACACAAACCATCGAGCGCCTGAACGCTGTGTTACCGGTTACCTGGTCCCACGGCAATCCGGTCGACATCATCGGCGACGCTACCGGCGCACGTTATGCCGCAGCCCTTGAAGTACTGCTGGAACAGCCGGAGGCTGAATCGATTCTGATCATCAATTGTCCAACAGCGCTGGCTTCGTCAGCCGAAGTTGCAAGAGCCGTCATGGCGACTATCCCAACGAACTTCGATAAATGTCTGCTCACCAGCTGGACCGGCGAATACTCTACACGCGAACCGCGCCAGCAACTCCAAGCCCACGGCATACCCACCTATGCAACGCCGGGAGAAGCCGTACGCGCCTTTATGCAGATGGTTGACTACAGGCGTAATCAACAGATGCTGCTGGAAGTACCGCCGTCGTTGCCTGAGGCGTTCAAACCCGAACGCAAACTTGCCCAGGAGATCATTGATGCAGTGCTGGCTGACGAACGCACCTGGTTGTCGGAAGCCGAAGCCAAACAGGTACTTGCCGCCTACGGTATTCCTGTTGTGCACACAGAAGTAGCTCGATCTGCGGCGGAAGTGGGGCAACTGGCCGAACATTTTGACAGCGATGTGGCGCTTAAAATTCTCTCGCCGGACATCACCCACAAATCTGACGTCGGTGGCGTAGTTCTTGATATCCACCCGCAGCAGGCGGAAGCAGCCGCAGCTGACATGCTGGCGCGCATAAAGGCAACTCAGCCCCACGCGCGTATTGAAGGATTTACCGTACAGGCAATGGTCAGACGCAAAGGCGCTTATGAGCTCATTGTCGGTATGATCAACGATGTTCAGTTTGGGCCGGTGCTGCTTTTTGGCCACGGCGGCACGGCCGTGGAGGAGCTGGACGACAAAGCCCTGGCGTTACCGCCGCTGAACCTGAAACTTGCACGGGAACTCATAACAAGAACCCACATCTATCGTCTGCTGCAGGGTTACCGGGATGTGGCTGCTGCAGACATCGACAAAATAGCGCTGACACTGGTGCGTCTTTCGCATCTGATCAGCGATCTGCCAACGGTACAGGAGTTGGACATCAACCCGCTGTTGGCAGATGCAGATGGTGTCGTCGCACTGGATGCACGAATCCTTGTTGCAACCGTTGCCCCGGCAGATGCCGATCGCCTGGCGATAAAACCTTACCCGACAGAACTTGAAGCGCAAATCACCCTGCCAGATGGCGGATCTTTTCTGTTACGTGCAGTAGTGCCTGAGGATGAAACAGCCTTACGCGCCGCGTTTACCAACGTGCCGGATCTGGTGCTTGCACGCTTCACGCAGATAGATTACGACCGCCAGATGGCGCTGGTGCTGACAGATCCGGGGATTCCTGGCACCCGGTCTATTCATGCCATCGCAAGACTGCTGGAAGATCCTGACCGGTTGCATGCCGATCTGTTAGTCGCCGTGGCCACGGAACACACCGGCCGGGGTATGGGACACGCGCTGCTGCAGAATATCATCACCTATGCGCGGAGCCGGGCTATCGGCCAGATCAACATTAACGTTGCGGCTGACGCAGAGTTTTTGCGCGGCCTGTGCCGGGCTCACGGCTTTGTTGCAGGGGACCACGAAGATGTCATGTCGTTGAGTTTATCTTAGCCCTTTTGAGACTGCTCCAGCGCCTGCACCGCCACCAGGGTTGACAGCAAGGAGTCAGGGGTAAGACTGATGGAATCGATACCCAACTCGATCAGGTAAGCGGCCAGGTCCGGATAATCTGATGGGCCCTGCCCGCAGATACCGATCGGCCTTTTGTTACGGTGAGCGCCTTCAATGGCCATACGTAACATCTGCAGCACACCGGGGTCGCGTTCATCAAAATCAAAAGCCACCAGGGCGGAATCCCGATCTACCCCGAGAGTCAGCTGTGTAAGGTCGTTAGAGCCGATGGAAAATGCATCAAAGTCCCGGGCAAAGTCATCAATCAGAATGACATTGTTGGGAATCTCACACATCAGGTAGACCTGAAAATCGACGCTGCGTTCAAGACCATTGTCCGCCATTTCGGCCAGTGTCTGTTGCCCTTCTGCAACGCGCCGGCAGAAGGGCACCATGACCTGCACATTGGTAAACCCCATCTCTTCACGAACCTTTTTAAAGGCGGCACATTCCAGGGCAAAGCCCTCACGGTAATCCGGGTGAGCGTAACGCGACGCACCGCGAAAGCCGATCATGGGGTTGCTTTCCTGGGGCTCAAATACGGCACCGCCCAACAGAGCCGCGTATTCATTACTCTTGAAGTCAGACAGACGCACAATAACCGGACGCGGGAAAAAAGCGCCGGCGATGGTGGCGATACCCTCAGCGAGGGTGTTAACAAAAAAGTCAACGGGGGATGTATGTCCTTGAGTTAACTGGGCAACCTGCTTCTGCTCATCGTCACTCAGGCGCTGCGGGTAAATGGCTGCCATTGGATGTAGTTTGACGTGGTTGGAGATGATGAACTCCAGACGGGCAAGACCAACGCCGTCACTGGGCAATAGAGCGGCTTTAAAAGCAATGTCCGGATTGCCTACGTTGAGCATCAACCGGGTACGCGGGCGCTGCAGGTCATCCAGGTTTGTGGTGGTTTGCGCAAAGGCGAGTTCACCCGGATAAACGGCACCCGTCTGTCCGGTATGGCAGGCTACAGTAACCATATCCCCGGTATTCAGAGTGGTAGTGGCGGTCTGAGTGCCAACCACCGCGGGTATGCCCAATTCGCGGGCGACGATGGCAGCGTGGCAGGTTCTGCCACCTTCATCAGTGACAACTGCCGCCGCACTCTGCATAACCGCACCCCAATCTGGTGACGTGGTTGTAGCAACCAGCACCTCACCCGCCTCAACTTTGTTCAGGTCTTCAGCAGTTCGCACAACACGCACCCGACCGCTGGCGATCTGTTGGCCCACAGCGCGACCGGTCAGCGGCGCAGGTTCGGCCGGTGGCTTACTTTCCAGCTCGTAGCGCACCATGATGTTGTGTGGGCGGTTGCTGGCCACAGTCTCCGGTCGGGCCTGGATAATATAAATCTGGCCGTCTATGCCATCGCGCGCCCATTCAATATCCATCGGCTGGTTTGTACCTGCCAGATCACTGTAATGGGCTTCAATTTTGAGCGCGGTTTCAGCAAGAATCAGTACATCTGACTCTGGGATACAGTAGTTCTGCTGCTCGGTGTCTGTTGTTTTCACTGTTGCAACACCGGTTGATGTCCAGACCATCTTCTTGAGCTTACTGCCCAGGCGTCGATTCATGATCTGCCGATAACCTGCCGCAAATCGATCTTTATGTATGTAGAACTCATCAGGTTCCACTGCACCCTGCACCAGCAACTCACCCAGCCCGAAGGTTGCCGTTGTATAGACCATGCCGGGGTGTCCCGAGTCAGTGTCTAAGGTAAACGTCACGCCACTGGCGCCGGTATCTGCGCGGACCATTTTCATCACGCCCACTGACAAAGCGACGCTGTCGTGGTCTACCCCATGGTTGAGGCGATAGCGGATCGCACGCGGCGTGTACAAACTGGCAAAACAACGGCGGCATGCGTCAACCAGGCTTTCGCGCTGAATGTGCAGAAAGGACTCATGCTGGCCGGCAAAACTTGCATCCGGCAGATCTTCAGCAGTTGCGGAACTGCGTACGGCAACGGTCAAGTCAGCGCCATACTGCCGTTGCAGAACATCAAACGCTGTTTCAATCTCGCCAAGCACTTCGGCGCTTAATGGTGCCTGATAAATGAGATCCTGGCAGATATGCGCCGCAGCATCCAATTCAGCCTGAGTGCTCGATTGCTGTAGCGGTGCCAGACTGCTGTCCAGCAGGGGCTGTAGCCGATTTGCTGTAATCAGTTCTTTGAAAGCTCGTGTAGTAATGGCAAACCCGTTTGGCACTCGCACACCCTGGCTTTCCAGATGTTGATACATCTGTCCTAACGAAGCGTTTTTGCCGCCAACTAAAGCGAGATCTGCCATGGAGATATGGCTGAACCAACAAATGTATTCAGGCTGCGCGCTGGTCATAACAACTTTTAATCCGTCTGTTGTGAAGAAAGGGCAGAGGCCAGTTTGCGAATGTCGTCCTCGCCAGCGTCTTCCAACAGAAGAGGCGGGTGGTTAGCTGGATTGTTACGCAATGCCAGGATGCTCTGGGAGAGTTCGTCGCCTGTGTACCTGGTGAGACTCAATCCGCCCTGGTGACACGCCGTACAACGCCTGGCGTCGATAGACTCACTGGCAGGGGCGGTAGTTTTCGGTTGTTCTGCGTACGCCGAGCCTGCAAAGAGCAGGACTAAGACGGTGACGTTGAGGCGTTTACTGATCATCTCACGATGCTCCTGACCATTAGTTATGTTTTAGATTGTGGTTGCGGGAACCAGGTTGTTTCGCTGAGCGCGCGCAACACATTCCGTCGGGAAATCATACCTACCAGGCGACCGTCGGCAACAACGGGACAACGCCGGAAAGGCGAGTCAGCAAACAGCTGGGCAATATCCATCAGGCTGTCTTCGGGCCCGGCGGTAGTAATGTTTGTGGTCATGTAGTCGCGGACATTGCCGGCACCTTCGTCAAAATACCCGGCCTGCAGGGCGGTTCTGATACAGTCGCGTTCGGTCAGAATACCGATTGGGGTAGAGTTTGCATCGATTACGATGACACTGGATATGTCATGTTCAACAAGCAATCCAACCGCAGCCATAATTGATGTTTCTGCGGTTATCGTCAGTGGTGTTTCGGTCATGTAGTCACTGACACGCAGTGGTTCAACAGCCATATCTCTATCCTCTTTAGCCGCTACCAAAGTCATCGAACAATACGCTGTCCCGGTCAACACCGAGGTCTTCCAGCATAGCCAGCGTAGCTGCGCTCATCAGCGGTGGTCCGCACAGGTAATACTGGACTTGCTCCGGTTTGGAGTGACTGTGAAGGTATTTTTCAAACAACACAGTGTGAATAAAACCTTTATCACCCTGCCAGTTAGGCTCGATACCAGGACCCGACAGAGCCACGTGATAACTGAAATTGTCGTAACGGGCAGCGAGATCACTGAATTCTTCGTAGAAACACAGTTCGCGAACATTTCGGCTGCCGTACCAGAAACTGATTTTGCGTTTAGAACCACGCCCAAGCAGCTGGTCACGAATGATGCTGCGCAACGGCGCGATACCTGCGCCACCACCAACAAATATCATTTCGCTTTCCCCTTCCCGCGCGTGGAAGTCGCCGAAAGGCCCTGTCACCGCAACCTGATCATCTGGGCAGAGACTGAATATGTAGGATGACACCATCCCCGGCGGAATTTCAGTTTGTGCCCCCGGTGGTGGCAGCGCAATACGAACCACCAGCATCAGGCGATTGTGCTCACCTGGCGGATTCGCCAGGGAATAAGCGCGAACCGTAGGTTGCGCAAGGGTAACGCTGCAGTCAGTTAAACCACTGCTTTGCCAGGCCTGTTCATATTCCGGGTCTATCTCGAAATCTCTGAAGTCCACCTTGCCAGCAGGTGCCTCAAGCAACACGTAATCACCCGCGGTAAACTCAAAGGCGACATCCTCAGGCAGTTCAAGCACCAGTTGTTTCAGGAAGGTAGAAATATTGCTATTGCTCACCACGCGGCAGGTACAGCGTTGCGCTTCCAGGACGCTTTCCGGTACACGCAAAGCCATGTCTTCACGCACTTTCACCATACAGGCGAGGCGGATGCCGGCTGCGGCATCATGGCGATGAATATGATTCAACTCGGTGGGCAGTAACTGAGCGACAGATCCTTCTATCTGCACCCGACACTGACCGCAGGCTCCGCGACCACCACAGGCGGCAGGCAGTTGTATCCCCTGTTCACCGAGGGTAGCAAGCAGCGTGTCGCCGCTTATAGCCGTGAAGGTATGTCGATCGTTGACTGTGAGATTGACGGGTTCGCGTATGATCAGCCGCGCACGCACCATAAGAACGGTGAAAGCCAGCAACGCCACTGTTGAGGTGAATACCGCCATAGGCACAAGTATCTGCATCATGGGCGTTACAGTTCCAGACCGGTGAGTCCGGAAAAGCCAAACGCCAGCAGACCGGACACAACAAAGGCGAGCCCCAGGCCCTGCAAACCCGCCGGTACGTCGGCATAACGCAGACGTTCACGAATAGCCGCAAACAGCACAATGGCCAGTGCCCATCCGAGCCCGGATCCAAGACCATAAGCAATGCTCTGTGTGAACGTATAACTGCGCTGCACCATCAGCAGCGAACCGCCGAGGATCGCGCAATTGACCGTCAGCAACGGTAGATAGATGCCGAGACGCTGGGCAAGCGAAGGCACAAAACGCTCCAGAACGACTTCAAGAATCTGTACAGACGCTGCGATAACACCAATGAACATCACAAACTTCAGAAACGACAGATCAAGGCTGCCCAGGCCCAGCCAGACCAGCGCGCCGGGCGCGAGCAGAGCTTGATAGATAAGATTGTTCAGGGGCACAGTTATGACCTGCACGACAATCACTGCCAGTCCCAGGCCGATAGCCGTCGCAACGCGCTTGGAAACCGCCAGGTAGGTGCACATGCCTAACAGAAAAGCCAACGCAAGATTCTCAACGAACATGGCGCGCAGAACGATGTTGGCAAATCCTTCCATCAATCAGCCTGCCTGTATCCTGGTCGGTCGTCCTGATAGTCCGGCGCCTCTATCAGCTGAGTGCGCCAGCTGCGAATACCCCAGATAAGAAATCCGATAATAAAAAACGCGCTTGGCGCATACAGCATCATCTCGTTGGGACGATACCACCCACCTTCAGCAGTTAACGTAAACACCTGGTAGTCCAGCAACGCGCCGGTACCAAAAAGTTCCCGCACCGCAGCCACACTGAGCAATATCAGCGCGTAGCCAAAACCATTTCCAAGAGCATCCATGAGGCTTGGTAATGGACCATGGCTCAGGGCAAAAGCTTCAGTGCGTCCCAGAATGATGCAGTTTGTAATGATCAGTCCAACAAAAACGGAAAGTACCTCAGATATATCCGGCGCGTAGGTTTTCAGCACTTCGTCGACAACGATGACCGCGGAGGCTATCAGCGTGACTTCGAGGATCAGGCGGATACTGCGCGGGATAATATGTCGCAACAAGCTGACCGACACGTTGGCAAAAACCAGAACGATGATAACGCTAGCAGCCATGATCATTGCGGGTTCCAGTGAACGAGACACGGCCAGCGCTGAACACAGCCCCAATATCTGCACGCTTATCGGGTTTTCGTTGATCAGGGGGTCGGTCAGATATTTGCGCAACATCATGAATCTTTACCCTGTTGTCCGGTCATTTCCGCACTTAGCTGCCGCAACACCGGTGTATAGGCACCCGCCCAGAAGGCAATCATACGTGCCACTGCCTGGCTGGTGACGGTAGCACCGGTTATGGCATCAACATGGAATTGCGGCGGAATATTCTTGTTGGCGTTCATGGAGATTCGCACTTCTCCGGAAGCATCATACAGGCGTTTACCCTGCCAACTCTGTAACCATGTGTCTTCCAGAATACGATCGCCGATACCCGGTGTTTCACCATGTTTATAAATTGCTAACGCTGCAATGGTCCGCAGATCCGGCTCAAGCACCAGATAACCCATGAGCATTGACCACATGCCACGTCCGTGCACCGGCAAAATCACCTGCTTAACACCCGCCGCTCCAGAGACAAGATACAGCGGTACGTAGCGAGGCAAAACGTTCAATCCCACGCTGTCCATTTTCGCCAGGGAGGGGCCTGGATCAACTCCAGTGGTTGCCCAATGGTCATAAACATGGCCATCCAGGGTTGTTGTCGGGCGCCCTGACGCAAGATCCACAACGCGAGCATCCAGCTCAAGGTAAGCATTAACAACCGCTCTATCACTGGGGTCCGATGGTAGGCGACCCGCTGCCCTGAGAATAACCTCATTGCGTTCAAGGGACGCATATGCGGCCTGCAGCGGCCGCAGGAAATAGACCGCTCCGGACACCATTGCAGAACAAAACAAAGCGATACACACAGCAATCAGAATGCTGCGAGGAGCAGACTCTGTTGACGCCTGGGTTGTCATTCCGATAACGCCACCGTGCGGGTGATGTATCTGCGCACGGCCAGATAGTCCAGCAGCGGTACGCTCAGCGCCGCCAGCAACACCGCAAAAAGCGTACCCTCCGGGTGACCCGGATCGAGCACTCTTATGCACACCACAAACGCCCCGATGGCGGCGCCATACAGCCAGCGACCCGTCCTGGTGAGCGGTCCGCAACTGGGGTCTGTGGCTATAAAGACCAGCACAAAAGCCAGGTTACCGACAACAAGATGTGCATACCACGGCAGTGATGCAGCTGTGTTGTCCGCGATCAGCCAGCCGCAGACAATGGCGGTACCTGCTACGCCTGCGACGCCACCAGCAAGCACCCGCCAGGATACGGCGCCGGCATAAAGCAGGTATAAAGCGCCAGTAAAACAAGCCAACGCTGAGCCCGTGGCCATCGCACCAAGCTCGATACCGAGTACAAACTCAAGCAGCTGATCCATCGATTGGGTGCCTTGGCTGGCAACCTCTGACCAGCTGCTGGTGACAGCTGTGTTGACCAGCGGCAACGCACTCTGATCAGATCCCGGATAGCTGAAATGCAGGAACAGCACGCCCAGCAACGCCGGGCTGACCAGATACTTTCCTGTTCCACCAAATATGTGTGCGCCCACTACAACGCCAAAACTCAGTCCCAGTGCCGCCATCCAGAGTGGTACGCTGGGATGCAGCATCAGTACAAACAGCCAGGCCGTCATGACCCAGCCATGATCCAGCGGCTGCGCTCTTCGCCGGGCAAAAACCATCTCCCAGCCATAGGCAACAGCCATGGCTATAAGCGTCAGGGGCACCAGGTAGGACAGACCCAGCAACGTTACTGGCAGCCAGGCATCAGGATTCAGATCGAGCCCAAGAGCGGTAAGCCATGTGCCGCGCCAACCGAGCAGTTCCTGCAGACCCTGTTGCGTCACGTGCTGCAGGGTTTGTATACCCAGATTCCAGACTCCAACGACGGCAGCGGGCACTGACGCAACGATAAAACAGTTGAAAATACGATTGCTCGACCAGGGGCTGCGCAGCTGTGGTGCCATGTCAGGCCTGCTTTTCGAAAGCTTGCTGAGTGTCCCGCAGCGCCTTGCCATAGTCCTGCTTCGCCGGACATATGTACGAACACAGCGCCAGATCTTCCTCAGCCAGCATCATCGCACCCAGATCGTTTGCCGTATCGATGTCGCCAGTCAATATGGCGCGAAGCAGAGGGGCTGGAGGCATTCGGAAAGGCCACACAGCATCGAAGGCTTCTACCGAGAGCATGCCGGTCATAGCGACTTCACCTCGGCGTTGCGGGTCAACTGCGGTGCGTGGAGCAGTAAGCTGTTGCAGCCAGGATTTTACTCTGACGGGATTTGCCGGAGTCTGCTCAGCCGGCGCGTTAACCCATGCCTGGTTATGCAGGCGTCCAAGATAGGCACTAACGAGCCCATCACGCTGATCATGAAGGGTGGAACCCGAGGTGACCGTAGTGCCTGGCGCCGCGTCACCTATCAGATCAATAAGAGCCGCGCCGATTCGTGTGCGCAAATGACGTGGCTGATCAAGGCCCGGTCCTGCCACAGAGATATCCCTGGCAACAGTTATTCGCCCGTCCAGAAATAACCGGCCCACAGCAATAACGTCCTGGTAACCGATATGACAGACGTCTTCTGTATTTGGTGCCAGGTAATGAATATGTGTGCCGACCAGTCCCGCCGGGTGAGGGCCGCTGAAAGCAGCAGACGTTACATCGGGTATGTCCGCATGTGCGGGTTCATCGCCAGGTGCCGTACATACATAGGTCTGTCCGGCCAGCAGACTGAGCTTTTCGATACCTGCAGCAAAAGCCTGAGTGTTACTTTGAATAACTGAGGCTGGGTTCAGGGCTGACGGATGTGTATCAATGGCTGTGATAAACAGATGTCCAATAGCAGCATCTGTCGCGGGGATGACATCAAAGGGTCGAGTACGCAACGCAGACCATAATCCGTTCCGCTGCAGGACATCACGTACCGCGCTGGCATCCACGGAATTGCTGACCGGAAGAGTAGCGGCGTATTCGTCGGTCGTTTCGGTTACTTCTATCACCAGCGCCTGCAGGCTGCGACGTGCGCCGAGGTGAATTGCGCTGACAATCCCTGTTGCGGGTGCACAACAACATATTCGTTGATCGGTACGGTCGGTCAGCAGGACATCACCGAGACTTACCCGGTCACCCTGTTCAACCGCCAGAACCGGTTTCAGACCGGGGTAGTCGAGACCAAGCAGCGCCACGCTACCCACAGGTATGCTCTCCACAGCAGGAGCAAAGGCGGTATGTGGGCCCAGGTTCAAACCACGTTTGATATCAATACTCTGCATGGTCCATGTTAAGCACTTACAGCGTGATATATCTCTACGTAGAAATCCTAGTATGCTGGTACGTGGGGTTATCAGAGTATCCAGTACATGAGGGGGCTTTTGCTGAAATCCGTCAGTGTCTTGCTGGGCATTGTCTTTATCTGTATAGCAACTCTGTTGCATGCAGCGACCCCATGCCTTGCCTGTCATGAAGACACGGTGCGCGAATTTGCAGCAGACCCTCACGGCCGTGCCGCTGCTAACCAACAAAAGACTGATGCCGATATCAGCGCCACGTGTGCGGGTTGTCATGGCGCCGTCGAACAACACAGCCTTTCACCGTTACAACGCGAAGGTATGCACAGCTTTAGCGATGAGTCGCCGAGCGAAGTCAACTCAGTGTGCAGCACCTGCCACACAGATCAACACCCCCAGGCAGTCGACTCACACGGACGCGCCGGTCTGGACTGCACAAGCTGTCACAGCATTCACGGTGAATTGACGCTGGCGCCGCTGCCGCAAAATTTCCGCGATGTAGATGCTGCCTCGGCGGTCTGCTATCAATGTCACCAGGACACTTTTACCCAGTTTAACTTCAACGAAGGCCATCGGCTGGCACAGGGTGCGGTGAGCTGTGTTTCCTGTCACGATCCCCACCAGCCTGACAAAGGTATGCAGCTGGGGGGCTTCCAGCACTCTCAGTGTCGTACCTGCCACGCTGACAAAGATGGACCGTTTGTGTTCGAACACGCAGCGTCGCGGGTGGAGGGCTGCAGTGCCTGTCATACTCCCCATGGCAGCCCAAATCGACACATGCTGACTCACCAGGAAACCGGCGCGCTGTGTTATACCTGCCATGCAGCCGCTCCACAGTTTCATCTTGGTTTTGGTCCCGGGCCCGCCCGCTTCGACGAACGCACCGTCTGTACCAACTGCCACGTAACCATTCATGGCTCTAATTTAGATCGGCTTTTTCTCCGTTGAGGCGGCCTGTGCAAAACTACGCTACTGGTAAGAGAATTTTAGCGCGGGGACTGTTGACTGGCGCCGCTGTCCTGGCTACCAGCGTATTCGCCAATGAAGACTTTACCGGGCATGTCGAGATTGGCCTGCGCGAGGTCGACATTCAAGGTGACAAAACCAAGTACGATCAGTATATAAATTTGTCCGACGGCGCCCGCCTGGCTGGATTTAGCGCACGTTATGCACCCCGACAGAGTGAAGGAAATACGCCAGATCTGTTAGACGTGCGCATAGTGGGTTTAGGCGGCGAACCGTATGAAAGTATTGATGTCACCGCGCGCAAATATAGCGTTTATCGATTTCGTTACAGCCGCCGCAAATCCGAATATTTTTATGAAGATCTCCTGATACGCCCGGAAGATGCCAGTGTCGAAAGTTCTACCGGCGGCGATTTTCACACGTTTGATTTCGAGCGGACGCGGGATACTCTGAGCCTCGGCCTGGACGTGACCAGTCAGGCCAAACTCACCTTCGATTTTGATCGTTATGACAAAAACGGCGACAGCACCACCACCATCGACGTTTCCCGCGAAGAGTTCGAGCTGGATCAGCCTATAAACGAGGAGCTGCGCTCTTCCACTTTAGGATTTCAGTACGATTGGGAACGGGTCACCCTGACATTAAGAGAACAGTGGCAGCGTCATGAAAATGACTACAGCGCTTTTCTGCCTGGGTTTTCTGCAGGTAGCGACCCCACCGAGCCCACCGAGCTGAACAATTTTTATCTGAACCAACCCTACAGCAGCGACGTACGCGAACATGCCGTGGGTTTACACGCCAGACCTACCGACAAGTTGCAGACCCGGCTGGATTTCCGGCAGATTGATCTGGATCTCGACCTGGATGCCGCCGAGCGCGCCCAGGGTCTGGATTTCCTGGGTAACGTATTAGACGAGGACCTGCAGGGAATCGGCGAGGTGGAACGCAGCACCCAGCTGGTGGATGCTGAAGCAATCTATACCCTGACCGATCGATGGCAGATTGGCGCAAGCATCAGGTACTACGAACTCGATCAGGACGGTTCTGTTGCGTTTGGCAGCGAAATCTCAGACAGCGATTGGCGTATTGATCACCTTGGCTATGAATTATCGGCGCAAGCTGCACTGACTGACGACTTACACGTGGCTTTTGGTTGGCAGACAGAGTCCCGTGAAGCTGAATTTTTGGAAACACAAATTAGTGGTGTCTTTACTCGAAGTGAAGATACTGATCAGACGGGATTCTTTGTGCAGGCCAACTATCAACCGGACTCGAACTTAAAACTCAGCCTCAGCGTTGAAGACAACCGCATCGACGATCCTTTTACGCTGGCCTCTGCAACAGACGCTCTACATTACCGGTTGCGCGGGCGGTACCGCTTTAACAGAAGTCTGAGTGTGACAATGTCGCATCGGCGCACGGACTATGAAAACGAGAATACAGATTGGCAATCTACCACTGAACAAACGGATATCAGATTCGAACTTGCACTGCAGCGATTAACCCTGGTCGCTGGTTACGCAAGCGTTGATCTGGAAAACGAAATTGATCAGTTAGTCAGAGGTGGCTTCCGTCAGGACCTGTTTGCTATTAAATATGAGGCCGATGCAGATTTCTGGGATGCCTCCGCAGACTTTCAGGTCAACGACAATTTATCCTTGTCAGGAGCGTTCCGCACTTATGATAACGAGGGCAGTTTTCAAGTGGAGCGGGATGATGTCCGGCTGGCAGCCCACTACACGCTGCCGCAGGACTATGTTGTTGGCTTGAGTTACCGTAACGTCGACTTTTCTGAGGACCAGCTGGAAGAGTTTGACGCGGATATCTGGGAAGTTACCCTGCGCCTTGATTGGTAAGCCCGATCCCACAGAACCAAGCAGTCGTCTTGGCCTCTACTCGACGGTGACCGACTTCGCCAGATTACGGGGTTGGTCTACATCCGTGCCCTTGAGCACCGCGACGTGATAAGACAACAACTGAAGCGGCACAACATACACAATGGGTGCCAGGATCGGATGCACATGCGGCAATGGAATAACGGTCACACCCGGTTCTTCGCGAAACGAACTGTTCTGATCCGCAAAAACAAACAACTCTCCGCCTCGTGCTCGAACCTCCTGCAGATTAGATTGCAACTTCTCTAACAAGTCGTTATTCGGGGCGACCGCAATCACCGGCATGTCATCATCTACCAGCGCAAGGGGCCCGTGTTTGAGCTCGCCAGCGGGATAGCCTTCCGCATGAATATAGGAAATTTCTTTGAGTTTAAGAGCGCCTTCCATCGCTACCGGGAACATTGTGCCGCGCCCGAGGAACAAAGCATGATGTTTATCCATGAAGCGTTCCGCCAGGTCATGGATTGCGCCGTCCAGAGATAACACCTTTTCGATCACATTCCCCAGGTGGTGCATACCCTGTACCAGCTCTTTTTCCAGTTCAGGTGTTAACCCGTGCCGGCGCCCCAACATCAACGTCAGCAACATCAGGTCCGTAAGTTGTGCGGTAAATGCCTTGGTTGACGCCACCCCGACTTCTGTGCCTGCCTGAATCATCAGAGCCAGGTCGCTTTCGCGAACCATGGAGCTTGTTGGTACGTTACAGATCGTTAAAGTTGCATAAAAACCAAGCTCTTTCGCGATTCGTAGCGCTGCAAGCGTGTCTGCGGTTTCACCGGACTGTGACAAGGTAACGAACAGAGTATCGGTGGGTACCGAAACCTTCCGGTATCTGAATTCGGAGGCGATCTCCACCTGGCACGGAATACCAACCAGTTCCTCGATCCAGTAACGCGCAACCGACGCCGCATAGTAGCTGGTACCACAGGCGACCAGCGTGACCCCCTGCACTTGATCAAAGATACTTTTTGCCGCTACACCAAACGCGCCCTCCAATACCTGGGTACGCCCCAATCGGCCTTCCAGGGTGTCATGAATGACACGAGGCTGTTCAAATATCTCTTTCTGCATGTGGTGGCGATAGTTGCCTTTGTCCACATCGTCGTGGGCCATCTCAACGTGAACATCCGATCGCACAACGGACTCATTGTCCATATTCCAGATCGAAATACTGTCTTTACGTATTTCTACCAGGTCGCCTTCTTCCAGAAATATGAATCGATCAGTGACTGGCTTTAAAGCCAGGACATCTGAGGCAATATAGTTCTCACCAATACCTTTACCCACCACCAGAGGGCTGCCGGCACGCGCTGCAACAATGCGATCCGGAGCGTCTTTCGCCACGACACCAATCGCATAAGCACCTTCCAACTGTTCTGTTGTAGCGCGCACGGCATCAAGTAGATCGAGTCCTTTCTGCAGGTATCTATCTACCAGGTGGGCTACGACTTCAGAATCGGTTTCAGATTCAAATTCGTAGCCCTGCGCTTTCAGCTCATCACGTAAACTTTCGTAATTTTCAATGATGCCATTATGCACGATACACACACGATCACCGGAGCCATGGGGGTGGGCATTGTTTTCAGCGGGTACACCGTGTGTCGCCCAGCGAGTATGCGCAATGCCAATCTGACCGCGGACCGGCGATTGCTTGAGTTCATTAACCAGTTCCTGAACTTTACCGACCTTGCGACGCCGTGAAAGGTCGCCGTTTTTCTCAATAACGGCAAGACCAGCGGAATCATAGCCGCGATACTCCAGTCTTTTTAAACCTTCCAACAAAATGGGCGGCACATTTCTATCACCAACCGCGCCGACAATTCCGCACATCTTTACTGACTTCCTTTGCGTTTATCGGGACGAACCCAACCTTTGATATTGCGTTGCTTACCGCGGCCAACAGCGAGATCACCGCTGGCTACTTTTGTCGTGAT
This sequence comes from Gammaproteobacteria bacterium, assembly GCA_048571035.1. Lineage (GTDB taxonomy): Bacteria > Pseudomonadota > Gammaproteobacteria > Pseudomonadales > Azotimanducaceae > UBA4421. Next base: position 2,788,354 of record CP121329.1, read on the forward strand.
CGAAGAGCCGGCTGCAATGAACGCAGCAGATTCAATTTGTATCGGCGCAACAAGTGTGGAATTCGTTCCGACAAAAACATCATCTCCGATGTGAGTGGGGTGCTTGTTTATACCATCATAGTTACAGGTAACCGTGCCAGCACCGATGTTGCAGTCGGTGCCGATGGTAGCATCCCCAAGGTAAGCGAGATGGCCCGCTTTGGTGCCAGCACCAAGGTGAGATTTTTTGACTTCGACAAAATTGCCTATTTTGACGCCATTGTCGAGTTGGGTACCTGGGCGGATACGGGCAAAAGGACCCATCGAGCAGTCCGCTGCAACAATGGCACCTTCGACTACGGTGTGCGCATGAACTTCAACATTATCCCCGAGCACACTGTTTGAAATGACCGCGCCTGGACCGATACGAACACCTCGGCCCAGTGCAACCTCACCTTCAAAGACGACGTTAACGTCAATAAAACAGTCTTCACCTGCAGTGATCTTGCCACGCAGATCGAATCGACTCGGATCCGCCAGGCTGACGCCTTGTGCCATAAGTTGCTCAGCCTGGTTCTGTTGATAAATACGTTCCAGCTGGGCCAGTTGCACACGGTCATTGATACCCGCTACTTCAACAGGCGCGTGAGCCTCGATGCCTGTCACCGTGATGCCGTCTGCAACAGCCATGGCAATCACGTCGGTAAGGTACAGTTCACCCTGCGCGTTGTTAGGTTGCAGCGCTGCCAGCCACGGAGCCAGTAACCCTGTTGGCGCAGCAAGAATGCCTGAGTTTATTTCTTTGATGTCTCGCTGAGTCTCACTGGCGTCTTTGAATTCAACAATCGAGATAATGTCGCCGTTATCATCCCGGACAATTCTGCCTAGCTGAGCGGCATCCTCGAAGTGAGTGGTTACTAACGCCACCGAGCCCTTTCTGGCCGCTTGAACCGTTCGAGTGAGGGTATCCTGCGTGACCAGTGGAACGTCGCCGTACAACACAAGGACCACGCCATCATCACCTAAAGCTGATAAACCCAGCTGCACAGCGTGGCCAGTCCCACGTTGCTCCTCCTGCATGACCCACGTTGGTCCTGGCGCAATTGATGCCTGCACCTGCTCAGCCTGATGGCCTACTACAACCGCAATTTCACGTGGGTTTACACTCTGTGCGGTGTCCAGCACGTGTTGCAGCAGACTTTTACCCGCCAGCTGATGCAGGACTTTTGCCCGATCGGAACGCATACGCGTACCTTTGCCAGCAGCCAATACGACAACATCTGTATTCATAAGTAGATGGGACCTTCGCCGAGACAGGAAAAGACAGATTATAGGGAGGTAGGCATAAAAAAGGGGCGATCAACTCACCCCCTTTTGTAATGAAATGTTTCTAACGGCGCAATTTGCGCAATTCTTCAAGGGTGCGCTGCTGTGCCATTGCTTCTGCCAACATCGCCGCCGCCGCGGAATAGTCGAAGTCTGCTGTGCGATCAGCAAACACCTTCTCCGCATGTTCGCGGGCCTCTGCAGCTTGAGCTTCGTCAATATCATCTGCTCGCACTGCGGTATCTGCGAGCAGAGTGATCACACCGGGCTGAATTTCAAGGTAGCCGCCGGATGCAAAGAACACCTCTTCATCGCCGTCCTCCATGGTCAACGTAACTGGACCAGGCTGTATACCTGTGAGCAGAGGCGCGTGACCGGGGTAAATTCCAAGGCCGCCAATTGTGCCTACGGCACTGAGCTTGGTGATGGTGCCTGAAAAAAGCTGCCGTTCCGCGCTCACTATTTCACAATGCATGGTGGACATAATTTATCCTTTCAACTCGACTCTTTAAAAACTCGAACCGGCTGATCTAAAGAGTTTTCGCTTTTTCGATCACGTCTTCCAGGCCACCTACCATGTAGAAGGCATCTTCCGGCAAGTGGTCATACTCACCTTCAAGAATCGCCTTAAAGCTGCGTACAGTCTCTTCACTGGAAACAAACTTACCCGAGTTGCCCGTGAACTGCTCCGCAACGAAGAAAGGCTGAGAGAAGAACTTCTGAATCTTACGTGCTCGATACACCAGATTTTTGTCCTCTTCGGACAGCTCGTCCATACCCAGAATAGCGATGATATCGCGCAATTCCTGGTAACGCTGCAGTACCTGCTGCACTTCCTGAGCAACGCCATAATGCTCTTCACCGACAATCAGCGGGTCAAGCTGGCGGCTTGAGGAATCAAGCGGGTCAACTGCGGGATAAATACCCAGGTCGGTAATGGCTCGAGACAACGTTACGGTTGAATCAAGGTGCGCAAAGGTGGTTGCTGGAGACGGGTCAGTTAAGTCGTCCGCTGGTACATAGACCGCCTGGATAGAAGTAATAGAACCTTCTTTTGTGGTGGTAATGCGTTCCTGCAGAACACCCATCTCTTCAGCCAGGTTAGGCTGATAACCTACTGCGGATGGCATACGACCCAGCAGCGCAGATACTTCGGTACCCGCCAGGGTGTAACGATAGATGTTATCGATAAACAGCAGTACGTCACGGCCATCATCGCGGAATTTTTCCGCCATGGTCAGACCAGTCAGCGCCACGCGCAGACGGTTACCTGGAGGCTCGTTCATCTGGCCAAACACCAGGGAAATCTTGTCGAGAACGTCAGCTTCTTCCATTTCGTAATAGAAGTCGTTGCCTTCTCGAGTTCGCTCACCTACACCGGCGAATACAGACAAACCAGAGTGCTCAATAGCGATGTTACGAATCAGTTCAAGCATGGTGACGGTTTTACCTACTCCCGCACCCCCGAACAAACCTACTTTACCACCACGGGCAAAAGGACAGATCAGGTCGATGACCTTGATGCCGGTTTCCAGAATATCGTTGCCACCCACCTGGTCTTCATACTTGGGCGCTTTACGGTGAATAGGCATATGCTCGCGCGCATTAACCGGACCTTTTTCATCAATCGGGTTACCTAGTACGTCGACGATCCGGCCTAAGGTTTCTTCACCAACAGGCACAGAAATCGGTGCACCGGTGTTTTCAACTTCTAATCCGCGAGACAGACCGTCTGAAACACCCATCGCAATGGTGCGGACAATACCGTCACCCAACTGCTGCTGCACTTCCAAGGTCAAGCCAACGTTATTGACGGTTAACGCGTCATATACCCTCGGTACATTTTCGCGTTCAAACTCAACGTCGATGACCGCCCCAATGATTTGTACGATACGACCGCTGCTCATGCTCTGCCTCTTTTCTTTAATTCGTTCTAACTTATGCGTTCTGTTTTATGCCCGGCCACGGTTATACCGCCGCGGCACCACCCACAATTTCTGCAATTTCCTGCGTAATTGCTGCCTGCCGCGCGTTGTTATAAATCAACTGCAACTCATCAATCATCTTCTCTGCGTTGTCTGTCGCATTTTTCATGGCAATCATTTTGGCTGCCTGCTCACACGCACCATTTTCAATCACAGCCTGATAAACACGCGACTCAATAAAGCGCATGACCAGGCCTTCAATGAGCTGTTTTGCATCCGGTTCGTAGATGTAGTCCCAACGGTGGTGATAAGACTCGTCATCTTCCGGGTGAAGCGGCAACAACTGCCGGATCTCTGGTGATTGAGTCATAGTGTTAACAAAATCGTTGCTCGCCAGGAAGAGGCGATCTATTTCACCATTTTCGTAGGCTTCCAACATGACTTTCACGCCACCAATCAGATCTGCCAGTTCCGGCTTTTCGCCAACATTAGACATCACCGCTTTGATATTGCCGCCCACTGCGCGGAAAAACGGTTGGGCTTTGTTACCAATCAGACCCAAGTCTGCTTCTATGCCTTTGGCGTGCCACTGCCCCATGTCCTTTACAACGGCTCTGAAAAGGTTCACGTTCAGGCCACCACAGAGGCCTCGGTCGGTAGATACGACGATATAGCCGACCCGTTTGACCTCGCGTTCTTCCATATATATATGCTTGTACTCAGGATTTGAGTTTGCCAGGTGACCTATAACCGCGCTGACGCGTTCAGCGTAAGGTTTGCCCTGAGACATCTTATCCTGCGTGCGCCGCATTTTACTGGCTGCAACCATCTGCATGGCGCTGGTGATCTTCTGCGTATTGCCTACGCTTTTGATCTTTGTCTTAATTTCTTTTCCGACTGCCATGAGTGCGCCCTGCTTAGAAGGATTGAGTCGCTTTGAATTTTTCGATAGACGATTTCAGCGTCGCTACAACGTCATCGTTATAGGTGCCATTCTCGTCAATGTCATTCATAAAGTCCGCGTGCTCAGAACGCATGTAACTGAGCAACGCTTCTTCAAAATCAAGAACTTTCTCAACTGGAACGTCCTGCAGAAAACCTTCGTTAGCCGCAAACAGAGAGGTTCCCATTTCTGCTACTGACATTGGCGAGTACTGCTTCTGCTTCATCAGTTCAGTAACACGTTCACCGTGTTCCAACTGACGGCGGGTTGCATCATCAAGGTCGGATGCAAACTGAGAAAACGCTGCCAGTTCACGATACTGGGCAAGCGCCAGCTTAATACCGCCGGAAATTTTCTTAATGAACGGTACCTGAGCCGAACTACCCACCCGTGACACAGACGTACCGGGGTTCATTGCCGGGCGCAGACCTGAGTTAAACGCCTGGGTTTCGAGGAAGATCTGGCCATCGGTAATAGAGATAACGTTGGTTGGAACAAACGCGGATATATCACCCGCCTGGGTTTCAATAATCGGCAGCGCAGTCAGAGAACCAGTTTGGCCTTTCACCTCACCATTGGTCTGTTGCTCAACATAATCAGCGTTAACACGCGCAGCACGCTCAAGCAAGCGAGAGTGAAGATAGAAAACGTCACCAGGATAAGCTTCTCGTCCGGGCGGACGCTTCAACAGCAGCGAAATCTGACGATAAGCCCAGGCCTGCTTGGTCAGATCATCATAGATAATCAGCGCGTCTTCACCATGGTCACGGAAGTACTCTCCCATTGAACAGCCGGAGTAAGGGGCAATAAACTGCATGGATGCAGGATCTGCTGCGCCGGCTGCCACAACCGTGGTGTATTCCATGGCGCCATACTCTTCAAGCGTCCGCACAATGTTCGCTACCGTAGACATCTTCTGTCCAATGGCAACGTAAACACACTTAATACCGCTGCGCTTCTGGTTGATAATTGCGTCAATCGCAATTGCTGTTTTACCAATCTGACGGTCTGAGATGATCAGCTCGCGCTGGCCACGACCAATCGGCACCATCGCATCCACACACTTCAGACCGATCTGTACAGGCTGGTCAACGGATTGGCGCGAAATAACCCCGGGGGCAACTTTTTCAATCGGAGCTGTTAACGATGCATTAAGCGGACCTTTGCCATCAATGGGATTGCCTAATGCGTCGACGACTCGACCCAACAACTCAGGACCAACAGGAACTTCCAGGATTCGACCCGTGCAACGAGCAGTCATGCCTTCTGTCAAACCTTCATAGTCGCCAAGCACAACGACACCTACGGAGTCGCGCTCCAGGTTCAACGCCATGCCATAAAGACCGCCGTCGAACTCAATCATCTCGCCGTATTGTGCTTCAGCAAGGCCGTGGATGCGCACAATCCCGTCAGATACACCGACAATCGCGCCTTCGTTTTGCGCTTCTGCCTTAACATCCAAACCTTGAATACGGTTTTTGATGATGTCACTGATTTCCGAGGGCTTCAGTTGCTGCATGGTGGATTCCTTTTAAAAATCTTTTCTTACGTCTTTCGTACGTCTTATGTTGGGAGGTTTGAGACCGTTGGTTCCGGTCTATACCTGCACCAGGGTTTCGGCCAATTTGGTCAATTTGCCGCGCACAGATCCATCAATCACCACATCGCCGGCGCGAATACGCGCACCGCCGAGCAGCGTCTTGTCGACACTTGCGACAATGGTAATGTCTTTGTTGAAGCGACGATTTAGCGCACTTTTGAGCTCAGCACTCTGCTCATCGGTGAGCGGGAAAGCAGAGGTCACTTCAACTTCAAGGCTGCGCAGCTCTTCAGCGCGCAACTCTTCGAACTGTTCGCGAACCTCACCAATCAGTGGCAAACGATCATTGTCCGCCAGCGACTGCAGGAACAACCTGCCCGACACTGCAATGTCGTCGCCACAGATGTCAGCCAGCTTCTGCGCTTTGGCAGCGGCTGTTATCCCCGGGTTGTCGAGTAACAACTCAACCCGCTCGTCCCTGGTGATGTCATCAAGTAACGCCAGCGTTTTCGACCAGACATCAAGGCTGGCATCACGCTTGGCCATATCGAAAACGGCATTGGCGTATGGGCGGGCAATAGTTGCTAGTTCAGCCATGGTTTATAGCTCAGCCGCGAGGCGCTTGAGCATGTCCTCATGTTTTGAGGCATCAATGCTGTCTTCCAATACACGTTCCGCACCGGTAATGACCAGCGTGGATACCTGTGTACGCAAGGTTTCTTTGGCGCGGTTTACTTCCTGCTCTATATCGGCACGCGCCGCTTCGATCAGTCGTTCGCCTTCTGTGCGAGCGCCACCTTTTGCTTCTTCAACCATCTGGTTAGCGCGAGCACGGGCCTGCTCAATAATGCCGGCCGCTTCTTCTTTGGCTCGGGCCAGCTCCGCCTCTGCACCGCTGGCAGCATCCGCCAGCTTTTTATCCGCCTCTTCTGAAGCACGCAAACCGGCGGCAATAGCCTCCTGACGCTCACGCATCATGGTGGTTACGGGCGGCCATATATACTTCATACAGAACCAGACAAAGACACCAAAAGTCAGTGATTGGCCAATTAAGGTTGCGGTTAGATTCATCGCAATTCTCTAGTTGTTAACGTGGTGTTCTGCAGTGACTGCTTTTGCTGACACTGCGTAGCGCGTATCAGGCGCTTTAAGCTACCGCGAAGATAACGTAGAGGCTGATACCTACAGCGATCATCGGGATCGCGTCGATCAGACCCACTACGATGAACAGCTGGGTTCGCAGCATTGGCAACAGTTCGGGTTGGCGTGCTACAGCTTCGAGGAATTTTCCACCCAAGAGGCCCATACCAACGGCTCCGCCGACAGCACCAAGACCCATTAAAAGTGCTCCTGCGAGATATAAAAGCCCTGCTAGTTCCATGATTACTCCAGTTTTGAGTTGTTGTTTGACGGCTAAGCCGCGGTGCACCCTAGTGATGCGAAATTTATTGTTGTTAAAACTATCTTAATGCTCGTCCACATCGTGGGCTTGAGCGAGGTACACAACGGTGAGTACCGCAAAAATGAATGCCTGCAGAGAGATAATCAGGACGTGGAACACAGCCCACACCCATTGCAGTACACCACCGAAAATGAAGAATCCAACGCCCGCACCGAACATCAGCGCGATCAGAATAAAGATCATCTCTCCAGCGTACATATTGCCAAACAGTCGCAGACCCAGAGAAAGAGGTTTAGCAATCAGCGTGACGCCTTCAAGGAGAAAATTAACCGGCGCCAACCATGCTGGAAACGGGTGGAACAACAACTCTTTCAGGAAGCCCCAACCACCCTTGCACTTAATGCTGTAAAAAATAATCATCGCAAAGACAGTGAGCGCCATTGCCATCGTGATATTGGGATCCGTGGTGGGCACAATTTTAAAATAGGGTAAGCCGAGTAACATGGCGAGTTCGGGAATCCAATCTACAGGCACCAGGTCCATCAGATTCATCAGGAAAACCCACACGAAAATAGTTAATGCGAGGGGAGCGATCAGATCGTTTTTATGATTGAACACGCTGTCAGTGGTTTCTTCGATGAACTCAATGATCATCTCCACAAAATTCTGCAAGCCACCAGGAACACCAGAGGTTGCGACGACGGCAGCGCGCCTGAACAGAAAAGCAAAGACCAACCCTAAGCCAATGGCCCAGCCCATGGAATCCACATTCACCGACCAGAACCCCATACCAGCAGCTTGCTCGGCGGTTTGTGCAAAACCCCAGGAACCGTCAGGCAACTGCCCATAGGTCAGGTTAGTCAGGTGATGCGCAATATACTCTTCTGCACTTCCGGCCATTAATATGTCCTGGCTTTTAGGTTATTTTCCAATCTCTGTGCTACTCAGCCTTTCTAGGCGCAAAGAAGCTCAACTGCATCAAGGCAAATGTGCTGAAAAATCCCAGCGGCTCAATGACCGTCAGAACAATACACAGCGCCAGTGCCGACATTGTCAGAACACTCCGCAACACGCCGTGAAAAAGCAGGCGCGGTGCGTTTAAAGTGCGGCCCAATACCCAGGCGTAATACGCGGTAGGTAGCAGAGTCGACAATGCTGCCAGTAGTGCGGATCGTCCCTGATCGAGGTGGAAGGCTGAAAAAGCACCTATACACACTATTCCGATCACTGCTTGTAACGCGACAATCCGCCCTGGGTGACTCATTTGCGGATAAATCCTGCTAACGAGCCCAAATCAGGCGGCGCGTATTATAGTGAGGCAGCAGAAACCATTCAATGAAAAGCGTGAATAAAATGTGCGATTTTGACAACACCCTGACCTGAATCTATTCGTCTAAGCCGAGGTGTTTTAAAACGCCATCGAGTTCGTCGAGGTTTGAGTACTTTATGATCAGCTCACCGCCGCCTTGAGAGGCCTGTTTGATGCGCGCTGGCGCGCCTACGTGTTCGGTAATGCGGCGCTCAAGTCGGGCAGTATCAGGGTCCTGGCGCACAGGCGCTGCTGGTCCCGTGGGCTTTTTTTCCTGTGACAGACTGCGTATGAGCGTTTCCGTTTGTCGGACTGACAGACTTTTATCCACCACGTGTGCCGCAGTCTGGTCCTGTGTCAGACCATCCAGGGCGAGTAGTGCTCTGGCATGACCCATTTCCAGGGCGCCGCGCTCCAACAGACCGCGGGTTACCGAACCCAGATTCGTTAACCGCAGCAGGTTCGCGATAGCTGCCCTGGATTTACCCACGGAATCTGCAATTTCCTGTTGGGTCAGTTTGAACTCATCGCGCAAGCGGGCCAGTCCGAGGGCCTCTTCCATGGCGTTCAGGTCTTCCCGCTGCATGTTTTCAATCAGTGCAAGAGCCGATGCCTGCTCATCGGATACGGTTCTGATCACTGCGGGTATTGTTGTGAAACCCGCGCGTTTTGCGGCACGCCACCGGCGTTCACCGGCAATCAACTCATAGCCGCCATTGGCCTTTTTTCGCACCACAATCGGCTGTAACAGGCCCTGCCGTGAAATCGAGTTAGCCAGATCCTGCAGCGCCTCTTCCGCAAACTGCCGACGGGGTTGATAAGGGCTGGGGGTAATCGCCTCTATATCAATACCTGTTTCAACCGATGACGGATCCGTTTGACCAGCGCCAGCGGGCTGAGTGGCTGTTGGCTTATCCTGGCTGCTTTGATCATCTACGGCAGCAGTGGGTTTACGCTCTGACAGCAGGGCATCCAGACCGCGGCCCAATCTTTTCTTACTCATCTGATCCGTCTACTCATTTCATACAGCACGATAAACGCGACTCAATTAGTGCGGCAACGCGCTGCGTTGATGTTTCTGGCGAAATTCTCCTGCGAGTGCCATGTAAGCTACTGCACCCCTGGAGGTTCGATCATAAAGAATAGCCGGCAGACCGTGGCTCGGCGCTTCGGCCAATCGAACATTTCTGGGAATAACCGTACGGAATACCTGATCGCCAAAATACTTGATCAACTGCCGGGACACATCTCGCGTAAGACTGTTACGCGGGTCGTACATGGTGCGCAGAATACCCTCAACAACCAGATCGGGGTTCGGCCCACTCTGGATGCCCTCTACTGTTTCAAGCAACGCGGATAAACCTTCCAGTGCGTAGTATTCACACTGCATCGGGATCAGAACACCATCTGCTGCAACCAACGCATTTACCGTCAAAATACTCAAACTGGGAGGGCAATCTATAATCACATAGTCGTAAGAATGGGCCTGGGTCTGCAACCGCTGTCGTATCTGAAATTCACGCCCTTCGACCTGCATAAGGTGAACTTCCGCCGCGGTTAAATCCAGATTAGACGGCAATACATCAAACCCGCCCTGACAATGCACGACAATTTCAGCAGCCGGTTTATCCTCCACCAGCCAGTCGTAGGTCGTCGCGAGATCAGTATTTTTATCGATACCACATCCCATGGTGGCGTTGCCCTGTGCGTCCAGATCAACCAGCAAAACCTTACCGCCTGAAAGCGCGAGCGATGCTGCCAGATTGACACTGGTTGTCGTTTTGGCCACACCCCCTTTCTGATTGGCTACAGCCACTACTCTTGTCATGCGTGCGCCATGATCAGAATGCTGTGATTGTGCTCAAGCCCCGCTATTTTATAAACGTGGCGCTCAACCTTAACGTCTGCACGATCTGCCTGATCGGGCTCAGCAGGTGATTGCTCGTCTTCTTCAATACTCATCTGTGTGCTCTCGTAAACCAGGATCCGGCCGGGTGCTGAGACATGTTCACCCACCATAGCCCAAACCTCCGGGGCTGTCGTTACACCCCGGGCGGTTATCGTGTCATAAAGGTCGTCCTCTCCAATCACCTGGTTGAAGTCTCCTTCCACCACTTCGACATTGTGCAGGGACAGATTACGAACCACCTGTTTCAGAAAACGCACACGGCGGCTGCTACGGTCCAGCAGCACGAAGCTTCGCTCAGGCGCTGAAATTGCAAGCGGTACACCGGGCAAACCTGCCCCGGAACCGAGATCTAATATATGCTCTCCTTTAAGCAAAGGCGCACCTGCCAGCGAATCGAGTATATGTCTCGGTAACAGCCGCCTGATATCCTGTCGCGACACCAGATTGAAAGTTTTATTCCACTTCTCAACCAGAGCCGCATATTCGAGCAGTTGATCCTGATGGCTTTCGCTCAAAGATAATTCGAGTTGCGCTAGCCCGGACGACAGTTGTTTGAGCGGACCGTTCAGGATGCTGCTGCTTTTTTTGCATGAATTAACAAGATAGACAACGCTGCAGGCGTCATCCCCGGTATTCTTGCAGCACGAGCCAGAGTGGCGGGTTGATTCTGCTCCAGCTTCTGGCGCAGTTCATTGGATAAGCCATCGATACCCTCGTAACGCATGCTGGAGGGAATAACCATACTTTCGTGGCGTCGTATTTTTGCAATCTCATCTTCCTGACGAGAGATATAGCCCGCATACTTGGTTTCTATCATGACCTGTTCTACCAGACTCGCATCTACCTCTGGAAAAAGCTGCACAAAGTTCTCTGTTGTCACTTCAGGTCGTCTCAACAGCGCCGTCAGATCTGTATGTTTGTTGAGTGAAACACCCAACATTTTTTCTTCGGTTGATCCAGGTACCACACGGGTATTGCTGACATTTTTATGTAAAGCACCTAGCCCAGCCAGTTTTTTATCGAAAGCCAGCGCTCTCTGCGCGCCAACAACGCCGAGTTCTACGCCCGTTGCAGTCAGCCGTTGATCCGCATTGTCCTGTCTTAATCGCAGGCGAAATTCCGCGCGACTGGTAAACATGCGATAGGGTTCCGTGGTACCCATATTAATCAGATCGTCGACCAGGACGCCAATATAGGCTTCGTCTCGACGTGGCTCCCAGGAGGATTCGCCGCGCACACTTCGAACAGCATTAATGCCTGCCAGCAAACCCTGGGCGCCCGCTTCTTCGTAACCCGTGGTGCCGTTGATCTGACCAGCGAAGAACAAGCCACGGATTGCTTTTGTTTCTAACGAATAGTTCAAGTCTCGGGGATCAAAGTAATCATATTCAATGGCATAACCCGGCCTGGAGATATGCGCTTTCTCAAACCCTTTTATGCTGCGCACAAACTGTAGCTGTACATCAAACGGCAGACTGGTGGAGATACCGTTGGGATAAAGTTCCGTGGTATTCAGTCCTTCAGGTTCAATGAAAATCTGATGCGATGTCTTGTCGGCAAAGCGCACAACTTTGTCTTCAATACTGGGACAGTAACGAGGTCCGACCCCTTCAATAGCACCACTGTACATCGCAGATTTTTCGATATTACTTTGAATGATGTCATGTGTCTGCGGGTTTGTTTCAGTAATGTGGCAGGCGACCTGTCTGGGGTGCGTAGCCGTATCGCCCAACAACGACATCGTTGGCCGGGGATCATCACCCGGTTGCGCCTGCAGTTCGCTGAAGTCTACAGTGCGGCCATCAATGCGTGGTGGCGTGCCTGTTTTTAAACGCCCGACCCTGAAAGGTAAGGCTCGCAAGCGCTCGGCCAAAGCTATCGACGGCGCATCTCCGGCGCGCCCACCGGCATGATTTTGCGTACCAATATGAATTTTTCCGCCGAGGAAGGTACCGGTTGTCAGCACAATGCTGTCACAGGAAAAGCGTAATCCCATTTGCGTGTCGACGCCTTTAACACGGTCATTTTCAACGACAAAGTCAGTCACCGACTGCTGGAAGATATACAGGTTTGGTTGATGCTCTAACAGGTCGCGTATGGCATTTTTATACAACGCGCGGTCAGCCTGGGCACGAGTGGCCCTTACAGCTGGTCCTTTACTGGCGTTGAGAACTTTAAAATGGATGCCTGAGAGGTCTGTAGCTTTACCCATCAGACCATCCATGGCGTCAATTTCAGCCACCAGATGACTTTTACCAATACCACCAATGGCTGGGTTACAGGACATCTGACCAATGGTTTCTATATTCTGGGTCAGTAACAGGGTACGGGCACCCATCCGTGCGGCAGCAGCGGCAGCTTCCGTACCGGCATGGCCGCCGCCCACAACAATCACTTCAAAATGGTCTGGATACAGCATTATGTGCCTGAATACCCTGGTAAATTCGGCCGCAAAGTATAGTGGCTGTTAGTCTGATTGGAAGCGCTGAAATAAGCCAGGCATGCAGATGCCGGTTTACTTGCCTATACAGAACTCACTGAAAATCCGACCCAGCAGATCATCAGGTGTAACGGTTCCAACTATTTCGCCCAGAGCATTATGCGCAAATCGCATTTCTTCGGCGGCGATTTCAGTAGCTTCACCCAGAACTATCAGCTGTTTTGCCTCGATCAGATGCCCAAGCGCCTGTTCCAGCGCAGCGACATGGCGGGCACGAGCAATGAAGCCACGCTCACTCTGATTAAATCCAAGGCTGCTTTTTATCACTCTTCGCAGATCCGCCAGTCCTGTACCCTGCAGCGCGGATACCGGCACAACATTTAAATCGCTGCTAAAACTGTTTTCCGAGTCCGTCAGGAGATCAATTTTGTTGAATACCACGATGGCGGGGAGTTGATCCAATTCCAATTCAACACCGTCTAGTAAGTTCGATACGTAGGTATCCATGTCAGATGCCGCAACGGCGGTGGCATCGACAACTATCAGCAACAGGTCTGCCTGCTGGGCCTGAGCTTTAGCACGCGCTACACCCATCTGCTCCACTTTATCACCGCTTTCACGCAATCCAGCAGTGTCAACCAGACGCAGAGGCAGACCGTCGAGTAATAAATCGACCTTCAGCAGATCCCGCGTAGTACCCGGGATATCTGTAACAATGGCGGCTTCTTCACCGGACAGCACGTTCAGGAGGCTGGATTTCCCGGCATTTGGGGCACCCAGCAGGGCAACCGATGCGCCTTCATTGAGCAACTGCCCCTGCACGGAATCCCGTCTCAGCTGCTGCAGTTGATCGATACCTTGCTGCAGGCGCGCTACAACCTGACCTGTTTGCAGGAACTCAACGTCTTCATCGGGAAAGTCGATACAGGCTTCCACCAGCACTCTGAGTTTGGCCAGGTGCTCGGTAACCCGATGAACTTCAGCAGAAAAATCACCCTGCAGGGAACGTACTGCGGCTCGAGCCGCGGCAACAGAAGAACTGGCAATCAGATCGGCTATGGCCTCAGCCTGGGCTAAATCGAGCTTGCCGTTCAAAAAAGCGCGTTCACTGAACTCGCCAGGTCGCGCCAGGCGAGCACCGTGGCGACAGACCAGATCAAGAAGCCTCTGCAGCACAACCGGTCCACCATGCCCCTGCAGCTCAACCACTTCTTCGCCTGTAAAAGATGCAGATTGGGCAAAAGCTATAGCAATGCCTTCGTCTAGGACTTCATCACCATCGCTGAATTTGCAGTACGTGGCGTGCCTGGGCACAAGGGTCTGATTACAGATTATTCTGGCAACCTCTGCAGCACCGCTGCCTGACAATCGAATTACACCAATGCCACCCTGGCCAGGAGGGGTGGCAACGGCAGCTATCAGATCGTCGTGCAGGGAAGTGGCCACTGCATTACCTAGGACTTAGCGGCTTGAGCTTTTTCAACTTTTTTGTAGACATATTGCTGCTGCGCGATCGACAACACGTTGTTGACCAACCAGTACAGCACCAGACCCGCTGGAAAGAACAGGAACAGGACGGTGAACATGATCGGCATCATCTTCATCATTTTGACTTGCAGAGGATCCCCTACCTGGGGGTTGAGCGTCTGCATCCAGTACATGCTGGCACCCATCAACAAGGGCAGGATGAAAAATGGATCCATCACGGCCAGGTCATTGATCCACAGGAAAAATGGTGCCTGGCGCAATTCTACTGATTCGAACAATACCCAGTACAGGGCTATAAAAATAGGCATGGGCAGCAGCATGGGCAGACAGCCGCCAAGTGGGTTGGCGCCTTCCTTTTTATACAGCGCCATCATTTCTTTTGATAACTTTTCACGGTCGCTGCCATAGCGTTCCTGCAGACGCTTCATTAATGGCGCCACGCGACGCATGTTGGCCATAGATCTGTAACCCGCTGCTGATAGCGGATACAACACAACTTTCACGACAACGGTCAGCAGAATAATAGCCAGACCCCAGTTACCCACCAGCCCGTGAAGAAAATCCAGCAGGTAGAACAGCGGCACGGCAATCCACCACAAAAATCCGTAATCCACAGTCAGATTCAGATTCTCTGCAATCTCTTCCAGACGTTTCTGATTTTTAGGCCCGGCATAAAACTGCGCATCCCATGACCCAGTAGCGCCAGGCGCTATCTGCTGCAGAGGGCTGGTAAAACCAAACAGGTAAGTGCCATCTGCACTGCGACGTGCGCTGAATCGATTGGTCTGCTCGGCTGGTGCAACCCATGCAGACAGGAAGTAATGCTGCAGAAATGCAATCCAGCCACCAGTCAACGTTTCATCCATGGGACCGTCATCGTCAATGTCTTCAAAATCGACTTTTTTGTAACGTTCATCCAGCGTGGTCAGCGCTGCGCCAAGATAAGGCCTTGGCGCTAGGGCAAACGTATCCTGATCAGGTGGCGGCCGGGTATCGCGCTTGATTTGTGCAAACATAGCCGCTTGCTTGGTTTCTGCGGTCAGGTTTTGCAGTTCGAAGCGCACATCCACCAGATATTCGTCACCGCGAAAAGTAAACACCTTATCCATGCGGACACCATCTGCCTCGTGACGCAGCACAACATCCCGTTCTTCGCCGGCACCAACTCTGACACTGGATTCTGCAGTGGTATAAACCGCACGACCGGGCGCAGCATCAGGACCATCCGGGCCAATCAGGCCACTTTGCGCAATGTAGGTTTGCGATGCAGAGTTATTCAGAAGCTGGAAGGAAATATCCGGCTGGTCAATCTCAATGGGAAATTCAGGCAACTGCACACGAACGATGTCGCCACCCACAAGATCTATCCAGACATGCAGAGTCGGCGTGGTGATTTCAAGCAGATTTGAAGTATTTGGTAACGTCGTTGCAGAACTGGTCTCAGCTGTCTCGGTATTACCAGGGGCCAGCAGAGAGACATCTGGTATATCACTGGCACCTGAAGACGGTGATGTCTGTGTTTGTGGCAGGTCACCCAGCGCAACATCAGGGTTATCGGCGCCGTTCACGGATTCTGAACCGCTGACAGAAAGAGGAGCCTCATCATACTGTACCGGCGCTTTCGCCTTCTGCATGTCATCGTTCCAGGCCAGAATCATTAAATAGCCCGTCGCCGCTAGCGCAACCAGCAGCACAATACGTTGGATTTCTGGAGGTAACATGTTCTTTCCTAATTAGCGCTGCTTGTACGCGATGGTTTGCCTGTCGCTTCGGGCACGTGGTCGATGCCACCCGGATGAAAAGGCTGGCATTTACTGATCCGTTTCACGATCAGCCAGACGCCTTTGACAAGTCCGTGCCTTTCGATGGCGTGTATTCCGTAATGTGAGCAGGTTGGGTAAAACCGACACTGGTTACCCAGCCACGGGCTCAGTGTTATTTGATAAAGACGTATAAAACCAATACCAAGCCGAGCGGGCATTCTCAACGTGGCAGCGGGCAACGCTGCATCGACATTTTTTGCCTGGCAGTTATCTGTTATGGCGCACTGGTGATGAGTATTTATTGTCAAACCTATCCCAAATCACGAGCGATACGTAAAAACTGTTTATCCAACAAGGTCACAAGTTGTGCGTCGTCAATCTTCCCAAACACCTGTACCACAATATCCACTTCGGGTAATTGAAGCCTTTGTGCTCGAAAACGCTCTCTAATCAGACGCTTCAACCGATTGCGGCGATTTGCCCTTGGATTGCCTTTTTTACTGACGACCAAGCCTAATCGAGCGCAGCGCATTCTATTTGAAATTGCACGAATACGTAACGGACCGGTGGAAAGATTTATCTCGGCGTTTCTGAATACTTCAGTGAATTCAGCTGCGTTTGACAGTCGTGACGATTTTGGGAACGTAGTCACCGCACCTACCTGCACATGTTCGTGTCTGGTTACGCCAGTTTACGTGAGGAGCGGCTCAAATTTTCAGCAAACACGCATTACGAGTTCGCTGCATTAAGGCTTCAGGAAGTTTTAACTGTTAAGCGCTTACGGCCTTTGGCACGGCGTGCGTTGAGCACTTTCCGACCTGCCTTCGTAGCCATGCGTGAACGAAAGCCATGGGTACGTGCACGTTTCAGATTACTGGGCTGAAATGTTCTTTTCATGTCCTACTCAATTTGGCCATCGAAAATACGGGGGCGAGATTCTAGGGACAGGTCTCTTCGGAGTCAAATAATAAGATAGTTATATATTAAAGAATTGTTATTGTTACTTGTTAAGGGCCAGTTTGGCTGTGGTTAAGTACTTTAAGTTGCTGAAACACAACGCCTAACCCGCTGGTTTAGGCTGTGGAAAATGAGTGCTCTAGTCTGTGCGTAATGACGCTCAAGCATGTGTGTAAGTCATCTGATCAAAGTTATCCACAGGTTCTCCAGCAGGTTGCGCACAAACTGTGAACACCCGGGGAGAAAAGACTTTCGCGAACATCCGTTGTAAGCATTTGAATTTACTGAGGTAGATTTTTTTTGCAGGCTTTTTGCAAGCTATGCATAGCTATTTTGAGTCGCTTGAGCTTAAATAAATTCGTTCGCTGCCACATCAATTCTTCCTGATGGTTCGCGCGTAGCTCCCCCCGTTGGCTGACTTGTCAACCCAATTAAGGGCGGTGTTTGCGACTCTCATGAAAGAGTAGTCCAGTTTAAGCTGGCAAGAGAGACAGCTGAAAAAAAGAAATAAAATATTTATAGCGCCGGACATAGATTCGGTGCAGATGTCTTGGGGGCATTAATTAGTGGGACACAGCATTTGGCAACAGTGCTTAGGTAGGCTCGCCAGCGAAATTGCAGAAGACCAGTTTGATACTTACATCAAACCCCTGCAGGTTCGCATTGATGATGGTTCGGTATCGCTTCTAGCGCCGAACATCTATGTAGAAGATGAAGTACGGCAAACCTATCTGCAGCGTATCCAGGACCTGGTCAGCCAGGTCAGTGGTATAGATGAAGAATTAGAGATTATGTTGAGCGTCGGGCAGAATCTGCCTGGTACACCGTTACGGGCGGATGGTCTGCGACAGACGCCTAAAGCCACAACCAACCTGAACGCTGAATTCACCTTCGATACATTTGTAGAAGGTAAATCGAATGAATTGGCCAAAGCAGCGTCGCTGCAGGTCGCCAGTAACTCCGGCATCGCGTATAACCCGCTGCTTCTGTATGGGGGTGTGGGCCTGGGTAAAACTCACCTGATGCAGGCAGTAGGTAATGAAATCCTCAAAGTTAACCCTGATGCAAAGGTGGTGTATCTCCACTCGCAGAAGTTTGTACAGGATATGGTCAGAGCCCTGCAGCAGGGTACGATGCAGGATTTCATGCAGTATTACCGATCGGTAGATGCACTGTTGATAGATGACATTCAGTTCTTTGCTAAAAAGTTGCGTTCACAGGAAGAATTCTTTCATGTGTTTAACGCGCTGCTTGAGCGCGGTCATCAGATGGTGTTGACCTGTGATCGTTATCCACGCGAGATTGATGGCCTTGAAGAGCGACTGAAGTCGCGCTTCGTATGGGGTTTAACGGTAGAGGTGGAACCGCCTGAACTGGAAACCCGTGTAGCTATTCTGATGAAGAAAGCTGAGGCAGAACAGGTTCACCTCGATCCTGCAGTTGCATTCTTCATTGCTGAGCGAATTCGTTCTAATGTGCGCGAACTGGAAGGTGCGCTGCGCCGAGTTATTGCAAATGCTCGCTTCACCGGCGCGCATATCAGTATTGAACAGGTTAAACGCGCTTTGCGTGATCTGTTTGCTATCCAGGATCGGCAAATCTCGATTGATAATATTCAACGAACTGTCGCGGACTATTACAATATTAAAATTGCAGACCTGTTATCTAAGCGACGTAACCGTACAATTGCCCGGCCGCGGCAGGTGGCGATGGCGCTGGCCAAAGAGTTAACCAACCACTCTTTACCGGAGATTGGCGATGCTTTTGGTGGGCGAGACCATACAACGGTGCTACACGCTTGCCGTAAGATTGCTGAATTACGTGAATCCAGCATGGACCTTGCGGAAGACCATAAAAATTTGACGCGACAACTATCGGGTTAGCCGAGGGCATCATGAAATTTACAATACAGCGTGAACAACTACTGCGGCCTCTGCAGTTGGTCACCGGAGTGGTGGAACGCAGGCAGACTCTGCCGGTGTTAGCAAACCTGCTGTTCAGGGCAAAAGACAACCGTCTGGAAATTACCGGTACCGACCTGGAAGTTGAGTTGGTTGCGGAATGTGATGCGGATATCCAGCAAGATGGAGAGGCGACTTTGCCGGCGAGAAAACTCGCTGATATCTGGCGTTCGCTGGGTGACGGCGCAGAAGTGACGGTCAGTGTTGAAGCAGACAGAGCGATTGTGCGATCCGGGCGGAGCCGCTTTACCCTGGCTACACTGCCGGCGGAGGATTTCCCCAAAGTACCTGGCGGTGAGGCTGATGTTGCTCTGCAACTGAAACAAAGTGACGTTCGTGGTTTGATTGATGAAGTCGGTTTTGCAATGGCTCAACAGGACGTTCGGTATTTTTTGAATGGCATGTTATTCGAGGTCACCGGCGATCATATCCGAGCGGTGGCAACAGATGGCCATAGGTTGGCCATGAGCACCAAAGATTCAAGCAATCAAAACGTTGCAAAAAAAATCCAGGCCATCGTCCCAAGAAAAGGTGTTCTCGAGCTGGCACGCCTGTTGGACGGTGAAGGTGAAACTATTGAGTTGCAGTTAGGTGGTAATCACCTGCGCGCAAAGACGGGTGAATACACCCTGACTACCAAGTTAGTTGACGGCCAGTTCCCCGATTACGAAAAAGTGGTACCAACCGACGGTTCTCGAGCGCTGGTTGGAGACAGAGAAACCCTGCGACATGCGTTTCAGCGCGCAGCGATTCTTTCGAATGAAAAATATCGCGGCGTGAGGCTCATAGTCACACCGGAATTGTTGACGATTCAGGCAAACAATCCTGAACAGGAAGAGGCCGAAGAAATTGTTGCTGTGGAATTTAACGGTGACGAGTTAGAAATTGGTTTTAACGTCAGCTATTTACTGGACGTCCTTGGTGTGTTGCAAACAGATGCTGTGAGATTAAGCGTATCAGACGCCAACAGTTCGGCTCTGATTGAGGGTATAGGCAACGAGTCGGCAAATTATGTTGTTATGCCTATGAGGCTCTAAGGCCTGCATCGGGTGCGCCTCCAGCGCTTACACATCTTCAATTTTCGCAATTTTGCCGACCAGGAAATAGAGTTCAGTCCGGGCTTCAATTATTTGTCCGGAGATAATGGCGCTGGGAAAACAGCGTTGTTAGAAGCTATTCATGTCCTGGCAAGAGGGCGTTCCTTCAGAACCCACAGAATAGGTCCGGTTATTCAGCACGATCAGAACGCTCTGGTTGTAACGGGTGAGGTCGTGTCCGATGAGGGTTTGCTGACAAAACTGGGTGCCCAGCGCTTTGCAAACGGGAAAACCGAGCTGCGTCTAGGAGGCGAAAAGGCGGCAAAGGCGTCTTCATTAGCACAAGTGTTACCCATTCAAACCCTGCTGCCTGATGCTGCCGAACTGGTACTTGGTACACCGGGTGGTCGGCGGGCCTTTCTGGATTGGGGCTTGTTTCACGTGGAACAAACGTTTTTGAAAGACTCGGGACACTACCGACGCGTTCTGAGCCAACGCAATGCCTGGCTTAAACAGGAAGCCACTCCTCAATCAACAATCGGAGATGACCCCTGGTTTCAACAATACCGGGAATACGCGATTAAACTCAGTAAATCCCGAGCGACCTATGTCGAAGCGCTTTCAAGTGTGTTCAATGCGCTGATGACGGAGTTGAATGCCAGTCTTGAGGTTGAGCTGGCTTATGACTGGGGTGGCCTGGTTTCAGCTGATGAGGCTGATAAAAAAGTGAGCGAATCT
Organism: Gammaproteobacteria bacterium; assembly: GCA_048571035.1. Classification (GTDB taxonomy): domain Bacteria; phylum Pseudomonadota; class Gammaproteobacteria; order Pseudomonadales; family Azotimanducaceae; genus UBA4421. Next base: position 2,809,071 of record CP121329.1, read on the forward strand.
TATGCGCGCGATGTAAAATTCGGCACGACACAGAGAGGGCCTCATCGAGGTGATTTGCTGTTTAAAGTGAATGGCAATCCAGCAGCAGATGTTGTTTCCAGAGGGCAGGCAAAACTTATCGCAAGCGCGGCTCTATTGGGTCAGGCAAAGCTCTTAAGTGATCGTATCGGGCAGCGGTTGGTTTTTCTGATCGACGACTTCGGCGCGGAACTGGATGACAATAGGTGGCAGCAATTGGTTAGAACGTTGCTTACTTTAGATTGCCAGGTTATTGCTACTTCGACCGAAGAGCTTGATTTAGATGTAGATTGGGTCAAAAACCTTCCCGATCTGAAAGTGTTTCACGTGGAACAAGGCCGGGTAGCCTCGCTATCCAAACCCATATAGGGCAAAGGACAATATGTCAGACGAAAACAGTTACGATTCCGGCAGTATCACCGTATTACGCGGCTTAGACGCTGTGCGTAAACGGCCTGGTATGTATATCGGTGATACCGAGGATGGCACAGGTCTGCACCACATGGTGCAGGAGTTGGTTGATAATGCCATTGACGAAGCGCTGGCCGGCCATTGTGACGAAGTGCATGTGATCATGCACCCCGAAGAGGCGATCACGGTTAAAGATAACGGCCGCGGGATCCCTGTAGATATCCACCCTGAAGAAAATATCAGCGCTGCTGAAGTCATAATGACAACGTTGCATGCCGGCGGTAAATTTGACGAGAACAGCTACAAAGTGTCCGGCGGACTGCACGGTGTGGGCGTTTCGGTGGTTAATGCCTTGTCAGAATTGCTGCGTCTGACCGTGCGACGTGACGGCAAAGTTTACGAACAGGAGTATCGCGATGGCATTCCTCAGGCGCCGGTTACCGAGGTAGGGGAAACAACGGAAAAAGGCACGGAGTGTTATTTCAAACCGTCACCAGAAACATTCCCTAACCCGGTTTTTTCTTACGAAATTCTGGCGAAACGGCTTCGCGAGCTGGCCTTCCTTAATTCAGGTGTTCGCATAAACCTGATAGATGAACGCACGGGTAAAGAAGACCTGTTCTATTACGAAGGCGGTTTGAAAGCCTTTGTTGAATATCTGAATCGAAATAAGTCTACCGTCAACGATGAGTTCCATTTCAATGTTCAGCGGGAAGATGGCATTGGCGTCGAAATTGCGATGCAGTGGAATGATTCGTTTCAGGAGCAGGTGTTTGCCTACACCAACAATATTCCTCAAGGAGACGGCGGCACCCACATGGCGGGTTTCCGAGCGGCGCTGACTCGAACATTGAATACTTACATTGAGCGTGAAGGCCTGCTGAAGAAGGCCCAGGTAGCGACAACCGGTGATGACGCTCGCGAAGGTTTGACTGCAGTGGTATCCGTAAAGGTACCAGACCCTAAGTTTTCCTCTCAGACAAAAGAAAAGCTGGTGTCCAGTGAAGTCAAAACTGCGGTAGAACAGGAGTTGTACAAGCACTTCGCTCAATACCTCGATGAGCGCCCGCAGGATGCGCGCGCCCTGGTGGGTAAAATGATTGATGCGGCGCGCGCTCGCGAAGCGGCGCGCAAAGCCCGAGAAATGACACGACGAAAAGGTGCTCTGGATATTGCAGGTTTGCCTGGCAAGCTTGCAGATTGTCAGGAGAAAGATCCTGCGCTGTCGGAGTTGTTCCTGGTAGAGGGAGACTCTGCGGGTGGATCCGCGAAACAGGGTCGAGATCGGCGTACTCAGGCGATCCTCCCTTTGCGTGGCAAGATCCTGAATGTTGAAAAAGCACGCTTTGATAAAATGCTTGGCTCTCAGGAAGTCGGTACGCTGGTCACGGCGTTGGGCTGCGGTATTGGTCGGGACGAATTCAATATTGATAAGTTGCGTTATCACAGCATTGTGATCATGACGGATGCTGATGTGGATGGTTCCCACATTCGTACCCTTTTGCTAACGTTTTTCTTTCGTCAGATGCCTGAGTTGTTAGAAAGAGGGCACATATTCATCGCGCAGCCACCTTTGTACAAGGCTAAAAAAGGTAAACAGGAGCGTTACGTCAAAGACGATGATGAGCTTACGGCGTATTTCCTCGAACTCGCCCTGCAGGATGCGAAGTTGTTTGTAAACAACGAAGCACCTCCCATTCAGGGAGAAGCGCTGGAAACTTTGGTTGTACAACTTCAGGATGTTTTGAAACGTCTGACGCGGCTGGAACGCAGGTTTCCCGAAGTAGTTTCTCAGCTTTTGCTGCGTCTACCAAAGGTCACTGTTGAGATGATGCAGTCTGAGGCTGAAATGCAGGCCTGGGCTAACAGCTTTACCGAATTGTTGGAAAAGGGTGTTGGTAATAACGCAGGCGTTGAAGTCAATTTTGATAGTGAACACCAGGTGTATTTTCCAACGGTTAATATCCTGTTAAAAGGCGCGACGGAAAGCCTGGTGTTTAACTACGGTTTTTTCACCGGTGCAGACTATCGTGCAATAGCCGCCATTCTTGACGCCTTAGATGATTTGTTGGGAGAGGGTGCTTACATACAGCGTGGCGAAAAGACTCAAGCCATAGATCATTTTCATGATGCCTATAGCTGGCTCATCGCTGAGGCTAGACGCGGAGTGGATATTCAAAGGTATAAAGGTCTGGGTGAGATGAACCCATCACAGCTCTGGGAAACCACCATGGACCCTAATGTTCGACGCATGTTGCAGGTGACTGTGGATGACGCTATCGGTGCGGATCAGATATTCACCACACTGATGGGAGACCAGGTTGAGCCGCGCCGTGATTTTATCGAAACAAATGCTTTGTCAGTGGTAAACCTAGACGTCTGAATGTTGCCCAGTCAGTGTTCTGGCAAGAGATATCAGGTTTTCTGCAACCCGATTGTTCGCCTGTCCTGCGGGCGTCAATCGTGTTTGCTGGCCTTTGCCGGTTAGAACCAGGCTTGCCTGGCAACCGATGGCTTCGGCGGCAAGCAGATCTTTTTCCGAGTCACCAACATATAACGTGTCAGCAGGGCTGTGATTTTGCGCGGCCATAGCCGTTTGCAGAAGCTCGGGTTTGGGTTTTCTGCAGTCACAACCCGCATCAGGTTTGTGCGGGCAGAAAAACACATCTACCGGTTCTCCGCCCGCATCCTTGATCAGACTGTTCATTTTTTTATGCATCTGATGCAGGGTTCCAAGATCGAAATGTCCCCTGCCGATACCCGATTGGTTGGTGCATATGGCAACGTCGTAGGTGTGCTGGAGCATCACTATGGCTTCTATCGAGCCTTCAATAGGCAGCCATTGGTCTGCATTGCGTATGAAGTCCGGCGAGTCTTCATTGATAACACCGTCCCGATCAAGCAGGATCAGCTGCAGCGAATTGTCAATTTTCTGATTCATCGGTGTAATACAGGGTTTCATGGCTGAGAATACAATAATGTCACAGATTGTTCGCTTCGGGCTGTGGCTGGCTCAATTACCTTCGCCGCGACTGGCTACCCGCCTGGCGGCGTCAGCTGCGCGTCTGCTGCTCCTTATGGATAGTGATTCGGCTAAGATCAGCCGGGTCAATATTCAACTCTGTTTTCCGGAGCTTTCTGAGCGTGAAGTGAGCGCGTTGGTCAGAGAGAGCCTTGCCGATATGGTGTTGCTGGTGTTCGAGTTTGCGCAAATGACTTATCGGTCTGAGCAGGAACTGATGGCGCAAATATTGAGTGTGGAAGGAGAAGACCTTTTAAAACAGGCCTTCGACAGTAAGCGGGGCGTTTTGTTGTTGGTACCGCACTTTGGCAACTGGGAGTTGCTGTGCGCCTTCCTGGGTTTGAACTATAGCGTCGCCGCTCTGTACGCGCCGCCCAAAGTCGCTGCTCTTGAACCTGTCATTCTTGCTACACGAGAGCGTTTTGGTGGTGAGTTGTTTGCCATCGATACCGCAGGAATGCGCAGTATCCTGCGGGTTCTTAAACAGGGCAAACTTGTAGCGATTCTGCCCGACCAGGTGCCGGATCGTAATGCAGGGGTTTATGCAGACTTCTTTGGTCACCCGGCGCTGACCATGAGTCTTGTGCATCGCCTGATTGATAAAAACGCTCCGGATGTGATTATAGGTTCAGTTCAGCGCAAAAAAAGCGATGACGGCTATGGCTATGTTGCGCGTTTTGAAACCCTTGCTGATTCTATTGAAGGTCAGGATGCCCAGGGATGCGCCGAAGTACTTAATCGCAGCATAGAGCGGGTGGTGCGGAGAGCGCCCTGAGCAATACCAGTGGGAATATAAACGCTTCAAGCGACCGCCAGCGGGTGGCCGGGATAACGTTTATCGACGCCAATAGGCGGGAGTCAGCAGCACCAGCAAGGTAAAAATCTCCAGCCGCCCAAGCATCATTGTAAACATAAGTAGCCACTTCACGGATGCCGGCAGACTGGCGTAGTTCAGTGCAACTTCACCCAGGCCTGGACCAAGGTTATTCAGACTGGCACCAACAGCAGAAAAAGCGGTCACAAAATCAAGCTCTCCAATCAACATAACCGCAGTAACCATCAGCAGGAAGACGATTACGTATACGCTGAAGAAACTCCAGACAGCCTGTATGAGGCGATCGGAAACCGGCGCATTGTTGAGTTTTATTGGAAAGACGCCGTTCGGGTGAATAAGGCGTTTTACTTCGCGCATGCCCTGCAGATAAATCATCAACACGCGAATCATTTTGATACCGCCCGCGGTTGAGCCAGCACAACCACCTGCAAACGCCGCCAACAATAATAATATGGGGGCCACAGAAGGCCATAAGCTGAAATTCTGCGTGGTAAATCCCGTGGTGGTGGCTACTGAAATGGTCTGAAACAATCCATCACGGATCGGTGAGACGCCTGGCAGCGGGTAGCTGTACAAAACCCAAATGACAATTGCTGCAACAACGGCCAATACGGCCAGATAGGTTTTGACCTCGGCGTCCTGAAAATAGTGTAATGGGTTGCGTCTTCGCCAGACCAGGAAGTGCAGACCGAAATTGATACCTGAGAGCAACATAAAAACTATCGCCACGCTCTCAATCAGCGGGCTTGCGAAGTAACCGATACTGGCATCGTGGGTTGAAAAACCGCCAATGGCCACCGTTGAAAAGCTGTGACTGATGGCGTCAAAAGTCGTCATGCCTGCGGCCCAATAGGCCAACGCACAGGCGATGGTCAGGCTCAGGTAGATATACCATAACGCCTTGGCTGTTTCCGTTATGCGGGGTGTCAGCTTGTTATCTTTCAACGGCCCCGGGGACTCTGTTCGATACAACTGCATGCCACCTATGCCCAGCATCGGGAATATCGCTACCGCCAGGACAATGATGCCCATGCCGCCCAGCCATTGCAGTAGCTGGCGATAGATGAGCAGTGACTTCGGCAATTCGTCGAGACCAGTGATCACTGTCGCGCCGGTTGTGGTTAAACCGGACATGGACTCGAATGCCGCGTCGGTAAAGCTCAAGTTAGTCGAGTCAGCAAAATAGAGAGGGATTGCGCCGAACAAACCGAGGCCGACGTAGAATAGTGCCGTAATCAGGAAGCCGTCCCCGCCCCGCAGTTCGCGGTTGCCACGCAGGGGTAACCACAGTGCCAGGCCAACGATCAGGGTGATGACAAATGCCAACCCAAAGGTAGTGGCTGTGTTTTCACCGTAAGCCAGGCCCAGCAAGCCCGGGATAAAAAAGGTGAAACTGAAAAACGTCAGCAGCGTCCCAGTAACGCGAAAAATAACCGCTAGATGCATTTGGTATTACACGCCGCTCAGAAGAACGACACGCCGACCTGAAACAGCTTTTCGACCGCGCGGACCTGACGCTTGTCGACCAGGAAAAGAATAACGTGATCGTCCGATTCGACCAGCACATTATCGTGGGCAATAAGAACCTCATTGCCCCTGACAATGGCGCCAATGGAACAGCCGTTGGGCAGGTCTATTTCACTGATGCGCCGCCCTACTACTTTTGAGTTTTTAGCATCGCCATGGGCGATGGCCTCAATGGCTTCCGCTGCGCCACGTCGCAGGCTGTGCACCCGGGCAACATCTGCACGCCGAACGTGCGATAGCAAAGTGCTGGTGGTAGCCTGTTGCGGACTCACTGCGATATCAATTTCCCCACCTTGCACCAGGTCAACATAGGCCGGCTTTGAGATCAGCGTGATAACCTGGCGCACGCCCAGGCGCTTGGCCATGAGGGATGACATGATGTTTACTTCGTCGTCGTTGGTGACAGCGCAGAAGGCATCACACTGCTCTATATTCTCTTCGAGCAATAAATCCCTGTCCGTTGCGTTACCCTGCAGTACAACAGTTTTAGTCAGCTGATCAGCGAGAAATTTGGCACGCGGCTCGCTGTATTCCAACAGCTTGACGGCGTAGTGGTTTTCCACCGCCTGGGCAAGGCGCGCGCCGACGTTACCTCCGCCGGCGATCATGATGCGTTTAAAGGGCCGCTCTACTTTACGCAGTTCCGCCATCACCGCATCAATGTGTTCCCTGGCGGCGATGAAAAACACTTCGTCATCTGCTTCTATGACAGTGTTGCCTTCAGGGATGATGGCTTTGCCTCGCCTGAAAATGGCCGCGACACGTGTATCCGCATTAGGCATATGTTCGCGTAGAAAGCTTAATGCCTGCCCTACCAGCGGCCCACCGTAATAGGCGCGCATGGCAACCAGCTGTACCCGGCCGTCGGCAAAATCCAGTACCTGTAAAGCGCCGGGGTGTTTCAACAGCTCATGAACGTGGTTAGTAACCACCTGCTCCGGGTTGATCAGCACATCGATAGGCATGTGCTCTTTGCTGAAAAATCCTTCCCGGGTGAGGTAAGACAAAGATCGAACCCGGGCGATTTTCAGTGGCGTTCGGAACAGTGAATAACACACCTGGCAGGCGATCATATTGACCTCGTCACTGGAGGTGACCGCGACAAGAATGTCGACATCATCAGCGCCAGCGCGGCGCAATACATCAGGATGAGACGCCCAGCCTTGAATGGTTTGAATGTCGAGTCTTTCAGCCAGCTCCTGCAGACGGCCGGCCTGTTCGTCGACCAGGGTGACATCAAAAGATTCTTTGGCGAGGTTTTCAGCTAACGTGCCGCCAACCTGACCTGCACCCAGAATAAGAATTTTCATGACGCGCTCTCTGTAGTGAGCAGTATGTTGTTAAGCAACTTTCTGCAACCGGGCATAATAGAAACCATCGGTGTTGGGGTCGGTCGGTAACAGTTGCCAACCATGTTTGGTTGCTTGTCCCGTTGGTAAACCAATACTGCACACTTGGGCGTCATTGTCAGGCTGTTCGATAAACTGGCTGATCACGCCATCATTCTCTTCTGGCAGGATTGAGCAGGTGCAGTACAGCAGGTTACCGCCTGGTGCCAGCGTCTGCCAGAGGTTGTTGAGTATCTGAAGCTGCAATGCCGCATGCTCCGCAATAGCTGATTCCTTTAAGAGTAGTTTGATATCCGGGTGTCGTCGGATAGTGCCGGTGCCACTGCAGGGCGCATCCAGCAGGATACGGTCGAAAGGCCTTTTGTCCCACCACTCCAGTGTGCAGGCATCGCCGACCGTCAGCTGGCAGGTGTGTCCCAGACGTGCCAGCACTTTCTCAGTTTGCGCGATACGATCCGGATTAACATCAATAGCGACGATCTCTGGCGGTAAAGATTCAGGATCGCCTTGCGCGGCAGTTGCTGCAGTGAGTTCGATAAGATGAGCGAGTTTCCCTCCGGGTGCTGCACAGGCGTCGAGAATGCGTGTTGCACAGGTTGGCTTAGTACTTTCGAGTTCGGTAGCTTCGGCCGCCGGCAACAGCGCCAGTGGCGCGGCAAATTGAGCCCCCATATCCTGTACCGCTACTTCCCCTTCGAGCCACCCGGGTAAGGTAGTACTGGGTTGGGGACGATTGAGAATCAAACTCTGCTCGGCTAGACCTTTGGTTGCCGCAACGTCTTTACCAAACAAACGTTCAAGATAACTATTGCGACTGGTTAGCGTTGAATTAACACGCAGGCTCATGGGTGCACGCTGATTATTTGTGGCTAAGATGTCATTGAAAATATCCGGCCATGCGTGTTGGAGCGATTTTACCAGCCAGGAAGCATGACCGAACGTTTGATCTAGTTTCATGTCAAGGGAGCTGGCCTTTCTTAACACCGCATTAACCAGGCCTCGGGCCCAGGGCCGGCTGATGGTGCGGGTCGCGCTTACCGTTTCATTGATCGCCACGTGGGCTGGTGTATCTGCCAGTTTAAGTTGGTAAGCGCCCACTAACATCAGGCTGTACACTACTGAATCTTTATCTCTCAGCGGTTTGCTTAAGAGTGGGTCGATCAAGTCGACGAGCTCATGATGGTGTCGGATAGTGCCGTAAAACAAATGACGTGTTTCGGGTGAAACAAACCATTCGGCACGGTTGGTAAGAACCCAATCTATCGTTCGGTTGTGCTTTGTGACCAGCTCTACACCTCTGGCTGCATACCCCCGGCACTGGCGCGAATTATGTTGATCGCTCACCGTTTAGTTCGCAAACCGTGCGCCGGGGAAAAACAGATCGCTGTAGCCATTAATAGCTGCTGCCGGATCAAGCTCACTGCCCTTGCCTCGCTCAACCTTGATACGCGTAATCTGTAATAGATCGGTTCCACATTGCACAATTATCCCGGTTTTAGACACATCAATGATCGTGCTCGCCGGCGTTGCTTCTGCATCTGGTAAATGTTGTTGCACCGCCCGGGCTTGCAGAATTTGAACGTGCACTTCTCCAAGCAGGCAGCGCACGGGCATGCGCCCTGCCAGAGCGCGGATTTTGTCGGCGATGCTTTGAGCTGATTCGCTCCAGTCGACCATTCGGTCCGAGGCTTCAAGTTTATAGGCATAAGTGGCCAGAGTGTCGTCCTGCGCGGTGGCGGTGGGTAGCTTGCGCTTTTCTGCCTTTGCTTTGGCGAATTTGGTCAACACATCGATGAGCAACGCACCACCTGCATCTGCCAGTTGTTCGGTAAGCGCAAGCGCTGTGGCATCTGCCGCTATTGGTATTTCTGTCTGAGCAAAGACTGGACCGGTGTCCAACCCGGCCTGCATCTCCATGATGCAAACCCCGGTCTGCTTATCTCCAGCCATGATTGCCCGTTCAATTGGCGCCGCCCCGCGCCAGCGTGGCAGCAGTGACGCATGAACGTTAAGGCAGCCAAACCGCGGTATATCAAGTACTGCTTGAGGCAGGATAAGTCCGTAGGCGGCTACGATAAAAACGTCCGCCTGCTGGTTTTCAAGCAGGTTCCGCGCAGCTTTGTTGCGAAGGCTTTCAGGTTGAAACAGCTCTATTCCGGCAGTTTCTGCCAACTGTTTGACAGCATTGGGGCGAACTTTTCGACCGCGTCCTGTGGGCCGATCCGGTTGGGTAAACACAGCGCCGGGTTTGAACGGCGAATCAATCAGGCGCTGCAGGATACGGGCTGCAAATTCCGGGCTGCCCGCAAAAACGGTTTTAAGCTCAGGCACGTTGTTTCTGTTGTCGCTCAAGCTTCTTGCGAATGCGGTTGCGCTTCAGGTTCGAAATATAGTCGACGAACAATTTGCCCGCCAGATGGTCACACTCGTGCTGTATGCAGACTGCCAACAAACCCTCGGCTTCCAGGTGCAATGCCTCGCCCATGGGTGTTTGCGCGGTCACCGTTATGCGTTCAGCTCGAGACACCGGCTCATAAAATCCTGGCACTGACAGGCAGCCTTCTTCAGTTTCCAGCAGCGCGCCATGTGTGGTGAATTGTGGATTAACCAATATGTGGGGTGTGTCGGCGTTGTCAGATACATCAACGGCGATAATTCTCTCATGGACGTTAACCTGGGTTGCGGCAAGGCCTATACCTGGAGCGGCATACATGGTTTCCAGCAGGTCGTCGGCAAAACGCACAAGATCTGGACCAAATTGGGTGACGTCCGCAGCCACCGTTCTCAGGCGCGGGTCGGGGTATTGCAAAATATTCAATAAACTCATGGTGTAAATAGTGTTGTTAGAGCCTGTGAACTGTCTCTAGTATTGGTCCAAATTGTGCTGCTAAGATGGCGCCGATTATAGCTTTTTGTGCCTATGAGTTTGAAGCAAAGCCTGTTCAGATCATGGCGGCGGATGTATTCACTAGCAAAGTGCACCCGTAATCAACGAAAACAAAGGATATGTAGCACTGTGAATAAATGTAAGCGCTTACTAACTTCATGCGTACTGTCGATGAGCCTGCTGGTCGGATTGTCCGCCACCGCGCAAGACATTGCCCAATTCCTCAAACCCGGTCACCCTGATGTGTATACCGTGGTTAAGGGAGATACGTTGTGGGACATCAGCGGCACCTTCCTGTCCAAGCCCTGGTTGTGGCCTGAAATCTGGCAGATTAACCCGCAAATTGACAACCCTCATCTGATTTATCCTGGTGATCAGATTGCTCTGGTTTATGTTGACGGCCAGCCACGCCTGCAATTGCGTCGTGGTGACGCGGGTCGAACCGTGAAACTCACGCCGTCAGATACCATCAGTCTGAAGCCTCAAATCCGTGCAACGCCGCTGGAGTCTTCAATTCCGGCCATCAGCCTGGATGCTATTCAAGGCTTTTTAGTGCAGAACCGTGTCATCGAACCAGCGGTGCTGGATGCCGCACCTTATATAGTGCAAGGCGAAGCAGAGCGACTGGTGTTGGGTGCGGGTGACCGGGTTTATGTTCGCGGCGAATTGCCAGACAGCGAAGCATTTAATTTTGTTCGCCGTGGACCACTTTATGTGGATCCGGATACCCAGGAAATTCTAGGCCGCGAAGCCACCTATATTGGTTTGGGCACTGCAGTTGCTCAAGATGCGGACGTAGCCACCATGGCTGTCACCAGTACGCGCGAAGAGGTGCAGATTGGTGATCGTGTTTTGCCAACCGAAGAACGCCGATTGGATGCTAACTTCTTCCCGAGCGCACCTGTTGATGACATCAACGGGGAAATCATCTCGGTTTTCAGTGGTGTGACCCAGGTCGGTCAGTACGACGTGGTGGTGATCAACCGAGGCGAACGCGAAAATCTTGAAGTGGGCAACGTGCTGGCAATCTATAAGAAAGGCGCGATTGCTCGCGATCGTATTGCCAATGAAAACATTCGTTTGCCCAGCGAACGCGCTGGTCTGCTAATGGTTTTCCGAACCTTCGACAAACTGTCCTATGGCCTGGTCCTCACCACCGAGAGACCGCTGGCAGTGAGCGACGAGGTACGTAACCCCTGATCTTGACCCCGGCAACTGGTGTTTTTCTGACACCAATTGCCGTGCTAAGCCCTACGCCGGTGTCTTGTGCACCGGTACCTTGGGGCGATGTCCCAGCACCAGCCACTGACTGCCAGCACTGCAGCCCTCATTGCACTGCTTGAGAAGTATTCTCGTCGACAGATCCTGAAAGCGATGGATCAGTGCGCTGTACCGAAAAACGCGTTACTCGAAGGCCACCTGGCCAAAACACTCCAGCAAACCTGCCGCCCACGACGCAAATCGGTGTCGCGCTCGAAACGCGTCTCACTCACCTGCGCAGTGGTCGGGTACTTCGATCCGCAATTCCCGCCGTTGCTTAAATCCATACCCGACCCACCGTTGGTATTGTATTACCGTGGGGCATTAACGCTTCTGCATAAAGCCGGCGCGGTTGCCGTGGTAGGCGCCCGTCGGTGTACCAGTGCCGGGCGTCTACTGGCCCAGCAGATGGCCAGAGATCTGGCAGGCCATGGCTTAACTGTAGTGAGCGGCCTCGCGCTGGGTATTGACGGTGCCGCTCATCGCGGTGCATTGAGTGCCACTGCCGGAAATGTTGGCACGCGGACAAAAACTGGTTTAACCGTGGCTGTGTTAGGTAGTGGTCTGAATTGTATCTATCCAGAGCGTCATCTTCAGTTGGCGAAGGAAATTGTTGCTGCTGATGGTTTGCTGCTCTCGGAGTACCCGCCATTTACTGGCCCCAGAGCGCATCACTTCCCTGAGCGCAACCGACTGATCAGCGGTGCCTGCGGCGCGACGGTAATTATTGAAGCGGGCGAAAGAAGCGGCTCCTTGATTACAGCGAGGCTGGGGCTGGAACAGGGTCGTGATGTAATGGCTGTACCCGGACCGGTGTCCAGCAGGGTCAGTGCGGGTTGCCACCGGCTTATTCAACAGGGCGCTGCGTTGGTGACGGATGCAGAAGATGTTCTGCTTGCACTTGGTATCGAAGCTACGGTCGAGGAAAGCCAAAGACAGACAGATACCCTTCACGAAAGGTTGCCACCAGTCAATTTACCCTCTGAGCTTCATCATCAGGTTTTGGATTGTATTCAAGGTCTGCCGGTGACGCTGGATGAAGTCTGTTTGCAAACCGGCCTGACAGCTGGCGAGGTAAGCTCGCTTCTGGTGAGTCTGGAATTGATGGGGTTTGTTCAGCAGGTCCAGCTTGGTTATATTCGCTCGCCGTCTCACGCGGCTTTACGTTGAGTGGTTCAGCAGGATGGAATTGTGACGCATCAGAGAGAGCCCATCAGGATATGGTAGAAGTCCCAACAATTAGTGCCGAGCCACACTTGCGTAAGGCGGCCGCGATTCTTAAAGCCGGCGGGGTGATCCTGCACGCAACAGAAGGTGTCTGGGGATTTGCCTGTGATCCGTTTAATGCTGATGCAGTGGAGGCTGTGCTGGCGATCAAAGGTCGTCAGGCAGATAAAGGCTTTATCGTTATTGGTGCGCAGGCTCACTACTTCTCCGACCAATTGGAGGGTTTGTCTGAAGCGCAAAAGCAGGCCATTCAAGCCACCTGGCCTGGCGCCCATACCTGGATTCTGCCGGATACAATCTACCCCGACATTATTCGCGGTGGCCGCACAACTCTGGCATGCCGTGTCCCCGGCCATTCTCAGGCCAGGGATTTATGTGAATTAATAGGCAATACGCTGATTTCTACGTCTGCAAACCGTTCCGGCGAACCCAGTTTGACGACTCAGACACAGGCAGAAGAAGTGTTCGGCGAGCAGGTAGGCTATGTATTGCCTGGCGCAGTTCTGAACCCCGGTAAAGCGAGCACTATTCACTCCTTGGATGGCGCCGTCCTGCGCTGAAAAATAATTATGCAGACAACAGAAACAAATCGTTATCTTGTGGTTGGCAACCCAATCGCCCACTCGCGTTCTCCGCAAATTCATAGCGCCTTTGCGAAACAGCTAGGTGACAAAATAGTTTACGACAAGGCCGAAGTTGAGTTAGGCGAATTTGCGCAATTCGCAGAACAGTTTAAGGCCAGTGGCGGTAAGGGGATGAACGTGACCGTGCCGTTCAAGATTGATGCGTACAACTATGTGGACACGGTGGATGAACATGCGCGAGCAGCGGCAGCAGTTAACACCATCAAATTTACTGCGGATAATCAAAGTCAGGGATTCAATACTGACGGCATTGGTCTGCTGCAAGATCTAAGCGGGCGCCATGGTGTCGATCTGCAGAGTAAACACGTGCTGTTGATTGGTGCAGGTGGTGCAGCGCAAGGTGCCCTCCTGCCTTTGCTGCAGGCAGGCATCAGGCGGTTAACGCTTATGAATCGAACCGTTGAGAAAGCGCATCTGTTGTTACAGCAGCCGGCATTCAAGAATGCCGGGGTAGAACTTGCAGTTCAGCCGCTTAACGTGCTGGATGAACCCGCGGATCTTGTCATTAACGCCACCTCCTTCGGGCTGGGAGATGAAGCCATTCCCCTGCAACAGGATCTGGTGACCGGAGCGTTCTGTTACGACATGAGTTACGGCCCAGCGGCGAGATTCTGCCACTGGGCCCAGCTCGCCGGTGCGACGACAAGTGTTGATGGGTTGGGCATGTTGGTGGAGCAGGCAGCGCAAAGTTACTTTATCTGGCATGGTCATCTACCCAGCACCCAACCTGTGTATGAACTGTTGCGCAGCGCTGACCCGAAAACCTAGCGCAAGGCATCCGTATAAATAAGGTCACTATGACAAAGGTAAATATTTTCAAGAAACGTTTTATAGCCGGAGCGGTCTGCCCGGATTGTCAGATTGTTGATCGTATCGTGGTAGAAACCGGCAACCGGGAGACGGTGCGGAGTGACAGCGATGAGCAACTGGAAGTGTCACGTCGCCGCTGTGTGGCGTGCGGCTTTGCAGATGAGTTTTCGGTCGACAATCGGGTCAATTCTCAAGGTGTACCGCGCGGTAAGCCCGAAAGACCCAAATCGAGCCCTACGCAACCTGCGGCATCTCTACAGCCGGTCAGAATTCTAGATCCTGGCGCACCCCGAAAGCCCTGAAAAGGCGAAATGCTTCTCACTCAGGCCGTCTATGTCCAGCCAGGGCTCGAACGTAAGGTATTTCTTTAGTTATCTTGACGTTATCAGCCATAGTTTCGTGTTGCTGTACGTTCTTGGGTTGCTATAATCGCTCCGCGCTCAGTGCCAGCGTCGTTACAGACAGTCTGGACAACGCGACGAGCGTAAAATGGGGACATAGACCTTCTGATGCTTGTCAGTTGATTAGTCTATAACTTAGAGCGAAATACCTAGTGGTTTATCTGGCCTGAAAACACGTCGACAGACGGGTTGGCTTGCGCACTTAAAGAATTGCTGCAGTTGTGGCAGTTTCGCATGCGCCGGTAGTGGCAGATTCGGATTCAGTCCGTTGATCACCGGTAATCAGACTCATGCGTAGTCTCGAGATATGCGCATAAGACAGACACAAATTGTGGAACATATGGGATGAAACAAAGAATTAGTGTTGCAGGCGGCCTGCTCAGCTTATTAATGGCTGGCGCGGCAACTGCCGACGAATTGAACCTGCGCCCCGGCGTTACCGATATCAGCCAGCAGGTCTACGACCTGCACATGACCATCCTGTGGGTGTGTGTGGTGATCGGCATCGCGGTATTTAGTGTGATGTTCTGGTCCGTTATCCATCACCGCCGTTCTGCTGGTTACGAAGCGGCTAAATTTCACGAGAGCACCAAGCTTGAGTTGGCCTGGACCATCGTCCCGACGCTGATTCTTATTGGCATGGCGATACCTGCCACCCAGGTGCTGGTGGCGATGTATGACACCGGCGGTGAAGACATGACCGTTGAAGTGCGGGGCTACCAGTGGAAGTGGCAGTACAAATATCTCGACGATGACTACAACAACACCTTTTCGTTTTTCTCCAATCTGGCAACCACTCAGGACGAAATTCGAGACGTCAGCAACAAAGGGGAGAACTATCTGCTTGAAGTAGATAACCCGCTGCGAATTCCATCCAATCGTAAAGTACGCTTTCTGGTCACTTCAGAAGACGTTATTCACGCCTGGTGGGTGCCTGATTTTGGTATCAAGCGAGATGCGGTGCCTGGCATGCTGAATGAGTTATGGACTGTAGTAGAAGAGCCCGGTATCTACCGCGGTCAGTGCACAGAGTTGTGCGGTAAAGACCACGGCTTCATGCCGGTTGTGGTTGAAGTTATGGAAGAGGCTGACTTTGATATCTGGTATGCCGAAGAAGTGGCTAATGAAAGCGTTCGTCAGGAAGCGTTGAGCAAAACCTTCACCCACGAAGAATTAATGGCGCAAGGCGAAGAGGTCTACGGTACTTTCTGTGCAAGCTGTCACCAGCCCAACGGTCAGGGCCTGCCGCCGGTTTTCCCCTCTCTGGTCGGTAGCCCATACATCGTTGGACCACGTGACGACCACATCAAAATGGTCATAGAGGGCGTGCCTGGAACAGCCATGCAGGCATTTGGACGTCAGCTTGATGCGGCCCAATTAGCTGCTGTTGTGCACTACGAGCGCCACTCCTGGGGCAACGATTCAGACGACATCACTCAGCCACGTGATGTCATAGAACTATCTGGCGAATAAAGAGGAAGCTATGAGCGAAGTCATACACGCAGGTCAGCAAGACGACCACCACGACGATCATCACGATCACGGGCCAGATAAAGGGTTAGCTCGCTGGCTGTTCACCACCAACCACAAAGACATCGGTACACTCTACCTTTGGTTCAGCTTTGCGATGTTCCTGGTCGGTGGGGTGATGGCTCTGGTCATCCGTACCGAGCTGTTTCAGCCGGGTCTGCAGTTTGTAAACCCTGAGTTTTTCAACCAGATGACAACCAACCACGGCCTCATCATGGTTTTTGGGGCCATCATGCCGGCCTTTGTTGGCCTGGCGAACTGGCTGGTACCCATGCAGGTTGGCGCACCGGACATGGCTCTGCCGCGCATGAACAACCTGTCTTTCTGGATCCTGCCTTTTGCTTTCGGCATGATGATTTCCACTCTTTTCATGGAAGGCGGCGGCCCTAACTTCGGTTGGACCTTCTATGCGCCTCTGTCGACCACCTACGCACCTGATTCGGTGACGTTCTTTATCTTTGCGGTTCACCTGATGGGTGCATCGTCGATCATGGGCAGCATCAACATCATTGCTACGATCCTGAACATGCGGGCGCCAGGGATGACCTTGATGAAAATGCCCCTGTTCATCTGGACCTGGCTGATTACCGCCTATCTGCTGATTGCGGTTATGCCGGTACTGGCGGGTGCGGTCACCATGATGTTGTTTGATATTCACTTCGGTACCAGCTTCTTCAATGCTGCTGGTGGTGGTGATCCGGTGATGTTCCAGCACATTTTCTGGTTCTTTGGACACCCCGAGGTGTACATCATGATTCTGCCGGCGTTTGGTGTCATCTCGCACATTATCCCGGCATTTGCACGCAAGACACTCTTTGGCTACGACTCCATGGTGTATGCGGTGGCGTCGATTGCGTTTCTGTCGTTTATCGTCTGGGCGCACCATATGTTCACCGTAGGTATGCCTTTGGCTGGTCAGCTGTTCTTCATGTACACCACGATGCTTATCGCGATACCTACTGGCGTGAAGGTCTTTAACTGGACGGCGACGATGTGGCGTGGTTCGATGACTTTCGAAACGCCTATGTTATTTGCTATCGCGTTTGTGGTCCTGTTTACAATTGGTGGTTTCTCTGGACTGATGCTGGCAATTACGCCGGTGGATTATCAGTACCACGATACTTACTTTGTTGTGGCCCACTTCCACTATGTACTGGTACCTGGTGCGCTGTTCTCGATTATTGCCGCAGTGTACTTCTGGTTTCCGAAATGGACAGGGAAAATGTACAACGAAACGCTGGGCAAACTGCACTTCTGGCTGTCGTTTATCGGCGTGAACATTACGTTCTTCCCGCAGCATTTCTCAGGTCTGGCGGGTATGCCTCGACGTATTCCTGATTACCCGCTGCAGTTTGCGGATTTCAATATGGTGTCGTCAGTTGGTGCATTCATTTTCGGTTTCTCACAGCTGTTCTTCCTGTACGTGATTATTCACGGCATACGTTCGGGTACACCTGCAAAAGCACGTGCATGGGAAGGGGCAAAAGGTCTGGAATGGACAATACCTTCACCTGCGCCGTATCACAGCTTCACCCAGCCACCTAAAGTGACGGATGAGGAAGTGCACGCCTAGTACTTAGAGAATTAAAAGTACTTAAAGAAGTAACGGAGTAAAACAGGTTATGACAACAAACGCGCAAAGTTCAGAGATCAAACGTACGGTACGTAAGTTGTGCCTGATCGTGTTGGCAATGGCTGCGTTTGCCTGGGCACTGGTGCCGTTGTACGACCTGTTTTGCGAAATCACCGGCTTAAACGGAAAAACCGGCGGTCCCTACACCTACGATCCAGCGACAACGTCGCCGGATACATCGCGGCTGGTCAAAGTGAACTTCATCACTAATACCAACCAGGGCATGGTGTGGGATTTCTGGTCGGAAAAAGGTGGTGTGCGGGTTCACCCAGGTGAACTCAAAGAAGTTAATTTCTACGTCAGGAACACCACCGACAGAGTGATGGTCGGTCAGGCGATACCTTCCCTGGTGCCGGTATCGGCTACACAGTACTTTCACAAAACAGAATGTTTTTGCTTTAACCAGCAAATTTTGCAGCCCGGTGAGGAAATGGTTATGCCCATGCGCTTCATCGTTGGCCGGGAACTGCCGACAAACGTGCAGTCCATCAATTTGAGTTACGCTCTTTTTGACATCACTGAAGCCATGGGTGATGCCGTAGTAACTGGCGGTTAGCGTCAGCGATCGAGCAAAGGGAATATTGGAGAAAACAATGGCAAATGCAGAAACAGATCAATCGGTCTATTACGTACCTCATAGTGGCTGGTATCCGGTGGTTCTTGCCCTCGGGTTGATGTTAACGGTCACTGGCCTGGCCAGTTGGTTAAATGATACGAAAGCTGGAGAACCGCACACCTGGACGCAAAGCATCATCGGCTTTGCGATGGTGGCATTTGTCCTTTACTGCTGGTTTGCCAAAGTCATTGCTGAGAACCAGCAGGGTCTGGCCAACGAGCAGCTCAAGCGGAGTTACGTCTGGGGCATGGGCTGGTTTATTTTCTCCGAGGTAATGTTTTTTGCTGCCTTCTTCGGTGCTCTGTTTTATACGCGTTCGATTGCCGTCGCGTGGCTCGGCGGTGAAGGTGCAAAAGGCATAGTAGGTGATTACCTCTGGCCCGAATTTGATGCAACCTGGCCGGTCATGAGCAACCCTGACGCAACCGCATTTCCAGGGCCAGGACAGAATATGCAGGCACCTTCGGTTTCCAGCTGGTACGCCTATCTGCCCTTCTGGAATACGGCCATTCTGCTGTTTTCCAGTGTCACTATTCACTGGGCACATTCAGCCATCAAAGCCAACAATCGCAAGAAGCTGATTGGCTGGCTTGGCCTGACAGTACTCCTGGGTATCATTTTTGTCGGCTTGCAGATCGAAGAGTATGTGATCGCCTATACCGAGATGGGGCTGACTCTGGCCAGCGGGATTTACGGCTCAACATTTTTCCTTCTGACCGGGTTTCACGGTTTCCACGTCACACTCGGTACAATTATTCTGATCGTGCAGCTTTATCGTGCAATCAAAGGACACTTTAATTCAAAAGACTGTTTTGGTTTTGAAGCGGCCAGCTGGTACTGGCACTTTGTCGACGTGGTCTGGGTAGGGCTGTTTATTTTCGTCTACGTTTTATAAGCGTGGTCGAAAAAACAGTTTGAAAAAGGGGGCCGTACAGCCCCCTTTCTTATATCAGGTGCTAATCCACTTCTGCTTCGGCAGCACTCTTTTCTTCCAGCAGTTGCTGGGTTGTATTGTGCCAGGGCGCATTTGTCCCGATACGTAACTCACCGGTATAGAAACCGTAGAATATAGTCAGCAGCAGCGCGCCAGCCAGGGTGATGCGTACACCCAGCGCATACAGTGTGCGTTTTGAATCGGCACGGTCCGTGTCTTTAAACAGAAATACCAACCCGGAGAATAAGCTGATGACCACGCCAATCAGCAGAACAACAATAATGACTTTCAACAAAGCAATTGCCTTTTAAAATGAGCGCGCACTTTAAACTATTGTGTGTGAAGGGTTAATCACGTGATGCGGTTTGCTCCAGGGTGGCGCATGACCCTATTTGTCGTGATTCTGCTGCCCGTCGTCTTAACCCTTGGTGCCTGGCAGTTATCACGTGGCGCAGAAAAGCGCGCCATGGAAAGTGACTATTTGGATCGTCTGACAAGTTTGCCCGTTCGAGCTGCAGAATTTGATCCCAACGTGCGCTTTCAAAGGGTAAAATTAGCAGGTGAGTTACAGCCACAGATCTTCCTGGTCGATAATCAGGTGCTCAATGGCAAAACTGGTTATTGGGTGTTGCAACTGTTTAACGAAGTCGAAGGCAACCGGTTTATTGTTAATCGCGGGTTTCTTGCGGCGCAAGCCCGCCGTGATCAACTCCCTGAAGTGCCTCTGGTGCCAGGCCGGGTAGAGCTTATCGGTGTCGCCTGGCCCTATACGGGCCTGATTCCAGTATTAGATGATGACCCCTGGCCCGAAACCTGGCCAAAACGTGTGCAGCGTCTGGATATAAAGCGAATGGCTCAGCTGCTGGCAGCAGAACCGGTTGAGGTGCGGCTGGAACCGGGCCAGGCCGGCGTGCTGCAGGCGGCACCTTTTGCCCAGGTGTTAAGTGATGCTAAACATCGAGGTTATGCGGCGACCTGGTTTGGCCTGGCCATAACGCTGTTGGTTGGCTATGTGTTTCTGGGCATCAGGAATGCCAGAGAAAATGATAAATAAAGGTAAGTGTTCATGAGTGAAACCTCTAACGATTCTGAATCGACCCAGGCGGCAGCGGTACAGCGGCGCAATCGATTGCAGTTGATCGGCATAATGATGATCGGCTTCCTGACTCTGGGTGGCTCGTATCTGGTGTTCTATCTGGCGCAGGACTCTGACGGTTGGGGTACTACTAATAACGGTACATTTGTGCAGCCGGAGATCACCACAACTGCGCTGGGTTGGCAGGTGGAAGGTAATACACGACGCTGGTGGCTTTGGGTCGTAAGTCCTGATTGCACAGCCGATTGCCAGCAAACCGTGCAGCATATGCAGGCACTGCATATTCTGTTGAACAGGGAAATGGATCGGGTGCGTCGTGGTTATACCGAAGTGGACCTTGCCGTACAGAGCCGTCCGCAGTGGATGTCGGCGTTTCCAGAGCTGGCGCTGATTGATATCAGTGATGCCTCGGCCCTGCAGGAGGGCGTCTACATCGTTGACCCCAATGGCAATCTGGTTTTTCACTACGATATGGACACGAATCCAAAACTGGTGCTCCAGGATCTGAAGAAGTTATTAAAGGTATCTCACATTGGTTAGTCAGCGCGTTCTCAATTTGAATCGACTCGGTCTGGTACTGGTCGTGTTTGTCGTGGTTTTAGGCGCATTCACCCGCCTGGTGGACGCGGGTCTGGGCTGTCCGGATTGGCCGGGTTGTTATGGGCACCTGAAGTGGCCGGATAGTGTCGAAGACGTGGAGCGGGCTGAAATGCTGTTTCCCGAGGCGCCGGTAGACCATGCCAAGACCTGGCCAGAGATGGTACATCGGTATTTTGCCGGTGCGCTGCTACTGGTGGTGCTGGCGCTGACTGTCATTGCCTGGCGGGACAATCCGCCCAACAAAATACGCGAGATCAGTACCGCACTGCTGGTGCTGATTATCTGTCAGGCTGCTTTCGGTGCATGGACCGTGACCTTGAAACTATGGCCTCAGGTGGTGACCGCACACCTGATGGGTGGCTTTGCAACCTTCAGTTTGTTGTGGGTACTTTACCTGCGGCAGGGTGGCGGGCGACTGCTCTGGCTCGCCCAGGCGCAGCGATTGAATCTGCAGCGACATGCGCAGGTGGCGCTGGCTCTGGTGATTGCGCAGATTGCGCTTGGCGGCTGGGTTGCATCGAACTATGCCGCCCTGGCTTGTGCAGATTTCCCCACCTGTTACGGCAGTTATGCGCCACCTATGGATTTTGCTGCAGGATTCAATATTTTCCAGCACGTTGGACCGAACTATCTGGGTGGCCTGCTCGATAATGAGGCCCGCATTGCCATCCATTGGACCCATCGGTTGGGTGCGCTGCTGGTTATGGTTGCGGTTGCCGCTCTGGGTTTTCGCCTTTGGTCTGCAAACCGCTTTCTAGCGACATTGACGCTTACACTGCTGGTTTTCCAGGTGATGTTGGGCATTCTGAATGTGGTTTGGAGCCTGCCTCTGGGTATTGCGACAGCACATAACGCGTTCGGTGTGCTCTTGCTGTTAGCGATGGTTACAGTAAACTTTGCGCCCGCTGCCGACGACGCCAATATGCAGGCGCGGAATTAACTGTAAGAGACATAACTATGAGTGAAGCCATCAGCAACGCCACAAGCTGGCGAGACTATCTCGAAATGACGAAACCCCGCGTGGTTCTGCTCATGCTGCTCTGCGCCCTTGTTGGTATGTTTCTGGCCACACCCGGAGGCGTGCCTCTGGATACTCTGGTTCTGGGTCTAACCGGTATTGGACTGGTCGCCGGCTCGGCGGCGGTGGTGAATCACATAGCAGACGCGCATATTGACGCGCGCATGGCGCGTACCCAGAGTCGTCCCGTGGCCACCGGACGCTTGAGTGCTACTCAAGGCATCATATTTTCCGCCGTGATTGGTCTGACAGGCATGGCAATTCTGTTTTTTGGCGTCAATCCGCTGACCGCATGGCTCAATCTTGCTTCCTGGGTGGGTTATGGCCTGGTCTATACCTTCTGGCTGAAGCGGGCGACACCGCAGAATATTGTCATCGGCGGTCTATTTGGAGCTGCACCACCGCTGTTTGGCTGGACGGCAGTGACAAACAGTATTGATCCAGGAGGCCTGCTGCTGGTGCTGATCATTTTTGCCTGGACGCCACCACATTTCTGGGCGCTGGCGCTGGAACGTAAAGAAGAGTACGCCAAAGTCGGGGTGCCGATGTTACCGGTCACCCATGGTGAATCGTTCACCCGCCTGCATATCCTTCTGTACACCGTGATTCTTATCATCTCGACCATGTTGCCGTTTGTGATCGGCATGGCCGGTTTGCTCTATCTGGCGGGTGCACTGGCCCTGGGTGCAGGTTTTTTATACTGGGCAATTGTTCTGCTGCGCAACTCGAACCCCCGTGCACCCATGGAAACGTTTCGTTATTCCATTGTCTATCTGGGCCTGTTGTTTGGTTTTCTGCTGGCCGATCATTATCTGTTCACTCTGAGTCTGCAACCGGCGCCGGTATACGAGTTCCAGCAGATATCTGCCTGAAGTGCAGTTGAACGGACCTGGCACACGCCCGGTTAGATCAGATCCGATAAATGAGTAGGAAGTAAAATGTCTGCAGTTGCTCGTACCGTACTTTTGTGTGGCGTATTCATTACCCTGGTAGTCAGCATGTTTGTTTACAGCACGCTGCAGACACCGCAACTCAGTGATGATGAATTACGTGATCAGGGCGTGTTTCTGCTGCCACGACCGCGCGATATTGCGCCTTTTGCCCTGCAGGATCATCTCGGTCAGGTTTTCGATAACTCGCGCCTGTTGGGTCAGTGGACCTTTCTTTTTTTCGGCTTCACCAACTGTCCTGATATCTGCCCCACATCCATGTCGGAACTGGGGCAGGTAGACGCCCAGTTGCGTCAGAGTGGCGGTGAGCTGGAAGCCGGTTTCCAGGGCGTGCTGGTTACTGTTGATCCTGAACGGGACACGCCTGAGGTTCTCGGGCAATACGCGACGGCATTCTCACCGCGTTTTCTGGGTGTCTGGGGCGAACGCGGACCAACGGCTGAATTTGCCCAACAGGTGAATGCCGTTTTTGCCAAGATGCCTGCCGATGAAGGCGGCTACACCATGGACCATACCGGCAACATTATTATCATCAACCCGCGCGGACACTATCACGGGTTCATAAAGTTGCCGCATGAAGCGGAGACGATTAGGCTTGCCTATCAATCTTTAGCAGCTCGGTTTTAGAACCGAACTCACCGCACACATCAGCAAGGAGCGTTATGCGCGTTGAGCCTGGCCCCCAGCGGTCAGACGAAACGGTTACAGCAGAGGACCTGCAGAGCCGTTATCAACAGGTACGTCAGCAGTCGACAGCACTGTGTGAGCCGCTGGCTATTGAAGACTTCGGCGTTCAGCCTATGGACGATGCGAGTCCGCCTAAATGGCATCTGGCGCATACCGCCTGGTTCTTTGAAACGTTCATTCTGAAGCAGCAGGTGCCGGGGTATCAGGCATTCCATCCGCAATTCGAATACCTGTTTAACTCCTATTATAACGGTGTAGGCCAGCCTTATCCGCGACCCGCACGCGGCTTTCTTTCGCGACCAACAGTTGCCCAGGTCATGGAATACCGTGCTCACGTTGATGAGCACATGAATACTCTGCTCGAAGGTGGCCTGAATGATGACGTTGCAGCGCAACTCGTGCTGGGATTACATCACGAGCAGCAGCATCAGGAACTGATGCTGACGGATATCAAATACAATTTTGGCCACAATCCCCTTTACCCGACTTACTGTGAACGCAACCCGGTTGAAGTTGCGGCGGCGTCAGGTTCGGCTGCAGCCAACACTTATTCCGAATATACAGGCGGTATTGTTGAAATCGGTGCCGTCAGTGGTTTTGCGTTTGATAACGAAACCCCACGGCACCCTGTGCTGCTGCAGCCGTTTAAACTGGCCGATTGTGTGGTTACTAACGGCCAGTACCTGTCTTTCATAGAAGATCAGGGTTACGCACGTTCAGAGTTGTGGCTCTCTGAAGGCTGGGCTGCGGTGCAGGCGCAAGGTTGGCAGGCTCCCCTATATTGGCAACAGCGCGACGGCGTCTGGTTCGAGTATCGTCTGGACGGTTGCCGTGAGCTTACCCTGCACACACCGGTTACTCATGTTTCGGGGCATGAGGCATTCGCCTTTGCCCAATGGGCAGGTGCGCGGTTACCCACTGAATTTGAATGGGAGCACGCCGCAGGTAGCGCCCCGGTTGATGGTCATTTTGTGGAAGCGCAGTATTTTCATCCGCAAGCCGCTGTGAACCAGGCCGGTGTGCAGCAGTTGTATGGCGATGTCTGGCAGTGGACTGCCAGCAGCTACGCCCCCTACCCCGGATATCGCCCGTTGTCCGGCGCTCTCGGAGAGTACAATGGTAAGTTCATGAGCAGTCAGCTTGTTTTGCGTGGCGCGTCCTGCGCAACGCCGAAATCGCACGCGCGCGTGAGCTATCGCAACTTCTTTTACCCACCGGATCGGTGGCAGTTTACAGGGATACGGTTAGCAAAAGATGTCGAGTAAAGGATCGTATGCGTTTCTGGATAACAAGCCAGCGCAACAGGAAATGGCCCGGGAAATACTGGCCGGGCTCAAAGCACAGCCGAAAACGTTATCACCTAAGTATTTTTATGATGCCCAGGGCTCAGTACTTTTTGACCGCATCACGGAACTTGATGAGTATTATCTGACCCGTACCGAAATGGCCCTGTTTGATGCACACCTGGTTGATATTGCTGAGCATCTTGGCGGCAATGTCTGCCTGATTGAGTACGGCAGCGGCAGTTCGGTAAAAATCCGTAAGCTTCTGCAAGCCGTGACACCCGCAGCTTATGTACCGGTAGATATCTCTGATGAACACCTGCAGGCTAACGCCCAGGCGTTGCATGAAGATTTTCCGGCGCTGAATGTTTTGCCTGTGTGTGCTGATTTTACCCAGCGTTTTGAGTTGCCGGCGGCTGTGGCGGACATGACTAAAGTTGGATTTTTTCCTGGCTCCAGTATTGGCAACTTTGACCCTCGAGGCGCGCAGAATTTCCTGCAGAATGTACATGCAACGGTTGGTCCTGGCGGTGCCCTGCTGGTTGGTGTGGATCGAAAGAAATCAGTTAGCGTGCTGGAGCAGGCGTATAACGATAAGCAGGGTGTAACCGCAGCGTTTAACTTAAACGCATTGACGCATATCAATAACGAACTGGATGCTGATTTTCAGCCCCAACAGTTCTCTCATGTAGCACGCTACAACCCACAACTGGGTTGTATACAGATGTTTCTGCGCAGCGAGGTGGAACAGCAGGTAGAGATCGCGGGGGAAACCATCAGCTTTGCTGAAGGAGAAGAGCTGCACACAGAGAACTCTTATAAATATGATCCGGATGAGTTTCTGGCCTTAGCGGACAGTGCAGGATTTGGGTCACTGGCTCAATTCAGTGACGACAAGCAGTATTTTACCTTGTACCTGCTACAGGCTCGATAACGCGCGCGGATCGAGATAGAAGCCATGGCGTTGATGTTGGGCTACGATGCGCTGGAATTCTTCAGGGTTCTTAAAACGCAGCCGTTGTGCGTGTTTCTGCTGCAAAGCAACCGATAAACGAGAAAGCCAGAACGCCAACCCGGCATACAGACAGAAGCCGGAAAAAAACCACAGTTCTGCATCCTCCAGCGGCCGGATCCTGTGATACGCCTTCAACATGGCAGTGGTGCGCTCTGCATCCAGCAAACCACTTGCGTCAGTACACCAGTCATTAGCTATAACCGCCAGGTCGTATATCCAGTAGCCTTGTGCAGCATGGTGAAAATCCAATACACCGGACAGGCCATGCTCGTTAAACAGAACATTGTCGCGGAACAGATCACCATGAATCATCCCTTGCGGCAGCCGTTGCACATCATTGCGGCTCAGCAGTGAATCAACCTGTTGCAAAGCGGCGGCCAGCAGCGTGGCGCGGGTGTAATCAAGGTAACCTTTGGTAAGCTGGCTGCGCTCGGCCAGCCAGAGGCGATCACGAGGGTAGTCCGGCAGGACAACATCGCTCATCTGCATCTGTAGATGCATCCGCGCAACAAACCGCGCGATGGCGCCAATCTGCTTCTTCGTTGGGTTACAGACATGATGGCCGTTCAGGCGGGGCTGTAACATGGCTGGTTTACCGCAAACGTCCTCTACCGCCTGATCCGCCAGATTGCGTATGGGTGGCGCCACCGGCAGGCCGCCTTCGAACAGCTTATCCATCATGCCCACATAAGCGTCACCTGCATTGGCTGGTTGCTCCATGATGGTCAGGACAAACTGGCGCTGGCGATCATTGTGGTCGGTGGTGACAAAGTAATTGCTGTTTTCGATGCCGTTGGATGCTGGCCAGTAACGTTGCAGGTGACCAATATCATAGCGGGACAGCGCATCTTCCAGATGTGTGTCGGCTAATTGAGTGAGTGCCTGCACGCTAGAATTCCGCGATGACCCATTGAGGTAGCAGCATATCTGCTCGTTCCAGGTCTCCGAACCCTGTGGTGTTGTCTCTTGGCACCAGGTAATAAGGCTTACCCCAGGTGGGTACCACGCGAACCATGCGCAGTTGGCCATTCTGGCGGAATTCGTAAATCACTTTATCCTCTCCAGCAATGATCACCACGTCTGGCCCCTGCAGGGTGATGTCGTTTTCTGCAGCGGTGATGCCTGTTGTGGACAGAAGCAGCAGAATCGACGTCATGGACAACGCCAGGATCAGCGAAGCCCGGCTGGAAAAAACAGAAATTCGGGAAACGGGAAAAATGCCCATGGGCTGTAGTACAGTTCGGTTACCAGTGCAGGGCATGGTACGCAAAAGCCCACGCTGCGCAAAGTCGCAAGCGGGTGATACAGCAAATAATCTCTGCCACATCTTCATATCACGGATACAAGGAAATGTATGGCTCAGCAGCTTGACCTGGCGGAAACCAAACCGGTTGTTCTGGTAGATGGCTCTTCGTATCTGTTCCGCGCATTTTTTGCGCTGCCTGAATTGAAAACCACCAAAGGCCACCCAACCGGCGCAATTAGAGGGGTCATTTCGATGATTCGTCGTTTGGTAAAAGATTATGCCGGCAGCCCGATCGCGGTGATTTTTGATGCGCCTGGAAAAACCTTTCGCGATGACCTTTATCCGGAATACAAAGCCAATCGCGAAGCCATGCCCGATGACCTGCGCGAGCAGATTGAACCGATTCACGAGATTATTCGTGCCATGGGTATTCCACTGTTGATCGTGCCGGGCGTTGAAGCGGATGACGTGATCGGCACCCTGGCACAACAGGCAAGCGACGCCGAACGCCATACCGTGGTTTCAACCAGCGATAAAGACATGGCGCAGCTGGTGAGCGATCACGTCACACTGGTCAACACCATGACGGACACCAAAATGGACGCGGTGGGAGTGGCTGAAAAATTCGGCGTGCCACCGGAGCGGATCATCGATTATCTGGCACTGGTGGGAGATACCGTTGACAATATTCCGGGTGTGCCCAAAGTCGGGCCTAAAACCGCGGCGAAGTGGCTCACCCAATACGGCACCCTGGACGACATCATGACCCGTGCTGAGGAAGTTGGCGGCAAAGTTGGTGAGAACTTACGAAATTCGTTAGATCAACTGCCCCTTTCCAAAGAACTAGCCACCATTAAGTGCGATGTTGAGCTGGATATTCACCTAACCGACCTGACGCCCCACGAACCCGATGAATCTGCACTGCTGGAATATTTTTCCGCCTGGGAATTCAAAACCTGGGTTGAAGAACTGCAAGGTGGATCAGGTGCAGCTTCTGCACCTATATCAGAACAAGCAAGAGTAGATGTCGACTATGAGTGTGTCAGCGACAAAGCAGCTTTACAGGCATGGGTGAAAAAGCTGAAAGCTGCCGGTACCTTTGCAATTGATACAGAAACGACCTCGATCAACTATATGCAGGCGCATCTGGTTGGGTTTTCCTTTGCGGTAGAACCGGGTGAAGCCGCGTACGTGCCTGTGGGTCACGATTATGCGGGTGCGCCAGCACAGCTGGGTTTAGAGGAAGTGCTCGCTGCCTTAAAGCCCTTGTTAGAGGATCCGAAGCTGGTCAAGGTTGGCCAGAATCTGAAGTACGATATGAGTGTGCTGGCACGCTACGATGTGCACATAGTTGGCACCATTTATGACACTATGCTCGAGTCTTACGTTTTAAACAGCGTTGCAACGCGACATAACATGGATGCGCTGGCAGGCTTTTATCTGGATCGCAAAACAATTTCGTTCACGGATATAGCCGGTAAAGGTGCCAAACAGCTGACTTTCAATGAGGTTGGTGTAGAGCAGGCGACAACGTACGCGGCGGAAGATGCAGACATTACCCTGGCATTACACCATGTGTTGTGGCCGCAGTTGTCTGCACACAAGCGCCTGCAGCAGGTTTATGAAGACATTGAGATTCCACTTGTACCCGTGCTGTCTGCAGTAGAACGCCACGGCGCCCTGGTGGACGGGCGGCTACTCAAACAGCACAGCGCTGAACTGGCGGAGCGCTTGCAGAACCTGAAAGAAACTGCCTGGAGTCAGGCGGGTGGTGAGTTCAATCTGGACAGCCCTAAACAGCTGCAGGAAATTCTTTACACCAAGCTCGAGTTGCCGGTGCTGAAGAAAACACCGAAAGGCGCGCCCAGTACCGCAGAGCCCGTGCTGGTTGACCTGGCGCGGGACTATGAGCTGCCCGCCACACTCATCGAATATCGATCGTTAGCAAAGTTGAAATCAACCTATACAGACAAACTACCGCTGCAGATCAATACAGAAACCGGGCGTATCCATACATCGTATCATCAGGCGGTTACGGCGACTGGACGTTTGTCTTCGTCGGATCCGAATCTGCAGAATATTCCCATCCGTAACGCTGAAGGACGTCGCATACGCCAGGCCTTTGTTGCACCCAAAGGGAAAGTTGTAGTGGCAGCAGACTACTCTCAGATTGAGTTACGCATAATGGCGCACCTGTCCGGTGACGAAAGTTTGAGTCAGGCGTTTGCGAATGGTGAAGATATCCACCGCGCCACCGCCGCGGAAGTATTCGGTAGTTCACCTGAGGCGGTCACCGATGAGGAGCGTCGCAGCGCAAAAGCGATCAACTTCGGCCTGATCTATGGCATGTCGGCGTTTGGCCTGGGTCGCCAACTGAGTATTTCGCGAACACTGGCGCAGGACTATATAGATCGTTATTTCGATCGATACCCCGGCGTGCGCCGTTATATGGACGAAACTCGAGCGCTTGCCAGCGAACAGGGTTATGTTGAAACGGTGTTTGGCCGGCGGCTTTATTTACCGGATATCAATGCCAAAAATGGACCTCGTCGGCAGGCTGCGGAACGCACCGCCATTAACGCACCAATGCAGGGCACTGCGGCGGACATCATCAAGCGTGCCATGATTGAAGTCTATTACTGGCTGCGTGACAGCAAGCTGGATGGAGACATGATCATGCAGGTGCACGACGAGTTGGTTTTCGAAGTGGCGAAAGCTGACAGTGCAGCTTTGATTGAAGGTGTAACTGCTCTGATGCAGGATGCAGCGGAGCTGACGGTGCCGCTTATTGTGGACTCGGGGGTTGGGGCAAACTGGGATGAGGCGCATTAGCCAGCCAGGCGCGTATGTGTTCGATCAAGGCGTTGTTGCCGGTGCCTTTCAGCGCTGAAAAAAGCTGTACGCTAAGGCAGGGATGGTCGCGATAGTTCTTTTTGAACGCGTTTTCTGCTCGCTGCCCTGCTGAAGTGCTGAGTTTGTCAGCTTTGTTGAGCAGAACCCGGATAGGTAACTCCGATGCAGCACTCCAACTGATGAGTTCTTCATCATAAGGCTGTTTTGGGTGACGGATATCGGTAACCAGGACCAATCCAACCAGGCTGTCGCGCTTTGAAAGGTACTGATTAACTGACTTCTGCCATTTGGCTTGTGCAGTTTTGCCAGCTTTGGCGTAGCCGTAGCCGGGTAGGTCTACCAGCCGCCCGCCGCTGGCGAGGTCAAACAGATTCAGCAATTGGGTGCGGCCTGGCGTTTTTGACACCTTGGCCATGCGCCGGTTACCGGTAATAGTGTTCAAAACGGAGGATTTACCGGCGTTGGAACGCCCGGCGAACGCAACTTCAGGGACATCATCACGAGGACAGTGTTTCAAGTCGGGTGCGCTGGTTAAAAAGGTTGCGTCGAGACGCTCCTGAAGGGGCACTTTTTGGTTCATGTTGTTATATAATCCGCGCGCCCTGCCGTTTTGACGCCAGTTTCGTATCGATTGGGCTGGCAGTCTATCATTCATACCAGCCAGTCGGCTTGTAAGCTTGGGCGATTAAGGCCCCGTGTCATAGGTCTGGTTTTTCAGACGATTGAGTGAACAGCAGGGTAATACAAATTCTCGGATCAGATGGGTTGAAATGCATGAACATGCTTAGTGAGTTCACCAAATTAACAATGGTTTTCGTAGTGGCTCTGTCCAGTGCCGCGTCGGCTTTTGCTGCAGGTGATCCTGCTGCGGGAGAACGCCAGGCTGCCGCCTGTGCAGCTTGTCACGGTCAGGACGGTGCGACACCGCTGGCGCCGGATTATCCGAAGCTTGCGGGTCAGAATGAAAAATATACGTTGGCGCAGCTGAAAATGATTCAGGATGGCACCCGTAATATTGTTTTGATGGCCGGTCAGCTGGACGGTAAGTCTGAGCAGGATCTGGCTGACCTGGCAGCGTACTACGCAAGCCTGCCAGCCAAAGGTGGCCAGGCCAGTGGCACCGATGAAGCGCTGGCAACGGGTGAGAAGATCTACAAAGGCGGTATTGCAGACAAAGGCGTAGCAGCCTGTGCGGCCTGCCACAGCCCCAATGGCAATGGTAATACTCAAGCGGGTTTTCCCCGCATAAACGGGCAACCTGCGGCGTATACCATCGCTCAGTTAACCGCTTACCGCGAAAAAGTGCGCGCAACCGACGAAGCCTGGGGCGGCATGATGCGCGGTGTAGCCGAAGGTCTTACCGATACCGAGATGGCGTTGGTTGCAGATTACATCCAGGGTCTGAACTAGTACGCGTATAAACGTCTAAGGATTAAGCCTGGGTTCATAAAGCCCAGCTATACTAGTCCGGTAAATTACGAAGCGCGTCTGCCTGACACTTCTTAAGAAAAAGAGGAAAAGAGTTATGTCTCGAATCGCCGGTATTGTGGTCACATCTTTGTGTTTGCTGGTCTCAGTGTCCTTCAGCGTACCTGCTCGCGCGGCAGAATTTGTCGAAGGCACCCACTATGAATTGCTGCCCGTCAGTGTTGAAACGCGAGATGCCACTAAAGTTGAAGTGGTTGAGGTCTTCTCTTACGCCTGTGTGCACTGCTTCAATTTTGATCCCATGGTCGAGTCCTGGAAAGGTCGCCAGGATGAGAATGTCGATTTTCTGCGTGTACCCGCAGTTTTTAATGCTGATTGGGAACTGCTGGCGCAAAGTTTTTATGCTGCGGAAAGCCTCGGCGTAACGGATCAGGTACATATGCCTATGTTTGAAGGCATTCATGTCAAGAATCAGGATCTGCGTCGGGCGCCGCTGTTGGCAGACTTGTTTGAAACGTCCGCTGGCGTCAGCGAAGAAGATTTTAACACCGCGTACAACTCGTTTTCTGTACGCAGCCGCGTACAGCAGGCAAAAGCCAAAGGCCGCGCCTATCGCGTGACCGGCGTGCCAAGTCTGGTTGTGAACGGAAAATATTTAATTGACGGCCGCATGGCGGGTAGCAATACCAAGATGCTTGAAGTCGTTGATTATCTTGTGAAACTTGAACAATCCAATAAATAAAGACACTCGACGAGTCAGGATCGTCTAAAAATGCCAGGTAGTACGCAGACCAGAGATAAAGCCCAGCCTAAAGTGAAGCTTCCAGGATGGGAGCCTCAAATGATGTCATGGGCCAGACGAGCGGAACGCTCGTGTGTTGTTGACCCTGTTGCCAATCAGCCATTGGCACAACAGTTACAAAACGAACCTCTGAGTACAGCTGCTGTGGCACCGTTGAAGCTGCTGTCTTTTAACATCCAGGTGGGTATTAAAACCTCTGCCTACCGCCAGTATTTCACCAAAGGCTGGAAACACGTGCTGCCCCATGTCAGTCGTGGCAAAAACCTCAGCCGTATTGCTGACCTGGTCACCGGCTACGATCTGGTAGGCCTGCAGGAAATTGATGGTGGCAGTATTCGCAGCGGTTTTGTGAACCAGGTGGAATATCTGTCTCAAGTTGCAGGCTTTCCTTACTGGTATGCCCAGCTCAATCGTGATCTGGGCCCGATAGCCCAACATGGCAATGGTCTGCTGTCCCGCATAGAGCCGATGGGTCTGGAAGACCACAAATTGCCAGGTTTCATCCCGGGTCGTGGCGCGGTGTTTTTGCGGCTGCCTTATGCAGGGGACGAAATAGTTGTGGTGATGCTGCATCTGTCGCTGGGTAAACAGTCACGTGACCGGCAGCTGGCTTACGTTGCAGAGCAGGTTGCACATGAGCGCCAGGTTATTGTTATGGGTGATATGAATACACCGGTCAGCACCCTGTTGGAAGACTCTCCGCTTAAGCGTCTGAATCTGCAGCCTGCGGAGACCG
The DNA here is from genome assembly GCA_048571035.1 of Gammaproteobacteria bacterium. Lineage (GTDB taxonomy): Bacteria > Pseudomonadota > Gammaproteobacteria > Pseudomonadales > Azotimanducaceae > UBA4421. The sequence continues at coordinate 2,841,889 of CP121329.1, forward strand.
TGGGTCCAACCTACCCGGCCTGGGAGCCTTCATTGGCCCTGGACCATGTGCTGGTATCAGACAATCTGGTGATTAAAGATTATCAGGTGTTGAATTGCCGCGTATCCGACCATTTGCCGATCGCGGTAGAAGTGGCCGCAAAAGCGCGGCCACTGGTTCAGTAGAACAGATTCATTAGAAAAGAAACCGCTCAGGCGGTAGTCTATTGACCACCGCCGGCGATAGCGCCCGCATCCCCAACCTGGGGCACTTCACACGCCGTATCCAACAGTTCCGGATATTCTTCCCGGAACGATGATTCACAGAATGCGATGACTGCTTTGGCGCGTTCGATCACATAGGCGCGAATGTCCTGTGCATCTTGAGCATCAAGTGCATGGCTGAAGCTGGGCATGCCTTTCTCAGCATAAGCACCGCCCACCACAATCGCATCCCAGATGCTGTGAGTTTCCTGTTCGGCATACATCAGATTAGCTACAGGTCCTGCGGTGCCTACACCCGGGCCATGACAAACGGCACAATACTGGTGAAACAGGTCCTGTCCATGTTGCTGTTGCTCGGCGGTGTAGTCCATTGCGGGCGGAGTGGGTACGGCCAGATAGGTGACCTCTGGCGTCGGCAGTTCAACTTTGCCACCCAGTTTGTAGGTCAGAATTCGGCCTTCGCTGAGGACGTTGTTGCGATGTCGAGGTGCACCTGAAGCCAGGCCGTAAGCGCCACCCCAGCCGGCAACCACGGTAATATACTGCTCACCATCAATGCTGTAGCTGACGGGCGCAGCGATTATTCCGACGTGTACCGGGCTTTCCCATACCAGTTCGCCGGTATCGGCAGTGTAAGCGGCAAACTGACCGTCTGCACGACCCTGGAAAATAAGATCACCTGCTGTCGATAGGAGGCCACCATTCCATGCGGTTGCATGTTGCACTCGCCATACTTCACGCTGCGTGATGGGATCCCAGGCGGTGAGAAAACCTTTGATGGCCTGCAGGTTATCAATGTTCTCTTCAGCTGTGGGGGGTGGTGCTTGCTCACGGAAGTCAACGCCGAGGTTCCAGTCTTCGGGTGAATGACGGAAGGCGTTGTCCTGAGCATAGTCAAAACGAAGATCCAGGGCCGGGATATAAACCAGTCCGGTCCCTGGATGATAGGTCATTGGATGCCAGTTGTGGCCGCCCAAGGGGCCAGGCTGGATGCGCTTCTTCTCGTTAGCATAATGCGCTTCCGGGTTTTCTACCGGGCGCCCGGTTTCCTGATCAACATGGGTAGCCCAGGTGATAGGTACATAAGCTTCAGCGGAGATGAACTCGCCGTTGGTTCGGTCCAATACATAGAAGAAGCCGTTTTTAGGCGCCTGCATGATGACCTTACGCGGTTCACCCTGAATTTCGATGTCCGCCAGAATCATGTGTTGTGTGGCTGTGTAATCCCAGGTGTCTCCCGGTGTGGTCTGATAGTGCCACTCTCTTAAACCGGTATCAGGGTTTAAGGCGACAATTGAGGAGATGAACAGATTGTCACCGCCGCCGGGACTGCGGATGTAACGGTTCCAGGGCGCACCGTTGCCGGTACCGATGTAGAGCAGATTGAGCTCGGGATCGAAAGCCATGGCGTCCCATGCGGTACCGCCACCACCTACTTCCCACCATTTACCGCCGCGCCACGTTGCTGCGGCCATCTCCATATCTTCTGTTTCAAAACCGTCTTCAGGATTGCCAGGTACCGTATAAAAGCGCCATTCCTGTTCACCAGTTTCAGCATTGTAGGCAGTAACATAGCCACGCACGCCGTATTCTGCACCACCGTTACCAATGATGACTTTGTCTTTTACGATGCGTGGTGTGCCGGTGATGGTGTAAGGCCGGTTTGGCAGGGTGGTTTTAACATCCCATACCGGCACGCCGGTGCCGGCGTCCAATGCAACCAGGCGTCCGTCGAGGGTGCCGACATAGATTTTGCCTTTCCATGCGGCAACGCCGCGATTGACCACATCACAGCAAGCGTAACGAGCCCAGGCTCTTGGCACTTCCGGGTCGTATTCCCAGAGCAGTTCGCCGGTTTTGGCGTCATGCGCCCAGACAACCGACCAGGTGCCACTGGTGAACATAACGCCGTCCACGACAATTGGTGTGGCTTCCAGGCCTCTTTTGGTGCCGGTATCCCAGAACCAGGCCAGACCGAGGTCGTCGACGGTTTCCTTATTGACCTGCGCAAGCGGGCTGTGACGTTGCTCGTCATAGGTCCTGCCGGTAGATAACCAGTTGGATGGCTCTGCTTTGACAATACGGGCTTCATTAATGCTGGCCGTAGCCTGCTGTATTTCAGCAGCTCGGCTGGCGACGAGGTTACCGGTGGCAGAGGTGGTCTCTGCTGCCGGCGTTTCAGCAGTGTTGGGTGTTTCTGTGGTTGCGGGTTCTGAGCAGGCTGTTAACCATACTAAAGCAGCCGCAAGCACACTGGTGCGGTAAAAGACTTTCATTGGGGTCCCCTCCAATTGTTCGTCAAAAAGACTTATTCAAGACAGGAAAGTGTAACCATGTGCTGGTGTAAAAACACCCCGCCGCTGCGTTATTCCGCGGGCGGTTCTGGATGATTAGAACTAAACCGATGGCCCGCTAAGGTTACTAGGAAAAAGCAATATACCCCAGCGATTGCGTCAGCGGTCCGACGCTGCTTAAAAAGTAGCACTTATACTCAACCGATGTATCTGGAAATGTAAGGTCAGAGGCAGTGAAGGGTGCTGTGGAGCACAGTAAACCTGCCCATCCTGCCTTTTTATCTCTCTGAACGCTCTGAGAACCAGTTCGCGTCTTGGTTTCGAACTTCAGGCGAGAATGAGTTGATTAGAAAACCTTGCGTTACATAAGAAATGGATTTTCGCTTCTCGCACTTTGAAATCTTGACTGGGGCAGGCACGCTTTTGTTGTGTCTGTTTTTTGTGTGTGTGTTTTCCGAGGCCTCAGCCATCGAAAATACGCTGGCGGCGCAGCTTTCGCAAAGCATCGATACAGACGACCTCTACTGGTCGAGTGTTGAGGTCAGCGGTCAGAGTGCGGTGATCAGCGGCGCAGCACCCGATGTGCCAGCCCGGCGAGCGGCGGAACAGAGAGCCTGGGCGGTTGCGGGGATATCATCAGTAGACAATCAGATTCAGGTGATCGGTGAAGCCGGTACGTGTCAGCAGCAGTTGAACGACTACCTCGCCACTGAAACCATCAATTTTAAAACCGGCAAAGCTGAAGTAGCAGAAGAGAGCTTTCACGCCTTAAGTATGCTGGCGATGATCCTGCGCACCTGTGACACGCCGGTCGAAGTGGCTGGCCATACCGACGGCCGCGGCGATGCAGAGATCAATCTACACCTCAGTGAACGACGTGCGCAAAGTGTGGCTAAGCACCTGGTCCGATACGGTGTGAATCCGGCTCAGATAAGAGCCAAAGGGTATGGTGAAAATCAGCCCATAGCAGACAACAGCACGGATGCTGGACAAAAACTCAATCGGCGTATTGAGTTTCGAGTGCTTGGAGAAATGGCATGATGTTCTTGATCGGAAAAATTTTTATCTACCTGCTGCTGGCTGGCGGCATTGGTGGTGCAGCGGGGTGGCTGGCACGTAATCTTCAGGCCCAGCGTACGGAGGAGAACGCTCAGCGTTCGGTAACCGATGTCAAAGCGAAACTTCCACAGCTTGAATCTCTTTTGCGCGGTCGTGATGAACAGATACAGAAACTCAAAGCGGAGATAGCGGATCGCAAGGCGGCGGCCAGCGAACTGGAACAGCAACTCCGCGCAGGTGAACAAACGCTGCGTGAGCAACAGCGCGTCAGCGAGCGCCTGCAGCAAACGGTAGATGCACGACAGTCGAAAAGCCTAACTGACTTTGATCTTTCCGCGGACGGCGAACAGGATACCGATACCACGGATACCGATAACCTGATTGCGGAATTGTCGGCGGAAATTGCCCGCCTCAAAGCTCAGCTGGCTGAGCCCGCACCGTTGCAGGCGACAACAGATGCCGATGAAACACTGCTGCAAATAGAGACTGAAGCGCTACGCAATAAACTGGTTAGTACTGAAGGTAAGCTCAACGCTATTCATGCTGATCTGCTGCAGGAGCAGAATAAAGTGTCTGAACTGGAGCGTGAACGCGAACTGCAGAACAAATCACTGCAGGTTCTGCATCAGCAGCTGGAACTTGAACGCACCCGTCGTGTTGCCAGCGGCTGAGACTATGGCCCTGGCTGATGGCCGACTCTTCTCAAGTCGGCGCGTGTTATCCATACCACCATCAAAATGACGCCGTACAGACCTGCAGTCATCAGCACTGCGTTCCCCGGCCCTGTCGTTTGTGCGAGATATCCAAGCAATAATCCACCCAGCGACATCAGGCTGTAACCGCTACTATGGATACCCATAACACGACCGCGTAATTCATCCGGTACCCGCATCTGTAGAATCGTCACCGAGATTACCAGATAGACCGACCCGCACAGGGCTACAAAAAATACGGCAACAAGCGCCAGCAGGAAGTTGCCATAACTGGTGGCGGCGACAAACCCCATCAGCGCGATAACTGACAATGCGGTGCCGGCAAACATATAACGGCCAAGTGGTTTATCGTGATCCAGGCTACCCACCAGCAAGGTGCCGAGAATAGAGCCAATGCCTGTGGCAGATAACAGGTAGCCGTAGCCTTGCTCACCACTGCCCATCAGACCCACAAACACCGGCAGGATCTGTATGTAGGAATTAGCTAGAAACATGCCAACAAACGTCAACCCAATCAGCCATCGGAACAGTGGAGTCTGCCAGATGAAAACAAGGCCTTGCTGCAGTTGTTGTACCGCTGAGTGCGTAGTCGGCTTAGGTAGCTCGATGTGAATGCCTGATATAACAACAAACATGACCGCAAACCCGGCAGCACTCAGCGCAAAAACTACCCAGGTGTCAGTCAGAGAGATTAATATCCCACCCAGCGCCGGCACCGCCATGCGAGTGGCTTGCCAGGTAAATGAGTTGAGCGCAACCGCACTCATGAACGCTGGACGAGCAATCAGTTTTGGATAGATGGCTTCCCGGGCTGGCCAGTCCAAACCGGTAATCAACGAAATCAGGGCGGCGATGGTGACCACATGCCACACTCGTACCAGTTCAAATGCATCCAGAAGTGCAAGTGCCAGTAGCAATGCGGCAATAGAGGCGGACGTGATCCGTAGGATCTGTCGCTTGTCAAAACGATCCGCCACAACACCGCCAAACAGGGTCATGAAAATATTCGGCAGCGATGCAGCAGCGCCTAAAATGCCCAGTTGTAGAGCGGAGCCGGTGAGCTCGAAAATCAGCCAGCCCTGGCCGAGGGTAATCAATCGGGTAGCACCGACGGATGCAAAAGACGCCAGCCAGAATCGTCTGTAAGCCGGAAAAGCCAATGCCGGATAGCGTTCAGCAACTTGTTGTGTCAGATCAGACAGAGCAGAGGGTTTAGATGACAGGCTCATGGTTTATTGAACGTTTGTTGAACTTTTTTAGACAAGGTGCGCGGTGAACGCCTCACCATAGCGGGTGGAAACGATGTGTACAAACGCTGGACACTCAGTTGCCTGCCCGCATAGGCTTAGCCTGAATTACTCGGACGTTGGGTGTTATGTCGCAGGAAACAGATATCACCGATGCGCAACTGCTTGAAGCGGACATTGATACGCTACAGCAGATGATGGATAAGGGCAGTCTGACCAGCGCCCGGCTGGTGCAGTTTTATCTGCATCGAATAGAGCAGTACAACCACCAGGGCGTGGGTTTGAATGCGGTGCAGTATCTGAATCCAGATGTCATGACTCAGGCGCGCAACAGCGATGCCGAGCGGGCGGCGAGCGGGCCGCGTTCTGCACTGCATGGCATTCCAGTGTTGGTCAAAGATAACTATGAAACGGCCGGTATGCCTACCAGTGCAGGCTCTATTCTGTTCGCCGGGTTCAGCCCGGATCGGGATGCTGATCAGGTATCACGTTTAAAAGCGGCAGGCGCCATCATTCTTGGCAAAACCACCATGCACGAATTTGCCTATGGCATTACCAACCAGGGTTCTCGCTACGGCAGCGCTAAAAACCCTTATGTGCCAACACGTAACCCCGGTGGTTCCAGCGGTGGTACAGGCGCAGCTATCGCTGCAAACTTTGCTGTGGTGGGCATGGGCAGCGATACCTGTGGTTCGATCAGAATTCCTGCAGCGCAGAACAATCTCGTTGGCCTTCGCGGCACCATGGGCTTGAGTAGCCGGACAGGCATCATTCCGCTGTCTTCAACCCAGGACATAGCTGGCCCGCTGGCTCGTTCAGTAAAAGACCTGGCCCAGGTTCTTGATGCAACAGTTGGTTACGATCCAGCTGATCCACAAACTGCCGAATCCGTGGGTAAGCTGCCGGATAGTTATTACACCCATCTTGCACCGATGAACGAGGCGCGCGTTGGTGTACTGGTTGATTGGATGCGTCAGGATGCTGGTGATGACCCGGTTGCTGGTGTAGTGCGAGCAGGCCTTGCAGAAATGGCGGAAAGGACGAGTTGGCAGGTCCAGGAGCTGGATACCACAAAACTGATTGAGGTCATGCAGCAGCCGCTGAATGGCCATTTTGTGCTCATTAGTGATTTCAAACAGGATATCAACGCGTACCTGCAGGCCAATCCGGAGCTGGGTTACGCCGACATTGAGGCTCTCCTCGCGGATGGTCGCGTGCATCCCAGCGTGATTGAATCGCTGCAGGCTTCTGCAAACATGGGGGAGTCAACCTGGGGTACTTACTGGTATGAGCGCGGTCGTCGGGATGTAATCAGGCGGCAGCTGTTGGCGATGATGGCGAAATATGAGGTTGATGCGCTTGTTTATCCGACTATCCGGCGCATTGCCGCACCTGTCGGCGAAGAACAGATGGGCACTAACTGCCGCCTCTCTGCCAATTCCGGTTTGCCTGCGATCTCGGTGCCGGTTGGTTTTCTCGAAGGTGTGCCGGTGGGGCTGGAAATTCTAGCCGAGTCCTGGAGTGAGCAGAAACTGTTGAACCTGGCATTGAGCGTGGAACAAACTCTGGCGATGCGGCAGCTACCGCCTGCAACGCCATGACCGAACAGTTACCTACTTCTGCACCTGCTGAGCGTAATAAAGATCCGATTCTTGGAATTCTATCTGCCGCTTTCAGTGACACATCACTGGAGGTGCGCAAAGTCCTGGAGATCGCCAGTGGTTTTGGCCAGCACGTCGTGCATTTTGCCGCCGCGCTACCGAATATTGCCTGGCAGCCTTCGGACCCGGATGCCGCCTCCCGGGAAGCGATTGCAGAACGGATTCTGCAGCACGGCCTGCCAAACGTCAGCCTGCCTATCGAACTCGATGTCCTGGCGGACTGGCCGGATTTACAGGTTGATGCCGTGGTTGTTGCTAACCTGTTGCACATCAGTCCTGTCGCCACTGTTCAAGGTTTGTTGGCCGGCGCACGTCGGGTATGCCGAAACGGTGGTTTGTTACACGTTTATGGGCCGTATAAACAAGGCGGCGCACATACCTCAACAGGAAATGCAGAATTTGATCTGTCGCTGCGGCAGCGCAATCCACAATGGGGCATTCGAGATGTCGAAGTGGTTATTGAGCAAGCGCGGGAGCTGGCTTGGGATTTGGTAGCCCAGACGGACATGCCAGCTAATAATCTCTCTTTGCTGTTTCGGCTGAAGACTAGTTGACGCTAAATACGCGCTCAATTTTTACTGGGGTTGTCAGCATCTGACCAACAAGCAGGTCTGAGTGCGTATGCCCAGCTGTTTCCTGCTCAGCCACCTCGTCCAGTAACTCTATACCTGTCAGCACCTGGCCAAATGCCGGAAAACCCTGATCGTCAGGCTGATCTCTACCGTGTTGATCCAGTGACGGGAAATCTCCAAGACAGATAAAGAACTCAGCCAGCGCGTGACCTGTACGACCTAGATCACGAGCCAGAGACAGGGTGCCCCGGCGATGCAGAATGCCACTACTGCCAGTGGTTTCGATCTGCTCCAGCATAGGCGCTTTTTTAGCTGCTCTTGACCCCTGAAGAAAAGGTAATGCAGCACCGCCCTGGATCAGGTGGGGACCATTGTCTATGCCTAAACGGCTTGCGCGGTACAGGTCTCCCGATTGATAGAAGCCGGCCTCGACCAGGTGCAAAAAAAATCTGGCTGTCAGCGGCGCTTTTTCAACGTAGACACCTACAACAATATCGCCAACGGATGTGGCTATTGTAACCTGCTTTAAATGCTCGTCGGCCACGGTTTGAGGCCGGCTTAAACGGGGTTACCCCGTTGGAGGACTTGCGTTATCGCGTCGTCGTCGGCTAACCCTGAAATGTTTTCCAGCGGGTTCACGGTTGTCAAAACAACATCCCCAGCCATGCCCGGTGCAAGGCGTCCAATGCTATCCGCCCTGCCCAGGATTATCGGGTTCATTACGTACATCGCGTGCAAAATGGATTCTGCCGTCTGCACTTCTGACCGAATGGCAAACTCCTGCCTCTGCATCGATTGAACTTCACCAATCAGGTCCGTACCCCAGCCCATCTTAATGCCGGCTTTGTCTGCAATGACCAGTGATTCCAGGCCGGAGGCTAACACCGCCTCATTCTTGACCAGGTTACGCTCCGGAAATCCGAGCTTGCGACCTTCCGAGGCCATGCCCTTATAGGTCACCAGGGTGGGTACCAGCCAGGCATCATGCTCCACCATAACCTCGGCAGTTTCTGCATCCATCAGGTTGCCGTGCTCAATGCATTTGACGCCATTACGAACGGCTAACTGAATCGCTTCGGGGGTATACGCGTGTGCAGCAACGTAGGTTTTTCGGTTGTTGGCCTCGGCCACAGCCGCCTGTATTTCGCCTGCCGTATATTGTGTGCAGTCCAATGGGTCCATCGGCGTCGCCACTCCGCCGGAAACGTGGATCTTCAGAAAATCCGCTCCTGCGCGCAGAACGTGGCGGGCCGCTTTGCGCACGGCATCCGGACCATCAGCAACAATCCCGAAAGCACTGTGGCGCATCTGGCAGGCACAGTCGGGAACCGGCAGCACGCCGGATTCCACATCACCATGGCCACCTGTTTGCGTAATCATCAGGTTGGCTTGAACAATATCAGGCCCTTGTGCCATGCCCGATCTGATCGCCTTTCGCAGTCCGATGACATCGCCGCCTAGATCACGCACTGTGGTGAAACCACGTTGCAGGGTTTCCTGACTCAGCTTTGCCATCGCGATGCCGAATTGAACTTCAGTCCACTGAGACAGTTTTGCAAAATTCAGCGTTGCTAACCGAAAGTGAACGTGTGCATCGATAAAGCCAGGCATCAGGAATTGTCCATCTGCGTCGAGAACAACGCCTGCACCGGATAGATCACCTGTGTTGGAAACAAGACCATCTTCAATCACCAGACTTTCGTTTGGTGACAGTTCCATGGTGTGCGGATCAAAAATCGATCCGCCACGAATCACTGTTTTATTCAAGCTTACCCTCCCATCAAGTTGCGGGAGCTTATCGCCTTTAAGCGCTGTCGACCATACCGGGGTTGAATGAGCCCACCTGTCTTCTATAAGCGCAGGGGCTGTAATATGCTGTTTTCATTCTTGTATCGCTCGGAAAGTAAGGCATGAAAATACAGGTTGGAAACAAGCGACTTTTCTTTGATGTCGAGGGTCCCGAGTATATTCTGCAAGACAATAGATTAAAGCGCCTGCCAACGCTCATCCTGCTGCATGGGGCTCCAGGAAACTCAGACCATTCTGTTTTCAAACCGGCGTTCTCTGCGCTCAGAGAAGTGTGTCGTATCATTTATCTGGATATCTCTGGAGCAGGCCGATCCGATGATCCACCGGATGGGGCTTTCAGTCTTGAACGCTGGGCTGACGACATCGTTGAGTTTTGTCGGGTACTGGACATAAGCAAGCCTATCGTGCTCGGTGTGTCTGGAGGTGGGTTCATTGCCATGGCTTACGGCATCCGTCACCCGGACCATGCCGGCGGGCTTATTCTGGCCAGTACTCAGGCCAAGCTCAACGTTGAGCGTTCGATTGCAGAGTTCAAGCGTCTCGGTGGACAAGAGGCCGAGACAGCGGCTCGGGAGTTTTTAACCGTGCGGGTCGACGCGGAAAGCTCCCAGGCTTTTGCCGAAAGGTGCATGTCGGTTTACAACACCACTCCCCAGCCACCCAGAGATACCGTAATTTTTCGTCCGAAGCTGGCCATGGCGTTTCATTCGTTGCAAGGCACATGGCATACCATGGATCTGAGGGGAGATCTCGGTGCTATCACTGCACCAACACTGGTACTGACCGGTGACCAGGATCCGGTCACACCGCTGCAGGATTCTGTCGACATTGTCGAACGCTTGTCCCCAGCAGTTGTAAAATTCGAAGTCGTATCAGAGACAGGGCATGGCCCCTGGCGAGACAAACCCGAAGAAACTTTCGCAATTATTGAGCAGTTTGTGCAATCAACTGCGATCAGGACATAGTCCAGCTTTCCGAAACGTTTATCCGCTAATAGTGTGGTGGTGGGGGCTCATCAGCAGGATCCCCCATTTCAACCTCAGCACTCTGTAGGCGCTTAACCAACAGCGTAAAGCGACGCTCGAGCTCAAAATAGCGTTGTTGTTGCACAACCAGTGCATCGTTGAGCCGGGTGATGGTGTCATCCTGAAATTCCAGGCGGCTTTCCAGTTCGGTTATTCGGTCGTGGATAAGGTCAGGCTTCATGATTATGCTCATCAATGCAGTTTATTAGGGGCGCGCTCGTGTGTCAGCGCGACAAACGCAGAATACGAAATTGAGTGATACGAACTATACCGGCTTTATCCTGCAGGCGACCTATCGAGTGCAGCAGGGTAAGCCAACAGTCTATCTTTTTGGCCGTCTGCTGGACGGGCGGACCTTTCTGGTGCGCGATCATCATCAGGTTCCGCACTTCTATGTGGACTGCGCCGCTGCAGAAGCCAGCGGCGACCATGTTCGCTCAACAAATCATTCAACCCCAGAGAAATTCAACTTTGCTGGCGAACCGCTGTTGTGTGTGGACGTTGCGATACCAGCAGATGCACCGCCACTGCGTGATCGCTTGCAGGCGCAGGGTTTCAAAACCTATGAAGCAGATGTGCGTTTTGCCATGCGTTACCTCATCGACCGCGATATCAAAGGTGGTGTAGAGATCGAAGGCTACGCAGCGGAGGGTGATGGCACCGATCTGGTCTTTGACGACCCCACCTTAAGGCCGGCACAGGCGGTGATCAGCCCACGGATACTGGCCTTTGATATTGAGACCAACCCGAACACCGATGCGCTGCTGGCGATTGCCTGTTATGGGTATACCGCTGACGGCGCCCTGCTCGACAGGGTGATTGTTGTAGATAAACGAGATCGAAAGATGCCAGCGCAATCAATCCGTGTGCGCAGCGAACGCGATGCGTTGGAGCTGTTCTGCCAATGGGTGCAAGGCTTTGATGCGGATGTGATTACCGGCTGGAATGTAATCGACTTTGACCTGACGCAGCTGGCCAGAGTGGCGCAACGCGCGCGCTTTGATCTGCAGCTTGGCCGTGAGCGAGGGCGGATGCAGATCCGAGCTCCGCAGGGTTATTTTGGTAGCGGGCATGCGGTGGTGCCGGGGCGTATTGTCTTAGATGGCATTGATCTGTTGCGCTCATCGTTTGTCAAAATGGACGACTACTCCCTGGATGCTGTTGCGCAGCAGGTGCTCGGCGAAGGTAAAACACTGGGCACAAAATCCGCTGAAGACCAACAGCCTGATAAAGTGGCGCAGATATTGTCATCCTATGAGAATGATCTGCCCAGTTTCACACACTATGCGCGCACCGATGCCCGTCTGGCGTTACAGATCCTCGAAAAGTTAAAGCTGGTTGATCTGGCGTTTGCACGATCCGCGCTCACCGGCATGCCGCCAGACCGGGTCGCTGCCAGCATAGCGTCTTTTGATTTTCTCTACCTCAGCGCGCTGCATAAAAAGCGTCTGGCTGCACCCAGTGTGGTGAGCGCTCGCCCGTCTGCGGGTCCGCAATCAGGCGGTGCTGTATTTGAACCTCGCGTGGGTATTCATCCAAATGTCTGGGTTTTTGATTTTAAGAGTCTGTACCCCAGCATTATCCGGACTTTCAATATAGATCCGCTGGCGCACGCACAAAGTGAACAGCAGAAGGATTGCATTACGACTGAAAACGGCTGCCGGTTTTCACGCGAACCTGGCGTGCTGCCGGCGATGCTGGATGAGCTTTTTCCCCAGCGCAGTCGAGCCAAAGCTGCAGGCGATGAGATTGCCTCACAGGCAATCAAAATATTGATGAATTCTTTTTACGGGGTGTTGGGAGCACCGTCCTGCCGCTTTTATAACCCGGCAATCGCTAACGCTATTACCGGACAGGGTCGGCATTTATTAAGTTGGAGCAAAGACTGGTTTGAAAGTCAGGGCTTTCACGTCCTGTACGGAGATACAGACAGTGTTTTTGTGGCGTCGGGCCACTCTGATGCCCAGGCGGCTTTTGACCTTGGCCAATCTCTGGTCGCCCAGTTCAATACAGACCTGACCGACTATCTACACGAACGTTATGCGGTGGACAGTCGGCTCGAGCTGGAATTCGAAAAACTGTATACACAGCTGTTTCTGGCCAGAGTGCGTGGTGGGTCCCAGGGCGCGCGCAAACGCTATGCGGGAAAAATTTTCGGCAGCGACTCGGTGGAGTTTGTGGGCATGGAAGTGGTAAGACGTGACTGGACGGAGCTGGCCAAGATGATTCAACGAAATCTCTTTGAACGTCTTTTCCAAGGCGAGGAAGTGGCCAGCTATTTACAGGAAACTATCCAACAATTTCGTTCAGGTGAACTGGATCATCTGCTGGTCTATCACAAAGGGTTGCGTAAACCGGTGAGTGCCTATACCAGCAATGTGCCACCTCATGTGCAGGCTGTGAAGCAATCGAAAGCTCCTGCACCGAGGGTAGTAGCCTACGTCATTACAACCGCCGGACCTCAACTGGTGAACGAAGTCAGCGCGCCGCTGGATCGTGATCACTATCTGCAGAAACAGATTCTGCCGGTAGCAACACCGGTATTGGAAGCGCTGGGTCTGGCGTTTAACCAGGTGATTGGAGACGATCGGCAGATTGCGTTGTTTTGAGGAGACCAAGATTGAGTGCCGCGCAAATCAACAGGTAGGCAACCCCCACCTGTGTATAAGTGTCGGGTAAAGCCAGCCACAGCAATAATCCTGCACCCAGAGCCAGACGCAGCCATTCGAACCACACAGCACTCGGCCGCCCCTCCATAACAAAACCTTGAACACAGAAGCCGTAGGTGAGCCAGGCGGTAGCTGCAAGTACCAGTGGTTGGGACAGCTCGCGGGCAACGCTCAACAATACAAATGCCGCACCTACATGAAGCCAGAAACCAATGAAACTGGTTGCCGCGGCATAGCGACTGGTGACCGGTTGATATTTATCGGCCCGCCAGTCAGCTGGCGCACTGGCAATCCCCGGCGCATCCCAGGCCGGGCTCTTAAACCAGACTTTTACCTTGTCGCTGAGTTTAGGGGTTTGCCAACTCTGTTGAGCGGTGTCGAGCCAGGCATGGACGTTTGCCCACACCGGGTTCCAGCTGCTGAGCTGGCGGGTGATGCCATAACGACAGGGTTGATCTGCAAGTTCCGGTTGATAGGTGCCAAACAGACGATCCCAGACAATAAACACCCCGCCGTAGTTTTTATCGATGTACATCGGATTTTTGGCATGGTGCACGCGATGGTTCGACGGTGTGACCATGATTTTTTCGACAAAGCCGAGTTCACCGACGTGTTCTGTGTGTACCCAGAACTGATAAATCAGGTTGAGACTGCCTACGCTGATCATGACTTCAACCGGCACACCAATAATATAAAGGGGTATGTAGAAAATCCCGTTTAACCAACCGGTGCTGGTCTGCCGCAAAGCCGTCGACAGGTTGTATTGCTCGCTTTGATGGTGCACCACGTGTGAAGCCCACAGAACTCGCCACTCATGACCGTAGCGGTGTGAAAAGTAGTAGCCCAGGTCATAACCGACAAAAGCGAAAACCCAGACCCACCATTGGCCAGGGTCCAGTGCAAAGACAGTAAAGTTTTCCGTGAGCGCACCAAATGCGATACCAATCAAGCCCAGCTGGACCAGACCACGCAGCCGCGAGAGCATGCCCAGCTGCAGGCTGTTGAGAGTATCAGCCAGAGTGAAGGTATTGCGTTTGGTCAGCCATCCGAACAGAAATTCGCAAGCGACTGCCAGGATGAAGAATGGCACTGCATAGGTGACGTAGTTCATGGCGTATTACAGGAAATTGTTTGGCCAGATCATGGTACGCCACATGTGCACGCTGGGGCTATTGTCGAAACCCAGCCCTTCTGGCGGATCTTATGCAGCTGTTTATGTTCCCACCGGCACCAAACCCTGCGCGGGTGATTTTTTATCTGCGCGAGAAAGGCATTACTGATATTGATCTTAAAATGGTGGATCTGACAAAGGGTGAACATCTGCAACCTGAGCACCGGAAGCGCTCTCCTGAAGGCGTTCTGCCTATTCTGCAGCTCGACGACGGCACCTTTCTGAAGGAGTCGTTACCAATTATTGAGTATCTGGAGGAGCTGTATCCTGAGCCGCCGCTGATTGGCAGTGATGCCCTGCAAAGGCAGCAGAATCGAGCAACGGAGCGGTTCATCGAGATGAATGTGTTGCTGCGGATCGTTCGTCTGGTGCACGCCTCCAACTCGCCTTTGGGCCTGCCGCCTAACCCGGCGATTGCTGATAATGAACTGGCGCGCCTGCCTACCGCTCTTGAACGGCTTGATCGACACATCGGCGAAGGACCTTTTGTCTGTGGCGAGCGGGTCACCATTGCCGACTGTACGTTGCTGGCGGCAATCAACTTTGCCCGCATTGGTGAGGTGGACATTGTCCAGACGTACAACAACATTACGCGGTGGTTCAACCTGTATGCCTTGCGTCATCTCTAGCCGCACCTTTAAGTTATATGTTTGCAAAAAGGTAATGTGATGCAAAAAGTATTGCTTGGTGCGCTGCTGCTGGCCATTGCAGGGTGTGGTGTTGCTGAAACCAGACAAGCGCCAGACGAGCCTGCCTACTCGTTTACCTCTCCTTCTCGTGATGGCATTGGTAAGTGGTATATGGGGCGTGAGATTTCCCATGTGATGGGCCACCTGGGCGCCGGCTGGTTAGAACGTCCCGAACGGGAGCAGGTTGAGCGAACGGATCTGCTGATTGAAAACCTGCCTCTGAAGCCGGACAGTGTGGTGGCCGATATTGGTGCAGGCACCGGCTACTTCAGCTTTCCTGTCGCCAGACGGGTGCCAGAGGGCCTGGTGCTTGCGGTGGATATTCAGCAGGAGATGTTGGACATCATCAGCGCACGATCCCTTGAGCTGGGCATAGACAACGTGAAGCCGATCCTGGGGCATATCAAAGGCACAAACATGGCGTCGAACAGCGTCGACCTGATTTACATTGTTGATGCGTATCATGAGTTCTCACACCCGCTGGAGATGGGGCGCGCGATGGTCGAAGCGCTGAAACCCGGCGGGCGATTGGTGCTGATTGAGTACCGAGGTGAAGACCCCGATGTGCCGATCAAACGCCTGCATAAAATGACCGAGGCTCAGGCAAAAGCGGAAATGGCCGCAGTTGGATTGCGCTGGTTAAGAACTGAGGACTTTCTGCCGCAGCAGCACTTTATGGTGTTTGCCAAGTAGTCTGTTGCGTCATACTCGCATGACGCCCTCCTGCGCCACCGACACGATGTGTTGGCCATCGGTTGAGTAGATATGTCCAAATGCCAAACCGCGTCCACCGTCTGCGGCGGGGCTGTTGGTCTCGTAGAGTAGCCACTGGTTGAAATCCACGGGTTGATGAAACCACATGCTGTGATCAAGGCTGGCTCCACTCATCTGCCCCTGGTCGGCGTGAGGTCGCCAGGCGGTGTCCAGCAGGCAGCGGTCACTGGCGTACACCAGCATGGCGGTGTGTAATCTACTGTCTTCGGGCAGTCTGCCGTTCACACCTAACCAGATCTGTTGGTGTGCCGGTAACGGTTCCTGCGCGGTCAGCGGTGTGACCATACGAACATCCAGCGGCATCTCCTGCCAGTTTGCACGCCCGCGCAACGCATCCCTGTTGGGTGATTCTTCAGGCGTTGGCACCTCGGGTGCACTGGGCTGATGGTGGAGACCCTCTACGGGTCGCTGAAAGCTCGCCTGCAGTTGAAAGATCAGTGATCCACTCTGCCAGGCGGCGACGTTGCGGACCGCGAAGTTACGCCCTTCTTTGCTGCGGGTGACGTGGAACTCAATGTCAGCATCCGGTCGCCCCGGTCGTAAGAAATAGCTGTGTAGCGAGTGAATCGGAAATTCTTCTACAGTGCGCATCGCGGCCATTGTCGCCTGGGCAGCAACTAACCCGCCGAACAGGCGCTCGTTGGCGGTCACCCCGCCGCTGCCTGCACCGCCAAGATAGACGTCAGTGTCACCTGGATTGAGCTGCAGGCGCTGGATCAGGCGTTCAAGCATAGCGACGTGTTTCTGATTTTGGGTCATGCGTCGAAGCTCGGTTTGCGACGTTGAGACTTGGTCTGCCCACGCTGCTTTTTGCTGTCGACGCGCCTGCGTCTGGCGTTCAAGCTTGGTTTGGTGGGAATGCGTTTTTTAGGCGTCTGTGACGCTGCGTGAACCATCTGCTCCAACCGGCTTAATGCATCTTTACGATTTTTTAGCTGAGAGCGGAAAGTTTCAGCCTGAATGATGAGTTCACCCTGCTTGTTGATTTTGCCACGCTGCTGCAGCGCCAGCCGACGACCGACTTCCGGTCGCAACCGCAGCGCATTCAGGTTCACACGCAGCTCAACCGCTGTAGAAGTTTTATTGACATGTTGCCCGCCTGGCCCGGAAGCCTGCACAAAGCGGAATTCTAACGCGTCATCTGGAAAAGGATGTTGCACACTCATGCATATAGAGTAACCGGTTGCCAGTTATCATCGAAGTGTTGAGTGTTTTTAAATACCTGCACATTTTCGGTTGGGCTCAACGGCTGTCGTTTAACTTCGTGCACAGTCGGCTCCAGTTCGAAGCCATGTACCTCATCATCGTGCAGATCCACCAGGCTGAACCCGGGTCGGTGGTGACCGCGCAGGGTTCCGGCATTCAGCAGCGTGAGCGCATCAAAATGAATCAGCGTTCGATAATGCAGATGCCCGTTCACCATTAGTGGCGTATCGCCACGGGCAATAATGTCATCCAGCCGGGTGCTGCGCTCGGCGGGCATACGTTCGGTGCCGGGCCAGATCTTCTGTAAATCGTTGCTGCCCACGCCATGGCAAAGGAGTAAGTTGCCCAGCTTGGTATCCAGTTCAATCTGCAGAGGCAGATTCTGCAGATAGTTGAGCACGTCATCGTTGAGCTGATCGCGTCTATGAGCGTCGGGAATGTGGCGGGCTTTGTCCTGAAGAACCCAGCGGTCGTGATTGCCGCGGACCGTGTGTACGTCATAACGTTGCAGGAGTTCGATGCAGGTGTGGATATCTCCCGGGCCGTCAGCAATATCCCCGGTACAGATGATCTGATCCACGCCCAGGCTGTTTAAGTGCCTCAATGCCTGGTGCAGATACTGATCTTGTGCATGGACATCACCAATGATGCCAATACGGCTGAGCATGGATAAAACCTCTATCGATAACCCGGGACATGGCAATCTTGTTAAAGTGGCATGCTAAGTGGTGTGTCGTTAGCATTTCGTGAAGGCGCAGGTGTGCACCGGTTGCAGTAGGAAAGATTATGGATATGACGTTTGCCTTCAAGGCATTTAGTGTGATGGTTGAGGTGTTTGTGATGCTGCTGGGTCTTGGCGTACTGGCAGTCATTGTCATGTATGTGATTGACCGCACCCAGAAGACACATGCAGTTCGCCGTAACTTCCCGGTGATTGGTCGCTTTCGTTATGTTTTCGAACACCTGGGCGAGTTTTTTCGCCAATACTTTTTTGCCATGGACCGCGAAGAGATGCCCTTCAATCGAGCAGAAAGGACCTGGGTATATCGCGCTGCCAAAAATGAAGACAGCACCATTGCCTTTGGCTCGACACGTGATCTTCGCCCACCAGGTACCGTTCTGTTTGTGAATTATCCTTATCCAACGCTGGAAGAAGATGCACTAGCGACATCTTCCATAGTGTTTGGACCCTACGCCGGAAAACCCTACGCCACGGACTCGGTCTTTCACATTTCGGGCATGAGTTTTGGTGCCATCTCGAAACCAGCGGTTCGCGCATTGTCGAAAGGTGCGAAAAAGGCCGGAATCTGGATGAACACCGGCGAGGGCGCGTTGTCCCCCTGGCACCTGGAAGGCGGCGCCGACATCATCTATCAGATTGGTACCGCAAAGTATGGTGTGCGTGATGCAGCCGGCAACTTAAGTGATGACCGTTTGCGTGAAGTGGCTGCACATGAACAGGTGCGCATGTTTGAAATCAAATTGAGCCAGGGCGCAAAGCCGGGTAAAGGCGGAATTCTCCCGGGCGAAAAGGTTACTCCGGAGATTGCCAAGATTCGTTTTATTGAAGAAGGTCAAGATTCCATCAGCCCTAACAGACACCCTGAGGTGTCGTCAGCGGATGATCTGCTCGATATGATCAATCATGTGCGTGATGTGACAGGCAAGCCGACGGGTTTCAAAGCTGTAATCGGCGCTTACGCCTGGTTAGACGAATTGTGCACGGCGATACACCAGCGAGGCATTGCCTCTGCCCCCGATTTTATCACTATCGACAGTGCGGATGGTGGCACAGGGGCTGCGCCACAAAGCTTGATGGATTACATGGGCTTGCCGTTAAAAGAAAGCCTGCCGTTTGTGATCGATATACTCTACAAACATGGCTTGCGTGATCGGATTCGGATAGTTGCCAGCGGCAAGCTGGTCACACCCGGGCAGGTTGCCTGGGCGCTGTGCCTTGGCGCTGATGTGGCGACTACTGCTCGTGGCTTTATGTTCTCGTTAGGTTGTATACAGGCTCTGCAGTGCAATAAGAATACCTGTCCTACGGGCATTACAACGCATGACAAAGACCTGCAGCGCGGTTTGGATATAACTGATAAAGCTGAGCGCGTTTATCAGTACGCAAAGAATATGCGTAAAGAAGTAGGGATCATTTCACATTCCTGCGGTGTGCCTGAGCCGCGTCTCTTAAAACGGTATCACTGCCATATCGTGCAGGACAATGGCCGTTCGGTTTCCCTGGATGATCTGTATCCGGTAACAACGGCAGAACTGAAAAACTAGGATATTAAATATGCAGATTGTGTTGTGGTGCTTGTTCGCAGGTGTTTTGCTGCCTTATGTCTGGGCTTTCGCCTCGGTACCTTTCCGAAACCGACAGTTGGGCGAAGTTGATATTGCGCAACCGCGCGTACAGGCCCAACAACTGACAGACGCTGGGGCAGGTGCCTGGGGTGCGCAACTCAATGCCTGGGAAGCGCTGGCCGTATTCATGGCGGCAACGCTGGCAGCTTACATGCAGGGTTTAGATCCGTCGGGGAGTTGGGCTACCGCCAGCCTTATCTGGGTGGCTGCGCGTTTTACCCACGGGCTGTTTTATGTTTTGAACGTGCCGGTTTTACGAGTGCTGAGCTTTGGGATGGGGCTGGGCATGTCGCTGTGGATATTTGTTATGGCGCTTCTGGCGTAACGCGATCAAAAACGCGATTGTAGGTTCGGGCTTTGTCACCCCGGGGGTTTAATTTTACCGATACCATCAGCCGCCCGTCGTCGCGTAGTGTCCAGGTTTTGCGCACACTACGCTCAGAGGTTTTGTATTTCTGCTCAATTTTTTTCTTTGACCATTTGCTGGTACGGCCGCGATATTCACCTTTCACCAGTTTCTCTTTGTCCGCGCTGTCGTAGATGAGCGCGATGTTTTTCTTATCTACTGCTATTTGCATATCCGTGCAGCGCAGTACTTTTGGGTCTTTGGCAGCAAGGTTGGACATCGGCGATTGCCTGTAGCTTTTCGGCAGGGGCAAGCCCATGACAGAAATGCTGGGTTTGAAGTTGCCGCCGGATACACCACTGCCTTCTTTAAACTTTACCGCCACTTTGTCAGTTTCTTCGAGATTGATACGCCAATGCCCCTCCAGCGGCGAAGCCGCTGCGCCCGCAAAGGGCGCAGTAAACAGTGCAACTAGAATCGGCAGAGCTAATATTACTGGGCGCATAAAGCATAGAGCGTGACGGTGGCTAAAAGTTCCAGGCCCGTCCATCTCAGTCATCACTGTCCAACACAGCAGTCAGTTCATCCAACGGATCTCTGGCCGTACCGGCCTGCTCTGCGACCAGCTTGGCTTCTGCGTTGGCGACAAACGTGGCGAGCGCCGCCTTGTAACCGGCCGGGTCAACAAAGGGGTGGGGTTGGCCAGCTTGACGCTGTTCGAGCAAGGTGGCGCGCTCAAATACCCCGCCCATGGCGGCGTGGTTAGGTAAGCTGACACTGATGTTGTCGGCCATGCCGATCAGTCGCGCATAGCTGTCCAGATACATCTGGGTCCGTTCAACGCCGGAGAAGTTTAAACCCACACCGCCTAAGGTGATGGCTTTGTAGGTATTGTCGCCATCGCGCACGTCGTAAACCAGACTCAGTGCACCGATGGTATGGCCAGGCGTTTTGAACATCTGCACGCGGGTTTCACCGAGCTCAATCACGTCGCCGTCTGTGGCGACAATATCCTGCTCGGGTACCGGCATATAAAATGCGGGCGCCGCGGGCGCCTCTGCCGCCAGGGCCCAATCTTCTGCGCTCATCACTGCGCGTGCGCCATAAACTTCCTGAAACAAGCGGGTGCCGCCGGCATGGTCAAAGTGGCCGTGGGTGTTGATAACATATTTAACGTCGGCAGGGTCGAGGCCCAGCTGGCGCATGTTGTTAACCAATTGTCGGGCCCACTTACCATACAGGGAGTCGATCAGAATCAAACCGTCACCGGTGTCGATGACATAGGCAGCTACCCAGTCGATGCCTACGTAGTAAAGGTTATCGAATATTTTGAAAGGTTTGACGTACTGTTGCTCTGGGTCCTCCCAACTCTGCCACAGCTGCGCCATCGCCGGCGGCATCGCGGGACCGGCGTAAGTGTCATCTGCGCATGTCTCACAAGTCACGTCATCGGGTGTATCGAAGTTGGCCAGCTCAGCAACCCAGTCATTGATGCCAACACCCTGGGCGCCATAGCTGTAAAATTCAGGGCGGCGTAAAATTGTGTGTGATTCACCACCGGCCACAAACGAGCGGATGTTCGAGACCTCAGCTGCAATATCGGCATGATTAGCCTCTAATGCTTCCATCAGCTGTACGTCGGTGGCGCCGCCAAGTGCTAAGAAACGTTTCTGCACAGCATCTTCCGCCGCGTCATAACGGGCAAACAGGATGTCAGGATTGGCTTTTGCAGCTGCTATGTACAGTTGTTCATAGTTGAACCCCTCTGGTACCAGAGCTTCGAATCCCGCCTCCTTGTTCAGGAAATCAAAGGTCCCCCACTGCTCGTCCGGGCGTGCGTCAGCGTTCATGCGTCGATAGCCGCCAGCACCGTCACCCAGTTGAGCCACTTTTGCATCACTGTAGTGATCGGCAATGACTGCTGCGTAGAAAGGCGATGGGATTGCGCCCGCCGATGAGCCTGTTACGAACACACGCTCAGGGTCTGGCACGTTGTTATAGGTCCAGTCCAGTACTGCCTGAGCATTGGCGCGACCCTGGTGGTGAATGGTCAAAGGTTCGCCGCCCTCTTCCAGCGGTGGATAGACCGTGTCTGAAGCACCGATGTGTACATCGCCGGTGCAGTACGGCGCCATCACCACGCTGTAATCTTTAAACGGGTTATCAGCATTTTCGAAATTAAACGCGCCAAACGGCTCCGGACTCCAGCCTTCGGAAATATTGACGTTGTAGGTGGGTTGGCCTGCCGGGTCACAAGTCTGGCGGGTCCAGCAGGCACCACCACCCTGGAAAAACACCATCAATTTATCCGCATCACCCGGCCTGACGAAAAAGCGGTAGGGGGTGCCGTCTGAACAGGTGGTTTCCCCACCGGGTGCAATTTCTGTCCAGCCCGCTGCCAGCGTGCTGATACCTGCTTCGGTCACGGCTGTTGGTGGCGTTTCCTGTGGCGCTGCAGGCTCCGATGCCTGATCCTGTCCACATCCCCACATGCTTACGACAATGACCAGCATCCCCAGTTTTTTCATTAACGCCATCCGCTCTCTCCCACTTTCGCTTAAACTCTCAATCTTCAGGATTCTACATGGCATGAGGAGAAATGGGTGACAACGCGTGATGACCTGCGCACTGTGCTGGCTGCCTGGCAAAGTGATGAAAAAGATGAGCTGACGGTGTGGCAGTGGGCGGAAGCAGCCCAGGCTGAGAAACCTGAGGACAAGCTGGTAAGGGATCTGGTGGATGTTCTCGCCGGGCTGCCGTTTGACATGATCATTAAAGAGGATATTCCGGTCATGCAGGATGCGCTGGCCAACCCAACCGCTGAGACAGACCTGTCGATCAATCTGTTGTGGAATCATCTCGATGGCATATATACGGATCAGCGCCGTCAGGAATTGTGTGATCACCCATTCTATGGCCAGTTCTGCGACGGTATGGGCTGAACTATGGTCAGCCAACTGCAGCAGCTGATTGAGCTGCTCAAACTGGAGCAGGTCGAAGAAAACCTTTTCCGTGCCTTTCATCCGGAAGATCGACAACGCCGACTTTATGGTGGGCAGATCATGGCCCAGGCGCTTATGGCTGCTGCCCAAACCGTCGAGGGTGAGCGCGCTGTCCATTCCCTGCATGGCTATTTTCTACGGCCAGGGGACCCAAAGGTACCTGCAGTGATCAAAGTTGAGCGGCTGCGTGATGGGCGCTCTTTTTCGACCCGTCGCATTTTAGTTGTGCAGCACGGCGAAGCGATTTTCAGTATGGATGCTTCTTTTCAGGTCTTGGAGCAGGGTTTAACGCACCAGGTTGCCATGCCGGATCTGCAACCCCCGGCACCTGAGAAGATTCCTGCCTATCTTTATGACAGCGCATTTATAACCTGGCGCAATGAATTCCGCCGCCTGCAATCTTCCGAACCCCAGCCGCCGGAACAGTTTGTGTGGTTTAAGAGCAATGGGGAAGTTCTGCCTGATCCGATACTGCACGCCTGTCTGCTGGTGTATGAATCCGATAACACGCTGCTTGGCACGTCGCGCTTACCCCACCGGGGCGAATACAAACCGGACAACATGCAGGTGGCCAGTCTCGATCACGCCATGTGGTTTCATCAAGCCATTGATGTCAATCAATGGCTCCTCTATGCCCAGGATTCTCCCAGTGCCTCAGCCGGCCGCGGGTTGACCCGCGGCACCATCTTTAATCAACAAGGTGAGCTGGTGGCCTCGACGGTGCAGGAAGGGTTAATCAGAGTGCGGTGAGGGGTGCATATGTTTGAGCTGCAATTAGAACAGCTTAGCCAACACTTTGTGCGCAGTAACTGGCGGCTGGTCTCCGCGGAATCTTGTACGGGCGGCTTGCTTGCTGCCAGCGTTACAAGCCTTGCTGGCAGCAGCGAGTGGTTTGAAGGGGCTTTTGTCACCTATCGTCTGACGGCCAAAACCCGTTTCCTGGGTGTACAGGCGTCAACGCTGCGGCACCATGGCGCTGTGAGCGAGCCGGTTGCCCGGGAGATGGCGCAAGGTGCGTTAGATCGAAGTGATGCAGATATTTCTGTTGCGATCACCGGGTTGGCAGGTCCCAGTGGCGGTGAACCTCTGCAGCCGGTAGGTACAGTGTGGTTTGCCTGGTGTGATGCAAACGGTCTTATTCAGGCCCAAGCGCATGTATTTGAAGGCACGCGAGCGCAGGTGCGTGAAGCGGCAGTCGCAACAGCCCTGGATGGACTGCTGCGATTGTTCGATGAATAAGCGCTGTTAGAGCGTGTCGACCAGGTTGCGCAGCGATTCACACTGAGCGACTCTGTCTGCGCGATCTTTGCCCGCCAGGCTGATGTTCAACGCGGTCACGCCGGACTCACGCAGGGCGTAAAGACGTTCTTTGACAAACCCCGGGTCACCAATCAGTGAGCTTTTTGCCAGATAATCGTCGGGAATCGCGTCTTCGGCAGCCTTTTTCTCACCGGACAGGTACAGATCCTGTATGAGTTTTGCTTCTGCTGGATAGCCGCTCTTTGAGAAAATGTCGTTGTAGAAATTTTTCGATCGCGCGCCCATGCCACCAATGTACAGTGCAGCACCCGGCCTTGCGCGATCGCGTAGATGTTCCATTCCATCGCCAATAGCCACGGTGCCGCCGGCGAAAATTTCCAGCGGCTTGCGGCTGGGGTCTCGCTTTGCGGCACCGCTTGTCAGAGCATCACCCCAAACATCTGCGGCAGCTTCGGCGGTATAAAACGCCGGCAGCCAGGCATCTGCCAACTCAGCGGTCATGGCTACACTGGCCGGACCTAATGAGGCAACCGCAATCGGAATTTCGTCGCGCACCGGATGATTGATGAGCTTCAGTGGCTTGCCCAGTCCAGTGCCCTGGTCCTGCGGCAGCGGGATCTGGTAGTGCTTGCCCATGTGCTGGACTTTTTCCCGTCGCCACACCATGCGGCAGATTTCAATAATCTCACGCAGGCGTGCCACGGGTGCCTGGTAAGGAACACCATGGAAACCTTCAATCACCTGCGGTCCTGATGCGCCCAGGCCCAGCATGCAGCGTCCATCCGACAGATAGTCCACGCCTGCGGCAGTCATTGCCAGCAACGACGGCGTGCGGCTGTAGATAGGCAGAATGCCTGAGGCAATGGTCACCGTCTTGGTTTGTGCTGCGACATAGCCCATCGCGCTGGGTGCATCGAATGAATAAGCCTCGGGCACCCAGACGACATCCAGGCCGGCTTGTTCCAGCTCCTGTACTTCGGTGACGGCCTCTTTGAAGCCGCCGGCGTAACTGAGCAGTGTTGATATCCGCATGGTTTCCCCTCTTGCGCTGTTGTGGTTGCTATTGCGTGATTATGATCAGTTAGGCAAGGTCAGCAACTCGTTTGTGGGGAAGGGTGTTATGAAAGGTGTTGGAAAGCTACCAAGGTCAGGGTTAAAAATTACAGCAGCGCTTGCAGCGTCACTGTTCAGCCTCTTCGCAGGCGCCCAACCCGATCTGGAAGCTTATTCGCGCCAGGGTGTTGAGCGCTTATCGAGCTATCTGCAGATAGATACGGTTAACCCACCGGGTAACGAAAATCGCGGTGTTGAATTTTTACAGACGATCTTCACCCAGGCCGGGGTGGCGTTTGAGAGCGTTGAATCCGCGCCGGGCCGGGGCAATATCTGGGCGAAGCTACCCGCGACCACAACGCCTAAACAGGCGGGTCTGATTCTGCTGCATCATATCGATGTAGTGCCAGCCAACCGCGATTACTGGAGCTTTGATCCGCTGTCGGGAGAAGTCAAAGACGGGTTTATCTATGGGCGTGGTGCTATTGATACCAAAGGTCTGGGCATCGCCCAGTTGCAGGCTTTTCTGGCCCTGGCGGAGTCCGGGTTACCGCGTAATCGCGACGTCTGGCTGATGGCGACAGCTGATGAGGAAGCCGGCGGATTTTTTGGCGCAGGATGGCTGGTTGAAAACCGGCCGGAGCTGTTTGCAGATGTCGGCTTTGTGCTGAACGAAGGCGGTTCAGGCCGTGTGTTCGGCGAGGACATTGCTGTCATGGTGGAGGTAACTCAGAAGGTGCCTCTGTGGTTGAAACTTACCTCCACAGGTCGCCCCGGCCACGGTTCGGCACCGCTGGTTGAAACCTCGGTGACGCGGATGGTGCGTGCGTTGAAGCGGATCAGTGAAACAGAATTTCCAGTACGCGTCATGCAGCCGGTTGCAGAGATGTTTGAAGGCATTGCACCTTATCAGAGTGATGCGGATCGCCAGGCTTTTGCGACCATCGGACAGGGCAACCTGAGTGATGAGTATCTGCTTGAACTGAAAATGCGCAGCCCCGGTTATCACGCTTTGCTGCGCAACACCTGTTCTATCACTCGCCTGGAGGGCAGTGCAAAAATCAACGTGATTCCGGCGGAAGTGCATGCTGAACTGGACTGTCGCCTGCTGCCGGACCAGGACCCGGAAGAATTTCTGCAGGCGCTGAATCTGATTATCAATGACCCACATGTTTCCATCGAGAAAATCATGGGTTTCACCCCCGCGGTGAGTAACACGCAAACGCCATTATTCAAGGCGATTGTTGACGTTTCCGCGGATGAGTTTGAAGCCCAGGTGGTGCCAACAGTTGCAGGTGGGTTTACCGACAGCCATTTTTTTCGCGACCTGGGTATCACCAGTTACGGTTATTCGCCATTTGCCTTCACTACAGCAGAATTTGCCGGTGTGCATGGCAACGATGAACGTGTGTCCGTGATTAACATTGAAAGGGGCATCAGAGTTTATTATCAGCTGCTGGCAAAATTTGTCGGCGGGCAATAACCCATGAAAACAGGAGAGAGCATCATTAACACTATAGAAACCGTTGACCACGAACTCGACTTTGCGCCGTTGCATGAGCGTATGTCGAGCTATGTTGAACAGGACATTCTGTCCTGCTGCAGCACAATTATCATGCGCGGCACAGATATCCTCGACTATAAAACCTTCGGCTACATGGACAAAGACAGCGGTGCGCCGTTGACCGAAGACGCCATTTATCGAATGTATTCCAACACTAAGATTGTCACTTCGGTTGCTTTGATGATGCTGTTCGAAGAAGGCAAATTCGCTCTGGACGATGAATTGTCGCGCTATATGCCAGAGTTTGCTGATCCCATGGTGTTACGCCCGGATGCAGAATCTGCGGACGATGTGGAAGCGGCCAATCAGCCGATTCTGATCAAGCATATCCTCAGCCATAGTGCTGGTCTCAGCTACGGGTTTATTGAGCCGGAGTCAGTAGTTGACCAGGCTTACGCCGGGAAGTTGAATGTGCTGGGCGACTTCAGTGTCGATCTGGAAGAGTTCTGCAGTCGCGCAGCATCGTTGCCGCTGGCGTATCAACCGGGTACCAGCTGGCGCTACTCCGTGGCAACCGACGTTTGTGCGCGCTTGATCGAGGTGCTCAGTGGCCAGCGCTTTGATGAGTTTCTTAAGAGTAGAATATTCAATCCGTTAGGCATGAGTGATACAGATTTCTGGGTACCACCAGAAAAGGCTGATCGCTTTATCACCATGTATGCGCCAACAGATTTGTTGGACCCTATGAAACCCGGCATGGTAAAAGTTGATGACCCGGTTTCAGGTTCTTACAACAGCCCGCGTAAACTGCTCAGCGGTGGTGGCGGGCTGGTGTCAACCATGGGTGATTACATGACGTTCATTCGCGCGATTGTGAACAACGGCAGCTGGCAGGGCGTGCAGCTTCTGCAACCACAGACGCTGCAACTGATGCGTACCAATCAGCTCGCTCCCGGCGTTGGCGTTTCATTCCCGATGTGGGATATGCCAGGCACCGTGTTTGGACTGGGTTTTGCCCTGCATGAAACACTGCAACCCGGTGAGCCTGCAGGTGCAAAAAATGAATACCACTGGGGGGGTATGGCCGGTACACATACGTGGATGGCACCAGAGGCTGGTATTACCGGCATGTGCTCAACACAACGAATGCCTGGTTTCTGGCACCCATTCAGCCATGAATTCAAAGCCCTCGCCTATCAGATCGCCGGTTGAAGTAGAGCGCTATGGGCAATCAGACTTTTACAGTGGTCGGCCTTGACCATGTTGTGCTCCGCGCGCGACATGCTGAACAGCTGGTGGATTTTTACCGCCAGCTGTTTGGGGTGCCTGTTGAACGGACGGTGGGTGATTTTCTCTGGCAGCTGCGTATTGGCCATAGCCTGCTGGACATCATAGCTGCACCAGATGCCAGCGGCGCAAACATGGATCATTTCTGTGTGCGGGTCACGCCTTATGATGAGCAGGCAATCCTTGCCGCATTAGACAAAATGGGTGTTGTTGGTGAGGTGACCGGCAAAATTTATGGTGCGCAGGGTTTTGGACCGTCGATTTATTTTGAAGACCCGGAAGGCAACAAAGTTGAGCTCAAGGCGCACAGAGAGACTGGTTAGCGTTGTTTGAAAAGCGAAAAGCCGCGATCTGCCATTGATAACACAGTGGTAAACACAAGCAGCCAGGCGAAGTATATCGCGGCGGTCAGTAACCATGTCCAGTTGAGCACCTGAGCGCCTATCACCACGCCTACCAGAACATAGTAAGCAATGCCGTTGTTGCGACCAATGAAACTCACGCGTAGCGCAACACCGGCCAGCGCTTTTGAATCAAGCATGTATTGGATAAATGCCAGGCCAATGAGCCATGGCAGATACGGGTTGATAAGATCAAGACTGCTCAAACAGCCGCAGCATAGGCTGACAAACAGAGCGTCAGTACCGTGATCAAACAATCCACCTAAGGGGCTGGTCTGGTTTAGTTTGCGGGCGATTTTACCATCGTAAATATCAGTGATTACCGCGAGCGCAAACAGCACCGACGCAAACAGCCAGAGCCTGCTGGTCAGGGCATAGACGATTAGAGGAAGGCTGGCTAAGCGTAAGCCGGTTAACAAATTTGCCCACGTTAGCCATTGTAACATAGGCTGTCAGCGAGGGCTTAAGCGGAACAGAACGCCGTCTTCTGCTTCAACAAAATCTTCCTGCTCCATTTCGTACTTTTCAACGTATTGGTCTGCAACGCTGAAGATTTCTTCTTCGACTACAACCTGAGAGGCTCTTGCACGAATCAGCTTGCCGTCAACACTGATGATGACATGCGGATTTTCCATTATGTTTCTTGCCCAGCGTGATTCACCATCCCCTGCAGCGATGTAAGGTACGCCGTCGGCGACAACGATCCATATTGTTACCGAATAAGGATCGAGGGGGTCGGTTTCCAGTAATACGTTTTCGATGTCATTGGTGTAGGTCCAGTCGCTGGGCCAGTCAATTGGTGCACCTTCAAGCTCTCCGCCTGCAATAGGGCCCATGGGTCCGGAACATCCGCTGAAAATAAACAGGCTAAAAAGCGCGACAACCGCGTTGCGTATCACTTCGCCCCCAAGATATTGTTATTAGGTCGCGTATGCTACTGCATGAGCGTCGAAAAGAAATCAAATCGATGTAATCTTCTTTACTGGAATGTATATGGAATCAACGCAAAAGAGGCAAACCTGGCTGATTACCGGGGCAAACGGCAACCTGGGCAAGCGTCTAATCGGTGAAATACTGAGCGATGATGACAGTGCGGTGGTTGCGGTGGTTCGCAGTGCCCGTGCTCAGCATGAAATCGAATCGCTGGAGCTCAATGCTGAGCAGGTCACGCGGCTCGAAGTCAAAGTGCTCAACTACGACGATGTGGCGGCGTTGACTGAGGTGGCCCAAGGTTGCGACAAGGCAGTGCATCTGGTGGGTATTCTCAAAGAAACCAAAGCGGCCAGCTATTTTGATGCGCACGAAGCCAGTACCAGCGCGCTTTTGCACGCCCTGGCTCACTCGACGGTTAAACATCTCACTTATCTATCGATTGTTGGTTCTACGCCAGATTCGGGTAATGCCTGCCTTGCGTCTAAAGGTCGAGCTGAGCAACTCTGTCTCAAGCATGACCTTGCCGCCTGTGTTTTGCGGGTACCCATGGTGCTGGGTGAGGGAGACTACGCAAGCTTTGCCCTGCGTAAACGAGCCCAGGCCGGGCGCAGCATTACCTTCCGCGCGGACAGCATCGAGCAACCGATATATGCGGGAGATGTGGTGCGGGCCGTTATTGCAGCGGGCACAAAAGAAATTGATGGAGACTTGAACTTAGCCGGACCGGAGGCGTTGAGTCGGCGTGCATTAACTGAACGCGCGGCTGCCATTGTTGGTGGTGGCGGTAAAGTGTTTTCCCTGCCGTTGGGTATCGGGCTGGGTATGGCCGGTCTGTTTGAGACGTTTATGTCAGATCCACCGGTGACAAAAGCGATGCTCGAAGTATTAGATCACGATGACGAGGTTGACCCGCAGGCGGCCTGTCAGGCGCTGGGGCTCGAACAGTTGACGTCGTTGGATGACATGTTGAAGGCAGTGTTGAGTTAGACGATCCGTTTAGCAAGATAAGGCAGGCTCAGATCCATACGATAATCAACACCACTGTGGTTATCGTTGAATTCTTCATAGCGGTGCTCAATGCGGTGCTTGTGCAGTTGCTCGGACAGCAAGCGAGTACCGAAGTGGATGTGATACTGGTCTCGCCAGCCACAGTCGATATAGATGCCGCGCAGGGTTTTCAGATTTTCTTTGTATTGCCCAACCATGTGTATGGGATCGTGTTTGCGCCACTTTTCCCAGCGCTTTGGCAGGAGCTCACCCGTATTCAGATCGAAGGGCAGGCGAAACCCCCCTGGAACCTTCGGGTCAGGGTCATAGGTAGCGGCCATGCAGATCATCATCAACGTTGTAATATCTCCACCGCTGGGTTTTTCGTTAGACCAGCAATACTCCAGAAAGCGTTTTACGCGACCATCGTCAACGCCGGGCTTGCTCTGACGCACAATGCGCTTGCGGATGCCTGGTTTCATTGCCGGTTCTATAAAGTTCTGCAGGCTGGTTAATGCCTGAGGCCATTCGGCTTTATAAACGAAATCAAAATAGGCATCCCCGGAATGGTTGCCTACCGCGCCCCAGTACTTTGCATACTTCATCCCATGCACAATAGCGCCATAACCACCTGAAGATTTGCCGAAGCAGGCACGATGTTCACGGCTGCCCAGGGTGCGCAGGGTCTTGTCGACAAATGGAATCAGTTCTTTGGTCAGGTAGTCAGCGTAGCGTCCTATGGCACTGGAGTTGATGTACTGATTGCCTCCCAGGGCGGTAAAACAGTCC
Source organism: Gammaproteobacteria bacterium (assembly GCA_048571035.1). Taxonomy (GTDB): domain Bacteria; phylum Pseudomonadota; class Gammaproteobacteria; order Pseudomonadales; family Azotimanducaceae; genus UBA4421. The sequence goes on from CP121329.1 coordinate 2,872,910, forward strand.
GGGAAAACCACGATACATGGCGGCATCTTCTTTTCGCTGATCAGCCGATCCAGTCTTTCAGGCACGTTTTCGTCAAAACTGCGCCAGCCGACATGGGAGGGACCTGAACCAGTGTACCCCACCAGGTCGAAGAGCACGGGAAAGCGCCGGTTCCTGTAGCGTGGTTCGTCATAAATTGCCGGTACATAGATGGGCAATGTGCGTGTGGCCGGGTCTTTGAGAGGATTGTCAGCAAGAATGCGGGAGCAGTGCTGTTCGAAAATCAGACGGCCACCCTGGGCGACAGGCGTTTTCCGTGCCATGTTTGTCTCTTCCTGATCAAAAGCGCAAAGCATACCGTATTCCGCCTGAGGTCACGCTTTGTTAGGGTTCTGGTCGGCGCAGCGTGATACAAGTCGCAAAAGCTCAACCGCTGGATTCAAGAAACTGTCCTAATCGGTTAGCTTGGTAATTCGCTGTGACAGTTGTGAATGGACACACACTTATGCAAATCGACGGGCCTGCTAACATTCCTGCCGAAGACGATGGCTCGACCATAGATTTGGATGCTTTGCGTGCCGAAGTAAGCAAATGGCAGGAGCGAGTACCCAAACTTGCTAAAGCCCTGCGCGAACGCACCGAAGAACTGGCTGCTGCGCGCGAAGAGTTGCGCACAGCACAATCCAGCCCCGCCTCGGAGAGCATTCCTGCTGAAGATACGGATGCCCGTTTGCAGGCGCGTAACGCGCTGATAGCGGAATTACAGGAAAAGGTCACCGAGCTTGGCGAAAAACATCGTCAACTGTCCGGCACCCTGCATACCACCAATCTGGATCTCGAAAGCGCCAGGGAAGATGCGCAGAACTGGCAGAGCAAGTGGCGGGAAGTGACCGCCTCTTTAGATAACTCAGTGGCTGTGGCCAGTCGCAGCAACAGTGAGCTAGAGCAGGCACAAAAAGCCTGGGAGCAGGAGAAACAGGCGCTGGCTGAAGCTCATAGCCAGACGATGCAGCAGCTGCAACGCGAAACAGAGTCGCTACGCGTGCGCAACGCCAATCTGGGTGAAACGGTTGAGTTCGCTAATAAGCAGATCGAATCGCTTGGCGAAGACATGCAGCTTCTGATGGATCGCGGTAAGGCCGCTGAAACCACCATTGCGCAGAGCCAGGAAGAGCAGGCCCAGTTACAAACGCAGATTGAAGAGCTCAATCAACAGAACATGACTCTGCAAAGTCAGCTGACGGATCGACAGAGTTTATTAGATGACGCGCAACAGGCGTTGCAGCATCGCGACGAGGAGGCTGCTCAGACGGCTCAACTCGCACAGCAGAAACTGGAAGAAGTGCAGGCTGCGCTTGCTGACACAGAAGCTCATTATCAGACGGCCATGCAGGCTGCAAATGAAGAGCAGATTCAGCTGGTCAATCAGCTCGACCAGAAAGACGCGCAGATAGAACGCTTAAATAAACAGTTAGATGAAGGGCTCGAGCTTGCGCAGAAACAGCGCGCCGCATATATAGACTTAGAAACAAACGTGCAGTCTTTGCAGCAACAACTGCAACAGGCAGACGTCAGGTTTGAAGAAGCGCTGGCTGTGAAAGATACAGCCCTGAGCGAGACGCAAACAGCCCTGAGCGAATCGCAAACAACCCTGAGCGAAACAGAAACAGCCCTGAGCGAAACAGAAACAGCCCTGGAAGAGACAAAAGCAGCTCTGAGCCAGACCCAAACAGAACTGAGTGAGATGCAGGCGGCTAAGCAGGCTAGCGACAAGGCGCACGAAGCGGCGCACGAAGCGCAGTTGCAGCAGAATGAGAGCGATGCTGTAGAACTGGCCAAGTTGCGCGAAGACCAGGCGCGCTGGATTGCGATAGAACAAGACCTGCTGAATCAGGTTAATGAAGTCGCAGAGGCTGGTAAGAATAAACAGAAAGAGCTGGACGCAGAGATTGAACGACTGTCTGAGTGCGTCAATCAGGCGCAGGGCAGCCACTCAGAACGCGAGGCTGAGCGTCGTGCTTTGACGACCCGCATAGATGAGCTTGCAGATGAGAATGAAAAGTTAAAAAGCAGTCTTGAAGAGCGTTCTGCGCTGGTGCGGGAACTGGAAAATGAACGTGAGACGCAACGCCAGAATCAGCACAGCAGTGCGTCGACACTGGCCGCAGAAGAGCAGCGTCGTACTGAGCTTGAGCATAAAGTGTCTACTTTCCAGGAGCACGCGCAGAATCTTGAAGCCAAACTGTTGACTCAGCAGGGGTTGATGAGTGAGCTGGAAGATGAGCTGAGTGAGTCGCGTAGCGAAAACAGCCAGAGCTTGAAAGACGCAGAACATAAGTATCGTCAGGAAAAAGATGAGCGTGCAGCGCTGGCTGAAAAACTCACGGCCTTGCAACACCGCGCTGATGATCTGGAGCTTCATAATCAGGAATTGGCAGCTGCCGCGGATTCGTATAAAGAGGCGATCAGCGAAACCGAAGAAGCACTGCAACGAGAGCGCTCTGCCAGACAGGATCAACAGAAGGCGGTTAGCACCCTGCAGGCCGAACTCGAACAGCTGCAGGCTTCTGCTCTAACCCAGTCGTCCAAAGAGCCTGAAAAATCCGGTGGTACAGCATCTCAGCAGACCAAAGAACTTGAACAGCTGTTGCGGGAAAGAACTGAAGAGTTAGATAAGCTTCGCTGGAAACTTGAGCAACCCGTCGAAAACGACGATAAGTTGGTGATGATCCTTAATCAACAGCTTGATGATGCAAGACAGGAAAACAAACGCCTCAGAGAAAAAGCTACAGCGGTGAATGCCGGTGAAGAGCTCACACGCATTAAAGGCATTGGTGAAAAACTGGCTCAGCAGCTGCAGGAATTTGGCGTGACAACGCTTGCTCAAGTGGCCGCGATAAACCTTGCCTCGCTGGACAATGAAAACCATCCGCTGCACACCCTGCAAAGCCGTATTAGCCGAGATGAATGGATAGAGCAGGCAAAGGACCTGTTGAAATAGTCCAGAGTTAGTCCTTGGCTTGCCTCCCTTCGGCCAGCTGTTGCAGAACGTCCTCCCAGTATTGGTACAAAATAGAACAGCCGTGGTTGGCAAAAACCCGTAAATCAAAATCCAGACCATCTAGTTCAGCCAACAGGTTGTCCAGCGGGCTTAACGTGTCATTTTCGCCATGCCAAAGTGATACTGGAGCGCTGATTGCGTTGAGGTCAATTTTTTGTGGATTGGTCAGGCATCGTATTTCCCCTACAACGCCGCTGGCCGAAACCACAAGACTTTCCAGGGATGCCTTTACCATGTGTTCAAGTACATCCGGATTCGCTTTAAAAAATGCTTTGTCAGAATCAGAAGAGCAATAGAATCTTAAAAGCAGGGCTCGATTCGTACTTTCTGTCGCGCGGCTACGCAGGATGTTGAAAAATGTGGTCAGCAGCCAGGGTTGCTTTGACAGATGCTGGCGCAGTGCCGTGATGGAACCGCCATCTGCGTGGTTGTAACCCGCAGGACCCCGTCCAGATACCAGCATTAAGTGTTTAACACGGCTTTGCAGGCGCGTCGCAGTGGCAAGCGCATGGGCCGCGCCGGAAAGAAACCCCAACAGAGAAACTTCACTGAGCTCCAGCGCATCTATTAAGTCTACGACGTCCGCTGAAGTGGTTTCGAACGTGTATTGATCAACAGGATCAGAAAAACCAGTGCCGGGTCGTTCGAAGGCAATCAGCGTAAGTCCCAGCTGATTCGCCAGAGCATCCGTACCGGGCGGCAACCTTGAGCAACCCGCGGACTCATGGAAGTAAATTACTGCTTGTTCACCGTTGCCATACCTTCGATAAGCAAGCCTGCGAGGCTTGTCACCTCGTGAGATGATTAGAAATTGATGTTGCGGATACTGCTCGTTTGAAACCAGCTTGGCAGTTGAGTCTGCCGGTCCGGCGATAACAGACAAAATGACCTGCAATTGGGTCATCATCAGAATCAGATCGCCCTGACGATTTATCTTAGTCTTATCAAAAACAGCCTGGAGTTGGTTGCGAACTGTATTTGGGCTGATGTTCAGTGTCTTTGCAATTTGCTTTAACTGCAGACCACCGTTCAGGTGTTGGCAGATTTCACTTTCAGCCGGGGTCAGTCCGAAGCTTGTCTGCAGAACACGGCCTGCCTGAGCACTGGTAGAGCTAGGGGCAATCAGAAACCCCGCGTGTACATCCTTGTTTTTCAGGCTGATAGCAGCTGGCAGATCATCTGCAGCGACCATATAACCGTAGCGTGAAGTTGTACCGGTGCCGTGCAGACTTACAAGTGCATGACGTTGTTTTCGAGTTGTGACAGCCGCCAGGGCCTGTTCAAACTCTTCTGCGGAGTTAGGGTCAACAAATGTGAGACGGTCATTTTCTATCGAGCAGTAGTTGTTCAGTGAGTTACTTTGTTCGCTGGCTTGGACGGTGCGGGCATCTTTGTCTAACAGGAAGTAGTGGCAGCCGACATAACCGTTTTGTTCGCCGGATTCGCCGCGTAGTTGCCAGGCCAGTGTCTCGGCCTGGCTCAGGGTGGTTAACAATTGAGTTGGATCCAGCGCCTCAATTTTCTGACCGTCACGATTCAGCGCCTGGGCAAAAGCTTCCCAGGCTGTAGGGTCCAGGGCATAGCCGATCAGCGCATCAATAAAGCCGGCAGGTAATGCATCAGTTGAGTCGGATTTTAACAATACCTGTTGGCTCCATTCTCGCAGCGGCCATCAACGCGAACTCATCAATGTACCTGCCTGAACTGATTCGCACCAGGCTTGAGCGCCAAAATCAAGGTTTCACATTACCAGATGGCCTCGTTATGATGGAGGTCTTCAAGCCATCTACAGGCGTTATGGATAACCAAGTTACGCCCGATAAGCTGCTCGCGTCCGTGCACATAGACAAGCCGGATGAGGACAATCGACGCAGCGAATCGGACCGCAGAGCCGAAGATCGCCGCCGCAGTGCGCAAGGGTTGTTTGAATTGCGCGCCCGACGCGATCGTGTAGTTGAAGATCGCCGTCGCACCGATCGTCGTGACGGCCCCCGCTGGCGGCTCGCTTTCTGGCGTCGCAACGAAACCTGAAACGTCGATTTCGCGCATGTTCTGCGGCGCGTCTGATTGCATACCAACGTAAAAATACCCTTTCCAACAGCGCCATCTTGCTGAATATCGGCTAAAATTCGCGCTTATCTTTTTCAAGGAATGGGCATGATGCGTTGGGTGTTGCAACTGTTTGTATTGGGTGCAGGCATATTAGGTAGTTTTTCATCAGCTATGGCTGGCGATGCTGAGGCGGGCAAAGGCCTTTACCCTGTATGTACAGCCTGTCACGGCCCCGCTGGTCTGGGCAATCAGGCGATGAATGCGCCGAAGCTTGCTGGCCAGGAACCCTGGTATATCGTTAAACAGATGCAACTGTTCCAGAATGGTGCTCGTGGCACGGCTCCTGGTGATATGCACGGCATGCAGATGGCGATGATGTCAAAAGGCCCACAACTTGCTGGTGAAGAGGCTTTACAGAATCTGGCGGCCTACATTGGTACTTTCCCTGTCGCAGATGTGCCTGACACAGTCAGTGGTGATGTTGCGGCTGGCAAAACCCTGTACACCGTGTGTGCGGCTTGTCATGGCCCTGCAGGCCAGGGTGTTGAAGCCATGGCCGGACCTAAACTCGCAGGTCAAAGCGACTGGTATCTGGTAAACCAGCTGAATAAATTCAAGCAGGGGCAGCGCGGCTATCACGACATGGACCATGGTGGTCGGCAAATGCGGCCTATGGTGGGTACGCTGGTAGATGACAAAGCGGTTAACGATGTTGTCGCTTACATCAATACGCTGAAGTAACTTCCACTTATGTCTTCAGTAGCGTTATGACCAGCCGGTTGTCGATATCTCTCGGCAACTTGGCAGCAAACTACCAGCTGCTGTGTAAGCACAATCAGGGACCGGTAGCGGCTGTGGTCAAAGCAGATGGCTACGGGCTTGGCGGCGTTGCCATAGCGCAGCGCCTGTGGCGCGAAGGCTGTGATAGTTTTTTTGTCGCGACGCCTGAAGAAGGTGCAGATCTGCGCTCGGGCCTTGGTGCAGCCGACGCACGACAGGCAAAAATATACGTCTTGTCCGGTGTCTATCCTGAAGTGCTGCCGTTGTTCACCAGCCATAATCTGACGCCGGTACTGAACACCGCCGAGCAGATTCAAACCTGGTCGCCCCTGCAACGTCCCGCTGCCCTGCATTTTGACAGCGGCATGCATCGCCTGGGTTTACCTATGGAGCCTGCAGGCTTCATCGGATTGCCGTTCAATGTTGAGCTGTTTGTCAGTCATTTTGCCAATGCGGATGAACGGGGACACCCGTCCATAAAGGAACAACAACAACGTGCACTATCCTGTTACTCAGTGTTACAGGAGCACTATCCGGAGATGCAGTTCAGTCTGTCGAATTCAGCCGGTGTGTTAAATGATCTAGATGTGCCACAACTTGGGCGGGCTGGCATAGCGCTGTACGGCGGTAATCCGTTTGTAAATGAAGACAACCCGATGTTACCTGTAGCGCGGTTGCAGGCGAAGGTACTGCAGGTTCGTACTCTGCCGCCAGGCACGCCGATTGGCTATGGTGCCAGCTACACGACCACTGAAAAAACTGATGTGGCCACGCTGGGTGCCGGCTATGCCGATGGTGTGCCGCGTTTGTTGTCAGGTAAAGGCAGCGTCTGGTTTCCCGCAGGACAGGCGCCGATGGTGGGCCGGGTCAGTATGGATCTGATCACTGTTGACGTGACTGGTTTTGACGTGACTGCCGGTGAGTGGGCGGAAATCTTCGGTCCGAACATCAGTATTGATGCAGTGGCGTCTCAGGCTCAGACTATCAGTTACGAAATTCTCACCGGCTTAGGCCGTCGCTCGGAACGGATTTATCTTGAAGGTCTGTTGACGTAGCCGCCAGGTTCAGCACGCGCAGGTACTCTGCGTAATCCGCAGCGGCTTCCTGATAGTCGCCCTGGGCGCGCAGAGCCATCGAGCGGTTGTGGTACAGCGCTGCTGTCAGATCGAGCTGCTGGTTTGATTGTTGCGTGCCAAGCAGTCCTTTGCTGAACGCATCTGTGGCGGCAGCAAAGCTGTTCTGCTGTATCAGCACCGCCCCCCAGTTGTTCAGCACAGCAGGGTCGTCTGGCGCAATAACCAGAGCATCTTCAATATAACTTCTGGCTGCTGCGAGATCACCCCGAGCCACACTCAACTTGCTCATGGCGGTAAGAATCTGCGCGCGTATGGTAGGCGTGCTGTTGCTGGACAGCGCGGCTTCGCAGCGCCTGAGTTTGTCTTCGCCAGCAGCGGCGCTCGGGCTCAGGCACTGTTCAAGATCGTCAGCAACTGATCCGCTGGACAGCTCAATCTGTGGAATAGGGTTTTTGATGCGTGTGTCTGCAGCACTCTGGGCATAGCTGACAGCAGCGAGAGAAAGACACAGGGCACCCAGCGAAAGTTTAAACAGCAATACAGCAACTTGGAGTTATAAGTGACGCGCATTGTCGTACAAGCTCGGCGTATGTCGCAACCACTGCCAGCGGAGACTTCGCTGGGGTAAGCTTGGGGCTTTGCTGGAGGGAGAAAGTGATGGTTCAAAAGGTAAATAAGAACGGTGTGCTGGCGGGACAGGTTGCATTGGTGACAGGCGCCAGTCGAGGTATTGGGCTGGCCATCGCGAAGCGCTTTGCGATGGAAGGCGCCAAAGTTGTGGTGACAGCGCGTACAGTGTCGGCGGATCAACATTACCTGCCTGGTACCATTTCGGAAACCGTCGCTCAGATCAATGAGGCGGGTGGTGAAGCGATTGCGGTGCAGGCAGATTTAGGGGTCAGCGAGGATAGGCATCGATTGGTAGCCGAGGCCGAAGCGGCATTCGGCGGTGTGGATATTCTGGTGAATAACGCGGCCATCACGTATTTCATACCCGTTGCAGACTTTCCGGAGAAGCGCTTCCGTCTGATGATGGACGTCCAGGTCTGGACGCCATTTGAGTTGGCGCAACTTGTTCTGCCGGGTATGCGCGAGCGCGGTCGAGGTTGGATTCTGAACGTTTCTTCCCACGCGGCAATTCACCCGGAGAAAACCATGCCGGGTCGCGGTGGTACCGTTTATGGCATGTGCAAAGCTGCCCTGGAGCGATTTACCACAGGGCTTGCGCAGGAGCTGTACGACGAAAAAATCGGTGTGAATGTGATCTCTCCTGGATTGGTAGCAACCCCCGGCGTGATGCATCACAAACTGATCAATGAGCAAAACAAAGACAACGTCACGCCGGTAGAACATATGGCGGAGGCCTGTTTACGATTGTGTCACGGCGATCCGCAAACGCTTACCGGGCGCATCGACTATGCAGATGCAGTGATGGAAGAATTTGATCTGCAAGCCGCTGAACTGATCTAGTAAGTGAACATTTACTTACTGTTTTAGGCCTTCGTAGCGCGTATAGGTAACTCAGTTTTCTTGGTCACCGTGCGCAAAGCGAAGCTGGAATGAACACGGTCAACGCCAGGCAGGCGGGTCAGATGCTGACTGTGCACCCGCTCGTAGTCGCGTGCATCAGCGACCACAACCCGCAGTAGATAATCGGCGTCGCCACTCATCAGGTAACACTCCATGACCTCGGGTAGCTGACGTGCCTCCGCCTCGAAAGATGCAAGGTCATCCTGCTGCTGGCTGAGTAGCGTGATACGTACAAACACGTTGTCTGGATAGCCTGCACTGGACTGATCCACCAGGCCGACGTATCCCCGAATGAATCCGCTATCTTCCAGTGCTCTTACCCGTCGTAAGCAGGCGGATTCAGACAGACTGACCCGTTCGGCAAGGGTGGCGTTGCTGAGACGACCATCTGATTGCAGCTCTCGCAGAATCAGTCGGTCTATGCGGTCGATATCGCTGTAATTTGCCATAAAAAACTTTTTCAATGAAAGATTATTGCGTTTTTAGCCCATTCTGAGACAACAACGCAAGGTATCCTTCATGCAGCTTCCCTAAACTGTCGAAGACGCGAAACGCGCACTATTTCTTTTCGACAAGGAGCTGGCTCATGCGTATCGGTGTACCTAAAGAAACAAAAGTCCATGAATATCGAGTGGGGTTATCGCCAGCCAGTGTTGGTGAACTGACCGCGCAAGGACACGAGGTCTGGGTTGAGGCGGATGCTGGCACCTCAATCGGTTTTGATAACGAACATTACCGTTCCGCAGGCGCACAAATTGTCGACAGGGATGCCGCTTTCGCCACCGATATGGTTGTTAAGGTTAAAGAGCCTTCACTGGATGAATGCGCGCAGCTGCAGCGGGACCAGATTCTGTTTACTTATCTGCATCTGGCCGCAGCTCAACCTCAGGCGCATCTATTGATGAAGCGCGGTGTTACCGCCATAGCCTACGAAACCGTCGAAGATGCCGCCGGTCGCCTGCCGCTGCTGTCGCCTATGAGTGAGGTGGCTGGTCGCATGTCGATTCAGGTGGGCGCGTATGCTCTGCAGAAAGCCGCTGGTGGTCGAGGTACCTTACTGGGCGGTGTGCCGGGTGTTGCGCCCGGCAAAGTTGTGATTCTTGGCGGTGGTATGGCTGGCACAAATGCAGCTTACATGGCGGTGGGAATGCACGCGGATGTGACTGTTCTGGATAAATCAGTCGACCGATTGCGGATGCTGTCGACAGAGTTTGGCGGTCGCGCCAAAGTGTTGATGGCCTCGCGCGCGAATATCGCCCAAGCCGTGCGCAGTGCAGATCTGGTGGTAGGCGCGGTGCTTGTGCCAGGTGCAAGCGCCCCCAAACTGGTTGATCGGCAGCTGTTGAGTGAAATGCTGCCTGGTTCGGTGCTGGTAGATATCTCTATCGACCAGGGCGGTACGTTTGAATCCAGTCGTCCGACCTCTCATGACCAGCCCACTTACATTGAACAGGGCGTTGTACATTACTGCGTGACCAACATGCCTGGCGCAGTGGCGCGAACGGCGACGGAAGCGCTGAACAACGTCACCCTGCCCTATGTACTGGCGATCGCGGATAAAGGCTGGCGCAGCGCTCTGGCTGAAAATCCAGGTTTTGGTAAAGGTTTGAATGTCTCCGATGGCCGAATCTGCCATCCGGAAGTTGCCAAAGCACTGGGGATCACCGGTTCACTCGCGGCTTAAGTTGTGCGTCACCGTAGGTTGTGGGACGCTAGCGTGAGCTAAACCGACTGCGAGAAAGTGCTGTGAAAGAGGTGTCTGTGAATACGTTACACAACGAGTTTCCACCCGGATCGGTGGAGGCAAAAGACATGCAGCACCTGCTGCACCCCACTACAAACCTGAAGCTGCACGCGCAGAAAGGGCCTTTAGTGAATGAACGCGCGCAGGGCGTGTACATCTGGGATAACCAGGGTAAACAGTACCTAGAAGGGATGGCTGGGCTCTGGTGTACGGCGCTGGGTTACGGCAACGAAGAACTGGCTGACGTTGCTGCCCAGCAAATGAAAAAGATGTCCTACTCACAGCTCTTCGCCGGTAAAACTAACGAACCTTCTGTGTTGTTAGCGGAGAAGCTCACCGCAATGGCTCCGTTCGATGCCTCCAAGGTGTTTTTTGGTCTCTCCGGCAGCGATGCAAATGACACGCAGATAAAGTTGATGTGGTACTACAACAACGCTCTGGGTCGTCCCGAGAAGAAAAAAATCATCAGTCGAACACGCGGCTATCATGGGGTCACCATAGCCAGCGGCTCGCTCACCGGCCTGCCTACCTTTCATAATGCGTTTGATCTGCCGATGGCTGGCGTTGTGCATACGGATTGCCCACACTTTTACAGTGAAGGTATGGCAGGGGAAACACAGACCCAGTTCGTTGATCGGATTGTTAACAATCTGGAAGATCTGATCGTAAGCGAGGGGCCCGAAACCATTGCTGCGTTTGTAGCAGAGCCGATTCTCGGCGCTGGCGGGGTGATCGTACCGCCTGAAGGCTATTATCCGAAGGTTCAAGCGGTACTGGATAAGTACGAGATTCTATTCATCGATGATGAAGTGATTTGTGGATTTGGTCGCACCGGTCAAGCCTTCGGTGCGCAAACCATGGATATAAAACCGACCACCATGAGTGTGGCGAAAGCCCTCTCTTCAGCTTATTTACCCATCAGTGCGGTGTTGTTACCTGAGTTTATGTTCGATGCCTTCACCGAGGTTTCAGACGAGCTGGGTGTGTTTGGACACGGCTTTACCTACTCCGGCCATCCAGTCTGCGCCGCTGTCGCGCTGCGCAATCTTGAGATTATGGAGGAGCGCGCCCTGTTTGCTCATGCAGCCGACGTTGGCGCAGTGCTGCAGACTCGCCTGCAGGAATTCGCAGATCATCCGCTGGTTGGAGAGGTGCGTGGTAAAGGGTTGATTGCCGGTGTGGAGTTGGTGAAAGAAAAAGAACCCAGGGTTGCCTTTCCGCTGAGCCAGGGTGTAGCAGCCTACTGTGCGTCAGCTTGTCAGGAGGCAGGTCTGGTGGTGCGTAACATTGGCGATACCGTTGCTTTCTGTCCGCCTCTGATCATTTCTGAGGCTCAGGTTCATGAAATGGTGGAAAAGTTCGCAACGGGCCTGAACGCTACGCTGGACTGGGTGTCAAAAAACGCGTGACAAGGCTGAACAGTACTAAACTGTTTTTACAACAATAGAACTACGCGGATGGAGAAGGAATACCGGTGAAAGCATCAGATCTATTTGTAGAGTGCCTGGAGGCTGAAGGCATTGAGCTGATCTTTGGTGTGCCGGGTGAAGAAAACGCCGACTTCATGATGTCCCTGGAAAAATCAGACGCCATACGCTTTGTTCTTACCCGTCACGAGCAGGGTGCTGCCTTTATGGCTGAAATCTATGGCCGCCTCACCGGCAATCCGGCTGGTTGTCTCGGTACGCTCGGCCCTGGTGCCACTAACCTGATTACAGGTGTTGCTGACGCCGACATGGATCGTGCGCCGATGCTGGTCCTTACGGGACAGGGTTCCACCGAGCGCCTGCACAAAGAGTCTCACCAGGTGATGGATGTCGTAGCAATGTTTGAGCCCGTAACAAAATGGGCAACGTCAATACTGCACCCTGATACCATTCCCGAAGTTGTGCGCAAAGCCGTGCGTCTGGCCAGAACAGAAAAACCTGGGGCGGTTCACATCGAACTGGCTGAAGACCTTGCCAAGCATGATACCCAGGCTCTGCCTATTGAACCTCGACGCTTTCGACGCCCGGTACCTGCAGACAAGATTGTTGATACTGCGTTTGACCTTCTGAAGAATGCAAAAAAGCCGGTGATCATTGCTGGTAATGGCTGCATTCGAAGGCGCGCCAGTAAACAGTTGCGTCAATTCTGTGATACCACCGGCATTGGTGTCATCAGCACGTTCATGGCTAAAGGTGCCGTGGATATGGACAGTGATTACTGTCTGTATACCGTAGGGCTGGGCAGCAAGGACCGCATGAACCTGGTGCTTGACGAAGCAGACCTGGTCCTAACGCTTGGCTTCGATATGGTGGAGTACCATCCTCAGCTATGGAATCCTGAAGGTGACAAAATTATTGTTCACGCGGATTTTCTACCTGCAGAAATTGATGAGTACTATCATCCCGCAGCTGAAGTGGTGGGGGATCTTGCGCATTTTCTGTGGATGATGAACGAGCGGCTGCACGCCCATGGTGCGATTGACTTTGACCTTGACCACCAGCGCGAAGCACGCAAAGCAATGTCCGCTGACCTCGCTGAATATGCACAAGATACCCAGGCAGCTTCAATCCGACCCCAGAAAGCGTTGTGGGATTGCCGGCAGGTGCTGGGGCCTGGTGACATATTGCTGTCTGATGTGGGTGCGCACAAGATGTGGATCGCGCGCCATTATCATTGCCATGAACCAAATACCTGTCTGATTCCTAACGGATTCTGTTCGATGGGATTTGCACTTCCGGGCGCCATAGCCGCCTCGTTAGTTTATCCGGAACGCAAGATTCTCGGGGTTGCAGGTGATGCTGGTTTCCTCATGAATGTGCAGGAAATGGAAACGGCAAAGCGACTCAACTGCAATCTGGTTATGATGGTCTGGGAAGACCATGCCTATGGTCTGATCGCCTGGAAGCAGGACAATGAGTTCGGACACCACACGGATTTGAGTTTTGAAAATCCGGAGTGGATGGGTCTGGCACAATGTTTCGGCTGGCACGGCCATCGATGTGAGAACAGTTCAGAATTAAAAGGCACGCTCGAAGCTGCGTTTGCAGAATCTGGTCCGAGTCTTGTCGTGATCCCCATAGACTATCGGGAAAATGCGCTGCTGACGCAGAAGCTGGGTGAAATAACCGCCAGTCTGTAAAGTTCAACATAGGCTTTGTCCAGCGGGCTATAGCTGGACAAGTTCCATGCCCCTCGGCACACTCATCTCGCAAATTTAACGGGTGTGAGTTGGGGTGGTTAATGCAAGGCAGTCAAAAACTGGTGCTGTTGTCTATACTGTTCGTGTTGCTAGGGTTGTCTGCCTCAGCGGCGGAAGTGGTCATCAGTGACGATGGACGCCAGATCCAGATCAACGGTGACGGTACCTGGGTTCAGCTTTCCAAAGATCGATATGCGATAAACGCAGCCGGAGAACGGATACGCCTTAAACCTGACGGTACCTGGAGTCTGCTTGGTGAGGCCACACCTGCAGATTCACCAGGCCAGGCCGCCTTAACACCCATCAGTGCTGCGCTTGAAAGCACGCTGTTTTTATCAAAAGTTGAAATTCTGAAACGTCGCATTGAGCGGGCCAAATCAACCCACGCTGAGGTGCGCACGATATACCACCTGCAGGTGGTCAACGACAGCCCTGCCGACATTACTCTGGATGATTCCTTGTCCACAAAACTCCAGCCTGGCAGTTCCTCAGGTGCTGAATTTGAGGTCATCTCGGTGAAGTTTCCATCAGCCCTGATAGAACCGGGGGAACGCGAAACCATCGAGGTTGTCGTTGATGGTGCACCGCGCTGGTTTGGAACGAAGGCGATGACCCTTGAAGTGCCCGCTGGCGTTTTAGGCAACCGTCAAACGAGAGTACTCAGTAAGATCATGAGTGATGTAGAGCGTCGTAATGTTGATGCCTTTTAGAACGCAAAACAGCTGAGATAAAATATGGCCATCCTTACAAGCTCCATAGATACCCGTAGTGATGCGTTTGTAACGAACGACGCACATAACCGTCAATTGCGCGACGAGCTGCGCGCGCTGGTTGCACAGATTGCCCTCGGTGGCGATGAGCGATCCCGCTCACGCCATCAAAGCCGCGGCAAGTTGCTGCCACGAGAGCGCATAGATCGCTTGTTGGATCCCGGCGCAGCCTTTCTTGAGGTGGGTCAGCTGGCTGGCCACGAGTTGTATGACGATCAAATCCCCAGTGGGGGCATCATCACCGGCGTCGGTTGTGTGTCCGGGCAACCGTGCATGATTGTTGCAAACGATGCTACGGTCAAAGGCGGCACCTATTATCCCATCACCGTAAAGAAGCACCTGCGTGCGCAGGAAATTGCGATGGAAAATGCACTGCCCTGTATTTATCTGGTGGATTCAGGCGGTGCTTTCCTGCCGCTGCAGGCGGAAGTCTTTCCAGACAAAGACCACTTTGGTCGAATTTTTTACAACCAGGCCAACATGTCCGCGCAGGGCATACCGCAGATTGCAGTTGTGATGGGTTCGTGTACCGCGGGTGGTGCCTATGTGCCCGCCATGTGTGACCAGGCGATTATTGTCAAAGACCAGGGCACCATATTTTTAGGCGGCCCGCCGCTGGTGAAAGCAGCCACTGGAGAAGTTGTCGATGCAGAAACTCTGGGCGGTGGTGAAGTGCACAGCCGCACTTCCGGCGTTGTCGATTATCTGGCGGACAATGATGAACATGCTTTGCTGCTGGCCCGTGAAGCTGTTGCCCACAGCCACCAGCAATTCGGCTCAAGCGTTACCGCTTCACCGGTTCGAGCGCCGCGCTATCCAGCACAGGAGTTGTACGGTGTGATGCCAACAGATACGCGTACACCATTTGACGTACGCGAAGTGATTGCGCGACTCGTAGATGACTCTGAATTCCACGAATTTAAAAAGCTTTATGGTGAAACCCTGATTTGCGGCTTTGCCCATATTCAGGGTATGCCGATCGCCATTGTTGCTAACAATGGCATTCTGTTTTCGCAAAGTGCGGTGAAAGGTGCTCACTTTATTCAGTTAGCAGATCGTCGTGGTATTCCGCTGCTGTTCCTGCAGAACATCACCGGCTTTATGGTCGGGCAGAAATATGAGCACCAGGGTATTGCAAAAGATGGTGCCAAAATGGTCACAGCGGTTGCGTGCGCTTCGGTGCCGAAATTCACTGTTGTTATTGGCGGATCTTTCGGTGCGGGTAACTATGCTATGTGTGGACGCGCTTATGGCGCGCGCATGTTATGGACCTGGCCCAATGCAAGAATCTCCGTGATGGGCGGCGAGCAGGCTGCACACGTTCTGGCCACGGTACGGCAGGATGGCGTGGACGCGCGAGGTGAAACCTGGGCAGAGGCTGACAAACAGTCTTTCATGCAGGGTATCCGCGATGCCTATGATGCTGAGGGCCACCCTTTTTATGCATCAGCCCGGTTGTGGGATGACGGTGTGATAGACCCGGCAGATACCCGCCAGGTGCTGGCGTTGGCGTTGCATGTTGCCACGCAGCAGTCACATCAGGCGCAGTCAGAATTCGGCATCTTCAGGATGTAGCAGTGTGAGGATGTTAATGTGATCAGAACTTTGTTAGTGGCCAATCGCGGCGAAATAGCTTGCCGTATCTTCAGCACTGCACGGCGCCTCGGTATTCGCACAGTTGCCGTTTATTCCGAAGCGGATGCCCAGGCCCTGCACGTAAAAAGTGCGGACAGCGCCATCTGTATCGGTCCTGCAAGTGCTGCGGACAGCTACCTTAATGTCAATGCGGTGCTTGCGGCTGCGCAGCAGAGCGCAGCAGATGCGATTCATCCCGGCTACGGTTTTCTGTCAGAGAATGCAGAGTTTGCCTCCGCTTGCGAGCAGGCAGGCATTATTTTTGTTGGCCCATCTGCAGAAGCGATCAGGACGATGGGGTCTAAAACCGCTGCAAAGCAGCTGATGCAATCCGCTGGGATCCCGATACTGCCTGGCTATCACGGAGAGGAACAGGATGCGGACTTTCTTGCAGCTCAAGCTGATGACATCGGCTACCCGCTGCTGATCAAAGCATCCGCTGGTGGTGGCGGCAAAGGTATGCGCCTGGTCACGAAAGCTGCAGAATTTGCCGAGCAGCTGGCCGGCGCTAAACGAGAGGCCAAATCCGCATTTGGTGACGACGTCGTGCTGCTTGAACGTTATCTGACTGCGCCGAAACACATCGAAGTGCAACTCATGGCGGATCAGCATGGTGACGTTGTGCACCTGTGGGAACGCGATTGTTCGGTGCAACGGCGTCATCAGAAGGTGGTTGAAGAGGCGCCCGGACCGACGGTGTCATCGCAGCTACGTAATCGTCTGGGCCAAACCGCCGTGATGGTTGCTAAACAGGTGGATTATGTGGGCGCCGGTACGGTGGAATTCATCGCTGAGGGCGATGAATTCTATTTTATGGAAATGAATACCCGCTTGCAGGTTGAACATCCGGTCACTGAAGCAATAACCGGGCTAGATCTTGTGGAGATGCAGTTAAACATTGCCGCGGGTGAACCCCTGGGAATGAATCAATCTGATGTGAAACTCGACGGTCACGCAATAGAAGTACGGTTATACGCGGAGAACCCAGCCAAACGCTTTTTGCCCTCCACCGGCAAGCTGGTCAAATTCGAAACGCCGCATTCAATCCGGGTTGATACCGGCGTGCGCGCGGGCGATAGCGTCAGCATGCACTATGACCCGATGTTGGCGAAACTGATTGTGCACGCTCCTCATCGTGACGCCGCGATCGAGCAGCTGGTGGGCGCTCTGCGCCAGTGCAGAATTGCGGGTATAGAACATAACCTGGGTTATCTTGCAGGCATGTTGAGTCACCAACTGTTTAAGTCAGGGGCTTATACGACGGGGATTGCGGACCTCATTCATGATGAGATCGTGCCAGATCGCAAGCGTGAGTTTGCAGGTGTCGCCGGAGAGTTCCTGTTGAGCGGTGGGCCTGAGCGTTCAAAATTAAAAGGGCAGTCACCCTGGGAGGGAAACGGTTTTCGCTTGAACCAGGAGGCTGCGCGCAAAGTGGTGCTTCGTCAGGGCAAGGTGCAGTATTCTGTTGAATTAGTTGCTGACACAATTCTCGTCAATGGCGAGCCGATCGTTCGACTGAACCCGCAAACGATTGAAGTTCTGGCTGAAAGTGATTTTCTGTATGTCATGGGTGATGGCCATACGGAAAAGTACATTGATCAGACGGATGACATGAGCCGCTATCAGAACCAGGCGCTGGCTGCGGCAGGTATTGTGGCGCCAATGCCGGGTGCGGTGATTGCGGTCAACGTGCAGGTGGGTGACACAGTCAAAATCAACGATGTGCTGGTGGTGGTTGAAGCCATGAAAATGGAGCACAGCATCCGCGCAACAAAAAACGGCGTGGTGAAACAGCTGAAATGTGCAGTGGGAGATCGCGTTGAAGAAGGCTTGGAACTGGTCGACGTGCAGTAATTTCGAGTTGCGGTCTTTATCTTTAATCCCTGGCTCCTGGCGCCTATTTGGTATAATCAGCGTTCTGATTAAAACGAAGAACACTTACAGTGAGTAACCTACCTGATTTTGACTTCGGTCATGGTGAAACCATTAACCTCCTGCGCGACAGTGTTGCTCAGTTTGCCGCCAAAGAGATCACCCCCCGTGCCCAGGAAATAGATCAACAGAATCAGTTTCCTCGCGACCTGTGGGGCAAGCTGGGTGATCTGGGGGTCATGGGTATGACCATCGAAGAACAGTTCGGCGGTGTGAATCTCGGCTACCTTGCTCATACCGTTGTGATGGAAGAAATCAGTCGTGCATCTGCATCGGTGGGCCTGTCTTATGGCGCTCACTCAAATCTTTGTGCGAACCAGATTCGTCGCTTCGGTAATGACGAGCAGAAGCAGAAATATCTCCCTGGTCTGGTATCGGGGCAGTATTTAGGTGCGCTGGCGATGAGTGAGCCGGGTGCTGGTTCGGATGTGGTGGGTATGTCCCTGCGCGCTCGGGAAGATGGCGATGACTACATTCTGAACGGCAACAAAATGTGGATAACCAATGGCCCCGGCGCGGATGTCCTGGTGGTGTATGCCACCGTTGATCCGGCCCTGGGCTCTAAAGGCATTACTGCGTTTCTGGTTGAAAAGGACCTGGCGGGGTTCAGCACCGGTGTGAAGCTCGATAAGCTGGGCATGCGCGGTTCTGATACCGCTGAGCTTATTTTCGAAGATTGCCGGGTGCCCAAGACACAGGTTCTGGGTCAGGTGGGTAAAGGTGTTCAGATCCTGATGAGCGGTCTGGATTACGAGCGCGTGGTATTGGCTGGCGGCCCTCTGGGCATTATGCGCAGCGCCCTGGATGTGGTTATGCCTTATCTGCACGAACGCAGTCAGTTTGGTCAGGCGATCGGACAGTTCCAGCTCATGCAGGGCAAAGTGGCTGATATGTATACAGAAATGAATGCCGCGCGGGCTTATGTTTATGCAGTGGCTCAGGCCTGTGATGCCGGCCGCACCACACGTTTTGACGCAGCTGGATGTATCCTGTTTGCTGCGGAAAAAGCAACGCAGATAGCCTTGCAGGCGATCCAGTGTCTGGGTGGCAACGGCTACATTAACGACTATTCCACGGGGCGCCTGCTCCGGGATGCTAAACTTTATGAAATCGGTGCGGGCACCAGTGAAATAAGACGCATGTTGATTGGTCGTGAGTTGTTCGACGCCACTGCTGTCTAGCGCTATAATGCGCGCCGTTTTTAGCTAGCTCTTTGCTAGCTGTCGGTCGATCACAAAATCGGCACATTTTTATTGGAGATATGTTTTGAAGCGTAGTTTCAGTTCTTCTATGGCCGTAATAGCGGTTGTTGCGAGCGTTTGGGTGTTTGCGTTACCGCCAGGTACAAAAGATGAAATCAGTCAACGAATTGATCCTTTTGGCACGGTCAGTCGCGTTGGTGACGCCGGTGGTGCATCGGTCAGCGTCGCTTCAGCAGAACCGCTCTCCGGCCAGGCTGTGTATGACCAGTTCTGTTTTGCCTGTCATGCTGGTGGCATCGGCGGCGCACCTACCTTTGGTGATACCGCGCAGTGGGCTGCGCGGGTCGATCAGGGCATGGATGTGCTCATGGATCACACCATTAACGGCATTCGCACGATGCCGGCCAAAGGCACCTGCATGAACTGTTCAGACGAAGAGCTGAATGCAGCGGTCACCTATATACTGGATAATCTGCCTTAGCGACTTGGGTTTTACCCCTCAACGTAAATTGTTTTCCCAGTCGAGTCCCCGGTAAGAAAGCGCCTCAGAAATGTCACTGAGGCGAACAATCTGGCTCTCATCGAGATCAGCAATACTGCGCGCGATACGCCAGATTTTGTGATAACTGCGCGCTGACAGATCAAAGCGCTGGATGGCCTGTTGCAGAAACCCATCATCCAGTTGCGCCCGGACTATTTCTTTTTCGAGCTGCTCTCCACTTAATAGTGCATTAATACATCCCTGGCGATCCTGCTGGGTTTGTCGGGCTTTTGCTATACCAGTCCGCAGATTCTGGGTGGTGTCACTGTGTTGTTTGCTGTCCAGTCGGGTTAACAGTTCCTGCCCGAGAGCAGGCACCTGTACCTGAATATCAATTCGATCAAGTAGTGGTCCTGAAACCCGGCTCTGATAGCGCTGCACCTGTGTCGGCGTGCATCGACAGTTGTCTTCACGACACACCCGCCCTGCCGGACAGGGGTTCATGGCAGCAATCAGCTGAAAGCGACAGGGGTAGGTGACTTTATATTTAGCGCGTGTGATCACTGCTGAACCCGTTTCGATGGGCTCCCTCAATAAGTCCAGTGCCGAAGGTTTGAAGTGTGGCAACTCATCGAGAAACAGGACGCCGTGATGAGACAGGGCTACTTCACCTGGTTGCGGTGGATTACCGCCGCCCATCAATGCGGGCGCACTGGCCGAATGGTGCGGGTCACGAAACGGCGCCATTCGATAGTTCTGTCTTGGCAGGCCAGCTGCTGAGTAAATTGCTGCACACTCCAGTGCCTGGGCGTTGGTAAGGTAAGGCAGCAGATCGGCAAAACTGCGCGCCAACATGGTTTTGCCTGTGCCCGGTGGACCTACCATCAGTAAATGGTGCCCACCTGCCGCTGCAATTGTCAGGGCACGTTTAGCCGCTTCCTGGCCAACAATCTGATGCAGCTGCGGGTTTGCCTGGCCATGCGGAGTAAGCGGGTAAGCCTGGCTCTGCACTGGTGCGGGTTTGCTCATACCTGCCGACAGCGTCGCGTCTGTCTTCTGTTGCGTGTCGTGTTGTGTCAGATAGCTTGTTACAGCGAGTAGACTGTCCGCCAGCAGCATCGCTCCGCCAGGTGCAATTTGCGCTTCGTCCCGGTTGGCGGCAGGTACGATCAGAATTCGATCTGCAGACTGGCAGGCAAGCGCGCAGGTTAAACATCCGCTGACTTTGCGCAGTTCGCCAAACAGGCCGAGCTCCCCTAAAAATTCGTAGTGTTTGAGGGACGTGCCGGGAATCTGATGGCTTGCGCTGAGAATAGCCAGGGCTATCGGTAAGTCCAGGGCCGCGCTTGATTTGGTCAGACTGCCTGGCGCCAGATTGATAACTACCGCGCCGTCAGGATAGCTGAATCCGGAATTGGTGATCGCGCTGCGAACGCGGTCACGCGCTTCGCGAACAGCGCCGTCCGGCAGTCCCACTATTGTTGTATGCGGCAAGCCATTGCCGATATGACATTCAACAGTTACCGATGCGGCATGCAATCCCAGTAGCGACCGACTGTGTAGTTGTGGTGGAGACCCGGTCGCAACAGGAGCTGCCTCGAGAGGTGGCGCCTCAGGCAGTTTCTTCAAGCTGTTTCAGGCGTTGCTCAAGCGTACCCACCTGAATTTCCAGCGACTTAAGCATATCCAGGTGCGCCTGATATTCATGTTTAGGCACCAGCTCAAATTTAGCCATGAATTCCAAAGCAGCGGTTTCAAAGCTCTGCAGAGTTTCCTGGGGTACCCGTCCAGCCAGGTTCTGTTGAATCAGGTCGAGAAAAGCGCGCAGCGGGTCCATGTTTTGTCTCGTTAGGCGAAAGAAAAGACATGGTACTGCAGTCATTGAGCATAGCGGAGGGGTTCGTACTGCTCTTTATGTAGGAATTTGCCCCAAATTAGTGCAGGAGGCGCACTGATGTTGTGCTCCAAAACGGGGCGTTTTTTCAAGAAAATTTTTAACTTATTGTTTTTATTAGATTTCTTAACTGGCACGCAACCTGCACTAGGGAAGACTCACAGCATTCATGGTCAACCATGGTGCAGTGATAAACCAAGGGGTTAGAAAAATATTGACCATTGAAGGGTCGCAAAGGAGAACACATGAGAGCTTTTAATAAATTTATCGCCGCCGCTACGCTTGCATCCGGTGCATTGATGACGTCCAGCGTTGCCAGCGCCGATGTGTCGTACAACATTGGATTCGCGTCTGAGTATTACTTCCGGGGCGTACTGCAGAAATCTTCATCCGCCAGTGTAGGCGCGGATTTTGAGCAGGGCGGCTTTTACGCCGGCACCTGGGCTGCGGACGTAGGTGATGGTCTGGAAGTAGACGGTTACTTCGGCTACGGCATCGAAACAGATAGTGGCCTATCAGCCAGCCTCGGCTTCACAGGCTACTACTACACAGGTGAGTTCGACGACACCTATGAAGAAATAAACCTGAACCTGGGTTACGGCCTGTTCAGCCTGGAATACAGCGTAGGTGAGTACGACAACTTCGATGGTGGCGACCTGGACTACGACTTCCTCGCAGGCACAGTTGCGTTCGAAAACGGTCTGTACGGTACCTATGGCACCTTCGGCAAAGACTTCGACGGTGACTACATCGAGTTGGGTTGGGGCACCACCGTGTCAGAAATCGATCTCGGCATTGCCCTCATCCTGTCCAGCGATGAGATATCTGATCAGACCGATGACGGAACAATTTTTGGCGATGCAACCGAAAGCGAAGCCGTTGTATTCACCATTGGGAAAACTTTCTAAATAGCGCTTCTTTTGCCGCTAGCTCACTGCAGTTCCGTGAGTTAGTGGTATCTCTAAGCCACTAATTATTAGAAAATCCTAGGGATGCGGGTTGAGATGATCTTCCACAAAGCCTGTCTGGCACGCATCCCCAACTAGGAGATAAGAAAACATGAAATTAATAACAGCCATTATCAAGCCATTCAAACTGGATGATGTGCGCGAAGCCCTGTCTGAAGTAGGCGTCCAAGGGATGACGGTTACGGAAGTCAAAGGCTTTGGCCGACAGAAAGGCCACACAGAATTATATCGCGGTGCGGAATATGTCGTCGATTTTTTACCCAAGGTGAAAATTGAAACGGCGGTAGGTGACGACATGCTTGAGCAAGCTATCGAAGCGATCACCAAATCAGCCAACACCGGCAAAGTGGGGGACGGCAAGATCTTCGTGACAGCGTTGGATGAAGTCGTTCGAATTCGAACCGGGGAAACCGGCGCCGACGCGGTTTAACGCTCGGCAATCACGGAGAAAATTGTGGAAGATCTAGTTCAACTCAGTTATTCAGTAGACACGCTCTACTTTCTGGTCATGGGCGTGCTTGTCATGTTCATGGCGCCCGGTTTCGCCATGCTCGAAGCGGGCATGGTGCGGGCTAAAAACACGTCCGAAATCTTACTTAAAAACGTCGCTCTGTTTTCGATAGCGTCCATCATGTACCTGTTGGTTGGTTACGCCATCATGTATGGCGATGGTAGCGGTTGGATGCCAGGTTTTGGCTTCCTTATCGGTGCAGAAAACACGGCTGAAGAAGTGCTTGCCTCAGGCGGTGACACCTACTACTCAGCGCGTTCAGACTTCTTTTTCCAGGTTGTATTTGTCGCAACCGCTATGTCCATTGTGTCTGGTGCCGTAGCTGAACGCATGAAACTTTGGGCTTTCCTTGCCTTTGCGGTGGTTATGACCGGCTTCATCTATCCTGTCCAGGGTTTCTGGAAGTGGGGTGGCGGTGGCCTCGATGAGCTTGGTTTCTTAGACTTTGCAGGTTCGGGTGTCGTCCACATGTGTGGTGCTGCAGCGGCGCTTGCAGGTGTTATGTTGCTTGGACCACGTCTGGGTAAGTATGGCCCCAACGGTCAAGTTAACCCGATTCAGGGCGCGAATATGCCGCTGGCCACGCTGGGTATGTTTATCCTCTGGTTTGGTTGGTTCGGGTTCAATGGTGGCTCCGAACTGATGGTCAGCAACGTCGATGAAGCGAACGCAGTGTCGCAGGTATTTGTGAACACAAATACGGCTGCTGCAGGCGGTCTGGTTGCGGCTCTTATTCTGGCACGCATCATGTTCGGTAAAGCTGATCTGACGATGGCGCTGAACGGCGCGCTGGCAGGTCTGGTGTCGATTACAGCAGAACCGCTCACCGGCTCTAACCTGGCCTCTCTGGGTATAGGCGCTGTAGGCGGCATCATCGTTGTGTTGTCCATTGTCACGCTTGATAAGCTGAAAATTGATGATCCGGTTGGTGCGATCTCGGTCCACGGTACCTGCGGTATCTGGGGTCTGCTGGCGGTCGTGATTACCAACTCTGACGCTACCATCGGTGCGCAGCTGATCGGTATTGCAGTGATCTTTGCCTGGACCTTTGGCGTTAGCCTGATCGTCTGGTTGATCATCAAAGCAGTTATGGGTATCCGAATCTCTGAAGAAGAAGAGTATGCGGGTGCAGACATCACCGAAACCGGAATCGAAGCTTATCCGGAGTTTTCCAAAAGCTGATTTGATCGGGTCCTGTTGAAGCAGGACAACGGAGGACAGCGCTGGTATCAACCCGCGCATCCTACCGCCGGTTAACAAGAGGAAGCCGGGCTTTGCAAAAAGCCCGGTTTTTTCTTTTCCGGCTGTGAAAAACTGGCGCTTTTCGGAATCTGTTCTATAACTTCTGTCGAGGCCGGTTACGACAGGTCTCAAGCCAAGAATGAAAGACAAGAGAAGTGTTATGGATACGACTGCAACCCCCAGCACCAACGAAGATTCTGGTAGCTATACCCCTGAAGCCCGAGCGGAAACCCGCAGCGAGCTGGAAGCTGACATCGAAAAATTCCTGCAGTCCGGCGGCAAGGTAGATGAAATTGCCAAAGGTGAACGGGCTGATCCACCGCGTAAACCTGAAAATAACTACGGTCGCGGATCTATCTGATTTCAGTACCACGCAAACACTGCACCGAGCGTAATTATCAGTAGAATAGCGCGCCTGGAAAATCCACAAGTGGTTGGTTATGAAATATTGCAGCACGCGGGGCGGTGTCGCTGATTTATCGTTTGTTGATGCTTTGCTGATGGGGCTGGCACCGGATGGTGGCCTGCTGGTGCCTGCCGAGCTGCCCGACGTTACCCCTCAACTGGACAAATGGCGTGAGCTGAATTTTGTTGGCCTGGCTCAGGAAGTCATTGCGCTGTTTGTGGATGACATCGACCGACCTACCCTCGATAAGCTTATCGAGGAAGCTTACGCCACATTTGACCATCCTGATGTGATTGGCTGGCAGCAGCTTGATGACGTAGACGTCATGGAGCTTTATCACGGCCCAACGCTGGCATTCAAAGACGTTGCACTGCAGCTCCTGGGCCGCCTGTTTGAACATGTATTGGGTCAACGTCAGCAGCACCTGAATATTCTTGGTGCCACCAGTGGTGATACCGGTGGTGCGGCCATCGCGGGGGTGCGCGGCCAGAACAACATCGACATATTCATATTGTTTCCCGAAGGCAAGGTCAGCCCGCTGCAGGAGCTGCAGATGACCACTGTTGCTGATGACAATGTGCACTGTGTTGCTGTGCAGGGTAGTTTTGACGACTGCCAGTCGTTGATGAAAGAGATTTTTGCAGACCTTGAGTTCAAAGCCGAGTATCAGCTGGGTGCTGTGAATTCAGTCAACTGGGCCCGGGTAATGGCGCAGATTGTCTATTATGGTTATGCGAGTTTACGCTATGAGCGTGCGCCAGCCTTCTGCGTGCCGACAGGAAACTTCGGCAACGTATTCGCCGCTTTTCTGGCTAAAGAAATGGGTTTCCCCATCGACCGCCTGCTGGTTGCCACCAACGAGAATGATATTCTTGCGCGATTTTTTGCAACTGGAGAGTATGCTCGCGGGGATGTGCACTTTACACTCTCGCCCGCTATGGATATCCAGGTTGCCAGCAATTTTGAACGCTTTCTGTATTACTACTTCGATAAAGACACGGCGCGGCTGAGTGAGTTTATGCAGGCCTTCAGCAGTCACGGGCATGCTTCATTAGACGGTCCACCGGACGCACAATTCATGCAGGCAACCGCGGTGAACACCGAGCAGACCCTGGCTGCAGTGAAACAAGTACATGAACAGTTCGATTACGTGTTAGACCCGCATACTGCGGTAGGCTATGCCGCTGCACAGGTCTTCAAGCGCAGTGTGGATGCACCGCTGGTCTGTGTTGCCACAGCACATCCAGCTAAGTTTCCTGATGCAGTAAAACAGGCTGCAGCGAATGCCCAGGCGAACCACCCTACTCTTGATGCGCTGGTTGGACTACCTGCTCACAAAGAAGTTATTCCAGCCACCATTGAAGCCGTCAAAAAAGTCATCACTGAACACGTGAAAGCTCGTTCAGCCTGAAACAATCTGTTGTACAGCTGCATTGACTGCACTTAAATGAGTCACTTCCCTGCTCGGAGTGACGTTAACGGGCTGCGCTCCAACCAGGTTGACCCAGATGCTGTGCATGCCGACATCCCCGGCGCCCTGGATGTCATCTACCAGATGATCACCAATGTGGATGGCTTGTTCAGGTTTTAACTGTAGTGCTGATAACGGCGCTTCAAACATGGCGGGGTGAGGTTTTTTGTTACCCACATCAGCGGCGCTGTAGGCGCCGCTGAAAAAATCCGCTATACCGGTTCTGTTGATATTGGCGTTGCCGTTGGTTAAAGCGATGATGTCGAATTCGCGACTCAGGGCGTGCAACATCTCCAGCGCACCTTCAAATAGCACCACCTGGTTTCGCCCCTCAAAGAAAACGTCAAAGGCAGCTTGTGCCTTGTGTCGGGCATCTGCTTCGGTTAATCCAGTCTGTCGCATAACTTCAAAGAGGATCTGCGTACGCATAAAGCTGAGATCATGAGTTTTATCCGCGTGACGGGTGACCACTTCCTGGCGGATCCTGTTTAGATTGTCTGGCTGATAGTGCGTAAGGGAATCAGGGACATTTTCTGATAACCAGGTTTTCAGCATGTTTTCCGCTTTGATGATGATGCGGTCCACGTCCCACAACGTATTGTCCAGGTCCAGCGTGATAAGTTTGATCTTACTCATGGTGACTTGTTCTTCTCCGCTTCATCTGCGATCAATCCGCTGCGCGGGTGAGCAGCATCATAGACTTTGGCCAGGTGCTGAAAGTCCAGATGGGTGTACACCTGGGTAGTTGCGATATCACTATGCCCCAGCAATTCCTGTATCGCGCGGAGGTCGCCAGAGGATTCGAGCATATGGGTGGCAAAACTATGGCGTAACATGTGTGGATGCAGAGAGTTGTCGGCAAGCTGCTCGGCCGCGATTTTTTTCAGTCGACTTTGAATCGTGCGTGGACTGATACGCTTGTTACCCCGTCCGAGAAAAATTGGACGGTCTGGAAGGCACTCGCCGGATTCTTCGAGCCAGGCCCGCAGAGCATCGATAGAGTGGCGACCCAGTGGTACGTTGCGGGCTTTGTTACCTTTGCCAATCACTCGCACAAAGCCAGACTCAAGATCGATGTCGCCGATGTCCAGGTTGGTAAGCTCCATCAGCCGCAGTCCGGAACCGTAAAACAGTTCAAGCATGGCGCGGTCGCGCTTTTCAATGGCGGATCCTGGCTCTTTATCAAACAGGCGTGAAGCCTGATCTGTATCAAGGACCTTAGGTAGTTTCCGTTTTGCCTTCGGTACGCGAGCGATAGCCGCCGGGTTAGTTTTAAGCTTTCCCTGTTGTTGCCAGTAGGTGAAAAAGCTGCGCAGGGCGGATACTGCGCGAGCGATGCTTTTCGGTTGTAAACCTTTTTGACGCAGGCGGCCAATGTACAGAGTTATGTCGTGGCTGCGGGATTCCAACAGGTTACGTTTGAAGTGTTGTTGAAACCTGTCCAGCTCGTGCTGGTAACCGCTCAGGGTATGCTTCGAGTAACGCTTTTCTACCCGCAGGTATTGCAGGAAATCGACAATTTCGTGGCTTACGGTGGCGTTGCTATCCCTGTTCACGATTTATGCCTCAGCTTTTGGTTCAGAGGCGATTCAGCACCTTTGTCAGAACATCCGCTATATAAGTAACAAACAGCGTGTCCATATCGGTGCTGAAGCGTTGTGGATCGCGGCTGCCAATAGCCAGGACACCGGGTTGGTTGGACAGGTCCAGCGGCAAGAGAACTGCGCTGCCGCTTTCATCATGATTTGACGCGGGAAACAGTTGCGTCAGCTCGGTGCGGCGCAGAGTTGTGCAGGTGGCACTGTCCCCGTTGAAAAAACCGCTGAAGGGATATTCGTCGCGATGGTTCTGGATATGATCCAGAGAAAAGGCACGATCACGTACGTGGCAGCAGACAAAATCTGCATCGAAGTCGACCAGTACATAGGTGGCCAGTACTTCGTTTAACTCCTGCAGTGAACCTGTATCCAGCAATGCCAGGGTCAGCGAACGCGTTTTGGAAAACAGACCGTCATTTTCTCGTGCGGCATCCAACAGCTCGTTCATTCTGCGGCGCATTTCCATGTTGCGCTCACGCATGATGGTGACCTGATGTTCAACAAGAGAAATGGCCTTGCCGGATGCATGCGGTAGATTGAGTTCAGTCAGCAAGCCAGGATGACGGATGAAAAAGTCCGGATTCGCGCGCAGGTAGTCGATCAGTTCTTGTTCGGACGGCGTATCTTCAGGTAGCTCGTCAGCTTGCATTGTTGTCCCCTATTGATCTAACTGTAGCTCGCCGCGGTAAACGTAGCTTGCCTCGCCGGCCATTGTAACCGGGCTATTAGTATCCGGCCATTTGATTCGAAGTTTGCCGCCGGGCAAAGAGACTTTAACCCGCTCGTCCACCTTATCGAGCAGTCTTGCGGCAACCACGGCACCACAGGCACCACTGCCACAGGCTTGAGTTTCCCCCACTCCGCGTTCGAACACGCGCAGACGCATGAACTGGCGATCGACCACCTGACAGAAACCTACATTGGCACCCTCTGGAAATGCCGGGTGGCTGGTTAACAGACCACCAATTTCATCAATGTCGAGGCTGAAGATATCGTCACAGAACAGCACCGCATGGGGGTTGCCCATAGAGACCGGGGTCACGTCGAAGCTCTGGTCACCAGCTTGCAGGGTGAAGACAGATGGGTGGTCAGTGGCATCACCGTGCTCTGTTGCAAAAGGTATGTCTGCAAGCGTGAGCACAGGCACTGTCATGGTGGTTTCAATCTGTGTGGGTGAACTGAAATCGGTTTCGAATAAACCAGCGGCGGATTGCCATACCAGCTGCGGCTTGGCACTTAACCCGAGTTGTTGCACCAGCATGGCGACACATCTTGTGCCATTGCCACATTGCTCGGCGTGGCTACCGTCAGCGTTGTATATCCGGTAGCTGAAGTCAGCTTCCGGCGTGGTTGGCGCTTCAATGATCAGTAACTGGTCGAAGCCGATGCCGCGATGGCGGTCCCCCCAGGCTGCAATGGCCTGGGACTGAAGATCGACAGATTGGGATACGGCATCGATCACCATGAAATCATTGCCCAGGCTGTGCATTTTGTGAAACACAACTGGACGCCGTCGCGCGTTCACAGCATGTTCCTGGTGGCGTCGAGGCCGGTTTCCAGACGCAGCTGATCGGTGATGGTTTCGCGTCTGCGGATCAATTCAAAGGTTTCACCGTCAACCATGATCTCGCAGGCGCGACCGCGGCTGTTGTAGTTAGAGGCCTGCACCATGCCGTAGGCACCGGCTGACACAACTGCCAGGACACTGGAGCTATCCAGACCGAGTGTTCGATCCTTGGCGATAAAGTCGCCTGACTCGCACACCGGGCCGACAATATCCCACTGGCGTGGTGGCAGTGTCCGGTTCGGATTGACCACCCGTACATCATGCCAGGCCTGGTACAACGCCGGGCGAATCAAGTCGTTCATGGCCGCATCGACTACGGCGAAGTTAGGTGCGTCGGGTTCAGTGGCTTGTTTCAGGTATTCGATACGGGTCAGCAGAACGCCGGCGTTGGCGACAATCGAGCGCCCGGGCTCAAGGATAATGGTTTGTCCGCGACCGCCGAGTATTTGTCGTACGCTTGCACCATAGGTTTGCAGGTCCAGGGGTGATTCGTCCTGGTAAACGATACCCATGCCGCCACCCAGGTCTATATGCTCCAGCTCAATACCCATGGACGCCAGCTCGTCAACCAGTCGCAACATGTTGGTGAACGCATCCAGCAGCGGTTCAATCTCTGTGATCTGTGAGCCGATGTGGCAATCAATGCCCACTATATTGAGCTGCGGGTTTTCTGCTGCAGCCTGATACATGGCCAGCGCCTGATCAGGCTGAACGCCAAACTTATTCTGTTTAAGACCGGTGGAAATATAGGGGTGTGTCTGAGCATCCACATTCGGATTCACACGAATTGATATCGGCGCTACCTGTCCGCTGATTTCCGCACGCTCGGCGATGCGATGCAGCTCAGCTTCGCTTTCAATATTGAAACATTCAATGCCGACTTTCAGCGCAAAATCTATTTCTTCGATAGTCTTGCCGACCCCAGAAAATATGACAGTGCCCGGGTCGCCGCCGGCGGCGATGACCCTGCTGAGCTCGCCACCAGATACGATATCAAAACCTGTTCCAAGGTCGCTGCACAGCTTCAGGATCGCAAGATTTGAATTTGCTTTAACGGCGTAATGAAGATTGAAAGCGACGCCTGCAAACGCTTCGTTAAGCGCCTCGATGGCATCGGTGACATGTGCCTTGGAATAAACGTATGCCGGTGTCCCGACGGCGTCAGCAAGACCGAGTAAGTCGACACGTTCCAGCCACAGATGGCCGTCTACTTCAGTGAGGTATGGGGCTTGAGCGTCGGTCATTGTACTGTCAGGGCCGGCGGTGTAGTCATGACCAAAGGAGCAGGGGCGACGGTTGTACTGCTTGTACGTTCAGGCAACTGCAGCGGACCTTTCTGTCCACAGGTTGCGGTCCACATCACCAGGACCAGTAGAGTTATCCAGCGCCACGTTGTCATGGGGTACTACCGCTGTGTTGTTAAAACCGGCGAGTATAACGCGATCGTACTGTCGGTCACCAAACATGTTTAGCTGTCGTGACGCGCCATGCTAGAGCCGCGCGCGTGCTCTGCTCACCGCCTGACGAACCTGGTTTGGTGCAGTACCGCCAAAATGGTCTCTGGCGGCCACAGACCCTGCCAGGCTCAATACCTGGTAAACATCTTCAGTGATCACATCGCCGTCCTCACCGTTCAGCTCTTCCAGGCTGAGGGCTTCCAACGGCATGCCTTTAGCCACGGCGTGGGCCACAGCCATACCCACAATCTCGTGGGCATCGCGGAACGGCACGTTTTTTCGCACCAGGTAGTCAGCCAGATCTGTGGCTGTGGTATAGCCTTTTAATGTGGCTTCGCGCATCGCTTCAACGTTGGGTTCGATGTGCGGCACCATGCCGTTCAGTGCGGTAAGGCATCCGTGCAGGGTATCGACCGCATCAAACAGAGGCTCTTTGTCTTCCTGGTTGTCTTTATTGTAAGCCAGTGGCTGGCTCTTCATGAGTGTCAGCAGCGAAAACAGGTGACCGTTGACGCGTCCGGTTTTGCCGCGAATCAGTTCCGGTACGTCCGGATTTTTCTTCTGCGGCATGATGCTTGACCCGGTACAGAATCGATCCGGCAGGTTTACAAAACCGAACTGTTGTGAGGACCACAGCACCAGTTCTTCGCACCAGCGTGACAGGTGGGTCATGGTCAAAGCCGCAATTGCACAGAATTCGATGGCAAAGTCACGGTCGCTGACTGCATCCAGCGAGTTTTCACATACACCATCAAAACCAAGCGCCTGGGCGACAAACTCGCGATCGGGTTTGTACGGCGTGCCTGCCAGCGCAGCGGCACCCAGCGGCAGTACATTAATGCGCTTGCGCGCATCCTGCAGGCGCTCGCGATCACGCAGCAGCATTTCAAACCAGGCCATCAGGTGATGCCCGAAGGTAATCGGCTGTGCTGCTTGCAGGTGCGTGAACCCCGGCATGATGGTGTCTGCGTGTTGCTCAGCCAACTCGGTCAAGGCATTGAGCAGTGTGGTTTCAAGTTGAATCAGCTCATCAACCGCGTCCCGTAGGTAGAGGCGAATATCCGTAGCGACCTGGTCGTTGCGCGAACGGCCGGTATGCAGTTTTTTGCCAGTGTCGCCGATGCGTTCGATCAAGCGGCTTTCGATGTTCATATGCACATCCTCAAGCGCTACCTGCCAGTTGAATTCACCCGCTTCGATTTCCCGCTGGATCTCCTGTAGCCCCGTCAGAATCTGTTCACATTCCGCATCTTCAAGGATGTCGATTTTATTCAGCATGCGCGCATGCGCAATTGAGCCGGCAATGTCCTGACGGTACAGGCGCTGATCGAAGCTGACAGAAGCGGTGAACGCTTCCACAAATTCATCCGTGGCTTCACTGAAGCGGCCACGCAATAAGCCCGCGGCGGATGGCTTCGGTGTATTATTCGCACTCATCTTTATTACACAGATTGGTTGGATGCCCGATTATAGCGGAAAGTTTCGAACTCGAGCGTGTTGCCTGTGAGCGAACGCCCGATTCATTTCGATATTCCTCACCTGTGTAACACTACGGCCATTACGCTGCTGGTGCTGTTCAGCCAATTGCTGGTCATTATTCTGCTGTTTGCCGGTGATGAACTGAGCTGGGGCCGTTTTGGTCTGATGTCGCTGTTTGTGCAGTGGGTGGCGTTGGCAAGTGCGGGAGTTTTATGCCTGTTGCGCGGCACTATTGCGCGCATGAATATCGTGATGGGCTCAGGACTTGCGTTTGCCCTGGTGATGGCGGTGACGCTGTTTGTCAGCCTGGCGGCTGAATGGCTGGTGGGCCGGGGCCCCGACCCGCTGATGCGCATTTTTGGCCAGCTGATCATCGCTGGCATCATTACCGGCCTGGTTTTCCGTTATTTCTACGTACAGCAGCGCCTGCGAATCCAGGAGCAGGCGGAATTGCAGTCGCGTATCCAGGCCCTGCAGTCCCGCATACGCCCCCACTTTCTGTTTAACAGCATGAATATTATCGCCAGTCTCATCGCGACCGACCCGGATACCGCAGAAAGTGTGGTGGAAGATCTGTCCGAACTGTTTCGTGCCAGCCTCAACGATGCGGGTAATCAGGTTTCCATTGCCGAGGAACTGGATCTTTGTGAGCGGTACCTGCGCATTGAAGCGCTGCGTCTCGATGAGCGGCTGCAGCTGCAGTGGGATGTGGCGCCTTTATTGCCTGGCACGAGGATACCTTTACTGACCCTGCAACCGTTGTTGGAAAACGCCATTTATCATGGTATTCAGCCTTTGCCTGAGGGCGGTACGATAGAACTGCAGATTAGGTACGAAGACGATTTTGTGGTGGTAAAGATTGTCAATCCGGTGCCACCGCCGAACCAGGTGAGTGCATCCCAGGGCAACCGTATGGCGTTGCAGAATATCCGCAGTCGCCTTGCTGTGCTGTACGGCACTCAGGCAACTTTGAAAGCGGAAACACAGGGGCAAACGTTTGTAACAGAGCTGCGCTTTCCCGCCGTGGCCATCTCGGTATAGCAGGACAGGGGTATAGCAGGACAGGACAATGCGAATTCTGATTGTGGATGATGAGACCCTCGCTCGAGACCGGCTCAAACGTATGTGTGAGGGTGAGGAACTGCACGAAGTGGTTGGAGAAGCTGCAAACGGCACCCAGGCGGTGCAGTTGTGCGATGAGCTGCAACCGGAGCTGGTGCTGCTCGACATTCGCATGCCAGGCATGGATGGGCTGGAAACCGCGCGTCACTTTCTCGGCCTGGACGATCCTCCGGCGGTGATTTTCTGCACGGCTTATGAAGAGCACGCCATTGCCGCGTTTGATCTGCAGGCGGTCGGCTATCTGCTCAAGCCGGTACGTAAAGATAAGTTGCTCGATGCGCTGGGCAAGGCAGTTCGCCTCAACCGTGCACAGCTGTCAGCGTTGCAGGGTGACAACCAGGCTCGTCGTTCACATATAGCCGCGCGTACGCATAAAGGTATTGAGCTGATCAGCCTGGATTCTGTGCGCTACTTTCAAGCAGACCAGAAGTACGTCACGGTGCGCTACAGTGAAGGCGAAGTCATTGTTGATGAGACCCTGCGCGAACTCGAAACAGAATTTGCTGACCTGTTTGTGCGCGTGCACCGCAACGCTCTTGTCGCCATGCAGCACGTGGAAGCACTTGTTAAAGATAACGATGGGCATGTAGCGTTAAGATTGCAGGGTCTGGATGAGACCATAGCGATCAGCCGACGCCATTTACCCGGCGTGCGCAAAGTAATTAAAAGGTTGTAATGATAAAAAAAATCACCATCGCCACGCGCGAAAGCAAGCTGGCATTGTGGCAGGCGCATTTTGTACGGGATCAATTGCTGGCTGCCCACGCTGATCTTGAAGTTGAGTTGCTGGGTATGACTACCAAGGGTGACCAGTGGTTATCAGCGCCACTGAGTGAAGTTGGTGGTAAAGGCCTGTTCGTCAAAGAGCTTGAGCAGGCGATGCTGCAGGGGCATGCAGATATTGCGGTACATTCGGCGAAAGATCTACCGGCACAGATGCCTGATGGCTTTGTCCTGCCGGTACTTGCCTATCGCGCCGATGTAGAAGATGTCCTGGTTTCAAACTACGGTGAGTTGCAGAACCTGCCCCAGGGCGCAAAAGTAGGTTCTTCAAGTCTGCGGCGTAAAACACAGCTGTTATCTATACGACCGGATCTGGATGTTCAGCCGGTACGCGGTAACGTCGGCACACGCCTGCAGAAACTCGAAGAGGGTCAATACGATGCCATTGTCCTGGCGGCAGCGGGCCTGGATCGGTTGGGAATATCTCGCAGCGCCTGGCACACCCTTGATGTTGGGCTCTGCTTACCCGCGCCGGGTCAGGCAGCCCTGGGTATTGAGTGTCTGGATAACCCCGAAGTGCTCGCAGTATTGGCCGCCCTTGAAGATAAGAGTGTGGCGCGATGTGTCAGCGCGGAGCGCGGCATCAGCGCAGGACTGGGTGCAGATTGCTCCTTGCCGGTTGCGGCTCTGGCAAAATCTTTAGATGCTGAAACTCTGGAGCTCAATGCTTTGATTGGCAACGCAGATGGCAGTCGAATTTTGCGTAGCTGCGTGCGCGGCCCTGACCCTCATGAGGTTTCTGCCACCGCGGTAGCCGAGTTGCGTGACCAGGGTGCTGATGAAATTCTGCAGCAGTTGCGTCAGGCGCACTGACTTAACCCGTGGGAAAAGTTCTCATCACACGCAGCGAGCCTGGCGCCAGTGCGTTGGGGCATTTTCTGCAGCAACATGGTGTTGAGGTTATATGCGCACCCCTGGTTAAGATCGTTGATGTCGTACCTGCAAACATTCTGCAACTGGGTGCGCAAGCTACTGCCCTGCCCGCTGCGCCAGCTACCAACCCGGATGTGGCGATCTTTCTGTCGGCCCATGCAAGCCGGCGCTTTGTAGAAGAAGGCTGGTTGCACCGCATTAAGGCGTCAAGCTGCCTCGCCGTTGGTGCTGCGAGCGCTGGATTGTTGCGCGAACATGGGTTGGTTGTGGAGGTGCCCGAGCAGAACACAACGGAGGGTCTGCTCGAAATGGCGGCCCTCAAGCAGCTTACGCGCCATCATTCAGTCTGGTTGCTCGCCGGCGTCGGGGGACGGGCAACCCTGGCACAAACCCTTATCACGCAGCGGGGCTGCGCTGTCGTAAAATTTGAGTTATATCAGCGTGTCAGCCTTGATTTACCTGCAATCGACACAGACGCTGTGAGCGCTGTGGTGGTCTCTTCTGAAGGCAGCCTGGAAGTGCTGTCCCGTCAGTGGCGCGGTTCCAAACAGGTGCCGGTGGTGGTGCCATCGGCGCGACTCGCGGCAAGTGCGCGCGTACTAGGCTTCCAACAGGTGCAGGCGTCGCGCAATGCATCAGCAGAGGCAACATTGGATATTTTGCAGCCGCTGAAGGCGGTAAAGCGTTTACAATAGGCCCTGTCGGGGTTGCTCGACAAACCTTTAAAGACGGAAAGCAACAGAAAGTATGAGTGAGCAAAAACCACCGGCCGATGATCCAGAGACATCCCCTGCTGATACTGATCATCAGGATGATGCGGATTCCGATGTGCAGGATCCTCAATCCCCGGGTGAGGAAGGGCAGGCATCGTTGGATGTAGAGGCGGATCCAGCGCCCGAACCCGAACCGGAGCCGGTCGAAGAGGCCGAAGTCGAAACCCCACCACCTGCAAAAGCAAAAGGCCGCGCCCTGGCTTTCCTGGCACTGCTGTTTGCGCTGGCTGCAGCCGGTGGTGTTGGTTACTTGTATTACGAACTGGTTTATCTCAAACCCCTGGCGCAGATAGAACAGCTCGACGACGAGCTCGACAGCCGCTATACCGGGCTCGAAAATCAGCTGTCTGCCCGTATCGCAACGCTGCAGGAATCTACTGAAAGCGCTATTGAATCTGTACGCGGCGAGCAGGCCGAACGCCTGGCCAGCAACGAAGACGCCGTGCTCGAATCTCTTAACGAAGCGCTGAATGCGGCGCCCCCATCACAGCGCGAGTGGAAACTGGCCGAAGCGGAATATCTGATGCGGGTTGCCAACCATCGCGTGCTGATGGAACAGGACTCCAATGGCGCGCTGAGTTTATTGCAGGCTGCTGACCAGATCATGGCGGAGCTGGATGACTTTGCTTTGTATCAGGTACGCGCTCGCCTGGCTGACGAGATTATTGCACTGCGGCAGGTGCCCAGGGATGATTTGCAAGGTATCTACCTGCGGCTGGAAGCGATTAAATCCCAGGTTGATGCATTACCCCTGCCGGAGCCTGCCTACGTCGATGCGCGTCGCGCAGAAACCGTGCAGAAATCTGTCTGGCAAACCATCGCTGATGAGCTCAAACAGTTTGTACGCGTGAGATCTATTTCCGGCGAAGAAGCGTTAAAACCGTTGCTCGCCCCGGAAGAAGAGCGTTATCTGGAACTGAATCTGCGCCTGGCACTGGAACAGGCTCAGCTGGCTGCCCTGAAACGTCACCAGGAGGTATTCGAACAGAGTTTGTTGAACGTGCGCAGCTGGTTGGTTGATCATGCAGATACAACAGATGAGCGCACCGCCATATTGCTCGGTCAGGTTGACGAATTGTTGATCATTGAACTGGCAAGACCGTTGCCGGATGTGTCCGGCTCTCTGAATGAACTGCTGTCTATTCGCCGGAGCGGTTCATGAAATTGTTTGTCTTTGCTGTGCTTGCCGCCATCGTGCTGGGTGGTCTGGTGGGCACGCTACTGGTTCGTGATCCGGGCTATGTGCTGATTGCTTATGCAGATACGGCTCTGGAAACCAGTTTGTGGGTCGCCGTGTTGCTGTTCATCGGCCTGTATTTTGCCTTACGAGTGATCAGCGTTTTAATTTTCAAACTTACTCAGGGCCAGTCAAAAGTCTTGCGCTGGCGGTCAGGCCGTAAAATACGTGCGGCTCGATCGCAAACCGTAAGAGGTCTGTTAGTGATGGCCGAAGGACGCTGGGCAGATGCAAAGAAGCTGCTCGCAGGCGCTGCGGATGATGTTGAGACACCGCTTATTAATTATTTGAATGCCGCACGTGCCGCGCATGAGCTGGGTGAACTGAATGAGCGCGATGAGTTTCTCAAACGTGCTCACGAAAGCACACCGGGAGCCAAATTTGCGGTTTCGTTGACTCAGGCTGAATTCAATATTCATGAAGGGCGCTATGAGCAGGCCCTGGCAGCGCTGCTGCTGTTACGTAAACGAGCGCCTAAACACGGCGCAGTTCTGGCGATGCTGGCACGATGTTATGAAGCGCTGCCAGACTGGCAGGCGCTGACGCAACTGATGGGTGATTTGAAAAAGAATAAAGCTTTACCCGAGACTGAACTTCACCGCATGGAGCAAGCCGCGTGGCAGGCAAAGTTGTTGGCAGAGGACAGCAGTGCTGCTTTATGGAAAAAGCTGCCTAAACAGCTTCGCACCGAGATGCCTTTGATGTGCAAATGGGTCCGCCAGCTGCTTAAAGACAACAAGCCAGATGAGGCGGAGCAGGTTATCCGTCAGATTCTGGGACAGCAATGGGATGCTGAGCTCGCCCTGATCTACGGTGAATTGCGCAGCAGTGATCCAGCACGGCAGTTGGCTGTTGCGCAAGGTTGGGCGAAGCATCGTCCGGATGATGCAGAGGTTGCGTTGTCTGTCGGACGGCTGTGTTTGCTCAATGAAAAATTTGAGCAGGCCCGGGAATATTTTGAACACAGTTTACGCCTGGCTCCCAGCGATGCCGTGTACGGGGAGTTGGGTCGTTTGTGTGTGGCTATGGGAGATGAGCGTCGGGGAACAGAATATCTGCTGCTTTCGCTGAGTAACCTGTCGAGCCTGCCTTTACCCACCGAGCCTATGTTGCGTAAAACAAACGTCTCTTAGGCAACTGTTTCCAGCCCGGCACAACCAACCAGACTGTTATCGAGGCGCGTATTCATAAGCATCTGCATGAAGCGTATGCCGGGTGAACCCGGCTGCTACCAGCAGATCAGTGACGGTGTAAACAAATCCCGGGCTGCCGGCAATCAGCACATAAGCGTCGATAAACTTGTGTGCGTTGCTGGCTAGCCAGACCATACCTTCATTTTCCGGTGTGCGGCGATTGTCTATGCAGACGTGCAACTCCACGTTCCCCATCGCGCGCAGGGCTTCTTCGTTGTAGATGTCCTGCAATGCGTCTGCACACCACAGAATAACCGTGGTTCCACTGGCATTGATGGCTGTGCGATGCTCTGCACAGCTGAACGCCTGCGCAGCACCGCTACCACCAGCAACGATGAACAAATCCTCAATCGGTTCGCCACTGCCTACGTTACCCTGCGCAGGTGTAATGTTGAGCTGTTTTCCCTGCAACAGATTATTTAAGGTTTCTGCTTCTGCAGCGCCTGCTACCGGCCGGTAATGCAGTTCCAGCTCAGGCAGGCGCTCCGGTGCCGAGGCGATAGACATGGGTATCAGTGAACCATCAGGCGCAACTATGTTCAGATGCTGTCCTGCTTTGAATTCGTAGGGCTGGTTGATGTGTAACCGGATGCGGCGCACCGGAATGCCGCTGATGCCAACGATATCGGCGGCAATGGAATCGTTTTTCAATCTGAAACCTGTGCGTTTGTTAACGCCGCATGGAGTTGAAAAACTCTTCGTTTGTCTTGGTTTCTTTGAGCTTGTCCATTAGAAATTCAATGGCAGCGACATCGTCCATATCATGCAGCAGTTTGCGTAATATCCAGACGCGCTGTAACTCTTCCTCGCCCATCAGCAATTCTTCGCGCCGGGTTGCAGAGCGTCGAATGTTAATGGCTGGATAAACACGCTTTTCCGCAATTTTGCGTTCCAGGTGCAGTTCCATGTTACCGGTACCTTTGAATTCTTCGTAGATCACTTCATCCATCTTCGAGCCGGTATCAACCAGCGCGGTGGCGACAATAGTCAGGCTGCCGCCTTCTTCAATGTTGCGAGCAGCACCAAAGAATCTTTTCGGACGTTCAAGAGCATGTGCATCGACACCACCCGTCAGAACTTTACCTGAGCTGGGTACAATAGTGTTGTAGGCGCGTGCAAGGCGAGTTATAGAGTCGAGGAGAATCACCACGTCTTTCTGATGTTCGACCAGTCGTTTGGCTTTTTCGATGACCATCTCTGCCACTTGTACGTGACGCGAAGGTGGCTCGTCGAAGGTTGAAGCAACCACTTCGCCGCGCACCGAGCGCTGCATTTCGGTGACTTCTTCCGGGCGCTCATCGATTAACAGAACAATCAATACAGTTTCAGGATTGTTGTTAGTTATCGATTGGGCAATATTCTGTAGCACCAGCGTTTTACCGGCTTTTGGCGGTGACACGATAAGGGCGCGTTGACCTTTGCCGATGGGCGCTACCAGGTCGATGATGCGAGCGGTCAGATCTTCGGTACTGCCGTTGCCACGCTCTAAAGTGAGGCGGTCATCCGGGAACAGTGGCGTCAGGTTTTCAAAAAGGATTTTGTGTTTTTTGCTGTTCGGTTCGCTGAAGTTGATTTCATCAACTTTCAACAACGCAAAATATCGTTCACCATCTTTTGGCGGACGAATTTTGCCGGCGATGCTGTCACCAGTACGCAGGTTAAAACGGCGCACCTGACTGGGAGAAACGTAAATATCATCCGGGCCTGCCAGATATGAACCTTCCGGAGAGCGTAGAAAGCCAAAACCATCCTGCAGAATTTCCAGCGTGCCTTCGCCGTAAATATCTTCGCCGTTTTTTGATTGTTTGCGGACAATTGCCGCGATGACTTCCTGTTTGCGTGAGCGGCCAACGTTGTCGAGACCCATTTCCCGGGCCATTTCAACAAGTTCGCCAACAGGCTTGCTTTTAAGATCGGATAAGTTCATTGCCATGTGTAGTGCTCTACTCGATTTTGCGAGTTAGTTAAGTTCTTTATCAATTTTCAGTCGTGTCTTCGACCGTCTCTTTTAATCGTTTCTTTATTTGTAAAGAATGACAGACAGGTCTGGTAACGATTGGATAAAGAAGGGGGATGTGTCGCTTGGGGACCGCTTGTCTCGCGGGCTTTAATAAGCGAACAACGTTAGTGTAGTGCTTTCGAGGCACGGGTCAAGGGTTTAATTACCCCAGAAATGTGATCGGTTCACAGTATTTTCAGGAGAGTAAATGGCGATTTCTGGTGAATGTTTTTGTGGTCAGGTGGCTTATGAGATATCTGGCAGATTGCGTGATGCACGCTCGTGTCATTGTTCACGATGCCGCAAAGCGTTCAGCTCACAGGCTTCTGCCTATGCCCTGGTAGAAGCGCATGAGTTTCAGTGGATGCGTGGTGCGCAAGATCTCACCTCTTATGTCAGCCAAGCGGGTTTCGGTTTACAGTTCTGTAAACATTGTGGCTCGACTCTGTGTGGCATCTTTAATGGTCAGGTTCACGGCGTCACGCTGGGGTGTCTTAACGATGACCCCGAAATCGAAATTGGTTATCACATATTTGTTGATTCGAAAGCAGCCTGGGAGGTCATGCCGACGGGTGTCACTCAGTTTGGTGGTCCGGTAACTGAGGTGCAGGATCATTAAGCCCCGAAACGACAGTCCTGCTTGGCTGCGGTTAATCCTGACAGGTAACCCAGGTACGCTGTAATCATCCAGATGGCCACACTCGCACCACCCTCGGACCAGTAACCGAACCAGACCATGGCCGTTATGAAATTGGTAAACTGGTTCATCAGCAGGGAAATAATAAGGTCTACTAATCCGTTTTCCATCAGCGTGCTGAACCCTGGGAAGTTCGAAAACAAGCTGATCAACTCTTTCAATTCAATCACCAGGAAGGTCCACAATGCAGCACAGCCATAGAAGCCACCGCCGAACTGCATCCACTTGGTCTGCACGAGGTCTGAAGGCAGCATTTTATTTTGCTTGCGGGCCTTGTGGATCTTCTTGATGTTTTCCGCGACGGTTTTGCTGTCGTGGCTGCGGTCCAGTTCTCCTCGTGCGTAAAGTTGTCTGAGGATAAACCAGCTGAGGCAGGCTACCGGCAATCCCAGTTTCAGCGCGGCTTCAAGAATATCGAGTATCAAGCAGACTCCCCGGGCGCCTCAGGGTATGTCGGGAAACCCGGGCTGCCGTTCAAATTCATCCATACAATGACGGAAAACCTCGCCGCTTGCGAGTTGGTCCAACTGCTCGATCAGGGTCTGAAGCGAAGCTTCGTCGTTTCGGCAGCAACTGACGTAGCTCGCCAGGGTTGCAAGCAAAGAAGCTTTGCCCTGCGCATCTAACTGTTGCGCCACCTGTTTGAAGTAAACAGCACCACCCCAGTACATGGTTGGATATTGGCCTATTGCGCGCAACTTTGTAGCTGCCTCAGCAAACGGGAGGTCATCAAGTGCAAACTTTTTTTCCGCTCGTTTGATGCGTTGCGTATAACGTTGCTGGGCATCTGTCCTTGTCAGTACACCCATCTGCATCATCACCTGGTATTGCATGTAGCTCGCGAAACCCTCTGCAAACCAGGCGTTCTTTCTACCCAGATAAGGAATCACAAGGTGGCTGAGCTCGTGAGGTGCGGTCCAGTCTTCATCAAAATCCTGTTGCGGATAACTCAGATCGACGTAGAAATGGACACCCTGGATTGAACCGCGCTGGGTATGTGCCCAGGGTACAGGTTCGCGTGAATCATCGCGGCGATGAAAGAAAATGTGCCTGGTGAACGGAAGTTCACCAACCAGTTCTGTTAGTGCTCTGTCAGTGCGGAGAATCCAGTTCTGCAGACGCTGCTGCTCTGTGGCGGTGAAGGTGTCTTCCCAGTGAAATCTGAGATTATCGTTCTGGCTGTATGCGGGCAGACTGGTAAGCAGACAGATGAAGATAGCGCCCGGAGCCAGAGTGTTTTTAAAAAGGAGGCTTTTGAATGGAGATTTGCACATGGTCAGAGCATACCGCTTACGCTGCATACTCTGCCTCATGCTGTCATCGCGGTCCGTAAAACTGTCGGACCGAGGGTCGTGCGCAGCTTAGATATTGCTGTCTAAGAAAGCCTGCAATTGCGACTTTGATAACGCGCCAACTTTTGTGGCTTCCACTTCACCGTTTTTGAACAACATCAATGTGGGGATGCCACGAATGCCGTACTTTGGTGGTGTGCCCTGGTTGGCGTCTATATCAATTTTGCATACCTTTATACGATCACCGTACTCGGTAGCAATTTCGTCCAGGATCGGGGCAATCATTTTGCAAGGACCACACCATTCCGCCCAGTAATCAACCAGTACAGGCTTGTCCGAGTTGATGACGTCTGTGTCAAAGGCGTCGTCGCTTGTATGTACGATGCTGCTCATGTGAATGTCTCCAAGAATATTCAGGCGCGGAGTTTAACACCTTGCTGCGTTATCATGTACCACACATTCTCAGGTTAGGCAGAAACCATTTGAACCGTGACGTAAGGCACGCCTGGGCGGCGTTGGATCTTGGCTCAAACAGTTTCCATTTGTTGATCGTTCAGCCACATGGCGCCAGTTTTA
Organism: Gammaproteobacteria bacterium; assembly: GCA_048571035.1. Lineage (GTDB taxonomy): Bacteria > Pseudomonadota > Gammaproteobacteria > Pseudomonadales > Azotimanducaceae > UBA4421. Next base: position 2,915,477 of record CP121329.1, read on the forward strand.
TTGTGCATGAGCGGCTCAAGGAAAAGGTCCAATTGCTTGGCGGCTTCAAAGATGATCGCCTGGCCGAAGATGCACAGCAGCGCGGGCTCGCGTGCCTGCGCAGGTTTGCACAAAGACTGGCAGCGATACCTGCAGAACGGCTGGTCATAAAAGGCACCTATGCGCTGCGACGAGCGCGCAATACACAGAACTTCCTGCAGGCTGCGCAAGAGATGTTGCGGGTTCCGGTAGAGGTGATCAGCGGCGACTACGAGGCACGTTTGATTTATGCCGCCGTTACCCACCATGCCAGTACCTCGGAAGCGCCTCAGCTGGTCCTGGATATAGGTGGCGGAAGTACTGAGTTCGCTTTTGGATTTGGCCCAAAAGTGGAAACAGCTGCATCTGTCGACATAGGTTGTGTGGCGTTCAAAGATCGTTACTTCAGTAACGTTAATCAAGCAGAAGGTTATGCTGCGGCTAAACGCGCGGCAAAAACCGCGTTGGTGGAACAATTAGCAGGCAGCACGATTACCGCCGCTCAACTGCGCGCGGTGAGTGCCCATGTGTTTGGCACCAGCGGCACCATCGAATCTATCCAGACAGTGTCCGAGGCGAACGGCTGGTCCCGGGGTTGTATTACTCTTGAGGCAATGCAGCAGCTGGAGCGCGCCATTGTTGAAGACCGCTGGGTACTGGAAGCCGGCCTGCCAGGACTGCCACCGGATCGCGCAGATATTTTCCCGGCTGGGGCTGCGATTCTCAGTGCGTGTTTTGAAGTGCTGGAAATCGAACAACTGACCTATGTTGATGTATCTTTGTTACAGGGCATTATTTGTGAGCAACTGGTGATCGATACTCAACGTGATGTACGTGAAGATACGGTAGAGCAGTTACGCAAACGCTTTGCAATAGATGCAGAGCAGGCGCGTCGGGTGACAACAACAGCATTAGGGCTTTATGACCAGTGCGTTGATTGGTGTGGAGGCGGTGAAGACTATCGCGATCTGTTGCGTTGGGCCGCTGATCTACACGAAATCGGAGTGCATATTGCTGCGCGGCATTATCACCGACACGGCGCATATGTGGTCAAACACACTGAGTTACCGGGTTTCAGCGAACACCAGCAGAGTGTGCTGGCACTTTTGATACGAGGGCATCGGCGCAGCATGCCGGGTTTAGCCTTTCGTATTTTTGACAGCGACGAGGCGCGCATACTGTTGCGCCTGGTTGCTCTGTTACGCATCGCGGTGATTCTGGAACGCAGTCACAGCGACGCAGAGTCCCCACAGCTGGTTCTCAGAGCATCAGGTAATCGGCTTGAAGTCTCCTTCGAGCAGAGCTGGCTGGCTAACCACCCACTGTCGATGCGAGAACTGGAAGTTGAGATCCAACAGCAGGCATTAGTTGACTTGGAGCTTGTTTGCGCCGACGCATCAACGGCTTAATCTGCTAATCCTGCAGTGCCTCGGCGACCTGTTTTGCAAAGTAGGTTAACACCCCATCAGCACCTGCCCGTTTAAAGCAGACCAGAGATTCTGTGATAACCGCCGGCGTCAACCAGCCGTTGTTGATTGCCGCCATATGCATCGCATATTCACCGCTCACCTGATAAGCAAAGGTAGGGACAGCAAAGGTGTCTTTTACTCTGCGAACAACGTCGAGATATGGCATGCCCGGTTTAACCATGACCATGTCAGCGCCTTCCTCAATGTCCAGCGCGATTTCCTGCAGCGCTTCATCTCCATTGGCAGGATCCATCTGGTAAGTTTGTTTAGAGCCTCCACCCAGATTGCTGCTTGAGCCCACGGCATCACGGAAAGGTCCGTAGTAAGCGGATGCATATTTTGCAGAGTAAGCCATGATTTTCGTATTGATGTGCTCAATGTTATCCAACGCACCGCGAATAGCGCCGACTCTGCCATCCATCATGTCCGATGGCGCGATGATGTCGGAACCTGCTTCGCTGCATACCACAGCCTGTTTGCACAACGCAGCTACAGTAATGTCGTTGGTAACATAATTATCTTCATCAACAATCCCGTCCTGGCCATGGGTCGTATAAGGGTCGAGCGCAGCGTCGGTGATGACGCCCAGTTCAGGCACTGCTGCTTTAATTGCTCTTACGGCGCTGGGTACCAGACCTTCAGGGTTGTAGGCTTCTGCACCATCCAGTGAACGACGGCTTGGATCAACGTTGGGGAACAGGGCGATGGCTGGAATGCCCAGCTCAGCAACCTTTTCTGCTTCCGCCGCAATCAGATCTACGCTCAATCGCTCGATCCCCGGCATGGACGCCACATCCGTGCGCTGCCGGTTGCCCTCGATAACGAACATTGGATAAATCAGGTCATTGCAGGTCAGTTCATTTTCGCGCACCAGGCGACGGATAAAGTCGTCTGTTCGGTTCCGGCGCAGCCGGGCGGAAGGGAATTGGCGCATGGCGACCTCTTAAAAAATACTAATGGGTGTTAAGTAAAGTGGTTAACAATGTCTTTGCGGCAGCGTTTTGCGGCTTGCAGGAACAGTTTCTGATCATCAAACATTTTAGCGGTTAAAAGCGCACCGTATAAGGTGGAAAGAAGTTGTCGTGCATCCTGGGCTGCCCGTTTAGGTTTGCAGCCGGCTTCTTCGAATACTGCAGTCAGGGCGTTGTGCCAGTCAGCAAACTGGGTGGCAATGTTCTGGATTTGCTGCTCGTCATCTGCAGATGCGGTGCGGTGATGGCTGAAGACGGCCAGCAGGCAGTCGGTGCTGCCGTTTCTGGTGTAGCTTACAAACCCCTTGATAAAATTTACCAGTCGTTCGGCTGGCGCCTGAGAACCCTGCAGTTGACTGAACGCCTGCCGTTGCAGGTCCGCAATCGCGTGGCGAACGAGAGCAGCGGACATTTCAGGTTTGCCGCCCGGAAAATGATGGTACAGGGATGCTTTGCTCAGCCCTGTGGCTTCAGCAAGGTGGTTCAGCGTTGCACCATCATAGCCACGGGCGACAAAAACTGAGCTCAGCTGCTCAATCAATGCGGCTTTACCTGCGCTTGAATAACTCATTGTCTGTCTTTGTGGTCCTAACCCGGTCACTTTTCGGCTCAGGGCAGACTTTACTGGGTTTTTTTTGCACTTTTGTGACGAAAACTGCGACCCTATGAGCTTTTCAGGCATCTATTAGTTATGTCGGGATTTTCAGACATTCAAATACCGCCAGGTGTGGCCAAAGGTGTGTTGCGCGGCGATCGGAACGCGCTCGCGGATACCTATCGCCTGCTCGCCCGTGCGGTGATGAATCTCGCCAGCCGCATTCTGCAGGATCGAGGTCTGGCAGAAGAAGTTGTGCAGGATACGTTTATTGATCTGGTCGAGAAAGCTGAGCAGATAAAAAATGTCGACGCAATCCGGCCCTGGGTACGCAAAGTCGCAGTTAATCATTGTCTGATGCGGCTTCGCTCACCCTGGCACGCACGTCGCAGCGATGCGGACGCCGAGGAAATATTTGCCTCTTCAGAGCCCGATAATTCGATGGAGTGGGCAGTCCAGCTGCCTACCCTCGAACATGCTCTGGGCGCTCTGTCAGATGAGGCGCGCACGGTGGTATGGCTGCACGATGTCGAAGGCTATACGCATAAAGAAATAGGTGAGTTGATGGGCAAGACGGCGAGTTTTTCGAAATCCCAGTTAGCACGGGCTTACGAAAAGCTGCTGAAATGGCAGAACCAACTCAACATTGAACGGACGCAGATGCAAGACACTGCGGCAAAACAGGAAACAGAGGGTCAACATGCAAAAACGACCTTGGCAAATATCGGATCTCCTTGCACTTCGTGACGGACAGCCGCACAGCGCAAATGTGCAGGCCGACGATCCGGAAGTCATAGAGCAACTCGAACAGATTCGAGGGCTTGGTATTCAGCTGAATGCTCTGCCCGATGTGCCAGTGGATGACGAAGTCTGGCTGCCGTCGATGCCTGCGCGAAAGCAGCGCAGCGTCTGGTTACGTTACCCCATGGCGACTGCCGCGTCGGTGTTTTTTGCGTCAGTGGTTGGCATGTTTATGCTGTTTGGTGGACCCGTTTCGGATATCGGAAACAACGCGGGTCCGGCGCAGTACACCAGTCTGGATTCGATTGATAACACCGGCGCTCAGCTGGCAGTGCTGATGCGTCAGTCAAGAGATTTAGAGCAGCGCCTCTATGGTGTTAACCCTCTGGCACAGGCAGCAGATACGTCGCAAACCACTTATGAGGGTATGCCCGAGCCGACGGCGCTGGAAGAAACGTTGTTGTTCCGTCTTGCTGATGTGGATGGACAGATTGCCCGCCTGTATGACGCGGCAGATATGGATAGTGCCCAGCGCCAGGCATTGTGGATGAAACGAGTTGAATTGTTAGAAAGTTTGGTAGCAATCCGCAGCGGCGATGCAGCGCGATTGTTCGATAACAGCAGGAGTATGTGATGTCGCGAATTTTTGTAGCCTTCCTGATGGCCTTGCTTTTCAGTCCGGTGGTGTATGCCGGTGATGAAGAGTTGGACAAAGAAATAGCTGAAGTTCAACGTACTCTGGATGAAGCGGCTCGATCGCTGGCTGAGCTGTATCGTCAGCGATACTCTGCTGGAGAAGGTAAAGACCGGGCGATGTTAGGTATTCTGCTGGGTGATGGCGCTGACGATGGCGGCGTTGAACTGTTTGGCGTGACCCCTGGTGGTGGCGCTGATCAGGCCGGCCTTGCCGCGGGGGACCTCATTGTGAAGATGGATGATCTGTCGATCAGCGACGCCAAAAGCCCAATGCGTGCACTGTCTAATTATATGAAACAGGTTTCCCCAGGAGATGAAGTGGTTGTGGTCTTTGAGCGCGATGGGGAGCGCCAGAGTGCTACCGTAACCACCCAGGCACACTCCGCGCATATGATGACCATGGTGCAGGAGAAAATGGAAAAGCTGGGCGATGTCTTACCGCTGGATCTTGATTCGCTGGTGCTGATGCCCGATGGTGCGGGAAAGGAATTCGTGTCAAAGGCAATCCTGTCCAGACAGTTGATGTCTGTAGACGGTGATCTGGCGAGTTACTTCGACGTAGACACTGGGGTGCTGGTGTTGGAGCCGTCGCCGGAGTCAGCATTAAAAGCCGGCGATATCCTGCTATCTGTGAATGATGTGGCTGTGACTGATCTGGATATGGCTCAAAAACTTCTTAGCGAAGTTGAAGATAAGGCTGAAGTAGAAGTGAAGCGTCATGGCGAAAATAAAACGCTTGATGTGAACGCTGATGAGTTGATGGCGTCTGCAAGCGTTTCTCAGACGCGTGTCATTCGCATCAATGCTCCGGATGAAGATGGCAAAGAAGTCGTTGTTAAGATTGAAGTCACCGACGACTAGAACGTTTGGTATATCGTATTAGTGCGCTTTGCAGCAGGCTGGGTATCCACATTTCCAATATCGCCCATGATACTGAGTCTGTTGAAAGATCAGGCTAATACCTGATCCAGTTCGTTGCTGGCTTCAAGCCACTGCTCTTCGGTTTTTTCAAGGGATACTCGAATCCTGCCAGCCTCTGCTAACAAGTTATCCAATTCGCTGGCTGGCAGGGATTCGTACACTTCCGGATCCGCCAGTCTGGTTTCGAGCGACGTTAGTGAAGCCTGCTCGCGCTGCATCTGTTTTTCCAGTTTGCGTACTTCGTCGCGTAGCTGCTTTAGAGACGCGCGCTTTTTTGCCCTGTCCTGACGAGCGCCTTTGCGGGTGTCTGTGTTTGCGCTCTTGCTGCTGGTGACTTCATTTTTGCGCGCAGTCGTGTAGTCCTGCAGGTCTCCGCGATAAACTTCCAGCGTGTGGTTATCGATTACCCAGAAGTCATCAACGGTTTTATCTAGCATCATGCGATCGTGAGAGACAATGACAACCGCGCCTGCGTAGTCCTGCAGGGCCAGCGCCAGAGCATCGCGCATGTCCAGGTCCAGATGGTTGGCCGGCTCATCGAGGAGCAGAATTGCAGGTTCATCCAGCGCTATGATGGCGAGCACCAGTCGAGCCTTTTCACCGCCAGATAATGTATGTATGGGGCGAGAGATCATGCCTGCATCAAAGCCCCAGCGTCCGAGATAATCCCGACACTGTTGTTCGCGCCAATGAGGACGCACATCCTGCAACATCGGCAGGGCTTTGGCGGTTTCGTCTAAAGTTTCGAGTTGGTGTTGAGCAAAGTAACCAATGTCGCAGTTCTGCCCGCGGGTAAGCTCACCTGCAATGGGCTGCAGGTCGCCGACCAGAGCTTTCAGTAACGTTGATTTTCCGGCGCCGTTGGGTCCCAGTACGCCAATACGCGCACCAGGAAGAATAGATTGGCCAAGATTTTCCAATACTCGAGTTTCACCGTATCCCAGGCAGACATCGCGTAGAGAAAATAGCGGATTAGAGACTTTTTCAGGATTTTTGAAGCCAACCGTATAGGGTGAATCGAGCTGCACAATTGCGCTGGTCTGCAGGCGCTCGAGAGCCTTTATTCGGCTCTGCACCTGCTTGGCTTTGCTTGCCTTGGCGCGAAAGCGATCAACAAACTTCTGGATGTGTGCAGCCTGGGCTTCAACTTTTGCCTGTACTGCGAGATCCTGTGCCATGCGTTCGGCGCGCTGGTTTTCACAGGATGAATAGTTGCCGGTAAAAAGCAGGCCGGAACGGTTGGTCAGATACAAAGTATGGCTGGCGCAGGCATCGAGAAAGGCTCGATCGTGAGCAATCAGAAGGATAGTGCCTTCGAACCGCATCAACCAGTTTTCAAGCCACATGATGGCTTCAAGATCGAGGTGGTTTGTAGGCTCATCCAGCAGCAGCAGGTCGCATGGTGTCATCAGTGCTTTGGCCAGATTTAAACGGATCCGCCAACCACCGGAAAATTCACGATAAGGCTTATTGATGTCTTCGCTGCTGAAGCCAAGACCCGACATGATTTCCCCTGCTTTAGCGTGAGCTTCGTAGCCGCCAAGGTCCTGATAGTCAGCGTGCAGTTGAGCCAGTTTGTTGGGTTCTTGAGTGTGTGCAAGTGCGTCTTCAACTCTGCGCAGCTGCTGGTGGCCGTCTACAACATACTCAAGTGCGGGGCGGTCAGTTACTTCAGCTTCCTGCTCCATATGACCAATCACCCACTGAGCAGGTACTTCCAGTTCCCCATCATCAATGTCCAGCTCGCCAAGGATCAATTGGAATAAGGTCGACTTGCCAACGCCATTGCGACCGGCAATAGCAACCCTTTGCCCCGGATGCACAATAAAGTTCAGGTGCTCGAAAAGCACCTCCTGGCCGCGTCTGAATTGGAGATTGTCTGCCCGTAACATGCTACTAACGTACAGTGATTGAGCGCGCCTGCGACGTGCAGGCGCGTATTGCCTAAAGGGCTATTATGCCTGGCTTAAGCGTTGGTTATCTGTCTTTCGCTCGGCGGCACGAGGCTGCAGTTTTGCGCGAATGCTGGCTGCGGAACCGGGCTGAACAAGGGCTTGTTCGTCGATCCACTGCACAAGCTGCTTCCATGCCATGGCTTCTTTGCGGGCTGCTCGAACATCTCGCATGTCGACGACACCGCGGCCAGCCTCTGCTGCATCGGTGTAGACGGGCGAATCACGGAATTGCGCAACCACGGGTATATCCAGACAACCGAGAAAGTGCATGAGTTTTTCATGGGTTTCGGTATTCGGCTGGATGCGGTTGGCAATGACACCAACTGGACGCGGCGCAGCTCTAAACAGGCGGTGAGTTAACAGTTCGGTGATGAAACTGCCACCCGCTCGTATATCGATAGACGACGGTAACATCGGCACAAGAATCAGATCAGATTCTCTCAGCAGGCTTTCCAGGTCGCGCCCACGCGCGTTGCTGTGGCCGTCAACAATAACGTATTGAGTCGCCTCTGGTAGACGATGATGGAACGCCTGGGTCTCGTACATGCCTGCACGTTCGTGTTTGGCGACCAGTTGTACAGGCGGTAAATCCGGGTCGCGTAGTTCGGCCCAGTGGCTGCTGCTGGCTTGAGGGTCGTTGTCGAGAAGTGCAACATTTTTGCCCTGACAGGCGTAAGCAACTGCCAGGTTGGTAGCAATGGTGGTTTTACCGCAACCGCCTTTGCCGTTAATCACCAGAATGCGACGTACAGGTGAATTCATAATCGCCCACCGTTTTAAGGTATCGCGTCTTGCAATACCCCAGTCCTTTATAACCAGACCCTAATGCACCTTGATTGGCTTGCGCCGTGCACTACAATCCGGCCCCTTTTTTCCGCTACTGCGGACATGCGCCATAAAAGTCACCTGAAGGTGTTCGACGCACAAAGAAACAGCCGTTTCGTACAGCTTGCTTCCCCCATTCTTTTCCTAACCTGTGCAGAGTTGTACCGGTTTTAACACCCTAACTGGGCGCTTCTTATTTTGTATGCCTTCCAGATATTGCTCAGAAGGCCGGCTAACTCAGCTTATTATTCGGTCTGCTTTGATCTGTATGAATATTTTTTTAAAGGCTGCCGACAAGCTGCCCCAGACTAAGCTGTGGATAACTATACCAGCGAAAATTTCAATTGCACTACCCACTTAGCGCCGCTTTTCAATCCATAGGTTGAGCTTGTTTTACTTTTAAGAACGCCGCAGCTGCAGCAGGCGCCCGTCGCCTGACAGGGCCAGCAGCGTCGCTGAGTTCTCCCGAAAAGCGATTTCCAGAATGCTCGCACCTGTAGGTCGCATAGCGTGGCGTGTGCCCGGGTCCCAGGTTTGTATCGCGCGGCCATCAGCTACGTTGTACAAAATGATGCGCCGGTTGGCATAACCAACGGCCAGGAGGCTTTCGTCGCTGGAAAAGCGCGCGGAAACTACGCCGTGGTTTATACCATTATGCAGGGTATGCAACAGAGCGCCGCTGCTATTGTCCCAGATGGCTACCAGATCCCCTTGGGCTGCTGTGAATGAGTAGCTTCCCTGTCGCGACAGCGCTACAGCGCGAACCGGGTTATCGTGCTTGAAGGTATGCCGGGCGGTGCCGTCACGGAGTGTCCATAACACTGCTGTGTAGTCGTCACTACCGGTCAGGGCAATGTCGCCGCTGATGGTGACGTCGACGGCGCCAACGACACCTTCGTGTAAAAAAGTGCTTTCGTAAGCGCCGCTTGCGGCGTCAAATAGCAATGCGCTGTGGTCTTTCAGACCCAGCAATACGTGGCGGTTGTCATTTAGCAAGGCGGCGTCCATTACTGCACCGGGTGTTGCCCAATAGTTCAGCGCCTGTCCACTGCTGGTATCCCACAACACAAGGGTGCGTGGATCAGTGGTGACTGCTCTAGAGCCATCGGGAGAAAATCCGGCCGCCACCAGTTCGGCAAACTCTCCGCTGGCGTGAGACCAGTTAAACAAACGCTCTTTGTCGCTGGTGCGCCACATGCTGGCACCGTGGTTTAATGAGCCGACCACGGCAAGCTGGCCGTCAGGTGAAATAGCTCCAGTGTACAAACCCTGGGCTGCCAGCTCCCAGCTACCGCTGGGTTTGTCACTGTTGCTGCAGGCAAACAGCAAGCCGAACGCGATAACATACAGTGTTGGTCTGAGCATATGTTTAAGCCGCGACAGCGGTCACAACCTCGTCTTCGATCTCAAAGCGAACTTCTAAAGCGAAAGCCAGGGCTTCCAGATCTGCTTTTATTTTGATCAGCGAAATCTGTCCAGAAGTGGTGTATTTGTCGGAGAAGCGCAGAGCAAGTTGGGTTGATTTGTCAATGGCTGCCAGGTGGTGGGCCTCAGGTGTGCAGACATCCAGGAAGCGGAAGTGGCCATAAGAAACGTAATCGACGAGTAACTCGTTGAAACGTTGCGCCAGTGCCTGCACCAGATCGTCGTGGGTTGCATCGATACACTTGTTGAGCTTCAGCAGGTAGCTGAGCAGTGCGGACCGGCTGCGGCCCAGTTGTTGGGCAATGTTGTTGTCTTTCGCTGCTGCGCTGACGGTAGCTGTAGATGTCATGTCTTTCCCTCGCCTGATGGACCTTCTTTGGTCTAAGAAAGATAGCAGTGATCCGCAATAGCGCCAGTTTATTGGCGCGGATGACACCCCAGAGCTGATAATGAAATCCAGCGATGTCAGCCCACCGGTTCAGTAAGCGTCCCAAGCTCTTCGGCCAGGAGATCATAGACAATGCGGATGCGCCGGCTGGTGTGCAATTCTCGATGAGCGACCAGCCACAGCGGGATCTCCGGATCGAAGAGTTCGGGTAACACGCAGACAAGATCATCGAAGAGGTTGCCGGTATCCATAGGCAAGAAGCCAAATCCGAGACCCTCACGAATCAGCTGCAGCATGCAGTTCCCACTCGCGGCATGCACGCGAAACTGTTTGAGGCTTAGCATGAGTCCCTGCTCCGCCAGACCGGCTATCAGCGCTTGAGTGTTGTCGATACCCACAAAATCCTGGTCCGCCAGATCATCAAAGCTGCGCGGCGTGCCAACCTCGTCCAACAGGCGGCGAGCGGCGTAGATGCGGCCTCGCAGGAATCCAATGCGGCGGGCGATAAGATCGGGTTGAGTCGGCTGAGCATGGCGGATGGCGATATCGGCCTCGCGCCGAAGAAGATCACGAACTTCGTCAGAAGCGACCACCTCAACGACGATACCCGGAGCCTGTTCCCGCAGTTTTCGCAGCATTGATGGCAGATAGTAGGTGGCCAGCATTTCAGTTGCAGTGATGCACACGCGTCCTTCAATGGCCTGAGATTGCCCGGACGCTGCAAGTGAGATGCGGTTGGCTGCCTCTGCCATGACACGCACATGTTCGAGCAGTTCGAGCCCCGCGACAGTCAGCTGCAGCTGTCGGTGCCCGCGCTCGAACAACGTCACGCCGAGTGACTGCTCCAGGCCTGTAACCTGGCGGCTCAAGGTGGGTTGGGTCTGTTGCAGCGCGCGGGCGGCCGCGGAAAGTGAACCTTCTTCAGAAGCGGCGAGGAACGCCCGAACCTGATTCCAGTCGAAAGCGATATCGTTCCAGTTCATCTATTTACGTATGCCATTCCATCAAGATTAGGCATTCTATGCACTATCAACGTATGGCTAAATATCTGTTCGAACAACGCAACAATTGAGGTATGCATCGTGGCCCTCACTTCAACCAAGTTCTGGGACCGAGTTGCTCCTGGTTACAGCCAGCAGCCCATCGCTGACACCAGAAGCTATGCTCGCAAGCTGGCGGCAACGCAGGCGCTCATGCAGCCTGACATGGAGGTGCTGGAGTTCGGCTGCGGAACTGGATCGACGGCGCTGGAACATGCATCGCACGTGGCGCACATTGTCGCAACCGATGTGTCTGCTGGGATGATCAGCATCGCCCGCGAAAAAGCCGAGCTTGCCGGTGTCGACAACGTAAGCTTCAAACAGTCCGGCGTGGAGGACTTCAACGCTCCAGAGTGCAGCTACGACATGGTGCTGGCCCTGAATCTGATGCACCTGCTGCCGGATCGCTCGGCGGCCCTGGCCAAGGTCCATCAGCTGCTGAAACCCGGCGGAATCTTTATCTCAAGCACAGTCTGCCTCGCTGATCGAATGTGGTTCCTGCGACCGGTCATTCCTGTGATGCAATGGATCGGGAAAGCGCCGTACGTGAGTTTCCTGAAAGCAGAAAATGTGCTGCGTGAGATTGCAATGGCAGGCTTTGAGGAGCAGGAGCACTGGACCCATGGCCGCACGAACAGCCTGTTCCTGGTCAGCAGAAAAGAGTGATTGGCAAACGCGGAGCAGGAGTGCAGATAAATGGCGTTCGCCAAATCCGGCGCCCAGAACCTTAACGGAAGCCGGACCTCAATTGCGCAAAGCATAAGGCAAACAAAACGATAAACCCTGCCAGCACGTAGCCAGGGATGGATATGCCGAGCAGTGACCAGCTGACTGCGGCGCAATCACCAGTGCCGGAAGTCATCGCCACTAACACGTCGGACAGCGGAAAGGCATCTAACATGTACTGTAAGTCTGGTCCACACGCGGGCACCTGGTCAGCGGGCAGGCTTTGCAGCCACAGTTGTCGGATGGAGAAGCCGCCACCCGCGATGCTTGCTAACATGCCAAGCAACGGGTAGATGCCGAGTCGTGGATTGTGTAACAGGCTTGCATAAATTATCAGGCCGACAATGGCTATCCATAGCCTTTGCATCATGCATAGAGGGCAAGGCGCCAGCCCCATAACGTGTTCCATGAACAAAGCGGCGCACAATAGAAAGCCGCAAACTAATGTGGTGATTACCGCCCACTGCTGGGTCAAACCCTGAGAAAAACCTAAATTCATGAGATGTTTAACACTACTTTACCTAAAGCCTGACGGTGTTCCAGGCAATTGAGCGCCTCAGCGTACTGAGACATGGGGAACTCTTTGCCGACTAACGGCTTCAGTTTGCCGCTTTCACACATTTCCATGATTTCGGCGAAATTCTGTTGCGCTTCTTCAGGCATGCGGGCGGAAAATGCGCCGTAAAAAACACCTACAATCTGGCAGCTCTTAAGCAACACGAGATTGGTCGGCACTTTGGGTATGTCCCCGCCCACAAAGCCCACCACCAGCACGCGGCCGTACCAGTTGATGCTGCGCATGCATTGGTCAAATAAAGGCCCACCGACAGGGTCGTAGATGACATCTGCGCCGCGCCCACCTGTTAACGCTTTGACTTTATCTTTGAGTTCGCCATCGCTGTAGTTGATGGTTTCATCGGCGCCTGCCTGTCTGGCTATCTCCAGTTTTTCATCTGAACTGGCTGCTGCAATAACGCGTGCACCCATAGCTTTGCCCAGTTCCACTGCGGCAAGACCAACCCCGCCTGCGGCACCCAATACCAGCAGGTTTTCGCCAGGTTGTAAGTTGGCGCGCTGTTTTAACGCATAGTAAGACGTGCCATAGGTGGTGCTGATACCTGATGCTTGTGCGAAGGTCATTGCGGCGGGCTTCTTCCGCAGCGCAGTCACTGGCACAGCGATCTGTTCTGCAAAGCAGCCATGTCCGGTACCACCAAACACTTCATCACCGACCTGCCAGCCTTCGACACCGTCGCCGACCGCGCTGATGACACCAGCAAATTCACCACCAGGAGAAAACGGAAAATCCGGTAGAGACTGATACTTGCCCTGTACCATCAGAACATCAGGAAAATTCAGTGCGCTGCAGCGCACGTCAACAATAACACCGCCGGGTTTGCATTCCGGGGCCGCGACCTCTTCCAGGGATAGACTTTCCGCGGGGCCGAACGCGTGACATAAAACTGCTTTCAAAGATTTTCCTTCCTGATGATCATGATTAGCCAACACTTTTTCAGAAGTGTGGCCCTAGGGTACTGGTGGATCTGCGAGGGTCAACTATCCTTATACAAATTCTCTGATATCGCGAGCAGATATGAAGATCTTTTATGCCATGACCTGCTTCGCCGTGCTGACGGCGCTCATCATACCTGCGCAGGCGGAGGAAGCGGAAGGTGTGCCCGAAGCGATTGGTGGCGTGGTGCGTTATGTTGAGCTCAAGCCCAGCTTCGTGACTAATTTTGGAGTTTCTGACAGTGGCCGCTTGCGCTATATCAAGGCAGACGTCACGGTACGGGTTTCAAACAAAGACGCGGAGTATGCCGCTCGCTATCATCTGCCTGCGCTGCGCAATTCTCTTGTAATGCTGCTGTCGCGGCAGGATGAGTCAACAGTGTCGAGTTCTTCCGGGCGCGAAACCATCAAAGTGGAAGCCTTGCAGGAGCTGCGAGAGATCCTGGAACGGGAAGAAGGTGAAGGACATATTGACGATGTCATGTTCACCAACTTTGTGGTGCAGCGTTAAACCCTGAACGCGTTCCAATGCTGCAAGGCGCCGCGCAACTGCGGGAAGTATTGCTCAAAGTCCTGTTGACTCGCGGGAACCAGGGCGTAACTGTGATAATTGACATCATCCAGCCAGTGGGCTCGATCCAGGCGGCGCAAAACCGACGCCAGGCCGCGGGATATATGCGGCCACTGGTGGTAGTTAGCCAGTAGATCAACCTCTTTCATATAGTCTAAAAAGCGATCTGCATTGCCGCTGACGTGCCCGGCATAAACGTCTATGGCCTGGTAACACTCACCGGTAAAAACGCTGAGATCTTCTTCGTAATATTCACTCCAGCTTTGCGACAGGCAGTGGTCTGCCAGCATATCGACAAAAATAGGTGCAAAGCGGCGCAGATGTGCAGGGAAGCGATCACAATTATTCCGAATTGCAGGGTTACGATTTGACAGAGCGTCAACCTTTCGATGCAGGCGTGTTCCGGCCTGTAGGGGCAACGGCCATTCGGTAGGAATGTAACCTTTGACAAAGTCACCCAACACGGCGCCTGCCAGTAAACCTTCGCGCTGTTCGGGCGTACACTGCCAGGCGTCTGCCGCGTCTGCAGCCAGCGCGCAGTGCGCTAAAAAGTTCACGTCTGCTCAGGCATGGCCGGATTCAAGGCTGGGAATTTTCAGGTACTCGCGTAGGAAAGATTCATAATCGAGTTCATCCGCAGCTTCAATCTTTTGTTGAGCGGTGATGGAATCTGCCACGCTGAGTTCGAAAAAAGCCTTTTCCTGAGCACTGAGGGGAAGTTTGCCAAAATGCGCTTTCTGCTCAAGACCCTGGTTCATACTGAAGCGGAAAAACGGGATGTTCTGCTCGCGCATGGTCGCCAGCACCTGGGCTGAAGGGGTTAAGTCTGGATCTCGCAGCCGTTGACGCTGTTGGCTGAGCGATCGCACATAGCGGTTGTCTGCCACATTCTGGTCGAGTAAGTGGGCAATAGGTGCGCATTGATCGAGCAGGTGCTCGCCCCACTGGGCAAGGTTGAGATCCGCGTCATCCGTGGCTTTCAGTTTGAGGCTGGGATCGCGCCCCTGCTCTACTACCGCCTGCTGGTTTGCACCCACCCGTTCAAATTCAGCCGGGCTGTCTGGTGCACTTGGCGACAGCAGGCACAGCAGCAGAAAAGTGTCGATAAAATTCATCTGCGTATCGTCAATACCGACCGGTAAAAACGGGTTCAGGTCGAGACAGCGCACTTCCACGTATTCAACACCGCGCTCCCGCAATGCGGTGACAGGTCGCTCACCGCTGTAAACCCGGCGTTTGGGTCGGATCGTGCCGTAAAACTCATTTTCTATCTGTAACACCGAGGCATTGAGTTGCTGGTATTCGCCGTTTTTAATAATGCCCTTGCTGGCATATTCGGGATAGTTCTGGGTCAGGGCAGCAACCATGGATTCGGTATAGTCCTGCAGAGAGTTGTACGAAATGTGCAGCTCACTCTGTGCGCTGCTCTGGTAGCCCAGCGGCCCCATACGCAAACTGGTGGCAAACGGCAGGTGCTGTGACCCCTCGTCAAAAGGCTGCAACGTGTGTTGCATGTTGCGCGTAAAAGATCGGCATACCGCGGGCGAGGCACCAAACAGATAGATCAGCAACCATGACCAGCGACGGAAGTTGCGGATCAGGCCAAAATAAGCAGCAGTGCGCTCATCCTGCGAGGTCACACCCAAGGCGAGCCACAATTCATCCGGTAACGAAAAATTGTAGTGGATGCCGGAAATGGTCTGCATCAGTCGCCCGTAGCGTAGGCCAAGTCCGCGACGGTAGATGGTTTTGGTCCTGCCGATGTTAGAGCTGCCATACTGGCCAACAGGAATGTCGTCATCCTCGCCAACGATACAGGGCATGCTGCTGGGCCATAACAACTCATCATCAAGCTCGCTGTACACAAAACGATGTACGTCGGTGAGTTCACGCAAACATTTCTGGGCGCTGTCATGGACTGTCGTTATCAATTCAAGCTGGGCTTCGCTGAAGTCGGTTGTGATCGCCGGATGGGTCAGCGGAGAGCCTAAAGCTTTTGGATGCGGGCGCGTGGAAAGAGAACCGTCAGGCGCTACGCGAAGGCTTTCTTTTTCGACGCCGCGCAGCAATCCAGCCAGAACTTCTGGCTGGGTGACAAGCGCTTCAAAAAATTCGGGTGTGATTGTCCCGTGTGCCAGGCTCGCTTTTGTATCAGCGTCAGCCATCCCCTGCCCCGACTTGGTTGAGGGCGCCTAACTTATGGGCATCCCTGGCCTGGGTCAACACCCTATAGTTTGGGTCCAGCGTCAACGATGGCAGGGTCAACGTCGAACTTTTTGAAGTTTTCGACAAATTTACCCACCAAGCTGGATGCAGCCGCATCGTACGCTGCTGCATCGGACCATGCCTCACGTGGATTCAGCAAATTGCTGTCGACGCCGTTAACGCTGACCGGTATGTCCAGATTAAAACCGTCGATGTGAGTTGTTGCAGTGTTTTCCAGGCTGCCATTCTGAATAGCAGCAATAATTGCCCGGGTAACCGGAATCTTAAAGCGTGAGCCGACGCCGTAGCCGCCGCCGGTCCAGCCGGTGTTAACCAGATAAACGCGTGATCCAAATTCTTCGATGCGCTTGATTAACAGGTCTGCATACACACCGGCTGGGCGCGGAAAGAAAGGCGCGCCGAAGCAGGTGGAAAAGGTTGCCGAATAGGCTTCGGTAGAGCCAATTTCGGTGGAGCCTACCGCTGCAGTGTAGCCGGACAGAAAGTGGTATGCCGCGGCCTCTTTGCTCAACAGAGATACGGGCGGCAGGACACCGCTGACATCACAGGTCAGGAAAATGATGTTGTTAGGTTCACCGGCTCTGTTCTCAGGTACGCTCTCCGCAATATTGGAGCGTGGATAGCAGGCGCGAGTGTTCTCTGTGAGGCTTGAGTCAGTGTAGTCAGGCTCACAGGTAACCGGGTCAATAACAACGTTTTCTACGATAGCGCCAAAACGTATCGCATCAAAAATGACGGGTTCGTTCTCCCGCGACAAGTCGATGCACTTTGCGTAACACCCGCCTTCGAAATTGAATACGGTACCTTTGCCCCAGCCGTGCTCGTCATCACCGATGAGCAACCTCGATGGGTCAGCTGACAGAGTAGTTTTACCCGTGCCGGATAAACCGAAGAACAACGTGACATCGCGATTACTGCCCATGTTTGCTGAGCAGTGCATTGGCAGCACATCTTTTTCCGGTAACAGGAAGTTAAGCACGGAGAACATGGATTTTTTCATTTCGCCGGCGTAACGCATGCCAGCAATCAGAACTTTGCGCTGGGCAAAGTTGATCATCACGGTGCCATCGCTGTTGGTGCCGTCGCGTTCAGGCTCGCATTGAAAATTAGGCGCGTTAACCACCTGCCAGACAACTTTATTGTGTGGATTGAAGTGTTCAGGGTTAATGAACAGAGAGCGACCGAACAGTGCGTGCCAGGCAAACTCTGTGGTGACTTCGATGGGTAAGTAGTGCTCTGGATCAGCGCCGACATTAAGGTGTGAAACGTAAGATTCGCGCTCTTGAAGATACAGGTTTACCCGATCCCAGAGGCTGTCGAAAACTTTGGGTTCGATCGGCTGGTTAATTGGGCCCCAGTGGATAGATTCGGACGTAGACGGCTCATCAACAATGAAGCGATCTTTTGGAGAACGCCCTGTGCGATGACCGGTTTCTACCACCAGCGCACCATTGGCAGCGAAGTGACCTTCCCCGCGGAGCACGGCGTGTTCAGCTAACGTAGCGGAACTCAGGTCGGTGTATGTGTCGGTTTTCACTGTGCTATTCATGTCGACGGCCATGGTGCTCTTTCAGTTTCACAAAATGGGTCGCGGATTATGCCAGACCTCGCCGCTACGAGGTAACCAAAAGTTTGCGCGACATTGTAATGACATTTGAAAATGCATCGGAAGGTGTCTGCAGACAGGGTCAGTGCAGCACATCTGGCGTCGGCGCTGGCGGATCGCTGTTGAGCAATGTGCCAATATCCACGGCGTCATATTGGTAACGTGTACCGCAAAACTCGCAATCCACGGTTATTTCGCCCAGTTCAGCAAGCAGTTCCTCGATTTCATTGGCATCAAGTACGCGTAATGTGCGGTCGCTTTTACTGCGGGAGCAGGTGCATCGATAACTCAGCGATCGTGGCGGATAAAGACGGCAGGGATATTCAGCGAAGAGCCGACGCAGAAGGGTTTCAGCCGGTAAGTTGAGTAGTTCCTCATCGGTAACGGTGTTCGCTAAGGTGACGATGCTGTGCCAGGCTTCGTCGGCGTGATCCAGGTTGATTTCCGATGACAGATCATCATCTGGCAGACGCTGCAGCAGCAAGCCTGTGACGCTGGTTGGGGTGCTGACCAGAAACAGGCGTGAGGGCAGTTGCTCAGAATTGAGCATATAACCCTCAAGGTTGTCGGCCAGCGAGCCATCCTGCAGTGCCACCAGCCCCTGATATGGGACCTGATCTGCGTCAGCTGGAGGGATCAGCGATAAGGCCAGCTGTCCGCCGCCGAGCCAGGCAGCAAGACTGTCGCTGTCGGCAGGCGCGGCCTGTTCAGCGTCAATATGCGCTATACCGCGCAGAAACTGGCGCTCCCGGCACTCAGCCAGCGTGCGTATCAGCGCGCCATCGCCGCCTTTTGATTGCAAAGCGATAGCCCCGTCAAACTTCAGGTTGTCGGCAAACATCGCAACCACAGCAAACATTTCGTTGAGCAGTTTTTTTATCGCAACAGGATAGGCGTTGACCGAGTGGGCAGTTTGCGTTGTTTGCGTCAGCCGCACCCATTGTCCCCGTACCGGGTAGTTTTCGAAGGTAAAGCGATATAACTGGTCGTTATCGCTGCTCTCTGGCGTATCAGAATCACTCAATGAAGGGCTGCCTCGTTTCGTCTGGGGTCTCGTCGGAGTTGGTGAAGTGCTCACTGCGATCTTTCATTCTGCGCAGGTCGCGGCGATCTTTTTTGCTGGGCCTGGTACTGGGTACCTGTAACCCTGCACGTTCCATTTTACGTCGCGAGCTTAAAATTTCGCGTTTTTCTATGCTTTCAGGCGTTTCTTCGTAAAGGGTTTGCGCAATTTGTGCAGAACCTCGTTGTTCTGCCAGGTCTCTGACCACCACCGTCATCACCAGAGTGCCTTTGCGAACTTCAACAGTCTGGCCAATTCGAATTACTTTTGCCGGTTTGCTGCGCTGGCCGTCAACGTGCACTTTGCCGCCTTCGACGGCCGCTTTTGCAAGTGAGCGAGTCTTGAAGAAGCGAGCGGCCCAGAGCCAGCGGTCAATGCGTACGGGCGACATTCAACGACGGACAGATATCTGCGAAATGGTCGAAGGTAGGATAGCCGAGCTCAGAACGGCTGGGTTGCAGGGAGTCTGGTGTGGCAATGGCATACACCCCGCCAATTTTATTACGCGCGGCTGCGTTCAGTACTGGCACATTGTCGTCGACAAAAATACATCGGCTTGGGTCGTAGGGATAATCAGCGAGCATCGCATGCCAGAATGCGTCTGCTTCTTTAGGGGCGTGGTAGTCCTGGCTGGAGACAACGGCATCCACTTCAGTGCTGATCTGCATTTTCTGATCTTTCACAGCGATTGAACTGCGATGAGCGTTAGTGGCAATTACAGAGTGACAATGGGTGTCTTTGAGCCAACGCAGGAAATCCAGCGCGCCCGGCCTGTAAGCCAACAGATCAACGGCCTGGTGGTGTTCAGCAATTAGATCCACACCCGTGAACGCACTCCAGTATTCAAAACTGTAATACTCAATAGTGCCGTGAATTTCACGCATATGAGCCAGCAGGTCTGCTTTGGCGGCAGCCAGAGGCATACCGCTATGGCGTGCAAATGCCTCGGGCACCAGTTCGTTCCAGACCCGGTTGTCGTATTTCAGATCCAGCAGCGTGCCATCCATATCGAGAAACACACAGTCAATATTCTCCCAATCCGGGATCTGCTCATCTGTGAGGCGGGGCAAGTGTTGCGGCATACGACGGTTATTATTCATGCGGGTGGCTATTATATTACAAATGTTTGTCATAGCGCTGATATTGCGCCCCAGGTTGGACAAGCGCTGTGCAGGACTTTTGTTACACTCCCCGACGCGCTGGTGGTCCAGAGGCTGCCTTTACCTTTAATTGTATGAAAACGTTAAGCGGAAACTGTTATGGCTGAGTTACCTTTTATTGTCCCCCAGGACGCCCTGATTTCTATTGTTGAAGATGCCGGCGCGGCGATTCTCGGGGTCTATGAAGGTGACTTTGAAGTGCAGAATAAAGCAGACGAATCTCCTCTGACACAGGCGGATCTGGCAGCCCACAAGATCATCGTCGCTGGCCTCGAGGCGGCGACGCCTGAGATCCCGATTATTTCCGAAGAGTCAGCGCCTCCCAGTTTTGAGGTGCGCAGTCAGTGGACTACCTACTGGTTGGTTGACCCCCTGGATGGCACAAAAGAATTTGTTAACCGTAATGGCGAGTTTACCGTCAACATTGCGCTCATTCACAACGGTGAGGCGGTGTATGGCATTGTTGGCGTGCCGGTTCAGCAGCGGGTATACATTGGTGATGTGGCAGCCTCAACTGCCTGGTGTTTAGAACAGGGTCAGATGCGCAATATCGCCAGCCGCAAGATGCGAACAGGCCAGTCTGAACTGGTGGTTGTGGCCAGTCGAAGTCACGGCGGTGAGCGCCTGGAAAACTACCTGGACGAATTGGCACAAACCTTCAGTGCTCTGGAACGGCAGCCGGTAGGCAGTTCCCTCAAGCTCTGCACGCTGGCGGTAGGTGATGCAGATTGTTATCCGCGCCTGGGGCCCACCAGCGAGTGGGACATTGCTGCAGCTCATGCGGTGTTACGTGCTGCGGGTGGTGAGGTCTATACGTTTGACGGTCAGGTGTTGGCATACAACTCAAAGGAGAGTCTGTTAAATCCTGAATTTGTCGCGGTTGCCGACGCGGGCTTTAACTGGTTTGCGGTATTGCCCGAACAACCACCACTTTAGTTTGAATCAGCGGTTCGTCTTCTTAAGTTTCTGGGGATAACAGCGAGGAAGGGTTTGGCCTCAACTAGCCGGACTGCACGCTGTGTAATCGCCCTGCCGAGGAAATAACACTGTATAAGCATACAGCGCCGGCTAGTGAGGCTTGCCATGTTACAGAAAAAATGAGCAAAAAAAAGCCTCCCTCGGATCGGTCGGTCAGACCCAGTTAAATTCTCTTTTTAGTTCAATACGTTAGCCGGTTCGAATCCATAATATCTTCATTATTGCGTGTTTCTGAATGTGCGTCTGTTTACAAAACCGCCACATCTTAATGGGCAAAAAATTTGCCTACACCCAGTTGGCTTTGACACACTCAAAGTTCACCTGAAAAAGGTGGCAGCCAATGATCGGTTGCAAAAAGAGCTTCGATAGCTGTGTTTGAGGCGTATTACGACTTTAAATAAAGACAGCTACAGTCAGCTTTGCGTCGGGGAAACCTGAATAAAATCAATTAGATACAAGGATTTAAACTAACACAAGCAAGCGCTGAGGCTCACGTCATTAGATGTCCGCATTGGGAGACGTACGTGGACAAGTTAGACGACAGTGCATTGCACGTGGAAACACAAGTGCCGCTGCACTCAAATGAATCCGTGGCGCGGGTAGTGGCTTTTGCCGGCCCTTATTTCTTCTGGGCCACAGTTTTCAGCATTACATTGGGGATTTTGTGGTTGCGGTAAGCGGCTGTTGACTGAGGTTTGCTCATGCAAATTCCCGGCGCATTAACCACTTCAGAGCCTGGTCGTACTGGTCGAACAGTTCTGTTTTATCCATTGCACAGGACAGGTGGTACAAACCTGCGAGTTCAGGTTCCGACAAGCTGCCGTCGACGACGATGGCGATGCTTGAATGAACCCGGGGTCTGTAGGTCGCCAGGGTAAAATGGCGTAGAGCCTCTTCTGCTGTACGGTCGCGTTCGACCTGCACTCCGCGCAAATCTATCAGTTGTGGCAGGTAAGGGTCGAAGCCAGGGTCAGCAAGGACCTTCTCGCCAAGATTGACCAGACTAGGCAGGTGGACCTCTTCTTCACCTCTAATCGTGACCAGACCATCTTCCAGGTTCATGTGATAGCCGCAGGGCATGTGGGATCCATAAGCAAAATACTTTAGTAACTATAGTTCACCCAAAGCGCTCGAACTGTGCGCCCGCGCTCACCTTTTCTGTAGATTTTTAGCGCCGGCATAGCAATCCATCCGGCTGCTTGGAACAATGCTCTGAATTGATCAGATGAAAGGTAATTTATTCATGCGGTACGTGGTTTATGGCGCAGGCGGTGTTGGTGGCGTTATCGGTGCGCGACTGTTTGCCAGTGGTGCGCAGACAACGCTGATTGCGCGTGGTGAACATGGCCGGGTGCTGCGTACCAAGGGATTGCGCCTGGTGGCGCCTGAAGGCATTACCACTTTACCTATTCCTACAGTTGAGCACCCCAGCGCCCTGGATTTTGATGATCAGACGGTGGTTATGCTGTGTATGAAGTCCCAGCACACTCTGCAGGCGTTAGAAGACCTCTCGCGCTGCGCCCCGCCTGGGATCCATGTGTTGTGCATGCAGAATGGCGTTGCCAATGAATCGCTGGCGCTGCGCTTCTTCGCTAATGTTTATGCCAGCGTGGTGGTGTTGCCCGCTTTGTTTCTGCAACCGGGTGAAGTGGTCACCCATGCGGATGGCGCTGGTGCGGTGCTGGACACGGGTTGTTTTCCTCGCGGCATCAATGCTGTAGCAGAGACCATAGTGGCGGATTTAACCGCGGCTGGCTTCAGTGCACGACCGGATGCACAGGTGATGCGAGCGAAATATGGCAAGTTGCGGGTTAATCTGTTGAATGTGCTGCAGGCAGGTTTGACAGACTTCAACGCCTCGAAATCGATACAGAAATTGTTGCGCGATGAAGCCTCCGCCTGTTTTGCGGCAGCCGACATCGATTGTGCAAGCGGCAAAGAAATGGCAGAGCGTCGGGAAGGTGTTTTCAGCATGGTGGATATTCCAGGCTTTGAGCGCACCGCTGGATCTTCCTGGCAGAGCCTGGCGCGGGGCACGGGAGATATTGAAACTGAGTATCTCAATGGTGAAATCAGCTGGTTGGGACGCCTTTATGGTGTGCCCACACCTGCCAATGATGCCTGTGTTGCGATGGCGCGTGCACTGGTGCGGCGTGGCGCAGGACCGGGGATTTTTTCATCTGCCGAGTTGCTTGCCCAAATTGAAGCGGCAACATCGGATAGTGCGGGTTAACAGTACTTCTTTTTTGCGGCCTGATGTTTGCGCCGCGCTGCAGACAGCTGCTTGCTTTGCTTGATGGAATAACCCTTACGACGCTGGATGGCAATTGTGGTGAGTTCTGCTTTGGCACGGTTGCAGGCCTGCACTGCAGCAGCAGCCTGCCTGACAAGGGCCTGCTGGCGTTTCCGCAGGTTAAGGCGCCTTTGTTTACTGGCTTTCAACCTGCGTTCGGACAATTCTTGCAGACGCCTGAGCTCTGCTTCTGACAGCGGTATAAATTCTGTGACCGCTTCAGCCGGTGGTACGTAGGATTGCTGGCCTGCGCAACCAACATCGGTAAACAGCAGCTGGCCGTTGTTCTGTGTACATTGAAAGATCGGCCGCGCCACCTGGCTTGACCAGACGCACATGGGCAGGGTGCACAGTAGAAGCAGTATGTTCCTGAACAGCCGCGTTATAGAAGGTTGGTTGCTTGTCAGCAGGCGAAAAAATGTCGTTGTTGTTTTGACCATGGATCCAATTTAGCCATGGATCCATGGTCTGTATCAGGTGCCTTCTCTGTCAGGCGTGTAGGTACTTGTCAGCCAGCGGGGTAAGTGTAGTTACAGACTGTCGAGCCAATCGTCATCAGAACCCTCGTTGATACTGGCAAACAATGGTGTCGACATGTAGCGCTCTGCGGTGTCGGGCAGCATGGCGAGGATGACACTGCCTGCTTCTGCCTGCTCTGCAACCTTCAATGCCGCAGTGAGCGTTGCGCCTCCGGAGATGCCTGTGAAAATCCCTTCCTGCTGCGCCACTTTCAGGGCGTTGGCCATGGAATCGTCTTCATTGATGGTCACAATCTGATCAGCCACTTTGCGATCTAACACGCTGGGAATGAAGTCCGGCGTCCAACCCTGAATTTTGTGCGGCGACCAGTCCCCACCGGATAACAGTGCGGCCTGTTCAGGCTCGGTGGCCACAACTTTTAAATCTGGCCGCGCGGCTTTCATAACACTTCCTGCGCCGCTTAAAGTGCCGCCAGTTCCCCAACCGGTGACCCAGTAGTCCAGCCGCTCGCCTGCAAAGTCACGCAGGATTTCCGGACCGGTAGTGTTTGCGTGATAAGCTGGGTTGGCTGGATTTTCAAACTGTCGGGACAAGAACCAATTGTGTTTTGCGGCAAGCTCTTCGGCCTTTTTCACCATACCTGAACCTCTTTCTGCGGCGGGCGTCAGAATCACCTTGGCACCTAGCGCGCGCATGATTTTGCGCCGCTCAATGGAAAAGGATTCTGCCATGGTGGCTACAAAAGGGTGTCCCATCACGGCGCAAACCATGGCCAGCGCGATGCCGGTGTTACCTGAAGTTGCTTCAATAACAGTTTGCCCTGGAGCCAGCGTGCCTTTGTCCAGCGCATCTTTGACCACGGCATAGGCAAGGCGGTCTTTTACCGAAGACAGTGGGTTAAATGATTCTACTTTTACGTACATCTCAACATGGCTCGGTGCCATGCGGTTGAGTTTGACGATGGGCGTGTTGCCGATGGTTTGTAATATGTTGTCGTATTTCACTGGTTAACTCCGGCTACTGGGCTGTAATAGGGTTTGTATACCTTTTGCCTGTGCAATGCACAAGTTGCGAAGGGCTGCGCGTCAAAACCATGTTGGCATAAGCTCATAGCAGACTCAGGGTTCGAGTAGTGCGGTGCGAATGGCGTGCAGTAACTGGCTGTCGAAGTGCTCGTCTGCTGGTGACGCTGAGTTGACTGTAACAGTGATACGATCGTTTTGTTCGGGTAGCGCAAACAAAGTGATGGCAACACTCTGCTGCGCTTCGCCTTGCGCATATAAAATAACAAAACGGTCGGTATCGGCTCGTTCTGTAACGATGAGTCCTGAAGTATCCAGCGCACTGACTACAAGATCAGCCGCGTCGGTGAATGGCCTGTCGATGTTTGCTTGTGCCGCACTGACCATTTGTAAAGGCAGTAGTAGCAGTAGACAGGTCAGTAGCCACGGCGGATATCTGAAAGCACTGGGGGTTTTCAGGTTAAGCATGTTGGTGGCCAGCGCGCATGTTGCGTATGTGGGCAATCATTAACAGCGTCACACCGATAACTGTGAGCGCAACTTCCAGGTGTTCGCCGAACCAGTGCGTGACCGCAACAAACATCAGCAGGAGACCGGTGGCGCCCATTATCAGGGTTAAGGCGTTGTTGTGTCTCTGATAACCCCGCCATAACGCCAACGCACTGATCGGTATGGCCAGCAGGAGTAACATCCAATGCACCTGGGTTTCGGTGTGATCCAGCCAGCTGCTCATTAAGGGCCCCAGGAGAACTGCGAACGGAATCGCCAGGCAATGCACCAGACACAGACCCGATAAGAACACGGCAGCGCGGTCTAAGCTGTTGGTGGTCGTGTGTTTGGGTGGCGTCATGAGATTGCGTTTCGCAAAAGGGCGACTAAGCTAGCGCGACTTATCTCCTTACGCAACTTGGGATTTCCCGGATAATGATCTGACCATGGCTGAATCTGATCAACAAAAATGGGACAAGCGATACGCCCGTGATGTTCAGCGACAGCCGCCTACCCCTGCACCCTGGTTAGTAAACATCGCGAATCAATTGCCACAAGGTGCCGCGTTGGATCTGGCTTGCGGACGCGGTGGCAATGCGATTTATCTCGCGAGCCATGGCTACAGTGTTGATGCCATCGACATATCGCCGGTGGGCCTTCAACTGGCTCGGGAGGCGGCTGGGGCGGCTGGCGTGAAGGTTAACTTCTTTTGCCAGGACCTGATGGAGGATCTGGACATCAGCACCTGGTGCTACGATCTTATTGTCGTGTTCCACTTTATGGCGCCTGAGCTGCTGTCTCGCTTGCACCAGGCGTTGCGACCAGGTGGCGTGCTGGTAGTGGAGCAGCATATGAGCGGTTATCCGGGGGCGGCCGGTCCCGGTAGTGATCGGTTTCGGGTGGCGCCGGGTGCGCTTGCGCGGACCCTGAGCAGTCTAGACATTGTTCGGGTAGAGGAAGGCTTGGTGCCACAGAATTCAGATAGCATAGACGGTGAACCCGATAATGCCCCACCTTTTGCCCTGTCTCGTGTACTCGCTCGACGGCTGCCCTGAGCGTACACTCAAGCCTTCTTTAGTGGGGCGCAATCAACATGCGAGATATACCAACGTTTGACCTTGGACGTTACCTGGCCGGATCAATGGGCGTAACAGAGCGGCGTACGACCCTGGCTGAAGTTGCTAAAGCCTGTGAGGACCACGGCTTTTTCCTGCTCAGTGGTCACGGTTGCGAAGCACTTATTGATTCTGTTTTTGCACAATCTGAACAGTTTTTCGCCATGTCTAAAGAGGCCAAGCAGGCGGTCTATAGAGATGAACAGAACCCTTTAGGCTATTACGATCGAGAATTGACCAAACAGAAGCGCGACCAGAAAGAAGTTTTTGACTTTAAAGCGGGTGGTCACCAGTCGAGTAACCCGGCACGACAAACCAGGTGGCCAGAGCATTTGCCTGAATTCAAGATCACGTTGTCTGATTTCTTTCGCCGCTTTATACATTTGTCAGAACAAACCATGGCAATGATTTTTGCTGCGCTTGGTATACCTGAGGCGGATGTTAAGGCGTTATGTGACACAGGATTCGGTGAACGTCACACCAGTGCAGCCAGGCTGAACTATTACCCAGCGGAAGATCCTGTGCCCGCCGCCGAGCGTGAGCATGTCAGCGCTTTAGGGGACCTGGCACTACACCATCACACAGACCCCGGTGCCATAACCTTATTGTTACAGGACGACCACGGTGGGCTGCAGGCGCTCTCAAAAACTGACGGTTGGATTGATGTACCACCACGGGCAGGCACCATTGTTGTAAACGTAGGCGACGTTCTGCAGGTGTGGACAAATGACCGTTGCACCGCTGGCGTGCATCGCGTTTTGCCGGTGGCTAGCCAGCGCGGACGTTACAGCACGCCGTTTTTCTATCAACCCAGGGTGGATGCGCTGGTTGAGCCGTGGCTGGCAGCGGAGGAAGAGCCCCACTACAACAGTTTTTCCTGGCGGGACTACATCCGTGGTCGGGTCACCGATAACTTTGCAGATTACGGGGAAAATGATATCCAGATTGAACGTTATCGCATAGCCGCAGGAGCTTAGTCGTGATTGATTATGAAGCATCCAGCGTGATCAGTACCCCGGAAGAGTTGCGCGCACTATATGGTGAAGCGAGTCCGCGCGCCTTAATTAAAGAGCTGGATCATGTCTCGCCGCACTACCAACAATTCATTGAAGCTTCGCCCTTTGTGGTGGTAGGCAGTGTCGGCCCGGAGGGGTTAGATACGTCGCCCCGGGGTGATCCGTCAGGATTTGTGCATGTCGCAGATAGTAAAACCCTCCTGCTACCCGATCGTCGCGGGAACAATCGTGCGGACACACTGATGAATATCGTTCGAGACCCGCGAGTCTCGCTTCTGTTTCTGATTCCCGGTATTGGTGAAACCCTGCGGGTTATCGGCAAAGCAAAGATTGTTGTTGATGAGCAGTTGTGTCAGCGTTTTGAAATGCAGGGTAAGTTGCCTCGTAGTGTGATGGTGCTTGCCGTCGATAAAGTTTACTTTCAGTGTCAGAAAGCGCTCACAAGAAGCCAGTTGTGGCAGGCTGAGGCGCAGGTTGATCGCGCCACCCTACCGACCACGGGGCAGATGATTTCAGCTCTGGATGAGAGCTTTGATGGGGAAAGTTATGACAGGAACTATTCCGAATACCAGCAAGAAACCATTTACTGACATACCCTCCTGACACAGATCGAGGATCCATGATCATGACGTCGTTCAACTGGTTTACAGCATTACTGCTGCTGAGTTCGGCTGGCTTCCTGTTGGCGGCTAATACTGCGCAAGCAGAAAGCCTGGAGGTTTCAGATAAGATCGAAGTAGAAACATTTACCCCGCCATCGCGAGTAACTGCAGCCCCACCCAAATACCCACGCACCAGGCAGATTCGGAATCAGGAAGGTTGGGTGAAGCTGAATTTTATGATTGATCCTGAGGGTAAGCCTTATGACATCACGGTTTCTGAATCTTCAAAAGACACTGGCTTTGAAGATTCAGCGGTAAAAAGTATAGAGCAGTGGGAGTATCAACCTGCAATTCTGAACGGTGAGGCTATAGATGCAGGCACGTCGGTGTTTATCACCTTTGAGCTGTCCGGCGGCAAGCCGGGTGCTACCGCAAGGTTTGTGACGCGTTACAAACGCCTGTTGAAGTTAATCGATCAGGACAACAAAGAGCAGGCAACTCTGGAATTCGGCAAGCTTGAAAACATGAGTCGTAATCTTTATGAAGAGGCCTATTTTAATCTTGCGCGTTATAACTACCAGAAGACCTGGGGAGGTGATTCAACAATCCTGTATGGCGCCATCAGTCGTGCAGCTGCCATGGATAAAGACCGCGGCTTTCTGCCAGACGAGGTACTGACGAGTGTACTTGCGAGTAAGTTTTCCTTAGAGATACAACTCAACAAGTTAGCAAACGCATTGGAGACTGCTTCGATTCTGCAAAAACGTGAATTGCCAATAGCAAAACAGGCGCAAATTCAGACGGTAGTTGAGCAGATAAACCTGATCAAAGAAACGGGACAACCTTTTTCCGCGCAGGATCTAATTCGTAAGGATAATCGAGGTTTCCATAACCTTGTGCATAACCGTTTTTATCTGGCTGATGTCAAGGGTGACATAGCCGAGTTGCGACTGCATTGTGATCGCGGCTATGTTGGGTTCATCTTTGATCCCGAACGTGTGTACAGCGTCAGCGACGACTGGGACAACTGTTCATTGATACTGATTGGCACGCCCGGTACCCGTTACACGCTGATGCAGGGAAATTTTTAGTGTGTTGCAATAAGCTGTGAAAGACCGCAGCCCGGCTTGTAAAAAAATAAAATCTAGGAAAACATCTATGAAGACGTCACCTCGCGCACGCTCAATCGAGGAATTTGTTGCCAATCTGACACCTTCTCCTGACGATGAAGCGCCAAATCACAAACCCTACGCACCACAGCCGGGTGATGTCTTCATCACCAGCTGGGCGAAGAGTGGCACAACGCTGTTGCAGCAGATGTTCCATCAACTGCGCACCGGCGGAGATATGGATTTTGACGACATCAGTCGGGTAACGCCCTGGGACGATACCGCGCTGATGGTCGACTTTGACATGACGCTGCCACAGGTAGCGTCGCCGAGAGGGTTCAAATCCCACCGTGATTATCAGGGGCTTCCATCAGGCATGCGCTATATCGTCAGCCTGCGCGATCCGAAGGAGACGTATGTGTCCTTCTACCGTTTCATGAATGGCTGGCTGATCGAGCCGGGTACCATTTCTTTGGAAGAATTTTTGCCCATCTGGATGTCTGGTGGGCCGGGTGGTTGCGACTACCCCACTCATCTGCTGAGCTGGTATGCGCGGCGTGACGAAGCGGATACTCTGCTGGCGACCTACCCCTGGGTAGTGAAAAACCGGGCGGAGATGATCCGGCGGATGGCGAAACTATGTGATATTGAGCTGACCTCGGAATTGGCCGAGCTGGTACTGCATCGCACGTCGCGAGAATACATGGTTGAGCATAAAGATAAGTTTGACGATGCAATGATGAGCGCAGCGATGGAACGCAAGCACGGCATTCCAGCGGACAGCGATTCAAGTAAAGTTCAGGTGCAAGGCAGCGATGCGAAGACGCTGCCTGACAGTGTTGCCCAGGCGATTGATGCCTTATGGGCAGAGCAGGTGACTCCCGTAACAGGCCACGCTGATTTTGCAGCTCTGGCGCGCGACCTGGACGAAAGGGACTGAGTTCGTCTTTGTTAAAGGTATTGTTCTGTCCGGACAGATCCGCCGGCTAAAAAACAGCCAGCGGGTTGAGTGGGGAACCTGTACCGCCAGGCACTCGCAGCGGCGCCCCGACAAACAGAAAGGTCGAGCGACCGCTTTTGATGGCTTGTTGCGCAACAGCTTCCAGGTCCAGGTTGTCGAGAATCGGCATACCCAGCCCCACAAGAACCAGCTCGTGTAATGGGTTCACAAGTCCCTCAACGCCAGAAGGCATAACGTCCGAAACGCCATCACAGCCGATCACGGCAACATCACGGGCTTTGAGCCATTGCGCAACAGAGGCGTGCATACCTGCCGCCCCTGCGAGGAAGTCATATTGCCCGTCCTGTTTTACTTTGGCCCAGCGGCCGGTGCGAATAAGCAGGACGTCACCGCTGGAGACGGTCACCCCGCTTTGTTTTTCCCAGGCTTCGAGGTCGGCCACGGTAATGGCCGCGCCTGGCTCTAGAAAATCTACCCCGAGCATGCGAGGCATATCGACCAGTACGCCGCGAGTGAATACGCCGTTGACCCCTGCATTGTGTATACCCAGTCTTTGAGCGCCACCGGCCTCAGCTGCTTCATAAGGTACATCGTTGTAGAACTTACCTTTGTGCGCAAAGTGTGGCAGACCATCCATATGTGAGTGGGCAAAGCCGTGGTATTCAACACTGTACTTGTCACCGGCAACCTGGTGGCCGCCAAACTCCGCACGTGACAGTTCGTGTTCAAATGGATTGGCATTGAGTGCGTCCTGGGTTTTGTTCAACTCCAGCGCCATAGATACGGTAATGCCTTCGGTAACGAGTTTAGCTGCGGCCAGACGCTTTTCGGGTGTTATCAGATTGAGAGTACCCAGCTCGTCGTTTTTCCCCCAACGCCCCCAGTTCGAAATGTCCTGCATGAGCTGATCGAAGGTTATGCGGCTCATTGCAGGTGGTTCACCCACCGCCCATGCGGGCAAGCTCAAGGCGCCGCTAATGATAAGGACAAGCGCTGTTGCGCCATAGTTTGAATGCTTCATTGTTTTTCCCCTGCCTTGCGTCTTAATGTACGAAGTTTGCTGGCGAAGGTACAGCCTAAGCGAGCATCCGCATAATTTTCAGGAGGTTCAGGTATGAGCGGCGCGCAAACAACATGGCATGAAGGTGGCTGTCACTGCGGCAAGGTGCGCTTTAAGGTTCGAATCATTAAACCTGAAGCGCTTGAGTGCAATTGTTCTATTTGTGCGAAAAAGGGATTTATAAATCTGATCACGGAACCAGAGAACTTTGTACTTCTCACAGGTGAAGAATACCTGTCGACCTATCGTTTCAACACCCAACAGGCAGAACATCGTTTTTGCAAAACGTGCGGTATTCATCCTTTCAGCAGGCCGCGCTCCCATCCCGGCAGTTACGACGTTAACGCCAGATGTCTTGATGCGGGTACTTCTTTTCTTACGATAGAGCCTTTCGATGGCCAGAACTGGGAGGCTAACGTGGCCTCGATAGCAGCAAATCCCTCTGGTTAGAAAAAACTCATCGGTGCTGGCGGCGGCGCGAACTGCACCAGCGCAATCACAGCTGCTGCGACCACGCCGCCTGCGATGACTGCGCGTAGCAGGTAGTTATGCGCAATACCATGATCCAATTTTTCGTGAGGTAGCACTTTCTTGCCGGTGATCATAGGCTTGATGAGAGGCGTACGTTTACCCCACTGATACCAGATGATTGCGCTCAGATGAATCAGCACTAATGCCTGCAGAAGGTTGAAGTTGAGATGGTGAATTCCTGCCAGATCGCCTGCGGTAGCTCCGCTGACGATGCCGTTGTAGGGACCGGCGAAAAAAATGTCGTCGCTGATGAATAAGCCCGTTGTAGCCTGCGTGGCAACAACGGCCAGAAACAGAACGGTCGACCAGCCGCCGATGGGGTTGTGACCGACGTAAGTTGATGGCGTTCTATTCGGTAGCGCGCGCGCACTGGTTAAGATGTGCGACGGTCCTTTGATGAACGAGCTGAAGCGTGCGTGTGTGGGCCCGATGAAGCCCCAGATGATGCGGAATGCAACAAGCCCAAGGCTGGTGTAGCCCAACAGGAAGTGGGTTTCGGTCCAATCAAAACCGGCTTCAGCAGTAATCCATGAGCCAGCGAGGCAGATGACCAACAGCCAGTGGAACAGGCGGGTTGGCAGATCCCAGACCAGGCTTTTCAGCGCTGGCTGGGAATGCTTATTGGATTCAGTACTGTGGCTGGTCACGCCCTGAATTGGTGCAGGTGGATCAGTTTTGTTGGCGATAGTCGTCGTGACAGCCTTTACAGCCTGCACCCAGTGCACCAAATGCCTTCATGGCCGCTTCCTGCCCGTCTGCTGTCGCCGCTGCCAGTGCCAGAGCACGTTCGGTTGCGGTTTCAGTTTTTGCCTGGAAGTCGCTCATGTTGTCCCAGATATTGTCCAGTGCCTCTGTTTCCAGGCCTGAATCACGGGTGTCTTTGCGGAATACATCAGGAATCATAGGTAGAAGCACGGCAACTTTGCCGGCATTGTTTTTTACGACATCGGCATCGTAAGGAATTTGCCCTCTGGCCATGCCTACGATCGGTCCGAAGTAACTGACAACCACTTTGAGTAGTCCCTGGCGGGTATCAATGGCAGCTTGGGCTTGCTCTTCAGCATCTGCAGCCATAGCAGGTAAGCTTGTTAACAGGGTTAAACATAGTGCAAGAGCAATAAGGACTTTTGACATGGTGTCTCCTAGGTATGGTGAAATATTTTTAGAAAGTTGATTCATGTGATTGTTCCTGGATCATACCTAGCTCTTTGGGAGAGAGCTACAGAGTAGGCGCGGGCTGATCTTTACGTATTTTAAAGATACTAAGCTGCAATCCGGTAAACCATGTAGGCCAGATAGGTGGCAACGATTACCGCGCCCGCCCGCCTGCCCAACCGCGCGCCACTGAAGAAAAACAAGGGAATAACAACCAGTACAAAGGCGAAGCCTACGGCCAGATCCAGATCGCCCCCCTTCGGTATTGGTATGGGCACAATGATGCCTGCAGCAGGTAATACGACCAGCGAATTAAATATGTTGGATCCGACGATGTTGCCAAGTGCCAGGTCGGTTTCTTTTTTATAGGCAGCAATGGCCGATGTCACCAGTTCAGGTAGGCTGGTGCCTACAGCAACAATAAATATACCGACGACAACTTCTGGTATTTCCAGCAGCCGCGCGATGCTTGAACCGTTGTCTATGGTCAAGGTGCCGCCAACCATTAACAGCACCATGCCAGCCACAGACAAAACGCTGTTCAATGCCAGGCCCTTGCGAGCGGGTGCAGGGAAGTGCTCAGCCTCTGCGAAAACCGGGTCGCCCGTTTCGATAACAAAATCACGCACAACAAAATAGATGAACACGGTAAACAGCAGAAACAGAATGATCGCGTCACTGCGGTCAATCATCGGGGTGGTGCCATTGAGCGGCATGTCCCATGCCATCACCATTAAGATTGCGGTTACCAGCAGAAGAAAGGGTACTTCCCGTCTTACAACCTGACCTTGAAGATAAATTGGCGACATGATGGCGGCAATGCCCAGTACCAGTCCAAAGTTAGCGAGGTTGGAACCGACAGCGTTACCGAAGGCAATATCTGTCTCACCCCTGATGGCGCCTGTGACGTTAATCACCAGCTCCGGCATGCTTGTGCCGAATGCAACAACTGTCAGACCGATAATCATGTTGGGCACGTTGAATGCGGCAGCGATGCCGGACGCGCCACGGACCAGTAGAGTGCCGCCGACCAGAAGTGCTGACAGACCGAGCGCCAGTAACAGATAAACCATAAATTAGCAGTGTTCTGTTTTTTTACCGGGCCAGTATGTCTCAAGCGAGCGAAGATGGCCAAAATTCGCGCCACAAAATGATTCAGGCAGCTGATTCGCTTTGCCCGGGGTTGTTTGACCGATGAAATCGGTGCGTTCACAGTTTGCGGAGGGTTGCGTATAGTCTTCGGGTTTGCGGGAGAAATCGAGTGAAAGATTGGGCTGTTGGTGGTGTCAGTATTGCTGCGGCGTTGTCTGTGGCTGGTTTGATCGCGTATTTGGCGGGCCCTTACAGTGTTACTGCTGGTGGCTGGTCGGTATTTGTGCTGTGCGCTATTTTTGCTTTTGCCGTGCAGTGGATTGTCTTCGTACATGCGTGGCTGACGAAAACGGAGGTCTATTACGACCTTACCGGTAGCATTACCTATGTCGTGATGGTCGGCTCTGCAGTCTTTTTAAGCGGCACAAGTGATTTACGCGGTCTGCTCATCGCCGGGTTAATCTGCGTCTGGGCCCTGCGTTTGGGACCGTTCCTTTATCGACGCATAAAAAAGGCTGGTGAAGATCGACGCTTTCGCAAACTGAAAACCTCATTTCCCATGTTTCTGATGACCTGGACTCTG
Organism: Gammaproteobacteria bacterium; assembly: GCA_048571035.1. Lineage (GTDB taxonomy): Bacteria > Pseudomonadota > Gammaproteobacteria > Pseudomonadales > Azotimanducaceae > UBA4421. Next base: position 2,949,871 of record CP121329.1, read on the forward strand.
CAGGGTACCTGGGTATTCATTACAGCGTGCTGTGCGCTGGCGGCAATTACATCGGTGAATCAAGTCCCTCTGGCTGAACCATTTTATATCGGCATCGTGCTGTGGCTGGTTGGATTTCTGATAGAGGTGATTGCTGATCAGCAGAAATCGGCTTTTCGAGCCGAGCCGGCCAACAGCACCCGATTTATTTCAACCGGACTCTGGGCCTGGTCGAGACACCCGAATTACTTCGGCGAAATTCTGCTTTGGCTGGGTATTACGCTGATGGCGTTTCCAGTGCTGCAGGGTGGCCAATTGATTACCCTGATATCGCCTATATTCGTTTTCATTTTATTGAATTACATCAGCGGCGTGCGCATGCTCGAAGCCAGAGCAAATCGCCTCTGGGGCGACGAACCTGATTATCAGGATTACAAACGTAACACGCCAACGTTGATGATGTGGCCACCCAAGAACTGACAATCAACCCTATGAACTGGGCCGATCGATACATACCGTCGAAGCTGCTCGAGGATGCTGAACAAAGACGGCGTGCCGCCGTCACTATTTATGCCACCACGGCTGGTTGCCTGTCCTGCCTGATAATATTCCTGAGCCTGGCAGTTGCAGATGGTTATGACGGTGCCTGGCTGGGACTGGTCTGGATGCTACCCATTGCGTTGACCTATCCGATCATGTGTATCTCCGGTTCAAGTAACGTTGCCGGACATTACTTTCTGATCACAATTCTGGCCGGAGTTGTATTGGCGTGCTGGCTGCATGGGCCGCATTTTGTTGTCGCTTATCTTGGTATGCCTCTGGCGGCTGCGCATGTTCTTGGCGCCCGTAGCGCGTTGATCTGGAGCGTCATGGCTGCGGTATTTGCGCTGTTTACGCAGTCTTTCGTGACGCTAACATCGGCGTCTATTGAGAGTTTCAACTATGCCGTGATTGCCATGATTCTGGTTGTGGGGCTCGCTGCAATCCTTGTAGAACATATGCGAAATGAAGCTGTGATCCAGGCTGCGGCAGCTGTAGAAGATCTCGAAAACGAGCGCACTAGAATGCGCACTGTTGTTGAAAGTCTGACGCCTGGGTTAATTGATCTTGAAGACGGGCGAATCACATATATTGCGCCAGGTGTACGTGAGTTGTCAGGCCATGAACCAGAAGAAGTGATTGGGCAGGATATTCTCAACTATGTGCATCCGGATGACATCAGCCGCTCCCTCACGTGGCTGGCAACCGCTATGCCCGGTGATCACATTGAAATGCGGTTGCGCCACAAAGACGGACATTGGATCTGGATGAAGGCACATCTGATCCCCATAGACGGCGGTGATGAAGGTCATCGACTGCGCCTTGCTGGATATGATGTCTCCGCAGAACGAAATACGCGTGAACAACAGATGCGTGCACAACGGCTTCAGGGTGTTGGCGTGTTAGCAGCAGGTGTTGCTCATGATTTTAACAATCTGCTCACCGTCATCACGGGCTTTGCAGAATTAATGCCTCAGAGCGAAGCCCAGGAGAATATTCTGCAGGCATCAGACGAAGCCGCACAGCTGGTCCAAAAGCTGATGGCGTTTGGCAAAAGCAGCCCCGTGGAAGGGGGTGGAGCCAGCCTCGATAAAATTCTGCTGGCTTCGGAGCCTGTGTTGCGAAGTCTGTTAGCTTCCGTCGGTAAACTGCACGTTAACTCGCAGGTTGCAGAATTGCGGGTGCCGATTTCTGCCAGCCAGATCAATCAGATTCTGTTGAACCTGGTCACAAACGCCAAAGAAGCGCTCGCCGTGGAAGGCAATGTGTGGATTGATCTTGAGATTCTGAATCTTGACCTCCCCCGAGGCGAGCTGGCTGCGGGCACCTATGCTCAGCTCAGCGTGGCGGATGATGGTGCCGGTATGGAGGCCTATACACGGGAGCACGCGTTCGATCCATTCTATACAACGAAGGCCGACCGCTCCGGCACGGGTTTGGGTCTGGCCAGTGTTTACGGACTTGTGCGACACGCTGGTGGCGAGATAGACGTTAAATCAGAACCTGGCAAAGGTACTACTGTGACGCTGGTGCTACCGCTGCAGCAGGCTGAAGATTCAATCGCAGCGTCTGCAACCGATCTGCATTTCAGTGTCGGCCAGGGCCGCATACTTATAGTTGAAGACGACGAGCTTATCGCTGATCTCATTGCCAGGAGTCTGGTGCACGCTGGTTATAGCGTGACGATCAAACATGATGTTGAAAGCGCATGGCGCCAACTGCGCGCTGATGTGCCGGATCTGCTGATTACTGACATCATGATGCCGGATGGGCGAGGTACGGATCTGGCTAAACGCTGGTATGAAGACGAGCAGAGTGAAGTGCTGCCGATGCTGTTCATCTCCGGGTATTCAGACCAGGAGATTGGCGAATGGAAGGACGCGACTGGACCGGTGAAATTTCTGGCCAAACCCTTTCGAACCAAAGAATTGCTGGAGCGGGTAGGGCAGTTGATAATTCAGCCGAGCTCGAAGATCACGCTCAGCCGCCTGGGTGGCAGTTCATAGTCGCCCGCTCGGCGGATCAGATTCCCACCGCTGAGCCATCCGTTGCAGCCACCTGCCGGTTGCTGCGAGTTGATGTGCCTCCACCGCAAAACGTATCTGCTTGCCATGGCGAGCGCGGCTGACGAGGCCTGCCTGCTCCAGCAATTGCAGGTGTTTGACGATTGCCTGGCGACTGATGTCCAGATCTTCAGCCACTTTCGAAGCGCTGATCGGCCCCTGGTCAGCGATGATCTCTAATAGCTGGCGACGGGTGGCATCTGCGAGCGCGGAAAAAACCTGATCAACGGCAACACCGGTCATGGCCATCCTTTTCATGCAACTTGTGAGTTGCATTATAGGCAAATGATGGGCTCAGTACAGTACTGTCGCTCGACAGGGCTGTCGTCTGACCGAGGTTTCATGTGCTTTCGAACAGCAGTTCCAGACGCCCTTCACGGAGCAGTGTACCGCGCGCTATTTTTAGTGAAAGTAAGTGTTCACTTAGCTTCTGTTGGGAGTGGGGAATGTATTTTGGTTGGCTGGCAACCGTTATCGAAGTCAGTGTGTCGACGTCCGCAATGCCATACAAACTCACATCTTCCGGTCTGCCGCCGTGCAGTGCGCCAAATCCATAACCGCGACTGTTGCTGTGTAACAGAGGTTGCAGCACCTCGGATAGTGCGTCGATTGTCCTCAGGTCGATAAAGTGCAGATAGTCCCAGAAAAGACAGATGTCGATTTGAATGCCGGCTGGAATAGACAATTGACGTTGGATAAAACCGGCAAGTGTCTCGCGAGAGGTTTCCATTTCGTTGGCAGCGATGGCTGGATTAGCGGTTAGATCTGCAAAATAGACTTTGCTTTTGAAGCGAGCGAGGAAGTCCACCGTGCTGGCATTTCCTGGACCAAGGTCCAGCACGGTTATGCGATCGCCAGGTTCAAAGCCACGCAGCAACTCGGGAAGCAGGCGGCTGGTTGTGCGCACCTGCATAGCGTTAGGTGTTCGGCTAGCTGCCGGACTCACCTACAGCCTTGTCTCGCGTCGAACTGGGTGTTGCAGATTTTGCGCTGGCTGCAGGTTTTGCCCCCGACACTGCATTGTCGCTACCTGGATCCATATCGATGCTGCCTTTGAACTTAGCGCCATCTTCCAGGGTGACCCGTGGTGCAACTATGTTGCCTTGTACGCGCCCACTTTTAGAAATTACAACTTTTTCAGAACCGCTGATGTCACCAGTTACCTGGCCGTCAACTTTGACGGTTTTGGCATCCAGGTTAGCAACCACCTGACCGGATTCTCCAATAGTCAGATCATTCTGTGGCAGATCCACAGAGCCATCTACGGTGCCTTCGATGACCAGATTCTCATTGCCTGAAATTGTGCCTTTGACTTTGATGGTTTTCCCAATCACGGCGGTACTCCTTGGACTGAAACTTTTTTCACTGGTTGATGTTGTTGCGGAGTTGCTTGCAGCAGGGCTTTCCGGCTCCGTTGAATCTTTGCGCTTGTCGAACATGTCAAAACCTCTTTGTATTGCGTGGACGCTTGCAGATGCTAGACCCTAGCGGGACTATAGATCAGGAAGTAGATCAACAAAACGGCAATTTACTGTCTCAATAGTTGCGCTGAGTCGTCAAATCTCAGGCGGGTTTGATGCTCAACGTCGCCATAGAAGTTGGCATGAGCTCATTCAGCGGCGTGGCTTCGTTGTCCCATCGGTCTTCATAGAACCCCTTGAGCAGAAAACCGGCATTCAATTGGCCACCAATCTGATCATCGAGACTATGGCTGAATTCTATGGCCTCGCCAGCGCGCATTCTGGTTTCCATCTGCGTCGCACTCAGATGATCCGGGTCGTTATAGGGCAGCTTGAATTTGGCGATGAATTCGCCGCCACGTTCGATATCTTCGTGGTCGAAAAGGAAGAAGCAGGGGTTCATAAAACCAGCCAGCAACCGGCCGCCAGGTTTCAGCACACGGTAGCACTCACGCCACACAGGGTTCACGTCAGGCACAAAGACATTGGATACCGGGTGAAAGATCAAGTCGAAGCTGGCGTCGTTAAAACGGCTCAGGTCAGCCATATCACCTTGTTCCAGGGTGATGCTGAGGCCCTCCCGCTGGGCCACCTGACCATCTTTATCAAGCTGGGCGTCAGAATTATCGAAGCTGGTCACCCGGGCGCCCGCAGCGGCAAAAACAGGTGCCTGCTGACCACCGCCGGAGGCAAGTGCAAGCAACTGGCAGTCTTTCAAGTCTCCAAACCATTGTGCGGGAACTGCTTTTGTCGGGGTTAAAATCACAGACCACTGGCCGCGGCGGGCTGCGGCAATGGTCGGTGTATCTACAATCTTTACCCAGGGACTTTCGCCCTGGCTGGCCTGGTTGTTCCAGGCCTGACGGTTCATCGTCAGAATATCATCCATGCTCTTCACCCTTGGCCAGGCCTGCGACTGGTACGTCCAGAGTTTTTACGTTGACAGCAAACAGCCCCAGGGCAATGAGCGTTAGCGTACCGGCTAACAGAAAGGCTATGCCTGGAAAATAAACAATTGGGTCTGCGCCGGTGAACAGGGCAAAACTCTGTGTCATCAGGAGTGGGCCGATGATGGCGCCAAAACTTCCCACGCTGGCATTGATGCCCTGCAACTCTCCCTGCTCGTTCTGCGGCACCTGGTTGGACATGATGCCGGCAACGGCAGGGCCGGCAAGGCCGGCAAATGCTGACATGAAGCACCACAAAAGTACGGTGGCTGAATTGTTTGCCAGGGCAATACCTATGAAGGCCGCCGCCGCGGCACTGAAGCCTGCAAACGCAGTGACGACAGGCCCCCATCTGGGGATCACGAGGCGAATCACATAACCCTGCATCACCGCCATTAATATTCCGACAAGCCCCATAGACAACCCGACATCAAGCGGCGACCAGGAGAATTTTTCGATGGTGTAAAAACTCCAGTTGGACGGGTACACGTGATGTCCGATGTTGTAGATGAACATCACAGTAACCAGTCCAATCAGAATCGGGTACCGACGCAGCTGGCCAATCATGCCCAGAGGATTAGCACGTCGCCAGCTGAAAGCCCTTCGTGCGCTTTCAGGCAGGGTTTCTTTTAACGCAAAAAAGCCATAAACGGTATTTAGTGCGCCCAGCGCCGCGGCGGCGAAGAAGGGTGCTCTAACGTGCCACTCTCCCAACAAACCACCTATGGTGGGGCCGACAATAAAGCCCAGGCCAAAAGCCATGCCCATCAGGCCAAAATTCTGCGCGCGCTCATCGGGCGGAGAAACATCTGCAATCAGGGCGTTAGCGGTGGCATGGGTGGCAGCAGTGATGCCTGTGATCATGCGGCCGAGAAAAAGTACCCACAGCGTGGTCGCAAGCCCGGCAATAAGATAGTTGAGACTGAAAAACGCCAGCGAAACCAGCAGCACTTTGCGACGTCCGTAGCGATCACTGAGGTTGCCCAACACGGGCGCAAACAGAAACTGTAAGCCTGCGTAGCTTGCTACCAGGTAGCCAGCTAGAGAAGACACTTCTGCCAGCGTGCCATCGGTCAGCTGCATCAGAAATTCCGGCAGCACCGGCATAAGAATGCCAAAGCCCACTGTATCCAGGAACACAGTAACGGTCACGAAGGTCAATACATGTCGCTTCTGATCCATTGCAGCTGACTCCTTTAAGCGCCTCGGCCGCTGCCACTCGCCGCAGCCTGCTGCATCATGGCGAGGGTTTGATCGGCGTTTCCTACGTCTTCTATAAGTTGCTTGAACGTTACCACTTTTTCGCGATAGTTGATGACTGCTGGCAACACAGGCACGTTTGCGGCCTGGGCGATCAATGCAAAACCGCTACGCCAGCGCGTGACAGCGCGTCGTGTGCCTTCTGGAGCAATCCCAAGAATCAGTTTCGGGTTGTTTGCAAAATGTGTGGCCATGTCGTCTACCACGCCGTTCTTGCGATCCCGGTCTACGGGAATGCCACCGAACCCGCGTATGACATATCCGAGTGGGAATCGGAACAGGGAGCGCTTGGCGAGAAACGAAGCTTTTAAACCCAGGCTCCAGATCACGCCTACGGTCAGCAGGAAATCAAAATTAGATGTGTGGGGTGCAACAGCGATAATGAACTGGCGCTTGTTGGGAATATCCCCCTGCAAAGACCACCCCGTGCTGTTCAGTAGCAGCCGCCCGAGAAACCGGGTTATGCTGTTTCCGCCGCTGGGTACGTCTTCACCGATAGTTTGCCAGAATTTGATGTCAGCCTCGTCGCAGGAAGGGTTGGACCTCACGTCATGGAGAGGTGTTTAAATCGACCAGCTAGCATGCAGTTGTCATCAGCATCGGGCAAGTGTTAAGTCTGGCAGAGAAAAAAGGGGAGCGGATGATGTCGGATACTGAAATAGCCATGCTGGAGCAGCAGATCTTCGATTTGACGGCGCAGTTGAACGATCTGCGGGCAAAGCAGCCCGGGAAAGAAGTGCCGAACTACACATTCAGTACCATCTCAGGAGAAGTCACGCTGCTTGACTTGTTTGGCGAGCAGCAACAATTGCTCATGATTCATAATATGGGTCAGGCCTGTCGCTATTGCACCTTGTGGGCGGACGGATTCAACGGCTTGCTGCCACATCTGGAATCTGTGTTATCTGTGGTTCTGGTGTCCAAAGATACGCCCGCTCTTCAGCGGACTTTTGCTACCAGCAGAGGCTGGCGATTCAATCTGGCCTCCCACAGTGGTGGTACCTACATCCGGGAACAAACAGTGCTTGCCGGTTCGGCCAATATGCCAGGCGCGGTGGTTTATGAGCGTCATGATGACGTGATTCTGCGCAAGAACGCCTGTGTTTTTGGGCCTGGTGATCTCTACTGTGCAGCTTGGCCACTTCTGGCCCTCGCGGGAATCGGTGAAGCGGCCTGGACGCCGCAGTTTCGTTATTGGCAGCAACCGGTGCAGCTAGAGGACGGCGGTGAAAACGTTCTGTGATAACGTCCTTTTTAGCAATCTGCTTGATCAGAATGAAGGCATAAAAAAAGGCGCTTGCGCGCCTTTTTTCTGGATCAGAAATCTTTAACCAACGTACCACATATGAGCCTCCTGAAGTCACTGGCTGGCGTGTTCTTACGAAACTGCCGTTGAAGTAACTATCAGTGCGCAGACCTTTTTATGTCCTTCCAAAAATCTATTGTTTTTCTGATCGTTTTTTCTGATTGCCTTGTTATGCTCTAGACGGGGCGTACTTCAGCGGACCGGATAGCGAATAATTTTCGGCTGGTGAGGTACAAAATGGACATTGGCGTCAGCTGTAGGGTCTTAGATGCATGGCCGGACAGCTGCCGTTGCATGCTGAATGAGTCAGCAGGAGGACACAGGTTATGCAACCACGTATGCAGAAGATCGGCGAATGCCATCTGGATCTGGGGCAGCATGGTATTGTGCGTGATGGTGAGCTGCGCGGGCTCGAGCCGCGTGATTTCAGTGTCTTAAAACATCTGGTTGATCGAGCGCCGAATATTGTGGCCAGTCGATCACTTTTGCGTCAGGGCTGGGGTAACAAGGTAGTCGGCGATAACGCTCTGCACCAGTCAATTGGCCGCTTACGCCGATTGTTGGGTGATGACGCGCGCACACCAAAATACATCAAAACCATTGCGAAAACCGGGTATCAGTTTGTTGCGCCAGTGATAACGCTGCCGCATACGGGAAGTATCAGCGATGACATCAGTCCTATTGCGGTAATGCCCTTTCGCAACTATTCCCGTGATGTCAGTGACCCGTATCTGATTGATGGCCTGAGCTTTGAGTTGTGCCATGAGCTGATATCCCACAATGCTCAGGTAGTCAGTCTCGATCATGCTGCTCGGATACAGCGAAACGGCTACACCGACCTGGAAGTGGGTGGGCGGGTTGGCGCCCGTACCGTGCTCAGCGGCACGCTGATTGTCTCTGGCGCGTCTATGCGTGCAACGGTCAGTCTTGATGATGTGGAAACCCATCGGCAGCTCTGGTGCGCCAGATACGACCTTGCCTGCGGACAGATTCTCGACATACACACGCAGCTTGCACACAATATTGTGCAGGGCTTGTACGATCGATTACAGGGACGCATGGGCCCGCGGGCAGCTTCTGAAAGCAGCGTCACCGATAACTTCGCCTATCTGGCAGCTCCTCTCGCGCCACAATGAAAGATTCCGTACCGCAAGACCCGGTGTTATCAGGTTGCACCGTTGACACACTCTTCATCTGCACGCCGGTAAAGTTGCGGCTCCTGTTCTGAATCAGACCGATAATTTATGTATCACCTTGCAGAAGCCTACCTTATGGCGGGGTATATCTGTCTGTTGGCGGCGTATTTCGGCGCACTCGTTTTTGGCGCGGCTGCAATCGCCCCGCTGGCCGTGTCGACGCTGTCTGCTGACCAGAGTGCAGTGCTGTTGCGCCGTTTCTGGCCGCGCTATCACCGGTTTGCCGTTGTCGGCGGTGTGTTTTTCACATTGGTTTGTGCTGTCGGCTCTTTCTTCAGCGCTGTTCCGCTGGTTTACTCAACGGTACTGCTGGCCATAGCCGGGGTAATGACGCTGTCATTCTATGTGGGTCTGCATCTGATTCCAGCCATCAATCTTGCACGGGACATGGATGATGAGCCGCAGTTTTCAAGACTGCACAAACTGGACGTCATTCTCGTTGCGGTTGGTTTGCTGGCCGCTTTTACATTGCTTGTGGGGTTGGTTTACGTGCTGCCAGGTCAATTCACATTCTGGCCGACGGTGCAGGTTGTGGAGGGGTATTGAGATGCAATACGTCTCGCTTGATCAACTGCCTGAGCATGCTTTGCTTGAAGTTCATGCCGTAGATCCGATGATCTACCTCGTGTTTGCGTCCAGTGGAGATAAGCTTCTGCCTGTTACGGGTAAGCGCGGCAAACGATTAAGTTTCCCAAGTCGCTTTGCAGCGTTGCACGCCTTACGCGAAGCCGGGGTTGCTAGTGTGACCTTTGTACATCGTAGCGCCTATGGCGAAATGATCGGGCTAGCTGATCAGGGTGAGACAAATGAGTTGCGGCAGGTCATCTCGTTGTAACACAGCGTTGAAAAAACGGCAGGTTTGAAAGCAGGGCCTTGTTCGCCTAACTGGCTGTGTCAGTATGCAGCACATGAGTATTAAAGCCGCATCAACCTTCTCCTTGAAAGACGAGCTTTTCAACCCGGCACTCTGGGGCTGCTGTCTGCCAGCGTTGCGGCGGCCTATCCTCGTTTCCGGCGCAAATCTTTTGAACGCCAGGTTCTTGATCGCTTCAGTGAGCTTGAGCTGAAGGCACGCATAGATTGGATGGCGCAATGTTTGAATGAATATTTGCCCGCGAATATTTCCGCAGCGAGAGAGATTTTACTTGCAGCCTTACCGGAGCCGTTAGATCCTGATCTGCAGGATGATGACTTTGGTCAGTTCATCTGGGTAGTGCCGGGAGAGTGTATTGCGCTGAGCCACTGCAATGACAAGCATTTTGCAGCGGGATTGAACTTTCTGCGTGAATCAACAAAACGATTCTCTGCTGAGTATGCGATCCGACCATTCCTGCTTCAATTTCCCGAACCGAGTATGGCGTTTATTCGCGAGGCGGCTCTTGATGATAACTATCATGTGCGGCGATTAGCTTCCGAGGGAATTCGACCGTTTCTGCCATGGGCGCGTCGGGTCAATCTGCCACCCGAGCAGATTATAACCGTGCTGAATACGCTGCACGCAGACCCAACACGGTACGTGACTCGATCCGTTGCCAATACGCTAAACGACATCAGTAAAATTGATCCAAACATGGTGATGCAGACGCTGCAGAACTGGCAGAGGCAGGCAACGCAGGATGCTGATGAGCTTGATTGGATGACGCGCCATAGCCTGCGCACATTGCTGAAGTCTGGAAACAGTGATGCGCTGACTTTGACCGGCTATCCTGCCAATCCCGAATTCAGTGTGGATGGGGTGCAGGTCAGTAAGCGGGTTGTATTAGGAGAGTCTCTCGAATGGCGCGCTGTGCTGCACAGTAAAAAGCGGCAGAAATTGAAGATTGCCTTGCGCGTACATTTTTTGAAAGCAAACGGTACCCACGGGGTAAAGGTGTTCGCCTTGAAAGACGTGCAGGTTGACGCTCAAGATGAAATCGAACTGGTGAAAAAGCTGCCGTTTAAACCGCTGACCACACGTGTGCTGTATGCGGGTGAACACAAGGTCGAATTGTCTGTTAACGGCTGTATCAGCGAGCTCAACTCTTTCGAATTAGTCGCTTGAGTTCAATGGATGCAGATGTGTCATTATGATTTGCAGATCGGGGCTCGTCAGCTCCGCCCCCTCTTCGGTTAAAAACAGCTCGTGGATATGCAGACTAGCCAGGGCGAGTGCGGTAGGTGTTGCAGGTGTCAGCGCGCCTAATTGCTGTTGGTTATTTCTGATATAGGTTGCAGCGGATTTAATCGCCTCGTGTTTACGCTTATCGCTCTTGTTTTTATAACTGAAGCGCCAGCGAAGTACCTGTTGGTCTACTTCCGCTTTTGCATCTCCTTCACCGGGTTGACTCGCTGAAATTCCGGCAGCAGCAAATACACGGCAGTCGAAGTCTCGACAGGTCTGCGGGCGATGCGCGTAAATGGAACAGCTGTTCTGCTTTAACATCGGACAGCTGCCGGTTTCGTCAAATCCCATAACCCACTGTTTACCGCCGCTGCCAGGAGCAGGAAAAATCAGTTCGCGGGGTACGTGTTCACGCGTTTCGCGTTCATGGTCTGCAATATGAATAAAGTAGCTTGCGCGGCAGCACGCGTTACACTCACCACAGGGAACGTCGGCAGCTTCCGCGGCCAGGGTAAGTTTGAGCCAGTGACCAAAATCACCTGCCTCAATTGCAGAAGTAGGGTTCATCAAAGCAGATCATGCGTAAAGATGATCGAGTATAGCGTGATCAAAGGAGATCAAAAGTGAAGAAGTGGTTGCTCAGTTCAGGCCTGGTCCTGCTGCTGCTGGTTGCGGTATTGTTTTTTATGTTGCCCAGGATGGGGATGTCGCCGAGTAACCTGCGGGCCAATATCGATATTGGCGGCGCCATGTCTGCAAAGCTCGCCTGCTCCGCACGATATGTCAGCGGCTTTGATGCCGCCCAGGCCAAGGCAGATGTGGTTTCTTACAGCCCCGTTTTTGAGTTCGTGAATATCTCCCACGATGATGAGCAGCGGCGTACCCGAGCAAGTCTGTTGGGTATGGGCGCTTCTGCTGCGCAGTATCGGCCTGGCCTTGGCTGTACCCTGGAAAGAGCTTCGAATTTCCAGCTCGATAGTCTGCAGATACCTGAGTTATCAGAGGTCGAAGGTTTGTGGCCTCTCGGTGAGCAGGTGGCTCCGGCCCACGCGGCTCTGCAGGCGAAGACCGACGAAGTGCTGGCGCGTGATAATCTCGCCGGCTTGCAAACCCGCGCGCTGGTTGTTGTACATAATGGAGGCATCAAAGCAGAAAGCTACGCGGGAGAGATTATCGGCCAAACCCCATTGCTGGGCTGGTCGATGGGCAAAAGTATCACGTCGATGATGTTCGGGCGGATGGAAATGCAGGGCCTGTTGAGCATCACTGAGAATAATCTGTTTCCTGCCTGGGCAAACGATCAGCGCCGCAACATTACTCTGGAGAACCTCCTGCAGATGAGCAGTGGCCTGGCCTTTTCTGAAGTCTATGCGCCGGGCAGTGACGCAACTGAGATGCTGTTTCTGGCACCCAGCGCAGCAGGGGTTGCATTGCGCAGCCCGTCAGCTCATCCGCCTGGCAGCTACTTCGCATATTCGTCGGGCACTTCTAATCTGTTGATGTATTTTATGACCGAACGTCTTGGCGGCCCTCAAGCCGCGCTGAACTATTTGTGGCAGGAACTGTTTGCACCCCTGGGTATCCGCAATGCGGTATTTGAACCTGATCCCAGTGGTGTAGTGGTCGCCAGTTCTTATATCTATGCGTCACCTCGAGACTGGGCGCGTCTGGGTCTTGTCAATCTGAACCAGGGACTTGTTACGAAGAACAGACCTGGTGAGGGCCCAGTGCAGCCGCTGGCAGATGGGCAATCGCGCCTGTTTACACAGGATTGGTCGCGTCGGGCAAGCATGCCTAACAATAGTTCTAATTCTCGCGCATATGGTTATCAGTTCTGGCTTAATGACGGTGGCGAGCAGCTGCGCTGGCCGGAGCTGCCAGCAGACGCCTATGCCATGACGGGCAACCGCCAGCAGGTTGTTATGATCATTCCCTCTCTTGACATGGTGATCGTAAGGCTGGGTTGGAGCCCGGGTCGCTATCCAACCAGCAGTAACTTCGCCGAGCTTATTTCCGTTGTAGTTAACTCAGATCTGGAGTTGAGATGATGCAGGGTGTAACTAAATTGCGTGCCAGTTGTTCGCTGGCATTTGATGTTGAGATACCAACGCCGATGGTTCTCATGCTCAGGCCTCGCAGCAGTGCAGGTCAATGGGTTGTGCGTGAAGAATACAGCTTCAGCCCCGATGTCATTGTTGATGAAGTGGCTGATGCCTACGGTAACTTGTGTCAGCGTCTGGTCGCACCAGTGGGGCAGTTTTCAGTTTTCACTGAAGTGTGTGTAGATGTACAAGCGAGTAAACCTGTCCCGACTCAGGCAGAGTTTATCGAGATACCGAACCTGCCTGCTGACACGCTGATACATTTATTACCCAGTCGCTATTGCGAGGTTGATCGTTTTGGCGAAATGGCGGCGCAGATTGTTGCCGACGCAACACCTGGTTATGCCCAGGTTGAGGCGATCAGTAACTGGGTGCGAGAGAATATTCGCAATCGACCGTTATCCAGTACCTATCCGGTGTCTGCCATTGAAGTGAATCAACGCGGTGAGGGTGTATGTCGCGACCTTGCCCAACTGGCGATTACCTTGTGCCGCGCGCTATGTATTCCTGCCCGGCTTGTTGTCGGCTATCTGCATAAGCTGGAACCGATGGACATTCATGCCTGGTTTGAAGCTTATGTGGGTGATGAATGGTTGACCTTTGATCCAGCGGTCGACCCGGGTGATGCACCCCGGATTGCTATCGCTCGCGGTCGCGATGCAACCGATGTGGCCATTTATAACCAGTATGGCCCATTGCTGCTGCCTACTGATATGAAGGTATCAGTAGAGTTAGATTAGCCGCCCTTTTGCGCAGCAGGAGGCGAAATCAGGGTATGAACTGTTCGTTCAGGATGCGCTCTTCCAGGTTGTGATCAGGGTCAAACAGCAGGGTGGCGTGTTTGTTGGTAGCCACACTGATATCAACTTCGGCGATGTTGCGTACTTCATGTGCATCTGCCACTGCACTAACTGGTCTCTTGTAGTGGTCCAGCACCCGCAGGGTAATCTGGGCATCCTGACGCAGCACTGCACCCTGCCAGCGTCGCGGTCGGAACGCGCTGATCGGCGTCAATGCCAGAACGCCGGAACCAATCGGTAGAATCGGTCCGTGGGCGGAAAGATTATAAGCGGTGCTGCCGGCCGGTGTGGCTACCAGGCAGCCGTCGCAGGTTAAACATTCGATGCGCACCTTGCCGTCGATAGAAACTTCAATATTTGCTGCCTGACGAGTTTGTCGCAACAGCGATACTTCATTAAAGGCGTAAGCTTCCTGTTGTACGCCGGAGTCGGTTGTCACCTGCATATGTAACGGCCTGAGTTTTTCTTCGTGGGCGTTCTCCAGCCGCATGAGCAGGTCATCATCGCAGTAGCCGTTGAGCAGAAAACCAACGGTGCCACGGTTCATGCCGTAGATGGGTTGTCCTTTAGAGATATTCCGATGCAGGGTTTCGAGCATAAATCCATCACCACCCAGAGCAACCAGGATATCGGCATCGTCAGACTCGACGTTTGCGTAGCGTTGCTTCAGCAGCTCACACGCCTCCTGTGCCTCGGCCGTAGGACTGGCTACAAATGCAATTTTTTTTATCCAATGCTTTCCCCTTGATGCCGGCGCAGTCTAGCTAGCCTGAGACTTAAAGTACAAGTTGCACAATGGGCCGGCCCCGGTGCGTCAGGAGTGGCTGGGTGTTGGTCTATTGCGTATGATTTTGAGTCTTATTTGTAGAACAGCCCGTTTTGCAAAAGGCTATGGGGGAGAGATTGATGGAACTTAGGTCAATTCTTGTTGCGATGGTTTCGCTAGGCGGTCTGGCCACACTTTTGCTGTTTGGAGCATCTGCTTCTGCAGACCAGGCGTGGCCAAAGGTTGAAGACGATATGCAGAACCTGCCGGATACCAGCATATCTGCTCTGGTTCTGGAAGGGGATGCACAGATTGTAGGATTCAGGAATTCAGAAATGCTGGGTCCCACGCGAAAAATAGAGGCGGGCGGCGAGGTGCTTGTTCTCCCGCGTGCGGAGATTGATCTGGGAGACGTCACGTTTTCCGCCGAAGGCGTCACGATGACTGTCGATCAATATTTAAAGGAAAAACGCGTCGGTGGCCTGCTTGTGGTCAAGGACGGCAAAATCCTCTACGAACGCTATGGGTTGGGTAATACACCTGATACTCGCTGGGTGTCGTTCTCAGTGTCAAAATCCGTAGTGGCTATGTTGTTTGGTGCCGCACTAAAAGATGGCTACATAGAAAGTGTGGATGAAAAGGTGACTGATTATCTGCCCCGACTGAAAGGCTCTGTCTACGATCAATCAAGTATCAGAAACCTGCTGCAGATGGCATCCGGAGTTGCATGGAATGAAGATTATGCGGATCCAAACTCTGATGTGGCTCAGGCAACCTATGAAACCCTGGCTCTGTACGACTATCTTGCGGATAAACCCCGCGACGCCAAGCCCGGCGAGAAATTTAACTACAATACGGCGGAAACTAATCTCGCGGGTACGGTTGCTGCGCTCTGCCATTGGTAACAATCTGTCTACTTATCTGAGCGAAAAAATATGGCGCCCGTTTGGGAATGGAAAGCGATGCTGTATGGAATTTGACTGAACCGGGAGGCGGTGAGTTTCGGCGGGTGCTGCATCAATGCAACACTGCGGGATTATGCTCGATTGGGTCTGTTTGCTTTGAACGATGGCAAGCTGGCTGATGGCACCCCGATGCTGGCACCGGGGGTGGATGGAAGAATCTACGCAACCATCGAAAGGGTTTGCTGGCTATGGGTATTTCTGGTGGCTGAGTGAGTCTGGCGCTTATGAAGCCTCTGGAATATTTGGTCAGGGTATTCACATGAACCCCGAACACAATGTGGTTATAGCGATTCATAGTGCCAGGAAACAAGCCAGTAATGACCTGGATTGGGCGCTGCAGGATGCTCTGTATATCGCTTTAACTGACGCAGTTTCCCAATAGCCCAGCCTCAGCGATAGAGTCTTTTCTGCGTCAGACGCAGACAGAAGAGTACGGCGGTCAGTACGCCGCCGAGGCTGTTCACTGGTGCCAGTAAGATGGTGGCGATGTTTTCGGGTAAGTCGATCAGCGAAACCATCAGCATCTGGGATACCTCCAGGCTGAAATCCTGCAGAGGTATCGCGGCGAGAAAAATCAGCATACCCACTGAAATCCGCTGTATTTTTGCGCGACGTTGCAGGCGCAACGTTTCGGCCAACGCTTTTTGCACAAAGTCATTGCCGGGTAAACTCGTTTGAGCCTGGTCGAAAAAAGCCTGCAGTTGTACGTCTCTGTGTTCTTCATCCATCAGTAGTTTCCTTGCGGTCAGTGGCCGGTTGGTCTACGTAGTCTGCCAACAATAATTTTAAGCGTGTGGCGCCACGGGTAATGTGTGATTTAACGGTACCCAGCGGAAAGTCTGTTAGCTCGGCGATCTCCGCATGCGATAAACCTTCGTGATAAGACAGTATCAGGCACTGCCGCTCATTTTCTGACAGCTTGGCCAATGCCTGGTCGAGATCCATTTTCAATGCGGGCCGCTGTTCAGTCGCAGCCTTGTCATCCTCTGGTAGCTCTGCCCCCGCAAGCGGATCAGCTCGTCGCTGGTGCTGGTACCACGTATTCATTGCCAGACGTCGTAACCAACCTGCAAAACTATTGGCCTGGCGGAGCTTTTTGATGTCTTTCCACGCTTGCAGAAACACCTGTTGAGACAGGTCGTCGGCAAGCGCTGGGTCATTACAACAACGTCGCATCAGGTTACGAATCCAGCTCTGCCGACGTGCAACAAGCTCAGCAAAAGCATCCGCATCACCGGTCTTGGCGAGCGCAATCACCAAAGCCTCCGCAGTTTGTTCGAATGGTCGCTGGGCAAGCGCCACAACAGCGCACTCAATCCAGGTGCTGTTGCGATGACTGGTTGGCCTGACGACTCACCATATAGGCTGCCAGCATCAGCCCGGCGCTGATGAAGAGAATCAGAATTGATACCGCGAGCAGTATTTCAAACAGTTCTGGTTCAAGGGCAATCGACATGATCCAGCCATAGCCGTCATACCCGGCGCTATGCAGCCAAGGATGAGTCCACCGACACGCAGGTCGCGGGCTAAGCTTTTGCTTTCCGTGGTGTTTGATAACAAGCGATCGGCTAGATGCTCGTCAACGGTTTGGCCACTTTCGACAATACGCCGCAGGGTTTCGTGCTGAGCTTCACGCTTGCGTACGCTATCCCATGCGCCCGCCACAACAGCCAGCCCCACAAACAACCAGAAACCCAAAGCCGCCAATCCTGCGCCGGTGCCAAAATCTTCCATCTCTGCGTCTCCATAACTGAGGTGTTTGTTTATATAGGTGCGGTAAATGAGTCTTTGGATGCAGTCGAAGAAAGAATTTTTTTAAAGAATAATTTCCCGAAACGAACAAAATATTGAGGAAATTTACCGAAAATATGAATAAATTCGTCTCTAAATAGCAATATGTGCGCGCTGATTCGACTAATCTTCTGTTTATAAATAGACATTGGGGAAACATATGTTCCAGCGATTTACCCAGCATCCAGCATTTGTTGGCGAAAGTTACCCGCAGCATTTTGTTAAAGCAGCTGTGTTTGGCGGGCAGATGATTGCAGCAGGTTTGGCCTGTGTTGTTCATGCAGCGCTGCCTTTTCTGTTTCAACATACTGGAAGTGATGCGATCGGCAAACTCCATAAAGCCATGGAGCAGCGCAGGCTGCGCGACGCTGCAAGTGAGAATGTAGTGTCAGACATTCCTCCATCCAGCGGGGAATCAGCGACTTCCTCGAGTGGTTGAATGTACATGGCTCGTCTATCATGCGGCCTTTTTGAAGCAGGGTTTGGGTTGTATGTTGGGGTTGCTGGTTGTTGTTTTTGGTAACGTTTTGGCGATGGCTGCACTGGCTGGGCCGGTGGATCATGAGCGCCTGACCAATGCAGACCAGGAGCCGGGAAGCTGGCTAAGCCACACTCGTAATTATGCCGAAGACCGGCACAGCCCCCTAACGCAGATTACACCTGACAACGTCGGTCAGCTTGGTCTTGCCTGGTATTTTGACACCCGGACCACACGCGGTCTGGAGGCTTCGCCTCTGGTGATTGATGGCCGCATGTATTTCACAACAAGTTGGAGTCAGGTGTTTGCACTGGATGCACGCTCGGGTGAACAGCTCTGGCATTTTGATCCGCAGGTACCCAAAGCCTGGGGCGTAAATGCCTGCTGTGATGTGGTTAACCGGGGTGTTGCCGCGTGGGGTGATGCAGTTTTTGTAGGCACGTTAGATGGTCGGCTGTTGGCCCTGCATCGGGATGATGGCAGAGTGCTGTGGCAGACTCTGACTATTGATGCCGAAAAACCCTATACCATTACCGGCGCTCCGCGGGTTGTGAACGGGCAGGTCATTATAGGCAACGGCGGCGCAGAGTATGGCGTGCGTGGTTATGTCAGCGCCTACGATGCGGACAGCGGCGAGCTACTGTGGCGTTTCCATACAGTTCCAGGTAAACCCACTGAAACCTATGAATCCCAGGCTATGGCGATGGCGGCGCAGACCTGGACTGGGGATGTGTACTGGCAGGTTGGTGGCGGTGGCACGGTCTGGGACAGTATGGCTTTTGATGCCGAATTGAATCTGTTGTATATCGGTGTGGGCAATGGCTCGCCCTGGAACAGATGGGTGCGCAGTCCTGGAGGCGGTGACAATCTGTTTTTGTCTTCTATCGTCGCCTTGCACGCCGATACCGGTGAATATGCCTGGCACTATCAGACTACGCCAGGTGATACCTGGGACTACACAGCCACCCAACATATGATTTTAGCCGAACTCGAGATTCGGGGTAAGACGCGTAAAGTCATCATGCAGGCACCTAAAAACGGATTCTTCTATGTGCTCGACCGGGTTACTGGAGAGCTGCTGTCCGCGGACAAATATGTCCCCGTAACCTGGGCGTCACATGTGGATCTTGAAAGCGGGCGCCCGGTGGAGACGGCAAATGCCGACCATTCGAATGCTGAACAGATGACGGCCCCCGCAGCCTTCGGTGGGCACAACTGGCAACCCATGGCTTTTAACCCTAACACTGGCCTTGTCTACATTCCTGCTATGCAGGCGTTACAGCCTTTCACAACTGACCAGAATTTTACCGCCGTCAGCGGCGGACACTGGAACCTTGGCCAGGATGGACCGGTAGGTAAAGGGGGGATCAGTGGTGTACCTCGCGATATGGTGATGTCTATTGTTAAGCGGCTGATGCGTGGCAAGTTGATTGCCTGGGATCCATTGGCTGGTGAAGCACGCTGGCAGATTGAGCATGACAATTTGTGGAATGGGGGGCTCCTCAGTACCGAATCTGGTTTGCTGTTCCAGGGTTTGGGAGACAGACGTCTGGTTGCTTACGATGCCGCTAACGGTGATCTCCTGTGGTCAACACCTACAGGCACTGGTGTGGTGGCGCCGCCGATCACCTATTCCATTGATGCCGAGCAATACGTGGCAGTTCTGGCTGGATGGGGTGGTGTTGGTGGATTGTCGTTGCCGCAAACGATGCAATCTAACGGAACAAGTCGACTGCTGGTCTACAAGTTAGGCGCAAACCAGCCGACACCTGTTAACGAGCCCGCCCGTCTGATTCTGTCACAGGAGCCACCCGCCAGCAGTGCCAGTGGTGCATCTATTGATCGCGGCGAAGACCTTTATCTGCAGCACTGCATGCGTTGCCACGGCAGTCTGGTAGGTGAAGGTGGGGTGGTGCAGGATCTGCGTTACATCAGTCCGGGCAGCCACGACATCTTTGATCAGATTGTACTGGGCGGCATTTATGCACCACTTGGAATGGTGAGCTTTGCCGACGTGCTGAATGCAGACGAGGTAGAAGACATTCACGCGTTTGTGCTGGATGCGGCGCATGACACCTGGGCGCAACAGCAACAAAGCGATTGGTGGCGGCAGACTAAAGGCTGGTTTTACGATCGCGTTGGCGAACTTGCCGCCTGGGCACTCTCACCAGAGTAAGCAGCGGGCTAAACAAGGGACTGATATCATGGTGGATATGGAAACTGTATTGATCACCGGTGCTAATCGAGGTATCGGGCTGGCGCTGGTCTCGCGATACCTGGCAGCCGGAAATCATGTTCTTGCAACCTGCCGTTCGCCGGATCTTGCAACGGATCTGAAAAGCCTGCAGGAGCAGAACGCGAAACTTGAGGTTCTGCCTCTTGAGACCACCAGCGAAGTGCAAACTCAGAAGTTAGCGGCACATTTGTCGGGCCGTCCAATTGATGTGCTGATCAATAACGCAGGGGTTATGGGTGGCGACCGGCAAGGGTTGAAGAACATGGATTACGCCGCCTGGGCTGATGCATTTGCGGTCAACACCATGGCTCCATTCCGGTTGAGTGTGGCGTTACTGGAAAACCTGCTAGCTGCCGAGCGACCACGCATAATCACTGTCTCCAGCCAGATGGGCGCTTTAGCTCGTCAGAGCAAAGGTGCATTGATATATCGCAGCAGCAAAGCGGCAGCGAACAAAACCATGCAGGTGATGGCGTTAGAACTTGAAGCACAGGGCGTGATTGTCTGTCCGGTACACCCGGGATGGGTGCAGACAGATATGGGTGGTGCTCAAGCAGATATCACCCCGGCGCAAAGCGCCGATGGTCTTTATCAGCTGATTGCTCAGCTGGATGCTTCGAAGTCCGGACGATTCTGGAGCTTTGACGGAAGTGAACATCCCTGGTAGCAATCACAGTTCATACTAGAACTGTCCTGATGACTCTGTACGTATCTGCAGGTCGCCTTCCAGAGTTTTATGTACGGGGCAGCGATCGGCTATCTGCAATAACCTGGTGCGCTCTGCATCGCTGAGATTGCCTGTTAGTTTGATCGAACGGCGCAGGACATCAAGACGTGCGGTCGGCTCGTCGCATTCCTCACAGTCTTTATTATGCTCACGACTATGGCTGAGCGTTATATCGACATCCTCTAACGGAATTTTTTTGTGATTGGCATACATGCGGATTGTCATGGATGTACAGGTACCCAGTGCCGCCAGCAGGTGTTCGTAAGGGTCTGGTCCTAAATTGTCGCCACCAACTTTTTTTGGCTCATCCGCCACCCACGCATGGTCGTCTGTTGCCACCTGGCGGAGAAATTTTTTGTTGGCTTCGCCAACCAGTACCTGGCCGTTTGCGACGGCTTCTTTCTGAGCGTTCTGGGATGTCGGAATATAGCGTTTTGCCCATGCGGCTATAATGTCGGCAACGTATTCAGCATCTTCGGCACGGGAGACAAGGTGGTCTGCTCCATCTAAAGAAACGAAGCTTTTGGGATGTTTGGCGTGCTGGAAAATCTTACTCGCCTCATCGATGGAGACAATTTCATCCAGGGGGGCATGCAGAACCAACAACGCACGCTTCAAACGCGACAGCTTATCGGTCACCTTGGCATCGGTCAGGTCGTTGACAAATTGCTGTTGAATCGGGAAAGAACGTTGGCCCACGGTAATGCTGTAACTTGGGGTTGCTGCAGCTGGGTCTTCTTCGAGCTTTTGTAATAAATGGGCAGGTGTTGCCGGCGCCCCGATGGTACACACCGCCCTGCACTCGGGCACCTGTTCAGCCGCGGCCAGCACGGCGGCGCCGCCCAGGCTGTGACCAATCATCAGCACTG
The DNA here is from genome assembly GCA_048571035.1 of Gammaproteobacteria bacterium. Taxonomy (GTDB): domain Bacteria; phylum Pseudomonadota; class Gammaproteobacteria; order Pseudomonadales; family Azotimanducaceae; genus UBA4421. The sequence goes on from CP121329.1 coordinate 2,971,457, forward strand.
GTGCTAGGTATGAGGTGCGCAGGAAATCTGCTGCCGCAAGCAGATCTTCGACGTTTGAAGAGAAGTTGGTATTGGCAAAATCGCCTTCAGAGTTACCCAGGCCGGTAAAATCAAATCGCAGTACAGCAAAGCCATGGGCAGTGAGTGCACGGCTGATGCGCGAGGCCGCAGCGATATTTTTGCCGCAGGTAAAGCAGTGCGCAAACAGCACATAACCGCGTGGTTCAGGCTGAGCTGGTAGTGACAGCGCGGCGCTGAGTTGTTCACCGTGTGTGTTTGGGAATTCGATTCTGAGCTGTTGCACGTTCACCTGCGTTTTTTGCCTGGGGATTTCTTGGATGAAACCATGAAGGTCAGGTGGGGTTGGACGCAAGTTTTTTTGCGTCCTGGCAATGCTTGCCGCTACCCTTGTGCCCCCTGCGAGACTGAAGATCCTGTTGGCCAAACTGTATTTTTATTATTCATCGATGAACGCCGGTAAATCTACGGCGCTTCTGCAATCCAGCTACAACTACCGTGAGCGTGGCATGCACACGTTGATTCTTACCCCGGCGTTTGATGATCGCTTTGGCGTAGGTCGGGTCACTTCACGCATTGGTATTGATGCCCCGGCTTCGACATTTGACGAGGCGGACAATCTGTTTTCCATTGTGGAAAAACATCACCAGCAAAAAACGCTGCATTGTGTGCTGATAGATGAAGCTCAGTTCCTCACCAAACAACAGGTGTTTGAGTTAGGTGAGGTGGTTGATCAATTGAAGATTCCCGTGTTGGCCTATGGACTGCGCACCGACTTTCGCGGTGAGCCATTTGTTGGCAGCCAGTATCTTTTGGCCTGGGCCGACAATCTGGAGGAGATCAAAGCAATTTGTCACTGTGGTAAAAAAGCCACCATGGTTATCCGTGCAGATGATCAGGGGCGGGCGCTCAAAGACGGCTCCCAAGTGGAGATTGGTGGCAACGACCGATATATCTCTCTGTGTCGGGCCCATTTCAAGGACAGTTTTGAAAGCGGATGAGATTCCTGGCGTGTGCAAAGAGGCTGATTCTTCGTACACTGGCCCTTTGAAACAGTATAAGAAACCAAAATGACTGATTCCTCTAGCTATGAGCCACCAAAGGTCTGGACCTGGGACAAGCAAAGTGGTGGCCGGTTTGCGAACATCAATCGCCCTATCGCTGGCCCGACCCATGATCAGGATTTGCCGGTGGGGGATAACCCTCTGCAGCTCTATTCTTTAGCGACGCCAAATGGAGTGAAAGTCACGGTGCTCTTGGAAGAACTGCTGGCGCTGGGTCACAGCGGGGCAGAATACGATGCCTACACCATCAACATCGGAGAAGGTACACAATTCAGCAGTGGCTTTGTCGACGTTAACCCTAATTCAAAAATTCCTGCGCTGTTGGATACAACCACTTCGCCACCAACCCGTGTCTTTGAGTCGGGTGCTATCCTCGTTTATCTGGCTGAAAAATTTGGCGAGTTTCTGCCAACGGATCCCAGCGCCCGTGCTGAATGTATGTCCTGGTTATTCTGGCAGATGGGTAGTGCGCCCTATCTCGGTGGCGGTTTTGGTCACTTTTACGCCTATGCGCCGGAGAAATACGAATATCCGATTAATCGTTTTGCGATGGAAGTAAAGCGCCAACTTGATGTTCTGAATCGTAATCTGGCGGAGCGTGAGTTCCTATGCGGCGACGAATACAACATCTCTGATATGGCGAACTACGCCTGGTATGGCAACCTGGTTATTGGCGAAATATATTCTGCTCAGGAGTTCCTGGATACTGCCTCCTACACACATGTTGCAAGATGGGCGAGGCAGATTGATGAGCGGCCTGCGGTGAAGCGCGGCAAACGTGTCAACAAAGCCTGGGGTCCGGAAGAAGAACAGGTGATTGAGCGCCACAGCGCCAGTGACCTGGATTAGCGTTTGATCAGTACAGGCTGGGATCTCTCCCAGCCTGTAAAGCCATCAGAACTTAGAAGACAAAGCGAAGACCTGCTTCGATAGTTCTGCCGGGTGCAGGGGCGAAGTCTTTGATGAAAGACGTATGGTAACGCTGTTCATCGTCTGTCAGATTTTTACCATTCACAAATAAGGCCAAGCTGCCGTCTGCAACGGGGATTTCCATACCAATATAAGCACGTAGATCTTTGTAGCTATCTGTAACCAGTTCGCGTTGTGAAACGTCATTCTGTTTATTCACATTCAGATAGTCCAATGATGCGGTGATCATGCCAAAGGTTGTTTCTACACCTGCACCATATCGTAGCGGTGGAATGCGTGGCAGATTGTCATTGCCGGATACATCAATTTCCGCGTCAACCCAATCGAACATGCCTCGCAGCATAAGTTCGCCGTTATCCCACTGTGCTACGCGCGCAGAAACTTCAAGATCAATGCCTGTAAAGGTTGCGTCTTCCTGTTGGAATGCAAAAACCGGTAGACCATCTTCAATGTCGCCGGTGGCTTGTTCATAGATGAAATCAGAAAATCGTGTGTAGTAGGTGGTTGCGGATACGTTCCAGGCTTCAGCACGATAACTGAGCGTTGCAGAGAGATTGGCAGCCGTTTCACTGTCGAGATCCGGGTCGCCTAACTCAAATGCATTGGTTACCAGATGTGGTCCGTTAGAGTAAAGTTCCTCGGCCACTGGCGCGCGTGAGGAGTAGTCTGCAAGTACGCCCAATGTCCAGCCGCCGGCAAATGGAATAACCAGCCCGATTGACGAAGCAAATGGCGTAAAGTCCTGGTCAGGACCCACGCTGGGTTCATGTTTTACACGGCCAATTCTAACGCCAGTCTCCAGATTGAAATTGTCAAACTCGCGTTCACCAACCCAGAATATACCGGTGTCAGTGGTATCAACAGGCGGTACAAAAGCTTCTTCCCCAGCAGCAGAGAATTCTCTGTCGGTATGCTGCAGACCGAACGCGCCAGCCCATCGATCTTTCTCGTAAGTTAACTCGCCGCGCAGTTCCCAGGCTTCGTTGGTGAATATTGAGCCCACCTCGCCGCTGGGCTCAATTTCAGCATGCTTATAGTCGTTGATGCCCAGGCGCAAATTCAAACTGGTGAAGTTTGCAAAAGGGTCTTTGATAGCCAGTTCAACGTCGGTGCGGGTTTGTTCCATGTCTAATAGTGGCGTGCCTTCTTCTTCTTCGCCGCCTTCCTCTTCTTCATGAGCATGTCCGCCAGGCAAGCCGTATTGCGCTTCTGTACGGCTGACAGAGGCGCCAATCAAACCCCAATCTGCGATGTAAGTTACACCACCGGCGTAGGACTCAGAATCAAAAGCGCTGCCCGGCAGTGTGCCCCGTACTTCTTCCTCACCCTCACCCTCACCTTCTTCTTCTGAAACGCGAAGCCGTGCGGATTCTGCAAAACCGGGTATGTCGTAGTCGTCTCCATCTTTCCAGGTGCCGTCCAGATGCCAGGCGATCTGACCAACACTGCCGTTGAGCTTCGCTGAGGTTGTATTGCCTTCTGTGTTGTCGTTGTAGCGGGTTTCGATGCCGCCGCTGACCGGCTTGTCTGACAGGTTATGTGGGATGCGGCCGGTGTGTACGTCGACAACGCCACCAATGGCGCCGGATCCGTACAACAGGGCGCTCGAACCTTTGAGAACTTCGACACGATCAGCAATAAAGGGTTCGACCGTGACCGCGTGATCAGCGCTGGTGACAGATACGTCTAACGTATCGATACGGTCTTCCATGATGCGTACGCGTGGTCCGCCGAGGCCGTGGATAACCGGGCGACCCACCGCATTACCAAATTGTGCGGAATGGATGCCGGGCTCCTGAGCAAGGGTTGCACCAATATTTGTAGCCAGTTTACGCTGCAGTTCCTTGCCCTCCAGCACCTTGCTGGCCTGAGACAGGCCCTCGCCGCTCAAGGGGTGAGCAACGACAATAATTTCCTCCATTACTTCTGGAGATGATTCTTCAAACTCTGCCTGGCTTGCGAAGCTGGTTAAGCTGACGGCAAGCAAACTTGCGCCCGCGCAGGGCGCAATTATTCTAAATTTCATTTGTGACTCCTAACAATTACGCAAACGCTTAGCGTGAGCGCTCAGAAAATAAATGGTGTTACGTGCTTATTAGGACGAAGGTGGGGCGCGGGATTGAAATACAGGCCAGTGATCAGAAGACGGGATGTATGCCTTGAAGCCGATGTTCCAGGCGTGCGGATATTTTGTTGTTGGTGTTTTTTACAACCGCGCTGTCTGCAACCGGACTGTGATCGCCGTGTGCACAAATAACGCAGTTGCTGAGATCGTCTTCTGAGTGAAAATGCTGCTGCGCCAGGGTCTGACTGGCAGCAAAAACCAGTAGCGCAGCAACCAACAGATGCCGAAATTGGCAAAGTTGGTTTGAGGCAGCGCTATGTAAGAAATTAGTTTTCACCGCAGGCAAGTGTGCCAGGTTTCACCGCAATTAGTAGATCTGATTTTACCGATGTTGAAAGTGAAAAAAACCATGATTGCGTATATTTGCACTGGCTCCCTGCTGGGTATTGGGCCGGAACTTTTAGTTGCTGCCGGATGATGTTAAGGAAAATGTTGTCTGCGGAAGGTTATGGTAATTTGTCTGAGATCAACTAAATCTAGAGAAGCGCAATGACGACCCAGAATAGCATTGGCCACGTAGCGGGAATTTATCGATATCCGGTCAAGTCCATGGCGGGAGAATCACTGACTCAGGCCACTTTAACGTCATCAGGGTTACTTGGGGACCGAGCATACGCGTTGATTGATGTTGAAACAGGCAGGGTGGTGAGTGCTAAAAGCGTGAAACATTTTCCAGGTGTCCTGTCGTGTCAGGCCAGCTTTGTGGAACCACCCAGCATTGTTAATCCTCGACCCGAGGTGTACATAAAATTGCCGGACGGTGAGCAGGTGTGCAGTGGCGATGCGGATTGTGATGCCTTACTAACGAAGCACTTTGGTCGTGCAGTGAAACTTGCTTCATCTGCACCCAAAGATTTCACCATCGACCACTACTTTCCGGATGTCAGTGGCGCTGATCCTGCGGGTAACGCGGATACAACCCTCGCTCAACCTCTCGGAGCAGCCCTGTTTGAGGCTATGGGGGCTGATTCACCGGTATCGCCGGAATCTTTTTTCGACGTATTCCCATTGTCTGTGATTACCACTTCCACGCTGGATGAGCTCAAGCAGGCAAAACCTGACAGTAATTTTGATCAGCGCCGTTTCCGCATGAATATTGTTCTGAGTACCAGTGCCACCGGCTTTATTGAAAACGACTGGATAGGCGCAGGGCTGGCGGTAGGCGATGAAGCAAGAGTTTTGGTCACCATGGCCGATCCGCGCTGTGTCATGACCACTCTTGCTCAGCCAGGGATCGAGCAGGATATCGACGTGCTGAAGACACTGGTCAAACATAATCGAATCCAGGTGGGCGACGCAGGCATGTACCCGGTGGCAGGCGTGTATGCAGCGGTAACGGGTGCTGGCGAAATTCAGGTGGGTGATGGTGTGGTGAGCAGCGCGGCTTAGCCTTTTTGTAAAGCTATTGTCTGGCTACAACTCTGATTGGCGGGCGCGCCAGTATGTGGTGCTGGAAGCCGGTGACGTAACGCACCTCGTACTCATCCGGTCCAGCCTGGGTAGGGTAAGCGGTCACAGTGCCGGATCCCGATTATGCTTTTGTCAGAAACCCGTAGCGGGGCGTTATGTTCCACATTTTCTCGGCAGGCCCATGTGCGGGTAAAACTACCATGGCAATCGCCTTTGTAATTTGGACCACTGTACTGCACGTCAAAAGCTTCTTCCATTGAGATCTGCTTGGGTGTAGTTCAATGCGCTTTTTTGCGATAGCCATAAGCGACTAATACCAGGCGCTGGTTCTCCGGCAGACGCCAGGTAAGCTCTTCCATAACATCTTTGGCAATAACAATTTTGTTGATGCCGTCTATCTGTCCCCACATGGAGCCAGACGCATCTAAAACAAAAAGGCTGTGTTTGATTTCAGCCTGCTTGTTTGGATCCTATTGCCGCTGCTCCTCTGCTGATGCCTGGCTCATAGGGGCAAGGCTGTACAATAAACTTGTCAGAACTAACAGGAGTGCTTTGGTTGATTGCTTAGGTCGCATCGACATACTCAAATCCCGAGAGTTGTCGTAAATTTTTTACCATGGTTTTACACACGGATTCTACTTTACGCTTAGAATCGAAAAAAACAGAGTGGGTGGGGATCTGATGAATAAATATCTGGCTGAGTCTTTTGGTACGTTCTGGTTGGTTTTCGGCGGCTGCGGCAGCGCCGTGCTGGCTGCTGGTTTCCCTGAGGTGGGCATCGGTCTGCTGGGTGTCTCTCTGGCATTTGGATTAACCGTGCTGACAATGGCATACGCGATTGGTCATATTTCAGGTTGTCATCTGAACCCAGCGGTTTCAGTTGGACTATGGATTGCCGGCCGATTTCCTGCCGGTCAATTGCCAGGCTATATTATTGCTCAGGTAGTTGGAGGTCTTATTGCCGGTGGTGTGCTCTATGTTATTGCCAGCGGAGCGCCTGGGTTCGATTTAGCTGCAGGTTTTGCATCCAACGGCTATGCGGAGCATTCTCCCGGAGGATACTCCATGGTTGCCGCCCTTGTTGCTGAGGTGGTGCTGACCATGATGTTCCTGATCATCATTCTTGGTGCCACTGACGATCGTGCGCCGGCGGGATTTGCCCCGATTGCAATTGGTTTGGGCCTGACGCTGATCCATCTCATCAGCATTCCGGTCACCAACACGTCAGTAAACCCAGCCCGTAGTACAGGGGTAGCTTTGTATGTAGGCGATTGGGCGGTTGCTCAGCTGTGGCTGTTCTGGGTGGCTCCCATTGTCGGCGCGGTAATCGGTGCCCTGGTTTATAAAGTGGTAGGTAAAGCCGAGGATTAGCGCTCTGAACCTCTAAATCGGGCGTTAACGCAGCAAAACGTTGACGCCCTATGGGGTGCGCTCGGTAACATAGCGGTTTGTAAACACAGTGAAGGAAACGCTATGGCAAACGAAGGCTACCACGAACCGATTGACGAGCTGAGTGATGCTACCCGAGACATGCACAGGGCGATTACATCGCTGATGGAAGAACTCGAAGCGGTCGATTGGTACAATCAGCGGGTTGATGCCTGTAAAGACGACGAGCTCAAAGCAATTCTTGCGCACAACCGAGATGAAGAAAAAGAGCACGCAGCAATGGTGTTGGAGTGGATCCGGCGTAAAGATCCCCGCTTCGACAAAGAGCTGAAAGACTATATTTTTACCGAAAAACCCATAGCTCATAAATAGCTAAACGCGAACGGGTCCGCTCAATCCAGGCTGACCGGTGCTCAGCTGGCGGTAGCAACGGTAGAGGTTGTCTCAGGGCTGGCCTGATTCAGACGTTCGGCAACTTTCACGCTTTGTTCTGCAATGCGCAGAGCACTGCGAAGCAGCTCCAGAGTAGTGTTAAGGCCACTCAGGGGAATCTGGCCAACGGTTGCCTTCTGCAACAGATTGCTTTTCAGATCATGCCACTGTTTACGCAGGGATTTGTATTGAGCATCAAGGCTTTCCGTGTCGATGTTTTCCGTTTGGAGATCACACGCGCGCAGCAACGCCAGGACGCTGGTCAGGTAGTGTTCGCAGATTTCCCCGGCGGCACTGCCTCGAATGTGCTGCAGATCAGCCGCCTGATGGGCAATCTCTTCCGCCAGCGTGCCTACTTCTGCCAGGTAGTTGTTAACTCGCAATATTGAGGATAATTCGACGGCGGTAGCTTCGCCAAGGCGCTCTCGTTCTAGTTGATTGACAAAAGATTCTACACCTTCGTTCAGTGAGTTCAGTGCCAGGTGCAGGTGTTCGATCTCGCTGACATGTGCGCCCTTAATTGCAGCTATAGCGTGTTGTTGGGAAAGGTCTGCCATGCGTCGCAGTTCAAGTCGCAACGCATCTATTGCAAGCGCTGGCGACACCATGACGTTCTTGTCCAGATGTACAGGCTGTCCGAGTTGTTCAGCGACAGTCTTGAAGCGGCCCTGTAGAAACGTGGCAAGCTGTTGGGTGTATGCCCACATGATGGCCACCCCCAGAATATTGAATACGCTATGGAAGATGGCGAGATTGACAGCCACCATTGCCTGCAGGCCAAAGGTCTCGCTGGTCCAGGCAACCAGTTTCAGCAGGATGGGCAACAGCAGCAATGCAACCGCGCCGGTAACTACATTGAAAATAACATGGGCAGCGGCAACCCGCTTTGCGTTTGAGGTTGCGCCGATAACCGATAACGCCGCCGTCGATGTGGTACCTACGTTGGCGCCAATTACCATCGCAGCGGCAGCATCCAAAGCCAGAACGCCGCCGGTTGCAGCGGTTAAAGTAATCGCGATCGCTGCGCTTGAGGACTGGGTTAGCAGCGTGGCCAAAAATCCCGCCACCACGTAAAGCAGGAGTCCAAGTATGGAATCGCTAGACAAAGACGTCAGATCCATGCCAGCGGCAAACCCCTGAAATGCCTCACGCAGCACATCGATACCAATAAAAAACAGGCCAAAACCCGCAATGGCTTCTCCCAGCGCTCCTAGCCTGTTTGAGGCGCCGGCAAGCCGCATCGCCATGCCGATACCTATCATTGGTAAAGCGAACAGCTCAATTTTAAATTCAAAGCCAACGACGGCGACCAGCCACGCGGTCATGGTTGTGCCGATGTTTGCGCCATACACAATGCCGAGGGCCTGCAGCAGATTCAGCAAGCCCGCATTTACAAAGCCGATTGTGGCAACGGTCACCGCGCTTGAGGACTGCACCAGGGAGGTCATCAGAATACCGGATACAACGCCACGCAGCGGTGTCCTGGTCGAACGAGTGAGAATCTCCCGCAATGCATCACCAGCGGCGAGTTTTAAACCGTCTGTGATCATCGTAACAGCGAGCAGAAAAAGACCCAGCCCACCGAGCAGTGAACCGATGGTAAACACGAGATGTATGTTGGTCTGTTGTTCTAGCACGACACAGCAGGTTTGATGTTACAACTTAACAGACTAACTGTATCTGTGATGTGCCGGCAGCTTCAAGGGTTTCGAATTCAGCAGGCGCGCAATCTGGCCACGGCTGGTGAGGCGTAGGAATGCGATATCTTCATAGGTGTCAGAGTGCATCAGATTTTCGTACTTGTCGCGTGTGGGATAGTAGTGGGTGATTGACCACCAGATGATCGATTCTCTTGAAAGGAAAGCTTTTTTCAGAGATTCGCGATTGCCAGTATTGGGCCACAACTCCTTTTTAGAAAACGATCTTTTTATGGCGCGACGCGTGACTCGATAGGTTGTGGTTAGAAAAGGGAGATCTATCCAGACAAGTAGCTGCGCTCTGTTGATCTTGATGTCGAAAGTCCGGGAGTAGTTGCCATCCAATACCCATTCTGACCGCGCAGCGACTTGTGCAACCTTAGGTAAAAACTCGTTGTCGGTGGACTCTACCCAATCTGGTTTCCAGAATAATGCATCCATTTCAAAGCAGGGTAAATCCAGCGCTGCTGCAAGGTTGTTCGCAAAAGTAGACTTTCCACTGCCGGATGTACCGATGACATTTATGCGTTGGTACCCAGACAGGTCAGCAAGCGAAATTGTTTCAGCGTTCAGGCTATTCATATCTTGGGGTTTTGTTGAGCGTGCCGGGTAATAATCTGTTGCGCTGCCTGTTGCACAAATATCTCTGTGCTGTTGCGGCGTGCAGCTTCGATTTGGGGTTCAAGTCCCCAGCTGTGCATTGTTGCCAGCGCGGCAAAACCACCGTAAACATCCCACAGCGGTTGATCGCTGAAGTCTAAATCTGAGTGTGCCTGGTAGTGTTCTGTGAATGCTGTCACCGCATCGGGCCCATACATGGCCATGATTTCAGCGCGGCAACAGGCAAGGTCTGACACTGGTGTGCCTGTCGCTGCATCTTCCCAGTCTATAACCGCGGCGATCTGGTTGTTGTACCAGATGATGTTCCCGGGCCAGAAATCCCCGTGCAGGATGCTCGCTGGCACATCTGTGGTCTGCCAATCTGAGATTGCTCCACGAAGTTCAGACCATTGGGGTGTACCAGGAATGTACAGCAACGCGCCTGCAACTGGGTCTTCTTGTGCCGGCAGGCCCGGCACCACAACGCTATCTGGCTCAAGTTGATGTAAGCGCAACAAAAACTCCGACATACCGTACATCGCACTTTCGACTCTGGACTGTGGAACGTCTGTGGTGCCTTCAATCATCCTCATCACTGCGTATGGTGTGGGTAGAATCTCGCAGGTGGTGTCTAACAGAATCTGTTCGGCAACGGGCAGGCCCTTCTGAAACAGCGCCTGCTGAAGCCTGAATTCGATTTCAATGGTATGTTCAGCCTGCTCCTTCCATTCGTGCTCTCCAGCACGACGAACCACGAAGCGTGTTTGTTTTCCGTCAGGCATTTCCAGCTCTAAAGCATCGATGAAAGCCGATACTCCGCCGGTCAGAGGCCAGTGTCGGCTAAGAGTGGCATCTTTGGCGATACGACGACTGATGGATTGGAAGGCGATTGAGCGCTCGACGTCATTCATTCTGATCAGATTCTTGGAGCCCCGGGAATGGGTCCATCGTAACTTCCTTTCGAGTACTGAACTACCCGAAAAAAGCAGCCTTGCGACGAACTTCGAATAGGCAGACACTGAAACCGCACTTTGAAAACGGTGAAACGTGATGGTTTCAGAAGCTTCAGATCAACCAGCACACCCGATGGATAACATCCCCATCAGGAACCTGCGTTTTGACACTGAGAAACTGCAAGGCGAAAGTGCATTGTGGAGCCGTAGCCAGCCTGATTTTTCAATGTTCATTAACGCGCTTGGCATTCACGTACCTTACTTTGAAAGATTTCTGGTAGCAGTTTTCCGCAATGTGCGCACTGATATTGAAGACGCGGATCTTCTGCTTGATGTGAAAGGAATTATTGGTCAGGAGGCTCATCACGCCTTCAATCTCGTTCGTTGGAATGAGGTGATGTCTGCCAACTACCCCCGAATAGGTGAGCTGGAAGCGGATGCAGATAAACATTTTTCAGACATGCTGGCAGAGCGCAGCAGATTCTTTCGGGTTGGTTATGTTGCTGGCTACGAAACATTCACTTTTTTAGCAGGCGCCATCATTCTGGATCGGTATGAAGAAACGTTGCGCGCTTACTTACATATGGGACGAGTAGAAGGGTTCTGGCGTCAGCCCGCCCGTGGTATTAAAGCAGCGAAGTTTTTTGCACGTTTTGCCGCAGACCTGGCTCTCTCTGCGCTAAAGCACAGTTACCACCCGCGCAGCCATCCTATCTGTAATAATCAACAGAATAAGATAGCGTTGGCGTGGCGAGAAAGATACGACGCGGGCTTGACCACCCTGGCGATTGCGCAAGGGGACTTAACCGCTGCGTTATATTCAACAGCAGGAGACCCCGGTAAATGAGTACACAAGCCACTGCGATGGTGCGCAGAATATTAGCGCACGCGATGCTGGTACTGATTGTTGGCCTGGTTGCTGGAGTTCTGCTGACTTTTTCGCTGCTCGGTGAAGTTGCACTATGGCCCCTGCCGGCAATCGATTGGCAGATCTTTGGCTCTACCCGTGGCTGGCAGGCAGCACACGTGGGCGGCATTTTGAATGCAGTCATGTTGGTGGCTTTGGCCTGGACACTGAACTGGCTCAACGTGTCCGGGCGCGCGCTTAACTGGGCGGGCTGGGGTCTTATCTACACCGGCTGGGGGAACACGGTGTTTTACTGGGCCGGGAATCTGGCTGGCAACCGAGGTCTATCTGTAACGGACACTGTTTTTGGCCCTGGCGACTTGATGGGTGCGCTGTCCTACTTTGGTGGTGCCAGTGCCATGTTTGCGACTTTCATTGCCGTCATTATTCTAGCGCGCACTGCCCTGCGCAACGAGTAGTTCATTGTCAGATCAGGTTCCAGTCACGCTGTGGGGTGCCGGCACCAGCCGGACCATGCGACCGGTGTGGGTTGCGGAAGAGCTGGGTATTGCCTACGAACTGAAACCGATTGGACCGCGAACGGGCGAAACGCAGACACCTGAATTCAGCCGGCTGAACCCAAAACAGAAAATTCCACTGCTGGTAAAGGGCAACCTGTGTTTGTCGGAAAGCTTAGCTATCTGCCGCTATTTGTTAGCGATCTTTCCCAATGACACTTTGTATGTACCGCAATCGCCGGAGGCACGCGCTCGAGAAGATGAATGGTGCTGTTACATCTATGGAGAGCTGGATGAAACCAGTCTTTATGTGATGCGGCGCCATGGTGACCTGGGGCATATTTATGGTGCGGCTCCTGATGTGGTGTCTGCAGCCGGAGAGTATGCAGCGAAGCACCTTGGGGTGACCGCTGAGCGGTTGGGAGAGCAGCAATCTGTACTGACAGAAGGCTTCGGCCTGGCCGACATCATGCTGATGACATGTCTTGATTGGGCGTTAGCTTATGACCTGTTGTTACCTCCAGTACTCATGCGCTATCGCAGCTTTATCGCTCAACGTCCAGCGTACCAGCGCGCAAAGGCGGCTAATTTTGCACGCTCAATCTAGGCTTGCTCGCATCCAGCTAATGGCACAATAGCGCTTGTTCGTCTTGCAATAGAATGAGGAGCTAACAATGAAACCAGTCTGTCTGGTAATGGGTGCCGGCGCGGGTATTGGCGGTACGGTCGGTAAACGATTTGCGCGGGCAGGCTACCATGCGGTGTTGTGTCGACGCAGTGATCAGGAAGGCCTGGATCGTCTGGTAAATGCAATCCATGAAAGTGGTGATGAGGCGACTGGTTTTCTGCTGAATGCCGTTGAGGAAGGCAGCATAGAAGAAGCGGTTACTCAGATTGAAAAAGATATCGGCCCAATTGAAGTCATCGTGTTTAATCTCGGTGCGCAAATCGGTGATCGATCATTAGATCAAACCACCAACAAAGCCTTTGAAATGGGTTGGCGCATGGCTACTTTCAGCCTGTTTCGCTTGGCGTCAGCGGTATGCCCGCTGATGGTTGAGCGCGGTAAAGGTACTATCCTGGTGACATCAGCGACTGCCGCAGTTCGTGGTAATGCGGGTCAGCATTCCCACGCTGCCGCGATGGGTGGGCGGCGCATGTTGTGCCAGTCTCTAAATGCAGAGTTTTCCTCGCAGGGTATACACGTCGCTCACATCCTGGTGGACGGTATGGTTGATGCGCCGGATACTCTGGGAAAAATGTTAGGGGCGGAAAAGTTTAATGAAGTCCGACAGGCGCGCGGGCTGGAGCACGATGGGCTGATCCTGCCTGACAAGGTGGCCGACACTTATCTACATCTGGCGCAACAGCATCGTTCCACCTGGACGTTTGAGCTGGACCTGCGTTCTTTTACAGATCGGCCCTGGTGGAACCACTGATGTCTTTATCATTAATGCAGTTGATGGCGGTACAAGCCGCTGAAGATCAGGATCATTTTCTGGGCCAGGCTGAAGCCTATGGAGTAATGGGCATCTATGGTGGACATTTTGTGGGTCAGGCCCTTGCGGCGGGTTTTGCGACAGTCGAAGCCCCTAAGCTGGCTCAGTCCTTCCACTGTTATTTCCTGCTGCCTGGTGACCCTGGTGTGCCCATACACTATGCCGTAACAAGGTTGAGAGAGGGGCGTGGTTCAGATGTTCGCAATATCATTGCCTATCAGAAAAATCGTCCGGTCTTTCAGATGACAGCAAGTTTCAAATTGTCCGAAGCGGGAGATGTACATCAACCTGAGATGCCTGTGGTTCGGGACGTGGAATCTTTGCTGGAAGAGCTGAAGTCACGCGAACCTCAATTCAACCCGCCGCCGACATTAGAAGGCAGAACTGAAATGTTGATGGCATCAGATCACTTTATTCAGCCAGCATACGTGGCAGGGAGAGCTGCAAAACTTCAGCTGTGGATGCGTTGCAACAGCGATCATCCGCTATCACAGCGCGAGTCGCAGATTGCGTTGGCTTTTATGTCAGACAGCACGTTGATGTTTAACTCAGTTATTCCACATGGGTTGCCGTTTCAAACCCACCGTCTGACCAGTATTGATCATGCTGTCTGGTTTCATCGACCTGCCGACGCGACCGAGTGGATGCTGTTTGACCAGCGCAGCAGCGCTGCTGCAGACGGCCGGGGAATGAATCACGGTGAGTTGTACGACCGCCAGGGGCAACTGATAATGACAGCTGCGCAGGAATCAATGTTGCGGAAAATTGTAGATAAGAAGGAATGAGCGATCGCGCCAGCCAGTTTCAGCCTCGCGTAGTGCCGCGCGCTGTTTTACTGCGCTGCTTCGGCTTTTTATTACCTTTCAAAGTTTTCTTACTGCTCTGTTTCCAGTCGTAGCTGGACAAAGACAACCGCCACCACTTCGGGAGCGGCTGCTTGGTATGCTGATCGTAAGCTTTTATGAGAAGTTCGCGATCAGGCCATGCCAGTTTGTAACAGATGCGATTCAGGTCTTTAAAACGCATGCGCGCCTTGTTGGAAAGTGGCTTGTCGATGATCGCGCGGCCGATATCAATTAAATAGAACTCTACGTCTCCATCCCGGCAGGTCATCATCAAATTCCCTGACGATAAATCTCTGTGGATAATGCCCCGCCAGTGCATATGGGCAACAAATTTTCCTATGCGTAGCAGCCAATCCTCTTTCTCAATACCTTGGTACTGGACCTGACCGTTCTTGAAGGCTGTGAAGACGTCGCGGCAGGAAAACGCATTTTCAATGAACTGGCAGATGTAGTAGCTGTCTGCCGCGTTGCTGCTGGTCTGTTCAAAAAACCCCAGCGGTTCAGGTGTAGTTACGCCCAATCGCAACATCTCGGTAGCATTGTTCCAGTGCCTTTTACCCTTGCTGGGTAAAAACTTGTAGGTGAACTTTTTGATGCCCTTGGCGCGGTTGAGTTTGACTGTTTGCTCGCCGGGCCCCCACCAGGGGGCCTGAATATTCCACAACTTGTTACGTTTGTCTCGGAGGACTTTGCATTGCGGTAATGTCGGTAACAGGCCTGGGATGTCATCTCCTTCCGGCGCTTCAGCCTGCGCACCCTCAGGAAGCGTATAGGTACCTCGCCACCGCTCACTGATGAGCGTTTGCGTCATCTTATTTGCACGTGGCCAGTAAACAACATCATGCAATGCCTCGCGGGCAATGTGCTTGAGAGTATTGACATCTGGAGCTGTCACGACGGTTGGCCAACGCGCTATCAGGGGTTGTTCTGTAATAGATCGAGGTGTTTCCTTCAACTCTTCACCTTCAGGTGTGTAGAAGGTCGCTTCTGAGAGATCTGCTGAGTTGTACAGAGTGTCCAGCGGGAAAATATTTCTATCCGCGCACCAGACTATATGCCAGTTATCCAGTTGAGAGTTTTTGAAAACAAAGTGATGCACGCCATCAATGTTTGTATGCGCGCTCAGGCATTGAGCGCCGCGTAACACTTTTATGCTGAAACGCAGCGCGTTGTAGGCTGCGGTTGGCGAGAACTTGTCGACCTCGCCGCGAATCTCGCGGTAGTAGCTGACGTTGTCTATGTCAGGATAACTGGTGTCGCCGCAGCCGATAAGACCGTCGCGCTGGCAGATCAGAGGGCCCCAGTAGACTCGATCCAGTGTGCCACCGGCAGCGGCAATAACGAGATAACGCATGAGATAGTCAGCGTTCTTTTTTTCCGGTGTGGCGGACCAGCGGGTCAGGCGCTTCCGACTCCAGCAGGTGTATGTACAGTATGTCTTTGCGATGCCGTTCTGGCGACTTATTTCCTGAAGGATGCCAGCCTTCTTGGTCAGGTTAAGGCTCAGCCATCGTGTTGCCAATTTGCTGGCAACACGATGATCGAATGCCTCCGGCTCCACGACGCGTTCAACAAAAAGATTGTTTGTGTGAACCGAAGGCATTGAGTGCAGTTTGCCCATCGCGTTCAAGAACCCCACATTGTATACAGGTTCAAAGTCCGAGACGTTCGGTCCTGCCAATGTTCTGCCGGCTTCTTCGGCAACCTTGGCGGCTATTTGCCATGCGGCCAGATAGCTCTGGGCGCTATAGCCGGACCAGCGACCTCGGTTGGGCGTGTTACCGATTTCGATGGCGCCAAGGCGAGTACCATGAAGCCGAATAACACTCTCCACAAACTCACGCCAGCGAGACTGTGCCTGGGTATCTTTCGCCATGCCTGCCGCGTCTTGCTTAAGCGGCAATAAAGCCAGCAAGACATCGAAGCCTTCATCCAGCAAGCGTAGTAAAAACCGCTCGGTTGCTGCACCTATGGCGTCATAGCTATAGCTGAGGCGAACGTTCTGGATATCCAGGTCGCGTAAGGCACTAACAACATAATCATCGCAGCTCGGATCATCGGACGTGGCAACGTTGATGCCAATGAAGTCCATAGGCACGTCTGTGTTGTGTTCTATGTCGTGATGCAGTCGCAACCATTGGGGAACGCCTTTAATGGCGTGGAGAACACCGACAGCTGTATGTCGCCAGAGGGCGGATTTTTGGAGTAAAGCTGTCATGAAGAATCAGCGTAACACACTTGTCGCAGCGCATTCTCAAGCTTTGATCCTGCAGCGTCAGCCACCAAGCTTTAACAAGTTCATAAACTCTCTGCGATTTTTAGGGCCGTAAGTCTTGAAATGTGGATTAGCAACGGGCTGATAAGCAAGGCGGTCCTGAGCGACACGGTCCTGGTTAAAATGACCGGCTATTTCCAGATCAGAGATGCCGTACAGAGGCGCGGCGTTCAATCCGAACACCTGCGCGCGCATTTGCGGTGTGATCAAGCTGTAATCGTGTTTGTTGCGTAAAGACTCAGATATCTGAAAGGTCTGAAAAGCTTGAATCTGGTCCTGGGGTGAGCCGTACCAGATGGAATCGGTACCCCACAAGACCTGGTCGCTGCCCAGATACTTAAACAATTTGCCGAGACTATGGGCCGCACTGTCCGGGTCGCGCATCAGGATGCGCCAGGTGGAGCCAAGCTCCGCGTAAACGTTCCCCTGCTCAGCCACGTCGTTTTCAAGCACACTTTTAATCAACGAATCGATGCCTTCATTTCGGTTGGGGTTGTAGGGTCCTTCAGGCTGGTCAGCTACATACCCCGAGTGGTACACCAGAAAATTCATATCCGGGTTTTGCTTTGCCGCGGGTCCGATATCATCGCACAGGGAGTGTTCATAAGACTGCGGACCGAAAGGCAGGCCTTTGTGCACACATATGTTCTTCACACCCAGTTTGCGAGCCTTTTCGATAAACGCCTGACCGGCATCGTCCATGAAAGAAAAGCCTTTACCGTCTGGACCCCATTGTGTGTAGGTTTTCCATGCCGATACTTTCCAGTGTTCGGCAAGCTCGTCCATACCTTCGAGATCGCCATCCTGGTTAGGATTCACGCGGCCATGCACAAGCAGGCGTTTGGTACCGTCCAGGCGGGCCACAATGTCCCGTGTTGCGTGCGCCTCTTCGATAGTCAGGGGCTCTGCTGCTCTGGTCGAGGGAACAAACGACAACACCATAATGTCGGTGTCTGAATCAAGAAACACGTCTTTGACGAATTCATCTGAATCCAGGCAGTTTAAATAGCTTCGATCGCCGGCCAGTGACCCCAGATCACATGAGGCCTTCGGTAAGCCGCTGAGGGGCCTCGCCGCGGCGGGGATGTCTTTAAGCCATGCGCCTTCCGGATTAACAAAATGGCCCTGCACGTCAAGGATGAATCCAGGTTTGCTGAATGTCGCTTGGGCTTCGTTGACATCGAATGCTGCGGTTTTTTCCACATCGTAAAAGCCACCCGTTCTGCCAGCAGCTGCATAAGCAGAGTTAAAAGCCAGCAGCGTTGCCGCAGCGCCAGATGCAGACACTAAAAACTGTCTTCGCCCCACGCCGGTCTGTTTTGCATTGCGGGTTGCGCTTTGCAGCGCAAGTTCGTTCGCCAGCCTGTGCTCCTCGCGCAGCACCAGTGGCAGGTACTCGCCATTGGATGTTGAATCCAGCTTGATGGGTAGGCGGGTACCTTCTGCGTCTTCATTGTCCAACATAGTACGGCTCCAGAAGTAAGCGTCTCAGCATAGGTGAACGTTTCGTGGCCAACAAGCAGGCTTAAACGTTCTAACCTCGGCGAACAGGGGGATTGCACAATCCCCAGATGTCCGCGAGCATGCAGAAATGCCAGACGATGAAGTCATCATCAGGTTTAAACAAAGCTGATTGGAAAAAGGAACGCCAACAACATGACACAGTGGATGAAGTCAGGAAACAACGCGGTGATTACCGGCGGTGCCAGTGGTATCGGTTTAGCAGCTGCCAGGAGATTTCTGGCCGCAGACATGCAGGTCCTCATTTCCGATATTGATGAAGAAGCGCTGCATCAAGCCAGTAAGGATCTGGGTGGGCAGGTTCTTTCCCATGTATGTGACGTTTCCCAATACGACGATGTTCAAGCCCTGCAGAAGTACGCTGCTGAACACATGGGGGTTACCCATTGCCTGATGAACAATGCAGGGGCAGGCGTGAGAACGCCTTCACCCTGGAAAGAACTTGAAAGCTGGAAGAAGCAGATAGACATTAATCTATGGGGAATTGTTCATGGTTGTCATGCTTTCCTTCCGTCCATGTTGGATGCGCAACTCAGATGTGCAGTTATCAATACGGGCTCTAAGCAAGGCATCACCAACCCGCCGGGTAACTACGCCTACAATATGTCGAAATCAGCAGTAAAGGCCTATACAGAAAGCGTTGCGCATGCGCTAAGGCAGGAAGAAGACTGCAAAGTCACCGCACATTTGCTGATTCCGGGTTTTACTTATACAGGCATGATTGCGCGATTTTTGCCAGAGAAACCGGCGGGCGCCTGGCTGCCTGAGCAGGCGATCGACTATATGTTGTCTGCCCTTGAGCGCGATGCTTTTTACATCCTCTGCCCTGACAACGACACACCAAGGGAGCTGGATGAGAAACGTATTCAATGGGGTGTGGATGACCTTATACAGGATCGTTCAGCTTTATCTCGCTGGGACCCTGCGTATAAGGATGCGTATGATGCGTTTCTGGCGAAATGAGTAAACCCATGCTTCAACACCACTTACTAACGGTCTTTACCCTGCTGCTTTTTACCGTCGGCTTGATCGGCTGTACCAGCATGGCGCCAAGCGAAACACAGCAACAGATTCCCGAGATCGCACCTGGGGTACTGATGGGCTATACACCGATGGATGATCCCATGCTCAGTAAAGCCTTTGTTCTGCCGGCTCCTGCGCCAGACTCTCCTCGACAGGTGATGGATGAAGCCGTCGCGGAAGAGATGCTTGCACTTAGAGGTACGCCTAGGTGGGCGCTGGCAACCCAGGATGCGCACCTGCGGTTTCCGGATGCTGCCGAGACTTTTACCTGCGCGCTGGGCCTGCCCATTACGCAGGAAGATACACCAGAGTTATACATGTTGCTGCGCAGAACCCTGGCAGACCTGGGCCTGGCTGCTTACTCAGCGAAAAACGCTTACCAGCGTGAGCGGCCATTTATGATAAACGGGCAGCCGATCTGCACGCCTGAGGAGGAAACGATGTTGCGTGAAGATGGTTCCTATCCGTCAGGCCATACCGCAATTGGCTGGGGCTGGGCTCTGATCCTTTCGGAACTTGCGCCGGACCGCGCTGAAGCCCTTTTGAACCGTGGTCGCGCTTACGGTGAGAGTCGCAACGTTTGTAATGTTCATTGGCGCAGCGACGTCGATGCCGGACGCCTGGTTGGTGCGGCAGCCGTTGCTCGTTTGCATACAAACGACGCCTTTCTCAAGGCCATGTCAGCCGCGCGGACGGAAATTGCAAACCTGAAAGACAAAACCCCTGCGCCGGAGTTTGACTGTGCTTTGGAGTTACAGGTGCTGGGTGCAACTGAATGAAATCCGGCAAGATGCTTTACGGACAATGCTTGAATTGCGGATCTGAGTCTCACTTATTCAGCCCCCTTTGTCTTAAGATCCGCGTGTATTTAAGACAAGAGAGATCATGGATATGAGCAAAAATAGACTGTTGATCGCGTGCGCGTTAGGGCTGTTTATGAGCTTCCCAACAACAGCGTTTGCTGGTTCTGAAAGTGGCTTCTATCTTGGCGCGGGTCTGGGCCAGACTGATGTGGAGATCAGCGATTTTGATGAAAGTGATTCTGCTTACAAAATCTTTGGTGGTTACAATTTTGGTGTTGTGCCTTTGATCGACCTCGCTGTTGAGGCATCTTATGTCGATTTTGGTAATCCGGAATCAGGACCGTTGGGTGTTGAGCTGACCGCGCTTAACGCATTTGGGCTGGCGGGTTTCAAGGTAGGACCAATAGGTCTTTTTGCCAAAGCCGGTATGGTTGCCTGGGATGCAGAGCTATCTGTTGGTGCGTTCCGGGAAGATGAAAACGGCACAGACTTTGCCTACGGTGCCGGCGCAAGGTTCCAGATTGGCTCGTTTGCCATTCGAGCTGAATACGAGGTTTATGAAGTCAGCGATGTCAGGGACCTTTCGATGGCTTCTGCCAGTCTGGTTTACACTTTCTAGCGTGATGCGCGCAAAAAGAAACGGTCGAGTCTTTTGAAGCGCGCTGCGAAATATGCAGGCATAACACTTCTGTTGGTGATTGCGATGCTTGCGATTTTGATGATTCCACCGGAGCATGTTCCGGTGGGTGATCAAAGTACGCAATGGTATGCAGAAGGATCGCACGGTGTTATCGAGACGGTCGTAGAGTTTGAGGACAGTAGCCGCCCAACCGCAGCATATAAAGATTACCCAGGTTCTGATTCTCGATCAATGACAGGCCGGATCTGGCAGCCGGAATCACAAACGCCGGCACCCCTGGTGTTCTATAGCCACGGATTCATGTCGTCTCACAGTGAAGGTGAATACATTGGCCGTTTCCTGGCTACACATGGCTATATCACTGTTGCCGTAGACTTTCCGCTGACTGGCGCAAGTGCGCCGGCAGGACCATTGGTCACCGATGTTATCAACCAGCCGCAGGATGTGTCATTCGTGCTTGACCAACTGCTGGTGCGAAATCGTGACCAGGATGATCCTATGTATGGAAGGATTGATCCGCTGCGTGTTGCTGCAGTGGGTTTGTCACTGGGTGGTTTGACAACCGAGCTGGTCGCATTTCACAGTCAACTTAGAGACCCGCGGATTCGAGCCGCCGCATCAATAGCTGGTCCAACGGCTAACATGACCCGAGGTTTTTTTACCAGCCGGGTGCTTCCTTTCCTGATGCTGGCAGGCAGCTCTGATCAGATAGTGCCCTATATTGGAAACGCACTACCCATTCTGAATAAAGCGCCTGGCGCGACCCTTGTTACACTTGATGCCGCGAGCCATGCAGGATTTGCAGCTCAAGCCGCTGGAGTTTTCCGGTTTGCAAATCACCCTGATGAGTGGGTTTGCCCCAGCCTGGTCAGTAATCTCGAAAATGGAGGCGAGCAACCGCTGTTCCAGGATGATCCTGAAGCAGGCCTTGTGTCCCGAACTGGTGTATTGCCTTGTCAAACAGATAAATTTGAAAGAGCAATGCGTCCGGCTGAACAGGTCACCTTCATGCGTCTTGTCATTTACAGTTTCCTTGAGGCTGAGCTGGCAGACTCGGACGACCGTCGCAAGTCGGCAAAACACTTTCTAATGGAGGTGTTACCGGCGGAAAATCCGGAAGTAAAGGTCGCAGTCTCAACCTAGAGGCGTGACCGGCAGGTCGGCTTCCCAGTTGATCTAACAATTTCTTACCATGATAAATATTATGACTTGCTGTTGACTTCTCTCAGTAGATTCGTTTTATATACAGGTAAGTGCTGAATCGGATCAAACAGTTGATCCAGCGTACGCCGTGTGCTGAGGGGCCACAAATGCTGCGTTTCAGCTACTGCAGGAGGGGAGAGACGTGGGTTGTAGAGGCTACGCTGATCTAACGCTTTCTGGCGTAAGCCTGTTACTTTTTCAATGTTTTGAGCATAAGCCTCAAGACCTTGAGCCTGCTGGTCGTATCTGTCCTCAATTGGTGTAGTTAGTTACTACATTTTCACGCCAAGACCAATTAGTCGCGGCAAAGGGGAGAGGGTTAATGACTGTTTCACTGCGTGATGCACATGTCATCGCTATTGTTTTCTGTGTAAGCATACTAATTCCGTTGGCGTTTCAGCCTGTCTACGCCGAGTCAGCTGAAGGTAGGAGAATCGAAGAAGTGGTGGTCACCGCGGAACGGCGGGAATCCACCGTATCTGATACCGCTATTTCAATATCAGCTTTTGACGAAAAATTTCTTGATGATTTCAATATAAGAAATCAGGAAGACCTGCAGAACTATATTCCAGCCACAACCATACAGCCCTACGACGCCGCCATCCGTGGTGTTGGGCGCACCGCCAGAACTTTAGGTGGTGATCCTGGTGTGGCCACTTATTTCAACGGTGTTTACTCGGAGGATTTCGGTATCGCCTCCACTGAAGGTGGTTTAAAAGATCTCGAGCGCGTGGAAGTTTTACGGGGGCCTCAGGGCACTTTGTATGGCCGCAATGCGGTAGGAGGTGCGATCAACTTCGTCTCCAAACGTCCCAGCCTGGAAGAATTTGAAGGTGAAGTAGCCGCAACCTTTGGCAACTACGATACCCGTGAGGTGTTCTATATGTTGTCTGGTCCGGTGATAAAAGACAAGCTGGCGCTGCGCTTCTCCGGCACAGATCGCCATCGCGATGGCTACATCGAAGAGACGTCCGGTCAGGGTAAAGACATCAACAACTATGGCGATGAAAACTACACACTCTCCCTGAACTGGACGCCGACAGATCGGATATCTATTTACGCTCGCGGCAACGAACGCAGTTATCGACGCCGCTTTAATGGTGGTGCAGGCACCATGCCGATCATCGTTGCGGAAAATGGTATACAGGACAGAGACACAACCAGCCTCACTTTTGGTAAGAGAGTTATTGACAGATCTCAAACCACAAATGCCTGGCAGTCTGACTTTTTTGATCCGACGATGGAGGTTTTTTCTTTCACCAACCCGGTAACCGGGGCAATAGTGGAAGCACAGAATGTGCGGGCCGGTGTAGATATCCGCTCTTCTCTGACTGCAGTTGCGGGTATCAATCCGGATGGATCCATTATTTACGGGAAGTCTGACCCCACTGCGTCTTCGACTTCTCCCAACTACGCCCTTGGTCTGCCGCGGAATCGGGTGCATGTTGCTGACCGGGACGACCTGACGGAAAGTGACCTCAAGATAGACAGTAATGGCCAGTACGATGAGTTTTTTGATCAGCAGGCACTGCAGTTCAACTTCATTTATACGGCGGATAACTGGGAGCTCAAGTATCTAGCCGGATACACAGATTTTTTCTATGACCGCAATACCGATGAAGATAAAACGGGAAATCTGCGCTTAGGCAGTTCAGATTTTTATGTACTACAGGAGAATGAAAACTGGCAGCATGAACTGCAGCTGACATTCGATACTGAGAACCTCTCAGTCACAACTGGATTGTTTGTTTACGACTCCACCATCAATCAGCGTCTTGATCTGTATGACCCTTTTGATACTCAGGGTCGTTATCAAGCCGATGCAGATTATTCTGGTCTTACTGGTGGAATTGATGAGTTTGGTGCGGTGTTGGCTCTGCTGGGCGGGCAGTCGACCCCGTTGCTGGACATTTATGATGCGCAGGAAGCATTTGAAGCTGGCACGCCGCTTGCCGCTAACGGCAGCGTTACGCTGTTCGCGCCCTGGTTTGGGGACACGGGCACAGGCCTGCGCGGCGCACGAAACGATGGCAAAAGCACTGCGGGAACTTTCTTTGCCTGGGATAACGACATCGATACTCGAGCTTACGCAGCGTACGCTCAGGCCGAATACGATTTTTCAGAGAAGTGGGCCATCACAATGGGTGTGCGTTACGCGCGTGACGAAAAAGAGGCCAGAGAACGCTTGATCGGTATCCAGGAATCTTTAGGTTTAACTGCTTTTGCCCTGTTTGATGCGGCAGTATATTTGCCGGTGCACCCACTTTCAGTGGTGGTGCTCAGGACTATATTGACAACAATCCCGACGGTTTTGCCGCTTGTGGATCCGGCGCCAACCTTCTGTGTTTGTATAACGCTGTCAGCGGTGCGATTGACCCGACAGGTGCTACAACCGACGGGGGTATTCAGATAGGTGACCAGGGCACAAACCCAGGCGAAACAGCGGTTCGATTCTCAGGCGTACCGATCGCTTTTAATATTTATCGACCTTTAGAGAACGACTGGGATGTCTGGACCTGGCGTGCCAATCTTGATTACGAGCCCACACCAGATACGCTGCTGTATTTTTCGGTGACGACGGGCTGGCGTTCAGGCGGCTATAACCTGGGATTCTTTTCAACGGCGACACCGGAATATGATGAAGAAAACATTATTGCCTATGAGTTGGGCTACAAAGGTACATTGTTAGACGGCCGCCTGCAGTTGAACACCTCTGTATTCATGTATCAGTACGATGATATTCATACCATTATCTCTCAATCCGGTGGTTTGCTTGGTGTCAGCACTAACGTTGTTAATGCTCCGGAAGCGCGTACCTATGGCTGGGAAGGCGACGTGCTGTTTCTGCTGGGCGACAGATTTACCATTGGCGGTAACTGGAGTTATACAAACGCAGAGTTCACTCAGGACTTTGCAGTTGTCGACGTGAATAACCCCGAAATACCAGGGTCGATTTTTACCGCCGCAGAGCAGACCGTCAGTGGCTTTGATGGCAGCAGCCTGCCAAAAATACCTGAGTGGAAATTCACCCTCTGGGGTAACTATTCAATTCCGCTGGGCGACTCTGGCAACCTGGATTTCTTTTCCACCGTGGGTTATACGGACGACTTTTTCTTTGCGGCGCCATTTGAACGGGAGCTGGATCGAGCACCCAGTTTTACTCGCTGGGATGCACGCGCGGTTTGGACCAGTGCAGCGGGTAATTGGGAAGTATCTGCGTTTGTTAACAATATAACTGGGGAGTTGGGGGTCCGTTCGTTAGAAACTGAAGGCGGTGAAGAGTGGAACTTCCTGCGTACTGCTACAACAACTGATCCACGTGTGTACGGTCTGGGTTTGCGATATTCGTTCGGTCGACAAAGGTAAGCTGTATTATTTTGCAAACTGATCGGTTGAGTGGTGCGGAGCTGTATGATCAACGTAAATCAGCTGATCAGTTGGAAAATTGAGGCTACTGGCCCTGTTAATCAACGATGACAGGGTCGTTGAGTCGAGTTGGGGGGAACGGGATAATATCCATAAGTACCCCCGATCAGCGCCTGCAACTAACGCGTACTGATAGTCGTCTTCGTCTAATTCAATGATGTTGTAGCCGCCATAAAAAGGGCCGAAAAAGGATACTTTCAAACGGCCGACGTCTGTCTCCCCAACAAAGTAAGCCTTTCCCGTCACCTCTTGCCACTCACTTTTGTCGACTCTGAAGCCGCGGTTGACCACACTCACGCTACCGTCCTCCCGCATGCTGTAGGTTGCGGTCACGTTTGAGAGGCCCCGTTCAAAACGATGATCGAGTCGGGCGACTTCGTACCATTGGCCGAGGTAGCGATCCAGTTCGAACCCTTTCACAGCTACCGTACCATCGGGAATTCCCGCGCACCCACCCTGTAGCAACAGGCCAAGCAGGATGGCTGTTACAAAGGAAAATTTTCGTTCAGTTCCAAGTTTCATGATGATCTCAAAATACGTAAGTTATGGCGGCGAAACCTTTGATCACGTGATCCTCGCTAACGATGGGGCTGTCAGTGATTTTGTCAGGCAGGAACTCGGCAGCGAGGTTGACAACGATCCGCCATTCTTCGGTGAGCTCAATAAAGGCGCCAAACCCCAGTTCGTAGCTGACTGAACTACCAGTGCTGTATTCTGGTCGCGCGAGTGTCGCGTCGCGTGCGGTTACACCAAAATCGTAGTTGGTGAGTTCATCACTTAGCCAGTTAACTTGTAGCTGGGGGACAAGACGCAACCAGCCGGCTTGAAAACCCTTCGATATACGAGCAGTTGCGCTTCCGCCACCAATTTTGTCAAGCGCGTCATATTCATAGTTGATGGCAAGATTTACCCCGCCTGGAATTTCGTAGCGAAATCCTAGTCCTGCCATTACGGTGCTGTCGCGATCACCCATCCCGGCAAGCGCCTGGCTGTCGTCTTCCTCATAAACGCCAATGCGATAGGATGCTGATGCGGCCAGCCGCCACCGACCTGAGCCAACAATGCCATACTGAACATTCGGACCGAGCCACTGCAGACGTTCACCATTATAAGTTATTGCCGGAATTGGATTCAGCACGGTTGAGTCAGAGCCTGCGTACGGGCTGCTTCGACCGATGACACCAACACCAACGCCAATACGCCCGCGTTCGCCAAGTACTTTGTAGATCTCGATATCGATCGCTGTTGTTTCGTTCTCGGCAAGGCTGAAGCTGGCACGCTCGAACGTCGGCGGTCCCTTCGGGCGATAGTTATTCGAAATGCCGAGGGCTTCTCTCGGAATACCAATAAAGTTTTTGTCGATGAGGCCGTTATCGTTCTCGTCAACGTAGACCAGCACCGCTACCTCTCCTGCTGGAACATTCTCAATAAGATAGACGGCGTTCTGACGAACATCTGTGCGCATTTCTTTTACCGGGTCGCGAAAATCGCCGAATGCGCTGGGTGAGTTGTAGACCTGGAAGACAAGCGTGCCGCTGGCTGGTGCGCCTTTCACCGTCACAGAGAGGCCTGCGGCGTGGGCAAAAGGCAGGCAGGATAGAAGAATTATTGCAGTAATGAGTCGCATCATTGTGAGTCCGAAGAGGTGGGTCCGGAAGGAAAGTGCGGCACACTAGCAGTGGCAGGTTGTAGGAGCAATGGATTGGAGTCTATCGTTCTACGATGCGGTTATTCCCTGCTAATCTTTATCTTCCACTTCGTAATACACTGAAATCATCCAGTCCTGATAGTTCTCGTCCAGCGCCTTGAACTGCGCAGTCAGTTCCTTCACAAAGGTCGTCTCGATCGGCTGACCGCGATTTGGCCAAAGTCGGAACTTCATGCGCAGAAATTCTTTCCTCGAGTCTAATTCAAGGCGTCCGATAACAGACGGATTTGAGATGAGAATGCCGGGATATTGTTTGTAGATGCCATTCATGCGCTCCGTTGCGGCCGCAACCATTTGCTCGCGAAGTTCTGTGTCTCCAGTGAGTGTGACGTCGGCAATGCAGCGGATATAACCCTTCGGATAGTTAATAACATTGTTCACTGTACGGTTGGGTATAAACACGCGTGCGCCCAGTGCATTTTCAAGCTCAACGAAACGCATCGTGATGCCTTTCACTTTGCCGATCTGCCCGCTGATCTCCACCAGGTCGCCAACGTCGAATAAATCGGAAAAGATAAATGTCAGGCCTGTCACAACGTCCTGCACAACACCCTGAGAACCGAAACCCACCGCCAGACCAATAACCGAGGCACTGGCTAGATAAGCGGTCAGTGAAACGCCCAATTCCCGGAGGATCAGTCCGAGGGCAAAGAAATACACACAAAACACCAGCACGCTACTGGTCAGGGTGATGATCGAGCGAAGTTTCTGATGCCTTATCTTGCCGGGAGAACCTAAAAGCGCCGCGCCTCCGCGGATCAGAAAAACAATCAGGTGTGCCAGTGCTGAAAACGCAATAAAAGCCAACAGCCGCATTGGAGTCGATAAATCTGCGAGCAGTTGGTCTATAGAGTCAAACATGTAACAGTCAGGTCACTTACTGCTGCATGGTTTCCAGATGGTCAACTAACGCGTTAATTCTTGCTCGAGTTTGTTGAACAGGGTCGCGTTTATCGTTGTCTGCATGACTGAACTTCCAGCCCCAAACAGGCATTTCACTCGACCCGTGTACCGCGCGCATATCCCGTCCATCGATCTGTCGCATAACGGCCATGCGTGGAAACACGCCGTTATTCATGGCGCTCAAGGTGCGTAGGTCTGATGGAGTACTGTTCAGATGCGGAAGCATAGGGCCATTACCTGCGCCACTCTGACCATGGCACGACGCGCAATTCTCTCGATACAGCCTGGCGCCATCAAAGTTGGGGTTGGGATCACCTGCCTGGGGTGCAAGGCATCCGGTTAAGCCGATAAGCAGTGCAACTGACAATATCCAAACCGTCGTGATGCGCTTTTCCATAGTAATTCCCTTAATGTTTGTGTTGCCGTGCATGGGCGAGTGCGACAAGCTCAGGGGCGTTTGTCGAGCAGCTTTTCGATACGCTCCAGCGTGGCCAGTATTTGAAGTTGAGTTTTGTCTTCGGCGGTTGTTGCGAGAGGCGTGTCTGTGTGCACCGTTTTGCGCAATCTATCGCGTTGTTGGAGCACCTGGTCTCTGAACGACTCTGCGTTGATGATTCCTAACAATTTGACCAACGGACCCGTGGAGGATTGCCCCGCAGTTTCGACCGAAAGCTGTTTAATGCCCAGGTAACGCATCAATGGCCCTTCAACGATACCCAGATCGGTAATCTGCTCAAGAGGTACATTTTTTTGCGCACCTTGAGAAATTTCTCTCGGTCATCTCGCAGGACAGCGAGTTGTAGTACTTGTTAATCAGCCAGACAACGACTGGAATCAGCAAGATACCAAATAGCGTTATGAAAAGAACAAAAAGAAGTTGCAGCAGCATGTAGGTCTTTATCTTTGGATCGAAACTGCCGCTGAGGAGTATGACGTCGCCGGATGAAGATCCTGTATTCTGTTCGTTATCGTGCATAACGGGATATTAGTGAATAGGTAAGCGCTTGGCCAGAATCCTTAAGATCGATCCAAGCGAAACACAGCAATAGACCCTTGCGCTTCATCAATGGACGGAAAGCCGTTCACTATTTCTGGATAGTCGGGACGGTATTTGTCTACATACGCGGTAAGTACAGGCTCCCAGTCCTCGGTTAGCGGTGTTGCATAGAGCGCATAGGTATTGTCGCCTAAGCGCATCTCCACGGGGCTTCCCTGACCGATCATTTTCACCCAACCACTGTCCGTTGCGCCAACAACATGCAGCTCCCCGCCATGTTGAATAACCCAGATAATCACAACTCGCGGCAGAGTTCCTGGTACACGAAGTTTGATCTCGTCAATGTTAGCCGTTTCCATCCACTGATCTGGGGCGGGGACCTCCTTTCCTCCGATGAAAAACCCTGGCATGGGTCCAACCGGGGCTACTATTACAAGAATGGCGGCTATCAACAGTATGGCGATCAAGATGTATTTGACTATTTTCATGATGTGTTCCTTTTGCCATCGGCGATAGTGTTGTCAGCTTTAGAGTAGACACGATACATTGCGCAATAACTAGAGAGGTTTTCATTTATGGAATCTATTTGGCCGACGATCGGCAGTTGGCTCCTAGTCAATGGGTTGCAGCTTGCTACAACTGCCGCTGTGATCGTTGCCTATGTCTTACTGGATCGATTCGGCGCACCAAGACTTGCCGCTGGAGCAGACCGTAGTGACTTCAAACCCGATACTGGCGTGAAAGCGATTCGAGTTGCGCGATTTCTAACCGGACTTGTGGGGTGTCTGCTGCTGATTGTTGTGTGGGGAGTCGATCTGACCTCCATGCTGGTCTTCTCTGTGACTTCAATTACATTTCTGGGTGTGGCTCTATTTGCGAGCTGGTCGATGCTGTCGAACGTCACAGCTTACTTCGTGTTGCTGTTGCAGCCTTCGTTCAAGCATGGAAATTTCATCCGGGTAGTGAGCGCAGACAACTACATAGAAGGCTATATTGCCGAACTGAACTTTTTTAACACCAAGCTGATGACGGAAGATAAGGAGATAGTGATCTACCCTAACAATCTTTTATTGGCGACTCCGGTATTGGTAAACCCGGAAGGACGCCTGGCGGGGATGGGTAAGTTAGTCGCGCCCGCTCCCCAAGCAAAAATGCCGGAATGAAACTTCAAACCTAAAAACCTGGTGACTTTTGCCAGAAATGAAAACTGAGGATAATGACATGACCGCTATTGATGATTTTCTAGCCAACAATGCTGCTTACGCTGATACCTTTGGAAAAGGCTCATTACCCATGCCACCTGCAAAGCAGATTGCAGCAGTGGTGTGTATGGATGCGCGAATGGAGACGGGTGCGATGCTGGGTCTCTCGGAAGGCGATGCACACGTGATCCGCAATGCGGGGGGTGTCGTCACTGACGATGTCATTCGCTCTTTGACTATTTCACAGCGACTGCTGGGTACCCGGGAGATCATGCTTATTCACCATACTGATTGCGGCATGCTCACTTTCAAAGATGCTGACCTCAAGCAGGCAATTTTCGACGACATTGGCCTGAAGCCGCCTTTTGCCATGGAAGCATTTGAGGACGTTGATGCTGATGTGCGCCAGTCTTTAGCCAGGGTAAAAGCCAGTCCGTACATTCCGCACAAAGATCAGGTGCGCGGTTTTGTCTTCGAAGTAGAGAGTGGACAGCTCAGAGAAGTGACTTAGACGCATTGTTATCGAGAAGCACAACAGGCGCGAACCCTCCGCCTGGCGTGCGAAAATTTGTGGTCTGCCCCTGGTAGACCCTTGCCGCAAGAAGCTGTATCTCGCCGTTGTACGTGAACGCTCGGACATCATACTTAAGCGCCTTACCTGAAGCGTCTATCCAGCGGGAAGGCGTCTGCACCATATCCTGTGCAATGTAACTGCCATCTCTGAGACCCAATATTTCATTCCAAACTCGTCGTGTCAGCTTCGCACCGCGATAAGCGCCGCGGCCCGCAAAGCCATCTGCAGGTTTGAAAAATAACCCCTTTCGATTCAGCCAGAGGTCAGCGCTGTTATCTGCAGTGACTAACCATGTTCGCGGTATCGTGTTGAGAACAGCGTTCGCTTTGTCAGACAGACCTTTGCGCAGCAGATGCTGTTGGGCAGATAACAGCGCCAGATTGCGTTTGTCAGCATACTGAGCGTGGTGCGCCGGTGATGGGCTGACAACCACCGCGTCAGACAACCATGCGTCGCGTAATAATCTGTTAGCAGGATCAGCAAAATAGAAGTCGGTGAGGCGATTGTAAACCAGGCCAATGGCGGCTCCCTGGAGTGTTAACTGGTCGTTGTGAATATTCAGTTCTTCTGGGTCCGCGACATATACCTTTATGCCGTAATCCTCAAAATATTGTCGCGCGAGGACAAAGTCCGGGTGCAAGAACTGTGTCTGAGGTGCCTCATCAACGATGGCTAGTGTTCGAGGAATACCACTCCGACCTGCATGGTGCCATTCTTTGATCAGCATATTGAACATCCACGCAGGATCTGCGTGGCCGCCCCACTTGCCACCGCAGAAAGGCATATCAGATAAGCTGTTGTAGAGGTTATGAACGATAAATGCGCCGCCGGCGTTGGTGTTGATTTCTATGAGTCGTGGGCCCTCACGGGTCATATGAAAGTCGTATCCCATGAACAGGCCGGGCGTAAATTCGCCTCGGCAAACTTTCTTCGAAATCGCCTTGTGCTGGTCGTTAGAGCGCAGGTGGATAATTTCTTCAAACTGAGGGGTACGGAAAACTCGCTCAATACTGCCAATCAGTTCCTGCATGTCTGATAAATCTGCCGGGCATAAAAACACCGGAGATCCGGCAAACATAACCGGGCGCTGTGCCAATGAAGTTTGCAGTTCGAGGGACGCGCCAGCGATGCTCTCTGCCACTTTGTTGGAATCGATAGGCATGCAGGCGCATGTTTCATTCAGATGCTCAATACGCTCTGCGCCGTCAGGCTTGCATTGGGCGGCACAGCTCATTGCAATGCATCTTTGAGGGGTTGGCAGATCTGTGGGTGAGAACAGCAACAGTCTTCCATGAGGAATCCGAGGAGTCCTGTCATTTTATTGTAGTTCGCGGAGTAGATTATTTGCCTGCCCCTGCGTTCAGACTGCACCAAACCCGCGTTTTTCAACACTAACAGTTGAGCAGATGCGGTTGTGGGTCCAATTTCAGCCTGCGTGGCCAGATCACCTGCGTTCATACCGTCTGGACCAGCTTGAATTAGCCAGCGCACCAATGTCAGGCGGCCTTCATGTGCCAGCGCGCTCAAAGTATCAACAGCGTTATCTATATTCATATTTCATTAATACATGGAATGATGAAATATAGCAAGGTAAGCCCGCAATCGCGCCCGTATTCGGTTTTGTGGCGAGTGATAAACTCATCGAATAATAGCCATCCGTCCCAACAGGAAAGAGAACGCCATGCGCGAATTGGAAACGAACAAATCAAACGCTCAAGCTTTCTATGACTTGATGTTCAATGAATGCAAGCCTCGTGAAGCCATCGAATATTTTGTAGGCGAAGAATACATACAACATAATCCTGAAGTGGCGGATGGCAAAGAAGGGTTCATAGCGTATTTCGAGCGGATGGCAGTTGAGTACCCTGGCAAAAAGGTTTACTTCAAACGAGCGATCGCGGAAGCCGATCTGGTTGTTTTACATTGCCACCAGGTTTGGCCTGGAGATCGGAACTATGCGGGGATTGATATTTTTCGCTTTGATAGTGACGGCAAGATTGTCGAGCACTGGGATGTTCTCCAGGTTGTTACGATCGAATCGAAGAACGACAACGGACTGTTTTAGATAGCCAAATCACCGGCTCTGGTGTGGGCAGCCTTAGTCGTAATGCAGAGCGCCTGCGTTGTCTACTGACACCATGTTGTCAGGAGCCCTGTGTAATAGTTGGGTAATACTCGAGACTATTAGGGGATTGCAAAGTGAAACACTATTACCATCCAATGAGCCGGGCGGTGACTACCCACTGGATGCTCACAGAACTTGATGCCGAACATGAGCAGATTGTTATCGATTTCCATGCTGGTGAAAACAACACACCGGAATATCGTGCGATAAATCCGATGGGCAAGATCCCTGCATTGGTAGACGAAGACGTAGTGATTACGGAAACCGCAGCAATTTGCGCATACCTGGCTGACAAGTTTGCAGGCAATGGAATGGCGCCAGATGTGGGTACATACCAACGCGGCAGTTATTATCGATACTTGTTCTACCCCGGTACTACCCTGGAGCCTATGTTTACCTTCAACCAACTGGAAGTTGAAAACCTCTCGCCCCAGTCAACCGGATGGGGTGATCTTGAACGATGCCTGCAGACCATTGAACAGATGACGCCAGAAGCTGATTGGGCGTTGGGTCCGCAATTCACCGCTGCAGATGTTGTATTTGGAGGGACATTAGACTTCGCTGTTCAATTTGGATGGTTGAAGACACCGAGTCCGAAGGTCGCATCTTATGTTGGGCGTATCAAAAAGAGGGATGCGTACCGCCTGAGTCATGACGAATCGTGGCACTAACAGTTAGCGTGAGATGCTGAGATAGCTGATACGTATTTTCACTAATCACGAGTGTGATGTACGAAGTATTAGACTGGCTGACATGTTTGAGGAGTTTGCGCCATCTCTTTACGTAGCCGACGGGCCGGATGTGTCTTTTTATGGTTTTCCGTACCCTACGCGCATGGCTGTGGTCAAACTCTCGGATGGTAGTACCTGGGTATGGTCGCCTGTGGCGTTAACTGAAGAACTCTTCAAATTTGTAAACGATCTCGGGCCGGTGCGTCACATTGTCTCTCCGAATAAAATTCATCACCTTTTCCTCGCCGAATGGGCCAATCGGTCACCACAAGCTCGCATGTATGCGCCGCCTGGTCTCGCGAAAAGGCGGCCAGATCTGCGTTTTGACGCGGAACTCGGAGATGAGCCCGACGCGGCATGGGCGGCCGATATTGACCAGGTAATTTTTCGAGGCTCACTGGCAATGGAGGAAGTTGTGTTCTTCCACCGCGAGTCGCGTACAGCGATAGTCTGTGATCTCATCCAGCGCCATCCGGAATCAGCGATGACAGGCTGGAAAGGCATGCTGATGAAATTGGATAACCTCGTCGGTGAACATGGCAGTACGCCGCGTGAATGGCGAGCCAGTTTCCTGCGCCGTAGCAAAGCTCGGTCAGCGCGTGCAAAGGTGCTGGGCTGGAATCCCGAACGCTTGTTGATTGCTCATGGCGAATGCGTAAAAACTAATGCGTCTACGATAGTTAAGGAGGCATTGAGTTGGATGTAAGGGGCTGCCAGTGGACATAAGAGTCTAATTCGAATAGTTGGTGATCAGAGACAGAATCAGCCGCCAATTTTTGCATAGGCTATACTGCGTTCTTCGTGTGCACTAAAAAGGGGAGATCATGCGGTTTATCGCGCGATTGGTGCTTATGATCGGAGTGTTTTCCCCGGCTTGGGGAGAACTACCCGCCGAAAAACGGGTGTTGATAGTTGTGTCAAATGTCATTGATATGGGTGATGCCGAAGCTCACGATGCCCGCAATAACCTCTGGGAGGTGGCTCCTCCATATCATGTCTTTCTCGCCCACGGCTACGAGGTCGACTTCGTTTCACCGAAAGGCGGCGCTGTTCAGTTTTCGATGGACCCTGTCGGCATCAGTAGCTACACAATAAAATACGAAGGATTCGCGGATCGAGCGAGCGCCTCACTCGGACCGTCCAAAGTAGATTCGAGCAAATACAGTGCCGTATTTATCGGCGGTGGGTACGGACCGCTATTTGACGTGGCATCAGACCCGGCACTTCTATCTTTGATTGCTGCGATCTATGAGGCTGGCGGTGTCGTAGGAGGTTGTGGTCACGGGCCGGGCGCTTTTGCAAACGTGGTTCTGAGCGATGGTCGCTTCATGGTGGCCGGAAAAAAAGTAGCGGGGTTTCCAAACTCCACAGAAAGATCGAAGTCTTGGGCCAAGCAAGGCGAGCTGTTGCCATTTCTAGTTGAAGATCAGCTGCGTAAAAATGGCGCTAAGGTTATCAACAAAGAAAATATTGCGGACAAGACTGATGTCATCATTGATCAGCGAATCGTGTCCACAATGTTCCTGCCATCCGCGACCTGGGTCGCCAAGGAGATGATCAAGCTAATCGATGGCCATTGATCTAGATGGTCCCATAACAAGTCACAAAAGACTGACTGGATGTGTCCGCTTCTGGCCGAAAGCGGAATTAAATATAGCTCCTTATAACTTCCGCTTTCGACCCAAAACAGACTGACGAGGAGCTTAGGTGTCAACTCCGTACCCTTTTAAAATTGAGCTTCTTTCAGCCGTATTAACCAGTACATCGACAAATTCTGTGAAATCAACTTCGTACAAATGGCGCCTTGATTCCCATAGCAGCTGACCAGAGGCGCTCGAGAAGTGAAGCCCCATATTTGCGACTAAGGGCTTCAGTTTGGCCTCATCGAGAAGACCTAGTTCAAATTGATGGTGGGCAGACTCTACCGACCTGAGAAGAACGAGCATCCAGCTGTTGTATCGAAGCGTCTCAATCTCACTTAGCTCTCCGTTTGCTACACCCCTTTGGATGATCTCGATCAGTTCGGCGTCTCCCACCATTTGAAGCACAGCCTCATTTAAGCCGTTAGCAATGGAATCGAATGTCTGTCCTCGCACTGCCCGAGAATTTTCTCGCACCTGTATTCCCACATAGAAAAGTGATGCCACAACTGCAATTGCTCCAGCTAACTCAGCAAACGCCCCTACCGCATCCCAATTCATATTCATGTATGTATCTCCCCTGTCGCCCAACGATGAATTAGACCAAAGTATGCAGCGAGTTCGACTTGCCTGCATCGAATCTTGATGTCCGCAGTTGGCCGAAAGCGGAAGTAAATATCTACAGACGAAAAGGTCTGCTATCGACCCGTACCCGACATTTTGCATTAATGGCATACTCGCCAGAAAGTTGGAGAAATAGTGAACTGGGATGCATTAGGCGCCATCGGGGAGATTATTGGAGCTGGAGCTGTTGTTGCATCGCTCGTGTATTTGGCTGTTCAGATCAGAACCCAGAATAGAGAGACACGATTGAGTGCTATGCACGATCTATCGGTTGGATTCCGGGAAGCGATCATTCCGTTTTCTGCGGAAGATATGTCCACCATTCTCGTGAAAGCGAACGAAGACTACGATTCTCTCTCTGACATTGAGGCCCAAAGGATCATTGTACTTATGGGGCAATTCTTTCGTGCATGGGAAGAAGCATTCATACAGCATCAGGAGGGACGATTAGATGAACGGCATTGGAACGCAATACTGAAGTACTACGTGAAGCTTCTAGGTGCACCTGCAATGCGAGTCGGTTGGGGGCTACGGAAAGCGTACATGGATGATGAGTTTGCTGCGTTTGTTGATAGCTTACCACTGGAAGAATACAAGACACGGTGACAGCCGTTAGTTGCGCTAAAGAATGGTAGACGTTGTTGTCACTGAAAGTCTTGCTGACAGGATGGCTTGATGCCGCAGTGGGCTGCCAACCGCCTGTTTTGAAGCCCTGCATCATCATGCTTGAAGACCATTCCCGGGGAAGCGGTCACTCAGCCGAGCCGATTTCGTACGACGGAAGACGACCCATTTCTACCGTTCGTCGTTCCAGCTGTTTTGATATAGCCTTCCCCCTTCACCAGTGGAGGAAATCAATGGATCATCAGACTTTCGCGGAGTTATTAGGCAACTATGGGGAATTCATTGGGTCAATCGCCGTGCTCGCGACGCTGGCTTACCTTGCAGCTCAGGTACGGAACTCCAACAAGTACGAAGCGGCCAAACACATCGACGTTCACATGGACCGAATTCGCGAGCGATTCCTCATGGTCGCGCAGAACGAAGACCTTGCCAGAATCGACCGCATTGCTCATGAGGGAGGCAGCTTAGACCAAGATGAGAAATGGAGGTGGCGTGCACTCACCATACATCACATCCTCTGTATGCGTGACGCGTGGATGAGAGCTGACAGCCTGGGCGGTCTTCCGGGCCGGCCACCCCACTTCTACTTGGATATGCTGGCTGATCTGATCAAGCAACGGCCTGCCATGCGCGAAGTCTGGGACAAGGAATCACCTGACAACCCGGCCTGGTCACATGAATTCGTTAGTTACGTCAATCTGAAACTGGCGCAAGAATAAGCGGTAGTGGCGCGCGGCAAATCTGCCTTTGACGTGGCAGCTTCTGACCGTTCAGAGCCAGTTAGGTCGCGTTTATGGGTTTTCTGCATTTAATGTCGGCTTTCGGGAGAGTCGCGCCCGAGCGAATGAAAGGAGCGGCTTTAACTGCATGTTAGAGATCGGCGCGCTCACAGTTCACTAATTCGCCTGGTTCGACAAATATAGCGGTCGCGATTCTCCATCGATCTGACTTAAACAATGTGTAAGTTCCACCGCTGATTGTCTCTGCACCATCCTGAAATATCCTTTTAAGCCGAAAGCTAAAAATCGCAACATTCTGGGAGAGCTTACAGGTCGAGGTTTCCCCGTATTCGCTTCTCACCCAGCCAGCTCTACCAATATCGGCGAGCATAGCCTCCATCCACTTTTCAGCATCTTGGTGAGAGCTGAAATTTAGGATCTCGGCCGGGGTTATGAACATGGCTGTCGGGTTAAAGTAGTTTCCTACCAATTCTTTAGCGCTATAGCCCTTGTTAAAGTCGACGAGGTAAGACTTCATCGTCCCCGCAACGTCATCGCTAGCGCTTATGGTTCCGCTCTGCAGGAATAAGAAGAGAAAGACAATAAATGTGTATCTGCGCATGATGCTCCTTCTGATGTCTAACACCACTTATATGGATTCTGGGGTCCGTATAAAATGGGTCGTGAGTGATCTGATTTGAGTGCCATTCTCCTCTACCCATCAAGAACTTCGAGCACACTACACCAGTACTAGAATCCCAGCAAAAGCTTACAGAGAATTGAGAGTCAATATTTGTGCGCGAATGACTGAAGTTGGCCGTTCAGCGACGATTGATCACAGAGATTGAACGGCGGCTTTGTGGAATAGTTCGAGTAGATTCTAGAATATCTCCAAAGCGGTCACTCAAACCGCTTGGGCGAGCGGCAAAAAACGACCCAGAACAGTCATTCGCCAACAGACACTGAAATGGCGGGAAAAGCCTGAATAAATGCCCATACACCGCGAATTGGCTAGCTCTTTTAGCGGTCGCCAAGTGCATGTCCACGCGATAGAGTTAGCTATGTCATAGGGGATAACGATGGCGGATGTCTTTGTATCATACGATTCAGACGATCGTGCACGGGTTGAGCCTCTAGTCCGCGAATTAGAGACCGCTGGGTTTGAGGTCTGGTGGGATCGACAGATAAACGCAGGGGAAAGTTTCGACAGGACTATCGAGCAGGAATTGTCTTCTGCCTCGTGCGTCCTTGTGGTTTGGTCAAAAAACTCCATCGATTCAGATTGGGTGCGCGAGGAAGCTGAAGAGGGTCAGCGCCGTGGCATCCTGATCCCCGTCCTAATCGACGAATGTCAGATTCCATTAGGTTTCCGGCGCGTTCAAGCTGAGCAGTTGATCGATTGGCCGGATAGTTCGTTGAACGCATCTAGCCTCACCAGCCAGATAGCCGCGCTGATCCAAAAAGAGCCACTATCAGCTGCAGGTCATAGAAAGCCAAAATCTCGGCGTCGTATTCTCATCGTTGGGAGTCTGTCAGCTGTCGTACTGCTGATCGGCGGTTACCTGTACAGCGGTGCCATTATCGGTGGAGTGGTGATGAATGCACCGAAAAGATATTTCGGTGAGCCTATTGATCAGCAACTTGGTGTCGCAACCTCTGCAGATGGCACACGGATAGCCTATGCGCTTTCAGGCGATGGTCCGCCTTTAGTCTACGTACTTGGATGGATGACTCACCTTGAAAAGGGGTTTAACAGTCCTGTTTATGACAATGAACTGCTTGTGGAGATGACCTCACGAAATCACAGATTCTTGCGCTACGACGGGCGGGGTTTCGGCATGTCTCAGCGCAGCGTTAAGGATTTTTCCCTTACGGCTCGCGTCGCGGATCTTAAGGCGGTCGTCGATGCCGCTGGTTTCAAGCAATTTAGAATCCTGGCGGCTTCATCGGGAGGCCCTGTTGCCATCGCGTTCACCGCTCAATACCCAGACAGAGTCAACGGACTTGTATTGGGAAGCTCGTTTGCGTCCAACTCATGGGTTACTGAAGAGGAGCGTGAAACGGCAGATCAATTTTGGAGCCTCATTGAGACATCGTGGGATATGTTCCCACCCGTCTCGGACATGTTCGCCAATATGACGCTTGCGCCCACAGGAGATATGGTAGAACAGGGGGTTCTAGGGTCGATGTTGCGTCGCTGCTGTAACGGGCCAAACGTTGCGAACTACTTCCGAGAAACGACTCGATTGGATGTCAGGGAGCAGGCCAAGCGAATCAAAGTGCCTACGCTCGTGATACATGCTCGTGACGATCAAGCGACACCGCTAGAGGGAGGAAAAGAGTTGGCGTCCTTAATTCCTGGGGCCCGTTTCCAAATCGTGGAGGGCGGCCATCGTGAGGGGACGGCGAGCACAGCAGAAACGCGCCAGTTGGTTCTGAACTTCTTGGATGTAATTGAATGACCGTTGTTGGCCGAATACGGCCCCTTTTGAGGGTTACTGCTAAAGTCGGTTTTCGACCCAAAACGCTCGTTCAATACAGGTCGGCGCGCTCAGTGCTCAGCAACAAACTCTGCGAGTTCCGCTTGGAGGAACTCTTGGAGTGCGATCACTGCTGCGGTATAGCCGCGTCGTCGGGACATAACTAAATTGAGATGTGCCCGGCCCACATGCCACTCTGGCAACACTTTGATCAACTGACCGGATGCCAATTCGTCCCTGCACGTGTAAGCAGGTAGCGCCACGATACCGAGGCCTTCAGTTGCGGTTTGCTTCAAGGTGGCCATATCGTCGCTCTTTAACCTGGGTTCAATTTGAACATATTTTTTCTCACCAGATTTGTGTTCCAGTTTCCAGCGCTCGCCCGCGGCTTGCCAACCAAGGACAAGCGTCTGTTGGTTCTCGAGATCTGATGGTGTCGCAATCGATTTTTCCGTATTTGAATAGTGGGGTGAGGCAAACAAGTTCCATTCAACAACCGCTAGCGGTCTCTGTACCAGCGTTGAGTCAGGCAGTGGGTCAGTGTGTCCACGGATCGACATATCAATACCGGCGGCGACGAGATCAACGGTCTGGTTTGTCACCTGTTGCAGCACTGTGACTTGTGGATTGTCCGCCAGAAAACGAGCCAATAATTCTTTCAGCACGAACTGAGCAACACCGACCGAACAACTCAGGGAGACTTTTCCGGACAAGGTGTTTTTCTTACGTTTAAGTGCAGCCTCAGCAAGTTCTGTTTGGTCGACCGCAGCGCGCGCATGTTGGTAGAAGACCTCGCCAAGCTCGGTGATTTTAGATTGGCGAGTCGTCCGTTGGATCAAGATTGCATCCAGACGCTCCTCTAGCTGTGCGATATGCCTGCTCAGTCTTGATTTGGGAATCCCTAGCGCTTCGGCTGCGCGCGTAAACCCTCCTTTTTCGACCACGTGCACAAAGTAGTAGTAGTCGTTTAAATCGATAGGTGCCATTGGAACCCCGGGCTCGATTGTTCTGAATATAGGATTATATATTCTAATACTGGCTCTACTAGCTCTAATTGTCCTGCTTTTATACTTACTGCGAGCTTAACCAACAGGATTTAGAATATGAACGCCATCAACACCGCAGGTAATCAAAGCTTCAAATCTGGAAAAATGGCTGCCTTATCCGAGCCATTACACGGAACAGATCTCTCGATCGGAAATGGTTTCGAAGCACAGAGTTTCCGAGCTCAAGAAGTCGGACAACTTATGGATCCGTTAGTGATGGTCGATCATTATGTGATGACCGCACCTACTTTTGGAGCACACCCTCATGCAGGTATGTCTGCGGTGTCATTGCTGTTCGAAGACAGCGAGGGCCTTTTTCACAACCGTGATTCACTCGGCAATGATTTTGATCTGCGGCCTGGGGATCTGTATTGGCTCAAAGCAGGTAGTGGTGCTGTTCATGATGAATCACCGCGAGTTGAT
Source organism: Gammaproteobacteria bacterium (assembly GCA_048571035.1). Classification (GTDB taxonomy): domain Bacteria; phylum Pseudomonadota; class Gammaproteobacteria; order Pseudomonadales; family Azotimanducaceae; genus UBA4421. Next base: position 3,012,471 of record CP121329.1, read on the forward strand.
GCTCGAACTCACGGATTGCAGGTATTCGTTAACGTACCTCAGGCCCAACGCTTCGAGGATCCTGAGTCGATCTTAGTTCGAGCTGAAGATATGCCGGTGATCAGCAACGAAGAATATCGTGTAAAGATCGCCTTGGGTGAATCCAATGGCGTTAGCGGTGCAATTTCTCCGTCAATCCAAATGACCATATTGGATGGCGCTATCCAACCGGGCGGACGTTTTGCGTATGAGTCAACCTCGAATCGAGGCATTTGGATTCAAGCAGTGGCGGGAAATCTGGTTATCGTCGTCGAGGGGGAGGTTAGGTCCTTGAATCAGGGTGAGGCACTTGCCGTCAGCGCGACCAGGGCGGCTGACATTGGGATCAATAATCCGTCCCATGAGTCCGTGCACTTTGCCTTGTTCGATGGGGAACAGATTGATGAATCCTATGTGCAAGATGGTCCCTTCGTAATGGGATCCAAAGAAGAGATCGCAGATATCAAAGTCGCTTACGAAGCGGGTCAATTAGGCTTGATCGCAGACAGCGTCTGACACTCTCCATTTTGATTCAAACGATCGCAAATAGCCGAAATCTGCCGTCCAATCCGATTTTGAGCATGACCGCTTAGAAGTGATTAGCAGTCATGCAAGTAAGAAGTGATAGATGATGGGCAGAGACAGAATCAACCTGCAACCGCGTTTTGGTGACACAGTGTCGACAGAAAGGCGTGCCTAAACACAAGAGTCTGATTTAAATAGATGGTGGCCAGAGACAGAATCGAACTGGGGACACGGCGATTTTCAGTCGCCTGCTCTACCAACTGAGCTATCTGGCCATTTACCACGTGCAGTCGCACGGGTTCTGAAGAGCGGCGTATTAAAGCGGGGTGATCCGCGTGCGTCAACCGTCATGAGGCTGGAATTTGTGAGTTCTTCTGCCTAACCCTTTGGCGGTGCTACATATCCTTCTGCTCGATCCACTTCCTCATTGGCAAAAAACAGCCACATCTGCTCGCTGAGGTATTTGCGTGCGTCCGGGTCCAGCAGCTTCAGATGTTTCTCATTGATCAGCATGGTTTGCAGGTTCTGCCATTCAAGCCAGGCTTTTTTTGAGACTTCTTTGAAAATACGCTCTCCCGCAGCGCCTGGTATAGGCGGCTTTTCCAGGCCTTCCAGCTCTTCGCCATAGCGGCTGCACATTACGGTTCGGCTCATGATGTAAAAGGCTCTTTTAGACTGGCCAGTAGTTTAACCGCTGGGGCGGAAAGGCCAATGGCCTGGTTTTCGCCATTTATGTGCTCAGGATTAACCCAGCGCAGGGTGTCTTCGCCGATGTAAGAGTCTGGCAGGTCATCAAGGGTGATGTACACAGGTTCAATATCCAGGTGGAAGTGAGTAAAGGTGTGACGAAAAACGGGGGCAACGTGCTGCCGTTCAACCTGGGTTGAACGGATCTGTAGTTCGTCGAGGAATGTATCTACAGATGTCGAGATGTCTCGTTCCGGTGGCGTCCATAAGCCGCCCCATAATCCATTCAGCGGTTTCCTCTCCAGAAGCGTGACTTTGTTTGTCAGCGAAAGCACAAAAAAGCGTGCCTGGCGCACTGGTTTTTCTTTTTTGGGTTTGCTGGCTGGGTAGTCTGCAATCGTATTGTTGATTCTGGCCATACAATTGGCTTGCAGTGGACAAATTGAGCAACCTGGATTGCGCCGGGTGCAGAGAGTTGCACCCAGGTCCATAATTGCCTGGGTGAAATCTGCTGTGCGCTCCGGGGGAGTGTGTTCGTCTGCTTGTTGCCAAAGTTGTTTGGCTACGTCGGTTTTGCCGGGATAGCCAGAAACGGCATGAAATCGGGTCAGCACCCGTTTCACATTGCCATCCAGAATGGTTGCCTGCTGATGCATCGCTATAGCTCGGATTGCGCCGGCAGTAGAGCGGCCGATGCCGGGTAGAGCTTCAAGCTCAGACTGGGTTTCTGGGAAATGACCGTTGTGTTGTTCAACGATTGCCTGCGCAGACTTGTGCAGATTGCGCGCACGCGCGTAGTAGCCCAGGCCGGTCCACAGATGCAAAACGTCATCAAGGGGCGCGCGAGCTAATGCTGCAACATCGGGAAAGCGCTGCATAAAACGCTGGTAGTAGTCGATGACCGTCGCCACCTGAGTCTGCTGCAACATGATTTCAGACACCCACACCCTATAAGGGTTGATGTCCTGTTGCCAGGGCAGATCTTTACGCCCGTGCTGGTCAAACCACGTCAGCAGCTGTTTCGCGAACCAATCCATATACGGTTAAGGTTGCTCTTTGTTGTCCAGTGCACGTCCGAGGATGTCCAACAGGCCGCGTGCGGTTTCTCTATATTCTTCCGGTACTTCTTCGTCGATTTTCTGTTCGAGCTTTTTCCGCAAGCCAGAGTCGTCTCCGCTTTGCAGGGCTTTGGCTACAATACTCTGCGCTGCGTTGCGGTCTAGTTTGCAGGTCGGGTCTGCAGAAGCGCCTGTGCATCGAATGGGAATAGGTGTGCCTTCCAGCAGCGGATTGATGGTGAACGGGTTGTTCTCCGGTGCGGTGTTAACCGTTACATTGGCCAGCATGTCAATGGTGTCAGCGGCATAGTCATACTTGCCGTTAGCATCGACGCTCATGTGGTCGAGGGCAAACTGAAGGCTGTGCAGTGCACCGTCGATGTTCCAGCGGCCGGTAAATTGTTCGTAGTTCCATATATCCGGCCAGGTAGCTGCACGATCTGTTTGTCGTGTAACTGCCGCGATCTGCATCAACTGAGCTTTGATCTTGGAAATATTCAGCTGTCCCTGTCCGCCATTGAATTGGGTAGCAGCCTTAACCGAGGCCATAAGCTGTTCTTCGGTGTTGCCGCGTAGTGTGAGTTTGGAATTCATCGCGATAGGTGCAATCCACTGCAGGCGCTGATCTGTCCAGTCAATCAGGCGCTGGCTATCGACGCCAGTCACCTCAGGCAATATGGTCCACAGTGGTGCCGGTTTGGTGGCATCAATGTCGACGTCGCTTGCCAGGCTCCCGCCGAGAAAATCGTCGATATTGAGCATAACGTTCAAGCGACCAGCGGTATTGGTGATATCGATGTGGCTGTCGGTGAAGGTTTCGCTGCCGACAACAAGCTCCGAAAGGTTGCAGTCCGCGCTGAAGTTGTAGCTTACGAGCGTCGCGAGAGGCAGTAAATCGTCTTCGCCCTCTGCGGGCAGTTTTGCTGGCGCAAGGGGGTTGTCAGTAGCCTCTGCCTGACAAATACCTGTGGCCATGTCAGAAGTGATGTGCCCATCTTTTAAGATAATGCGCTGAGGTTGATCGGCGGTTGCAGGTGTATAGGTAACAAGGCCATTGAAACGTGCCGCGAGGGGTTCTGCGCCCGCTTCGCTGGTATGCACAACATCTGCAAACACGGCTGCCGGTTCGCCGAGGCGGAAGTCTTTCACTTCCAGCTTGTTCAGTAGTGTGCTGGCACCATCGGCGTTGTATGTTGTGTCCAGCAGGGTCAGCTCAGTAACGCGCCACTGATTGATGTCGTTCCACATGGCAGAAAGGTCCATGTTCAGCTGTAACGTGCCTGCGGTAATGTCTTCATCCGCAGTGCTGAGGCTCACGTCGGCTACATTCAAACTCAGCGGAGGGAACAGAGACCAGGAGACATCACCGTTAATGCGCGTGGTGTAGCCACTCTGCTCTGAGATCAATTGCTCGATCTCAGGTTTCAGTCGATTAGCGTCCTGCAGATAAAAGTAAGCGCCGATGGCCAGTGCCACCACTAGAGCCAGTAAGATTCCAAATATTCGGCCTAACACACCCATCGTGGGTCCATCTCAATAACAAGGGGCGCCTAGTATAGAGGTTTATGGATGACGGGTAGCTGAACGGCGAAAGAAACGTAGGGTTGTCAGATTGCCCGGCGAACTTTTCCGTGGCGTTCCGCGTCCACGCCAGTTTCTGACTTGTTTGCGCAACGCTGCTTCCGCTGCTTCCTCATTCGGGAACGGGCCGGCGTCCTGGTGGCCGCGTGCGCGGTAGTACCACTGACCCTCGTCCGTTTGATAAATGCGTTCGTCCACTTCCCCAGTCCTTATCTTCCGAAACGCGATATTCCGGATACTACTTGATCGGCAACGGTGTTCTGCTGACACGCTCTGTGTGATTATTATTGGATCACAGATGCGCAAACTCAGTGTATTGTCTTTGTAACGGTTATATTAAAGAGCAAATGCGTCAGGTAAATAGCGCAAATATACTAATTTTGGATAAACCACTCAGGTTTTAGGCATTCTAGGTAACAAATATGACAGTTGATACGTTTGATCCATCCGCAATGGCTCAACCCCTCGATGCTCAGATGGTGGCTGCGCTTTGTGCCGCGGCGGAGATATCAGCTGATAATGAGCTGGTGTTGGCGGAGCTGGATGTTAAGCGGTTTGCGCCGATAGCGTCAGGTGGTGACTGGTCAGCGTTGGATGATCAACTGAGTGATGAGCAGGTGGCTCAGTTGATCCGTATTTTCACCCTCGGCGAGATGCAATTCAGCTCGTGGGCAGCGGGCGATAAATCGCCGGTGATTGCGTTGGTGCAACTGCTGAAACAGCGTGGTGTTTATGAGCCGGATATGACGCGCTGGATAAAAAGTAACACCACAAATCGGTTTCTACCTCATGGCAATCTGCTCAACCGTCTGTGAAACGTTGCTGGAAGTGACCCAGTGCGTTGATTACGCTGCATATTTTGTGTGATCAGCGTAGAATCCGCGCTCTTTTTACAGCCATGCACACGAGAGTCAGTCATGAGTGATGCGCGCACTGCTTCGGTCATCCGCGATACCACAGAAACGCAGATAAAAGTGACCATTAATCTAGATGGCACGGGTACCAGTCATTTTGCGACGGGTGTGCCTTTTTTTGAGCATATGCTCACACAGATTGCCCGGCATGGTCTGATTGATATGCACATTGAAGCCAATGGCGATCTGGAAATTGATGCTCACCACACGGTTGAAGATGTGGGCATTGTGCTTGGGCAGGCGTTCGCTCAGGCGCTATCTGATAAGTCCGGCATCTATCGCTATGGACACGCCTACGTACCGCTTGATGAAGCGCTTTCGCGGGTAGTTGTCGACTTATCCGGCCGACCGGGTCTGTTCTATAACGTCGATTACACTCGTGCGCGCATTGGCGATTTTGACGTTGATCTGCTGCGCGAGTTTTTCCAGGGTTTTGTGAACCACGCAATGGTGTCACTGCATCTGGACAACCTCAAAGGCCTCAACGCTCACCATCAGGCAGAAACACTTTTTAAAGCTTTTGGCCGCGCGCTGCGCATGGCAGTAACGCCTGATCCTCGGATGATTGGCATAGTGCCCTCTACAAAAGGCAGCCTCTGAAACCATGTTGCTGATACCGGCGATTGATCTGAAAGAAGGACAGTGTGTGCGTTTGCGCCAGGGTCGCATGGACGATGCCACAGTGTTCTCCAAAGACCCTGTGGCCATGGCCGCTCATTGGCGTGAACAGGGAGCTCGACGCCTGCACATTGTAGACCTCGACGGCGCGTTTGCCGGCGAGCCGCGTAACCGATCTTTAATAGAGCAAATGGTTGCCGTCATGGATGGCATACCTGTTCAGGTTGGCGGCGGGATACGCAGCATTGAGGTTATGGAGGCTTATGTCGCAGCCGGTGTAAGCGGCGTAATTGTTGGCACAAAAGCCATCCAGGAGCCTGATTTTCTGATGCAGGCAGCGAAGACTTTTCCGGCAAAAATCTGGTTTGGGCTGGATGCCCGAAATGGTCTTGTGGCAACGGAAGGTTGGGATCAGACCTCAACGTTAAAAGCTGTGGACCTTGCTCAGCAGGCGGCGCAGTGGCCGGTTGCAGGCGTGGTTTATACAGACATCGAGCGCGATGGCATGATGTCCGGTCTTAACGTTGAGGCCACTCTCACGCTGGCGCTTGCCAGCAATCTGCCGGTAGTCGCGTCTGGTGGTGTGACCACTCTGGCTGACCTCGAAGCCTTGAAACAGGCGTTTACCGGACACGAAGCATTATTGTTTGGCGCGATTACGGGCCGGGCGATATATGAGGGGACGCTAGACGTGGCGGCTGGGCAAGCATTGCTGGATGGCTGAATTGAGCCTGCCGTAGGGCAAGCTCGGCGACTGCAACGAGCTTTATGTCCGTCGGTAAATCAGCCAGGCGGGCTTCAAGATAATCCAGACTGATGTCATAAGGATGTCCGATTAAAACGGCTCTGCCGTTGCGGCGCGCGATGTGCAGCGCGCGTTCAAACGCAAGGTGGATGGCTTGTGGCGAAGGATCATGGTCGAGGAACACATCACGCCTTACTGCGGGTACACCCTGCTCGCGCGCAACATCCAGAGCTACCGTTGCTGCGGTTGTGCGGGAGTCGAGGAAAAACAGGTCGCGCTGACGCAACAGGGTCATCAGCTGCTGCATGGGCGCACGGTGTGAGGTGAGCAGGCTGCCGGTATGGTTGGATAAGCCGATTCTGCCGGGCACAGCATCGAGCGCCGCGGCGGTCATACGGGCAAAATCCTTCTCATGCATATCCAGCATTAATGTGCGTCTTTCGCGTGATGCGTGTGCAGAGGGATGGGCCTGCATCGGCTGGTGCACGATGATGTCTTTGCCGCTGCGACTCGCCTGGCGAACCAGATAGGCGGTATTTGGTGCGTGAGGCAGAACGGCAATGGTCACCGGTCCCGGCAGTGCAATGGCGCGCATGCCTCTGATCTGATGATATCCGACATCGTCAATCACGATTGCCAGTTCACCGGCGTTTGCCCCCCCAGGCGAAAACAACAGTGCTACTGGTAGCAACAGTGAAAGGTAAATCTGCAGCCGTCTCAGTGCGCTGCTCCCTTATCAGAATTGTTATTGTTTTTTAGTGGTCTGACTCTGCTGGTCAGTGGCGTTCAGTGTAAGTTGCGCCAGAGGGGAAGTAAACGAATGAGTGGATTACAGGCTTGCGCGCAGGCTGTCTGATTCCTGTGCCTTCAGCACCGCGATGGCTTCAGCCAGCATCATTTCGTCATCGCCGTCAAAGACAATGTCCGGGTCGATGCCTTTTTTGTGTATGGAACGCCCATTGGGGGTGAAATAGTAAGCCGTGGTGATTTTCAGCGCCTGATCGTGGTCCAGCGGTAACACAGACTGTACCGAGCCTTTGCCATAGCTTGTGCTGCCCATGAGCTGGGCACGACCGTGGTCCTGTAACGCGCCGGCGACAATTTCTGAGGCGGAAGCTGAACCACTGTTTATGAGTACCACAATCGGTAATCCCGCCAGTAAATCGCCTTTGGTCGCGCGATATTTGGCGTAGCTGGATTTGAGGCGCCCTTCGGTATAGACGATGAGCCCCTGGTCAAGGAAATGGTCAGCCACTTCCACAGAAGACTGCAGGGTGCCGCCCGGGTTGTTGCGTAAGTCGACAACCAGACCTTCCAATGGCGTGGTGGTTTCTGCAGTCAGTTCTGCCAGGGCATCGTAAACGTCATCGCCGGTGCGGTTCTGAAATGCTGAAATACGTATATAAGCGATACCCGGTTCCAGCAGGCGCGAGCGCACGCTGGCAAATTCGATATCCGCGCGCGTCAGATCAAATTCCAGATTCGTAATGACGTCGGCGTTGTCGGTTGCACGTTCCACACCCAGTTTCACACTTGTGCCGGGTGCACCGCGCAGAGCATCGATGATGTCGGTCAGCAATAAACCTTTGACCCATTCACCGTTGAGTTTGGTGATGCGGTCTCCCGACTGCATGCCGGCCTCTGCTGCTGGTGTGCCATCGATGGGCGCAATAACTGTGAAATAACCGTCCTGCAGCCCCAGTTCAATACCAATACCACCAAAATGGCCTTCGGTATTTTCTTTCAGATAGGAGAACGCACTTCGATCCAGATAGTCTGAGTGGTCATCCAGGCGGCGCATCATGCCGTCGATAGCGTGGCTGAGCAGCTCTTCCTCGCTGATTTCTTCGACGTAGTTCTCACTCACCTGTTTCAGTGCAGCAGACAGCGTCACCGTGGTGTCTGCAGGTGTATTGTCCCGGGTCATCAGGTGTGTCAGCACACCCAGTGCGATACCGGTGACAATCGACAGAATGATGCCGATGAGTGTTAAGGGGCGAAGAACCATTTAAGGAGTTTCGCAGTTTGCCATGGGTTTTGACAGTGGACGAATACAATAGTGTTAAGCAGTTAGCGTACCGGAGGTGGATTACCCATTTGCTGACTGTCTACTCTGCGTGCAGGGACAAAGCGGGCAGTCGTTTCAGAGCTGTGCACCTGCTCCAGCCAGATCACCCCATCGTAAGGTTCGCTGTTGCCGCGGGTGCCGACAAAGTCCAGGTCGCCATCGTGATCCAGATCGAGGGCAAGCCATTTGTCATACATGCCACGTTTGCGACGCACAATATCGTGTTGTGGCCAGGGTTGTGCGTTGCTGTTCACACCCGGGTTTTCGAACCAGCTGATGCGGCCGAGGGCATCGGCGGCGGTTATCTCATCCCCATCCTGACCGCGGGGGCCGCGACTGTATGAACCTGCAAACGCATCCAGGTCGCCATCATTGTCGATGTCCGCCAGTCTTACGGAGACCAGCTGGTCCGGAGCGAAATCACCGATAAGGGTGGTTGGCCAGGCGCTGCCAGCATCAACCGGACGCCGCAGCCATAAAAGATAGCTGGGCCAGGCGGTGGAAATGACATCGGTGCGCCCATCTGCATTGAGGTCAGCGTAATCCATGTTGAATCCGGTCAACGCTGCGTTGGACGGCTTGTTTTCCGCTGCAGGATTGATAGCGTGGTTGGTAAATCTGAAATCACCCAGATTCTCAAGCCACATGATGCGGCCTTCACCCCGTGAACCAGCGATAACATCCAGGTCGCCGTCAGCGTCAATATCGACAGGCTCAGAATTGATTGGAATGCGTACCTGAGCAATCACCTGCTCGCGCCACAGTTCGCCGTCGAGAGGTTTGTCCGGCAGGTGATAAATAGAAATGTTGAGTAGGTGTTGCTGCTGCGTGACGTCGGGGTTTTGTTCACCTTTATTTGGGGCGACAACTTCGGGCCTGCCGTCGTTGTCAAAATCAGCGAAGAAAACCCGGATGTAAGAACCTCTATTCTGTGTGATGGCTGGAATTGTCCGCGCCCAGGTTTGTGTGCGTGCGGTTTTACCCGGGTTTTCGAAGTAGATCAGATGAGCCAGTTCTGCAGCTACAACAATGTCCGGATAGCCATCGTTGTTGGCGTCGGCAATGGAAACGTCTTCAGCTGCGGCAGCTTCAGTGCCGGAAGCCAGGGTTGTCAGGCTCCACTGCTCAGGGTTACTGCTGCCCCAGGCGATGCGCACGTGACCGATGGGTTTGCCGTCATAGATGGTGTCAGATTCATGCACAGACACAATGTCCGGCCAGCCGTCGAGATCCAGGTCTGCTACCGCCAGACCGTCGCTGCCACTCAAGTCCATCTGCGCGAGTGCCGGATCGTCGATGATATGTTCGCGCCAGCTGATGTACTGGCCATTGCTGTGTCGTACCTGAGCAGGTCTTTCGCCGACAGGCAAATCCGCGTGGCTGTTTGTGTCGGCGGGAGCCGACAGCGGAGCAACACAGAACATGCAGACCAACAACCTCGCAGTTATGTTAGCGCGCCACCCAGCTGATCGGATCTTTGGCATCACCTTTGTGTCTCACTTCAAAGTAAATTCCAGTGTCCTGGGTGCCGCCGCTATTGCCGGCGCCAGCAATGACCTCGCCGCTTTCCACCCAGTCACCCACCTTCTTATACAGGACGTCCGCGTGCCCATACAACGTCATATAGTCGCTACCGTGGTCAACAATGGTCAAAAGACCAAAGCCGCGCAGCCAGTCTGAAAAAATGATTCGTCCGCGAAACACTGAGGTCACGGGTGAGCCTTGCTCAGCGGCAATATCAATACCATGCCAGCGCAGCCGGCCGTCGGCGCGAGAGGCGCCAAACGCGTGGCGGATAGGTCCTACTGCAGGCATCGGTAAAGTGCCTTTAGCCGCGGTGAAAGCACTGCCATCCAATTCAGTATCGCGACGGCGCAGCTCAACGAGCAACTGCTCCAATCGATTGCGGTCCTTTTTCAGTTGCTCGTAATCGAGGGTTTTCGATTCGGTTTCCGCATCGAGTTGATCTATCAGGGCAGAACGTTTGTCGCGCTCCTTTGCCAGCACCTGTTGTTCACCAACAAGTTGTTTCTGCTGGCTGCTTTGTGTCGCCTGCTGCTCGATCAGTTTTCGATTGTTGGTTTCGAGCTCGGCGAGGGTCGCCTGGTATTGGGCCATTACTTCGAGGCGTGATTCACTGAAGTACCGGTGATAGCGGATCATGCGCGCAAATGTATCCGGCGATTCCTGGTTCAACAGTTGTTTCAGAAAGTCCTGTCCGGTTAGGCGATAGGCCGCACCGACGTGTTCAGCGATCAGTCCTGCCTGGGTACGGCGTTGTTCGTTGAGTTCTTCCTGATGTTTCTGCAGGTCCTGCAATGCGTTGGAGGTTACCTGTACCTGACTGCGAATATCTGCCACCTGAAGATTAACCGCCGCAATCTCGCGGTCCTGACGCTGCAGTTCTACCAGCCATATAGCGCGTTGCTGCTCTGCGTCATTGAACCATTGGTCCAATGCGTTGAGACGTTCGACTGTAGATTTAAGTTCAGCGGCGGTGGTTACCGAGTCGGCTTGTGCGGCGTAACTGGGTTGGCCAAGTGCGCAGAGTAGACCGATGCTGAAAAGACTCAGGCCAACCAGCCAGAAATCTGCAAAACTTTTGATCCCTCGCTGCATTTACAGTTTTAGGACTAAGCGCTGCGCTGGGTTTTAATTTTTGCCAGCGAGTGGCCTGTCATTTCAGCTGGGATTTCAATGTGCATCAGATCCAGCAAAGTCGGTGCTATGTCGGACAGGGTGCCGTTTTCGCTGAATTCCAGTGACTGTTGACCTACATATACAAGCGGCACAACATTTTGCGTGTGGGCGGTGTGCTCCTGCTGGGTGGTGGTGTCTTTCATCTGCTCTACATTGCCGTGGTCGGCGGTTATCAACATCTGTCCGCCGGTGGCATTGATAGCATCGGTGAGTCTGGCCAGGCAGGCGTCCAGAGTTTCTACTGCTTTTTTCGCGGGTTCGAGCTGGCCTGTATGTCCAACCATGTCGCCGTTGGCGTAGTTACAGATGATCACGTCGTAAGCGCCAGACTCAATCGCCGCTACCAGTTTATCGGTGACTTCAGCGGCGCTCATTTCAGGTTGCAGATCATAAGTGGCTACGTCCGGGGAAGGTATCAGCACCCGGTCTTCACCGTCGTACGGGGTCTCGACACCGCCGGAGAAGAAAAAGGTCACATGGGCGTATTTTTCAGTTTCTGCGATGCGTAACTGGGTCTTGCCAAGTTTGGCCAGATACTCGCCCAGGGTGTTGCTGAAATGCTGCTGGTCGAATGCACAGGGTACGGTAATGTCGTCTGCGTAACGGGTGAGGGTGACAAATTCGGTGACCGGCACAAAACTGCGTCGTTTAAACCCATCAAATTCTGCGTCGGTCATAGCGCGCGTGAGTTGTCGCGCTCGATCAGAGCGGAAGTTCATGAAAATCACTGCATCTTCAGGCTTTAAGGCAATTGGCACTTCGTCTGCGTTGTGAATCGCGGTGGGTTGGATGAATTCGTCGTTTTCACCTCTTTTATAACCTTGTTTCAAGCCATCTAACGCATTACTGGCATGAAAAGGGGCTTCGCCGCGGACAATCAGGTTGTAAGCCTGTTCCTGTCGATCCCAGCGATTGTCGCGATCCATAGCGTAGTAGCGACCGACAATACTGGCGATCTGGCCGACACCCATAGTCTTAAACAGTGCCTGAGCGGCCCGGATAGATGGTTCTGCGCTGCGCGGGGGGGTATCGCGGCCGTCTAAAAAGGCATGCAGGTAGATTTTTGTTATGCCGCGCTCTGCAGCACCTTCTAACAAAGCGAAAATCTGGTCTTCGTGACTGTGCACACCGCCAGGAGACAGCAAGCCCATGACATGAAGGGCACCGCCAGATTGATCGAGTTTTTTAAATGCAGCATTAATACTGCGATTATTCACGAACTCACCCTGTTCAATGGCTCGATTGATACGGGTGAAATCCTGATAGACCACGCGTCCAGCGCCCAGATTCATGTGGCCGACCTCTGAATTACCCATCTGGCCCGCGGGTAAACCCACATCTTCGCCGGAGCCGGAAATCAGGGTATGCGGCTGGTTGGCCCACAACGCATCCCAGGTGGGCGTGTCTGCCAGGGCAATGGCGTTGTGGTCGGTGGCTTCGTTGTAACCAAATCCGTCAAGAACTACGAGTAAATTCACTTGGCGCATATTTCAACTGGTGTCATTTTTGACGCGCAATTCTAACAAATATCCCTTGCTACGGTGTGTATAATCGCGCCCGTTAAAATATTGCTATTACCTGGAATTCTCGCATGGAGCAGCTGTTTGCGTTTATCAGCAATCATCCCTTTCTTGTTGGTACCTTTGCGGTGCTGCTGGCGTTGTTTATACGTAATGAAATGAGTCGCGGTGGTGCCGCTGTCAGTGCCCAGGAGCTGGTGCAACTGGTAAATAATGAGGGCGCTGTGGTGGTGGATCTACGCGACAAGGCTGAATTTGACGCGGGCCATATTGTCGATGCGATCAATATCCCGTTTGCCGCGATCGAGACGCGCATGGACGAACTGAACCCGCACAAAGGTAAACCGATTGTACTGGCCTGCAAAATGGGTCAGCACTCCGGTTCAGCGGGTACACAATTGCGCAAAGCCGGGTTTGAACAGGTGAGCCGCCTCCGCGGTGGTATCGCCGACTGGCGCGCGCAGAACCTGCCGGTAGTGAAAAAATGAGCGAAACAACCAACGAAGACGCCGCACAGCAGCCACAACTGCGCATTGAGCGCTTATATTTAAAAGATGCGTCTTTTGAATCACCCGGTGCGCCCAGCATATTCAGCGAACAGTGGCGGCCTGAAACACAGGTCGACATCAACACCACGGTGAATAACCTCGGTGATAACCGACACGAAGTGGTGCTGGCAGTGACCGTCACCTCCAAGCGCGAGGGTGATCGGGTGGCCTTTGTTGCCGAGGTGCACTACGCCGGCATATTTGTGATCAACGGTCTTGATGCGCAGCAGCTGCATCAGGTTATTGGTATTGCCTGCCCGAACACGCTGTTTCCTTATGTGAGGGAGAACCTGGATAGCCTGGTGGTTAGAGGTGGCTTCCCTGCCATGCAGCTGGCCCAGGTGAATTTTGAAGCGCTGTATGCTCAAGCCATGCAGAAAGCTAATAAATCTGATTCTGCTCCCGTACAGCACTAGAGCACCTGATATTCGGGCGCACCAGCCGGCGGCCCTGCCTCAGGCGCCGCCGCTGAAATCCACCTGCCGCCAGGCTTCATAAAGAATTATCGATACTGCGTTGGCAAGGTTCAATGAGCGGGATTGCGGTTGCATGGGAATGCGGATCTTCTGCTCTGCACTGATGTCGTTCAGTAGGCTGTCCGGTAAGCCTCGGGTTTCGGGGCCAAACATCAAGGCATCGCCAATACGATAGTCTGGCTGGGTGTGCAGGGTCTGGCCTTTGGTTGTGCAAGCAAACAGGCGCTGGGGATCTACCGCCGCGATAAAGGCAGGGTAGTTGTCGTGTAACGATACCTTTGTCAGTTCGTGGTAGTCGAGGCCTGCGCGCCGCAGGCGGCGGTCGTCCCATTCAAACCCGAGTGGTTTGATCAGATGCAGTCGCGCCCCGGCATTTGCACAAAGACGGATGATATTGCCGGTATTCGGCGGGATTTCGGGCTCAAACAGGACAACGTCAAAAGGCATGACGGCATTGTACGAGAGCCTAATCCTGTGCGCCTGCGAAATGTGAAAACCTTTCTATACTCAATTCACGACATTCCATTTTTTGCCGGAGACGTCTGTGAATTCAGCAGTTGCATGGATGCAACAACTTAAATCCCGCTTCTCCCAGGCGGTTTCGACACACCTGCCTGGGAGTGAGCAGATCGCTGTCTATCTTTCTCCGCGCGGCGTTGCAACCGCCTGTGGCCGTGTTGATGGACAAATGGCGGTAGCGCTGCGGTCTGACCCGATCGCTCAGCTGAGCGACATTCACTCGATGCTTGCACAACAGATCATCTCACTGGATCTACAGCGCAGTCCTGCCCGTAAGCACGTCAATCTGGTGTTGGCGCCGGAGCTGTATAACGTGTCTCTGATTGACCGTCCTGAAGTTGATGATGCGGAGCTGAAAGATGCCGTTCGATGGGCCATTCAGGAGCAGGTGGATTATCCGGTTGAAAAGGCCACGCTGGATGTTTTTGAGTTGCCCCGGAGTGCCTCGCGTGAACGCCCGATGGTTTTTGTGGTGTCACTGAAAACAGAATTGCTGAAAACGCTGCAATCTCAGGTGCAGGCCGCTGGTTTACAACCCGCGAGCATTGACGCCGCAGAGCTGTGTTTGAGAAATCTTGCCTGGCAGTGTTTTCCTCAGGCGGATCAGAGTATTGCGATGTTACGCCTCACCAGAAACAGCGGTCTGGTGAATATCTCTCGTGGAGACGAACTGTATCTGGCGCGCCGGGTTTCCGGTTTGCCCGATGAGTTTTCCGAACCTAAGTGGGCTGATTTTCGCGAACGTATGGTGCTGCAGGTTCAACGTTCTATCGATTACTATGAAAGCGCCATGAATCAGCCGCATTGCAATATGCTGGTGGTGGCCTGCACCCATGACTGGTCGCAACGTGTGACTGAGTTTCTAACCGAGATGTTACCGATTCCGGTCCGTTCCATTGCTGAGGTGCTGGCAGGGGAACTAACCCTGCAGCTATACAACCCTGATGCGCAGCCGATAGATTGGCTCGCGCTTGAGCCAGCGCAGGCAAACGCCATAGCGGCAGGTTTACCGGCTCTGGGTGGGGTTCTGCGCCATCACATTGCTCAAAGTGTTGAGCAGGCGGCCTGAATGCAACAGGTCAACCTTCTGGATGCAAGCCTTGCCCCGAGCAGGAAAAAATTAGGTGCAAATCAGCTGGTCCTGTCCTGGGTTGGCTTCGCAGTATTTCTGGTGCTGATCAGCATCTGGCAGAGTGCCTCCTTGTGGTGGTTGCAGGACGAAGAAATGATGACCCGTGCAGAAGTGGAACGGGTCCGTGAGGCGAATCAATTGCATCGCGCAAACACCGCGTCGCCAATCGCTTTAGAAGCACAGGTTGCGGAGCTATTGATGCAACAGGATCAGCAGGCGTTGTTGGTCACCTTGTTAAGGCAGCAGCAGAGCCTGAGTTTTTCACCTTATCTGGCAGCGCTCAGCGAGGCGCGTGTTGACAACCTGTGGTTGAGTGAAATTTCCATCTCACATGGCGTCGAGCGTGAAATTAATCTGAAAGGCGCTACCTCAGATGCTGCTCTTGTGCCGGTTATGTTGCGCAACCTCTCCGAACAGGATCAGTTTCGCGGGCAGCGTTTTAAACACGTTGAAATTACCAGGCAGCCAGGGGCGTCCCTGTCTGAATTTGTCATTGTCAGTCCAGACGGAGCAGTATCCGGATGAAAGATTACATAGCTCACCTGATAGGTCGATTTGAGAGCTGCAGTTTGCGAGAACGCATTCTGATCAGCATGACGTTGTTTACCTTTACCGGGGGCCTGTGGTTCACCCTGCTCGGCGGCGTTGTTGTCGACAAGAAAGTAGCTGTGATCAAAAGTATCGACAGCCTGACCCGCGATATGCGAAACCAGAGCGCTGAACAGATACGTTTGCTTGCAGAGGATAAAACACCGGCAAAAATTGCGTTGCAACACAAGCAGGATCAGCTGAAAGCAGTGATTGTAGAACAGCAGGAAGAGCTGGATGCATTGCTTGACCGCTTTATTGCACCTGAGCAGGTACCAGATCTTCTGGAAGACGTGCTGGATGGATTTGAAGATCTGCAACTTGTTCGATTGGCCAGTCGGCCCTCTGAGCCGGTTGTGCTGCAGGCGGCTTCCAGTGAAGCGGATTCTGATGAAGAAGCAGCTACACAGGCGTCTCCGCAGGTCACGATTTATCGGCATCCCGTCGAAATTGAATTTGTCGGTGGTTACCTGGACGTGCTTGCCTATCTGAGTGCGCTGGAAGCCGCTGAATGGCAGTTTTCATGGCGGCGATTCGACTATGTTGTTCAGGAGTATCCCAGTGCCCAGGTACGCATTGAAGTGGAAACTCTAAGCCGCGAAAAGGAGTGGTTGGGTGTTTAGAATTTTCTTTATTGCTGGTTTGACAATTTTTACGGCCGTCTGCGCCTGGGGAATTGAAGATCCAACTCGACCGCCTGTAGACGTCATCGTTCCAATTGAGGGCGCTGTCAAACAACAGGTGCCTGTACTCAGTTCAATCGTCTACAGCGATCAGCGGCGACTTGCGGTGATCAACGGACAGGTTTTTCTCGAAGGCCAGAGTAAAGGCGGCCTAGCTCTGATTGAGGTGTTGGCGGATAACGTGCTAGTGCGGATTGGCCCTGAAGAACAGGTCACGCTGCATCTGGGATCCGGCCAGATAAACAAGGATTTGAAGTGAATTATCGACTTTTTTTGCTGACGGCAGTTTTGCTTAACGGTGCTTGTGCCACGCTTGAAGGCCCTGTGGGACCGCATCTGGCTAAATCTACGGATAGTGCAGACGAGGCTGTTGAGGTACTGAATGAAGGTGCCAGCGCACCGCCCGTGCCGAAGGTCACTGCGGAGGTTGTGCCGATCAAACCTGAAGACCTGCCTGTATTAGCGCGTGAGGATGAACCCACCTTCGATCTGCATGTTGAAAATGCGGATGTTGCAGATTTTTTTCGCAGTCTCGTAGCAGGCACCCCCTACAATCTGGTGTTGCATCCCGAAGTGAGCGGAGTGGTTACTCTCTCACTGAAGGACGTCACCGTCAGCGGCGTGATGCAGGTGATGCGGGATGTCTATAACTATGACTTTGTGCTCAAGAACGATGTCTACCAGATTTTTCCAGACGTGCTGCGCACCCAGATCTATCATGTGAATTATTTGAATGTTGCCCGCAGTGGTCGATCTGAGACCCAGGTAAGTGCAGGGAAAGTGAGTGATACCGCCAATAACAGCGGCAGCAACAACTCAGACAACAACAATAACAACACATCAGGCGGTGATAACAACGCTGGTAGCCAGAGTGTTGTAGGCACAATTGTAAACACCACCGGTGAGGCTGACCTCTGGAAAGAACTGGAGTTAACGCTGGTTAATATCGCCGCTATGGATGAGGGCAGCAACGTCATGGTCACCCCTCAGGTTGGCCTCGTTGTTGTTAAAGCAAAGCCGCATACCCTGCGCGCGATCGAAGACTATCTGCAGCGTGTGGAGAACGCGCTGTCGAGACAGGTAGTCCTGGAAACAAAAATTATTGAAGTCACTCTGAACGAGGGCTTTCAAGCAGGCATCAACTGGAACACTTTTGGTGAAGACTCCGGGGGTACATTTGCTCCGGTGACGACCGTGCTCGAAGACGGGACAGTGGTAACCACTCAGGGTAGTGAACATTCGGTTGCCGGTGAGTTCATTTCCGGTCAAAACAACATTTTTAATCCGCTGGGTACCACATTTTCGCTCAGTGCTGCGTTCAGTGATTTCGAAGCTACTCTGGACCTGTTGGCCACCCAGGGCAGTGTGCAGGTTCTGTCCAGCCCGAGGATTGCGACGGTAAATAACCAGAAAGCGGTGATCAAAGTGGGTAGCGATGAGTTTTTTGTTACCGATATCTCATCAAACACGATAACTGCAGGCAACTCGATCAATATTAATGATTCACCGGAACTGACACCTTTTTTCTCTGGTATTGCTTTAGATGTTACGCCGCAGATCAGCTCAGAGAATGAGGTGATTCTGCATGTACATCCAACGGTCAGCGAAGTCACAGAACAGCTCAAGTTCATTGGCGGTCAGCTGGTGCCTCTGGCATCCAGCACAATTCGAGAATCAGACAGTATTGTTAAGGCGTCCAGTGGCCAGATTGTTGTCATTGGTGGCCTGATGCAGAACAGCAGCCGTGACCTGAATGCCGGTGTGCCCTGGTTCAACCAGCTGCCTATGGTTGGTAATCTGTTCAAGCAGAAGAACCAGAGTTCGATAAAGAGCGAGCTGGTGATTCTGCTCAAACCTATTGTGGTGGAGTTGGGCACACAATCGACGCTGCTTCGAGAAAGTGCTAATCGAGCCGCGCTGCTCCGCGATCAAATGCGTCGTCGAGGTTAAGCATGCGCGGCGGCCCAAAAATTCGTATCGGTGACCTGCTGGTAGCCAGTGGTGACATCTCTGAGAGCCAGTTGAGTGTTGCTCTGTCCGAACAGAAGGAATCCGGCGTAAAGCTCGGCCGTATTCTGGTTGAAAAAGGTTTTGTTGAGGAAGAGCGATTGCTCGGCTTTTTGTCCGAGCAGTTGGGCGTACCGTTTATTGATCTGAAAGATTTTGAGTACGATGAGGCGCTGGTGGCCTTACTGCCAGAAACCTATGCGCGGCGATATCGAGCCATTGTCTTGCGTGAGCAGGGTGATCAGCTTTTAGTCGGTATGGCCGACCCCATTGATATTTTTGCGTTTGACGAAATACAGCGTCAGCTTCATCGGGCTATGGCAGTGGCCGTAGTGCGGGAATCCGAGCTGTTAACTTTGCTCGACAGCGCTTATCGTCGGACCAGCGATATTGTCAGCTTTGCCAGCGAGCTGGATGGCGAGTTGAGTGTTGATGAATTCAGTTTGTCTAACTTTGATGCGCAAGAAGACGAAGATTCACCCGTGGCGCGCCTGTTGCAGTCGATTCTGGAAGACGCCGTCCAGGTCCGCGCCTCTGATGTGCATATTGAACCGGATGAGAACGTGCTGCGCCTGCGACAGCGGGTAGATGGTGTTCTGCACGAACAGATTCTGAATGAACGACGAATATCTGGTGCCCTGGTCAGTCGCTTGAAGCTGATGGCCGGCTTAGACATTTCTGAGAAGCGGTTGCCACAAGATGGCCGCATTGAAATCAAACTGAAGAACAAAAGCATCGATATTCGCCTGAGCACCCTGCCGACAACTACGGGTGAGTCTGTTGTCATGCGTCTGGCGGATCACAGTAGCGGCCAAACCCGCCTGGATCAGATAGGTATGCCGGCAGATATGCTGGAACGATTTCACTGGTTGATAAATCGACCGAACGGCCTTGTGCTGGTTACCGGCCCGACTGGTAGCGGTAAAACAACCACACTCTACGGCGCACTGAATGATCTCAATTCACCGGAGAAAAAAATCATCACGGTTGAAGATCCGGTGGAATATCAGTTGGAGCGCATAAACCAGGTTCAGGTGATGTCAAAGATCGGTTTCGATTTTGCGCGCGTCCTGCGCTCTACACTCAGGCAAGACCCGGATATCCTGCTGGTTGGCGAAATTCGTGACAGTGAAACAGCAGATATTGCTCTGCGTGCAGCAATGACAGGACATCTGGTTCTCTCAACCCTGCATACGAATGATGCTATTTCCTCGGCGCTACGTCTGATCGACGTAGGCGTTGAAGGTTATATGGTGGCAGCATCAGTGCGTGCAATAGTTGCCCAACGCCTTGTGCGCAAGCTGTGTGATCGATGCAGTGCGCCATACCAGCCTGATGGGCATGAACTGGCCTGGTTGCAGGTGGCTGCATCCGGGCTGAGCGAAGAAAAGTATACCTTTGCAAAAGGAAAAGGCTGCAACCAGTGTAATCGAACCGGTTATTACGGCCGCCTTGGTGTTTTTGAGCTGTTGGAAATTGATGGCCAAATGGCTGACGCGTTACGTGCGGACGACACCGCAGCATTTACCCGATTAGCCCAGGCGCAACCTGACTTTGCACCGTTAGTGCAATGTGCGCTGCAGTATGCGTTGCAGGGTGAAACCTCACTTGCGGAGGTGATGGCGCTGTCCGGGCAGGAAGAAGAGCTTTGGGATGCCGAACATACTAATCTGGAAGATAGTCTGCGTCAGGCGCATGAGTTGCATGCCAATCCAGTGTCGGAAATTGGACTGGATCCGACACATTAGTTATGCCGCGCTATTTGTTTAAAGCTAAATCTTCCTCTGGAGAGGTAACTTCAGGTTTCAGGGTTGGACTGAATCCAGGTGCTGTCGCTCAGGAATTGAGTGCCGCCGGCATGTTGCCGCTGAAGATTGAAAGTGCTGAAGAACCGGAAAACGCGCCTAAGAAAGCGGGCTGGCTCGGCTTGAAACCAACCGTAAAAAGCAATGAACTGGTGGTGTTTTCACTACAGATGGCGAGCTTAACCAAGGCCGGTATATCGGTGGTAAAGGCAGTAAATACGCTGGGTGAATCGAGCAAAAACGAATACTTTGCGGAAGTTCTGCAGGATGTGGCGAATCATCTTGAGTCCGGTATGGATGTTGCTTCGAGCCTCGGGCGTCACCCCCGTGTGTTTAATGAGTTGTTTGTGGCGCTTATTCACGTCGGCGAAAACACAGGTCGTCTGGATTCTGCATTCCGTCAAATAGCCAGTTATCTGGAATTGGAACGAGAGACCCGGCAGCGCATCCAGGCTGCAACAAGGTATCCAATGTTTGTCATGGTAGCGATTTCCATCGCTATTGTGATCCTGAATATGTTTGTTATCCCTGCTTTTGCCAATGTTTTTGCTAAATACGGCGCGGACCTGCCCTGGCAGACTCAGGCCATTCTGGCAGTCAGCGATTTTTTTGTACGGTTCTGGCCGCTACTTCTGCTGGCAGGCATAGCTGTCATATGGGGTTGGTTGGCTTATCTGAATACCCCTGCCGGTCGT
This sequence comes from Gammaproteobacteria bacterium, assembly GCA_048571035.1. Classification (GTDB taxonomy): domain Bacteria; phylum Pseudomonadota; class Gammaproteobacteria; order Pseudomonadales; family Azotimanducaceae; genus UBA4421. The sequence goes on from CP121329.1 coordinate 3,033,358, forward strand.
TTGCGGTGGCACAGTATGAAAATTCGGATCCCCATCATAGGCAGCATTTTCGAACGCATATACCTGTCCCGGTTCTGCCATACATTTGCGATGGTGTCGCGCGCGGGTGTGCCTCTCAATCAGGGTTTGAAGATCGTTGCCAAGGCCATAGGCAGTGATTACTTTGCGCAGCGTATCGATGGTATGCGCCAGGGCATTGAGCGTGGGGAAAGCATTACTGCAACGGCGCGACAGGCGAAACTGTTTTCGCCTGTGGTGCTACAGATGATGGCCGTTGGAGAAGAGACCGGCACAATGGATGAGCTTTTAGATCAGGCGGCGTCTTTTTACGAAGAAGAAGTGTCCTATGCGTTAAAAGGTATGACGGATGCGCTGGAACCCGTTCTTATTGTCGGCATAGCGGGTTTGGTGCTGATCATGGCGCTCGGAGTGTTTTTACCCTTGTGGGATTTGAACAGCGTCGCAAACTGATTGTGACACCTTGCCGATTGAACTCGCAAAAATGGAAATTGCGTCTACGCTTTAAACAGAGGTTCTGGATAACACAGGAACTCACCGTGAACTGCTTGTGATAGATGCTTTGTTTAAAGGAGCCCAAATGAAAAAGAATATTTCCCGGCAACAGGGTTTTACGATTGTAGAACTGGTTGTTGTCATAATTTTGCTTGGCATTCTTGCCGCCACTGCCCTGCCACGCTTTATTGATATTGACGATGATGCGCACGCAGCTGCTTTTGAAGGCGTGTTGGGTGGTTTTTCTACAGGTGTGGCGCTGTATCACGCGCAGTGGATTGCCGAAGGTCAGGCCTCAGCGGGCACTCAAGCTCCGGATTTTGATAACCTGCGTACCACACCGCAAGGTTACCCCTACAGCACAGTAAGCCAGGCGGGTAACGTACCCACCGACTCTGCTGACTGTGCAACAGTATTCACCGGTTTACTGCAGAGTGCGCCTACCATTGGTAGCGCAGCCAGTCTGGCAGGAATTGCTGGTAGTGGCACAGATTACACAGCGGTCCGTAATGGCGTTGATTGTGAGTTTTACTACACAGCTCAGAGTAATGCCTCTGGCGAAACGGTTGCCTTTTTCACCTATGAATCTGATACAGGTCTGGTGACTCAGAACACCCCTGTTGCTATTCCCTGAGCAGGTGGGCTGAATTCAGCCCAATGAGTGTGATCACCTGGCGACGAGGTCGAGGCTTTACGGTTGTAGAACTTGTCGTTGTGATCATTCTTTTATCGATTCTGAGCGCAACAGCGCTCAGTCGATTTTCCAAACCTGATGTATTTGCCGCCAGCGCGCTGGCTAAGACCCTCACAGCTCAAATTCATTTTGCAGCTCAAGCGGCTCAGACCCGCAGTACACCCGTTACGTTGAATGTCACACAAGCCGGCGGTCTCCTGCTTATGCAGGTTGCCAGTGCTGCTGTGATGATACGCGAGACTGAGGCTTCCCTTGCGAATGTAAGCCTTAGCCTCACCAATAACGGTATGGATTATCCCGTTTCGGAAGGCGCCGTGTGGCAGATGACCTTCCTGGGTAAAGGTGATCTTGTTGCCGCCTCTCTTGATGCAGACGTACTCGACCCGGATATGGGTGTTACCGCTCATTTCAGTGGCGATACGGAACGGTTTCTGTGTGTTCAGCCGATAGGATATGTCAGTGAACAAGCTTGTTAATCAGGGTTTTACATTAGTAGAAACTATTGTGGCCATGTTGATCATCAGCATTGCTGCGCTGGCCATGGCCAGTGCCCTGGGTTTCGCATTTTCACGTTCTTCTGATGGTTTACTGGAAGCCAAAGTGGTGTATATCGCACAGGGGTATCTCGAAGAAATTCAGGCTCGCCGTTATGATGAGGCAACCCCTTCTGGAGGTACACCACCCTGTCAAACCATTACACCTTGCAGCGCCCTGGGTCCGGATTCAGAAAGTCGTGAGAACTATGATGACGTTGATGACTATAATGGTTTGTTGGATGCGCCGCCTAGAGACTCCCTGAACCAGGTCATGTCGGAGTTCAGTGGTTTCTCTGTAGCGGTTACTGTGGATTATGCAGACGCTGCGCAAATATCGGCCTGGAATCTGGATGATGCAACGGACGCAAAGATAGTTGCCGTTACGGTTACAACACCCGATGGGCGATCACGCCCTTTCATTATGATTCGGGGAAATTACTGATGAGGGTCTCGCGACCCAGTTCTGGCTTCACGCTTGTTGAGATGGTGGTGGTGATTGCAGTCCTGGGCGTTTTGTCCCTGGGATCAGTGTACTTCATCAGTCGCTCGAGTGAGGGTTATGCAGACGTTCAGGATCGTCAGGCAGTCGCCCAGCGGGCCCGCTTTACTCTGGAGCGGATGGCAAGGTCGGTGCGCAATGCGCTACCGGGGAGCGTGCGGGTCAACGCCGGTTGTCTTGAGTTTGTTCCTGTTATTGCAGGTTCTTCTTATCTGGATTTGCCGGTTGCGGCGCCGGCGTTGACCATGCGTGTAGTACCTCCTGACGCAGGAAATCTGAACGGTCTGCGTGTTGCTGTGGTCGGTGATGCAGGTGTATATGCTTTAGGCACTTCGAGCGTGATCAGCTCGCCGGTGACAATAGCGCCGCCAGATGTGTCGGGCGAAGTGGAGGTGACATTTGCAAGTGCCCACCAGTTTCCGGCTGCCTCCGCCGGTAATCGTGTGTTCTGGGTTGATGAACCGGTGAGTTACTGTGTCGATGCAGGCAATCTCTATCGTTACAGTAACTATGGATTCCAGGTGACTCAGGTCTCGTCGGCGGGTCTGCCGGCAACCTTGCCGGGGCGCAGCCTGATGGCTACCTCTGCGTCTGTAGCATTTAATCTGACCCCGGTTTCTTTACAGCGTAACGCTCTGGTGCAGCTCAATTTACAGCTCGGGGTCGGCGATGTAGCGTTTGATGTTGCCGCGAATGTGCAGGTGCGAAATGTTCCTTAGTCAGCCGAATAAGTCTACTGGGGCGGGGCTGGTTGCAGCGATAGCGCTGATAACAATAGTTGCAGCTCTAACGGTTGCAATTACCCGCAGCGTGCAGCTTGGCGCAGGTAGTCTTGCGATAGAAACTCTGAATCAGCGCGCCTTACTTTCTGCAGGCAACGGGGCGCAACTCGGTTTGAATAGGGTCTTTGCTCCCCAGGGTGCTGGTGCCTGTGTAGACCAGGTGTTCGATTTTGCCAACACCCCAGGTTTACCAGCGTGTCAGGCGAATGTGACCTGTGCCAGCGAGATCGTAAGGGGGCGGGTCTACTACACCGTTAACAGTATGGGCAGCTGTGCTGCTGGAAGTCTGGTTGCAGAGCGAGAGGTGCTGGTTCAAGCAACACCCTGATGGCCTGACGCTTACATCTCCAGTTCCTGCATCTTTCTGGTCAACGTGTTACGACCCCAACCCAGCAGTTCTGCGGCGTCTTTCTTGCGTCCACCGGTTTTGCCCAGGGCTGCGGTAATCATGATGCGCTCGAAACGCGGCATGGCTGCGTCAAGCAATGGTATGCTCTCAGCGCTGTCGAGGAGCTGTGTCGCCCACAGTTCCAGACCGCTTTCCCAGTCTGCATCTGCGCTACCGGTGCTGGTCTGTTGCAATTCTGATGGGAGGTCTTCTACCAGAATGATGCGGGAGCTGGCCATGACATGAAGCCAGCGACAGGTATTTTCAAGCTGGCGAACGTTGCCCGGCCATGGTAACAGGGTAAGGTAGTCTTCAGTTTCAGGCGCCAGGCGTTTGCTTTCGTCGCCCAGTTCGCGGGCTGCTGCCTCAAGAAAATGGCGCGCCAGAACGGGGATGTCTGTCCGACGCTCAGCAAGCGCAGGAACGTGAACGCGGATGACGTTGAGACGGTGGTACAAGTCTTCACGAAACTTGCCCTGGGCAACCAGCGCTTCCAGGTTCTGGTGGGTAGCTGCAATGATGCGTACATCAACCTGTACGGATTGATGACCGCCAACTCGATAAAACTCATTTTCCGCCAGCACTCTAAGCAATCTTGTCTGAGCAGTAGAGGGCATATCTCCAATTTCATCAAGAAACAGGGTGCCACCATCGGCTTGCTCGAAGCGGCCGACGCGGCGTGCGTTGGCGCCGGTAAAGGCGCCCTTTTCGTGCCCGAACAATTCGCTTTCGATGAGCTCATCAGGGATAGCGGCAACATTCAAGGCAATAAATGGACTGCTGGCACGCGGGCTATGGCGGTGCAGAGCTTTGGCAACCAGCTCTTTGCCTGATCCAGACGGACCGTTGATGAGCACAGATACATTGGAAGATGAGAGCCTACCGATGGCGCGAAAAACTTCCTGCATCGCCGGTGCCTGACCAATGATCTCAGGCGCAGGTTCACTGTCGGGAATGTCCTGTGCACCAGCTTCCTGAGAATGGGCAATGGCACGCTGCACGACCGCCACCGCCTCATCAACATCGAACGGTTTGGGTAAATACTCAAAAGCACCCTGTTCGAAAGAGGCCACCGCGCTCTGCAGATCGGAATGTGCAGTCATGATGATGATGGGTACAGACGGATGGGTGGATTGCACCTGCTCGAGGAATTCCAGGCCCGACATGCCAGGCATACGCACATCGGTGATGATGGCCATGGGTGCATCATTGTGCAGGTGGTGCATGGCCTGGTCCGCAGTATTGAAAGCGGTAATGGGAATACCCGCTTGGCTTAAAGCGCGGTCGAGCACCCATCGTATTGACCGGTCGTCGTCGATTACCCAAACGTTGTCATTCATTTTGCGTATCCATCGTAGTGTTCACGACTCCTTGGCAGGTGACGCCACCGTTTGTTGAAAAGGCAGGTAAATCGAGAAGCAAGTCTGCCCCGGGCGCGAATTCACCTGGATCGAACCATGATGTTGAGAAATTATGTTCTGTGTGATGGCCAGTCCCAGACCCGAACCGTCGGGTCGGCCGCTGATCATGGGGAAAAAAATTCGCTCTTCGAGATCCTTGTCAATGCCAGGTCCGTTGTCGGCTATATCCAGCTGCATGACCATGCGGTGTCTGCAGGCGCCAATGGTGAACTGTCTGACAACTCGTGAGCGCAACAGAATTTGCGGTTCGTCTGTATTTTGCAGTGCCTGTGATGCATTGCGCAGGATGTTAAGGATTGCCTGAATGATCTGCGGCTCATCGGCTTCAACGTCCGGCAGACTTGGATCGTAGTCCCGTATCCATGTGATGGTGTTGGGTCGTTCCACTTCAATCAACTGGATGACGTGCTCAAAGACTTTCAGAATGTTCACCGGGGTGATGGTGAGTTCACGCTGCGGGCCCAGCATCCGGTCCACGAGTTCTTTAAGACGATCAGCTTCACTGATGATGACGCTGGTATATTCTTTTAAATCTTCCTCCGGCAGTTCGCGCTCAAGCAGCTGGGCCGCGCCGCGAATGCCACCAAGTGGATTTTTTACCTCGTGAGCCAGCCCGCGTATCAGTTGCCGAGCAGTTTCCTGGCGGGCCACAGAAGCGCCATCTTTATTGATGCGTTTCAGGCGGGCAAGGGCTTGTAGTTCCAGTACCAGTGAGCGCGGACCATCAGGGGGGCGATTCAGTATTGAGACGGTGAAATCAACATCCTCGGTGACGTTGTCAGGCAATCGCAGGGTGGCTTCCCGCTCAGTGTAGGGTTGGCCCTCTTCCAGCGCATTCTGCAGCGAGGGGATAATCTCGTCAGCGCGCATGATCAGCTGATGTAGCGGCAGACCTATCGCGTGTGCCGCTGATGTATGCAGCAGGTTCTCTGCTGCGGAATTCACATTTTCAATGCGCAGGTTTTCGTCAATGACCAGTACCGCGGTCATCATGTTGTCGAGTATTTGTTTATAAGTATCCATCGACATAACAGCTTGCCCCCAATCAGGCACTCCCCAACCCATTACTCTCCAATCCAATCCATTGCGTACCAATCCATAGACTAAGCAACATTCGGGCCGCTTTTTTGTAATTGAGTTAGTAAATACCTACTTCGCCTTAAAGCTATATAAAATAAGCTTTTTAGGGCTTAATTTCAGAGTGCTTGCGAGGCAGACACACAAAATTGCGAGCGCCCATTCGCACCAAAATAGGGCATGCACTGTTTTGGGTCAATAGGGAAGGGCGATTGGGGAGGGGGAGGTTTATCCCTTGGGCTGTTTACGCGGAGGAGCGTTGAGTATCGAGTAGCGTTGCAGGTGCACGACAACGGCGCTGGAACTGGCCAACACGCTGTTGTTTGCGTCGATAACCTGGGCGACCAATGAGTGGGTGCCGCGATCGATGTTCTGCAATAATACTGTTGCACTTGAAGCTTCTCCGGCAACCTGCCCATCTACCAGCACCTGCACACGATGCCCGGAGGACGTATCGAGTGCCGGGTCCATGGTTACGCTTACGGATATATTGCCGGTGTTTTCCCTCAGTGCTTCGTCATGCACCGGTGAGGTGATCGCAACCTTACTGTAACCAGCCACTGGGGCGTCCTCAGCGTTTTCGTCTGCTTCATCTGCTGCGACCGGTGCTGTGTTCGCAGGCGTTGGGGTCTCCGGGCGATATGTGTTTCCCTGGTTGAGCTCCAATGACTTGGCGTCATCCTTTGGGGGCACATCGGTGAATACCACGTTGCCTTCAGCGTCAGTTGTTTTGTAGATAGCACTCTGTGCACTGGATGCCCAGGTGAGGCTGGCGGCTGTGACCAGAAGTAAGGCCAATAGCAGGTACCTGTTGGGATTCAATATGGATGCGTACATGGTGTCAGTCTGCCTCATAAGAGCGTTCCAGTTACGTTATTGGACCACAAATATGTAAAAAAAAGCCCTGCTATTAGCAGGGCTTTGTAACCGAACCGTAAAATGTCTCCAGACTTAGCTGGCGAGACCTTCTTTGGTGGTTTTGACGATCGCAGCCGCCACCTTGTAGGGATCAGCATTGGATGCGGTTCGACGATCCTCCAGTCGACCCACCCAACCATCGGTCATGGTGGTGATAGGAATCCGGATAGAAGCGCCGCGGTCAGATACCCCGTAACTGAACATATCGATGGACTGAGTTTCGTGCTTACCGGTCAGGCGTTGATCATTAGCCTCACCATAAACACTGATATGACGTTCGATATTGCGTCCAAAAGCTTCACAAATCTTGGTGAATGTTTCTTCTTTTCCAGATTCGCGCATAGCACTGTTGGAGAAGTTGGCGTGCATACCGCTACCATTCCAGTCAGTGTCGCCCAGCGGTTTGGGGTGCCAGTTGATGGAATAACCGTAACGTTCACCGGTACGCTCCAGGAGGTATCGGGCTATCCAGGTTTCATCACCCGCGCGCTTGGCGCTTTTTGCAAACACCTGAAATTCCCACTGTCCCGCGGCAACTTCAGCATTGATGCCTTCCAGATTAAGGCCCGCTTCAAGGCATAGATCCATGTGGTCTTCGACGCAATCGCGACCGTAGGCATTTTTTGCACCGACTGAACAGTAGTAGGGGCCTTGTGGTGGTGGATAGCCGTTATGTGGGAAACCTGGAGGCAGGTTGGTGTCCTCATCCCACAGGAAGTATTCCTGCTCGAAACCGAACCAGAAATCGTCATCGTCATCGTCGATGGTTGCGCGACCGTTGGACGGATGCGGCGTGCCATCTGCGTTCAATACTTCACACATGACCAGGTAGGCACTCTTGCGGTCCGGATCAGGGCAGATGAAGACGGGCTTCAACAGGCAATCTGAATCGCCACCTTCGGCCTGCTGTGTTGAACTGCCATCGAAGGACCACTCCGGGCACTCTTCAAGGGTGCCGCCGAAGTCTTTACGAACCTGGGTTTTGCTGCGCAGGCTTTGGGTTGGGCTATAGCCGTCGAGCCATATGTATTCTAATTTTGATTTCATTGTGTTGTGTGTCTCCTTCTCTACTCGAAGATAAAAAGTTCGCAGCTCATGCGTTGAACCGTGTGCATTATGGTGCGCGTTGTGAAGAGCAAGAAGTGTGCCACGGAGATGCGGCCAATATAAGGGGCTTTAAGGGCGTTTGTTCGTAAAAACGCACCAACTTGAGGCATTTTCTGTCGATACGCCCTGTTTTGGCGCTAAAGGGGGTGGTTTAGGACCCGGGCGCGGTATGGGTTGTACTGATCATGCACCCTGATGACAATAAATGGTGCAGACTTAAGTCTCCCTGGTTTTATCGCCGCTGAAATTCTCTTCAAGATTGGCGCGACAGCTCGACATTGTTCCGCCATAATCGCCGCCGTTTTTATCCCCCCACCGCAAACCTTAAAGAGGCCACGTAGTCCAGTGTCTAACCCTAACGTAAGAAACGTTGCGATCATCGCCCACGTAGATCACGGTAAAACCACCCTTGTCGACAAACTGCTGCAACAGACAGGTCTATTGGCAGCTCATGGTGCGGAACGTGTCATGGACAGTAATGACCTCGAAAAAGAGCGCGGCATTACGATTCTGTCAAAAAATACATCGATCGATTACAACGGCACGCGTATCAATATTGTCGACACACCCGGACACGCCGACTTTGGCGGCGAGGTTGAGCGCATTCTCTCTATGGTTGATGCGGTCATACTCCTGGTGGATGCAGTGGACGGCCCAATGCCACAGACACGATTTGTAACTCAGAAAGCCTTTGGTTTCGGGCTCAAGCCCATTGTTGTGGTGAATAAAATTGACCGGCCGGGCGCTGAACCCTATCGCGTGATGGATGAAGTGTTTGACCTCTTTGATAGCCTGGGTGGTACTGAAGAGCAGCTGGATTTCAGTGTCATCTACGCTTCCGCACTGCAGGGTGTCGCCGGTACCGAGCTCGATCAGATGTCCACGGACATGGCGCCACTACTGGATCTGATCGTTTCTGAAGTGCCACCCCCGGATGTAGACAGTGAAGGCGGCCTGCAAATGCAGATTACCTCATTGGGTTACTCCACTTACGAAGGTGTCATGGGTGTTGGCCGGGTCACACGCGGTTCTTTGCGACGCAATCATCCGGTTATGGTGGTTGATCGAGAGGGTAATCAACGCAAAGGAAAAATTATGACCGTTTATGGCTACAGTGGCCTGGAACGGGTGGAGCAGGAAACGGCTGTGGCCGGGGACATCGTCTGCATTACCGGTATTGCCGGCATCGGCATTTCCGATACGCTCTGCGACCTGGATCAGGTCGAAGCTTTGCCGCCGTTGACCGTGGATGAGCCGACGCTCTCTATGCTGTTCTGCGTAAACAACTCGCCGCTGGCGGGTAAAGACGGGAAGTTCCTGACAAGTCGTCAAATTCGCGAGCGCCTGTTTACCGAGGCTTCGCATAACGTTGCGCTGAATGTGGAAGAAACCGCTGATCCAGATCGATTCCGAGTCTCCGGACGAGGCGAATTACATTTGTCGGTGCTTATCGAAACCATGCGACGCGAAGGCTACGAGCTGGCCGTGTCGCGCCCCCAGGTTATTTTTAAAGAAGAAAACGGGGAAATTCTAGAGCCTTATGAAACGCTCAGCCTGGATGTTGAAGAGCAGCATCAGGGTAAGGTAATGGAAGCTTTAGGTGACCGACGTGGCGAATTACAGGAAATGATGCCTGATGGCCAGGGTCGTGTGCGGATGCAGTTCCGCATACCCACCCGCGGTATTATGGGCTATCGTCCGGTGTTTTTATCGCAGACGTCGGGTACCGGCATCATGTCATTTGCATCAGCGGGTTTTGGTCCGCGCATCAGTGATGTTGTCGGGCAGCGTAGTAACGGTGTGCTGATTTCGAATGCTGCGGGCAAAGCTGTTGGCTTTGCGCTGTTCAATCTGCAGAATCGTGGTCGCATGATGGTCAAGCCCAATGATGTGGTTTACGAAGGCATGGTGGTTGGTCTGCATAACCGCAACAACGACCTGACAGTAAATCCGCTGAAAGAGAAAAAGCTAACCAACGTGCGGGCCTCTGGTACAGACGAAGCTATTGCGTTGGCGGCACCCATTACGCTGACCCTGGAACAGGCGTTAGAGTTCATTGACGATGATGAACTTGTCGAAGTGACACCAAGTGGCATTCGCGTACGTAAAGCGCTGTTGAAGGAACATGAGCGCAAAAGAGCTTAAGGTTTCCCGCGGCAGCCAGGAATGAAGGCGCTGTTGCAACGGGTATCCAGCGCTTCAGTCGAGGTAGGTGGCGCGCAGATCGCGAGCATTCGTTCAGGTCTGCTGGTTTTTCTGGGCGTAGTAACCGGCGACACCCAGCAGCAGGTTACCTGGCTGGCTGATAAAGTGATCGGGCTGCGCATTTTTCCAGGCGAAGGTTCAGATGCTGCAAAGCCAATGAATCGCAGCGTGGTTGATGTCGGTGGAGAGATCCTTGTTGTGTCTCAATTCACGCTCGCCGCAGACACCAGCCGTGGGCGGCGTCCGGGTTTTTCAACTGCAGCAGCGCCTGAAATAGCCGAGCCACTGTATGAGGCTTTTGTTGCCGAGCTGCGAAAAACAATGCCCGTGCAGGTTGGTCAGTTTGGCGCTGATATGCAGGTGGCGCTGGTTAATGATGGCCCCGTAACATTTTTGTTGGAACGTTAACCCGCTGACTGTTCCGTTACATCAACTCAAGCAACATTTTCATCGCGCCTTCAGGTTCATCCGAGGCGAGTAACACACATCCCGTCTGACCTGTTTGTGTGAAATGAAAAGCGGAAGCAGTAAAGCCGGGACCGCCACCATTGTGGCCATACATGATACCTGGCTCTATCATCACGCCATATCCATAGTGTGGATCTACCCAGGGCGGTTGATCAACGTTGACCCTGGCGGCGTCCAGCTCCAGGCCGCGAACCAGATCTGAGTGCATGAAATTTGCGATGTCCAGGGCGCTGGATAAAATGACCCCATGCCAGACCCACTCAGCAGGGTAGTGGGGTAACCTGTCAGCAAACAGCCCGGTTTGCACGCGTGTGTCATTCAGTGCCAGCGGTTTGAGAATCAATTGCTTGAGGATCTCGGGCCAGGGCTGGTTGCACTCAAGTTCCAATATTTTTTTCAGCAGCCAATATCCAGGGTTGGAGTACGCGAACTGTTCACCCGGGTTGTGTATCCTGGGTTGGTGCAGCGTTCTGCGTGCGTACTCTGCATCGCTCCAGGGTGTATCCTCTCTTTCGATAGCCTCGTGATACTCAGGTAGTGCTGCGTAATCGGACAAGCCCGCAGTATGTTGCAGCAGATGTTTTACCTTAATGTTTCCTGGGTCAGGTAACCATTCGGATGAAATCCAATCGGCAACGTTTCGCTCGGGGTCAATCTCTGCGGCGCGAATTGCGCTGGCAATAAATGTTTTTGCAATGCTGTAGACGGGCAGAATATGAGGTTCGTTAGCTATGATCTCGCCATCGCTGTCCAAAATTGCCATCGAACGATGCATGGGTTTAATCAGTCTTCCCGGCGCTCGCGCTTTTCGACGTATCGGGCCATGAATATGCCCACTTCGAACAGGATCCATGTGGGTAATGCGAGCAACAACTGACTGACAACATCAGGCGGGGTCAGCAGCATACCCACAATAAAACAGCCAACAATGACATAAGGTCTTTTAGCAGCCATGCCGTCTGGGGTGGCGATACCGGACCATACCAGCAGCATCGTGGCTATGGGGATCTCAAAAGCAATACCGAAAGCCAGGAACATCTTCAGTACAAAATCCAGGTACTGATTGATGTCGGTCATGATTGCAACACCTTCCGGGGCAACGGTTGTGAAGAAGGCGAAGACCAGCGGAAAAACAAGGTAATAAACGAAAGCCATGCCAGCGTAGAACAACAGGATGCTCGACAGCAGCAAAGGCACGGCAAATTTCTTTTCGTGGCGATACAGGCCGGGCGAAACAAAGGCCCAGACTTGGTGCAGTAGAAACGGCACGCCAAGGAAAATCGCGGCAAACACTGCGAGCTTAAAAGGCGTGATAAAGGGCGATGCAACCTGGGTTGCAATCATAGAGGAGCCTTGTGGCAGCACTGCGGTTAACGGCGCTGCGATCCACTCATACAAAGGGTTGGCAAAATAGTAAATTGGAATAAACAGGATGCCAACAACAAGGATGCTGCGCAGGATGCGGCTGCGCAGTTCAATCAGGTGGTCGAGGAAAGGCTGTTCGTCACTGTCTACTGCCTGATCGTGGGGGTCTCGCGTATCTTCGCTGCCGGTCGCCATCAGCCTTGGTCTGCGTTCGTTTGTTTCTGACGCCGTTGGTGTTCAGCTTCCAGTTCAGCTTCGCTTCTTGGCGCAGGGGATGGCGGCTCTTTCTCGGTTATCTCAGGTTCGGCCGTCTCGGTCGTATCTTCTGTTTCTGCTGTTGCGGCTTCGCGTGTCGGGTGCGGGTCGTTAAAATCCGGGTTGACGGAATTCTGTACTTCCTCTTCGATGCGCTTCATCTGTTCCATAACAGATTCATTGTGCAGCTGGCGCCGGACTTCATCCATACCAATTTCTTTCTCAATCTCGTTTTTCACAGAGGTAAAAGAGCGGCGCAATCGGCCCAGCCAGAGACCCAGTGTCCGCAATGCCTCAGGCATCCGCTCGGGTCCAATGACCAGCAGGGCAACCACAGCAATCAGAAGTAGTTCTAAACCACCAATGTCTAACATGGGGGGGCGGTTAGATCTTTGTGTCTTGTTGAGTCTTGCTGGACTCAGATTCCGGCTTCGATTCGTCGCCGTCTATCACGCGTTCCTGCGTAGCGGGTTTAGCCTCTTCATCTTCGGTTACAGCCTTACGAAAGCCTTTGATGGCGCCGCCAAGATCGGAACCAATGCTTTTCAGGCGCTTGGGTCCAAAAATGAGTAAAACGATGGCAAGAATAACCAGTAACTCGGTCATGCCTAATCCGAACATAACGTCTTCCATGGTGGAGGTTTAGTGATGGGCATTATAGAAGGGTTATTTCCTGGTAATACAGCGACGTGTCGCTAAACCTTGATGAAATTTTTGTTAAACCGGGTTCATGTGGATCGGCTGGCCTTTTCATCGTGCCCACTGATGCCAAAACGTGCGCTCAGCTCGGCAAGCACTTCATTGTGGCTGAGTCCCTGATGGGCCAGGAGAACCATGCAGTGGAACCACAAGTCAGCAGTTTCTTTGACAACTTCCTCTCTCGAGCGGGCGTTTTGCAACTCGGATGTTGCACTATTGTCTTTACCTGCAATGATCAGTTCGGCGGATTCTTCACCAATCTTCTGCAGAATGCGGTTGGTGCCCTCTTGATAAAGGCTGGCAACGTACGAAGATTCCGGAGATTCGTGTTTGCGCGCTTCAAGCACCGCGGCAAGCTGGTCTAACAGGCTCATTTCAATTCCCATGGTTTTATCTATGTTCGCAGCAGCAGGGTGATGCCGACAATGGTGCCAACTGCACCTGGCCACAGGCTCAGATCAACCTGAGCAAAGCTCTGGTTCAATGGTGTCCACAACCACCAGACACTGGCCAGCAGCACAATAACACCTGCCAGGCGACTGAATCGACGATATCTGGCGGCCCGGGCGATGCGCTTTTCAACCTGCGCAAGATTCGAGGCTTGCCGTTTCAGCTGGCTTTTCAGCAGGCGTATTTCCGTTTCTGTGTTCTCCATGACCATCGGCAGGCGCGACAGCTGTTGCCATACCCCAGGTCCGGCGTTGAGCCAGTCATTGACGACCCCGACTGGACCGAGGTGCTGTGTTGCCCATCGTTCCATAAATGGTTGTGCGGTTTCCCACAGGTCCAGCTCCGGGTAAAGCTGCCGACCCAGACCTTCAATATACAGGAGTGTTTTCTGCAGGAGGACCAGCTGCGGTTGTACCTCCATTTCAAACTTGCCTGCAGTGTCGAGCAGCGTGATGACAAACTCAGCAAATGAAATTTCCGCCAGCGGTTTGGCAAATATAGGTTCACAGACGTCGCGGATCACGGTCTCAAATTCTTCCGTATCGGTGTCCGCTGGCACCCAGCCGGATTCCAGATGCAGGCTGACCACACGCCGATAGTCTCGATGGAAGAAAGCCAGCAGATTCTGCGCCAGATAGTTCTGGTCTGCCTCCGTCAGGCTGCCAATGATGGCGCAATCCAGTGCAATGTATTTTGGATTCTTCGGGTCCGTGGTTTCTATCAGGATATTGCCCGGGTGCATATCGGCATGGAAAAAGTTGTGCTCAAAGACCTGTTTGAAGAAAGTCTCAACGCCTTTGTGCGCCAGAACTTTGAGGTCGACACTGCGCGCTTTGAGTTCATCCACGTGATTGATTGGAATGCCATACACTCTTTCCATCACCAGCAGATGCTCGCGTGTATATTCGGGGTATACACGGGGCACGTAGAGCAGGTCTGAATCCGCAAAATTGCGCCGCAGCTGAATCTGGTTACGCGCCTCACCAAACATGGTGAGTTCCTGCAGCAACACATCCTCGTGGTCCGACATGACTCTGGGCAGCTGTAAGCGTTGTGCACCGGGAATTTTGTTGTTGATGAAACCGGCGAGTTTTTTCAACAGCGCCATGTCCTGAACTATGACCTGTTCGATACCGGGTCGGACCAGCTTGACCACCACATCCTCGCCGCTTTTGAGCGTCGCGCAATGGACTTGTGCGATGGATGCGCTTGCCAGAGGTTTGGGCTGCAGATCTGAGAAAACTGATGTGCTGGTGGCGCCAAGTTGTGTGCTGACAAAACTGTCGACGTCAAAGTCAGCGATCGGCGGCACCTTGTCCTGCAGATCCGCCAGAGCGTCAGCAATATCCCCGGGAAGAAGATCCCGTCGAGTAGACAGCAGCTGACCGAGTTTAACGTAGACCGGGCCCAGCTCGACAAATGCCTGCTTTAGACGCTGGCCGCGTGGTATGGAAGGTGTTGGTAAAACTTTATGCAGAGCTTTAAGACACCAGCGCGGGAAAGCTCTGGGGATGGTCTCAACGGGTATCAGCAGGTCGAGCCTGTGGCGGAACACCTGGCCCAGGATCAAACGCGATTGTCGCCAGTTGTTGCTCAAGGTTGATTCGCTTGTCGTTTGGCCTGTTCCACGCGACTTAAATTGGCAGCCAGTCGATCTACCCGCAAACGCAGCCCGTCAATGCCTTCTAACAATTCATCCAGCTGTCGTGTTTTTACAAATTGCCCTGTCGCCTGTTGCTGTACCGTTTGACTCAAGCCGGACAGCGCAGTTTTTAAACCGGCAAGCCCAAGCTCTGCAGTGCCCACCAGGTTGGCGGCGTTCGCCTCGCCGATAAAACGGCCGAGGGGCGTGGCCACATCCGGAGAAAACCTGCTGAACAAGTTTGTCAGGTTAAACAGCAGCGCTGTATCCCCTTCGATGATTAAACCTTCGAAATTGCCGCCGGGTAGCAGTGCCTGCACCAGTTCCCGACCACTGCCTCTGATGATCGCGTGAGGAGTATCAGCAGGTCCGTGGATTACCTCTATGCCGTCCGCTTGTAGAACCAGATGCACAGTGAATGCAGGTGTATGGCTTTGCAGCTCGATACAACGACCGGCAAAAGCTGCAAACTGAGCCGCTGTGGCGGGATCGGCTGCAATTACGCCAGCAGTGATCTGATGACTGACTTGAGAGACAAGTGACATCAATTGCTGGACAAATGGGTTGCCAGGTTGTGCCACGGCCCTAAACGGGTTTGCAGCCGCGATGAATGGCCGCTACGCCGCCAACGAGGTTGTGAAAACTGGTATCGGTAAATCCAGCATCTTCGAACATTTGTTTTAAGGCGTGCTGGTCCGGGTGTACGCGAATGGATTCTACCAGGTATTTATAGGGTTCTGAGTCACCTGCGATGGCCTGTCCTGCGCCGGGCCAGAGCGATTGAAAAACCGAGTAGGCGGCGTTCAGGGCTGGATTTTCAGGTTTCGAAAACTCCAGCACCAGCAGTGCGGCAGCGGGCTTCAAAACTCGCAGCAGTTCGCGCAGTGCTAAGTCTTTATCGGTGAAGTTTCGCAGGCCGAAGCTGACGCAGGCACAGTCGAAGGTGTTGTCGGCAAACGGCAGTGCCTCAGCGGGTGCACGTACGAAGTCGACCTGGGTACAGCCTTCATCAAGCAGACGATCGCGGCCTACCTGCATCATCTCCGCGTTTAAATCTGTCAGCACAACGCTACCGGTTTCGCCGACGGCTTGTGCAAACAGCGCGGACATATCGCCGGTGCCGCCCGCCAGGTCTAACACGGTGTGTCCCGGACGCAGACCGGACATCTGAATGACCATGCGTTTGAAAATGCGATGGGTGCCCAGTGACATGAGATCGTTCATCACATCGTAACGTTTAGCGACGCGTTTAAAGACGTCGCCAACCATGGCGGTCTTCTCCGCAGGGGTAACCTTTTTGAAACCGAAATTAACTGGTTGCTGGTCGCTCATAAATTGGTGTCGGGTAACGCTGATTTAAGTTGCAGGGCGCGAAGGCGTCCA
The DNA here is from genome assembly GCA_048571035.1 of Gammaproteobacteria bacterium. Lineage (GTDB taxonomy): Bacteria > Pseudomonadota > Gammaproteobacteria > Pseudomonadales > Azotimanducaceae > UBA4421. The sequence goes on from CP121329.1 coordinate 3,049,760, forward strand.
TTGTCCTACCGGAATACTGGGCAGACGGGATGCGTTGGCGGCTTTCAATTCGGTGATATAGTCCTGCCAGTATTTATCCATCTGTGTGCCCAGATCGTGCAGAAACTCCCAGGCAAAAATACCGCTGTCATGGCCATCGTCAAACACGATGCGGATCGCGTAGTTACCGACCGGTTCTATCTGCCGGATACCGACGTTCTTTTTGCCCGTCTGCAGCTTGCGCTGATCAGGGGAATGGCCACGTACCTCAGCTGAAGGGCTATAAACGCGGAGCAACTCGGCAGGCAGAACAAAATTCTCCTCTGCCCAGGTCAACTCCAGGGTATGACCAATCTTGTGATAAGTAATATTTTTTGGCGGTTGCATAGGCGTTAAGACTACAAGATAAAGCGGCTTAAATCAGTGTCGCTGACCAGATCTCCCAGGTGTTCATCTACATAGGCAGAGTCGACCAGGACGTGTTTCTTGACGCTGTCACCAGCCTCGAAAGACAGACTCTCGAGCAGTCGTTCCATCACCGTATGCAGTCGTCTCGCGCCGATGTTCTCGGTGCCTTCATTGACCTGCCAGGCCAGTTGAGCAATCCGCTCTATGCCGTCATCGGAAAACTCCAGATCTATCTGCTCGGTGCTCATCAGCGCCTGATACTGTTCGGTCAGGCTGGCATTGGGCTCCACCAGAATACGTTTGAAGTCTTCCGGGGTAAGGGCTTTGAGTTCTACTCGAATGGGTAGCCGTCCCTGCAGCTCTGGAATCAGATCGCTGGGCTTGGCCAGATGAAAAGCTCCTGAAGCGATGAACAGGATATGGTCCGTGCGCACGACGCCGTATTTGGTGGTGACCGTGCAGCCTTCAATCAATGGCAGCAGGTCGCGTTGTACACCCTCTCTGGAAACGTCGGCGCCGGTGTTTTCCGTGCGCTTGGCAACCTTGTCCAGTTCGTCGATAAACACAATACCGGTTTGTTCAACGGTTTCTACCGCGCGGGATTTGATGTCGTCCTCGTTAACCAACCCTGCAGCTTCTTCTTCACGAATTTTGTCTTTTGCGTCTTTAATTTTCAGGCGTTTGGTGGTCTTGCGGTTATTGCCCAGGTTGCTGAACATACCCTGCATCTGGCTGACCATTTCTTCCATTCCAGGTGGCGCCATGATTTCTACACCCATGGCCATCTGCGATAGCTCTATGTCTATCTCTTTCTCATCGAGCTCGCCCTCGCGCAGTTTTTTCCTGAACATCTGTCGGGTTGTCGATCCATCGCTGCCCGCTGTGTCGTCACCAAAACCAACGGCGCGGGGCTCAGGCAGCAGGGCATCGAGAATGCGTTCTTCAGCGCGATCATCTGCCTGTGACTGCACGCGCTTCATCTCAACTTCGCGCAGCATGTTTACTGCCACTTCTGTTAAGTCGCGGATGATGGAGTCAACATCGCGGCCCACATAACCCACTTCGGTGAACTTGGTAGCCTCAATTTTAATGAACGGCGCTTGTGCCAGTTTTGCCAGGCGGCGGGCAACTTCGGTTTTGCCGACGCCGGTCGGACCAATCATGAGAATGTTTTTCGGGCTGATTTCTTCGCGCAGTGCAGGTTCTATCTGCATGCGCCGCCAACGGTTACGCAGCGCGATGGCAACCGCGCGTTTGGCGTTGTCCTGTCCGATAATGTGATTGTTGAGTTCGTGAACAATTTCACGAGGAGTCATGGTTTCCATTGTTTAAAGTGCCAGAGTTTCTATGGTGTGTTGATGGTTGGTGTAGATGCAGATGTCACCGGCAATTTTCAGCGCTTTGCTGACCACTTCGGCAGCGGGAATATCTGTGTTTTCGGCCAGTGCGGTGGCGGCGGCTCGGGCGTAAGCGCCGCCGGAGCCAATGGCGAGGACGCCGGCTTCAGGTTCGATGACGTCGCCAGTCCCGCTGATCAGTAAAGTTGCAGTCTGGTCAGCGACAATCAGCATGGCTTCAAGGCGCCGCAGGGCGCGATCCGTGCGCCACTCTTTGGCCAGTTCAACTGCCGAACGGGTCAACTGGCCACCGTATTTTTCCAGGGTGCCTTCAAACTTTTCGAACAGGGTGAATGCATCTGCTGTGCTGCCCGCAAAGCCTGCCATGACCTTGCCCTGGTACAGTTTGCGCACCTTTACGGCGTTGCCTTTCATAACCGTGTCGCCAATTGAAACCTGGCCATCGCCGCCCATGGCCACATGTGTTGCGTCTCTGACGCTGACTATGGTGGTGCCGTGAAACAGTTCCATAAAATACCCTTCGTACGTGTCAATTTAAGCTGCAATGCTGTGGCCAGCGGTGCTGGTGATCCAGGGTGTCCGAATCGAAAGCGCAGTCTGTGTTGTAAACCGGCGCATGGATAGCGCCTGAAAGCGGATAGTGGGGGCGGATTGCGGACATTTCAATTGTGGTTGTTCAGCCACATGCCGGAAATGCCCTGTTCCCGCAAACGGGTCATTGCCCGGTTGGCATCCACGCGCCGAGCGAATGGCCCCAATACCACCCGGTGCCACTGGCTGCCGTTGGCCTGGGAAACCTCGGTAGTGGCCGGCAGGTTGTCCAGCAACAGGCGCGCCCTGAGCACTTCAGCGTCGGCTTTTTCGCGAAACGATGCGGCCTGAATGTGCCAGACCTCAGGTTGGTCACCACTGCTGGTGGAAGGCACCGCATAGGGTTCTGGATCCGCCAGCACTTCTGTGTCTTTGAGCATGTCTGGAAAATCGAACTGCATCGGTCGTGTGGGTTCAGTCTGCTCTGTTGCTGGACGCTCTGATGCTGCGCCATCAGCGCTGCTCTGAGACAGGTAATCCGGCGCATAGGCGGCAAGAATGACAATCGCTGCCCCTACCAGGGCCCCGGTCGTGAAACTTGGACCGTGGAAGAAGACGCGAGCAGGCGCCGCTGGTTTGCGTTTCTGGACGCGCTTTTTAGGTTTGGACGCACGTGAATTGCGACCGGCAAAATCTTTGGTCATAGCGTTTACGGCAGATACTACGGACAGAATTATTGTTTGGGTGGTCATAAACACCCAGGCGGCGCGCATCATACCAGCGACACATCCCCAGGTCTTTGCTCAAACACCTTTCGTCTTTTACAAAAAGTTGTCGCTCACAGGCTGTCGTAAGGATCAATATCGATTGACCAGCGCAGGGTGTAAGGCACCTTGGGTATTTTCAAACGGCGCAGTGCTGCGTGTAATTGTGTTCGCTTGGGTGCCAGCAGCATCAGTTGGAAACGATTGCGGTTAGCAATGCGGGCCAAAGGAGCCGGTACAGGACCCATGATTTCGACACCGCTCAATTGTGCTTTCAGTTGATTGAGCAGTTCCATAGCCTCCTGGCCCTGAGCAGATTCGGCGCGGAGCAGCGCCATGGAGTGCATCGGTGGAAAGCCGTTTTTCTCACGCTCAGCCAGCTCCGCGGCAGCAAAGCCAGGATAGCCTTCGTTGATCAATCGCTGCAGCAGGATGTTTTCAGGTTGGTAAGACTGTATCCATACCTGGCCAGGGCGCTGCTCCCGACCAGCACGCCCTGCCACTTGAACAATCAGTTGGGCGGTACGTTCCGGTGCGCGGAAGTCTGCGCTGGCGAACCCGGCGTCGGCGTTGAGAACCGCCACCAGGGTGACGTTGGGAAAATGATGTCCTTTGGCGAGCATCTGGGTACCAATCATGATGCAGGGGTCACCCTGGTTTACTTTCGCAAACTGCGCCTCCAGCTTTGCATTGGTTCGTGTGGTGTCGCGGTCGATACGATAGACCGGGACATCGCTGAACAGGTTCCGCAGCCCGGTTTCGGTGCGCTGAGTACCCAGCCCGACGGCCATCAAACCGGTGCCGCCGCAACCTTCACAGGTCTTGGGTAACTGAAATTTAAGGCTGCAGTGGTGACAGACCAGGTGGCTGGGGTTTTTGTGCAGGGTCAGGCGCGCGTCGCAATCTGAACAATGCGCCTGCCAGCCACATGCCGTGCAGAGCAGTGTCGGCGCAAATCCGCGACGATTGAGGAAAACAAGGACCTGGCCTTTGGCCTTCAGGTGGTCGCGGATGACCCGTTCGAGTGGCACCGAGATACCGTCTGTATGCGTAAGCCCCCGCATATCGATGATCCGATAGCTTGGCATCTGCGCGTTGCCGGCGCGATAAGGCAGGTTAAGTTTCCGGTAGCGCCCGAGGTTAGCGTTGTACAACGACTCCAGGGAAGGTGTGGCGCTGCCCAGCACGCAGGGTACCTGGCGGCTCTGAGCCCTTTTAATCGCAAGATCCCGAGCCGAGTAGCGCAAGCCGTCACCTTGCTTGTAAGAGCTGTCATGTTCTTCGTCAACGATGACCAGACCGAGTGCCTTGAATGGGGTAAATACCGCTGAGCGCGTGCCGATCAATACTGAGATGTCACCTCGGGCACATTTGAGCCAGGTCTGCAGTCGTGCACTATCACCGAGATTGGAGTGCAACATGCCAACCTGCGCGAAACGGCGCTGGAAGCGAGCCAGGGTCTGCGGCGTCAAAGCGATTTCAGGCACGAGCACCAGGACCTGCCGGCCCTGCGCAACCACCGGGGCAATGCTGCGCAGGTAAACCTCGGTTTTGCCACTGCCTGTTACACCTTCCAGTAAAAACGGAGTAAAGCTCTGCAGGGCAGCGGAAATTTCCCTGATGGCAGTCTCCTGTGCTTCTGTGGGCGTCGGCGGGGTTTCATCAGCGGGGGCATCAGCCGCTTCACACCGTTCGATGTAGTTGCCTTTGCTCAGATTGTTCAGGGTTGTTCGGCTGTGGCCCGCCGCCACCAGATCCGCGGTAGCGGTGGGTCCCCACTTGAGCAGATCGTTGAACAGGGCTGCTTGCGCTCGGGCACGGGTATTGTCGAATGTGTCGGTAGAGACGCGCCAGTGATCGGGTGGGTTGATGCTGCAGACAGCGCCCCGTCGGGCGGCGGCAGGCAGGACCGTGGCTAGAATTTCGCCCAGTGGGTAGTGGTAGTAGTTGCTCATCCAATGCGCCAGTTCCATCAGTTCTGCAGGCACAATAGCTGTGGTATCCAGCACGCTTTCGACGTCTTTGAGGGTTTTGTGCGGATTTTCAACATCGTCGCTGACGCAGATGCCAACCGTGGTGGACCGGGCAAAAGGCACTTTCACGCGTGTACCAATGCTCGGCATGGGCAGCGTTTCCGGCACATGGTAATCGTAAACCGCATGAAGCGGTCGAGGTACGGCAACTTGAATGACACGGCTGGGGACAGGCATATCGCCATTGTCGCATCAGGTTCGGGTTATGCCCTAGTGTAACTTTTATACAAACTGCCCGGCATGCATCGTTATGGGCAGGGCCACGTGTTGTGGTTGCCATTGGCAACGCTTCTGTTAGAGTACGCCGCCCTTATTTTCAGTTCTGGACAAAGGTCAGCGACATGAAGCCCGAAATCCATCCGCAATATCAAACTGTGAAAGCCACCTGTAGCTGTGGCAACGTGATCGAAGTGGGTTCGACGCTGGGCGAAGATATTCACCTAGACGTCTGTTCCAGCTGTCACCCTTTTTACACTGGCAAACAGAAGAATATTGATTCTGGCGGCCGTGTAGAGCGCTTCCGTCAGCGATTCGGTAATCGCGGTAAAGCTGCCGCCACCGAAGAGTAACGGACCTCGCCCCGGCTGTCGGCTGGGGCTGTTGAAAGACGAAGAAGTTTCAGCTGAAAATGGCACCTTGCGGCGTGTTTGTGGTCGAAAGATACAGCAGGTTCAGGAGCAGATAGGTGCAGCATCCAGCAGATATTTTTACTCGCACAGCTATTCGTACTTTAAAGGCCCCGTGCAATTCGGCGGTGGCTTTGGCCTTCGCCGCGACTTTCCTGATCGCCACGGCGCTCTTTATACCCAGAACCAGCTGGGCAGGCCCTGGTGCAGAAACCTACAACGAGTTTCTTGAAAAAGAACTGATCTACCCGAATCAGGCCTGGCAGGATTATGTCACTGAGGTGGGTGAGCGAATTCTGGCGGTAAGTCCCCACGCAGGCCGCAACTACACTTTCACGGTTACCGACCAGTCGATGGTTAATGCCTTTGCTACGCCTGACGCTTATATTTTTGTGACCCGGGGAATCCTTGCTCACTTCAACAGTGAAGACGAAATGGCAGCGGTTATCGGTCATGAAATTGGCCACGTTGTCGGACAGCATGGTAAACGCAAAGTCAGTCGTGCCCGGATGGGTGAATTACTGGGCTGGCTGGGTACATTTGCTACGGGTACCAGCGCAACCTACGGCCTCGCGAACACTCTGACCCAAGCCTCCCTCGCGGGTTATGGTCGAGAGTATGAGCTTGAGGCAGATGAATACGGTGCAAGCTGGCTGGTGGACGCTGGCTACGACCCGCGCGGTTTGCTGAACAGCATTCAAATGCTGCGCGATCACGACGACTTCCAACGTACCATCAACAACCGCCCGGCGGTCTATCACGGCATCCTCGGTTCACATCCCGCTCATGAGAAACGTATCCACGAACTTGTTGATCAATCTCAGGGTAGCGTTATGGAAGTTCTGGGCGAGCCCGAGCGCGACTTCTTTGAAATGTTGGCAGGCTTGACCTACGGTGATGAGTCAGCTGCTGGTGTGGTCAAAGATGGTGTTTATTATCATGGCGCGTTGCGCCTGCTGCTCGAGTTTCCAGAAGGTTGGGATGTTCGAGCGACGTCGGTTGAGGTGTTCGGATCGCCTCCTTCGCCTGGTGACGATGCCCAGATCGGGGTTAAGCGGGCTTCCCCACCGGATGAAACCCAAACCCCGGAAGAGTATCTGACCAAAACCTTGCGCCGTGATGATCTGCAGAATGGAGAAGCCATCCAGGTTGGACCTTACAGCGGCTATTGGGCAGATATTGAAGTGTCTTCCGGTGATGCGCAAAAACGCAAAATTGCGGTTGTTTATAAAGACGGTGGTGTTTACCTGTTTAATGGTGAGTTGGGAAAAACCGGTGATCCTGAGGTTTTTGAACGGCAGTTCCGCGAGACGGTAATGTCGTTTCGTGCAATGACCGCAGCAGATCTACGGGTGATCAATGACCAGAAACTTAAAATAGTGGTCGCAGAACCCGGGCAGACTTATGCCCAACTGGCGCGCGGCATTCCTTTGAAAAGCCACGGTGAGGAAACCTTGCGGGTTCTGAATGGACATCATCCCAGAGGTGAACCGCGTGCTGGCGACTACATCAAGCTGGTTGAGTAACCCTAGAAAAGGTCAATCGCATTGATGTCTTCTGCTGGTACCTGTCCAGGTTGACGAGTCTGGCCCGGGCTCCGAACTTCGGGTTGGCTGGTCGGCGCAAATTCACTTAGAAAGTACTCAAAAACAGCTCCGCGCTGGCCCGGTGCGGCCACCTCGCCTGTGGTTGGATCGATTTTCATCGTCACCAGTCCAGGCGGTTGATCTGGCGTTAACTCTGGCACACCCGCCAATGCATCTTCCATAAAATCGATCCAGATGGGCAGTGGTGTGTTGGAGCCGTAAGCCCGTGCCCCTAACGGGTCGTGGTTGCTGAAGCCAACCCAGACTGTTGTGACTAACGATAAGTTATAGCCGTTGAACCAGGTGTCAGCCGCGTCGTTGGTGGTGCCGGTTTTGCCTGCCAGATCGTTGCGTTGCAATCGTCGGGCGGCCCGCCCCGTGCCGCGTTTGATCACATCCTGCAACATGGAGTTCATGATGTAGGCGTTGCGCTCATCCAGGATCCTGGGAGCCAGCAGCACCTCGGGTTCAGGTAGCCGAATGGGGCCTGTTGAGAGTTGTGTCTCGATGGTGTCATCAGCAGCTGTGTCAGCATTGTCTGCATCCGCAGATTCAACAGCATCTGCATCAGTGGCAACAGGAGATACATTCTCCGTTTCGGCTAACAAAGCTTCTAAGCTGGCGGGTTCCGCTTCCAGCAGACTCTCTTGGTTATCATCTTCTGCCAGTTGTCTGGCAAGTAATTCTGCTTCGCAGGATTTGCACACCGTAGGATGGTTGGCACGAACGATTTCGTTGCCATCACCGTCACGAATACGGGTAATGATGTGCGGGTCCACGAGATAGCCGCCGTTGGCAAAAACAGCATAAGCACGGGCCATTTCAATGGGTGTAACGGCCATCGTGCCGCCACCGATGGCCAACTGCGTATTGCGTGGAAAGGTGCGGGTATCGAAACCAAATTTAGCCACGTGGTCGATGACATCGCCGGCACCGGCTTTTAACAACACGCGCATAGAGACCAGGTTAATTGACCGATACAGAGCTTCGCGCAGGCGAGTAGGGCCGTTGTAGCGGTTGTTATCGTTGTCTGGCCGATATTGAGATTCAAGATTTTCGTCGTCAAACACCAGCGGTGCATCCATGAAAATGTCTGCAGGGGTGATGCCTTCTGCAATTGCTGCGGAGTAAACCAACGGTTTGAATCCTGAACCAGGCTGGCGCGCGGCCTGTAAAGCGTGGTTGTACTGGTTGCGGAAGAAATCATAACCACCGACCAGGGAAAGCACGGCGCCGTTTTTCGGATCAAGTGAGATAACCGCACCCTGAACTTCGGGTAATTGAGATAACACCAGCTTGGTGCCTTCTTCGGCGGTGGCTTTTTCGCGTAGACGTATCTGATCGCCGACTGCCAGGACGCTGGTCAAACTGTCTACCGCGGGGCCACGCCGATCGACGTTGATGTAAGTGCGTGCCCAGGTGCTGTCAGCGAGCTTTACAACGGTCCTGCGATCCGTGTTGTGTTGCACGACAGCCATTTCATTATTAACCGCCAGGACCACTGCGGGTTCCATACCGCCATATCGATCCTCGGATTGCAGGAAACTTGCCACTTCGTTGGTCAGCGCCTGTGGGTACTCGCCTGCAGGATCGAGAAGCAGTTCAGCGGCCGCTGCACCCAGTTGAGCCTGTAGCGCCTCAGGCACCTGCGCCTCTGCACCACGATAGCCATGTTTTTCATCGTAGTTGTGTAGTCCGCGCCGCAAAGCGGCAATAGCCTCAGCCTGCAGATCGCTGTCAATGGTCGTATCGATTTCGTAGCCGCCGGTATACAGATCAGGTAGCAGGACAGCTGCCTGCTGCCGCACCCATTCCGCCGCATATGGGCTGGGTACATCCAGATCGCGGGCGTAAATTTGCGCGGATATAGGCGCATTGCGGGCCGCATCGTACATCTCGCGTGTGATGGAGTCCTGCGCCAGCATGCGCGACAGCACCAGGTTGCGGCGCCTCAGTGCGCGCTCGGGTCCATTTATGGGGTTACCTGCTGTCGGCGCTTGTGGAATACCCGCGAGCATGGCCAGCTGGGCAAGCTCTAACGCTTCCAGAGATTTACCATAATAGGTACGCGCTGCCGCTTCAGCGCCATAAGCACGTTTGCCAAAAGGTACTAAATTTATATAAAGCTCGAGGATTTCATCTTTGCTCAGTTCCTGCTCAATTTTCAGCGCCAGCAACATCTCTTTGAACTTTCTTAGAAAGCGTTGTTCGAGGCTGAAAGAAACGTTGCGCGCGAGTTGCATGGTGATGGTGCTGGCACCACCGCCGAGTTCACCCTCTGTGACAAATGTCCCAACCAGAGCCAGGGCATCGTTGGTCAGAGATATGAAGTCGATACCACTATGTTCATAGAAGCGTTTGTCTTCAGTATCTAAAAGGGCGTTGATGAAGTGTTGGGGTACTTGGTCTAAGGTTATGGGAATGAGACGGCGTTCACCAAACTCAGCCAGCAACTCGCCGTTTTTTGCGTAGATGCGCAGAGGGGTTTCAAGCTTTACGTTACGGTACGTTTCAGGTTTTGGTATCTGTGGATCCAAATAAAGATAGGTCCCCGCCAGACTGAGGACTGTGGCACATAAACCTGCGAGGGTGAGCCACATAATAGTCTGCAGGACTGAGCTTGATTTTTGTGTCAGGTATTTTGTCAAGTTGCTGGGCTTGTAAATGAAAGGGAAATTCTAACTACATGTCGGACGGAAGGCAGACACAAATTAACCTCAATTTTGAGTGGGAGTGCGAGCAAAATAGGCTAGGCGTTGATTGCTCTAAAGTCGAGTCTGTTATTTAATGATTCGCTGCATGTATAGGACGTAAGTGCCCGCGCCATTTAAGGAAATTTAACGTGGCATTGTTTGGAAAGAAAACGAATATTCTGCTTGGACTCGATATCAGTTCAACGTCAGTGAAGCTTTTAGAGCTGTCACAGACGAACAACTCTTATCGCGTCGAGTCGTACTCGGTAGAACCTTTACCGCCAAACGCTGTTGTTGAAAAGAACATCAGTGATGTGGAGGGCGTAGGTGATGCCATAAAACGCGTAATCAATCGGTCCAAAACCAGCAGTAAATCTGCAGCGGTTGCGGTAGCCGGCTCCGCGGTGATCACCAAGACCATTGAGATGGATGCTGAGTTGTCCGACGATGAAATGGAAAATCAGATCACGGTGGAAGCTGATCAATACATTCCCTACCCGCTGGATGAGGTAGCCATCGACTTTGAGGTGCTCGGTCTATCAGAGCGAAACCCTGAACAGGTTGAAGTGTTGTTAGCCGCTTGTCGCAAAGAGAACGTTGAAATGCGCGAAGCGGCTCTTGATCTCGGTGGGGTGAAAGCTGCGGTGGTCGACATTGAAGCCCACGCCATGAAGCGAGCCTTCGACCTGGTGAAACCCCAATTGGGAGATAACCCCGAAGATCTGGTCGTTGCCATTATTGATATCGGCGCGACCATGACCACATTGTCAGTCCTTGCCGATGATAAAGCGATATACACACGAGAGCAGTTGTTTGGCGGCAAACAGCTGACAGAAGAAATCCAGCGCCGCTACAGCCTGTCTTTTGAAGAGGCAGGTTTGGCGAAAAAACAAGGTGGTCTGCCGGATGACTACGAAGACGAAGTGCTACAGCCATTTAAAGAAGCTGTATTGCAGCAGGTGACCCGGTCCCTGCAATTTTTCTTCTCATCCTCACAGTATGACGATGTAGATTACATTGTGCTGGCTGGAGGTACGTCCTCTATCGAAGGCCTCGGTGACATGATCGAGTCTAAACTCGGTACACCCACGATCATTGCCAACCCGTTTGTTAACATGTCTTTAGCGTCCAGAGTGGATGCTGAAGCCCTGTCCAACGACACTCCGGCGTTGATGATCGCGTGCGGTCTGGCAATGAGGAGTTTCACATAATGGCGAATATTAACTTACTGCCATGGCGTGAATGGGAGCGCGAGCGCAAACAGAAAGAGTTTCTGACTCAACTGGGTGCGGTGCTTCTGGTAGGCGTTTTGATGGTGTTTGGTGCAGGTATGTATCTCGATAATGAGATTGAGGGCCAGAAGGGTCGCAATACGTTCTTAGCCGGAAAGATCGAAATTCTGGATGAGAAAATCGCTGAGATTCAGATGTTGCGTAAGCAACGTGAAGATCTGCTGGCGCGTATGCGGGTCATCAACGAATTGCAGGGTAACCGGCCGGTTATTGTGCGTGTCTTCGACGAAGTGGTGCAAACCCTTGCCAAAGGCGTGCATTACCAGAAACTGGAGTACCAGGGTAACATGCTGTCCGTCGCCGGTGTCGCGGAATCTAACAATCGAATTTCGGCTCTGATGCGTAATCTTGATAGTTCAGACTGGTTTACCCAGCCTAATCTTAAGAGCATCAAAGAAGACCCGCAAAACTCTGACTACGGTGAGCAGGCCTCGACTTTTGATTTGAGCTTTCTGCAAACCAATCCGAAGCAGAGCACTGAAGAGGAGAACCTCTAATGGCTATGCAGGATACACTTAAGCAGATTCAATCCGTCGATTTCAGTGAGCTTGATATTAATAATATCGGCTCCTGGCCCGGCGTTGTTAAAGCCATCTTCATGGCTATCCTGTTTGCCCTGGTGTTGGGTGTCGGCTACTACTGGCACGTTACAGACAAACAGAAAAACCTCGAGATCGAACAGGCGAAAGAAGCCGATCTTCGCGAAGAGTACATAGATAAGGCAGCCCTTGCAGCTAATCTGGACGCCCTGCGGATCCAGAAACGTGAAATGGAAGATGCCTTTGGTGCTCTGTTACGGCAATTGCCCAGCGATACGGAAGTACCTGGATTGCTGGAGGACATTACGCGTACGGCAATCGACAACGAGCTGACAATCGAAAGCATTGATCTCGAACCTGAGGTGCGTACGGAATTTTATATAGAGCTGCCCATCGCCATTGTTGTGGAAGGGGATTATCACAAGCTTGGTTCGTTTGTCAGCGGGGTTGCAAATCTGTCACGGATTGTGACGCTGCACGACTTTCAGATTAACCCCATACGCGACAACTTAGGTTTGCGTATGGAGATTACCGCCAAGACTTATCGTTATCTAGAGGAGGCGGGTTAATGCGAGCGCCTGGGATATTGATGAGCGCATTTGTTCTGGTCATGTTAGGTGGCTGTAGCCCGGACATGGATTATGCCGATCTGAATGCGTTTATGGACGAAGTGGATTCACGCCCGAAGGGTCGTGTGGAGCCACTGCCACCAATTGAAACTTTCAAGCCATTCAAGTATCTGGCCAGTAACAAGCGCAGTCCGTTTGATCCGCCGGTTGTATTGAAGCAGGTTGATCGCCAGGATGGGCCAAAGGTCACGCCTGATTTCAACCGGGTTAAGCAGTTTCTTGAGCAGTTCACCATCGGCCGTCTGGCCATGGTGGGCACCCTGGCTCAAGGCCCTGTTAAATACGCTCTGATCCAGGATGGTAACGGCGGTGTGCATCGGGTGCAGCCTGGTGATTTTATGGGTACCGATCACGGGCGCATTTTGGCGGTGAACGATACCGGCATTGAGTTGATAGAAATTGTTCCTGACGGGACCGGTGGTTGGGTAGAGCGAGAGCGAACCGTTTCGCTGGCGGGTGGAGCATAAAGGATGAAGATGATGTTTAAGAATTTAACTGGATGGACGAGCCGAGTCATTCCGCTGTGTATAGCCGGTGCGATAAGCCTGGCAGCTACGCAGAGCTGGGCTGTGACGATGGAGAGCATCGATTTCTCCTCGTTACCTGGTGATCGTACTGAAATACGCATGGAATTTGACGGTACACCGCCAGATCCCAAAGGCTATACCATCGAGCAACCTGCGCGCATCGTGCTGGACCTGCCAGGTGTGGTCAGCTCGCTGGATGAGAAACATCACAACCTCGGCATTGGTAACGCGCGCCGTGTATCGGTTGTGAGTACCAAAGACCGGACCCGTGCCATTGTGAACCTGACGCAGCTGGTGAGCTACGAAACCAGTGTGCAGGGCAATATCCTTTATCTGACCGTAGGCACAGCAAGTTCCGGACAACCAAGTAACACACAATCAATGGATGTTGCAGATGACCGTCGTCCGGCACCAGCGTCCATGCGCGGTTCCACAATCGAAAACGTTGACTTCCGCCGCGGTGAAGCTGGTGAAGGTCGCATTGTATTGACCCTCAGCAACCCGAAAGCGCCGATTAACGTTTCAGGTGATGCTGGACGCATTCGCGTAGAAGTACGTAACACCAGTTTGCCAACAGAATTGCGTCGCCGTCTCGACGTCACCGATTTTGCGACCCCTGTGCAAATCATTGATGCTCTGCAGGAGGGTGACAACACAGTTTTCACCATTGCAGCGACCGGCAACTACGACTACCTGGCATATCAAGCTGATAACACCATGTCGATTGACGTCACGCCAATGACCGAAGAAGAGCTGGATCAGCGCGACGACATTTTCAAATATACCGGTGAAAAACTATCGCTGAACTTTCAGGACATCGAAGTACGCTCTGTTCTGCAGCTGATTGCAGACTTCACTGACCTGAACCTGGTGGCTTCAGACACTGTCAGCGGTCGTATTACCCTGCGTCTGAAAAACGTTCCCTGGGATCAGGCTCTGGAACTTATCCTGAAAACCAAGGGCCTGGATCAGCGTCAGGTCGGTAACGTCCTGCTGGTTGCGCCTGCTGCAGAGATTGCCGCACGCGAAAAGCTTGAGCTGGAAAATCAGAAGCAGATTTCTGAGCTGGCACCCTTGCGAACCGACTTTATACAGATCCGCTACGCGTCTGCTTCAAGCCTGTTCAATCTATTTAACGGCGGTGGCGCTCAAGGCCAGACAATGTTGTCTGAGCGCGGTAGTGTGATTGTTGATGAACGTACAAACGCGATTATCCTTACCGATACAGCAGAGCGCTTAGAAGAATTCCGACGCGTGATTGCGCAACTCGATGTGCCAGTGCGCCAGGTGCTGATTGAGGCTCGAATTGTTACAGCAAATGCCAACTTTGCGGAGCAGATGGGCATCCGCTGGGGTGGTGGCGGCATCAACCAGAATGGCAACACAGCTGTTCGTTATGGTGGTTCGCTGGATACTCTGGTAGAGCTGTCTAATATTCTGGTAGACGGTACCGGCGATATTTCGGTACCCGGCGATCTGGTTGTTGACCTGGGTGTAGCCCAGGCCGGCGCTTCCAGTATTGGTCTGGGTATTACCCGGGCAGGCTATCTGGTCGATCTTGAGCTTTCCGCTCTTGCGACAGATGGTCATGCTGAAGTAGTGGCGCGTCCAAAGGTCATCACTGCAGATAAGAGCCCGGCTGTGATTGAGTCTGGTGTTGAAATTCCATACCAGGAAGCGACCAGCAGTGGCGCAACCTCTACCTCTTTCAAAGATGCTGTGCTGTCTCTGGAGGTTACTCCACAGATCACACCTGACGACCGCATCATCATGCAGTTGAATGTGAAGCAGGATACTGTGGGTACAGTTTTCAACGGTGTGCCATCAATCAACACCAACGAAATCCAAACCGAAGTTTTAGTCGACAATGGTCAGACGGTTGTATTGGGCGGAATTTTCCAGACCGATAAAAACGTCTCAACCACCAAGACGCCTTTCTTAGGAGACATCCCTTACGTTGGACGGTTATTCAAGCGCACGGTTGAGCGTGATGATAAGCAGGAACTGCTGATCTTCATCACACCAAGAATCATCTCGGACGCCCTGACAGATCGTTAAACGACTGCGCGATAACCGCGCAACGGTGTACACTAAACGGCGCCCCTTAGGCGCCGTTTTTTATGACACAAAAAAATATATTTCTGGTTGGACTAATGGCCGTCGGCAAGTCAACGGTGGGTAGAACCCTGGCTGAAACACTGGAGATGCCGTTTTATGATTCTGATGCAGAAATCGAATTGCGTGCAGGCGCTGAAGTCTCCTGGATATTTGATGTGGAAGGCGAGAAGGGTTTCCGCGATCGCGAAGAGCACGTTATTGATGAGCTCACGCAAATGCGGGGTGTTGTGGTGGCGACCGGCGGTGGAGCGGTAAAACGCGCGGCGAATCGCCAGCACCTTGCTGCACGCGGCATAGTTATTCACCTGGACTGTCCTTTACGGCGCTTGTTAGCGCGCACCCGCAATGATAAAAAGCGACCGCTATTGCAGGGTGATAATCCAGAAGAAATTCTGACTAAGCTGGTACGCGAGCGGGCACCGTTATACGACGAGATATCCGATTATCGGTTTATCTCCGATGAGCAAAGCGTCAAAAGCCTCGTGCAAAAAATTGTTACGAAGTTGCGTGCAGACCACCGTATTGAATAGACAGGTAAAACAATAAAGTGCACACAGTAAGAGTTGAACTGGCAGAGCGCAGTTATCCGATAGCAATCGGTGACGGACTGTTGCAGCCAGAGCGCTTGCAGCGTTTTCTGCAGGACATTGTGAAAAGTCATCAGGTTGTCGTGTTTACCAACGAAAACCTCAACCAATTGTACGGCAATCAGGTGCGCGAGGCTCTGGCAGGCCGGCAGGTCGATACGTTTGTGATGGGTGATGGCGAGCAGTTCAAAAGCCTGCAAACCTATGCGGCCGCGATGGATTTCCTCATGCAGCATCGGCATAACCGCACCACCTGTCTGGTTGCGCTGGGTGGCGGCGTTGTTGGCGACCTGACCGGTTTTGTGGCAGCTACTTTTCAGCGCGGTGTAGATTTTGTTGCCATTCCTACCACGCTCCTGGCTCAGGTGGATTCATCGGTGGGTGGAAAAACCGCGGTTAACCACCCTGCCGGAAAAAATATGATTGGTGCTTTCTATCAGCCGAAAGCGGTGGTGATCGACAGCAGCGTGCTGACCACCCTGCCTGCCAGAGAGTACGCGGCAGGCCTTGCTGAAGTGGTGAAATACGGGGTCATCGCTGACGCGGATTTTTTCGCCTGGCTTGAAAACAACATCATTCCCCTTCAGCAACGCTCTCCCGAAGCTCTGGCTCATGTCATACAACGATCCTGTGAGATAAAAGCAGATGTTGTCGCACGGGATGAGCGTGAAGGCGGTGTGCGCGCCATACTGAATTTTGGACATACCTTCGGCCATGCAATTGAAAACCTGGCAGGTTACGGTACCTGGTTACATGGTGAAGCTGTTTCCATCGGCATGATTATGGCCGCCCGATTTTCGCAGAGAGTGTGCCATTTTCCGGAGGAGCAGACGCAGCGGTTGAGTGCGCTGTTGGCAGCGTTTGATCTGCCGATCAGTCTTTCTGAACCGGCATCGGTTGCTGATATGTTGAGTGCCATGGGCATGGACAAAAAAGCCGCCGATGGTCGGCTGCGTTTTGTATTAAGTGCTGAAATTGGATCGGCATTAGTTACAGACGGTTTTGATGCATCCCATCTTGAAGATGTACTCAATGAGTTCTGCAGCTAAACGAGTTGATGGTGCAGCAATGAATCAGAAAACATTCTTAGGGCTGTCTCACAATCCTTTTACGCCGCCGCGGGAGGGTTTTTTTACCGGCGCGGATCGTAAAACCCATCTCGATCACCTGCGTCATCTGAGTCAGTGGTCCCGCCGGATACTGGTGGTTTCAGGCCCCTTTGGCATCGGTAAGTCCAGCCTGTTTCGTGAGCTTTCCAGCAGCCTTGAACCCAACACGAAAGCGGCTCGGCTATCGGGAACGGTGGTGACTACTCAGCGCGAAGTGCTGGTTGGCATGTTGCAGGGTTTTGGTGTTGCTGCACAGACGAGTGCCCACACTGCGGATCTGTCCAGGTTGATAGCCGCCCATGTGAACGAACAGGATGGCATGGGTCGTACTTGTATGGTGATGGTAGACGATGCCCATCTGCTCGATACGCAGGCTCTGGAACAATTAATGAGCCTGGTCGGCGCATCAGCGTTGCGTTTGCTGTTGTTCACTGAGGCCTCAAAAATATCGACGCTCGGTGATATTGCGAAAGACCAGGCGCTTGAATGGTTCGAAATACGAATTACCGGCTTTCCTAAAGCGGAAATCAGAAATTATCTGGAATGGCGCTTTCGGCAGGCCCAATACCGCGGCAGACTGCCTTTTACGGATGAACAGCTGAATAAAATTGTGCAGCGGTCCGCCGGTAATCCAAGTGTGGTCGATAGTATTGCAAACAGGCTTTTAACAGATATGGAAAGTGGTGAGACGCGCAAACAGGTCAGTGGATTTCCGATGACCCATGCGGCACTGGCCGTCATGCTGGTTGTATTGATTGGGTTAGTCTATTTGTTTGTTCAGCAGCCGCAGGACAGCCCGATTGATGTGGTTGAAACGCAAACCGTAACTTTGGGTGAAACAGAAGGTGAGGCTGCAGTTGAAGCGTCAGCCGAAACTGCTTCGCCCTTTGTTGATCAAGCTGCTGATACATTGCAAGTGGGCATTACCGAGACAGAGGTGGAGATGTCCGCCGAGGAGCTCGATGCTCAGTCAGAACCTGTCGAACAGCAGCCCCAGCTGGCTGAACAACCTGTTGAGGTTGAACAGGATAATGACCCTGCGCCAGAACCAGAACCAGAACCAGAACCAGAACCAGAACCAGAACCAGAGATCGAAGTTCCCCCTGTCGTCGAAGCCGTAGCCGAGAGTGATACCCAGGTCAGCGATCAATCAGAACCTGAACTCGAATCGGTTCCTGTGAACGCAATTCCTGTGGTGGAAACCGATCCACTGCCAGAGGGTGTGTTTAAGTCTGCCAGCTGGATTCTGCAACAGGATCCAAATCGATTCACCCTGCAATTGCTGTCGCTTTCAACAGCCGCTCGGGCGGAAGCGTTTATGAACAGGCAGGCCGATACGTCAGATTTTGCCTGGTATCAGATGCAGCGGGATAATCGAACGTTATACGTGATCATCTATGGCGTATTCTCCAGTCGCGAGGCAGCTCAATCTGCGGCGGCCGGATTTACCGGGGAAATGGCCTCCATAAAACCCTGGGTACGGCCACTGAGTCTCGTGCAGGATACGGTGCAGAGCAATCGCCAGGGCTAGCAAGCTCACTCGACGCCCTAAGGCAGCTGCGTAGACCCCATCAGATAGCGGTCGATCTCTCGCGCAGCTTCGCGACCTTCATTGATCGCGCGTACAACCAGCGATTGACCGCGACGGCAGTCTCCAGCGGCAAATACTTTGCCCACATTGGTTTCGTATTTACCGTAATCCGCTTTGAAGTTTGACCGCTCGTCGTATTCCAGCTGAAGCGGGTCGCTGACGTTGTGATCAGGTCCGAGAAAGCCCATCGCCAGCAGAACCAGATCAGCGGGCCAGTCCTTTTCCGTGCCGGGTATGTTTTCAAATTTGCCGTTAACCATCTTGACCTCAGTTGTGCGGACGCCGGCCACATGGCCTTTGTCATCACCAATGAAGTTCAGAGATGAGATGGAATAAACCCGTGGGTCGCTGCCCTGCACCAGAGAAGCTTCTTCGTGTCCGTAATCAACACGAAAGATCTTTGGCCATGTAGGCCAGGGGTTATTTGCAGCTCGAGATTCCGGAGGCTGTGGGAACAGCTCAAAATTCACCAGTGACTTGCAGCCGTGGCGAAGTGAGGTACCGATGCAGTCTGTGCCCGTATCACCACCACCGATGACAATGACGTCTTTGTCTTTGGCGGATATGTAGTTACCGTCAGCCAGTTTGGAGTCGAGCAGACTCTTGGTGTTGGCCGTTAGAAATTCCATAGCGAAGTGAACACCGGTGAGTTCGCGTCCGGGAATGGGCAGGTCGCGTGGAATTGTTGCACCGGTAGCCAGCAGAACCGCATCATTACTTTCGCGCAAGCTCTCAATCGAAGTAGTGCCGTTGTTACCGTCAGCGATTTCAGCACCGGTGACAAACTCAATGCCTTCTTTGCGCAGGATGTCTACGCGCCGCTCAACAACTTCGTCTTTTGCCAGCTTCATGTTGGGAATGCCGTACATCAACAGGCCGCCAATACGGTCCGCGCGTTCGTATACAGTGACGGTGTGTCCCGCTTTGTTGAGTTGGTCTGCAGCTGACAGCCCGGCGGGGCCAGAGCCGATAACAGCGACTTTTTTGCCGGTGCGCTGCTCGGGCGGGTTGGGCACAACCCAGCCTTCGGCAAAACCGCGATCGATGATGGCCATCTCGATGTTTTTGATGGTTACCGCAGGGTCTGTGATGCCCAGGACACAGGCGCCTTCACAGGGGGCGGGACAGACGCGTCCAGTGAACTCAGGAAAGTTATTGGTTTTATGCAACCGATCTAAGGCGTCGCGCCACTGGCCTTTATAAACCAGGTCATTCCACTCTGGAATCAGGTTGTAAACCGGGCAGCCCTCGTCTGACTGGCAGAAAGGTACACCGCAGTCCATGCAGCGCGAACCCTGAGTCGTCAGGTGTGACTCATCATGATCAGTATAAATTTCGTTGAAATCGAGCAGGCGCACCGCAGGGTCCCGATAGGGCTCCGCCTTGCGCTTAAACTCCATAAATCCTGTTACTTTGCCCATACGTTTTTATTTCTTCTTAATGTTGACGCGGGTTTGCGCTGAAGCGGCTGCCTCAGCCAGCGCTGACCTGTTGCTTGCGTGCTTCCAGCACGCGTTTATAGTCCGTTGGCATGACTTTAACAAACTGGCCAACGCTGTTAGACCAGTCATCCAGTAGTCGCTGAGCCACGGTCGATCCAGTGAGTTCTGCATGATTGCTGATCAGGTGTTGTAGCTCGGCAATGTCTTCATCAGCGACCACAGTCTCTAATGCGACCATCTCCAAATTACAAGCCGGTGCAAATTCAGCTTTTGGATCCCATATGTAGGCAATGCCACCGCTCATACCTGCGGCGAAGTTACGACCGGTTTTACCCAGAATCACAACCCGACCGCCGGTCATATATTCGCAACCGTGATCGCCTACGCCTTCTACAACGGCGTTTGCACCACTGTTACGCACACAGAAGCGTTCAGCGGCGACGCCGCGGAAGTAGGCATCACCCGACGTTGCACCATAAAGGGCGACGTTACCGATAAGAATATTGTCCTCCGCCAGGAACGAGCTGTTTTTGGGCGGGTAGATCACAACGCGACCGCCAGAGAGGCCTTTGCCCACAAAGTCGTTGGCATCGCCCTCTACTTCCAGCGTGACACCTTTTGAAAGCCAGCACCCCAGAGATTGTCCGGCACTACCATCGAACTTAAAATGAATGGCGCCATCAGGCAGCATCTCGGGTCCAACTTCGCGAACGATCTTGTTGGATAACATGCCACCAACAACGCGATTTGTATTCACAATCGCAAGTTCGGCATAAACTTTTTCGCCGTTTTTGATCGCGGGTTCTGCAAGCCGCATGAGTTCGTTATCCAGCGATTTGTCCAGCCCATGGTCCTGCTGGTGAATCGCGTGGGCGCCAAGAAACTCTGCGGGCTCTTTTGCTGGCGCGAGGATCTGGCTCAGGTCCAGGCCTTTGGCCTTCCAGTGTTTAACCGCTTCATCTACTTCCAATAGATCAACGCGCCCTACCATATCAGTCAGCTTGCGTAGACCCAGTTCTGCCATGATCTGTCGCAGTTCTTTTGCCACCATAAACAGGTAGTTCACAACATGCTCTGGCGATCCAGTGAATTTTTTACGCAGCTCAGGGTCCTGGGTAGCGATGCCCACAGGGCAGGTGTTGAGGTGGCATTTACGCATCATGATGCAACCCAACGCGATCAGAGGCGCGGTGGCGAAGCCAAATTCTTCAGCGCCAAGCAGTGCAGCTATGGCAACGTCCCGGCCGGTTTTCAGCTGCCCGTCGGTCTGCAGTACCACGCGCGAGCGCAGATTGTTGAGGACCAGAGTCTGGTGCGTTTCAGCAATGCCCAGTTCCCAGGGAACACCAGCGTGTTTGATGGATGTCAGCGGCGATGCACCGGTGCCACCTGTGTCTCCCGCAATAACCAGGTGGTCTGCGCGGGCTTTAGTCACTCCGGCGGCGACTGTACCAACGCCGATTTCCGCTCCCAGCTTTACGCTGATGCGGGCGCTGGGGTTTGCGTTTTTGAGATCGTGAATAAGCTGCGCCATGTCTTCGATGGAGTAAATATCGTGATGCGGCGGTGGGCTGATCAGACCTACACCAGGTGTTGAATGCCGCAGGCTCGCAATGTAGTCATCTACCTTGGTGCCAGGCAGTTCGCCACCTTCACCGGGCTTGGCGCCTTGAATGATCTTGATCTGCAATTCGTCAGCGTTGGTGAGGTAATTGATAGTCACCCCGAATCTACCGCTGGCGACCTGCTTGATGGCAGAGCGCTTTGAGTCGCCGTTAGCCATAGGTTTGAAACGTGCGGCGTCTTCGCCGCCTTCACCCGTATTCGATTTACCGCCCATGCGGTTCATCGCAATAGCTAGAGATTCGTGAGCCTCAGCACTGATAGAGCCGAAACTCATAGCTCCGGTCGCAAAACGTTTGACGATATCCTTCTCGCTTTCAACGTCTTCCAGCGCAATGGCTTCGCCGCCTGGTTTGAAGCTCAATAATCCGCGCAGGGTTGCGTTACGGGTATTCTCTTCGTTCATGTGCTTGGCGAACTGCCAGTACGCATCTTCGTTATTGGTGCGAGCGGCACTCTGCAGGCTGGCCACAGCCTGCGGGTCCCACATGTGCGTATCACCATTGCGGCGCCAGTGAAAATCGCCGGGATTAGGCAGCACTGTTAAGGGCACAACGTTGCGTGCCGGGAAGCCAAGTGCGTGGCGTTTTTCCATTTCCTCGCTGAGGACGTCGAAGCCGACACCCTCGACGCGACTGGCTGTACCCGAGAAAGCTCTCGAAATAACCGAGCTTGCCAGGCCAACGGCTTCGAATATCTGTGCGCCTTTGTAAGACTGCAGGGTAGAAATACCCATTTTTGCCATGACTTTCAGCATGCCTTTGGCAACCGCTTTTTTATATGCGGCGACCACATCTTCGTCATTATGCACATGGTCTACGTTTTCAAAGCGACCCTGATTGCGTGCATCCCAGAGCGCTTCGAATGCAAGGTAAGGGTTGATTGCGTCTACGCCATAACCTGCCAACAGGCAATGGTGGTGCACTTCACGCGCTTCACCGCTTTCCAGCACAATGCCTATTCGTGTGCGGGCGTGCGCGGATACCAGATGCTGATGCACACTGCCTACAGCCAGTAGCGAAGCGATCGGCACTCGAGAAGCATTGATTTCGCGATCTGACAGGATGATTAAGCTGTCACCAGCCTCAATGGCTTCTTGAGCCTGCGCGTTCACTCGGTCCAATGCTTCGATCAGCCCGGCTTCGCCAGAGCCTGCAGGATAGGTGATATCAATAGTCCGGCTGCGCCAGCCTCGATAATCCATGTGCTTCAATGAAGCCAGTTCTGAGTTAGACAGGATTGGATGTGGCACGTGCAGTCGATGTGCGTGCTCGGGTGTGGTTTCGAGCAGGTTTTTCTCCGGCCCGATATAACACTCAAGCGCCATAATGACTTCTTCGCGGATCGAATCGATGGCGGGGTTGGTTACCTGCGCAAAGCGCTGCTTGAAGTAGTCATACAGCATGCGTGGCTTTTCAGACATGACCGCAAGCGCTGCGTCATTACCCATCGAGCCCAGCGGGTCGCGCAGTTCACTGATCATGGGCAACAGCATGAACTGCAGGGTTTCCTGGGTATAACCGAAAGCCTGCATACGCTGCGTCAGGCTGGCGCGACTGAGACCTTCACCGACAACCATTGGAATTTCTTCCAGTGCCAGACGTTGTTCGTCGAGCCAGCTCTGATAAGGGCGACGGTTGGCCAGGTCGGTTTTCAGTTCTTCATCAGGGATCATGCGACCCTGTTCGAAATCGATGAGGAAAATTTTGCCCGGCTGCAGGCGGCCTTTGGAGACAACGCGTTCTGGTGCAACGGGCACCACGCCGACTTCGGATGCCATGATGCATTTATCATCGTCGGTGATGTAATAGCGCGAGGGGCGTAAGCCGTTGCGGTCAAGTACCGCACCAATGTAGGTACCATCGGTGAATGCAATCGAGGCTGGACCGTCCCAGGGCTCCATGAAGCTGGAGTTGTATTCGTAGAACGCCTTTTTATCCGAAGACATGGTCTGGTGCTGTTGCCAGGCTTCCGGAATCATCATCAGGACCGCTTCCTGCAGTTTGCGGCCAGACATCAGCATGAACTCAAGCACGTTATCGAATGAGCCCGAGTCAGAACAATCTGGCTCGACAATAGGAAACAGTTTGGCCAGTTCGTCGCCAAACAGCTCAGAGCGTGCGACGCCTTCCCGAGCATTCATGGAATTGACGTTGCCCAGCAGCGTGTTGATTTCGCCGTTGTGGCTCATGAATCGATTCGGCTGCGCCCTGTCCCAGGACGGGAAGGTGTTGGTGCTGAAGCGGGAGTGCACCATAGCCAGGTGGCTCTCAAAAGCTTCGTTCTGTAGATCCAGGTAGAAAGGAAACAGCTGTGCAGGTGTGAGCATGCCTTTATAGACGATGACCTTGGTCGACAGCGAACACACGTACATCATTTTGCGCTGCGCCAGGCTCTGATCGTTGCGCAGCAGATGAGTAGTGTGCTTGCGGATCAGGTAAAGCTTACGTTCGAAATCGTCTCCTGAGACACCGTCAGCTGCGATGAAAAGCTGTTCAAAAGCCGGCATGGCGGCGCGTGCGGCGCGACCCAGGTCAGCAATATCGGGATCGACAGGCAGTTGACGCCAACCAATAAGGGTTTGTCCGGCAGCCTTGATCTGTTCCTCGAAAACGGCCTTGCAGCGGGCTCTTTCTGCGTCATCAACAGGTAGAAACACGTTACCGACACCGTAGCTGCCAGTCGCCGGTAAGGTAACGCCGAGTTCCTCACGGGCAATGTGTTCGAGCAATTTGTGCGGTAAACCGGTGAGAATACCGGCGCCGTCACCGGTGTTGGTTTCATAGCCGACACCACCGCGGTGCTCCATACAGCAATTCATGAAGGCGGCATCAGCCACAATCTGATGGCTCGGGCGCCCCTTGATGTCGCAGATGAAACCAACGCCACAGGCGTCTTTTTCATTCGCGGGGTCGTAAAGGCCGCTCGCGGGCGGAAACCCACCGTTGGTAATTAACGTCATAATGTTCTCTCTTGCCAGGTGCACAAAAATGGATGCATCTGTTCCGGTTTATGACCGGTAACTGGGTGAACGCCGTGTCCCGTGGCACGCAAATACTGCGCGTGTTCGCCCGTTTTCCAGACCCAGCTTCGCCTATGACTACGGTTAAGCAGAGGCGACGAATCCCGTCGGCTCAGCGAAGTGAGCTTACCCGGGTCTATGGAAATGCTGCCGGCGTGGCGTAAGTTATTGTTTTTACGTACGAAAACGCTTGCCGACGGTGTGCGTACTGTTTGCGGGACGAAACATCTCAAAAATAGCGCTGCGAATCAAGTTTGTAAAAAAGGAGAAATTCGCAAGGGTGGGATGGTGTTATGGCCCCGTTCGGTACCAGTAGCGATATACTTCCCCAAAACCCAGCTGTTGGTAGAGGGTTAAAGCGGCCTGATTATCAGCAACCACCTGCAGATATACCCGTCGCGCCTGGGCTTGAAAGGCCCAGCTGCACAGTCCGTCGATCAGGTTTGTGCCATGACCCTTACCTCGACATGCCGGATCGGTAAAAATATCAAACAACCCGACTAACTCCTGCTCGACGACAGCCATGCCGCAGGCAACCACACCGTCTGAGTTTTCCAGAACGGCGAATGCGCAGTCGCCGCTGATGCTCTGCAGAATCAGGCCATGCAGGGATTGTGCGGGCTCCGGCAGGCCGGTCAGATGACTGTAGGCGATCAGCCACTGATCCAGCGATAACAATCTAAACCCGGGCACCGATCGGGTCTGGGTAATCGGTTTGCTTAACACCAGACTGGTGTCCTGACGTGTATAGCCGCGTTCTTCCAGGGTCTGGTCCAGCAGGGCTTTGGCGCTGTTGAACTGAGCGTTCAAGCTTGCGGTGTGACTGACTGTGTCGAATGAAGTGATGCGAAATACCGTCTGCAGCTGCTCCCGCGCATAAAGATTTTCACAATAACGAATTTTTGCCGCCAGCCGCTGACGCGCCTCTTCTGGCTGCGTTCGTACGCCGTGTGACCAGGATGTTGCGTACAGTGGCACTATGCTGTTTGATCGTTTGGTAAACCCACGAGCGAAGCGCAGCACCCAGCCATCCAGGAGGATCTGTTGCAGCGCGGGCCAGGCATTCAGTGAGGCTTCTTCGATCCGCTGGGTCAGATGACTGTCAGAGTTTGTAGGCAAGGCGATGGCCATGGCTGTTCGTCGGCGAATTATAACCCTACAATACCTGGCTCATCTGGTTGAAAGCGGCCCAGGAGTCAGTCCTCCGAGAGGGTTGTGGGTGCCGGATACAAGTATTCAAAACAACAGACATTCAAAACAACAAGAGAGACTAAAATGAAAGATCCAGTCCGAGTTACCATCACCGGCCCTGCGGGACAAATCGGCTATGCCTTGTTGTTTCGTGTGGCTTCAGGCGCCATGTTGGGTCCCGATCAACCGGTGATCCTGCAGCTTCTGGAAATTACCCCGGCACTGGATGCCCTCAAAGGGGTGGTTATGGAACTGGATGATTGTGCCTTCCCACTGCTGGCCGGCACGGTACAGACTGATGATGCAAATGTCGCTTTCAAAGACACCGATTATGCGCTGCTGGTCGGCTCGCGCCCGCGCGGTCCGGGTATGGAGCGGAAAGATCTGCTGGAAGCCAACGCCGCCATTTTCTCGGTACAGGGCAAAGCCTTGAACGACCACGCATCGAGAGACGTGAAAGTGCTGGTTGTAGGTAACCCGGCGAATACTAACTCACTGATCGCGCAGCGTAATGCTCCGGACCTTGATCCGCGAAACTTCACCGCGATGACGCGTCTTGACCACAACCGGGCCATGGCGCAGCTTGCACAGAAAACCGGCAAACACATCAACGACGTAGATGGCTTGTGCATCTGGGGCAATCACTCTGCAACACAATATCCGGACATACACCGTGCAACCGTAGCGGGTCAGTCTGCGATGGATCTTGTTGATATGGATTGGTATGAGAATGACTTTATACCCACGGTGCAGCAACGTGGCGCTGCCATTATTGAAGCACGCGGGGCCTCAAGCGCAGCGTCAGCCGCTAACGCCGCTATCGACCACATGCATGACTGGGCGCTGGGCAGTGACGGCATTGTCAGCATGGGTGTTTACTCAGACGGCAGTTATGGCATTGATGAAGGGCTCATTTACTCATTCCCGGTACGTTGCAGCGGCGGGGATTGGCAGATTGAACAGGGCATAGAGATTGGCGACTTCAGTCGCAGCAAGATGGATGCCACTGCAACCGAGCTTGGTGAAGAGCGCGACGCGGTAGCTCACCTGCTGCCCTGAGCAGAGCACGCCAACTGGGAGGTTTATGCACACTTATCCGCCGACTCGAACCGTGGATCAAGTCGATGATTACCACGGCACCAAGGTGGCGGATCCCTATCGCTGGCTGGAAAACGATGTGCGCCAGGACTCCCAGGTACGCGCCTGGGTTGAAGCACAACAGAGTTTTACCAGTGATTATCTGGGGCAGTTGCCAGAGCGTGCGGACTTACACGACCGCTTAACCGAGCTATGGAATACCGCACGCTATGGCGTGCCGGTTAAGCGTGGTGGTCAGTATTTCTATAGTTTCAACGATGGCCTGATGAACCAGGCCCAGGTACTGGTGCAGTCTGAACAGGATGCCACCCCCAGGGTGTTATTGGATCCGAACCAGTGGTCGGACAAAGGCACTACCGCGCTGGCGGCCTATTTTGTTTCACCCGATGGCAGGTACCTGGCGTATCTGGTTCAGGTGGATGGCTCTGACTGGCGCGAGGCCCGGGTGCTTGATGTGGCCAGTGGAAAAGATTGCGACGATAGCCTCGACTGGCTGAAGTTTACCGGGCTAAGCTGGGCGGCCTATTGCAGCGGCTTTTATTACAGTCGATTTCCACCAGTAACATCTGACAAGTTTCATCAGGTGGCGCAGAATAATGCAGTTTACTTCCATCAGCTGGGGTCGCAGCAGACGGACGACAGGCTTGTTTTCGACAACGCCAAGCAGCCCACCTGGCGGTATGATGCCCAGGTTACTCAGGATGGCGGCTACCTGGTCATTGACGTGGGTATTGGCACAGATCGACGTAACCAGGTCCTGCTGCAGAACCTGCAGTCAGACCAGCCTCCTTATTTTCTGGTTGAAGGCTTTGCTAACCATTACGCCTGTATTGGCCATGTCGAAGGCGAACTTTATTTTTTAACGGATCTTGATGCGCCTAATGGGCGTGTCATCGCTTTGCGTCCTGAGTTGGGTGTTGAAGCTCTGGGGCAGGCGCGTGAGGTTGTTGCCGAGGCAGTGCATGTACTGGTCAGTGCTCAGCTTTGCGGTGAACAACTGGTGCTGAGCTATCTGCAGGATGCGGCCAGTAATCTGCAGATGGTCGATTTGCAGGGCAAAAATGCTGTAAGCCTGGATTTACCTGGCCTCGGCGGTGTGCAGACAGTGACCGGCCGTCAGTTGGATAATGAAGTATTTTTTGATTTCTCTTCGTTGAATCATCCACCTACCGTTTACCGACTGTCTTTAGAAGACCAGCATCTGGACGTGTTCAAGCAGGTGCAGGTGGCGCTGGATGTGTCAGATTTTGTTCTCAAGCAGGTGTTTTTTGAGTCCCGGGACGGCACCCGTGTACCTATGTTCATCTGTCATAAGAAGGGCATTGAGCTGAATGGTAAGAATCCGACGCTCCTGTACGGCTATGGTGGATTCAATGTTTCCCTGACGCCTGACTTCTCTATTGCCCGTGCGGTATGGATGGAGCAGGGCGGTGTGTTTGCCATTGCTAACCTGCGGGGTGGTGGTGAGTATGGGGAAACCTGGCATGCTGCGGGTACCAGAGTGCACAAGCAGAATGTGTTTGATGATTTTATTGCTGCTGCACAGTATTTGATCGACGTCGGGTACACCGCGCCTGCTCATCTGGGTGCCATGGGTGGCAGCAACGGTGGTCTGCTGGTTGGCGCGGTTGTTAATCAGCGACCTGAGCTGTTTGGTGCTGCGCTGGCGCTGGTTGGTGTCATGGACATGTTGCGCTTCCATCACTTTACCGCCGGGGTTTACTGGATAGACGATTACGGCAGTGCAGACGATGCGGATGAGTTTGCAGCGCTCTACGCGTACTCGCCCTATCATAATCTCAAGCCGGGTGTTTATCCGCCGATACTGGTGGGCACGGCTGATACCGACGATAGAGTTGTGCCGGGACACAGTTTCAAATACGTCGCACAAATTCAGGCGGTACAAGAGGGTGAAGCGCCGGTATTGCTGCGCGTAGAAAGTGCTGCTGGCCATGGGCTGGGCACGCCAACGTCGAAACTCATTGATGAATACGCCGACTACTGGGCGTTTTTGTTCCATCATCTTAAGGCCTGAAAAACTCAGGCCAGCCAAAAATCAGAAATAACGAGGTGCTTTAGATGACTGAAGTGGTCCCTTTTGAAATAGCGATTTCCCAATCCGCAATCGATGATTTGAACGCTCGCCTGTCTGCCACGCGTTTCCCTGAGGCAGAAACAACAGGCGACTGGAACCAGGGCGTGCCGCTGGCTTACGCCCAGGAGCTAACCCAATACTGGTTAAATGAATACCAATGGGTTGAACGGCAGGCCTATTTTAACCGGCATGCTCAATTCAAAACCAGGATCGATGGTTTGGATATTCACTTTATCCACGTGCGCAGCCCTCATGAAAAGGCTCGTCCACTGCTTATTACCCACGGCTGGCCGGGTTCTGTGGTTGAATTTCACAAAGTCATAGATGCTCTGGCAGATCCTACTGTGAATGGTGGTGACGCTGAGGATGCGTTTCATGTGGTGTGTCCATCGCTGCCTGGTTATGGGTTTTCCGACAAGCCTGCGGATACTGGGTGGGGCATAGAGAAAATAGCTGAAGCCTGGGATGAGCTGATGGGGCGGTTGGGCTACACCTCATATTTTGCGCAAGGCGGTGATTGGGGTTCTGCTGTTACCACGGCGATAGCGATACAGAATAAGGGTCGCTGCGCGGGTATTCATGTCAATATGCCCAACGTTCGCGCCACAAAAGAGGCGTTAGATAATCCTGATGCAGATGACAAGCGGGCGCTTGCCGGTGCCCAGTACTATCAGCAGTGGGGTGCTGGATACTCGAAGCAGCAGAGCACCCGGCCACAGACCTTGGGTTACGGGTTGGTGGATTCGCCTGTGGGCCAGGCGATGTGGGTGATTGAAAAGTTTTACGAGTGGACTGATTGTGATGGGCATCCGGAGAATGTGCTGACCAAAGAAGAACTGCTAGATAACGTCATGTATTACTGGTGGCAGGGTAATGGCGCTTCTTCCGGACGATTGTACTGGGAGAGTTTTAACCAGGCCTTTTCTGCAGGCCAGGACAATACGGTAAAGCTTCCATCAGGTTGCAGCATTTTTCCTAAAGAAATTGTACCGGCACCGCGCAGCTGGGCCGAGAAGCGCTACAAAAATATTGTTTACTGGAATGAGCTGGATAAAGGTGGGCACTTTGCGGCGTTTGAACAGCCTGAGTTATTCATCAGGGAGTTGCGCAACTGCTTCCGCCTGATGTCATTATAAGGTCAGCTAAAGATTGACGCTGTATTCGGTATAACCTTCTTCGCTGGCTAACCGATCCAGCTCAGCGGCGCCGTACGGTACAGGGGAAACAAAAGGAAACAACTCACTTTCGTCGTAGTTGTTGGATTTCAACCAGGTGGCGCAGACCTGCACCTTAACCACATTGTAGGCGGCCAGCTTTGCGCTCTGATCGATCATGGTCTTGTTGTCTGCATAGTTCCTGCGTAAAAAGCGGTGGGCTTCGTCACCGTGCAACATCATCACAATGGGTGGCAGCCCTTCGACGTTATTGTTGATAGTTGCGTCGAGTGTATCGAGTACCAGTTGGATCTGTTCCGCTGACTTAGGTGCAATGTCGATATACTCGCCATTGGCAGCAGCGCCGGTACTGTAAAGAACTGCAAAGCTGAAAAGTAAAAGGCTGGTCATGAACTTCATAGCGAGTGCGTCTATTTCCCTTTAAATACCGGTGTGCGTTTTTCAGCAAATGCACGTCCGCCTTCTTTGCCGTCTTCGCTGGTGCGCACCGTGAGGAGCTGATCACGGGCAATGGCCGCCGCTTCTGCCGGGCTCTTGTTCAATGTGGCCAGCGAAAATTGTTTAACAGTTTGCAATACCAGGGGGGCTGATTTAGCCAGCACCTCGGCCCAGGCCAAAGCCTCAGTTAACTCTTCACCTGCGGGAACAACTTTGTTGACCATGCCTGCGGTCTGCGCGCGCTGGGCATCAAAATCTTCTCCCAGCGTCATGAATTCCATGGCTACTTTGTGTGGAATCCGGGCCACGGCGCTTGCAATAAGCCCGCCGGTAAAACCCAGTTGTGCTTCGGGATACTTGAATACGGTAGTTTCAGAGGCAACTACCAGATCACACATCTGTACAATGCAGTACGCACCGCCGATACACCAACCATGAACCGCGGCAATGATCGGTTTGTTATTGGTTGCCCCTACGCTGGGTACACCCTGCCACATCTCTTTAGGCGGATTCTTGACATCGGCACCCACTGAGAAGGCGCGGTCGCCAGCGGCATGTAAAACCGCTACCCGGTCTGTGGATTCTTCGAAGCGTTGCCAGGCTTGTTGCAGCCCGATAATGACATCCTCGTTAAGGGCATTCATGCGATCAGCACGATTGATTGTGATCGTGGCGATATCGTTTACGCTATTGTAGGTTACCAGTTTATCCATGATCTTTGCCTGCATTGCCGTTCAGCCAGGCGTTAAACTCAGGGGCACGTTTCTGATTGAAAGCTTTTACGCCTTCAGCGGCATCCGGGTGGTGGTCGGTGATGGCTGTTTTAGAGGCGATTTCGTCCAGCGCTGCCGGCCAGCTCAACTCGGCGGCATTGTAGATAGAACGTTTTAACAAGCGCATGGCCACCTGTGGTCCCTCAGCGAGTTCTTTGGCCAGCGCCATGGTGTGATGCTCAAGATCTTTGGCGGCAACCACTTCATGAACCAGCCCGAGTTCATGAGCTTCTTCAGCATCTATGATTCTCTTGCGCATGATAAAGTCCAGGGTTTTGGCCACC
This sequence comes from Gammaproteobacteria bacterium, assembly GCA_048571035.1. GTDB lineage: Bacteria > Pseudomonadota > Gammaproteobacteria > Pseudomonadales > Azotimanducaceae > UBA4421. Next base: position 3,081,271 of record CP121329.1, read on the forward strand.
CCCAGGGTTTGCACCAGCAAGTGCTGTCCGCCTTCGTCCGGCAGCAGGCCAAATCGTAAAGTTGCGCTGCCCATGCGTGCCGTATCCGCTGCTATGCGGAAGTCGCAACTCAGTGCGAGAGAAAAGCCGGTTTGGATGGCGATACCATTGAGCGCACAGATGGTCAGCTTGTCGATGTTTCTAACCGCGGTATTCAGCGCTTGCGAAATAGTTCGCAAGCCGTTGTAAGTACCCAGTGCATTGTCATGGCCACCCGGTATGGGCTCCACTAATGCTTCGCCACCTAAATCTACCCCGCCATATGCTTTAAGGTCGTCGCCGGCGCAGAATGCCCTGCCGGTTCCGGTAAAAACAAGTACCCGCACACGATTATCCATTTGTGCCTGGGTCACCGCCTCGATCAGGTCACGTTTGATGCCGGTTGTCATGCCGTTCAATCGCTCTGGTGAGTTAAACTGAAACCATGCGATACCCGGTTCGCGAATCTCCAGCTCAAAGCCTGTAAAAGTCCCCGTTTTCATTATTCTCTCCTCAAACCCTCGGCTCAGTGCCCCATGATATCGTGCCACGTATCAATATTGTCTATACGTAAGTGCACATTCATGTCCTTAGTCTCACCCATGGTGGCGTTGGGTACGTGGCCGTAGTTGTGGCCGGGCAGCAATAACGTGTCATCAGGCAAATCTGCCAGCTTGCGCAGGCTGTGATACATGTCGTCAGTATTAGAACCGGGCAGATCGACACGGCCGCATCCGTTGATAAACAGTGTGTCGCCTGAAACCAGGGTATTTTTAATTCGAAAACACTGGCTGCCAGGTGTGTGCCCGGGGGTATGCAGAAACTCGACTTCGATGTTGCCCAGCTTCAGGGTGTCGCCACTGTCTACCCGAACCATGTCGCTGTCAGATATTTCAGTCACTTTTTTGATGCCATCAGCCTCTGATTTATGGCAATACACTTTGACCGGGTTGATGGCCATCAGTTCGGCGATGCCTTCAACGTTGTGGCCGCTGAAAGAGCCGCCTACGTGATCCGGGTGGTAGTGAGTTGCGAGCGCCGCTTTCAGCGTGTAGTCCTTTTCCGCCAGGTGTTTGGTCAGCGCATCAATATCCCAGGCAGGGTCTACGATGGCTACCTCGCGAGTTTCGCGGGAGCCGATGATGTAGGTGTAGTTTTGCATCGGACCAATTTCTATCTGCTCAATAATCAGATCTGTTGGTTCCGACCAGTTGGCGTTGCTCATAAAATTTGCCTTGCGTCTTTTTTCCCAGCTTACAGTAGCTCAATCAGCGTTATTTCGCACTTGGAGCCGAGCCTCATAACAGGCCCCCAGGTGCCCGTGCCTGGCGACACGTACAAAAACATGCCATCGACCTGATAATCGCGGTAAAGGCGCGGAAAAACTTTTTTAACAAGAAAGTTAAACGGCACAATCTGACCTCTGTGCGTATGCCCGGTGAGCATCAGATGTGCACCCCAGGCTGCTGCATCCTCAGCACCATCGGGTCGATGGTAGAGCAGAATGCGATATGCATCAGGGGTTGCGCTCAGGGTTTTTATCTCGCGTTCCACCTGTGTTTTGCTTTCAGCATCATCAATGCCGATGAATTGCAGTCCGTCGCGATCAACACAGCGATTGCGCAGTACTTCAATGCCCAGAGAGGTCAGGCGCTGGCAGATGGCTTCCAGGTCAACGTAGCGTTCGTGATTGCCAATGCAGAACAACGCAGGCGCTGTGATATCACCCAGAGGCGCGAGGCTTTCGATTTCAATATTGGACATGTCGACCAGATCACCGGTGATCAAGACGTAGTCCGCGTCTAATGCGTTTACCTTCTGCACAATGGGCTTAAGAAAACCGGGCTGGCGGCTGCCGACGTGTACATCCGATATCTGTGCCAGGCGTGTGCCTTTCACCCTCTGATTACCGGCAACCTCAATTCGATGCACGTGCAGGCGATGGGCATTGTAGATGGCGTATGCGCTGATCAGTACCACAAGTGCCGCTACAGCCTGGCCGACAGGCTCGCTGCGCATCTGCAGCAACAGCAACACCTCGGCCAACAGGATCAGACACAGCATGACAAAACAGATGCCCAGCCAGGTCATGACAACTGCGCTGATGGCGCGGGACCAGGCGTGATTGGCCTGTTCGTGCAGCAGGCGCAGGGTCAGTGGAAAAGCCAGCAGCCCCGCCATAAGACTTATGGGCACGGGCCAGTTTGGCCACAACAGGCTGATCAACCGAGTGGGTGGATAGACCAGCACCAGAGCTGCCACAGACAGAACGACGAGCAGGAATGCCGCTCGCCTGGAGAGATACTTCATAAATTAGGTGCAGCCACCAGAAGTTTACCGCTGCCCGCTATGCGGGTGTTTGGCAGTGCAGAAAAGGGGATGAAACAGGCTTGTTCGGGCTGGTAGTGGTCATCTCCGATTTTGATTGATCCCGTCAGGCACATGCAGACGGCATAGGGCACATCGTCCGGCAGGCTTAACGGTGATGCCAGCTGTGCTAAATCGACACGCCATACATTGAAGTCGGAAAATGTCGCAATTCGTTCGATACCAGGCTCGATTTGTTCAAAGCGTTCCTCCGCGGGCGCATCAATATGCATCCGCGAGATAGCATGTGTGCTGTCCCAGTGGTCCTGGGTGACCACCTGCTGGGCAAAAGAAATAATATAGCGTTCATAGGTTTGAGTCTGGAATTCCACCACCCGGACACCGTGCAGCAAAGAGTGAGGAGTCCAGGTCGGGACTTTGACTACATCTCCTACCTCCAGATCACGCAATGCGGCAAAGCTGTTCATATGTGCCCGTGCTTTTGCCTCATCATCCTGTAGATCAGTAGCGCCGTGTTCATCGATCTGGCGGCGAATTTTTTCGTAAGCCTGCACCGCTTCGAGGTAAGCCGCGCGAAACTGGTGGGCATCATCAAAAGATCTGCGTTTATTCTGATCCATGCCAAAACGAATGCCGCCAACGCCACCTGGCCATGCTTGTGCATCTACATGAGTAACGATGTACACCTCCTGCTTTTCTTCGTGTACCTCGAAGTAGAGTTCTCCCGCCACCGCCTGGGGTTTGGGGTCGAGGATTTTCAGCAGCAGAACTGGGGCATGGTTAGCCAGTAGACTCGCGCTATGGGCGAGATACTCCGACAGAGGCAGCTCGGCGTCACCAATGCGTACCGAACTCTCGCCGCGTTCTTCCATGCCGGTGTACCAGATTTCCTGGCCCCAGGGTTTAGCGATGTGCACCGGCACCAGTCTGACGGGTTGGGTGGGATCTATGCGGGGTGATTTGGACAAATGTCTGTTTCCGGGGAGTATTGTGAAAAAAGAACAATTATAGTCATTCTCCGATCCGGATTTGCTTATTTTACGAACATGGTCCAACCAGCCGCCAAAATATCGCGATCAGCCAATGCCGCTGAGCCTGGCGCGTTACCCTCGAGTGCAGTTTGTCGGCGTGCCCGGCAGAGCCGGGATCCTCGGTTCGACGGCAGGTTCATTGTTGCCGTGCATACTACCGGCATTTACTGTCGCCCGATCTGTCCAGCGCGCATGCCACGAGAAGATAACGTTAGTTACTTTGTGAATGCAGCGGCTGCGCAGGATGCGGGATATCGGCCGTGTCTTCGCTGTCGGCCAGAGTCGGCATTGTCGCTGCCGGAGTGGACTATGGCCAGCGATACGGTCATGCGAGGCTTGCGCATGATTGAAAGTGGCTGGTTGAGTTCTAACAACACGGCTGCGTTGGCGGCTGCATTGGATGTCAGCGAGCGCCATTTAAACCGCCTGTTTCAGCAGGAGTTAGGCACCACGCCGAAATCGGTGGCGCGCTGGACACGTGCCCGACTGGCAAAAGGGCTCTTAGCCTCCAGTGCTATGACGATGAGTGATGTGGCTTTCCATGCAGGCTATGGCAGCTTGAGCCGCTTTAACCAGGAAATAAGAGATGTTTTTAACCAGACACCGACTGCACTGAGAAAGGCTAAAGGGGCCCAGACAGGTGAGTGTGTACGCCTGACACTTTCGATCAGAGGACCTTACGATTTTGATTGGGTGTTCGCGTATCTGCGCAAGCGCGCTTTGTCCGGGCTGGAAGAAGTACGCGGCGAGGCAGGTTGCTGGCTGTTCAGGCGGCGGTTCACCGACGGTGAAGGTCGTCACCACTGGGTTGAAGTGCATCAGCAGAAAGACGCTCTGCAAGTTGTGCTGCCTCTCACTGATGTACCGCTACACAACTTGTTAACACGTATCCGCCGTGTGTTTGACCTGCACGCAGATGGAGAAACCATTCACGAATTCCTCTGTAAAGATGCGCTCTTGGGTGCAGTAGTTCGTGCCGTACCTGGATTGCGCGTGCCCGGTGCCTGGGATGGATTCGAAACAGCCGTGCGGGCAGTGCTGGGACAGCAGGTCAGTGTGGAACGGGGCACTGTGCTGGCCAACAAGATGGTGACCAGCTATGGCGCAGGCTGCTTTCCCTCGCCTGCGCAGTTGTGTGACAGGCAGATTGGTGAATTGGGTATGCCCGGTCGTCGTGGTCAGGCCATTGCGCTGCTCGCCCAGCAGGTCCGCGACGGCAACATCGGCTTTGACGACAGCAGTCACTTTGATGAGGTGCAGCAGCAGTTGCAGGCAATCGCGGGTATTGGTCCATGGACCGCAAACTATATTCGCATGCGTGTGCTGAAAGACCCGGATGCCTTCCCGGATAATGACTGGGTGGTGTTGAAAGTCTTGCAGTGTACAGCGGCAAAAGCCCGCGCCCAGTCCGAATCATGGCAACCCTGGCGTGCTTATGCGCTGATGTACTTGTGGTACACCAGCTCACTTGCCGTGCAGCCAAAGCCACTCAAGGAGTAAGCACCATTGTTTTACAGCTACGTAGATAGCCCGATTGGCCCGTTGTTACTCAGTGGTACACAGGATTATCTGTCCGGATTGTATTTTTCGACAGGAAGTAAAGCGCGCGGACCGGACCCGCAATGGCAACAGTGTGATGCCGTGTTTCGGCCTGTAAAACAACAGCTCAATGAATATTTTGCAGGGGAACGTAAGGTATTCGACGTCGCTCTGGCGCCAAAAGGCACACCGTTTCAACAGAGCGTTTTAGCGGCTTTGCAGGACATACCGTTTGGTGAAACACGTAGCTACGGAGAGATAGCGGTAGCGATTGGCAATCCGAAATCTGTGCGCGCTGTAGGTAGCGCCAATGGCAACAATCCAATTGCGCTCATCATTCCCTGCCATCGAGTGATTGGCAGCAACGGCAGCTTGACCGGCTTTGGTGGTGGTCTCGAAACCAAACGCTTTCTGCTAGAGTTTGAAATGCAGCACTCGGGTCTGTGGGCCTGAATTAAAACAAGCAAAGCTTATTGATTCAGCAACACCGAGTCGTAGAGCTGTAACAGCGCATCTGCGTTTACCCCGACACAACCCCTGCTTTCTGGAACGTTGTGCCAATCTCCCGGCGGGAACAAACGACCACCCGGTACCATAATGGTCTGGCCGATGCTGATACCTTCAGTCACTACACGGATAGCACCGCTGCTGACCCTGAACAAATCTGGAGCTAACACGTAAGCTATGGCGCAGGAATCGTGTACCGGAAAACCTTTAACCCCCGGGTCCTGTGATAGTAGTCCTCGTAGTGGCGGCTGATGTCCCAGATGAACTGCCCTGCCTCGCCTGCGCGGTCGCGTAGATGACGCATCTGCGCCTGCTGCATGACACAGGTCATGGTCACGTCCAGCCCAACCAGGGTAAGTGGCCAGTTGGCGGTGAGCACAATGTCAGCGGCATGAGGGTCGCCGTAGATATTGGCTTCAGCAACCGGGGTGACGTTGCCGGTATGTTCGTTGGTACCTAAAGCACCGCCCATGATGACCACTTCTTTCACCAGGCTGACGATCTCCGGATTCAGGCGCAGGGCCAACGCCAGATTGGTCAATCGACCAACTGCGACCAGGGTGATCTCGTGTGGGTGTTGCAGCACGTGGTCGACAATAAACTGTGCCGCGCTGGCGGATTTGTGTCGATGATTGGGTGTTTCAGGATTGATATTGCCGAGACCGTCATCACCATGCACAAACGCCGGGGGTTCATCTGCGGCTATCAGTAGCGGCGCGGCAGCACCTTTGTGCACCGGTGCTGAGATATCAAATCGTTCACAGATGTGCAGGGCATTGCGTGTCACGGTATCGAGGCTGGCGTTGCCCAGCACCGTAGTAATGCCAACAATATCGATCTCAGGCGCGTAGTGGGCAAACAGCAGCGCCATGGCATCGTCAATGCCCGGATCGGTGTCAAAAATTATTTTTGTTTTTGTCATGACAAGTTTCGTCGATAAGATTGTGTAGCATACCCCACTCATACCGCTAAACCAGGCATGTCTGTTTTGAATCGCTACCGCACAACGCTGACGAGTTTCCTGGCCTATTTCATCATGTCCGGCATGCTCGCGCCGATAGGCATTATCAGTGCACCGATGGCGCAGGAATTTGGGTTGCCGGTCACCGCGGTGACGGCCAAATTCAGTTGGCTTACCGTAGGTATTTTTGTTGGCGCGGTGGCCGCACTTGTTGTCTTTAACTGGTGCCGCATAAAAACTGCCATAATTGGTTTGTTTGGACTGCTGGCAATCAGTCTTCTGAGTCTGCCTTTCAGCGCCAGCATCGATGCCATCGGCTGGCGTCTGGGTGTGGTGGGGGTGTGCTGTGGAATAGGTTTGCCCGCTGCAGCACTGGTGATAGCGCGTACTTACGCTGCAGAGCATCGAGCCTCCATGCTGGTAATTACGGACGGGTCTTTCAGCGTTGCGGGTATTGTCTGCGCCTGGGTTGCGGTGACTTCGCTGGCTTTGAATTTCCACTGGTCCGGCGTGTACCTGTTTGTTGCAGGTATTGCGGTGCTGGTTGTGTTGCTTGCACTTTTTTCCAGTTATCCGGAATCCACTGGCGAGGCGGCTGCTGATCCGTCACCCAGAGCCTGGCCGATCTCCGCCTGGCTATGTATCGCTGCATTGTGTACGTATACAGTGGCACAGAATTCTATTCTCTGGTGGTTGCCGCAGTACGCTCAGCAACAGCTGGGTGCAACGGCTGATGCTGGTGGTGCACTGGTTGGGCAGTTCTGGAGTGGGATGTTTGCTGCGCAGCTGTTTGTTGCCTGGTGGGTGTTACGCATTGGCGTTAACCGCCTGCTCTGGTTGTCGGCGGCATCGACGCTGCTCTTCTCCCTACCTATCTGGCTGGTGCCTGATGCCAGCTGGTTGTGGTGGTTAGCTGCGCTCTGGGGTTTTGGAAATCTCGGCCTGTTGAAAGTGGTGCTGTCTTACGGCAGTACTTTCACTGCAATAGCGTCACCGCGGTTAGTATCCAGCCTGCTGTTGGGCGCAACAACAGGCACAGCGATCAGTCCTTGGCTTTCAAGTCATATTGTCGGGCTCGGGGATGCCAGTTACGCGCTCATATTTGGCAGTTTTGCTTATCTGGTGATGCTGGCTCTGTTAGCTGCCGCCGTTTTCCTTGCCAGAAGCCGTGCAGCAGTTGAGGTAACCCTGAACCCGCAGTCTTAGCTTGCGCTGGCGGTCTGATGATTCGATTCGTGCAGCCATTGCCGTGCTGCTTCAGTGCTCACGAAACCTCGCCACTGGGCGTTCCAGCCCATAGCACCAAGGTGGCTCTCGATTAAGGCGATTTCCGTGTAGCTATTGGTGACGATGGCTATTTTGCGACCCTGCCAGTGCTGATTGATACGCTCAACAACCGCTTCACTGACCTGCAGAAACTCAGCGATGGCCTGTTGCCACCGCGCTTGCTCAACATCGCACAGGAGGTTGATGTCTGCAGCGTAGTGCTCGTGCTTCACCCATTGCCGTATGGCCTGGACAATGTCGTCCAAAGACAATTCACCTTCGCAGACAAAACAGATCATGTTGTCCGCGGCATCAAATTTTATTTTTACCATGTGCACTCCGTCACACTTTGAGGTGGCAGAGATTACGTGCGGAAATCGATTAAAACGTTGCCGAGGGTGAGGCATGTGTGGCGGCTTTGTGAGTTTTGATCGTTTCCTGGCGCGGTTTGTTCTCTGCCCCGCCAGATTCATGTCCATTACAGGATACTGCACAAATTCTGATCTGAACCGTGCGGGTGTGATCATTCTGTGTCTCTTTCTGCTGAGGTAACTATATAGTTACTTAATAGCCGCAAAGTTGAGTTGCCATGAGCCGGCTGACTGAACTAAGGTAACCAAATGGTTACTGCATCTTCAAATACTGCTGCCGCTATTTTCGAGGCTGCATCACGCCTGATGCTTGAGCAGGGTGAGGGTGGATTGCGGGTAGACGCGGTCGCCGCTGCGGCAGGTTGCAACAAGCGACTCATCTATCACTACTTCGGCAGTCGTGATGGACTGGTTGCTGCGGTGTACCAGCAGCAATGCCGGGTGCTTTGTTCGCAGGGAAATGGTCTTTCGGACCATACGCGGGATTTTCTTTATCAGCAGCTGCAGCACTTATGGCCTGAATTTGAACCCTCTCTGGATCCAGACGGCGCAGACCTCCAGCAGGCGTTGAAGAGTGCTCTCGTTCTTGTCGTGCCATCGCTCATGCGTGCTGTTGCTGGCGTAAACACAGACCCGCGCGAAACCGACTTTTCTATTGGCGAGTGGCAAAAAGTGAGCGCTGAGATGATTGCTGTTTTGTTCGATTCGGAAGAATCGGTGGCTGCCGATCGCGCGACAAAGGTAAGTGAGCGTTCACAAACATTTTCGAAACCGCGCTACCGCATGGCCTCAGCCAGTCGCGTGGTCGACTAAAGCGTTGGTGCTGGCACAAGTTGACTCATGAAACTCTGCAGGTTTTCGCTGACCACGCGAAGTGGCGCTTTGCCAGGTTCCTCCAGCTGAATCTGTCCGGTCGTATTGTTGATGGTTAAAAACAGGTCGGAGTCGGGTTCAGTGCAGGCGAAGAAAACTGAAAAAGGCGTTCGATTGTGCCGGCAGGCGACAGCGTGACCGATCAGGTTTTCGATCAATCGTTCGGCATCCGTAGGGTTCCAAAGGTATAACAGACTGACATGCCCGTCGGGCGCTTCGGCTTCAAGGTTTGCTGACCAGTACGCACCGTAGTGTGTTTTCACATCCGGATGAATAGGCGTCTCCAGGGCGTTCTCCAGACCTGCAAAATCGTCTTCGCTAAGATGTCGCTTAACCGGCTGCCAGGCAATGACCGAGTTACCGTCGGCATCCTCAAAAGGTTGTCCAATCTCGCAGGGTGAGGGCCACGCCGGATCGTGTTGCGTGGTTAATACAGGGTGGCTCTTCTGATAATGCTCAAAAAACAGCGCTACAGTATCGATCAGGGTCATCTGGCCTCATTTATTTTATGGCCGGATCGGGAAACATGCCCGCTGCTCTTGCGTGGTGGGCCGCGTCCGACATCGCGTGCCAGTTGCTCTCTTTCTGCGGGGGTCAGTTCAGTCACAAAGTCGATAAATGATTCGTGTGACACCAGCTGCACTTTTTCATTCTGTTCGCGCAGGGCGCTCAATGCTTCATGCAGTGCAGTGGCATCATACGGATCGGCGACAATTGCTGCACGCAGGTTGCGATGTAAAACCCGCAGTTCACGCAGGGAAGGGCGTATCGCCCGCATATGTGTCCGTATCAGTGGTCTTAGTGCATCCCGACGGGGCTCGGGAAGTGTGCGTGCCAGCGCGGATAGTGTCGCGTAGGGTCTGTACCGGCTTCGGGCATTGCGCGCTTGCCAACAATAAAACCAATCAGCAATAAGTTCAGTACTACTGAGGTGACCAGCAGAATGGCGATCCACTTAGATTTCACTGCTGTCGTACTCCTCTAGCGTGTCAGCAAACACCAGGCTTTCACTTTCAATCCAACTTACTTCCTGTTCCACCGGGTTGCCTGATCCCAGCACAAATCCCAACGCCAGAGGCAGTATCAGTGCTGTTGCACCCCGCCATACGGATTGTAGAAACCAGGTTCTGATAAATTGTGATGCGGTAGGCTCTGGCAGGTTGGCGACAATGCGCGCGGCAAGGTAGTCCGGCGCAGCGGGACGCCGCGTTGCCAGGTCGGCAAGGGCGGTATCTAATTCATTGTCATTCATGGAGATTGTTTCCGTCATGCGTTGATTCTGTATTGGCGTCTGCTGCCTGCATCTGTTGTGCCTGGTTACGTAGAGTCCGCCGCGCGCGTGCCAGCAATGATTCTACGGCACGCACCGAAACACCCAGGATATGGCTGATATCTTCGTTGCCAAACCCCTGGAAATGCCGCAGTGCCAGTGCTGCTCTTTGCTCACCAGGAAGCTGGTTGACCATGCGATCCAGGGCTGACAGCCGCTCTTCGAGCACAATGCTCTCACTCAAACTTCCGTCGGCCAGCGCTGCGTCGATAGCTTCTGCGTCTAAAACTTCCGTCTTTTTGCGTACCCCGTCGATAAATCTGTTGTGCAGAATCCGGTGCAACCACGTTGTTAGTTTCGCTTTTGCCGGATCGAAGCTGGAGGCGTTAGACCAGGCGGCTAGCCAGCTTTCCTGCACAAGATCTTCGGCGTTAGCGGATGTTCTGCTCAGGCGCAACGCATAGCTGTACAGAGCGTCAACATGGCGATGAACAAGCTGCGCGAACGCAGCTTGATCTCCCTGTTGCGCTTTTGCCATAAGTTGTGCGTCCGAAGGCGAAGTCACCGGCTGGTTATCAACCCGCCTCAACCTTCGCCCGCTGCTGGGCATTGCTGCGGCGCAGAGCGCGTGCTGCATGCATTTCCGCTCGGGTCACAACGCCATCATTGTCGCTATCAACCTGGCGCAGACGCTCGGCAGGGTCAGGCATTTCCTCTGGCGTCAGCAGCGCGTCCTGATCTTTGTCCAGTTGTTTAAACATGGCGCGTTTCTGTGCGAGGGCTCTGTTTTTGCGCCAGTCAGCATTTTGATGCTCTTCTTTAGAGATGACGCCATCACCGTCGGTGTCCATCAACGTGAACATTTCCTCGGCAGCAGCTTGGCGTAGGGCCTGCTTCTGCGCGTGTCTTTCACCGTCTTGTCTGGGCCTCGCTGAATAACCGTGTTTGGGTCCATCAACATGTCGGGCCCGATGCTCACCCTGTTTTTGCCCACGGTTTGGCCTGGCTTGTTCGAATTCCGACAAATCAACACTGCCACTTTCGTCGGCATCAATTTTTGCAAAATGCTCGGCAGTTCTACTTTCCACCTCAGCGATTGAGATCGGAAACCGGTCCTGCCCTGGAGCAGCAAAAGCCAGTGCACTGATGACAACGCCGACGGGCACGATGCCCCATGTAACGGTCTTCTTGAGGCGTTTCTTTTTTGCTGTTTGTGTAGATGTCTGGTTCATTTTCTATTCCTTAAATCAGAAAGTTATGTTCCCGTCTTTGATTTCTACGCACAGCCGTTAAAAACCCGTCGCCTGTCATTCATTTTTTTTGTAGTGCACATCGAGAATAGTGTAGTGGCTCGATGCCATGGTTTCGGATGCTTTGGTCAGAATTCTGGATGGAGCGCTGCTGCGCTGTTGATCAATGGTGACTTCGTCGTCAACGGTTTTGCCTATCAATGCACGAGCTAACGGAGCGTCCACGCTGATGTACGAGGGTTCTGCATCAAACTCATCCGCACCGACAATACGGTAGGTATGTTCCTCGCCGGATTCGCTTTCCAGAGTTACCCATGCGCCAAAAAAAACCCGGGATTGATCCGGTGGCAGGTTGTCGACCACTGTTAAATCATCCAGACGACGGCTCAAAAAGCCAATTCGACCGTCGATTTCCCGCAGCTGTTTCTTGCCGTAAATGTACTCCGCATTTTCAGACCGATCACCCTGTGCAGCAGCTTCAGAGACTTTACGCGTAACTTCGGGACGTTTTACTTTCCACAGGAAGGTCAGCTCTTCTGACAATTTTTCATAGCCGCTGCGGGTAATGTAGGGCGAGCTTTTAGGTCTGGGTGGGCGGTATCGGGACATAAATGGGTTAAGTACTTGTGGCGTTAAGGGAAAAGCAGTTTAGTCAGAATCAGTCTAAACCAGGGATTATGCAGGCGTATACTGGGTGAGCGCTACGCCTGGTAAGCGCTGGCGCATATTTTAGTCTCGTAGAAATTTAGCCCGGAAAAAGAGAGGATCTGATGAGGAGACTTTACTACGTAGCTGATTCTGTTGACGTCGCTCACGAGGTCGCCGAGGCCTTACATGGCCTAGGAATAGCACGCCTGCGTTTGCATGTGCTTTCAAGAGACGAGGCGGGTTTGTACACCCACAACATCCATTCTGCCAATCCCATCCACCAACTGGACATTCTGCATACTGCAGGACGTTTCGCGTTGATAGGTTTGTTAGCAGGTCTGCTCCTGGCGGCGCTGCTGATAGGTGCTTTCAACGTCGGTTGGTTAAATCTGGATATAGGTCTGCTGGGCACGCTGGTGCTGGCCGGCGTTGGATTGTGCTTTGGTGCCTGGGAAGGCGGTATGATTGGCCTGAGCCGTGAGAATTACAAGATCGAGCGTTTTCATGATGACATTGAAGCTGGCCATTACCTGATTATGGTTGATGTTTCCAGGCAGCAGCGGCCGATGGTCAAAGAATTAATGAACTTTGATTTCCCCCAGGTGCCTTATCGAGGTGGTGGAACGCGCAGTATCAACATCTGGGACAATCCCAAAGTGACTTACCACCAGACCACACACTAGTAAAAGGCGTTTTAACCGGCCAGCAGATTGCGCAACGCAATGTTGTCCTGGGCGATGCCATGTTCGGTGATGATGCCGGTCACCAGGCTGTTGGGTGTGACATCGAAGGCCGGGTTATAAACATTTACCCGAGCGGCGTGCTGCTGGCGAATTTCATCTGCCGCGCGCTCTTCAATCACAACCTGGTCGCCAGATGGGGTATGCACATCGAAAGTTGACGATGGGCACGCGACATAGAAGGGCACGCCGAAGTGTTGGCACAAGACGGCGAGATTCAGGGTGCCGATTTTGTTCACAACGTCGCCATTGGCGGTGACGCGGTCGGTGCCGACAATGACCAGATCCACTCCCTTGGTTGCCATTACCGTTGCCGCCATGTTGTCGCAGATCAGCGTCACGTCTATGCCTGCCTGATCCAGCTCCCACGCTGTAAGGCGTGCACCTTGATACAGAGGGCGTGTCTCATCGACATAGACATGGAATGGTACGCCGGCGTTGTGCTGGTAATACATGGGCGCGGTTGCGGTGCCGTAGCGCGACACGGCGAGTGAACCGGCATTGCAATGGGTCAACAGGTTTGCCCCGGGTTGAATTAAAGACGCGCCATGTTTGCCAATATTCTGACAGATTTTTATGTCTGCGGCGTGAATATGCTCTGCTTCCTCAATCAGCGCAGCATAGCTGGGTTTGTCCGTGCCTAGGGCGACCAGTCGATCCGTAGCCCAGGCGAGGTTTACTGCTGTTGGACGGGCAGATTTGAGGTATTCAGCATTGTCTTTCAGTTGCGAAATGAAGTTGTCAGCAGGCACGTCACGCATTGATTCAGCCAGGGCGTAAGCGGCGGCAACTCCAATTGCAGGCGCACCCCGAACAGTCAGAGTCTGGATGGCGTGCCACGCGTCATCCAGAGTGTTGATATCCAGGTATACAGTTTCTTGTGGCAGCTGGCGCTGATCCAGCAGGCGCAGATGTTCGTTCTGCCAGGTCAGTGTTTCGGGAAGGCTGATGTTCATGGCGTGCTTGATGCTCCCCTGTTTGTTGGGTCGTTACTGTCGGCTTGTCTTTTTTCTGCGGCGCGTGCTTTGGCCAGATAGGTGATTAACAAATTGCCGCACTCCACCGGAGAATGGCCGCAGGCGAAAATGCCGTCCTCGTGTCCTGCGGTGGCAAATGTCAGTGGCCGTGACTGATTGTTTTCCATCAGCTCGTTTACAGCCTGGATCATTGCCGGCGAACCGTAACTGACGTCTGCGGGAGTCTGAGGCAAACGCAGCACCTCGCGATGTTGCCAGATCACTGTGCTGTGCACATGGAAAACGCAACGGATGCGTACATCAGCTGCGTAAATCATAGCGTGGGTTAAAGATTCTGAAGACGGTGGTTCGCTGCCGATGGCATCAACCCAGAAACGCTGCAGGTTGCAGTGCGTTATCTTTACCAGGTGCTCGTTCAACAGGTTGGGTTCACCGCTGGTCTGACTGGCTGTAATGGTAAACTGATCCTGGTCCGGATCGCGCAGGCTCAAATTCCCGTAGGCGTAGCCGCCATATTTTTCGGGTGTCTGCCCCAGAAGCGCGAGATCACACAGGATGGATCGCCAGGCATCAAGGTCCGCAAATGCTTCCGGCGTTAGATCGACGCCATCGCCGGGAGTGAGCTCATAGGCAAATTGAATAGTCCCTTCAATCTCCGACACTGATTACAATTCCTGACTTGAAAAGGCGTAGCATGCCACGTTTGATGCGCTGCGTAATTGTGCTGTGCACATCCAGTTAAGTAAGCAGTTTTTCTTGCCGGCAGGAGCGACCGGTTGGAAGTACAGGAAATTCGAAAATGAAGAATGTCTCGATCAAAAAGGTAGGTGGAGCCCTGGGAGCGCTGGTGGAGGATGTTGATCTGACCCAGATATTGGCGTCTGCGGAGGCGGTTGCCGAGGTGCGTCGCTGGGTAGTAGAACATCAGGTTGTTTTTGTTCGTGACCAGCACCTGACGCCTGCGCAGTTCCAGCAGCTGGCGGAGCATTTTGGACAGGTTATGGACCATCCTGCGTATGGCGCAGTGGAGGGTGCGCCGGCGGTGCAGGTTTTACACAGCACAGCAGGTGCACCGTCAAAGATTGAGCTGTGGCATTCGGACATGACCTTCAGCACAACGCCGCCAAGTTTTACGCTGTTGCACGGCCAGATAATCCCAGCATATGGAGGCGATACGCTCTGGGCCAGCGCGCTGGCTGCTTATGACAGTTTGTCAGCACCTCTGCAGGAATTGCTCGATCCACTTATGGCGGGGCATGATTTTTCCTACGGTTTTAAAGAAAGTCTGGCGGAACCCGGAGGTGCTGAGCGACTGGCCGACATGGTGGCTGCAAACCCACCGTTGCTGCATCCGCTGATACGCACGCACCCGGAGAGCCGGCGCAAAGGTATCTATGTGAACCCTCTGTTCACTACGCACATCGAAGGGTTGTCGAAGCTGGAAAGCAACAGCCTGTTGAGCTTTCTGTATGAACATATCCGTACTGCTGAATTTACGGTCAGATTGGCCTGGCAACCGGGCACCCTTGCGATCTGGGACAATCGCAGCACTCAGCATAAGCCGGTGAACGACTTTTTCCCTCAGGAGCGCCTGATGCATAGAGTGACCATAACTGGAGATAAGCCAGTCTGATGGCCCGTAAAGTATCTTATAAAGATACTTTATTTAAGTGTGTCGCTTAAAAGTTTTCCTAAAGATACTTTGCTCTAACAGTTTGATTATAAAGGAACGCTTATGAGCACATCTCAGTTTGGATTGTTGAAGCAGCGGCGGTTTGCCGCTTTATTCTTCACACAGTTCCTCGGCGCGTTTAACGACAACGTTTTTAAACAGGCCCTTGTGCTGATATTTGTGTTTGGTGGGCTGATCAACGCCGAGACCACAGATGTTTTTGTTAACCTGGCGGCGGGCTTGTTCATTCTGCCTTTTTTCCTGTTCTCAGCCACAGCTGGCCAGATTGCGGACAAATTCGAAAAATCTCAGCTGGTGCGCATCATCAAAGTTGCGGAAATCGTGATCGCTCTGTTTGGCGGTATCGCGGTGTATCTACAGAATGTCTATGCCATGTTGGCAGTGCTGTTTCTGCTGGGTGTGCAGAGCACATTTTTTGGTCCGCTGAAGTTTTCTATCCTGCCGCAACAGCTCGATAAAAGTGAGCTCGTGGGTGGCAATGCGCAGATTGAGATGGGTACTTTTGTCTCCATTCTGTTGGGTACTATTGTGGGCGGCGTTGTTGCTGCTCAGAACGATGTAGATCTGCTGTTGACTGTAATGGTTGTGGGTGTGGCTCTTGTCGGTTACCTCTGCAGTCGGTTTATTCCGGTTTGCCCTGCGACTGACCCCACACTCAAGATTGGTTGGAATCCGGTCAGTGATACCTGGTCGATGATTCAGGCTGCGCGTGGCAATAAGTCGGTATTCCTGTCGATCCTGGGTATCTCCTGGTTCTGGTTACTGGGTTCTCTGCTGTTGGCTCAAATACCCAATCTCACTCGTGTATATCTGGATGGCGGCACGACTGTAGTGACACTGATTCTGGCTGTGTTCACGATCGCGGTTGCTCTCGGTTCGCTTGCATGTGAGCGTTTGTCGAGCAGCCGCATCGAGCTGGGTATTGTACCGCTTGGCGCTTTGGGGCTGAGTCTGGCGGGTATAGATCTGTATTTCTCGATAACAGATTTTGCTGCCCTGCAGCCGCGCGATTGGTTAGCGTTTATCGCTGCGCCGGGTGCGCTTCGCATATTATTTGATATGGCAATGATAGGTTTCTTCGGTGGTCTGTTTATTGTGCCCCTCTATGCGTTGATACAGACCCGCACCGAAGAGGCGCGTCGTGCACGCGTGATTGCTGTTAACAATGTGATCAACGCTTTTTTTATGGTGTTTGGCGCGGGTCTTGCCATTCTGATGTTAAGCGTTGTCGGTCTATCTATTGCTGAATTGCTCCTGACCGTGATGCTTATGAATATCGCGGTGTCTGTCTTCATCTTTCATCAGGTGCCGGAATTTGCAATGCGCTTCATTATCTGGACATTGAGTCACACCATGTACCGGGTTGCGCCTGAAGGCCTGGAACAGGTGCCGGAAGAGGGCGGAGCACTGCTGGTGTGCAACCATGTGACTTACGTGGATGCACTGTTGTTGGCCGGTGCGGTGAAGCGCCCTATTCGTTTCATTATGTTCAAGCCCATCTACGATCTACCGGTGTTGAATTTTGTGTTCAGAGCAGGTGGGGCGATACCTATTCAGGGCGCTAAAGAAAATCCGGCAGCTTACGATGCGGCATTTGAAGAGATAGCGGATGCATTGGCGTCCGGAGATTTGTTATGCATTTTCCCGGAAGGTGCGTTGACTCGTGATGGCGAAATTGCAACTTTTCGTCGTGGTGTGGAGCGTATTGTCAGCGAAACACCGGTGCCTGTTATTCCCATGGCGCTGCAGGGGTTATGGGGTAGCTTTTTCTCTCACTCAGGTGGGGTGTTCAAGAATCCAAGCCGCTTCTGGAGCCGTGTGGCGGTGCGGGTAGGCGAGGCGGTACCGCCTGCCCAGGTAAGTGCCGAGCGTCTGCAACAGGAAGTAGAGGAGCTCCGCGGTGAGCTTGCTTGAACGTGTCCTGCTGAGCGCTGCCTGGCCTTTTTATGGAGCGCTCCAGTAGTGTTTGAACCTGTGTGGAAGTTTCATCCATCGCGAATGGTTCAGGTAGAAAGGCGGAGATGCCAGCCAGAATGTTACCCGTGTCGAGATGCGCTCTGGTTTGTTCGGCTCATAGCTACCCATCAACGGAAAACTGTCCATGAGTTCTTAACCGGATAGGGTGTCGAAAGCGTGTACGAGATTCTGATCTATTTGTTGATTGGTTTGTATGGAAATCTGGTACCGCTTGCTGTCGCAATCACATTCTTTTTTATTCACCGCCTGCTTGGCGGTACTGGTGCAGAACAAGCGCTGTCCTACGCGAGCACGCTGTTTGCGGGGGCGGCTGTTGCGGATTTTCTCTGGGAAGCACAAAAACCAGACTACCCTGTTGGATTAGCATTGCTGCCCGTCCTTGCGGTCACCATTGTGGCGCTTCTGCTTGCGGGAGCCACCTCCATAAAGGCGCTTAGTGTAAACCGGCTTTTCTTGATAACGCTTATCAGTGGCGCCTGCTTCGTAATCTTGGCAGTGATCAGTGATTACGACCGACGTGTATGGCCCATTCTGGTTGTGTGGTTTGGATGGGCGTTTGTGATGTTGAGCCTTGTACTAAACCTGAGATCTGCTTTCGACGGAATCCAGTGGCGCATGAGACGGTAAGCACCAACTCGACAGACTTTTTCCATTCGCGTCATAGCTGCACAACCCGCGAGCCTCCAACCAGCGTTTTCCTGCTGTGCGTTCGGCGGGGCAGGTCGATATGCGTAATATTAATGATTGTAAATAAATAATTGACCGTCCAGTACAGTACAGCTAGTCTCAATTCAATTATTGGAGCCCCGCCATGTTTGACGAAGCTGAAATCGCAGCGGTCCGCGCGCCCCTTAATCAGGCCAGCACCTTGCCACCTGGCGCCTATACACGCGCCGATGTCTTTGACCGGGAAGTGGCGGCGCTGTTTCGCAAGGAGTGGGTGTGCGTTGCGCGTGAGGAGCAGGTACCGAATCCGGGTGACTACCGGGCGGTGTCTGTGGGGTGCCAGCCCCTGATCATTGCCCGCGACAAGGACGGCAGTATCCGCGCCATGTCCGCCATTTGTCCGCATCGCGGAATGCCGGTGGCAACGGGTGAGGGCAACGTCACTGCCTTTTCCTGTCCTTATCACTTGTGGAAGTTCGCGCTGGACGGACAACTCATCAGCGCACCGTTGATGGACGAGGTCCAGGACTTTCCCAATGACAATTGCAATCTGGCGCGCGTCAGGCTCGAAACGTGGAATGGGTTTGTCTTCGTCAACCTGGATGCCGATGCGTTGCCCCTGAATGCCCGGCTGGAAGGCCTTGTTGCCATCATGGACGGCTATGACATGAATGATATGCAGATTGTCAGCAGCACCAAATTCGAGAGCCCCTGGAACTGGAAAATCCTGGTGGAAAACTTCATGGAGGCCTACCACCATATCGGCCCCCACAACGACTCCCTGCAGGCAACCTATCCGGCGAAACGCTCGAGCGTTTCCGGCAGTGTGGTTGATGGCTGGTCCGTACTGCACATGCCAACTGTGAGTGAAAGCGGAGATGACGGCTTGCCACCCCTGCCGAACCTGACCGAACGCCAGCAGGGTGAAATCCTGGCATCAGTGATCATGCCAACCTTCTGTTGGATCAATACTCCCTCAGTGGCATTCTGGTACCAGTTGAACCCACGCGCGGCCGACGACTTCGACCTGACCATCCATGCCCTGGTGCATAAGGACCTGGCGTCGAGTGAGCTTGGGGCTGAGATCGGTCCGCTGGTGATCGAAGGGGTTCGGCACATCCACCTGGAAGATATTCCGGTTAACGAAGGTCCCTGGACGGGCGTGAACGCACCGCTGACCAGGCAGGGACGGCTCAGCCTGCTGGAGGAAGCCATCTGGCAATGCAATAACTGGTGGCTTAATCGGGTCTGCGCATGATGCCGGCAAAGCGCCCGGTGGGTCGGCCCCGTGCTGATGGCCGGCCGCCACTCACGAAGGCAGACGTTTATGCGGTTGCTGCCCGGCTGATTGCAGCGCAGGGCTATGCGGGAACCAGCCTGCGGATGATCGCCGACGAACTGGGTGCGAGTGCACCATCGATCTCGCAGCTGTTTCATTCCAAAGCGGGGCTGCTCGTCGGGTTGGTGCAGATGATGGCTGGTGTCAGTATCGCATTCCATGAACGTCTGGCCGCCCTGGGCCTGCCTGCTGACGTGCGGTTGTTCAAGATGGTGCACGAGGAAGTGCGGGCGGTCAGCAGCGCAACTGAAGCCATGGTGGCGTTGTTCTATTTACCGGAGTTGCGGCAGCCTGAGTTTGCCGAGGCACGATCCGTTCGTGAAGCTATGCTGGGTTTTTACCTGCAAACGTTGCAGGAAGGGCTGGGCAGTGGACTGCTGGAAGTCGCTAACCCCAGGCTTGCAGCCGAGCAGATATTCCAGCTGACCGAGACGGCCATCATTGCCGGTGACCGTGACGCACTCGGTGCGCCTGAGCGCATGGCAAGGGAGACTGCCCGGTTTACGCTCCGTGGGTTGTTGGTAGATCCAGAGCGTGTCGATGAACTTGGTATTGCGGCAGCGCAAATCGACCTTGTCATGAACACCGGTTGAAATACTTTTGTGTCGAATAGTTCTGTTAAGGTACTTTTCCGGTCGAGGCTGCAATCGCCATTGACCGTCTCTCGATTTCTTCGCTCATCATAGTATGAGACCCAACATCGCGGGTCGATCGTTTGAGTGAGCGACGGGAAAGCAGGCAGCTAAATGAATGGAACGAGCGATTTCAACCGCATGTTAGGTGCCACTCGTTTCAGAGGTGATTTCCAGTACCATTCGCACAAAAAACATCCCGGCCATCAAAAGCATCATAACAATCGAATACATGTAACCAAAAACGAGTATTTCAGGTGTATAAACCAGGCCAAGAATAAGCCAAACAACACCTATTAAAATCGCAGCCTGAGATACGTAGAACACTATCCAGCTTGGATTAGCGGATTGCTGCGTCATAAGCCAGAAACCCCATGACGAACTTCCAACCAGCAGGATCACAAAGAGAATTGAGCAGTGAGTCAATGCTACCCCCGTTAACGGGGCGATTGACGACACAGCGGCAATACCGGCAGTTAGAAGGAGTCCACGTATCCGAACAGCCACATATGATCGGCTACTCTTTGAATCGCCAATGACGGCAACTATCCCCGAGAAACCAAGAATCGCGACAGCAAGTTCAGCAAATATCTCTAAGGCGTCTAGGTTCAACTCAGGCATCACCTAACACCACTTATACGGGCACTGGGGTACGTATAAACCGGGTCCTGAGTGATCTGATTTGAGTGCCATTGGTTAGCCCTATAGATGCTTCGAGCACATTACACCAGTATCAAAATCCCAGCAAAAGCTGACAGTGGTCAGATGGTATATATCTAAGCGCGAATGACTGAAGTTGGCCGAAAGCAGACTTTTAGAGTTTGAAACAGGGTGGTTTTTTCAACCAATAGCTGATTCTCATGCGTCTACGTTACGATGTCGAAATAATCGGTCGTGTAGATTTGCGGAGGGTAGAGATATATGAGCTGGTCTCGTTCAATTGCGTGGTGGTTTATGGTTTTGCTTGCACATCGCGATAGGCGTGTACGCGCTAAGCTATTTTCTCATCACCGACATGGGTGACCCGAGCTTCAAAACCGTTACGACGCGATACCCTGGTCAGCCAGGCTGCATATCATTCCCGCTGGTGTGGCTCTCATTCTAGGGGCGTTTCAATTTCACTCAGGTTTGCGTGAAAGGTGGACGAATGTTCACCGCAACTCCGGGCGGGCATATGTGATCTTCGTGTTGATCGCGGCGCTTGGCGGTATGTCTTTGGCCTGGTACGCACCAAACAGTCCTGCAACACGGCTGGGATTTGCGTCCCTCGCTGTCGTCTGGTTTTACGCTACAGGTATGGCCTACTTGTCCATACGCGCTGGCGACATCACACGGCATAGGCAGTGGATGGTTCGGTCTTACGCGCTAACGCTGGCCGCGGTTACGCTGCGAATGCAAACTGCCGTTTTATCAGGGGGTATTAGGCCTTAGTTTCGATGACGCATATGCCATCGTTGCCTGGTTTTGTTGGATTCCTAATTTGATAGTCGCAGAGTGGTTTTTTAACCAGGCGCCCATCCGCAAGACAGCGAAAGACATGTAGTCGTCAGCTTCCGCTTCAACCTTGTGCAAACACTATCGCTGCGAGGTTAAAGTATCGATGCAATTAGAAGAAGGTTATGTATGAAAAATAGAAGTGCTAGCGTCTTTAGTAACTCTATAGGTTTTGTAGTGCTCCTGTTTCTTGTGGGTGGTTGTCAGTCGGTTTCTCCGGAATCGCAACAGAATATGACTTTAGAGGAACCGCAGTTTTCCATTCCCAATACCGCGACCCATACTACCTTCAGCCGAGCGGCTAGGCCGGTTGCCAGCGTGCCATCGGGAAGCGTCGTTGAGGTATTTACACACGAGGCGACCGGAGGCCAGTTTGAGTTGGGGTCGGGTAATGAAGAACTTCAGGCCGTAGATTTCAGCCGTGTCCACACGATGACGGGCCCATTTATGTGGAAGGCGCAAGGCCAGGTGACGTGCTTGCGGTGGAATTACTGGAGTTTGAGGTAGCCGATTGGGGTTGGATGGCCCTGCTGCCGACATTTGGCCAGCTGGTGGACGAGATTGCGGTAACGTCAATGCGCACCTTTGAAATTGATCAAGCAAATCAAACTGTACGGTTCTCTGACGGCATCGTTGTGCCGCTTGAGCCATTTGCCGGGATAATGGGCGTTGCCCCTGCGAGCGCTGATGCGTTGGATACTTTCCCCCCTCGCGCAAACGGAGGCAACCTGGACAATCCAGCGTTGACGAAAGGGACAACTGTCTATTTTCCAGTCTTTGCCGATGGTGCTCTATTCCTCCATTGGAGATACGCATGCAGTGCAAGGCTTTGGTGAAGTGTCTGGTACTGCTCTGGAGGCGCAATGCGTATTGTTATGCGCTTGAGTGTGGTCCGAGATGGGCACAAGATGCCAGAGCCTCAATACGAAACCGAAGAGTATTATGCAACCACAGGTTTTGCGCCGACCTTGGATGAGGCGGCTAGAAAAGCTACGCGGTACATGATTGATTACCTGATGTCTGAACATGACCTGAGCGAAGAGGATGCTTACCTGTTGTGCTCAATCGCTGGCGACCTTCTGATTGCTGAAACCGTAGACTTACCGAATATGTTGGTAGCTATGCACATGCCCAAATCAATTTTTTTGAAGAAGTAATTTGTCTTTTTTCGTGCGCGGTGTTCAACAAATGTAATTCCAGATTCGCTCCAAAACCGTTCGCGGTGCGATCTGCCGCTGCACAGAACGCGTATGCGTCGTGGTATCAATTGCTTGCCGCGGGACCCGTCATCAGCTCAGTTGGTGACAGATGGTCTACGCGACTAGATGCCTGCGAGCATTGTTGGTCCAAGCCAGGCGAGAAGCACCTGGAGGTCAGTACCCATCACAAAAGCCGACATAGCGGCGAAATTGACAGCGGCTAAGGCACTTCCGACAAGTCGCGTACGAGAAATGAGGAGCAACAGGATGCAGAAAAACTTGCGCGATTGCCAAACAGGGTGAGGTGTGATTCAGAGAAGCCAGGCGCAGCGTAAACGCGACTTCTTCTGGTGGTTGAATTATCTTTCCGCTCGCGGAGAGCCCGAGAGAAATCACCAGTGCGAACACGCATAAGATCCTAAGGGGTTTCACCGGCTGCAATCAGCAACAGGCCTTTAATTTTTAGCGGGCCGTCCGGTACATTGGGGTTACGATAGGAGAGCCGCCTACCTGAATTTGTCCCATCGTCTCGAAGCCATGTCGTTCGTACAACGATATATTTCTGGGGTTGGAAGATTCCAGATACGCGGGAAGACCTGCTTCGTCGCAACGTTGCAGAGCTGCTTTCATCAGCGTAGAGCCGATACCCTTGCCTTGGTGACACGGATCCACTGCGATGAGAGGCAGATACCAGATGTCCTCGTCAGGATGATACTCATCCATCTTTTCGAAAACACCAGCAACGTCTTCGAGGCGCTCTGCCGCGATGGTTTTTTGCAGGGTTTCAGCGACAAGTTCCTCATCAGGCGTGACACCAGGTGGTAACCACAGTGCCGCGCCTTCGAAGCCTGCACTCACAAAAGCGGTACCCGATTCCACTGCCTTGCCACCGAAGGCATCGAATAAAGGAGCGGAAAGTAAATAATCCCTGGCTTCAGGCCAGAACCACCTGGTCAAAGGATCTGCGGAGAACCCCATAACAACCGTCGCAATCACGCGGTCTCGTTCTGTTGGCTTGGCAATGTTAATTGTGGGTGGGTTCAATGCTGATATCTCGTTTGACTACCACTTGGATTCTGTCGCAGGACAGCATTATGTGCAACCGTTCACCTCGATACTCCCCTCATGATAAGTCTCATACGACAAAGCGTCCCAGTTTTGACCGGACGCTGCCAATCAGAGACAAGATGGCTGCTTTCCATCCTCAACGGACTTTTTGACAACAAATCGATATTCTCGATGGATCAAAAATCGTTGAGGCGCTGAATTATTCCATGTGGACAGACCGAATGAACCTGCAGTTGGCAATGATTGGAGAAAACCCAGCTTTCGTCATGGCCAAATCGATAGAGTCGCCATCCGAGATAACACTCGAAGAATCCAGGGTTCTCGCGCAATATCCTAATTCTTTCCAACGAATACGTTAAAGCCTTGTTCGAGGTTCAAAAAAATGGGTCTCGACCTGACTCCAGAAGTCCAGCCATTGATGGATTCTCTGTCCGGGAAAGAAAATGTTCTTATGTATGAACAAACAATAGGCCTGATAAAAACAAGCCAACAGCAGTAAACCAATTTGACGAGCTATGAATTCGCGTCGGATCTCAGAACCGCCCCAAATATGCGAAAGTACCTGGTTTCGGCCGAAAGCTGACAGTTAGATTTAGATATTCAATGACTGCTTTAGAGCCTGAACGGAAGTTCGCTTCGTTCTGAGACACCCGTTGGATTTAAAGTGTTCTTTGGCGGAGCGCCACCAGCTCACCAGCAGCACCGGTAAATTGCAGGTTTTGCAGTAACACTTCGAACTGGGGCTCGGCGCGCCAATCCTTGGCTTCATCGATCCATAGAAACTCGACCAGCAGCGTTTTTGGATCGAGCATGAAGGCGTTGAATGCCCGATCGTACTCACCGTACAGCACCCAGGTCGGTACCTTGAGCGCCTTAAGCAGCGCGTTTTCAGGGTAGGACTCGATTGTGCGTACGGCGTCATTCCGTTTGGCCGGATCTCGAAGACCGCTGACTAACGGAACAATCCAACCTGCATCACCGCCGATGCGGAGCAGATAAGCTTGCATTTCATCCCACGCTTTTCGCCGTAGCAGATACAACAGCACGCCCAACGGCTGAGTGGATTCAAGGTAGCCGAGGTCTTTTGCTGTTTCGAAATAAGTCTTTGCTGCCTCCAGGTTGCCAACGTACACATGTGCAAGCCCCATACGGTCATTGAAGACGGCAGAGATCGGATCCAATTCTATCGCCCGCTGCATATGTAGAAGCGACTCCTCATATTTGCCCAGTTGCGCGAGATAGATCGAATACCAATAGCGCGCGTTGACGTTGCCAGCGTCGCGTTCAATTGCGGCGCGTAATGCTTCACCCGCCAGTTGCCACTGCCATTCCTTCATCGACATGAAGCCTTCCAGGGCAAGCACATCGGCGTGCATGTCTTCCGACATTTGCTGGGCTTGTCTGGCTAATGCGCGTGCTTCCTGAAATTGCGCATCGAGCGGGGCGTCGGTGTAGAACGGTTGCATGGCCAAGGATTGTGCCAGCGCGAGATAAGCTGGTGCGAAATTGGGTGATTGAGAAATGCACTCTCGCAACAGTTCAATGGACCGGGCGATTCTCTTTTCACCACGCAGTGTCCACTGGTAGCGCGCCTCCAGATACTTCCGATAGGCGACCTCGGAAACTTCGGTTTCTGCGATGGGCGGTAGTGTGAGTTGCTCTAAATCGATGACTCCCGCAAGGGCGGTCTGGGCGGCTGCCAGTGCAGTGTCCTCCAGCACCGCCAGACGCTCGCCTATGATTTCTTCACTCCAGAGATTGGTGCCGGCGTCGATGTCGACTAGAAACAGGCTTAGATGGAGATTGTTACTTTCCCGCCGCAATGAACCTTCGATCAGATAATTCGCATTTAGTCGGTCGCCTATCACATCGAGATTCAGGTTGGCGTCTCGCACGCCGAACGAAGCTCGACGCGCGACAACTTCCAGTGATGAAATTCTGCTCAAGCCGTTGATCAGATGCTCAGCAATGCCCTCGCTGACAAACCCCAGATCTGCCTCATCGGAGAGGACCTTGGGAGGTAATATGGCGATGGAGGCACTCGGTTGCGTGCCTGGCGCTGCCAGCCACAGCAATGCTAGAACAACTAGCGCCGCGAGACTTCCAAGCGGGAGCCATCGACGCCGGTTGACTGCAGTTTTTAAAGTGAGAACTGGTTCGATGAGTTCGTAGCCCTGGCGCGGGGCCGTTCGGATGTACTTCGGATTGGTCCTCTCATCCCCTAAACAGCTGCGCAGCAGGGAAATGGCGCGGGAAAGCACTTCGTCCCCGACTACTGTATCGCTCCAAACTTCATCAAGCAGCGTCTGGCGGGATACCACCTGCCCTTGTTTCTGCGCCAACACCACCAGCACCTGCATGACCTTGGGTTCCAGATGTTGTTCACCTTCGGGGCCCTGAATCTTTTCTGCTTTCGGATACACGCGGTAGGGGCCAATCCGAAAGCCCTGATCCACCACGGCATTCATTGTGTAACTGGCGTCTGAGCATCTCGCATGCAGCTAGTGTACATCGCGCCCCTTGGATTGGTAGCGCGTATCTCATTGTTTATTAGAGATTTTTTTGCCCCTTAAGAAAACCTAAGAAAGCTGTTTGCGACCATCAGGAGTTACTGCGGCCCTTTGCCTAGTGTGAGAAACATCGGATTAAAGGGAGAATTACAATGCGTCGAATCCACCTTACTTTTGCACTGGTTGCCACCATTTTGCTGAGCGCCTGCGCTTCGTTACCCGACGGCCGTCTGACGCCGCCGGCGGCAAGTACGGAGGTTCGCAATCAATTAGGAAGATTGGCGGTCCGCACCTCTAGCCAACCGCGTGTGGATCTAACCGCTGACCTGGATACCAAGGGTAAAGCCGCTGGTAAAACCGCATTGGCTGCTGGCTCGGTCTGGCTGGGCGGCACAGCACAAGCCGCGGCTGAAACAGGCGAACCGATATCTGCTGCGCTCATGCTTGGTTTCGGATTGATCACTACTCCGATAGTTGCAGCCGGAGGAGCTATTTATGGCGCCAGTGCGGCGGATACCAAAGACGCCATCGAAGAAGGTAATGCGGTCATTCAGCGAGCTCTCGACTTTACCCCGGAGCGTCTCGCTCATGCACTTGATGCCGAATTTCAGGAGGGCGTGCCGGTTTCTTATGAGCTTGTTGGCAACATCTCGAACAGCGAGCTGCAGCGGCGGGGGTTCGATACCGTGCTCGATGTGGTAATGCGCAGCATAACCAGCACTCCGAACGAAAGCCGCATGCACGCCACGTTTAACCTGTTCAACGATGCATCCCTCACTCGTTTGACCGATAATCACCGCCTGGTCACACGCGAGTTCTATGATCAGATCGAGGGAAAGGCGGTGTCTAGCTGGGCCGCTAACGACTGTGAAACGCTGTTGGGTAAACTCGACGGAGAATACGCGGAGCTTGCGTCGCAACTTAGCGATGACTTGTTCTTTCGACCCTCTGTTCGAGTCCAGGGGATCGCGCCCGTGTCCACAGGACCATTTCGAACTACTAAGCTAAAAAGCGCACAACCCAAGTTTCGCTGGAGCGCCATGGACGGAGATCAGACCGCACGTGGGGGAGACATCTACTACGAGATCAGCTACTCGACGAAGAAAAATCACGTTGGTGAAACACACCATATCGGCGTGCCCTACTTTCAGCCACCGGAAACTCTGCAGACGTGTAAGAAGTATTACTGGAAGGTGCGGGCTCACTACAGCGTGTTTGGGGAAACCAGGGCTAGCGAATGGTCTCCTGTAAATCGATTCAAAACGAGCTGTGAGAAATGAGCGGCAGCGTGATGCGACAGGAAATTACGCATGCCCAGCCTTGCCAGGCGCTGTACCAGCACCATTATGGGCTCATGATCAAACGATCAAGCTGTATTGAACAACGGATTCTAACACTTACCGAAAGTGGATTTAGGAATGGCTAAGTGAAAATGTCTACTTGCGACCCGTAGCCGACGGTTACTGAATTTCGTATGTGCAGAATTCATTCTCGTTTAGTCGCCAAATTTGACGACTAAGCCATGTTGTACAAGCTCACCATAAGGTTCTTCAACGTCCGCAGGTGTCGACAATAGTTTCATCAATCCCATTGCGGCTTCCATAGGGGATTGAGCCTCCTCTTTAGTGAATACAGTGCCGATAAATTCTCTCGTGGCATCTGTCAGCGTGACCCCTGGACAGGCAGCATTAATGCGCACATGTGGTGCCAGCAGATTGTTGGTCTTTGCCCATCTGGCATAAGCGCGCGTTACTGCAACTTGGGCTACTTTCGATGGTATGTTGACCCAGTCTGGCCAACCTTCTTTCTCGCTTACTCCTGACTCAACTGCCTCAACGTAGCGGCCAATGGCGTCGTTAATTTCCTTTGGACTGTGTACCTTAGTGTTGAACAGATCGCGCAGGGTTTCAGATAGGTTTTCAAGAACCCCCAAGGCACTTGCCACGATTACCAACTGACCCGATTCGCGCAGAACTGAGGTGAATGCCTCAAGAACACGCAATGTGCCATGACTGTTAGCCTCTATCATCGGCCTTGCATCAGCAGCGGCTGGTTGCCCCGAGCGCGGTAAGTACGCGCCGTTCTGAACAACAATATCTATACCGCCATGTTTTTGCTGGAGAATTCGGCTGATCCGAACAGGGTCATTAGGGAGCGCTAAGTCGAACGTTAGATGCTGTACATCACAGCCTGTCTTGCTCGAAAGTTCTTTCGCAGCAATGCGTGCCTCAGATTCGTTACGCGCGGTGACATAAACCGTCCCCGCGTCGCCCCAATGGCTAGCTAAGCACTCAGCTAATGCATAGCCGATACCTCGGTTTGATCCTAGTACCACAGCAACTTTTTTAGACATAACAAACCCAATATAACGATACACCTTGTCTCGTTATATTAACGAGACAGAGTGTAATGTAAATAGTAGGATTCTAGTTGCACAAGGCTTCGATGAGGTTTGTAGGAAGAAATGGATAGCAAGACGACTGGTACGCTTGTTCGGGGGCGACCTCGCAGTGCCAAAGCACGACAAGCGGTCCTGACTAGCACGCTAACACTTCTGAAAAACCAACCAGTCTCAGAAGTGACGATTAAGGCTATTGCTGCAGATGCTGGAGTTGGAAGGCAAACAATTTATCGATGGTGGTCTAATCGAGGTCAGATAATTCTTGAGGCGCTTAATGACGTTAGTCGACAGCGCATTGGAAGAGAAGAATCAGGCACCATTGATAAAAAAATCAGACGTTTTGTAGCGGAGACAATTGATCAAGCGCGGCAATTGAGAAAAGCGCTTTCCGTTGTGATGGTCGAAGCTCAGCTAGAACCCGAATTTCAAGATGAATTTCGTACACAGTTCATCGCCGTGAGAAGGGCGGCTCTGCTAGGTCAATTCGAATCAGAGACTAAGGAAGGAAGTCGCCTTTCAGCGGTCGAAATGACATTCTTGGCCGATATGGTGTTCGGTCCATTGTGGTATCGACTTCTCGTTGATCACGCACCTTTGGATCGGAAATTTGCGACTTTGGTGAGCGAAGCGGTACTTGCACGCTTTCACGCCTTGAGATGAATGACCGGTTCCGACTGTGGATTCATCCGGTGGTCGCAACACATTGGCTAAACCGGTCTGCCGGTGTTTCAAAGTCTAACGTTTTTCTGGGTCTCTCGTTCAGTTGTCTGGCGATGCTGTTGAGCTTAGCTTGGGAGTGAACAGACAGATCAGTTCCTTTGGGTGAGGGTCTGGACTCGCTATCGTCTGTCGAGTTGGAAGTCATACGAATGCATGCGATTGCTGGGGCAGTGAGATTAGACAATAGTCTTTCTCAGCATCGAACTGGCTTTCTCGATGATGATTATGCAGAGTACATTGAGACTGTGGTCGCCAACAGGTATCCGCAGTGGGTTCAGTTAGGAATTCTTGAATATGGTTTTCGACCGGGATTTTTCGAAGAAGCTAGAAAGCTGTCGGAGCGAAAATCAGGCGATTGAACTGTCAATCAACAATTTCAAGGTCGTTGGAATGGCTGGTTTGCTGGGTATTCGTTGATTGCTTGCCACTCTGGCAGACGATTGTGAAGCCATGAGATAATATAAAGTCATGAACTACTTTCTCGAGCTTTACGGCAAACTGCCGCGTGCAGGTCCAGGCTCCGACGAGTTGACGCGTCGGGCATTCGAAACTCTCCCGTCGCTTCCGGATAAGCCAAGAATCCTCGATGTCGGCTGCGGACCAGGCAAGCAGACAGTCGAGCTGTTAAGAAACTGTTCCGGTTCAGTTGTAGCCCTTGATCTTCTTCCCGAGATGATTGATAGAACCATCGCTGAAGCGGAACGTGCGGGCGTTTCTGATCGGCTCGAGACGGTAGTGCAGGACATGAAGGAAATGACCTTTCCCGGATCCAGCTTCGATGTGATTTGGTCAGAGGGAGCGATTTACAACCTAGGTTTCGAAACTGGTCTCAAGGCGTTCAAGAACTTAGTAAAACCAGGAGGCTATGTTGCGGTAAGTGAAGCAGTATGGCTGAAACCGAACCCTCCAGCTGAGGTGGTTGAGTTCTGGGAAGACTATCCAGAGATCGATACTGTCGCTGCGAAGCTGGAAGGCGTCAAGAGAACCGGGTACGAAGCACTTAGCTGTTTTGTTTTCCCCAAAAGCGCGTGGACCGATCCATACTATGACCCGATGGAGAAGCGTATAGCGGAATACGAGAGCGCTTGGAGCGGTAATTCCGACGCAGAGGCTGTCCTAAGTGAAGCAAGAAATGAAATATCTGTATTTCGTCAATACTCGGATTACTTCAGTTACGCGTTTTTCACTATGTGTAAACCAACCTAGATCTGCTGAAACATCGCGTTTCGCCTACAGGCTCTTCAGAAACTCAACAACCTGACGTTTCTGTTTGTCCGTCAAACTGAACTGAGGCACGTTGTCTACGTCTGAGTTCTGGTAGTGATCAAGCACCTGCTCGAGGCTCTGCAGACTGCCGTCGTGCATATACGGCCCGGTATGGGCAACGGCTCGCAACGTTGGCGTTCTGAACGCGGTAGTGCTGCCGCCAACGCCGGTCACATGGAAGGCAGGTTCTGTCCTTACTTCGGCGTGTGAAATCGGGCCCGAGAAGGTGAGCGCGGCGTGACATCCACTGCAGCCCAATGCCTCGGAGAAAAAAAGATCCATGCCTGCCATGGCCTCCGCACTCATGGCGTCTCTATTGTCATTGAATAACAGGTCATCAAACGCATTAGCTGGCGGGCGTAACGTGCGCACATAGCTGGCTAAGGCTTTGACAATAGCCTCTGTCGTGATCTGCCGGTTGTCAAAAGCAGCCTCGAAACGCGCGGGATAGTTTTTGTCTGTCTGCAGCAGAGCAAGACCTGCTTCGCTGAACCCCATTTCTATTGGCATTGTATTGAACAAAGGACGACTGTGTTGTGCTTCGAGGCTGAGTACACCCTGATCTGTCCAGCCGTAACTTGAGTTGTAAGCCGTGTTGTACAGAGTAGGGGTGTTGAAAGCGAGTTCTTGCCCGAACATATTGATTGCACGGGACAAACCATCGGTGAAATGGTGTTCGGGTTTGTGGCAGCTGGCACAACTGTAGGTCTGGTTTATCGACAGGCGCGTATCGCTGAACAACGCCTTGCCTAAAGCCACTTTCTGCATAGTAATGGGGTTGTCGGGTGGGATCAGAGGCGGTGGCAGGAAATTGTCTGGCGCCTGTGCGATCGCCTGCCCCACCAGAACCAGCAGCAACAGGAAGCTGCTATACAGCTTTACCAAGTGCGTGCGTTGTTGCTGGATAAATCGCCGGTAACTCTTGCCAGCCGCTTACGTTCTTCAGCCCATTTCGCAAACGTTTGCGCGTCTTCAGACAGGTCGTCGCTGTTGGCCTGGTGCCATGTATCGATGCTGGTCATGAGTTGCTCTGCAAGGGCAGGCTCTTCACGGAACAGTTTCATATAAGCGCGCTGTGTTTTGTCGTACAAGCCTAGCGCCAGGTAAGCTTCGGCGCGATATTCCGTTGCCTGGTGAAATTCCGGATTGATGTCCAGGGCATAGTTGTAGGCGCCGATGGCTTTACGGAAATTACCGATTTTTCTTAAGGCATAACCCAACTCGTTAGCCGCCTGGTAATTCTGTGGGTCAAGCTTCAGCGCTTCGCCTTGTTTGGTAACCGCTTTGTTGAATGATTTATTGGCTTTTGCGGTCAGCTTTGCTCGTGCTTTCTCGCTGCTTGCTTCTGCGGCTCTGGCTTCCAGTTTTAACGCGCGGTCCCGGTGTTTGATGCCGGTCTTGAATGCCCTAGCCGCCATCTCTACGGGATCCTGCCCGTCGGTGGCTGAGTTGGAGACGCTGCCAGCGCTGGAGCCCGCTGCCAACGCGAAGGACGACATCAGGCTAATCATGCAGGCGCCCAGGAGGGCAGCGATATGATGTGTTTGCATAGAGGTGGTTTTCAAAAGTTCGTCCTGCCGAGCTTCAGGGCTGCGTTAATCGATGTTTGAGGATATGCTCTCGTTCCCTGTTTTTCCATGGTTGAAAATCATGTTCAAAAAGACACTTGTAGTCGCGGCTTTGGTTCTCTGTTCCTTCACTCAGGTGTTTGCTGATGCTGGTGCGACGAAGGCCGTTCAGACAGAAGCCGCGGTGAAAGCTGCGCGACTGGTGATGGACGACTTTATGACTCACTTCAACGCGCGCGACAAGGTGCGTTGGGCAGACACGTTATTGTTTCCCCATGTGCGGGTTGCCAGCGGAGGTGTGATTGTCACGCCGAGCAAAGCCGAGTTTGTCGCAAACATGGATTTCGAAGCGTTTGCTGAAACTTTCAACTGGAGCCATAGCGCCTGGGACAGCATTGAGTTGATACAGGCAGGGCCGGATAAGGTGCACTTCAAGGTGCAGTTTTCCCGCTTTAACCCTGCTGGAGAGCGCTATGTGACCTACGATTCCCTCTACATAGTGCAGCGTGACGGTGATCGTTGGGGCATTCGTGCCCGATCGAGTTTTGCGCCCTGATGCAGCCTTTTTACGACGATCTGGATAATCACCTGCCACACGCCAGCGATCTGGCGCAAGCCAGTGTGCCCATGGGCATGCTGTTGGCCTGGTGCGCTCGGATGCAGTTATTCAGCCCGAGTTTTCTGCAGGAGCATTCACAACTGGTATTGCGTGTTCAGGTAGAAGAGGTTTCGGGAAGCGAACTGCTGGTAGCTGCCGGTGGGCGTCTGGATAGAGCTATGTTCAATGCCAGAGGGCAATCATTTCTGGATGGTTTTTATGCCGGCTATTTTGATCTTTTCTGTGCTGAATTTGGTGACCAACCTTATCTTGTGAAAGATACGTGGAATAACTATCACCGTATTGCACCGGTCTTAACCCGGGCCCTGATGGGTGAGGTGAAGCAACCCAAAAGCGGAATGCTTGGTCGATTGACCCGTCTTCTGAAAGGTTAAGAAACTAAGAGGTTGAAAGTGGCGTTCAAGTTGCGGGAAATTGAAGTATTCCGACCCTACAGCACTGAAGTACCCGAAGATCTTTTGTGGTCGATGGATTTTTCGGAACAGGAAGTTGATCGCTGGCTGAACTGCGATCTTCTGCGTGTTGCGAAGCTGGGTGAGCAGGTGATGGGTGTGTACGCAATGGATGTTGCAGACGGTGTGACATACGTTCTGCACGGTGTGGTTGTTGCCACGCCGGCGCGTAAGCAGGGTTTGGGCCGCTGGCTGGTGGGACACGCGTTAGGAGTGGCGGAGTCTAAAGGTGCGCGAGGTGTGCTGTTTCCTCACCAGTCGCACAGCCGGTTTTTAACCGCCATCGGATTTGCCCCTAACAACCAGGGGCAGCGCTTCGAGATGTATCAGGAGTAAGCTATGGACAATTCTCCTTCGCGTCCCTATGAAGAATACATAGAGTATCCACTGGATGAGATGTCTCTTCGGGCTGAAGCTTTTGCAGAGGATATTTCCAGGCGCCGTTCGGTGCGCAGTTTCAGCAACACGCCCGTGCCTCAGGAAATTATTGAGCAATGTATTGCGGCGGCAGCTTCAGCGCCGTCCGGTGCCAATCGTCAGCCCTGGCATTTTGTCGCCGTGGCTAATGCAGAAGTTAAGACAAAAATCCGGATTGCTGCAGAAGCCGAAGAGCAGCGCTTTTATCAGGAACGCGCGCCAAAAGAATGGTTGGATGCGCTGGCGCCATTGCAAACTGATGCGCACAAACCTTTTCTGGATGATGCCGCCTGGTTGATTGCCGTGTTTGCTCAACGTGTTCTGCCACTTGCAGATGGCACTCAGGCGAAGAACTATTATGTGCCGGAGAGTGTGGGTATAGCCACGGGCTTTCTGTTGGCTGCGCTTCACAACGCGGGTCTGGCGACACTGACGCACACCCCTTCACCAATGACTTTCCTGCGCGATCTGCTGGGTCGTCCTAAATCGGAACGTGCTTATATGCTGGTGGTAGCAGGGTACCCACAGGACAGGGTGGAAGTACCCGATATCCAACGTAAGGCTTTGTCGGATGTGGCTGAATTCTGGGTCTAAGTACTCATGGAGATCCTGACTCTGACGCCACCACGTGAGCACATCGAAGAGCATCAGCGTGTTCTGATGTTGAACACGCCGACTGCGCCTGAAGATTAACTAAGCAACACCACCACGCACCAGTTTCCCTGGCAGGGCTCCGGTGTGTTCATTGTCTTTGAAAATTGGCTGGCCGCGTTTAATGATGTGTCGGTAGCCGTCGACTTTCTGCACCAGACGCTTACCGCCAGTAGGCAGATCGTGAATGGCTTCCGGTCGATGCAGGTTTAACGCTTCAAAATCAATGATGTTGATGTCTGCCAGGTAACCTTCCTGCAGCAAACCGCGATCGAACATGCCGTAGGCTTCTGCCGTATCCCGGCTCAGCTTGCGCACCAGGAACTCCAGGTCAAACTGCTCACCTTTCTTTCGATCCCGGGCCCAGTGACTGAGAATGAAGCTGGGCATGCCCGCATCGGCGATAACGCCGCAGTGCGCGCCACCATCTGACAGACCGAACAACACGTTGGGGTGTCCCATGGACACCTTGAAGAAATCGAAGCTATAGGTCTGATAACCGCCCAGAGGCTGATAAAACAGTTCTTTGCCATTGTTATCCACCAGCAGGTCGTACATCACCTCAAAAGCATCTCGACCCTGAGCTTCGGCAATCCCTGCTACGGAAGCTTCTTTATTGGGTTCGTAATCTGGTTTGTCACCCAGCGGAAATACCTGCCACATCAGGTCCCGCAAAGAGCCAGATAAGGGCATGGGGCGATCGCCATCCACTTCGCTGATGAGTTTGGCTTTCAGGTCGGGATCAGACATGGCGCTGACAAGATCGGGCAACGCCAGCTCAGCCAGTGTGCTCTGGAAAGTGGGCGTGGTGGCAAAAATGTGGAAGTTGGACTGCAGACCATGCAGCACACCAGTGGGGCGGCCGGCTATCTGTGGTCGTACTTCCAGCCCCTGCACACGCGCAGATTCAGCAATGTTGTACATCTTGTTGCCTTCAAACGCTGCAGCGGATGTGGCCACCAGGGTGACTGGGCGGCCGGTCTGTTCAGCAAAACTCTGTATCCAGGACCATTCGTCATCGTCGCCGAGGTGGTCGGAAACCAGTTCAAAAATACCGTGATCCAGACCTTTCATCGACAGGCCAAGCGCCAGCATCTCGTCGCTGCCTGCAAACGTGCCCGGCACATGAATGCCGTGTTTGTCTTTGTGTAACCAGGTTCTGGAACTGGAAAAGCCTAATGCGCCGGCTTCCAGGCCTTCGCGTACCAGCGACTGCATCTGTGCGAGTTCGTCATCAGTTGGCAGATCTTCCTGAGTATTGCAGCGCTCGCCCATAACGTAGGCGCGGATGGCGCCGTGGGGTACTTGAGTAGCCACATCAATGGTGCGGGCTTTGGTCTCCAGCGCGTCCAGATATTCGGGAAAAGATTCCCACTGCCAGTCGATACCTTCAGCCAGCGCAGCGCCGGGAATATCTTCAACGCCTTCCATCAGTTCAATCAGAAAGTCGTGGTCACCGGGCTTAACGGGCGCAAAACCTACGCCGCAGTTGCCCATCACAACGGTGGTCACACCGTGCCAGCTGGAGGGGGCAAGAATCGGATCCCAGGTGGCCTGGCCGTCGTAGTGCGTGTGCACATCAACCCAACCTGGGGTGACAACCATGCCGGTGGCATCAATTTCTTTTTTTGCGCTGCCTTCAACGTTGCCAACGGCGACAATTTTCTCGCCGTCAATGGCGATATCGCCCACAAATTTGGTGTTACCGGAGCCGTCGACAATGGTGCCACTGCGAATAATCAGATCATGCATGTTCTTTCCCTGTAAATTCAGTGCCTGAGATTAGCCGACCTGTTTCAGTTGCACAATGGATGTAGTTGCATATCGCGACCTTGTCCAGCCTGGGTCAGACAAAGCGCATCGAAACCAGATCTTTTAATGCAACATGCCCGAGCAAACGCCTGTCATCGTCAATAACGGGGATCTCACCAATTCTTTTTTCTTCAAACACATGTACAGCTTCTGTTGCCAGGGCATCTTGCGAAATAGCGAATCCACCGATTGTCATCAGTTCACGAATCGGTTGTGTAAGCAGGTTGTCATCACCGACGTGACGCCGCAAATCTCCGTCGGTGAACACGCCTTCGAGCCGACCTTTGTCAGTGACAAAAGCGGCGCCTGCTTTATGCAGAGTGATTGCGTTTAACGCATCTTTTACCGTCGAACCCCATCAACCACAGCTGTGGATTCCAACGGTTGCATCACCTCGGACACTTGCATCAGGCTTCTTCCCAGAGCACCGCCAGGGTGGAAACGAGCGTAGTCTTCCCGGCTGAATGAGCGTTCACTCATAACGGTCAGTGCCAGGGCGTCACCCAGTGCAAGCATCACCGTTGTTGAGACGCTGGGTGCCATGCGATGGGGCAGGCTTCTGTGGTATCGCCCATGTTAAGCACGGTATCGGCAGTTTGACCAAGCGGAGATAAAGGCTTCGACGTAACGGCGAAGATCTGACACCCAATGCGTTTTACCGCAGGTATCAGATTAACTATTTCGTCACTGGATCCGCTGTTAGACAGCACAAAAACCAGATCGTGAGGCTGGAGTCTGCCGATGTCACCGTGCAGCGCTTCGCTGGGATGCAGCGCGAAGCTGGGTGTGCCTGTGCTTGCCATGGTTGCGCTTATCTTCTGACCAATCATCCAGGGTTTACCAACACCCGAAAAAACGACGTTGCCGGGGCAGTTCAGAATAGCGGTGACAGCTGCATCGAAGCTTTCATCTAACAAATCTGAAAGTTGATGGATGCCTTGTGCTTCCTGGTGCAGAACACTGCGTCCGAAGTCTATTGTTTTGCTCATGTGCACTTCACTTCTTGTTTGAAATGAACTTTACCGTTATGTGGTCGCGGCCGACAGTCCAATGCTGCATGATTGCCCCTGAACGCCTGTTTCGAACAGGCACGGATCGGAGTTAAGTTGTGCGTGGTTTCGAAAATACAATGCTGCCGGCTGTCCTGCCGCTGCCCGCTTCGGCTACTCAACTGGACAGTGGCTGCCCGTTAACCCAGACAACCCAGCTTAAGTTTGCCCGCATTGCGGACGCCCGTGTGTTGAGTTACGCGGAACAATTGCTGGGAGATTTGTGCCTCGGTGAGGTCGTGTTTGAGCTGGCTCAAGCTGGCGAAACACAGCCTGGACTGCATGTTGATGAATCTTATGACCTGCTGGTTGCTGAACACGTTATCAGGATCACAGCCAAATCGTGCTGGGGTGCATTACACGGCATCACCACATTGTGGCAGTTGCAGCAGACAGGCGATTTACAGCGCAGTGGCTGGCGCATAGAAGACGCGCCCCGATTCCCCTGGCGTGGCCTGCTCATAGATGTGGCGCGGCATTTCCTGTCTCTAGACCTGCTCACTTCTGTTCTTGATGGTATGGCGCTGCTGAAACTCAACGTGCTGCATTTACACTTAAGTGATGACCAGGGCTTCCGGTTGGCCTGCACAGCATTTCCGGAACTTGCCAGTGAGCAGCACTACAGCCAGGTGGAACTGCAGCAGCTGGTGAACTACGCAGCCGATCGTGGCATACGTGTTGTACCTGAAATCGATGTGCCCGGGCATGTCAACAGCTGGCTCACGGCGCATCCTGAATGGGGTTTGAATCCGGTTGAATCAACCACGCGTTTCGGTGTGCACAAAGCCTGCCTGGATGTGACTAACGAATCGGTATATTCGGCGTTGAACACCCTGTTTGACGAGGTTGTGCAGATTTTTCCCGATGCGTACATACACATTGGAGGAGACGAAGTGCATCCTTCCTGGTGGCGTGAAAGTGAGCGTGTTCAGCAGTTTATCGAACAGCATCAGCTGGTTGATGAGCGTGGTCTGCAGGCTTATTTCAATCGCCGCATGTACGACATGCTGGCTGCAAAAAACAGAAAGGTGATTGGCTGGGACGAAGTCCTGCATCCACAGATGCCGCCTGTGCTGGTGCAGAACTGGCGCGGCGCAACCACGCGAGATCGAGCATTAGCTGGTGGTCAGGATTGTCTGATCTCAGCCGGCTACTATCTGGATCTGTTTTACCCTGCGGACCTTCACTATGGCTACGATCCACAGGCAAGTCAGTCACAACAGATCGCTTTCGAGAATGCATTGGCTGAGGATATGCGCCTTGCTCATGTCAGCGAAGGGATTGGCTGGACCCACCAATGGCGCGCGGAGATGATTGATATCGCTGATTACCCCGGGGAGATTTGCGCTGAAGTTCTGGGTGGTGAAGCGTGTTTGTGGGCGGAGTTGGTGGACGAACATACCTTGCCCATGCGCCTGTGGTCGCGGTTGCCTGCGGTTGCTGAACGGCTCTGGTCCGAGCGGAATGTTTGTGATGTTGAAGATTTTTATTATCGTTTGAGGGGTTTCCTTCAACTGCCTGTGTTGGGCCTTGAAGACCTGTTACACCATCAGCTTACTTCTGTAGGTTTGTCAGCTCACCAGATTGAAGTTGTGAAGATGCTGGAACCGGTAAAGTGGTATGCGCGTTTATTGGGTGCGCAGGCCCTGCAGGCTCGATTAATGGGCAAAGAAATGCCGCAGGCGCGTCCGTACGGTACTTTGTCATCGTTTGACAGAGTGGTGGACTATATTTCGCCTGAAAGTCTGGTTGCTCGTGAACTCGCTGGTTGCAATGAGAATGAATTGTCAGAACATCTGCAGACCTGGCGGCAGGCTGCAAATCTCAAATGGCCTGAGGATGTTGCGCCGGTGATTGCTCGCCTGGCCGAGGTGGCCGGCTGGATGCAGAAGTACCTGGACGGGACGCTTTCCCGACAACAACTCGAACTGGATCTGCAAGCGGCTTATCAACCTCTGGGTGAATATATGCTTGCTCCGCTTCCCAGTTTGTTGGTCTGGCTGAAGTATCAGGCAGAACAGGCGCATTAACGGGATGATCAGTGATATTGCGAAACTCTGGTTCGACGATGTGCGGGTTGAGCCTCTGGGTTCCGGACATATCCACGACACTTATCTGGCGACCGCTGGCGGTTCTCATTATGTGCTGCAGAAAGTCAGCCAGAGTGTTTTTCATGATCCGGAATTAGTCATGTCGCAGACGCGGCGTGTTCTTCAGCTCTGGTCCCAACAAAATATATATGTTGTACCTGAGCTGATTGTTAACTCTGAAGGTCTGGATGGCTGTTGGGTGGACGGTGAGTACTACCGGATGTGGCGCTATGTTGAAAAGACCAGAGTAGTCGATCCGATCGAAAACACTTCGCAGGCGCGTGCAGCAGGTGCTGCGTTTGGTGCGTTCCAGGCTCGGCTGTCACAGCTGCCGGAACCACAGCTGATGCCCACTATTGCTGGTTTTCTGCAGCTCGATCATTACCTGAAACGCTATGACGAGGTTTCCACAGAAGCACCACGGCATCTGCAGGCGGTGGTGGATCGTCATCGTAACCTCTATGAAGATCTCCTGATGGCTAACACAACGATTCACGGAGACTGCAAAGTGAACAATCTCCTGTTTGATGAGCAGGGTGAGTCTGTTATTGCCCTCATTGATTTTGACACCGCGATGTTTGGCCACTGGGCCTGGGACTTTGGTGATCTGGTGCGTTCGGTATGCTTCTCAGCAAAGCGCACGTCGCCGGAGTTTTTCACGGCGTGCCTGCAGGGGTTTGCACCGCATCAACCGCTGACCACTGCCGCGACAGCGGTCGCCGCGCCGTGTTATGTCACACTGATGTTGGGTGTTCGTTTTCTAACCGACCATCTCACCGGGGATACCTATTTTAAAGTGAGCCAGCCTGGCGAGAATCTGCAACGGGCACAAGAGCAGTTTGATCTGTTTGCGGCGTTTAAACGCCAGGGTAAAAACTGGCTGTCTATTGCGCAAGAAACGTTGGCTCAGACTGCCAGCTAAGGTAGAACCAGCGAGACCACGCCAATCATGATCAACACAAACACGACGGTGAAGCCAATGCCCATGAATATAAACTGGCTGGGTTTGCCCTGGTGAAATCGCGCTCACGATTTTTGCTCGACTGAACACCGAAGGCTGCGGCGAGTGTACTGCTGAGCACCTGCCAGAAAGTCAGAGAGTCACTTTCTTGTCCAGGGCTGGTCTCGTCGCCGGGGGCGGGTTTGGAAGAGTCTGTATTGGTTGTATCTGTCATGCTGCGTATTGTCTGCTTATGTGTACTCGTTTTCTATACGAGTTACCCAGTAATCGGCGTCAAAGTTGTCATCGCCGCTGATATAACGCCAGAAACGCACGCGATTAATGAATTCCAGGCGTCCGGTATCCGCTTCAAACCAGGGCTCTGGCTGAGTCAGAATTGCAGCCAGGGTGGTTGGATCCTGCAGCGGATCTGTCCAGAAGATAGGACGGTTCTTATCTTGCGCACCTTCTGCTTCGGTATCCCATAAGCGCAGCTGACGTTGAGTCGGGCACAGGCGTATTTTGAACATGTACCGCAACATCTCCGAGCGGTTCAATCCGCCGCCGTGCCACATGCCCATATGGAAGAACATCACTGTGCC
Organism: Gammaproteobacteria bacterium; assembly: GCA_048571035.1. Classification (GTDB taxonomy): domain Bacteria; phylum Pseudomonadota; class Gammaproteobacteria; order Pseudomonadales; family Azotimanducaceae; genus UBA4421. The sequence continues at coordinate 3,122,215 of CP121329.1, forward strand.
CGCTGGACAAACTGTATGTTGTTGTCCTGCGATATTCTGATAACGGGCAATTGCTGCCTCTGAAACTATGCGGAAGTGTGTGCCGGGTATAAATCGCGTGCCGCCCATCTCCAGGGTGACCTCGTGGGGGAAGTAAAACATCTGCACATCAAACGCATGGCGAGGATCGATGGTGGAGTCCTGGTGCGTGGGCTGAGATTTTAATGCGGGTTTGTCGGCAGGTGTATAGCTCGGCGGGAAGGTGATGTGCAGGAAATGATGGTCGACCACACTGTCTGAACCCACCAGGCTTGCAATCGCGCCGGCGATTTCTGGTACCTCAATGATGTTGGCCAGCGCACTGCCTTGAGGGTAAGCCTGAGAAAGCGGTGTGCCTGGCTCGACAAGGGGCACAACGCTGCTGCGCATGATGTTGCCATAGTGGCCCATGATGCTGTCAGGGTGTTCAGATGCGTCGCCGATATCGTCAAGAAACTGCTGGTTGAGTGCTTCGGGGACAACGGCATCAAAACGCAGGAAACCTCGCGCCGCAAATTGTGCCATCTGTGTGGTGTTAAGCCGGATAAGATCACTCATGGTCTGATGCATCCTCCAAAGCGACTATTTTTTCAAAGAAAAACTCGTACTTCAGATAGCTGGTACGGAATTCATCACCAGGTGCGTGTGGATTGAGTTGGCTGGCCTGAAACAGTCGCCAGCCTTCTTCCAGTGCATGCAAGCCGGTTTTGTAGGGCGGTGTTTCGCTGTCACCGGCCATGTTGATGGTGCGGCCGGTGCCATCGTAGTGGCTCCAGGCAATCACGCCGCTGTCGAGGTTCGAGCTCTGCAGGTATAAAATCAACACCTGTTGACGCAATGTTTTATTTTGCACGGGACTGGTCACTACTGGCTCCAGATATTAGGCTTCATCGATGCAAACACACCCACTGAACAAAGAGTTTCACTGGCAACAGCCAACCGCGCCTTATGAACTCATCTCCCATGAGCAGGCATTAGCATATCGCGAAGCGGGCGGTTTTGTGTTGGAAAATTGTTTTTCTCAGGACGAGCTTGACGCTTTGCTGGCTGAGCTTGATCCAATTGAGGCCGAGGTCAATCGTCGCCTGGCCGATGCGCCTGCAGATCAACCCAGTATCGCCCGTGAAGATGAAATCGTTTTTTCTGCTCATGCGGTGCTGGTCAGTAAAGTTGCAAGAGCCTTCGCCTGCCATCCGGTTTTTCAAGCCCTGGTGCGCGACCTGATTGGGCCTGAAGTGCGCCTCTACTGGGATCAGTTAGTTTATAAGCGGCCGGGCACCGCAGATGAGTTTCCCTGGCATCAGGACAACGGGTATACGTTTGTTGCACCTCAGCAGTATTTAACCTGCTGGGTGGCACTTACTGACGCTACTCTCGATAACGGTTGTCCCTGGATAGCGCCTGGACTGCATAAGATGGGTACGCTGCAGCATCACTGGACAAACCTGGGGTTCAATTGCCTGGATGAGCCTCCCGCTGACGCGGTTGCTTTGCCTGTGAAGGCGGGCAGCGTTGCGGTATTTTCCAGCCTAACCCCTCACCGCACCGGACCTAATCTAACCAATGATGTGCGAAAAGCCTACATTCTGCAGTATGCACCGGACGGAGCAGTGATCCATCCGCGCGGTGCGGATACGTTGACCGCGGATGACCCTGATCGTCAGTTTCTGGTGACCCCATGAATAGCCGCCTCATCGCAGTGATCAGCCTGCTGGTAATCATGAGTGGCTGTGTTGGAGATCAGCGTCCTTTGCAGCTGATTTCAGGCGCCGGCCCGATTTACCCCGCCCAGGCGAAAGCGCAGGGATTGCAGGGTGATGTTGTGGTTCGCTATAACGTGACCGCGCAAGGCATGGTCGTAGAGGCTGAAGTCGTCAGCAGCAATCCGCCAGGTATTTTTGATAACGCAGCCCTTGATGCAGTGAACAGCTGGCGATTTAACCCGCCAGTTGTTGACGGCGTCGCCCAGCCCAGTGCCGGGCGGCAGAGCACTGTGAGCTTCAGATTAGAGGGTGCGGATCGTTACGACGGTTATTAGTCAGGTCGATGGTATCTCGATTACTCCTTTTCCTTTTAGAGTTGATGTAAAAATGAATATTGAAAAAAACAGCGTCGTGATGTTGCGCTACTGTCTGCGTGATGATGCCGGAGACATTATTGACGATGCCATGAAAGGCGAACCCATCGCGTTGCTGCATGGTCACGGCAATATCATGCCTGGTCTCGAAAATGCATTGTCAGGGAGAGCTGCTGGTGACGAGTTTGATGTGATTGTTGAACCGGTTGACGGCTACGGTTTGCGCAAAGACGATCAGATTCAGCGGTTGTCGAAAAAATATTTTCCAGATGCTAAACGGCTCAAACCAGGTATGGCCACGGTTGTACAGACCAAAGAAGGGCAACGACAGGTCACAGTCCACAAAGTAGGGGGCAAAGTGATTGATGTTGATCTGAACCACCCTCTGGCTGGCAAGCGCCTGCACTTTCGACTGAACATCGTCGACGTACGCGAGGCTACTGAATCAGAGCTGGCCCATGGTCACGCCCACGCTGATGGACAGGACCATCACTAGTTGCCAATTGTGGGATTTAGGCCCGGCTCAGAGACCTGGCCTCGGCTGAAATCGAGCTATCTGATGTAGTGTTATACATAACTAATACACTATGACACAATAAAGCTTTCCAGGGTCATAGGTTGTATCTGATGCACATTAGAGTTTGGCTGGGACGCAGCGCCCTGGGTTTGGGTGCACTTGTCCTGGCAGGCATTGTCGCCCTGCTATTTTATCAGCGATTCTCAGACGGTCCGACGGGTCCGCTACCTGGTGGTCCTTTCACCAGCGGAGAGGTGGTGAGCGCACCGGTCACAGATTGGGCGCCGTTGGCGGGTGATTTTGAGTTTGAGCTGGTTGGTGAGCAAAGCTCACGTACAGCGGGTGGTCTGTTTGTGGACGGTATCCTTTATATCTCCTGTGATCTTGGCTTCATCTGGTCCCGCCTGCCTGATGGTCTGCCGAAGAATATGCTGCACACGATCTGGTGGTTCAAAACCTGGCATGAAAAGGCGTTACTGGACGGGCGCGTGCGCATCAGAAAAGACGGCAGAATTTATTCTGGTGATATTGAACGTGTGCAGGATCAACAACTGGTGGGCAAGCTGAAAAACGTCCTCGAAGAGGAGGCGGCAAAGTTTTTTGGCCCAGATGCGTTGGGGTCTCCGCCGGAGCAGCCACCCAATGACATCTGGTTTTTTCGGATACGCCAGTAGCTGCTTTGAACAAATACTATAGGTTGTTGTTTAAGAATGCGCGGACGTCAGCTGCGCTCTGTGCCGGTACTTCTTCCATGGGTATATGACCTACGTCGGGATAAACCATCAATTCAGCATTGGGGAGCGCCTGCAGAAACTGTTCTCCCACTCTCACGGGAATAACCGCATCATATTCGCCCCACAATATAAGCGTTGGGTGGTTAAGGTTTGAAAGGTTCCAGTCCGGCACAGTGCCACCGCGCCAGGAAGAAAACCTTTTCAACGTTGCATCACGGGTGCCTTCCCGCATTGAGAGGTCGTAATAACGAGCAATTAGTTCATCGTCGACAAATTCAGGATCAAAGTGGGAAGCCTTCAAGCCCTGGGCAACCAGAAAGTAAGGGTCGATGTAGCGTGCGATACCCTGGAACCAGGGTTTGCGCAGCAGACTGAAAGCCAGCGGCGCCTCGCGTTCCTCTTTATCATCAGCAGTTTGTGCTGTTGTTTCCCGCCATGTTGGCAGCCCTGATGCATCCACCAGAATCATAGCCGACACATCGTCAGGGTATGCCAGGGTGTAACGCCAGGTCACGCCACCGCCCATGGAATTGCCGCCCAGAACAAATTGTTCCAGATTCAGGTGTTCCGTCAGCGCCTTAACTACGCTGACAAAGGTTTCTGTTGAATAATCATCTGCGGGTGTTCTACCGGTCAGGCCATGACCGGGTAAATCCAGGGAAACCACCCGATAGGTATCCCCTAACAATTCCACCCACGGCTCCCATGTGTGCAGAGATGAATTGGAACCGTGTACCAGTACTAATGGCTGGCCGTTGGCGTTGCCCTGGTCGCGAAAATGTACCCGTCCATTGTCACTCAGCGCCAGAAACTGTGATTCAGCATTGCTGTATCTGGCATCTACCTCCGCAGCAGGTATGTCGGTTTCGAACAACACGAGGCCAGCAATCGCCAGCAGGATAACAATTCCAATTAGCCATTTCATAGATTTACTCTTTGGTTCTGCGCATGCAGGCGCAGCTTCTCCACTGGTTCATTGAGTTCAGTATGCGGCCCGCTCCAGAACGCGCTCTGGGTGATCAGTTCCACTATGGCGCCGCCTTTACCATAACTTTAGCGATCTCTGATAAGTGGCGCAGGTCGCTGCCGCAGCATCCACCGAAGACATTGAGCCAGGGCATGTGTGCTTTGAGTTCCGCGTACTGCTGTGCCAGCTCGACTGGGTTGCCATCGTCAAGATCTTCGCATTCATCCAATTCCGCGTGGCTCAATCGCGAAGCGTTGCAACGCAGTCCATGTATTCGCTTGGTCCAGGGGCTGTCATCAATCACTGTCGAGAAATGGTCTGGGTGTGCACAATTGACCATGAAATACGCGGTCGCGTTATCGGTTGCAAGATCGACCTGCTGTATGGCGTCGCCTAGGGATTGTCCGGTGGGCAGCTTGCCGTCAGTTTCGACCGTGAAGGATACAACAATAGGCAATCCTGCCGCCTTTGCGGCCCGCACAGCGCCAATGGCTTCATCCGCCTGGGTGAAGGTCAGGGCGGAGACCATGTCGACATCTGTATCTGCGAGCCAGCCGATTTGTTGCGCATGGTACTGTTCTGCTTCAGCAGCGGCGATATCAGTTTCAGGCGCATACGCGTCTCCTCTGGGTCCAATGAGTGCATTAAGCACTATGGGTTGTTCATTGGTTGAGAACTCGTCTCGCAGTCCGGCGACAAACGCAACAGAATCTACATTGGCTTGTCGAATCTCCTCTTCTGTGGATGCCAGATCCTTTGCCCAATGCATATGCGCCTTCCAGGTTGGACAATCCAGAATGAAGCCTGCACCAGTGGAATTTGCAAGTGATAACATTTCGCGGAAATAGGTTGTCAGAACCTCTCGCCCCGCTGGATCAGGAAGGAGGGTATGTGCGGCGAATTCTGGAATATCCACGCCTCGGTTAAAGATTATATCGGTTTCCAGACCGGCATCGTTCAAGAAAAGGTCGCCAGATAGCTGGGGAAGGGCATCTCTGTATTTGGTCATGGGTTCTTTCCAATTAGCAGCGTGTTTGAAGGCCTGGTCGACAAGGTCTGGGTCCCTTAAGTCTGCGGCGAGTTTACTCTAGCATTCAACGCTGCTTCCAATGGTTCCTAAACCCACTTCTCCGCATGAATTTGAATGATCTCGATGAGGGCGCCATCCGGATCCTGGCAGACGGCGATGTCAGCTTTGCCATCTTGCGTTTGCTGGGGTGCCGATAAAAACTGAACCCCGGCCTCAACTAATTCTTTGTAGTCTTTTTCCAGGTCCTGGCTGGCCAGGCACATTCTGACAATGCCTGTGTCCCGATTGCGCAGGGCAGTAGCAGTTTCCTGCCTCGCGCTTCCCCATTCGGTCAGGTCCAGCTTTGGGAAACCACGATCCAATTGCATGATGCAGGCCCGGCCTGTTGTTCCGAGAGGCAGTTCAAGGGCTGTCGCTGCTTCCGGGTTGAGTATTTCCGGCTTGGTCTTATTCAGGTTGAGGTAGGGAATGCCTGGCATCAGCACGGAAAAACCCAGTAACTCATAAAAGGCAATTGAATCTTCCAGATTGGTCACATTCACATTGATGTGACCCCAGGATAATCTGGCCATGGGCACTCCTAAGCTTTGTTTCAGGCTGATTCAGCGACGCTTTATTCGTGTGCCATTACTGAGGCTGTCGTTGGGATGTTGAACTATCCGATCGCCGACCTCCAAGCCGCTGATTACCTCGACGTCAAGATTTGAACTGTGACCGATAGTGACAGGTGTCGTTCTGGCAAACCCGTTATCGTCAACATACACAGCCCAACCGTTTTCGTGTCTGAACAAGGCCGTTAACGGAATTGTTTTCACAGCGTCCGATTGCCACATCACCACGCGCACATTCACGCGGAAGGCATGTCCCAGTGACACACCATCTGACGGCTCGTCGATAAGGTCCATGACAACATTGACGCGCTGCTCTTCGATGCCCAAGGCCGACGTTTTGGTAAAGGCAAAAGGTTCAACAACTCTCACAAGCGCAAGTAGCACTTCGTTACCTCCCCAGCCGTCGATAATCACTTGCTGACCGGGTCGGATTTTTACCGCGTCGTAGGACAGCATGTCTGCAACTATTTCCAGATCTCTGGGGTCACCGACTTCCATCAATGGCGCACCGGGAGTAACGATGGTTTCGCTCTTCTGCAGAATGCGTAAAACCCGTCCATCTACGGGTGAACGCAAGGTGACGCACGCACAGGGTGATTGACTGGAGGCCGAGCCCGTTGGCGGAATAAGCCGTGCGCGGGCGCGATTGAGTTCATAATCTCGCACCTTGAGGTTACCCATGGCTGCTTCAACTGCTGCCTGGGTTGCCTGGGCGGCTCTCTCTGCACTGTCTACCCTCTGTTGAGGGATCGTGCCTTTTGCGTAGAGTTCATGGGCACGTTTAACTTCAGCAGAGGCAAAATCCCGCTCTGCCTTTGCCTGTTTCAACTCAGCCAGGGCAACCTCGCGCGCAGCAGCTGCCGCATCCCGCAACGCCTCACTTTCTGCCTGTGAACGAGGGTCGAGAAATTCTGCCTCGCTGGGCTCAATTTCTGCAACCACGGTCTGGTTAGCAACCACTCGATCCCCTTCTTTCAAACTGGTACGCAGAAGACGGCCTTGCACAGGTGCAGAGATGGTGAAAATTTCTCTTGCTCGCGTTTTGGCCTCTTCGTCGATGGTGACCCTCATGGGCTGTAGTTTGACTTCGACGATGTCGACCAGTTCGGCACGAGGGCGGAACAGCATGAACATCGAGAGCGCCAGCACGAGGCCGGGTACTAACCAGATCAACACACGTTTCGTGTTGACTGTAGTGTTGTTGGCTTTCTTTTGCAGTTCTGACATTTGTTATTCCCGGGTCTTCAATACGCTGATCAGGTTGAGTCGTGCAAGGCGACGTTCGATAAAAAGTGCAGATGCGATTGCTGATCCTATTACAACCAGCATGCTGTAACCGTAGGTCGCCGGTGCGATCATCACAGGCAAACGGAATAGTTCGTTGTTGAAACCCTGCGCCATGTATTCCGACAGCAGCCAACCCAGCAGACATCCGATGGGAAGCCCTAACAATGTCAACACAGCCGCTTCACCAAACAGCATGTAGGCAATTTCCGCTTTCGTGAATCCCAGCACGCGCAGGGTGGCGAGCTCTCGGCCTCTTTCAGACAAAGAGATGCGCATATTGTTGTAGAGCACGCCGAATGCCAGCGTGGCCGCAAATGCTACATAAAAAAAGATCATGATCATCATGGTTTCACCAATGGTCTGATTGAATAACTTAATCGCTGCGCGTTTAAGTACAACTCCGGCAACAGCCGGAATGTCTTTCAATTTGTTAAGCAGAAGTGGTTGCTGATTCTGATCAAAAAGAGCCAGAAGAAGGTTGGTTTGTTCAGGTTCGTGTAGTGCGCGGTTTAAGGGATCTATGTTCATATAAACCGGAGTGCCTACCAGGGTTTCAAATACTGCAGCTACAGGAATTCTGAGTGTTGGACGTCGCCCTTGCAGGACTTCGACGGTCACTGTGTCACCCACTTTTACGCCCAGGATATCGGCCATAGCGGTAGACATAAGCAACCCCGCTGGCGGCAGCGCAACACGATTGCCGTTGACATCGTGCAGCACTTCCAGCTGGCTATCCAGCGGCAATCCCAACAGCGCTTCGCGCCGCTGATGCGCACCAAAGTGCATCCGTGTCGCTATCGCACGATGGGCTTCAACAGCTTGCACACCAGGTAAGCGCAGCAAATTGTTGCCTACGGCCAGCTTTTTGGATTCAACCAGGGCAACGGTCAGGTCCTGGCGTTGCTGAGTATTAAAGTAGTCTTCGACGATGTATTCGATGGCATCCAGCCATTGCAGGCTGGTGACCAGAACCGCCACAGAGGCTGCTACGCCAAGGCTGGTCAGCAACGTACGCAAAGGCCGGCGTAGAATCTGCCGGAAAATAATCCTGGTGGGTTGGTCAATAAGTTTCAGCAGTTGAGCAAATGTAAGCGTGTGATGGCGGAAAGGCGGTGGCGATGAGGGTCGCATGGCTTCCGCAGGTGGTAACAAAGCAGCGTACCGGGCGGCACCGACGGCCCCGAATAAAGCCGTCGCGATGCTGATGAAGCCTGAAAGGACATAAATGGCTATGTCTGGTGCGTAAACCAGCAAAGGAAAGCGAAAGAAGTCCGCATACATGCTGGTCATCAAACGACCTAACCAGAAACCCAACAGCCAGCCAAGCAGCACGCCCAGACCGCTGATAACAATTACAAACTTTGTGTAATGCCAGGCCATCGTAGCGTTACTGTAGCCAAAGGCTTTAAGCAGGCCAATTTCGGCGCGCTCGATATAAACCAGGCGCGCAAGCACCATGTTGGTCAGAAATGCGGCCACAGCCAGGAATATGGGGGGCAAAATACTTGCGATGCTGCGCAACTGTGCAATTTCGTTCATTACAAACCAGTTGGAAACCTGGTCAGCCTGTGCAATAGCTCCAGTACCACCGTAGTTTTCTAAAAGCAGGTCGATACTCCGTAACGCCTCTGGAAGAGAAGCGTCAGGCCATAGACTTACCGCTACGTTGTTAAACGCATGCTCGAGATCAAATACCGCAGCAAGCGCCTGTTCACCCATCCACACCACACCATAGCGGGCTGCGTCCGGCATAAGCGTGCCTGGCCCGATGGCGTAAACAAACTCAGGTGACAAGGCAATACCAACAATTTTCAGGCTGCGCTTGCGGCCATTCAACAATGCCTTGAAAGTATCTCCGGGTTGCAGGCTATGCGCCTGCGCAAATGGTTCGCTGACTAACACCTCTTCTGTCTGGATCGCCACCGGCATTCGCCCGGCTCTTAGAGCAAGTTGGTTGAGCCGTGGCGCAGAGTGATTTGGTAACGACGTGAAAATCCCTGCAATGGGTTCGGCAAAGTTTTCTACATCTATGGTTGCGTACTTAACGATACGGCCTTCGGCAATTCTGACACCTGGTAGAGCTTCTATCTCTCGCAGAACGTTCAGTGGTGCCCGTGTGGCGTCAGCAAAGACATCGGCAAACTGATACCGCTCGTAATAGGCGGCCGCAGTGTCTGTCAGTGCCTGCATCGCTGCCAGCGACATGACAAGAACCCCAACACCACTAGAGACAATAAGCGCTATGGCCAGGCTCTGACCGCGCAAACGAACCAGATCACGCTGTATTTTACGGTTGAGCGGGTGCACGGGCTACCACTCCAACTGGTCGACTGGCGTACGCGTGTGGTTGGTGGATGTTTCCACAATACGGCCGTCGGCGAAACGTAATACGCGATCGGCCATACCTGAGATTGAGCGGTTGTGGGTGATAAGCGCTGTTGTGGTACCCAGTTCGCGGTTTACCTGTTCAATTGCGGCCAACACCAACACGCCGGTTTTGCTGTCTAATGCGCCGGTCGGTTCATCACACAAAAGCAGATCAGGCTGTTTGGCGATTGCACGCGCAATCGCAACACGTTGCTGCTCACCGCCAGATAATTCCGCCGGAAACGCGCGCAGACGATCACCCAGGCCAACCAGGGCTAAAGCGTCAGCCGGAGTTAGCGGTGCATCGGCGATTTCCGTCACAAGAGCAACGTTTTCCTCGGCGGTCAGGCTGGCGATAAGGTTGTAGAACTGAAAAACAAAACCAACGTGACGACGCCGATATTGGGTCATGATCAGGTCGTTGGTTGTGTCCAGCTGTTCACTGCTGAATTGCAGGGATCCAGAGGTAGGCGTATCCAACCCACCCAGAATGTTGAGCAATGTTGATTTGCCGCTGCCCGAAGCGCCGACGAGCACAACTAACTCGCCGGTAAAAAGATCCAAATCTACGCCATCCAGGGCGCGAATTTCTGTCGCTCCGGCCTGGTAAACCTTAACCAGGTCCCGTGCCCGCAGTGTGATTTGCCCTGCCGAAGGTTGGGCTGCAACTTCGGACATGCCACCACATTCCTTTGTTCAAGTTCCTCTGATTGTCCTGTATTTCAATGATTGTTCTATTGGGGAAGCTACTTAGATGCAGCGGCCTGGCTGATTTTTCGAGTACAATTTCCAACTTTCTTTCCAACGAGGAGCGCCGATGTCCGCTGCAGATCAATATTCCCACCACAAAGTGGTTGTCATCGGAGCTGGTTTCTCTGGCCTGCTCTGCACCAGCTACCTGAAAGAGGCAGGAATCGAGGACGTGTGCCTTTTTGAGAAGAACGCTTCAGTAGGTGGGGTCTGGAGTTACGGCGGTGTGGGCGCTTATCCCGGCGCAGCTTGCGATGTACCTGCCTACACCTACCTGCCGTTCCTTGATCGAACCGGTTTCATCCCGTCTAAGAAATATGTCAGCCAGCAGGAAATTGCCAGCTATGCAGAGCTGATGACCGACCATTGCGAAATTCGCGACAGGTTACATTTCAATCGGAAAGTGGTTGAACTTCGTTGTATCAACGACGGTGAGCGCGTCTGGCAAGTCACCACTGAAGATACGATCAGCGGCGAGCCCGCTGACATTGTCACCTGCCAGCACGTGGTCACCGCCAATGGGCCCCTGTCCAGTCCGCGCATGCCGGAAGTGGCCGGTATGGCAGATTTTCGCGGCGAGAGTTTTCATACCGCCCAATGGGACGCCAGCGCGGACCTCAAAGGCAAGCGGGTTGGTGTGATCGGCACCGGCGCCTCCGCTGCGCAGGTCATTACCGCCATCTGTGATGATGTTGAACACCTCACCGTGTTCCAGCGCACCCCCACCTGGTGTTTGCCGCGTGATGATGAACCCACACCCCCGGAGATGATCGAAAGATTCAAGGCGGGTGGCTACAGCGAAGAGCTGCGCTATGTCGATTGGAAGGGAGAACTGCCGCCAGCAGAGGTCGCTTTCTCTTTTGATGATCTGCACGATGAACAGCGCAACGCTGCGATTTGTGCGGGCATCGCTGAACGGATCAAACAGGAGGTGGATGATCCCGAACTCGCTGAAAAGCTGACCCCGGACTATCCGTTTTTCTGTAAGCGTGCGTTGTTCATCGATGACTACTACACCACCTACAACAAACCCAATGTCACTCTGGTGGACGACCCCGGTGGTGTTGTGCGCGTCACCGAAAGCGGCGTGCAGATCGCTCGCGGGGAAACCTTTGATGTTGATGTGATCATCTATGCCACCGGGTTTGACAGCAACTTCATTCCGTTTCCGATTATAGGTCGTGACGGCGTCACGCTGGCGGACAAGTTTGGTGCTAACGAGGCCAATAAGTTTCAGATGACGCGCCCGCATTCTCTGTGGGGACTGCACGTTGACCACATGCCCAACTTTTACATGATGATCGGGCCACAAAGTCTGAACCCCGTGACCAATGTCACCCTGCTTTGTGAAGAGCAGTCGAAGTACATCAGCCAGCTGGTTGCGCGCATGACTGCTGACGGAACCACTACGGTGGAGCCCAGCCAGGATGCCGTAGAACGCTGGACGTCACTTTGCGAGGCAAGTTCAGACGGCAAGGTGTGGCTGCGATGTAACAACTGGTACATGAAGTCCACCAAGAGTGATGCTGCGGCAGGGCGTGAGCGTTCTTCCGGGATGTGGATGGGGTCTTATGCTGACTATCTGAAACACGTGTTAGGTAATGAAGGTGGTAAACCTGAGGAACTGCTGAACTTTGCATGAGTGCATAAAATGCCTCTAGGATGATGTATCAACTGAGTTTGTGCTTTTCACTGAGACCTGATGACAGCAGGCTCGCAGATGACGCCTCGCGTCTGTCTGATGGATGAGTTTAAATAACGCTTCAAACATCAAAGCCACACTCATGGAATTGTTGGCGCCACTCGCACTGCTCACCATTGTCGCTGTCGTGATCTTCGATTTCACGAACGGTTTCCACGACGCGTCAAACATGATCTCTACTCTGGTGGCTTCTCGCGCCGTATCGCCAGCTCAGTCCGTGCTGCTGGTGGGTGGTTTTACGCTGCTGGGCCCGCTGATCGGCGGCACCGCGGTAGCAGATACCATCGGCTCCTTTGTCAGCATTGATGACCTTGCTCGTATCGATGCCCTGGCCATTCTACTTTGCGGGATCTTGGGCGCAATCAGCTGGAACCTGCTGACCTGGCGGCTCGGTTTGCCGTCTTCGTCGTCCCACGCTCTGGTGGGTGGAATTACTACTGCCATCGTGGCCGGGTACGGCCTGGATCACGTTGTCTGGGGAGTCTCTGAAACGTTGCAGGGGCGCCCCGTGGGAATTGCCAAAGTTGTCATCGCGCTGCTGCTTTCGCCGCTACTCGGTTTCATCGTCGCGTTTTTACTGCATCGCTTCGCCCGGCTGCTGCTTCGAGCGGCGACACCGAAAGCCAACGTGACCTTGCGACGTGGCCAGTGGCTGACTGCGGCCGCGCTGGCTTTTTCTCATGGTACTAATGACGCACAGAAAGGCATGGGTATCATCACTCTGATCCTGGTGCTTTGCGGATACATTGACCAGTTTGCGGTGCCTGTCTGGGTGATGGTCATGAGCGCCGCGACCATGACGGTGGGCACGAGCTTTGGCGGCTGGCGTATCGTCCGGACCGTTGGCTTCGGTCTCTACAAGCTTCGCCCGTTGCACGCTTTTGACGTGCAGCTCGCGTCCGGCGCAGTGGTATTTGGCGCGTCGCTGTTCGGTGGGCCGGTGTCGACAACGCATGTGGTGAGCACCAGCATAATGGGGGTGGGTGCTTCTGAACGACCGCGTGCCGTTCGCTGGCAGCGCGCCCGGGACATCGCGCTGGCGTGGCTGCTGACCCTGCCGGGTGCTGGCTTGCTGGCGCTGTTTTTCTGGGAGCTTGGCAGTCTGCTGGTTAGCTTCACTGGTGATTTATGAGGAGGAAAGGATGACAGACGCTTCTTCTGAAACGACGCTCCATGGCTCGCGCTCGGTGCTATCCTGGCTGAAGGCCCGGGTGCTGCCACAGATGCCGGACTTTTATGCCATGCTCATCGAACAATGCAGCATCACCACTCAGGGCACCCATGCTTTGGTCCAGTTCCTTAGTCAAGGCGATCCAGCGAACGGCATTGAGGTACGCCGCCTGGAGCACAAAGGCGATCGCATCAAGGCGTCAAACCTGGAGACCCTGCACCGATCCTTCGCGACGCCGATGGACCGGGAAGATTTCTACGATGCAATCATAGCCATCGATGAAATCCTCAACTACGCGAAGACCAGCGTGCGCGAGGTGGAAATCCTTGAAGTCGCTCCCGATCCGCAAATGGCTGAGATGGCCGATCTAGTTGATAAAGGCGCGCAGGCGCTGCTCGAGGGTTTCAGACACCTCGAAGGCGATCCTGCGACGGCCGGCAATTGTGCTGATGTAGCCCGCAAGGCCGAACGTACCACAGAGAAGGCTTATCGACGGGCGCTGGCGATGCTGTTCGATCCTGAGCAACACTTTGATCGACTTGTAAAACCCGATGCTGCTGGTGCCAGCAGGGAAGGAGTTGACCAGCGCAGTGCCGATACACTTATTGTCGTGACGCAGATAATGAAGCGTCGGGAAATATACCGCCACTTGTCCAATTCGGCAGACCATCTTGCGCATGCGGCTCAAGTCCTGGAGGACATCGTCAATAAAGCCAGTTGAGAATCCAGCTTTACGATTAAGGGAGGCAGATCATGGACAAAGCGGCGTAGAAAGAACAGCTACGCAAACTGCAGATTGAACTGGTCAAGCTGATCAGCCCGCCGACCCCAGCACCTGCTTAACGAGGATAGCGGCCAGCATGCCTCCCAGCTCGATACAATTACTCGAGTGCGGAATTGAGTCACAACTCCACAGGTTGCTGACACCGGCCTGGCGCAGCAGCTCATCCGAGTGGTCCACGAACAGCGCATGAGTTACCAGCACGGATATTGATGTGGGACTGTACTCTTCAAGTGCCCGGGTCGTCTCCAGCAGAGTCCTGCCTGTGCTTGCGACGTCGTCGATAAGCACGATGTTGCGGTTCTTCCCTGGAGATGCAGGCAAGCTGATGGAGACTGCTCTGTCTCCCTGACGCTCCTTTTGCGCGACACCGTATTCCAGCTTCTGGTGGGCGGCGATCGCTTTCACCCATTGTTCTGACTCGACGTCCGGGCCAAGAAGATAGGGATTCTCAATCTGTTCCTGCAGAAACTCTGCCATCAACGGCGCAGCTGTGAGATTGATGGCTGTTCCAGCCTGCACTGCCTGCGACAGAGTGTGCACGCGGTGCAGGTGCGCATCCACGGTCAACACCGAGTCGAAATAGCTCGCCAGCAGCTCGCCGATAACCTGCTGGCTGACAACTTCACCGGGATTGAATGCCATATCCTGTCGCATATAACAAAGGTAGGGCGCCACCAGCGTGATGTTTTCAGCGCCGAGTGCGCGCGCGCCTGCTGCGGCCATCAAAAGCTCCAACAGCTTGTCATTGGGGTGGTCCAGGCTGCGGCAGAGTATGCAGCGTGCGGGTAGCTTTTCCGGCAGACGCACTCTGGTTTCGCCATCCGGAAAACGATGCAGCTCTGCGCAGTGGAACGGTAATCCGGCCGCCTCCGCGAGTCGTTGTGCCTGCGTCTCGTACTCTGGGAAGCCGATGACAATCGCGCTCGAGTGGTTGGTGAGAGTTCCGCTCATCAGCTGGGTCCTATTGTATAACCAGCGTCGATCTTCACTGCTTCTTTGGCAAACTGAAAATCCGGCAGGAACTCAGCGTAGATTGTATAGAGGGGCTCCTGTTCGCTGACCGGATCGTTGAGCTTCTTGTGCAGATCTATGCCGGAAAGGTTGTCCATTGGCGCCCCTGTAAGACGCGCAATGCGCGCCATCTGCAGATTGTTTATGGCTGTCACCGTGCCTGCTTTGGGTGCAAGTACCTGGAACTCGAATTGGGCCGCCGCTTGAATGAACGGTCGGCGGCCCTGCGCCTCTATGATGCGTTCCATTTTTTCGAGTGCGCGCCCGGACTCCAGCAGATCTCGAGCCAGCCTGTAACCCTGGCCGCCTCTGACATCTGGATCGAACTCCAGCATGCGGCCGGCCAGCTGCAGTGATTTTTCCTTCAGATCCAGAGGTGCGCCGGGGTCGTTCTGCAGAACCAGCATCACATCCCGGGCCTCCAGCGCCGGGCCGATGCCATTGCCGATGGGCTGACTGCCGTCGGTGATCGCCACTTCAAGCTCAAGCCCCGCGCGGTCACCGACATATTCGAACAGCTTGCGCAGGCGCAGCGCATCTGCCTGAGAACGCACTTTTGCGCTTGGCCCCACAGGGATATCGATCAGCAGGTGCGTCGATCCCGCAGCAATCTTTTTAGACAGTATGGAGGCGATGATCTGACCAGTTGAGTCCATCGCCAGCGGGCGCTCTACTGCGATCAGAATGTCGTCCACAGGCGCCAGGTTTGCCTTACCGCCCCAGGCCAGAAATCCACGCTCCTGCCTGACAATGGAGCGCAGCTCATCCAGGCTGAGATCCACGTCGGCGAGTATTTCCATGGTGTCTGCTGTACCGGCAGGAGAAGTAATTGCTCGGCTCGAGGTTTTCGGACACAACATGCCATGGGCGGCGACGATGGGCACGACCAGCATGCTTGTGCGGTTGCCGGGAACTCCGCCTATGCAATGCTTGTCGACCACCAGTGGTTCACCCCATTCGAGTTTCTCGCCGGTCTCAACCATCGCCATCGTCAGGTGGTACATTTCCTCCCGTTCCATGCCACTCTCCGCGCAGCCAACGAGAAACGCGGCGATTTCGATCTTGGAGTAGCGCCGGTTGGCAATGTCTCGACAGATGGCGAGAAAATTTTCCTCTGAGAGTCTTTCTCCGGCGATCTTCGCATGCACCGAATGTAGTGAGACGGGCGGTACGGCGTGGCTCACATAGACCGGGCAGCCTTCCTGCGAATCGAACTGCTCGAACGTCTGCTCACTCAGACCCAACTCGTCCGGCGCAGTGATTCTGTCGTCATCCACGATGTTGAGTACAGCGATGACCGGTTGGTGATCATGATTGCTGCGGATCTCGATTTTCGTCAGTGCCTGGAACCCCTCGCTGCGGTAGAGCGGGCAACTGCGGTGCAGATAGGCAACATTTTCATGATAGGTATCAATGGCAATCTTGCGGAGTTTAAGAGATTGGGTCATGCGATCGCCTCCATCGGCGCTCCTTTTTACTGCAAGCTCGAAACAGTATGTCACTTTGTCTGTTAGATTAAATGATTTCGGCAGGTGCTGACCCAGGAGAGGACAGATATGACGATTCAAGTTGACCTTAAGAACACAATAGACGACATGGTGGACAGCGAGCGCGGCATCCTTGCTGCGGATGAAAGCGCCCCAACAATTCAGAAACGCTTCGATGCCATTGACGTTAAATCTACGCAGGAGAGTCGACGGGACTACCGGGCTCTGTTGCTCGGCACCCCTGATCTGGGTAAATACATCAGCGGCGTCATTCTCTTCGAGGAGACCCTGGGCCAGCGTGATGATGCCGGTGTCAGGTTGCCTGATGTGGCCTGGTCGCAAGGCATCGTGCCTGGTGTGAAAGTCGACAAAGGTAAAGGTCCTCTCGAGGGCGCCTCTGGAGATCTGATTACCTATGGCCTGGACGGGTTGGCCGACCGTCTCGCAGGTTACAAAGATCAGGGCGCCCGGTTTGCTAAATGGCGCGAGGTTTATCCAATATCCGCGGCCAATCCTACGCCACTGGGATTGCGTGCCAATGCAGAAATGCTGGCCCGCTATGCCGCAATCTGTCAGGAACTTGGCGTGGTACCCATTGTTGAGCCGGAAACACTCATGGACGGTGATCACGACATTGAGCGCTCGGTAGAGGTCAACGAGCTGGTGCTGCACAGTGTCTTCCATGCACTGCACGAACATGGAGTGAGGCTTGAACACATGATTCTAAAACCCAGCATGGTGCTGCCTGGCAAGGAAGATCGGCGCGCCCCGGCAGAAGAGGTGGCGCAGGCAACCCTTGTGGTGCTCAAGCGAACCGTGCCGGCGGCTGTGCCCAGCATCAACTTCCTGTCCGGGGGGCAGGGCCCTGAGGAAGCCACAGATAATCTCAATGCAATTAACCAACTGCGCGGCAACGCGCCCTGGCAGCTGAGCCTTTCCTACGGCCGGGCCCTGCAACAGCCCACATTGCAGGCGTGGGCAGGCAAGGCCGCCAACCGAACGGCTGCGCAGCAGGCGCTGTTAAAGCGTGCTCGGCTCAACAGCCTGGCACGGCAGGGCCACTATGAGCCGACTATGGAGGCTAGCTGAGACATTCCTGACAGCTACCGGGGCTACTACGTATTTCGTTAAAGTTTCAATCCTAGTAAAAATACACTGTGGGTAGGGGGTTGCCGCTTTTGGAAGTAATCTTCTGCGTCTTCGTTTTCGATAATATGCTCGCAGGTTATTTTTGATGATCATGATATGTAAATTCCTACCGAACGACACGGAGGCTGATCAACCTGCCACCTATGGCCACATTGCTGTTGGTGATTACCGCGGTGTATTGCGTCTCTTGCTGGTTTGACGTGTCGAATCAGGGTCAGATTGATATTGCTCGTGATACTTCAGCAACTGGTCAGATTCAGTCCATTGATGGCTCAGTCGTAGATGTTGTATTTCGGGATGCGGTGCTGCCAGCGATCAACACAGCTCTCGAGGTTAACTGGGACGGTCCTCACCGCCTGGTTCTCGAGGTCCAACAGCACATTGATCAACAAGTAGCCCGGACAGTTGCCATGCAGGCGACCTCTGGATTGCAACGCGGGGTTTCCGTAAGCAACACCGGTGCGCCCATTTGTATTCCAACGGGCAACGCGGTACTGGGGCGCCTCATGAATGTAGTTGGCGAGCCGATTGATCACGGTCCTCAATTTGCGTCGGATGTACCGCGTGGTCCAATTCATCGACCAGCGCCAAAACTCAGCGACCAGCATGCTGGCAGTGAGCTTTTTGAAACGGGAATCAAGATAATCGATCTGTTAGCACCGTTGTCTCGGGGCGGCAAAGCGGCCATGTTTGGCGGCGCTGGCGTAGGTAAAACGGTGCTGATCATGGAACTGATCCGCACAACGGTGGAAACCTACGCGGGCAATAGCGTATTTGCCGGTATCGGCGAGCGCTCCCGCGAAGGTCATGAACTCTGGCAAGACCTGAAAAAGTCCGGTGTGCTGCCACGAACAGCGCTGGTCTTCGGCCAGATGAATGAGCCACCCGGCGCCCGCTGGCGTGTCGGTATGACTGCATTGACCATCGCTGAAAATTTTCGCGACGTCCAGAGGCAGGATGTACTGCTACTGATCGATAATGTGTTCCGTTTTGTTCAAGCCGGCAGTGAAGTATCAGGGCTGCTTGGGCGCCTGCCTTCGCGAGTGGGATACCAACCAACGCTTGCCACCGAGGTCGCTGAACTCGAGGAGCGTATCGCCTCGGTAAAGGGTGCGGCGGTGACGTCTATTCAAGCCGTGTACGTACCCGCTGACGACTTCACTGATCCAGCTGTGGCCCAGACATTTACTCACCTGGACTCATCGCTTGTTCTAAGCCGTGACATGGCCAGCCAAGGGCTGTTCCCTGCAATTGATCCACTCGCTTCTACTTCGATCATGCTGGATCCAGGCATTGTTGGCCAGGTTCATTATGACGTCGCCGAAGAGGTTCGGCGTGTTTTAGAGCATTATCGCGAACTGCAGGAGATCATTGCGCTACTGGGGATGGAAGAACTGAGCAGGGTGGACCAGGAGGCAGTCGGACGGGCACGCCGACTGATTCGCTACCTGACGCAACCGTTTGCAGTGACATCGCAGTTTACTGGTCTTAAGGGAGCTTCCATCCCACTCAAAGATACTCTGGCCGATTGCCAGGCGATACTCGCAGGTGCGGCCGACGACTGGGCAGAGAGTTCACTCTATATGATCGGAACATTGGAAGACGCGCGCTTAAAAGAACAGCGTTCCAGCAAGAGTGCCTCATGAAACTGTTAGTAACAACTCCGTTGGCCGTTGTTGTTGACGCACAGAACGTGCGCTACGTTCGGGCGGAAGATTCAACAGGCGCGTTTGGTATTTTGCAGGGTCACGCGGATTTTCTCAGCGTGCTGGGTGTCTCTGTGATCACCTGGCAAGACAACGACAACGTTGAACATCATGTGGTGGTGCGCGGTGGGCTGCTGACTGTAAGAGAGGGTAACCATATTGAGGTCGCCACTCGTCAAGCTGAAGTTGATGACTCGTTGGCTGAACTCGGGCGGACGATTTTGCAGCGATTTCAGGCGGATGAAGCAGCCCAGCAATCGCAGCGTATCCGAGCAACAAAAATGCACCTCGCTGCAATCCGGCAGCTACAACGCTATCTTGAAACACATCGCCACTCCGGATCACCTTTTTCCGGAATCCCGCAAAGTATGACAATGGACGCGGTTAATGCTGAAAATGAGGTGTCATGATGTCTTCGCAGGAGGATAGTCACGAAAAATTTGAACAAGCGATAAAGCTGCGCGAGCAACGTCGCGCCCAATGGGAACACGAAGGAGAGCGACCATTGTGGCAGAACCTGTCGATGATTGGTGCTCTGGGTTGGCTCATTATTACTCCAACCCTGATAGGTGTATTAGTTGGCCGTTACCTCGATGATCGATACGCTACCGGCATACTGTTCAGTGGCGCGATGATTTTTCTCGGAATCTTTTTTGGCTCCTACCTTGCCTGGCAGCGGGTAAACAAGTCATGAATGCTATCAACCCCTATCAAGTCGCTCTGTTTCTTCCCGTTGGGTTGTTGATCGGAAGCCTCTATTTCCTGCTTTTATGGTATTCGGTGCGTTCGTTCGCCGCACAGAGTTCTGTCGCTCGCATGGTACCTCTTTCCCTGTTGCGCATGGCCGTTGCGGTTGTCTGCTTCTGGTTCATCGCTCAGCAGGGGGTTGTTCCTGTTTTATCGGCGCTTGCGGGGTTTTTAATCGGTCGGCTGATCGTAAAGCACTGGGTGATGAGGGTGTATGGAGACTAATCCGCTCGCCGCTGATGTGCTGATGTACCTGGGTCCGGTGCCAATCGATCGTGCAGTTGTGACAACCTGGGCAATCATGGCCACGTTAACATTGGTATCCTGGCTCGGGCTACGCCACGCGCGCGTGCATGCGCGACCCTTTCAGACGACTCTGGAAATCGCAGTGGACCTTCTGAGTCAGCAAATCGGCGAGATTGTGCACGGTGATCCACGCCCTTACCTGCCACTGCTGGGGACGCTGTTTTTCTTCCTCCTGTTCGCCAATCTATCGGCGGTTGTACCTGGTTTTAAACCCCCAACTGGACATCTTGAAACACCGGCAGTACTGGCAGCCATTGTTTTTCTGTCAGTGCACTACTTTGGTATTCGCGCACTTGGGTTGCGCAGATATGCACGACGCTATATCCAGCCCAATGTGTTGATGCTACCGCTGAACGTGCTGTCGGAATTGACCCGGACATTTTCTCTGATGATTCGACTTTTCGGTAACATCATGAGTCATGAAATGGTGATCGCCATTGTAGTTTCGTTAGCAGGCTTATTAGTCCCGATCCCGTTTATGTTGTTAGGCATTATGATCGGCATTATTCAGGCTTTCATATTCACCGTACTTGCTGCAGTTTTCATTGGCGCTGGCGTCAGCCGTATCGAATCATCCTAACGTAGGAATCTTTTATGAACGTTGAATTATTGAGCATTTTGGGAGCCGTGATCGCGGTGTCTTTCGGCGCGATCGGGCCCGCATTCAGTGAGGGACGAGCTATAGCTGCAGCAATGGATGCGATGGCGCGGCAGCCTGAATCGGCTGGCACTATCTCCCGAACGCTATTTGTCGGCTTAGCCATGATTGAGACGATGGCCATCTACTGCCTGGTCATCGCGCTGTTGTTGCTGTACGCCAATCCATTTGTCGCCTAGTCATGCAGATTGACTGGTGGACATTTGCACTTCAAGCCATCAATTTTCTGATATTGATCTGGTTGTTGTATCGATTTTTATTTGGCCCAGTGAAGAACATTGTTGAAAAGCGGCGCGTTGTTGCTGAGCAAGTTTTTGCAGATGCGGACAAGGCGAAGAACCAGGCAGCTGCGAGCCAGGCGCATTTTGAAGCGGCGGAGGCCGGGCTCGGTGAGGAGCGCCAAGCCATGCTGCACCAGGCACACGAGTTATCTGCGCGTGAACGTGAACAACTCCTTGATGCGGCAAAAACCGAAGCGCAACAGATATTGGCAGCTGCTCGGGAAACCGTTCAGGCGGAGCGAAGCGTGGCGTTGGAAGAGCTGCACCAGGAAATTGTGGTGCTTGCGAAACAAATGGCGGTGCGAATCCTGAAAGATTCTGGTTTAGCAGTGCCGAACCCGATCATCTTAGAGCGATTCGAACAGCAGATCACCGCTATGCGATCGGAAGATCGTGAGCATCTGATACGAGATATAGGTTTGGCCGAATCTTTGCCAACGGTGATTACGTCGCAGCCACTGTCCGCCGACGAGCGTAAACAGTGGACCGACCATTTGAACCGTAGTCTAGGCATCAGCACTGTCTTCGAGTTCGTCTCGGATGCCGATCTCATCGGCGGTGCGGAACTGCATTTTCCGCATACGGTCCTGACATTCACATGGGCGAACCAGCTCGATACAGCATCGGAGTTGCTTTGTAATGACAAACTCGCTGACTGACGACCTGTCTGAGTGGATTTCCCGTGCAAAACGTCATCTCGACGTTTCTGCGCACGCGCCAACTTTGGAACATATTGGTATCGTTGAACACATCGGAGACGGTGTCGCTACAGTGTCGGGTCTACCCTGGACTCGGTTGGATGAACTCTTACGTTTTGATGGTGATACCTTTGGATTAGCTTTCCGTATCGATGCTGACTGTGTTGGTTGTGTTTTGCTGGGAGACAGTCAGGGTGTTGTTGCCGGTAGCAAGGTGCGGGGTACGGGTGAGGTCATTCGTGTCCCGGTGGGGGAAGACTTGTTAGGGCGCGTTGTAGATTCGATGGGTAGGCCGTTGGATGATGGTCCTGCTATTGCGGCGCAACGCCAGGACCCGATCGAACGGCCTGCACCAGCAATTGTCGATCGCGATCTGGTCGACGAGCCGCTCCAAACCGGGCTGACCGTAGTAGATGCGCTCATCCCCCTCGGCAGAGGACAGCGAGAGCTCATCATTGGGGATCGTAAAACAGGGAAAACATCCATCGCAGTTGACACCATGATTCGCCAACGCGACACGGAGGTGATTTGTATTTACGCTGCTATTGGCCAGAAAGCCTCATCCGTCAACCAGGTCATCGAATCCGTGCGTCAATACGGCGCGTTTGACCGCTGCATATTTGTCGTCGGCAAGGCTGATGCGCCGCCCGGCGCGCAGTGGATCACACCTTACGCCGCATGCACCATGGCGGAATACTTTCGCGACCAAGGGTGCGATGCGCTGCTTATTCTTGATGATCTGACCAAGCATGCCATTGTGTATCGACAACTGTCGCTTTTATTGCGCAAGGCTCCGGGTCGAGAGGCTTATCCGGGTGATGTTTTCTATTTACACGCCAGGTTACTCGAACGCTCAGCAAAACTGTCGAGAGAACTCGGGGGCGGATCGCTTACGGCGTTGCCCATTGCGGAGACCCAGGCTGGAAATCTGTCAGCCTATATTCCAACGAATCTCATCTCCATAACCGACGGTCAGATCTACCTTGAGCCGAAACTCTTTTACGAAGGACAAAAGCCTGCGGTGAACGTTGGAATGAGTGTGTCCCGGGTTGGTGGCCACAGCCAGTCACCTGCAATAAAGAAGCTGGCCGAAAGGTTAAAGATGGAGTACGCGCAGTTTCTGGAACTCGAAGTGTTCACCCGCTTTGGGGCCATTGTTGATGACCGGACCAAGCGTACGATTGAACATGGTCGGCGTATTCGCGCCATTCTGTCGCAGCCGGAACATCAACCCTTATCCTTAGCTCATGAGGTGACTTTGCTTATTGCGGTGAGTGAAAAAAAACTGGATCTAGTGCCACTGGAAATAGTTGCTCAGTTTTCGAGCGGCATTGGCGCGCACTTGATGCAGAATAATGCCCGTGCGATCGCCCAGATCGAAACCACCGGCGACCTCACCAACGAGGATCATCAGTCGATCTCGACAAGCATCGACACGTTGTTGGCTCAGTTGTCCCCAACATTGAGCGATGACCCGTAAGATGGATCAGTTACCGCATTTGCATACGAGAATTTCGAGCCTCAAGGAGTTACGCAATCTCATACATGCCCTGCGTGCGCTCGCGGCTTCACATGTGCAGGAGTCACTGTTTTCATTACCGGGGATACGCAAATACGTGGAAACTGTCGAAGATGGCATCGTCGAAGGGGCGTTATTGTTGTCGGAATCCGCAATATCTGAACCTATCGATGAGCCAGTGATGTCGAGCGTTATGGTAGTCATCTGTTCAGAGCAGGGGTTTGTTGGTGCACTAAACGAAACCCTGCTCGAAGCAGCTGAACTGGCGCGTACCCCAAATCAGAAACTTGTGATCGTTGGTCAAAGAGGCGTGATGCTGGCCCAGGAGAATGATCTGGACGCCGACAAATCTTTCTCAATGGCAACCCATGTGGATGGCGTGCTGGCGGTAACCCGGCAGTTGGCGCAATATCTGAGCGATTACGCATCCGCTGCTGTGGTTTATGCCGAGTATCGCCGAGGTGGACATTTTGATGCACGGCACCAGGTAATTTTACCGCTGGATCCTGCACTGCTAAGTGAGGCAGATCATAGGACCCCGCCACTCCATCATCTCGATCCGGAAGTTCTACTTGCGCAACTTGCGGGCGAATACCTGTTTGCACAGGTCACCCGAGCGGTCATGGAATCTCTGGCCAGTGAAAATGCGGCAAGACTGCGGGTATTGGAAAACGCCGACCAGAATATCGGTAAGAATCTTGAAACGCTTGCCCGAACCGAGAACACACTCCGGCAAGAGGCGATTACGTCTGAACTTCTGGACGTGATCACGGGTGTTGAAGCGATCACCAGTTCGGGTCAGTAGTGCCAGCGCGATCATAGCCCTTCCACGGCTTTGGCGAAGATCACGATAAACAACATAAGAACCGACAATAGGCTGTAACTGGCAACAAGGAGTTGCCGCTGCATTCCCGATTCCAGTATTGCAGCAACTCTGGCAGCCTGGATTGACTGTACCAGATAGAACAGGGCAAATGCTCTGGAGGCAAAGGCGACAATCTCATAAATGTTTGTTGCCCAGATCAAGGCAACGGCGCTAATGGTCAACAGGGGGTATGCAAACCGACTCTGGATTTTCTGCTTCGACCGGCGTTCTACGACACCACCTGCGCCAAGAGTATCAGCCACGGCGGCACTGAACTGGCTCATTACAGCGGCAATGATCAGCAGAGGCGGTAAAAGCGGGGTGACCAATCGGGTCATTTCGATAATCGCCGTTTCGTCGATCTGATCAAGGTTAATCTGCGTCATGAGAGGGGCTGCCAGCGACACAAACAAAATGTAGATTATCCCCGCTATGAGCTGTGCGCGAAGCAGGGTCCGCGCGCGGATTGACGCTGAGTATTGGGCGCCCAGGTACTTCGACGTCTCGAACCCCTGGATCACCAGAATCATACCGCACAGTATGCGCAACTGATTAAAGGGATCTGCAGACATGGCCTGTACGCTGAGACCATCGATATCGAAATGATGAGCAAGGTCATGGTGCAATAACCACATCAGCAGCGAAGCGATGATTGAGAGTTTGATGGTGACCGAATATTCTTCTAATCGTTCGAGTCCGCGCAGTCCGTACTGCATGCCATACAGCCCGATGAACAGCAGGATTGCAGTTGACAATAAGTCGGCGCCGAACTCCGAATGGAGATCAAGACCCGTTAGGACAAAGGCTGCGAGTAATCGAATATAAAATGCAATTGAGATGACGTAAGCGACGGCGAGAACTATTTCTGAGACTCGCTCGAGAGACTTCAGCTGAGATGCCGCAGTGGTTGGTGGGACTTTCCTGATTGTGTAACGCAGGGCACTGCCTAGCCACAGCGACAAAGCTACAATGCCTGAGATTGCTAAGGTTGACGCTGAACCAACGGTGGCTGCCAACAGCGGCGCAACGACTAAAAAGCCGCTGCCAACAATTGACGCCAGCGGTGTGACCGTGGCGCGCCACATTTCGGAATCGCGAATATTCGGTCGCAGCATGATAACGGCCACGCTCACGGTGACTGCGATACCTAGAAAATCAAACCAGTTCAACATGCACGCACAACAGATCCGTTACAGCTCGCCATCGTCATCCCTGTTAATTTGACAGTCTAACGTGTGCCAGCGCTGTCCGCTCGACTCGATTCGACCTCGCGAGCGATATTCAGCTTAGAGTGGTGAGGACCGTAGGCGAAATAAATCATCAGCCCGATCAGCATCCACACAAACAATCGAATCAACGTGGAAGTGGTAGCTGTATACATCAACAAAGCAGCCGAACCGGCACCTAGAAGTGGGATGAGATAGGGACCGTATGGTACCAATGCTGGTCAATTCATTCAGAATGTCGATCGGCAAAAGACCGCCCACCACAGCACAAGCGGAACTTGTTATTGCAGTGGTGACGTAGGGTGTTCTCAGTTTTGGGTGTACCTTGGCCGCCCAGGGCGGTAATAAGCCGTCTCGCGCCATCGCCAGGCATATCCTTGGCTGACCAAGTAACAGTACCAGCATCACGGAGGTCAAGCCGGCAATTGCACCGACATCCTCCAGGATATTCTGTCAATTCAGGTTCGGAACCGTTTGTGTAGATGTCTAACCGGCGATCGTCGTCGAATCGGATCCTGCTTGTAGTAGCGCTGAAGCTGCTCGTAGATGTGCGGATAAATCTTTCGTAAATGATGGGGGATCTGGAAGAACGCTTCAGTCATGACCGCAAAAAACTCTGCCGGGTTGGTCGCGGCATAGGGATTAAATGGCGTGTGATGATGGTGATCAACGAGATGACTTAAGTGCTCGAAGGCGTGCGTGAACGACCGGGCCCAGTCTTCAGCTGACATACTCGCAGGTAGAGGCGGGAATCCATTGCTCACGCCGTTCATGAAGTCGAGCTTGTGAGCAAATTCGTGAATTACCACGTTTCTTCCCTCTCCAGGCGCGGTGGCGCTCGGACGGGCGTCGTCCCAGGAGAGAACGACGGGACCGCTGCGACTCGCTTCCCCTTCCAGTGCAGCGATCTGCTCATGCACCACGCCTATGGCATCTCGAAAGCTATGTCGTGCAACAAAAGGTCCTGGGTAAAGAATGATGGATGACCAGCCTGGATAGGGGTGCGTATCCTGCGGTGCGGTCCGATTCAGGATCAGCAGACAGGCTTGAGCTGCAATCGCGACACGGACTTCATTGTCAATCTCCATCTCATAGACACCAAAAAACTGTTTCCTATAAATAAAAAGGGTAGAAATATCTCGCAGGCGCTGAAGCTCGGTTGGAGTCAGACCTGCCAACACGTCGAATTTGCCGACGACACTGGTCCACGTTGTGGAGTCGATCGCGTGTCGCGCCACCAGACGCTTGCGATACCAGCGTCGAAGTTTTTTGCTGTTCCCAAACAGATTCATGAACGGCACCCCGTTTGCCGTTTGTTCACTTTTATGCGGGGCTGAGGTGTAGACATCCAGTGGGCCACTGCCCGCCGTCCAGGATTAGAAACCCAGCTGCCGCAGGGCTGCAGCGACCCGGGTGCGCATGGGCTCAGCGGTTATTGGATAACCTCGGAAAAAGTCACTGCTTTTAATCTGCGGTCCACGCTGGCGCACTTCTGCTGCCCATGCTTGTGCGCGTAACGTATTACCGGCCAATTGCTGCGCTGCAGCTGCGAGCACTGCCATAAATACATGTGCACCCGGCGCTTGCGCCGCACGGTCCGTCCACTCAACAGCTTCCGAATACTCATTGCGAGCTATGTGGGTAAAACCGCGGGCCCCAAGCATGGCGTAGTACAACGGATCCAGAGGGCTCAGGCGCATGGCTTGATCGATCTGGCCGCGACCATCAGCCTGGACACCGGCAATTGTGTTTGTCCAGGCAAGCGCATAGATACCCTGGGCGTAGTTTGGACAAAGTGCGATTGCTCGCTCAAGCCACGACCGGGCACGTTCGAGGTCGGTCTCAAGCCAAAAGCTGCGTCCCATGGTGAAGTTTACAAACGGATCAAGTGGGTCGATATCAAGACCGCGCTGAGCACTGTCGCGGGCAAGCGCAACCTCGCCCCCAATATCGTTGGTCATATTCATGAACGCAGTCTGAAAATGCACAAAAGAAAGACCCGCATGTGCTCGCGCAAAATCAGGATCCTCGCGAACAGCATGTTCAAATAGCTCAGCCGCTGTTGAGTTATCTGTGGCATTGAATCGATAAAGATGCTGCAGGCCCAGGTGATAGGCTGACCACGCGCTGAGATTGTCACTGTTCATCAGACGTGCACGCGTTGCCTCATGTAGAGGAATCTGAATTTCCAGCGAGGTAAGAATCTTCGCACGGATCTCATCGCGAACCGCATGAACATCATCAACGTAACCTTTATAACGCTCTCCCCAGACAACATCACCGCCAAGCGCATCGACGAGTTCGGTTGTAACAACAAGCTGCTGGCCAGCAACTTCAACCGTGCCCGACAGAATATATTGAACACCCAGCGTACGCCCAACAGTTCTGGGTTCGAGATCCTGTCCTCCAAGACGAAAAGATGAACCTCTGGCTATAACAAAAAGCCATCGAAGACGAGCAAGCTCTGTAATCAGTTCATGCGGCAGGCCATGCGCAATATTATCGTAGGCGCTTGCTGCGCCTATCCGCTGGAACGGCAGCACGGCTATGGACGGCCGTGTATCTGTATCGGCTGTCGTGCCCGGCTCTAAGGTATCGTTAGCAGGCAGATTGAGAGGCAACACTCCTGTAGCCGGATCACGCTGTACACGCACATCAGCGACAAAGCGAAACCCCATACCGTGAACTGTCTTGATGAATCTCTGCGCTTTGCCATCGTCCCCGAGAGCCTTGCGAGCCAGTTTCACACGACTGGTCAAAGCGGAATCGGTAACTACACGTCCGTCCCAGACTTTCTCGAAGATTTCATCTTTGGAAACGACACGCTCACGATGTTCCACAAGGAACGCAAGCAGCGCAAACACCTGGGGCTCAAGCGGGTAGGGTGAGCCGGCTTTGCGCAGCTCGACTCTGGCGATATCAAGCTCAAAGGTACCGATATGGTAGATCATGACGTTGAGAATAGAGCAGTCTCGCTGCCTCGCATAGAGATCTCCAGCAATTCTCCATGCATTCGCCATGTTTGCAGAAGTGTAGCGCGAAACAATACCGCTATTGGAGGACGTCACTCCACAAAGCGAAAAAGGAAAACAAGATGAAAGAGCAGAGAAAAGAGTTACCGGTTCGTCTGGAGGCGGGAGAAATCTGCTTCCAGGGCCACAACTGGGGTGAAATGAATGTGGCACGGGTCCGCTTCCCAAAAGGTGCGGATGCGACCCCACTGCTTGAAGGTCTGCCGGATAACCTGTGTCAGTGCCCGCACTGGGGTACGGTGCTAAAAGGTTCGATTACCGTTAGCTATGCCGATGGCAACGAAGAGACGGTCACTGCCGGTGAGGTTTACTACTGGCCACCTGGTCATACCATTCGAATCAACGAGGAGTACGAAGCTGTTGAATTCAGCCCTCGCGACCAGATGGAAGAACTGATGGGACACCTCGAGTCCAAACTTTCGGGATGATGGATGTCTCTGTGAAGAAATAGCACCACTTCA
Organism: Gammaproteobacteria bacterium; assembly: GCA_048571035.1. Lineage (GTDB taxonomy): Bacteria > Pseudomonadota > Gammaproteobacteria > Pseudomonadales > Azotimanducaceae > UBA4421. The sequence continues at coordinate 3,151,376 of CP121329.1, forward strand.
CTTCTGTGGGTTCAGCCGAATGGTGAAGTCGCCGGTAAAGCTACTGTAAGGCGTTTCTTCTACAACCACCTGGGTACTCAGTTTGAGCCGCAGCTTGCCGGTATTGCGCAGCTCCTCAAAATCATTCATGTGCTCAGCAATGCTGCAGCGCGTCAGTATGGTTTCACGTATGGGCTGGTCGAATGCTATCTGCCCTGAAGCATGAATGATGGAGGCCTGCAGATTTTCCCGCGCCAGAGCCAGATAAATGGCGCTCCATGCGGTGAGCGCCTGGATCGCATACAGGCTGCCACCAAAGGCGGAGCCATGGGTGTTGGTGTTGGGGGGCAACGCTGCTGCTGTGGTTAAAATGTGATCTTCGAAATTCTCTGCACGCATCTGCATGGCAGTGGACAAAGGAAAATCCGACTGCCAGAGTTGTTGTAACTGTTGGCATAGTGCTGTGGTGTCAGTCATCTTGTGATTTTCTTAGCTGGCGGAATATAGGAGCAAGCGTTGTGATCAGCGTGAACATGGTAGCGGCGAATATCTATGAAGTCGTCATTGAAGGCGCAAATGAGACAATCCACCGCGTGCATATGTCGCAGGAATACTATCGAAAGCTGTGTGGTGCAACAGTTACCCATGAGTATGTTCTGGTCCAGGCATTCAGATTTCTGTTAGAGCGCGAGCCCAGCTCTGCCATCCTCTCGGAGTTTGATGTGCAGGACATCAACCAGTACTTTCCGGAGTTTGAAGCCGAACTGATTTCGCGCCTGGACCGCTGAGACTACCAACGATTCCAATGGGTTATTTCAGCAACCGGGGCACGCTTGGCGCGCTTGAAATCGGTGCCGATGGTGTAGGCAACCGGTAACAGGGCAACCTGCAGCACGTCATCTGGTAAGCCGAGGATTTCAGCAGCTTCTTCCTGGTGCATTAAGTGCAATGTGGTGAGTGCTGAGCCCAGTCCTCTTGCCCTGGCAGCTAACTGAAAGCTCCATACAGCAGGATAGATGGAGCCATACATGCCAGATGCCATGGTCAATGGAATTGGGTCTGCTGGTTTGCCCTGTACACAAGGAATCAGGTGGACGGGTACTTCGTGCAGATGTTCCATAAGGTAGGAGGCAGAGGAAAACACTCTTTCCATCTGCTTATCGCCCTGTTCGCTGGCTTGTTCACCGGCGCTTGTGAGATAGCCCTCGGCGCCTTTGCGGTATAACGCGGCGAGCTTGGCCCGTGTGTCAGCGTCATCAACAACCAGCCAGCGCCAGGTTTGAGAATTTGAGCCCGTAGGTGCCTGTATGGCCAGTTCCAGACATTCGTCGATGACTTCCCTTGGTACTTCACGGGTCAGGTCCAGGCGTTTACGTACTGCGCGGGTGGTGGCCAGCAGTTCATCGGTCATAGCGATATCAAAATCCATTAATCTTCTCCCCAGTATTAATTCCGACCCAAGTGTACTCTATCAAAGCAGACGATTAAGCTTGAGTTTCCTCGTTCCTTTAAGTTTGTGTTAATGAATAAAATTGTTGCTGCGCTGGTGTTGTCGGGTTTGTTTGCGCTGCCGGCTGTTGCGGCTTTAGAAGATGAAATTAATCGCCGCGCCCAACAGATCGAAGAACAGGTTGTGGCCTGGCGACGAGACATTCATCAGAATCCGGAACTGTCGAACCGTGAGTTTCGTACCAGCGCCCTGGTTGCTGAGCATCTCCGTAGTTTAGGGCTGCAAGTGCAGACTGAGGTTGCTCACACTGGTGTTGTTGGCATTCTCAAAGGCGGTAAACCCGGTCCTGTTGTGGCGCTTCGCGCAGACATGGATGCGTTACCGGTGGTGGAAAAAACGGGTTTGCCATTTGCTTCTGTCGCCACGAGTGAATACGAAGGGAAACAGGTAGGGGTCATGCATGCGTGCGGACACGATAATCATGTAGCCATCCTCATGGGTGCAGCGGTTGTGCTCTCGCAGATGCAGGACGAACTGCCTGGTACTGTTAAATTCATTTTTCAACCCGCCGAAGAAGGGCCGCCCAAAGGTGAAGACGGTGGCGCAAAAATGATGATCGCCGAGGGTGCGCTGAAAAATCCGGATGTTGATGCGATTTTTGGTCTGCACATCGGGCAGCAGGGGCTGGCAGGGTCTGCAAGTTTCCGCGCCCGGGGCATGATGGCCAGTGCTCAACGATTTGATATCACGATTACCGGTCGGCAGACACATGGCGCACGGCCCTGGCTGGGTGTTGATCCTGTGGTGATCGGTGCGCAGATTGTTAACGCCCTGCAGACAATCGTCAGCCGCCAGATCGATATCACCCAGGCACCTGCGGTAGTCACCGTGGCCACGTTCGAAGCGGGCATCCGTAACAACATCGTACCCGAAACCGCAGCGCTGTCTGGCACAATCCGAACCTTTGATGCGGACGTACGGGCGCAGATACATGAAAAAATTACTCGTATCGCAACCATGATCGGTGAGGCGCAAGGTGCCAGCGTAGCGGTTGAGATCGATCCCGGAGTGCCGGTTACCTATAACGATCCAACGTTGACTGCAGCCATGGCGCCAACGCTGCGCAAGGTATTTGGGCGTGATCGGGTGTACATCAGCGCTCGTGTTACAGGCGCAGAAGATTTTTCGTTCTTCCAGGAGCAGATTCCAGGCTTCTTTTTCTATATCGGCGGCAGGCCTATCGACGTGCTGCCGGAAAAAGCCATTCCCAATCACTCGCCATATTTCACCGCTGATGAGTCAGCCCTGGTCCCCGGCGTGCGGGTCATGAGCCAGCTTGCTGTTGATTTCCTGTACCAGCAGCAGATGACCGCTAATTGACGCCGGCTCGGCGTTATCGGGTAACTATTCTGTCGCAGGGCGCACCCAGGTGTGAGCTGCGTCACAATTAGGTTTGCCCTGTCTGCCTAAACTACGCAGGTCAGCGTGAACAGGACACCACGTGACCTTATTTTCCGACAAGCTATCTCTGGCCCGCTTCGCAGCCTTCTGGGTTTTCTGTTGTGCGCTGATGGTGTGCATGCAGGTTTCTGCTGACTTACGTACGCCTGCCTGGTATGACGAAGGTTCAGGGGTCACGGATTGGCATTATCGTGTACCCATCAATATCCCTGCCGCGGCCGCCCCCGGTTCAACGATAAGCCTGGATATCGACTTTGCGTCTCTGCTGAGTTTGATGAATGTTGATGTCGCTTCAGTAACCCTGGATTTGAACTCACCACGTGTTGTGGGCAATGGCGGCGTGCTGGTACCCGAACAGGAGTTTGTCGATCGTATTTATAACAATGTGCTCGACGCGGCCGGTAACAATCGTGGCCAGATTCGCTTTCTGTTAGCTGATGCCGCGGCGGGTGCGGAGTACTTTCTGTACTTCGACATTACTGCCAACGGCGCGAAGCCGGTCAACCCGGCCCTGGTGCTCAATGGTCACTTTGAACTGTCTGCGGGTGGCACGCCTACGCGCTGGTCTACTTCGGCGGCCAACGCAGGCGGTGACCAGAACAATGAAGTGCAGACTACCACGCAGGGACAGACGTTAAGTCTTGGCGGTGGTTGTGGGACCGGTGGCGTGGCGTCGCTCGATGCCAGTCCTAACCTTTCTGGTGGTTCTGCAACCGGCCAGCGCTGGCATCTGTTGGGCTATCGTGATCAATGCGAAGACGGCAGCGGCAATGAACAGATCCGTCTCGACAGGACAATTTCAGTGCCTGCCGGTGGCGCTGCAGGTGTTTTGGAGTTTTATTTTCAGCTTCAGGCGTTTGACGGCATTACGAACAACAGTAACTTTGACTGGATCGAATTTCGCGTTAACGGTGCGACAGTCAACCATCGAGATCTCGACATAGATAACACCGGCGCGCCGCCGTTACGTATTGATCGTGATCGTATTGGACGTCCAGGTTACGCGGGCAGTCTGCGCGACTACGGCTGGAGGCGCGCTGAACTGGATCTGTCACCTTATGCAGGCACAACGATTACCTTCCGTGCGCAAACCCGACACAGTGCTTCGGATAACTCGTATCGTACCTGGGTCAAGCTGGACGACTTCACCTGGAGCCTGCAGACTGCGACGCTGGGCGTTGTTGAAGCTTTTGGCGTCAATGTCTTTTTACCTAACGATACAGCAACTGCTGCTGAGTCTGAATTTGTACTCAACGATGTACTGGCCATCATCGCTCAGGTAGATGTCGCTGTTACAGCCGTGCGGGCCGATGTCTATGATGCGGCGAACACGTTAGTGGCCAGCGGTATCGATCTGTTTGACGACGGCACGCATGGTGACCTTGTGGCCGGTGATCAGGTCTGGAGCAATGATGGCAGCGTACCGGCTGACCCGACTTATACATTTACCGCAGGACCCTTCGGATCCGGCTGGCGTGTCAGCGCTTATGCGCTGGATAGTTCTGTTTCTGCCGGTGGAACGTTGGATGGATTGTTAATGATTCCAGGTGCGGCAACCGCGCCACAGAACCAGACCAATTTTTACAATGTGGATGATCAGATATTTCTCCTGCGTGGTGCAGAAGTGTCTATCGATAAATCTCTGCTCACCCTGCAGGACATGATCAGCACTACCGAGCCGAAGTCGATTCCCGGTGCCTGGATCCGCTATCAGGTGCGGGTAGAGAACCAGGGGCCTGACGGCATCAATGCAGACACCATAAACATCGTGGATGAAATTCCAGCTGAAGTGTCTTTGTGTGTCACTGCAGCCTGTACCTGCGTGGGGCCGAGCTGTAGTCAGGTGGACCCTGTTCACTTTGACGAAAGTGGTTCGCCGATCAGCACTGGATTGACGTTCGACTACACCACCCAGGTTGAATACTCCACAGATGGCGTGAACTTTGGCTATACCCCTATGCCTGACGGCGAAGGTTTTGACAGTGACGTACGGTATGTACGCATCAGACCTACAGGGCCGATGAATCAACCCAGTGGTGGCAGCAATGCAGAATTTGAGCTGCGCTACGTGGTGCGGTTGGAATAGTACTTTAAGCCGTGATTCTGATCAGGATTTTGGGGCAAGCTGACCAAAGCCATCACCCGCTTCAATAAAATCGAGTTCCTCCGCGGTTGACTCCCTTCCCAGAGCTGCATTGCGATGAGGAAAACGGCCGAACTGCAGAATGATATCCCGGTGCTGCTGCGCAAATCGCAGGGTATTGCCAGTAATGTCTCTGACACTCTTTGTTGATGAGTCCCGCAGGTAAGTAAACAGTCCTACGGCCATATGCTGATTGCTGATGTCTTCGGAGTGTTCAAATGGCATGTAGAAGAAAGAGCGTTCGTCCAGACCAAGTTTTCGATCAGAACCTGCAACAACACCTTTTCGCGCGGCGGCCAGAGCCAGGGAATCGTAGGCAAAAGCATCACCAGTGCCGCGAAAAATGTTCCGCGGCAGCTGGTCGGTGAGCAGAATAAAGGCGAGTTGCCCCCGCGCACTGTCGAGCCAGTGATCCAGGTTGCCCGCCTGAGCCAGCTTTAAAAACCGTGAAAACTCATCCCTGCAACGCGCATCAAAATTTTCGTCCGCGGTAAACCAACGCTTACGCTGCTCGTTTGCGGCTATACCGTTCTTCAGCGGACCAAACCAGAAATGCAGCAGTTGCTCAAAGTCGGCTGGCATTAAAGACCCCAGCACTCTCCATCGTCAGCAAACAGAATGTATCCATCGTAGGATTTTTCAATTTCAGCCCGAGATTGGCTTTCACGGCCGCGGGTACGATTCATGCGATGGCTCAGCACCAGCATCCGTGCATCAGCCTGTTGTGCGATGCGACCGAGTTGTGAAGGCAGGGCGTGCAGTTCGCGCTGATTGCCCCGCGCGTTTTCAGCAATCGCGTGAGTGGCAATCAAGGCGTCTGCGTCTTTCGCAAATTCTGGCATGACATTTTTCAGATTGTTGAAATCACCCGTGACCACAACAGACATCTCGCCGATATCAACACGCCAGGCCAGAGCGGGTACATCTGCGTGATTGACAGGAATGGCGCTCATGCGCAGTTCGTCATTGCCAAACCCCGCCCACCTTTTCTTGCCCAGGGAGGGCACATTGCGTACCCGCACGCGATAGCCGCCGCTGGATTTCTGGGTGAGGAAGTCCTGCAGGTAGGCATAGGCGCCATCCGGGCCAATAAGCCGATTCACAAAAGTATCGGTGTCCGGGTAGTTCGGGTTGTTACTGTCCGGCCCGAGCACGATCAGTGGTTCGGTGCGATCGAGAAAATAGGAGCCTTTGATGAACGCTGGAAAGTCGACGCTGTGATCGGCATGCAGGTGAGTGTAGGCAATTGCATAAAGGTCTTCAAAATTGGCGCCAGACTGGTCAAAGCCGACGGATGAGCCTGGCCCGGTATCGATCATGATTCTTGCTTTGTTGTTATTCCAGATGACGTAACTCGGCCCTGCTGCGCCGTCGTCAATCTCAGGACCACCCGCGCCAAGAATCTGTACCCATACGCCGGTGTCACCACAGACCTGGTCTGCTCGGCTGGTGGTGCTGAACAGGGCGAGAACAAGACTGAAGGTGGCAACAACGTATTTCATAGAAAGCTCCGGGTTTGGTGCGAGGCAACTCACTTAAGACAAGATCTGTTGCTTGCTTGTACGGGATCGAATCAGGTACCTAATAGTTGGTCTATTTCAACCAGCATTTGTTCCGCGGACGCCTCATCAGGCATACGCCAGTCGCCTCTGGGCGAAAGACTTACGCTACCGACCTTGGGTCCGGGCGGTAAAGTGGTGCGTTTAAACTGCTGGCTGAAAAATCGAGCGAAAAACTGGCGCAACCATTTCACGATGGTCGCCGGGTCATAACTATCACCAAAACAGTGTGTTGCCAGATGAAATATTTTTGTTGGCGTGGCGCCATTGCGCAGGTAGTGAAACATGAAAAAGTCGTGCAATTCATACGGACCGACAATTTCTTCTGTTTGCTGACCGATGTCCAGGTCGTCTGAGGGGATCAGCTCGGGTGAGATGGGCGTCTGCAGAACCGCCTGTAGAACTGTCGACAAACCTTTCTCAGCGCGGTGTGCCGCATACCAGCGCACCAGATAGGCCATCATTGTTTTTGGCACGCTGGCGTTGACGTTGTAGCTGGCCATATGGTCCGCGTTGAAGGTACACCAGCCCAGGGCCAGTTCACTCAGGTCGCCCGTGCCGCACACCAGACCACTGACCTTGTTGGCATAGTTGAACAGAATCTGCGTGCGTTCCCGTGCCTGGGTGTTTTCAAAAACAATGTCGTGTTCGCCGCCATGGTCAAGGTCTTTCAAGTGTTGTGCAACGGCGGCTTCTATAGATATTTCATGCAGATCGACACCGGCTTCGCGGGCCAGTTCGCGTGCATTTTTCAGCGTCTGGCTGCCGGTGCCCGGTCCGGGCAAGGTCAGCGCGTGCAGGTGGGTAAACGGCAGGTTGAGCTTTTTCAGCGCATCCAGGCAAACCAGAAAAGCCAGGGTTGAATCCAGACCGCCAGATAACCCTAATACCAGATGATCACAGTGTGCGGCGCGCATGCGCCTGGCAAGCCCGGTACTCTGAATGGCCAGGATTTCCTGAGCGCGTGCTTCAAATTCGGTTTCATCTGCAGGCACAAACGGGTGTTTCGGGTAATGTCGGCTGAGCTCTGGTAAAGGTAAACAGGGCACAGGGCTGGTGTTGATGCGATAAGCTCGAGGTCTCTCCGCGTGCACAAAACTGATGTTTCTGGCGCGATCATGTTGCAATACAGCTGTATCAATTTCTGCCACCGTCGCGTGGCTGTCCATACGGAAGCGTTCACTCTGTGCCAGCAGCTGACCGTTTTCAGCGATCAAACAATGCCCGCCGAAGACGATGTCTTTGCTCGATTCCCATGCGCCTGCACTGCTGTAAACGTAGGCGCACAGTTGGGTCGCACTGGCCATGCGTACCAGCTCGCGGCGGTAGTCGGCTTTGGCGATGAGTTCGTTGCTGGCGGACAGGTTCAGCACAATGGCGGCGCCGGCAAGGCTGGCCTTGGCGCCAGGCGGTTCAGGGGTCCAGAGGTCCTCACAGATTTCGATGCCGATGAGGTGGCCATCCAGGCTGAACAGCTGATCTATCCTTACAGGAATAGTGCCAAGCTTGTTGTGGACAAGCATTTCATTGATTGAAGCGCCTGGGGTAAACCAGCGCAAATCGTAAAATTCCGCGTAGTTGGGGTGTGTTGATTTGGGTACAAATCCCAGCACCTGACCGTTGCTGATAACCGCAGCGCAATTCAACAATCGCCCATCACTCAACCGCCAGGGCAGGCCCACTACCAGCAAAGGCAGCGGGTTTTTCTGACACAGATCAATTAAAGCGTTCTCAACACTGTTTAAAAGCGCATCGCTGAAAAACAGATCTTCCGCGGAGTAGCCGGATAGACACAGCTCCGGGAATACGGCCAGGCTGACACCCTGCTCAGCGAGCAACCGGCTCTGCCGCACAATTTCAGCCGTGTTAGCAACGGGGTCGCCGATGCTGACGACGGGTGATGCGGCTGCCACTTTCAGGAAACCCAGGTTTGTGAAATCCATTTGCTTATCATCTGTTGTCGGTGGTTGTTGATTGGCTGATGTGTCCATCTGCGTAACACCGACGGATGAGCGGGCGATGCCGGTCAGTGTATCGGGGGTTCACTGCCTTCCAGTTCGCGGACAACGTCAGCGGTTTTCTGCAGAATGCGTGCAACGAGCGCATCAGCCGTTTGCGAGAACTGCAATCCCATGGCGACGCAGGTAGACAGCTCAATAATGGGCTGGGTCAGCTCCCAGGCATCGCTGGCACAATTCAGACTGCCGCGAATGCGTTTGAAGTGGGCCTTTGCGGTTGCAGACCCTTCCTCATCCAGCTGCACGATCAACTCATCCAGCAGAGGTGTGATGCTGTTACGTGCGGTGGTGGCTCTGTGCATCTTCAACGACCCTTTCGCAAAACCGGCTCTCATTTTGCCTGTACAAGTAAGTGAAGCCAAGCGCCATAGCGAATATGCTGTGTGGTCCTATGATTGTCCCAAAGAGCGGTGGCTATGCGCATAATGGTTTGGAATGAGTTTGTACATGAACGGCACAATCCTGCTGTAGCCGAGATTTACCCGGACGGCATTCATGGCGCTGTGGCCGGTTTGTTGGGAGAGGGTGTTACGGGTGCACAAGTTCAAACCGCCACTTTGCAGGATCCTGAGCATGGTTTGACCGCAGATGTGCTGGACAATACGGATGTCCTTTTCTGGTGGGGACATCTTGCCCATCATAAAGTGTCGGACGAGGTTGTTGAACGCGTGCATCAACGTGTTATGCAGGGCATGGGACTGGTGGTCATGCATTCGGCACATCTATCCAAGATCTTCTGTAAGCTGATGGGCACAACCTGCAATCTGCGTTGGCGTGAAGCGGATGACCGGGAACTGGTCTGGACGGTTAGCCCCGGACATCCGATAGCGGCTGGTGTTGCGCAACCGATATCGCTTCCGGCCCATGAAATGTACGGCGAATACTTTGATATACCTGCGCCGGATGAACTGGTGTTTATCAGCTCATACAGTGGTGGGGAAGTGTTCCGCAGCGGCTGCTGTTTTTTCCGCGGCAAAGGCCGCGTGTTTTATTTCAGTCCGGGACATGAAACCTATCCGGTGTTTGCTGACCCCAATATCAAGCAGGTGTTGTGTAATGCTGCACGCTGGGTTCATCAGCCGCAAACCTCTCCAATAGTGACCGACACCAGCCCGGAGTCGCCAACAGGTTGGTTTCAGGCAGACTGAGCCAGGTAAGCAGGCAGGTGCAGGGCGTTGGGTAAAATGTGGTCTGCACCGGCGGCTTGCAGAGCATCTCTATCATTGCTGCCGCTGAGCACGCCGATACAGAGCATTTCCAGCGCGCGACCGGCGCGCATGTCCAAAGCCCCATCGCCAACCATAATGCTGTTGTTAGCCTTTGTGCCGATCTGAGCAAGGCTGGTATTCAGATGGCGTATGTCGGGTTTTAGAAAAGGAACGTCTTCGCGAGCGTGTAGGGCGTCAACATAGTTCAACAGCTCGGGGAATACTTCTAGTACCGCGGCGCGACAGTTGCGCGTGACAACGCCCAGTTTCAGGTTGCTGTTGCGCAGTTGGGTTAACAGCTCGGGTGTGCCTGGAAAGGGCGCCGTGGAAAGGGCGGCATGTACTTCGAAATCTGTAATCAATTGATGCGCATCTTCCCGATAACGGTGTGCTGCATCGGGTTCGTTGACCTCTAACCAGTCATGAGCTGCATCAATAATCTCGACGATATATCGGTCATGGTAAATCTCGGCAGGCACAGGGGTGCATGCGGTGAAGTCCACCACCTCGCCGCGCAGCCGGGCCAGATCCAGGTTGGGTGCCAGGGTGCCATCAAAATCGAACAGAATGCCGCATACGTGCGCGGCACTCACGGGTTGTCCTGGTTCGGTTTGTCAGCCCCATTGGATTGTTCTGCATCATCCTGTGCCTGGCGACGTGCCGCCCAGCGCGCTTCGTGGGTGGCTGCAATGTGCAGTCGAAACCGGTTCCAGGCGATGCCAAACATAACAACCAGGCTGATCAGAGCTACTGCAGGGTAAGCTCTGGAGGGAATCCATGAAGCTGCGCTGGGATCGCTGTGCGCCGCCGCCAAGGCAAATGCTGCAATCGCAACCGCCATAGCTGACTGTGTAATCAGATAAGCGGCTCCCGCCAGAGACAGCGGCAACCAGAGCTGATGCAGAGGCCGGGGATCATCGATGTTGAGAAGGAACACAATGGCAGCTGCCAGAGCCACGCCACCGATGCGCAACCACGGGTGGGTGAGTTCGTTCATGTGACGATGTCTACCGCACCGCCGTCGATGCGGATATTCTGACCATGAATAGCATCCGCCAACGGACTGCATAAATAAGCTACCAGGCCTGCAATTTCCTCTCTACGTGCAATTCTGCGAATCGGAATATCCTTGGCGACGTGGGGTTCTACTTCCTCCCAGGTGTCACCCCAGCCTTCGCGGCGACCTTTAGCAAGATAGGCCTGTTCAACTTCAGGGGTGAGGATCAATCCAGGCGAGACAATGTTGACCCGAATACCGGTTCCTGCAACTTCTTTGGCAAGGCCAACGGTCATGTTCGCCAGAGCCCCTTTGGCGGCGTAGTAGCCGGGCATGCGGCTATTAGGGCGTGATGAGCCAACCGTGCCCAGATTGATGATGCGTCCCCAATCCCGCGTAGACATGGCAGGCAGAAAGTGACGGATCAGGCGTTGCGCTGAGAGCACATTTTTCTGATAGGCAGTAATCCAGTCATCGCTGCTGCTTTTCAGCCAGGTCCCCGGCTCGGCGGTGCCATAGTTGTTCACAAGTATATCCACGGGATAGTCGGCTGTGGCCTCAATCAATTCTGCGGTACCTGCGTCGGTGGTGATATCGCCGGTAACAGCGACGCCGCCACCCAGTTCAGTCACGGCGGCTTCAGCCTGACCAGGTTCCAGGCCGTGGACTAAAACGGTTACCCCTTCTGCCAGGAGCGCCTGCGCGATGATGGCGCCGGTGCCTCGGTGGCTGCCTGTGACCAGGGCTGTGCGATGGGAAAGGTGTAGGTCCAAGCGAGGGCTCCTCTTTTGTATTTTTGCAGTCTGTAGATAGGTTGATGCTATCAAACAGTAGCTATCAACCCCATAGGTTCCCATACTGCCGGGATGGAATGGTTGAGCTGGGTCGGCATCCTGCTGGCAGTATTTATTGGAAGTTATGTGCAGGCCGTGGCAGGTTTTGCCATGGGCATGATTATCGTCGCGGTCGTGGGTGGCTTTGGTCTGCTGGACGTACCCAGCCTCGCTGCGGTAGTCAGCTTGTTAACGATTCTGAATGTGCTGCTGTCCCTGCGCGGCCACCTGCATCATATCCACATGCCGTTGTTCAAATGGCTTGCCCTGGGTCAGGTCCCGGCTGTCTATGTGGGTTTGATGCTTATGACCTGGTTGGACGGTCATACGCGCTGGGTGCTGGAACTGGCTCTGGGTGTATTTATCACTGCTGGTGGTTTGTCGATGCTGCTGAAACCTCATCCCTGGGCGAGTGTTTCTGCGCCGTTAACCAGTTGGTTTGCGGGTGTGTCGGCGGGTCTGATTGGTGGCATGTTTTCGGCCAGTGGCCCCGTGCTGGGCTGGTTTGGCTACAGTCAGCCGCTGCCGCTCGCGGCGATCCGGGCAACATTGTTGGCTTGTTTTGTGCTGACTACCAGTACCCGTACGGTGCTGGTGGGTGTGACGGGAGGTTTAACGCCTACGGTCCTGAGCTATGCGCTGGCGGCCTTGCCGATTGTTGTGCTGGGTACAGTGCTCGGCCGCATGTTTGCACCGCCGGTGTCTGAGCAGACCATAAAACAGTTTGCTTATGGATTGTTGCTGGTTATGGGCATCTGGATCTTGCTGCGCTCAACCGCGCTTTTCCTTGTTTAGCTGGGCCATCAGGCCAAACAAAGCGGTAACGTCGTTGGCACTGCTGTCACCTGCAAACTCTTTGTACAGTACGGATACATTAACGGCGATGCGTTCGCCATCTCCCCAGCTGTCGTAGTCACTGAAATTGATATCCCGGCAGGCATCCAGTACATCCATACCCTGGTCGTATCGCTGCTTAGCTTCATCATGGATATAGCGCAAATAGCCTCGAACCGCTGCAATGCCTTGTTTGTCTGTGATGGGTCCGTGCCCTGGCACTACGGTGTCGATATCCAGGCTGCTCATGTAATCGCAGGCATCTATCCAATTCTGTACCGGACCAGCCCAGAGAATAGGGTGGCCTTCGATAAACAGAATGTCGCCGGTAAATACAGTTTTGTCTGCGGGAACGTGTACCAGTACATCGCCATGTGTATGTGCGGGGCCTACCTGCCGCAGCCCAACAGCTTTATCTCCCACCGCAAGATCAAGTGATCCCTCAAACGTATGGTTGGGAAGGGCTCGTTCAATATCGCGGAAGTCAAACTTGCCGAAACATTCAGTGAAAAATGCACCGACGTCACCCATGTTGGGTGCTGCTTCCAGTAGTTTCAGCATGCCCGCAGGGCTTTCATTGGCCAGCTCTTCAAGGCATGCCTGCGAAGCAATGATCTGGGCTGCACCCACCAGCTCATTGCCGTTGCAGTGGTCGCCGTTTGAATGTGTATTCACCAGAAATTCAAAGTCGTTGGTTGCCTGGGGTTCCGCGTCGCGCATGGCATTCAACATGGTCTGAGTCAGTGGCTTATCAAACAGCGTGTCTACCAGCATGCACTGATCACCATCGACAATCAGACCGGCGTTGCTCCAACCCCAGCCGCCATCAGGCTGCAGCCAGGCATAACTGTTATTGCCAAGATCGTGTAATCCCCGTGTATAGGGTCGGATACCTAAACCCATGGTGTGCTCCCTGCTGACCTGAGAAACAATTGTTGTTGGTGTCTGCTGGAGAGTGCATCAGTTTGTCCGCTTGGGCAAATCATCAACTGATTGTTTGCTTGTTTTCTGGCGTGAAGGCGCTACTGTGCCCCTCATGCAGGATTACGACAGTATTCGCCCCTATAACGACCAGGAAGTTCCTGAGGTTGTGCAGCGCGTGGTGAATAATCCGGAATTCGGTAAAGCCGCTTCGAAAGTGGTGATGCCGCCATTGTTGCAGAATACAGCAGTGGGTGATTGGGCAACCCGGCTGTTTCTGCGATTGCGCACCCGTGGATTGAAGAGTGTTGAGGATTGTCAGCTGGTTATCGCCGATTACTTCGAGCGGCTGGTTGATGACACAATTTCCGAGTTGTCTGTATCCGGCTTGGATAGCCTTGATCCGCAAGGTACGTACCTGTTCATGTCGAATCACCGCGATATAGTGATGGATTCGGGCCTGCTGAATTTTGTCATACACAATGCAGGACATGAAACCTGTCGGATGGCGGTCGGCGACAACTTGCTGGAAAATGAGTTGGCCGCGGACCTGATGCGTATTAATAAAAGCTTTGTGGTTGAGCGTAGTGTGAGCGGTGCGCGTGCTGCGTTAAGTGCCTACACGCGAACCAGCAGCTATATCAGAGACTCATTGGCTGAAGGCGTCTCCATATGGATTGCCCAACGGCCCGGACGTGCGAAAGATGGCTGGGACCGCACTGATGCAGCTTTGTTGAAAATGTTAACGCTTGCCTACAAAGAAGTAGAGGAACCCTTTGAGGGGTTCATTGCGTCTGTGACCCTGGTGCCGGTGTCCATCTCTTATGAAATTGACCCCTGTGCGGATCGAAAAGCCCACGAGCTTGCCATGTTGGCTGAGCATGGGCGTTACGATAAGGCGGTTGAGGAAGATCTGAACAGCATTATTACAGGTATGGTGGGGCAAAAGGGTCGTGTACACCTGCATTTTGGCGAGCCTCTGGTTCCAGGCAGTATGACTGCGCAAGCGCTGCATAACATTGACGATCTTGCGGCCTACATGGACCGGACCATTGTTTCCGGTATGCGAATTTATCCAACCCATATCGCGGCTGCGGCAGCCCTGGGAGATAATCCCGCAATCCAGGCCGAGGATGCACCGATTGCAGAGATCATGGATCTCTTCGAGCAGGCCAAGTCCGCCTGTCCTGAGCGTGAACGACCGTTCTTCCTGCTACAGTACGCCAACCTGTTGCGCAACCGAGCGGAATTGTTAGGACATATACATAAGAGCGGGCTCGTCCAGTAGCGCCATCTGCTCTCGCAGTTCCAACAGGTGATCTGACCAGAACCGTGGTGATTCAAACCAGGGGAATGCTACCGGGAACGCAGGGTCCTGCCAGCGGCGCGCAATCCAGGCGGCATGGTGCATCAAACGCAGCGTGCGCAGCGCTTCAATGGCGCCCAAGGTGGCGGGATTGAAATCATAAAATGTCGTGTACGCATCAAGAATCAGGTTAAGTTGTAACGTCTGGTCGGACCGCTCGCCAGAGAGCAGCATCCACAAATCCTGTATCGGTGCGCCCATCACACAGTCATCGAAATCAACAAAGTGAGGCGTATCAACACGCCATAAAACATTGCCCATGTGGCAGTCGCCGTGAATCCGGATGGCGGGGAGCGCCGCTATTACCGGATCGATGCGGGTAAGCAGATCTGCGGTGACCGTTTCGTAAGCGCGCTCTATATCCAAAGGCACAAACTGCTGTTCAAGCAGATACTGACGGCTGTCATGTCCAAGCCGCTGGCTGGTTAATGCGGCACGAAACTCGAAGTCTTTCTGCGCGCCAATGGCATGCATACGACCTATGGTGCGGGCAAGCACTGCCAGATTGTCTTCGTCTTCCAGATTGGGTGGATGACCACCCTGCCGGGGGTAGACGGCGAACTGAAAGTCCTCATATTCGAACAGGCTGATGCCTTCGATAATCAGCGGTGCTACTACGGAAATTTCTGCTTCCGCCAGTTCGAAGCTGAAAGCATGTTCTTCAATGATAGCCGGGGTTGTCCAGCGTCCCGGCCGGTAGAACTTAGTCACCACAAAGGAGCCATCTTCCAGTTCAACCTGATAAACGCGGTTTTCGTAGCTGTTCAGCGCCATAATTCCGCCGTTGGGCTCAAAGCCCACCGATTCCATTGCATCCAGAATCAGCTCCGGACTAAGCGTGGCATAAGGTGTCTGGCTGGATGCGGAGGGAGCTGGGTTAGTCATGGCGCGCACTGTAACACTATCCGGCTGCAAGGTTGTTTCAGGTTGGGCTGGGCGTGCGGGTTGCACACCAGACGTCAACTTTTTTAACCCCGGCATTTTGTAGCTGCTGGGCCAACGCTTTTGCGGTGGCGCCGGTGGTAAGCACATCATCGACAATGGCGACGTGATCAGCGGTGATCGTTGCTCGGATATCGAAGGTTGCGGGGGGCAGTTGCAGCCGGCTCCTGCGGTTTCTGGTTTTTTGCACGATGCTGCCTTTGCGCCGCACCTGTCTGGTGATGACGGGAAGTTGCATAGACTTGCCCAGCAGATATGCAAGCCAGGCTGCCTGGTTGAAGCCGCGTTGTACGTAACGCCAGTAAGAAAGCGGCACCGGTACGATGGCCTCTGCTAACGGCTGGTTTGAGTAGTTTATCGCGATCGCCTGCTGCAGAGCGCTCGCCAGGGTGCTTCCTTCGCGTAGTCCTTGGTTGTACTTGAGCCGGTGCACCAGGGTTCGAGCGCTGCCCTGATGCAACAGTGCGGTCACACAGGTGCCGGCAAACAGAGGCTTGGTCAGACAGGTGCCGCAGAGCTCGCCTTGTGCCAGCGGCAGGGCACAGTGGCGGCAGGCGCGGCTGATGCGTGGCAATGCGGCCCAGCAGTGAGGGCAGGTGCGATGCGGCGCACTGGTTGCCACCGTGCTTTCGCACAGCACGCAGGTATCCGGCAAAACAGCGTCAAGCAGGTGGGTCATGAGTTGCATGCACCTGGTTTACCCTGCCTTTGATGCAGCAGAAATGAGAACGGGTACTCAAAAACAGTGAGAGATGACTCGTTTTAGACGCAATTGCAGGGTGAAAAGGCTAGGCTGCCGTCACAGCAGTAAAAGGTCGGCGAAATGGCAGTAAATCCGATGCTTAGTGCAGGCGCCAACGCAATCAGCAATGGTGTCAGATCTATGGACAGCGTGGCGCAGGAAATTGCCCAGCAGCGGTTGGGTGAACAGCCCAGCGAAAGCGCTGGTGATGGCGAACCCCGCAGCGGCACAGCAATTGATGAAATCAGCGCAGCGGTTGTTGACCTGAAGCTTTATGAACGACAGGTACAGGCAGCAACCCAGGTTGTTAAAACCGCTGATGAAGTGCTCGGCTTTCTGATCGACGTCCACGCCTGATACATCCTCTTACGGTCAGATCCTTCCGGTCAGACACTTTTTTTTGCGGCTGGGCCGCGGTCTGCTCATGCATTAATATGGCCTTTTTTTGAAGCACGTTCTAAGGGTCACTTTTGCATTATCAAGCGCCAGAACGCGACGCAGCGTTTCTCATGTTCGAACTGTTCAAAGCTCAGGATGTCTGGCCACAGATCCCTGCATTCAGCGACTTCAGTGAAGATCTGATCAATGCTGTGGTGGCTGAAGGCGGCCGGATTGCGGCCGAGGTCATGCTGCCCACCAATGCTCCAGGCGATGAACAGGGATGCACCTGGCAGGACGGTGAAGTCACCACACCGGAGGTGTTTAAAGCTGCCTATCGTGAGTTGAGTGAAGGTGGATGGCTTGGGCTGGCTGGTAACCCGCAGTATGGTGGGCAGGGCATGCCGAAAATGCTGGCCTGTCTGGTTGAAGAGATGCTGTGGTCGGGTAACGCGAGCCTGTACCTTTACGGCACTCTTACGGTTGGAGCCTGCCTGTCGATCGACGCACACGGTACAGCTGAGCAGAAGCAGACGTATCTGCCGAAAATGTATTCCGGTCAGTGGACCGGTGCCATGGCCCTGACGGAAAGCCATGCCGGCACAGATCTGGGTATTATGCGCAGTAAAGCGGAGCCCAGAGCCGACGGTAGTTACGCCATCACCGGCACAAAAATTTTCATCACCGGTGGTGAACATGATCTGGTCGAAAACATTATCCACCTGGTGCTGGCTAAGCTGCCCGGTGCACCAGCCGGCACAAAAGGCATATCGCTGTTTATCGTGCCTAAATTCCTGGTCAATGAAGACGGCAGTCTGGGCGAACGCAATGGCTGGGCAAGTGGTTCTATTGAACACAAGATGGGTATTCGTGGCAGCGCAACCTCGGTGATCAATTACGATGGCGCCACGGGCTTCCTTCTGGGTGAAGAGAACAGAGGTCTTGCGGCGATGTTCACCATGATGAACTACGAACGTTTATCCATTGGTTTGCAGGGTCTGGGTGCGGGTGAGCTGGCTTATCAGTTGTCCGCGGCGTATGCCAAAGACCGCTTGCAGGGCCGAGCGCCAACTGGTGTACAGAACCCGGACGGCCCGGCAGATTCCCTGCTGGTGCACCCGGATGTGCGGCGCATGCTCATGACTCAGCGTGCCTACAACGAAGCGGGACGCGCTTTTGCTTTGTATGTGGGTTTGTTACTGGATCAAGGCAAATACGGTGAAGATGCTGAGGCCCAAGCGCGTTCAGAACTTCTGACGCCCGTAGCGAAAGCCTATTTCAGTGATCGTGGCTTTGACGGTGCTGTGATGGCGCAGCAGGTATTCGGGGGGCATGGTTATGTGCAGGAGTGGGGTGTTGAGCAGGTCGTGCGCGATGCCCGCATAGCGCAGATTTATGAAGGCACAAACGGCGTGCAGGCGATGGATCTTATTGGTCGCAAAGTGCTGCGAGATGGCGGTGTGACTTTGCGCAAATTCATCGATGATATGGGCCAGTCTGAAGTTGCTGACGCCCATCGAGCGGACCTCCAGGAAGCCCTGGATCGTCTGGTGCGGGTAACCGGCTCGGTCATCGACCGAAGTGCGGATGACCCTAATCTGCCTGGTGCGGTCAGTGCAGACTTTCTTGAGTTGTTTGGCTTAACTATTTATGCCTGGTTGTGGGCCCGTATGGCCTGTGTTGCACCTGCAGATGATTTTGGTGACGGTAAACGCATTACGGCGCAGTTTTTCTTCAATCGTATTCTGCCTGCCAGCGCCGGGCTGGAGCAGAGTATCCTTTCTGCATCCGATGCGGTTATGGGTTTGACGCCAGAACAATTCTGATCAGGGGTTCGCCTGTGTGTCAGGTTCTGGGCAGGGATGAGCAGCCAGCGCAGGATCGCAAACCTGGACGCTGCGTAAAGTGTGAGACCAGGCTGCCAGTTCGTTCTGGTCCAGATTGATCGTTTCAGGCGCCAGTGGCGGTGGTGCCTGATCCAGGCGCCAGATACGTGTAACGGTATAAAAAGAATCGTTACCGCGAATTGCTTTGACCACTGTTACGACGTCTTTGCCGGTGCGTTTGTTGTCTCCGCACTGCAGCATCTGTACGGAGCTTGCGTAGCCATTTTCGAAACCGGCAAATATGGGATTCACGCTGAAGCGGTTACATACCCGATTCTGTTGTTCCGCCATGCCTTCGGTGAAGATGAGAGGGTCCGGCAGATCATTGCCAGACAGAGCTTCCACAGATATTTTCTGTTTCCACTCCTGGGTGCTGCCGGGCGGATAGTATTCGGCAACCTGAATATCGCCAACCGTTCGTGAGACCGCGGCTGTCCAGCCAACAGGTATTTCCACGTTCAGCCGTTCACTTTTTTCAGCGCGCGCTGGGGAGCTCGTAGTTGTACAGCCGGCCAGAATCAACAGACACAAGACAACACGAATCATGTTCAACTCCTGTGCTACCGTCTTGTTCAAGTGCTTCTTCAACTTTTAGGAAATACCCATGGGTGTGATGCGGACAGTCCGCCGTCGACGGGTATTGCCTGACCGTTCACGTAAGAGGCGCGATCACTGAGCAGAAAGCATGCCATTTCACCAATTTCAGCGGGCTGGCCATGGCGTCTTGCTGGATTGATCTGACCAATACGTTCTTCGGTACCGCGCTCTTTGGCTCGGTCAAAAGCGGGTTTGGTCATGCCTGTTTCAATCAGCCCGGGACAGATGGCATTGATACGCACGCCGGTGCCGTAAAGCTGGTAAGCAACCGTTTGTGCAATGCTGATGACGCCGGCTTTGCTGGCGCTGTAATCGACACCACCGGCGTTTGCCCGCAATCCCGCAACTGAAGCTGTGCATACAATGGCGCCGCCGCCTTGCGCAGTGAAAATCGGAACAGTCTGTTTGACCGCCAGAAACACGCCAATAGTGTTGATATTCAAAGTGCGCTGCCAGTCTTCAACGGTGAGTTCCAGCATGGGTTTGCCACCGCCAACAACGCCAGCGTTGGCGTAGATACCATCCAGGTGACCGTATTCGTCAACGCACGCCTGTACGTAGGCTGCCGCGTCCGCTTCTTTGCTGACATCTGCTTGCACAGCGATGGCTTTACCGCCTTGTTTGCCGACTTCAGCAACGGTTTCCTGTACCGCGTCACTGAGGTCGACGCAGACCAGATTGGCGCCATATTGGCTGGCCAGTAAGCTGGTGGCGCGGCCGATGCCGCTGCCAGCACCAGTGATAATGATGTTTTTGTTATCTAACATGTCAGTGAATAGCTACCGGATTGATGACAGCCTGTACCGCGCCTACAAAACGAGGTTGACCCAATACAAATAAAAATTCGGTGACACCGTCTGCAGCCAGTGCTCGAGTATCCATGTTTTCGAGTATGTAGACGCCGTTTTTGGCCAATAACTCGGGGTGCACAGGAAACGCCTGCTGCGGATCTTCAGAGGGCAGCACTTCAAGTGCCCAGTTATCTGCGCCCACCGCCACCACGCCGAGACCTGCGAGATATTGCGCGCCGTCCACCCCTAGCCCGGGCTGGCCAGCCATAAAGCGTTCAGGATCGCTGTCCATGATATTCAGCCAGCCCGTGTGAAACAGCACAACATCACCCTTCTCGATGCTGATACCAGCTTCGCGTGCGGCAGACTTAATCTGCGTGCTGTTGAACGCTGTGCCTTCGGGCAGGATCGCCTGATCCATATGTTTGGCCATATCCAGCAGCACGCCGCGGGTCACAATCGGCGGCAGTTTGTCGATAGACAGCTTGGTCAAACCCTTCGGTGTGACAAAGTCGCTGGCTTTGTTGCCGTTGTAGTAAACGTGATTGACGCCCATGTGACCGAGTCCGTCGATCTGGCTGCCGATACCCATCCATAAGTTCATCAGATCATCGTTGCCGGTGGCTTTGTTTGAGCCCAGCGGTGTACCCATACCATCATCGAGCTGCAGTACCGTCATGGAGTATGAGCGTGGCGGATAAGCCGGGGAATCCGGGCCGGTTTCAACGCCCAAGGCGTAGGTTTTACCCGTTTTTACCAGCTGAGCCGCCTGTTTTACTTTGTCAGCGGACAGATTGTTGATAGCACCAAGGGTGTCCTCGGCGCCGTATCTGGACGGATGCCAGGCTTCATCAGCGCTGCTGTTGAAGGCCAATATACTGATTGCTGTCAGTGCGAGTGTTTTAAGCAGTTTGAATGGTTGCATGAATCTCTCCCTAGAGTGCATTAAGTCTGTCGGTCAGGGTTTTGTAGATGCCGCCAAATGCGCCGTTGCTCATGATCACAACGTGGCACTTCCTGCGGCGCTCGGTGGTTGCCAGATCCATGACTTTGTTGATGACAGCCTCATGGTTATCGAGCATTTGCGCGGGCACCACACAGTGTTGGGCGACTTCGCCAAGGTCCCATTTAATGTTTTCACCACGGTACCAGATGACCTGATCTGCTGCAGCGACACACGTGGTCAGTTCGTGCCGCAGTGTACCTAACGACATTGTATGGGTGCGTGGTTCTATAAGCGCGATGATGTCGTCGCTGCCAGCCTGTTTGCGTAAACCTTCCAGTGTAGTGCGGATGGCAGTCGGGTGGTGGGCGAAATCGTCGTATAAAGCAAAGCGGTCATTGTCGAATAGAACTTCCATCCGCCGCTTAACGCCGCTGAAGTCGGCTAAGGCAGCGATAGCCGCGCTCACCGGCACACCGGCGTGTCGCGCCGCGGCTATGGCATTCAGTGCATTGGTCTGGTTATGTTTACCAATTAGAGGCCAGCCCACACGACCCTGACTTTCACCATTGAGCATGACATCGAATTCGCTGCCGTCTGCGCTGGTCGACCCAACCTGCCAGTGTTCACCAATGTCATTGTTGATGATCTTCTTGGGTGCACGTTCGCCAACTCGTGCCACATCAGACCAACAGCCCATGGCGAGGACCTCGTTGATATGGTCATCGTTGCTCGGCGCCAGTATCAGGCCGGTTTTAGGCACAGTGCGCAGCAGATTGTGAAATTGAGTCTGAATCGCTGCGATGTCCGGAAAAATATCCGCATGATCATATTCGAGGTTATTCAGGATCAGCGTGCGCGGTCGGTAGTGGACAAATTTTGAACGACGGTCGAAGTAGCTGGTGTCGTACTCATCTGCTTCAACAACAAAAAATGGACTGTCTCCCAGGCGGGCAGACTGTTCAAAGTTCATTGGCGCGCCACCAATCAAATAACCCGGGGTGAGACCAGCCTGCTCAAGTATCCACGCCAGCATTGAAGCCGTAGTGGTCTTGCCATGGGTACCCGCAACCGCCAGCACCCAGCGATTGCGTAACACCGTCTCCCCCAGCCATTGCGCCCCGGAAGTATAGGCCAGGCCTTTCTCAAGGATGTATTCGACCGCCTCGTGTCCGCGTGGCAGGCCTGCGTTGCCAATCACAATCATGTCGGGTTCGGGGTCCAGCTGGGCGGGGTCAAACCCTTCGTGGGCGGTAATGCCTGCGGCGGCGAGCTGGTCACTCATTGGAGGATACACACTGACATCGCTGCCACTGACGGTAAAACCCATCTGCTGAGCCAGTTGTGCAAGGCTGCCCATTAATGTGCCGCCGATGCCCAGGAAATAAATATGTTTGGTCATGTGGCAAGCGCCGTTTGAGTGATGGCCATTGAAAAAACAACAACAAAAAGCGCCATGCCAATACCCAGACCAATGTGGATATTGAGGGCGCGATGAAAAATAAAGCCGTAAACCGCCAGGCTCCACAGCGTCAGCATTGTAATAACAAATCGAGTCACGCCGGTACCCAGCACATCGCTCGACAGCAACAAAAGGGCACTGAGACCTGTGAGGATGACCTCAACACCAAAAATGGCGGTGAGCGTCTGCGGTAGTCGATTGGTTAATGACATGAGCATCATGACAAACCAGACCAGTCCACCTGTACCTGCCAAACTGACAATTGCGATCGTGATCGCTCGCAGCACAGTAACGTTTTCACCGCCCCAGGCCAGTTGTACAACAATATTCATACCTGCGTTGGCGATCAGTGTCAGCAACAGCAACACGTTGTTCGCGGGTATGGTTTCCGGGCCGTCGCGAAACAGGCAGATACGCCAGAACAACTGGAAGATGGATTTCATGCACGTCAATCAATCGGAATAAATAAATTGTCGCACAAATAGCAGCCTTCACGGACAATAGAGCGCGTTTTTTTACAACGTAAATCGAATAAAACCCAAAGGAGACAAGTATTGTTATGGCTAAAGCCAATGCTTTTTATGCGCAATCCGGTGGTGTGACCTCAGTAATCAACGCCTCAGCCTGTGGCGTCATTGAGACCGCGCGCCAGCACAAAGATATAATTGGTAAGGTGTATGCCGGTCGTAACGGCATTCTGGGTGCACTCAATGAAGAGCTCATTGATACCTCAAAAGAATCCGCTAAAGCCATAGCCGGCCTGCGTCAGACACCCAGCGGCGCCTTTGGCTCCTGCCGCTATAAACTGAAATCTCTGCAGGAAAACGCACGTGAGTACCAGCGACTGCTGGACGTGTTCAAAGCCCATAACATCCGCTATTTTTTCTACAACGGTGGCGGTGATTCACAAGACACTGCCAACAAGGTGGCTGAATTTGGTCGCCAGAGCGGGTACAACCTGACGTGTATCGGCGTCCCAAAAACGGTTGATAACGATCTGCCTTTCACTGACTGTTGCCCGGGTTTTGGCTCGGTGGCCAAATATGTGGCGGTCTCAACTCGCGAGGCTGCGCTGGACGTGGCCTCCATGTGTGAAACCTCAACGAAGATATTTGTACTGGAAGTCATGGGGCGGCATGCGGGCTGGATTGCGGCGGCTGCGTCGCTGGCGCAGGAAGAAAAAGGTGATGCCCCGCATATTATCCTGCTGCCGGAGGTGCCGTTTGTTAAGACTAAATTCCTGCAGAAGGTGAAACAGACGGTTAAAGACAAAGGCTACTGTGTAATTGTTGCCTCGGAGGGCGCTCAGTACAAAGATGGTACTTTCCTGGCTGATGCTGGTGGTAAAGATGCCTTTGGTCACACACAGCTGGGCGGCGTAGCACCTATGCTGGCAGAGATGATCAAAGCCAAGCTGGGGTACAAATATCACTGGGCGGTAGCCGACTATCTGCAGCGCGCTGCGCGGCATATCGCGTCGGCCACAGATGTTGAGCAAGCCTATGCGCTGGGTCAGGCGGCGGTGGAATTTGCCGTTGCTGGAAAAAACGCGGTGATGCCCACCATTGTACGTACCAGCGATAAACCCTACCGCTGGAAAATCGGTGAAGCAAAACTGTCCCGGGTCGCCAACGTTGAGCGCAAGATGCCGAAAAACTTCATCAGTAGTGATGGTTTTGGTGTGACCGCTGCAGCCAAGCGTTACCTTGAGCCCCTTATTACTGGCGAAGATTACCCGACTTATAAACACGGTATGCCGCAGTATGTGACCTTGAAGAACCAGTTAGTGAAGAAGAAACTATCCGAAAAGTGGTGATCAACTGCTGAGATCGCGCTTACTTTAAGACGCACCGAAACCAACACAGAGTTTCTATGGCCAACCCAGACCTCGATCACATCGACGAACAACTACGTGATGACGTCCGCGCGCTGGGTAATCTGCTCGGGTCCATCATTGCTGAAGATCAGGGTCCAGATGCACTGGCGGATATTGAAACGGTACGAGCTCTGGCAAAGGATGCCAGGGCTGCTGAGGTTGCCAGCTGGTCAGAGCTAAGCACCTGGCTGGCTAAGCAAAACGATCAGACGCTCGTTACCATCGCCCGCGCCTTTAATCAGTTTCTCAACCTTGCCAACATCGCCGAACAGGCGCATGTTGCACGCCAACCTGACATTGGGTTGACGCTGCCTGCAAATGAGTCTGTGGCTTCCGCCGTATCAGACCTCGCCATTGAGCTGGTGCTCACCGCACATCCGACCGAAGTACTCCGCCGCACCATGATTCAGAAGTACGACGCCATTGAATCAGCCCTGGGCAAGGACGCACAACAGAAACACACAGAACTGCAGCGGCTGATCACTGAGGCCTGGCACAGCGACGAGATTCGCAAGACCCGGCCCACCCCCCAGGACGAAGCGAAATGGGGCTTTGCCGTTATCGAAAGTTCGCTGTGGCACGCACTACCTGATGCCCTGCGACACCTGGACGCCGCGTTGGCCAGTAGTGACCTGCCACCGATACCACTGGACGCCACCCCGTTGCGCATTGCTACATGGATGGGCGGAGACCGGGACGGCAATCCCAATGTGACGGCCTTGATTACCGAAGAAGTGCTGATGCTTGGGCGCTGGATGGCGGCAGACCTGTTCCTGCGCGACCTCGAGAACCTGCAGGGCGCGCTGTCGATGACTCGCTGCAACGATCAGCTGCGCAGCCGGGTTGGTGATGCGAGTGAGCCTTATCGGGCCGTCGTGAAAACGTTGCGCGACAAAATGTTGCTGACTCGCGATTGGGCTGAAGCACGCGCAGCCAAACCCGATGGCGGTGTGCGTGCAAGTGATCCTGTCAGCCAGGCGAGCATATTCTGGCGCACGGACGAGCTGCTGCAGCCGCTGCAAGAGCTGCATGACTCGCTGGTTGAGTGTGGTATGGCTACCATTGCCGCGGGTCCATTGCAGGACAGCATCCGGCGAGCTGCCGCCTTCGGCCCGACACTCACACGCCTCGACATTCGCCAGAGTTCAGATCGCCACGCTGATGCGTTCGACGAGCTCACCCGCTATTTGAATGTTGCGGATGACAACACTGGCTACAACGACTGGAGTGAAGCACAGCGCTGTGAGTTCCTGCTGCGCGAGCTCGACAGCAAACGTCCGTTGTTTCCTGCCACCTGGCCAGCCAGCGCTGAGGTGTCTGAAGTGCTCGACACTTGCGCTCTGATCGCTCGCCTTGAAGCAGCGGGTATTGCGCAATACGTGATATCTATGGCCCGGCACCCAAGCGATGTGCTGGCGGTCATTCTGCTGTTGCGTGATGCCGGGCTTAAACAAAACCTGCCTATCGTGCCGCTGTTTGAGACTCTCGATGACCTCGAACGAGCACCTGACACCCTCAATGCTCTGCTCAGCAACGCCTGGTACGCTAACTACTGCAGTCAGGAGCAGCAGGTGATGATCGGTTACTCCGA
This sequence comes from Gammaproteobacteria bacterium, assembly GCA_048571035.1. GTDB lineage: Bacteria > Pseudomonadota > Gammaproteobacteria > Pseudomonadales > Azotimanducaceae > UBA4421. The sequence continues at coordinate 3,177,353 of CP121329.1, forward strand.
TTCAGCAAAAGACGCCGGCCAGTTCGCTGCTGCCTGGGCACAGTACGAGGCCCAGGAGCAGCTTGTTGCGGTTGCTGACAAACACCAGGTGAAACTCACACTCTTTCACGGCCGCGGCGGCGCTGTGGGTCGCGGAGGTGGTCCGGCGCAGACCGCGATTCGCTCCCAACCACCTAATTCTGTGAATGGCAGACTGCGCGTGACCGAGCAGGGTGAAATGATTCGCTGGAAGCTTGGCACGCCCGAACTTGCCCGCAACAGCCTAACGGGCTACATCAGCGCAACGCTGGAATCGTCGCTGAATCCGCCAGACCTGCCACGCCCGGAGTGGCGCGAGGCTATGCAACGCATGGCCGCCAGATCATTGTCTGCCTATCGCGCGACGGTGCGTGACGATCCGAGTTTTGTCGGATTATTCCGCGCACTCACGCCGGAACGTGAACTCGGAATTCTTGCTCTCGGCAGTCGTCCGGCTCGCCGGGCTGCCACTGACGATGTGGCCAGCCTCCGAGCCATTCCCTGGGTATTTGCCTGGACTCAGATTCGTCTGATGCTGCCTGCGTGGCTGGGCACTGAGCGCGCCCTGGGCACAAGCCAGGAAGAGCTAACGGAACTGCGCGCCATGCTCGACTGGCCGTTTTTTCGAATGCAGATTGATATGCTGGAGATGGTACTCGCCAAGTGTGAACCCAGCCTCACCAGACTCTACGCGACAAAGTTACTGGATGATCTGCCTGAAGACTCAGTTGACGCGCTCTGCGATCGACTTGCAGCGCTGCAATCGACGGTGCTCGAACTGCGTGGCGAAGATAAGTTGCTGACAAACGAACCGGCATTGGCGGAATCTTTAAACGTTCGCAATACCTATCTCGACCCGTTGCATGTACTACAGGCAGAGCTGCTTGCACGGTATCGGGCCGATGTACAACCAGACTCTGCTATTGCACGGGCACTGCGTGTAACCATGGCTGGCATCTCCAGCGGGTTACGTAACACGGGTTGATCGAAGGGTTCTCCGTCCATAACAGCATCGAAACCAATCGGCTCGAGACGGTTACCACTGACATTCACGCAAGCATAAAAAAACGGGACACTTTCATGTCCCGTTTTTTCTACCTGAGCTTAGGATCAGATCAGCAGTGGTGCTATCACCAGGCTGACAATAGCCATCACGTTGATCAGGATGTTCATGCTTGGACCCGAGGTATCCTTGAAGGGGTCACCAACGGTGTCACCAACAACGGCTGCAGCGTGCACGTCGCTGCCTTTGCCACCAAGGTTACCTTTCTCAACATACTTTTTCGCGTTGTCCCAGGCGCCGCCGGCGTTAGCCATGGTCAGTGCCAGCAGAACACAGCCAAGTAGTGCACCGCCAAGGGTGCCACCCAGAGCTTCAGCGCCGAGACCAAACCCAACAATGGGCGGTACAGCAACAGCGATCACGCCAGGCAGCATCATTTTCTTCAGCGCTGCGTTGGTAGCGATTTCAACACACTTGGCATTGTCCGGATCTGCAGTGCCCTCCATCAGGCCCGGGATCTCGCGGAACTGGCGTCGAATCTCTTCGATCATCTCCATTGCCGCGTCGCCGACTGAAGTCATGGTGATGGAGGCAATCAGGAAAGGTACAAGACCACCGATAAACAGGCCGATCAATACCATCGGGTTGCCGATATGCAGGATAAATTCCCCGCCACGTGCGAGTGTTACGGTCTCTACAAATGCGGCAATGATGGCGAGCGCGGCAAGCGCGGCTGCGCCGATCGCAAAGCCTTTACCCATCGCGGCAGTGGTATTGCCAAGCTCGTCCAACGAATCGGTAATGGCGCGTGTTTCTGGCCCGAGACCACCCATCTCCGCGATGCCGCCGGCATTGTCTGCAACAGGTCCGTAAGCGTCGACTGCCATGGTCATGCCGACCGTGGCCAATAGACCAACCGCTGCAACACCTACGCCGTAGAGTCCGGCGAGGCTGGTTGACACAAAGATAATGGCGCAGATGGTCAGGATCGGTACAACAACTGACTGCATGCCAACGGCCAGGCCGGTAATCATGACCGTTGCCGGGCCGGTTTTTCCGGATTCAGCAATGCGAACAACTGGTGTGGATGACGTGTAGTACTCGGTGATCAGGCCGATCACTACGCCACCAGCGGCACCAAACAGTACAGACCACCAGATGTTGTTGGAAACACCTAAGCTGCTGAGCACAAAGTAGGCCGCTGCCATGAAAATGATCGGGGTGCCGATCATGCCGATGCGCAGAGCTACTGCCGGGTTGGCGTTGGAGAATGAACGCACGATGCCGATACCGATAATTGATGCAATCAGACCTGTTGAAGCCAGCGCCAGAGGTACAAACATGAGTGCTGCGCGACCGTCTGCCTCGGACAAGCCGGGTGCCAGTTGGCCTACGCCAATAGCTGCCAGAGTTGAAGCAATGGCGATGGTGGCGATCATAGAACCGCAATAAGACTCAAAGATATCAGAACCCATGCCAGCGACATCACCTACATTGTCACCTACGTTGTCAGCGATAACGCCCGGATTACGTGGATCATCTTCAGGAATACCCTGTTCGAGTTTACCCACTAGGTCTGCGCCAACGTCTGCACTCTTGGTGTAGATGCCGCCACCTACTCTGGAAAACAGCGCTACGACAGATGCACCCATACCGAAGCCATGGATGTGGTGGGCGCTGTGGGGGTCACCGCCAAAGAAATAGTAGACCAGGCCGAGCCCCAGCAGGCCCAGTGATGCAACCGCCAGGCCCATGATAGAACCGCCGAAGAACGCCACTGACAAGGCGTCTGCCTGGCCTTTGGTGTGGGCAGCATTGGTTGTGCGAACATTGGCCTTGGTCGCAGCATACATGCCGATCCAGCCTGCGCAAGCGGACGAAAGCGCGCCGGCTAAGAAGGCTGCGGCAGTATAGATGCCAAGGTCTGTGATCGAAATGAGCACTAACAGAACGGCGCTGAACAGCGCCAGTAATGTGTACTCACGACGCATGAATACCATGGCGCCGATGTGAATCTGATCTGCAATCTTCTTCAGCGCGTCAGAGCCTTCATCATAGGCTCTGACGATGCCGTAAATTACAAAAGCAGCAATGAGCCCAACGATGCCTAGCACCGGTGGGATCAGGGATTGATCAATCATTTGGGTCCCCAACTAATGATTATTTATTTTTTTAAGGGGCAGAGCCATGCCGGCACGACTGCCAGATGCTTCTCTCCCCAATGTCGAACGGCGCTAATAATAACAGCGTTGGCGCTTCGCGCCACCTGTGGGTTTCAGCCCTGGGTGAGCAGGGTGCGCAGGTCAATAATGGCCGCGTTTGCGCGGGCGATATATGAGGCCATGACCAGCGAGTGATTGGCCAGCAGACCTAAACCGTCGCCGTTGAGGATCATCGGACTCCACACAGTATCCTGGCTGGGTTCCAGTTCGCGGATAATCTGCTGCAGGGAGACTCGAGCGTTTTTGTCATCGAGCACGTCGCCAAAATCCTGCTCCATGGCGCGCAACATGTGCAACAAGGCCCAGGTATAACCGCGGGTTTCGAAGAAGATATTATCGATATCAAGCCACGCAGTTTTGACCAATTGATCCTGGGGTGTGGCAGTCGCCTGCTGAGCCGCGCTGTCACCAGCCAGGTCAATGTTCAGCTGACGTTTGCCGACGCTGGCTGCCAGTCGCTGAGACATGCTGCCCAGGCGCGTTTCAACCGCTGCCAGCCACTGCTGCAGATTGTCCGCTCGCGCATAAAACTGTGCGTTGGTCTGGCCGCTGTCTGAAAGTCGAGCTAAATAATTGCGGAACAGTTTTGCCCCATCGCGATATTCATCTTCGGTCTGCGGCAGCAGCCAGCTGCTGTTGTCGAAGAAAAACTTGCCTTCAGCTTCTGACAGATCCGGGTCTTCAGCCGACTGACTCTGCGAGCGGGACAAATCATTTCGATACACTCGGGCGGCGTCGCGCAGCAGGGTCAGCACGCCAAACTCCCATTCGGGAACGTTGTCCATCCAGACGCCGGGTGGGAATACATCGTTAGACAGGTAGCCACCGCGCTTTTCCAGCAGGGTGTCAGCCAGGGTGATTACTGTTGCCGTGGTCAGATAACCGGTAACCAGCGAATCGTTTGCACTCTGAGCCATTTGCACGGCATTCTCGCGCACATCGAACTGATCAGGCTCGTAGTCCCACCACCAGCTTAAAACTACGGTAATGGCCAGGTATAAGCCGATCAGGCCACCAGCGACTCTGCCCACGGTGGAAGGCGTACTACTCATATTGTCGTCCATATATACAGGTTCAGTGCGTTGCCAGAATTTCCAACTCATGTCGATTGACTCCGGTAATCATCGGGTGGTGTGCTGACCCAGTCACAGCGGCAGCTTACTAAAGGTTACAGTGAGTTGCTTGTCACCGCTGAACTGTAGGGTGATAGGAAAACTGTCGGGTACTTCTGCAACCCCGAAGATCATCAGGTGTAATCCACCACGTTCAAAGCGTGCCTGTGTGTTCGGTGCAATGGCCAGGCTGCTGACCCGTTGCATGCCTACTGAGTTTTCGCGTTGCACCGTTTTGTGCATCTCGATCGCTCTTGCGAGTTCTGAAGTCGCCCCGGTGAGGGTCAGCTCGTTTGCAGTGTTGTTGGTCAGCACAAAATAACCGGCTGTTGTGTCTCTGCCAGGCACCAGGTCTCTCACCTGGGCAGCAGAAACCTCGATTGGCTCCGGCGGCGTGCTGCAGCCGCTGAAACAGACGGCGATCATGAGCGCTGTAAACAGTTGGCTGCTGATTTTCAGGTGGGGAAACATAGGCGCTCTACTTTTGCGGGTGTCCTGATTTTAATTTCCGCGCGGATGCGGCCTGCAACATCTGCGGCAGCAAGCTGCTGATAGATCCAGCGCCCTTGTGCATCGCTGCGCGCGTAAATGATGAAACGACACGGCGTTTGTTGAGGATGGGCGCCAAGGGCGATCAATTTATCCTTAAGTGCTCGAGTTGGATTATTCAAAACGTGCTGGTCCAATGGCAGTGCTGTTCTCTGTGCTTCTTCTAATAGTCGGATCTGCGCCTGAGTTGGTTCTATTGAAGGGTGATTGGGTACAATTAAATCGGCGCGCGCAAGCATCGAGCGTGCAGTCGCAAAACGATTGTAATCCAAAGCGTCCTGAGCCATTTTCACGTAGATTTCGACTAACTGTTCCAGTCCTCGCAGGGCGTCTTCCTGGTCTGGCTGAACGTCGAGAATGTCGTGGTAGAAATCCAGCGCGTTGTTACCTGCTGGAAAAGTTAATCGATCGTCAGCGATGGCCTCGTCTGCGCTGTCCAGCAGCTTGAACAGCAACTGGCGCTCGATAACAGGTGGCGGTGGTGGCGACGCCGGTTCCGCCACAGGTTCAGCAGGAGGTGTTGGCACCGAGGGTGCCTGACAACCCGCAGCGCAGGTAACAGCCAGCAATAAAGGCAGTAAACCTGCTTTTATTGCGGGTAATTTAGATTCTAGCTTTCGGTTGGTGTCAGAAATCACAGCGAAGATAGTTTAATGGTGTTACGTATAGGGTTGGGCTGCGCATTGTAGCGAACTTCCCGCTGTTGGCGGGGTCCTATGCGCACGAATATTCGCACCATTTTGGGCGTCCTGATTTGCAGCAGGATCAGTCGAGTGCACAATACACACACAGTTTTAGGGGTTACGGTGAAGTTCAACGTGCACAATCTCAGGCCACTTACTGATATCAGGACGCTCCTGCGTTATTCATGTCTGCTGCTGACTGCGTTGTTTGCGCTGTCCGCTACCGCTGCGGAATTCGAATTTGAAAGCGGTGACAGCTGGCTGCAGGAGGAAGATACTTTTCTCAAGGTCGACGAAGCGTTTGCGCTGACCGCAGAACTGGACAGTGACGGGGCTTTTGTTGCGCGTTGGGAGATGCCGGATGGTTATTACCTTTATCGCCATCAGTTCTCGTTTGAAGCAAAAGACGATAGCCGCCTGACCCTGGGTGAGCCTGCAATCCCGGATGGCAAGCGCAAAGTAGATGATTTTTTTGGCGAAGTGGAAGTCTATTACCACGACGCCGAAATTGTTGTGCCGCTGGAATCCCAGCCCGGCGTGAACACGCAAATTGGCGTTAATTACCAGGGTTGTGCGGATGCAGGACTTTGTTATCCACCCGAAACGCGATGGTTCGCCTACGATGGCATGCGCCTCATTTCTGCAACGCTGGCCGCAGGCTCATCCGCAGTGGCGGCCAGTGCAGGCAATACCGTCAGCCAACCGCCAACTGAAGCGGCCGCGACAACTTCCGTTACCTCCGGTGTGGCGGACACAGAAGAACAGCTGTTAGCCGGTATCCTCGCCAGCGAAAGTCTCTGGTATGCCCTGGCTCTATTCTTTATTGCCGGTATTGGACTGGCGTTTACCCCGTGTGTCTTGCCAATGGTGCCTATCCTTTCCAGCATTATTGTTGGTGAAGGTGACCACATATCGAAACGTAAAGCCTTTACCCTGTCTTTTGCTTATGTTCTGGGCATGGCGTCAACTTACGCCCTGGTAGGCACGCTGGTTGGTCTGTTCGGGGCAGAGCTCAATTTACAGGCGGCGCTGCAATCTCCAGGTGTGTTGGTCTTCTTTGCGCTGGTCTTTGTCTTGTTGTCTCTGTCTATGTTTGGTTTTTATGAACTGCAGTTGCCCCAGGGCCTGCAGAATCGGCTTAACGCCATGGGGCAGAAGCAGCAGGGTGGCAAACATGCTTCCGTGGTGGTCATGGGTGCACTGTCTTCCCTGGTGGTTTCCCCCTGCGTGTCTGCGCCGCTGGCTGGTGCACTGATTTATATCTCTACCTCTAACGATGCTGTGCTGGGTGGCACCGCGCTGCTTGCGCTGGGACTTGGTATGGGTGTGCCACTGATGATTGTTGGCGCTAGCGGTGGTCACTGGCTGCCACGGGCAGGCGCCTGGATGAACGGTGTCAAAGCCGTATTTGGGGTTGGGCTGCTGGCAGTTGCGGTCTGGTTGCTGGAACGGGTTGTGCCACCAGCGGTCACTCTTGTTTTGTGGGCGGCCTTGTTGATCGGTAGTGGGGTTTACCTGGGTGTGCTCGATTTTTCTCCACGGCAGGGTTTTGCGCAACTGGGCAAAGCTGCGGGTTCGTTAGGCTTCATGTGGGGTGTTCTGCTGCTGATTGGTGCTGCCAGCGGTGCACATGACCCGTTAAAGCCACTGGCTAAATTATCCGGCGGTGGCGTCAGCGTCAGCGGCTCTGTGGTTCATGCGGAACCCCAGTGGCAGGCGGTTAAAAGTCTGGCTGATGTGCAGGCTCAGATTGCCCTGAGTAATAAACCGGTCATTCTCGACCTCTATGCGGACTGGTGTATTTCCTGCAAGGTGATGGAGCGCAATGTCTTTCCTGAAGCTGCAGTGGCTGCGCGGCTGAATCAGTTCACCCTGCTGCGTGCTGATGTAACAGATAATGACGCGATAGATCGAGAGCTGCTGAATCATTACGGTCTCTTTGGCCCGCCTAGTTTGGTCTTTTTCGAAGGAGAAGGCGGCGAGTTAACAGACGTTCGAATACAGGGTGAGGTAAATGCGGAAACGCTGGCGGCGCATCTGGGCGCGGTTCTGGCCTCATTGAATGCAGGCGCTGCTGGTAACGTCGGCGAAATTGCAGCTATTTCCGGATAAAATTGCGGTAAACTCGTATATTTGTGCGGATTGAGATCGAATAAGCGCTTGATTCTCCTTAGTGATCCTCCAAAATGCCTGACTTTGTTTCGGGTGAGCGAAAAATGCCTTCGATTCTGGTTTTACACGGCCCTAATTTAAACCTGCTCGGTTCGCGTGAGCCGGAAGTGTATGGTTATGACACACTTGCGGATGTGGACCAGAAGATAGTTGCTGCGGCGCCTGCTGGCGTTGTTGTCAAAACCCTGCAGAGCAACGCCGAGCACACTTTGATTGACGCTGTGCATGAGGCCAAGTCCGAGGGGGTGGATTTTATCATTATAAATCCCGGCGCATTTACCCATACCAGTATTGCTCTGCGAGATGCTTTTCTGGGCGTGAGCATCCCGTTTATCGAAGTGCACCTTTCTAACGTGCATGCGCGGGAAGATTTTCGCCAGCATTCTTATTTGAGTGATATCGCTGTTGGCGTGATTACCGGTCTTGGCGCCAATGGTTATGTTTATGCGCTTCAGGCTGCATTGGCCAGAATAGATGCTTAACCCGGAAAACAGGACAGGGGGCCTTGGTGGCAGTGGATCTACGTAAAGTAAAAAAGCTGATTGAGCTGGTGGAAGAGTCTGCCATTTCCGAACTGGAAGTCAGCAGTGGCGACGAATCTGTGCGTATCGTGATGCACCGTTTACCTGCAGCTGGCATGCAATCTGTTGCGCCTGCGGCGGTGACGGTTCAGGCTCAAAATGACGCGCCGTCATCCGGCTCCTCAACGGCAGAAAGTTTGCTCGCGCCAATGGCCGGGACGTTCTATCGGCAATCCCATCCGGAAGCGCCTGTTTTTGTTGAAACCGGTCAGCAGGTACAAGCCGGTGACGTCCTTTGCATCATTGAGAGCATGAAGATGATGCACGAAATCCGTGCTGCTAAAGACGCCTGTATTGCGCAGATCTGCGTTGCTAACGGTGAGCCCATCAGCACCGGAGATGTCTTGTTTAAGCTGTCGTGAGCTGGCTCCAACTGGAGCTGCGTGTTGCTCCGCAATCCCTGCCAGCCAGCGAAACTGTTCTGTTGGAAGCAGGGGCTGTTGCGATCACTTTGCTCAGCGATGATGACGAACCGGTTTTAGAGCCCGCCCCGGGAGAAACGCCTCTATGGACCAGTGTGCGTGTGCTGGCATTATTGCCGGTTGACACCAACATGGCCCAGATACAGGAACAGTTGCAGGGCCTGCCGCAAATACCACCGGTGCTGGATGTACAGTTCATAGCCGACCAGAACTGGCAGAAGCAGGTGAACAATCATGCCGTCGATCAGGTTTTTGCTGAGCGTTTGTGGCTGTTGCCGAAGCATCAGCAGGTCGATGAGACTGCTGCGCAACGCTATACCCTTCTGCGGCTGGAGCCAGGTCTGGCTTTTGGTTCTGGCAGCCACCCAACTACCCGGCTTTGTCTGCAATGGCTGGCGGAAAACATTCGGCCCGGACAGAAAGTGCTGGATTTTGGTTGCGGTTCCGGTGTGCTGGCAATAGCTGCTGCGCTGCTGGGGGCAGAGGTTGTCGGGGTAGACCACGATCCTCAGGCCATTCTGGCGACCCGGGAAAACGCGGACTACAATGGCCTGGAAAACAGTCAGGTAGACGTTGTGTTGGCTGAACAATGGCATGCGGGCCTTTATGCGCAACAGTTTGACGTGGTTGTCGCCAATATACTTGCCGGACCATTACAGGACCTGGCTGAACAGTTTGAATCAGTTGTGGTGCCCGGTGGTTCAATTGTCCTGTCGGGTATCCTCGAAGCCCAGGCGCAAGAGGTTGCTGATCACTATAAGCGCACCCGTTATGGCGAGCCACAGATCGAAGCTGGTTGGGTCTGTCTGTCTGGAGTTCGGGCCTGACCGCGCCTCACACTGATCATGTCAGAAGAAAACTTCGACCCACTTATTACCGAATGTCCCAATTGTGACACGCGCTTTCGCGTTACCGAGTCGCAGCTGCAGATCGCTGGAGGTCGCGTGCGATGTGGTGCGTGTCTTGTGGTGTTTGATGGCACCGCGCATTTAAGCCTCGACGGTGAAGATTTTGTGTCAGGTGATGAATCTGAAGATGTTGACGCGCTGCTGGATGAATTGGATGAGATTTCCGCGCGCGAACCGTCTCAGGCACCCGAGATGCCGAATTTGTCGGACGTTGACTTCGTTCCGGTCTCGGCGGCGGAGTTGGGCAGTGGGTGGTCTGAAGGGGCGCATGATGCTGACGAGGATGAGCTCAGTCTGCCGCCGGAACTGCTCGCCTTGGAAGCCCAGTTCCTGGCTGAAATGCAGGGGTCGAAAGATGTACAGCAAGACCAGGCGAAAAATGACAAAGATGATGCGAATGAAAAGCAGGATGAACCTCTGCAACCAACAGCAGACGAATCTTCGGCACATCCGTATGAGTTAGAAACGCAATCTGAATGGGATGAGTCTGTCGCCGATGACATCTGGCAGGCGGAAGAACCCCAAGCTCAGGAACCTCAGACTCAGGAGCCCCGAACTCAGGAGCCAGAGTCCGTGCCGGTGGTTGAACAGGAGATTGAACTTCAGGCCCTGCATGAATCCCCACCGCTCTCACCATCTGGCGAAGAAGCTGCGATTGAGCGTCCCGCCGCAGCAGAAAAGAGCCAGAGCGAAGGGGTATCTGCTCATCTACCTGATTATTCTGATGTAGAGCTGGAGCTCGAGCCTGACACGCCGGACAAACGCACCTGGATTACTCTGCTTCTTGTGCTGTTGGGATTGGTTGCTTTGCCCGCCCAGGTGCTCTGGTTTCAATACGACACCTGGAGTATGGATCCACAATATCGACCGATTTATGAAACGGTGTGTCGGGTAACGGGATGTGAATTACCGCCGCTGCGGAACATCTCTTTGATTGATGCGCAGAAATCCGTCATACGTGTGCATCCGGAGCAACCTGATGCACGTATTGTCGATGTCTTGATGATTAACAACGCCGAATTTGCGCAACCGTATCCATTGATCGAATTACTTGCCACAAATATGCGTGGGCAATTAATTGCAGGGCGGCGTTTCAAGCCTGAAGAATATCTGCGCGGTGAAGCCGGCGGTGATTCTTTGATGCCCTCGCGCACCCCGGTGCACGTGTCCCTGGAGATCCAGGACCCTGGAGAAGATGCACTGAACTTCGAAGTTAAATTCCGCTAGCGTCGAAACTGTGTTTTCGACGAAAAAGCGGTTGCCAAGCGGGGTCGCGGGCGGGTTTACTAGCGCTCTTTTTTAACCTTGAGAGGGTGAATAATGCTGGGATATGTAACGATAGGTGTTTCCGATATGGATCGAGCAGAGGCTTTCTATGGCCCTCTTCTGGAGCAGATCGGTGCAAAACAACTGTTTGGACAGGATCGCATCAAGTTTTACGGCACAGGTATGGACAGCGCCATGCTGGCGATATGCATTCCTTATGATGAGCAAGCTGCCAATGCCGGTAATGGCAATATGATTGCAATTCCTGGCGGTTCTCGCGAAGGCGTCGACAAGCTATACGCAAAAGCGCTTGAACTGGGTGCCAGCGATGAAGGCGCACCAGGAGAGCGGCTGCCGATATTTTATGGCGCTTACTGCCGTGATCCGGATGGTAATAAGCTCTGCTTCTACGAAATGAAAATGTAGAACATCGATAAGGCGTCTGGCGCGTGAATGCGCGCCCCGCCTGACGTTTTCTTCTGCGATCAGACTGTCATGAAAATCGGGGCTCTTGAACTTCCTAATACGTTTGCCTTAGCGCCTATGGCAGGACTGAGTGACGTACCCTTCCGTACTATTGCCTGGCAATTGGGACGCCCCTATCTGGTCAGCGAAATGGTCTCCAGCAAAGTTGAACTCTGGGAAACTGGCAAAAGCCGCTTGCGTCGTGTGCCCGTGCCTGGCGCGACTCCTGTAGCGGTGCAGATTGCCGGCACTGATCCGCAAGTCATGGCGCAAGCCGCGCGACGTCATGTTGACGAAGGCGTTGAAATTATTGATATCAATTTTGGCTGTCCTGCAAAAAAAGTGTGTCGCAAGTTTGCCGGTTCAGCGCTGCTGCAGGACCTGGATCTGGTGGCGCGTATAGTCGATGCGGTTGCGCGAGCGGTGCCGGTGCCCGTTACGGTAAAGACCCGTACAGGACTGACCACCGATGATGATTTGGGTGTTCAGGCAGGTTGTATCGCCGTGCAGAACGGCGCGCAGATGGTGGTGATGCATGGTCGCAGTCGCGCCTGCAAATTTAATGGTCGGGCCGATTACACGGCAGCGCGCGCTTTGAAGTCACAGGTTAATGTGCCAGTGATGGTTAATGGTGATATAGATAGTGTTGCTGCTGCGCAACAGGCTCTGGCCGTTTCTAATGCGGATGGGATAATGATCGGACGCGGCGCGCTGGGTCAGCCCTGGTTGTTTGCTGAACTGGCAGGTAATCCGGTTCCTGATCGGCCAGGCAAGTGGCAGATTATCTGCACCCATGTTGAATTGATGCACAGTTTTTATGGCGAACTGGCAGGTCTGCGGATCGCCAGAAAACATGTTTTGGCCTATCTGCAGCATCTGGGTCTAGCCGCGCATGGCAAAGCTTTTTTACAGCTGAGTGATGCACAAGAACAGTTGGACTGGCTGTTGAGTATAAGCCGATGGGATCAGCAGTCCCGGGATGCGGCGTAAATTTGATGACGGGGTTTGCTACCCCAACCGCACACTTTGGAATTCGATTTGACGAAGGTAAGTATAAAACGCGCATTGCTCAGCGTATCTGACAAGACCGGTATCGTGGAACTGGCAACAGCCTTGAGTGCAGCGGGCGTAAGCCTGCTGTCCACCGGCGGCACACATAAAATGATTGCGGATGCCGGTATCGAGGTCACTGAGGTGTCTGCTTACACGGGCTTCCCGGAAATGATGGACGGTCGCGTGAAAACGCTGCACCCCAAGGTGCACGGCGGTATTTTAGGGCGGCGGGATCTGGACCAGGAGGTGATGCAGGAACACGCCATTGATCCGATTGACCTGGTTGTGGTGAATTTGTACCCGTTTGCTCAGACCATCGCAAAACCCGACTGCAGTGAAGCAGATGCGATTGAAAATATAGATATCGGTGGCCCGGCTATGTTGCGTTCCGCCGCGAAAAACTTTCAGCACGTTACCGTTGTAGTTGACCCTGGCGATTATGCTGAGTTAACGGCTGAGCTGGCTGATGGCCTTACATTGCAGCAGCGGCGTGCCTATGCGGTAAAAGCTTATCGTCACACCGCGCAGTATGACGCAACAGTTGCTGCTTATCTGGGCGCAGAGGAACTCCTGCCGGCGTCGCTCAGTTTGAGCTTCAACAAGTTGAGCGACATGCGCTACGGTGAGAACCCGCATCAGCAGGCGGCTTTTTATGCCGAAGCGCTCACGCCGGCGAGCGGACAGATCGCCAGTTATGTGCAACATCAGGGTAAGGCGCTGTCGTATAACAATATAGCGGACACAGATGCGGCGTTGGAGTGTGTGAAAGAATTTTCGGAGCCAGCCTGTGTCATCGTGAAACACGCCAACCCCTGTGGCGTTGGCGTAGCTGGAGATTTGCAGGCAGCCTACAACAAAGCGTTTGCAACTGACCCAACCTCAGCGTTTGGCGGCATTGTCGCTTTTAACCGTACCCTGGATGGTGCAACTCTGGCACAGATTCTGGAGCGGCAGTTTGTCGAAGTTGTGATCGCGCCGGAAGTTACCGATGAAGCCGTAGATGTCGCCAAAGCCAAAAAGAATGTGCGCCTGCTCAGCTGTGGTGCGCTTAAGGATTCTGATCGGCGCCTCGACTTTAAACGTGTCGGTGGGGGGCTGCTGGTGCAGTCACCAGACAATCTATGTTTAGACGACAGTGCGTTGGCCGTTGTCAGCAAACAACAGCCAACCGAAGAGCAGATGCAGGATTTGCTGTTTGCCTGGAAGGTGGCCTGGTTTGTTAAATCCAATGCCATTGTCTATGCCCGCGACGGGCAGACCATTGGCGTTGGCGCTGGCCAGATGAGCCGGGTGATCAGTGCCAAAATTGCGGGTTTAAAGGCGGCTGAAGAAGGCCTGCAGGTAAACGGTGCGGTGATGGCATCGGATGCTTTTTTCCCGTTCCGAGATGGAATTGATGCTGCAGCACAGGCGGGTATCAAAGCGGTGATTCAACCGGGAGGATCCATGCGCGATGATGAGGTCATCGCTGCTGCGAATGAACACGGCCTGGCGATGGTATTTACCGGCGTGCGTCATTTCCGCCACTAAGTTAGAGATAACCACAATCCACCGAGGGTAAAGTCTGTGAAAGTTCTGGTCATAGGTTCGGGTGGGCGGGAGCACGCCCTGGCCTGGAAGCTCAAACAAAGCGAAGGTGTGGAAGAGGTGCTGGTGGCGCCGGGTAATGCAGGCACAGCCCTTGAGCCCGGTGTACGCAATATCGACGTCGCCAGTGACGATATAAGTGCATTGTTGGAGATGGCCAAGGCTGAGGGCGTAGGGTTCACTGTTGTGGGCCCTGAGGCGCCGCTGGTTGCAGGTGTGTGCGACGTGTTTAATGCCAACGCAATGCCTTGTTTTGGTCCCAGTGCACAAGCCGCGCAGCTCGAAGGCAGTAAAGATTTCAGCAAGGAATTCCTCGTGCGTAACGATATTCCAACCGCAGCGTACGAAACCTTCAGCGACCTGCGCAAAGCAAAAGCTTACATCCATGCCCAGGGCGCACCGATTGTAGTCAAAGCGGATGGGTTGGCTGCGGGTAAAGGTGTGGTGGTGGCCACCAGCGAAGAGCAGGCTCTTGCAGCAGTGGAAGATATGCTCAGCGGTAACGCGTTTGGTGAAGCGGGTGCCACGGTGGTTATTGAAGAGTTTCTCGAAGGCGAGGAAGCCAGTTTCATCGTGACTCGAGGACGGGCACGCTGTCACCAATGGTGGCCGTGTGCTGTGTGTTGTTGGCATGGGGCAAACCGTGGCCAATGCGCAAGCGCGAGCCTACGAGCGCATTGAGCATATCGGCTGGCGTGATCGTTATTTCCGTAAAGATATTGGTTATCGCGCGCTAGATCGAGATTAGATCCCTCAGCATAAACTGTTGATGGCTGCTGAGCAGGTGGCAGCCGCTGCTGCAAGCTGTAGTCATGTTAGTGCAGCAGTTTTTACGCATCCCGGAATTCGAACACACGCCCAAAGCTGAAATCCAGGCGCTGGTTCAGCGGGTCCGGGTGTTGTGTCTGCCTGCACAGCGATGGTTGTTGCGTGATGGGAGAAAACTGGATGCCTTTCTCTATCTTCTGCGCGGGTCAATTAAAATTGAAGGTGACCACAAGGTTGCCAGCACTCGGGGACCACTGCGTCACTTCTATCCAGGTAGCACCAATATCCGTACCGAAACCGCGGCTCAAGTCCTGTGGGTGGATGCTGCGCAACACGAGTTTCTCAGCCGATGCGCGCAGAATACTCAAACGATGAATGAGCCCACTGATGCGCGCTGGCTGGAACGTTTTCTGAACTCGCAGATGATGCAGCGCGTGCGACCGGGTCATTGGCAGCAAATGGTGCAGTCTTTTCGACCGCGACACTACCGCGCAGGTGAGACCGTTGTTGAAAAGGGTGCCAGCGGTGATGTCTGTTTTGTCATTCAACAGGGTCACGTGGTGGTGCACGACGGCGGACGTACCTTATGCCACCTTGGCCCAGGTGATTTTTTTGGCGAAGACGCTCTGGTGACCGGTGGCAGCAGAAACGCTTCAGTCACCGCTCTGCAGCCGGTAGTTGTTCAGGTTATTGAAAAACATGTGTTCAGTCGTCTGTTACTCGAACAGGTGATTGAGTTTGTTGCGGTGCCCGAAGATGGCCAGCGCCTGAATCTGTCTGATGGTTGTGAAGCAGATGAGGGTGTGGCCCTGGTGGATCTCCGGGATCATATTCAGCGCCTGGACGGCCGGGAAAAGTATTATGTTGGCGGAGGAACACGGCCCCAGCGCGCTTTAGCCGCTTTGTTGCTCATACAGCAGGGTTTTACAGCATTTCCCCTGGCGCAAGATGGGTAGCCGATTTTCAGGACAGATTAAGCAGGAATGGTGCGGTCTTTTGCCCAGGTCCGCAGGGACTGAATGCTTTCGCCGCGCAGGACGGATATCGGATAGGTGCGATCCAGGGCGGAATTGATATCAGCCTGCGTGATCTTGCCATCGCGAGCGGCAGCCAGGTATCGGGCTGAGACGATGGCTTCTTCAATTTCAGCGCCGGTGAAATCCTGGGCGCTCTGTGCTAACGCGGGCAGATCGAAATCAGCTGGATCCAGGTCTCGTTTAGCCAGGTGGATGCGGAATATTTCCCGACGTATTTCCGCGTCGGGCAAATCAACAAAAAACACTTCGTCCAGCCGCCCTTTACGAAGCAGCTCTGGTGGCAGCCCAGTGATATCGTTAGAGGTTGCCACTATGAACACCGCATTGTTGTTCTCAGCCATCCAGGTCAGCAATGTACCAAGAATTCGCTGTGACGTAGCATTGTCACTTTGACCGGTTGCCAGACCTTTTTCGATTTCGTCCATCCACAATACACACGGCGCCATCAGCTCCGCCTGTTTCAGGGAGTTGCGCAGGTTGCGTTCAGTCTCGCCAAAATATTTGTTGTACAGGGTGCCAAAATCAAGTCGTAACAAGGGGATGGACCAGAAGCCGGCGACAGCTTTTGCGGCCAGGCTTTTGCCACCTCCCTGGACCCCAAGCAACATAACCCCTTTAGGACGATCAGCCTGATTTTCCAGTAGCGCATCGCGACGCAGTTTGAGCCACTGTTTTAAATTGTTCAGACCCGCCACGTTGGAAAAGCGTTCAGTGTCGTATTCAAAGTGAAGGACGCCTTCGCCGTCCATCAGATCAAATTTGAGCTTATTGATTGCCGGGATATCAGAATCTGTGATGGCACCATCGCCGAACACGGCGTGTCGGATCAGAACCTGCGCATCAGCATGCGAGACACCGCGCAGATTGGCAATCAGCTTCTTTAAGGTGCGGCTGTCTGTGCGCACTTTCTGGCCACGGTTCTGTTCCGCCCATTCCTGTGCCTGACTGCGTACCATGGCCATCAGTTCTTCATCACTGGGGAGCCGCAGGGTCAGGTTAGCTGACATGCGTGATATTTCAGCTGGGATATCCAGTTTATGGCTGACGAGTACAATGGTGTTCTGGTTGGTGTCGTAGTTCAGGCCAATATCTTTCAGAAAACGGATATTTTTAGGTTCGTTATTCAGATAAGGATGAAAATCGCACAATACATAGAGTCCGGGCCCCGGCTGTTCCGCAATGTGCTTCAGTACTGCTTCCGGGTCACTGAAATCTGCGTCGGTGTTATCGGGGCGTGCGCCGAAGCCACCGAGTTGCAGCCCTCGAGTGACGCTCCATTCATTGAAGCTCAGACCGCGCTGAATGGCACTTTGCAGCAATAGCGCAAGTACCCGACGTTCGTCAGGGGATTCGATGCCGATAATCGGAATTTTGGCATCAAGTAGAACAGCGAGGTCTTTGGTATCGGCCATACCCGGATTATAGATAAACACACGGGCGTTGGCGGGGAGATGTGTCGCAAAACCCCTGTTAAACTGTGTCTTCAATTCTAATGCAGAGTAACCATGCCGGATCCTGTCGATAGTTTAGTCCTTGGCCTTGATAGAGCGCTGCGTACGCTGTCTGGCGCGTACAGCGCGCAACGACCCAATCCCGGCACAGATGAGGCACAGATAGAGCTTGATGAGGTTGAGCGCAAACACGCTGCAGGTCTCATGCGGGTGAATCACACAGGTGAGATCTGTGCTCAGGCACTCTATGAAGGGCAGGCGCTAACCGCTAAATCAGATCAGGCGCGCAAAACCCTTTTAAACGCAGCCGCGGAAGAACGTGATCATCTGGCCTGGTGCCGAAGTCGTTTGGATGAGCTGGATGCACAGCCAAGTTTGTTAGCGCCTCTTTTCTATGGTGCTTCTTATGCCATGGGTGCGTTGACGGGACTGGCCGGTGATAAGGTCAGTCTGGGCTTTGTTGAAGCAACCGAGGACCAGGTTGTGGCTCATCTGGATCGACACCTTGAGGAACTGCCTGCTGGTGATCACAAGAGTAGGGCGATTCTCGACCAGATGCGCGAAGATGAAGCGATCCACGGCGAACAGGCACTCGACCAGGGTGGTGAAGCTTTCCCTGAACCGGTTAAACAGGTTATGGCCTTGATCTCTAACGTCATGACGCGCACCACATATCGTATATAGGCGTTAGGCCGTTACCTGCTTGATGTCGAAGGTGTGGGTGATTTCCACCCCTGCACGCTGCAGCATAATTGAGGCTGAGCAATATTTTTCCGCAGTGAGCGTAATCGCCCGCTCTACTCGAGCGGCATCCAGGTTGTCACCTTCAATTACAAAGTGAATGTGAACGGTCTCAAAAACCTGAGGCACTTCATCCGCGCGTATTGCTGTGATCTCAGTCACACAATTGGTCACTTTCTGACGAGATTTGCGCAGAATATTCACTACATCGAAAGAAGTGCATCCGCCAACCCCCATCAGCATGAGTTCCATCGGGCGAACGCCAAGATTTTCACCACCTGAATCAGGCGGACCGTCGATTGATACTTCGTGTCCAGAGTTCGCTATCGCGGTGAAATGAACATTGTTCTGCCATTGTATTTTTGTGTGCATGTATCGGTTTTGCGTGTTTAGTTTTGTAAAGACGAGACATTTTCGAGGAAAAACCAGTGAACTGCGACCGTTTAGAGTGTGAAAAAGTGCCGTTTGTCGACCGTGTCTCGTAACACATCACATTTCTCACCTAGTATTTAATTCACGCACAGAGTTACGAAGGAGCGCAACCGATGCTAGCAACGAAGAACAATCAAATGGGCCGTCCGCTTACCGCTAAGGGATTTCAAATGAATTTGAATGCCGAGGCCAGCAATACGCATCTTGATGCGTTTCTCGCTGCGGCCCACCGCCGCAAATATCCCGCTAAAAGCACCCTGATTTATGCAGGAGACAAAAGCGATTCGATTTATTTCATCCTTAAGGGTTCCGTTACCGTTCTTGTTGAAGACGAGTCCGGTAGAGAAATTATTGTCGCTTACCTGAATAAGGGTGACTTTTTTGGTGAGATGCCGCTTTTTGTAGATGAAACACCACGATCCGCTTGGGTAAAAGCTAAAAGCGAATGTGAGGTGGCGGAGCTGTCTTATAACAAATTTAAAGAGTTAGCAGAACGTCATACAGATCTGCTTTACGCCGTCGGTAAACAGATGGCGGAGCGACTGAACAAAACTACACAGAAAGTCAGTGACCTGGCGTTCCTGGACGTCACCGGTCGCGTTGCACGAACGCTGTTAGAGCTGACCAAGCAGCCTGATGCGATGACACATCCAGATGGCATGCAGATCAAGATCACCCGTCAGGAGATCGGCCGCATTGTCGGATGCTCTCGCGAGATGGTTGGTAGAGTATTGAAAACACTGGTTGATCAGGGATTGGTCTCCGTCAAAGGTAAGACCATGGTGGTGTATGGTACTCGTTAGTATCTGAAAGCCAGAAAAGTTACACACGGATGTGTAAAGTGCGGACCGCTAAGGCGGTCCACGTGAGTAAAAGTCAAACTCGAAAGGGATGGCTATTTACGTAGAAAAGGGCTCAATTGAGCCCTTTTTCTTTGCCTGCTAACTCACCGGTTCAGAAGAATAGATCGTGTAGCGCCTGGCCGGGATCGTCCGCCCGCATAAATGTTTCCCCGACAAGAAAACAGTACACGCCGTGGCTGTTCATTTCGCTGATGTCCGCTCTGGTGCGGATCCCACTTTCGGTCACTACAGTGATATTGCCGGGTATGCTCGGCAGCAGATCTGTGGTGTTAGTGAGTGAGGTTTCGAAGGTCTTCAGATTTCTGTTGTTGATGCCAATGAGACTCGGCTGCAGGCTCAGTGCGGCCTGTAACTCACTGAGATTGTGTACCTCGATCAATACGTCCAGGCCGATGCCTTTTGCTGTTTGATTGAGCACCGTCAGCTGCATGATGTTCAGCGCTGAAGCGATCAGCAGAATGCAGTCAGCGCCGAGAGCCTTGGCCTCATACACCTGATATTCATCAATGGTGAAGTCCTTGCGAATTATAGGCAGGTCGGTAACTTCCCGAACGGCTTGCAGATACTGGTCGCTGCCCTGGAAGTACGATTCGTCGGTAAGCACGGACAAGCAGGTTGCACCGTTTTGAGTGTAGCTCTCAGCTATGGCTACAGGATCAAAATTCTCGCGGATGACGCCTTTAGACGGGGACGCTTTTTTTATCTCGGCAATCACCCCAGGTTCTTTCTTTTCGGCAGCTTGTTGCAAAGCTGCGCAGAAGCCGCGGGCAGGTGTGACCTGTTCACTCTGGCGCTGCAGTTCTGCCATTGAAAGCTGTTGTTTACGCTGCGCAACTTCCTGGTGTTTGGTGGCAATGATGGTGTCGAGAATGGTGCTCATTTTGCAGTCATCATGCGGGTAACTCTGACCAGCTCGTCAAATCGTTCTTTTGCCAGTCCTGCCGCGATTGCATCCTGAGCCATCAGTACGCCATTTTTCAGAGAGGTGGCAACGCCTGAGACGTAAATCGCTGCTCCCGCATTCAAACTGACGATATCAGCAGCCGACGAATCCGCGGAAGATAAGGACTGTTTGACCAATGCCAGGCTGCTTTCCGTCGAGTCAGCGCACAGTTCATTAACGGCAGCTGCGGAGATACGCTCCAGACCGAAGTCTTCAGGTGTGATTTCGTATTGCTTAATGGCGCCGTTACGCAACTCGACCACCGAGGTGGGTGCGTCCAGGCGTATTTCATCAAGGCCATGACTGTGCACAATCATGGCGTGCTCGGTACCCAGCAGATGCAGTACCTGGGCCATTCGCGTCTGCCACTGGCTGTCAAAAACGCCGATGACCTGACGTTTTGCGCCTGCGGGGTTTGTCATGGGTCCCAATACATTCATCATGGTGCGAACACCAATCTCCTGTCTTACCGGGCCGGCGAAGCGCATGGCGCTATGGTGTGCCTGGGCGAACATGAAACCAACGCCCACGTCCATAATGCATGTGGCGATCTGTTCCGGCGACAACGTCAGAGTGACACCAGCAGCCTCAAGGACGTCAGCGCTGCCGCAAAAGCTGGTCATTTTCCGGTTGCCATGTTTCGCTACCTTGGCGCCGGCCGCTGCAGCAACAAATGCGGCAGCAGTGGAAATGTTGAACAGCTTGCTGCCGCTGCCGCCGGTGCCGCAGGTATCCACCAGGTTTGGATGGCTGACATTCACCTTGGTAGAGAGGTTGCGCATCGTCAGAGCGGCGCCCGCCAGTTCCTCGGCGGTTTCCCCCTTGAGGCGCATGCCTACCAGAAAGGCGCCGATCTGAGCGGGTGTAGCCTCACCTGTCATGATGGTATGAAAGACTTCGGCGGTGGCGTCCTGATCGAGATTTTCACCACTGACAATTTTTTCTAGGGCCTGATTCAGGTTCATAATTCTGGCCCGTCTGATTGCAGAAAGTTATTAAGCAGGTCATGCCCACTTTTGGTCATGATTGACTCGGGATGAAACTGTACGCCCTCTATCGCCATAGTCTTATGCCGGAACCCCATGATCTCATGAAACTCACCGCTTTTTTCTGTCCAGGCAGTCAGCTCAAGACAATCCGGCAGAGAATCTTTTTTTACAATCAGTGAATGATAGCGTGTTGCTTCGAAGGGATTGGGTAAACCTTTAAAAACCCCCATGCCGTTGTGATGGATCAGCGATATTTTACCGTGCATAACGTCTTCGGCCCGCACTACTTCGCCACCAAAGGCCTGGCCGATACTCTGATGCCCGAGGCAAACACCTAATAGAGGTATCTTGCCGGCAAAGGTGCTGACCACCTCCAGTGAAATACCGGCTTCGTTAGGCGTGCAGGGTCCTGGGGAGATAACAATCTTATCCGGCGCCAGTTTTTTAATCTCTGCAATGCTGATTTCATCATTGCGAAACACTTCAACCTCTGCCCCAAGCTCACTCAAATACTGGACGATGTTGTAGGTGAAAGAATCGTAATTATCGATCATGAGGATCATCAGGTTTTCTCCCTGGTTGGAGCGGCGCCAGGCGTGGTTTGCTGGACCGGTACTGTGTCAGCGCTAGAAAAGTTTTCCAGGCGGGCTTGTACCCGGGCTAGTGCCGTCTGGGTATCCCGGAGCTCGCGTAGAATTTCATCTGAAGTTGGCGGTGTGCTGAGTTCGTTTAAACGTTCAGCCTTGGCCTCGTCGAGGTTATTGATGACAACCGCAATAAACAGATTCACCACTACAAAAGTGCCCAGCACGACAAAGCTGACAAAGTACATCCAGGCCCAGGGTTTGACGGCCATCGCCGCATACATGATGTCGGTCCAGTCTTCTAAAGTGACTATTCTGAACAGTGATAACAAAGCAATGCCCAGGGTATCCCAGTGGGTGGGATCAACGTCGTGGAAGAGGTGATAACCGGCAACGCCGTAAACGTAGAAAATGATCGACATGAGCATCAACACATGGCCCATGCTTGGAATTGAGCGGACCAGGGTGGCAACAATCAGGCGCAGTTCCGGCAGCGTGGATATCAGTCTCAATACGCGTAACAAACGTGCCAGCCGCGCAAGCGTGGCCAGTTGGCCGGTTGCGGGAATCAGGCTGATGACGATGATGGTGAAATCAAAGATATTCCAACCGTCCTGAAAGTAGCGGGTAATTTTGGGGTACTCAGCGGCCATTTTTATCAGAGCTTCGATGATATAGACGCCTAAGAAAACCTTGTTGGCAATGACAAACAGCCAGTGATAGCTGTCGTAAAGGGTTTTAGACGTGTCCAGGCCGATGACAACCGCATTCAGCAGAATCACTACGGTAATGGTATTGGTGAACCAGTTGCTTGCGACAATGTGGCGTGCCCAGATCACACGTGTTCCTGTAGCTCAGTTGAGGGATAAACAAGGCTGCTAGTTTGCATCAGCGGAAATTTTCAGTCGATCAGATCGCGGAACTGATTTTCTGCCATCGCAGCGGCGCGGAAAATAGCACGGCCTTTGTTAAGGCTTTCTTTCCATTCAAGGCGTGGCACCGAGTCGGCAACGATGCCGCCACCGGCTTCGATGTACAGCTTGCCGTCTTTGACCACCGCGGTGCGAATTGCAATGGCAGTATCCATGTTGCCGTTCCAGGCCAGGTAGCCGACAGCGCCTCCGTAGATGCCTCTTTTCACTGGCTCTAACTCATCGATGATCTCCATCGCTCGAACTTTCGGTGCGCCGGAAAGGGTGCCTACGGGTAACGTTGCGCGCAGCAGGTCCATGGCCGTTTTTCCAGGCTTCAGAGTGCCTTCTACGTTGGAAGATATATGCATGACATGGGAGTAACGTTCGATCACAAATTGTTCGGTGACTTCCACCGAGCCCGATTCGGCAACCCGACCAACGTCATTGCGGCCGAGATCGATCAACATCAGGTGTTCGGCAATCTCTTTCGGGTCAGCCAACAGTTCTTCTTCCAGCGCCAGGTCTTCAGCTTCGTTGTGCCCGCGGCGTCGGGTGCCGGCCAGTGGGCGGTTGGTGATGCGACCATTTTCCACTCGCGCTAGGATTTCAGGCGACGAGCTGACGATCTGGAAATCACCGAGGTTCATGAAATACATATACGGCGATGGGTTCAGGCTGCGCAGTGCCCGATAAAGATTTATCGCAGGTGACGCAAAAGGAATTGACATGCGCTGCGCCAGAACGACCTGCATGACGTCGCCAGCCCGGGTGTATTCTTTTATCTGTTCCACTGATTCTTTAAACGCAGCTTCGCCTGTTTCAGAAACAAAATCTGACTCTTCGATGTTCTGGTTAGCCTGGCTGACCGGAACTTTCGGCGTTGCCTGAGCGAGTTTGCGTACGCGAGCCTGCAGCGTTTCTCTGGTTTGCGCGACCAGGCCTTCTTCGTTCGGGTCGACCAAACTCACCAATTGCATGCGACCTTTGACGTTGTCAAAGATGACTACCTCTTCGCTGACCATCAGCAGAATGTCAGGTGTTTTGAGCGGGTCCGGTGGCGTGGTGTGTTTAAGTCTCTTTTCGACATAACGCACTGTGTCATAGCCAAAATAACCGACCAGCCCGCCGTAAAAGCGAGGCAGATCTGGCCGTTCCTCAACGATATATCGAGCCTGGAAGTGCTCGATAAAGGCCAGAGGGTCATCGGTGGAGGTCTGCTCGATGACTTTGCCATCGTGGGTTACGGTGATGTCGTCGCCGCGAACGGTGAGAAATGTTCTGGCAGGTAGACCAATGATGGAATAACGCCCCCACTTTTCGCCCCCCTGGGAGGATTCGAGCAGATAAGAGTAGGGGCCGTCAGCCAGTTTGAGATAAACGGACAGCGGCGTGTCCAGGTCAGCCAGGGTTTCGACTACAACCGGCGTGCGGTGGTAAGTAGGAGTTGCGTCAGTCATCGGAGCGCCTTAACAAAGAATCAGAAATACGAAGTTATGTGCTGGTGCACAAGAGGCGTGCAGAGGCACGCGGGATGAGGCTATCGCCACCCCTCGTCGAAGCAATTGATCCTGTCTCTGTCTACTTGGCTGTCCATGGCGGCGAAGATTAGCAGGCTGTTGCCAAAGTATCAAAAGCCCGCAGTTGTCTTCATCCCGCGCTCTTGGCGCTGTCCGGTGAAGGCAGATCCACCTGCGGCCAGACGTCGATATCTTCATCATTGGCGGGCAGTTTGCTGATCTGGCGTTTCTTCAGACCCATGAACACCGCGGGCACCATGTACAGGGCAATTATGGCTGAGCCTCCAACACCACCAGCGATGGCTGTCGCAAGCGGTGGCCAGAACGTACCGCCATCCAGTATCAGCGGCACAAAACCGCCAATTGTGGTGACGGTGGTGGAGACGATATGGCGCGTGGCGTCGACCACAACATCCGCGGTGCCTTCGATGTCTCCTGCGAGGGCGACGGGGCTGGCTTTCAATGCAGACAGAACAATAATGGCGCCGTTGATGGCTAAGCCCATCATGCCCAGAGCGCCAATTAATGCCATATAGCCAAATGGATAGCTGAACAAACGCACACCAAATAGAGCCAGGCCAAAACTTAAAATGGCGACGGTGCCAATCAATGCCGCATACCGGAAGGAATTCAGAGACAGTATTACGACCGCTGCCATGGCCATGGCAAAAAACAGAAACACCGACATGATGTTGCCGATCGATTCTGAGCTGTTTTCTGCTTCGCCGCCAATCTGCAGGCGATAGCCTGCCGGTAGCTCAAAACCCTGGGCGTCGATTTTTTTACGGAACTCCGACAGCACCCCTGCGGGTAAGGTGAAAGGCACCAGATAACCCTGCACAGTGGAAATACGTTCACCTTGACGGCGGTCAATGGCGGATGCGGTGGGAATCATTTCCCAGCGCCCCAGTTCATCCAGTGGCACGCCGCGCCCGCCGGTCGTGAGCATGGGTAACGTTGCCAGGTCGGAAATCTCATTTCGATACTGATCAGCCACGCGGACGCGGACGGGTATCTCCGCGGTGCCCTCCTGCACGGTACCCGCCAGATCACCCATCAAAGCAGAGTTGAGACGCCGCGATAACTCCCCCGTCGACATACCGGCGATCGCCGTGGCATTTTCGTTGGGTATAAACGAAAGTTTCGGTTCGGACGTGGAAAGAGTTGCCCGTGTGTAAGTGACCTGATCAACTTCCGCAAGGATGCGCCGCAGATGCTCCGCGTTTTCGCGCAGCACGTTCAGTTCCGGTCCAACAATACGCACTTCGATCGGCGCGTTGCTGGGCGGTCCCTGTTCGAACGGAATGGCCAGCACTTCAGCTTGCGGCAAGGCCACTGAGAGTGCTTGTTGGATATCAGGTAGAATGTCATGGGTCGCCTGAGCTGACGTTGTGTTCACCCAGGCGGAAGCGTAGCTGACCACCCGTTCGTTCAGCGAAATGACATTGTAGAAAACCCGCGGCGCACCCTGGCCTATACTCCAGAAGCTGTCGGTGACTTCAGGGTTGGCGCGGAGAATGTCATCTGCGATAGCAACAGCCTCGCGGGTTTCCCAGATGGAGGCCTGGGCGGGTAGTGACAGTTGCACCTGGAACTGGTTACGGTCGACAGGTGGGAAGAACTGATTGGTTAAGGTCGGCGCTAACGCAAAACCAATGACGGGCAAAATGCAGGCGATGCCAACACCCAGCCAGGGTTTTTTCAGTACTGCGACGATAGTATGACGATAACCTGCTGTCATGGATCTGTTGCTGAAGCCTGACTGCCACCAGCGATGACCTTCATGACTGGGCCACTTGTTTTCCAGGAACCCGGCAACTGTCGGTACGATCGTCATTGCCAGGATAAATGAGCTGGTAACAGACAGTGCTACGGTTACGCCGATGGTGCCGGTAAAATCGCCAACGCCACCGGGTGCCAGGGCGATAGGCATAAACGCGAATACGGTGGTTGCCGTGGAAGCACCCAGCGGGATCAACAGGTGCTTAACGGCTTTACTGATTGCCTCCGGAATATCTTCGCCGTGTCTGCGGCGCAATTTGTAGTCTTCAACGACAACAATCGCATTATCAATCAGCAGGCCTAACGATATGATCAGACCCGTCACAGACATCTGATGCATAGGGATGTCCATCACCTGCATGCCCAGCAGTACCATGCCGCCGGACAGTGGTAGAGCGATGCCCACGGTGAACGCAGAGCGCACACCCATGAACCACACCAGAACCACCATGACAATAACCAGGGCAAAAAGCAGGTTTGTGCCTAACGACTGCATTCTTTCGCCGGTGTACTGATTCTGGCTGTAAACAATATCTAAACCAATTTCATCGGGTAGCGATGCATCAAATCTATTGACAACTTCAAGCGCGCTCTCAGTCCAGGATTCGACCTGCAACCCGCCCTGCATCTTGGCGTTAACCAGAACAATCTGTTTGTCGTCGTTGAAAGCCAGGGAGTTGGGAGGGTTTACCTGAGATTTCTGTACTTGTGCCACATCAGATACGCGCAGCACGTTGCCTCCAGAGGTGATTGCCAGCGGGATGCGAGCAATCCGTTCCGGAGAGGAGAGCTCAGCCTCCACTTCAACCAACATATCTGTAGTGTTGGATCTCAGGCGCCCCGAAGGTAATTTGGTGTCTGCTGAGCGGATGCTGGCGGCTACTTGCGCGGCGGATACATTGGCACTTGCCAGTTTGTAAGGGTCGACAGAGACCAGCAGTTCTTCTTCAGCATCGCCCCAGGATTCGGCGATTTCGGTGCCGGGCATGTTGGCCAGCTTAAGCCGCAGGGATTCCGCCAGGCGAGACAGTATCCCCTGCTGCATTGGGGAATCCTGCAGCCAGCGCAGGGCGATAATCAGAGTTGATGCCAGGGGTTTGTTGATAATCAGTTCCGGTTCGCTGCTGCCGTTGGGTAAGGTGGCGCCAACTTCGCCCAACTTGTCACGGACCTCGGACCAGATGGCATCCACCTGATGGGCTTCGATGCTGTCATATAACTCCACGCTGACCACCGAAAGACCGGCTTTTGAGGTTGAAGAAATCTCTTTGATTTCGGGCACTTCCCGCAGCGCGGTTTCAATTGGCTCACTGACCAGAGATTCCATGCGTTGAGCCGTTGCGCCTGCTAAAAAAGTATTCACCCGGGACCAGCGCTCCGTCATGGTGGGGTCTTCCTGGCGTGCCAGGCTGTTGTACGCCATGCCGCCCATGACAACGATGAACAGTATCAACAGCGCTGCCAGACGCGGATTGGCGTAAAATGCGTTAGCCCGCATAGCTCACCTGCGTGGCTGGAACCGGATTCACGACCTGTCCCGGAACAATACGCTGTACGCCGGTAGCAACAACCCGGTCGTCTGTGCGTAGAGTGCCGCGAACAAAAACCCGATCTGCCTCGCTGTGCACAATCTCAATCAACCTGCGTTCTACGATCTGCTCCGTGTTGACCACGTAGACCCCCCATAATCCGCGCTCCGCTTCGGTTAGCGCGCTTAACGGCAGCCAGAATCCGGGATCGTTAACAGCTTCATTGATTGCCACTTCCACCGTAGAGCCCAGCGGAATGTCGTCGCCGGCAAGATCAAATATTGCGGTCAGGGTGCGGGTATCGGGGTCTACTTCTGGAAGCACAGCATTGAGCGTGGCGGCGTAGGACTGATCCTGCCAGTTCACCTGGTAAGTTTGTCCAGGCATCAATCGCCTGGCGATATCTGCCGGAATGCCAACGTGAGCTTCCCGGTGCGCATCTTCCACCAGACGCAGTGCAGGTTCGCCAGAGCGAATCTGTGTGCCTTCATCAACGTACCTTGCCTGGATTGTGCCTGGAAAAGGCGCTCGGATAACGGCTTCTCGCAAGTCAACTTCTATGGTTTTCTGTGCCGCCAGAGCGCGTTCCAGGTTGGCCCGAGCAACATTCAGCTGCGCTTGTTTGGCGCGCAATGCCAGACGTGTTTCATCATAAACCTGGATGGAGGCATGACCTTGTTCGCGCAGTGTGCGGAAACGCTGTTCAGTATTGGTGGCCAGCTCGGTCTCAGCAACCAAGGCTTCGAGATTCGCTTGCGCCAGAGAAACTTCCGCTGCTGCTTGTGTCAACTGCGCACTGATCGATGCTGTGTCGAGTTTGGCAAGCGTGTCGCCTTTTGCGACAACGTCACCCAGATCAACCTGCATCTGCGCGATCTCTCCACCCCGTTTGAAGCCCAGTTCAGCAGCTCTGGCCGCTGCCGTGCGCCCCGCGTAGACGCGATTTGACTGATAGCTCTGCTCGGCGACAACGTTGAAAACGCTCACATTCACCTCTGCATAAGCTGAGCTTGAGAGCATTAACAAACCCACCTGAAATAGTATGGCCAATGCGGCAATGGTGCAGACACGGCGCCAGTTGGTTGAGAAATTCCTTCGAATCATTCGTGCGTGCACGCTAATACTCCAAATTCGATGTTTACATCGCTAACATTGTTTGCAATGCTAACTTCGATGTAAGCAATGTCAACATGGTTTTGGTGAAACTTGTGTGAAAACGCTGCAATAGCGCGTGCAGAACTGCACTGTTCAGCGAATAATCGTATGAGAGAAGAGGCAATGAGCGAGATGCGCGCAAAAACAAGGCCAGTAAGCTGTCATGAGTAGTGACACTGAGATTGAATCCAGGGGCGGCTATCACCATGGTGAATTGCCTGCGACCTTAATGGCTCTGGCCATGCAGCATATTGAGGCTGGTGGAACGGAAAAGCTCAGTCTGCGTGCTCTGGCGCGTGAAGCCGGGGTGTCGCCCACTGCGCCGTATCGTCATTTTCCCACCAAGCAGTGTTTACTTGCGGCGCTTGCGACCCAGGGGTTTGAACAGCTGCACGAGCGGACGTTGAAAGCCTTCCAGTCCGGTGGCTCGACAGATGAGCGTTTTATCAGGCTCGGCGAGACTTATGTTGGCTTTGCGCTTGAAAATCCGACTGCTTACCGACTTATGTTTGGATCGGTGCTCGGCGACTTTTCTGAATACGAGATGTTGAGGGTGGCCTCAGAGCGTTCCTATCAACCCGTGCAGAAACTGCTGCAGGAGTTGATCGACGAAAAAAACCTTGCGCAGGATGTGGTGCTGTTAGGTGGCGTTGTCTGGTCAGGTGTGCATGGCATGGCTTCTTTGCTGATCAACGATATGGACAAGGGGACAAGCCGCCCTGTCACGAGTCCTCGTGAATCAGTGCGTGCTCTGCGCAGCGATCTGCGCTTGTCCATACAGCTCATGTTTGCCAACCTGGTTGACAGCAGCTCCAGCGATCTTTCAGTCTAACAATTCCAGAAAGCTGTCGATAACACCGCTGGCACCCAGGGTGGTAACATCGGCGCCGTGGTTGTAGCCATCGCGTACACATACCACGTCTATGCCAGCTGCGAGTGCGGCGTTGACATCTGTATCTGAGTCGCCGACAAACAGCGTCTGTTTGGGCGGCAATGCAAAAGTTTCCAAACAAAGCAGCACTGGCGCAGGGTCGGGCTTAGGTGCATGCGCCGTATCCCCGCTGACGATCAGATCAAAATACCCTGCCAGTTGAATATCATGCAGGAGAGGTTCGCTCAGCTCGGCCAGCTTGTTGGTCACCACTGCAAGTTTGGCGCCGTTGTTTTTAAGCCGTGTGAGGGTCTCTTCAACGCCGGGATAGATCCTGCTGTGGGTGGCCAGATTGTTGCGGTAGTAAGACAGAAAATCGTCCAACAATGGTTCTATATCGCGCTGAGGTTGTTCCAGATAAGCCAGCGCCTGGTTGATCAAGGTGCGTGAACCATGCCCAACCCAATGCCGGGTCAGACCGATATCCACACCCGCAAGGCCCGCTTTTTCAAGGCTGACGTTGAGGGCTGCATTGATGTCCGGGGCGGTGTCCACAAGGGTGCCGTCCAGGTCGAAGAGGTAACTGTCGTATCCTGACCAGGCGTTCAAATTGACTGCTCTTATGCCTTGGTGGCCAGAGTGATCTGTTGGCGCATTTCAGAGATGGTGGCTGCGTAGTCAGGGCTTGCAAAGATGGCGGTCCCGGCAACAAATGTATCTGCGCCAGCAGCGGCAGCGGCACCAATGTTGCTGGGTTTAATGCCGCCATCAATCTGCAGACGAATCTCGTGATCCGCTTTGTCGATGATACTTTTCACCCGTGCCAGCTTGGTCAATGAAGAGGGGATAAAGCTCTGCCCGCCAAAACCTGG
Source organism: Gammaproteobacteria bacterium (assembly GCA_048571035.1). Taxonomy (GTDB): domain Bacteria; phylum Pseudomonadota; class Gammaproteobacteria; order Pseudomonadales; family Azotimanducaceae; genus UBA4421. The sequence continues at coordinate 3,207,842 of CP121329.1, forward strand.
ATTTACCGACATGATCAGTACCAGGTCGATACTGTCGAGCACTTCTTCCAGCACCTCCAGCGGCGTAGCTGGATTCAGAACCAGGCCAGCCTTGGCATTTCCTTCGCGTATCATCGCCAGGGTGCGGTGCAGATGCTCAGTGGCCTCGGGATGCACAGAGATATAGGCTGGTTGTGAGGTCAGGAACTCTTCAACAAGGCGGTCAACGGGTTTCACCATCAGATGCACATCTACCGGATCGTCTATGCCGGCTTTACGCAAAGACTGAAGGACCAGGGGCCCTACGCTCAGGTTGGGTACGTAGTGGTTGTCCATCACATCGAAGTGAATCATGTCCGCACCAGCGCGAAGGACGTTGCTGACTTCTTCGCCCAGGCGGGAGAAGTCGGCGGCTAGAATCGAAGGGGCAATTATTGGTTCCATATTCGGCACATTCTAAACGGCTTCCTATACTTAGCCTATGAAGAAATTGAATTTATCCCTTTTGATCCTGTGCCTGGTGGGTTTTTCGGTATCCGGTCCTGTTCTGTCTGAAGAGGCGCCACCCGAGACAGAGGTGAGCCAGCGCAACAGCTCGCTATCTGGCAGCGTCGACAGGGCCAAGTCTCGATGCAACTGTGCAACGAAAAATCCGCGGCTGGTTTAAACGCAAGCTGGGTGGCGTTTAGGTACAGTGGGTTTTGATCAGCTCCAGCGCATCGCGCAAGGCAATCATTTCATCCTGCGCCGCCTGCTTCTCTGCCGCGCTGGCGTTGCTCGCTAACTTGTCTGGGTGGCTGCGACTGACCTGCTGACGATAGGCATGTTTAACCTCGTCGAAGGACGCGGTTTTATTAACCTGTAGTAACGCGTACGCGGCTTGTAGCGCTGGATCTTCTGCTGGGCTCTTATCTGCATCCGTCGATGGCTTATCCTGCTTTGAGGTCTGGCTCTGGTAGCGGCTTGCGATGTCGCCATACTCGCGTGCGACGCGGTTGGGTGCAAAGCCGAGATAGCCGCCCAGCAGTTTCAATTGAGACAGAGCCGCATCTGAAGGTTCGATGGCTACCAGGGAGCAGAAGCAGCGCAACATGCTCTGGCGCGACGCGGAGCCCTGGTCGGTGGGCTGAAGGCACTCGCGGGAAAGCGCCTGGAGTGGGAAGTTTGAGTTTTTGCCATCACTGAACCAGGCTTTGGCCTGTTGCTTCACCGGATCTGTCAGACCCATCTGTTTCATCACCTGCTCGGCATAGGCGATATGTTCCGGCTGCACCCGGCCACCTGCTTTAGCGATGCGGCCAAGGCCGGCAAAGAGATACTCAAGGTGCGGTGATCTGTTGGTCTGGTGGTGCAGGCCTATACGTGTGAGTGTGGCCTGATCATCGTCATGATGCAGGTGTGCCCAGTGGTCGTAGAGATGCCCCAGGGCGATGCCGCAAATTATCGCAATAGACAGCCACAACGGGTCCGCAGGTGCCCATATGACAGCACAGGTGGCGCCCACGGCTTTGCCAAACCACTGATTGAATAACAGATGTGATTGCATATCCTGTTAAGCATAGGACATACATCAAGACCTGCTTGAAATGTGCTCTACCGGGGTGTGAGCTCGTCCCGCAGTTGGTGGTATTCGTCCAGAGTACCAATGTCATGCCAGAGCCCGGGATGCACCTGGGCAGTGAGGCTGCCGGATTCGATCAGAGCGAATAACGTATCGCGAAAAGAGAAATGCCGGGTCGCTTGACCTTCGAACAGCTGTGGACTGATGACAGCAATTCCACAGTAAACATAGTCGCCGCCGCGGCCTGTCACCTGGCCGTCTTTGTAAGTGAAATCGCCCTGTGCGCGGTTGGCGGGTTTGCGCGTGAGAACGATGTGGGCAGGTCGATTTTCGGGCAGATTGAGCGGCAGCTGGCGAAAGTTAAAATCCGTCCAGATATCGCCATTGAGCAACCAGAACGGCGCTCCACCCAGCAGCGGTAACGCGTTGACAATGCCGCCGCCAGTTTCCAGCAGCTCCGACTCATGGCTGTAACAGATTTCTACACCATATTGGCTCCCGTCGCCCAGGGTGTGGCTTATCTGTTCACCCAGGTGATGCAGATTGATAACAATCTGCTGCACGCCCGCGGCAGCGAGCGCTTCGATCTGCCAGACAATGAGCGGTTTACCTGCAAGTGCCAGCAGGGGTTTTGGGGTGGTATCCGTCAGCGGGGCCAGGCGCGTACCTTTACCCGCGGCGAGAATCATCGCTTTCATTGGGTCACTGTGTTCCAGGCGCGGGTTTGTGCATCAATACCGGGTGAGCTTGCGCCCAAGCGTGTACCTGTTTCAACTGCACGTTGAGGTCTTTAAGGTTGCGGTACTGTGCAGTGAGATCAAGCAGGCGTACAAGCAGTGGCCTGATTTCCGGCAGATGGCTCGATTTACTGTCGCGCAGATGCAGGCGTGCAAATATACCTATTGCCTTGAGCTGGCGCTGAATGGCCAGGTAATCAAACCACTGTTTCACCTGTGCATACGGCAGCGCTTCAAGCGCAGGGGTCAAGCGGACGTATAGATGCAGCCATTGGTCTATTTCTGCTTCGTTGAAGGTGTGGTAACAGTCCCTTAACAGCGATGCGATGTCATACAGCGCGGGGCCGTGTAACGCGTCCTGAAAATCGACGATCCCTAATCGGTTGTTCTGGTACAGCAGATTGCGACAGTGGTAGTCGCGATGTACACAACTTTTAGGCTGTTGTTCAGCGCTCTCCACCAGCTGTGCGCAGGCGATGGGGAAGGTGGTGCTGTCGAGCTGCTGTTGTAAAAACTTCTGCACAAACCATTCTTCAAACAGTTCAAGTTCGGTAGCCAGGCGCTCTGCGGTATACATTGGTATTGCCGGGTCCTGCACGGCTGACAGTTGCACAAGGGCCTCTATCGCAGCGGTCAGCGCCTGGTCTTGTGCTGTAGTGCCATAGACGTCCTGCAGGTGTTGCGAACCAAGGTCCTGCATCAGGAAAAAGCCGCTGTTCAGGTTGCTGCTGATGACCTCGGGCACCGGCAGGCCATGATTGCCGAAGACAACCGCCAGACGAAGAAACTGATCGTTATTCTCCAACGCGGGCGGGCTGAGCATCAGCACCAGGGTGTGTGCCTGGTTTGGTGACTTGATCCGGTAAAAACTGCGATGACTGGCTTCCACACGCAGGGCGTCAAACTGCAAAGTCTGGGCAGGGGTCAGATCCAGTGCTGTTCTGCACCAGGTTTCGGCACTTTTCGATATCAGGTTTTCTTCCACCTGCGCATTATAACCCGGCGAGCAATTCATTATGATGCGCGCATGGAATTTAGCCGTCACCGCAAACACGCTGCGAATCTGCTCAAGCTGTTGGCTCTGTGCTGCACCGCGCAGATCTGGGCCGCATCAGGTGCAGAACACCTGTGTGTGCCTGATGCCAGCGGAGATGGATGGGATTGTGACCCTTCCAGTGATGAAGTGCCGCCCTTTACCTGGAATCAGGTTGCCCCGGTTCCACTGCCTGAAAAGCCAGCGCCTGCGGTTGAGCCTGTTACTGCAGATCCGGTTGTACCGGAAGCCAATGCAGAGCCGTTTGATGCGGACACGGACACGGACACGGACACGGACACGGACACGGATCCCGTCACCGGAATGAGTAATCGTCCCGAAGACTGGTACACCCCCAGTGCGCCGCGGCCAACTGACCCGGAAAATAGTCTGTCTGATGACCTTGCAGCAACACGGTATGTGATCAAAGACAGCGGTGGGGTCTGTCCTGGCGGCTATCAACAGCGCACCTTCCCGTTGCCGCTGGACGCGGATGATGAGGCGCAGCCTATCGTCATTCTGGCTGATGGGCTCTCCAGTGTTATTGGTGAAACCGCCAGCATGGTTGGGAACGTAACCATCGAGCAGGGCAACCGGCTGCTTCGTTCACCAGTCGCAGAGTTAGACTATCCGTCGCAGATCGTGGAATTCCCTCAGGGCCTGAAGCTCGACCAGCCTGGGGTGATCATGCAAGGCGACCAGGCCATAGTGCATCTGGACACCAGGCAGGCAGATCTAAGCGGGACGCAGTTCATTCTCACCGATGCCAGTCTGCGGGGGCAGGCGTCAAGTCTGTCGCAAAACGTTGCAGGCGATCTGACTTTGCAAGGGAACCAGTTCACTCGCTGTGAGCCGGGCAATAACGGCTGGGTACTGCAAACGAAAGAGCTGGTGATCGAGAAGGATGCTGTGTTTGGCACCGCGAAACACGCTGTGTTGAAATTAAAGTCAGTACCCGTGTTCTATACACCGCGATTACAGTTTCCGGTTTCCGATCAGCGCCTGTCCGGGTTTCTGTTTCCTAATTTAGGTTATTCAGATGAAGACGGCGTGGATGTTTCAGTTCCCTATTATTTCAATCTGGCCCCGGACTATGACGCCACGCTTATTCCGCGCTATATAAGTAAACGTGGAGCCGGCGCCGAACTGGAATTGCGTCAGATGTCTGCATGGCAGTACACAACGCTCAGCGGCGGCTTCCTGCCAAGTGACAAGCTCTACAATGGAGAAGTTAACCGCGATGATTTTGACGAGGCTGGCGGCACTGCAGTGCTCGGGCCCTTTGATTCAGCTGACCGATGGTTAGGGGCGATCGATCATCAGGGCCAGATCGGAGCATTCCGCACCCTCATTGATTACACCAGCGTCAGCGACCGTGATTATTTTCGCGACCTCGGCTCTGACCTTGGCGTTTCCAGTCGCAGAGAACTCGAGCGTAAAGGCGAAATACAGTTCAATCAGGGCGGTTTATTCATGCGCTTATGGGCGCAGCGATTTCAGCGCCTTGATGAGACGGTAATCGACGATTACCAGCGTCTGCCCGAGCTTGAAGCGGTATACACGACGCCCATTGCTGGCCCGCTGGAATTCAGCCTTGGCGCGAAGTGGTCAGATTTTGACCGTGACAACGACGGTTTGGCGGGCATCCAGGCGTTTACCGGACAGCGCACACATGTCGAGCCGAGATTGCGTATGTCACTGCAGCAGCCCTATGGGTTTCTCAATCTGACGGGCGGTTATCGGTATACACGTTATGATCTTGAACAGTCTGATCTGCTTGTTGGTGGTGTCCTCCTGGATGACAGCCCTGATCGTAATATTGGGGTTGCGTCAGTAGACGGCGGACTGTTTTTTGAGCGGCCGCTGAACTGGTTCGGCCAGAATCTGATACAAACCCTTGAGCCACGCCTGTTTTATCTGTGGCAGGAATTTGATGAGCAGGCTGAGCTGCCAAATTTTGATGCGTCAAAGCTGACGTTCGGCTACTCGCAGCTGTTTCGCGATAATCGATTCTCCGGCCTTGATCGTATCGGCGATGCCGATCAGCTCTCCGCCGGTGTTACGACGCGTTTTCTTGCGGCCAGTACCGGGCGTGAGTACTTCCGCTTCAGCGTGGGTGAGATCTTCTATTTTGATGATCGGGAAGTGACTCTGTCTGGAGCGCAAACGGAAGCTGATCTCGACAGCTCTTCAGCTATTGCCGCGGAAATGGCAGCGTCGGTTTATGGCAACTGGAAAATCACGGGTAACATGGTCTGGGATCCACATGAAAATAAAGTGGAAGAAGGCGGCGCCGGGCTTTCCTATCAGCGTGATCCCCGACATATTTTCAACCTGGGTTATCGCAACCGCTTTGATCAGGACATAGAGCAAACCGATCTTTCTTTTTACTGGCCAGTTTCGCAGCATTTTTCTGTTCTGGCACGATGGAACTATGATCTGGAAAGTGGTCGTACCATAGAAGCGTTTGGCGGCGTTGAATATGCCGATTGCTGCCTGAAGGTTCGCCTCATGGCGCGACGTTTTCTCGACAGCCCGACCGCAACTGATTTTGAGAACGTAGAAGCGGATAATGGCGTGTTTCTACAAATTGTATTTAAAGGCCTTGCTGGCTTCGGTACTCAGGTAGAATCGGTGCTTGAGCAGGGTATACGCGGGTATCGCACCCCCGAAGCACGCGACTATTTTACCAACTGACCATGATGAATTTGCCCTTGGAGGTATCTGCAAAAATGCATAAAGTCCTGACAACATTACTGGTTTGCGTGGTTGGCATTAGCCTGCTCTACGTGCCGGTAAGCAGCCATGCGGTATATAGAGAAATTGAAGGCATCGTGGCGGTAGTCGACGACGATGTGGTGCTCGCCTCTGAGCTGAAAAATCGATACGATCAGGTTATCCGCCAGATGCAGACACAGAACGTGTCGTTGCCCCCGAATGAGATCCTTATCAGCCAGATTATGGAGCGACTGATTCTGGAAAGCATCCAGAAACAGGAAGCCGAGCGACGCGGTATCCGCATAGATGATGAAACATTAACCAGAGCCGTCATGTCATTTGCGCAAGGTAACAACATGTCCCTCGAACAGTTTCAGCAGGCGCTTGCCGCTGATGGCGTCAGTTATCGCGAGTTCAGGGAAGAGATCCGCACGGAGATGGCCATCACCCGACTGCAGAGGAATCTGATCAATCGTCGAATTTCGATTACCGATCAGGAAGTTGAGGGTCTGCTTAACTCGCCGTTTTATAAAGAGATGTTCTCAGATGAATATCGCGTCGGCCATATTTTACTGTCGTTGGAAGAGCGCGCGTCGGACGAGGTGGTAGAGGCCGCTTTGACTGAAGCTAACGATATCGTGCAGCAGCTTCGCGAAGGTGCTGATTTTGCGCAGATGGCGATTGCAAAGTCATCCAGCAGTCGTGCCCTGGAAGGCGGGGATCTGGGTTGGCGAAAAGCGGGTGAGCTGCCCAGCCTGTTTGCCGAGCAGGTGCTTGAGCTGGACGTGAATGGCATTGCAGAGCCAATTAAGACCTCGGGTGCGATCCATATTATCAAGCTGCTGGAACGGCGCGGTGCAGGTGTGCAGAAAGTTGTTGAAACCAACGTGCGTCATATCCTGGTGCAGCCTTCAGAGATTCGTTCCCCTGAAGAAACGGCGGCGTTGATTCAGGACATCAAGCGCCAGTTGGATGAAGGCGCCGATTTTGCTGAGCTTGCAAAAGAAAATTCTCAAGATCCGGCCAGTGCGCTGAATGGTGGCGATCTCGGCTGGGCAACACCTGATCAGTTTGTCGGCCAGTTTGGTGAAATCATGGACCGCACCGCAAAAGGTGGCGTCAGCGAACCGTTTCTGACCCAGTTCGGCTGGCATGTTTTACAGGTGCTTGATCGCCGTGAAGAAGATATGAGCGACGAAGCACGGGAAAATATGGCTGTAGAAATTCTGCACAAACGCCGCTTTGAGGAAGAGCAGCAGGAATGGCTAAAAGAAATTCGTGATGAAGCCTTTGTCGAAGTTCGGCTCTAGGGTCGTGCGTGTGAGGATATGTTAGCGATAACACCGGGAGAGCCAGCGGGCATTGGCCCGGACCTGGTTATCCGGCTGGCTCAGCATGAACGGCGGCAGGGTTGGGTAGTGCTCGCTGATGCACAGATGCTGACGGACAGAGCCCGTTTGCTGGATATACCCCTGACAATTGATAACAATCATGCCCAACCCAGTTGTGCCCGTGCTCATCTCACGGTGCGCGATATACCCCTTGCGAATCCCGTCATTCCAGGTCAGCTGGATTGTGGCAATGTGCCGGGTGTACTGGCTGCTCTGGATGCCGCTATTCAAGGGTGCCTGGAAGGCACCTATACGGGTCTGGTCACCGGTCCCATGCAGAAGTCTATAGTCAACGATGCAGGCATCGCCTTCAGCGGGCATACGGAATACCTGGCTGATGCCGCTGGTGTTGATGAAGTTGTTATGCTGCTGGTGGCTGGTGACCTGCGAGTTGCACTGGCGACTACGCATATCCCTCTCAGTCAGGTGTCAGCATCGCTTACCCAGGGGCTGCTTGAGCGACGCTTAAGCATTCTGCATGCTGGTTTGAAGAATTTCTTTGGTTTGAGGGATCCGCACATTCTGGTCGCCGGTCTGAATCCGCATGCGGGAGAAAGTGGACATCTGGGTCGCGAAGAAATAGATACAATAGCGCCTGTGCTGGAGCGTCTCCGAGCAAAGGGGCTCAGGTTGAGTGGCCCCCTGCCTGCCGACACCTTGTTTACACCTCGACATCTTGAAAATGCTGATGCGGTTATGGCCATGTTTCATGACCAGGGTCTGCCGGTGCTCAAATATGCTGGTTTCGGTGAAGCGGTGAACGTCACTCTGGGTTTGCCCTTTGTGCGTACCTCGGTAGATCACGGCACTGCTCTGGATCTGGCGGGTACTGAAGCTGTTGATACAGGCAGTATGGCAACCGCTCTGCAGTTAGCCGTTACTCTTTCTGCAGCAGCCGCTGCCTGATGGCAGCGCCAGGAAGGCCCAATGCGCGCACGTAAAAGATTCGGTCAGCACTTTTTAACGGACCAGGGTGTACTGCAGAACATTGTTCGCGCTGCAGGTGTGACGCCGAATGATCATCTGTTTGAGATTGGCCCGGGCCATGGGGCGTTGACGGATCTGTTAGCTGACACGCCGGCGCTTTATCGTGCTGTCGAGATCGATCGGGATCTGGCGCCATTGCTGCGCGCAAGGCACCCGAATCTGGAAGTGATTGTTGATGACATTCTGCGCGTGGACCTCAAGGAAGTTCTGGACGGCGATGTGCCCTGGCGATTACTGGGTAACCTGCCATATAACATTTCTTCTCCGCTGCTTGCCAGCCTGACTCAGTTTGTTGAAGCCCATCCAGGCCAGGTTGCCGATATGCATTTCATGTTGCAGCGGGAAATGGCCGAACGCTTGAGTGCCGTGCCTGGCACCAAAGCCTGGGGCCGGCTCAGTGTGATGGTACAGCTGCGGTTTGACGTGGAGCATGTGTTTGATGTGGGGCCGGAGGCATTCAGCCCGCCGCCTAAGGTCTGGTCCAGCATTATTCGTCTGATTCCGAGAAAGCTTACCGATTCAGGCGTCGACCTGGATATTCTGGACCGGGTGTTAAGGCTGGCGTTTTCCGGGCGGCGTAAGCGGCTGTCTAATTCGTTGAAAGTTCTGGAGCTGGATTGGTCGAGCATCGACTTGGATCCCGGTCTGCGGGCTGATAACGTGGCGCGCGATCAGTACGTCATGCTGGCGAGGCAGGTTGCAACCCAGGCAGATGAAAACAAACTGGCATCCGAATAAGAACTAAACGAGTAGTAAACCGCTATGAATCAGGTCGAAGTGTCCGTCGTCACCCATTATGTCGAAGCCCAGTCCGAGCCAGCGGATGATCGATTTGTTTTTGCTTATACAATTACCATTACGAACAATGGCTCACAGTCGGCGCAACTCATGAGCAGGCACTGGATCATTACAGATGCCAGTGGTGAAGTAGAAGAAGTGCGCGGTGAAGGGGTGGTTGGCAAACAACCGGTGCTGGCAGCTGGTGAGTCCTTTGAATATACCAGCGGTGCGATTCTGAAGACGCCAGTAGGGGCCATGCAGGGTGAATACACTTTTATTGGTGCGGACAAGGCACCGTTCAGTGTACCGATTGCGGCTTTCTCCCTGTCCATGCCTAACCTGGTGCACTGACTCTTGGCCACTTATGCGGTGGGTGATGTGCAGGGGTGTCTGCGCGAGTTTGAACTTCTGTTAGGGCGGGTGAATTTCGGGTCCAAAGACAAACTCTGGCTGGCAGGAGATCTGATCAACAGAGGTCCCCATTCGCTGGAAGTGCTGCGCCTGGTGCAGTCAATGGATGTCCAGGTTGAGGTCGTGCTCGGTAATCATGAATTACATTTTCTTGCTATCTATTTCGGTGGGCACAGAAGCAGCCGTTCTGACACCTTTGGCAGTCTGCTTGCAGCGCCTGATGTAGAGCAGCTGGCAAACTGGTTATGTCAGCAGAAGATGCTGCATCATGATTCATCGCTGAACTGCACCATGACCCATGCCGGTATTCCGCACATATGGAGTTTGAAACAGGCGCGGGCTTTTGCCGCTGAAGTTGAGGCCGTCATTGCTGGTGACAATACGCAGATAAGTGCGAAAAAATTCTTTGCGGGTCTCTACGGCAACGAACCCAACTGTTGGGAATCCGGATTAAGCGGTTTGCCGCGTTATCGATTGCTGGCTAATTATTTCACGCGCATGCGACTGGTTAACTCAGCAGGCTGCCTGGATTTCAGCCATAAAGGTGCAATTGCCGACGCGCCAGCGGGCTGGTTGCCCTGGTTCAACCTGTTCCCTCGCTCAGTGGGTAAAAAAAGCGCCATGAGGCTATTGTTTGGGCACTGGGCGGCTCTGGAAGGGGTAACCCATCGAGATGACATTATTGCTCTGGATACCGGATGCGTCTGGGGACGCCACTTAACAGCTTATTGTCTGGAAACCGCTGAGCTGACAACGGTGCAGTCGGTCAGCTGACGTGGCGCAGACACCAAACCTTACAGACGAGCTGGAAGTTTATCTTGTAGGCGGTGCGGTACGTGACGGATTGCTGGGACGCACCGTCGGCGATAACGACTGGGTGGTGATAAATAGTTCAGTCGCTCAGATGCTGGCACTGGGTTTCACCCAGGTGGGGCGAGACTTTCCGGTGTTCCTTCACCCGGATACCCATGAAGAATACGCGCTGGCGCGCACCGAGCGGAAACAGGGGCAGGGTCATCGCGGCTTTGTCGTTGATGCCAGTCCTGACGTCACCCTCGAAGAAGATCTGCAACGGCGAGACCTCACCATCAATGCCATTGCCAGAGATCCGCAGGGTGACTTGATTGATCCTTATGGTGGTGCCGCAGATATTGAAGCTCGTCTGTTTCGACACGTGTCGTCCGCCTTTGCAGAAGACCCACTGCGAGTCTTTCGTGTTGCTCGGTTTGCAACTCAACTGCCGGAATTCTCGGTAGCGCCAGAGACTCTGCGCCTGATGCAGCAGATGTGTGAGGCGGGCGAGCTGTCCTCGCTCTCGGCAGAAAGAGTCTGGCAGGAAACAGAAAAAGCCCTGAGCTCAGCGGCTCCGCACCGTTTCTTTAAGGTACTTGAGCAGGTCGGCGGTCTGGATTTCTGGATGCCGGAGTTGCGCGGCCAGTCGCTTCAGTTTAAACGTGCAAACGCTGTGTACCGCTACGCTGAGCTTCCGCTTGATGAGGCTGACTTTGACTCACTGGCAAGCCGTCTGAAAGTGCCTGGACGTTATCAGCAGATGGCCGCAGATTGCCTGCAGTGGGCTGACATCGTCGCGCAATGGCAGTCTACCGATGTGGCTTCACTTGCAAGCGCTTTGCAGGCCCTGCAGGTTAATCATGACAATACGCGTCTGCTCAGACTGCTGGAATGGTTGCAGCTGGACCAGGAGCAGAAAGACAGCGTGCTGCAGTTGGGCGAAGGCTGGCGTTCTGTGCAGATTTCGGATGCGACACTCAGCGGTAAGGCTTACGGCAATGCGCTTTATAAAGCGCGTTGCGAATGGCTGGATCAGGTGCGTCGATAGATCTCAACACCGACCAGTTCAGCCTTTTGCAGAGCGTTGGGCTTGCCGACACTTACCCGCACAGCCTCTACCCGGGGTTGGGCGAGGGCCAGGCCTGCAATCTGCTGTGCCAGCGTTTCTACCAGTAAACACTGCTGTTCAATGGCTAATGCTTCAACCGCTTCTGCCAGAAAGGCGTAGTCGAGGGTGTCGTTCAAGTTTTCTGATTCAGCTGCGGTTTGTGTATCGACAGACAGCTCAAGAGAAACGCAAATCGGCTGAGGCGTCACTCGCTCCTGTGGGAGCACCCCGATAATCGCATCAAAAACAAGGTTACGAACATAAACGATGTCTGTGTCTGGTCGATCCATCAGTTCAGCATGTATCGGCTTGTTTAAACGGAGCGTGCGGTTCGAGCGAGCAGCTCAACACCGTTTTCGATTGAGGCGAGTTCAACCATTGGCCAGCGCGGTTTTGTGTTGATGGCAAGGTCGTTATTCTGTTCGGCCAGCAGTCGTAACGCGCCAGCAAATGCGATCATCGCGCCATTGTCGGTACACAGGGCGTTGGGTGCGTAATGCACATTGGCATCCAGGTCGTTGGCCAGTTTGTGGCGCAGGGCTTTGTTAGCACTGACGCCGCCAGCCATAACCAGATCTTTAATCCCGGTCTGTTTAATTGCACGTTTGCACTTGATAAACAACGTATCCACCACTGCTTCCTCGAACGCGGCAGCGATATCCGCAATGTCCTGGTCGGACAGGGGTTGGCTGGCGGCAACGGTGTTTAAAGTGAATGTTTTCAGGCCGCTGAAGCTGAAATCAAGACCGGGGCGGTCGGTCATCGGGCGTGGAAAGGTGAAACGGCTGGTATCCCCACTGGTAGCCGCTGCGGCTATTGCAGGACCGCCTGGATAGCCGAGGTTCATCATTTTTGCGGCTTTATCAAAGGCCTCACCGGCAGCATCATCAACGGACTCGCCGAGGATGGTGTAGTTGCCAAGGCCGGTCACTTTCACCAGTTGTGTATGTCCGCCAGAGACGAGCAGCGCAATAAAAGGCAGCTCCGGTGCGGTGTCCTGCCCTTGCGAAGGCGCAAGCAGTGGCGCCAGCAGATGTGCCTCCATGTGGTGTACACCAATCGCTTTGATGCCCAGAGCCCAGGCGAGGCTGCGTCCAAATGTGGCGCCAACCAGCAGTGCGCCCATCAAACCAGGCCCGGCAGTGTAGGCAACACCCTCCAGGTCAGAGAGCTTTTTACCCGCTGCGTCTAATACCTTGTGTGTCATTGGGGTTATTTTGCGGATGTGATCCCGCGACGCGAGCTCGGGCACAACACCGCCGTAGTCAGCGTGCAGGTCTACCTGGCTGTACAAAGCTTCGCTGAGCAGGCCCTGTTCTGTGTCATAAACAGCAAGGCCCGTTTCGTCGCACGAGGTTTCTATTCCGAGGATCAACATAGTGGCCCGGACTCTAGTGCAAAAGAGCGCCTTTAGTAAATCAGTTCTGTGTTGAGCTGATCATCGACGGGTTCGCTGGATTGTATGTTGGATCGATGCAGAGTATTTCCAGCATGGCACCTTCCAGTGCGGGTGGTGGAATCGGGTTGTTCGACAGACACACCCGACCTTCCGCGCTGAACGTCATATCGCGCGAATAGGACCCTGACAGCGGTAGCGGATAAACGACAAAACGCTCCTCGGCGGGAATAAAACGGAATATCCGGTCTGTCATGTTTTCGTTGATCCAGATGTCCTGTGTATCCGGATGCACACCCAGGGCATAAGGCGCGGGGCGGAAACCTTCTGCAAACTCGGGCATCTCATAAACAGTGCTTTCGAAGCCGCGGCTCACATCCACCCGGGCCAGTTCACCTTCCGAATAGCCTGTCACCCAGAGAATGCCGTTGTCATCAAAACGCATGCGCCGAGGACCGCGAACGGGCGAATCGTATTCTGTGATTTCCAGCGTCTTGGGATTTACGTGACCAATCTTGTCACCGAACAGACGGCTGTACCACATGGTGTCGTCAACCGGATTAATATCGATACCATAGGGCTGGGTGCCTCCGGATATACCACCAGATACGGCATGAGGTAGCGCAATCACATCAAACAGGCCGGATTTGATGTCCAGACGAGCAACGTGTTCGGAGCCGGCCAGGGTGAACCAGACGTAGCCTTTCTTATCTGCCCGGATAGTGTGCGGATACACCGCGCCGGTTTCGGCTGCGATGGCGTGGGAAGGTTCCCAGGCATTTTTTTCTGGATCGAAGACACCTATGCTGCGGCTGCCGGCGTTAGTGACGTAGTACTTACCATCGATGGCGAGATCCAGAGAATGTGGACCATGGCGGGAGCCGGGGTTGAACTCGCCGATCACTTCCTGATCAGCTGACGTATAACCTTCTCGATATTCCATCGCTCGACCGTCCGCCTGAGGGAAATATTCTGACTGGCCGGTTGCAGGATCGGTGACAACAATATGATCAAGCCCCTGATCGACGGTATAGATCAATCCGTTGGGATGAATGATCGCGTCGTGAGGTACAAATGCGCGATCCAGCATGTATTCATAAATTTTGGTCTCGGCCAGGGCCTCGTCGAGAGGAAACTCCGGTCGTACGGAAATGGGTTTGCCATCGAAGCCTTTGGCCAGGATTACCGAGCGGCGATCGCGCAGAACGGCGTCAAAATTACCGACCATCTGATGCATACGCTCAATGGTGCCTGACCAGGACTCAGCGGTGCGCACCTGTCGTGTGAAAGGATTACCCATTTGATGACAGGACAGACAATCGCGTTGAAACTGATAGCGGTTAAAATCTTTGTCGTCGCCAGATTCGAAGGGAAGGCTGCCGAAGTGGTAAGCGGCGGGCAGACTGTCCGAGATTTCAGCCGGGTCGGTCATGGGTGTCATCACCAGATTTTCCTGGCTGCTGCCGTTTGGCGCCAGTTCCAATGTGGTTTTTGTGTCTTTGAAATAGGGCGTGCGGGCGCGCAGCTTGAGAGTGCCGTGCAGCTGGGTTGCCAGCGTGAATTGTCCTGCCGGGTTTGTGTAAACCGATTCAGACACTCCGCGGGCATCGTCTGTCACTCTGATGAGCACCCCTTCAAGGGACTTGCCTTCATGATTCACCACTTTGCCGGTGAGCATGCCGGCACTCGCCGGTAAGGAAAGGATGGAAAGTAGAATAATTCCTGCAGGTATAGTGACGTTCATTAATCCCCCTAAATTTAGCATCGCTCCCTCGCCTTTGAGAATGCCCCAAAAGCGGGTTGCGGCGCAAATAAAGCAGAATTCAGACTCTGGACGGATAATAATCCAGCGTGTAGAATTCGCGCCCCTTACAGAACTCAGGGCCAAAATGCCTCACGTAAAAGTCCGCGAAAACGAACCCTTTGACGTCGCGCTGCGTCGTTTTAAACGCTCTTGTGAAAAAGCCGGTGTCTTATCGGAAGTTCGCCGTCGTGAGTTCTACGAAAAGCCTACTGCTGTGCGCAAGCGCAAAGCCGCTGCCGCAGTGAAAAGGCACGCTAAGAAGTTGCAGCGCGAGGCGCGTAAGTACGAACGCGCGTTTTAGGCGAAAGGCCCACCGCCTCCCTGCGGTACCCTTCCAATGTGGGAGTGTTCCTGCCGCCCCAAAACTGATTTCTTTCCCCTACTGCCCTTGTGAGACGCTGTTATGAGTGAACTCAAAGGTGTCATCGGTGACGCCACCAAAGACGCTATGAAAGCCCGGGACAAAGAGCGCCTGGCGGTGCTGCGGATGGTGAACTCGGAACTCAAACGCATAGAAGTTGATGAGCGGCGCGAGCTTACAGACGCTGATGTGCTCAACATTCTGAATAAGATGTTGAAGCAGCGGCAGGATTCCCTCAAACAGTTTACCGATGCCGGTCGCGATGATCTGGCTGAGCAGGAAGCGTTTGAAATTGGTGTTGTACAGGCTTTTTTACCGGCCCAGTTGTCAGATGCGGAACTGGCAACTCTGGTTGACAAAGTTGTTACAGAATCCGGCGCCAGCGGCATGCAGGATATGGGCAAGGTGATGGCAGCGGTTAAAGCTGCCGCTGAAGGCCAGGCGGATATGGGGCGCGCCAGCGGTCTGGTTAAGGCACGGCTCAACCAATAGTTTAAGGAATCCGCATGGCTCAGGACTCGGTGCCTAACATTATCCCCGTGGTTCTGGCTGGTGGCGTTGGCAGCCGGCTCTGGCCAGTATCTCGCTCTTTCTTTCCCAAGCAGTTCCAGAAACTGCTTGGTGAACATTCATTTCTGCAGGCCACACTTCTGCGTGCTGCCGCCATTACTTCGAGTGCGCCTATATTGGTGTGTAATGAAGAGCACCGCTTTCTGATCGCCCAGCAGTGTCGAGAAGTCGACCAGCAATGGGGCCAGCTTATTCTTGAACCCGAAGGTCGCAGTAGCGCACCAGCGATTGCGCTAGCAGCCTGGGCTGCGGTGGCACAAGATCCGGATGCGGTTCTGCTGGTACTGCCGTCGGATCACCTGGTCGGCAACCTTGAGCTGTTTGCACAGGCGGTACAGCAAGCGGCCGCTGGTGCTCGGGATGGTGGTCTGGTGACATTCGGGGTTACACCTGAGCGGGCGGAAACCGGTTACGGTTATATCCAGATTGCGGATCCTGAAGCTGGCTTACAGGCAGTCAGGTCGTTTGTAGAAAAACCGACTGCAGAATTAGCCCAGGAGTATGTAGATGCGGGCAATTTCCTCTGGAACAGCGGCATGTTTGTATTGGGTGCTCAGACCTATCTGAATGAGCTGGCAGAATTTCAACCCGAGATGGCCAGCTGCACGCAAACAGCTATGGCGGATGCGCAGTCTGATATGGACTTTCTTCGCCCTGGACCCAGTTTCCTGAATGCACCGGCAGATTCCATCGACTATGCAGTTATGGAAAAAACCAGCCGCGCGCAGGTTTTGCCGGTGCAGTTCACCTGGAATGACATCGGCTCGTGGTCAGCAATATGGGATGAGTCTGATCGAGATGCAGACGGCAATCACCTGGAAGGTGATGTGGTGGCCGTGAACACGCACAACTCCTATGTTCGTGCCGGCGAGCGTCTGGTGGGCATCATTGGTGTGGATAACCTGGTTGTGGTGGAAACCACTGATGCGGTGCTGGTCGCCGATCGGGATCAAGTGCAGGACGTAAAGCAGATTGTACAGCGTCTTTCTGAAACCCAGCGCAGTGAGCACCTTTACCATCGCGAAGTGTTCCGGCCCTGGGGAAGCTACGAAGGTATCGCTGAAGGTGATCGTTACCAGGTTAAATGTATCAAGGTCGAGCCAGGTGCAACATTGAGCCTGCAGATGCACCACCATCGTTCAGAGCATTGGATTGTGGTGCAGGGCACCGCGCGCGTCACGCGAGAAGATGAAGTATTTACGCTGGGCGAAAACGAGAGCACCTATATTCCTCGCGGAGCAAAGCATCGCCTGGAAAATCCAGGGCGGCTACCACTTGAATTAATCGAAGTTCAGGTAGGTCCCTACCTCGGTGAAGATGACATTGAGCGTTTTGAAGATGTTTATGGGCGTTGAATCCAGGCAGCGATAATCTGACCTTTCACCACGGTGCGCTAGTCTCGGCTTATGGTAGTCTGGTGTGACCGTTTTCGTTTGTCACTACAGGCACAGTCACTTTGGCCGGTCGAATCCCACAGTCTTTTATCAATGACCTACTGACACGTGTCGATATTGTCGATGTCATAGAGTCACGTATGACGTTGAAAAAGACCGGCAAAAACTATTCCGGCCTGTGTCCCTTCCATGATGAAAAAACCCCCTCATTTTCCGTCAGTCCGGACAAACAATTTTTCCATTGTTTTGGCTGTCAGGAGAGCGGCACAGCACTGACGTTTATCATGAACTTTGATCGGCTGGAATTTGTTGAAGCGGTGGAGAACCTCGCGCAACAGCTCGGCCTGGAAGTCCCTCGAGAGCAATCTGGTGTTGTAAAAGCGCCGGTCGATCCGGATCTTTTTGATGTCATGCTCAAAGCCGAACGCTTTTATCGCCAGTCGTTGAGGCATGCGCCGGAGGCCATCGCCTACCTGAAGAAGCGTGGTCTGACCGGGGAAGTGGCGCGGGATTTTGGCATGGGGTATGCGCCACCCGGCTGGCAAAATCTCATGGATAACCTTGAAGATGTCAGCGAAAAAAGCCTGCTGGCAGCTGGCCTGGCTACCAAAAGCGATAAAGGGCGTGTCTACGATCGTTTTCGTGACCGCATTGTTTTTCCCATTCGGGACACCCGCGGTAGAGTTATTGGTTTTGGCGGCCGCACCCTGTCAGCCGATGACGGTCCCAAATATCTGAATTCACCGGAAACCGCTCTTTTTCAGAAAGGTCAGGAACTGTATGGCTTGTATGAAGCGCGGCGCGCATTGCGGCGAATTGACAAACTGATTGTGGTTGAAGGGTATATGGATGTTGTGGCGCTGGCTCAGCATGGTGTGGCCAATGCCGTCGCCACCCTTGGTACAGCCTCCGGTGAGGCTCATTTCCACAAACTTTATAGGTATACGGATGAAGTAGTGTGTTGTTTTGACGGCGACAATGCCGGACGCCAGGCTGCCTGGAAGGCGCTGGAAAATGCACTGCCGACCCTGACAGAGATGCGCCAGGTGAAACTGGTATTTCTGCCCGATGGGGAAGACCCTGACAGTCTGATCCGCGCCCAGGGCAAAGCAGGCTTTGATAAGTTTGTGAATAACGCCGTGCCGGGTCTGGAGTACCTTTTTTCCCGTCTGGCGCAAGGCCTTGATCTAGAAACGGTAGACGGCAAAGCGAAGTTTGGTGGTCTCATCCGTCCGTATATCGATAAAGTTGTGAGTACGGAATTAAAAGCGCTGTTGCAGCAGAAAGTTGAAGCGCAGACTGGATTCGGAGCGAGCACAACATCGCGCCCATTATCTCGACAGCCAGCGCGCAACAAGCCAAAAGGGCTGGTTAGACTAAGTGAGCGCTTACTTACACTCCTCATCAAGCACCCTGGATATTGGTCTGATGTGCCTGTCGAGAATCGCAACATGCTGGTTGACGCTGCAGACGACCTGGGCTTGCTTGGGGAGATTGTGACTTACGTGAACAGGCGTGCCGATGCAGATACAGAAGAGCTCCTGATTCGCTGGTCGGACGACGAACGAGGTGAACGGCTGCTGACCTTGGCGCAGACAAAACTCGAACTACCGCCGGATGCCATCAAAGCAGAATTTGTCGACGGGATGCTGCACCTTTGCAGTAAGTTGGAGCTGGCCCAACGCAAAAATGCAATTGATGAGTTGCAGAAAACACCTGACGCAGCTCGTCTGCAGCAGTACTGGCAGCATCGCAGCAAGGGAGAAAAGTGATCTTCAAGCACCTTGATCAGCGCTTGCCTGACAAGATTTTCAGTGAAAACATTGAAAAAAAGTCGCTCAACCCCATCTAGGGGTTTATAATTATCCGTTAGCCTCTCGGGGGTGCTCTGGAAAGTGAACTGCAGGTTCGCAACGAGCAATAAATGAAGAGGCATACCCCAGCACCACAAATAACAACGGTGCGTCAAAAAATATGGCAGGAACAGCCCGGAAGCTCCTCGGAATACCTTGGAAGCGTCCTGGAATTCCACGGAAGTTTTTCGGAACTTCGAAGCCAATGAACTAAAGCCTTCCGGCTGCGTTCATATAACTATTAACATTTGAATTTTGAGGTCATATGAGCAATCAAATCTCGACCGCACAGCAACAGTCTCGCCTGAAAGAGCTAATCGCCAAAGGCAAAGAGCAGGGTTTCCTTACCTATGGTGAGGTGAACGATCACCTGCCGGACGATATTTCTGATCCGGAGCAGATTGAAGACATCATCCGCATGATCAATGACATGGGCATAACGGTGTATGAAAACGCACCGGATGCTGATGAATTGCTGTCGAGCGAAGAGAACACCGCCGATGAGTTGGCTGCGGAAGAAGCCGCTGCCGCGCTCGCAGCAGTCGAAACTGAAGCGGGACGCACAACAGACCCTGTTCGTATGTACATGCGCGAAATGGGTACCGTTGAGCTATTGACTCGCGAAGGTGAAATTGCCATCGCCAAGCGCATTGAGGAAGGTATTCGCGACGTCTTAACCGCTCTGTCTTACTACCCGGGACCGGTGGATTACATTCTTGAGACTTATGCTGAAGTCACCAAAGAAGACAAACTGTCTGATCTGCTGGTGGGCTATCTTGATCCAACAGACCATGTTCCGGCGGCAACACAAGTCGGCGCCGATGGTGTGAAGAAAACCACCAACGACGATGACGACGAAGAAGGGCCTACCGGACCGGATCCTGAAGAGGCTAAAAAACGCTTTGGCACTCTGAAACGCCAATACAACAAAACCCTTAAGGTTATCTCTGAAAAGGGCCGTGACAGCGACGAAGCGCGCGCTCAGCAGGTTAAGCTGGGTGAGGCTTTCTGTTGCTTCAAGCTGGTGCCAAAACATTTTGACGAAATTGTCAGCATGGCGCGCGGCGGCCTGGATATTGTGCGACGACATGAGCGCACGATCCTGACCCTTGCAGTTCGCCACGGTAAAGTGCCGCGTGATGTTTTCCGCAAAGAGTATGTGGGTAATGAAATCAGCGTGACTTGGATAAACAAGTTGGTAAAAGCTGACAAAGAATATTCGCAATCTCTGGAAAATCAGCGCGATGACATCGTGCGGGCGCAGAAGAAGCTTAAGGTGTTGACCAAATTCACCGATCTGAGCGTGGTAGAGATTAAAGACATCAATCGACGTATGTCTCTGGGTGAAGCTAAAGCGCGTCGCGCCAAGAAAGATATGGTTGAAGCGAACCTGCGTCTGGTTATTTCTATAGCGAAGAAGTACACCAACCGAGGTTTGCAGTTCCTGGATCTGATTCAGGAAGGCAATATTGGTTTGATGAAAGCGGTCGACAAGTTTGAGTATCGACGCGGATATAAGTTTTCAACTTACGCCACCTGGTGGATCCGCCAGGCCATCACCCGCTCCATCGCGGACCAGGCCCGGACCATCCGTATCCCGGTGCACATGATCGAGACCATCAACAAGCTGAACCGCATCTCGCGGCAGATGCTGCAGGAGATGGGCCGCGAACCAACGCCGGAAGAGCTCGGTGAGCGCATGGAAATGCCCGAGGACAAAGTACGGCGGGTACTGAAAATTGCCAAAGAGCCGATCTCTATGGAGACGCCCATTGGTGATGATGAAGACTCCCATCTGGGCGACTTTATTGAAGACACCACCATTGGATCACCCGTGGAGCTTGCAACAGGTGAAGGTCTTCGTGAAGCAACTAAAGACGTGCTGGGTGGTTTGACGGCACGCGAGGCGAAGGTTCTGCGTATGCGTTTTGGTATCGATATGAATACTGACCACACGTTGGAAGAAGTCGGCAAACAGTTTGATGTGACGCGGGAACGTATTCGTCAAATTGAAGCAAAAGCCTTGCGTAAGCTTCGTCATCCCAGCCGCTCAGAACACCTGCGCAGCTTCCTGGATGAGTGGATGGAAAGCCTCGGTCGCAGTTAGCCGATTTTTCAGGCAGGAAATAAAACCCCGGGACCTAATCCCGGGGTTTTTGTTTGCAGTGTTGGTGGTAGAATTCTGCCGGTTGCATTTGTGTGTATACAGGGCCTATAGCTCAGTTGGTTAGAGCGCTGGACTCATAATCCATCGGTCCCAGGTTCGAGTCCTGGTGGGCCCACCAATTTCTAAACGTTTCTACAGTTTTCCCCTGTGTCGTTGTAGATTGCATTTCGCGTTCATCCTTGATGTGTCCGACCTCCTTGTTGAACTACTTCAGAACTTTGGACCATTGAAACCCATGATCTATACTGATTTGGAATGCCCAAGTAGTTACGGAAATGTCTGATATCGTAGTCGTCCCGTTCAGTCAGCCTATCAAGGAGCGCAACCGGACAGGTACGATGAACTTCTTGATATCGTTAAGCCAACGGGGAAGAAGTTAGGTATGTTCATGCGGATTGATATGTATGCGACAACTTATGGGCCTGTTTTTGGTGAGTTTACCCGCCAACCCCATGGTGGTAGCGGCTACACGACATGGGCTGACGGCTGGTTGGGTGGCTTGTGGCGCGGTGTCGAATGATCGGAGAGCGTCTAACTGGTAAAGCTGTTGATGCGACGGCACTATCAGACTGCTTTCCTGCCGAACTCCGTCATGTTAACTACCTTGTTAACTGGTCTGTAAAGCACAGAACGATCTATGTGGAAACCCCGAAAGTAGGGTGCACTGCGATTAAGAAGATTCTTCAGTTTTCGGAGCTGGACTTTGATATCTCCAGAATGCCGGAGGATGTCCATGAAAAAGATCATTCCCCGCTGAGATCCCCGCTCTTCAGTGAAACTGATTTTCTAAGGTGCCTTCAATCGCCTGATTATTTTGTATTTTCGTTTGTCCGGAATCCAATAACCAGAGTGCTGTCCGCATACCTGGACAAGATCCTGGGCCGACCTGGAATTGTTACACCCATCCAGAAGAAGATGGGGATCAATCCGTTTGAACACATTCCCAGTTTTGGTGAGTTTATCGATATCGTTTATAGGCAGAGTTTGGGTGAGATGAACCCTCATTGGGCTCCTCAATCGTTTCTATTGGGTATAGAGAACATTCGATACGACTATCTGGGACGATTCGAATATTTTGACTCTGCGATAGACAGTCTGGTTCTTAAGCGCGAGCTCAAGATCCCTGAAGGGACCTTTGTGTCTGGAAGGGCGCACGCGACAAATGCTGATGATTCTGTGGCAGAGTACTACTCTCCAGCGATTCTGCGTAAAGTTCATGAGATCTATCATGATGATTTCGTGCATTTTGGTTACGGATGGTCGATTTGAAAATTAGTCGGGAACATTGATTTGCTCAGAGTTGGACCAGATATCCCCAAGGTCAGCATTGTGATTCCGGTGTATAACGCTGGCCAGTATCTGGACAGGTGCCTTGATTCTGCCTTGCAGCAGACCCTGAATGATATTGAGGTCATCTGTGTAGATGATTGCTCAAATGACGCCTCGTTCAGTATATTGAAGCATCGTGCTTACCAGGATGAGAGGCTGACCGTGGTACAGCATTCTGAGAATCGAGGGGAGGGTCCAGCACGTAATTCAGGTATCGAATCCGCGCGTGGTAAGTTTGTTTTCCATCTGGATGCGGACGACACACTGCCGGAAGATGCGATAGAAACGCTTTATGAAGCTGCGGTTTCAAATCAAAGTGACATGGTCAAAGGCGGATTTGCCTTTGTCGACCCGGACGGTAGCGTGCGACCTGTTGAATGGTCATTTCCAGGTGAGCGTGTTGTAAATACCAATATTTATGAATCTGACTTCCTGCAGAGGATTCCCACCAGCCACTGCTCGTATCTGTATCGACGGGATTTCCTGAATGCACATGGTCTTCGATACAGATCCGACCTGGCAGTCGGCCTCGACCTGGTAGCGCTTACGCGCACTCTACTTCTTGCGACATCGGTCACTTTACTGCCAAAGATGGTTTACTTTTACCATCAGTCTGCAGAGTCAGCGATCCGGGGTAAATTATCGATCAGGGTTCCGCTGGACTCCATCAAAGCACAGGCGTCAGTTTGTGAACTTCTGCGGGAAGCAGGATTTAATGGCGCCGCAGATACACGATTGCAACGGTGGGGCTACCATATTAAGGAATACTGGCGCCGTATGCCTGACAGCTTGACCGCTGACGAGTGCACTGCCGTATTCTCGGAATTCAGACGCACAACTGCAGTAGTCAGAATACCCTGGCAGGTCAACACACCGATACACCAGAGACATCTTCTTGCGCTGATTGTGGCTGAGCGTGATCAGGAGGCCATTGAATTTCTCCGCACCAATACGGCGTTTCAGGGTTTTTCTGATCCAGAAGAACTGAACAGCAGCCTCGAATTTGTCCTAACAGTAGCGCCGGGAGATCCAGGTACGCTCATCGAACTGGGCCGCCTTGCGCGACGCCAGGGTGATTCGCTGCAAGCACTATCCTTCTTTGAGCGTGTGTTGACCAAATTACCTGACCATATAGGGGCGAAGATCGCCTGTTCAGCCGTACTCAGGGAATTGGATAGGTTTGAAGAAGCTGGGTTGCTGCTTACAGATGCGCTTGAGCAGTGTCTGGAAGGGACTGAGCATCAAGGAGCAGCACGAAGAGCGCTTGCCGAGCAGGACCGGCTGTATAGCAGACAAATTTTGCGAACGAGGTCAGCTTTACAGGGCACGATTGATCAATTGGAAAGAGAGCGTTCGGAACTGAGTAACTCTATAGAGGAATCCCGGTCGCTACAGCAGGTGTTGAAGACGTCTGTGGCGGAGCTGGACAAATCTCTGGACGAGAAACAACAGGCGCTGAATAAAGCCCTGGCCGAAGTGCAAATCCTTCGCGATCAACTTGCCCTGGCGCACGAGTGGGAAGATCATCGGGGTATAGAAGTCGAGCATTAGCCGCCTTTAGATGATCAACAGGTCAGTTCGGAAATAGCACATCGTAAAATTCGTCAGCAACGCTTGCCGCGAAGCTGGCCGTAACGAGGTACTTAGATCGCCAGACCAGTTGGCCGTCGATCATAGGCAGGCAATTGTAGCCGTCGGCCGGGCAGAGTTTATTTGCCGGATTTAGCAACATAACGTTGTCCTGTTGATGGGCTACGAGAATCAACGGGTCGGGCCGAGTCGGGGATGGCAAAGCGATGTGCTTAGAAACCGAGCAAGCCAGCAATTTGTTTTTCACGTTTGTGGAAAGACACTTATTTACATCGTTAGACATACGCGGCGTATCGGGAATAACGACTATTCTGGCCGAAAGGTCAGACAGAGGAGTAAGTGAGTGAGCGAACTGCTTGGCCAGTGCCTCTGCGTTCTCAACGCCGGGATCTGCTTCGGGTATCCGATAGCCACGGCTCTGGCTGAATATCACTACGTCCGGGTCTAATGACTTAATGGAGTTGATCACGCCCGTGGTCCACTGCGCACAATCGCGATTCTTGTAGTGCATATCGCCCAGAGGGCAGGCAGAGGTGATTATCGTGCTGATCCGCAAAGGTTGAGAGTCAGTCAGATTAAGCAAGGCGGGAAGCCATTGCCCTGCTCGGGTATCGCCCGCCAGCACGATGTGCCGATCGGCGTCATGTGAGCCATACTCACAGACCTTAACGTCTGTTCCGTTTTTACTGTAGATGCACTTGTCGGCGTAGATGGGGGGTAAGTCAGCTTTGGCCTGCGCCAACTCGGTGGCAGACACTGATCTGGCATTTTCCCCGGGAGTCGGATTTTGTGCGCTGCCCGACCGGTAAGCTACATCGCGAGACATGATGGGTTCTAAAGCAGCGGCTACTTGAGGTTTCAATTCTCTAACAAAGGTGGCAGTGAGGTGATGGCTGTCGCGCCAGCGTAGTATCCCATTGGCAACGGCTGGACAGGTTCGCGAATTGCATATCAGATTGCTGAAGTCCAGCAGATGGAGGGTGGGCATCTGTTGAGCGGCCAACACGATTGGGTCTGGATGTCCATCCCTGTCCAGAACACCTGCACGTCTTCGGGAGCAGTCGTCTACCGACTTTCCGGGTGTGGAAAGGCACTCAGGAATATCGACCGACATTCGTGGGGTGTCTCGAATTGCAATTACCTCTACGCCACCTTCAGCAATACGAGTCCAGATTGCTGCGTACTCATTGGCAAGCTGTTCGGCGCTCTCAACTGGATTGTTGGCACCATACACCCATTGACCGATGGACTGACCGATTACAATATGCGAAGGCTTGAGATCCTTTAGTAATTTTTCGGTTGCCTCACTCCAGCGTGAGCACTCATCGTATGGCCTCGCTGGTTTACCAATGCTGACAGTAATCGAAGCGAAAGCGCAGGCTGACTTTGTCAGAATCGTGAACTTCCAACCATTAGCTGCGGCTATCTCTCGAAATGCCGGCGCCCATTGCACAGCATGGCTGTCTCCGACCAGTGCTATGTGTATACCACTCGCGTCTTCACCAAAAGTGCACACACGAGGATTCTCTTCTGCTTGAGAAGTGTGGCAACCCATAAGAGCAACTTCGGGCCGGTCTTCTCTTGCCTGTAGAGCTGTTGGGCGGTAAGGCTCCGTAGCGTTGTTGGAGGCTGTTGAGCTTGGGGTGATGTTTCCCGCTATTTGATCGGCTGGTGAGGCTTCGAGTGCTGATTGGTAGGCCCTGTCAACATACATTGATCCGAGGATGGTGAGCGAAATACACAGGCAGCCCAGCACGTAAGGCCATGCCTGACCAAGCTTCCAGTAGTTTGCCTGCCGAAATGGATCTTCAACTAGAACTTTAGTCTGGTGTGCGAGCGCACATGAAACCACCATTACTATAAGAGCGTCGACTATGGTGAACGCCCTGCCGGAAATATGCTGGTAGAAGATGATGACTGGCCAATGCCACAGGTACAGAGAATAGGAAATGTCGCCAAGATACTGAAAGACGGGTGTGCGCAGCAGAGCCTGTCCGGACAGACGCGAAGGACTATCTCCGGCCATGATGACAATGGCCGTCCCAAGAGTCGGAAGCAGCGCGATATAACCGGGAAAGATAGAAGCTGAATCTATGACGAAAAAGGAAGCCAGTATTAACGTCAGCCCCGCTGCTGATAGCGCAATTCGTCGTGATGGTAGGAGCTGTGAGCGGACGGTGGACACTGCGAGTAAGCCACCCAGGGCGAGTTCCCATGCCCTGGTAGTGCTGGCGAAGTAAGCCATTCCAGGATTGGAATGAGAATAGTAGATAGAGTGGACCAGCGAAACGAAAAAAACGAGTCCGATTGACCATCTCAGTACGGTTACCGGGTCACGTTTAGAGCGTGTGAAGATTAACCGTGCTGCTAAGAATAGCAGTGGCCAGACCAGATAATATTGTTCCTCAACTGAGAGTGACCAGAAATGTTGTAGTGGTCCTGGCGCATGCTCCGCGCCCAGATAGTCCACCGCTTGAAATCCGAGCCACCAGTTCTGGTAGTACAACGTACTCGCGAGCAGCTGGTCTGCGTGATCTTTCCAGCTTACCGATGGCAGTAGTTCATAGCAGATCGCGGTGGCCAGAAGGACAAGTGTGCCAGCCGGGAGCAGGCGCTTGATCCGTCGTCCATAGAAGCGGGCAATTGATATGGAGCCGGTATTTCTAACGTCTCGCAGCAAAACTTCGGTAATGAGAAATCCAGAGATGACGAAGAAAACGTCGACCCCGACAAAGCCACCCGGCAATGCCGTCGGCCATATGTGGAATATCAGTACCGAGACAACAGCTATTGCCCGAAGCCCCTGGATCTCTGGTCTGAATCCGGCCTTTTCAGCTTGTGTGGTCACCCGCGGCTAAGGCCCTTTTTGCAAACGCAGCAGACTATGTCACTGCGTCCTTGGTGATCTATTACTGTAATGTTCATCTCAGGTATGACACACGCTTGGCTGATTTCTGTTCAGGGCAGCGGATAATAATATACTAATGCCGCAATCTCCCGGAAATTGACCGCCAATACCTGGTCAGGATCCGAATTCTGTCAGACTCTTCAACCGTCAATTTTCAGCTATCTACTCTGTCAGTTCCGGTACACTTCCGGAATGAGTCAATTGCAGACCTTTCTGAAGTTAATTGCGGGTGATCGCATCCAATGGATGGCGATACTCATTGTGACCTGTTTTGTGTCGGTTTTATTGTTGAGGAGTCAAAGCGCCGCGAGTTATCCAACTTATGCATTGGCGATTCTCATGTTAGTTACCGTTCGACGATGGGGAGATTTGCTTCAGTTCTGGCATGCACGTTGGGTGGTTGTGCTTCTGGCGTGGTTGAGTATATCCACTTTATGGTCCACGCCATTTGATTTTCGTGAGTCTGTGTCAATCTGGACAAGAGCACTACTGGTACTTTTCTTTGTTGCGAGCGTTGCAGAGTGTCAATTGCGTGGGCAGTTACAACGTTGGATGAGTCATGCTCTGGTGCTCGTGGGTACAGTAGCAATGGCAGCTGCGTTGGTGAATTTCTGGATCACAGTCCCGGCAGATGGTCGGTTGAATGGTCTCGGGCAACTTGACACTCATGTTATCGCTGCACTTGTGTTCGGAGTTGTTCTGATCTTTGCTCTGAGGCTGTTAGTGGAGGATGCCAGAGTGGGCTGGCGTATGGTTGCGCTGTTGGCCGTGGGTTTGTCGATGTTGTGCATCGCTTTATCAGATTCTCGTACAGCATGGGTAAGTGTGAGCCTGGGAGCGGGTGCTTTTTTACTGGCGCATAGGGTTCGAGACGTAGAGCAATTGCTCATGGTTATGGCCTCGATCGTTCTTCTGGGTGCAACGCTGTTACTGGTGCTAGTTGCCAATGATGAAATACGCGAAATTATCCTTCCCCGTGGAGATAGCTTCCGGTTAACCATATGGAGCCATGTGTTGGAGCGAGTCGCAGAATCGCCACTGATCGGATTGGGTATCACTACGCCAGATGCAATTGTCTCAGAAAGCATTGTTCACGCGCACCCGCACAATCTCTATCTTGCGCTGTTGTTTCAGGGCGGAATTATTGCATTGGGGCTATATCTCATTGTCCTGTGGAAATGTCTGCGGACCGCCATGCAGACATTTGAACATGCCGACGCAAAGCTAGCGCTTGCGGTGCTCATCCTGGGCTCGTCCGCTTTCCTGCTAGACGGTCATGAGCTGGTGGACAAAGTTGGAGAGGCCTGGTTTCTAGTCTGGCTCCCGGTAGGCATCTGTCTTGGACTGCGTTGGAGTAGTCCAGTAAGAGATTAGGTTTTTGTCTGATAATGTGTTCGCTCCGACGCGAAGTCAGGTTACCCCACTATTTTTTGAAGATTCGCTAGGCGGGCGGTCCAGTCCAGTGAATTGATGAACGTTTGTGAAGCTCGATACTGCTCAGGGTGATCCAGAGCTGATTTGATGCTTGAGGCAAATGCTGTTGCGGTTTGTTCTGTAGGTATTACATAAGGTGCCAGGGCGAGACTCTGGCTCCAGGTCGTGGCCACTGTGGGGAGGCCTGCGGCTATGTACTCATAGAGTTTGATTGCGTCGATTGATTCAATGAATGCGGGTGACGATTTTACGTCAAATGGCGCAAGTGCAACGTCAGCATGGGCTAGATAAGCGGGTATTTCTGCGTAGCTTCGGCTCCCAAGGTTGATCAGATTTTCAGGCAGATTCTTCAATGGTAAAGCGTGATTTGGCCCTATCAGGTAGAAAGAAATCTCCGGGCATCTTGTGGCTGTCTGTGCAATCAAGCCAATGTCTATCCAGCTGGCAAGAGCGCCGACAAAAACAGCCTTCGGGCGCGTGTCGTTGTGATATTCAGCCGGTGGCGGACCTTCGTACGAAAAATGCTCAACGTTCACGCCATTGGGGACGATATTGACGTTCCGGCCTGTAGCCTGGCTGAGATAATCGGCGGTTGCCATAGTAGGGGTAACTATCTCCTGAGCCGACTGCAGCATGTTGAGAAATGCCTTCGACATCGGTTTTGACAGGTTAGTGATATGCGCAGGATGGTCCGCCACGCGTACATAAAATTCGTCCGGTTCGATCAGATCTTTCCAATAATATTGGAACAGGCTGTCGACCCAGAGTTGTCTGGGTTTGTGATAACCCTGTTGTCGCAGGAATTGGCTTGGCTTAGGCCAGCAGAGTGCGGGACCGAAGCGATTCACCAGCGATGAGTTGAATGGGAAGTTCGGACTGGGCGCGAACGGCATAAACCAGGTCATTTCTTTGACGTGTGGTGGCGTGTAGGCGGTATTGATTCCGTCGCGGAGTAGTTGGAGACGCTCTGAGCGCTGGTTGTCTTTGCGCGATAGCATGCTGGCAATCGACAGGGGGTGACTTGTGTAGAGGACATCACTGGATTGACCGAGGAATTCGGCAATGTGATGAGAGCCGACCCTGACCGGCGAACGCCACGAGTGTGTTGCGATGTACACTACCTTGTTACGCATACGTCACCGTATCGGCGCAAGTAGACAGGATAACGTCTGCGCGGCTGTATTGTCCCAATCATATCTTGCCGCAGTGTCAGGACAGTGTGCTACCAGGCGATTGCGTACCTCAGGATCTGTAAGAGCCTGAAGCATTGCACCTGCGAATGCTGATGCATCAAAAGAAGCGTAAAGTGCACAGCTACCAGCCACCTCTTTGTGTACCGGTATATCAGTTGCCACTACAGGTATGTTGTGGGAGATGGCTTCGAGGATCGGCAGATTGAATCCCTCGTAAACAGAGGGAGCAGCCAGTAGGTCAGCTGATTGGTACGTATGTGCCAAATCATCATCTGTGAGATGACCTTTTAAGTGCACTCGTTGTTCCAAGCCGAGTTCTCTGACCTGTTGGAGCAGATCGATACCGTGCCAGCCCTGTTGTCCGACGATGGTAAGGTCATGTGGAATCTGTTGTGCGATCTCGGCATAAGCCTTGATGAGAAGCGTCTGGTTCTTGCGGGGTTCAATGGTCCCGACACTGAGAATGTACGGGCGTTTGTTCGTTTTGGGCAATGTGTTTGAGGCTTCTGGCCGCCCTGGTTTTATCACTTCTACTTTATCTGCGAACTGTGGCCATTGCTCACAAACGTCTCTGGCTGTTGATTCAGAAACAGCAGCGATGACTTTTGCTTTAGATAGGGAAGAAGGCATCAGCAGCCGTTCAGTGATACGTCGGGACCAGGGCATGGTCTGGGGTTCTTTAAGCCAGCAGATGTCATGCACAGTGACTACGCCAGGGCTGCTCATTGAAAGAGGCAGGTGATGGCGGGGAGACCAAAGTACATCTACTTTGTCTTCAGTGGCCCATGCGGGAAAGAGGCACTGAGATACTGCGAGGCTATTCTGAAACAGCCGTGGCGCAATGCGGCAGGAAGCCTGGCGTAAATCACACCGGGGTACTGCGTGAGCATACAGAAACCACTCGTGGTCTGGATCGAGAAGCAATCTTGAAACTACTTCGAGGGTATATCTGCCGATGCCGTCAACGGGATGGGTTAGAGGACGGGCATCAATGGCTATTCTTGCCATTTAGTTTTCTTTACGGAAGAAATTGCAGGTGAATCTGTACCACCGAGAATTGAGTGATAGAGTTTGGCATAGCGGACCCCCATCAGGTCACCGGTGAAGAGTTGCTCATACCTTTTCCGACTGCGGCGCCCCATGATACGAGCTCTGTCTGGAAACTCGTAGAGCTGGTCCATCGCACGGCGCAGATAGCGTGCGTGTCCGGGAGGCACCACCAGACCGTTCAGGTCATGCACACAGATATGGCTCGTGCCTGACCCGATTTCAGTTGAAATCAGTGGCTTCCCGTACATGGCTCCTTCCAACAGGGTGACCCCGAACGCCTCGGTTCTCAGATAGGAGGGAAAAACGATTGCGCGGCAGTTATGGAACAGCGCCACTTTTTCTTCGTCACTGACGCGTCCGGTGAATATTACGTTGTCCAAACCAAGATCTTGTGCTTGCGCTCTGAGTTCTGGTTCGATCGGACCTGATCCAACAATAACTATTTTATACGGTGCTCCTTTGGCTGCTTCCAGTAACAGGTGCAGCCCCTTGTAGTACCTGAATACGCCTACGAAGAGGAAATAGTCTGAACCCCATTTTTCCCTTGCTGACTCCAGGTCAGTCTGCTGTACCGTCGGGTAGAAGGATTCTTCGATACCGATCGGGATCACATCGGTTTTTGAATTGAAGTGAGTAAGAGTGTCGCTTGTTGCCAGGTAATTTGGAGACGTGCACACAATACTGTCGACTGCACTCAGGAACTTCATCATCAGGGGTTTGTAGAAAGTCAGCAGCACTTTTTGTCTGACGATGTCCGAGTGGTAAGTAAGTACCGTGGGGCGGCGTTTTCTTGTAGCAAGATATAACACGTCTGCGAACGGCCAGGGGAAGTGGAAATTGACTATATCTGCCCAATCCAGCAGTTCATCGTAAAGGTTGAAAACGGTAGCGGAAAAGCTGCAGGAAGCAATTTCTCCCAACTGCTTGGCTCTATATACCTTTATGCCATCAATCTCGACTTGAGCAGGGGCTGGGTTTCTACTCAGCGTTAGAACACGACTTTCGACACCCTGGCTTCGGGTGCCGATGCAGATCTGACGGATAGTTTCTTCCAATCCCCCCTGGGTGTCGGGGAAAAACGTCCTGTATATGTGCAATACCTTCATTGGATAGTGGTTTCAGGGGCGTCAGACTTTAGCCGGAGTAAGGTTCTAGTCGGGCAGTATGCCATTGAGGGCGAATTTGTGCCTCGTCGAAATGGGAAATTTCGTTTTCCTTCGCTTAAGCTAGTGAAGGCGGCTAGCTTGCTAGTGCTGCTCGTGAGGGGATGGGTGTTGCTTGTTCAGGGTGAGAAATTTCTGAGAAAAGCTGCTTCATCCGTTTAAGTATTACAAAGCATTCGGTGTACGTTTCACGCGTGTAGAGTCTTTCGAATTCGAACGCTAAGGCTGTAAATTTGACATCAGCCAGGGAGGTGTCTTGAAGGCTGGGACGTTGTTCTATCAAGTGGTCGTAATGGTCAGAAAGGACGTCAATTTCGGAAGGCGCGTAAGGCCACGTACTCCCCAACGGCTCCACTGACCATCGGCCCCAGTGATAGCTGAAAGGTCGTTCATTGGCATCGAGGCGTATCGATTGCTTGGTCGCCTCTATATTGACTAAGGAGGCTGGCATGCTTTCCAGCAATTCTTGAATGATTGGTAACGCCTGACGTAACCAGACCAGGAGGTCTCGCTCCTCACTACTGTTGGACACTATGGTCAGCCGCTCTATCAACTGGTCATTGAGACGTAACCACAAGCCTGGGTGTGATCGATAATGTCTATCCAGAAAGTCCGGTGGCAGTTGTATGGCAGAAAGGCAGCATCGAAACGCGCCGCTATACGCTAATCTTTTTTTCACAGGAATTTCGTTCAACGAACGCATTTTGTGGATATGGCACTGCAGTCCGCTGACAGATGTGACACCAAGCAATTGTGGTGCCGGTAATTTTTCAGCAAGAGGTAGTCCAAACAATGTAGATTCTCTTTGTGCATAATTGTGGCGTTGCTTGTTAAACAGTTTCACTAGAAGTTGTCCGGATTCCGATGGATCATCTGCTTGATAGTCCAGTTGGAGCGCGACGATCCCGGGTATACCCGTTTGTAGCCAATGTGAGCCTTCGATCTGAATGTTGGGAAGCTCTGCGACTTCCAGCAAGTCATCGAAGCCTGAAGACTGCCTGAATTTACTCAAAGTCTGCCAGAGTTCGGGCTGGGAATTTGTGACTGCTAACTCTGCAGTTTGTGCATGAAAAAACAACGCTGATACCTGTACGCGTTGTACGAGTAGGTTCGCACAATTTGTTATGAGGGTAGTAGCTCGCTGTGTCCATTGCCGAACAAGAATTAAAGAGATCAGCCCGAAAAGGATGCTTGGGGGGGTGCCGAACAGATAGTCTCCTACGATGAAGAGAAACACCGTCAGAAAGGCAAGGTCAGAGCTGGTTCGGGTGTGTGCGGGCACACTTTGAAAGACGCTGGTGCGAAAATTTTCGCTCAGCTCGTAGCGCAGCATTGCGCTGATGAAAGATAGTGTACAGAAGCTGCCAAGTACTATCGCGACGATGGGGTAGATTACTGCGAGGGTGATGAATCCCAGGGCAAGGAAAACGAGCGCGGCAAGACCGTGCGAATATTGAAGGTAGGCTTTTAAGGCTTTCGCTGTCTGGTTTTCGAATAGTGGAAACTTCCGTGTACCATCCATAATTCTCTGTGCCCCATCAGCAACCAGTTGCTCGTTGATCCGATCAAAAAGCACATGAACCAGATAGAAGCAGATAGCGCTTGCGGCAAGACTGGCAATCAGCGTATCGCGTTCCAGGCGGCCCAAAAAATCCGGGAAATAGCTTGGAATAGAAGCTGATCCAAGCAGAATGATGACTTTTAATGGCAGCAGAAATGCCAGAAGCAGCGTAATCTGTGACACAAGTGTAGACGCAGTAATAGCAATCGTATGTAAAGGCACAACTCTGGCGACCTTCAATCCCATTGATTGAAGCCATTGCAGATTAATTACTAGAGATTTAATGCTATTGTTTTGCACTTGTTCTGGTGTAACTCCCTTAGGTACGTATTTGAGCCTGTTAAGTTCAAGGGCTGGGATTCTTGGTCATGCTGAAATAGACCGGCATATGGACTGCCGTAGATCCAGATAAACGTTATACATGTTTCATCAGATTTCTACCATGAACATGGAGAGGACATGAGCAGAGAGTCCAGCGAGATAAAAGCGTTTCTAACCGATATGGCAATGTTCTTCTACGGCAGAAGCATCAATTATGTTGATGTGGGTGCTTATGATGGAGAAACATTCAGAGAAGTCTGCGATTCGGCTCTCAAGGTTGGAGAGGCGCTACTCATTGAACCATCGCCCGCGGCATACGCCACTTTGGAACAAACCGCATCACAATGTTTTAAGGGCGGAAGTTTGTCGCTCAGGCATCTGGCGGCAGGTGCTCAGCGGTCCGAAGTAAGCCTTAAACCGGCTCAAGGCGTATCACGTATTGTAGATTCCGATGCGGCAGAGTTTGCAGAGAAAGACAGTGAGGTCTGTACGGTAGCGTCTGTTCCGCTGGATGACTTGGTTGATTGTTTTTCCGAGCAACACATTTCGATTCTGAAGATCGATGAGGAAGGGTCTGAGTTGAAGGTGCTGGAAGGCGCCGAGAAGATTCTCGCTGGTCAATCGGTCGATGTTATCTATATAGGGGCAGGTTGGGACAGCCGGTCCAGGCAGCAGACTTTTCACCGCCTTATAGACGACTTCCTGGTCGATAAAGGGTACCACCTGTATCGAATCTATGAGCAGAAACACGATTGGACGCAAGACTCGCCGTTACTCCGTAGAGTAAACATGGCTTACATGAGCGAAGCATTCGCCGCGGCTAATCCTTATCACCTGACTTCTGAATTGTCTGAACTGAAAGAGCGTCTCGAATACGCAGAAGAAGTTGTGAGGGCGAACAAGCTGAGAATTAGCGGGCTTGCTTCGAAGCTGGAAAAGGCGGAAGGGCGCCTTCGACATATGCAAGAAGCCGCTGAACAGAAGGCCGGCGAAGCGCAACGTTTAGCGGAGGAAAACCAGCGCACTGTCGAACTTGCAAACCGTCAGGCAGATGTGGAGCGGGAACGAGCGGATAAGGCGGAGCAGGATATACGGCGGCTCCGCCATGCGGAAGAGGCCGCTGAACAGAAGGCCGGCGAAGCGCAACGTCAGGCAGATGTCGAGCGGGAACGAGCGGATAGGGCGGAGCAGGATATACGGCGGCTCCGCCACGACCTTGATGCGACTCTGGAACACCTGTCGCAGGTGGCCCGTGAAATGGTTGGAGAGCAATTCGTCGACGTTGACGGAGATACTGCTGATGACGACTCTCCGAATCGACTGAGCAGGTTGCGAGGATTGATTGAAGTGCTGCAAAACGCCGGTAGTAGCGCTCAGTTGACCCTGGTTTCGGAACGCGCCTTACGAGAGA
Source organism: Gammaproteobacteria bacterium (assembly GCA_048571035.1). Taxonomy (GTDB): domain Bacteria; phylum Pseudomonadota; class Gammaproteobacteria; order Pseudomonadales; family Azotimanducaceae; genus UBA4421. Next base: position 3,242,844 of record CP121329.1, read on the forward strand.
GGCTCACAGGTGAGTATCAGGCAAAAAGTTCAGCGCTCGAGGCATCTGAGCAGCACAGCGCAGAACTTACCGCCCGACTGGGACGAGCAAGGGAAGTTTCGGAAAAAAGAAAGCAGGAAAGAGATGCCCTGTCTGAAGAAGTTCGGGCGCTTACCTATGAATTGGCGTTCACGCACCATACCCTGGGACATCGCGTTGGCGCGGCTATTGTCAAAAACGCCCACCCATTGAAGATATGGAAAACACCATTATCGGTTGTTCAGGCGGTCCGGCATTATCGTCGGGATAAGCCAAAAGAGGCGCTGCGCAGGTCCAAGTATGAGTCCTCTACACAGCAAGCGCCGCAGGTATCCCCCCAGATACAGCAAACGCCGCAGCACGATTGGCCGAAACCGAAAAAATATTCTCTCATGTGGCAGGCACAGCAAATTGCTGAGAGTCAAGGATTTGAAAGTGCCTGTACGTTTGTTCGGGTACATGGCGATGAGGACCATCAGCTAGCGCTCAGCCTCCTGCAAAGTAACCTGTATGACCTTGACGACCAGCGTTGGCTAGCGGAAGTAAACCACTACCTCAGTCAGTTTCATGTCGCACCCATCCGTCTGGTCCCGGGAAGTGGTCGGCGCTTTTCCAGACTCTCGACGGATCTGTTACCCGCTGTATCCGACGGACCGCTGATAACAGTCATTATGCCAGCCTACAATGCTGCCGAGACGCTTGAATTGTCGGTGCGTTCTATCCTCAATCAGACGTGGAAGAATCTGGAGTTGATCATTGTGAATGACTGCAGTTCAGACAGCACATCGGCAATCGCCAATGCGATTGCAGAGAGCGATACGAGGGTACGGGTTCTGGAGAATAAAGAAAATGTAGGGCCTTATGTCTCAAAGAATCGAGCGCTTGATGCGGCGCGAGGGGAGTTCATAACCGGGCATGACGCAGATGACTGGGCCCACCCTCAGCGTCTGCAGCAGCAAGTGGCTGAAATGTTCAATCATCCTCAGTGGCAGGTATCCATTGCGTACATGTTGCGAATGAGTGAATCGGGCAATTTCCTGCACTTTTCGAAGGTTGGGAAGACTTCACCTGACGGCGCACTGAGGCTCGCTTCCATTTCATGTTTTTTCCGACGGGAGTTCCTGAAAGATGTGCTGGGTCACTGGGACTGTGTGAGATTTGGCGCTGACAGCGAAATGATTGAACGATGCCGCACGATCCTTGGCGACGAGGAGTTTGGTACTGCCCGACTGATGTCGATGATCTGTCTGGATGCAGAGAATAGTCTGACTAACCACCCCGTACATGGAATTTCGAAGCAGACGGGGATATCACCAACACGGAAGTATTATCGAGACCAATGGACAGCATGGCATGAGGGATTGTCGTCAAAGGACGCCTATATGGCGTTTCCAGAGGTGGAGCGCAAATTCGCTGTCCCGGCGGAAGCAGAGGTCCCTTTGGATACCATGGCGAGACTATTGGGACGGGAGCTGTAAGTCTTTGTACCATGAGATAGCTTCTGGTCTGCACGCCTTGGTGAGTGCTGACCAGGACGAATGAAGATTCTGCAACGCCTTCTGAGCTGGTTGCTTCGCGCAGTAAAGCGGAAAAACCGCGCTCCTCGTGAAGGTACATCAATCAATACATACCTGTTTGTGGCGATAAACGGTGCAGGCCTGGGCCACCTAACAAGGTGTCTAGCGGTTGCACGCAAAGTTCAGTCTATGGACCCATCTGCCCAGATCGTTTTCTTTACGACGAGTATAGGTGTTGTCATCGTCCACAGATTTGGCTTTCAGTGTTTCCACATTCCCCCGTTTGCCCAGGTTGATCAGCGAATTCTTGGGGCAGCCCAATGGAACGAGTTGTTTGCAGAGCATCTTGAATACCTTCTCGCCTACTATAATCCCGCATGCCTTATTTTTGACGGGACATTTGTATACGGGGGGCTGCAGAGAGCCATCAGATCTTTTCCGTCTATCCCGAGGGTCTGGATAAGGAGGGCCACGGACGCCTCGAAAGTGGGTGACTCGGATCAAACATCTCATCTCGAGTTCTTTGACACTGTGGTGATACCAGGGGATGGGGTCATAAGTCAGCATGGTGAAGCTGAGTTGGACGGAGTAGCCCGAACTGCTCCAGTTGTGCTGTTTGAAAGCGATGAACTGCTCCCCAGGGCGCAGGCCCGGGTTGAACTGGCCATTGGGGAAGCAGATAAGGTTGCATATGTTCAATTGGGGGCAGGCAATATTAATCAATTGTCCAGTCTGGAAGAGGCGGTAATCGCTACACTGAACGAAATTGAGGGTTTGACCATAGTACTTGCCAGTTCTCCGATCGCACTGCAGGTCGAACACAGAAGCGATGGCCTCAAGGTTATCAACAATTATCCAAATGCCCGGTATTTCAATGCATTTGACTTCGCGGTGGTAGCGGCAGGCTACAACTCGGTTAATGAGTGTCTGTCTTATGGCCTTGCTGCTGTTTTTGTGCCAAATGTGGAAACTCAGGCAGACGATCAGGCCGGGAGAGCCCGCCAAGCCGCCCAGCGAGATGGTTGGTACGATTGGGATGGTATCAATGTCGATGCTTTCAGGGAGTGCGTAACAGAACTCTGTGCGAGAGATGGGCGCCGAGGTAATCAGGGTGTGCAGTTCAATGGTGCCACGGAAATAGCCCGCATAGTGCTGGAAGAAAACGGTTTAAGAGCAGATTAGTGCGCGGTACAGTCAATGGAAAAGCTGGGTGATTGCTCGACTAAAGCAGAAGCTGTGGCTCTATCTTGATGCTGCTGCAAACGGATTGTGTGACTCAAACCGGTTAACTGCCACCGGGTTGTTGAATTTTTTCGATTGCTGTATCCCCAGGCTGGGGGCTAGGCTGCGATTCCGGCAGGGGAATCTATCGGTTGCGTTACAACTTGCCAGTCGCTCGGGTGACACTCACCTGGCGTCCCGGATCAAGGATATGTTAGCCCCTGCGGAGATTCGTTCCAGATCAACCGGTTCATCGACTTATTGCACTGCATTCAATCAGCGTGTGCTGCAACTGGTGCACAGTGCAAAATCATTTGATACCAATGGTTATGCGATAAGGACCGAACAGATCATTAACGCTCTGCGCGAGCGTAATATCGAAAGTGTGGTTGTTTCCAGGTTTGGTTATCCCTGGGACTTGCCTCAACACATGAATGACAAGGTTGTACCAACAACAGCCTCAGACGGTATTGAGTACTGTCATTTATTTGACCCGGAGCGTTGCATCGGCGGGCCGGAAGCTGAATACCTGACCAGGTACTCGGACAAGGTTATTGAGATAGCGACAACCTCGGCCTGTTCGATTATTCACGCACATTCGAATTATTTGAATGGCCTGGCGGCCAATATGGCGGGTGCAGCGCTGGGAATGCCAGTCGTATACGAAATGCGGGGATTGTGGCATCTGACGCGCGCAACCAGGAGTAGTGCTTACTTTGAAACCGAACACTACAGGTATTGTGAGAACAGAGAAATACAGGCGGCAAAAGGCGCGCAGGCGGTGGCCGCGATCTCACAACCGTTGGCTGAATGGTTGGTTGAATGTGGTGTGGAGAGAGAAAAGATCACGGTAATCGGTAATGCCTGCATGAATCAGAGCGCAAGGGTTAGCGTGGATGACACCAAATACTGCGTAGGTTACATAGGATCACTGGTTGCTTATGAAGGGCTGCCGTCGCTCATCAAGGCGATGGCTATTGTATCCAAACATGAACCTCGCGCTCAGGCGATCATCGTTGGTGGTGGCCGATGTCTGGCTGAATTGAAGCAGCAGGTGGTTCGAGAAGGCCTGGCGGGAAAGATTGTTTTCACTGGTCCTGTCTCGAGTAAAGAGGCCCTTGATTACTACAAACAGTTAGATGCCATCGTATTACCCAGGTTGTCCAATCAATTGACCGAGATGATTCCTCCTTTAAAGCCCATGGAAGCCCTGAGCAAAGGAGTGCCGGTCATCGCTTCCGATGTAGCTCCTTTACGGCAAGTTGTTACCGCAGGAGAGAATGGACTTGTATATCCGGCTGGTGATCATGAAGAGCTGGCGAAGTGCATACTGCAGATTTTTGTAGATAAGGCATTGCGGAAGACGCTGTCCCAGAACGGGTTGTCCTGGGCTGCAGAAAACAGTTGGGAAAGTAATGCGGTTGCTTACGAGCGAATCTACCAAGGACTACACAGTCAGCAAAGCCCTACCCACAGCCCATGATCTGTAGACAGACTTGCTGTTCACCCCGGGGTTGCCCGAGGGTCTACGGTGACAGCGCCCCGCAGAAGTCCAGATTGGGTGTTTCCTTGAGCTTCTCGGACTTCCTGAACTCCCGATGAGCGACGAGTACGGAAACGATCTGGCCTTCATCGTGTAGTGCTTCGTCCAGCGTCGCGAAGGTATGTGCTGCAAATTCTGCGGGGAGTTCAGCTATGTTCGGTTCTACCAGAGTCAGGGTGATACCCCTGTCGGCAAGGGAGCGTACAACGTCCAGTGCTGGACTTTCACGTAAATCGTCAATGTCTGGTTTAAAAGCCAAACCAAGGCAGGTGACTTTGTTTGTATTCGCGTTTAAAGCCGCGTTACAGATTTTCTCAACGACATGTGCGGGTTTAGCGTCGTTCACCCGCCTTGCCGTGTGAATTAGCTGAGCATCTTCTTTGGCTTGACTCACAATAAACCACGGGTCTACGGCAATGCAGTGCCCCCCAACCCCGGTACCAGGCCGCAGGATATCCACTCGGGGGTGATGATTCGCTAGTTCGATCAGCTCCCATACATTGATGCCGAATTTGTCGCAGATAACTGAAAGCTCATTGGCGAAGGCAATATTTACATCGCGAAAGCTGTTCTCTACCAGTTTGCACATCTCCGCTGTGCGAACGTTTGTTATCAGCATATCGGCATCAACAAACGTGCTATATAAATCGGCAGCCGCGATTGAGCATTGTTCAGTGACCCCGCCGATTACCCGATCATTTTGTATGAGTTCTGTCAGTATATGTCCAGGCAGCACTCGCTCCGGGCAATGAGCAATATTTATATCGGCATTTTGCGGATATGTATGCGGCAGTTTCAGATCCGGCCGTTCATCGGCCAGCCAGTCAGCCATCTTCTCGGTCGCGCCTACAGGACACGTGGATTCGAGGATGACCAGATCGCCTTTTTTGAGCACCGGGGCAACAGCGCGGGTGGCACTTTCGACATAAGAAAGATCGGGTTCGTGATTACTGGTAAAGGGTGTTGGCACAGTGATTAAAAATGCATCAGCAGGCTCGGGAATGGTGCTCGCACGCAGAAACCCCTGGCTGACCGCAGCGTTGACAACAATATCCAGGTCCGGCTCGATAACGTGCACATCGCCATTGTTAATGGTATCTACAACTGCCTGGCTGATATCCACACCTAATACATTGATCTTACGGGATGCAAGAACAGCGGCGGTTGGCAAACCTATGTAACCCAGGCCGATGACTGAGACGCGCTCGAACTGCTGCATGGATGACTTATCCCTTTTCTCTTATTGATTATTCTGATTAAGGTTTTGTGCACAGAATGCTATTAATGGCTCCACGATACGCTGTGCTGCGTTTCCATCTCCATAAGGATTGTGTGCAACGCTCATTGCTTTGTAAGTGTTAGGGTTATCCATTAATTCTTCGATATTCCTGGCAATAGTATCTGTTGCGGTGCCAACTAGTTTCACAGTACCTGCATCAACTGCCTCAGGGCGCTCGGTGGTATCACGCATGACTAAAACAGGCTTGCCAAGTGAAGGAGCCTCCTCTTGAATACCTCCGGAGTCTGTCAATATTAAATAGGCGCGCCCCATAAGATAGACGAAAGGAAGATAATCTAACGGCTCAATCAAGTGGACATTCGGTTTATCGGATAACAGTCTTGTAACAGGTTCCTGTACGTTAGGGTTTAGATGAACCGGGTAAACAAAGTCAGCTCCCGGGTACTTTTTCGCCGAATCTGCGATGGCGTTGCAAATTCGTTCGAAACCGCCGCCGAAGCTTTCGCGTCGATGTCCAGTTATTAGAATGAGTCGAGCACCAGAACGAATGAAGTCGAAATCCTTTTCAAATTTCTTACGCATTGAGACATTGGTGCGAATTTTCTCATCCACCTGCACAAGGGCGTCTATGACGGTATTGCCGGTTACGATTATTGAGTCAGGGCTAACGCCTTCATTAAGTAGGTTTTCTTTGGCGAACGGAGTAGGTGCGAAATGTAAGGCAGAAATTGCCCCAGTGAGCTTTCGATTCGCCTCTTCTGGCCAAGGAGAGTACAGATTGCCGGTCCGTAAGCCTGCTTCTACGTGTGCTGTGGGGATTTTGTGGTAGTACGCAGCCAGGGTTGATGCAAACGTCGTGGCCGTATCTCCATGTACGAGAATAATATCAGGCTCAAAACTCGTCAGGACGTTGCTCATGCCAGCGAGGATTGCACTGGTTATTTCGGAGAGAGATTGCTCAGGACGCATGATGTTGAGGTCGAACTGGGGACTAATAGAAAACAGATCCAGAACTTGATCTAGCATCTCTCGATGCTGCGCGGTCACGCAAACTGCCGCTTCAATTCTGGGGTCAGCTTCTAGAGCTTTCGCAACGGGGGCCATTTTTATTGCTTCCGGGCGAGTTCCGAAAACACAAAGTGTTTTTATTCTTGTCATGTTCCGGTTTGTGCCGCTCTCAAGCAAGGCATGTAAGATTGTAATGGTACTGGAAGACCAATTGGGATAGTACGGTTTGTTTTTTTCGGGGCGATTTATGAAGCTATCTGGAGCAAATGCTCGCTCAATTCTGTGCCTGTGCGTCATCTCGCTAGCCGTTGCAGGTTGCCGCGATGATCGGAGCACCGCGGAACTCGTAAGGCTTTTCGAATTTGAGGAGCTAAACCTCGATATCAACTCCTCTGCTCAGCATGTCATCCGAAACCTCAAGCAATGGCAAAGTATGCAGCCCCGAGTCCAATATTATTTTCATCGATCAGTGAGTAATCCTCAGTCTCTTGCGCTCTCCTTAAAGGAGAGAGGCTGGAACGTTCGTAACAACCCGGTTTTAGATGTGAAGCGAAAAGTGGATTGGGGTTCGAATCCAAACAGCGACAGCAATTGGCTATTCCAGAAAAATGCTTTTTATGGGATTGCTCCGTTTATCCAGAGCCATGCTGAAAGCGGCGACTCAGACTGGCTCGAAATACCTACGAAGATGGTATTGGACTGGATCGAGTTCAACATCGAGCAAAATTTACCCAATGAAATGAAGTGGGATGATATGGCGACGGGGCTGCGTGCTGTAAAGCTAGCGTATCTGATCGATGCTCATCTGCGTATTGAAACCTCAGATGCCCAACCTCTCGAGCGTATGATTCGTGCCGCTGTTGTTCACGCTCAAGAGCTGTCGGATCCGAAAAAGCTTGCTGCTGGAAATCATGCGTATTTTCAATTGGTTGGATTGGCAGCTGTTTGTAAGGCTTTGCCTCTATTACGCCGCTGTGCGGAAGATAGAGCATACATTGAGGAGACATTTGAACGGGTCATTGCCGGGCAGTTCAACGTTGAAGGCATGCACCGTGAACACTCGCCAGATTATCACTTTTTCAGCTTGTCTAGACTCGATGCGATTCTCAACACAGGCTGGTTTGAATTGTCCGCGGAAAGCCAAGCGCGGGTCGATCGGGCGCGAGGCAATGTATCTTTCTTGCTTCATCCGGATGGTTCTAGAGTCATGTTTGGTGATACAGAGCGTCGTGCTCAGGGAAAGCAACAAAACTGGTTCCAGACGGATTATTCAGGCCATGTCTTTCACGAGGCAGGCTATGCGATGTTCAAAGGCGGCGGAATGAATGATGCGGTCGGGCCCTGGTCGCTGGCTTTTTGGGCTGGTGATGAAAGAACGGGAGAGAAGGTAGAGCATGGCTATGGGCATTCACACTCAGATAACTTTACTTTCGAGTGGTTCGATAAAGGGAGACTGATTCTCACAGATGCCGGTAAATATTCTTATGACATGAATAAGTGGCGGGATTATTTTACGAGTACAAGGGCGCATAACACTGTTGAAATCGACGGCAGAGATTTTCGAAATCGAACCTTGGATGGCATCAATCCCGGCATCGTTGACGCTCAAGGTTCCAGCGTTCTGCCTTACATACATGCCTTGGTTAGACACGAGAAACTAGACGTACGACATCGTCGCTTGTTGGTTTTCGAGCCAAACGCATGGCTTGTGGTCGTGGATTTGCTAACCGGAGAAGAAGAACATGATTACACCCAATGGTTCCATTTACAGGAAGATTGGGAGGTGGTGGATCACGGTAAATTTTTCATTGCGGAAATTGAGGAAGAGAAGCTGTTGATTCAGAGTCTATCTGCGGGTGAGGTTGTGAGTTCTATGGTCAGAGGGGTTGAGGCGCCAAGACTTCAGGGCTGGGTCAGTCCCGCTTACAAGGTGATCTTGCCGAACGCGGCTCTTGGGTTTTCCAACCGCGGTAAGACATCGAATCTAGTGACACTTTTTCGCCACGGACCAATAGAAGGTAAGCTTGTGGTTGAAGATTTGATGCTTGATGGGCCCGAAATTGAGGTGTGTTGGCAAGTAAAGGGCTCCATTGAAGGTTTCAGGTTAGCGCTGGGTGATGCCCCAGTCCGCTGTGAATAAGTGCAGTGAATAACAGTTTCGAATGAAAGTTCAGTCTGCGTTAAGTAACCGCTGTTACAATGTGGCCTATTTAGTTTTGGGAGTTTATTTATGTTTAGCCGTCTGATTTTTTTAGCAGGTTGCTTTGCACTGCTCACCGCCTGCACCACAAACCCCTACACTGGCGAAAGTGAAGCCTCAAATAAGGCCAAAGGTGCTGGAATTGGCGCTTTAACCGGCGCTGTCATCGGCGCCCTGACCGGCGATGATGCTGACGAACGCCGCAAGCGTGCGCTGATCGGTGCTGGTGTCGGCGCGTTGAGTGGCACCGCAGTTGGCGCATACATGGATGCTCAGGAATCACGCCTGCGGCAGCAGCTGCAGAACAGCGGCGTCAGCGTCACCCGCATGGGTAACGATGTCATCCTGAACATGCCTGGCAACATTACCTTTGATGTGGACCGTACCGATCTGCGCGGCGATTTCATTCCCGTTCTGGATTCTGTCAGCCTGGTATTGAAAGAGTACAAGCAGACGCTGATTGACGTCACCGGACATACAGACAGCACGGGTTCGGTTGAATACAACATGGATCTGTCCGAGCGACGGGCTCGCAGTGTGGCCACCTACCTTCAGGCCACAGGTGTTGATTCGACGCGGATCTACACCCTTGGAGTTGGTCCCCATTATCCGGTTGCAGACAACAGCACGCCCAGCGGTCGCCAGCTCAATCGTCGGGTTGAACTGGTGCTTAAACCACTGACCACAGCAGGTTAACGCCAGGCTTATCGTTTACGAAAAAAGAGTGTGATTCTGATCACACTCTTTGCCTGCGGTTTTCTAAAACGCTTTTCACATCACGGTTGATGCCTGTGTAAATTGATTTGATGGACACTTGTTTTGCAGAGCGTCCACCATGCGGGTATCGCGGCTTTTTTTCTGTCTCTCCCACGTTATTCTGGTATCAAGCCTGGTTGCCGCTTGTGGCAGTGGCAGCAGTTCAGGAAGCAGTACAGCGGGGGAAAATGCTGCGCCACCACCGGCGATTCAGTCAGCCCCGGAGATAAGTGGTCTGAATCCAGCGGCGCTTGCGTTTGAGCTTGAAGAAAATGAGTCTGCCAGCGGTAGCCTGAGTTTTTCTAACAGCGGAGATGCAACATTAACCTTTGAACTGCACACGGCAGCGGGTTGGGTGAACATCACCGGCACTCCGTCCGGCAGCCTGGCGCCAGGTGCATCAACCAATATTGATATCAGCGTAACGTGCGGACCTGCAGACCTGTCGGGTAGTTTGTCATTGAACACAAACGATGCTGATGAAGCCAGTGTGTCTGTGCCTGTTGAGGTCAGCTGTGCACCATTGACTCAGAATGTGGCGATCAACCGGGTGTTGTTGAATCAAGGCGCCCGAGCTTTCGATTCGGAGGTTTCTGATACACCCACTATTGATATTGTTGCAGGTCGGGAATTATTGCTGCGAGCATTTGTCACAGGTACGGGCGTGCCTCCAGAGGCGCGTGTCGTTGTACAACAGCCCGGGCAGGCGGCCGCCAGTTTCAGTATGCAGACGCCGCCAAGCATTGCGTCCTCACCCGCGGACGAATCTATTTTATCCGCCAGTCATTATGTGATTCTGCCTGAGAACGTTGTCTCGGAAGGTATGACGTTGCAGATTGAAGTAGCACCGTTTACAAGCCCGGTGACCTATCCTGCCAGCGGCAGCCTGGATCTTGAGGTTTCAGCGCTCAGTCCCTTGCGCGTGACTTTTGTTCCGGTCACCTTTAATGGCGAGACACCCGACCTTACCAGTGCAGATTACATGCGTGAGGCGTTGCAGGTTCTACCTATTGGTGAAGTCGATATCGATATACGGACACCCTATGTCTACACCGGTGCCTACGACCTGGAAGATCTTCTCATGGAGATTTCTGATCTTCGTGATTTAGATGGCAGCGATCGGTTGTATCACGGTGTCATCGTGCCGCCAGGCGGGAGTAACGCAACCACCGCGGGCGTTGGATTTGTTGGGTATCCAGTCAGTGTCAGCATAGACCTGGGTGGAGCTGCTTATGTGATTGCTCATGAGATGGGCCACAATCTGAATCTGGGCCATGCACCTGGGTGCGATGCGCCAGGCGCAGATGATAATTACCCCTATGCCGATGCTGCGGTCACAACGTGGGGTTATGACGTGACTCAGAATACATTGGTAGAGCCTACCGATACAAAGCGTGATTTTATGAGTTATTGCCGGGATCTATGGGTCAGCGATTATCATTTTTCGCGCGCCTTACAGCATAGGTTGGGTTCACCCATTGGCTTCGGACCGCCGGTCAGCGAAGGCCTGCTCATTTCAGGTCGACTGTCGAATACAGGCTTGTCTCGATTCAGTGCATTGCCCGTTGATCTTTATCATCCTGTGGCCGCGCTGGGTGAACACCAGCACGAGTATCAGTTCCGCGCCTGGGATGCGCAGGGTGTAGAGGTGGTAAATCAGCAGTTCGAGCGTCTGACGATTGAGGATGTTCAGACCAGTCATGCCTTCAGTTTCCGAGTGCCGATGCCGGTCAGCGATATCGATCACTTTGAAATTCGCAGCGCAGATGGTGTGCTTGTGAGTCAGCGGTTGGCTGGCGTTGCGGGGCAGGCGGGCGTAATCCTCGAGGTCTCACCTCAAGCTGATCAGGTCATTTATCAGTGGGACAATGCCGCGCATCAGGCGCTGGTGTTACGAAACGATAGCGGGGATGTGATTGCAGTGAATAGAACGGGCTCTTTTGCCCTGCCGGACAGACTGGCAGGCGAGCGAATCACCGCAGCGCTTGCAGGGTGGGGCAATGTTGGCGCCGCGACACCTGTCGAGTCTGACGCCAACGAGACTATTCAACTGGCACGCTGACTGGCCAATTCACTACATTTGATATCAGGCTGATATTGCAGTGTGGAAAAGCACTGGAAATCAGCCTGATTGACTTGCCTGGCGCTTAGACCCTCAAGCATTCTGTTTGCCAATCAGTACCGATTCTCAACTTGGATGCAACTAAAATGCACAACACTAAAACGTTCTATGAACTGGATCTTGATCAGCTCGAAACAGTCAATGGCGGGGTTTCGACCGAATGGGGAGTAGCGACAAGCACAGCCCTTGGTATGACGCTTGCTGCTGGCGTCGCGGCAACACCATTGGTTGCTGGTGCTTTGGCACTGGGTGGCATTGTTTCCGCTGGCGTTGCGATTTTTCACGCGCTGAGCGAGGATCCCGCTCAATCCTGTCAATAAATACCCACTCCAGGAGGCTTCGGCCTCCTTTTTTTATTCAACTTTTCTTCAACAGGGGAAAAAGATGCCTCAGTCGTATGTGGCCATGCCTACGCTGGTTAAAAATAAAGTAAGTCGAATTGTTCTGTCCTCGCTTATTGTTGTCACTGCTCTGGTTGTCCTGGGTAATCTTACCGGTGCCATTGTGGATGAAAAACTTCACATTGTTATTGCCATCAGCGCAGCTGCCGCTGTCGCAGCTGGCCTGTTCCATGAACGTCTGCTGGCACTGGCGAATCGGCGAGAGCCAACAAACGCGGACTAAAGCGCGCTTCAGACACCGCTGTTTTTCCCGCATACTCCGCGTCTTCCAGGATTGTGGGTAGTGGTTTTTAGTGAACGAATCATCAGGTCTCTTTGCTGCCGCTGAAATTGGCAATACCATCAGCAAAGATGAGTTCGATGCGCAGATTGAGGCGTTGCGGGTCGATCTTCTGAATTTCCAGTTCGATCTGCGTAGTCAGAATTTTTCTGTTGTCTTATTAATCGCAGGCGACGATCGGCCTGGTGCGGTGAATCTGTTTCGCACCCTTCACGATTGGATGGATGCTCGATACCTGCAGAACCACATTACGTTTGGTACGGATCACAGTGAAGATGCGGAACGCCCTGTGCTGGGTCGATATTGGCGTCGTCTGCCTGCGGACGGCCAGATCGGTGTTTACTTAGGCGGTTGGCCTACTTCGTTTCTTCGCGTTGGGCTGCAGGAAGACTGGACCAGGGCGCAGTTTGAACGCGCTGCTGAACACATCAGTCGATTTGAACAGCAGTTGGTGGATGATGGTGCTCTGGTCTTGAAGTACTGGCTGCATCTGCCTGACGATATTCTGCAGAAACGTCTCAAAGCAGCTGATCAAGACCCTGAAAAACATTGGGACTTCGCCCAGCACGATTGGGAATTGTTGCAGCAATCAGATGATATATTCCTGCAGATAGAGGCCCTGGTGCGTCGCACCCACACCCTGGTCGCACCCTGGTCTATTATTGAAAGCACCGATCAGTATTACGCCACGTTGACAGTTGGCCGACATATCGCTGATGCGCTTGCAGCGCGTCTGGAGCAACCTGAGCGCACGCCCAGTTTAACCCCGCCGATACCGAGCCTGAGCCCACAGTCTTTGCTGGGGCAGATTGATCTGTCGCTGTCCGCGGATCGGGATACTTATTCGTCCGAACTGCAATCACTGCAATCCAATTTGAATCAACTGGCCCATAGAGCCCAGGAAGCTGGTATTTCCTGCATATTTGTATTTGAAGGTGTCGATGCGGCCGGAAAGGGCGGCGCTATTCGCCGGCTCGTCAGAGCCCTGCCGGTTGAGTATGTGAGGGTCATTGCCATCGGTGCGCCGAACGAGGCGGAAAAAGCTCACCATTATCTTTGGCGCTTCTGGACCCGTATTCCCAAGCCTGGACATGATGTGGTATTTGATCGCAGCTGGTACGGCCGGGTGCTGGTTGAGCGGGTGGAAGGTTTTGCTACGGAATATGAGTGGAGCCGCGCTTATGAAGAGATTAATGAGTTCGAAGAAAGTCTGTTTGACGCTGGCATGGTGGTGTGTAAATTCTGGTTGCAGATAGATGCTGATGAGCAGCTTAAGCGCTTTGAAGCCCGTGCGCTGACACCTTACAAGAAATACAAACTCACCGATGAAGACTATCGTAACCGCGAAAAGTGGGATGAATATCAACTGGCCGCGGATGACATGGTGGCTCGCACCAATACTCCCTTTGCGCCCTGGCACTTGGTTGCTGCTAACGATAAACGTCATGCGCGCTTGCAGGTATTGCAGAAGGTGACAGCTGCGCTGCAGTGCCGTCTCGACCAGGTTGATGCAGGGGCTGATGATAGTGATGACAGCAAGAACGGTAAGAAGCAGAAGAAGTCAAAGTCTTAAGTTGCTGCGGCCAGAGGCGTCGTATCACGGTATAATTTTTCCTTAGGAATCTTCGAAGAGCCTGGTATGACAAAAGAGTCGAAAACCATCCTGCTGGCGGGTGATGGCACGATGCGCGCAGAACAGCGCCTGGATATGAGTAATCGCCATGGCTTGATTGCCGGTGCTACAGGTACTGGTAAAACCGTGACGTTACAGGTCCTGGCGGAAGGGTTTGCACGGGCGGGTGTGCCTGTTTTTGCAGTAGATGTGAAAGGTGACCTGTCTGGTATCTCACAACCTGGACGTCCACACAAAGAGATCGATCGCCGGGTGAATCTTCTCGGTTTGTCTGACTATAAAGCCAGTGCTCATCCGACTCTGTTCTGGGACATTTTTGGCGAGCGCGGACACCCTGTGCGCACCACCATCTCAGAGATGGGTCCGGATATTCTGGCCGCATTGCTGGACTTAAACGAAACCCAAACCGGTATTTTGTACGCCTGCTTTGCGATTGCTGACGATGAAGGCCTGCTGCTGCTGGATCTGAAAGATCTGCGCAGCCTGCTTGCGTTCATGAGCGACAATGCCAAAGCGCTGCGGGGTGAGTATGGCAACATTTCTTCCGCGTCTGTTGGCGCAATACAGCGGCGCCTGCTGGTGCTTGAGGCACAGGGCGGCGAGCTTTTGTTTGGCGAGCCTGCCATTGCGCTGAAAGATCTGATGCAGAAAGACTTCTCCGGTATCGGGGTTGTCAGTCTGCTGGATGCTGAACAGCTGGTGCGAGAGTCGCCGAAGCTGTATGCGGCGTTTCTGCTGTGGCTGCTGTCGGAATTGTTCGAAGAGCTGCCGGAAGCTGGTGATCTGGAGCAACCCAAAATAGTGCTGTTTTTTGATGAAGCTCACCTGTTGTTCAAAGACATGCCAAAAGGGCTGTTGGAAAAAGTTGAACAGGTCTTTCGTCTGATCCGTTCAAAAGCTGTGGGCATTTATCTCATCACCCAATCTCCCCTGGATGTGCCTGAAAACGTGCTTGGACAGATGGGCATGAAAATCCAGCACGCCTTGCGTGCTTTCACGCCGAAAGATCAGCGTGCGATTCGCGCGGTTGCTGCTGGTTTTCGTAATGACACCGGTGTTGACGTGGTGGGCACGATTACAAATCTTGGGTTGGGCGAAGCCTTGGTGTCCAGTCTCAACGAAGATGGCGCGCCAACCTCGGTGGTGGCCGGAACTGTGCCCCCGCCTCAGGCCCAGATTGGACCGATAGATGATGCCACGCGAGAAAAAGCCATCGCTGACTCCCCCATGTCGGGGCGATATGAAACTGAGATCGACCGCGATTCGGCGTTTGAGTTGTTGGCCGCTCGAACCGAAGCTGCTGCCGAACGCGCAGAACGCGAAGCGGCGCAAAAATCTGCTGAAGAAGCCAAACAGGCACAGGAAAAAGCTGCGCAAAAAGAAGCTGAGCGACAGGCACGTGAACAACGCAGGCGCTCTGGTGGCTCGCGTCGGCAGAGTGCGGGCGAAGCGTTTGTTAAGAGCACTCTGCGCAGTGTCGGGCGTTCATTGGGGTCTCGCCTGGTACGCGGTATTCTTGGCTCTCTGTTGAAGTAAGCGATTGTTACGCGCTTTTTACAGTCGTCCCACGCGAAAGTTTTACACTGGGGACAATTGTTGCAGGAGTGGTTGGATAGCATGAATATAAGCAGTTTGTTGCAGAACGCCCCGGAATTGGTGGGCGGGTTGAAAGACCTGGGTTTTGATGACGGGAAAATTTCTGAAATGGCCGGAGAAATCGGTGCACAACTTGGCGGCAACGACGGCTTCGACTTTACCGATCTGCTGACTGGGTTGCAGGGCGACAGCTTTTTGCAACTACTGGACGTGAACGCTCTGGCTGAGAATCTGTTGATCTCACCGGAATTAGCGCAACAGGCTCTAAGCATGATTGCACCGGCAGTGGCGAATTTTGGCAATGATTCGAAGCTCGGCATGCTGGGTAAGCTGGCAGGCGGGTTGTTTGGAAAAAAGTAGGTGCCGCACCTTAGTGCACCTGAGTTAAACATGATGAGGAGACATCAAAATGACTGACATAACTGTCATCGAAGGCATAGGGCCAGCTTATGCGGAGAAACTGGCATCAGCTGGTGTTAACAGCTGCGAAGAGTTACTCGAAAAAGGCGCCAGTAAAGCCGGCCGTACGGCGATTATTGAAGCTTCAGGTATGAGTTCGGTTCTGATCCTGAAGTTTGTGAACCACGCAGACCTGTGCCGGGTTAAAGGCGTAGGTGGTGAATATGCAGAGCTGTTAGAAGCAGCCGGTGTAGATACGGTGCCTGAACTGGCTCAGCGTAATGCAGAAAACCTGGCGGCTAAAATGGCTGAAGTGAATGAGGAGAAGAAACTTGTCCGCTCACTGCCCTCTGCAGCTACTGTCAGTGGTTGGGTCAGCCAGGCAAAAGAACTGCCTCGAGTGATTACTCACTAGACAGCAAACGTCGAGCGCTGGCGCGAGTCAGCGCTTTGATGTGCAGGATCCTAATTCAAAAGATTCCCGTGTTTTATTACTGGCTGAAGAACGCCAGGCGTTACTTGTACGCCTGGCTTTAGCCGCACGAGCCCAGCAGCGCATTGATGTGCAGTACTACATCTGGGCAGGTGATGGTGTAGGCATCGCGGTCATCAAGCAATTGTTGCTTGCCGCTCAACGTGGTGTGCACGTCCGTTTGCTTGTTGATGACATACATTTCATAGGTTACGACCGCAGGGTGTTAGCCCTGAACGCTTACGATAACGTTGAAATCCGCGCGTTTAACCCTTTCCGTTATCGATTCAGATATTCGCCGATACGCAGCATCGCTGAGGTCCTGTCCGGCGCCAGTCGTCTCAACCACAGAATGCATAACAAGGTTTTTGCAGTCGACGGTAATGCAGCGATTGTCGGTGGCCGTAACCTGTCGAATGAGTATTTTGGCGCCCATCCCGAGTTTAATTTCAGAGATATAGACCTGTTGGTTGAAGGGCCAGCGGTTGAGGATATCTGCTCCAGCTTTGATGAGTTCTGGGACAGCCGCTGGTCCATTTCTCTGCAGGAACTGCACAAACACCGTATCAAGCCACTGGTTATGTCTGACCTGATAGCAGGTCTATCTCCGTGGGATAAACGCATATTTGAGCTCGCTGATGAGCTGCCCATAGACGATGAATTTGATCAGCTTGCGCCGAGCATGAGCGCTTGTGTTGTAGAGGTGCTCGCAGATACCCCATCTAAACTCGAACCGAGCGGCGACTATGTTTCACCGGTACGACAGAAGCTGTTTGCCTTATCCGCCCAGGCAAAAACCCAGATCCTGGTCGAGAATGGGTATTTTGTGCCGTCAGGTGATGGTGTCGAGCGTCTGGCTCAACAGGTTGAGCGCGGTGTTGAAGTCGAGGTTGTGACAAATTCGCTGGCGTCAAACGATACCGGTTTGTCTCATGCGGGCTACAGACGCTACCGACATGCGCTGCTGGGCTGTGGTGTGAAGCTGTTCGAACTGCGCGTTGATGCGCAGCTCGGTGAGGCGTTTGAGCTGAGTGAGGCCATTCAGACTGCTACTGGATTGCACAGCAAAGTGGCCGCGTTAGATAGAGAGGTCGCCTTTGTTGGGTCTTACAATCTTGATCCGCGTTCCGCTTTTATAAATACAGAAATCGGCGTTGTTGTGTACAGCCAGCACGTGGCAGCCCAGTTGGCTGATGAAATCCAGCTGATGGCATCACCACAAAACAGCTGGGGTCTGGGTTTGACTGCCAAGGGCGCGCTGTTTTGGGAGCATGTCAGTCAACACAGAATCCGGGAGCCAAAGGCAAAGTGGACAAAAAGCCTCATAGCGTTGGTTTTTTCCTGGCTGCCGGTTGAGCGTCAGCTTTAACGCCGAATCAGCGCTGAGCTTCCAGATGGCCGTCCAGGTCAGCTTCTTCGCAAAACGCTTCAAACTCTGCCTTAAGACTGTGCACTTTCACTTCTGCCGGCACTTCTGCAACCAGACTTACACTGAAAATAGGTGTGCCAGTATGTGCGGCAGGCCTTGTGTCGGTGTGCATGTCACGAATGT
This sequence comes from Gammaproteobacteria bacterium, assembly GCA_048571035.1. Classification (GTDB taxonomy): domain Bacteria; phylum Pseudomonadota; class Gammaproteobacteria; order Pseudomonadales; family Azotimanducaceae; genus UBA4421. Next base: position 3,260,802 of record CP121329.1, read on the forward strand.
TGATCTGGCGTACTGAGAAGAATTGTGCAACTGCATAAACAATACCCGGATGGTCAAGCGCCATCACCGTAGCAACATAGGGGCGTACTGACTGGCTGGGTTGCCTGGATTCCGTGTCGCGGTAGATGTAGGCCAGGTTGTTGCCAGCACAGAGCGTCTCAAGCTGCTGTTTGAACTCCACCAGTCTGTCCTGCTCACCCTGCAAGGCCATAAGCACGGCAAACTCGCCGCCCAGTACAGTCATGCGACTGTCTTCAACGTTGAGTTCGAGCGCGCTGGCCAGTGCGGTAATGTCACTGACAAGGCCAGGACGGTCATGCCCGATGGTTGAAATTACTGCCCGACTCATAGCTCAGGCTCGCTTATTCTGTTGCGCACATAAGCGGCCAGATCAGCGCAGGCGATACGCTCCTGATTCATGGTGTCGCGATCGCGCACCGTAACAGTGTCGTCTTCTTCGATTGTCTGGAAATCGACGGTTACGCACATCGGTGTGCCTACTTCATCGTGACGCCGATAACCTTTACCGATGTTACCCGTGTCTTCATAAAGAATTCGGCCCAGCCCCAGAGCCTGTAGCTCCCGCTTCAGGCCTTTGGCTTTAGCGACAATGCCTTCGTGATTGCGTTTCAGCGGCAGGATAGCCACTTTGATGGGCGCCAGGTGCGGTTTAAAGGCCATCACCGTGCGCTCGGAACCATTTTCCAGAGTTTCGACCCGGTAGGCTTCGTTCATTACAGCCAGGACTCCCCGATCAACCCCAGCGGAAGGCTCGATGACAAAAGGCACCTCCCAGGATTTGGTTTGCAGATTCTGAACCGCAAGGCGTGAGTTGGATTCTTTGTTAGGTGTAACCGTCGCGTGCAGATTCAGATCGTCCTGGTTTTTGCTGTGCGAACCCAGGTCAAAATCAGTGCGGTTGGCGATGCCTTCCAGTTCTTCAAGACCATGGGGAAAGCGGTACATCACATCAACAGTGGCTTTGCTGTAGTGGGCAAGTTCATCTGCGGGCACGTGGTAGAGCTCCAGATTATTTTCGTTCACACCCTGTTGCCCCCACCATTTGAGCCGCTCGGCTACCCAGGTGTCATGCCATTGTTCATCTTCGCCAGGGGCAACAAAAAATTCGAGTTCCATCTGCTCAAACTCACGCACCCTGAAAATGAAGTTGCGGGGTGTGATTTCATTACGGAAGGCTTTGCCGATCTGCGCAATACCAAAAGGCAGTTTTGGCGATGTGGAATCCATGACGTTTTTAAAATTGGTGAAGATAGCCTGGGCGGTTTCCGGTCGCAGATAGGCAAATGAACTGCCATCGTCCACCGGTCCAAGCTGTGTTTTAAACATCAGATTGAAAGGTCTGGGCTCTGTTAGATCTTCTGAACCGCAACCGGGGCAGGAGGCCCCTTCCAGGTGGTCAGCCCGCCAACGGCTTTTACAATTGCGGCAATCCACCATCGGGTCGGTGAAAGTCGCCTCGTGACCAGAATACTTGAGCGTCAACGGATTGGTCAGAATCGCGGCATCAAGGCCTTCCACGTCGTCACGTTCGTATACCATAGCCCGCCACCATGCGGCTTTCAGGTTGTTTTTTAACTCGACGCCCAGCGGCCCGTAGTCGTATACACCCTGCAAACCACCGTATATATCGCTGGATTGAAATATAAAGCCGCGGCGCTTGGCCAGCGATACCAGTTCGTCCATAGATTTTGCGGTCACAGCGGGTCTTTCTCGATATTGCTCGGGCGCGAACTATAACTGAAATATGCTCGCTTTTAAGCTGGCTGTAAGCATCAGCTTACATCTGTGCACATCTGCGCCACAGTGACCGAGGAGTAATGTTGCTCTAATACCAGATAGATAAAAGGGTACAGGTTCGGCACCCGAGCGATCGAATCATGACCCTGCGCAAACTGACTATTAGAGAGTACCGTGAGACAAGACGACCACGAAAAAAAATGCCACTTCCGCAGCTCTGATCGGGTATTCCATATGAACGGATCCTGGTACTTCGCTACGCGCGAAGGCGACCAGGGACCTTTTCGCAATGAGGTAAAGGCCCAGGCTGAAATCAAACGATTCATCATGGAAAAAACCGAACTGGCACACTTTCAGAAAGCGCGGGAAGCAGAGCGTGCCAATGGTGCATCGATTGCTGCGTCGAAGCTTGAATTGATCGCTCTGGATGAGCGGCCCATGCAGCGCTCCCAGAGCTCTGCTCCCCCGCAGCGCAAAGTGCATATCTAACCCTGCTTCCATTTGTCTAAGCTTTCTGTTTTCCTTGCCGGCTGAAGATTTCAGCTACAGGGAAAACAGATATGGCAGGGCTTTTTGATCTGACTGGCAAGGTGGCATTGATCACCGGTTCCAGCAAAGGCATTGGTCGCGCAATTGCAGAAGAGATGGCACGTCAGGGCGCCCAGGTGGTGATCTCCAGCCGTAAGGCTGATGTATGCCAGGAAGTGGCTGACGCCATCAACACAGAGCTCGCAGGCCAGCCAGGCGGCGCTATTGTGATTCCGGCAAATGTGGGGCGCAAAGAAGAGTTACAACGGCTCGTCGACGAAACCCGTGCGCAACTGGGCAAGATCGACATACTGGTGTGTAATGCCGCGGTGAATCCTTTTTACGGCTCAATGGCTGATCTACCCGATGACGCCTTTGAAAAAATTCTCAGTGTGAACATTCAATCGAATCATTGGCTTGCACAGATGGTCGCGCCTGAAATGAAAGAACGTGGTGCTGGCTCTATTATTATCGTGTCCAGCGTTGGCGGTCTGAAAGGCAGCCCGGTGTTGGGTGCGTACTGCATATCCAAAGCCGCTGACCTGCAGTTGGTGCGCAACCTGGCCGTTGAGCTTGGACCACACAACATCACTGTAAACGCGATATCACCGGGCCTGGTAAGAACCGATTTTGCACGGGCGTTGTGGGAGAATCCGGAGATCCTGCAGGAACGGACCAAGGGCGATCCTCTCCGACGCATCGGTGAGCCGCAGGAAATTGCAGGCTCCACTGTCTATCTGGCGTCAGCTGCGGGCTCGTTTACCACCGGTCAGAATATTGTGGTCGACGGCGGTTCGACCATTACCTAACAATTAGAACTATTGGAGAGAACATGAACGAATCAACAGCCAACGGGCGCAAATGGTGGGCGAGTGCATTGCTGGTCGGTGCTGTTATCGGCCTGGTCTGTCTTCCTCTTGGTGCATTAGGCGCAAAGCTGGGCGTCTGGGGATTTCAAGGTGGTTTCATGCTTTTGGCAGTGGGCACCGTTCTGGCGGCAGCGGTCTTTTTTCTTGGCATCATTGCCTTCGTGGTCAGCGTTTCGAAAAAGCTGCCATCTGAGCGTAGTGCGGTTCTGGTTGGTGTGGCCATCAGTGTTGTCATTCTGGCACTGATGGGATCGCAGTTTATGACGGCGCAGTCGGTGCCACCGATCCATAACATCTCTACGGATACACAGGATCCACCGGCGTTTGACAAAATTGTTGCGCTGCGCGGAGCGGGTACAAATCCCCTTGAGTACAAGGCTGATGAATTAGCAGAAAGACAGCGCGAAGCGTATCCACAGGTTCAATCATTAATCTCTGAAGTGCCCCCGGGGGAAATGCTGAATCGAGCGGTGACTGTACTTAAAGGTATGGGCCTTGAAATCGTCGATACCAATGCGGCAGCCGGCCGGGTGGAAGCAACGGATACAACCTTCTGGTTCGGTTTCAAAGATGATGTTGTTGTACGCGTGCGCCCTGAAGGCAGCGGCAGCATCGTAGACGTGCGCAGTGTTTCCCGCGTTGGACAGTCTGATCTCGGTAAAAACGCGGAACGCATCAGCGAAATCCTGTCAGGCATACAGGCTATCTAACCCGGCCATTGTCCTCTGTAAGCTTACATCTTGTTTTCGTGATCTGACACATGCTGGCAACTTCACAATTGCCGTATGTGTCTTGTGGTCCCAGATTCAACTCAGTCATCCCCAGGACTTTTCCGTAACGTAGTTCTGCAGCCTCAGGCGCCTGGTACAGGCGTCATCCTGCCCTGGCAGCTTCCCTGGCTGACATCACTCTCGATCGCCACCGGTATTGGCTTATGCCTCACTTTGGGCTTTTTATCCCAGATCAACTACGCTGAAAAAATTGCCGTGGCCGGCAACGTGCAACCCCTGCAGAAACCCGTTGTTGTTGTCGCGCCTGAAGCCGGCACCGTGGCGGAGGTACTGGTTTCCAACGGTGATCGTTTGCTGCAAGGGGCGCGGCTGTTCAGTCTGAACCGTGCCGTGCATGATCTCAGTGGGCGTTCTGCCAACCTGACCATGGCGCGGTCGATACAGGCACAATTGCGCAGTCTACGTTCTACCCGTGCGGAATATGTCAAAACACAGGTTTTGGAAAAGCGCCTGCTGCAAGAGGCGATAGTTGCGAATCAGGCGCAACAAGCCAGCGCACAACGTCAAAGGCGGTTATTGTCCGGTCAGCTCGAGCTGTCCAGCAGACAGTTGCGCAAAGCCCAGCAACTCGCGCGAGATGGCTGGTTGAGTGAGGATGATCTTGATCAGAGTCACCAGCAGCACTTTCGTGCCGAGGAAACTCTGCTGTTAGCGCGTCGAGCTGCAGGTGCACTTGCAGCTGATGCCCTGGAACTGGATACGCGTATTGCGCTGCAACAGCAGAGATCGCTGTTACGCCAAGCCGAATACGACACGGACGTACTGCAGCTGGAACAACAACTGGCTGCTGTGCAGCGCGACGATTTCAGGCTTGTGAAAGCTTCTGTTGCGGGAACAGTTGATGATTTGCTGGTGCAGGCGGGTCAACGGATCAGTGCTGGCGAACCTGCTCTCACCCTGGTCCGGGATACTGACTCAATACATCAGGTGGTGCTTGCGCTTCCCTCCACTGCGGCAGGGCGGGTAACTCCCGGTATGTTTGTGCGTTTGCGATTCAGCGGCTTCCCCTATCAGCGTTTTGGTGCCGGGACTGGGGTTGTGCGCCAGATCAGCAGTGTTGCAGATGGCACCCAGCCAATTTACCGGGCCTGGGTGGATGTTCAGATTTTGCCTGACGCGGTAGATACGCTGCCAGCAGGTATGTTGGTTGAAGCTGATATTGTGTTGCAGGAACAGCAGCTCTGGCGTTGGCTGCTGCAGCCGATTATGGCGGCGTGGCACCGCTTGTGAAGACCCCGCCGGTATACCTGCAGGATACGCGAAATGAATGTGGTCTGGCGTGCCTCGCCATGGTCGCACACGTTTATAACACTGACATCGATCTTTACAGTTTGCGTCATCGTTTTGCTGGCTCCGGGCAGGTGTTGTCTCTGCAAACGATCAGAGTGATGGGTGCGCAACTGGGTTTACACGCGCGAGGAATCCGCTGTGAACCTGACGGACTGAAACAGCTGAAGCTTCCGGCAATCCTGCATTGGCAGATGGAACACTTTATTGTGCTCGTTGCAGTAAGCCCCCGGGGATGTGTGATCCACGACCCGAATCTGGGGCGATTAAACTGCTCCTGGCAGGAAATAGATAATAAGTTCACTGGTGTGGCGCTGGAGCTCTGGCCCGAGATTGGTGGCATGGCGTCACAACCTGAGCTTGCTCGTCTGGGGTTGAAACAGCTGTGGGTGTTACTGCAGCGTGGCCGCGGACAGCTGTACCTGCTGGCCCTGCTAACGTTGGGGTTGCAGGTGCTGGTTCTGCTGGGGCCCTGGCATGTCCAGTGGACGGTGGATGATGCCCTGCTCAGCGGTGACAAAACGCTGATCAGTGTTCTGTGTATGGGCTTTGGTCTGTTGCTGTTGCTGCGTGTGGCCGCACATCTTCTGCGTGGTCTGCTGAGTCTGCAGCTGGGCTTTACGCTGTCGTTCTATTTAGGCGGCTATCTGTTGCAACACCTGCTGCGGTTACCTAGCGGGTGGTTTGAATCCCGCCACGTTGGTGATGTGGTATCCCGGTTTGCATCGCTGCAACCGGTGCGTGACCTCTTCACCCAGGGTATGGCCGTGATGCTGGTGGATGCAGTTATGGTGCTGCTCAGCTTGTTTGTGCTGTTTGTTTATCACCCTGCAATCGCGTTGGTTGTGTTGGCGACCCACAGTATTTTCCTGCTGTTACAGATGCTGGCGGTAGGGCGCTTGCGTCAACAGACCCTTGGCGTGGTGGTTGCTCAGGCGCAGGAGCAGTCGCACCTGATTGAAAGTGTCCGCTCCATATTCAATGTCAAAGCTTACCAGCAGGAAAGCAAACGTTTGTCTCAGTGGCAGAACCTGCATGCAAAATCGCTGAAGCAGGCGTTAGGGCTGCAGCAGACTCAATTGGGTCTTGGCGCGGGTGCTATTTTTGTAGGCGGCGCGGAACTGATTGTGGTGATTTATCTGGCGGCCCATGCGGTGCTTGCGGGTAGCCTGACCGTCGGCATGCTGTTTGCATTTTTAAGCTATCGCAATCATTTCACTGAGCGGCTTCGAAGCCTGGTTGATCAGTGGTTGAATCTGCGCAGTATGACAACTCATCTCGATCGGCTTGCGGATATCTGGTTTGCGGAGCCTGAACTGCAACCTTCGAATAGTGCTGCTGTTACAACGTCGCCAGATAAGCGGGTAGTACGCGAACTGTCTCTCGATGCAGTGGACTTTCGTCATGACGAAAGTAGCCCATGGTTGCTGCAGCAGGCAAATCTTCAGATTGAACAGGGACAATGGGTTGCCATTGTTGGCGATTCAGGCACGGGGAAAACAACACTTTTAAAACTGCTGATGGGTTTTGTGGATCCTTGTGCGGGTCAGGTTCTGTTAGGGCAGCGCCCACTGCGCGGTTCTCTAGTTCAATCCCTGCGTTGCAGCAGCGCCTGTGTCATGCAGGGGGATGCATTTTTCAGCGGCACGATCATGGAGAATATTACTCTGTTTGAGGTGCCTGACTTCGAGCGTGTGCTGGCTTGTCTGGAGGCGGTGGGGATGCGTGAGGTTATTGCGCAGATGCCGCTAGAGCACCTCAGCCCAATTGGTGACCTCAGTAGCGGGCTTTCAACCGGGCAGATGCAGCGCCTGTTGCTGGCGCGGGCGCTGTATTGTGAGCCGGACTATCTGTTCCTGGATGAATGTACGGCCAACCTGGACCAGGGCAGCGTCAGGCGTATTCAGAGTGTGGTCAGCAAGCTCACATGCACTCGCGTTGTTGTCACGCATGACTGGGGGTTTGCAGCGGCCGCAGATCGGGTATTCGAGCTACGCGACGGTCAGTTGCATCCGCGCAAGATTAAAAGCGCAGCAACTCAGTCTGCAGGGTAATCAGATCTACAATGCCTATAGCATTGTAGCCCTGCATGTGGCCTGCACATTCGCCCGGGTTAAAAATTGTAGTCTGTTGCCCCCACTGTTCGTGCCGATACAGATGGGTGTGGCCATGCAGTGCGAGCTCGTGATCCTGTGCCAGGTGCCCTTCAAATTCCAATGGATCATGCACAACGATGAGTTGGCGCCCTGCCCAGACTGGCGTGAAGGGTGGTTCGTGAAAATCAAAACCATGTTCGACGATGGCCGCTTCCAGGGTGTCACGTTCCTGGTCGTTGTTGCCAAATACGCCAGACATGGGCGCGTTCAGGTGGGCAAAAATACTGATGGTTTTGGCCTGCGTGATGTCACCGGTGTGGACCACGTGATCAACGTCTGCTGCGTTGAACAGTTCAACAATCTTAGCCACGTTTTTCAGATTGTTGTGGGTATCGCTGACCACGCCAATACGCATGCGGATGTTCTCGTTGTTTGGTGGTGAATGAATAACAAAACGCCGGACGTGATGACCACGCCCGGCGTTTATTCAGTTAAGCGGTTGCTTAGGCTTTTTCTAGAATGTGAATACCGCAGGCGGAACCCAGGCCAATCACGTGGGTCATGCCGAAGCGTGCACCTTCAACCTGGCGTGCTCCCGCTTCGCCGCGCAGATGCGTGCTGACCTCATAGATGTTGGCTATGCCAGTAGCGCCCAGCGGGTGGCCTTTAGAGAGCAAGCCGCCTGAAACGTTGACTGGAATTCTGCCGCCCAGTGCAACTTCACCTTCGTCAATCATGCGTCCGGCTTCACCGTCGCCACACAAGCCAAGGTTTTCATAGTGCAGGATTTCTGCCGTTGCAAAACAATCATGCAGTTCAACCAGGTTAATATCTTCCGGGCCGATACCTGCCATTTCGTATGCCTCGGCAACCGCTCTACGGGTACAGGAATTCACATCCGGCATAACCAGATCGCGTTCCTGCCAGGGGTCCGATGCCATGACTGATGCGCGCACTTTCACAGCACGGCCCATGAGGCCCAGCTCTTTGACTTTTTTCTCCGAGCACAACACAGCGGCAGCGGAACCGTCGACATTAACTGAGCACATCAGCTTGGTGTTCGGGTATGAAATCATTTCGGCGTTCATCACTGTTTCCAGTGGAGTTTCGATCTGATACATCGCTTTAGGGTTCAAGGTTGAATGGTGGTGGTTCTTCACCGACACTTTGGCGAACTGCTCAAAAGTGGTGCCATATTTCCGTGAATGTTCCATGCCTGCTTCGGCAAACACAGCAGGCATGGTGCCGGAACCTAACAAGCCTTCTTTTGAAATGCCGGTAGCGCCACCTGCGCCGCCGAGCAGGCCTTTACCCATCTGCTCAACGCCTACTGTCAGAACGCAGTCGTACAGACCTGCTTTGATAGAAGCCCAGCCTTCGCGGAAGGCGGTTGCGCCGGTAGCGCAGGCGTTTGCAACGTTGACAACAGGAATACCAGTCTGGCCGATTTCCTGCAGAATTCGCTGTCCGACCATGCCGGAAGCCTGCCCCAGGTTACCTGAATACAGGGCCTGCATGTCCTGGATAGTAAGGCCACAATCGTCCAGTGCCATAAGGGCTGCCTGAGCGCCAATCTGCGGTACGGTTTTGTCCGGGAAACGACCGAACTTGATCATGTCAACGCCAACAACGTATACGTCTGTCATGAGAATCTCCTGTTAGCTAGCTTTAGGTTGAAAGAAGTACGCCAGGTAGGCATTGCCGTCTCGGTCTTTGCGACCCAGTGCATCATCGAACACAACGTCGACGGGCATGTCGAATTCGATATTGGCAGGATCCGGTTCTACGCCGATCAGGTTGCCTTTGATCGCGGTGCCGTCATCCAGGTCAACAATGGCGCTGATATATGGCACTTCGATACCTGGGAATGAACGGTGCACAATCGAATAGGAATACAGTTTTCCACTGTTGGGCAATTTCACGGTCTGCATCTGGTCACGTGCTCCACATTTTGAACACACGCTGCGTTCACCTAAAAATGTAGCGCCGCAATGGCCACATTTGTGGCCTTCCAGATATGGATCTCCGCCTTCAGGTATCTTCAGAAAAGGTACCGCGGGTAATGGCTGTTCGCTCAAGGTCTCCCCCCTTATTTTTGGTCTAAATCAACATACAGAGCTTACTATTGCGTGGGTTAGCGCGCTACTCTGTCAGATTGACCACTTCTGTTTTTAAAGAACATTTTTTAATAGCTCTTGGTTCTAGATATATGCGTTTACACAGTCTCCAGGGTTGTGCAGGGTGAAGGGGTAAGCATCTGAAGTTGAAGGGGAATCAGTGAGATCGCTCAAAGTTAAAGAATACATGTCTACCCGTTTGATTACGTTTAAGGCGGACACCAATGTGGTAGCGGCTATGGCCGTGTTGTTAAAAGAAAAAATTTCCGGTGCGCCTGTGGTGGACGACGATGGCAACCTGGTGGGTGTGCTTTCCGAAGTAGATATCATGCAGGTCATTGTGCAGGACAGTTATTACGATGAATCGACCGGCATTGTTGGTGATTTCATGAATTCACCCGCAGAAGTAGTGGCTCCGGATATGGATATCTACACCGTGGCTGAACGCTTCATTCATGAAGGCCGCAGACGCTTCCCCGTTGTCAGCAATGGTCGGCTGGTCGGCCAGATCAGTCGTCGCGACGTGTTGCGTGCGGCTGAAGAGATGCTTCAGCACAAAAAATAAGTTGCGCTGAATATCAAAGTTTGCCGCGGATGATTTCGTTGACCTGTTGTGGGTTTGCTTTGCCCTGGGTCAGCTTCATCACCTGCCCAACAAAGAACCCTAACAATTTGTCTTTGCCGCCGCGCAGTTGTTCCAGCTGTGCGGGATTATCGGCCATGACCTGATCAACAATAGCTTCCAGTTCGCCGCTGTCGCTCATCTGCTTCAGGTTTAATCTGTCGATCAGAACGTCGACTTCGGCGTCATCTGTGCGTAAGGCGTCAAAAAGTGTTTTTGCGGTCTTCGAAGACAGGGTGCCATCGTCAAGGCGGGCAATGAGTTGCCCCAGCTGTTGGGGTGAAACGGGGCTCCCGGTGATGTCGATGTCAGCTTTGTTCAACACAGCTGCCAGCTCCCCCATGATCCAGTTAGCGCTCTGTTTGGCGTTACCGCAAACGGCCAGTGTGGCATCGAAAAAATTGGCGACATCGGGGTCGTTGCTCAGCCATGCGGCATCGTAGAGAGACAACTCCAGTGCCTCACAATAACGTTGCTGACGCGCCTCAGGCAATTCAGGAAGCTGTGCACGGATATCTTCAACAAAAGCTTCCGTGAAAACTAATGGCAGAAGATCCGGATCCGGGAAATAGCGGTAGTCGGCGCTGAGTTCTTTGCCACGCATGGAACGGGTTTCATCTTTATCCGGGTCGTACAGGCGCGTTTCACGTTCGATTTTTCCGCCATGTTCCAACACGTCTATCTGACGCTGTATCTCGTGATTAATAGCACGTTCGACGAAGCGGAAGGAGTTGATGTTTTTGATTTCCGTGCGTTCACCAAAGCTGTCCTGACCGACGGGTCGGATAGAGACGTTGGCGTCGCAGCGCATGCTGCCTTCTGCCAGGTTACCGTCGCAGATCTTCAGATAGCGGGCCAGCGCGTGTATTTTTTTGAAGTAGGCAACCGCTTCTGCTGCGCTGCGCATGTCCGGTTCCGATACCACTTCCAGCAGAGGTGTTCCGGTGCGGTTCAGATCGATACCTGTCTGTCCGGGAAACAGATCGTGAACGGATTTACCGGCGTCTTCTTCAAGGTGCGCGCGAGTCACGCCAACGCGCCGCTGCTGTCCGTCTGCAAGCAGCAGATTAACTTCACCAGAACCCACTATCGGCGTTTCGAACTGACTGATCTGATAGCCCTTAGGCAGATCTGGATAAAAATAGTTTTTGCGGTCAAAAACTGAATGCAGATTGATTTTTGCACCAATAGCCAGGCCAAATTTGACCGCCATGGCAACAGCGGCTCCGTTGAGCACGGGTAATACACCCGGCAGGCCAAGGTCCACCGCACACGCCTGTACGTTTGGCTCGGCACCAAACTCAGTGGATGCACCGGAAAAAATTTTGCTTTGCGTAGCCAGCTGGACGTGAATTTCCAGGCCGATAACCGCTTCCCAATTCATAGTGTACGGCCTCCCGCGGCAGCAGCAGGTGTTTGTTGATGCCAGTCAGTGGCCTGCTGGAAATCTCGGGCCAATCCCAGCACCAGATCTTCTCGATAGGCAGGTCCAATCAGCTGCGCGCCGAGCGGCAGTCCCTGTTTGAAACCGCAGGGCATGGACAGGGCTGGCAGACCAGCAAGGCTGGCTGGTACGGTGAATTTATCCTGTTGATACATGGCAACCGGATCCTGCTTCAACGCACCGGCCGCAAATGCTGGACCTGGCGCCGTGGGTGTCAGCAGCAGGTCTACCTGACCAAAGGCATTGTTGAAGTCGTCGGATATCAGGCGGCGGATCTTCTGCGCCTGTAGATAGTAGGCGTCAAAATAACCGACAGACAGTGCATAGGTTCCGGTGAGAATACGGCGTTTGACCTCCTCACCAAAACCTTCGCTGCGCGACCGCTGATACAGATCCTCCAGAGATTCCGGATTTTCACAGCGATGACCGAAGCGCACGCCATCGTACCGTGACAAGTTAGTCGACGCTTCCGCGCCGGCAACCACGTAGTAGGCGGGTATCGCCATCTGTGTATTTGGTAGTGCTACCTCAACACAGGTGTGTCCGAGTTGTTCCAGGGTTCTACGCACGTCATCCAGCTGCTCGGTGTCGCTCATGGCCTGAAAATATTCGCTGGGCAGTCCAATTTTGAGGTTTGCAGGTGATTGCGGAATACCCTGCTGTGCAATCTGTTCAAGCCAGTTGTCACGGCGCTGTGCGCTGGTTGAGTCTTTTGGGTCGAAGCCGGCCATGCTGCTCAACACCAGGGCAATATCCTGGGCTGTGTGCGCAAACAGTCCGCCCTGATCCAGGCTGGAGGCAAACGCGACCATGCCATAGCGGGAAACCCGCCCATAAGTTGGTTTTAACCCCGTGATGCCGCAGAAAGCGGCGGGCTGACGAATTGAGCCACCGGTATCGGTGCCCGTGGCGACGGGGATCTGTCCGCTGCCGACGGCTGCTGCTGATCCGCCAGAAGAACCGCCAGGTACATGGTCGGGATGCCAGGGGTTGGCTACCGGCCCGAATGCGCTGTTTTCGTTCGACGACCCCATCGCAAACTCGTCCATGTTCGTCTTACCCAGACAAACCATGCCTGCTGTCTGCAGGTTGTGTACAACCGTGGCGTCGTAAGGGGCAACAAAGTTCGCCAGCATCCGTGAGCCGCACGTGGTCAGAACGTTGTTTGTGCAGAACACGTCTTTGTGTGCCATGGGAATGCCGGTCAGCGCGCCTGCCTGACCTGCCGCAATCCGTGCATCAGCGGCGGCGGCGGCTTTCAGGCTGCCCTGTTCATCCACCGTGATAAAGGCGTTGCTGGTGGGCTGCTGTCGATTGATTTCGTTCAGAAAATACTGCGTGAGCTCCACGGCGCTGTATTCGCCGGCGGCAAGCCCCTGGCGTAGCTCAGTGACGGTGACAAACGGGTGCAGACTCATTCCACCACCCTCGGTACGAGATAGTAGCCCTCTGCAGTTGCCGGTGCATTGCGTTGAAAACGCTCCCGGTCGTCGTGTTCGGTCACCTCGTCGCTGCGTAAGCGCTGCTGAGCATCCAGTGGGTGCGCCATGGGTAAAACGTCGCTGGTGTCCACTGCCTGCATCTGATCGATCATGGCGATGATGTTGTGCAGTTCATGTTCGGCACGCTCTGTTGCCTCTTCGTCCAGGGACAGGCGGGCAAGCATAGCCAGGTGTGGAATATTGATTTTGTCCTTGTTATCCATGCTCTTGTCTCACTCGTTCGATCCTGGATAGGGTATTAAGCAGAAGCGTAAAACTTCGCGGCGCGAACCTTATGCCACGCATCTCGATATTTCCAGGCTTGAGGTCGTGCTTTTCTAGTTGGGAATGCATAGAATTGCGCTTTCAGGTTGAGTCCCACTATAGATGTTCAAGAATATTCGCGGTCTGTTTTCCCGCGACCTGTCTATTGACCTCGGTACAGCTAACACACTCATTTATGTGCGCGATCAGGGTATTGTACTAAACGAACCCTCGGTGGTTGCCATTCGTACTCAGGGTAACCAGAAGAGTGTCGCTGCGGTAGGTCTCGATGCCAAACGGATGTTGGGGCGAACGCCGGGTAATATAACCGCGATTCGACCGCTTAAAGACGGTGTAATAGCAGATTTTCTGGTCACAGAAAAAATGCTCAAGTACTTCATCAACAAGGTCCACGAAAACTCTTTTATCCGCCCCAGTCCACGGGTGCTGGTATGTGTGCCCTGTAAATCCACGGAAGTAGAGCGTCGCGCCATTCGCGAAAGTGCGCTGTCCGCTGGCGCACGCGATGTGCGACTGGTGGAAGAGCCCATGGCGGCGGCAATCGGGGCCGGGCTGCCCGTTCAGGAAGCGGTCGGTACCATGGTTGTGGATATTGGTGGTGGTACCACCGAAATCGCCATCATCTCGCTCAACGGTGTGGTGTTATCCGATACCGTGCGGGTTGGCGGAGATCGTTTTGATGAAGCTATTGTGGCCTACGTACGGCGTACTCAGGGGAGCCTGATTGGTGAAGCCACCGCTGAGCGGATCAAGCAGGAAATTGGCGCGGCTTATCCGCAAAAAGACATCCGGGAAATTGATGTGCGAGGCCGCAATCTGGCAGAAGGTGTGCCACGCAGCTTTACCCTGAACAGCAACGAAATACTTGAAGCATTGCAGGAACCACTGTCCATGATTGTGCAGGCGGTTAAAAGCGCGCTGGAGCAGTGTCCTCCGGAGCTTGCTTCAGACATCGCTGAAACCGGCATGGTGTTGACGGGTGGCGGTGCGCTGCTGCGGGATCTGGATATCCTGCTGGCAGAGGAAACCGGGCTGCCGGTGATTATTGCTGAAGATCCGCTGACCTGTGTTGCACGCGGTGGCGGCAAAGCCCTGGAGCTCATGGATGCAGCAGGAAACGCAGACTTACTGTCTACGGCGTAAACCTCGCATCAGCGTCGGACGACGAATAGTCGTGCGGGCAATGAGAGGGCCATACCATTAAGGCGCTATTTGTCCGTACTTCAGCCGCAGGGTACCTCCTGTTTGGCCTGGGCCTGCTGTCTGCCCTGCTCATTGTGATTGAATCTTCCACACGCGTGCTCGATCCCGTGCGCGGTTTTATTTCCAGTGTGGTCAGCCCCGTTTATCTGCTGGCGGAGTCTCCCTATCTGCTCAGTGGTGCTTTAGGCGATGTGGTGGCGACTCAGGATCAGCTGCTGGTGCGTAATCAGCAGCTCGAACGACAGATTCTGGAGCTGTCACAGATATCGCAACAGTACGTGGCGTTGAAGTCAGAAAATGATCGGTTGCGTGGCCTGCTGGGTTCGCAGGGCCGTTTGCCTTATGAAGTGCTGATCGCCGAATTGGTGGGCATCGTCCCCGACACCAATACCTTCCAGATTATTATTGATAAAGGCTCAAATGCCGGCGTGAAACCCGGCTTGGCGGTGTTAGACGCTCAAGGCCTGTTCGGTCAGGTGATTGAAGTGGGCCGTTTCACCAGCCGTGTACTGCTGGTCAATGACCCCGATCATGCCGTGCCGGTGCGGGTGAATCGTAATGGCGTTCGGGGAATAGCGGGTGGCACCGGTGAAGTAGACGCTCTGGTGTTAGAAAATGTGTCTGTGACAGCCGATATTGTTGAAGGTGATCTGCTCGAAACATCTGGTTTAGGAGGGCGGTTCCCGCCAGGTTATCCCGTTGGCACCGTGGTTTCTGTCGTCGTTGAAGCTACCTCTGCATACGCCCAGGTGCTGTTGCGACCTACCGCAGCGCTGGATCGCTCGCGTCACGTGTTGGTGGTTTTTGGTCCGAATCACAGGCAGGACCCCGCTGTAGAACAACCACAAACCCAACAACAACCGCAACCCGGCCAGCAACAGGAGCCAACACCTTGAATCCGGGTAATGGTGGATGGGTTATTGGATTGAGTCTGTTGGTGGCCATGATTCTCGGCGTATTTCACCTGCCTGAGTGGGCGCCAGCCTGGTTCGGGTGGCTGCGGCCGAACTGGCTGCTGCTGGTACTGTTTTTCTGGGCGATCGAATTACCCCACCGTGTGGGCTTGATTGCCGTCTGGGTTCTGGGCTTGCTGGTTGATGTGCTGTATGCGGACCCGCTGGGTCTGAATGGTTTTGTGCTTGCTGCTGTTACTTATGTCGCATGGCGTTTTTTTGAACGGGTGCGCATGTATTCGGTGCTGCAACAGGCAATGCTGGTGTTTGTTCTGGCCCTGAGCGCTGAATTTTTACGTGTCTTTGCCATCGGACTTGCCAGCGAGCGCGCCTGGGGTTGGTCTGTGCTGATCTCGCCGCTTGTGACAATGTGTCTGTGGCCCTTTTTATTCCTCCTGCTGCTGCGGATTCGCACCGGCATCCGTGTGGAATAGGTGTGAGTGCGCATTTAGACAAGCCATTAATTCTCGCCTCTGCCTCCCCGCGTAGAGCGCAGCTGCTTGAACAGATGGGCCTCGCCTTCACTGTTAGGGTCACCGATGTGGATGAATCCGTGCTGCCGGGCGAGCAACCCGCCGCTTATGTTGCGCGGTTGGCAAAGGCCAAGGCCCAGGCTGGTTTTGAGCCTGGTACTGTAAGTATTGGTGCAGACACCACAGTTACCATTGATGATGAAATTCTTGGCAAACCCTGTGGTCTAAGCGAAGGTGTAGATATGCTCCTGCGTCTGGCCGGACGTCGCCACGAGGTGTTAACCGGCGTAGCCGTGTGTGATGGTGTGCAGACCCTGTGTGAGGTGGTTGGTGCGGTTGTTCACTTCGGTGAAATCAGTGCCGAAACCGCACAGCGCTACTGGTATACCGGAGAGCCCCTAGATAAAGCGGGTGGTTATGGTATTCAGGGGATTGGGGGTATATTTGTGCAGCGTTTGGAAGGTAGCTACAGCGCTGTGGTGGGTTTGCCAGTAGAGCGCACGGAACATCTGTTGCGGGCGCTCAACATCGACACCTGGAGTACGCGGAAAGATGGCAGAAGAATTACTGATTAATGTCAGCCCGTTTGAAACAAGGGTAGCCCTGGTTGCGCACGGTCTGCTGCAGGAAATCCATATAGCCCGTTCAGCAGGCTACAGTGTCACCGGCAATATTTACCTGGGTAAGGTGGAGCGGATTGTGCCGGGGATGCAGGCTGCGTTTGTTGATGTTGGCCTGGCGCGTCCCGGATTCCTGCACGCCAGAGACATAGACAGGCCGCGTATATTTACCGCACAGAACGAAGAACCGGCTGCCAAGCCGGATATTCGTGACCTGCTGCATGAAGGTCAGTCTGTGCTGGTACAGATTGAAAAAGATCCGATCGCGAATAAAGGTGCCAGGCTGTCTACCCAACTGGCTCTGGCCTCCAAGTATCTGGTGCTGATGCCCAACGAAAATCATATTGGCATCTCCCAGCGTATCGACGATGAAAACGAGCGCGAGCGCCTCAGAGAAATACTTGCAGGGGTGAAGCTCACCTACGATATCGGTGGTGGGGTGATTGCCCGCACCGCTGCTGATGCTGCAGATGAGGCGCAGCTTGCGTCAGATCTGCGCCTGCTGCAGCGGATCTGGCTGCGCATCGGAGAACGGCTTAAAGGCGCACAGGCGCCGTCGCTGGCTTACGAAGAGTTGCCCTTGCACACGCGCATGATTCGCGATCTTGCCAGCGCGCAAACCGAAAGCATTCTGATTGATGATGCGCATACCTTTGCCCGAATCCGAAGTTACGTTGATGAGTTTATTCCGGGATATGCAGATCGACTGCATTGTTACATCGAGAAGCGCCCGCTGTTTGAACGTCACGGTGTTGAAGATGAATTGTCCAGGGCGCTCGAACCAAAACACTGCCTCAAATCGGGTGGCAGCATTGTCATAGAACAAACTGAAGCGATGATCAGTGTTGATGTTAATACCGGCGGTTTCCTCGGCGGGCATAGTCTTGAAGAAACGGTATTCAGGGCCAACCTGGAGGCGGCGGCAGCGATTCCAAGGCAGCTGCGTCTACGTAATCTGGGTGGCATTGTTGTTATCGACTTCATTGATATGGAAGATGAAGAGCATCAGCGTCAGGTGCTCCGGGCCTTGGAGAAGGCTGTTGAAGCGGATCCAGCGCGAACGCGCATTGAAGGTTTTTCTTCGCTCGGACTGGTGCAGATGAGTCGCAAACGTACCCGCGAATCACTGGCACAGAGCATGTGCGCGCCTTGCAGTCAGTGTGAAGGTTACGGTCTGGTCCGTACTCCTGAATCCACCTGTGTGGAAGTATTACGCGCGCTGTCTCAGGATTATCAGGCGCGTTGTCGTAACAAGACGCCGGAAGGAGATTACCTGATCCGCGCAACAGAAGCGGTTGTAGATCGCTTGTTGGATGAAGATGCCCAGTATCTGGCGACGTTGTCCGAAAATATTCAGCGTGAGATTCGGATTCAAGTTGAGCCCAGCTATCCTGAAGGACAATTTGACATAGTGCTGGTGCAGAACGTCGCCCGTTAAATTCAGCCGCGTAGCACTTTAATGTCCAGCCAACCTCAATCTTCGTTCGCCCAACGTTTTTCTCGTGTGGTGCTGCGGCCGTTATTCGTCTTTGTCACGTTTGCTCTGGTTCTGATGGCGATCCTGCAGGCGGGCGGACGCTTCACTATGGCCGTTGTACATATGTTTGAAGACGAGCTGAATGCGGTTCTGCAAACACAGAACATATCAGTGGCGGGGTTGCGCGGCGACTGGCGCGGTCTTAATCCCAGGATTTCTGTTGATAGCGTCGTCTTTCCTGCGGGTCAGATAACTCGCATGGAACTCGAGCTTGATGTTCTGGAGAGCATGTTTCGTAGCGCCTGGGTTCCCCATACTCTGGTTGTTGCAGGTTCTGAGGTCCATCTTGAGCAGGCTGCGCAAGGCTGGCGTTTGCGCGGTATGGGTCAGCAGCCCTTACAGCTCAGTTTAGACGGGCTGCTGCGCCATTCGGATCATCTTGCAGGACGCCTGGATGTATTGTTGCACCCGCGGGTCGGAGAGGTTGCGCGCATGCAGGCAGAGCTCAAAATGGTAAATCGCAAAAGGACTCATTTTGCGGAGTTGGGCCTGTGGAACGCAGCAGCAGCAGCGCAGCGTATGCGGCTGGCCTTCTGGCAGACTGAAGCGGTACTTGAGAAAGGCAGTATGACGGCTACTGTAAGCGGCTCGCTTGTGCTGCCGGTGGCGCTGACGGGTTTATCAGATTTTGTCGTTGAGGCGACAGACGGGGTATGGTCTGAGCAGCTTGGTAAAGGTGATGGCGTTCTGGGATTGACGTTTGATGGTTTGTTATTATCCGCTGACGGACAGAGTCTTTCTGGAAGTGTTCAATTCGCAGCGGATCGAGATGCCCAGCGGTTAAGATTCAGCACTTCGCCATTGGCCGTGCAGGCAGGTGCGGATCAACTTCTTCTCAGACCTGTTTTCGGCCAGAGTAAACTGCCGGGCAAGGACGATACGGCCTTGGCTGTTGCCACAGAACTCCTGAAGGCCAAAGATAATTCCCCGCTTTTCCAGATCTGGGTTGATCAGTTGGATATAGGTGAGGCCAGTAGTTTTGTTGTCTCCCATTTCGCGGGTTTTGAACGCGTCGTTGCCTGGATTGACGGCCTTGCAGTGCAGGGTAAGGCTAACAATATCCATCTATTTTATGATTCAGATGCCGGCCTTGGTTATGGCGCTTCTTTGAATGAGCTTTCTGTGAGTGGTTTTAAAGGCGTGCCTGCGCTACGCAACGCTCAGGCGAGAGTGTGGGGATACAGTAGCGGGCATGTCATCCAGGTCAGTGGTGATGATGTGTATCTTCAATTTCCCGATCTGTACGCGTCAGGTTGGGATCTGGCATCTGCTCAGGGCATCATCAAAATCTGGCAGGGTCGGGGCTATCTGGGTGTACAGGGTACGCATATAAAAGCGCGCGTGGGAGATACCGTTGCAGCAGGGAGCTTTGCAATAACACGACCACAGAGGGTGTCGGAACAGCGGCTGAGTTTGCAGATATCAGCTGATCAGACCTCTGTCATACAGGCCAGAACGTTTGTGCCGGATAATATTCCTCCAGCGTTAGATGACTGGCTGCAGACCGGATTGCAGGCTGGGCGGCTGTCTGATGCGCAGTATGCTTATCATGGGCAGATAAAGGTTGAACCCGGAGAGCTCGCTCGTCGTAATGAGCTCATCGCAGAATTCAGCGGCCTGCGTGTTCAGTACGAACCCAGCTGGCCCGCAGTATATGACGCAACCGGTAGTGTATATGTGGCTGGCACCAACGTTCATATCAACCTTGAACAAGGTGCCAGTGAAAGCCTGCAGCTTCGCGCTGCAGAGGTGACGTTACACAATAATGCGACCTACGTATCTGGCACAGTGGATGCGACCGGAGATGCGACAAACCTGTTGGCATTTGTCCGTAGCAGCCCCTTGCAGACGAACTTGGCCTTCATTACACCAGCCTGGCAGGGTAGTGGCCGTGTTGATTTTACTGCAGCACTGGTTGTCCCTATCAGGGTCGAGCAGGCTCCACCTCTGGCTGTGGATTTAAAGTATGAACTGGGCCAGGTGGACCTGGCTATGCCTGATTACCGCTTGGTCCTGCGTGAGCTTCAGGGGCGAGGCGAATTTTCTCTCCCGCATAATCTGACTGGGGAGTTCAGTGGTGCGTTATTTAGGCAGCCTGCCAACTTTACAGTTAGACATACACCGCAATGGTTGACCTTTGATGTCGATGGCAGGGCAACCCCCACTGATGTTTATAACGTGCTTGCCACTGATGTAACGCTACCGCTGGACGGCGACTTTTCTTTTTCAAGCTTACTGAATCTGTCAATGGATGGTGGGATCACACAACTTTATGTCAGTAGCGACCTGCAGGGCTTAGAGGTTGGCCTACCCGCTGAATTTGGCAAGTTAACCGAGGAAGCGACACCTATTGAGATCAATGTGCAGTTCCTGGAGGAGTACCAGAGTGTCAGTTTGCGGTACAAAACCGTGGATGGCTGGTTCCATTATGGTGATGGCATTGAACGAGGCGCAATTGGCATCAGCGCTGATCCGCCGATGACCTCGGTGGATCAGCGTGCGATAGCGATTTCAGGCGTTATGCCACGCCTGGCATTGAGTGAGTGGGTTTCTACCGAAGGAGATTCCGCAGTCGTACTTCCGCTGGATTGGACAATCTCCAATCTGACGGTGCAGGAATTTTTTATCGATGAATTGATGTTTGCTGATGTTCTGTTGGATGGGCAGCAGCAGGGCGATGAAGTTTCCTTTGCCTTCAATGCACCGGCGCTACGCGGCACGTTGAAATTGCCGGCTGCGGATGTTTTGAATCTTGATTTGGAGTTCCTGCAGATTCCGCAGACAAATCTTCAAACAGCAGATCACATTGGCGCACCTCAGGTTGACCCTATCAGCGTAGCGGTTGGTGAAGTATTGCCGGCGGCGAAGATCAACATTGCACAATTGATGTTGGGCGACGAGCCATTTGGGCGCTGGCAGTTTGAGATTCAGCCTGAGGCTGGTGAGCGGGTTCAATTTGTTGACCTGGATGCTGCCGTTAACGGTGTCCACATTGAAGGGGGTGCGCTCAGTTGGGACCTGCAAACAGATCGATCTGCTTTTACCGGCAAGTTGAAACTCGATGATCTGGCACAAACATTACCCAAATGGGATTACGCGCCCAGCCTGAGTACAACTACAGCCGCGGCTAGAGCAGATATCTCCTGGTCAGGATCTCCGCTTAACATCAGCCTGCTGGGTACTGATGGTAAAATTGAGTTTGATGCGCGTGACGGTCGCTTTATGGAAGTGGAAGCTGGTTCAGGCGGATTGCGGATTCTGAGCCTGCTGAATTTCACTCAGTTGGCAAAACGTATCAGCCTGGATTTTTCTGATGTTGTCGGTGAGGGAATGAGTTTCGATCGGATAGATGCCACCGTGGGCCTGCAGGGAGGTGAACTGACTTTTCCCAAACGCCTGACCGTGGAGAGTTCCTCCGGCGATTTTCAACTTGGAGGCCGTGTTGACTTAGCCAGCGGGCAACTGAACAATGAATTGATCGTGACGCTGCCAGTCAGTAAGAGTATTCCCTGGTACGGTCTTTATCTCGGGCTTGCAAATCCGATAGTTGGTGCCACTGTAGTTCTTGGCGAGCGCATGTTACGCAAGCCGATTGAACAGTTCAGCACAGCTAAGTTTGAAGTAACGGGTACCCTTGATGATCCCGAAGTAGAATTTGTCAGCCTCTGGGATCGTTCAATGAAAGAAACTCAGAGCAAAGAAACTCAGAGCAAAGAGCAGGCACAGCAGCCTGAAAAATCAGAATAAATAAATCAGTAGAATCAATAAGAGAAACCCAACCATGCAAGATGTAGTTGAGCAGGCGTCAGAAAATATTCTCGGGCACAGCGATATCAGCCAGCAGGATATTGAACGGACCCTCGAAGATATGATGGGCAACCGCATCGATTATGCGGAAGTCTATCTGCAGAGTGTGCGTTCCGAATCCTGGGGTCTTGAAGACGGCATTGTTAAAGATGGTAGCTTCAGTGTTGATGCAGGCATTGGCGTGCGCGCCTTGAGTGGCGAGAAGACAGGCTTTGCCTACGCTGAAGACATCCTGCTTGATGGCCTTGATACTGCAGCGGGCGCAGCAAAATCTATTGCGGATAGAGGCACGCCACGCGCTGCGCCTGCTTTTCAGGTGCCTACTACCAGTGCTCTGTATCCGGGCA
Organism: Gammaproteobacteria bacterium; assembly: GCA_048571035.1. Lineage (GTDB taxonomy): Bacteria > Pseudomonadota > Gammaproteobacteria > Pseudomonadales > Azotimanducaceae > UBA4421. The sequence goes on from CP121329.1 coordinate 3,283,020, forward strand.
GAGATCCGATCAGTCTGTTAGATGAAGTTGCAAAGGTGCAGCTGTTACAACGGATTGATCGAGCTGCGCGCGCGGCTGATCCGCGCGTCAAAGAAGTTAATGTGCGTATCTCAGCCAATCATGATGTGATGCTGGTGATGGCGAGCGACGGGACTCTGGGCGCTGATTTACGTCCGCTTGTCAGAATTGATGTGTCTGTCATTGCCGAGGCGGGTGGTCGTCGCGAAAGAGGTAATGCCGGTGGCGGTGGGCGGCGCGGGCTGGATGAGCTGCAGCAGGGTAGCTGGGCTGATGATCTGGCGGCTGAGGCTGTGCGCATGGCGTTGGTTAATCTTGATGCGCGAGACGCACCTGCAGGACCGATGCAGGTGGTGCTTGGACCGGGTTGGCCAGGTGTTCTTCTGCATGAAGCTGTTGGTCACGGCCTGGAAGGTGATTTCAATCGTAAAGGCAGTTCTACTTTTGCTAACCGCGTCGGGCAACAGGTGGCCTCCAGCCTATGCACAGTTGTTGATGATGGCACTATGGCCGGTCGGCGCGGTTCGCTGACGGTTGATGATGAAGGCACCCCTACGCAATCTACCGTGTTGATTGAAAACGGTATTCTGCGTGGCTACATGCAGGACAAATTGAATGCCCGGTTAATGAATGTAGCCTCTACCGGCAACGGTCGACGTCAATCTTATGCGCACCTGCCAATGCCCCGCATGACCAATACCTTTATGCAACCCGGAGACCATGATCCTGCTGAAATTATTGCCTCCGTAGACAAAGGCGTTTATGCGGTGAATTTTGGCGGTGGGTCGGTAGACATCACTTCCGGACGATTTGTGTTTTCTGCAACAGAAGCCTATTTGATTGAGAATGGCAAGGTAACGGCGCCAATTCGAGGCGCCACCTTGATTGGCAATGGGCCTGATGTGATGAATAAGGTATCCATGGTGGGTAATGATTTAAAGCTCGACACTGGAGTAGGTGTGTGTGGCAAAGACGGGCAGTCTGTGCCGGTAGGTGTTGGACAGCCGACGCTGAAGGTTGATGAGATCGTTGTGGGTGGCACCCAGGCTTAGTCTGGGTACTCTGGTTTAACCTGCTGCAGATTCAGTTGGACAGCTCGCTGGTTTCCCGCAGGAAGCGGAACAGCTTGCGGGATGCTGCTTTCTGGTCGGGTTCATTGCGCGCGCCATGTACTTTCTTGACCAACTGGCGCAGCTTTTGCCGGTCAACCAGGGGGTATGTCGCGATGAACTCCGTTAAGCTGTCAGGCTCGGCAAGCAGGGCTTCGCGCCACTGCTCAAGTTGGCTGAACTGATACCGGGCCTGCGCAGATTCTCCGTCCAGATCGGCAATGTGCGCTTCGATGGCTGCGGTGTCTGCGTGCCGCATCAGTTTGCCGACAAACTGGAGCTGGCGTTTCTTTGCGCCATGGCTGCGGAAGCGCTGGTACTCCTCAATGGCGTGAGCCAGTTTTGGAGGTAGATTGAGCGAGGCAAACTGCTCGTTGTTGAGTTCGCCGAGGCGGCGGCCCAATTCCAACAGGCGTTGCGCTTCCCGTTTGCGCGCCGTTTTGGAAGGCAATTCCTCTGTTGATTCGGAGGGGCTGTCGCTTTGATTTATTTCGTCAGACACGGCGATGGTTTCAATTTAGTTTAGGATTTGTGGTGGATATAAGAGAACAAGAACGCAAGCTTACCGCGTTGGTGCAGAATATTCTGACGGAAGCGCAACAACAAGGCGCTGATCAAGCTGAAGTTTCAGTGAGTGTAGATGCCGGGTTATCTGTGAGTGTTCGTAAAGGCGAACTGGAGAACGTGGAATTCAACCAGGATCGTGGTTTCGGCATAACCCTGTATTACGGGCAGCGCAAAGGTTCTGCCAGCACCACCGACAGCAGCGAACGCGCCATCGCTGACACCGTGGCAGCCGCTAAAAATATAGCTTCGCATACTGAAGATGACCCCTGTAACGGTCTGGCTGATGCAGAACTGTCACCGAAAACGCTACAAGACCTGGACTTGTTTCATGCCTGGGATGTGCAACCCCAGCAAGCCGCAGAACTGGCTAAAGAGTGTGAGGCCGCAGGTCTGGCGGTGGACTCTCGATTGACGAACTCAGATGGGGCGCAGGTGAATACACAGCAATCGCTGCGCCTGTACGGTAACAGCCATGGTTTTATCGGTGCGTATGCGGGCACCCGGCATGGATTAAGCTGTGTCGTGATTGGCGAAGATGAGAACGGTATGCAGCGGGATTACTGGTATACGACGGCGCGCAACGCCACCGAGCTGGATTCAGCGGAAAGGGTAGGTCGTTTGGCGGGTGAACGTACTGTGGCGCGGTTATCCCCGCAAAATGCACCCACTGGCAGTTATCCTGTGATGTTTGCACCTAATATGGCAAGTGGTCTGTTCGGGCATTTAATCGGTGCAATCAGCGGTGGTGCTTTGTACCGTCGGGCATCTTTCCTGCTCGACTCAATGGGCCAGCAGGTATTGCCGGAATGGCTGTCGCTGACCGAGCGCCCGCACCTGCCCAACAGTTTAGGCAGCGCTAATTTTGACGGTGACGGGGTTGCTACCCGCAGTAAAAGCTTTGTCGCCGACGGGCGTGTATCGAGCTATGTCCTATCCTGTTACTCGGCACGAAAACTGAAGCTTGCACCCACAGGCAATGCTGGAGGGGTATACAATCTGGATATAGATGGCCCGCAAACGCCGCTGGCTGATCTGCTGAAGCAGATGGGCACCGGCCTGCTGGTCACCGAACTCATGGGGCAGGGCATCAATGGCGTGACGGGTGATTACTCTCGTGGCGCGGCCGGCTTCTGGGTGGAAAATGGCGAAATCAGCTACCCGGTGGCGGAGGTGACCGTTGCGGGCAATCTGAAAGATATCTATCAGGCCATTGTTGGTATCGGTGACGATGTTGATTATCGTGGCAACGTGCGTGCCCCCAGCGTTCTGGTTGAAAGCATGACATTAGCTGGATCAGCTTAAAAACCTGCCAGGCGCAGGGAGAAGAGTTAATACTAAGCGTAGACCCAGGTTGCCAATCCGAGAAACACAAAAAATCCGGTGACATCGGTAATTGTCGTCAGCACCACGCCGCCCGCGATGGCTGGGTCGATCTTCAGATGGCGTAAAATGCCAGGTAACAGGCTGCCGGATATTGCGGCAACGACAATGGTAATTACCAGAGCGACCGCAATTACCAGTCCCAACTCAATGTCGTTAAAGGCGACTGCCGCGGTTACTGCGACCAGACTTGCCCACAACAAACCATTCAACACCGCGACCACAAATTCTCTGTTCAGCAGCCACAATAAATTGCTGCGGCCCAGGTGACCCAGCGCTTCGCCACGTATCACCAGGGTCAGGGTCTGGGTGCCTGCGATGCCACCCATACTGGCTACAATAGGCATGAGCACGGCCAGTGCGACCACCTTCACGATAGTTTCTTCAAACAGGTTGATGACCGCGGCAGCGATAAACGCCGTGATCAGGTTTATACCAAGCCAGATGGCCCGACGACGCAGGGACTTACCGATCGGTGCAAAAGTATCTTCATCCATGTCCAGACCGGCACGGGCAAGCACTGCTTCATCGGCATCTTCGATGATAACGTCAACCACATCATCAATTGTGATACGACCCAGAAGGCGGCCCTCTGCGTCAATGACAGGCGCCGAAATCAAATCCTGTTCGGAGAATATTTTGGCAACTTCGGTATCCGGCGTATCGACATCAATAGCGGTGGCTTCGCTGTTCATCACCTCACGCACGGTAACCGTAGGGTCTGACGTTAACAACTTGCCAAACGGCAGCATGCCTACGTATTCATCCCTGGAGTTAACCACAATAAGCGCGTCAGTGGCCTCGGGCAGATCTTTACGCATGCGCAGGTAGCGAAAGACCATCTCAAGTGCATGTCGAGGCCGCACGGTGATGGTGTCTGTGTTCATCAAACCGCCGGCGCTGTCCTCTGCGTAAGACAACACAGCTTCAACCCGGGCTCGGTCGATGGCGTCCAGAGATTCAAGGACCTGATCGGTAATTGTCTGGGGTAGCTGTTGCAGGATGTCCGCAAAATCATCGGTGTCGAGCTCGTCCGCCACCGCCACCAGCTGGGCTGTATCCATTTCGACGAGAAATTCGCCGCGGATATCTTCAGACAGATGTTGCAGGGTCTGATTACGTGTATCTTCGTCTAACAGTTCCCATAAGACTTGGCGGACTTTGGGTGTTTTTGACGCGATCAGGTTGCTGACCTCTGCTGGCCGCAGTGAGCTCAGTAGAATTCGGGTTTCTTCGGCGCTGCCAAATTCAGTACTCGCTGAGGAAGCACTTGATAATTCAACATTGGTTTGGTTTTCTGTTGGCATGTCAGGGTTGACTAATTTGGGTCATCCAACTCGTGAAACCCGGCCTTAACCAGGTTGCTTAGACCATCGGTTGCGGCGTCTTCATCATCACCTTCAACAATCAACTCAAGCGTACTGCCTACGGGTGCGCCCAACAACAACAGACTCATGATGCTCTTGCCATCAACTGCTTTGCCTTCTTTCACCAGTGTAATTTTGCTGCCATAGCTTTTCGCTTCGTCGACAAATTTTGACGCAGCACGTGCATGTAAGCCCAGCGGATTTATGAGGGTTAACTGTGTTGTGCGCATAGCCAGGTCACACTGTCGAATTGGTGTTGGAGTGTAGCGGTCAACGCGCCTGAAGCAACTGGCATTTCTTTACGTGGGTGCTGAGGAAGCTACTTTTGCAGTTCTCGATGACGAATCAGAACGTTATCGATGGTCTGTTTGAAATGATTGCCGAGACGCTCGCTTAAATATACGCTGCGATGTTGTCCGCCAGTGCAGCCTAACGCCACAGTCATATAAACTCTGGCATTAGCTTCGAATCTGGGGATCCAGGTTGTCAGGTAGTCGGCTATGTCGTCGAACATTTCAGTGACCATAGGTTCCTCCTGCAGATATTTAACCACCGCAGGGTCCCGTCCGGTTAGTGGGCGCAGGTTCTCTACCCAGTGTGGATTCGGCAGACAGCGCACGTCAAAAACCATGTCCGCATCTACCGGCACGCCATACTTAAATCCAAATGATCGGAACAGTAAGCTGAGTCCGCGACTGCTGCGGGCCACTACCCGGCTACTGACCAGTTCGCGCAGTGCCTGGCTGGACAGTTGCGTACTGTCGATGTTGAGGTCAGCCAGGTCAGAAATACTCTCCAGTACTTCGGCTTCTGCATCAATGGCCTGGCGCAAGTCTGTACTTGCGTTGGTCAACGGGTGTCGCCGCCGCGTCTCACTGAAGCGTTTAACCAGAGTCGGGCTGCGCGCATCCAGGTATATCACTTCACAATCCACATCCATGCGGTCAATCGAAAGAAGAATCTCTGGAAAACGTTCCAGATCTCGACTGCGGGCATCTATGCAAACGGCTAACGGAGTGTTTCTCTGGGTTTTATCCCTCAGCGTATTGTGGACCAGTGATTGCAGCAACATAACCGGGAAGTTGTCGATGCAATTAAACCCGGCGTCTTCAAGGGCGTTGAGTACAGTGGATTTGCCGGAGCCCGAACGGCCACTGATGATGATAAGTTTCACGCTGTTCTGGTGTCAGGTACCTGATTAGCGAGGCAAGTCTGCATTTGTTTCAGTAACGCAGCATCTGTTGTACACAAACGCAGGTCGTTTCGGTTTTGCGCATTGGAAAAAACTTCTGCCAGCTGCGCAAGTGCGTGCAGGTGCGCATGCTGCTCGTCTTCGGGCACAACCAGTATAAACAGCAGGTCCACATCTTCACCGTCGCTGGCTTCATAGTCGATGGGCTTGGCCAAAGAAATAAAGCCGACGCGCATGGAATCGCAATCGCTGCGGCAATGAGGGATAGCTATGCCATCGCCAAGTCCAGTGCTACCTAACCGCTCACGCGCCATCAGGCTGTCAAACAAAGTATCTGCGGGCAGCTCTGCATCACCGATCAATTCCGCCGCCAGCTGCAACACTCTTTTGCGACTGCTTGCATCGACATGGCAATGGACATTGTCGGCGTTGATTAACGCGCTGATATCGGACATTTAGGCGCCTTTAACATACGCTCGAGCCTGCGGTAGCTGGGCTTTGATCAAAGTTGTTCGTGGTGCGAACTGCGGTCGTGACTGCCGTTGTGACGGGCAGTGGCTTTTTCTTTGTGCTTGATAACCTGACGGTCGAGCTTGTCCACCATTTGATCGATGGCAGCATACATATCGTCTGAGTCCGCGTTGGCAAACAGTTCAGCACCAGGAACATGGGCCGTAGCTTCTGCCTGTTGTATATGTTTTTCAACATTCAGTACCACATGCACCTGGGTGATCTGGTCGCTATGTCGGTTGAGCTTCTCAAACTTGGATTCAACATAGGAGTGTAGGGATTCAGTTAGGTCGACGTGATGTCCTGTGATGCTCAGTTGCATAGTTACTCCTTTTGAAAACTCAGCAGATGGTCAGCGTAAAAAAAATAATTGAGTTTGTATATCGCTGTCTGTGCTGAAAGCGCTTTTTCGTGGCTCAGACCAGCTGCTTGCGTTCATTCGAAGGTGGTATCGACATAGATTCTCGATATTTGGCCACGGTGCGTCGGGCAACATTGATGTTCTGATCTTTCAGTATTGCTGCTATTTTACTATCGCTCAATGGTTTTCTCGGATCTTCATCACCGGTAAGTTTTTCGATCAGTGCACGGATTGCAGTGCTCGAGACTTCGCCGCCACTGCTGGTGCCAACGTGGGATGAAAAGAAATACTTCAACTCAAATACACCTCGTGGCGTGGACATGTACTTTCTGCTGGTGACCCTTGAAATAGTAGATTCGTGAAGGTCAACAGCCTCGGCGATGTCGGCAAGGATCAGTGGTTTCATGGCTTCGGCACCATATTCCAGGAAGCCGCGCTGTACTTCGACAATTTTGCTGGCGACCCGCAGCAGAGTATCGTGACGCGTTTGCAGGCTTTTCAAAAACCAGCGTGCTTCCTGCAGGTTGTCACGAATATAGGTTTTGTCGTTGCTGCTGGCGACCTGTTTGGCAAGATTTTCATAAACCGGATTGATGCGGATCTGCGGCGTAGCTTCACCGTTTAATTCGACCAGCCAGCGTCCTTCGAACTTTCTCACAACCACATCCGGCACGATGTAGTCTGCGCTTTCTTCTGCAATTGCCGTACCTGGGCGCGGGTTCAAGGTGCGGATCAGAGCCATGGCTGACGCCAGTTCGCTCTCCGTGAGGCGAGATTTACGTTTTAAAGTTGTGAAATCTTTGCTGCCCAGCAGATCCAGATAGTCGGTGATCAGACATTTGGCTTCGGTCATCCAGGGCGTCTCCGCGGGAAGCTGGGCGAGCTGCAGCAGCAGGCACTCCTGGAGGTCTCTGGCGCCAACGCCAACCGGGTCGAAATCCTGTATACGCTTCAGAACAGCGCAGACATCGTCGTGTTCGATTTCTTCCTGGTCGCTTTCACGCTGGGTGTTTAACGCTTCGCAAAGGTCTTCGGTATTGGCGGTCAACATGCCATTGGCATCAATGGAATCGATGATGGCCATGGCGATGGTTAGATCTGAAGCAGCCATGGGAGTGAGGTTCAGCTGCCAGAGCAAATGATCGGTGAGCGTTTGATCTGCGCTGCGATTGGCCATCGGGTCATAGTCGCTGTCACTTGCCGGCAGGCTGCTGCCGGTTGGATAGACATCTTCCCAGCTGGAATCTACGGGCATTTCCTCACCAATGGGCGCATCAAACTCCTGGTTTACATCAGCGACGTCACTTTCTGCTCCCACCGTGGTGTCCATGGCATTGTCCGATGCAAGCTGCGACTCATGTTCCGCGGACTCAAGGGTTGATTCCAGGGACTGGTCATTGTCGTTGGTTTCGCTGCCGTCCGGGGTATCGTCAGCCATTTCCAGCATTGGATTCTCTTCCAGTGCGTTCTGGATTTCCTGCTGCAGGTCCAGCGCAGACAGCTGCAACAAGCGTATGGCCTGTTGCAGTTGTGGCGTCATGGTGAGCTGTTGGCCCAGCTTCAGGGAAAGTGTCTGTTTCATCCAATCCTGCGGAATAAGTAACTTTTGTTGCCAGGTCAGCGCTGTTGAGTGTAGATCAAGGCAAATATTAAAAACCGTGCCAATTTAACACGGAGGTGATGTGTATGGGTCTTTTTTTGAAAACAGGCTGCTGCGAAAAGTGAGTTTCAGGCCGTAGAAGTAGAGCTTAGATAGAAAATCCTTCACCCAGATAGACGTCGCGCACCGTTTGATTGGCTAGAATGGTGGCTGCATCACCGTCCGCAATGATACGCCCCTGGTGGACGATATAAGCCCGGTCGCAGATATCCAGTGTTTCTTTGACGTTATGATCGGTAATCAGCACACCGATACCCCTCTGACTAAGATGTCTGATTTCCTTTTTGATATCACTTACGGAAATCGGATCGACGCCGGCGAAGGGTTCATCCAGCAGCATGAATCGTGGTTCGCTGGCCAAGGCCCGGGCGATTTCCAGGCGGCGGCGCTCACCGCCAGATAGACTTTGACCCAGGGATGCAGCAACACCCTGCAGGTTAAATTCATCCAACAACTGCTCAAGCAGGGTGTTGCGCTCGGTGCGATTCAAATCTTTACGCAACTCTAAGATTGCGCGGATGTTCTCCGCGGTGGTGAGCGTGCGAAAAACGCTGGCTTCCTGCGGAAGATAGCCGATGCCGGCTTTGGCGCGCTCGTGCACGGGTGCGTTGGTTAACTCGGTTTCATTCAGATATATGCCACCGTTGTCCGCCTTTATCAGTCCAACCACCATATAAAAGCAGGTGGTTTTGCCTGCACCATTAGGGCCCAGTAGACCCACAATTTCGCCACTGGCCACGCGGATGGAAACATCTTCCACAGCAATTTTTGTGCGGTATTCCTTGCGCAGTGCGTCTGCACGTAAAGTGGCGGGAGGCGGCGTGTGGCTCAAGCTTTTGATTTCAATGGCAGTAGAATTATTGTTCGGCGGGTCGGGTGGCAGGTTGCACCGTCATTTTCACACGCCCGGGCTTCTCCCCGGCACTTGCGTCAACTTTCCCTTTAACGATGTCGTACCTGATAGATTCTCCCTGCAGTTCATTTCCCTGTTGTGCAAGCGTAGCTTTGCCATTGAGATAAACGCGCTCCTGGGCGGTGTGGTAAATGATGCTGTCTGCGTGGGCATTTACCTCGCCTTTATCATCTTCCAATTGTTGTCGGTAGCGGGCTGGAGAACCGACTGTAGTGATCTGCTGGACCTGGTCACCGCTGATTTTGACCACCATTTTGTCACCCTTAACACGCAAAGTGCCTTGCACTACTTCAACCGAACCAATGTAGGTGATGGTTTCATTGGCCTGATCAATTTGCGCATCGTCACCTTCGATATGTATCGGCTGATCCGCGTCTGATGCCAAAGCCCAGACCATCGGCGTCGCAAGCAGACCCGTGCAGAGCATCACACACTGGCGCAGTCTGCGCGCTGCGCTGGGTTTAACTTGCCGATTTTTTGAATTGTTCTGGTAAAACAATGGTGTGTACTCGTTGCGTTCCGTTCGACATTAAGTTCAGCAAACCTGTATCCAGGTAAGCCTGCATGCCACCTGCGCGAGTGCGGCCAACCTGGGTGTCAATCATAACACCTTGGTCGGTTTCAGCGTATTGCCGGTCGGGATAGAAGTACATGGCTTCGCTGCGCATGGTGATAAATCCACGGTCAGGGTTGTTCTGCTCCAGCAAAACTTTTTCACGCAGGTATACCACTTCCTCCTTATCTTCACTTTCACTCTGCGCGCCTCGAATGTACCCGTGATTCGAGCGAATATCCCACGGCGGCTGTTCCGAACTGTGCACTTTAAGTGATGGACTGACCATGGTGGTCAAGCCGTTGTCCTGGAACTGACGGATAGCGCTGGCAGTGAGTTCATACTGCAGGCTGCCGTCGTTGCGAAGCTGGGTGAACGTCACGCTGTGGCCAAAGATGTCGGGTTCACTCTCGATCAGTGTGTCTGTTCCGTTGAGACCTTCAGTACGATCCTGGCGGCTTTGACCTAATAGTTGCCATAACAAGGCCCCAACGACAACGAAACCGAAGGTGATACCTGCCCAGCGCCACATGTTAAAAAGGCCAGGTGCTTTGCGCACGCAGTAAGAGTTCAGCGATTTCTACCGCAACACCATTGCCACCGCTGCGTTGGGTTATCCAGTGGGCCTGGCTGCAGGCTACAGGATGGCCATTAGGTACGCTGATAGCGAACGCGACACTGGGGTGGTTGAACACACCAATATCCTGAATGTCGTCACCTACTGCAGCATTGCCCGCATCAGGAAAGCCTTGTGCAATGAGTGTGTCGACGGCGTCAGCTTTTGAATCAGCACCTTGAATCAGATACTTGATATCCAGCTCTCTGGCGCGGCGCGCAACGGTTGGAGAGCGGCGTCCGGTAATGATGCCAACCGCGATGTTGTGCTGCTGGAGAAGTTTGATGCTGGCGCCATCCTGGACATGAAACGTTTTGTATTCGTGCCCATCATCGCTGTAGGTGATCTGGCCGTTGGTGAGCACGCCATCAACATCGAAAATAACACCTCGCACGTTGCTGGCAAGTTGGGTTAACGCGGGGTTGAGGTCCATGAACTAGGCCTGCTGAACGAGAAGAAGGTTGTAGCCGATCCACCCAGCGAGCATCACCATACCTTCAAATCGCGTGATCACGGGGCGTGAGTTAATGCCATAGGCAAACAGCGCCAGCATCACGGTCAGTGCGAGCATCATGCCGCCATCCCGCCACAATGCACCTGGTTCTATCACAGCACCGCTGACCAGCCCGGGAACTGAGAGTACTGCCAGGATGTTGAGAATGTTTGAACCGACGACGTTTCCAATGGCGATGTCCGGGTGACCTTTTACGGCGGAACCGATGGTCGCCGCAAGTTCAGGCAGGCTGGTACCTACAGCAACAATGGTTAAACCAATGATCATGTCGCTAACGCCTAAAAGCTTGGCAATGGTGGTGGCGGAGTAAACCAGCACTTGAGCCGACACCAGGAGTACCAGCAGGCCTACCACTAACCAGGCGACTGCCTGCAGATTAGTCATGTCCGGTAACTCGTCGAGCTCTTCGGCAATGGAGGGGGAAATATCCTGATTCAGATTATTTTGATTGGCGACCAATCGCCAAAGGATAGCGGTCAAAGCCAGCAGCAGCATAACCCCATCGAAGAATGACAATTCTCGATCAAACAACAGAACCATGGCCAGCAGAGTGGCGCCGAGCAACCACGGCAATTCAGTTTGTCGGACCTGTTTGGAAAATGGCAGCGGAGCTATCATCGCGGTAATACCCAGAACCAGCCCGATGTTAGCGATGTTGGAACCTATGGCGTTGCCGACGGCAAGCAGCGGATTGCCGTCTAGAGCAGCAAATATGGCAACCAGGATTTCAGGTGCTGAAGTACCTACGGAAACCACTGTTAAACCGATGAGCATCTTGGATACGCCCATATTGCGGGCGCAGGCGGCTGCACCGGACAGAAAACGGTCGGCGCTCCAGACGAGGGCAATAAAGCCCAGGATCAGTAGTAGAAGGGGAACCCACATAGGTTTGTGATGGTCTGATTACAACAGTAAATGATCAAGGTACCGCACTTTAGTCGTATCGCGGCCTGGTTCCAACACCTGTTATGTATGCTGCTCTGTTTGCATCTCGCAGAATAATCAATATTTGGTCTGACCAAATTGTGTAGATTTGGTAGAAACGGTCTTAAGGGTTCGTTCAGTTGCGGTGTTATAATCTCGCGCCGCCCAGTTGGACCTGGAATTTGAGGCATTCGTTTGTAGCCGCCTGTTAGCAGCGTGGGTCGTGACAATAAAGTGATTGAATGAATGATGGACAATCTGATCGAAATCAAAAATCTGACGTTTTTTTCGCGGCGAACGCGTGATTTTCGACAACATGTCCCTGGATGTGCCTCGGGGCAAAGTCACTGCGATAATGGGTCCAAGCGGTACAGGTAAAACCACCTTGTTGCGCATAATTGGTGGCCAGCTGAAACCTGATGATGGCGTGGTGCTGGTTAATGGGAAAGACCTTTGTCAGATGAGCCACGATGAGCTGTTGGCGTTTCGTCGTAACCTGGGCATGTTGTTTCAGAGTTCAGCTTTGTTCACAGACTTGTCAGTTTTCGAAAATGTGGCATTTCCTATGCGCGTTCATACAGACCTGTCCGAAGAACTGATTCGCGATCTGGTGCTGATGAAACTTAACGCGGTAGGTTTACGTGGCGCGCGAGACCTGGCGCCGTCAGAGTTGTCTGGTGGTATGGCCAGACGTGTGGCGCTGGCGCGCGCCATCGCTCTAGACCCGGACCTGATGATGTATGACGAACCGTTTACCGGACAGGATCCGATCGCTATGGGGATGCTGGTCGATTTGATTCGTCAGCTCAACGGTGCATTGGGAATCACCAGTTTGTTGGTCTCACACGACATACACGAAACAGTGAGCATCGCTGACCAGATCTACATTATTGCAGAAGGAAAAGTCATTGGCGCGGGTTCGCCGGAAGAGTTGAGCGCAGGTTCTGCACCGATGGTCAAACAGTTTATGCATGGAGATAAAGAAGGCCCGGTTCCCTTTCATTACCCTGCTGATGATCTTGCTTTTGATCTGTTGGGTGAAGGTTAAGCCGTGACTGACCTGCTTCGCTCCTTAGGTGTGCGCTTCCTGGATTTTCTCAGCGCCTTGGGACGCGCCAGTCTTTTGTGGTATCGCGCGATGGCCGGGTTGCCGCGCTGGAGTGACGTGGCGCTGGTTGTTAAACAAGTCTATAACGTCGGCTTCATGTCGCTGATTATTATTGTGCTGTCAGCCTTTTCTATCGGTGCGGTCCTGTCCCTGCAGTTTTACACCCAGCTCGCCCGCTTTGGTGCGCAGGATGCAACGGGAGTTGGCTTGGCGCTGGTGCTGCTGCGTGAGCTTGGCCCGGTGGTTACTGCGCTGCTTTTTGCAGGTCGCGCAGGTTCGGCTTTGACTGCAGAGATAGGTCTGATGAAAACCACCGAGCAGCTGTCCATTATGGAAATGATGGGCGTGGACCCGCTGCGACGTATCGTTGCACCGCGCATCTGGGCGGGATTAATCAGCCTGCCACTGTTGACGGCGATATTCAGCATGGTCGCCGTTTATGGTGGGGTTGTTGTGGCTGTTAACTGGCTGGGTGCAGATCCGGGCGGTTTCTGGTCCGGGATGCAGGATGGCGTTGAGCTTTGGGAGGACCTTGGTAAAGGCATGGTTAAGAGCTTGGTGTTTGCCCTGCTGGTAACCTGGGTTGCGGTGTTTCAGGGTTATGATGCGCCGCCCACGGCTGAAGGTATGTCGATGGCCACAACACAAACAGTTGTTATTTCGTCGGTACTTGTGCTGGCGACAGATTTTCTTTTGACCCTGGTATTTTACGGAGACTTCTAATGCGCATGAGAACCATTGAAATCAGCGTCGGTGGCTTTGTGCTTGCTGGGGTTATCGGGCTTGTGTTTTTGGCGGTACAGGTCAGTGGTGTTGGTGATCTGGGTGAGCGAACCAGTTACACAATTCAGGCGCGCTTTGATGACGTTGCAGGTCTGCGAGAACGGGCAAGAGTCAGTATGGCGGGTGTAACCGTTGGTCGCGTCAAAGGCATTGACGTGGATATGCAGTGGGGAGATGCCATTGTCACGCTGGAAATCATGGGTGAACCGGGCAATCTCACTATAGATACCGGTGCAAAGATTTTAACAGACGGCGTTGTTGGCGCTCGTTACGTTGGCTTGTTGCCAGGATCTGACGAGGAAACGCTTGGTCCGGGTGATGAAATTGTAGAAACCCAGGGTGCGCTGGTGCTGGAAAATCTGATCGGCGAATTTTTGACTAATATTGGGAAATAAAGATGTATAAACAGACTTTTCTCTTAGTACTGTTGTTGGTGCTGTCGGGATCAATTGCAACACAGCAGATTGCAGCGCAGCAGGTAGAATCGGCGAAACCGGTGTCGATGTCTGCAGCAGCTGACGCCGGGATGCTTGCAATTACTCAGGCGCTGGCTTCAGAAACTGCGGAACAGGCGGTGGAGCTTGCCACGCTTGAAGTATTGGATTTTGTTGAGCGAGGTCGCGGTTACGCCGAACAGGATTCTGAACGGTTTTATACTGAGGGCGAAGCACTGTTGCGCCCAATGATCGACTTCAAACGTTTTTCACGGAACGTGATGGGTCCCTATGCGCGCAAAGCAAGCCCCGAACAGCTGGAAACATTTTCCGAGTCTTTTAAGTGGAGCCTGGTTCGTACTTATGCGCTGGCTATGCTTGAGTTCGGTGAGGGTGAGGCTACCGTGCTACCGCCGCGTAAACCCAGCAGTAACCCCGATCTTGCGAACGTCACTCAGGAAATTACCTACGAAGGCAAAACCTATGTGGTTGTCTACCGCATGCGCAGAGGTAAACAGGATCGTCTCTGGAGAGTTCAGAATCTGGTTGTTGAAGGGGTGAACATTGGCCTCAATTATAAATCGCAGTTCACCTCTGCGATGAAGGACCCACAATACAATGGCGACCTCGACGCTGTTATCGCGTCCTGGAGCGATTTTGTTGAAGCGGAACAAGCTGATGACAGCGCAGAGCTTTAATAAAGCGGTATTGTAATTATGGCAGTTGATTTATCCCCGGAGTTTCAGTTATCAGGTGATGAGGTTGACCTGAACGATGCTGAGCGCGTGAAAACACTAGGGCTGGAAATCATCAATAGTCACGACGGCCCGTTCAAGGTGGATTTTGGCGGTCTGGAGCAGGCGAACAGCATTGTTGTTGCGCTTATGATTTGCTGGCATCGGCATGCTACGCTTGCCGGCAAGAAAATCGAATTTTCGCGCCTTTCCAAAGACCTGCACAACATCATCGCGTTTTCCGGGTTAACCCGGGTACTACAAACCAGTTAAGAATGATCACCATGCAAGAAGAAATCAGAGCGTTGCTCGCTGGCGCTTTCAGCGACGCCGAAATTGACCTCAGTCTAGACGGCAATCGAGCCCTTATAGAAGTTGTCAGTAGCCATTTTGATAATATGAGCCGAGTACAGAGGCAGCAGGCTGTATACGCAGTAATTGCCGACTACATAGCCGATGGCCGTCTGCACGCCGTTACCATCAAAGCGCAAAGCCCCAAGCCCTAAAAATTACGGATCCAAAATGGATAAACTCAGCATAACTGGCGGGCGCGCGCTTCACGGACGTCTTCGTGTGTCAGGTGCGAAAAATTCTACGCTACCAATTCTGGCCGGTACGCTGTTGACCGATGAGCCGGTGCTGGTTCGTAATGCGCCTCATCTGCACGATGTCACGACCATGATTGAGCTGCTTGGCACGTTGGGTGCGCAGGTTGTCATTGATGAGAAATTAAACGTAGAGGTTTGCGCAAACAATCTGACTCAGCTTTGCGCACCCTACGAGCTGGTCAAGACAATGCGCGCGTCATTCCTTGTTTTGGGTCCGCTCGTGGCAAAGCATGGTCAGGCTCAGGTTTCTCTGCCTGGTGGCTGTGCGATTGGCTCGCGGCCGGTAGACCAGCACCTGAAAGGCCTGGAGGTTTTGGGGGCCAAGGTGTCGGTATCTGATGGCTATGTCTACGCTGAAGCCCCCGATGGTCTTGTCGGCGCCGATGTTTATATGGACCTGGTTACGGTGGGCGGCACTGAGAACCTTATGATGGCCGCTTGTCTGGCTCGTGGCACAACGCGGCTGCAAAACGCAGCCCGAGAACCGGAAATTGTCGATCTCGGCAACTTTCTCAATACACTGGGTGCTCGAGTTAAAGGCCATGGTACTTCAACAATTGAAATACAGGGCGTTGAAAAAATGCATGGCGGTGAACATCGGGTCATGGCTGATCGAGTGGAGGCGGGGACCTATCTGATTGCTGCTGCGGCAACACGTGGTTCTATAAAACTGGTTGATGTTGAGCCTGATACCCTCGGTGCTGTTTTGGAGAAGCTACAACAGGCAGGTGCAATCCTGACCATCGGTGACGATTGGATAGAACTTGATATGCAAGGCAAGCGACCTCGAGCGGTAGATATTGAAACCACACCTTATCCGGGGTTTCCGACAGACATGCAGGCACAGTTCATGGCGCTGAATGTCATCGCGGAAGGCACCTCTGCAATTCGTGAAAATATTTTTGAAAATCGTTTCATGCATGTACAGGAAATGAATCGACTGGGTGCTGACATTGAACTGCACGGACATTCGATGGCCGTGGTACATGGCACTGATCAGTTGCGTGCTGCACCGGTGATGGCGACAGATTTGCGCGCGTCTTCCAGCTTAGTGATTGCCGCGCTGGTAGCACAAGGTACAACGATTATCGATCGGATATATCATATCGATCGCGGCTACGAGACCATTGAAGAAAAACTGCAGCAACTTGGCGGCAGTGTTCAGCGGGTCAGCTAAAAGAGATTTGAGGCCGTTATGGGATTAGTCATTGCGCTCAACAAAGGGCGTATTTTCAAAGAATGCCTGCCACTCCTGGCAGCGTGTGATATTGCGCCGGACGAAGATCCGGACGCATCACGTAAACTTATATTCGAAACACGTACTGGCGGGCATCAGATTATTATTGCGCGCAGTGCAGACGTGCCTACCTATGTTGAACACGGCGTTGCGGATATTGGTATCACCGGCAAAGACACCATCTTAGAGTACGGTGGCGCGATGGGTTTTTATGAGATGCTCGACCTGGGCATCGGTAAATGCCGCATGATGACAGCCGGTCCTGTGGGTGTGCCGGAACCTGCAGGCGTGCTGCGGGTTGCTACAAAATTCATCAACATCACCAAAGATTATTACCGTCAGCAAGGTCGCCAGGTATCGCTGATCAAATTGTCCGGGGCGATGGAAATCGCTCCGTTACTGAACTTGTCAGACACGATAGTGGATATTGTGGACACCGGTAACACCCTGGTTGCTAACGGGCTCGAAGCACGTGCAACTATCTGTGATATCAGCACCCGCCTGATTGTTAATCGCGCCTCCATGAAAACCAAGTTTGATGAGGTGAATGGGCTGATCAGGCAACTCGAAACTGTAGTTGCCCCATGAATATTGCGCGCCTGGATACAACAGATGCGGGTTTCCTCGCACAATTGGACCTCCTGCTGCAGTGGGATATGAGCAGCGACGATGGTGTTGAGCAGACGGTGAAAGACATCCTGCAGGCCATTCGGGTTGAGGGTGATAAGGCGCTGCTCGCGCTGAGCAATAAATTCGATCAGCTGGCATTTTCAAATGCTGAGCAGCTGCGGGTAAGTCACGATGAGCTGCAGGCGGCCAGATCAAGGGTGGCTCCCGCGGATCTGCTGGCGCTGCAACAAGCGGCACAACGCATCGCCAGCTATCATCAACACCAGGTTGAGCAGTCATGGTCCTATGTTGATGATCTCGGCAACCGCCTTGGTCAGAAAATCACGCCCCTGGAGCGGGTTGGTGTGTATGTCCCAGGTGGACAGGCAAGTTATCCATCGAGTGTTTTGATGACACTGATCCCGGCGAAGGTAGCCGGCGTGGGTGAATTGATTGTCACCGTGCCGACGCCTCAAGGTGAGCGAAATGACCTGGTACTGGCAGCACTCGCCGAAGCCGGCGCGGATCAGGTGTTTACCGTGGGGGGCGCTCAGGCGATTGGTGCGCTTGCCTACGGCACCGACATGGTGCCAAAGGTAGACAAGATTGTTGGTCCGGGTAATGCATTTGTTGCTGCAGCTAAACGCCAGGTATTCGGCCACGTTGGTATAGATGTAATTGCCGGGCCAAGCGAGGTGTTGGTCATTGCTGATGGAACAACTGATCCGCAGTGGGCTGCGCTGGATCTGTTTTCTCAGGCTGAACACGATGCCGCCGCGCAGAGTATTCTGCTGTCGCCGAACAGTGAGTACATCGACGCGGTAGCAGAGGCGATGACGGCATTGTTACCGAAGATGCGCCGACACGAAATCATTGCGGCCAGCTTGAAGCAGCGTGGTGCGCTGATAAAAATAGTGGATATGGATGAAGCCATAGCGCTGGCCAATCGGGTTGCACCAGAGCACCTCGAACTGCTGGTGGCCGACCCTGAACCCCTGGTCGAGCGGCTGACCCATGCCGGTGCTATTTTCTGCGGCGCTTATACCGCGGAAACTTTTGGCGATTATGTCGCGGGGCCGTCACATGTGCTGCCTACCTTCGGCACGGCGCGGTTTGCTTCGCCGCTGGGTGTATACGATTTTGTGAAACGCAGCTCTGTCATCCACATGTCCGCTGAGGGAGCGGCTCAGCTTGCTGATATCGCGGTACCGCTGGCTACCGGTGAAGGCCTGCAGGCCCATGCTTTGGCTGCTGCAGCGCGGGCGGGAAACAGCTGGTTGGATACGGACGAAAGTCTGTCTGACTAGATCGACTCCGGGAGTTCACCGGCGACCGCGGTAGCGCGGAACCGCTGTTGCTCGCGCATCACTTCAATGTTGAGTTCACTGCCGGGTTTTGCGTTGGCGATCACATCAGTCACGGTATACAGGTTGTTTGCCGGAATCTGGTTGATAGAAAGAACGTGGTCACCGGGACGCAGTCCAGCGGTAAATGCAGGCCCACCTGGGTTGACACCAATTACCAGCAAACCTGACGGTCCGCCGGGCATCGGTTGCGGGCGCAAATTTACACCCAGCCAGCCGCGGATAACGCGTCCGGATTGAACGATCTGCTCCATCACGGATAACGCAATATTCGCTGGAATTGCAAAGCCAATGCCTTCTGAGCCACCTGACTGGGAGTAGATCATTGTATTGATGCCCAATAGTCGACCTTCATGATCAACCAGGGCGCCGCCAGAATTGCCCGGGCTGATCGCAGCATCTGTCTGAATAAAATCATCGTAGGGACTGTTTGTGATCAAGGTTCGCGAAAAGGCGCTGATGATGCCTTGCGAGACGCTGTGGCCCAGACCGAATGGATTACCGATGGCCAGAGCAACGTCCCCGACCCGGGGCTGCTCGTCTCCCAGTTCCGCGATGACCGGCAAGCCGGTGGCAGCGACTTTAATGACTGCGAGATCTGTGTGACTGTCGGTGCCAATGACCTCGGCGGTCGTGGTCTGATTGTTGGCAAACATGACGATGATTTCATCGGCGCCTTCCACCACATGCTGGTTGGTCAGAACATAGCCGTCGGCCCGCACGATGACGCCTGAACCGAGTGAGTTCTGCAGCTGCTGTTGTCCCGGGAAAGCCTCACATAAAGCACGGTAAGCGGGTATCCGACAAAGCGGGCTGCGTTGGGTGATTTTGGTTGAAAAAATGTTCACCACTGCCGGTGCGGCACGGGAGACCGCGTTGGCATAGCCGGGGCGGTCATCCTTGGAGGTGCTGTTAAGGATAATTATGCTCAGGCCTACCAGGGCGCCAATGACGGCAGGCACAAAAATGAATCGTGTTAAATGGGTCATTGCCTATCTATTTATTGTCATACGTAAACGTCCGCACTGTGCGGGCTGTGTTGCGTCTGCTGTTGCCTGTCGTTACCCTGCGCCGCGCGCCGCGAAAGCGGTTTAACGTTGGGTTTAGGTATGGACACACATTCGCCGCTGTCAAAATATGAAAAAGCTATAGCGAACGGGGAGTTTCAAGAAGACGCCGCCCAAGCGCAAGTTGTGCGGCTGCTTGATGAACTTTTTCATCGCCTGATGGCTAACCCGCCGTCGACCCGTTCTGGGTGGTTGTCCCGCTGGCGAAAGAAAACAGCTCAACCGCAGCAGGGTTTGTATGTCTGGGGTGGTGTCGGTCGGGGTAAAACCATGCTGATGGACCTGTTCTTCGACTGTCTGCCTGCAGAGCGTCGCATGCGTATGCACTTTCATCGCTTTATGCGTCGGGTTCACCAGGGGCTGGTGCAATGGACCGGTAGCTCGGATCCCTTGCGCAAGGTTGCCGCTGATATTGCTGCGGAAGGTGATGTGCTCTGCTTTGATGAGTTTTTTGTCTCGGATATCGGGGATGCCATGATCCTTGCGGAGGTGCTTGATGCGTTACTTGAACACGGTGTCACGCTTGTAGCGACGTCAAATGTTGAACCCAGCCATCTGTATGAAAATGGTCTGCAGCGCCGACGTTTTTTACCGGCAATTGATCTGTTGTACGCCCACACCCGGGTTGAACATATGTCTGACGGCATAGATTTCCGCTTACGTGCGCTCGAGCAGGCGGAAATTTACCACTATCCACTCGATGCCGCGGCAGAGCGTGGATTAGCGCAAAGCTTTGCAGCGCTGGCACCAGACTCCGCGCAGGCAGACGTGGAACTGCAGATTGAAGGTCGAGTGCTGCAGGCACGTTTTGTAGCAGATGATGTGGTCTGGTTTGATTTTCCAGCCCTCTGCGAAGGCCCGCGCAGCCAGAACGACTACATTGAACTGGCGATGATTTACCATGCGGTCTTACTCAGCAATGTGCCTCAGCTTGCGGTGCACCAGGAAAGTGCTGCACGAAGGTTCATCAGCCTGGTAGACGAGTTCTATGATCACGGCGTGAAACTGATTATCAGTGCCGCGGTGCCCATTACAGAGCTGTATCAGGGTGAGCGGCTGCGTTTTGAATTCGAACGTACTCAGAGCCGCCTGTTGGAAATGCAGTCTCATGATTACCTCGCGGGTTCTCACCGGGCTGGAGTTGCCTCAGCAGGGTAGCAAAAGGCGGTTGTAAACCCGTAGAGGCTCCTCTATGATTCGCGTCCCAAAATTAGGGCCCCTGCACGCGCAGTGTTGTTTGAACACGCCAGCCCCAATACAGGTAATCGCCAGGCAAAAACCAGGCAGGAACCGTGATAAAGCAGGCAAAACGAAGCAGCTCAGTAGCGCGAAGAAAGCGGACAGTTAAAAGAGGCTAGAAATGACAACGGTAAGCATGCGTGAGCAGGATGTGCAGCGCTCATGGTGGGTAATTGACGCAGAGAACAAGACCTTGGGTCGCCTCGCAACTGAGGTGGCGCGTCGTTTGCGCGGTAAGCACAAGCCTGAGTATACCCCTCATGTAGATACTGGCGATTTCATCATCGTCATTAATGCAGACAAAGTGCATGTCACAGGGAACAAAGAACAGGGCAAGGTATATTGGCGGCACAGTGGATACCCTGGCGGTATTCGCGGCACAACGGTTGCCGATATGCGGGCCACCCACCCCGAGCGGATCATTGAGAAAGCGGTTAAAGGTATGTTGCCTCGCAACCCTCTGGGCCGTGCGATGTACAGAAAATTGAAAGTATATGCTGGCGCTGAGCACCCTCATGCAGCTCAACAGCCCGCAGTTCTTGAGCTTAATTAGTTGGAGCGCAGTTGATGGCTAACACAAACTACGGTACAGGTCGTCGCAAGACTGCGGCTGCTCGCGTATTCATCGGATCCGGCACCGGTAACATTACGGTTAACGCCAAATCCCTGGATGATTTTTTTGGTCGTGAAACTTCTCGCATGGTGGTTCGCCAGCCACTTGAAGTGGCATCGCTCACAGATAAGCTCGATCTGAAGATCACCGTTAGCGGTGGTGGCAGTTCCGGCCAGGCTGGCGCAATTCGTCACGGCATCGCTCGTGCTCTTGTTGATTATGATGAAACCCTTCGCGCACCCATGCGCGCTGCTGGCTTTCTGACCCGCGACGCAAGAGAAGTAGAGCGCAAGAAAGTGGGTCTGCGTAAAGCGCGCAAGCGTCCTCAGTTCTCCAAGCGCTAAATCCTTGGTACAGCGCCTTTTCAAGGCGCTTTTTCCGAAATTTGACGCAGAGAAAACACGCGTATCTTCAAGGCGTGTGATACACTACCGAGGTTTGCAACCGGTTGTGAAATCCACATCTATCCTCGGCTCAGCCCGTGTAAAGATGCGCTAAAAACACCGGATCCAAAGACCTTTATCGTTAATACTTTTTTGGAGCACAAGCCTTGAGCAGTGACGATGTCAGTCATGATAGCTCTGCCGCGTTGGCAGGGTCAGACGAACAGAGCAAGGTCAATTCAAGTCGGCGCTATTTCCTCATAGGAGCCACCTCTGCCGTAGCTGGTGTAGGTGTAGTTGGAGCTGCAGTCCCCTTTCTGAGTTATTGGAGCCCGAGCGCAAAAGCGCGGGCAATGGGCGCGCCGGTTAAAATTGATTTCAGTAAGTTGAAACCCGGTGAGTTGATGAGCCCGATTGTGGCTTGGCGCGGCAAGCCGATTTTTGTGGTTTATCGGACGCCGGACTCTATTTCTGCGTTAGAAAATCAAGGCCAGGATCTTGCCGATCCAGACTCTGAGAATCCAGAGCAGCAGCCGGATTTTGCAAAAAATCCAACACGCTCCATGCGTCCCGAAATTGGTATCTACGTAGGTATCTGTACGCACCTGGGTTGTTCACCCAAATATGTCGAGTCGGAAGTGTTTGCCGAGAATGATAGCCAGGGCGGCTTTTTCTGTCCTTGTCATGGTTCCACTTTCGACCTGGCGGGTCGTGTTGCCACAGGTGTACCAGCGCCGGATAACCTGCCGGTACCACCGTACCGATTTGAGTCTGATACCAGCGTTGTGATTGGTGAAGAGGGTGCTGCGTAATGGCTGAATCAAAAAACCAAAATAACTGGTTCACCAGTTCCATGGAATGGATCGACGCACGTTTTCCGGCAACGGAAACCTTCGAATACCACATGTCGCGCTACTACGCGCCGAAAAACTTCAATGTGTTTTATATTTTCGGTGTGTTATCGATTGTCATGCTGGCGAACCAGATTGTCACTGGCATCTGGCTGACGATGAACTACGTGCCCTCCGGCACCGGTGCGTTTGCATCGGTAGAGTACATCATGCGTGATGTCGAATACGGATGGTTGATGCGATATCTGCATTCCACGGGTGCATCTTTCTTCTTTATTGTTGTTTACCTGCATATGTATCGGGCGCTGATGTATGGCTCCTATCGCGGACCACGAGAATTGTTGTGGTTGATCGGGATGGCAATTTTTATTGCGTTGATGGCTGAAGGTTTCTTCGGCTATCTGCTGCCCTGGGGCAATATGTCTTACTGGGGTGCGCAGGTGATTGTCTCTCTCGTAGGTGCGATTCCTTATATCGGCCCAGATCTGATGGAGTGGGTGCGCGGCGACTTCCTGATGTCAGAAGCCACCTTGAACCGCTTCTTTGCGCTGCACGTGATTGCCTTGCCGCTTGTGTTGGTGATTCTGGTATTTGTCCATCTGGTGGCACTCCACCACGTGGGTTCAAACAACCCGGATGGAATTGAAATTAAGAAAAAGAAGGACGAGAAAGGCATTCCTCTGGATGGCATCGCGTTCCACCCTTACTACACCGTGCATGATATTCACGCCATAGTGATTTTCTTCATCTTCTTCCTCGGGTTTGTCTTTTTTGCACCGGAAGGTTGGGGCTATTTCCTGGAGAAGCCCAACTTCGAGATGGCGGATCCTCTGAAAACGCCGGAACACATTGCGCCGGTCTGGTATTACACACCTTTTTACTCAATGCTCCGTGCGGCAACTTACCCGTTGTTTGGCTTACCGGCCAAGTTCTGGGGCTTTGTGGTCATGGCAGGTGCCATCATTATTCCAGCGGTGCTGCCCTGGTTGGATCGCAGCCCGGTTAAATCGATCCGTTACAAAGGACGCTGGTCGAAGTTTATGCTGGGTCTTCTGGTGGTCAGCTTCTTTGTGTTGGGATACTTAGGTACAAAGGGGCCAACTGAAGGCCGGACCATTGCTGCACAGGTATTCACCATTACTTACTTCATGTACTTCATGTTGATGCCCTGGTACACGAGGGCTGAGAAGACCAAGCCGGAACCGGATAGGGTGACGCTCTGATGAGAAAATTATTTTTGGTATTGCTGCTTTGTCTGCCGGGTGCAGCATGGAGTGCAACAGAGATAAACTGGGATATGCAGCCTTTTGATCCTGATCTGGAAAACAAGCCTTCGCTGCAGAACGGCATGCGGTTGTACATGAACTACTGCATTGGTTGCCACAGCCTGAAATTCCAGCGGTATGAAAGAACTGTCGATTTCCTTGGCATACCTCATGAACTGGCACTGGAAAAACTGGTGTTCACGGATCAGAAGATCGGTGATTTGATGACCACTGCAATGGACCCACAAAAGGCTAAAGCCTGGTTTGGTGCTGCTCCACCGGATCTAACCATGGTTGCCAAGGTGCGTGGACCCGAATGGTTGTTCAACTACCTGAACACTTTCTATCAGGATGACAGTCGTCCGATGGGTGCAAACAACAAGGTTTTCCCTAATGTAGGTATGCCCAACGTCCTTGCAGATCTTCAAGGTGTTGTCACCGAGGGCTGCGTACAGGTCCCCAAGATTGCTGCAAACGGCGGTGAAATGAGAGATCCGCTGGTGCCGGGTAAGGCCATTACCGAAGAAAAGTGTGGCGAACTTGTGCACGAAGCAGGCAGTGGTCTTTATACGCCTGAGGAATTTGAAGCCGCCATCTATGACTTGAGCAATTTTCTCTACTACGTAGGTGAACCTACCCGGTTGGAAAGGCACCGGCTGGGCATTTATGTGTTGCTCTTCCTTGTGATCCTGGGCTGCTTTACCTACCTGCTCAATCGTGAATATTGGAAAGACATACACTGATCATCTCCACAGGTGATGTGAACAGCGCATCACTACTCTATGGTCGCCAGCTTAATCAGCTGGCGCTTCCTTATGTATAAAACCCGCCGAGGCGAAAATCCCTAATGAGCATTGTTACCAAACGATCGTCTATGACTCTTTTTTCTGATGCCCGAGATCAATACTCGCATCGAGTGCGAATGGTGCTGGCTGAAAAAGGTGTAACCTGCGATATCGTTGATATCGATCCAGCTAAGAAGCCCGAAGATCTTGCTGAGATTAATCCGTACAACTCTCTGCCGACGCTGCTGGACAGGGATCTGGTGTTGTATGAAGCTAACGTGATCATGGAATATCTGGATGAGCGTTTTCCTCATCCTCCTTTGCTGCCGGTTTATCCAGTGCAGCGTGCGCTGTCGCGTCTGTGGATCACTCGCGTAGAAAAGGAGTGGAGTACTAAACTGGATTTGCTGATGGCGGGGAAAGGTCGCGAAACACTTTTATCAAAAGCGCGCAAAGAACTGCGAGAGAGCATTATCGCCATAGCGCCGATCTTCGGTGAAAAGCCTTATTTCATGAATGAAGAATTTTCGCTCGTCGATTGCTGTGTTGCACCCATACTGTGGCGTCTCAAAGAAGTTGATATCACCTTGCCTGAGAAATCCACGCGACCGCTGCACAAATATATGCAAACGATGTTTGAAAGGGACGCATTCCGAGCTAGCTTGACCGAAGCTGAAATTGAGATGCAGGAGTGAAACCGCAGCGCCCTTACTTGTTGCGGGCACTATACGAGTGGATTCTCGATAGCGATGAGGTCCCTTATCTGCTGGTGGACGCCACCGTTGCCGGTGTCAGTGTACCGGAAGCTCATGTGCATGATGGTCAGATCGTTCTGAACATGAGTCCCAACGCTGTGCGCGACCTGGTTATGGACGATGCCTTTGTTATGTGTAGTGGTCGTTTCAGTGGCCAGCATTTTGAGCTGTATCTGCCTATGAGTTCGATTCGGGCGATCTATGCCAAAGATACCCGCGAGGGTATGGTCTTTCCGGAAGAGGAAGCACTGATGGTAGACCAGGTAGAGGCAGATCAGGAACAGAAGAACTCTGATGTCTCATCAGATAACAAGCCAGGCTTGCGGCTAGTCTAAGTATTCAAATACTTTAACGATCTTCTGTACGCCGTAGACGTTCGCCGTCACGGTCACCACAGCATCAGCTTGTGCTCTTGTCACCAGCCCCATCAAGTAGACAACACCGTTTTCTGTAACGACCTTGACCTTCAATCCTTTTGCCTCCTTTGATGCGAGCAGGCGTGACTTCACCTTGCCTGTAAGCCACGTGTCGTTGGATCGCGCTACAAGTGAAATAGGACCGCCGATACTCAATTCATTATGCACCTTACGCACGCGGTTAACTTCTTGAGCGACCGTTGCCGCCTGTTCCTTGAGCTCCGCCGTCGCTACCTGGCCTGCCAGTAGAACAAGACCGTTGTAAGAAACCACAACAATATGGGAACCCTTGAAGTCGGGGTTGGATTTGAAAATCTCGTTTTTGATGAGTGGCTCTAAGACCGCATCGTCAATAAATGTACCCGTAGTGCGTTTGCTCGGATCATTTACGCAGCCCATGAGCGTGAAGAGGGTTACCAGTAGCAGAGTTATTTGAACAGTTTTAGCCATGATCACAGTGCGTCAGTTATAAAGGGTTAGTGTGGCGGTCTGGGCTGCCCTGCGTCAATGCATCGTCAGGTGTATTACTGAATTTGTCATTTCTGAAACGCCTGTCTGATCCAGTACAGGTCTGGATGTTCAGGATTGCCGCTGAGCGCGATGACATCAAATCGTGCAGGCAGCAGGCCAAATTTCCGGTGTGTTTTCAGAAAATGCTGGGCTGTACGGATGAGTTTTTTCTGTTTACCTGTGTCAACGCTTGCGGCAGCTCCGCCAAACTGTTGGGTATTGCGGTACCGGACCTCAAGAAACACAAGGGTTTCGGTTAATGCTGAACGATCGGTCATGATCAAATCGATTTCACCCAGTCTGCAGCTGTAGTTACGTGCAACCAGAGTCAGCCCAGCTTTAAGAAGGTGGTCCAGGGCGGCCTGTTCTCCGCAAGCACCTTTGTCTTGTCGTTGCACGTCGCAGGGCTGGGGTGGTCAGCGGCTGATTCTCTCTCCAGTGGCGCTGATCCTGTTCAGCAGGAGGTCACGGCGGAATCTGCCGCCGGGCTCCAACCACAAATTGCCGCTGGCGCCAGGCAAAGCTATCTGGCTCTGCAGGTCGAGCAGCGGCAGCCAGGTAGCCACTCTGAACGCATCAAAGCCCAGGGCGTAAAGTTCTGCTAGCGGATTGCTTTGCAAAGCGTACGCTTCTATCAGATACCTCTGAGCCTCGTTGGGCGCAGTAAACAGTGGCATTTCGGTCAGCTCGAAACCATCCAGAACGCTATATTTATTACCTCTGGCGGTTTGAGAAGTTGCAAACACCGGCAAGTTATCTGCAAAGTGAAAACGTAACGCGGGCACCAGGGCCTGCGCTTCAACCTGGTTGGTAAAGGCAACAATCGCGTCCAGATCACCTCTGGCTCGGGGCAGGAACTCAAGCGGTTTACCGAGTACATTGGCGATGCTGGTGCGGCGGGATTCGCTGGCGGCAACCTGCATGGCTTCGCCAACGGAACTGGTGAGGTTCTGGATGTCCGTGAATGAGGCCTGACTCATCTCATGGGGCCAGCTGTCAACGTACGCGTAAAGCGCGCGTCGCGCCCAGCGTTCATTGCTGTGAATGACCAGGGTGTTTTCAAATCCTGACAACAGAATGTGATTAACCAGAGTTGCCGCTTCGTCTTCGATGGCGATGCCCAGCTGAAACATTGGTGAAGTGGAATCTGACAAGCGCATAGGGGTGCCTGGTGGAGTTAGGTAATTCAGCACAAGTCGTGGAATCTCGGAGTTTGCAGTGGCTTTGGCAAATTCTGCGACTTCCTCGCGTAGCAGTGGGCCAACCAATACATCTGCACCGCCTGCCAAGGCATCTTCATACAGCTGTGCGGCGGACTTTGCGCCGGTATCGTAGAAGCGAATGGTTGGTTTGCTGCGGCCGGTATCACCCAGATATGCGGCGATTAAACCATCCCTCACCGCCTGTCCCGCACTTCCGAACTGTCCGGAGAGAGGCAGCAGAAAAGCGATCTTCGGGAGCTGATAGCTGCTCAGTTGTGCCAGCGCCTGGGGTGGTCTCAGGTTTGCCGGGTGGCTTGGATAGCGATTCTGCCATGCCTGCCATGCCTGCATCTGTTCTGTGATTGAGCCGGCGTCTCGAATGTTCTGCTGCAGTAACCACCAGCCGTGGTGATAGCGATGCGTGAAGGCGCCCGGTGCGCTCTGGGCACGACTGAGCATCTGCCAGATTCGATCGTGAATATCAGCGGGTAGCTCTGGAGCGTCGAGACCCAACGCTATTGAAGCCTGGATATAGCCGTCAGCAGCACAGCGGAAGTTGCTCAGATTTTCGCAGATTTCAGCAAGAATCAGCTGATCTTCTGGCTGCCAGTTCGACAGGCCGCCCAGGGCAGCTTCTGCGGCCTGCAGGTCGCCCAGATTCAACCAGGCTTCTGCGCGCAGGCGCCGAGCCTGATCGGCGTCCTGGTTGTCGAGCAGGCTGAGATTAACGGGCGTTAACGCATCAATGACACGGCTGTAATTTCC
The DNA here is from genome assembly GCA_048571035.1 of Gammaproteobacteria bacterium. Classification (GTDB taxonomy): domain Bacteria; phylum Pseudomonadota; class Gammaproteobacteria; order Pseudomonadales; family Azotimanducaceae; genus UBA4421. Next base: position 3,311,432 of record CP121329.1, read on the forward strand.
CTGATAGGCAAAAGTTTCGGCAGCTTGGATGCGAAACACGGCGGCTTGTGCCGGATTTTTGCTGGCTATTGCCCGGGCGATAAGGCTTGCAGCGTTGCGATCGGCCAAATTACCCGCCGGTTGGGTCGGGTTTGTGGTGCTTTGACACCCAGAGATTGTCAGAATGAGGAAGAAAACGGCGATTAAACGGATATACATGACTGCGCTACCTGAAGCTGGCGTCCTTTACGTTGTGGCTACGCCCATTGGACATCTTGGAGATCTCACCCGTCGAGCAGAAAAAGTGCTCAAATCCGTGCAGATTGTGGCTGCAGAGGATACCAGACGTACGCGCGGGCTGTTAGATCACATCGACCATCATGTACCGGAGCTGGTGAGCCTGCACGAGCATAATGAACAGCAGATGCTGCCGAAACTGGTCTCGCGTCTGCGGGCCGGCGCGGACATAGCCATCGTGTCCGATGCAGGCACACCACTGGTTAACGACCCTGGCTACCTGTTGGTTGGCGCCGCACATGCAGCGGGGATTAAAATTGTCCCAGTCCCTGGTGCCTGTTCGATCACTACTGCTTTGTCTGTGTGTCCGTTACCTTGTCAGCCATTTCTGTATGTTGGATTTTTGCCTGCTAAATCAAGTAATCGACAGCGCGCTCTGCAAGGCTATCTTGCTCAATCGCATGCCCTGGTGTTTCTCGAAGCGCCGCACCGGATACTCGCTTGCCTGGCAGATATTGCGCTGCTCTGTGATCGTCGGGTAATGATTGGCCGCGAGTTGACGAAACAGTATGAAACGATTCTGGTGGGAACCCCTGAAGAAGTGACACAGGCTTTAGGCGAACAGCCAAAAGGCGAATTTACCTGCGTCATTGAAGCGGTTGCAGGCGTCGAGCAGAATCATGATCACGTCAAGGTGTTAACCGCTTTGTTAACCGAATTGCCTGCTGCCAAGGCGGCTAAAGTTGCGGCGAGCATCTGCGGCGTGCGCAAAAGTGAGATGTATGATCTTGCCCTCACGCTGGCGGCAAAAAAATCTGGTTAGTCAAGTTGAACAGCTTCGCTGCCGATCGGTTGGCTTGTGCTTGTGTCGCGCAGAGCGAAGCATTAAGGTTCCCGCGAGAGTTGGCCGAACAGTCGCCGATCGGGGGTTAAAGCCTGGTGGGAGGAAAGTCCGGGCTCCATAGGACGAGGTGCCAGGTAACGCCTGGGGGGCGCAAGCCTACGGATAGTGCAGCAGAGAGTAGACCGCCTCACCAGGTAACATCTGTTGCCGGATGAGGTAAGGGTGAAAGGGTGCGGTAAGAGCGCACCGCGCGAGTGGTAACACATCGTGGCAAGGTAAACCCCACCTGGAGCAAGGCCAAATAGGAATCCGTTGATGTGGTCCGCATTGGATTCGGGTAGGCCGCTGGAGGCTACTGGCGACGGTAGCCCTAGATGAATGACTGTTGATAACAGAACCCGGCTTATAGGCCGACTCTCAGTTATTAAAAGCCTGGGTTTTATTCCCAAAAACTCAGTTACTTAATGTAGATTCGAGATACCTGTGCTAGGTGCCAGCGCCGATTGTAAAAGCTGGCTTCAGGCGGCTAGAAATAGCCAAAAATCCTTTATTTTTCCGACAGTTACGCTAAATCCACGGCTTGACTCTCCACCGTGCGCGCCTATAGTGTCGCTAGATGGGTAAAAGTGGAGAAAAGTGGGTTTCACCCGCTTAAAAATTCAGTGTTTCGCGGTATTAACAATGCAACGCTCGATAGCAAGGGCCGGATGGCGCTTCCGTCAAGGAATCGCGAAACCGTTGCGCTCGCCTGTGACGGCAAAGTTGTGGTTACCATCGATATGCGTGAATCCTGTCTCCTCCTGTACCCACTTCCTGAATGGGAAATTGTGCAGCGTAAGCTCGAAGATCTGTCCAACATCAATCCGCAAGCGCGACTTTTGCAGCGACTATTGATTGGTCATGCAACAGACCTGGAGCTTGATGCCAATGGCCGGATACTGCTGCCTGCCCTGTTGCGTGATTATGCAGGTCTGAGCAAGAAGTTAGTACTGGTTGGTCAGGGCAATAAGATCGAAATCTGGTCGGAAGACCAATGGAAAGAAAGTATGCAGGGCTGGTTGGCTGAAGATACCGCAGACCTGATGAAAGACGTAGTCGCGCTCACCGGGTTGTCGGTTTAGTGGCTGCGGACATTCCTGTTGTTGCCGGTGCGGCGTCAGATCACATACCTGTCTTGCTGGACGAAGTTCTGAACACGTTGATTTCACCTGAAGCCGATTTACACGGCGCAAAATTTGTTGACGCAACCTTCGGCAGAGGCGGACACAGCCGCGCTCTGCTGGCGCGTTTACCAGGAGATGCCCGTCTGTTGGTCATTGATCGTGACCCTGATGCTATTGCTGTTGCCCATCAGTTAGAGCGGGAAGATCCGCGTGTATCTGTTTGCCATACCCGCTTTTCGGAGCTGGCCGCGACGCTTGCGCAGCAGAATTTTACCGATGTGCAGGGCATTTTGCTGGATCTGGGCGTGTCCTCACCACAGCTGGATGAAGGTGCCCGGGGGTTCAGCTTTCGTCACGAAGGGCCGCTCGATATGCGTATGGATTCGAGCTCTGGCGAAACCGCAGCGCAGTGGCTCAACCACGCTGAAGAGCGCGAAATTGTTGAGGTATTGAGAAACTATGGCGAAGAGCGGTTTGCCGGTCGAATTGCGCGGGCGATTATCCAGGCGCGACCGTTAACAACGACCCAGGCGCTGGCGGATACGGTTGCTCAAGCTGTACCGCAACGTGGCCCCGTGAAGAAGCATCCCGCTACGCAGACGTTCCAAGCCGTGCGTATTCATGTTAATCAGGAATTTGCCGAGTTGGAGGCGGGATTAGCGGCTGCGTTTGAGCTGCTGGCTGAAGGTGGGCGTCTCGCGGTGATCAGTTTTCATTCGCTTGAAGATCGCGTGGTAAAACATACTTTCAGAACCTGGACGCGACCGCCCGCTATGCCGCGTCGCGTACCTCTGCGTCATACGCAGATGACTACCGCTGCTACAGATATCGCCGGTCCCGTCCGCGCTGGCGCGCTTGAACTGAAACACAACCCACGCGCGCGCAGTGCCACCCTGCGGGTTATTGAAAAGAAGGCGCAGCATGGCTAAGAGTCGCGCCAAGTCTAATCCACAGCCCCTCAATCTGGTCGCTCTCGCTTGGTGCGCGTTGTTTGCTGTGCTGCTCGGGGTGATTGTTTACAGCGGTTTGCACACCGTTGCGGCTGCCCATGAAATGCGAAGTCTCTACGGCAGTCTTACCCAGGTGCAGCGGGAACAGGACAGGTTACTGGAAGAGCACAGCCGGCTGATGTTGGAGCGCGGCACCCTCGGAAGTATGCAGAACATCGAGGTTGTTGCACAAACGCAGTTGGGCATGGAGTTTCCCGAGCAGCTGGGTGAGGTTCTCGAATGACGGCCTGGCGTCACTACACTTTGCTGGTGTTGTTTCTTGCTGCAGTTATCGGGCTCTGCGTCCGCGTTGTCTACCTGGGTGTCAGTGATCGTGATTTTCTGCAGGAACAAGGTGACGCCCGTTCTATCAGAACGGAAACCATACCCGCGATGCGTGGTGTGATTTACGATCGGCAAGGTGAACCGCTGGCGGTCAGCACGCCGGTATTTGCAGTCTGGACCGATCCCAGCAAAGCACAATTAGACGCTGAAGCGCTGGCTGAACTTGCAGGCCTGATTGACGTGCCGGCAACGCGCCTGACAGAACGCATGCACACGCACCGTGACAAAGAGTTTGTTTATCTGAAGCGCCGGGTATCCTGGGCAGTTGCTGAACAGGTGCGTAAGGCGCGTCTCAACCATGTTTACCTGCAACCGGAATACAGGCGCTATTATCCTGCAGCAGAAACCACCGCGCACATTGTTGGCGTCACCAATATCGATGATGAAGGTATTGAGGGCAGCGAGTACGCTTTTCAGGAGGTCCTGAAAGGCGAGCACGGCAGCAAAGTGGTGCTGCGAGACCGTCAGGGCACAAACATCAGAGACCTGTCTTACAACGGAGCGCCGGAATATGGCCAGGATCTGAATTTAAGCATCGATCTGCGCCTGCAGTTTCTCGCTTATCGAGAGCTTAAGTCAGCAGTGACCAGCCATCAGGCGAAGTCTGGCTCTCTGGTGATGTTGGATGTTGAAAGCGGGGAGATTCTCGCGATTGTAAATCAGCCTTCTTATAACCCGAATGATATTCGTGAGCAGCTTTCCGGGATGCGTAACCGGGCGATTACAGATGCTTACGAGCCCGGCTCGACAATGAAGCCTTTCACAGCTTTGGCTGCTTTGGAAACCGGTCGCTATAGCGGCCGTACTGAGATAGATACGGCACCTGGTTTTTTCCATATTGGTAAAAAGCTGGTTCAGGATCCGGTAAATCGCGGTGCCATAACCCTGGCGGAATCGTTGCAGAAATCCAGTCAGGTGGCATTTGCCAAGATAGCCCTGGATCTGGAAGAGCAGGCTGTTTTTGATGTCATCCGTCGTGCTGGTGTAGGTGACTTTCTGGGCACCGGGTTGCCAGGTGAAACCATGGGCTATCTGGCCAGTGCACAGCTGCGCTATCCGGTAGTTCGAGCCAGCCTGGCTTATGGCTATGGTTTATCCGTTACCCCTCTGCAGTTGGCACATGCTTACCTTACGCTTGCGACCCTCGGCGAAAAGCTGCCTCTTTCCGTAATCGCGCAATCTGATCGAGCCAGAAATCGTGGCCGCGAACGTGTCTTTGATCGACGCATTGCAGGCGAAGTGCTGGCGATGATGGAAGGCGTCACAATGGATGGTGGCACTGCAACAACAGCGGCGGTTAGTGGTTATCGTGTGGCTGGCAAAACAGGCACGGCCAGGATTGTAGGCCCTCAGGGGTATAACGATGAACGCCACGTAGCATGGTTTGCAGGGGTTGTACCCGTGAGCGATCCCAAGCTGGTGATGGTAGTTGTGGTCAATGAGCCTAAAGCCGGGTTGTCCGGTGGCGGCGCAGTTGCTGCGCCGGTGTTCGCCCGGGTAGCTTCCAGATCATTGCGTTTGCTGGGTGTTCTTCCTGATCAACAGATGGCTGCACGTGACCCTGGTCGCGTTAAGGCGGCCGGGTGAATCTGCGGGCACTCCTTGATGACGACACCGTGCCAGCCCTGGAGTTAACCGGGTTGGCTGAGCACACGCGTCAGGTGCAGCCTGGTTTTGGCTTTATTGCGGTGACGGCTAACGAAGATGATCTGCTCCGACATTGCCGCGATGCACTTGCGCGCGGCGCGCAGGCGCTGTTGATAGATTCTTCAGCAACAAATCAAACCAGGCTCAGCCAGGCAGAGCCGGAATCGTGTGTTTGTGAGGTTGTTGACCTGGCTCAACGGCGGGGTGAACTCGCCGCTCGGTTCTATGGTGATCCCAGTGCACAAATGACATGCATCGGGGTTACCGGCACTAACGGTAAAACCTCTGTGGCGTACCATATTGCCGACCTGGCGAGGCATCTGGGTACGCCCATGGGTTACTGCGGTACTTTAGGCTGGGGACCTTTAGAGTCTCTGGTTGATGAGGGTATGACAACCGGCAATGCGGTTGCGTTGCAGCGTCAGCTCGCGGATATGCGTCAAGCAGGTCTCGAGGGTGTGTCCATGGAAGTCAGTTCACACGCATTGCATCAGAACCGCGCATCAGAGATTCAATTTGATGTCGCCCTATTTACCAATTTAAGTCGGGACCATCTTGATTACCACGGCAGCATGGCGGCGTATGGTGAAGCGAAAGCTAAGCTGTTTACGCAATGGCCTTTGCGTGCGGCAATCATTAACGTCGATGATGAGTTTGGTCAGGAGCTAACACAGCTTTGTTCATGCCCGGTGGTCCGAGTTGGCCAAGCGGGTGACTGGCGCTGGCGTTATCAGCGGCATGCTAAAGGGTTGCGGGTGAATTGGCAGACACCCCAGGGTGACTGTGAGGCGGTGCTGCCTGTGCTTGCAGACTTTGCGGTAGCCAACGTGACTTTGGCGATGGCAACGCTTGCTACGCTCGGATACCCACTGTCGAAAATCGTCGAAGCGGTGGCTGATATGGCAGGTGTGCCGGGTCGCATGGAAGTCGTTTCAGGGCGGTTGGACCAGCCAACGGTGGTTGTTGATTATGCGCATACGCCAGATGCGCTGGTGAAGGTTCTGCAGGCATTAAGACAGACCTGCGAAGCTCAACTGTATTGTGTTGTTGGGTGTGGTGGGGACCGGGATAGCGGTAAGCGGTCGATGATGGGTGCGGCAGCTGCAGATGCCGCCGATCGCAGCTGGTTTACAGCAGACAATCCCCGCAGCGAAGACCCTGTGCAGATCATTGCCGATATGGTTGCGGGCGTCTCTGCGGCGCGGCGCGATAGTATTGTTTGTGAACCTGATCGGCGCAGCGCGATTTATGCAGCTGTTGCGATGGCGGGTGCAGGTGACACGGTGCTTATTGCCGGTAAAGGTCATGAGTGCGAACAGGACATTGCGGGTATTAAACACGCTTTTGATGATCGGCGTGTGGCGTCTGATGCGCTGTCCAAAACTGCGGAGAATAGCTGATGCTGTTGTGGCTTACAGACTATCTTTCAGAGTTCATTCGTGCGTTCTCCGTTTTTCAGTATCTAACCTTTCGCACCATGGTCAGCGTGATGACGGCGCTTTTTACCTCGTTGCTGATTGGTCCTTACGTGATCGCTAAGCTGGCAGACCTGCAGATGGGCCAGACTGTGCGCGAAGACGGACCTCAGTCACACCTCAGTAAGGCAGGGACGCCAACGATGGGTGGTGCGCTGATTCTGATTGTTATTCTGGTAACAACACTGCTGTGGGGGGATTTGACTTCACGGCACATCTGGGTAGTGCTTTCCGTAACGGCCGCTTTTGGTATTATTGGCTGGGCTGACGACTACCTGAAAATCGCGCGCAAGAACAGCGCCGGCCTGGTGGCGCGATGGAAATACTTCTGGCAATCCCTGGTAGGTCTGTCCGCTGCAGTCTTCCTCTTCACTGCAGCAGAATTACCCGCTGAGACCGCGTTGATTGTGCCCTTTTTCAAAGAGGTGGCGATACCGCTCGGCACCGGCTTCATACTGTTGAGCTATCTGATGATTGTCGGTATGAGCAATGCTGTGAATCTCACAGATGGCCTCGACGGCCTGGCCATTTTGCCGACGGTAATGGTCGGTGCTGCATTGGGTTTGATTGCCTATGTAGCCGGCAACACCGAATTTTCCGCCTATCTGCAAATTCCCTATATCCCTGGAGCAGGTGAATTGGCGGTTTTCTGTGGCGCTCTGATTGGTGCAGGCCTCGGTTTCTTATGGTTTAACACGTATCCCGCGCAGATTTTCATGGGTGATGTCGGCGCGCTCGCGCTGGGAGCTGCGCTTGGGGTTGTGGCCATTATCGTCAGGCATGAAATAGTGTTGCTTATCATGGGTGGCCTTTTTGTGCTTGAAACAGCCAGCGTCATCATTCAGGTCGCGTCTTACCGTTTGACGGGTAAACGTATTTTTCGCATGGCGCCTATTCATCATCATTTTGAACTCAAAGGCTGGCCCGAACCCAAGGTTATCGTCAGATTCTGGATTGTTACGTTAGTGCTTGTCACCATCGGCCTGTCAACGTTGAAACTCAGATGAGCAGCAGTTCTCCACTAAATATCGATCAACTGTCATCGGTTGCCGTGCTCGGCTACGGTGTTACAGGCGAGTCTGTAGTCCGGTTTCTGTTGGATCGAAATATAAGCGTTTCGGTTTATGACACCCGTGCGCCCCGGGAAATCGATAACTGTCCGGTCGAGATTCAATGGCAGACTTCACGCTGGCCAACTGCGGCTGTACGCGCCAAGCCGCTAGATTGTGCGATTGTCAGTCCGGGTCTTGATATGGATGCGTGCCTATTGCAAAGCGCGCGTGCAGCGGGCGTGCCGTTGTACAGCGATATTGATCTGTTCTTCGCGGCGGTAGATGCACCGGTAATTGGTATTACGGGCACCAATGGTAAGAGCACAGTAACTTCGCTGGCAGGCCACCTGATAAATACTGTTGGGCATACTTGTGGTGTAGGTGGAAATCTCGGTGTGGCCGCTCTGGGTATTATTGATCCTGAGAACGAATGTTATGTGTTGGAGTTGTCCAGTTTTCAACTTGAACGCAGCCTGTTGCATCCTTATGTTGCCTCTTCCGTTTTGAACGTCAGCGAAGATCATCTGGATAAACATGTCGATATGCAGGCGTATGCCGCAAGCAAGCATCGCATTTATGCTAACTCAGCAACCTGCATTTATAACCGTGCGGATCCGCTGACGTTGCCACAAGCTGGCGGTAGTCAGGTGAGTTTTGGTCTTGATGAACCGCCTGGTCCGAACGACTGGGGTATTCGGGTTTCAGCGGATCAGCGCTTCATTGCCAAAGGCGAAATGCTTATTTGTCCTGTTTCTCAGCTGCCTTTGGCAGGTGAACATAATGAGCAGAATGTACTGGCGGCATGTGCTCTGACTCAAGATTGGGTGGAGTTAAGCCGCCTGACCCAGGCGTTAGCGTCTTTTCAGGGTCTGGCGCATCGTTTTGAGCAGGTTGCTGAGATCGGCGGGGTCAATTATATCAACGACTCCAAAGCCACAAACCTGGGCGCCACTATGGCGGCGTTAGTCGGCATGTCAGCCGACAGACATGTGGTGTTGATTGCAGGTGGTGATGCGAAAGGCGTCGATCTTGCGCCGTTGTCGGCATTGTTGGAAACCAGGGTTAACCACCTTGTTGCTCTGGGGCAGGATGGGCCGCAACTACTTCGACTAGCTGAGTCTGTAGGTGTATCGGGCACTCTGGTTGCGACGATGGAAGGTGCAGTTGAAGAGTCCCGTAGAGTGGCGCGACAGGGAGACACCGTTCTACTGTCACCTGCCTGCGCGAGTCTGGATATGTTCGCCAGTTATGTCGATCGCGGTGAACAGTTTGTGCGCGCAGTGCGCAGGCTTGATTCGGTGGAGGCATCCTGATGGCGATGCTGCAACCAGAAATTCGTCTGGCGCCAGTTGTGATCCCCTGGGTTGCCTTGCTTGTTGTTGGCACCATCATGGTAGGTTCAGCGGCAGTTGCTCTGGGTGGTGGCCATCTCAGCAAGCACATGATTTTCCTGGCTGTTGCGGCGGTTAGCTCCGCGGTGGTTTTTGCCGTACCACCTTCTGTCTGGAACAAACTCTATCTGTTAGGTTGGGTGGTATCGGTTGCCATAGCCGTCCTTGTGCTGGTGCCTGGCATAGGCACTGAGGTGAACGGCGCGCAGCGATGGATCCGTTTAGGCGGCTTTTCTATACAGGCGTCTGAAGTTGCCAAATTTGGCCTGTGTGTCTATATGGCCGGCTATCTCAGTCGACACCATCGAAAGCTCAGCGAAGATCCACGTGTACTGTTTGTGCCGTTGCTGATGGTTGGCGTAGTCTGCGCACTGCTTGTTATAGAACCGGATCTCGGTTCCGCAGTGGTCATTGTTGGCGCAAGTGTTGCTGTGCTGTTTCTGGCCGGTGCCAAGTTACGCTATTTTCTCCTGATCCTGCTCGCTGGTGCCGGGCTTCTTGCCCTGCTGGTATGGGACGAACCGTATCGTATGGAGCGTCTTGTTGCCTTCCTCGATCCCTGGTCGGTGGCGTTCGGTAGTGGTTATCAACTAACCCAGGCGCTGATTGGTTTTGGCCGCGGTGAGCTGTTCGGGTTGGGGTTGGGTGAAGGTGTGCAGAAGCTGTACTACCTGCCGGAAGCACATAACGATTTTATTTTCAGTGTGGTTGCTGAAGAGCTTGGTGCGGTGGGCGCAATTCTGCTCGCGCTGCTCTTGACCTATCTGGTATTTCAGCTGCTCAAGGTTTCTCGTGCAAACATCGCCCGAAGGGCGGTTTTTGCAGGCATGGCGGGCTATTTTGCAGCTTTCATTATCGGCATTCAGTTTCTAGTAAACCTTGGCGTGAATACCGGCGTGTTACCGACCAAAGGCTTAACGCTGCCCTTTGTCAGCTATGGTGGTAACAGTCTGATTGTGTGTTGCGCGATGCTGGCTCTGGTGTTGCGCTGCACGTTAGATAAGGAGCCGCAACGTGGCTGAGCCCGAAGTTTACCAGGTTCCTGAAATGGGGCGCATTCGCTGCATCCATTTTGTTGGCATCGGTGGTGCCGGCATGTGTGGTATTGCTGAAGTCATGCTGAACCAGGGTTACCGGGTAACCGGCTCGGATGTGAAAGCGTCTGAAAACACCGCCCGTTTGGAAAGCAAAGGTGCCACGGTGCACATCGGCCACAGTGCCCAATGGGTTGCCGATGTTGATGTAGTTGTTGTGTCGAGTGCCGTTGGTGAAGAAAACCCGGAAGTGCAAGCTGCGCACCTGGCGCGTACACCGGTGGTACCAAGGGCAGAAATGCTTGGTGAACTGATGCGCTATCGCCATGGTATTGCTGTAGCCGGAACACATGGCAAGACCACTACCACAAGTTTATTAACAGAGATATTTCGCTGTGCCGGATTGTCGCCCACATTTGTGATTGGTGGCCTGCTGAACAGCGCCGGTACAAATGCTGAGCTCGGTTTAGGCCGATATCTGATTGCCGAAGCGGACGAGTCGGACGGTTCATTCCTGCGCTTGCAGCCTATGTCAGCAGTCATTACCAATATTGATCGCGATCATATGGCGACCTACGGTAACGATTTTACTGTGCTGAAAGAGACCTTTATTGAATTTGTTCATCGCCTGCCGTTTTACGGGGCTGTGGCTGTCTGTGTCGACGATGCAGAAGTTCTGGATATCCTGCCGGCGCTGTCTCGACCGGTATTGACTTACGGTTTGTCGGCCGAGGCTCAGTTTCGTGCGCACGATATCCAGCCTGACGGTAAGACATGGCGGTTCAAGGTGGATCGGGGGAGTTATGGCGCGCCACTGCAGATCAGTCTATCGATCCCGGGCGCTCATAACGTGCTCAACGCCCTCGCGGCAATTGCGATTGCGACGGAAGAAGGCATAGACGATGCGCATATCGTTGAAGGGCTGCTCGGCTTTGCCGGCGTCGATAGACGTTTCCAGGTGACGGAAAATGTTCGCATTGCGGATAAGTATTTGTCCATGGTTGATGACTATGGGCATCATCCGACCGAGGTTGCCGCGGTGATAGCAACGGCGCGCAAAGTCTGGCCGGATGCCACGATTGCAATGGTATACCAACCACATCGATACTCGCGCACCCGCGATCTGTTTGATGATTTTGTGCGTGTCCTGTCGGAGCTCGATGCGGTAATGCTGGCTGAAGTTTACGCTGCCGGAGAGGCGCCCATCGCCGGTGCCGACAGTAAATCTTTATGCCAGGCCATTCGTCAGCGTGGTGGTGTCAGCCCCGTTTATGCACAAGACCCTGAGGAAGCTCTGCAGCTGTTACCTGCGTTTTGCGCGCAAGCTGACGTCTTGATCGTGCAAGGCGCGGGCAACGTAAATCTAATCTCCAATCAGTTGAGGCAGGCTCATGTTTAGCCGCCTGTTGCTTACTGTGGTCGGGCTGTCCATCGGCGTGGTGGCCGCCGGGCTCTGGCATGCCCTGGATAAGCCGGTGCGCGGATTTGTCATTGAAGGTGATCTTTCCGGGATGGAGCGGGATGAGTTGCAGGCCACGCTCAGCGACACGGAATTAAAAGGCATTCTCTCAACCCGGCTGGATGCCGTCGTTTCCCGCGTTCAGGATTTGCATTGGGCAAAGGATATCAGCGTGCGGCGAGCCTGGCCTGATCGCTTCCTGGTGACGTTGCACAAAGCTGCGCCGGTAGCGCGCTGGGGAGACAAGCAGTACGTATCTGCGTACGGCGACCTCCTTGAGTTGCCAGATGTTTATCCGGGATTGCCACACTTCATGGTCGAAGTCAGCAACCCGCAGGAAGCGATGCAGACCTATCGTCTGCTGGATCAGATTGCAGCCCGGGAGTCGCTGGCGATCAGCCGTCTCGCCCAGAATAGCCAGGGCGAATGGAGTGTAGAGCTGTCCAAGGGGCCACGCGTGTTGCTTGGCGCCGAGCAGATAAATGAGCGCATGCACCGGTTCCTGCTGGTGTATCGCCGGGTGCTCAGTGCTGGGGATAAATCTGCGGAATATGTTGATGCACGTTATGCCAATGGCGTGGCGGTCAGGTATGTCCCTGAGCAGCAAACGAATAGTGAATCTCTTTTAGTTGCAGGCGCCGACGCTGCAGTTTATGTCGAAGGAAGAAATGATGGCCGCTGATGCGCAGCTACAGAGAATTGTCGGGCTGGATATAGGCACCAATAAAGTTGCCGCCATAGTCGCTGAAGTTAACCGGGATGGTGAACTGGAAATTATCGGTATTGGTACTCACAACTCGCGCGGTTTAAAGAAAGGTGTGGTGGTGAATATTGAATCCACCGTGCAGTCGATTCAGCGTGCAGTCGAAGAGGCAGAACTCATGGCGGGCTGTACCATCGAAAGCGTCTATGCCGGGATTGCGGGCAGTCATATACGCTCTTTAAATTCCCACGGCATTGTTGCGATCCGCGATCGGGAAGTTTATGCCCAGGATGTAGAACGGGTTATTGATGCTGCACAGGCAATGGCTATCCCGGCAGATCAGAAAATACTGCATGTATTGCCACAGGAATATGTCATAGATACGCAGGAAGGCGTTAAAGAGCCGTTAGGCATGTCTGGTGTGCGTCTGGAAGCAAAAGTTCATATGGTCACCTGTGCAGTGAATGCTGCACAGAACATTGAAAAATGTATCGAGCGTTGTGGTTTAACGGTGAATGACATCATTCTCGAGCAGCTCGCGTCAAGTTATTCAATTCTGACTGATGATGAGCGTGAACTGGGCGTTTGCCTGGTAGACATCGGTGGCGGTACCACAGATATAGCGGTGTTTACTGGCGGTGCAATTCGTCATACCGCTGTTATACCGATAGCTGGTGATCAGGTCACGAACGATATTGCCATGGCTTTGCGTACGCCTACGCAAAACGCCGAAGACATCAAAATCAAGTATGCCTGCGCGTTAACTCAGCTCGCTCGTGCGGACGAAGTAATCAACGTTCCCGGGGTTGGCGACAAACCCTCCCGGGAGCTGTCCAGACAGGCGCTAGCCGAGGTGGTGGAGCCGCGCTATGACGAGTTGTTTACGCTGATACAGGCTGAGCTGAGGCGAAGCGGTTTTGAAGATTTGATTGCTGCAGGCATCGTCCTTACCGGCGGTGCTGCAAAAATGGAAGGTGTGATTGAGCTTGCGGAAGAGATTTTCCACATGCCGGTCAGTCTGGGGTCGCCACGTAATGTGGCTGGATTAAAGGACATCGTACGTAACCCTGTTTATGCCACGGGCGTAGGCTTGTTGCAGTACGGTCTGGAGCGAGAAAAAGAAATGCCGGCCCGCGGCAGTACCCGTAAGGGTAGTCTGTTAGGGCGGTTCAAGACTTGGTTAAGAGAAAACTTCTAGCTGGAGATAAGGCAATGTTTGAATTAGTAGATAGCGCACCCCAAAGTGCGGTGATTAAAGTGATTGGTGTTGGCGGCGGTGGTGGTAACGCCGTGCAGCACATGGTCAGCAGGTGTGTGGACGGCGTAGATTTTATAGCTGCCAACACAGATGCTCAGGCCCTGAAGAATCTGGATGCGCAGACCACACTGCAGATCGGGAGCGGCATAACAAAAGGGTTGGGTGCGGGTGCTAACCCGGATATCGGGCGTGCAGCAGCAATAGAAGATCGTGAACGGATCAGTGAAGTGCTATCCGGTGCCGATATGGTTTTTATAACCGCAGGCATGGGTGGCGGCACAGGTACTGGCGCAGCACCTATCGTTGCAGAAATTGCGCGTGAAATGGACATTCTGACTGTTGCCGTAGTGACCCGACCTTTCAATTTTGAAAAGCGGGTCGATGTTGCGGATAACGGCATTCGCGAACTGTCGCAGCATGTAGATTCGTTGATTACTATCCCCAATGAAAAGCTGTTAGCTGTTCTTGGCGAGAGAACCAGCATGCTGGATGCGTTCAGTGCTGCTAATGACGTGCTGCTGGGTGCTGTGCAAGGTATTGCGGATTTGATTATCCGTCCCGGGATGATCAACGTGGATTTTGCGGACGTACGCACTGTGATGTCTGAAATGGGTATGGCCATGATGGGTACCGGTCGAGCATCAGGCGATAATCGTGCAAGAGATGCGGCAGAAGCAGCGATTCGCTCGCCTTTGCTTGAAGATGTGGACCTGCATGGTGCGCGAGGCATTCTGGTCAACGTGACTGCAGGCCCGGATCTGAACATCGGTGAATTCACAGACGTGGGTAGTATCGTCGAGGACTTTGCATCCTCTGGTGCAACGGTTGTTGTCGGTACAGTGATTGATCCGAGCATGGGCGAAGAACTGAAAGTGACGGTTGTGGCGACTGGCCTGGGTGAGGCTGACGCCCCCAGCGTAGTCATCGATAACACGGTTGCGCCAGCGGCTCTGGACGGAGAGTTGAATTACGAAGACTTCGAGCGGCCTGCGTATTCTCGTCATCAAGCTGCAACTGCTCGTGATCAGCGGCCTGAAACCCAGGATAGCCAGAGTATGGATTACCTCGATATCCCTGCGTTTCTGCGCCGCCAGGCTGACTGAGCGCGGCCCTCGATTCTCCAGCTGAAAGTGTGCGACGGTGTCATAGAGACATCGTCGCACAACTTTTCAGGATCAACGTTCACGTTGCGTTCAGCATCTTGTCTTAAGATAGAAAGGGTGTCATATGATACAAAATGAAACAAAAAGTGAGGAGTGGAGCGTAGAGTGACCCCCCGTTGGTTGATACCATGCGCGCCGTTATGTCTGTGACAAATTCATTACAACAGCGCACGCTGAACAATACGATCCGCGCCACAGGTGTCGGCTTGCATACCGGTGAAAAGGTTTATGTAACCCTCAAACCTGCCCCGGTCGACACGGGTATTGTATTTATCCGCAGCGACCTCGACAGCCCTGTAGAGCTTCGAGCGCAAGCGTTGAACGTTGGCGCCACGACAATGGCCACATCTCTTACGGACGGCGCACACGAAATCTCGACAATCGAGCACCTGATGTCTGCATTTGCCGGCCTCGGCATCGATAATGCTTATGTTGAGGTCAGTGCCCCGGAATTACCCATCATGGACGGAAGTGCAGCTCCGTTTGTGTTTCTGCTGCAGTCAGCAGGTATTGCCGAGCAGTCCGCAGCGAAGAAATTTGTGCGCATCCTCAAGCCTGTGCGTGTTGAACAAGGCGATGTTGTTGCCGAATTGAGCCCGTACGATGGGTTTCAATTGAATTACACACTGAAATACGACCATCCTGTGTTTAAGAAACACGAACATACCGTGTGCGTTGATTTTTCCAGCACGGCTTATGTGAAAGAAGTCAGTCGGGCCCGAACCTTCGGTTTCCTGGCGGATTATGAGAAATTACGTGCCATGAACCTGGCCAAAGGCGGCAGTCTCGACAATGCCGTAGTCGTAGATGACTATCGGATTTTGAATGAAGAAGGTCTGCGCCTGGAAGACGAATTTGTAAAACACAAAATACTCGATGCGATTGGCGACCTGTATCTGCTTGGGCACAGCCTGATTGGCCGTTTTGATGGCCACAAGTCGGGCCATGGTCCTAACAACGTTTTATTGCGCAAGTTACTTGAGACAGAGGGCGCGTACGATATCGTCACTTTCGATGATATCGCGAAAGCACCGATCGCTTATGTAAAGCCATTGCTGGCCAGCGCATAGGTTCACGACTTGCGGGTCCGCATTGATTGCACAATAGAGCCCTGTATGCGGCTCTGTTCGCATTAAGTTCACATAGAACAAGCGATAATCATCCGCTGGAATTGGCCACTGTGACTTTTAGCTCAGTGACCTGTTTGAAACTGGCGAGATCTTGTATCTGCGGAAGCAGATCAGGCATCAGAAACCGCAGGCGCGTGGCGGCAGCGGCACTACGGCATAAAACGTAAGCTGTGGGACCACGAATTTCGGTGACAGTCACCTCGTATTTGAGAGGTGTGTCTATAAAAGCCCTGAATTCTGATGTCCATTGTTTCTGGTTCGAAGATGTCTTCAGCAGGCGTTGTAACGGAGTAAATCGGCTGTGGCTTTCATTAAGCAGATCATCTATTTTATGTGTAGACACAGCGATGAATTTCCCTGTTCGCTCGGACACGCCGAACAGTATCGCATTATAAAAACAATAATCTACCGGCTCGCACTGGTAGATCTGTACCGCCAGACAAAGCAAATGTTTTCATGAAGATTATTGTGCTCCGTGACAAGGGGTCACATCTCTCAGTTCGAGTCAGTCGACTACGCCTGGCTGCGCTTGCAACGGCCACGATAACCGTGTGTCTGGCGGCCGTTATCTGGGTCAGCCTGAATATTCAACCCAACGAAGTAGACTCTCAGGTTGTCGCGCAGTGGCGCGCAAAACTAGACAGCCAGCGAGAGGCTATGCAGGTCATCGAGCAGAAAAGTCTCGCGCAGAGTGCTGCCGTCGGTCGTCAGCTGGCGCAAATGCAGGCTCGGCTGTTGCGGATGGAGGCCATAGGCGCGCATATGGCTGAAGCAGCGGAATTGCAGGATGGTGAATTTGATTTCAGTGCGCTACCCGCACAGGGTGGTCCGGTCGAAGGTGGTCAAACAGCTTTGCAGTTTGATGATCTGGCGCTGGAGCTTGACCGGCTGTCGTCAGCCATTAAACGACGCGAGTTCGAACTTGATGTACTTGATGACGTGCTGGTTCATGAAGAAATCCAGACCACTTCGGTCGTTCGGGGCCGACCGGTAAAATGGGGATGGCTGTCTTCTCAGTTTGGACAGCGTGTTGACCCTATTACGGGCAAAACCGCATGGCATTCAGGTGTCGATTTTGCAGGTAAAGACGGGTCTGATGTGATTGCAGTCGCCAGCGGGGTTGTCACCTTTGCGGGCAAACGATCAGGGTACGGTAAACTGGTAGAAATCAGTCACTCCAACGGCTACGTTACGCGTTATGCTCACCACAAAGAACTCACTGTGGAAACCGGTGAAGTGGTCAAGAAAGGCGAATCAATCGGTAAAATGGGCAGTACTGGCCGCTCCACCGGCCCTCATGTGCACTTTGAAGTGCTGAAAAACGGTCGCACTGTTGATCCCGCCAGTTATGTCACCCGGCGTTCTTAATCAGCGCTAAATCCCTTTTCCCCTTAAGCACCAGTGTCGGTACAATGCCGCCACTCGAAAATCGGTCAATCTGTTGCTATGGCTAACATTTTCACATCCATGTTTGGATCCAAGAATAATCGCGAACTCAAGCGCATGGGCAAAATTGTTGCTCGAATCAATGCGCTTGAAGATGACTTCGACAGCGCCAGTGATCTGGTGGCGAAGAGCGGGGAATTTAAACAGAGGCTTGCTGGTGGCGAAAGCCTCGATGCCCTGTTGCCCGAAGCATTTGCCGTTGTAAGAGAGGCAGCTAAGCGAACCAAGGGTATGCGCCATTTCGACGTGCAGATGATTGGCGGCATTACCTTGCATGAAGGGCGTATCGCTGAGATGCGCACAGGTGAAGGTAAAACCCTGATGGCCACCCTCCCGGCTTACCTGAATGCGCTGACTGGCAAGGGCGTGCATGTCATTACTGTGAACGACTACCTGGCCCGTCGTGATGCCACGTGGATGGGTGATATCTATGCAGAACTGGGTATGTCTGTCGGTGTTGTGCAATCCGGCCAGGATCCCATATCAAAACGAGCAGCTTATGCGGCGGACATTACCTATGGCACAAACAACGAGTTTGGGTTTGATTATCTGCGCGATAACATGGCCTTTACCCTGGACGACCGTTTTCAGCGCGGCCTGAATTTTGCGATCATTGACGAAGTTGACTCCATCCTCATTGATGAAGCGCGCACTCCGCTTATCATCTCCGGTGCTGCGGAAGAAAATACCAAACTATATGTGACGATAAATAAGCTGGCTCCGAAGCTGACACAGCAGGAATTTATTGATCAGGTGCGTGTGTTCGGCGAAGAAGAAGCGGAGCCCACCGGCGATTTCATGGTTGATGAAAAGAATCGTCAGGTTGAACTGACGGAACTTGGGCACCAGAAAGTTGAAGAGGAACTTATTCGACTTGAGTTGCTTGATGAAGGCGACAGCCTGTATTCGGCGACCAATCTGAATCTCCTGCACCACGTCCATGCGGCACTTAAAGCGCATGCGCTGTTCAAGCGCGATGTAGACTACATGGTCACCAATGGTGAGATCGTCATCGTAGATGAGCACACCGGGCGGGCCATGCCTGGTCGTCGCTGGTCAGAAGGCATTCATCAGGCAATTGAAGCCAAAGAAGGTCTGGCGATTCAGAATGAGAGCCAGACGCTGGCGTCCACTACCTTCCAGAATTATTTTCGCCTGTACAACAAATTATCAGGTATGACCGGTACTGCTGATACTGAAGCCTTTGAATTCCATCAGATTTATGGGTTAGCTGTTGTTGTCATTCCGACCCACAAGCCGATGATTCGAGATGATCAGAACGACCTGATCTTCCTGACAATGGAAGATAAGTTCGATGCCATTGTTGAAGACATCAATGAGCGCATAGAAAAAGGCCAACCTGTGCTGGTAGGTACTGCGTCGATTGAGTCGTCGGAGATTATTTCCAGTGAGTTAGATAAGCGCGGCATAAAACACAGTGTGCTTAATGCCAAGCAGCATGAACGCGAAGCAGACATCATCGCCGATGCAGGGCGACCTGGCGTTGTCACGATTGCAACCAACATGGCCGGTCGTGGTACCGATATTGTGCTCGGTGGCAGTCTGGAAGCAGAGCTTGAGCGCGACCCTGATATCAGTGATGCGCAAAAGGCGGAGCTGACCGCGCAGTGGCAGAAACGCCATGATCAGGTGATTGAGGCCGGTGGTTTGCATATTATTGGTACAGAGCGGCACGAATCGCGTCGTATCGACAATCAGCTTCGTGGGCGCTCAGGTCGGCAGGGTGACCCGGGCTCCAGCCGCTTCTATCTCTCGATGGAAGACAACCTGATGCGGATTTTCGCTTCAGAGCGCGTCCGCGGCATGATGAAGTCGCTCGGTATGGAAAATGGCGAGGCGATCGAGCACAGGATTGTTAACCGCTCCATAGAAAATGCACAACGTAAGGTTGAAGGGCATAACTTTGATATCCGCAAAAACCTTCTGGAATATGACGATGTTTCGAACGATCAGCGGCAGATAATCTATCAGCAGCGTCGTGATCTCATGGCTGCGGATGACATCTCTGAGACGATCGAAGGTCTACGCGAAGAAGTTGTCTATGATGTGTTTGCTCAGTATGTACCGCCGCAGAGTCTCGAAGAGCAGTGGGATATCCAAGGCCTGACCGAAGCATTACAGACAGAGTTCGGCTCCGCTCAACCGATCCAGCAATGGCTGGATGACGATGACAATCTTGACGAAGAAAAACTTCGAGAACGGGTCATCGAACAGATTGAGGCGGAATACAGAGGCAAAGAAAGTGAGTGGCAAGCGGTTGACGTTGACATGCGCCTGGTGGAAAAACAGGTGATGTTGCAGATTCTGGATCAGCGCTGGAAAGAACACCTGGCCACAATGGACTATCTTCGTCAGGGTATTCACTTGCGTGCTTATGCGCAGAAGCAGCCTAAGCAGGAATATAAACGCGAGTCGTTTGAGCTGTTCCAGGAACTCCTCTTTAACATCAAGCTGGATGTTGTGCGCATGCTCTCGCGTATCCAGATAGAACGACCTGAAGAAGTCGAGGCGCAGGAGCGCAAGCGCCGTGCTGAAGCCGCCGAGAGAATGAACTTCACGCATGATGACTCTTCCGCGTTAGGCGGCCCAGCCGCAGCTGCCGCTGGTGTATCCAGTGGTGACAGCGAACCTCAGGATCGAGTGGAAACATTTGTCCGTGATGAGCGCAAAGTTGGGCGCAATGAACCCTGTCCCTGTGGTTCAGGTAAAAAGTACAAGCAGTGCCACGGTAAAGTAGCTTAATCGGAGCCACAGAGTATGGCTGTAAATTTGAGTGCTCCGGAGCAGCTGCTCGCTGTACCGGGTGTGCGGATCGGCACTGCCTGTGCCGGTATTAAACAAACCCAGCGCGATGATGTTGCGGTGTTCGAACTGGCAGAGGGCAGCGAAACAGGTGGCGTATTTACCCAGTCACATTTTTCCGCAGCGCCGGTTCTCCTTGCGCGTCAGCGTCAGCAACGCGTGCGTGCCTGGGTAGTGAACAGCGGCAACGCGAACGCCGCAACCGGTGAATACGGGGTTGTCGATGCAGAAGAGGTCTGTGCCCATGCCGGGCGCCAGCTGCAGCTACCTGCCGACGAGATTCAGCCGTTTTCTACAGGCGTTATTGGTGAGCGGTTACCGGTGGGTAAGTTGAAAACTGCCCTCGACACTGCATCCGCGCAATTAAGTGAAGATGGTTGGTTAGCCGCAGCCCAGGCCATTATGACTACCGATACCTGCGCAAAAGGAATATCGCGGCAGATTGATATTGACGGTCATCAGGTCACGGTCACCGGAATTGCCAAAGGCTCCGGCATGATCAAACCAGATATGGCAACCATGCTGGCCTACCTGGCCTGTGACGCCGGCGTAGCACCGGGCTTGGCTCAGAAACTGGTTAACACTGCAGTTGAGAAAAGCTTTAATCGTGTAACGGTGGACGGTGATACATCCACTAACGACAGCTTTGTATTGGCGTGTACAGGAAAAAGCAGCCTGCCGACAATAGCTTCTGAAAACGAGCCTGCCTATCACGTGCTTTCTGAGGCGATCAACGAGGTTGCCACCTACCTTGCGCAAGCTCTGGTGCGTGATGGTGAAGGCGCTACCAAATTTGTAACCGTGCGCGTCAAAGGTGGGCGAACCTCAATAGATTGTCTGAATGTTGCTTATACAGTAGCGGAATCGCCGCTGGTCAAAACCGCGATGTTCGCTGGAGACGCCAACTGGGGGCGTTTCTGTATGGCCATCGGTCGATCACCGGTAGAAGGACTGCGGCCGGAAAGAGTGCAGTTATGGCTGGACGACGTTCAGGTCGCTAAAGATGGGCTGATGGCACAGAGCTACTCGGAGAGCCTTGGTGCCGCGGTTCTAGCGCAGGATGAATTTGTTGTGACCATTGATCTGGGGCTGGGTGAGGCGCAGGAAACAGTATGGACAACCGATTTGTCTTACGAATATGTTCGTATCAACGCTGAATATCGAACTTAGGGTTCCAAGTCTTCGCTGTTGATATCCTGATGTTCCCCATCACCTGGAATGACATGCTCTTCGGATGCCCAGGCACCTAAGTCGATAAGTTTGCAGCGCTCCGAACAGAATGGCCTGCTCGGGTTTTGTGGGGTCCATTTGACTGTTGTTTTGCAGGTTGGGCAGGAAACTATTCGGGCTGGATTCGACATAATTTTTTATACCTCTGGTGCAGTTCATCTACCTGCATATGCAGGTGCACAAGATCTTTATCATTGGTGATGACATCATCAGCCGCTTCCAGGCGCACATCCCGGGGCAGCTGCGCCTGCATGATATTTTCAACTTGTGCAGCCGTATTATTATCCCGTGCCATCGTTCGTGTCACCTGCTGTGATTCAGGAGCGTCGATCACAAGCACGCGGTTACACCAGACGGTTTGTCTGGACTCGATCAGCAGGGGGTTGACCAGAATGACATATTCGGATTCCGCCTGTTCAATGTGTTGGCGCAGATAGTTGGATATCAGTGGGTGTAGCAGGCTCTGAAGCCATCGCCTTTTTGTTTCGTCAGCAAAAACGATATGTCTTAGTTGGGCGCGGTCCAGATTCCCATCTGCAAGAAGAATGTCAGCGCCAAATTGTTTGGCGATCAGGGTCAGCGCCTCTTCACCCGGTGCAACAACGGCACGGCTGGCGAGGTCTGCATCGACCGCGGTGATACCGTGATAAATGAATCGGTCTGCAGCAGCAGTTTTGCCGCTGCCGATGCCTCCGGTGAGGCCCACCAGCCAGTTCTTCATGATTCAATTTTCGTTAAGGCAGAAAAACGGCCAGCACGGTATCACGAAAGATAAGGGTGACCCAACCAGCAGTTGCCAGAAAAGGTCCAAATGGGATCGCCTGACCTGCGCTCTGTTTCGAGCGGACAATCTGCAGCAATGCATATAACAAGCCGATAGACGCAGATATCAGAATGATACTGGGCAGTGCTTGCCAACCCATCCAGGCACCTAAAGCACCGAACAGTTTGAAATCACCGTAGCCCATACCCTCTTTGCCGGTTGCGAGTTTGAATCCCCAGTAGACCAGCCAGAGTGAAAGGTAGCCGGCGATCACTCCAACGAGAGCATCCTGCGGGCTGACAATGCCGACAAAAAAGGTGTTCGCAATCAACCCTAACCACAGTAGCGGGTAGGTAATCTGGTCTGGAAGGAGCTGGGTGTCGTAGTCGATGAATGTGAGTGATATCAGCATCCATGTGAACAGGCATGCAAACAGACCCAGCCAGGTGAACCCGAATGTGGCAATGACTGCAATCGAAGCGATAGCCGTGAATAACTCGATACCTGGATAGCGCCAGGGAATGGGTTTTTTACAGCTGGAACACTTTCGACCTAAGAACACCCAGCTTAATACAGGGATGTTTTCCATCGCGGTGATCTGATGCTGGCAGTTGGGGCACCGTGAACGGGGTACCATTAGATTAAACGGCTCTGTTGAGGCGGCTTCCGGCGGCTCCATCTCAAGTATTTCGCTGGCCTGCGCTTTCCACTCGCGGTTCAGCATGACCGGCAGGCGATAGATAACGACATTGAGGAAGCTGCCGATACTCAGCGCTACCCAGATGAATAGCGCCGCACCGGTCCAGCCGTAAGTGGTCAGGAGATCAAGGGACACGCCTAAGGTCTTTCTGGGCTAGCCACCAACGACCGCGCCTAACTGGAAGATCGGCAGATACATCGCGATGATCAGACCGCCGACGAGAACGCCAAGCACGGACATAATCATCGGTTCCATCAGGCTGGTGAGGTTGTCGACGGCATTATCGACCTGCTCTTCGTAATAGGTCGCTGATTTATCCAGCATGTCATCCAGAGCGCCGGCCTCTTCGCCGATCGCTACCATCTGGATGACCATGTTGGGAAATACGCCGGTGTTACGCATGGCGAAGTTCAGTTGCTGACCGGTGGAAACATCATCGCGAACCTTGTAAACCGCCTCCACATAAACATTGTTACCTGTAGATCCTGCCACAGAATTTAACGCATCAACCAGCGGAACGCCGGCTGCAAAGGTTGTCGACAGCGTTCTTGCATAACGTGCAATGGACGATTTTTCGATGATATCGCCGGCAACGGGTAGCTTCAGGCTCATCCGGTCCAAGGCGTTACTGAAGCTTTTGGAACGCTTGCGCGTCTCTGTGAACAGTAAGCCTGCGGCAATGATGCCAAACAGAATCATGTACCAATAGGCTTGTGCAAATTCAGAAAAGTTAATCACCATTTGCGTGAAAGCGGGTAGCTCTGCACCAAAGCCGGCAAATACCTGCTCGAATTGAGGTACAACTTTTATCAGAAGAATACCTGAAACGATAAGTGCAACGACCAGTACGGCAATCGGGTAGGTCATTGCTTTGCGTACTTTGGCTTTCAGGGATTCAGTTTTCTCTTTGTAGGTGGCAATACGATCAAGCATGGTCTCCAATGCACCAGACTGCTCACCTGCATCTACGAGGTTGCAGAATAGATCATCGAACTGGTCAGGATGACGTCGAATTGACGCTGCAAAAGAGTTACCGCCCGCAACGTCGTTTCTGACTTCGCGGATGAGTTCTCCAAGCTTGGGTTTGTCTACACCATCAGCGACGATGTCGAACGCCTGTACCAACGGCACGCCAGCGCGCATCATGGTAGCCATCTGGCGGGTAAACAGAGCAACATCGGCAGGTTTGACTGAGCCGCCACCGCCTAACTTTATGCCAGCGCCCTTCTTTTTGACTTTTTGCGCGACAATGCCCTGCCGCCTTAGTTCCGCTTTTGCGATAGCCGGGGTGGACGACTTTATCTCGCCTTTGGTCTTACGACCCTGTTTGTCTTTGCCTTCCCAGAGGAATGTTGCACTTTCGGCCATGTTCTACTACTACCCGTGATTGTCGTCACACTCAAAATGAGCGTTAGTGACCGGTCGTGACCCGGTTTGCCTCAGCCAAGCTGGTGACACCTTGCATGACCTTCATCAAACCTGATCGGCGCAGGTCGTTGAACCCGTGGCGATTGGCTTGTTCAGCAAGATCGATGCTGTTTCCGTCTTCCATGATAATACGAGACAGCTCCGGCGTTATTTTAACTACTTCATATATTCCGACACGGCCTTTGAAACCGCCATTACACTTGTCACAGCCTGTACCACTGGCCTCGTATACCTGAAATCCGCTGGCAATGTCTTCTTCAGTGAAACCTTCCTCTTCCAGTACCTCCCTGGGTACGTCCAAAGGTGTTTTGCACTCAGGGCATAAGCGTCGTGCCAGACGTTGCGCGATAATCAGGCTGACGGATGTTGCCAGGTTAAAGGCAGGTACCCCCATATTACGCAAACGGGTCAGTGTTTCAGGGGCAGAGTTGGTGTGCAGGGTGGATAACACCATGTGACCTGTCTGAGCGGCCTTAATTGCAATTTCAGCAGTCTCCAGGTCACGAATCTCACCCACCATCACGACGTCAGGATCCTGGCGCAAAAACGACCTAAGCGCAGCCGCAAAATCCAGACCGACACGGTGATTCACGTTAACCTGGTTAATGCCTTCCAGGTTAATTTCAACTGGGTCTTCAGCAGTTGCAATGTTTAGTTCGTGGGTATTCAGAATATTCAGACCTGTGTACAGAGAAACGGTTTTGCCGCTGCCTGTAGGACCAGTAACAAGAACCATGCCCTGAGGTTGATGCAGTGCGTCGAGAAACAGTTCCTGCTGAAGGGGTTCGAAACCCAGCGCTTCAATGCCCATTTTGGCACTGGAAGGGTCAAGAATACGCAGTACAACCTTTTCACCCCACAGGGTGGGTAGGGTGTTCACACGGAAGTCGATGGCCCGCGTTTTCGACAACTTCATCTTGATACGCCCATCCTGGGGTACTCGACGCTCTGATATGTCCATCTCGGACATGACCTTCAGGCGGGCGGCCAGACGTTGACCTAAATTAGAAGGTGGGGTCGTGACAACATGCAGAACGCCATCGGTTCGGAAGCGAACCCGATAGGTTTTTTCGTAGGGTTCAAAATGAATATCCGATGCACCGGTTTTGATGGCATCAAGCAGCATTTTGTTCACAAACCTGACAATTGGAGTGTCGTCAGTGCCTGATCCTACATCCTCGTCTTCGCCCTGATCGCCGCCATCCTCGAAGGAATCCATGTCGAGGTCTTCGAGATCGTCGCCATCAAGGTCGCCCAGGCCATTGTCTTCCTGTGCGTTAAGAAAACGATCGATTAAGGCAGCAAGCTTGTCTTCCTCAACCAGCACCGGCTCTGTATTTACACCAGTCTGAAATTTAATCTCATCCAGAGCCTGCAGGTTGGTCGGGTCGGAGACTGCGACAAACAGACGCACGCCGCGTCGTACCAGGGGCAGCGCGTTGTGTTGTTTGATCAGTTGTTCTTTGACGAGGTCTTTGGGGACGCTGTCGATGTCAAATACAGACAGGTCCATCAGTGGGACGCCAAATTCTTCAGCGGCGCTGGCCGCGATAGCTTTAGCCTCGACTAATCCGTTCTGCACAAGATAGCTGACCAGAGGTATAGCTGCCTTGCGGGCATCATCGGTTGCTTTTAAGGCTGTTTCAGCCTCTATCAGGCCTTCGTCGACGAGACGTCGAGCGAGACCGCTAATTGGTACTGGTTCTGTGGCCATACAGCGCTCAAGATCCTTATCAAACGGCGTGCAGCGAAGCTACATAGGGTGCTGATTTTAGTGCTTTCACTAGTTATCGACACGATACGCACCCGCGGCACAGCAAGTCTATGCCTGTGTCACTAGGCTGTCGATAAGCCCATCACAAATTGGCACGTGGGAACCTGTCCAGATATTTACCATGCTTAACCCGGCTGCGATTTTCCCGTTTTAGGCTAAGCTCAATATAATTAGCGGTATGCAGGTTTTAATCGACTGTGACCATCAGCGTCAGCTAGTGACATTCTGAGTTAGTATACAGCGGCATATTGCGCAGACGAGGAAGGCTCACAGGAACAAAAGCGATCTGCTGTTTTCATCTAACTTACTGATAAGTATGGTGATTACGATTAAAGAAGTGTGTGGTGCGAAGGTTGGCACACGGTTTGCTTTATATCTCGTCAACGGGCGCGGCTTGCATGACCAACGTCTTTGGCTGCCACGTTTTTACACATTAGTAACGGAGTTTATTCTAAATGAAAAACGCAATGCAAAAGGGTTTCACCCTTATCGAATTGATGATCGTGGTAGCTATCATCGGTATTCTGGCTGCAGTAGCTTTGCCTGCTTATCAGTCTTACATCGAAACAGCCAACATGGGTAAAGTTAACAGCCACTATGAAGAGGGTGTTAAATTTGTTCGTGGTGAGATGTCTCGAGTACGTACTGGTCTGGCGATGGGTATTCTAGACGCTCAGGGTGCTGAAGATGCGCTGACTGCTGCTGGTATTCTGGCTAGTCTCCAGCGGGAAGTGGGCGATGCAAAATTCACCACGGGTTCACCTTCCGGTGCACCTGCATACGCGGATGCGGTTGTTGACGCTGCTGGTACTGTCGGTATCACCGACAATGGTGGTTCTGTTGCGGCTGGTACTTTGAACGTAGCGGTAACACGTCCTGAGTACATAGAACTGACCACTTTGGTTGAGTCTGTGAACTGGTAGTACGTCACCTGATTGTCATCGCAAGATGTACAACGCATGATGTAAAGAAAAAGGGTGGCACATGCCGCCCTTTTTTTGTTTTTGAATAGCCTGCGCGACAGCTTTATTGGTAGCTGCGCTTTATTGAGGTCCAGAGATGAAAACACAACAAACCGGTTTTACCCTGATTGAGCTGATGATAGCTGTGGGCATTATTGCCATTTTAGCCGCGATAGCTCTGCCTGCTTACAGAGAGTACGTTGAGACTGCCGAGCAGGGACAATTGTTGAGCAACATGAAAACCATGGAAGTCTTCCAGGAAGATTTTTTCCTGCGCACTGGCGGTTATGCCGTTGATCTGGCTGATGCCGCGGCCATTGAAGCTGCAATCGGCTGGGAACCAAGAGCAGATGATGGCGTCACTTACAGCATCGCGAATACTGCAGATACCGAATACCGGGTTACTGCGGTTGGCCCATCTGGTCTCACGCTCTGTAGGGTCTATCCTGATAACACGCCTTGTCCATAGGTGAGATCTTTAATCGGCTCTGCAAACCGAGTATTCTCCGCGCTGCGCCGGGATAGCTCAGTTGGTAGAGCGACTGATTCGTAATCAGTAGGTCCGCGGTTCGATTCCGCGTTCCGGCACCATTCGAAGGTTTTGCTATCAGTTCCAATTCAACTCATGCTTTTGTGGGGAGCTTCAACGACGCTCTGACATCCCCTCGGGGCCGTTGGCAAAACCTCTTTCTGCTGCTCTGTTTCTTCGCAGCCTGCCACTTTTTTGGTCCGACTTATAACCCGATGTTTATGCTGCCAGCGGTTTTAGGACCGCTGGTCATTATCATGGCCGCCCCTATGGCTGTGTGGATCCAGGTAGCTCAAGAGCGGCCAGTTTTCTTCTGGTCCTGTTTAGCTAGCCTTGCTCTGATTGTCGGGCACTACCTTCTTTTCACCATCAGTCCTGATGCCAGCTTCATGCCAAGCATACTGTTAGCCTGTCTGCCGCTGTGGGCGTTGAGCGTTTCTCTGCTGAAAAATCCAAACCAGTTGTGGCTCTTTATCACCTTGCTGGTGACGTGTTTTGTCCTTATTACCAGCGTCGAATTCCTCCTATTTCAACAACGTGCGCATGCGCCTCTGCGCGATCCGGGAAACTATCTGACGTTGGTTTATCTGGTAGGGATTCCCTGGCTGCTGTTCAGCTTGAAGCGGGATTGGGGACGCGGCGCAACGGTGCTGAGTGCCGCTTTGATTTTCATGTTTGCAGTTGCGATGTTGGCAACCCAGATGCGCTTTGGCATGTTGGTCGTGGTTGGCATGTTGTCTTGCGGACTGCTGGCCATCTTGTTCCGATTTGAGGCGAATCGGACGTCGGTTGTAGCAGCTTCTGCGGCTATCTTCATGGCGCTGGCAGCTTATACGGCCCTTGATCTACCAGGCCTGGTGTCCTCTTTCGCGGAGAACAGCACAGCGGTGAGTGAAGCAAGCCCGCGCCTGCTCATCTGGCAGTCGGCGTTGCAGGCACTGACCGAGCTTGGCGGGGTGAATGGCACCGGCTTATACACTTTCTCTCTGCTGTATCCTTTATTCCGTTCACCGCTTGAGCAAGGTACCTCCGGGGTTCTTGTGCACAACGATCTTTTGCAGTTTGCGCTGGAAGGCGGCGTGTGGCTGGCGTTGCCGCTTTTCTGTCTTTTTGCCTGGGTGGCGTTTGGTCTGTTTCGGCGAATTGTGGTCCAGCGCACCCTCGGCATGAGGTCAGGCATGCTGCTGGCGCTGGCCGTCGCGATTATGCATTCGTCTCTGAATTTTGTTTTTTATGTCTTACCGCTTGTTATTCTTGTTGGGGTGATGCTTGCGATAACCCTAATGCCTGTTCTTCAGGTTGGTGCAACTACGCAGAAAACATCACTGCCACTGCGGATCAGCAAATATGCCTTGGTTACACTGCTGGTACTAAATATTTTCTACCTTTGTTTGGATGTGCTTTCCAATGCGGTTTTTGCGGGCAACAAACTGGTGCCAGGTGCCAGTGTGATCGCGTCTGATCCCGCAGCAACCCGATCCTATGTCCAGTGGGCACAGAAGTTGAACGCTCGTCGTGGGTTACCGGCTTTTGTTGAAGCCAGACTGTTAGAGCAGGAGCTGGGTGCTTCACCCACGCCTCTATTAATGACCCAGACTGATCTGGCTTATAAAGCAGCGGTAGACAAAGACCCCTGGAATCCAGCGATTCGACTCAGCTACGTGCAGTTCAGAAATCAGTACTTTACTGACGCCGCATCAAGAGCCGCGCAGGAATCAGCACTGTACGATGCGCTTAATCTGAATCGCGCCAACCTGAACACAAATCTCATGCTGTATCGCTGGCACCAGACTTACGGTTCAGTAACGCAGCAACAGGAGATCGCGGCAAATATTGTTCTTTGGTGTGAACTGATGGCGCGCCACCCGGATGCCGAGTTGATTTATAGCGAGATAGAAGTCTGGGCGGGTAGCAATGGACTTTCCGAGCTTGCCGAACGCGCCCAACGGTGCCGGGCCTGGACCCAGAGAGACGCCGGCGGCGGGCGGAAAAAAACCTGGTTCATGCGCTGGATGGATTCAACCCGCGGGGTCGGCAGCTGAAAAGCCAGGTTGTTTAAGATGCGCTGGTGATAACGCCAACACGCTCCCGGGTATCACGGTCGAACACCAGATAGCCGATGACAAAACGGGTGGAGAAAGTGAAGAACGCATAGTCTTCCAGATCACCTTCCTGTTCAGCCAGCCAGTTGTCGACACGCTGCTGCCAGCCTTTGCCTGCTAACACCACCTCAATCTCTTCTGCCTCGTCGAAGAAGTCTTCGCGTGTCTTATCGAAAGGAACGTATAAATCGCTGGCAGTGCTGACCAGACGGCCCGTTGTGAACATGTCGCGGCGAAGTGCACTTTCTTCTTCTGCGGATTCCGGCAGTGCGATCATGACCCATTTCGGGCTGTCACCAGGGAAATTCTTAAGATTCGGTGCCTGCTCATGTCCTGCGTCAAGGTAGTCTTTTTTGTTCATGACAGAAAAGCGACCGTCACTGAACACCACTGCCAGTGGACGCTCACTATAAACAACGTAGATGCCACCACTCAGGCAAACAAACTGCAGCAAAGCAATAATAGTCAGATCAAACTTGAGACCGGGTTTGCCGGCCTTGAAGACAATCAGGGTGAGCAGCGGACCCAGAACGAGATCAACGGCAATGATGATACGCATACCGCGCCAACCGCCGTCATTATCAAAGAAAATATCCGGGTACCACTCAAAGACAACCAGGTAAGCCAGAACTACAAAAATCAGGAAACTGATTCCAAGATGAATAGCAAATGCTGAAAATCTGCTCATGGTAAGCGCGGGAGCCTCAACTTTTTTGATCCGTAAAAAAGTGGTGAACGGGTTAAATGAAACGCATGGATAAATCCAGCGGATCAATATTTTTAGTCACTTCGCCAATTGAAATATAGTCCACGCCTGTGTCGGCTATGTCTGTGATGGTTTTCTCATCGATGCCCCCGGAGGCTTCCAGTTTGATGTTCCCGTCTGCCATGGCCACCGCGGTGCGAGTATCGACCAATGAAAAATTATCGATCATGGCAATATCAGCACCTGCTGAGATGGCCTGCTCTAACTCGTCGAGGTTTTCAGTTTCTACTTCCAGAGGCAATTCCGGGTGCAGCGTGCGCGCGGTTTTCACTGCAGCAGCGATGTTGCCCGCGGCGGAAATATGATTTTCTTTGAGCAGATAGGCATCGAATAAACCCATGCGATGGTTGCTGCCACCACCGCAGGCCACCGCATATTTCTGCGCCAGCCGCAGGCCGGGGATGGTTTTGCGTGTATCGAGCAGAATTGTATCTGTGCGCGCAATGAGGCTTACGTACTTTGCCGTTTTGCTCGATGTGCCTGATAAGAGCTGTACGAAGTTCAACATTGTGCGCTCCGCGGTCAGCAGGCTGCGTGCTGGTCCCTGCAGCTCAAACAGGGTCTGATTTTCAGACACTGAATCTGCATCCTTTACAGACCAGGTGACGGTTATCTTCGGATCCACCTGGCGGATGGTTTCAATCACCCAGGGCGCTCCGCAGAATACGCCATTCTCCCGTGTGATCACCCGCGCATGAGCGGTTGTAGAGGTTGGAATAAGCGCGGCAGAAACATCCTCTGCGCCAACATCCTCTTTGAGAGCAGCTGCAACGTTGGCGGCTACACTATCGCCTGGCGGTGATTTTACCGATGTGCCCTGTGCCATAAAACTAATTATCCTGGTGGTGTTGTTGGGTGCAAAGACGGACAATTGTAGCCTTTCATTACCGTTTCACTAAGTAGGATTTACACAGCTGTGGTCGTGGATGATCAGCACCATCTGGATGCCGCCAACTGGTTGCCCAGCCCGCACTTTGATGAGCGGCCCTATAATCGGCAACCCGAACTGGTAGTGCTGCACTGCGTCTCTCTGCCGGAAGGGCAGTTTGAAACGGGTAACCCCCAGGCACTTTTCCAGGGCCGCCTGGATCTTGATACACACCCTTCATTTCATGATCTGGCGGGTGTAGAGGTATCGCCACACCTGCTGATTAATCGCGACGGTAGTCTCGAGCAGTTTGTCACCTTCAACCAGCGAGCCTGGCATGCAGGCGCATCGTGCTGGCGTCATCGGCCTCGATGCAACGACTTTGCAATTGGTATTGAGCTGGAGGGTGCGGTGAATGTGCCTTTTGATCTTGCCCAATACGACAGTCTTGCGCGTGTGTTGCTGGCTTTGTTTGTAAAGTATCCGGCATTAAGTATTGATGCTGTGGTTGGTCATAACGAGATTGCGCCAGGGCGCAAGGACGACCCAGGCACGTTTTTCGATTGGAAAGGGCTCTATCTGGGCCTTCATCGAAGGATGTTGCCTCAGCTTTCCGCAAATAATTCACGCTAGCTATACTTACATTGCGATAGATTGACGATCAGGCAAAAGGAAATTGAGAGCAGATATGGCCAAACCCGGATTGGAAGA
Organism: Gammaproteobacteria bacterium; assembly: GCA_048571035.1. Classification (GTDB taxonomy): domain Bacteria; phylum Pseudomonadota; class Gammaproteobacteria; order Pseudomonadales; family Azotimanducaceae; genus UBA4421. The sequence goes on from CP121329.1 coordinate 3,343,403, forward strand.
AACAAATGCGGAAGAAACCCGCGAATGGCTGGCTTCGTTAGAATACATCCTGGAAAACGAAGGCACTGATCGCGCGAATTTCCTGCTTGGACGCCTGTCTGCGCGGATGACTAAAACCGGTGTCAGCCTGCCTTATACAATCAACACCTCCTATCGCAACACGATACCTTCAGCGAAAGAAGCTGTGATGCCTGGTGATCTGTTCATGGAGCGACGGATCCGTAGTCTGATCCGCTGGAATGCTCTGGCCATGGTTGTTCGCGCAAATTCGCGACCCGGCGAACTCGGTGGTCACATTTCCAGCTTTGCCTCATCGGCCACCCTTTATGATGTTGGCTTCAACTACTTTTTTCGCGGCCCCAACGGAGACAATCCCGGTGATTTGATCTATTTCCAGGGTCATTCATCACCAGGAGTGTACGCTCGCAGCTACCTTGAAGGGCGTCTTGACGAGCAGCAGTTAGACAACTTTCGCCGTGAAGTGGATGGTGAGGGCTTGTCGTCATACCCACATCCCTGGCTGATGCCCGATTACTGGCAATTTCCCACTGTTTCAATGGGTCTGGGTCCTCTGCAGGCTATTTATCAAGCCCATGTTATGAAGTATCTGGACAGTCGCGGTCTGGTAGAGATGGGCGACCGTAAAGTCTGGGCATTCCTTGGTGATGGTGAAACAGATGAGCCGGAATCCCTTGGTGCTCTGTCATTGGCGGGCAGAGAAAAACTCGACAATCTGATTTTTGTAGTGAACTGCAATCTGCAACGCCTGGATGGTCCAGTGCGCGGCAACGGCAAGATTATCCAGGAGCTTGAAGGCTATTTTCGCGGTGCTGGCTGGAATGTCATCAAAGTCGTATGGGGCCGCTTATGGGATCCGCTTTTTGCTAAGGATGAGCAGGGGCTGCTGCAGCAACGTATGGATGAAACTGTTGACGGCGAGTATCAGAATTACAAAGCTAAAGGTGGTGGTTACGTCCGCGACAAGTTGTTTGGACAGGACGCTGAACTGCTCAAAATGGTCGAGAACATGTCGGATGATGATATATATCGACTGAACCGCGGAGGGCATGATCCATACAAAGTATATGCGGCGTATCACGCGGCTACCCGGCACACAGGGCAGCCGACAGTCATTCTTGCCAAAACCATTAAAGGTTATGGCATGGGAGATGCGGGTGAGTCGGAAAACGATACGCATCAGGTTAAGAAACTCAATCAGGATGAGCTGAAAAAGTTTCGCGATCGTTTCGATGTGCCGCTCTCTGATAAAGAGCTGGAAGATATTCCTTATTTCAGACCGGCGGATGATTCGCCGGAGATGGTTTACTTTAAAAAGAAGCGTGAAGCCCTGGGTGGCTCTATACCGCAGCGCATCAAAGATCCAACCAAACTGGAGATTCCAGAGCTGTCTGCGTTTGAATCACAGCTCAAAGGCAGCGGCGAACGCACCATCAGCACAACCATGGCCTTTGTGCGGATTCTTGCAACGCTGGTACGTGACAAACAAGTAGGAAAACGGGTTGTGCCGATCGTGCCTGATGAAGCGCGCACGTTTGGTATGGAAGGTATGTTTCGTCAGTTGGGTATTTACTCATCTGTTGGCCAGCTTTACGAACCTGAAGACTCAGATGAGCTCAGCTCTTACGTAGAGTCGAAAGATGGCCAGGTCATGGAGGAAGGCATCAATGAGGCTGGTGCATTCGCAGCCTGGTTGTCCGCTGCAACTTCATACAGTAATCATCAATACACCCTGATTCCTTTTTACATCTATTACTCCATGTTCGGATTTCAAAGAATAGGAGATCTGGCCTGGGCGGCGGGCGACCTGCAGGCCAGAGGGTTCCTGTTGGGCGGCACGGCAGGGCGCACTACCCTTAACGGTGAAGGATTGCAGCATCAAGATGGACACAGCCACTTACTGGCATCAACAGTGCCCAACTGCATCAGTTATGACCCCTGCTACAGTTATGAGCTCGCGGTTATTGTTCATGAAGGTCTTCGGCGTATGTATGTGGAGCAGGAGCCCCTTTACTATTACATAACCGTAATGAATGAAAACTACCAGCATCCGGCCATGCCTGAAGGTGCCGAAGAGGGCATTCTTAAAGGAATGTATCTGTTGCGTACTTTAGGTGAAGACTCTGCAAAGAAAGTGAGATTGTTGGGTAGCGGTACAATACTGCGCGAAGTGGAAGCCGCAGCGGAAACTCTGCATGAAGAATATGGCGTATCGGTTGAGGTCTGGAGTGTGACCAGCTTTACCGAGCTGGCACGCGAGGCTCAGGATGTAGCCCGCTACAATCTTCTGCACCCTGAAGAAGACCAACAGATACCCTACGTTGCACAGTGTTTGCCCGGGGATGCGCCGGTAGTCGCTTCAACCGACTATATGAAGGCACTGCCAGAGCAGATTCGCGGTTGCATCGCAGCGCCTTATCACGTGCTGGGTACTGATGGCTTTGGTCGCAGCGATACGCGTGAAGAATTGCGCCACTTTTTTGAGGTGGATCGTAAGTTTGTTACGCTTGCGGCTCTCGCCAAACTTGCAGAGAAGCAGGTGATCTCTACAAAAGACGTCAAACAAGCGCGTGAACAGTTAGACATAGACGTCGCCAAATCTAATCCGCGCCTCAGTTAGGAAACACCATGGATGTAACGATTCCCAATCTGGGTGATATCGACGAAGTAGAAGTGATAGAGATCTGTGCGGCTGTCGGCGACGTCCTGGCTGAAAACGACACCATTGTGGTCATTGAGTCGGACAAAGCCTCCATGGATATTCCTTCGCCAGGTGCGGGCATACTGAAATCTCTGCAGGTTGAAGTAGGCGAACGCATCAAGGAAGGGCATGTGATCGCGACAATTGACGCTGATGAGCCCAGCAAAGAGAAAACAGAGACCGAAGCTGCAGAAGAATCTGAATCGAAACCCGATACACAACAAGCCTCCAAGCCGACGCAAACGCCACCTTCCACGGAAGCCGAATCTGAGTCCGGTGAAAGCGCCCAGGAAATTGAGGTGCTGGTGCCCGACATTGGGGATGCATCCGGTGTCGTGGTCATTGAAATTGCGGTGCAGGCAGGTGACGTCATCGAAGTGAATGACCTGCTTGTTGTGCTCGAATCAGATAAGGCGTCTATGGAGATTGCCGCCGAATATGCAGGCACTGTATTGGAAGTGGCTGTAAGTGTTGATGAAGAAGTCTCCGAAGGCTCGTTGCTTGCGCGTCTGCGTACTGATGGCGCAAACAAAAAGAGCGACGGTCAAGCTTCGGAAAAGTCAGCAGAAGAAAAAACAGAAGAAGCACATCCCGCACCCTCTGGTGATGCAAAGCCGCAGAGCAAATCAGAATCTAAAGTCGAAACACAATCCGGCGACGATGGTAAAGATCAGGACGCCGCCAGTGCAAAAGTATATGCAGGTCCGGCCACACGTCGTCTGGCACGTGAGCTTGGTGTAGATCTGAGCGAAGTCAAAGGCACAGGTAATCGCAATCGAATCACAAAAGATGATGTAAAAGATTTTGTGAAACAGCAAATGGTGTCAGGCCGTTCGGGTGGCACTGCTGGCGGAGGTCTGCCTCAAGTGGCACAAATTGACTTCGCGAAATTCGGGCCGATAGACATGGTACCGCGGACCCGTATCCAGCGGCGCGGGGCAGATAACCTGCACCGCAGCTGGGTGAATCTTCCTCATGTCACTCAGCACGATGAAACAGACATCACAGATCTGGAAGATTTCCGCCAGTCTTTAAAACAAGAAGCAGAACGCAAGGGTATCAAAGTCACGCCGCTGGCCTTTATCGTCAAAGCCTGTTGCCATGCTTTGCGTGAGTACCCTAATTTCAATGCGTCTCTGCATGCGGACGGAGAGCATCTGGTGCGCAAGCAATACATCAATATCGGCATGGCAGTAGATACCCCCGAAGGCCTTGTGGTGCCCGTGATCAAAGCAGCAGATGAAAAGTCGATCTGGCAGCTTTCCGCCGAAATTGCAGACCTATCAGAAAAGGCGCGAGATAAAAAACTGGCGATGGATGACCTGCAGGGCGGCAGCTTCAGTGTCTCCAGTCTGGGTGCCCTTGGCGGCACTGGCTTCACACCGATTGTTAACGCCCCGGAAGTGGCTATTCTCGGCGTATCCAAGCTGCAGACAAAACCCCTGTGGAATGGTGAGGCATTTGTGCCGCGCAAAGTTTTACCATTGTCTTTGTCTTACGACCATAGAGTCATTAATGGTGCTGATGGCGGTCGTTTTATGAACTATCTTGCGAGTTCGCTTGCCGACATTCGGCGATTAGCACTCTAGGTTCTAGCGGCTGGGCCACGCCATTGAGTTTCATCACTTATGGTTAAGCTGCGGGCGAGGACAAAGAAGTAGTCGCTCAGACGGTTCAGATAGCGTGCGGCGTCGCTATAGCTGGCTGGAGCGTCTTCTGTATCGCTAACTACTTCCCAGACCAGGGTTTCGGCGCGTCTGCAAACGGCTCGACACACGTGTGCCTGTGCTGCCGCCGGCCCGCCACCTGGGATAACAAATTCAGTAAGTGGCGGCAGGTCTTCATTTAATGTATCTGTTGCCGTTTCCAATAACTCGGTTGTTGCTGCAGCGTAGTCGCCTTCCATTGCAAACACTGCGCCCAGATCAAACAATGCCTGTTGTATCGCCGCCAGAATATCCTGCGGATGGTCATGGACAATGGCGCGTAGTACGCCGATATAACTGTTGAGTTCATCAATGCCCCCCATCGCTTTAACTATGGGGTGATGCTTCTGTAGGCCCCGTCCTGTTGCCAGGCGTGTCTTGCCTTTGTCACCGCCACGGGTGGTCACTTTGTTGATGCGCTGTTTTTCAACCAATGGTGGTTTCCAGGTGTGGTGAAGGATCATATGGCCGCACGCTGATGATACCTGTATCAAAAGAACGGGTGAGACCACGATAAGCAAATTCCATCAGTTCATGACCACGTGGGTGGCCTGTGTTTGCGTCTGCGGCGGTGATGCTCACACCTACAACCACCGGTATATAGCCTTCGGAGGTCTTGAATGAGTGCATGTACAGACTGTCGAAGATGCGTCTGAAGCTTTGTGAGGTGCAGTTTTTCAGATTGTCCTGCAGGGTAGTCACGGCAAAAATATTTGCCTCCGGACGTGTGACAATGTCCAGCGGTCGCACCAGTTGACGGATCTTTGCACTGATGCCAGACATCAGTTCGTCGATGCTGCCTGGTTCATACTGTTTCTTAATCACGTTCAGATTGTTGACGCCAACCAGCAGCAGGCAGGCGGCGCCGCCGCGAGTTTCGGACTCCTGCAGGGTTGCATCCAGGCGCTCCATAGTGAATTTAAGATTACCCAGACCGGTAACCGGGTCAACCAGGTCGGTAGTCTGTAACTCTTTGACTTTACGACTTAAGAGCTTGTTTGATTTCATCAACTCATTCTGACGTCTTGTGATGCGATCCGCAGCAACAACCCTGGGTAACAGCTGGGTGCGCAGGTGAGCTTTGTTCATAAAGTCATCTACGCCAGCGGCAAATGCTTTTTCCAACGCTTCGTAGTCGTCCCGTGCTGTCATCAGCATCACATAACTGAAATGATCCTGACTTTCGTCCAGTTTTTTGATTCGTCGGGCAAGCTCAACCCCATCCATTGCGGGCATCAGCCAGTCAGCGATGATGATCTGCGCTGGCCGTTTCTCTATTGAACGCAGGGCCTCCAAAGGGTTGTTGGTAAAGCGCACGTTGTTGAAGCCGCCGGTTCGCAACATCTTCGCGATGATCGCGCTGGAGAATTTGGCGTCGTCTATGACTAAGATTGGAATGTCGGAATCTGACATGTATCGTGGGCTGCGTTTTGTGCTGCGGATCAATCTTGATATGCGACCAAGGGCCTGATGTCAAGGAACCATTAATCGTTATTAAATATACAGGGAGAAGAAACCCATGCCATCGTTCGACATTGTTTCGGAAGTAGATATGCATGAAATCAACAATGCCATTGATCAGGCTCTACGCGAGGTGGGCACGCGATTCGATTTAAAAGGCGTTGATGCGAGCATCGAACTCAGCGACGGAACCATTCTGATCAGCGCGCCGGAAGAATTTCAGATAAATCAGATCGAAAGCATTGTGCGTGACAAATTAACCAGCCGTAAAGTGGATACACGTGCATTAGAGCCTGGTGAGGTTGAAGGTGCAGGCAAGGTGAAACGCAAATCCTATCAGTTGCGTCAGGGAATCGATCGAGACACCGCAAAAACCATTACCAAAATGACGAAAGATTCCAAACTTAAAGTGCAAGCGCAGATAAATGGCGACAAACTGCGGGTACAGGGTAAAAAGCGTGATGAACTGCAGCAGCTGATGGCGTTGTTACGTGAAGCAGACCTTGATACACCTTTGCAGTTTGACAACTTCCGTGACTGAAGTGGATCGATTTGTCTGAAGCGCAAACAGTTGAGGATCCTGTTGATCGCTCCTGGCGTACGGCGCTACTTGCCTTCAAAAACCCCCGGGTCGTCACGATGCTGTTTCTTGGCCTCGCTGCCGGCATGCCGCTGCTGCTTATTTTTTCGTCGCTGTCTCTGTGGTTGCGTGAAGCAGGGGTAGATCGCGCAACCGTTACATTCTTCAGCTGGGCGGCCTTGGGCTACTCATTCAAGTTTGTCTGGGCGCCGCTGGTGGATCGATTACCACTGCCTCTACTGACACGTGTGCTGGGTCGACGGCGCGCCTGGATGTTGTTGTCCCAGCTGATGATCATCAGCGCAATTGTCTGGATGGCATCGACCGACCCAAGCGCGAGCGATGATGCGCTGACGCGTATTGCCCTGGCGGCGGTGTTGCTCGGGTTTTCCTCGGCTACCCAGGACATAGTGATAGACGCTTTTCGAATTGAGTCGGCAGAGCCTTCTCTGCAAGCAATGATGTCCTCGACCTATATAGCCGGATACCGCGTAGGTATGTTGTTGGCAGGGGCGGGTGCTTTATACCTGGCCTCCTATTTTGGTTCGGAGCTCGGGCAGTACAATTATGCGGCGTGGCGGATGACATATCTGATTATGGGCGCCTTTATGCTGGTTGGTGTTGCAACAACGCTCATCATCAATGAGCCTGAAGCTAATCGAGCTGTAGAACTCCAGCATTCTGCGGCGGATTACGCAGGTTTTGTGCTGATGTTTATGTTGGCCATTGCAGGTTTTGCCCTCAGCTTTGTGCTTTTAGGGCAACTTTTTGATGCCTATCTAGGTGGGGCTTCACCGTTGCAGGTGTTTGCTCTTGAAGTGAGCCGCATGTTGACCTCGCTCGCTCTTGCTGTGTGTATCGGCCTGTCGCTCAGTGCTACAAGGTGGGTCAATCGCGAGATGGTGCTGGACACCTACGTTGCACCAGTGGGAGAGTTTTTCAGCCGTTATGGCTTGAAGCTGTCGTTGCTGATTCTGGCCCTGGTTGGGCTTTACAGGATCTCTGACATCGTGCTGGGTGTGATTTCAAACGTTTTTTATCAGGACCTGCTGTTCAGCAAGAATGAGATTGCCACGGTAGTCAAAACTTTTGGTCTGTTCATGACGATTCTCGGCGGATTCATGGGCGGCCTTTTATCCGTGCGTTATGGCGTGATGCGCATTCTCTTTCTGGGGGCACTTCTGACTGTGGTGACCAATCTGTTTTTTATCCTGCTTGCGGTAGTGGGTAAAAATGAGCTGCTGCTGTATGTGGTGATTTCAGCTGACAACCTTACCGCAGGTCTTGCCAGCGCTGCCTTCATAGCCTTTCTGTCTGCGCTCACTAACGTGCGTTTTACCGCGGTGCAATATGCCATTTTCAGCTCTCTGATGACGCTGATTCCAAAGCTGGTGGGTGGATATTCCGGGACCGTGGTAGATAGTTTTGGCTACGTGAACTTCTTCCTTTTTGCTGCGTGCATCGGCTTACCTGTGCTCGCGCTAGTCTGGCTCGCCAACAAACACCTGCATTTAGAAGAACCACAATTCAAAACTGAATAAGAGGCTCCGGGTGTGGGTAGAGAAAGCACCGCGGAGCGGCGCAGGTTCGGCGCAAACATGGCTACCCACACCCGGGGCCTCGTCGTCTGTTCCAGGCTGAAAGGTTTTTACAGAATGTATTCTTCCAGGTATTCAGCTCACCCCGCCTCCCAGCGAAAACCACTCGGAATCCTGCTACCTACAAATTCAACACCCTCCGCCTCCAGGCGCTTGCGCTGTATGGCCTCACCACCACCACGCTGAGATATCCGCAGCCCCGCGTTCACCACACGATGCCAGGGAAGCCTGGTGTTTTTCGGCAACTGGCGCAGGGTTGTGCCAACAAAACGCGCATGGGAAGGCAGCCCGATCAGGGCCGCGATCTGTCCGTAGGTGGCAACCTGTCCGGTGGGGATCATGGCCACTACCTGCCAGACCAGAGTACGGCGATCCGTACGGCGATCCGTACGGCGATCCGGCGCCTGGCCTTGATTATCTCCGGTAGTGCCCCCAGATTGTTTAGACAACGCCACTTTGGGTGACAATGGTGGTGCCTTACGACTCAAAAGGTCTCCTTAGAATATGCTCTTGTTGCTGGTCTTTTTTATAACACCCATTGTTGAAATGTACCTGCTCATCACGGTGGCTGGCTACATAGATGCATGGCCAACCATTGCTCTGGTGATGCTCACTGCAGTGATTGGTGTGGCGTTGCTCAAACGCCAGGGGCTGGCGACCCTCACCCGCGGTGTTTCGCGCATGAACGCAGGGGAGGTTCCGGCTCAGGAGATGGCTGAAGGAATACTGCTGGCGGTCGCTGGGGCCTTGCTGCTGACTCCAGGTTTTGTAACCGATGCAGTCGGCTTTGTCTTGCTGTTCCCACCAAGTCGTCAGGCTCTGGTAGTGCTTTTGCTCAAGCGCGTCGAGATCCACACTACAGCACCGGGTGCTCACGCACCCGAAGATGCACCTCCAAAGTCCGGTCCGGTGATCATTGAAGGCGATTACGAGAAAAAATAGCCACAAATATTAGGCGCTGGCCCTTGAATCCTGAGAAACCGGCCATATGATAGCGGCCAGTCTTTTAGCACTCTCTCCTTGAGAGTGCTAAATACACACTTAGGGACCCTGCTTTGTGGGGTTTTTGATCCATTCCTGGAGCAACGGGAGATTTACTGAAATGAACATTCGACCTTTACACGACCGAGTTGTCGTGCGTCGGTTGGAAGAGGAAACCACCAGTGCAGGCGGCATTGTTTTGCCTGATTCTGCAACTGAAAAACCCTCTCAAGGCGAAATTATTGCCGCCGGTACTGGCAAAATCACCGATGGTGGTGATGTACGTGCCCTCGACGTGAAAGTTGGCGACAAGATCATTTTTGGTCAGTACGCCGGTAGCACGGTGAAGATTGACGGCGAAGAGCTGTTGATTCTGAGCGAAAGCGAAATTTTTGGTGTCCTGGAAGGCTAAACCCTGCCGGCACGATAACGATTTTTTAGAGGAAAATAAGCGATGAGCGCTAAAGACGTAAAATTCGGTGATGACGCACGGAGCCAGATGCTCGACGGCGTCAACACTCTAGCGAATGCCGTTAAAGTCACCCTGGGACCAAAAGGCCGAAACGTAGTTTTGGACAAATCTTTTGGTGCTCCTACGGTAACTAAAGACGGTGTATCTGTGGCCAAAGAAATTGAACTTGAGAACAAGTTCGAAAACATGGGTGCACAGATGGTTAAAGAAGTGGCCAGCCAGACTTCTGACGAAGCCGGCGACGGCACCACCACAGCGACAGTATTGGCTCAGGCCATTCTGCAGGAAGGTTTGAAAGCCGTAGCGGCTGGCATGAACCCAATGGACCTCAAGCGGGGTATCGATAAAGCGGTAACGGCTGCGGTTGAAGCGGTTAAAGGTATGGCCACCCCCTGTGAAGACTCCAAGGCGATTGCTCAGGTTGGCACGATTTCAGCCAACAGCGATGTAGCTGTCGGCGAGATTATTGCTCAGGCGATGGACAAAGTCGGCAAAGAAGGTGTGATCACGGTTGAGGAAGGCTCAGGTCTTGAGAACGAACTCGACGTGGTTGAAGGCATGCAGTTTGACCGAGGTTATCTGTCTCCTTACTTCATCAACAATCAGGAAAGCATGGCCGCAGAACAAGAAAAACTTCAGGAACGTCTTGCGAAATTGTCTGGCGGTGTTGCAGTTATCAAAGTCGGTGCTGCTACCGAAGTTGAAATGAAAGAGAAGAAAGCCCGCGTTGAAGATGCACTGCACGCAACTCGCGCAGCCGTAGAAGAAGGTGTTGTACCTGGTGGTGGTGTTGCTCTGGTTCGCGCAGCCACCGAAGCGATGGTGACAGATCTGCCGGAAGATAACGCAGCAGGCGGTGGTATGCCTGGCGGCGGCATGCCAGACATGGGCGGCATGGGCGGCATGATGTAAGCAGAACATCAGTTCTGTTGATCTTAAAAAAACCCCGGTCTGACCGGGGTTTTTTTTAGCTCTCGCACGTCTCCAACTGTTGCTGGCTGCGGGTTAACATCACTTTGACGTTTTCAGAACAGGTCTCCAGCGGCCTGAATTTTGCGGTTCGGCCAAACATAGGGGCACCGATATACCCACGCATGTTCAGCCGCCCTTTGCGATCAATGCTCATGCGAGACGAGTAGGTGTTGCCTGATTCAGGGTCGTAGATCTTGCCCTGCCAACGGCTGTCTTCGTAGACATAGTTCTCCAGTAGATTCAATCCTAACAGCGTGCGGCCGCGCAGACTGGGTTCAGGGTTGTTGTCATCTTTGCGCAGGGCACCCGGTGTGCCGACTTCTTCCGTATCCAGATACACCGGATCGGTCAGTGCAACGACGGTAGCCGTCAGCTGGCCACGGTGTTTTTCAATATGCAGAATGGAGCTGTCACCTACCCAGTAACCGATCACGGCTGAGCTGGTGTCCGCTGCATGGTTGTAGGTCGGGAGCGCCAGGCAACAGACAAATGCAGCCACAGCCAACGTGTAAACAGGCATCTTCAATCCTCAAGCAGTAGTGGTACGGACTATCTTGTTTCGATATATTCGTGCGCAACATAACAAAAGGACGAGGGGAAAGAGATGGAAATGCTCTTTTTGGATTATCTGGCGCGTTGGGGTCACTTTTTAGCCGGTATCACATGGATCGGTCTGCTCTATTACTTCAACTTTGTACAGACCGAATATTTTAAAGAAGCTGATGGCGATGCCCGTGTAGACGCTTTTTCCAAGCTCGTGCCGCGCGCGCTGTGGTGGTTCCGCTGGGGTGCGATGTTCACCTTCCTGACAGGCCTGGTGATGCTGGGCACACGGGGTGCAAATCTCACCGCTGATATCACCGTTGGCGCGGTCATGGGTATTCTGATGTTTCTTAATGTCTGGCTGATTATCTGGCCCAATCAGCGCGTCATCATTGCCTCGAACCAGGCGGTTGCCGCCGGTGGGGAAGCTGACCCGGCTGCTGCTGCGGCGGCGCCGAAAGCAGGCCTGGCGTCACGTACTAACACCTTGTTCTCTATTCCAATGTTGTATTTCATGGGATCCAGCGCGCATTTCTCCAGTGGTTCCGTAGGGAATAACACAACCGCCATTATTGTTGCCCTGGTGATCGTGGGTGCGCTTGAGCTCAATGCGATTTTCGGTAAACAGGGTCCCATGACAACGGTGAAAGGGGTGATTACCTCCGGATTTGTGCTCACATTAGTTCTCGGTGGTCTGCTCTGGTTTGTCTGATCTGGGCTAGCTAGTTTGGGTATACCGTTTTTTTAAGGATCGGCTGTTCAGCATGGGAGGGCCTGCGAAATCGCAGGCCTTTTCTTTTGCGCTACCACTTTTATACTGGCGCCGCACTTGTATAGTGGCGCTGCCCCGGGAGAACTCGGGTTGGTGTTAAAGAATTTACGTTGGAGTCGTGGTTATGAGTGAACGTCGCGCACCAGATCTGTCTACAAAAAATTCCGCGCATGGGTATCGTCGAAGCGGAGCTGGCCGTCGCGCTGACCCAAAATCAGGGTCCGGAGGCGTAGGCAAACAAATCGGCATGAATTTAATGATGGCCGTTCTGATCGGTGGACTTGTGCTGGCGGGTTGGTTCATAGCCAATCAGCAGCAGATGCTGAAAGAAGAGCAGGCTAAAGTGGCTGATGCGGACGCTCGGTTGGTGCGCCTGGAGTCGCGTTTGTCTGCTACGGATAGCGCGTTGTCCCAAGAGGGTGATGCTACCAAGGAACAGATAAACCTTTGGGAGTCTGAAATCCGCAAACTCTGGGCGGTGTCTAATGAGCGAAACAAGAAGTGGATAGAAGATAATCAGAAAGCGGTCAAAACATTAACCGGCAGTATCAACGGTATTGAATCAACCAGTCGTGATTTAAAAGCGGCAGTAGGCCGCCATGAGTCGGCGTTTGCGCAGCAGCAGACGCTGATTGATAACCTGGCGAGTCTCGAACTACAGATTCAGCAGATTGCTCGAGGTCAGAGAGATCTGGTGGATAAGGTCAACGCGGCCAATCAGGCGGTTGCCAGTCTGCGCTCTGGGATTGCGGCCAAAGTTGATGACAACGCTGAGGCCATTGCCAGCATGGACGCGTATCGCGTTGCGGTTAATTCAAGGTTGGCAGATATTGATCGCCGGCTTGGCGGGCCAGCAGGGCAGTAAAATAAACTGTCAACGCCGGTTCGGCAGCCAGGAATGGCGCTGATTATGTGACGCAGGTCCGCAAGCACACTGCATTAGTCTGCATACTTCGCATTCTAGTGTATTTGGACTATGCATGAGCGCACCTCGCAACATGCCAGAGTTTATCTGTGCGGCGTCCCCGCCCGATGCCTTGTTGTTGGTTACACAGGCGTTGGCGTGGGTCCAGATTGACCCGGCACCTCATTCAGATCTGAATCTGAATGTCGCTCTTGTCTGGGTCGATGACAGCGTAGATGTTGCCCGCACACGGCAGCAGTATCCGCATGCCTTGTTATTGTGTGATGCCGGGCAAAAATGTGCCGGGAATGCAGACTTCGCGCTACAGGCTACGCTGGGACACGATAACCAACGCTTGTTTATTGAACAGCTTCTGCAACAGGCGGATAAATTCTGGCGCAGCAACCTTAAAGTTTCGGAGCTTGTGCGGGATGTTGGCTTGCGACGACAGCGCATGCATCAGCTGAGTCAGATTTCCCTTGCCCTGACAGAACAGATTTCTGAGCAGGAGCTGCTGCAGACCTTGCTCACCGAAGCACGCAAGATCGCACACTGTGAGGGTGGCTCTCTGTTTTTAATCGAGACAGATGCAGACCAGCAGGCCTCACTGGTTTTCAAGCTTGCGCAGAATGATGTTGTAGATTTCCCCTTCGTCGAGTCGCGGTTGCCACTCGCGGCCAACTCGATCGCAGGATATGTTGCCTCCACCGGACAAGAGCTGAATATTCGCGACGTTTATCAACTGAGTGGCGATCTGCCGTACCAGTTCAATCGCACCTTCGATGACCAGATGGGTTATCGCACGCGCTCCATACTGGCGATTCCCATGCGCGACCATCGCGAGCGCGTGGTGGGAGTGCTGCAGTTTGTTAATCGTCGGGATGTGGCCTCGGGCCAGGGGCTGGCCTTTGATGCAGAAATTACTGAACTCCTGCGAGCGATAGCCAGTCAGGCGGCGGTGTCGATCCAGAAAAATACGCTCCTGAAAGACATTAATGAGTTGTTTGAAAGCTTTGTTCAGGCCAGTGTAAAAACAATTGAACAACGCGACCCCGCTACCAGCGGACACTCGTTTCGTGTCGCTGAGACCACCGTTGCCTTGTTACAAGCCTTACCTAAATCGGGTGTTGCTGAGTATTCACAGTTGATTCTGACACCGGAGCATATCCAGGAAGTCCGATATGCTGCTTTGCTGCACGATTTTGGCAAGATAGGTGTGCCCGAAGCGATTCTGGTAAAATCCAGAAAGCTGACGGATGAAAGACTTGAGGTTATTCGCTATCGTTTTGAGCTGCAGAAAGAAAGGCTTCGCCGAGAGGCAGTAGAGCAGGAGTTAGACCTCCTGCACCATGGTCGCGTGGATCAGGATGTGGCTCGCCGCAGGGTTCATCGTCAGCTGGAAAAGCAACTGTCGATACTGGATCAGTATTACGAGTGGGTAGTTAATGCCAATGATCCAAACGTGGTGGATCAAGGTGAATTTGGACATCTCGCCGAGATCAGAAACTATGCCTTTGCAGAGTTGGATGGCGAGGTTGCCGGTGTTATCAGTGAAGCTGATGTACTGGCTCTGTCTGTGCGCAAAGGCAGTCTGACAAGCGAGGAGCGGCGCGCGATCCAGGACCACGTGGTGTTCACTAAAGAATTTCTGCAAACGCTGCCATGGCCGCCAGAACTGGCTAATGTGCCGGACATTGCAGGTGCGCATCACGAACGGATTGATGGTAGCGGCTACCCCATGGGGTTGGTTGGAGAGCAGATACCGCTGGCCAGTCGAGTGATGGCGGTCTGTGACGTTTATGACGCTTTAACTGCCATGGATCGACCTTATAAAGCGGCAATGTCTCAAGCGACTGCGTTTTCCATTTTAGAACAGGAAGCCAAGCGCGGTTTGCTGGATGCCAAAATGGTGGAGATCTTTATTCTAAGCGGAACTTCAGAAATCGCGCAGGCGGTTTAAGCTTCAAGCTACTTTTCCCATTGTTCTATCACGGATACGGTAACGTGCAGTTGTTCACGCTGTCCCTGATTCGAAACGCGACTTGATCCGAACACTACACCCTCTTCGGTAATAGCGATGACTTCCATTCCCTCAAACCGGTCGCCAGCGGATAGTCGCTGACCGTTGATAACCACCGCGCAGAGTTCAGGATCATCCGTATAGATGTGGCTTGAGTAGTTGAAGCCATTAAATTTGCTTTGCTCACTGGCGGGGAGTTCTGATAACTGCAGCCTTCTGACTGCAGGTACCGAACGTGGTTCTGGCTTCAGCCTGGCAGCGACCGAAGGTTCAGTCGCGGCAGGCTTTGAACTTTGTGCACCGCTGTCTAACTCTGCCGCCGGGGTTGCGTTGGAGATTGTCGGAGCTATTAGTTCGAGATTCTGCCTGGTGGTTGTTGTTGCTGGGCCTGGCGGGATTTGAGTTGTCTGGGTATTTTGCTTTGGCGTCGAATCAGGCGTGTCATCAGCCACTGGATGGCTTTGCGACCTTTGCAGGGTGACCCAGAGCAGTAGCCCGATATTGGTAGCTACCAGTAAAATCACTAAAGGCAGCAAACCTCGAGGCCGGGGCTTTCGGGCACCCGTGGCATGAGTCGCCAGAGAAACACCTTCAGCGTTTTGTTCAGCCTGGGATTTTTTCAACGCGTCCAGAATGTATGACATACCTAATTCCGTAAGCTTGGCGCAGGTAAATTAAGTCGGTCGCTGAGTCGGATCCAGGTCAACGGCCCAACGATGCCATCAGCCAGAAGACCCTCGGTGTTTTGAAAGGCAGTGACTGCAGCATCAAGACTGTCGTCGAAATAGGCATCCGCCGAGCTTGCCGGCGCAGGATAATCCAGTTCCTCCAGGCGTTCGCGCAGCCAGGCTACAGTTGGATGATTGTCACCCTGGCGCAGGCTGCCACTGTATCCTGGTGGCGTTTGCCAGAGGAGTACATAGGTGCCGAACCAGGCATCGCGTAGATCTCGTGGCGACAAGCTGATGTCCTGCTCACCCAGCCTCAGTGTATAAAGTTCGCCATCGTATCCAAGCAGGGCGGCATAGTAAGGACTTTCCTGTGTGTCCCATAATTCAAGTATCACCGGGCTGTTAATCGAGGTGATTTCGCTCCAGCTTCCATTGCGACTAAGACACTGCAGGCCCACCTGTGGCGCGAAGTCGCAGGGGATCTGGTTGTTATCCAGGTCATAGTCAGCGGACCAGGCAGCGAACACGGCGCGGTATGCGGCACGTTGTATTTCAAAAGTTCTTCCAGGTGGACGAGTCAGAGTTGCTGGCCTGGATGCGGTGTTTTGCACGGCAGACTGGTCGATTGCATCTGCAGAAGGGGTACGCTGCGTGTCTGCAACACTTGTCGGTTCGCTTGTAGCCGGAACACCTTCTGTAACAGGCGAAGTCGCATCCCCCTGCGGCTCGCTGCGCGGTTCGGGAACTGCGCGCTGTACACTCGGTTGATTTGTGTCTGATTGCGAAACAGATGGTATCTGGTTCCGTGTCAGATAAGCCCAGCTCATGGCCAGGGCGATCAAACAAACCATCAATCCGGCGCCCAGATAGTAGCGGGATTGCGGGTGCCTGGGTTTCTGCCCAAACACTTCCCGGGCACCATTTCGGACCATGGCTGCCGTTACCTGATATTTGCCTTCAACATACGCGCCTAACAGAGCGCGATCTGCAATGACGTTAATCAGTCGTGGCGTGCCTTTAGATAACCGGTAAAGTGCGTTCAGAGCCCCGGTCGTGAAAATGTTGGGGCTGCCGCCAGCAGTTGTCAGGCGGTGATTCACATAAGCGTGAACATCTTCTTTTGACAGCGGGGTCAGGTGGTAGCGTGCGGTAATACGCTGTGCTAACTGCCTCAGCTCGGTGCGGTTCAGCATTTCCCCGAGTTCAGGTTGACCCAGCAGAATAATCCGCAACAGTTTCTTATCGTTGGTTTCGAGATTGGTGAGCAGGCGGATCTGCTCTAACACGGCTGGCGACAGGTTTTGCGCCTCGTCGATGATGATCACCGTGCTGCGCCCGCTGATATGTGTCTTCAACAGATGCTCATTGAGAACGTCGATGTATTGCTTAACGCTCTGCAGAGGCTCTGTGCCGTATTGCACGCCAAGTTCATCACAGACTGTTTCTAACAATTCTTTAACAGTGAGCCGGGGATTGAGAATGAAGGCAACATCAAGCTCCGGCGGCGTGCGGTTCAACAGGTTGCGTAACAACGTGGTTTTACCCGTACCCACTTCACCAGTAATGAGAACAAAGCCACCGTGAGAAAAACCGTACATGAGGTGAGCAAGCGCTTCGTTATGAGCATCGCTTAAAAATAAAAACGCTGGGTCCGGAGCAATGGAAAACGGCTGAGCGTCTAGGCCAAAATGCTTCTGGTACATGGTCTAGGATATGCCGTTGATTTTTTGTTCGATGCGATTATCTTTTTCCGCCCAGATACTGCCGACCCACTGCCCCAGAGCCTGTCGACGTGCGGTTTCTTCGGCTTCAAGTATTTCTGCTGGAATTTCGTGTGGCGTGACATCCATTTCCACACGAGGACATTTACCCTGTAGAAACTCCCAGAATGTGGGTACGCCACCGGGGTAGACAATCGTCACGTCGAGCAGGCGATGCAGATGCTGGTCCATGTCTTCCAGGACATACCCCAGCCCCCCGGTTTTTGGTCGTAACAGGTGTTTGTATTCACCGCCCTGGCGTTGGTGTTTTTCCGAAGTTCGTCGGGTGCCTTCGATAAAATTCAAAATGGTCGTGGGGTGATTTTTGAACCCTTCGCAGGCTTCAGCAACGTTGTCCCGGTCTGCGGTACGCAGTTTAGGATTGGCTTTGATTTGTGCCTTAGTCACCCGTTTAACGTACGGGAAACCGAGGATGTACATGGCAAAGCCAATGAAAGGAACCCAGATCAGCTGCTCTTTGGTGAAAAACTTCAGCGGCGGAATGATGCCGTACAGATAGCTCTGCAGCAGTAAAATGTCTGTCCAGCTCTGATGGTTGCTGATCACCAGGTACCAGTTGTCCGCAGACATCTCTTCCTGCTGATGCCAATGCAGGTTGACCTCTGTCAGTTTAAGTCCCTGGATCATTTTGCGGTTTCGTCCAGTCCACCAATAGATGATCATATCCATGCGGGCGCGCAGGCGGTTTCTGGCTTCACCTCGGGTCCAGGTAAGCTTCAGTATCCACCAGGTCAACGGTATATAGACAATGATGGTGTTCAAAGCGATGAACGTTATGGCGAGGATGCCTTTGAGTACATGCATGTGGGTTTCTAAGCTGTGGGCAACCGAAAGCGTAATGGTCGCACCCAAGCGACCTGGCAGCAACAGACGTTATGCATTGCTGCTGGCTTCGCTGCTGCTGGCAGGTTGCGATACGCTGCATTTTTATCATCAGGCAATTGCCGGGCAGTGGCAGCTTCTGCATGCTCGCACCACCCTTGAGCAACTGGCTCAGGCCCCTGATGTCGACTCGGCAACCCTGCAGCGGTTGGCAAGGGCGCAGGAGGTGCTCGATTTTGCAGAAGCGAGCATTGGCCTGGCGGCTCAAGGGCGTTACAGCAGCTACGTCAGCCTGCAGCGAGACTATGTTGTCTGGAATGTATTTGCTGCCCAGGCCTTTGATCTGAGTGGGAAACAGTGGTGTTACCCGCTGGTGGGCTGTGCGCCTTATCGTGGATATTTCCATGAAGCAGATGCTCGTGCGTTAGCGGCTGAATATGAAACTCAAGGCTATGAGACCTATATCGGCGGCGTACCGGCGTATTCCACGCTTGGCTGGTTCAACGACCCGCTACTGGATACCTTTATTTTCTGGCCAGATGCAGATCTCGCCGCTCTACTGATACACGAGCTAGCGCATGGGCGGGTCTGGGTGCGCAACGATGTTGCTTTTAACGAAAATTTTGCTGAGTTTGTCGGGCAGACCGGCGCGCAACAGTGGCTGCAGGAACAGGGGCTTGGCCAGGATTGGCAGGTTGCGTATCAGCAGCGTGCAATGGGGCGACGGTTCCGCCAGTTCCTGATGCAGGTAAAAAGTCAGTTACTTGAGCTTTACAAAACAGAACCACAAACACAGTTGCCTGAGGCAAAACGTTCAGCAGTTGCCGCATGGAAGGCGTGTTACCAGGCGCACAGAGAGGTGCTGGGCGGTGGCCGCTATGACGCCTTGATGCAGTCTCATTTTAACAATGCTCTGCTGGTATCAGTTGGCACATACGCCGATTACATGGTCAGTTTTGCTGCGCTATACAGACAATCAGGTGAACGGTGGAGCGAATTTTTCCGTGAGGTTGATGTGCTTGCAGACCTGGATCCGATAGAACGTGAAACTCGGTTGAAGTTACTCGCTGAGCAGCAAGACACACATACTGCTGATGACAAAAACGCCCAGCACGTTAACTGCGAAACCTTCCTGCGCCATGGTGCGAACGGAGAACCGACCGCTTGAGAACATAATGACATTCGGCGGCGTAGCGACGGGTAACATAAATGCGCAGGAGGCACTTAAAGCTGCCGGAATCATGAATAATTTCGGGTCTGTGCCCGCACCCAGGGCTGCAGCAGCAAGGATGGGCATCAACAGCACGGTCGTTGCGGTATTGCTTGTAACCTCGGTTAAAAAGGTGACCGAGACGCAAATGATAGCCACCATCAGTAATACGGGTAGTGTCGACAACTGCTCAAGGCTCGCTCCGATGGTGCCGCTGAGTCCAGAGTTGGTGAAGGCCGTGGCAATTGATATACCCGCCCCAAACAAAATTAACATACCCCATGGGATTTTGTTGGCGGTTTCCCAATCCAGCAATTTATCACCTTCACCGTTGGGCATCAGGAAAAGTGCAACTACACCGATAAATGCAACTATGGCATCGTTGCTGTATGGCAGGTTGAACCAGGCAGTCCAGCCGCCAAAAGGCTCTGAACGAGTAACCCAACACAATGCGGTGAAGCTGAAAACAATCATCACGCGCAGTTCTGGTTTCCGCCAGGCACCTACCTCCGGGAGTTGAAAAGCGCCCTGATGGTCCAGTTTCCGGGTCACCCAGAATCCTGCAAGCGGCAACAGGACCAGCACCACTGGAATGGCCCAGCTCATCCACTGAGAAAAGGAAATGGTCTGCCCTACTATTTCTTCATAGACCCCCATAAAGACAACGTTAGGCGGTGTGCCGATGGGTGTACCCATGCCGCCTATGCTTGCTGCGTAGGCGATGCCGAGTAGTAGTGGCGTTGCAATTTTTTCATCTTCAGTGCTATCGATCACAGCGATGGCAACGGGCAGCAACATCAGAACGGTTGCCGTGTTGGAAATCCACATACTGAGAACCGCGCTTGCGGCCATGAAACCGAACACCAGTCGCCTGGAACTGTTGCCACCAAAGGCACGTACCATGCTCAGGGCAATACGCCGGTGCGCGCCGCTTTTCTCCAGCGCAGTGGCCAGAAGGAAACCACCCATCAACAAAAGTACCAACGGATGGCCGTAAGCAGCACCCAGTTCAGCGGGGGTTAACACACCAAACAAAGGCAGTAGAGCCAGAGGTATCAATGATGTCGCGGGAATCGGAATGGGTTCAAACATCCACCACACTACAACCCAGAGCGTAATGCCCAGCGTGATGCAGGCCTCCAGACTGCTGTTTCCAGAAAACCACATGAGGCCGCCGGCGATACATGCGATAATAGGGCCAAGGGGTAATGCCAGGTTTTTAAAGTCTGGGTAACCGGTTTGTGCCCCTCCGGGCGAGGTACCCGGCGGGGTCCCAGGCGTGTTCTCTGGTGAATTCCCTGGTGAAATCAAAGACGATCATCCAAGTGCGTTGACTCATCCGGCATAAACGTGAGAAACGAGGGTAACCGACATGGCTAACAGTTTCTATTGGTACGACCTGGAAACCACAGGTACCAACCCAAGGTGGGACCGGATCGTGCAGTTTGCCGGTTTGCGCACCGATGCCGATCTGAATGTTCTGGATGATGAGTTCAGCACCTACGTTTATACGCCTGATGATGTTTTACCCAACCCGCATGCCAGTCTGGTAACCGGCATTACCCCACATATGACCCAGACGCGCGGAATACCTGAGTGTGAAGCTCTGCGAAAAATCAATGATATTTTTATGCAGCCGGGTACCTGTGTTGCGGGCTATAACAGTTTGCGATTTGATGATGAGTTCATGCGCTATTCTCTGTATCGCAATTTGTTAGACCCTTACGCACGCGAGTGGCAACAGGGTAACTCGCGTTGGGATCTGATTGATCTGGTGCGCGCCACTGGGGCGTTGCGTCGTGAAGGCATCAACTGGCCTGAGGACGAAGATGGCCTGCCGGTGTACAAGCTGGAAGAGTTGACCCGCGCGAACGATATCTCTCATGGTCAGGCGCACGATGCCATGTCTGATGTGCACGCAACTCTGGGTATGGCGAAGTTGATCAAAGCCGCGCAGCCGAAGCTGTTCGAATACTATTTTTCCATGCGACATAAAAAAAGTGTCAGAAACTTGTTGGAGCCTGTGGGTACAAAGCTCAATGTGCACGTGTCAGCACTATACCCACGGCATCGCTTTGGCGTTGGTCCGATTATCTCGATTACCCGTCATCCAAGTAATGGGAACTCTATGATCGTGGTTGATCTGGGCGAAGATGTAGAGCCTCTGTTGGAGATGAGTGCGGATGAAATAGGTGCTGCGTTGTTCTCGTCAGATGGTGGTGAGCGACCGCCTCTGAAGGAGATACGCATCAATCGCTGTCCGTTTGTAGCCCCTATCGAAGTGCTGAATGAAGAAAACCAGAAACGCCTGCAAATTGATTTGAAGCTAGTGAAAGAAAGAGCGCGCAGGGTCAAACAGCCCGGCTTTGCTGATAAGGTTGCGCGTGCATATTCGCTGCGAAAAAATCAGCCAGCTGTCGACGTTGACGCGGCTTTGTACGACGGCTTCCTGCAGGACGATGATCGCTCTCGGTGCACTGCACTGCACGAAGAGTTGATTGCTGGCCGCTGGCAGGATCTGGATTTCCGGGACAAGCGCCTGCACACGCTGGCGGCTCGTATGAAAGCGCGATCTTATCCTGCGTTACTGGATGAGGCTGAACAGAAGCAGTGGCGTAACTTTGTTGTTACAAAACTTGAAGGCGAGGGCGATTGGTTGAATCTGCGCGATTATGAAGCGCTGATCGAACAGCTCTCCTCCCAGCCGGAACTGTCTGTTGAACAACATCAGATTATGCAAAAACTTGCAGAGCATGGTGCTGATCTGCGTGCCCGGTATGGTTTATGAGTGCCTGCGTTGAGTTTCTGAACGTCAGCAAACGCTACGATCAGCTGACCGTACTTGATGATGTCACGGTGAATTGCCCCGCGGCCGCCTGTACTGCGATTGTTGGTGCCAGCGGCAGTGGTAAAACCACAATGCTGCAGCTTGTAAATGGTGTTGTCAGACCTGATCGGGGCTTGGTAAAAGTTTTTGATGAACCGGTACCCGAGAGGGACGTTGAGCAGTTTCGTCGCAAGATTGGGTATGCGGTGCAGGGTGCTGCGCTGTTTCCGCACATGAGCGCATGGGAGAACATTACTCTGGTTGCGCGTCTGCAAAGCATACCCTTGGATGAAATGGAATCCCGCTACCAGCAGCTGGTGCAGGATATGGATCTGCCGGAAGATATTCGCCATCGCCTGCCACGAGAGCTCTCCGGTGGTCAGCAACAGCGTATCGGACTATGCCGGGCACTTATGTTAAAGCCGTCGCTGCTGCTTCTTGATGAGCCTTTTTCTGCGGTTGATCCGATCACACGGGTTGATATTTATGACCGTTTTGCCTATGTGCAGAAACATGAAGGTGTCAGCAGTTTGCTGGTAACCCACGACCTCCGTGAAGCGCGGCGTTTGTCGGACTATCTTATAATTCTCCACAGCGGTCAGATCCAGCAGCATGGTTCTACCACGGAGGTGCTGGGTGCCCCTTCTAACGCGTATGTAGAATCGTTGGTTGCGAGTCAGCTGTCATGAAGCGATGGCTGATGCTGGTGTCTCTGCTGGGTTTATTATCCGTGAGCCTGCATGCGCAGACCATCCGAGTCGGCAGCAAGAACTTCAATGAAAACTACATCCTCGCTGAAGTCGTTTCGCAACTGCTTGAGGTGAGAGGGTTTACGGTTGAGCGAAAGTTTGGTCTCGGCGGCACCCTGATCTGCTATCAGGCCCTGGTTGCCGGAGAGATTGATATTTACGTTGAGTACACGGGAACGCTAAGTCAGGCGATACTCGATTTGTCTGGTAATCCTGATCGAAATGTCTTGAATGAAGCGCTGCGACCAGTTGGCCTGGAACTATTAGGCGAGTTTGGTTTCAACAATACGTACGCAATAGCCGTGCAGCAGCAGGTTGCCGAAGAGCGCAACCTCAAGACCATCACAGACCTGGCTGCGCATCCTGATCTCGAGGTGGTGGTTTCTCATGAGTTTCTGGAGCGGGGAGACGGCTGGCCGGGTTTGAGCCGGGCCTATGGCCTGACTGCGCCAGTCAGGGGTATCGAACATGGCCTTGCCTATCAGGCCATCAGTAAGGGTGCGATTGGCGTTACGGATGTGTACAGCACAGATGGCGAGCTCGTAAGATACAATCTTGCGGTCCTGTTGGACGAGCTGGGATATTTTCCAAGCTATTACGCAGCGCCACTCGTGCAGCAAACGCTGCCGCAGGATGCCCGTGATGCGTTGAGCGTTCTGTCGAACACCATAACTGATGAAGCTATGCAGCAACTGAATGCTGCCGTGGTGTTTGAAGGGAAGTCGTTTGCTCAAGTGGCGTCCGGGTTTCTTGCGTCGATCGACATCGAAACCAAGGTTGCTGAATCCTCTATGTGGCCATCGCTTGCGAGAAACACGCTGCGTCACCTGCAGTTAACCGGTATAGCGCTGGGCCTTGCGATTGTGGTTGGTTTGGGTCTGGCGTTGTTAGTATATCGGCTCGATTGGCTCAGTAGCGGTGTGATTTATATCAGTGGTCTTTTGCAGACCATACCCTCAATAGCCTTGTTGGCGTTGATGATACCCCTATTTGGTATCGGCATGCTGCCCGCTATAATTGCTTTGTTCCTTTACTCGCTGTTGCCCATCCTGCGCAATGCTATTACTGCACTGACCCATGTGGACGTTACCCTGATTCGTGTATCTGAAGCCTTAGGCCTGACGAATAAGGAACAGCTTAAACATGTCCTGCTGCCTCTTTCGGTCCCAGCAATTTTTGCTGGTATACGTACCGCAGCGGTCATCAGCATAGGTACAGCAACTCTGGCAGCATTCATTGGCGCTGGTGGCCTGGGTGATCCGATTGTGGTTGGTTTGTCATTAGACAACGCAGAGCTGATTTTGCAAGGTGCTATACCCGCTGCACTGTTAGCTATTTTTACTGAACTGGGATTTACTCTGATAGAAAAGCGTTTGGGTCGACGGCGCTAAGCCTTTACTTTGCGCTGCGCAAGGTACTGGTCATAACTTGATGCCTTGGGGTCAAAGTCAATGTCTGCAGGTGGGTTGGTTGCAATACCGGCGTACCACGTCTGTTCGCCTTTGATGACAGTCGCTGGCAGCATCGCATCATCCCAGGGGTAGGGTTCAAAGCCGAGATAGTCTTCAGGCCGTTCGTGCAGGAAGCCAATACTCTGACTGCTGGTAAGTTGTTGCATGATATGTGCCGGTGCTTGATGTGCCTGTGCCAGGGCTAACTGCTCGTTGCGTTGGGATTCGCTGTAGAAAACCAGGCGCAGCATGCTGCCGTCGGCACGCAGCATAAGATATCCATACGGTTCACTGACCAGATAGTATTCAACGATGCGTTCTGCTTCGATAACCGTGTAAAAGAAATCCGCCACGCGTTCCTCCGTCATGAAGGGGGGCGGGTTAAGTGCGAGATTAGAACTCAGGCGCGCACTGTACTGATCAAAGTAGGCTTTTTTGAGCGCCTCGGCATAAGGAATGATCTTGTTTCCATCTGTGATCAGGCGTTTGGGAATATATGAATCGATCAGGCCCTGGTTAAAAGCGGCAACTGCAGTTTTTTCCTCAGCCACACCGGTCAGCAGCGCTTTTTTCAAAGTCTTATCTTTAATTTCCGCGCAGAGTTCCAACCCATCAAACACCGGCATGGCATAGTCAATCATCAGCACAGACAGGCGTCGAAACCGTTCGATCAGTTTGATTTCGTGTTCTAAAACAGACAAATCCAATCGTATGATAGGCGTTGATGGATCGCTGTTGTCCAGACTGAAGCAACGATCAACCAGAGGAGGCAACGGGTCCGGTGTATTGATGGCGGCAATTGCCTCGTCCGGATGAAGGTAGCTGATGAACAGATAATCATCAGGCAGATCAATACTTAATGCGCGTAGGAAAGAAGCATTGTCGTCGATGAAACAGATTGTTGTCGGGTGATAGTAAGGTGGAAGCTGGGTAGTCATGTCAGTTAATCAGCTCCAAAAGCGCCAGCCGCTTTTCCAGCGGCAGGCGACGAAAGGCGCGCACCAGATTCTCTTCTTCTGCAGCCAGAGCTCGACCGAAAAGTGACTCTATTTCCTGGTGCATAGCAGGCGCCAGCTGTTCGGCAGAATGTTGGGTGGGGATGCCGCTGAAGGTTTGCTCAAGCCGCGCTACAATCTCCGAGTTCATACTGCGACGATGATATTTTGCTGCCTCAGCTACCTGATCGCGCATAAGGTTCGGTAACCGGACGACAAATCGATAAGGTTTTTCTATCAGATCCATAGGCACTCATCGTAATACGCAGACTCGACCCTACCCAGGTTCGTTGGTAGTGGCAAATGGCGCAATGTGCGTCACAACCGATAAAACAGGAGCGATATTTTGCAACCCCTGGTACGTGACAACATACGTTTAGCGGCAACGGTGATGCTGCTGAGGGATACACCTGATGGACTTGAGGTATACATGGTGCAGCGCCCAGGTCGAGGCGACTTTCCGGACCTTCACGTTTTCCCTGGCGGCAAAGTGGACGAAGACGATTGGGCGCCACAGTACTGTTTTGGCATTGATGATCAACAGGCCAGTGCCAGGCTGGGTGTTGCCGCGGGAGGACTGCGGTACTGGGTCGCAGTTGCAAGAGAGTGTTTTGAAGAATGCGGTGTGCTGATCGTGCATCAGAATGATAAGCCTCTGGATCTCTCCGAAACGCAAGTGCGGGCAAAATTTGTCGACTATCGGCAGCAACTGCTGGCCGGTGAGATCTCTTTCAGCAGTCTGTGTAGAAAAGAAAACCTGACCGTCGCTTGCGATATGCTGGCCTATTTCAGCCATTGGATAACGCCGCCCGTTGTGCCCCGCCGATTTGATACCCGTTTCTTTCTGGCGGCATTGCCTGAACATCAGATTGCACTGGCTGATACAGATGAAACGGCAGACGATCAATGGGAAAAACCTGCGGAGGCACTTGCCAGGTCTGCCGCCAAACAGTGGCAGATGATTGACCCTACGCTGCGCTCATTG
This sequence comes from Gammaproteobacteria bacterium, assembly GCA_048571035.1. GTDB lineage: Bacteria > Pseudomonadota > Gammaproteobacteria > Pseudomonadales > Azotimanducaceae > UBA4421. Next base: position 3,369,622 of record CP121329.1, read on the forward strand.
GAAACGCTATCTCAGTTTTCCACAGTTTCAGAGGCGCTGGCGCAGGTGAAGCAGGGTGATCATCTTATGCCCCTTACGCCGGAGTTGAATCGTCAGGGCATGCAGGCGCTGCGGTAAAAATGACAAACGCAGTAATCGTCAGGGGTCTGAATAAATCCTATCAGGATGGGCAGCAGCGCATTGATGTTCTGCGTGATCTGAATCTGGAGTTACCTGCCGGGCAAACCCTTGCAGTGATGGGACCAAGCGGATCAGGAAAATCTACCTTACTTAATATTCTGGCGGGTCTGGTCAGTGTTGATATGGGATTGGTGAATGTGCACCTGAACCACCAGTCGTACGCTCTGCATGAGCTCAATGAGCAGGCGCGTACGCAACTGCGGCGCAGTTGCATGGGATATGTTTATCAATTTTTCAATCTCGTGCCGACACTGACGGTAGTGGAGAATGTTTGTTTGCCTGCCAGGCTCAATCGGCGCAATGACCTGGATCAGCGAGCTGATGATCTGTTGGTCTCGTTTGGTCTGAAAGATCGGCATGAGGCATTTCCCGAGGTGCTGAGCGGAGGCGAGCAACAACGTGTGGCAGTAGCTCGTGCTCTCTTGTTGAAGCCGCCATTGCTGCTCGCAGATGAGCCAACTGGAAATCTCGATGCTGCAAACGCGGATCAGGTTGCTTCGCTTTTATTTGATAATGCTAAAGCGCTGGGTTTAACAGTAATTGTCGCTACGCACAGTGAAGAGGTTGCCAGCCGCGCGGACCAGCGCCTACATATGCATCAATTGAATCAGCGCGGAAGCTAACATTTTGATTCTGCTGGCACTGGCCAGGTTTTTATTGCGAACGCCCTGGTCTACTGGGATGGCTTTTTTAGGCGTGATGCTTGGCGTTACGTCGATTGTAGCCGTTCACCTGATCAGTGCATCGATCGCGGCCCAGCTTGATGATCTGATCCCTTCTCAACTGGCGGGGTACAGCCACTTTCTGCATCGCGCGGAAATGACGGCAGAAGACTATTTTGACCTTCGTCTGCAATGGCGTGAAGGCCGATTACCTCATGTGGATGAAGTGGCACCACTGATTGATGAAACCACGGTTATCGAAGGATCTGAGGTCAGAGTGGTTGGCGTTGATCTACTCAGTCCGTTGGGTATGCGTCTATTGGCTCAGGGCAGTGAGACAGGTGGGGTTGCTGCTGGCAATACATCAATAAGCGCTGATTTCTGGCGCGGGGTCTGGGTAGATGAAAGTATGGCATCCCTGGCAGCAGCACCGATCAACGCTGTTATTAACGCGCCGCCGGGCACTGTTATTGCCGACATTGGTGTGGCCCAGGGTCTACTTGGCTGGTCTGCAGATAAATTGTCGTATGTGGGCATTGTGTACCAGTCAAAGTGGCAGGATATTGTGGATATCGGCGAGCATATGCTGCCGGGTTTTGCCGCAGGATTTCCGCTGCAACCGGTCTCCCAGATACCGTCTGGTTGGACAGTACTCAGTCTTTCAGCGCAGCATCCAGCCAGTTCATTTGGGAAATCTGTGTTGTTCAATATCAGTGCCCTGGGGCTGTTAGCTTTGCTGGTTGCCTGGTTTCTGATCTATCAGGTCGCGGTATCCTGGTTGCGGCGTCTCTGGCCGGTGTTTGAACGTTTACATGTGCTTGGCGTGCAGTGGCGTAACCTGCAGCTCACCTTTGTTGCGACGCTCCTTTTGCTGGGGGTGCTCGCTGCCCTGTCCGGTCTGCTGGTCGGCCGAGCGCTTGCGGTTGTACTTTATCAATTGGCGCTGCCTCTTAAGGCACCGGACATGCCGTTGGATACCTGGGTTGTCGGTAAGGCTCTTTTTTCAGCGGTATGCGTGTGTGGGTTGGGGGGTGGCTGGGCTTTTCGACAAGCTCAATCGACGACGCCAGGTTCCAGCATAAATTTCCTGGTACCTGCAATTCTGTTACCCATGGCTGTGCTGGGCGTCATGTTTGATGCAACAGGTCTGGCTGGTGGTTTTCTGAGTATTGCCGCAATCAGCTTGCTGGCGGCCTGGCTTGTGACACCGCTGCTCAATCTTATGGCTAGATACAGTCCCCGATTGCCGGGGCCGATACTGGTGCGTTTGAGCTTGCGTGAAGCGATCTGGTATCCGCGGGATATGGGTGTGGCATTGGCGGGACTGATCCTGGCTGTTTCTACAGCTATTGGTGTCAGTCTGATGGTTGACAGTTTCCGCAGTGATTTTGATCGGATGTTAGGCCAACGCTTAAGTTATGACCTCGTTGTTGAAGGTGGTGTGGCGGATCTGCAGAAGCTTGAACTTGAGCTGGTCGATGACGCTGGCGTAGGCCGAGTGCAAAGCTATCGTCAGGATCAGCTAAGGGTAGCTGGGGTGCCGATGCAGGTGGTCGCCAGTCAGACCGATCAAGCGGAAATGGCCCGCTATGGATACCCACAGGCGCTGGCTACAAATGAAGTACTGATCAGTGAGCAGGCTGCGCGTGCTTTGAATCTTGGCGTAGGCGAAAGGCTTAATGTGAGTGGCTCAGTTTTCACCGTCGTCAAAATATTTTCCAGTTTTGGAGACGTCACGCCGCGGCTCATTCTCAACGAGCAGGCTTTGGCTGCGTCTCTGCCACTGGTTTCTTTAAGCCTCAACGCTGACGAAGCTGCTGCGCTGCTGGAGCAGTTGAAGCTGGACTATGTCTCATTGGATTTTCGCCTGCAGAAGGATATTCGAACGCTTGCGTTGGAAACGTTTGATCAGACATTTGCGATTACGACGGCCCTCGTTCTGATTGCGTTGCTGGTTGCCAGCATAGGTATCTATATTGCCGTCACAGCTCTGCGTCTGAACAAAAAAGTTCAGATGAGCGTGCTGGCAGCTTTGGGCGTCAATCGTCTGGAGGTTGTGGGGATGGACTTTGCGCTGGGCCTTGGCATAGGTGTGGTTGCTATGCTGGTGGCGGTACCTTTGGGCGTGACGCTGGGTTGGATTCTCTGTGATGTCATAAATCCGCGTGCCTTCGGCTGGACGGTGACGTTGCAACTCACCACCTCAGCGTTGATGACGCCAGTGATCTGGGGTCTGCTGGCCGCCAGCGCGGCAGGTTTGATCCGCCTCGGGCGGCGGGAACAAAGTATGGGGCGGGGTCGATAGGATCGTGGCTTATTATCTACAGAAACGTTGGATGGCTTGTTTTGTGCGTTGCAATTTTCTGTTGCTGGTTGTTGGATTGAGCGCGTGCAGTAGTGAAAGGCAACCCCAGTCAACACCTGTTGTGGGAATGCGCATCAGTGCCGTGCTGGGTGAGCGGGATCTTGTTGGATTTAACCAAGCAACCCAGCCGCGAGAATTTGTTTTTCCTCAGGACCACGGCCTGCATCCAGGCTACCGTAGTGAATGGTGGTATATCACAGCGGTTCTTAAAGACGCTGACGGGCGCGAATTCGGGGTGCAGTATACGTTGTTCAGGCAGGCTCTGACGCCGACACCGACGGGTGCCGGACCCTGGCATAGCGGGCAGGCGTACATGGCTCATGTGGCCGTGACCGATGTCGACAATAATCGCCACTTTCACGATCAGCGCTTTGTGCGGGGGCACCCGAAACTGGCTGGGGTAACCGCAGCTGATGGCTTCCGGGCATGGTTGGAGGACTGGGTGCTGGAGGGTTTAAACGTGGATGCCCGGCAGTTTGATCTGCGCTTGCTGGCGCCGACGACCAGGTTTGATTTGGATCTCGAGTTACGGCAGCAACAACCGATTGTGCTGCAGGGTGATGCAGGCTTATCCCACAAAGGCGTTGGCGCTGCCAGCTACTACTATTCAATGCCTCGTATGCAGATCAGTGGAGCCATTGAGATAGACGGACAGCGCCATGAAGTAACCGGACTGGGTTGGCTTGATAGAGAGTGGAGTACCTCTGTCCTGCCTGTCGGTGTCGCAGGCTGGGACTGGTTTGCACTGCAGTTTTTTGATGCCAGCAGTCTCATGGCGTTTCGCCTGCGACGTGAGGATGGCCTGCGCGATGAATATGATCACGGTTTGAGAGTGCCGACGTTTAACAGCGCTGCGCAGTCAGCAGATGCCTCTGGCACTGTGCTGGGTACTGAAGATTTCGAACTCACCCCCATGCGTTACTGGGAGGATAAAACCGGTATCCACTGGCCCGTGGGGTGGCAGCTCTCGCTCAAGGACGAGCAGTTTTTCATTGAAGCTCTGGTAGATGATCAACTGATGGACACAGGCATCCTCTATTGGGAGGGTATCGTTGGCGTAACAGATGCAGACGGTACTTCCGTTGGCCGCGGTTACATGGAGCTAACAGGGTACGATACCCATCCCGCAACACTAAACAGATAGGCAGGATAAATACGTGGCAGATGACAACACAGAGGATCTGGATTGGATCCATCTGGATTCGCGATACGACCCGGAAGCCGGCCTGATTCTGTTTGAAAAACGCCTCGACCGGATGCGTAACCCGCGTAATGGGAAAGAGTTTGATCGCCTGGTGCTTGAGTCTGTGGACTGGGTCAACATGGTGGCGATTGATGAAGCGCGGCGCTGCGTAATGATTCGCCAGTATCGTTTTGGTGTGGGCTACTCCACATTAGAAACCCCGGGAGGCATGGTCGACCCCGGCGAAGATTCGCTCACAGCAGCGCGGCGCGAGTTGCAGGAAGAAACCGGCTATGTCTCAGACAACTGGACTTATCTGGGCGCGGTTGAACCCAATCCGGCCTTCCATAATCACTTGTGTCACCACTGGCTGGCGGAAAATGCTCACCTCGGATCAGAGCAGAATCAGGGTGATGGAGAGTCGATCAGAGTAGAATTGATGGATGCGGAACAGGTTAAACAGGCGGTGCGCAGCGGCGAATTGAAACATGCTCTGGCGCTGTCAGCTTTGTCACGGGTTTACCAGTTATGGCCGTTGCCTTTTGTTCATGACGCGGACAAATTAGATTCAGACAAAGCTTAGGAGCTACTTGGCTTTAACGCGGTTCCAGGCTGTTCAAGGTCCAGTCGTAGTCAAATTTAAGACGTTCAGGGTCTGCCTGCAGCAGCGCATCAGGCTGCTGGTGGAAGCGTGCTAAGTACTTCAGCAAACCCTGCGGGTCGCTGGCAAAGTCACTTTGATACCAGTCAAAAATGCTGGACAAAATCAATGTTCCGGGGCTGTTGTCTACACCTCTGGGGTGGTTGATGTATTCACTCTGGGCAGCGTCCAGCAGCGTTTCAAGGTTATCTGCCCGCAGCGCCTGAGGCTGCAGATTCGGGCAGCCTATACTCGCGCAGTTGACTACAAAATGAATGCGTGGATCCTGCCAGATAGGCCGCAGAATACGATGTTCTATATCGTTCAGCGTAACTTCTTCATCTGCAATGGTGGCGACCGGGTCATCCCAGGGTCCGAATGAGAAAAGCCCTTTGCCCATTCTTCGGATAGATTTTTTGCTGGGATTGGAAAGCACGACTTCCACAGTCAGGGCGTTGTAGAGGTTTACCCAGTAAGCAAACTGCTCGTTGCGGTTTAAGTCTCGAGGATCAATGGCTGTCAGAGTCTGCAGGTAGGTTTTCAGCCCTTTGCGCCCATCACCCGGGCCAACCCGGTTGTAGGCAACCCGGTTTACGCCATCGGCTTGTGGAACCAGGTACTGGTCGAGAAAATTCTGCCACAGGGTATGGTCAATCTGGCGGGTGCTTTGAGGGTTATCCTCTGCCCAGAAGTCCCAGGCATCTGTATCTGCCGCAGCCACCGCTGACGGGCTTGCCAGAGCGCAAAGACTGAGATGAAAGACTATACAGAAGGAGCGGGCAGTACTGTGGTTCACGTCAGATCAGTCTCAATAAGGGTGCTAGTTTATGACCCTGACAGGCGCGGATTGTTCAATTACTCACGCTGCGGTGCGAAGGAGCTCCCGGTGGCAGGAAAATAGTCAAAAAACAGGCCTTTACCTGTCGCTCCAATCTTGTTCAAATTAAGCGGGAGATGTAGTTGCCGATTTATTTTAGATCACAGACCCCTGGCTCCTGGGCCAGTAGCGGTGCTGATATCGTCTGGGTATCAATTGCAGGGTGATCGGATAATAGTTGGTCGTTGTGGCTCAATTGAAGGCAGACATTGGCAAGGTAGTAGGATCTGATGACAAACAGCGATGAATCCAATCCTCGCACTTCGTTTGCGAAGCTGATGAATCGTCCTGCGCCTGAATTTGATCAAGCGAAGATTCTGCTGGTTGATGATAAGCAGGAACTGCTCACCTCATTGTTTCACCTGGTTACCCTTTATGGCTACGATGCCCAGCAGGCTCTGGGTGGTGAAGCGGCTATGCAGGCGCTTGCAGGGGACCAGTTCGATCTGGTGCTGCTTGATCTGATCATGCCTGGTGTCAGCGGACACGACATTCTTGATTATGCGGCCCGTGAAAAGCTCAAGTGCAAAATAATAGTTGTCAGTGGAGATTCTAGTTTCAGCGGCGTAAAACATGCTTTGCACTGTGGCGCTTTTGATTTTGTTAAAAAACCCTATGAGGCGGCAGAGCTGATCGCCACCATGGAAACAGCATTGCGACAGGTGCGCCTTGAGCATCAGCATGATGCCATGGAAAGTAAGCTCAAAGAATCTGAAGAACTTCATCGTTTTATTGTGAACAGCTCACCGGACCTGGTGTACATGCTGGATCGTAACGGCTGCTTCAGCTTTGTTAACGACCGGATTGAGGGCATGCTGGGCTATGGCAAAGGCGACATCATCGGCAAACACTATTCTGAGTTAGTCGATGAGGATGATCTGCTGGCTGCAGACAACCTGTTCAACGAACGCCGCACCGGCGACCGTGCTGTGAAAAATGTGGAGCTGCGGCTGAAGAGTAAGCGACGCGACTCCCGCGTCGGATTGACCCGCAGCAAATCGGTATGGACAGAGTTAACGGCAATGGGTATCTATGCTGACAATTCTGAACGTACGCGCAAAAATTTTGCCGGTACCTATGGTACCGCGCGTGATATCAGTGAGCGCAAGCAAGCTCAGGAAGTGATCAATTTCCAGGCTTATCATGATCTGCTTACCCATCTGCCTAATCGGGCGCTGCTGAAAGATCGCTTGAACCTGGCCATCACCCAGGCCCGGCGCAACAAACGCAAACTTGGCGCCATGTTTCTGGATCTGGATCGGTTTAAGCTGGTGAACGATACCCTCGGTCACAGCATGGGCGATCGATTGCTCAAAGCTGTTGCTAATCGTCTGCAGAGCTGTCTGCGCAGTGGTGATACATTGTCCCGTTTTGGTGGTGATGAATTTACCCTTCTGCTGCCCGAGGTGCGAACCCGTGACGATGTTGTTGTGATTGCGGAAAAAATCCTCGACCGCCTGAATCAACCCTTTGTAATTGATGGGCACGAACTGTTTGTCGGCGCCAGCATCGGTATTGCCATGTATCCGGAAGCAGGCGATAGCGGTGAAGAGCTTATTCAGAACGCAGACATCGCCATGTACCACGTCAAAGGTCGTGGCAAAAACGGCTATCAGTTCTTCTCTGAGGAGATGAATCACCAGTTCTCCAGTCGTTTGAATCTTGAGCGCGAATTGCGTAACGGTTTAATCCAGGGTGAGTTTGAAGTTTATTATCAACCGCAGGTCTCTCTGCAGAGTGGCACCATTACTGGTGTGGAAGCGTTAGTGCGCTGGCGCCATGGCATTCGCGGTCTGATTGAACCTCGGGAGTTTCTCCCGTTAGCTGAAGAAACCGGTCTGATCACCCAGATAGACGAATATGTGCAACGACAGGCGTTTAATGAAGTGGCGTCCTGGCAGAGGGCAGGACTGGGTGACGTGTGCGTATCGGTTAATCTCACCGCCATGCAGCTTGAACAGGATGACTTCGTAGAGCGCTTTGTTGCGTCTCTTCGTGCCAGCGGCTTGCCTGCGAGGAGTGTGAAACTCGAAATCACCGAAAATACCCTGATGCAGGACATGGAAGTGATCATCCCGAAGCTCAAAGCCGTGCGGAAACTGGGGGCTCACATTGCCATAGATGATTTTGGTACGGGTTATTCATCATTGTCTTATCTGCATCAGTTCCCAATCAATACTTTGAAAATTGATCGTTCTTTTGTCGGTGATATCCGTGCTGAGCAGGGTGATGCGAGCATCATCGATGCCATTGTTGCCATGGCGCGGGGTCTGCATCTGGACCTGATCGCCGAAGGTGTTGAGAATCGTACGCAGCTGGAATATCTGCAACAGCAGGGCTGCGAAGAGGTACAGGGCTTTATATTTTCACCGGCGGTACCCGCCAGTGACCTGGTCAGCCTCCTCAAAGAAAACCGATTTGCGACTGTGCTCGGTGACCCCGGCAAACTTGTACCAGCCTGATCGCGAACCCTGACCGCTGGTGTAGCCCTTTTCAACACGTTGCGACACCTGTCCACGTAGCTAGGTGAGGGGCTTTTCCCGTATAGTTTGCGGCCCATTGCTTTTGTCTGTTATTCCATGAAAGGTTTCACCACAAAAATTGTGCACAACGATCGTCAGCACGCCATTGAACATGGGGCGACGCATAAACCGATCCATACTTCTGTAGCGTTTGCCTATGCTGACGCCAGAGATCTGGCAGGGGTATTTCAGGGTACCCAACCCGGCTATACCTATGGCCGGCAGGTAAACCCTACCGTTGACGCGTTAGAAGACAAAGTCACGGTAATGGAAGGCGGCTTGAAAACCATCTGCTTCAGTACCGGAATGGCCGCCATCGGCACAACAATCTTTGCACTGTTGCGGCCGGGTGACCATGTAGTGTGTTCCGCTTTTCTGTTTGGCAATACCAATTCGTTGATGAACAGTTTTGACACCCAGGGTGTGGATGTCACTTTTGTTGATGCCACCCAGGCGCAGGCTGTAGCAGACGCAATTGTGCCCGCCACAAAACTGGTGTTTGTTGAAACGATTGCCAATCCAAGAACCCAGGTTGCAGACCTGGAAGGCATTGGCAAGCTGTGTGCTGAACATAATCTGGTTTATGTGGTGGATAACACCATGACCTCACCTTATCTCTTTCGTTCCCAAACCGTAGGGGCCAGCCTTGCGATCAACAGCCTGACCAAATATATCGGCGGACATGGCAATGCACTCGGAGGCACTGTTACGGAGTTAGGCAATTACGATTGGGGCAGTTTCCCCAACATATACGACACCTATCAGAAAGGTGATGCCCAGCTCTGGGGTATTACCCAGATCCGCAAAAAAGGCCTGCGGGATTTTGGCGCTGCATTGAGCCCTGAAGCTGCTCATCATATTGCCATTGGTGCTGAAACGCTGGCACTGCGTATGGCGCGCCAATGCGATAGTGCTGCACGTATCGCCGAATATCTGGATAAACACGTCAAAGTGCAGAAGGTTTTCTATCCAGGCCTGAACGACCACACAGAACACACACGAGCAGAACAACTGTTTGGCTCAGGCGGGGCTATCCTGAGTTTTGAACTGGACCCCGATATAGATATCTGGCGCTACCTTAATCGATTCAATGTCATTATCAACTCGACCAACCTGGGGGATAATCGGACGCTGGCGATCCCGGTTGCGCACACCATTTATTTTGAGATGGGCGCCGAGCGGCGTAAGACAATGGGGATTGCAGATTCGTTGATACGGTTGTCCGTGGGCATCGAAGATGTAGAAGATCTGATCGAGGACCTTGCAGCGGCCTTCGATTGAAAGAGATTGAAAGGGGTCACAAGACCTCGACAAAGAGAGCTAAATCGAGACAGGGGGATTTATGGGAAGATTGGAAGGCAAAGTTGCCATCATCACTGGCGGTGCAGGTGGAATTGGTAAAGCGGTAGGAAAAAGATTTGTCGCCGAAGGCGCGGACGTATTGCTGGTTGATTTAGATGAGGCGCAACTTGCTGCTGCCTGTGCCGAAATTGGCAGTAACAAGGTCAGCTACTTTGTGGGCGATGTGACGCGTATGGAAGACAATCAAGCCATGGTTGATACAGCCACCGAGCGCTATGGTGGGGTAGACACGTTCCTGGCCAACGCAGGTATCGAAGGTGATGTGTCATCCATTGTCGATTACGACGAAGCGCGCTTTGAGCAGGTGATGGCAGTCAATGTTAAAGGTCCCTTTCTTGGACTGAAAGCTGCGATCCCGGCGCTGCAGGCGCGTGGTGGTGGCAGCGTGATCATCACCTCAAGTGTGGCTGGTGTAAAAGGTGCCGCAGGCGTAGCACCTTACGTAACCTCCAAACATGCTGTGATCGGCATGATGAAATCTGCAGCCAAAGAGGTGGCTGCTGATAACATACGCGTTAACACAGTGAATCCGTCTCCAGTAGATACGCGTATGATGCGCAGCCTCGAAGAAGGTATGGCGCCGGGCGCAGCGGAAGAGGCGAAAGCAGCCATGGAAGCGAGCATTCCTCTGGGCCGCTATGCCCAGCCTGAAGATATTGCCAATATCATGCTCTTTCTGGCCAGTGATGATGGTGCGTTTGTGACCGGTTCTGTGTACCTGGCTGACGGCGGCAGTGTTGCCTGATCAATTCGCTTCGGAGGTTAGGTAATGGCGTCCGCGCTACTTCACACAGAGCTGTCGTTACCCAATAAACGCGCGGGTAAAGTTCGTGATCTGTACGATGTACCTCTGCCCGATGGTGGGCAGGCGCTGTTGATCGTGGCAACAGATCGCATCAGTGCGTTTGATGTTGTTATGCATAATGGATTGCCGGGAAAAGGTATCGTGCTTACGCAGATATCCAAATTCTGGTTCGACCATTTTTCCGCTGAGGTGAACCACCATCTACTCAGCACTGATGTTGCGGATGTTCCGGGGCTCACCCATGCCGAGCAGGATATGCTGCGCGGACGTATTATGCTCTGCCGGCAGACCGCAGTTGTGCCTATTGAATGTATCGCCAGAGGCTATATCACTGGCAGCGGTTGGAAAGACTATCAGGCTACAGGCAGCGTTTGCGGCATCAAGCTGCCGCGCGGGCTGCAAAACAGCGACAAACTTGCAGAACCACTATTCACGCCCTCCACCAAAGCCGCGAGCGGCCATGATGAAAATATCAGCTTTGCAGAAGGAGTTGATCAGGTGGGTGAAGAACTCATGCAGTGGCTGCGGGCGACAACACTTAAACTGTACAGCCGCGCACGCGATTATGCTGGCGAGCGCGGTATTATCCTCGCCGATACCAAATTTGAGTTCGGGCTTGTTAAAGGACAGTCTGAGCCGTTACTTATTGATGAAATATTTACACCTGACAGCTCACGTTTCTGGCCGGCACAGGAGTGGCAACCCGGCCGTGAGCAAGCCAGTTTTGATAAACAGATTGTACGCAACTATCTCGAAACGTTAGTTGAAAATGGTGGCTGGGATAAAACTCCGCCCGGTCCTGTTCTGCCGGAAGAAGTGGTAGAAAAGACGTTACAGAGATATCTGCAGGCTTATGAAATGCTTACTGGACAATCGTTATCTTTGTGAAGCCTGATGGATTGGAATACGTATAAAGACCTGTCTGATCACCCACTGTATTGGACACGTTGGATGTTAGAACAGTGCATAGATCTGTTACGCCAGATGCAGGAAGAGCATCTGGCAGGGTGTCTGCAGACAGCCTTAGGTTCTGCACCTCTACCGGTGCCCGAAGATCATTCTGGCCCCGACGCCACACATATGTTTGCCGTGCAACTCAGTAATTCGGACGGTAAGCGCATACTTGAGGCGTTGCAACGCGCTGAACAACAGGGCTTGCAGACCCGTGCAACCGCGAGTCGAGGACTTGGCGGCTTTGTGGCGGCATGGACGGAATATGTGCAGGCACAACAGGACATGGGCCTCATAGTGCCCCTGTTGAGGTGCGATTAGTCAATGTACATAAAATCATTATGCAAAAAATAGTCATCGCTAATCGTGGTGCGATTGCCAGGCGAATTGTGCGTACCTGTGCAGAACTGGGCATCCATTCGGTAGCGGTTTATTCTGAAGCTGACGCTGGTGCACCCTATCTGGCTGAAGCCAGTGAAGCATATCCGCTTGCGGGCGTCCTGCCCGCGGACACCTATCTGAACCAGGCTGCCTTGCTGGCTGTTGCACAGAACTGCGGCGCCGATGCGGTGCATCCTGGCTATGGTTTTTTGGCTGAGAATTCTGGTTTTGCGCAGCGAGTGATTGATAGCGGTTTAACGTTTGTCGGGCCGGCGCCGCGTTGGCTGGCGGCGATGGGAGATAAAGTTGCTGCACGTGAGCTGCTGGCTGAACAGGGTTTTCCGATGTTTGCCGGTTCCGATGAATTGCAGGATGCAGAAAGTGCAGCAACTGCCGCAGAAGAAATTGGCTATCCTGTTATGGTCAAACCCAGCGGCGGCGGTGGTGGCATGGGTATGCAGATTGTTCATGAACCTGCGCAGTTAGAAGACGCAGTGTTGCGAGCAAGAGCAATCGGAGTAAGCGCTTTTGATCAGTCCGGTGTGTATCTGGAAAAGTACATTGAGCAGCCGCGGCACATCGAATTTCAGATTCTCGGCGACGGGCAGGGCAACGCTATTCACCTTTACGAGCGCGATTGTTCCGTGCAAAGGCGCAATCAGAAGTTAATTGAGGAATCCCCGGCGCCCGGTATTTCGCCAGACAGGCTTGAACGTGAGGCCGAAAGAAGTGCTGAGGTGTGCGCTGGTTTGGGCTATGACAACATAGGCACGTTGGAAACTTTGTTTACATCTGCTGGAGATATGGGATTTCTGGAGATGAATACCCGTATTCAGGTTGAACATGGCGTTACCGAAAGTGTTACTGGTTGTGATCTTGTGGCTCTGCAGATCGGGTTGGCCCGTGGCGATGTCCTGCCGATGCAGCCCGAGCGTAAAGGGTTTGCCGTTGAAGCGCGTCTCTACGCGGAAGATTCAGAGTCGATGTTACCCTCAACCGGTCGCTTGTCAGTTTTTCGACCGCCCCAGATGTACGGTGTGCGTATTGAAACCGGCTATACGCAGGGGCAGTTGGTCACACCTTACTACGATGCGATGTTGGCAAAAGTGATCGCCCATGGCCAAACTCGTGAACTGGCGATAGGCAGGCTGTGTGTCGCGTTGCAGGCTTTTGCGGTAGAAGGGGTCAGGACCAACGCCATTCTGCTGCACCGCATCCTGCAGTCAGCAGATTTTCTGGCGGGTCGCGTGGATACGGGTATTGTTGATCGTCTAATAGGAGAGAAATAAGTGGCCAAGCATGAAGTGGAAAGTGAAGTAAGCGGAAATGTCTGGAAGGTTCTGTTGTCCGCCGGTACCAGCGTCAGCGAAGGCGATGTCATTATGATTCTTGAATCGATGAAAATGGAAATACCGGTTGAAGCCCCCTGTGATGGCGTGTTGGAGCAGGTTTGCGTTCAGCCTGAAGACCAGGTTGAAGAAGACCAGGTGCTGGCGATCATTGAAGCCTGATAACTATTCTTCCGGTTCTGAATCAGCCGAGTAAGGCAGAACCACGGTAAAGGATGTACCTTCCCCCCAGGTGCTCGTGACGTCAATGCTGCCGGTGTGCCTTTCTATCACTGTTTTTACGAACCGTAAGCCAAGTCCCGCGCCTCGGTTTTCTGCCAGCCGTTTTTCGGAAGAGCGAAAAAATGGATCGAATATATGTGGTATTTCTTCCGCTGGAATGCCGTAACCCTGGTCTGTAAATAAAATCTGAACTTTGCTGCTTTCGAATTTCAGGTCAATACTGATGTTGGAGTCTGAGGGGCTGTATTTGATAGCGTTAACCAACAGGTTAACGAAGGCGCGCTCGAGAAGTTCGCCGTTTGCATAGATCCAGAGACCTTTTTCTTCAAGCTCTGAGTCAAATCCTGAGCCGGTAGATATGGTGATACCTTTCTCCCTGCTGAGGGTGAAAGACTGCTCAATTGCATTGTAGACTACCTGCTCAAGGGGTAGCTCGTACCTTTCAAAATCGCTCTGCAGCTGCAAACGAGATAGCTGCAGGAACTGTTCAGACGTTGATAAACCTTTCTGCGTATATTTTTCTATGTCTTTTAGCAGCGCTGAAGCATCCTGCTGACCGCGAATCAGGGCCAGAACTGACAGTAATGGTGAGCGGATATCATGTGACAGGAATGCCAATGCTTCTTCGCGCTGAGCCTGAGCTGCGCGAATAGCGGATAAATCAGAAAATGTGATCACCCAGAAACCGGCAAACAGCTGACCGTTTGAATCAGGCAGGGGTTCTGCACTGACGTAGATGGGGCGCCCATCAGCGCTGCGCCCTTCGAAATACACCGGTGATTTGCACAGTACTACCTCGCGCATAATGTCCAGCCAGCTTTGCCCTAACGGCGGTGTAATGCGGGCGAGCAATGCAAGGGTGTTGCTGGTGTCGTCTGGGTCTGCTCGCAGAAGACCTGAAGCAGCCTGATTAATAAATCGGGTTTCACTCACAGCGCTCAGAATCAACACACCGTTGGACATTCTGCTCAAGCCGGCTAAACCCATTTCTCGTCCTTCGCGCACGGTTCTTGCGCGCGTTTCTAGACGGCTGATCTGAGCGGCAAGAATTTCGCCAGGCAGCACAGCCTGCTCAGCTGGAGAACTGAAATACTGTTGATTGGCTGCTTTTAAGAGGTCGGCTTGGGCATCGCTGAGTGACTTTGTGTTGTCCGTTTGCAGTAGTGTGGTGCCGTTATCCTGCTGGACGACATTAATTGTTTGACCAAAAAGTTGATTCAGCGCCGAGATCACACCGTTTTGATCCAGCGTTGAATTGGCATTTCCCGAACGTTCCCGCCAAAGCTGTTCCTGGTCATCAATACGGGTGAGTTCACGACTGATGAACTGCCAGGCTATTTCATGTCTGCGCCAGCTCCACAGAGGATACAGTAGCAGGACGGCAACTGTTGTTGCTGCGCATGCGAGGAAAAGTCCCTGGGACAGCAGGGCAGCACTGATAACAATCGGTATCAGGGCAAATGTCACGGTAGCGAGTAAAACCTGTTTTGGTTTCAGACGAGGCAGCATGAAGCTGCATGCGCTTACCAGCACAAGTCCCATGAGAATAGCCCAGGAACCTGGCAAGGGGGTCACAAGTTTGTTGTGAATGATTGCGTTCAGCAGGTTTGCGTTAAACTCAACACCTGGTAACGGCCCGCCCTCGCCACTGACGGGGCTGGTCACCCAATCCCCGGCACCGCTGGCAGTCAAGCCCACCAACACCATCTTGCCCGTCAGCGCTTGAGTGAGGAGGGCGTCGTTGGCGGGCTGTAATACTTCCAATGCTGACACCTCAGAAAAAGCGCCAGATTCACCAGCAAACTTAATGCCTGCATAGTTGCATTTCGTCAGAAACAGGCCGCTGGGTTGGGTGGTGTTGCAATCCTCCGTGGGCGTGTAGGTGTCAACGCCAGCCAGCGCCAGCGCCAGGTGTGGCCAATGCGGCGTGCCCACACCCTGATAAAGGTAGGTCCCGCGCGCAATGGCATCATCATCCAGCTCGACGTGAACGTGACCCAGTTGGTCAGCTTGGGATAATAAGTCCCCGAAAGGCAGGACTTCAATGTGTTGTTGTCTGGCACCGAGGGATTCGATCATCACGGGTAAGGTGAGCTGTTCGATCTGGCTGGCGGCTGCAACCAGAGCTTGATCATCGGGAGTTGTGCCTGCATAAATAATATCAATCGCGACCTTTGCAGGCTGATGCGCGTTGATGGCCAGTAGGAGCTCTGCCTGTACGGAGCGAGGCCATGGCCACGGCCCATAGGCATGCAGGCTTTTGTCATCAATGCCAACGATGACAATATTCTTGTCTGGCTCAATGGGCATGCGTTGAATGCCTGCGTCGTAGAGCAGGCGATCAAAGCCTGAAAGCCATTGAAAGTGGTGCCCTGCAGCTACGAAAAACCCTACTAATACCAACAGCAACAGAGATTCGACTCTGAATCTGAATTGTGGATCCGGGCGTCGGGCTGCGGTTTTTAGATCGCCAGCAGAGGAAAGAATAGTAGGAGCCACCAGGGTTTCTGCTGCGCCTCAATCTGAGTTGTAACAGGTTCACTGTGCAGGGAGTTTTGTTCGGAAGCAACTTGCAGCTGGTAGCGACCATAACTGGGTAGTTCGAATTCGGTGTCACTTCGACTGAGTTTTTGCTGCACAACTTTGCCAGCAGAATCGAGTAAATCGATGCGGTACCGGACACCTTCCATCGCGGGTTCGATCGCTACAGAGACGAACAGTTTGTCGAGGCTCACCGAAACGATTTCTGGTGGTGCGGGCAGGACGGTAAATGAGCGGGTTGCAGATGCAGCGCCAGTGTCTGGTTGTACGTGCCACTGATAGATGCCGGCGGGCAACTCAGCGGTATACGATGTTTGTGAACTAAGCCAGTTCTTATCAGTCTGCCAGTGATTGGCAGCTGCCACGATAGAGTATCGTTCAGCAGCCTGAGGGTGGCGCCATTGCAACGTCACCCGGCCATTGATACTGATGATTTCGTTAAGATCTGTAGGGGCCGGATCCAGTACGTTTATCGCCTGAGTGGCGTTGTTGCCTTGAATTCTGCTGCTGGATACGCCGCGTATGGTGAGCAGATATGCCCCAGGAGTATGCGGCGGTTGGGTTTTCGTCGCTGTGGAGGATGTTGAACTGAAAATTATCTCCGGTTGGTCCTGCTGAGCCCATTCGATCACATATGCTTCTGCTCCGTTTAGCGTTTGCCAGGAAACTGTGGTTTCGGCGGTTAGCTGCTCTGGGAATTCATTAAAAACAGGGGCCTCCAACAAAGCTTCTTTAACAACCCCACTCACGCTGGAAGCTACACCAAAACCCGCGGGTACATCTGTGTTTTGCCCCTGGCTGGAATAGGCCACCAATCCCTCAAGGGTTTCCGTAGTGGACACAGCTGGCCGCTGGTTCTGATTGGCGCGGCCAACCCGAAACTTTGTTCCGCGTACCGCGGCAATACCTTCCGGTGTCTGGATGCGAAAACGATCGCCGCGATTCTGCGGTTTGACGGTTGCTTCACCCTGACCGTAGGTAAAGCGTAGATGGGTATCCACCATGCCTGCGGGACCGAAGGCAGTAAGCTTATTAAACAAAACCCTGCTGTTCGGCGCGATGCTGATTTGGGAACCGTCTGCAAAAACAACCAGTGCTGCACCGTCGGCACTGATGATATGGTCGCCCATGTTCACTGCATCTCCCGCTTGAGCGGGAGACTGGTTGCCGTCGCGGTGCAGCAACAGAATATTTCCGGTGACTTGAGCCACGGTAGCGTGGCTGGGAGAAAAGGCCAGTAGCGACGTTGGAATGGCGATACGTTGACCTGCCTGCAGCTGCGCCGAATTGGTAAAGCCGTTGTGATCAGCGATGGTCTGCGCGAGGCGACCGCTGCCACAGTAATTTTCCGCAATACTCCACAGCTCGTCCCCTGGGCGCACGGTGTAGAGCCAGTCGTCACCCCAACTGGTGGGCGCTGCAAGCAGGGTCAAGGCGAGAAAAATACAGCGTATGGAACTGGTGAAAGGTCTCATATCTGTTCCAGACGATAGCCGTGCTGGTAGATGGTTTTAATGCGGAAACCCTGGTCCGGGTTGATCTTCATGCGTTTGCGGATGCGGCTGACGTGAACGTCCACAGTACGCGTATTCAATCCTGTGACACCCCAGACATCACGCAGAAGCTGGTCTCGTGAGAGCAGGCGGCCGATATGTCTGAACAAATACCAGGCAAGTTCGAAGTCTTTGCTGGTTAGATCGCAGGGTTTGCCGTTAAGTGAGACAGATTGGCTTTGCGGTTTGAAATGATAAGCACCAATTTCAAAATCGAGCTCCTGATTGGCAAGGCGACGGCCCAGCGCATTGATGCGCGCAAGAAACTCACCCTGGTTGATCTGTTTGATCATATAGTCGTCGGCACCGCTAGCCAGGGCATTGATAATGTCACTTTCCGCTTCCCGCTGGGTGACAAAAAGAACAGGCACATGCCACTGAATCTGATTTCGAATGTGGTGTAAAACCTCGATGCCGGTAGCGTCTGGCAGTTCCCAGTCGAGCACAACGAGATCAAAATCAGGTTTGGATGTATCCAGCGCTTCAATCAGTGCCTGCCCACGATCAAAGTGTTGGACGGTATGTTCGGTCGTTTGCAACCACCCCATAAGTAATTGAGCCTGGGCGGGGTCGTCTTCGAGGAGCCATAAATGCATGACGTTAGACTACCTCAGCTTGCCTCGATCCGGGAGACTTGAAATTGTCCTATCCAGGGCGCAAGCGTCAGGACAATCGATTGCGCCAGCGGTGCTGAAATGCCGTTGTCTGTCGCCACTACACCCGCGTTGATCTGCTTGATGAAGTCTTTTGTCGATAAACTGTTGAGAATGTGGCACAGGTTGCCGTCTGCGCTGCCCAGCTGCGCGGATATATCGCGCGCGATTCCGGTGATTTTTGCTGGTGGCAGTCCGTAGGCTCTGATATCTGCATGCAGGAGTGGGTGTTGTTCGATAAGGTTGACTACGTTCATGGTTTAGGCGGCCAAGGTTTAATTGTTCAGGGTTTACCCTAGCTGAGTTAGCCAGATTACGGGATAGCATCTGACCTTTTTACGGGTGCTTTTGCATCGGTTTTACAAATGCCGGCAGCGCGGCAAGGCGGCGCCTCCAAGCTTCCAGTGTGCTAGAATTTGCGCTCGAAAAATTCCACGAAGACGAGGAGAGGAGCAGTCATGAGTGAAGAGCTGGTCACCATAGATGTACAGGACGGCGTGGCGGATGTCAGGCTGAACAGGGTTGATAAGTACAATGCCCTCAGCCCGGAAATGTTTGCTGCAATTATTGCCGCAGGAGAGCAACTCGCTGCAGCAACCGACGTGCGGGCGGTTGTGCTTTCAGGCAACGGACGTGGGTTCTGTGCGGGTTTGGATATGGGTAGCTTTGCGCGCATGGCGGAGGAATCTGGTGGTGATGCCGGCGCTTCGGGCAGCAACTCCACGGCTGCACTTCTGCAACGAGGTGAACGTCCTGAAAATCACGCTCAGCAGCCTGCCTATGTCTGGAAACGCCTGCCGGTCCCCGTGATCAGCGCGATTCACGGTGTGGCTTATGGCGGCGGTTGTCAGATTGCGCTAGGTGCGGATATCCGCATTGCTGCGCCGGACATGAAAATGTCGATCATGGAAATTAAGTGGGGCCTGATCCCGGACATGAGTTTGACGCAGACGTTGCGCGATCTGGTGCCTTTAGACGTGGCTAAGGAATTGACGTTCACCGGTAAGGTCCTGAATGGGCACGAAGCCAAAGAGTTAGGGCTGGTGACACATGTGTCAGAAAATCCTCTGGAGCACGCTCTGCAGCTGGCAAAGGAGATTGCGGGTAAATCCCCCGATGCAATCCGCGCTGGAAAGCAGCTGCTGGAAATAGCCTGGCATGCGGACGAGCGTATCGGTCTGGAACTTGAATCCGCGTTGCAGACGATTTTGATCGGCTCACCTAATCAGGTGGAGGCAGTCACTGCCAACTTTGAAAACCGTGCCCCGGTTTTTGCTGACCCCACCTGAATATGAGCTGGGAAGCTGAAATCAAAGAGCTGCAACGCCGTAGGTATCTGGCGAAGCAGCAGGGCGGCAAGGCGGGAATTGCCAAACAGCATAGCAAAGGTCGTTTAACCATCCGTGAGCGGATCGAGGTGCTGCTCGATGAACGCAGTTTTCGCGAGCATGGACAGGCCACTGCCAGTCCGGTTTATGATGACAATGGCGATATAGAGGAATATGTACCAGCCAACTATGTGGTTGGTTTCGGGAAAATTGCGCAACGTCGCGTGGTTGTGGGCGGTGAAGATTTTACCCTGAAAGGTGGTTCACCTAACGCGGCCGGATTGCGCAAGAGCGTTTATGCAGAACATCTGGCAGTGCAATTCAAAGTACCACTGGTTCGGTTGTTGGAAGGTGGTGGCGGCAGCGTGAAAGGTTCGGCAAAAAAAGGCGGGACCGTCGGGGATCCTGTTTTCACCGAACCGCGCTTTAAAATTATCGCCGATGCGATGTCCCAGGTGCCGGTGGTGTCTGGTGCCATGGGCGCAGTTGCCGGTTTTCCTGCCGGTCGTCTGGTCGCGTCACACTTCTCAGTGATGACAAAACATACCGCCCAGGTGCTGATTGGTGGCCCTGCGTTGGTTGAGCGAGCTCTGGGCGTCAAAATGACCAAAGACGAACTCGGAGGCGCGCAAGTGCATTCGCGCAGCGGGGTGATCGATAACCTTGCTGAAGACGAGCACGATGCCATCTCTCAGCTGCGACAGTTCCTCAGTTATCTGCCCAGCAGCGTTTGGGAGCGCACTCCGCGTCAGGCTTGTTCAGATCCAACAGATCGAATGGAAGAAGAACTGCTTAACTCGGTGCCGCGAGAATCCAATGCGCCATTTGATATGCGCGCCATAGTGAATATGGTAGTTGACCAGGACAGTTTTTTTGAAACCGGCGCTGATTTTGGTCCCAGCCAGATTTGTGGTCTTGCCCGTCTCGACGGTCAGCCCGTAGGTATACTCGCCAACGACTGCAACTTTTATGCGGGTGCGATGACCGCTGAAGCGGCACAGAAGTATCGGCGATTTGTCGAGATGTGTGACACCTTCCATGTTCCCGTGGTGAACTTTGTTGATCAGCCAGGCTTTATGATAGGTCCTGAATCGGAACGCAGTGGCACGATCCGTTATGGTATGGCTGCGGTAGCTGCCGCAGCCCAGGCGACAGTGCCCTGGGCGGTTGTGCAGGTGCACAAAGGGTTTGGCGTCGCGACCGCTGCACACTATGCGCCGGGCAATTACGTTCTCGCCTGGCCGTCTGTTGAATCTGGTGCACTGCCTCTGGAAGGCGGCGTAGCCGTGGCTTACCGGCGCGAGATTGAAGCTGCTGATGATCCGGAAGCAAAGCGTCGCGAATATGAAGATCAGCTGCGCCAGAATCGATCACCTTTCCCTCGTGCTGAATCGTTTGCGGTACATGAACTGATAGACCCGCGTGAAACCCGCCCGATGTTGTGTGATTGGATTGATTGGATCCAACCGCAGCTCGACACCCTGCTGGGGCCGGTACAATTTGGCATTCGACCTTGAAATCTTTTTTCTGCTAACTCAACTGGAGTAATAACAATGACAATATCTTTTGAAAATCAGGTGGCTATCGTCACGGGTGCCGGTGGTGGTCTCGGTCGCTGTCATGCGCTTGAGCTCGCTCGGCGCGGTGCTAAGGTGGTGGTCAATGATCTCGGTGGTGCAATGGACGGGACCGGTGGTTCTTCAGCAGCAGCTGAAAGCGTGGTTGCCGAGATTGTGGCAGCGGGTGGTGAGGCGATAGCTAATGGTGGATCAGTGTCTGATCGGGCCGGCGCTAAAAGTATGGTTGATGACGCGATGAATGCCTGGGGCCGCGTTGATATTCTGATTAACAATGCGGGTATTCTGCGCGATAAATCCTTCGCCAAAATGGGCATGGATGACTTCGACATGGTCATGGATGTTCATCTGACCGGCGCTGCAAACTGCACCCACTATGTGTGGCCGATTATGCGCGCACAGAATTATGGCCGGATTCTGATGACAACCTCCCCCACAGGTCTTTATGGTAATTTTGGCCAGGTTAATTATGGCGCAGCAAAGCTTGCCCAGGTTGGCATGATGAATTCGCTGAAGATTGAAGGTGCGAAAAACAACATTCATACCAACACCATCGCACCAGTGGCAGCGACAAGGATGACCGAAGACCTGATACCTGAAGCGGCGCAGGAAAAACTGGGTCCTGAACTGGTCACCCCGGCGGCTATTTTTCTGGTCAGCGAAAACGCGCCAAACGGCGTGATTATTCAAGCTCAGGGTGGACAGTTTTCAATGGCTGTCATTGTGGAAAACCAGGGTGTAAACCTCGGTGAAGAGGCTGATGCTGATGATATCGCATCACATTACGAGCAGATTTCCGATCTGAGCGAAGTTAAGCCGCGTGGGATGTTGCAACTGAATTCGATGTAACCCCATAGCTTGCGGGTGTTGTCGATATGGCACTGCCCGCTTCGCTGGTTGTCACTAGCGCATCCCGGCTTTTCAGCCAGTGGTGCTCCAGACGCGCGCTGACAGCAGCCAGATCTTCAGTCACAACAAAGCGGGTCTGACTCTGATTGATGCCCAGGTTTTCGTCAAACGACTCCAGCGTTAGTTTACTGACACTCTGTTTGAAACCAGCGTGTTCGAATAAACGCTCATGTTGTTCGGTTTGTCTTTTTGGCAGCCAGATACAGGGGAAAACTTCGGTCACTGAGAAGCCATGCCTGTTTTGCATGAAATATTGCCACAGTGAATATGTCGCCATCTCAACAAAGCGAGCAGTGGCTTCACCGTGAGAATTGGTGACCCGGCAGTACATCAACAATTGTCGATGGCTGTTTGGTTTGGTCGTGGTACTCTGCATGCCGTCTCCATGTAGAAGTGTCTGTATGCAGTTTAGTAGAGCTTTGAGATTTAACACGCAGGTGCTGTTGTGGCTGTTCTGATACTTACCTTGATTACTTCCCTGTTTATCGGCGGCGCGCTCTGGTTTGTGCTGGGCAGCCGATTAAAGTTAAGCGCTGACGATGATCAGAATCAATTATTGAATCTGATTGCCTACATGTCCGGGGCGCTACCCGTTGCCTTTGTACTGATTTTTTTTGGTCTGGGTGGGTAAAGGCCTGCCAGGCAGTCACCCAATCTAGACTGAGTCAGACACGGCTAGTTGTAGCCCAGGACAAACGTGTGAAAACCGTCTTCGTTATGGTTTTCGTCATTATCTGAGCCGCGCTCTGGAGGCGGTATCGTCAAACCACTTTGAGTGCCACCATCGTTGGTAGTTGCGTGGTTGTCAGTGAAAACGTTTTCTGTCTGCTGAGTTTTAGAATCATCCATTTTTCGATCCTCGAAAATTACCGTTTAAAGGTCTGGCTTTACAGAACTTTCCCGGTTGGATGTCGGAAGGTCCTGTTCGAGCGACCTTCGCGTTAGGTCTACCTCGGTTTGATGGCCACTTTGAGCGCCAGCACGCGCAGCACAACCTTCTCCGCAGTCGAACAAGTCGATGCGGCTGGAATAATGTCTTGCGTTCTGCTGTATGCGTTCACTGCTGATATCCATCTGAGATAAACTGTGTTGACGAACCTTTAAAGGATAGTCAACGGCCGCGGATGATAGGCCGTGTTAGACACTTTGCCAAGGCGCAAGTCACATTTTTTGCTCTTTTTATGAACAAGAGCACTTCAGCAGCTCACTGACATTGGAGAAGATATGCAACTTTCATTTAACCCAGACCTGGTAAAAGGGTTTCTTGATCCTGATGAAGGCGCTCGACTGTATGATCTGGCGTGCGAAGTTTCCCCTTTAGGGCCCTGTTTAGAAGTCGGCAGCTATTGTGGAAAGTCGACTGTATACCTGGGTTGTGCCTGCCAGTCCGCATCGGGATTGCTGTTTGCACTGGACCACCATCGTGGGTCTGAAGAACATCAACCTGGCGAGGAGTATCACGATCCGGAACTCTATGATGAAGTTCTGGACCGTATGGACACCCTGCCCGCGTTGCGACGGACCTTATCGAACAGTCAACTTGAGGATTGTGTTGTACCCCTTGTCGGTAGTAGCGCTCTGGTTGGACGATTCTGGCAGATACCTTTAGCCATGGTTTTTATTGACGGCGGTCATTCGCTGGAATCGGCCCTCATAGACTACCGCACCTGGTCTACCCACATTGTCAGCGGCGGGATACTGGCCATTCACGATATCTTTCCTGACCCAGCTCTAGGGGGGCAGGCGCCTTACACCATCTACAATCTGGCGCTAGCTTCTGGTTTGTTTGAAGCGCTGCCAGGTACTAAAACCCTCGGCGTGTTAAGGCGAATCTGACCCTGCCTGGGTTGAGGTAAGCGACTGTCTTGCGTACTTGTCTAAGCAGTGTGGTCTTTGAAAATATTGTGCGCGGGTGTGATTCTGAACAAAGCATCTGCAGCCAGGAGTACAGCTGCAGCAGTCCAACTTGGACGCTCGTCCGGCCAGTGGACGTCATCAGTGAAAACGTATCCGGTCCACCAGCTGCCGTCCTCAATCTGGAACCGTTGAATGTTATTATATAACTCTGTTGCGGCTTTATGATTGTTTGCGCTGAGACAAGCCATGATCAGCTCACAGGTTTCCGCAACGGTTACCCAGGGCTCTTCTTCGACACATCGACAGCCTAACTGTGGTTCCACAAACGTATCCCAACGCTGTCCCAAGCGCGCAGTGGCTGCGTCACCCTGGATAACGCCAGTCAATACCGGGTAGAACCAGTCCATGGAGTAGCGCTGCTTCGAAGGCCAGGTACGATCGAACAGGTGCGGTTTGGTGCGGATTGCATGTCCCAGCCGCTCCCGTGCAGTCAGCCAAGGGCCAGGGTCTTCCTGTACTAGTGTTGCCATAGCAGCAGTGCACTGCAGCGATTTATAGATAGAGCTGCACCCAGTGATCAAAGCGTCACGTGAGATACCCTTGACAGGGTCTACTGCCCAGTAGATTTCACCCTCGGGGTTTGCAGATCAACAACAAATTGCATCGCCCGTTCTATCATGGGCCAATATTCTTTCACTGCGTTCAAGTCACCGGTTACGGCCCAGTAATGCCACAGTCCGGTAGCAGGGTAGGCCACAAAATTGGTTTCCGCGCGGGTGTCGTCAGCTGCTTTTTCATCTTCGTAGGCGGCTAACCAACTGCCGTCGCTTTTCTGCGTATCCGCCAGCCAATCGAAACCGTGCCGCGCAGCTGCATAGTGACCGCCGATGGTTAACCCCATAATTGCCTCCACATGATCCCAGGGGTCAATGATGCCGCCGTTGAACCATGGCAGAGCACCGGAAGGCAGCTGTAGTTCAGCTATGTATTGAGCAGTTCTCTGCAGGCTGGCCTGGTCCATCTAGAGCTCGTTCACAAAATACATGACAATACTTTTACCCATAACTGGGTTGAGCAGGCGGTCAAGCCAGGTGGTTAGCGCCGGTTTCTGCATCAGATCCCAGACCAGGAAGCGATGGTAGATGCGCACCGCTGGTGCTTCTTCGCCCTGTTCCCAGAATAGACAGCGCAACCACCAGTAAGGCACATGCAGGCTGTGCGCCCAATGCCGCGCAAATCGTCGCATGCGCAAAGACTCAATTGCGCGACGTAACTCGCCGCTGGCAAAGATGCGGACGTGACCTCCTTCTACCTCGTGGTATGCATCACTCAGTTTCCAGCAGACCCATTCGGGAAAAAATCTGGGCACGCTGGTTGCAAATATTCCGCCGGGTTTAAGTACCCTTCTGATTTCCAGCAACATGGCCTGGTAGTTGGGGATATGTTCCAGCACTTCAGCGCAGATAACTTTGTCGAAACTGTTGTCCGCAAATGGCAATTTAAGACCACTGGCTTGAATGAATGTGCAGTGGTGACTGGTGCTCTTGGGTGCCTGTTCAAACTCCTGCAGACGCCGTTGTGCGGTTGCAAGATCTGCGGTATTCAAGTCGACGCCAAAGACTTCAACGGGTGCTAACAGGTAGGCGCTGATAGCATGACGTCCTTCGCCACACCCCAGATCAAGAATTTTTTCACCTGTTTTCAAGTTCAGGCGTTCAAAATCAATTGTTTCAAGACTCATCGTCAAGCACTCGGTTGTAATATTCAGTGAGTCTACTGGCCACTTTGCTCCAGCAAAATTCTTCTAACATACGGCTTCTGCCGCGCGCGCCCAGTTCTTCGCGCTTCTCTTTGTCGTCTAACAAGGTGCCTATTGCCTCCGTTAATGCATCCGGATTGCTTTTTGGTACGGTGATGCCAGCATCACCGACAACCTCTGGCAGAGCACCGCCATTTGTCGCGACCACCGGTACTGCACAGGCCATCGCCTCTGCTGCGGGTAAACCGAAACCTTCATACTCTGAAGGTATCACGGCTATCGTTGCCCGGGCGTAGAGTTCGACAATTGTTCCGGCACTGATACCATGGCGAAAGGTGATTGCAGGAGCGAGGTTGTACTGTTCAATCAGTTTTGCCGTGGTCCCGCCTGGTTTTGGTTGACCTATGAATATCAAATGCAGGTCCGGATACTTTTTGCGCAACTGGGCAAATGCCGGGATAAGATATTGAGTGCCTTTCAGCGGTTGATCAGCGCTGGCTGTTGTGATCAATAAACGTGTTTCCCGCTGGATATGTGGCAAGGGTCTGAAAATATCGGCATCAACACCGTTAACAATGACTTCCACACGGCCATCCGGAACCTCAAAAGCGCGGCACAAATCCCGCTTGGAACTCTCACTGACAGTGACAATGTTGTTCAGCCGCCTGGCTACCCTGGTTTGCATATACAGGAAGTGATGCCAGCGGCGAATGAGCAGCCGCATGCCCCGATTTGGTTCGTGAGCAAGCGCGATATCCCGATCATAGGTAATGGGATGGTGGATTGTGCTGACCACTTTCAATCCCATTTTCTGTAGCTCCAGGACACCGTAGCTGAGGCTCTGGTTGTCGTGAATAACGTCGTAATTACGGGCGTTTGTCTTGAAAAAATCAACTATACGTCGTCCAAACGTATAGGGCTCTGGAAAACCGCCAGACATTTTTGATAGCCACTCAAAGGTATCGGTTGCCGATGTCAGGTGTCGCCAGCGCAGCGCGCGGCCGGGGTGCTCTGTTTCAAACAGGTTCAGCCCGGGTAGTTTGATAAGTCGGATGTTGTCGTCGAGGTCCGGATAGGGTGCTCCCGAGATCACATCGACCTGATGCCCGGCATCGCGCAGGGCACGCGCAACATATTTAATGTAGATACCCTGTCCACCGCTGAAAGGGTTGCTGCGATAACCCAGAAGTGCAATGCGCAATGGGCGAGCTTGCGCAGTCTCAGATTCTTTGAGGGGAGCAACTTCGGACAACCGACACCCAATTTCATTAAAGGCGCGGATTCTAAAGATACCTACCTCAGGTTACCAGTAGACATGCTGGGGGTTTGTGTCTGCTCAAGCCTTAACGATTGCTGACGACCAGCTCCGGCGCGCGGATCTTCGGGTCAAGCTCGGCGTTTGATTCATCAATATGCAGGTGGTGATAGAGGTTGGCTATCCATTGGTGGCCTTGTTGGGTGCGTTTCAGGTACGCAACACCGTCGCCAATGTAAGGTTGTACCTGGGCGTAGAAAAAGTCCGGGAAGCCAGCACGTAATTCACCAGGGTTGTTAAAACCCCTACGCACAGCTTCTCCGGTTTCTACAAATTCTGCGTACAGCCGTGATAGTTTCTGCAGGTACTGAGGGTCAGCCATCTGGCCGATGAGGTCTGCTGCTCTGACCAACCCTGGTAAGGTATCAGTTGCGCTGTATTCACTGCCTTTAGGTACCGGGAAGCGGGTCATTTCAATACATTCACAGATCAGGTCCGTATCAAGGAATGGATCATTGGCGAACCTTTCCTTTACGAACAGGCTGCCGCGGCTGACGTGATATGGCGTCATAAACGCATCTGTTGCGCCTGCTGGAATCGACACGCGCTCGCCCTGAGGGTTGATTTTGGCATCGTCGCGTTCATCTTCAGGTAAGAGGTTGCGTAGATAGCCGATGTCGTGGAATAGCATCGCCACCACGCCTTGAATCCATTGATGTGCTGTCAGGTCGCCGCGGGCAAGCTGACGACCCTGCAGTATGGTCTGTCCAACTTCAGTGACCAGAATAGTGTGCTGAATATCGTGATAAGGACAATCGCAGTTCAGTAATGTTTCCAGAGAAGTCCGGGCAGCCTGCTGCAGTGCATTACACTGCGCAGAACCTGCTGCCGGGAAAAGTTGCTGAAACTCCGTCAGGCAATGCGTAACAAACGCATCAATTAGTGAAGTATTAGGGTTAAACATGCGGCGTATTTTAATTCAGCAAAACTGGGTTCATCGTGCACTGGCACACACTCTATGCGTAGACGTGACAGCAGATATTTGAATGAATATTATGCAAGATGTTTAGTTCAAATCATGAGTGAGATTCATGTCACACATAGAGTTGCGGCATTTGAAAACCCTGGCGGCGTTGCGCGATACCGGCAGTCTGGTTGAAGCGGCAGAGCGTGTCTTCCTGACCCAGTCCGCGCTCTCTCACCAGTTGAAAGAGCTTGAGTCGCGAATTGGTTGCACCCTGTTTGTGCGCAAAACCAAGCCAGTCAGATTCACCAGTGCCGGTGCCCGCCTGTTAAAGCTCGCAGACGAGGTATTGCCTCGAGTGCACAGCACCGAGCGGGATCTGCAGAGGCTGGCGGGTGGCGAATCCGGGCGTATTTTTATGGCCATTGAGTGCCATAGTTGTTTTGAATGGCTGCTGCCGGCTATAGATGTCTACCGTGATCAATGGCCTGACGTAGAACTGGATATCTCCAGTGGCTTTCATTTTGCACCACTGCCTGCCCTGGGTCGGGGTGATCTGGATCTGGTCATTACAGCAGACCCAGTGCCTGAGCTGGGCGTGCACTACTTTCCCCTCTTCAGTTACGAAGCGCAGCTGGCAATGAGTAAAGATCATCCGTTGCGCGCGAAAGGGTGGATTGAACCCGCAGATCTCGCCAGCGAAGTTGTCATTACTTACCCTGTGGACACTGACAGGCTAGATCTGTTTACCAGTTTCCTCGATGTTGCTGGCGTCTCCCCTAAGCGTGTGCGCCACGCAGAACTCACCACGATGATCGCTCAACTGGTTGCCAGCGGCCGTGGTGTGGCTTGTTTACCTAATTGGGCACTGTATGAATATACGCAGAAAGATTATCTTGTTGTGCGCTCCCTTGGCGAAGAAGGCATCTGGCCAACGCTTTATGCTGCGGTGCGCAAAGATCAGGCCCAAGCACCGTTTATTCAAGGCTTTGTAGAAATCGCTCGAGCGGTGTGTTTTGAGAATCTACAGGGCATTGTCACTGCAGAGCTGGATGAGTTCCCCCAGGCCTGATATTCAAGGGACCAGTGTGGTAGCGGTCCACTGGTCATTTTGCAATTGGTAGCGGGTACGGTCATGCACACCGTTGTCCTGATTCAGGTCGAGACGCTCGATTTCATAAGGTACTAAACGTAATCCGGATGCATGCTCGGGAGCAATCAACGGTTCGGGTAACGTAACCTCGTCGAGCTTGGAAAGCAGCGCCTGTCGCGAGGCAATGACGCTGCTTTGTTGCATATGCTGTTGATAGAGCCAATCCATGCGTTTGGGCATGTCTGGTCGCATCTGCCAGCTCTGGTGAACCAGGTCCGCCTCGACCTCTATACTGGAAACCTGTAAACGATACTGCAGCGCCACGCTGGGCCAGTAGGTTTGTACTGAAAAAGTATTTTGTAACGCTGCCCATTTCGGGCTGGTGGCATTGATAAAAATAGCGAGATCATCACCCACGTTGCGCAAAACCAGAGTGCGTATCTGAACCTGACCATCGTCGTCGACGTTGGCAACTGTACATACAGCTGCCATTGGATCTTTGGCATCAAATGCTGCGGATCTGTCCTGGTGAAATTTTTCGATAGGATTCATTTCAGATCTAACGAGAGGTGTCAGCCTGAACAATCTGCACCCAGCGCTCAGCCGTAATAAAACCGCTGCCCCAGGTGGGATAGTTCTCGTTCAGGTCAGCGATAATCTCTGCGCTGTCCGTTCCTTTGTCAAGTGAGTCGCGAATCGCGGCGGCAGTTGCCTTGACCACTGCGATTGTGGATGCCAGATCTGCACGATTCGATAGCGAGCCGTGCCCGGGGATAATCTTGATATCCTCGGGTACCTGGGCCAGCACCGCTTCGACATTGCTGACGAAGCCATCGACATCGCCGCCGCTGCCAATGTCGATGTAGGGGAATCGATTTTTAAAAAAGTGATCCCCCATATGAATGACGTTAGATTCTTTGAACCAGACGACACTGTCGCCGTCCGTGTGTCCTGCCGGCAGGTGCATGACCTCTATAGTCTCATCATTGAAATGAAGGTTGAGGTCATCATCAAAGGTCACCAGCGGTAGACCGGAGCGGGGGAATTCTTCTTCCGCGAGTAGGCGCACTCGAACATTGTCGTGCGAAATAATTGTACCGGTAGTGCCCATCTCCGGGTTAGAGCCTGCATGGTCGCCGTGATAGTGGGTGTTCAGAATGAGTTTCGGGCGATCGCCACCTAACTCTTCCAGCGCGGCAATTATTTTTTCTGCCAGCGGCGCATATTGATCATCAACGATCAGCGTACCGTCTTCGCCTATAGAAACTCCGATGTTTCCGCCGGCACCCTCCAACATATGGATGGAACCTGCGACGTGTTGAGCTTTGATTTCGACAGCAGCGAATCTGTCAGCAGGTGCTGCGCTTGCGCTTACAGCAACAGCCAGCAAAGCAGCAAAAAGAAAGTATTTATCCATCATGGTGGTGACCTCAGGTTTGTTGTCAGGTGTTAGAAATTGATGTGAGTGCCGGTTTTGGTGTGGTCTGACCATTTCTCAGGCGCGTTGAGTTGATGCCGCTTCATCACGCGGTACAAAAAACCGTGTCCACTGGCGCGTACAGCATCGGTAATAATGCTTTCAGTATCCGCAGCTTCCGCGCGGCGCACCAGGCGTTCGAAGGTAAAAATGAAGTTGTTTGTGTGGCGCGCGCGCACTTCGGTGCCATAGAACAATTCGAATTGCTCGTTCTCATCCCCCAGCGAGAGGTGTGTGGTAAGTAACCGTCGAGAAAAAGCTTCTGGATCGACACCGCTGCCTTGCGCAGAAAAAAGCTCAGCCTGCTCTTGTGGGGAAACCCCGCCATTGCCGCCGGTACCCTGACTGGAAATAAACAGCAGGCCGGAAATGGATCCAAGTTGGCCTCGTACAGATTGTGCAATTTGCAGGAATGCCTCCTGACGGGCGTGAATTTCGCTGGCGGCAAGGTTTTCAGACTGGATGACCGCCTGCTCAGCACTTCGGGAGATGGCCACGGCCTGTGACCTCAGTGCATCTGTATTCTGTTCGAGTTCCTTCTGTTGCAGGAAGTAACCAATGACCAGCCACAGGAATGCAAGTGGGGCAAAAGCCCCTTCAAGGAAATTACCCAGATCTTCGGCGGGCAGGCGCGTGAAAGTGGCCCAACCGATGTTCACACTGATGTAAGCCACGCCCAGCAGTATCCATATCGCGGTAATCGCCAGGCCGAACCATATGCGCCAGTTCATGACACGTTAGCGATGTGTTCTGGTCAATGGAAGATCAGGGTGTGTCGTCAGAATCGTTAGAAGCGGGCGCGGCTGCGCTTTCGCTGCGTCGGCGAATTTCTGCGATGTCTCGTTGGATTTCGCTGAGGCGGAACAGGATATCCGGCACCTGATCGCTGATGCGCCATAACAGATAAGCGATTGCAGCCAGCAGCAACATAGATAAGAAACCCATCAATTATCTCCGATCATTTATTAGTGGACGGTATTCTAGTGCAGTGTATCGAATAAAACACTGGCTCTGGGAGAAGCTGTTTTACCCTCAAAACAGGGTATCTGTGGGTATAGTTTCAATCCAGCGAGCCGGTGATCGACTTGCGCTGGCTGATTTCGATCCAGTTGCCGTCAGGGTCCTGTACAAAAGAGATATAGGCGACTTCGCCAAGCCGCACTGGGGCCGAGCCTTCGTGACCGCCTTTGGCCAGGATCTGAGCATGGGTGGTGACAACATCAAAAACCTGCATGGTCATATAGCGATAGCCCAGAGCAACACGTTCAAAAGGTTTTACCTTGCCCTGCTGAAGCTTGATGCGCGAAGCACCGACCTTGAATGTGTTGGCGCCATCGCTTTTCAGGCCCAGCACTTCAGCATAAAAATGGTTGCTTACGCTGAGGTCATTTACTGTCATGTGCAGCGTCAGATTCTGATCTGGCGCTTCGGATTGCGGGCTCATCCAGACTTCATTGCCGTCCGGGTCAAGTAACTCTATGCGGCTGTCTACGGCGTCACTGTAGATTTCCAGTACGCTCAAACCAGTAGGTCCATCCCGTGATACCGGTTCACGACGATTGTTGACCTTGAGTACGCTGTCGCCGATAGCGTGACGATGTTGGTGTAAACCACCGCCCACTTTCAATAATTCACTGTAGGGGACGTGGACTTGTTCCTGCCAGAACGCCAACATAGCGTCTATTTCATTGGTATAGAGACCCACATCCAATGCAGGTTTGGCCAGTTCCATATCGAATCCTTATTCACGTCGAAGTAGTAGATTACCTTGTTTGCTGAAGGTGTGTCGCTGCCGGATGACCTGGTGGATCGTGATCTTTTTGCAGCGCAGCTGAATGACATCTACGGTAGCGATAAAGCTGCCCAAATCGTCGCGCTTCTAAGCAAGGACCATACCCGAGCCTATTGGCATAACCCTTTGCGGCCGGGTGCAACCGTAAACGTGGGCGAACGTGTTGTCGGCCTGGATGGCGTCAGGCAGGTATCGTTTGACTCTGCATTAAGCGCAGAGTCCCAGGCAACAAGTGGACAGATATATCTGCAGAATCCTTCCAGTTTATTGGCTGTGCGCGTGCTGGAGCCTCAGGTGGGTGAAGAAATTCTGGATCTGGCCGCGGCGCCGGGGGGTAAAACCCTGGCCATTGCAGCTGCCATGGGCAACTCCGGCCGTATCGCTGCGGTTGAAGTCGTGGCCGGACGGTTCCATCGGTTACGCGCTAATCTAGAACGTTGTGGCGTGACCAATGTTGAGTTTTATCTGAAAGACGGACGTAGCGTTGGCCGGGCGGTGCCTGAGCGGTTTGATCGCGTGCTGTTAGATGCACCGTGCAGTTCACAGGCACGGATGCGCTGGGATACCCCTGCCACTTACTCCCACTGGTCTGCGCGTAAAGTAAAAGAATCTCAGCGTAAGCAGAAGAGTCTGTTACGTTCTGCCTATGCCGCGTTGAAACCGGGTGGCGTCCTGGTTTACTGCACGTGTGCTTTCAGTGTCGAAGAGAATGAGCTGGTTGTGAATCATCTGTTGCAGCGCAGTGAAGCACAGTTGTTGGTTGTTGATGTGGCAATTGACAATGTCCAGCCGGGTTTGACGATGTGGCGAGGCAGGTCTCTGCATGCAGATCTGGATCGCTCGATTCGGGTTATTCCGGATGGGGTATGGGATGGATTCTATCTGGCGCGGTTAAAAAAACCTGCATGAAAGCCCTACTAATTCAGTATATATCGGTTATTATCCGATATATACTGAATATGGACAGCATGGAGTGGGCATATGGAGATACGCAAGACAAAACAACGGTTTCATACGCTTGAGATACTTGCTGAATCAAAAGTGGCACATGGGTTCGAGATAGCGACCAAGGCGCAGCTGAAGGTGGGCACGGTCTATGGCATCCTCATGGCGTTTGAAGAGGGTGGTTATGTAGAGGGCAGGTGGGACGAATCGCAGCCTGATGGCCGCCCGCGAAAAAAACTCTACCGCCTGACTGAAACCGGCGTCGATCTACTGGCGGAATATCAGGATCATTTTCCAGCTGAGGCATCTCTGGGGTTTATGGGTGCTGTTAATCGCGAACTGCACACGGCCATTGACGAGGTCTGGGGTGGCATCTGGAAGGTCTCGGTACGCAGGGAGCACGACAGACAGAAAGCGGCGGCAGAGTCTGCAAAAGGCACAAAAGCCAGTAAATCTCCGCCGGCATAGCCACTCAGCTCAAATTGTTTTTGGGGTGTCCAGACCGACAAATTCGGCGGCGCCTAAGCGTAAATCATGCCAGGCCAGTTCCGTCGAAAACAGCGCAGTGCCAAACGTGACCAGGTTATCGGTCACGTGGCCGCTTCCCAAAACATTTGCCAGGTGTGTGAGGCCAGGGTTGTGTGCCACCACGGCAACGCTGAGAACGTCCTCAGGCGTTGATTTCAACACGTCTAACACGGCTTCGGCAGAAGCCAGATACAGACGTTTGTCTTCGACAAAAGTGGCGTTGAAACCGCTGGTCACATAGGCTGCAGTGAGCTTTGCCCGGACGGCGGTACTGCTCCACACCCAACTGGCTTTGTGTGGCTGCCGGCTGAACCAGGCTTGCATGGTTTCGCCATCACGGCGACCGCGCTTGTTTAAAGCGCGGTCAAAGTCAGTTTGACCCGATTCAGGGTCTGCTGATTTTGCGTGTCGGATCAGGCGTATATAACGCGTGGTGGTTTCTGTCATTGCTGCCTAGCTCGTCTCAATCGTACAGTGCAAATAAATCTTCCAACGCCTGGAGCTGTCCACCACTTACCGCAGAAGGTACAACAATAGGTGTCTTGATGCCGGCGTCGAACCACGCTTCAATGCCTTCGCGTACTTCGCTGGCGCTGCCCGACAACGTCGTGTCTTCCAACCAGCGATCAGATAGACACTCCGGCACGCGATCGAGGTCTTTTGCGGCCAGAGCGGCTTCTACACCGTTCATCTCTTCTTCATAACCCGCTTCTTTCCAGTAGTTGCGATAGTTAGGCAAAAACGCGTAACTCGTCAGGGTTTTGCGATTCACGGCCATTGCCGCTTTTTTGTCATCGTTTATACACGTAGGCACCATGTTGCCGATGAAAAAGTCTGCACCAACCCGGGCACCGTCGGAAAGCACACCCAGGGAGCTGGCCATATGTGAGCGTGCACCGTTGGCGAACACCATA
This sequence comes from Gammaproteobacteria bacterium, assembly GCA_048571035.1. GTDB lineage: Bacteria > Pseudomonadota > Gammaproteobacteria > Pseudomonadales > Azotimanducaceae > UBA4421. The sequence continues at coordinate 3,404,266 of CP121329.1, forward strand.
CCCTGGGCAATCTCTTCCGCCAGGGCGATCATTTTGTTGCGCAGGGTAGCCAATATGATAGGTGGCATGTCGCCGACCCTTGGCACGGCATGGATATCTTCTACAAACGCGCGCATGTCACCGAGTGGTTTGCCTTGCTTGATACCTAAGCGATCCATGGCGGGTGCGTGGCTCACACCCACGCCAAAACGGAACCGACCATTAGAAATTTCGTGGATAAACCCAGCGGTGCTGGCGAAGTCTGCAACATTGCGGGTGTAGATGGGTGTGATACTGGTACCAATATCGATGGTATCCGTCGCCATCGCGATGGCGGTGCACAAGGACAGACTGTCGCCCAGGCTGGGCCCGTAGATACCAGGAAACCCACGCTTTTCGATTTCCTGGGCAATTTCGATGATGCGATGTCGGCGTCCGGGTACTGCCGCGAGGCTGACTGCGGGTAATTGTGTCATGGGTGGTTCCCCTCACCTTTGATAAAAGAGCCAGCAAGAGTAAGGAACCAGAGACAAAAACGCCACTGGCGCACCCCGCATTTTTTGCCTCAGAACAAGTTGTGTTTTGCCGGTGGGCGACGCGCCAGGTGCTTTCGTGCTTCGATCAGGTCGGTGCGCTTGAACAAGGTGACCAGGCCCACGCCAGCAACAAAGCCGCCGATATGTGCCCAGAAGGCGACACCACCACCGCTGGCATTTAAGGAGCTAACACCTGATATCAGCTGCAGTAGAAACCAGTAGCCGAGCATGAAAATGGCAGGTACTGAAATGGTGGTCACATAGATAAACAAAATGATCAGCAGGTGAACACGCGCACGTGGAAACAAAATGGCGTAAGCGCCCATGACACCCCCAATAGCGCCGGAAGCACCCACCATGGGTACGGTGGATGTTGGATCAGCCGACATTTGAGCAACCGCAGCTGCCAGCCCGCAGAGCAGATAGAACAGCACAAATCGACCCGGTCCCATAACATCTTCAACGTTGTCGCCGAACACCCATAAAAACAGCATATTGCCGATGATATGCAGCCACCCGCCGTGCATAAACATGGAGGTCAACAGGCTGTTTAAGCTGCCTTCACCATCAAGACGGCAGACCCAGCCCTGTCCCAGGGGTATCTGGGTGCCTGCGGGTGCAGTACCCAGCAGGTCCGCAGGAATCAGGCCATGCAGGCAGATACTCTGCCCGAGAGGTTCACTGGCGCCGAGGCCCTGCACAAACACCCAGACAAAAACATTCATCCCTAAAATGGCGTAGGTGGCAACCGGTGTTCGCAGGGTTGGGTTTTCGTCGCGAATTGGAAACATGCGGATTAGACCTCATGCGCGGGGTGGCAGTTCCTCGAAGTCCTGCCAGTCTGCCCAGCGACGTTTGCCGTGGGTTTTGATCATGGTGCGTTTGATGTCCGGGTAGTGAACAATATCTGTCGCCCAACGCTCACCGCCCATCAGATAAACCAGGTCTTCGGAGTTTGGGTTGTGCAGGCTGTGTGCCGGCGAGGGGGCGGGAAACCCCATGAAATCTCCGGGTCCAACAGGGTATGTTTCATCGCCGATTTTAGCGATGCCCTGGCCTGAGAGGATATAGATAAACTCCTCGTCAGCGTCGTGGTAGTGGTGGGTGGTGGAATCACAGCCCGACTCAATGCGCACCAGGTGTATGCCAATACGCTGCATGTCTGTGCCAGCGGTGAGATTTCTGGAATGTCGGACGGCATTGTCGTTGAACTGATGCTGGGTGCGACTTTCGCGCTGCTCCTGGATGTCGGTTGCGCGCAGGAGGTGTTTACTCATGGCTTGTATCTACTTGCTGCAATGTTCAAGCATGTCGCTTTTTCAGACTAAAGACAAAGTGCGTTCAGGTCAGAAGGTGAGTCAGCGTTTCCAGCAGGCGTTGGTTCTGCTCTGGGGTGCCAACAGTTATTCTCAGTCGATAGTCTAACTCCGGCGTGTTGAAGTGGCGCACCAGAATGCCGGCTTCTTTCAACAGGAGATAAATGGCTTTTGCATTTTTGGGCAGCGTCGGAGGTACTTCGACCAGTAAGAAATTAGTCTGGCTGGGTGGCGAAGGCAAACCAAGCTGGGCCAGATTCTGTTGCAACGTGTCTCTGGCCGTGCGCACCTGATGCCAGGTCTGTTGCGCATAGCTTTGATCTTTTATGGCAGCAAGGCCAAGCGTCTGAGAGATATGATCAATGTTGTAACTGTCACGGGTTTTACTGATGATCGGGTCGATCAGCTGCGCATCCCCTAACAAATATCCTAAACGGAGGCCGGCTAAACTGTAACCTTTACTGAAAGTACGCAGGATCAGCACATTGTCATGTTTCGAGAGTAATTCGGCGCTGTTGTAGTTCAGTCCAGGGTCGATGAAATCCGCGTATGCTTCATCAATTAGCAGCACACCGTCCAGGTCGTCGGCCAGCTCAGACAGTTTTTCCAATGCACACAGGATGCCGCTGGGCGCGTGGGGATTGACTACACAGGCCAATTGCACGCCGGCGCTATTGAGTTGAGCAGCGAAGTCCTCGGGCCAGGACCAGTCGGCCTGCAGATCCACGCTAACCATTCGAGCGTCGTGAATGGCTGCGAGAACCGGATACAGAGAATAACTGGGATTAGCCATGCCAAACGACTGGCCGGGTTCAACGAAGGTGGTTATCGCCAGGCGCAGGGCTTCGTCACCCGCGTGTGTTACAACTACATTGTCGATGGAAACGCCGTGTGTTTGCGCAATAGCCTGCCGCAGTAAATCTGCGGTGGGTTGCGGGTAGGTGCGCAACCGGGAAACATCAATGCCTGCCAATGCCCGCTGTACTTCTGGTGAAGGCGGGTAGGGGTTTTCATTGGTGTTGAGCTTGATCGTCTGGACATCCTCGGGCTGTTCTCCCCAGGTATAGCCCTGCATTCGCGCAATGTTTGGCCGTTCATGACGACTCATGTGCGGTTGTTGTCCTGGCTTGCGCCATTGGCGCCGTCCTCAGCATCAGCTGGACTGCTGATGATATTTGCCTTCGTCTCATCCAGCGGCGGTAACGCATCAGCAGGACCTAATAGATGCGCGATCCAGCGGGTGTCCGGGTTGGCTTCAAGAGCGATTTTTGCGGTCATGGTCAAGGGTACCGACAGCAGCATACCCACCGGCCCAAGCACCCAGCCCCACACAACCAAGGATAAGAACACCACCAGAGTTGATAACCCGAGGCCGCGTCCCATGAAGCGTGGCTCAACCGCGTTGCCCATGATGATGTTAATGGCCAGAAAACCTGCAGCGACGGCGCCTGCGGCGCCAAATCCGATCTGCACCAGCGCGAGAATAAGCGGCGGTACGGCAGCAATAATTGAACCTATGGTCGGCACATAATTGAGTAGAAAAGCCAGCAGGCCCCACAAAATGGGGAAATCGACGCCCAGCATCCAGAGGAACAACGTCACAATCATGCCGGTGGCAACACTGACGCTGGTTTTTATACCAATATAACGATTGACGTTTTCAGCAAACTGCGCGAAGTAAGGCAGGTCACGATCGGGATCATTGAGCACATCTGACAGTTTGCGGGGGAAGCTGGCAGCTTCAGCCAGGATAAAAATCACCGTCAGCAGAATAAGGAAACTGTTACTCAGAACACCACCCAGACGCGCCAGTGTGGTTCCCGCCATTTCCAGCGCAGTGTTCAGCGAAAAATTCTGATACAGCAGTTCCAGTTTGATCTCGATACCGGTGCGGTCAATGATCGGCTGCAGCAATCGGTTTGTGTCCTGCTGAAAGGCCTGCAGGCGTTCCTGGTAGAACGGCAGCTTGGCGGTGAAGTCGGAAGCAGATTGGGTAACCAGAGCGCCTAACAGAAACACCAGCAGAACAATGAAGATCATCACCACGGGCAGCGAGAACGCTGCGGGCAGACCTTTTTTCTGTAGCCAGAACATGGGCGTTGCAGCAATAGTGGCAATAAAGGCCGCCAGCAAAAACGGCACCATCAAGTCCTGAGAGGCTTTCAGGCCGGCAGCGATGACGACAATTGCCGCCAGCACAATTATACCGCTGCCGCTGAATTTTACTGAATCAGACATGCGCGCAGCCTACGTGAAGTGTCTGCGGTTGGCGAGACTGGGAATCTCCAGGCGCACGCGGTTGACCTGTTCCGAATCAATTTCAGCGATTACATAGCCATCACCACTGTCTAATTCGGCGACCACTTTGCCCCAGGGGTCTACGATGAGTGAATGACCGTAGGAGGCGCGATGTTTGCTGTGTTGGCCGTGCTGTGCAGGCGCAATGACATAACTCTGGGTTTCTATCGCTCGTGCTTTAAGCAGGGTATGCCAGTGCAACGCACCAGTGGTGGCGGTAAACGCTGACGGTACCGACATCGCCATCACACCCTGATCAGCGAGATTCTGGTACAGCAAAGGAAAGCGTACGTCATAACAAACGGTTAAACCCAGGCGCCCGAATGAGGTATCAACACTCACCGCCTTCTCGCCTGCCTCGGTCTGGCGAGATTCCTGCAAGCTGGGTCCGTCTTTCATGTTCACATCAAACAGATGTATTTTGCGGTACATCGCTTTGATTTTGCCGTTGCGATCCAGGTAGACGCTGGTATTGAAGCACTTGTCCGAGTCTGGAGCGGCTTCGTGAAAGCCTCCCAGGAGCAACTCGCAGTTCAGGCTCTGCGCCAGCTGCACGCAGCGTTGCAGGATCGGACCGCCTTCCGGCAGCGCCTCTAGAATCTCCCGTTTGCCTTCATGGCGACCCAGATAGGCAAATGCTTCCGGCCAGGTAACAACGTCAGCACCTTCACTGACAGCCTGGCGGGAAAGTGTTTCCAGGGTCGACAGATTTTTTTCCACATCCGTGGTTGCGCAGTGCTGTACAACGGCAACCTGCTGCTTAGGTGCTACCGCAATGGGGTCTGTCATAATTCGATCAGCTTGCCAGGAGACCGCGAATTTTAGCCAGTAATTGTTCTGAGTTCAGTGGTTTTTCGAATATTCCAGCCACTTCGGCTGAGCTCAAGGCGCTTGCGTCCAGATTGTGGGCATTGCCGGTGGTCAGCAGAATAGGAAGATCCGGGCGCAGAGCATGTATATCTTCGGCCAGTTCAAGGCCGGTGCCCTGGGGCATCAGGTAGTCCGTTATGACCAGATCGAAGGCATCTGGATTCGCCACAAAAGTTTCTAAAGCCTCTGTTGGCATGGTTGCAAAGGTTGTGTGATAGTCCTCGACATCGAACAGCGATTGCAGATAGCTGGCTACGGAAGGGTCATCCTCAATCAGCAGGATGCGTTTATGTTTACTGTCTGCTCCGACCGTTGCCGGGGCACTGTGGGGCAGGTATATCGTGAATCGAGCACCACCGTCTGCACGATTGCTGGCATGCACGTGTCCACCATGTTCGTGCACGATGCCATGCACAACAGACAATCCCAACCCGGTCCCCTGACCCACTTCTTTGCTGGTATGAAAAGGCGTAAAGAGTTTTTCTGCGTTGCCTGCGATGCCAGCACCGGTATCTTCTATTTTAATCGCAATATAGTCGCCATTAAATCGAGCCAGGCAGGAGGTGCAGCGTAAGTCTTGCAGGTCTTCCTCTTCCAGGGAGATGTCGATCTGGCCGCGGTTCTGCATGGATTCTGCAGCATTGATAGATAAATTTACCAGCACCTGCCGTAGTTGTTCAGGATCAATGGACAGACGTACAGACTGCTCAGGTACGTGTGTTTTTATTGTAACGGTTGCCGGCAGACTGCCTCTTAACAGCTCGCTTGCCTGGTCCACAGTGTCCCTCAAATCCAGTTCCCGCGGTGCTGAACTTGTGCTGCGGCTGTATGTCAGCAGCTGTTTAACCAGGTTTGCACCGCGTTCGCCGGATTGTTGTATCTCACCTATGTATCGCAATAACGTTGCTCGCTCTGATGCGGCAGTCTTGTCTCGCGCCAGCTCAGCAAAGCCAAGGATACTGGCAAGGATGTTGTTGAAATCGTGGGCAAAGCCACCTGCCAGCTGACCAATGGTTTTAAGCTTTTGTGCCTGCTGCAGAGATTTCTGCAGCTGTCGGTGTTCTTCAGCGAGAGCTGATGCAGTACGCAGCTCGTGGTTACGCCTGACCAGTTCCTGAGATTGGCTGAAGGCGGCAAAGCGAGCCTGCTCTTTCGCACGCAGGTGCCGCACCAGTCCGGCGGCCAGCAGAATCAGCTCAGCCAGTGAACCAATGTGAATGCCATGCTGCAAAATCGGGTTGGGGGTCAGCCAGCCCATCAGCATGCTCATGTGTGAGAAAGCGCCAACGGTAAACATACCATTGGCGGCAAGGAACAGGCGGCCGTTGCGAATACCTTTGACAGAGGTATTGACCCCAACGAACAGCAATGCAGACAAGACAAAGAAACTCATGAAGGTTTGCAGCACATACGTCGTGTTGCCTGGCCAGATGATTACCATGAGCATCGTCAAAGCGGTCATTGCCTGAATGCCTCGGCGAATCAACAGACAGTGTTTGATGTGGTCGGTGTTGAGAAACCGGCTGGCAAATTCAAGCAGCCAGATAAAGCCTAATCCCCACCCCAGACCAAGCGCATAGTCTTGAATAATCGGGGTCTGGTTCCACAGGAACGTCGCCCCGGTGCCATCAGCAGTGGACAGAAATCCCAACAGGCATCCGGCGTACAGGGTGTAGTACAGGTACGCTTTGTCGCGGGTGCCGAAAAAAATCGCCAGGTTGTAGAGAATAATGATCAGCAGACCGCCGTAGTACATGCCATGGATAGCGGTCAGTTTGGTGCTGTAGGCGGAGAACTCCGCGACAGTGCTTAAACTGACAGGGAAGTAGGAGGCAGATTCTGCATGATCGTAGACATAGATCTCATCGACCTCTGGGCTAACTGGAACGGCAAAGTTGGCGCTGATGATGGGCCGCTCAGCGGCTGGTCGCCGGTTACCCATTTCATATCGATCGACAATTTCGCCGTCTTCCAGTGAATAGACATCAATGACTGCGAGCCACGGATTGTCGATACTGAAAACGAGACTGTTCTCGGTGGGTGGTAATGAGTAGCGAAGCCATTTCGGCTGGCTATGATAAGAAAATGATGCGGCCCCGGATCCTTTGATCCAGCCGCTGTTGCGTTGCGCATCCGCCAGAGTAGCGGCATCCTCAGCGGGCAACATTTCCCAGGTCACGACCGAATCCGTCTCAGTGTTGCTCTGCGCAGACGTACCCGTGCTAAAAAAGAAAACGCTACCCAGTAATAGGCAAAGTGACACAGTGCTTGTTAGCAAACGGTCCAGAAGTACTCCCCAATACAAAACGAAAACTGAGTTTGACCGGTACTTTAACCGTTCATTGACCGGGTCAAACAGCCTGCGGTCCTGCAGGCAGAGATGTACCTGCGCTTACGCGGGCAGCTCAGGAATAGTGCAGTCTACCTTCATGCCCAGGTACTGCTCAATGGGTGGCAGATTGAAGGCATCGTCTTCGGAAACAAAGCTGATGGATGTGCCGGTTGACCCGGCCCGCCCGGTGCGACCGATGCGGTGAACGTAATCCTCTGGATCTTCGGGCAGTTCATAGTTGATCACGTGGGTTACGCCATCAACGTGAATGCCACGTCCAGCGACATCTGTTGCGACCAGAAATTTCAGACTGCCTTCTTTGAAACGATTTAACGTCGACAATCGTTTGCGCTGTGGCACATCTCCGGCCAGCGCTTCGCAATCGATGTTGTTGTTCTGCAGATATTTAACGACTCTGTGGGTCTGATCGCGCCGATTGGCAAAAATAATGGCCCGTTCAGTATCTGTGTTACGCAGTAGATTCAGAAGTGAGCTGTCTTTCTCATCACGCCCGATCATCCAGAATTTCTGATCCACGGTGTCGGTCGCGACGCTCTCAGGCTCAATAACAATGTGTTCAGCATCGATGGTCCAGGACTCGGCAAGGCGCATGACATCATCGTTAAAGGTTGCTGAGAAAAACAAGGTTTGCCGTGTTCGTTTGTGCGGTGTCTGGAAAACGATACGGCGTACATCCGGGATGAAGCCCATGTCCAACATACGATCAGCTTCGTCGATAACCAGCACCTCAACATGTTTCAGGGAAATTTTGTTGCGGTCCAGAAAGTCAATCAGACGTCCCGGTGTTGCCACCAGCAGGTCGACGGGTTTCTTGTCGAGCTTGTCGAGCTGTTTCTGGAAGTCCATACCGCCGACAACACAGACGGTACGTTCATCCATGTATTTGGTCAGACCTTTGGCGTCGCCTTCAATCTGCAACGCTAATTCTCTGGTAGGTGCCAGGATAAGTGCTCTGGGACAGCCCAATGGAGGCACTTCTTTTAGCGGGTTTTCCCAGAAGCGCGTCAGCACGCCAATCAGAAAAGCTGCAGTTTTACCTGTACCGGTTTGTGCCTGCCCTGTGACATCGTAGTCAGACAGCGCAAATGGCAACGTTTTACTTTGTATCGGAGTGCAGTATTCGTAGCCCAGGTCGGCAATCGCCTGCATCAGTGGTAAAGGCAAGGCAAAGTCGTGGAAGCGATCTTTGTCCGCAACTTCAGGTACTGCAAAATCTTCTAGCTTCCAATCGGACATATGACCTTCAGGGTAATGTTTTCATTTGTTCACGCACACTTGCCAGTTTCACACACAACGTGAGGATTTGCATGGCAGTCCGCAATTCTTCGAGCGAGGCGAAAGAGGGGGCAATACGTATGTTTTTATCATCTGGATCCTGCCCGTATGGGTAGGTTGCACCGGCGGGAGTAAGCGTCAGCCCAACTTCTTTGGCCATGCTGACAATGGCTTGTGCAAGCCCTGGTTTGACGTCCAGGGATACAAAGTATCCTCCACCGGGTTGGGTCCACTGTGCTACGTCGAGATGGCCGAGCTCTTTGCTCAGGGTGTCTTCAACGATATCAAATTTTGGTTTTAAAAGTGCTGCGTGGGCCTGCATATGTTGTTCCAGGCGACCGCTGAGAAAGCGCGCATGACGCAGCTGATTGACTTTGTCTGGGCCGATCATCATGAAGCTCAGCCGTTCTTCCAGGGCTTTCAGCACGCGCTCACTTGCGGCGACGAAGGCGACGCCACCACCTGCGAAGGTGATTTTGGAAGTGCTGGCAAACTGCACAACATGGTCAGCAGTGCCAGCAGCCTGAGCAGCATCGAAAATAGACTTTAAAGCCTGGCCGGGGAAGTTGAAGTCGTGGGCAGAATACGCGTTGTCCCACAGTACAACAAAATCGTCGGCTGCTGCGACGTCCGGCAACGCAGCCATCTTGTCAACCACCAGGTCGCTGTAAACACAACCTGTCGGGTTCGAATACTTCGGTACACACCAGATACCCTTGATTGCCGGGTCAGCGCTTGCCAGTGCTTGAGCCTGGTCCATATCCGGACCCTCAGGGCCCATGGGGACAGGTATCATTTCGATACCGAGGGACTGCGTGAGCGCAAAATGGCGGTCGTACCCCGGTACCGGGGCCAGAATTTTGACAGGTTTGGTATTGGACCAGCGTCTTTCGTCACCCCATAAACCATGTGTTAGTGCTGTTGCGGCCACAAGGTGCATCAGGAACAAGCTTGAGTTGCCGCCTGCAATAATGTTCGCAGCAGGCACGCCCATCAGCTCCTCACCGAGAGACCGGGCATCTGCTATGCCACGGATTTCGCCGTAGTTACGCACGTCAGTCCCGGTGCTGTCGAAATAATCACCGGCAATGGCGTCTTCCATTTTGTCAGACAGTGCAACCTGGTCGACAGCAGGTTTGCCGCGGCTCAGGTTCAGCGCCACCGGGTTACCTTTGATCAGTTCATATTCCCGATCGAGATCGGTTTTCAACTCATTCAGTTGTTTCTGCGTGAAATCAGATAATGGTGTTGTTTGACTCATAATCCGTTTGTTTCCTCGAAACCTAACATCAGATTCAAATTCTGTACGGCAGCGCCAGATGCGCCTTTGCCCAGATTGTCATATCGGGCAACCAGCAGATACTGTTCTTCGTTACCAAACAGCATCAGCTGCATGTTGTTCGTGCCATTACAGGCGGTTGGATTCAGAAATCCTTCTTCCAGCATACTGTCATCGAGCGGTAGAACGCTGATGAAAGGCTCTCCTGCATACCTGTCAGTAAGTATACCGTGAAGTTCGGATTTGCTGGCGTTACTGACTTCCTGACGAAACAGCGGAATCTGTACCAACATACCCTTGTAATAGTTTGCGACCATAGGGGTGAATAAAGGCGCAGTGCCTGTTGTGCTGTAGTGGTGCATCTCAGGTACATGTTTATGCTGCAGCGTTAACCCGTAAGCCTGACTGTTGTACTGGTCCTGTTGGGCGGCGTCAAAAGCGCGAAATTTTTCCACCATCTGTCGCCCGCCACCCGAATACCCTGATACTGCATGACAGCGCAGAGTGGTGGCGGCATCCAGTAAGCCTGCTTCTATGAGTGGTCGGGTCAGCAATATAAAACCCTGTGGATAACAACCTGGATTACTGACGTATTGCGCGTTGTGAATACTCGATCTCTGCTGTGGATCGAGCTCAGGTAAGCCATAAGCCCAGTTGGCATCTGTACGATATGCGGTTGAAGCATCCAGAATTCGGCTTTTGCCCGCAGCCAGCGCTACTGCTTCGCGTGCAGCATCGTCTGGTAAACACAATATGGCGACGTCTGCACTTTGCAGATAGTGAGCCCGTGCGTCCTGATCTTTACGCTCGGCATCGCTTATTTTCAGCAGTTTGAGGTCTTCGCGCACTTCCAGACGGCTGGTGATTTCCAGTCCGGTAGTGCCCGCTTGTCCGTCGATAAAAATAGTGGCCATAGATGCGCTAATGGGAAAGTGCGTTCCCGCTAAATTTGGCGCGGAAGTGTACGGTGTCACCCCGCGTAAGTTAACTAAAATATTGAATCACCCAACGCGCACTGCATTGCTGCTGAAGGTGTTTTCAGGTGTCTAATGTGCGCCAGAAGCGGCGTAACAGTTGCCAGCAGAGCCACAGGGTGGCAACAGGCAGCAGAAGCGTCTGCAGCAGAAAGATAACAATCAGGTTAATCATTTCTTCGATGCTGTTTTCAACCTGTTGCTCCATCTCGTTGAGTTGAGCCTTTAGATCCAGGGTTTGGCTTGAACTGTCGAGGAACTCCCGGATGCCGGCAGCGGTGCGATCGAACAGGTCTGCCTCCATGTCGGCAGGTGTCGCTTCAACATGCTTCTCCTGCAGGTTCTGGATATGAGTTTTGGTGTAGCTCAAATTGTCCATCGCCTCGTTTTGTCTGGCGTCGAGGAAATAGGTATCCAGCAGGTGAGTCGCCAGCAGCATAACGGCGAGCATGAAACGCAGAAATATAATCAGCCCCAGAAATTTGCCCAGCCACAGTGCGCGCGTCTGTTGCAGATGATGGGGTGCGCGCCAAAGCAGGACGAGATAAGCCAGCGCTGCCACGCTTAAGGCCCCGGACAACCAGGGCGAGGCAAATATTTCACTCAACGTAAGCTGTAGCCCCAAGGCAACACTGGCAATTAACGCCAGGGCGGAGAAACGTTCAACCAGATCATTCAGCGGGTCGAGAATCTCACCCAGGGTTAATGTGACACCCACGCCTACAGGCGCAATCGCCACTTCCGTACCTTGCGCAACAGATATGACACCGTTAAACCCTCGAGCGATAGCCGCCACGGCCAGCGCACGCTGGAAATTATCCAGAGTTGCACTGCGCGCAGCATGATCGAGTTGGCCACTCCAGGAGAGGCTGATGATGGCGATCAGAGCAACGCTGACCAGCCCTTTTATCCAGACTGTTTGGTTAGGCAAATAAAGTTAAGCCATCTGCCCCGCATTCTTCTGCGCAGAGTGCGAGGACGATGCCTGTTTCTGACTCAGGAACAGTGATTCTAACTTTTCTGCGATCACATTGGCCAAATTAGTGCGATCCAGATCCGACATGTTGGGGATGGATTTTGGATGCACGCGATGCAGGTGCAACACCGGCCAGGATTGTTGAAGTTCGCGTAAGTCACCTTTGGCCAACACTGGTAAAAAGGGATCACTTTCAGGGCGAGAAGCAATAACAGCGCGCAGACCTTCGACAAAAGGTACCTGTCGACGTCCAAGGGACCTGTCCTCGTCGACGTTGGCCAGGTACAAGCCTTCACGGTCAATCAGTTCGCCGGGAATGATATTGAGTCCAGTGGCCGTGATAGCTGACCGTGAGACATGGTAGAAGGTGTCATGGTAAGCGGCAGCGTCTGGCAGAATGACCAACTTACGATCCCAGTCATCCGGGAAAAACATGTTGTAGGTGCTGTAGATCTGCTCAACCGATGGAGAATAAACGCACAGGGTGGTTTCAAACTGGCGCACGAAATCCATTGCTCGCTCAGCTTGCGAAAATTCCTCCAGATCCCAGGCGAGATCCGAATTTCCCGGCAGTTCAGTAGACATAGCACATCCTTTTGTCGCTAAAGCCCAGTGTACGTGGGAATGTGTCTGCTATTCAGGAGTGCCTGAACAGAGTGTGAAGTACGACACATTTAAGTCGCACCTGTTTCACAAATTAGCCGCCTGTTCAGAATTGAGCTGCAGTTCATTCAGCGAAACATCCGCATGGTATTTTCGCGCCAGGTGGATAAAGCGCAGGGTTTTACCCGCGTCAAACCACTGTGTGAGCATGACAGTTCTCTGTTCTGTTGTCGGGTATTTGGCGCGCAGCTTTGGCATGAGTTGTTCAACGCCCAGAGCACGCAGCAGACTGCCTGCGCGGTCTTCAGCCAGTTCGCCGCCTGCAGCGATGCTTTGCAGGTGTCGCAGTGCGCAGGAGAGCAGTTCGAAGCTGTCGGGGTGATAGGTCTTGTAAAAAGCGCCACTTGGGTCCTGCTCAAGACCGTGAATGATTTTCTCCAGTGCAGGTCCGGTGCCAAATGGGACGCGATGGGAAAGGCGCGCCTGAATATTAACGGTGACCTCTGGTTTGCAGGTTACCTGACTGACTTTGGCAATCTTGTTGAGCAGATAAAAATCTTCCGCAGCACTGCGCTTTGGGAATCCTCGTACCAGAGCATAGTCCTGTACGTGAATTGCCATGGTGCTGCCCAGCGCCGGATATGCATATGGGGATTCGGCTTGCTGCAGGCCGCGGACGTAGTGATGCATGTGGCGCTCATAGAGTACAGCGGCTTTCTGTATCAGTGGATCAGAGCTGGTGTGGTGGTGAGCAAAGACCACGGCTCCGCGATCTGGCAGCTCAGTGGAAAAGTAGTTTGCTGGCAGGACGCTATCGGCGTCACATTGATACAGCCATGGGCAGGTGAGCTGTCCTTTTGTCCACAAAAAGCAGCCAGCGTCGTTGCCAATCTTACGGGCGAGGCCAACACCTTGTTGACTGAGTAGGGGCTGGCTGACCGCATCAATCAGCCAGCAATCTACCGGGCATAATGCCTGCGCCGTCCGCAGCAGCAATTCGGTGCGCTTACGCTCGATGTCAGAGGCACTTACCGGTGCATTGATGACCGCGATAATCAGAATGTTCAGGTGGGCGTTGTGCTGCAGCAGCTGCGCCAGAGAATCGGGATGTTCGTCAAACATCGGCACGATAAGAGCGAAGTCATAATTCTGCCCGGGTGGATTTGGCGCGACGGCTTCAGCGTAGCTGCCGAGATAACGCGACACGGCCGTGTGCGCAGATGTCGGTTTTTTCATAGGTCAGTGCAAGGCAGCGCGATATGGCAAACCCAGCATAATTTCAGCCTCAGCTGTGGTTAATGCCTGAAACCGGTCGATTACCTCATGCTGATCGCAATGGTGCCAGGCGAGCGTATAAAAAAGCGTCCAGTGCCGGGCTTCACTGGCCGCAATAGCCTGGTAAAATTTTTGCAGCATCGGGTCCGTTACGGCCTCGGCAATACAGGCGAATCGCTCCGCACCACGGCGTTCCACGATAGCGCCCAGGAGCAGACGGTCCATTAAAAATACGTCTGCGCCTTTGCGTACCAATCGGTTCAACGCATTGATATATGGGTCCTTGGTGTCTGGGGTCGGACTGACACCACGCTCTAACATCAGCCGAATCACTTCGCGATAGTGGCTCAATTCCTCAACCGCAAGGTCAGCCATGGCGCTGAGCAGTTCCGGTTTGTCCGGATAATGAGAAGCCATGCTCATGGCCATACCCGAAGCCTTTTTCTCGCAGGAGGCGTGATCCGCAAGGAAGCAGTCGAAGTCGGCTAGAACGCTATCCAGCCAGGCTCTGGGGCTTGGCTCGAGCGGGTCGATCAGGGAAAAATCAGGTTCAGCCACGTCGCAATATCTTGTATTTCCTGGGGGCAGACCTGGTGTCCCATGGCGTATTCATGCCACTCGACGGCGTAGTTTAAGCCCAGCAGCGTTTCTCGAGCCGTGATAGCTCGGGTAATGGGTATCATTGGATCAGATATACCATGTGCCATGAAAATGGGTGTTTCAACGTTGGCAAAATCCAGCCGAGTGGCAATGTTTTCGTGATCGTGCAGGTAGGTGGATAATGCCATGATGCCCGCCAGCTTCTGGGGATAAGCCAGCCCCAGGTGCAGAGCGATAACCCCACCTTGGGAAAATCCAGCTAAAGCGATCTGGTTTGCTGGGATGCCCGCTTGTTCTTGTGCCTCTATCAGGGCGGCGATACTTGCCGCTGACGCTTCGATCTCTTCGCCGCCGGCCAATGGCGCGCCCGGGTCGATGTCGTACCAGCCGCGCATTTCGGCGCCACCGTTTATAGTGATCGGGCGAACGGGCGCATTCGGAAAAACAAACTTCAGGTTCTGATTCAGAGAAAGCATCGGCACTATCGGTTCGAAATCTGAAGCGTCAGCGCCCAACCCATGCATCCAGATCACACATCCGCTGGGGTCTTCACCAGTTTCCACCGTCAGACATTCGAGTTGTTCTGCCATAACTTGTGCCCATAGAGTTACCTAACAAGCTGGGCACCTTAGCGATATTTCCCCCTCTGCTCAATGAAAGGGCTCAACCAAAATTCTGATGTTGATCATTCGTGCGATCGACAACGAGCTCCGTGCAAGTTGCTGCGCAGCCAGCCATAATGCCTGCCATGGAAGATGGATTAGATAGAGGCGGCAGCAAAGATCTGCGTCGGTTACACCCTGCGCTGGCATTTTTGCGCCCGTATCGCGCGCAGGTCATTTACGCAAGTATCGCGCTGGTTGTCACGGCAGGGGCCACGTTGTCTCTCGGGCAGGGCATCCGGCTGGTAATAGACAGTGGTTTTGCCAGTGGTGATGCTGACGTTCTGGTTAACTCGTTAAGTCTGTTTGCAGCGTTTGTTCTGGTGCTGACCATCGGTACATTTGTCCGCTTCTACTTCGTCTCCTGGGTAGGAGAGCGAATCAGTGCTGATATCCGTACTGCTGTTTACAGTCATCTGGTACACCTGCATCCAGGCTTCTTCGAAACCAATGCACCCAGTGAAATCCAGTCTCGTATCACCACAGACACCACATTGTTGCAGACGGTGATCGGCTCTTCTGTCTCTATCGCATTACGTAACATTCTGATGTTTATCGGTGGCGTGATTCTTCTTTTCATTACCAACGCAAAACTGTCGTTAATTGTACTGGCCAGTGTCCCCTTTGTAGTGATCCCGGTGATTCTGTTTGGCCGTCGGGTTCGCAAACTGTCACGCACCTCCCAGGATCGCCTTGCCGATGTTGGTAGCTATGCGGGCGAATCTTTACGGCACATCAAGATAGTGCAGTCGTTTAACCACGAGAAAGCAGATGAGGTGGCTTTTGCCAACCGTGTGGATGAGGCGTTTGTTGTTTCGGTGCAACGTATTCGTCAGCGTTCGGTTCTTGTTGCCATAGTTATGCTGCTGGTTTTTGGTGCAGTTGCGACCATGTTATGGGTTGGCGGGCAGGATGTATTAGCCGGTCAGACTTCAGCTGGAGAGCTGGCAGCCTTCATATTTTATGCGTTTATTGTGGCGGGTTCTGTCGGTGCTATCAGTGAGGTGCTGTCTGATCTGCAGCGCGCTGCAGGCGCAACGGAAAGGCTAGTTGAACTGTTGGAATCACCTAGTCAGATTACAGAAGTTGCAGATCCGCAGCTGCTGCAGAGTGAAGATGT
The DNA here is from genome assembly GCA_048571035.1 of Gammaproteobacteria bacterium. Taxonomy (GTDB): domain Bacteria; phylum Pseudomonadota; class Gammaproteobacteria; order Pseudomonadales; family Azotimanducaceae; genus UBA4421. Next base: position 3,420,382 of record CP121329.1, read on the forward strand.
GGGTCTGAGTTTTGTTGACGTCAGCTTCAGCTACCCAACGCGACTGGATGAGCAGGTGCTGCACAACGTCAGTTTTGAGACATCGCCGGGTGAAATGCTCGCTTTGGTAGGTCCTTCCGGTGCAGGCAAGAGCACCATATTTGACCTGATTGAACGCTTTTACGACCCGACGTCCGGGCACGTTGAGGTGAATGGCACTGACATTACTGAACTCAAATTGCAGGATCTACGTCAGACCGTGGGTTTTGTGCCCCAGGATCCTGTGTTGTTTGCCGGCACGCTGCGGGACAATCTGTTGTATGCCAATCCTTGCGCGACTGATGCTGAAATCGCTGAAGCTCTGCAACTGGCTTATGCTGAGCAGTTCGTTGCAAATTTAGCTGCCGGCCTTGATACGAAAGTGGGCGAGGGTGGTGTTGGTCTGTCTGGTGGACAGCGTCAGCGGCTGGCCATTGCGCGTGCTTTGCTATCAAAACCCGCTGTGCTGTTGCTTGACGAAGCGACCAGCGCGTTGGATGCGGAAAGCGAGAACCATATTCGTCTGAGTATTGATGGTCTAAAAGGTCGTATGACTATACTGGTGATCGCTCACAGGCTGTCGACAGTGCGGCAGGCCGATCGAATTCTAGTGCTTGAGAGTGGCCGGGTGGTGGGCAGTGGTACCCATGATCAACTGCTTGATTCCTCTGCCTTATATGCCCGGTTTGCACAAATGCAGTTTGCTGCTTAATTTGTCTGAGGCTCACTCGCTGGTGTGTCGAACAATCCCAGCTGATCCGTATCAACAGAGCTTTTCAATTTTACCCCCACACCCAGCAAACGAACGGGTTTAGCCTGGCGTTGCCAGGCGGTGGAGAACAACTGTTCATAGTCTTTCACGCTGGTGGTGAAACCCGTGCTTGCAACGGTTGTTGTTTCGAAACCGGTAAAGCGTACTTTCATAAAGCGACCGGTAATCTGGCTGCGGCAGTTGGCGCGTTTAATCCGGGCTTCCAGTTCTGCAACCAATGAAGCGAGTGCTTCCAGACACGCTGGCTGATCTGGTAAATCTTGCGCGTAGGTGCGCTCCGCCGAAAGAGATTTTCGTTTGCGATGGGTTTTAACTTCACGTTCGTCAATGCCGCGGCTTAATTCGAACAGACGTATGCCAAATTTGCCGAAGTGGCGGGTTAACTCAGTGATGGGTTGTGCACGCAGATCGCCACAGGTCAGCAGTCCCAGTCGCGCCATTTTTTTGGCGGTGACGGTGCCAACGCCAAACAGTTTTTCCACCGGCAATTGTTTGACAAAATCGGCAACTTCGTCCGGCGTCACTGTGAATTGACCGTCGGGTTTTTTCCAGTCCGATGCAATTTTAGCCAGGAACTTGTTAGGTGCGATGCCAGCGGAGATGGTAATGCCGACTTCACTGCGTACGCGGTTGCGAATTTCTGTGGCGATCAGGGTTGCGCTGCCCTGTGCAATCGTACAATCGCTGACATCCAGGAAAGCTTCGTCCAGCGATAGAGGCTCTACCAGGTGTGTGAAGTCGTGAAAAATCTGTGAAACCCGGGCTGATTCCTGCTGATACTTACGCATGTCTGTAGGCACAATGACGAGGTTTGGGCAGGCGCGCAACGCCTGACTCATGGGCATAGCGGAATGTACGCCATATGCTCGAGCCTTATAATTGCAGGTTGCAACCACACCACGTTTGTTGGGACTGCCACCTACCGCAATTGGTAGATCACGTAACTCCGGATTGTCCCGCATTTCTACCGATGCGTAGAAGCTGTCGCAGTCGCAATGAATGATTCTTCGCATCAACTAACCCTATCGCAATAAAATCTTTGAGAGCAGGCCAACAAAAACGTTGAATCGAATTGGTTTTTGCAGTGCGTATTGGTTTAGAATGCGCCCCGGCCAAAATGGTGGTCTGGGTACATTTAGCTTAAGTGGCATTGAAAGTTGAGCTGAAGTTGGCACGTAAATGGACCCAAATGTGTGAAATAGAATTATAAAAAAAACAGGCTGTACTCCGCGGTTGCTGACTAGAGTCAGCCCATTTTCAAAGTTGAGGTAAGTATATGGGTCCACTATCAGGGTTCAAAATCATTGAGTTGGCTGGCATAGGTCCTGGTCCTTTCTGCGGCATGATGTTGTCCGACATGGGTGCTGAAGTCATTCGGGTGGAACGCTTGAGTGGTGCAGACAAGGCGCCAAAAGACGTCCTGGCTCGAAATCGCCGGTCCGTTGCCCTCGATCTGAAAAGCCCTGAAGGTGTAGAAACCGTTTTACGTCTCGTCGAATCCGCCGACGCATTATTTGAGGGGTTCCGCCCCGGTGTAACAGAACGTCTGGGACTGGGTCCTGACGTGGTGTTGGCGCGCAATCCAAAGCTGGTGTATGGCCGCATGACCGGCTGGGGGCAGGAAGGCCCTATGGCGCAGGCTGCGGGCCACGATATCAACTATATTGGTCTGTCCGGCGCGTTGCATGCGATCGGTCGTCAAGGCGAACGTCCCGTTCCTCCCCTTAACCTGGTGGGTGATTTCGGCGGCGGCGGTATGTTGTTGGCTTATGGTCTCGTCTGCGGCATGTTGGAATCCCAACGCTCGGGTAAAGGCCAGGTGGTGGACGCCGCGATGGTAGATGGCTCGGCAGCATTGATGGCGATGTTTTTTTCGTTTGCAGCATCCGGCGCATTTACTGATCAGCGCGGTACCAATCTGCTGGATGGCGCGGCTCACTTTTACGATACTTATGAAACCAAAGACGGTAAGCACGTCTGTATTGGTTCTATCGAGCCGCAGTTCTACGCGCTGCTGATAGAAAAAGCAGGTCTGGACCCTGAAAAATATGCAAAACAGATGGATCCCGCTCAATGGCCTGTTCTCAAAGCTGACCTCACCCAAACCTTTCTGACCAAAACTCAAGCCGAGTGGTGCGAGATTATGGAAGGTACCGATGTCTGCTTTTCTCCGGTGCTGAGCATTTTTGAAGCACCCGAACATCCACACAACAAAGCACGAAACAGTTTTATGGAAATTGATGGCGTCATGCAGCAAGCACCTGCGCCACGTTTTTCCAGAACATCCCCCGAAATTTCTCATGGCGCTAGAGTACCTGGGCAAGACACGTTATCGGTCTTGCAGGATTATGGCTTCAGCACTGATGAAATAAGCGCGCTGCAGGCTGATGGCGTTATTGCTGGCTAGCTCAAGGCGTCGGCCTGATCAGGTCGATAAATACAACAGTCCCACGACAAAAAGAGAAGGAACACAAATGAGTGTAGAACTTTTAGATAATCCGCGTTTTCATGGCTTCAGGGTACGCCGCCAGATTGATGGCAAAACCTACCAGGAATATTTTTCGTTAAAAGAAAATGGTAAGCGTCTGCGTGGTGCAAAACGCGCTGCTGTTAAAGAGATAGCTGAAAAACGCGATGCAGAATTGTCAGGGCTGCAGCAGAAAAGCAAAGATAAAGCAGACAAAGAAATTCAGTTGGATGACAACGGCCAGGTGAAAGGAATTCTTTGCCGCCTGAAGAAAGAAAAAAGCGGCACCATGACACCGGTTTTTCAAGTTGGCATCATGTCACGCGTGAGCGGCAAGATTGTTAACACCACTGTTTCGCTGAATAAGCACGGTATTCCCGGCGCCTGGGAGAAAGCAGTAGATTTTTACTGCACCCATAAGCAGATCAGCAAGCGTTCAAAAATCTACAAAGATCTTCTGGCTCGTTGTCCGAAAAAAGCGCAGGTGACCAAGTTCCTGAAAGCCGCAGGCTAAGCCGAGCACGCGCTAACGGGGGCAGATATGAGCTACGCTGAGACTTACCAACATTCGCTGACGGATCCGCAAGGGTTCTGGGCGACCCAGGCGCAGCTCATCCCCTGGTTTGAATCCCCTGAAACCATACTGGATCAGGATGCCAACGGCGCCTGGCGTTGGTTTCGAGGTGGCAAACTCAATTCTTGTTATGTTGCCCTGGATCAGCACGTCGCTGCTGGCCGCGGTGAAGCAACCGCCCTTATCTACGACTCGCCTGCCACCAATACGGTGGCCAGTTACAGTTTTGCACAGCTCACAGCCTGGACTGCTCAAGTGGCAGGCGCTTTGCGGGGGCTTGGGGTCGGCAAAGGGGATCGGGTTGTGATTTACATGCCGATGATCCCCGAAACCGCGGTTGCGATGCTTGCCTGTGCGCGCATTGGTGCTGTGCACTCGGTGGTGTTTGGCGGCTTTGCAGCTCCCGAACTTGCCATGCGCATTGACGATGCAACGCCGAAGGTTGTGCTCTCTGCCTCTTGTGGGATTGAGTTCGACCGCGTTATTGAATACAAGCCATTGCTGGATGAAGCGATCACCCTGGCGGCGCACAAGCCTGACCATTGCGTTGTTGTGCAGCGGCCGCAGGCGCACGCTGCGTTAACCGCGCCACGAGATCTGGATTGGCAGACGTGGCAGGACGATCCTTCAGTGCTGCCAGCTGAGTGCGTGCCGGTAGATGCAACTGACCCCCTGTATATTCTCTATACGTCGGGAACAACGGGTAAACCCAAAGGCGTGGTGCGGGACAATGGCGGTCACGCTGTTGCCTTGAACTACAGCATGCAAGCCATTTATGGCGTGGATGTGGGTGACGTGTATTGGGCGGCTTCAGATGTAGGTTGGGTTGTCGGCCATTCATATATTGTTTATGGGCCGTTGTTTCGCGGATGCACCTCCATTCTGTATGAAGGTAAACCTGTGCGTACGCCGGATGCTGGTGCGTTCTGGCGGGTGTTGGCCGAGCACAAAGTGAAGAGCTTTTTTGTTGCGCCTACGGCGTTCCGGGCGATCAAGAAAGAAGATCCGGATTGTCTGTTAAAGCAGCAATATGACCTTTCGCACCTGAAATATCAGTTTGTTGCGGGAGAGCGTCTGGATCCACCAACCTATCACTGGTTGCAGGAACACCTGCCCGGCATACCGATCATCGACCACTGGTGGCAGACCGAGACAGGCTGGTCTATCTGCACCAATATGGCAGGCGTTGAACTGCTGGAGACCAAAGCAGGTTCTCCTACGCTGCCTGCGCCTGGTTATGACGTGCGTATCCTCGATGATGACGGTAAAGAGCTGGGTCCGAACACTGAAGGTTCAATTGTCGTCAAGGCGCCGCTACCGCCTGGTGCATTTTACACTGTCTGGGATGACCATGATCGTTTTGTGGAAAGTTACTGGGAACAATTCCCTGGCTTCTACCTGACCGGTGATGGCGGTTACCGCGACGAAGATGGATACCTCTTTGTCATGGGCCGCATTGACGATGTCATCAACGTGGCTGGTCATCGTTTGTCCACAGGACAGATTGAAGAAGTTGTCGCCGAACATGCTGCTGTAGCTGAATGTGCGGTTATCGGCATTAATGACGCCGACAAAGGTCAGGTGCCCATGGGTCTGATGCTGCTCAAAGATGGTGTCAATATCAGCGCTGAAGACCTGCAGGATGAGTTGGTTGGCATGGTGCGGCAGAATGTTGGCGCCATCGCAAACTTCAAGCGAGCGGTGGTTGTTTCGCGATTGCCTAAAACCCGCTCCGGTAAAATTTTGCGCAAGGTGATGCGCAAGATGGTTGATGGCGAAGAGTACAGCGTGCCGTCAACCATCGACGATATTGCAATTATTGCTGAACTTGAAGCAACGCTTACGGCAGCGGGTATTCTGCGTTAGATGATTATTGTCCACGGCACCATCCCGCTGAAAAGCGGCTGCAGAGAACAGGCACTTGACCTCGCGCGTACGATGGTTGAGTTCACCCGAGCCGAAGACGGCTGTATTTCGTATGATTTCTACATTGCTCTATCTGATCCGAATACGCTGATGTTGTTCCAGGAGTGGGAGACCATGGAAGCGCTGATGGCGCATTTTCAAACCACCCATATGGACGATTTTCTCAAGCAGCTGCCGGAACTGGTAGATGGTGAAATCACAACCAAAAGATATGCCGTGCAGCGGGTCGACGATGAAGAGCCGGTGGTTGAAGAGCCGCCGCCCATCATTCATTAGGGTTCTGCTTTAAGCTGCGCTATAAGGTTGAGGGTTTTGCAGCCACTGACAGATATCCTGAATTTTGTGCAACTTACTCCCCACGTAGGCACCAGTGGTCAGCCGCTGGCGCATCAATTCCAACAGATTGCCGATGCAGGTTATAAAACCGTGATTAATCTGGCGATGGCGGATTCGGATAACGCGCTGGCAGATGAAGGCGCTTTAGTCGCGGGCACCGGCATGACTTACATTCATCTGCCGGTGGATTTTGCCGCGCCCACGGCGGCCCATGCAAAGCGCTTCATAGCGTTTATGGAAGTGGTCGCGTCGGAACCCGTGTTTGTGCACTGTGCGATGAATCTGCGGGTATCGGCGTTCATGTATCTGTACCTGCGCCATGCTAAAGGTCTGTATGAGGAAATGGCGAAATCGCCGATGCTGGACAAATGGGCGCCGCGAATGGATGCTGTCTGGCGTGATTTTCTCGAACTTCCGGCGCCTGAGGTGATGCCTGACGCCTGATTGTCTGCGCCCGTCCTGAAGCTGTTGTGATGGCGCCAATACAGGGAGTGCAATAAATGGGTAGGGTTAAACTTGTTGCTGGTGCTGCTGTCGCAGTGACGGCTTGGTTAGCATTTGTTGTCTACAGTGGCCTGAACGGGCAGTGGATGAGCTCTGTTGCCGCGCCTGATGATGTAGACGGGTTCGCTCAATACGCTGTCAACGCGCTCAGGCAGAACAACCAGGGTAGCTCGGCATTTGTGCTGATCGAAGCAGGGCGGATTGTCAGCCAGTATCATGCATCAGCCGATAACGCCGTTGATTCGAATACGGTTTTTGCAGCGGCCTCTATGAGTAAATGGTTTGCAGCCTATGCAATGATGAAGCTCATTGAGGATGGCCGTGCCGATCTTGATGTCCCAGTCTCCCGCTATCTTACGCGTTGGCAGTTGCCTGCGAGTGAGTTTGGCAATGACGGTGTAACGATTCGGCGGCTGCTCAGTCACACAGCGGGTTTTGCTGATGGTCTCGGGTTTGGTGACTATGACGCACAGGAACAGTTGCCCTCGCTGGAAGCGGAGCTCAGCCGTCCCCGCGCCTCTTCAGGAAGGCAGGTTATTGTCGGTGTGAGTGAGGCACCGGGTACACAATGGCAGTATTCTGGCGCGAGTTATCTTCTGCTCGAATTGCTGATCGAGGAGATTTCACAGAGCACGTTCGAACGCTTTGTTGACGAGACAATCTTTGAACCGCTGGGCATGTTGCATGCCGGTTATGACGCCCTGGACAGTTACGACAAAAACGCAGGCACATATACAGCGGATGGTGAGCGGATCCAGAGCTACAGGTACGCGTCGAGTGCAGCCACTGGGCTGGTTATTTCCAGCGCCGATCTGGCCCGTTTCCTGCTGTCTCAAATAGAGGCAACGGAAGTGCAGGGCTCGCTCAAGGCCGCGACGTTAAGCAAAATGCGAGAACCTCACGGTAAAAACTTGGGTTTTGACATCTGGGGTCTGGGTACCATTCTCTATGCACCCACTGCCAACGGGGATTTTGTATTTGGCCACGACGGCGCTAATGATCCTGCGATTAACACCGCTGCCCGGATTAATCCGGATACAGGCGACGCGCTGATTGTGCTTGTTTCCGGTCACCCCGCAATCGCCACCGGTATCGGGTCAGAATGGGTGCTGTGGCAAGCCGGAAAACCTGATGTACTCGCTTCAGATGCAGTATTCGACAGTATGTTGCTGCCTGCTATTGTCGGTTCTGTCCTGATCCCTTTTTTGGTGCTGGTGATCGGTTATCGAATGAAAGCAAGGCGTCAGTCTCGTTCTGTGGGTGGCAGCTCTGCCTGATGCTCGCGGATTTTGCGCACCATGATCGCGGTACTTGCACATAAACCCAAAGCAAAGAGAATTTCGAAAACCCCAAACAACAGCATTTCGGGGTCGGAGACAACAAGCACACCGTGAATAAAGTACAGCATGCTGCTCATGCACATAAAAAATACTGGCCGCAAACTACTGCGTAAGACGCCTGGGAGCGGGAGGAGGAGTGGCAACAGCTGAATGATGAACCAGGCAGCGTTTACCCCGGCATCGTCCAACGGCTCAATAAAGAACTGACGCAGTCCTGTCATGGCAAACAGCGACCCCACCATCATCAGCGATAAGAACAACCAGCCTTTCATACGTTCAGCTTCAGCGCTAAATGCGCCAGGCGCTCGCCCGCAGCACTGGCTAATGTGGCTTCATGATCTGTCAGCTCTGGGCCTGCAGCGCCGACATGAGAGGCGCCATAAGGTGTGCCACCACTGCTCGTTTGATTGAGCGCCTCTTCTGCATAGGGTATGCCCTGAATGATCATGCCGTGATGTAACAGCGGGACCATCATTGTCATCAGAGTTGTTTCCTGCCCGCCGTGGAAGGAGTTAGACGAAGTAAAGACACTGGCCGGTTTGCCAACCAGGGTGCGACTGATCCACAGATCTGCGGTGCTGTCGATGAAGTGTTTTAACGGCGCGGCCATATTGCCAAATCGCGTGGCGCTGCCCAGAGCCAAACCTGCACAACCGCTGAGGTCCTCTTTGCTGCAATACACAGCGCCCTCCTCAGGGACCGGTGGCTGCACCCGCACGGTGGCAACGTCAACCTCTGGCACCGTGCGGATGCGGGGTTCGATGCCGGCCACACGATCTACACCTCGTGCCATGTGCATGGCGAGGTTTTTGGTACCGCCACTGCGGCTGTAGTAAACAATCAGAACATAGGGTTGGGTCATGCGAGCCTACAATAACTGTAAAACGTTTTCGGGTGGGCGACCGATTGCCGCAGTACATTCCCCCGTCTGATCCCGCTTAACAACAATGGGTCGCTCCAGCAGAATCGGGTGTTGGGTAATTGCCTGAAGCAAGTCGCTATCGCTTAACTCTTCTGCATCCAGGTTCAGGTCCGTGTATACATTTTCTTTCCTGCGCATCATTTCCCGGGGTTTGCATTCCAGCAGAGCCAGGATCTGTTTGAGGGTTTCCAGTGAGGGTGGGCTGTTTAGATATTCCACCACAGTGGGCGTGATATTATGCTCACCGAGCAGCGCCAGAGTTGCTCGCGACTTTGAGCAGCCCGGGTTGTGATAAAGCGTGTAGTGGGTTGCCCCTATGTTATCAATGGTCATATCAGAAGGAAGTCGGTCAAGGTGACGCAACAGTATAAGGCGATGGATATAGGATGCCACGGTGTCTGAAGAATTAGCATTACAACATCGGTTGCTTGATGTTTTGCAGAATCTGCGCTGGCACCTGCAACAGATGGTTCAGCAGTTCTTTGATCACGATTGCCTGGCTTCTGCCGCAGCGCTGACCTATACCACATTGTTTGCCGTGGTGCCGTTGATGACAGTCACCTACACGTTTTTCTCGATCCTGCCTGAATATGCTGAAATCGGTGAGAAAGTGCAGAGCTTTATCTTCCAGAATTTTGTGCCGGGCAGTTCGGATGTGGTGCAGGAGAAGTTGACCGAGTTTTCCGATCGGGCCAGTAACCTGACTGCCGCCGGTTTTGTGTTCCTGTTTGTTACCTCCTTCCTCATGTTGGTAACCATAGAAAAAAGTTTTAACACTATCTGGCATGTTGCTAAACCGCGACGTGGACTGCAGCGTTTTCTGCTGTATTGGGGTGTGCTGTCGCTGGGGCCTGCCTGTGTGGTTGCCGGCATGTTGTCCAGTCTTTACCTGCTGAGCCTGCCATTGGTTTCTGAAATAGATGTGTTTGGGTTGCGTGAAGCGTTCTTAAGCTACCTGCCTCTGTTGTTAAGTATCGCTGGTTTCACAGTGCTGTATTACGCCGTTCCAAACTGCCATGTGCCATTCACTCATGCGCTTTTTGGCGGGTTTGTCACCATGCTGATTTTTCAGGCCGCCTTCGCCGGTTTTGCGATGAGTTCACGCTGGTTTACCTACAATGCAGTCTACGGCACATTTGCCGCGGTACCCGTGTTCCTGATCTGGCTGTATCTGGTATGGGCAATTGTCCTGAGTGGCGCTATTTTTGTCCGCACGTTGGGGATGAATCGTGAGGCGCATACGTCACGTGAACCAGTGTTGATAAAAGCAGCCCGTGTGTTGCAGATGTTCCATCTTGCCCACCTTGATGGTCGTTCGGTTTCTGAACGTGAAATACAGTTGAATGTGGCTTTGAGCCAAAGCGAACATGATCGTATTTTTGCAGTGTTTCATCGGCATCGACTGCTGAACCAGACAGATGATGAGCGTTGGATCCTGGGCCGTAGCTTAAAAAGTATTACGCTCTGGGACCTGTATCAGGAGCTGCCGGATGGTCTTGACCGAAAACGTCTGGATGAAATCAAAGACCTGCCCCAGGTTGTCGCGCCGCTGATCGCCATTACTCAGTTCGGCTCAAACGAAATGTCAAAAAGTATGGAGTTGGTGTTTACCACATGAAAAAAGTTGTCTGTTTTGTGTTGCTGGTTATTGCGGTGGGTTGTGTGCCCGAAGAACAGATTGAGTTTGCTGATGGGACAAAAACCCAGTTATCACATTGGGATGATCGTTGGCTGGTGATCAACTACTGGGCTGAATGGTGTGCACCCTGTCGTCATGAGATTCCTGAGCTAAATGAGCTTCACGTTAACAGGGTGGCCAATGGTACGGTTGTCCTCGGGGTTAATTATGATGGTCTGGTTGCGCCGAAGCTGAATGAGGTGATTGAACGCATGGAGATCGAGTTTCCCGTGTTTGTACAGGATCCCCAACAGCGTTATGGATACGATCGAGCTACCGTGTTACCTATGACCGTGTTGATTAATCCGGCACGCGAAGTTCATCGGATTCTGCAGGGGCCTCAAACCGGTGCCAGCATCCTTGCAGCGATGAACTGAACGGGTTCTTGCGCTTACTGGTAGCGGCAGGCCCGCAATGGGTAGTTTGCACAGCTGGCGCGCAACAGCGGCAACTCACTCCAGGGCTGGTTACGCCAGGTTTTACGCCAGGCTCCGATCACTTTTTCTGGATATTTCAATCGTCCGCGACTGCCGTTGTATCGAGCCAGGGCATCGACGAGGTCACCTTTGGCCACTTCGATATAGTGGGCGAGTATCACGGTGCCGTAGCGGATATTGGTTTCTGTGTTGATCAAATTGTCTTGCGCGCGGCCGATTTCCAGGCGCCAGAAAGGCATCACCTGCATCAGACCCTGGGCGCCTACAGAGGATATTGCAAAGCGATTGAAGGCACTTTCAATCTGCATCACCGCCAGCACTAAGTTGGGGTTGAGGCTCTGTCGCGTCGCTTCCATGTATACCAGCTTCAGTAACTCCAGGCGATCGGCCTGTTTCGGCAGGTAGCGTTGCAAGCGCTGATCTGAAACCTGCAGCCATACCTGGGCATCAAAGCGGTCGATATGTTCGTGGACTTCGGCCATGTTCTGGGCAAGTCGCTCGCGCAGGACGGGGTCGACTTCAACCGTTGAGGTTAAGCCGTGAGGGGCAAAACTCACACAAGCAAAAAATAGCAGAATGTGCCTGAGTTGCCTGAGCATGGGTTATCCGATCAGGTTGTCCAGCACCGTATCCAGGGCACATTCGGTTGCTTTCTCGTCGCGTCGGGTCTTGTACTCCACGCAGTTGTTTTTCAAACCGCGGTCACCAACAACAATCCGATGCGGTAATCCCACCAGGTCAGCATCAGCGAATTTGACTCCGGGTCGTTCGTCACGCTCGTCAAACAGCACTTCAATGCCCTGTGCCTGGCATTTTTTGTATAAATCATCTGCTGCGGCTTTAACCGCTTCTGATTTCTGGTAGTTCAAGGCAATCAAGTGGAGTTGAAAAGGTGCTAAAGGCGTTGGCCAGCAGATACCGTTGTCGTCGTGGTTCTGCTCGATAACCGCAGCCACCAGGCGTGTGACACCCATACCATAACAACCCATGATCGGGGTCAGGCTGTGACCGTCCTTGTCCAGTACATTGGCATCCATAGCTGCACTGTAAACAGTACCAAGCTGAAAAATGTGACCGACTTCAATTCCTTTCAAAAATCGCAGCTCACCCTGACCGTCAGGTGCGGTGTCGCCTTCTACAACGTTGCGCGCATCGACAATTTGATCGTCGTTGAGGGCGCAGTCGCGCACCCAGTTTACGCCGGTAAAATGCTGGTCTTCGATGTTTGCACCGCAGATAAAATCAGCCAGCGCGGCGGCTTCCCGATCAACCAGATAGGGAATCTGAGCATTAACAGGCCCCAGTGAGCCTGGAGAGGCGCCGGTAGCAGCCTTTATCTCTGCCTCCGTGCTGAAGCTCAGAGGCTGTTTGACGCCCGGGAGTTTGGCCGCTTTGACCTCGTTGAGGTCATGATCACCCCGCAGAATGATAGCCATTGGACCTTCTTCTCCGCTGACCAGCAAAGTTTTGATGGTGGTGTCTGCAGTAATGTTGAGTCGCTTGCAGAGCGCTGCGATAGTTTTTTCTTCAGGTGTATCAATTACGGCCATGGGCTGGGTGGCTGCTGGTCGGGCAGCGGGTGCCGCTGCTTGTGCTTTTTCGATGTTAGCCGCATAGGGGCCGTTCGATGCATAAACGATCGTGTCTTCACCGGAGTCCGCCAGCACGTTAAATTCGTGGGAGTTACTGCCGCCGATATTGCCTGAGTCTGCTTCAACGGCACGAAAATCCAGCTGCATACGAGTCAGAATTCGACTGTAACAGTTGTACATATCCTGGTAAGTGGCATCGAATGAATCCTGGTCCGCATGAAAAGAGTAAGCGTCTTTCATAGTGAACTCCCGTGCCCGCATAACGCCAAAACGTGGTCGTCGTTCATCACGAAACTTGGTTTGTATCTGATAGAAGTTTACCGGCAGCTCTTTATAGCTCTGAATTTCACGCCTGAATAAATCGGTTATCACTTCTTCGTGGGTGGGACCCAGACAGAAATCGCGCTGGTGACGGTCCTGCAGACGGGCCATTTCCGCTCCCATTTTTTCCCAGCGACCGGAATCCTGCCAGAGTTCAGCCGGCTGAACGACCGGCATAAGCAGTTCTTGGGCGCCAGTTGCATCCATTTCCTGACGGATAATACTTTCAATCTTGCGCAGTACCCGCAGGCCCAGTGGCAGCCACGTGTACAACCCGCTCGCTAGTTGGCGAATGATGCCGGCACGCAACATCAGCTTGTGGCTGATGACATCTGCGTCCGCAGGATCCTGTTTCATGGTGGGTAGCAGAAATTGCGATTGGCGCATGTCTAATCCATTGCTTGTTTAACAGGTGCAACTTTATCAGTCGCGCACAAAAAAGGGCCGATTGGCATGCCAAACGGCCCTTATTTTAAGCTCGGTTATGAGTGTTTAGATCATATCCTTGAGCTTTTTCAGAGCCGTTACGCGTACGCGTGTGGTTGCCGGCTTGGCCGGAATCACAATCTCTGCACCAGTTGCAGGGTTTCGGCCCATGCGTTTCTTGGTAGCAGGTCGCTTGGCTGCTTTGATTTTCAACAAGCCGGGCAAGGTGAATTCACCAACCGCACGCTTGCGGATGTGACGTTCAATCAATGACTCAAGCTCTTCCATTACAGCATTTACCTGAGCACGGCTCAGATCAGTGTTCTGCGCAATCTCATTCAAGATAGCGGTCTTGGTCATCTTGGTAGAGATACCAGACTTCTTCGCTGCAGGAGCGGCGGCAGCTTTTTTAGCTGCTGGACGCTTCTTGGCTGCGGCTTTCTTCTTAGCAGGTGCCTTTTTCTTGGCAGGTGCTTTCTTAGCGGCAGGGCGCTTAGCAGGCGCTTTCTTCTTAGCAGGTGCCTTTTTCTTAGCAGGTGCTTTCTTAGCGGCAGGGCGCTTAGCAGGCGCTTTCTTCTTCGCTGGGGCTTTCTTACGAGTAGCCATGAACTTATCCTTTTCGTCAGTTATAAACAGCGCAATTCCACTCTTTTAACCTCGCTGAGATCGAAATCCGCGTGGTTATCAAGGGGTTTCGCAACGTCTCTCAAACTCTGCTCGGCCCAAACCTCAAGCTTTTCGTGCTTATTAAGTCTTTAACAAACAAACAAACACAAAAAATGCGGGCAGACGCGTTCAGAAAAAGGTCGCAGATGCTAATTTTTTCTGATCTTTGTCTGTTCACAAATACTTTATTTGGTTGTGGACTTGGATGATTCGGAACATCAGTGTCTGATGCCCGCGCTTTATAGCCCATCAGACACTGCTTTCGCAACAAAAAGTGACAAAATCACTGTATTTTTATTGGTTTTTTTACGATCATGCGCCGCTCATCTGAACCGCAAAATATTGAGATAATAAAAAATGCCGATATATGAGTACCGTTGTGACAATTGCGGGCACGAACTCGAAGCGATGCAGAAACTCAGTGAAGACCCGTTAAAAACCTGCCCGAACTGCCATAAAGACAGTTTGATCAAGCGCATATCTGCGGCTGGCTTTCGTTTGAAAGGTGGTGGCTGGTATGAAACAGACTTCAAATCCGGCAAGAAAAAGAATGTGTCCGGGTCTGAAAGCAGTAGCGGTTCTTCCAGCTCTGGTTCGTCAGACTCAGGTGGTTCGAGCAGTGCTGCGGACAGCAGCAAATCGAAGTCTTCCGGTTCTTCTGACAGCTCGTAGGCAAAATCGTTAGAACCTGCACCTTTAAGAAGGTGCACAATCAGCCCACAATACGTGGGAAAAATATCAGCCCGCGGTAGCGGGCAAAGTATCAGCCCGCAGTAGCGGGCAAAGTATCAGCCCGCAGTAGCGGGCAAATAACAATTTACGGGAAAAGCACTATGCGTAGTGATTATTGTGGAGAGATCAATGCGTCAAAGGTTGGTGCAGAAGTGGCGGTTTGTGGCTGGGTGCATCGGCGCCGTGACCATGGCGGCGTGATCTTTCTGGATCTGCGTGATCGAACCGGTATTGTTCAGGTTGTTTACGATCCTGACACGGTAGAAAGCTTTGCCCTGGCGGACAGTGTGCGCAACGAGTATGTGCTGCGTGCAAAAGGGCGTGTCCGCGCTCGGCCTGAGGGTACGGTTAATCCTGATATGACCACTGGTGAAATCGAAATCCTTGGTCTGGAGCTGGAAATTCTCAACGTCGCGCAAACGCCGCCGTTTCAGTTAGACCAGCACTCCGAAGCAGGTGAGGATGTCCGTCTACGTTATCGTTATATGGATTTGCGGCGACCGGAAATGCAGAATCGCATGCGAATGCGCGCAGCTATTGCCAGCCAAACGCGTCGTTACCTGGAAGAAAACGGGTACTGGGAAGTAGAAACACCCACTTTGTCGCGTGCGACACCGGAAGGCGCACGTGACTATCTGGTGCCGAGTCGCACACACCCGGGTCAGTTCTTTGCGCTGCCTCAGTCACCTCAGGTGTATAAGCAACTGTTGATGATGTCCGGCATGGACAAGTATTACCAGATAGCCCGCTGCTATAGAGATGAAGACCTGCGTGCTGATCGGCAGCCTGAGTTTACCCAGATCGACATAGAAGCTTCGTTCGTCAGTCAACAACAGGTTATGGAGTTAACCGAAGGACTGTTGCGTGGCTTGTTTTCCGATCTCCTGAATATCGATCTTGGTGAGTTTCCCGTGCTCAGCTGGGATGAGGCAATGCGTGATTTTGGCAGCGATCGTCCAGATCTGCGCAACCCGTTGCGCCTGACCGACATTGCAGATTTGCTGCGGGATGTTGAGTTTAAAGTGTTCAGTGGACCCGCCAATGATGCGCAGGGACGAGTAGTTGCCCTGCGTGCGCCCGGTGCAGCCGCACTGCCGCGTAGAGTCATAGATGAGCTTACCGAGTTTGTCGGTCGCTACGGGGCGAAAGGTCTTGCCTACATCAAGGTGAACGACCTGACAGCTGGTTACGATGGCCTGCAATCGCCGATCCTGAAATTCCTGCCGGAGGAAGTCACGCTTGCCATTCTCGATCGAGTTGGCGCGCAAGATGGTGACGTGGTCTTTTTTGGAGCAGATCAGGCAAAAGTTGTGAACGACTCGATGGGTGCGTTGCGCAATGAACTCGGAGAGCGTATGGATATCATCGCTGCGGGTTACGCGCCCTGTTGGGTGGTCAACTTTCCAATGTTTGCGGCTAACAAAGATGGCACTCTGGGCGCCGAACATCATCCCTTTACCCAACCTACCTGTACGCCGGAAGAGTTGCTGGCGCAGCCGCTGGAGGCTTATGCCGCAGCGTATGATGTGGTTGTTAACGGTTCAGAAATTGGCGGTGGTTCATTGCGGATCCACGACCAGAAAATGCAGGCAGCCGTGTTTGAGTCGTTGCAGATGGGACAGGAAGCCCAGTCTAAATTTGGTTTTCTGCTCGATGCGTTGCAGTATGGCTGTCCGCCGCATGGCGGCATCGCATTTGGGCTTGATCGCCTGGTGATGTTGATGACCCAGACGGAATCTATTCGTGATGTCATTGCGTTTCCCAAGACTCAGACCGCAGCCTGTTTGATGATGTCGGCGCCAAATGAGGTGGATGAACATCAGTTGCGGGATTTGCATATACGGGTCCGGAAGCCAGCTCAGACTGCAGTCTGACGGGTGTCGTTTGTCTGAATAGAGCTAAAACTATTCATAGAGTTCAACCTAGAGCGAGGTGTTGCAACCAATATGGCAGGTCACAGTAAATGGGCGAATATCAAGCACCGCAAAGCTGCCCAGGACAAAAAAAGAGGCAAGCTTTACACCAAAATAATCCGTGAAGTCACCGTTGCTGCACGTTTGGGCGGCGGCGAAGTCGCGGATAATCCGAGGTTGCGTGCTGCAGTCGACAAAGCATTAGCAGCAAATATGCCAAAAGATACTATCGAGCGAGCCATATCGCGTGGCGCGGGTGATGGTGAAGGCAGCGACGTCGAAGAACTGGTTTACGAGGGTTACGGCCCCGGTGGGGTTGCCATTCTGGTCGAGGCAATGACCGACAATAGAAACCGCACGGTGGCTGAAGTGCGCCATGCGTTCAGCAAAGCAGGTGGTAACCTCGGCACTGATGGATCTGTGGCGTACCTGTTTACCAAGCAAGGCATCATCAACTTTGCGCCTGGTTCAGATGAGGAACAGGTGATGGAGGTGGCACTGGAAGCAGGTGCGGAGGACATCGAAGCGGAAGATGATGGCGCACTGTCTGTCACAACACCCTGGGAAAACCTGTCTGATGTAGTTGCAGCGCTCACCGAGGCCGAACTGCCGCCTGATCACAACGAAGTCACTATGGTGGCTTCAACCACAACTGACTGTGATGAAGAAGTGGCGGAAAAAGTTCTGCGGTTGCTGGATGCTTTAGAAGAACTTGACGATGTGCAGGAGGTGTACAGTAATGGCGACTTTCCTGACAGCGCCTACGACTGATCTCAGTGCCTGACACCGCGACACACAGTCGCTGTGTGCTGGGTATTGACCCAGGTTCAGTGGTTACCGGCTATGGTTTGATCAAGGTACAGGGTCGTCATACAACCTATTGCGCCAGTGGCTGCATTCGCACCGCTGGTACAAATCTGCCAGCCCGTCTGGGTCAAATCTACACAGCGGTCAAAGAGCTGATTGATCAGTATCAGCCTGACGAATTTGCCATCGAAAATGTTTTTGTGGCGCGCAATCCTCAATCCGCCTTAAAACTGGGCCAGGCGCGAGGTGTGGCCATTGCTGCGGCAGTTGCCGCAGAGCTGCCGGTCTATGAATATGCCGCGCGGCAGGTGAAGCTGGCCGTTGTTGGCACCGGGCGGGCTAACAAGGCTCAGGTACAGCATATGGTGCAAGCGCTGCTGCACCTATCAGGACTGCCCCAGGCGGATGCGGCAGACGCGCTTGCCATTGCCGTTTGCCACGTCAATACTGCGGCCCTTAAGCATTAGTCGAGTACAGGTCAGATATCTTGATTGGCAGGATCACAGGCAAGCTCATTGAGCTGGACGCAACGCATTTGTTGGTAGATGTGGCAGGCGTTGCTTACGAGTTGGAGGTATCCGCGAATGTACTGCAGTCAGCGCCCCAGACGGGTGCGGCGTTAACGTTATTCACGCACTTTGTCGTTCGCGAAGATGCACAACTTCTGTTCGGTTTTTCCAGCAAACATGAACGTGACCTTTTTCGAGCGTTTATCAAAATCAACGGCGTAGGCCCCAAGCTCGGCCTGGCTTTGATATCTGCACTTGATCCACACACCCTCGGCGTCGCCGTGCGCGATAATAATGTGTCGGTATTGACCAAAGTGCCGGGTGTGGGTCGTAAAACCGCCGAACGCTTAATGGTCGAATTAAAAAGCAGGATTGATGAACTGACCCAGAATGGTGCGGTGCCCGGCGCGGTGATCAGTGCAGATGGTGCCTTTGCGCCCAGTGCACACAGTCAGGTGGGTGAGGCAGAGGATGCGCTGATAGCCCTGGGTTATCGGCCGGCCGAAGCCCAACGAGCGGTGGCCGCAGCCAGCCAGCAGGTTGCCGAGGAGCCACTCAGTGCTGAAGCGCTGGTGCGGCTCGCGTTGCGCGGTTTTGTGCAGTCGTCAGGTGCGTCATGAGCATTGAACCTGACCGCCTGATATCAGGTCATCCTGAGCCCGGAGAAAAACGCCACGACCACGCGCTACGTCCGATCAGCCTGGCTGAATACATTGGTCAGAGTGCGGTAAAAGAACAGATGGACATCTTTATCCGCGCTGCCAGAGGTCGCGGTGAAGCTTTGGACCACACGCTTATTTTCGGCCCTCCAGGTCTCGGCAAAACGACGCTGGCGAATATTATCGCCAAAGAAATGCACGGCACTATTAAATCAACGTCAGGCCCGGTTTTGGAAAAACCTGGGGATCTGGCAGCGATGCTGACAAATCTTGATGAAGGTGATGTTTTATTTGTAGATGAAATCCATCGCTTGTCGCCGGTGGTCGAAGAGATCCTGTATCCAGCCATGGAAGACTTTCAGCTGGATATACTTATTGGCGAAGGTCCGGCTGCACGCTCGCTGAAACTCGATCTGCCGCCATTTACACTGGTAGGCGCAACCACCAGAGCCGGCCTGCTGACCAGCCCGTTGCGCGATCGGTTTGGTATTGTGCAGCGCCTTGAATTCTATACCGTGGAAGAACTGACGCAGATAGTGACGCGCTCTGCTGCCAAACTTCTGTTGCAGGCAGACTTAGCCGGCGCTGCAGAAATTGCCCGCCGGAGTCGCGGCACGCCGCGCATAGCTAACCGATTGCTGCGTCGTGTGCGTGATTTTGCTCAGGTCAAAGGTAACGGCCTGGTCACTGCTGAAATTGCTGATGATGCGCTCAATCTGCTGAAAGTCGATAAACAGGGTTTTGACCTGATGGACCGACGTCTGCTGTCGGCTATCCTGGATAAGTTTGGTGGTGGACCGGTCGGGCTGGAATCAGTGGCCGCAGCGGTGAGTGAAGAGAAAGACACCATCGAAGATGTAATAGAGCCCTATTTAATTCAACAAGGGTATATCATGCGCACGCCGCGGGGTCGGGTAGCGACTGCCAAGTGTTATCAGCACTTTGGCATCACGCCGCCAGGAGAAGATAAACTGCCTCCGGCGCAAACGCCTCAGAGCCGCATGTCGTTGGATTAAAGGAGTAATCAGTGGCGGAACAGCTTTCTATTTTTGAACTCATCTCGAACGCCAGTCTGTTGGTCCAAGGCGTTATGGCGCTGCTGGTGCTGGCGTCCGTAGTGTCGTGGATGATGATCTTCCAGCGTTGGTTTTTTCTACGCCGAGCCCAGGCTGAAGTGGAAGATTTTGAAGAACATTTCTGGTCGGGTATCGACTTGCGCAAGTTTTTTGTTGAACTTGAGCGCGAAGACAGCCTGAATGGCATTGAAAATATTTTTGTCTCCGGCTTTCGTGAATATACAAGACTGTCTGAGCAGTCCGGAGTTGATGCCGATGCGATTATGCAGGGGGTGCAACGGACCATGCGGGTTGCAGTGAACCGCGAAGAAGCACGTCTTGAAACCCACTTACCCTTTCTGGCGACAGTGGGTTCCACAAGCCCATATGTGGGCTTGTTTGGCACAGTCTGGGGCATCATGAATTCTTTCCGTTCGCTGGCCAACATGAGTCAGGCGACACTCGCGTCAGTAGCGCCGGGTATATCTGAAGCGCTGGTGGCCACTGCGATGGGCCTGTTTGCCGCAATTCCCGCGGTGATTGCCTACAATCGCTTCTCTGCACGAGTAGAAATTCTGATGAAGCGTTATGAAGCTTTTGCGGATGAAGTGTCTACGATTCTGCACCGTGCAGCGCATACGCGCATAGAAGAGAGTTAGACATGGCCGCCCGTCGTAAACCAATGTCTGAAATAAACGTTGTACCTTACATCGACGTGATGCTGGTCTTGCTGGTTATCTTTATGGCCACTGCGCCTTTACTCACCCAGGGTGTGGTGGTCGACTTGCCGGAAGCGCCCTCCGAAAGCATAGATGACTCAGTAGAAGACCCGTTGGTGGTTTCAATGCGGGCGGACGGCGCCATATTCATGAATCTCGGTATGCTCGATGCTGATGATGAGGGCACCCGGGTTACCGTTTTCTCTCTGGAAGAACAGGCGGGAAAAATTTTACGCGCACGCGATGACGTGCCGGTATATATAAAAGCAGACCATACGTTAGATTATGGCAATGTTGTGGGTGTGATGACTGTACTTCAAAAAGCGGGGGCAACAAGCGTGGGGTTAATTACCGACCCACCGTCTCTAGGGAGCTGAGGTGTATTGGTTACGCCAATATAGCGGCCCTTTTATGCTTGCCCTTGGTCTGCATGGCATTGCTGCCTGGGCGCTTTACAGTGGCTGGACACCGGAGCAGAAGCAGCTAAATGTGATCCGCCCGCAAGCCGTTATGGCAAATCTTCTGGTGCTGGAACCCAAAGCAAGACCCGCGCCGGCACCCATCAGCAAACCTGTGGCTCAGCCGACGCCAATAGCCAAACCCAAGCCGGTCAGTCCTGCAAAAGAAGATCCTGCTCTGGCGGAGAAGAAAAAAGCGGAGGCGTTGAAGGCTAAACAGGCGCAGGAAAAAGCCGATCGTCTGGCGCAACAGGAGCGTGAGCGGCTGGAACGTCAGCAACGACTCAACGATCTTGCACAGTCATCTTTGGAGCAGGCCATTTCAACCGAGTCTGCCAATCTGCAGGCAGGTACTGCGGAAATGGTGGCGCAGTCCTATCAGCTGGGTATCTATGAGCTGGTAAGGCAGAACTGGTCGCGGCCGCCCAGTGCGCGTAACGGCATGTCAGCAAAACTTCTGGTTGAACTGATTCCAACCGGTGAGGTCGTAGCGGTGAGTGTTGTTGAATCTTCTGGCAGTGCGGCGTTTGATCGGTCTGCAGAGCAAGCCGTGCGACGCGCTCGTCGTTTTGAAGTACCACAGGACAACGCCATTTTTGAAGAAAATTTCCGTCAGTTTTATTTTTTGTTTCAACCAGAGGATTTATTGAGGTAGTTATCTGTTTCGACGGATCGGCTGCGGGCTAATATCATGCAAAAAATTTCATTTGTGTCAGTTGTTTTGTTTTCCGCTTGTGTCGGCCTGCTGGTCAGTAGTGCAACGTTTGCTGCAGGCTCTCTCGACACGATCATTATCGATCGCGGTGTTGATGAACCTATTCGTGTTGCGGTGGTGCCATTCAAGATGGATCCAAGTCTGATGAGCGAGACGAATATCGCCGATATTGTCGGTTTTGACCTCGCTCGCAGCGGCCAGTTTGATCCTCTTGCGTCGGAAAATATGCTCTCTTACCCAAGCAGCCGGGCAACCGTATTCTTCCGTGACTGGCGCATTCTGAAATCCGCCTACCTGGTGATAGGCAACGCGCGAGTTGACGCTGATGGCCGTGTTGCGGTTGAGTTTGAGTTATACGATGTGCTGGGTGAACGTCTTATGTTGAGTCGCCGATATTCAGTATCGCGCAGTCAGTGGCGTGACGTTTCCCATCAGATTGCGGATGCCATCTATGAAGAGGTTACCGGTATTCGAGGCGCTTTTTCGACCAAAATAATGTACGTGCTGGCGCGCAACGCCGGCAGTCCAGATGCGGTTTATCAGCTGGAAATTGCAGATTCGGATGGCGAACGGTCACGCACCCTGTTCAGTTCCCGTGAACCAATCATGTCGGCCAGTTGGGCACCCGATGGTAAACGCGTGGCGTATGTCACGTTTGAAACGGGTCGGCCAAGCATTGTCATACAAGATGTCAATGGTCCCTACCGGGAGCGATTGACGAACTTCCGTGGCATCAACAGTGCGCCGGTTTTCTCGCCAGATGGCCGACAACTGGCAATGGTCTTGTCAAAAGATGGTGACCCTGAAATATTTGTTATGGATCTGGCTACTAAATCACTGCGTCAGGTTACCCGGCATCACGCCATTGATACGGAACCCAGCTGGTCACCGGATGGCAGCAGCATTATTTTCACTTCGGACCGCGGTGGTCGGCCGCAAATCTATCAACTGGAGTTATCTACTAATCTTTTAGAGAGACTTACGTTTCGTGGTGACTATAATGCGCGCGCCAGATTGCTGCCCGACGGCAAACATCTGGTTTTTGTACACCGCACAAATGGCGTCTTCCATATTGCATGGCAGGACCTGGAACGAGACAATTTGCAGGTGTTAACGCAAACAGCTTTAGACGAGTCGCCATCGCTTGCGCCAAATGGCACGATGCTCATATATGCCACCCAGGACAGGGGTCGGGGTATACTTGCGGTTGTGTCAATCGATGGCAGCGTGAAGTATCGCTTACCATCGTCGTCTGGGGATGTAAGAGAACCCGCTTGGTCACCGTTTTTGGACGGCTGAGCAAACCCTGGAACGTGACAGGCGTGAAGGGAAATCGAAAAGAGAAAACGAAAAAAGAGCTCTAAAAGAGAAATCGACGAGAGAACTTAACAAGCTGACCAGGAATCATTCGGGTCAGCACATTAAAATGTTGCCTTGTGCAACCAAAGGAGAACTTGATGCAGATGCAATCACCCCGCTTCCCCAGTCTGATGACACTGGTGTTGGCAGCCTTACTGATGGCTGGTTGTTCCAGCACCTCAACGGAGCCGGTACCTGAGCCCGAGCCCATTGAACAACCTGCGCCTCAGCCTGTACCTCAGCCCGAACCCGAACCTGAACTGGCTGATTTCGACAGTGCCGGGAACGCGATTGGTCCTGATGGTCGTCCACTGACCCGCACTTTTTACTTCGCCTACGATCGTGCGGTCTTAAAGCCAAGTGATTTAGCGTCATTGGAATTACATGCCCAGGTTCTGCGACGTAACAGCGATCGCAGCATTGTGCTCGAAGGCCACTGTGATGAGCGTGGTACGCGTGAATATAACCTGGCGCTGGGTGAGCGTCGCGCGGACTCGATCCGCAGCTTCCTGTTGTCAGCGGGCGTGTCCGCACGTCAGATTGAGACAGTAAGTTATGGTGAAGA
This sequence comes from Gammaproteobacteria bacterium, assembly GCA_048571035.1. Lineage (GTDB taxonomy): Bacteria > Pseudomonadota > Gammaproteobacteria > Pseudomonadales > Azotimanducaceae > UBA4421. The sequence goes on from CP121329.1 coordinate 3,443,852, forward strand.
ACAGCCAGCTGATCCGGGTCATACGGAATCCGCCTGGGAACGTAACCGCCGTGCGGTTATGGTTTATCGCTAGACGTTATTGAGGGAATCCGGGTCGTGAATAATTTTCGGCAGACACTTAATGCGAACGTAGTACTGGTCTGTGCGGCTCTGGCTGCACAGACCTTTGCGCCAGTGATTCAAGCTGCTGTGCCGATCGAAGAATCTGTAGAAGATTCTAGTCGCGTGTTGCAAACCGAGGGGGCAGTTAACCCCACGCCAATCAACCGTGCAGATCGCGCCCGGAGTCTCGACATACCGCCGACAATCGAACCTTCGTACAACAGCGATGGATCGTTAGCGGCAACCGCTCAACCGACATATACCGCTCAACCTGCCAGTAGCGATCAAAGGACCGGGGCGGCCAGCTCTGGTCAGTTGAGCGAGCTGTTTTATCAATTGCAGGTATTGCAGCAGGAAATCCAAGATCTGCGCGGTCAGGTTGAAGAACAGACTTATCTGGTGAACCGCCTGCAACGTGATCAGAAAGAGCAGTATCTCGATCTGGATCGTCGTGTTATGGCGATAACAGAAAAGCAGCCCGCGCCGGGTCCAGTAACCTCGGCACCGGAAACGCTGACCGCGGGTACCAGTACGACAAGCCTGAGTGAACGGGATGCTTATACAAAGGCTTTTGAGGCTATGCGGGCGCGGGATTTTGAAGCGTCGATGGTGGGTTTTCAACGTCTGATAGAGACCTACCCTAACGGTCAATATACGCCAAATGCGTATTACTGGATTGGTGAACTACATCTGGTTGGTAACGTTGATCCAGAGCTTGCGCGGCAGGCATTTGCTCAAGTTGTGAATCTTTATCCTGATCATCAGAAAGCGCCTGACGCATTGTATAAGTTGGGTGTGGTTTACGACAATCTGGGAGATACCCAGAGTGCATTAGATTATCTGCAGCGCGTCCAACAGCTGCATCCCAACAGTCCAGCAGCAGGCCTGGCGCAGAAGTACGCGGCAGAATTGCAGCGTTAAACAAGTGAGTCAGACCGCTGAAGCTGTTGCTTCTCTTCGCATCACCGAAATTTTCCTTTCCCTTCAGGGTGAGGCGAATACAGTGGGTTTACCCACCGTATTTGTCCGACTCACGGGTTGCCCGCTGCGGTGTACTTATTGCGATAGTGCGTATGCATTTTCTGGCGGTCGTGTCACCACTATCAACGATGTGGTCAACGAGGTCACCAGTCACGGTGTAAAACATGTGACGGTAACCGGCGGTGAGCCGCTTGCACAGCCAGGTGTGCACGAACTTATGACTGCTTTGTGTGATCTCGGCCTGAACGTTTCGCTGGAAACCAGTGGCGCGCTGGCTGTTGATGAGGTGGATGCTCGAGTTGTGAAGGTTGTTGATCTTAAAACACCCGCTTCGGCTGAGTCGCACCGCAACTTATGGTCAAACTTAGCGGCGTTGAATGCCCGGGACCAGGTTAAGTTTGTCATCTGCGACCGTCAGGATTATGAGTGGGCAAAACTCAAGTGTGACCAGCATGATCTTTATGATCGCGTCGCCGACGTTTTGTTTTCACCCAGTCATGAGCAGCTCAACCCCACTGAACTTGCGAATTGGATTGTGCAGGATAAAAAACCAGTGCGCATGCAACTGCAGTTGCACAAACTTTTGTGGGGAGACGTACCCGGGCGATGAGTGTGGATGATGCAAAAGCGGTGGTGCTGTTATCAGGTGGCCTGGATTCAGCCACGGTGCTGGCGATGGCAGCTGCGCAGGGATTCAGCTGCTACGCATTGTCGTTTAACTACAATCAGCGTTCAGTATCTGAACTAAAAGCTGCTGAAAAAGTTGCCCATCTGGCCCGGCAACACAAAGTTCTGGATATTGATCTCAGTGCGTTCGGCGGGTCTGCGCTGACCGATGACAGTATTGCCGTGCCGACGGATGAACCCGAAGGTATTCCCATCACCTATGTACCCGCACGCAACACAGTGTTTTTGTCGTTGGCGCTGGCTTGGGCTGAAGTATTAGATGCCCATGACATCTTCATCGGCGTCAATGCGGTGGATTATTCCGGGTATCCAGACTGCCGTCCGCAGTTTATCCAGGCTTTTGAACAGATGGCTAACCTGGCAACTAAAGCCGGTGTAGAGGGGCAGAAAATAACCATCCATACGCCCCTCATCGATTTGACCAAGGCGCAGATTATCTCAGCAGGTGTCGCTTTGGATGTTGATTATGCGGCCACGGTCTCCTGCTATCAGGCGGATGACGAAGGTGCCGCTTGCGGAGTTTGTGACAGCTGTCGTATCCGCCAGCAGGGATTTGCAGCCGCCGGCGTAGCTGACCCAACGCGATATCGTAAGTGATGCACCGTCGAACGGCGCTTTATCTGCAGCGAGCATTCTTTTGGCTTCCATTTTTCATTGCAAATATGTAAAGTGCGCGGCCTTGATTTTCCCAATGCGTCGGGTCGTTAGCTCAGTTGGTAGAGCACCGGGCTTTTAACTCGTTGGTCCTGGGTTCGAATCCCAGACGACCCACCATTTTCCAGTGGTCAGGATGCATCGGATAAATCAAATATGCAGTTAGTCCTGTCCTGCAACAGACAAATGACGCCTTACGTTGGTCACGACTTATGCCGCGATTGGCTGAAGCTATCCTCGATGTGTTGCAACACGCTGGCGTTGACACCGTGTTTGGTGTGCCCGGCAACCATAACATCGAGTTGTACCGCTACCTTCCACATTCTTCAATAACACATGTCACCGCCCGCCATGAGCAGGGTGCAGGTTTCATGGCAGACGGCTACGCCCGCGTACGCGGTATCCCAGGCGTCTGTTTTGTGGTCACTGGACCTGGATTAACCAATGTAACAACCCCCATGGGGCAGGCGCTGGCTGACTGTGTACCGCTGCTGGTCATCGCCACGGTTGGCGATCAGGAGAGACGTGAGGGGCGCCTGCATGAGCTACCCGACCAGCTGAGTATTGCAGCCGGCGTCAGTGTTGAGGCTGTGCAACCACAGGACCCCCAAAGTGCAATTTTTTGGTTGCAAAAAGCGCTGGTTGCCCATCAATCTGAACGCCCGGGACCACGATATCTGCAGATCCCGCTGTCCTGGTGGCACCAGGATGTAGAGGTTCCGGTGAATTCTGCGCCTTCGTCAGGTGTTATTGCAGACGTCCCTGACCTGGCTGCTGCACTGGGCTTGCTGGATGAAGCGGCTTGTCCGGTAATCGTGGTGGGTGGCGGTAGTCAATCAGCAGGTCCGCAGGTGCAACAACTCGCAGAATTGCTCGGTGCGCCGGTGGTGAATACGGTGAATGCAAAAGGCCTTTTACCCGCCAGTCACCCGCTGTGGGTGGGTGGTTCACCGTCATTACCTGGCGTACGCGAATTGCTGGCGTCGGCAGATGTATTGATTGCTGTTGGCACGGAACTGGGCGAAACAGATTTTGATCTGTTGATGCTTGGTGAAATCCCCTGGACGCAACCGATGTTGCGCATCGATATTGATGCACAGCAACTGCACCTGAACGTGTCGCCTACCGTTGGTCTGATTGGAGATGCGGCGCAGGTGTTGTCACGGTTGCTCGAGGTTCTACCTGCCGAGCCCCGAGCCGCCTGGTGTGACGTTGAGTCAGAGCGGCAGAAAAACGCGCGCTACCAGCACATGCACCCTGATTTTGCGTCCTTTTTTCGAGTCATCGATGCTGCGTTACCCGAGGCAGTGGTAGTGGGTGATTCAACCCGCCCAACCTACTATGCAACTTGGATGTGGGAACGCCCGCGCCCTGCGAGTTATTTCCACAGCGCGTCTGGCTATGGCACGCTGGGTTATGCCTTGCCCGCGGCAATAGGTGCTCAAGTTGCACAACCGCATGTACCTGTTGTCGCCGTGATCGGTGACGGTGGCCTGATGTTCACCCTGGGTGAGCTTGCTGTGGCCGTGGAAGCTCAAGTACCGGTAAAGATCATTGTCTGGAATAACAGTGGTTATCAGGAAATTGCCAACAGCATGGCGGCCAGCGGTATAGATGCATCCAGTACCCAGTACAGAGCACCAGATTTTCAACAGATAGCGACCGGTTTTGGTGCAACGGTTCGCACGCCGGTTGACCTTAATGAACTGGCGCATGCGCTGCATGAACCTGCCTCCGGCCCTGTAGTCATTGTGATGGATGAAAGCAACTTTGTGCATCAACCTTCAGGAGCCTGGTATTGAACAGCTTACCGCTGAGTGACATGTGTAAGCGTTTGCTCGGTCCCAGCGACGATGTCTGGCAGATACACTACGATGCATTGGCGCGCACAGCTCGCGGTGAAGACATTGTGCTGATGAGTGTGGGTGATCCGGATTTTGATACACCCGAAGAGATCATAGAGACGTTAGTCAGCCGAATAAGACAGGGACGAACGCACTATTCTCCGGCGGAGGGTGAACTTGAGCTGCGTCAGGCCATTGCTGATCTGGAAACCGAGGGTACCGGCAGGACGTTTACCCCTGATAATTTTGTGGTGCTTCCCGGCGCTACAGCAGCGATTTACGCGAGTCTGGCTTGTGTCTGTAACCCTGGCGACGAGGTGGTCATTCCTGAACCCATGTATATCGGCTATCGGCCGATGTTGAGTGCGCTCGGGCTTCAAGCACGGACCGTGGCGTTGGACTTAGCGCATGATTGCACTTTGGACATAGACAATATCCTGGCCCAGGTCAATCCGCGCACTAAAGCGGTACTGATCAACACGCCTGGTAACCCGTTTGGCAATATCGTGCCGCGGCAAACGCTGGCGGAGCTTGCCGAAGCGCTCCTGACGCGAGGGGTCTGGTTGCTTTGTGATGAGGTTTATTCGCTGTTCACGTTTGACGAACCGCACGTATCGTTGCTCAAAGCAGCGAAAGAACTGGACAATGTGATTGTCGTCGATGGTCTGTCTAAGTCGCATGCCATGACAGGTTGGCGCATTGGCTGGGTTGCAAGTCCTGCCAGCCTGACACGGGCGATTACCGCGTATTCCGGCTCGGCTTTTTTTGGCTGCAGTCAGTTCATACAGGATGCTGCCGCTTATGCTCTGGTGCACAACGGGCCCCATGTTGACGACATGCGCGAAGCCTATCGACGTCGCCGCGACTACGTGCTGCAGCGTCTCGATGAAATACCACAGTTGTCTTATGTGCGACCCAAGGCAGGGATGTTTGTGATGATGGATGTCAGCCGCATAAGCAACAGCGGGCGTGTTTTTGCGCAAGATCTGCTGGCAGCACAAGGAGTATCCGTTATTCCTGGCGAAGGTTTTGGTGAGGTAGCCAATGATTTTGTGCGCCTCAGTCTGACACACAAAACGAACATGCTGGCTGAAGCGATGGATCGAATAGAGCGTTTTGTAATGTGCTGACGTAAAACAGTCTCAGGAGCTGCAGGACAGCATGGAGCAACCCACTCGGGTTCGCGCCCATTCTGGACGTTTGGCGGCATAAACCTCGTTGCCGGGCTGCTCATCGTAGGGTTTGCGCAATACGTCGAGTAGTTTGTTAACGTGGTTGTAGTCGCCTTTTTCCGCATCATCGATAGCCAGCTGCGCCAGATAGTTGCGTAGAACAAACTTCGGATTAACAGCATTCATGTTTTCTTTTCGTTCTGCGCCGACGCCCTGTTGATGCACTGCTTGCGCATATTGCGCCAGCCATTGCCTGCGCGTCGTGACAAACGTCTGGTTCAGCTGGGCTGGCTGGTAGTAGACAGCTTCAAAACAATCCGTTGAGTCGGGCTGCGCCGGATCAAATTCTGCTAACGCTCTGAAAAACAGCGTCATATCTGTTTCAACCTCACTGAGCAGGGAGAACAGGCTGTTGCTCAAAGCGGCATCGTAATGCTTGAGACCCAGTTTGTTGGCAATCATCTGCTGCCACTGTGTCTCGTAGTCTGTTGCATAGTCGGTCAACGCTGCTTCGAGGGGTTTGGTGTCTTCGATGAGTGGCAGGATAGCGTTGGCAAGCTGCATCAGGTTCCACTGGCCAATGGCAGGTTGCTGGTCGTATCTGTAGCGTCGATTTGCTGCGTCAGTCGTGTTGGGCGTCCAGTGGGGATCAAAGTCTTCAAGCCAGCCGTAAGGGCCGTAGTCTATGGTTTCGCCAAGAATGGACATGTTATCGGTATTCATCACACCGTGAACAAATCCTACGCGCATCCAGTGCACCATGAGCACGGCAGTACGCTCACAGACTTCATTGAACCAGGCGACGTATCGTTCGCGAGGATCGTCATGCACTCTGGCAAGATGCGGGAAATCGCGGCTGATGACATAGTCGGTAAACTGACGCAGTAACTCGGTCTCATTGCGTGCTGCCAGCATCTGGAAATGCCCGAAGCGCACAAATGATGGGCTCATTCGACAAACCACCGCTCCGGGTTCATGTTCGGGATGGCCGTCGTACATCATGTCACGCAACACATCTTCACCGCTGCCTATCAGGCTCAGGGCGCGTGTAGTAGGCACGCCAAGATGAAACATGGCTTCACTGCATAGGAACTCGCGCACGGATGAACGCATGACTGCCAGTCCGTCTGCAGTGCGCGAAAAGGGTGTGGGTCCTGCACCTTTGAGTTGTAGCATCCAGTGCTGGCCATTGTGCGTCACCTCACCCAGGTTGATGGCGCGACCGTCACCGAGTTGTCCTGCCCAGTTGCCAAACTGGTGACCGCCATAACAGGTGGCATGAGGAACCATGCCATCGATAGTCTCATTACCTGCAAACACCTGTAGAAAGCTGTTGTGGTGACAATCTTCATCCGTGAGTCCCACCAGAGCAGCGGCTTCTTCAGAATGCGCTACCAGATAAGGCGCGCGGACTTTAGTTGGACTGACGTGCGCCCAGATGGCATTGCGCAGTTGACGGCGCACGTTGTCCTCAAGCGGATCACCGGGCAACGTTTCAGTAAACTGATTGTCAAAGGTCAGGGTTTGCATACCACAAGGTTACCTGAGAGGCTGCGGCGAATAAAAACTAATTCCTAAATTTTGCGTAGTTCAGAATATGTCTATTAACCTCGATCAAGTCACTTTTGCCAACGAGGCCTTCTACCTCGCCTTTGAAAGTAAAGACTTCGAAGCCATGTCGCACATCTGGTCCAGTGAGCGGCAGGTCATCTGTCTGCATCCTGGCTGGTCTGCTCTTGTCGGCCGCCGGGATGTGCTGGACAGCTGGAGTGATATTCTCAGTAACCCGCAACAGGGTCAGGTGAGCTTCTATGGTGCTCAGACCATAGAGATGACTGACGATACCGCCGCGGTAATCTGTTACGAACAGGCTGGCAGCAATGTGATGGTGGCGACAAATGTTTTTGCCACGGAACGGGATCGTTTATGTCTGGTGATGCATCAGGCGGGCTTCTGTGCTCATCCGCCAACGCCCTGACTTACTGCCTGGCTTTGGGAAGTGCCTGGAAAAGTGATGGTAAACGTAGCGCCCTGATCTGGAAAAGAGTCTACGCTTATCTGTCCGTTGTGAGCAGTCACCAGACCTTGAATGGCGGCTAAACCCAAACCTCGTCCAGCAAACTTGGTGGTGTAAAAAGGCTCAAAAATATGGGTCTTGGTGGACTCCTCCATGCCGCGGCCGTTGTCGGTGACCTTCAGGCCCACCATTGTCTGCCCGTTCTCGCCCAGATGATTAAAAAGACTGATCCATATTTTCCCGTCTTGCCCAGGCAGCGCCTCCGCTGCGTTGGTAGTCAGATTGATCAGCACCTGTTGCAGCGCAACCCGATTGCCTTGGATGCAAGGAATCTCTTTTTCGAGGTTGATATATAAATGTGCTCGATCAGCAATAACAGTTTTCAATAGTGGTTCAGAGTCTGCAATAACATCTCTTAAGCTGATTTCGCTCATGACCAGAGGTGTTTTCCCCGCATAAGTTAATAATTGATCAGTCAATCCCGCGGCTTGATCAGACGCGCTCAGGATGTTGGCAATATGTGTCTCCGCTCGCGTTACTTCACTGTGATTAAGATCAAGTTGCAGCAACTCTGTTGACCCGCGAATAGTGGTGAGCAGGTTTCTGAAATCGTGGGCAATGCCAGCGGACATGGTGCCCAGACTTTCCAGTTTCTGACGGGAGAGATTACTCTGTGTATCTTTCATCCTGCGGGTGACGTCACGCACCACACCCACAGCACGAATTTCGCCCTGACTGTTGAAGTAATGAGACGCTGTGATTTCCAGGAACCTGGGCGAACCATCTGGATGACGCACCTTGTACAACTCACCATAGGGTCCAGCTTCAACAATTTTTTTCAGTGATCCGGGATGTTCAAATTCGAATTGTTCTCCCTGGTGCTCGGCGGATAGCCGCTCCATGAATTCGTCTATTCGTTTGCCGATCATCTCCTGTGTGGAGATACCCAGGACTTTAAGGCAGTTTGGACTGACATATACGAATTCCGCGCGACTGTTTATTTCGACAATTATATCGTCCGCGTGATTTGCCAGCGCAGCAAAACGTTCTTGCGCCGAGCGTAACGTGGCGCTGCGGTCGCGAAGGGATTTGTCCAGCCATGCCCAGAGTTGAACGGCGCCGGTACCGGCATAGGCAATCGCCCAGGGTATGCCGGATACCATAGTCTGTCGTGTCTGGTCGTTGATGGTTGTGTCCCAGACCTCAATGCCAGCCAGCACAGCCATTGCCACGCTCAAAGCGACATTGACCGGTTTGACCTGGTCCGGGATCTTCTGCAGTTGCCAGGCCGCCACAAGCAGCGCTGATACTTCCAGAGGTAGAACAATCACCCGTGCGAGCATCACCTGGTCAACAGCGGCGATGCAGCCCCGTAGCAGAAAAGCGATGATACCGAGCCAAAATACCCAGGAAGGCACAGGGCGGTTCAGAAAACCATAAGTACCCGCCAGCATACACATGGGGAACACAACACCTGCCGCCTGACCTATAAAAATGAAGTCCGGGTAGGTCAGGAGGGCGACCTGCAATGGACCGGTAATCAGCGTTACCGCCCAACCCCACAGCCAGAAGCGTAAGCCCGCGGACAACAGGGGCGTCAACATCACGATGCAGACGGGCGCGAGTAGAATCAGCCCAAAGCCTGTTAACTCGAGTATCGACACCAGGCGTGTCCAGAAATCAAAACGTCTACTAACTTACCATGTCTGCAGAACCGTCGTACACGATTCTGCAGAGGGTCATGAGAGCCGCGTACTAGCTGGGGTCAGCAATCTTGAGCAGTTGTTTGCCCAGGTTCTGGCCGGTGAACAGTCGTTGCAGCGTGGTGGGAATATTTTCGAAGCCCTCCTGTACATCGACCTGAAATTTCAGATCCCCGGCCTCAATCCATTTCAGCAGATCGGCGATCGCTTCACCGCTGCGGTTCATGTAGTCAATGACAATGAATCCTTCCATGCGAGCGCGCATGATGACGAGGTTCATCAGGTTGTTTGGACCAGGGACAGGTTCGGTTGCGTTGTAGCCGGAGATACCGCCACACAACACAATGCGGGCGTGCATGTTGATGTTGTCCAGTGCCGCCTGCAGGATGTCGCCGCCGACGTTGTCAAAGAATACATCCACCTTGTTCGGGCAGGTAGCAGCGATGCGTTGTGCAACGTCCTCGTTTTTGTAGTCAATGACATCGTCAAAACCGAGTTCCTCTTTCAGCCAGCCGCATTTCTGCGCACCACCGGCAATGCCCACTACCCGGGCACCTTTGATTTTTGCGATCTGACCGGCTATCGAGCCAGTTGCCCCTGCAGCACCGGATACGAGCACAGTTTCACCCGGTTTGGGCATGCCCAGGTCCAGCAGTCCCCAGTAGGCGGTCAGACCCGTGACACCCAGTACCGACATCATCATTTCCGGGGTAATACCTGCTGGGATTTTGGATAACCCCATGACTGAAGTTGCAGGGCTGACGACCACAAAATCCTGCCAGCCACCGGTGGTCTGCACGAGATCACCGGCTTCGAAATCTGCATGATTCGATGTCACAACCTGGCCAACTGATCCCGCGCGCATGGGCTCACCCAGGGCAACAGGCGGAAGATAGCTTTCCCGGTCTTCCATCCAGCCACGCTGGGTAGGGTCAAACGACAGGTAGAGATTACGCACCAGCACTTCACCCTCACCAGGCTCGGGAATAGGGTTTTCTTCATAGGTAAAATTTTCTTCGCCGACCAGGCCATGGGGCCGCTTTGCTAACAGCCATTGTCTGTTGGTGTTCACTTTTTTTTGCTCCGAATTGTTCTAAGAAGGATGCTTTAAAGGTCGTGAAGCCTGGATGAATGGCGAGAATAATTCCAGTAGACTCAGGCATATCTTTTGGGAGAGGATTTTTTTCATGGCCGAAGCCATCCAGCTTGAACACACAGACCCCAACGCTGTTGCGTTGGATCAGATTGACGTCAGCCGTCCTGAGCTCATGCAGAGTGATACGCATTGGGGTTACTTCGCGCGCCTGCGGGCTGAAGATCCGGTGCACTACTGCGCTGACAGCTTTTTTGGTCCCTACTGGTCGATCACGAAGTTCAACGACATCATGGATATTGAGAAAGACCACCAAACCTTCTCGTCAAATGAGAGCATTACGCTGGCCGAGCGTCCTGCGGATTTTGAAACGACAAATTTTATTGCCATGGATCCGCCGAAACACGATGTGCAGCGGAAAACTGTGCAAGGTGTAGTGGCGCCAATGAATCTGGCGAAACTTGAAGGCACCATCCGTGAACGCGCGCAAAAAATTCTGGATTCCGTGCCTGTTGGTGAAACCTTTGACTGGGTAGATCACGTTTCCATTGAGCTGACTACGCAGATGCTGGCAACCATTTTCGATTTTCCGTTCGAAGACAGGCGCAAACTCACTTATTGGTCAGATATGGCAACCTCCGGCGAACTGGCTGGAGGACCAACCCCAGAGCCGGTCCGCCGTGCTGCACTGCTGGAATGTCTGGACTACTTCACCCGACTCAAAGAAGAGCGGTTGCAGCAGGAACCTAAGCCTGATCTGTTATCGATGTTGGCGCATGGCAAAGACACACAGAACATTCCACCCATGGAGTTTCTGGGCAACCTGATCCTGCTGATTGTCGGGGGTAATGACACTACCCGTAATTCAATTTCTGGCGGTGTGCTGGCGTTGAATCAGAATCCCGCTGAGTATGACAAGCTGCGCAATAACCTGGATCTTATCCCCAGCATGGTCTCTGAAATTATTCGCTACCAGACGCCGCTGGCTTACATGCGTCGTACAGCCACAAAAGATGTCGAGTTTCGTGGTAAGCAGATCAAAAAAGGTGACAAGCTGGCCATGTGGTACGTCTCCGGCAACCGCGACGCGGATGCGATAGAGAACCCGGATAGTTTCATCATCGACCGTAAAACACCTCGTCACCATCTGTCCTTCGGCTTTGGTGTGCATCGCTGCATGGGTAACCGTCTGGCAGAAATGCAGCTTCGTGTGTTGTGGGAAGAAATCATGCAGCGCTTCCGCATGATTGAAGTTGTTGGCGAGGTTGAGCGCGTGCAGTCCAGCTTTGTACGGGGTTACGCAAGCATGCCTGTGAGGGTACACCCCCTCTGATCAGGCAGCATTCAACCACATGGTTCGGGGTATGCCGCTAATGGAAGTCGGCGGCGTGCTTCAACATGTGAGCTGGACCATGCGGACCATTTAGCACCGCGTTCTCACCAAACAACGCTTCTTTCTGACCGCCGTAGTTGTCTCGATTTGTCGCCAAGGGTGCAAGTTCACCCGCTCGTGCGATGGCTGCACCGCGCAGCTCTTCCAGTGGTGTTATGGCCTGTACAATGCCTGCCTGGAGAGCATCCGGGCCTGCCCAACGACGTGCCAGCTGAACTGTTTCGAAGTAAACGTTCATGGGCAGTTTATGTCGAAACAGAGCGAGTTCCGGGTTCGGAATACGCATACCAAGCTGCATTTCGTTAGCACACACAAAGCCTCTGTCTGCTCGCATTAAGCGCACGTCGTGACACAAAGCGCTCATGAACCCAGCGCCAAAAGCATGTCCATTGATAGCGGCGACTGTTGGCATCGGAAAAGTAATGATACGACCCATTAAGGCCATGAATTCCTCGCCGAAAGCGACGCGGTCACCTGCCTCCGGATAAGCATCGGGGTCTGCAACCCAAGCCAGATCCAAGCCGTTAGAGAAGAATTTTTCGTTGGCAGATACAGTCACCAGCGCTGCAGGTCCGGTAGAGGCTTCAACTTCATCAAGCGCATCTGCCAGGTGACGTACAAAGGTGGTATTCCAGCGATTTTCACCGGCATCCATGGTCAGGACGAAGACATCATCCGTGCGATCGAGGTGGATCATATTTATGCTCTCTGCAAGGCATGCGTAAGTGTTGGTATTGCGAATGGTACACCGAAAGATTAAACATCAGCGAGTTTCTCGAGCCCTGTGCGGGTGGCTTCATCAGCAGGATAGAATAACTCTACGGACAGCTCTTCAAGAGTGATATCTGTCGGCGCGCCAAAATGAGCCAGCATGGTGAATAGTCGATACTGCTGCGTTCCTTTGTGCATGATCATTTCCATCGCCGGCGCCGGTTGTGCGCTCCAGACCTGATGCCAGTTGTCTGGTGCTTTTGGATGGTTGAGGATTTCGTCAATCAAAACAGGAAGGTGTGTATCGTTGGGATTTGCCAGCAGCGCGCGTCTGGCACGGGCGAGGAAAGAGGCGATCAGCGTTTGCCAGTTGTCGATATAGGGTTGCAGGCCGGCCTCGTGCATACACAAACGCACAATCTGGAAATGTGAAGGATTGCCAATGTCCTGCAAAGCCTGCACTGGATCAATGAACAACGAGAAGAATCGCAGGGCCGCCTGATTGGCCAGGACCATGTTCCAATTGCCATCCAGGACGATGGCGGGATAAGGCTCGGCATGGTCCAGAGTCTGCTGCAAGGCGTGTCGGAACAGCGTGTGCGACGCTTCGTCCAGGTTGCCGCTGGTGAAAGATGGGCTGAAGCCAGCGCTTTGCAGCAGACTGTTCTGTTCGCGTAAGGGAATATCCAGGGAATTCGCCAGTGCCAGTACCATTGGACGACTTGGGTTGGCACGACCGGTTTCCAGAAAACTCACATGTCGTTGGGAAACGCCTGCCTGCAGCGCCAGATCTAACTGGCTGATATGCCTGTGCTGACGCCACTGCTTCAGTAGAGAAGCAAACATCGGTAGTGGGTCAGCCATAATATTTCTCCGTTGCAGCCTCTACAGTTTACGCCGGAATGCAGGCGTGGCCATTACCTGGCAGGTAATTGCGGCTATAACCTCAAGAGACTACGTTAGAACACCTGTTCATCTGAAGGAGAGATACCTGTGAAACAAGCCTATCTTGTGCTGGCGATTCTTGGCGCGGTGGTGCCCATCATGTTTTTTCTCGGCTTTTTTCATGCCGAATGGATAGGGCCGACAGGGTTTGTGCCAGCGCTGTTTGTAAATTCAGCAGCGGCGGGGTTTACCGCCGACCTGTTGATCACTTCAGTTGTGTTCTGGCTCTATATGTTCACCGCCAAGGCAGGTCCGAAGCCCTGGCTGTTTGTGGTGTTGAATCTTTGTATAGGTTTGTCCTGTGCGTTTCCCGCTTATCTCTACGCGCGCTCGCGCGCGGCGGAAGTTTAAGGCCCGGCCACCTCAAATTTGTTGCGTTCGCTATGCCGGCGCAGCAATGACCAGATGGCTTGGTTAAGTTCGGGGCTGTTAACCTCGGCCCAGGCATGTAAACCGATGAGCAAGTCAAAGCCACGAGCATGCAGTTGGTCCAGGTCCTGCAGGTGCAGCGAGGCGGGTGCCTTGTTGGAGAAGGCCTCCATCTCTTGTTTATCCGGTAGATCCGGGTTGCTGACCTTGGCGACATGAAATATCTGTTGGATCTCTTCGATGTCGGCCATGCGATTGAAGGCGGCCCGCTCGAAGTCCTGGGCGAGCGCCATCAGCAGTCCGCTGATCAACCCGGCATCCGCCTGGCCGTAAGCCGTGTTCATATCCGGTAGAACGTGGGTTGCGATTCGGATAGCGAGGTCGCGCAACTGTGCGCCCGGTTGATTGATCATGCCAGAGCCTCGGCGTATTGGTATTGGGAATCTGGCGACAGGCGATCAAGTAAGATCCTGTTCTGCCGGTCGATCATTGGCCAGCCGGCAAATGCGAGAATGGGTTCCTTGGTGGTGCCCGTAGTGTAGTCGTGGGCAGATGACAACCAGATTGCCAACGCTTTCACCGACGCAAAAACCTGCCACCAGCGAAACGTTTCAGGATCAACAGCAAAACCGCTGGCTTTTTCCCAGATACTGATGGCGGTTGCACGTGGCACCAAACGCCCTGCAAGGTGCAGGTCCGGAGACCACAGCGGATCTAAAGACCAGGCCAGGTCTTCTAACGGGTCGCCGATATGCGCCATTTCCCAGTCCAGGACTGCGGTGATTTCTCCGCTGTCGGTGTACAGATAATTCCCTGTGCGGAAATCTCCATGTACCAGACAGAGTTGTCCGCTCGGTGCTGGAAGATGTTTCTCCAGCCAGCGTAGTGCGGCTGCGGCAATCGGTTGTGGGTGCAGGGCGTCTGCTTCGATCACTCCACGCCAGTAATTGAGTTCGTGTGCTGCCGGATGCGCTGGTGCTGGCATGAAACTATCCACCCCGAGTTGGTTCGGGTGTAGTTTTGCCAGATCACCCAGCAGTGACCATTTGCGTTGTGCCAGTGCAGCTTTAACCGGCTCCATCTCCGCCTCATCCAACCCGGCAGGGGAAGCTTTTCCTTCGGCGATAAAGGCGGAAACTGAAAAGGGGTGCTTAAGGTCGCCTGGCGCTTCTTCCAGCACGATCGGTTCTGGTACTGGCATCACGCCGTTGTTGAACACAGCAGCATAGGTGTTGTACTCGTGGGCGCGTTCGGTATCGATGAGTGAGCTGGGCGGATCCCGTCGTACAATGACACTGATCGGTTGATTGTTGCGTATCAGATGCACGAGGTAAGTCTGCCGCGATGCACCGCCGGGAATCTGCGTGATGCCCTGCAGGTGACACTGTGTCTGCCAGTGTTGACCTAAATAGGCGGCGATCAGCTGGCCGGTTTGTTCAATGGTGGTCTCCACAAGTGCTCCCCAGGTATGCGGTCATAGACGGTAACCGCTGTCTGACAGGGTTTGCAATAGTCTTCCGCTGCCCCTAAATTGGAGCGGGTCGGGGGATGTTTTGTTATGTTCAAAAAGGAGAGGGCTTCATGCCATTGAGTCAATTTAGCCGGTCTGTTGAAGGGTGTGTTGTGCTGGTCACCGGCGCCGCCAGCGGCATGGGTGAAGCGACCGCAAAGCTGTTTGCCGATGAAGGTGCAAAAGTGGCTGCGGTAGACCTCAACAGTGAGTCTCTGCAGCGAGTGGTTGCAGAGATTGAAGCGGCGGGCTGTCCTGTGCGAGGCTGGACGCTGGATTTAAGTGACGGCGCTGCGGTCAATCGAGTGATCACAGAAGTTGTGGATCATTTCGGGGGGCTGGATATCCTCATTAACAACGCCGGTATCTCAATATTCACCCCCATTGATGGTGATGAATATGAAGCCGCCTGGTCAAAAACTCTGGATGTGCTGCTCACCGCTCATACCCGCACAATTCGTGCTGCCTTACCTCACCTGCGTGCATCGAACAACCCACGCATTGTGAATATAGCTTCAACAGAAGGTCTGGGTGCCACCAAGTTCGGCAGCCCCTATACAGCGGCTAAACACGGCGTTATCGGCCTCACACGCTCGCTGGCGGTGGAATTAGGTGCGGAAGGCATCACGGTGAACTGCATTTGTCCCGGTCCCATCCGCACAGGCATGACAGATGCCATTCCAGAAGAACAGAAACAAACCTACGCTCGGCGCCGTGTAGCGCTGAAACGTTATGCTGATCCTGAAGAAGTTGCGCATGGTACGCTGAATTTCTGTCTGCCGGCTTCAGGGTTTATGACCGGTGCTGTACTGCCTGTGGATGGTGGTCTCACCATCAAAAACGCCTGAACATGGCGGACCGATCACAGCGCGTCTCCTGGCGCACAATATTTGCATACGGCGCACCAGCTCTGGGTGCAGGCTACATGTATCTGCTGCTCAGCCTGTACATGATGAAATTTGCCACGGACATATTGCTGATCGCACCTGCTGTGATGGGCATTATCTATAGTGCCTCTCGCATCTGGGATGCGGTATCGGATCCTCTGGTCGGCTATCTGAGTGACCGTACCACAACGCGTCTGGGACGTAGAAGAACCTGGATTCTGGCCAGTTGTCTGCCAATTTCCGCGGGTTTTTATATGGTGTTTGCACCCCCGGTGAGCCTTGATGAAAGTGGTCTGATTGTCTGGACGGCCATTGCTGTGATCGGTTTTTATTCCGCAATGACGCTGTTTTTTGTGCCACACCTGTCTTTGGGTGCAGAGTTGTCTGACGATTATCACGAGCGCAGTCGGATGTTTGGTACGCGCCACGCTGCCTACATCATAGGGTCAATCCTGTCGCTGGTCAGCCTGTACTTTTTAATCAACGAAGAGTTTGATCCCAACGGCGACGTGCGTGCCCTGGCTGCAGAGCTGGGTTTGCTGGCAGTTGTGATCATGTTTGGCCTGGTGATCTTTGCTGTGGCGCGGCTGCGGGAACGACCTGAATTTCAGGGTCGGGTAAAATCGAGTCCGGTAAAGGCGTTCAAAGATGTCTGGCAGAACCCCCATGCGCGGCTTCTGCTGATTGTCACCTTTATTGAGCATGTGGGCTCGTCTGCCATTGCGGCACTGACGCTGTATGTGACGCATTATGTTGTTGGCGCGCCTACCTGGGCCCCGATTATTATTTTTGCCTATATGCTGCCTTCGTTTGCTTCGGTGCCACTCTGGATTCCCTTATCCCGACGGTTCGGAAAAATCCGTGTGTGGATATTCGGCATGATGCTGACAGGCGTGTCGTTTGGTGCAATGTTCCTGCTGCCGTTTTTTGATGAGGTAAATACGCGTTTGACCTGGATCATAACCATGGCTGTCTTTGCCGGGTTGGCCAATGGCTGTGGCGGCACAATAGGGCCGTCAGTACAGGGAGATGTCATCGATTACGATGAACACCTCACCGGGGAGCGCAAAGAGGGTGCTTACTTTGCAGCCTGGAACTTTGTGCAGAAAAGTGCATTGGGTGTCATGTTGCTGCTCACAGGGTTTGTGCTGGATTTCTCCGGCTTTGTGCCTAACGTCGAGCAATCCATGACCGTGAAAATGTCCATGGTGACGCTCTATGGTCTGTTTCCGCTGATTTGTTACGCTATTGGTGCGGCAATGTTCACCCGCTTCAAGCTTGACGAAAAAGCCCACGGCAAGATTCGCGCTGACCTGGACGCCCGCGCAGCATCGGCTGCCGCGCAAGCTTCAGCTTAAACGCCGCACTAGCGCCCTTGGAAATTTCCTGGGCGCCGTTCAGCCACAGCACGTACACCTTCTTTGTGGTCTTCGGTCTGCTGTAATCGGAATTGCTCTGCATTCTCATGGTCGGTCTGTGCTTTGACAGCGTCGGCAAGACCCGCGCGCATGGTTGCCCGCACAGACTGAACGGCCAGCGGCGCGTTTTCCGCAATTTCCCGAGCGAGCTTTATTGCCTCATCACGCAGGCTGTCTTTGTCGGTCAGCACATCTGCGAGGCCGATCTTGTAAGCCTCTTCGCCGCCGATACGACGCCCGGTGAGGAACAGCATGCTCGCCTGTTGTTGTCCGATCAGGCGCGGAAGAGTATGCGTCAGAGCAAACCCAGGGTGAAAACCCAGTTTGACAAAATTAGCCGTGAACCTCGCTTCCGGGCAGACCACACGAAAATCCGGCATCACGGCAAGACCGAAGCCACCGCCGACAGCCGCACCCTGGATGGCGCCGATAACCGGAGTTTTTGCTGCGAACAGGCGTGTCGCGGCGGCATAAAGCGGGTTGCCCTGGCCGGGCTTGCGGTCTGCACGTTCTTCATTGCGAGACGACGAAGAGAAATCGTTACCCGCGCAGAAATGTTTGCCCTGCGCGCACAGGACAATGGCGCGTACATCGTCACCCTGGTCCATTTCGGTGAACGCATCCGCAAGATTGTTGATCAGCGCGGTGTCGAAAAAATTGTTCGGTGGTCGCTGAATCTCGACAACGGCTACTTTGTTGTCGATTGTGATACCCAAATCATCGTACTGCATAATTATCCTCCCCAGTGTTTTAACGATGTTTGACCAAAGCGCCACTATTTGCAACGCTGACCTCCCACCCGTTGTTAACAAAAGAGCTTTAACAATGAACAGATGGCAAATTGGCGACGTGCGGATCACTCAGGTTGTGGAGTTAACCACCGCCTCCCTCGGACCACATCTTCTACCCCAGGCAACACCGGAAGCCCTGCTCGACCTTCCCTGGATAACGCCATTTGTGGATGAACAGCATCGCATGGTGTTGAGCATTCATACGCTGATTGTTGAATCTCAAGGGCAGACCATCATGGTGGATACCTGTATTGGTAACGATAAAGTCCGCAGCTATCCGCGCTGGCATATGATGCAGGGAGACTTTTTATCGCGGCTGGCCGCTTCAGGTTTCCGCACTGATCAGATTGATACCGTTCTGTGCACACACATGCATGTCGATCACGTGGGGTGGAACACCCAGCTTGTTGACGGGCACTGGCAACCGACCTTTGCCGCTGCAGAGTATCTGTTCAACGAAGCCGAATGGCAGCATTGGCGCAGTGAACCTCAGGATTACGGCCCGGTATTCGAAGATTCTGTGCAACCCATTTTTGATGCGGGCAAAGCCGTGCTGGTGCAGAACGAGCATCGCGTGACTGACGAAGTCTGGCTGGAGCCCACGCCAGGGCATACCCCAGGTCATGTCAGTGTACGTATTGCATCAAACGGAGAAGAAGCGGTGATAACCGGCGATATGATGCATCACCCGAGTCAGATTCCGCATTGTCATTGGACGTGTAGCGCTGATCATGACGGACAGCTTGCCCAACAAACCCGGGAAAATTTTGTGCAACGCTATGCTGATCGGCCAGTGTTGATCATTGGAACACACTTTGCGGGCCCCACCGCCGGTCATATTGTGCGCGACGGTGACAGCTACCGGTTAGCGTATTAACCCGCGCCTGCGGCTGCCTGATTGAGATATTTAACAAACGGGTCGTTGTCAGCATCAGTATGCCACTGGTACTCGGTATACGCTGCGACCTGTTGTGCTCGCTCTGCACCAAACAGACGTTCAATGACTGCGAGGGACATGTCTGTACCTGCTGAGACGCCAGAGGATGTCACATACTGCCCGGCATCCACCCAGCGTGCATTTTCAACCCAGTCGACTTTGTCGCTCTGGATGCTGGCCAGGCTGAAAAACATTTTGTTGGACGTGGCGCGCATACCGTCAAGCAGACCTGCTTTGGCAAATAATGCGGAACCTGTACAGACGCTCATGTTGATGGGAATCTGTGGGCAGCGTGTTTTCAGGAATGTCAGGAGATTCTGGTTTTCCAATGCCGGCAGGGTACCGATACCACCAGGCAGTAGAAGCAGGTCGAGCTCTGGAGCATCAGTGAAATCGTATTCAGCTAGGGTTTTTGGACCAGGGGTAGATTTCACCGGACCTTTGTTCTCCGCGATCACTACCGTTTCGATTTCTTCAGTTAAACAACCGAACATTTCCAACGGTCCATAAGCGTCCAGCAGTTCAAAATCATCATACAACACCACACCTAATCGCATTGCGTTCTCCCCAGGTTGAAAAAAGCATCTAACGCATAGTGCAGTAATTGGCCTGTTCCCGCCAGGTTGGTTGGAGCGCTGTCATTTCAAGAGCAGGTTCAGGAGTGTGTTAAGATACCCGGCTTGCTTGCGAACGGATCTATTTTGGCTACCCGCGATATTCGTCATGTGCTGTCGCACAGAAACTTTCTCTGGCTCTGGATAGGGAGTCTGGGATCGTCTTTCGCGATGAATATGCAGATCATCGCCCGCGGCTGGCTGGTTTATGAGTTGACAGAATCGCCGTTGGATCTGGCCTGGGTAACCATGTCTTTTATGTTGCCGACGGTGCTGTTTTCTTTATACGGTGGTGTTCTTGCCGACCGGATGCAGAAGAAAAAAGTTATCGTCTGGGCACAGGCGCTGAATTGTGCGGCAACAGTTTTCATGGCCGTGATTATCTTTTCCGGCTCGGTGACCTTCTGGGATTTCATCTGGTTCGGCTTTTTCAATGGCACAATTCTGGCGTTGTCGATGCCTGCACGACAGGCGTTTGTGCCCGAATTGATCCCAGACCATCTGTTGTTTGCAGCTATGGGTCTCAACACTACCGGCTGGAATCTGGCGCGCATTGTTGGTCCTGCGTTTGCCGGTCTGCTTATCGCCATGATCGCCGGTGGCGATAAAACATCCACTTTTGGGGTGGGTGTGGTGTATATCGTCATTGCCAGCCTTTACGGTATATCGGCGTTAACCATGTTGCTCATCACCAAAAGCGGGAAGGCGAAACAGGCGTCTAAGGCCAATGCCTGGGCAGATGTTCGTGAAGGATTGTCCTATGTTCTGCAACATCCTCCGATTTTTGGGCTCATCATTCTGTCGATTGTGCCTTTCCTGTTTGGCATGCCTTTAAACACTCTGTTACCGGCTTTCAACGAACAGGTTATGGGTGGCGGGCCGGACGATCTGGGTTTTCTGGTCTCTGCCATGGGCCTGGGAGCCATCGTTGGCTCGCTGATGATGGCGACCATGGGTGACCTGAATAATAAAGCTGTTTGGTTGATTGTGACCTGTATTGGCTGGGGTGGGCTGACGGCCATATTTGGATGGTCCGAGGCGCATTGGCTTGTCTTTGTGCTGATTGCGGCCGTTGGTTGGGTCAGCAGTTGGAATATGTCGCTGAATCGCGGCATGTTGCAGATGCAGGTAGATAACCATATGCGCGGCCGCATCATGAGTATCGACATGATGTCTCATGGATTGATGCCCTTAGGTGTGTTTCCAGTGAGTTGGATTGCTGAACATTACGGTGTTGGTGCGGCACTGATGTCCAGTGGCGCGGCATTTGTCGTACTGACCCTGCTTGCTGTCTTGTTTATCCCGTCGGTGCGAACCACTGACCGGGTGCGCGAAAGCGAACCCGCACCGACTTAGATCACGCCGGAAAATTCCGGCTGCGTTATTACTTCGCAGCCAGCGCTGCAATGGTCTGATCGCGCAGCTGGCGTTTGAAAATTTTGCCGGAGGCAATACGCGGTAACGGTTCATGCAAAATCTGGATCGCTGCCGGAATCTTAAACTTTGCCAGATGAGCCTCTAAAAACAGGCGCAGATCATTCTCCAGCAGACCCTGCTGCGCATAAACGGTGGCGCCAACTTCTTCACCCAGGCGTTCATCTGGAATCGCGTACACGCAAGCTTCGATGACCAGCGGGTGCTCTACCAAGGCCGCCTCGACTTCGCCGCAGCCAATGTTTTCGCCACCTCTGATGATCAGATCTTTGATCCGGTCAACAATGAACAGGTAGCCTTCATCGTCAAGGTAGGCGACATCGCCAGTGCGCAGCCAGCCGTCAACAAAGGTTTCCGCGTTGGCTTCAGGTCTGCGCCAGTAACCATGAATTACGGACACACCACGGATCAGCAGCTCGCCGCGTTGTCCAGCTGGGAGTTCGTTGCCACCCTCGTCGATGATTTTCAGGTCCAGAACTGCAGACGCGCGACCGGAGCTGGCGGGTCTGTTCAGATAGTCTTCACCGCCAATACCGGTGCCTATGGCGTTAGTCTCAGTCATACCCCAGCCGGTATTCGGCATTGCGGTGGCGATGGAGGCTTTGATGTCTTTGACCTGCTCCGGTGCGCGTGGTGCGCCGCCTCCGCCGACAGTGAGCAGTGTTCCGAGATCATAGCTGGATCTTTTGGCGGCCAACACCAGGTCGCCAGTCATAGCTGCCGGGGCCACAAAAGAAGATATTTTTTCTTTTTCTATAAGTGCAGCAGCTGCATCGGCATCCCATTTATACATGGATACCAGCTTGCGCTGACTGCGATAACAAGACAGGAAAACAGCATGGGATCCGGTAGCATGGAACAACGGCACAGCCAGCAGGGTAGCCGGCTGATTGTCAGGCTCTGGTGGTTCCACTCCAGCCATTAACATGCTGCTCAACTGATCAAGCTCCCAGGACAACAACGCGCTCAGCACATTGCGATGGGTTGAAACGGCACCTTTTGGAAAACCGGTGGAACCGGAGGTGTAGAAAATGGTTGCCGGATCTTCAGGCAGCACATCTACTGCAGGCATTGGACAATCTGCGGGTTGTTGGGCCAGTAGTTCTTTGATGTCAGTACCCGGATGGTCATTGCCGCCCGGACGGACTGCAATAACCCGAACATCAACCTGATCCATAATACTGCTGAGGCGCTCCAGGCGTTCACGATCAGCCAGGATGACCTTGGCCCCGCAGTCTTTCAGACCTTCCGCAATTTCTTCACTTTCCCACCAGGCGTTCATGGCCACGGCAATCGCGCCGATGGAAGTTGCGGCGGTAAAACCAACCACCCACTCAGGATAATTGCGCATGGAGATCGCCACACGATCACCTTTGCTTACACCATATTGATTCACCAGAGCGGTAGCCAATTGGCATGCCTGAGCGTACATCTGCGCAAACGTATAGCGCTCGTCTTCGTACACCATGAACGTTGCATCGCTGACGTTTTCTGCGAAAAGCTCGCGGAGGGATTCAGGCGCGTTAGCAAACACCCGGCAAGGTACATTGTTAATGGTGAGTGGCTGAATCTCATGAGGCTGTCCAGCGCCAGTTAACTGGGCCAGAGCTTGTTGTCGTGTCAAAGTCATCTTGTTGCTCGAGGGTTTTGAAATATTCTAAAAAAGAGTGAATTCGCTGTAACCGCCTGCAGCGGCTTCGTCACAACGTTGTTTATAGCGCGGATAACCGCCGACATAAGGCATGAAGATTCGCGGCTTACCGGGTATGTTGGCCCCCAGATACCAGGAGTTGCAGCCCGGCGTTGTATACATGGTGCCCTGTGCTACTTCGTTGACATGTTCGATCCAATCGAGTTCCGCTTCCTCCCTGGCTTCTATGCCCGCGATGTTGTTGCTGCGCAGATGAATCATACAGTCACCGATCCAGTCGATATGCTGTTCAATGGCAATCAGCATATTGCATAACACCGAAGGGCTGCCGGGTCCGGTGACGGTAAACAGATTTGGGAATCCGGCGATCTGCAAGCCCAGGAATGCCTGCGGACCGTATTGCCATTTTTCGGTGAGCTTCAATCCGTCTCTACCGGTGATGTTCGCTTTTGTCAGCGCTCCGGTCATGGCGTCAAAGCCGGTGGCGTAGACAATTACGTCAAGGTCGATGTTCTGCTTCGACGTGCGTATTCCTGTTTCAGTGATGGTCTCGATAGGGTCGTCGCGCAGATCAATCAGGGTGACATTGTCACGATTAAAAGTGTCGTAGTAGTCGCGATCCAGCACCTGCCGTTTACAACCGATACCATAACCGCGAGGCACGAGACCTTCAGCAGTCTCGGGGTCTTTAACGAGGTTACGGATTTCATCAGCGAACAGGTCGTTGGCAATGTTGTTGGCTTCGATGTCTGTGTACACGTCGCGGTAGGTTAACAGGTCATTTAGACCGTGCTGTCTAATCCTGGCGCGCCGCTCTTCGGCAGAAAGTTTTTTGATGAGCCTGGGTTCTGACTTTGTCGGTGCGGTTGTAGCGTTGGCCTGCGAGGGTCGAAAGTTTGAAACGCCACCGGGGTTTTTCTGCTGCATCTCGCGGATCGCACGATAATTTTCCTTGAACACCTGCTCGACTTCCGGGCGCATGGCTTTGCGATTTGCCGGCACGGTAAAGACCGGACTGCGTTGCATAACGTAAAGTTCGTCAGCCTGCCGCGCAAGCTCCGGAATAGTCTGAACACCGGAGGAGCCGGTACCGATCACGCCAACGCGCTTACCGCTAAGGTCGACGGTCTCTTTTGGCCACAAACCGGTGTGCAGCGTCTGGCCGGTAAAATCGTCCTGGCCGGAAATCTCAGGTTTGTTAGGCACTGACAGACAGCCAGTGGCCATGACACAAAACTGTGCGCTGAATTTCTCCTGTGTATCCGTTGAGAGATGCCAGAGATTCTGGCTTTCATCATAGTCTACGGCGGTGACTCGCGTATTGAATTGGATATGTGGGTAGAGATCGAAACGTTCGGCAATGTGCTGCGCATAGTCGAGAATGTCGGGCTGGGCAGAGAACACCTCAGGCCAGTGCCACTCCTGTTCCAACTCGGGAGAAAAGCCAAATGAATACTCGACGCTGGGGACATCACAGCGCGCGCCGGGATACCTGTTCCAGTACCAGGTGCCGCCTACACCGCTCCCGGCTTCCAGCACGCGGACCTTGAAACCCAGCTTGCGAAAGCGATGCACAGCATAAAGACCTGCGAATCCCGCGCCTACAATCAAGACATCCTGTTGCAACGATCTGCTCCCCAGTTAACCGTTCAGCCAATTAGTGTAACCTACCAGACTGCCTGTGTTACACGCTTGAAGGAGTGAAAATAATGTCTGCACCATGGGATCTGGTGATTCAAAACGCTAAGGTTTTTGATGGTACCGGTACTGCCGGGAAAGTGGCGGATGTGGCGATCAGGCAGGGGGTTATTGCAGCCATCGGTGCACAGCTGCCGGTTCAAACTGCAGCCGCTACACAGGATGCCAGGGGCAAATGGCTGATCCCTGGACTTCTTGATATTCACACCCATGAAGACCTGGAAGTAGAGCTTGATGCGGGGTTGCCAGAGATGGTGCGACACGGCACCACAAGCGCAATTGTGGGCAACTGTAGTATTGGGCTGGCTTTTGGAGCCCAGCGTACGCCAGAGCAGGATCCGATTGTTGACTGCTTTGCGCGGGTTGAAAACATCCCGAAAACCGTGCTGGCTAAAGCCGCAGATAAAGCCACCTGGAACAACCCGCAGGATTACCTGAAACACCTTGATGAACTGCCGCTCGGCGCCAACATCGCGCCGTTTGTGCCTCACTCCATGTTGCGCATCGAAGTGATGGGACTGGAGGGCAGTATTACCCGTGACCCCAGCCGTGCTGAGCTGGACAGAATGGTGGGAATACTTGACGAGTGTATGCAGGCGGGATATCTCGGCCTGTCTACAGACGGACTGCCGCTGCATTTTCTGGCTAACCAACCCCACGTGGACAAACGCATCCCTACGCAGTACGCATCATTTGATGAATACAAAACACTGACCGATGTAGTGCGTAAACATGATCGTGTCTGGCAGATGACGCCAGCTACGGACAACGGTGCGCTGACGGTCAAGCTGTTCATGTTGTCGAGTGGGCGTTTATATAAGAAACCCTTGAAAATGACGGCGCTGGCAGCGCTGGATTCGGTGAACAATCGGCAGAACAAAGCGCAGGCACTGTTGTTTGCCAATCTACTGAATAACCCTCTGCTCAAGGGTAACTTTCGCATGCAGGCGCTCAGTGCGCCGTTTCGCATTTATTCCGAAGGTGCAGTCAGCCCACTTGCCGAAGCTAATCCGTTGCTCCGACAATTGATTGAAACCGAACTGGAAGACGTTGAGGCGCGCAGAAAAATTCTCGCGGAACCTGAATTTGTGGATGCTTTCCGGGCCATGTGGGCAAAAGGTAAGAGCGGGTTCAACCTGGGTCATCTGCGGCGTAAATTGCGTCTGGAGCGCGAATTCCTGACCCGTGACCTGAATGACATGGAAATCTTCCGGGTGCCCGTGGAGGGTTGGGTGGGTCAGACACTGCAGTACGCTTACGATCGATATCAGCTCTGGTGCCGCCAGCCGGACAGCTTTGTTGATGACGAAGAACTGCGTGTCTTCACTGCCTTAGGTAAAAACATACGTGACGACGCCGAATTTTTTCTGATGCTGTTGAATCACTACGATCGTGACCTGTACTGGCACTATGTGTCAGCGAACAGGAACCCAGAGGTGATCAAGCAGCTGCTGTTGCACCCGAAACTGCTGCCGGGCTTCAACGACAGTGGTGCGCATGTCACTAACATGGCTTTTTTTGATGGTAACCTGCGCGCTCTGCACATTGGCCTCAATGACAGCGAAGCAACGTTCAGTCACATGGTAAAGCGTCTGACCCGCGAGCCGGCTGAGTTTTTTGGTCTTGATGTTGGGCGCATGGACATTGGAGCCAAAGCTGACCTTGCGCTTCTGGATCCAGATGCACTGCGAAACTATAAAGGCGAAGACTCGATTCAGTATATCTATCGTGATGTGTTTGATTGTCACCAGTTAGTGAATCGTTCGAATGGCGTTGTTGACAGCGTTTATGTTGCGGGTGAACAGGTTTGGGATGGCGCAGCGTTTACGCCTATACATGGTAACAAGACGCTGGGACGGGCATTAAGGGTGGGGTCAAACTGACATGGCAACACGTATCGGTCTCATTTCAGATACTCATATTCCAGAAGCCCGCAAAACCTTGTGGCCACAGATCGCGCCTGCTTTTGCTGATGTGGATATGATTTTCCATGCAGGTGATATCCATGATCTTTATGTGTTGGATGAGCTGGAGAAGATTGCCCCGGTAACGGCGGCGCGTGGCAATGGTGAAGATGGCAGTGGCGGACGACCTGTGCAGCCGGAAGACCCGCGCGTTAAATACGCATGGTTGCTGGAGATCGAGGGTCTATGGGTTGGTCTGACACACTATGTGCCGGTGCCGGAGCGACCGCCTAATTTCACTATGGCACACTGGGTAGAGCGCTTTTTTCCCGAACGCAAACCTGATGTCATTGTTTCCGGTGACACGCATCGTGAGGCCATTGCGACAATTGATGGCATTTACTGCGTCAATCCCGGTTCACCAACCTATCCACACAACTACGATACGCAGTACGGCACCATAGGATTTCTCGATCTGGATAATGGTAAAGCTGAAGCCAGCATTTTTCAGATTGTTGAAGATGGCATAACACCCTTTGACTGGGATGCCATTCCGCCCTGGAAACTACGCCGTTAGCAGCGAGCGTAGCTCGGCCAGTTCCTGTTGAGCTTCTTCCAGGATTGTCAGGCTGACTTTTGCGGACAAGCCTGCGGTACTTAAGTTTTGAAAAGCAGGCGTTTCGTTCAGACGTGGCAGGTCTCTAAATCTTTTCGCTTTAATCAAACCATGTAGATGAGCCACAATCAGGAGGTCTGTGTAGTTGGTTTTTTCATCGTGCTCAAAGAACCAGTTTTCCTGGTGCAGGGCAGCATCTGCAAAATCGTTAAGTCCCCATTTAGTCAGGGTTTGTGCACTTAGTTTAGGCACCTCGTTAGCCAGCACCGCATCCAGAATGCCCGGAGAATTCTCCAGCTCCGGAAACTGATCCGCCAGTTCAAGAATAGGCACGGCGCCTATTTCGTGCAGCAGGCCTAACAGTAGTGCTTTGGCGTTATCAAAACCGCGGTCCAGACGGGCCAGGACAGTTGCATAAGCACCCACTTCAACGGCGTGACGCCACATGGTGTTTAAACGTGTTCGGATCCAGGGTCTCTTTGCGGAAAACAGTGATTTTGCTGCAAGTGTCATCACCAGCGTGCGGGTCTGGGTTAACCCCAGGCGGACGATAGCAGCGTTCAGAGTTTCACAGATATCCGCGCCGCGAAACAACGCGCTGTTGGCAATATTTAACAAGCCGCCAGCAATGGTCGGGTCAGCACCGATCAGTTTGGACAAATCGCTGATTGCAAAATCCGGGTCCTGCATGGCATGGCTTATTCGAGCAGACACGCCAGGCAGCGCTGGAATTTTGAAATCACCACTGGCTTGCAGGCGTTTGACCTCAATCGCGAATCTGTGGCTTTGCCAGCTGCCGCCGCCCATTTCTGTGCCACCCAGGAATCGTGCAGGTTTTGGCTTCTGACTGATCTTTTTCAGGAACGACTGTTCCATGCGTACTAACCTGGCTTGCAGATCTGGTTCTACGGTGTAGTTTGCCGGGCGCAGATTGGCAATAGGAAAGCCAGCGTCAGGCTCTACTGCGCTCAGCTTTCGGTCCGGTTGGTCCTGCTGTTTCAAGGTGACTGATCCCTCCACCAGAAACCAGGCATACGGAGACACCTCTCCCTGGGCGAGCAGAGGCTCATGAGTGTGCGTGGTCAGGATGTGCGCACAGTGCTGCGCCTGTAGAAATGTATCCGCAGGCGCATCTTTGAAAAAACCATGTGTACCCAACAGGCGTTTTAACGTGCCTGCATGGGCGGGCGAAAGCTGCTGAACTGGCGACATCTATACATCCTGGAACTTATCCTGAGTATAGAAGGCTTCAGCAAGTCTGCGAGAGCAGTGTTTTGTTAACTGCACTAGTTGGCGTTTTCACTCCCCAGGCCGTCAATATTCAGCAACGGGATACTTGTGCCGCCGGAGACCTGGGGTAGCCTGCCGTTCCATTTTTCTGCTATTCGCAGCTGGATCAGTGCCGGGTTGTCTTTTAAAGCTTCAGCTTCCCGGCGGATTGCTTCTGCGCGGGCTTTTGAGGCCACTTCGATCTGATAGGCCTCTGCGTCTGCCGCGAGGGTCCGCTCGGCAGCTGCCGCTTCCGCCTGCGTGACACGCCGCAGTTTTTCATTTTTCGCCTGTAAAGCTTCCTGCTCAGCGCGTACTTTATCTTCGATCGCGCGATTGAATTCCGCAGAGAAATCGAAATCAGTGATGGCGACGTTTGCGACGCTCAATGCATTAGGCACCTCTTTCTGCGCCAGCGTTTCGTTGATAAATTTTTCGATAGAATTCTGAATTTGAATTTTAACTTCTGCGCGTTTGGTGATGAGTTGTTCTGCGGTGTATTGCGCAGTTACCGCTTTAACAGATTCCATGATCGCCGGGTTAACCAGTGTGCTTTCGACAATTTCTCTGCGCCCAATCGTCTGATAAGTGAGCGGCATGACGGGGCCTGTCATCGAATACTGGACAGCAACTTTGGTACTGACAACCTGCAGATCCTTGGAGGCTGCACTGGCGTGATTTTCTGCTTTGCGCAAGCGTATATCGATTTCTTCTACCTGATCCATAAACGGTTTCTTCATGTGGAAACCCTCTTCCAGAGGTTCAGGCTGAACCGCACCTAAGGTTCTGACGACGCCAACATGCCCAGCGCGTACCACAACAAAGCTGCTTGAGAGCAGATACACTGCGATTGCCAGAACAATGCCGACGCCGATAAATTGAGGTTTCATGTTGAGCTTTCCTTAGGCTTGAGGCGTAAGGTTGTGCCGGATTAGACTGGTGGCGTCAAGGCTTTTGCGATGCCCGGGAGGGTGTCTGTTCTTCGCTGGCCGCGTCTGCAGCGAACATTTCCTCCAGTTCTCTGGCAGCGCTTTTTGCCAGGTCCTGCATTTTTTCGTTGTCGTTGTGCAGGTGTTGATGAGCGTACAAGCGCTCGATGTCTTTGAGTTTAAAAGCCTCGACTGACTGTTGAGCGCGTGATGCGCTGTAACCTAATCCGGCTAATACTGCCTCGGTCATACTTAGCGCGGAATAAAAGGTATCGCGCCTGATGATTTCGATGCCCAGATCCATGAGCTGATAGGCATGTTTACGATTGTGTGCACGCGCATAGATTTTGAGATGAGGGAAGTGTTTGCAAACGATGGCTGCGGTTTGCAGTGATGCCTGGGTTTCGTCGATGGCCAGAACAAACAACGTCGCTTTTTCCGCCCTAGCCGCTTCCAGCAGGTCCAATCTGGAAGCATCACCGTAGTAAATTTTATTGCCGTACTGTTTTACAAAATCCACCTGTTCCTGGCTCGCATCCAGTGCGGTAAACGGAATTTTCTTGGCGCTGAGTACCCGGGCAATAATCTGTCCGAAGCGGCCGAATCCGGCAATGATAACCTTGGGTTCATCGTCATCGGGCACTTCATAGGGTTCTGCGATTGTGCGTTTGCTCCACAGCTTGTCTTCTAAAAACATCAGCAGTGGCGTCGCTAACATGGATAAGGATACGACGACGATCCATAACTCCGCAGTGCTGCTCGGTAAAACGGATGTGGCTACAGCGACGCCAAAAATGACAAACGCAAACTCTCCGCCCTGGGACAATACCCAGCCCAGACGACGGGCTGAGGCGTTTTCCAGGCCCTGCCATTTTCCCAACGTGAACAGCACCAGAAATTTGATTGTAACAAGCGCGATAACCATGCCGACAATGCTGATGGGTTGCTCAGCGATCAGACCCAGGTTCATCGACATGCCTACCGCTATGAAGAACAAGCCAAGTAACAAGCCTTTGAACGGCTCTATGTCAGCTTCTAACTGGTGTCTGAATTCTGTATCTGCCAGCAGCACACCTGCCAGAAAAGCGCCGAGAGCCATGGATAAGCCTGCATGCTCCAGCAGAGTAGCTGTACCTAGAACTGTCAGTAGTGCAGTCGCTGTGAGGATTTCCCGTACCCGACTGCGGGCAACAATTTTCAGCAGGTTTTTCAGCACCCAGCCACCAAGAAAGACCACACCAACTACGGTGCCCACGGCAATGGCTACAGTCTGCCATTGGAATCCGTTGGAGGATGTGTTGCCCAGTAACGGCACCAGCGCCAGTAGAGGAACAACTGCCAGATCCTGAAACAACAGTGTCGCAAATGCCGAGCGGCCGTGTCGTTGAGTGAGTTCACCTCGTTCCGCAAGCAGCTGTAGCGCAAACGCGGTAGAAGACAAGGCCAGCACCAGGCCAATGAGCAAAGATATCTGCAGCGAATTGCCTAACAGGTAAGCAAACGCACCGATCAGCAGGGCGGATAGAAACAGCTGCGCACTGCCGAAACCAAAAATAGATCGGCGTAGCGCCCACAGACGCGCCGGTTTCAGCTCAAGGCCGATAATGAACAGCAACATCACCACGCCCAGCTCAGCGAAATGCAGAATGTCATCAACGTCGTCAATCAGCCCAAGCGCCCATGGGCCGATGAGCGCGCCGGCTGCCAGGTATCCCAGCACTGAACCGAGCCCCAGCAGTTTGAAGACAGGCACGGCGATTACCGCACCTGTCAGCAAAACGATGACATCCAGATTCATTCAGAAGCTGCCCGAGATGAGAAAATCAGCCACAGCAATGCGCTCTCTAGGGCGCTTGTCTCGCTCTGCGAGTTCAGTTGCCAGTTTTGGGTTGTCACCCGCATAGCCTATCGCTAGTGCGGTAAGGGGGATAATTTCCGGCGGTAAGCTGAATGTATCCGCGGCTTTGTCTGCTTCGATTCCAATCATCTGATGCACGCTGATCCCTCGCGCGGTGGCTTCGAAAGTGAGGTTAGCAGATGCCGCACCCAGATCGTGCATAGCTGCTTTGTTTTCCTTGCCGTTGTGTTCAAAAATAGTTTTTGTCAGCCCCAGTGCCAGAACCGGTGCGTGTTCAGCCCAGCCCTGATTACCTTCTACCAGTACCTCGTAAATCTGTTGCCACACGGCTGGCGATCTGGACTTCACGCCGACGATGTAGCGCCAGGGTTGGGCATTGTAGGAAGACATGGTCCAGCGCGCACCTTCGAACAGCGCGCGCAGGTCCTGTTCTACAACATCCCTGTCGGGATCGAAGCTGTACGGGCTTGTGCGCTGCGTGAGCAATGTTTCAATAGCGACTGCGGTGTCCGCTTGATTGTTATTGTCTGTCATTTTCATTGTCCTTGGATTGTCAGTTACGGGGTCATATCAAAAAGTAAGATTTCAGCACTCTCACCCTGCAGATATACCGGCATGATTTCATCGGTCGCGTTTTCGAGTGCATAACCGTCACCACCTGATAAGTGCTGATCATTAACGGCAAGCTCGCCCTTCACTACCTGCAGCCACATTTTGCGTCCCGGTGCGAGTGGGTGCGACACCGGTGCGTTGTTTTGCAGTGTTGAAAGATACAGATCAACATCCTGGTTAACGGTGACAGAACCGTTGCGACCATCGCGTGAAGCTGCCAGAACAAGTCGATTATCTTTATTGATATCGGCAAATGATTTCTGTTCATATCCAGGCTCCAGGCCTTTTTTCTCAGGCAGTACCCAGATCTGTAGAAATTCAAGCGGATCAGTTGTCGAGACGTTGTATTCACTGTGACGCACGCCGGTGCCTGCGGTCATGCGCTGAATCTCTCCTGGGTTGATATGTGACCCGGTGCCGAGGCTGTCTTTGTGCGCCATGGTGCCTGAAATGACATAAGAGATGATCTCCATATCCTGGTGGCCATGAGTATCAAATCCTCTGCCTGCAGCGACACGATCTTCATTGATCACACGCAGGGGACCAAAACCCATGTGGGCCTGATCATAGTAGCTGCCAAAGGAAAATGTGTGGCGGCTGTTGAGCCAACCAAAGTCGGCCTGTCCTCTTTGTTCCGCTTTGCGAATCTGCTGCATGGCTATCTCCTGTTGTGTGGCGTGTATTGTGATTGTTTCCCTAAATAAGACAATTGCGCATATAAGATGCATTGTGTATCCATAAAAACGACAATACACTCGGGTGATGGATAAATTAGACGCAATTAAATCGTTTGTTCAGGTGGTGGAATCTGAAGGGTTTGCTGCCGCAGGGCGGCAACTGGGTTTATCCCGATCCGTGGTCAACAAGCATGTTCAACGTCTGGAAGATGAACTGGGTGCGCAGCTGCTGCGGCGCAGCACCCGCTCGGTCACCCTGACGTCAACTGGCGAAGGATTCTACCGGCGCGCGCTGAATCTGCTGGCTGACTATGAAGATGCGTTGAATGCAGTCCGCGAGTTACAGGATGAGCCTACCGGCGACCTGCGCGTAAACGCGCCAATGTCATTTGGTACTCTGCATCTGTCGACTCTCGTAGCTGATTTCTGTGCTGCAAACCCACATCTGCGGGTTGAACTGGTGCTGAATGACCGATTTGTTGACCCACTGGAGGAAGGTTTTGACATCACGCTGCGCATCGGCGAAGTGCCTGTATCGACAAGCCTTGTGGTGCAGGAGCTGGCCCCCTCTAACGTTGTAGTCTGCGCCTCCCCAGCCTATCTGCAGGCACATGGTGAACCGACACAGGTGCAGGATCTGAAGGCACACCGGTGCCTGCATTACGGCTACCAGGCTTCGGGTGCAAACTGGCGTTTGCAGGTTGGTGGCAGGATACAGGCGGCGCCAATCAACTGCGTCATGTGGTCTAACAACGGTCAGGTTCTGCGTGAAGCGGCAATAGCGGGTAACGGGATAGTACTGTTACCGACATTTATTGTTGGTAACGCTTTACAGAACGGGCAGCTGCGTACAATTCTGGTCGAAACGCCGCCCGTACCAACAAGTCTGCTCGCCCTGTATCCCAGGCATCGCCATCTTTCAGCAAAAGTCAGACTTTTTGTGCAGGCGTTGCGTGCTCGTTTTCAGGGTCAACCCTACTGGGACCTTGTCAGTTAGAATGCCTTCAGCCGCTCTCATAATCTGTTAGAGACGAGACGCTGTCGCCGACGCTGATGTGTCCGTCACTGAGTATTTTCGCATTTATCCCGCCATGGCCGCGCATCGCATTGTAACCGCCGGGGCCAAGAGCCAGTTCCATTTTTGAGCAGGGATGGCACAAGCCCGTAAAGACCATTTGAACGTTACCTACCGTGAACTCTTTATCTTTCAACGCCAGCAGATTGATGCCGCGAACAAGAATATTGCGACGCAGCGTCGCGGCCTGCAGATCAGGTGCTTTCAAAATGGATCGAAGCGCATCCAGATGTTCCGCCTGGATCAAAGTCACCTGACGCTTACCGCCAGTACTTTTGTAGCGGTCCCCTTCAAGCCCTTGACCCGCAATAGCCGTTGCCGAAATTACATTCTGCATCGTCTGATTCTTTGCCGGTCTTAAACCGATCCATTCAACCTGGCCTTGTTGTGGCAGGACCTTGATCAAATCGCTAATGGTCAGCAATTGCTTATGCCTCAATGCCTGCTTCAGTTTCAGTCTTGGTGCCGAGGCGGCGGTGCTCAATCACGTGCATGACCGCATCGGCTGCTGTTTTCAGAGCGCCGAATATCATCAGCCCCATGCCTGCGCTCCCCGTTGCGCCGCCGAAAAGAATTGTCAGGTGCATAGGCAGAATTCTGAGATAGGGCGTAAACATAAGTGTACCGATATTGGGTTTACCCTCATCATCTTTTTGCCGGTGATATCGGTACGAATACCCATGGTTGATGGCAAAGCCCACTGTGCAGGCGACAAATCCTGGGTCCAGGAGGATATCTAGGGGCAGGTCCTGCAGGATAAAAAGCAGATAAACGGCGTGAAACCCGCCGTAGTGAATGCAGAAGAAAAAAGCGGTTTTGCGCTTGGTGGCAGCATTGGGTTCCACACTGCGACCGTTCATGCGAAACCCTTCGGTTGTGTAGTTACCCAGTTTACGGATACGCAGCACGTAACTGGCGCCGATGATCAGGCTCTGGGCCCAGTAGATCAGCATCAGTTCGGCAAGGCTCCAGCCCTGCCAGACGGCGGTTACAAGAGCGATAATGTTAACGGCCAACAACATCCAGACCGAGCCGTCATTGAACGACGCGGAAGTGTTGGCGGGATTATTTTTGCTTGTGGAGTACAAATTGGGGCCCTGAGCCGCTTAATCCGGCTTTGTCCTGAGGATTGTATAACGCGCAGTTTTCCAAGGATAAACAACCACAGCCGATACATCCGTCTAAGCGGTCACGCATTCGTGTCAGCATGTCGATACGCGCATCCAGGTCGGCTCTGAAAGTTTTGCTGATTCTGGCCCAGTCTTTCTGGGTCGGCGTGCGACTGTCTGGCAGCTTTTCTAACTGCTGACGGATCTGGTCGATGGTGAAACCCAGTTGCTGGGCGATCTGCACAAAAGACAGGCGGCGTATGTCTGAGCGTAGGAATCGTCTTTGCCCTCCTGCGTTACGTGTGGGGGTGACCAATTCCTGAGATTCATAAAAGCGGATTGCGGATATGCTCAAGCCCGTACGTTTCGCTATCGCGCCGATGGTTATGCGTGATTCAGCCATTTTCCAATGATCTCTCAAAAAAAGCTTGACCTCAAGTTAAGTTGAGGTTTTAGGCTGTCCCTAAATCATTCAACGTAAGAGGTGCAATATGCAACAAGCTGTTTTAGAACACGTGAACATTACCGTGAGCGAGCCCGAGAAAACCGCAGCACTGCTGTGTAATTTGTTTGACTGGCAGATCCGCTGGCAGGGGTCTGCAAAGCTGGGTGGGTTCACGGTGCACGTGGGTGGTGATGATCACTACCTTGCAGTCTATAGCTATCCCGCAACAGGATCGGAAAAAACCTCGTCATATACCGGGTCAGGCATCCTGAATCATGTCGGGATTGTAGTAGAGGATCTGAACGAAGTAGAAAGACGTGTGTTAAATGCAGGCTTTGCGCCCTATAACCACGGAGACTACGAGCCCGGTCGAAGATTCTATTTCAACGACCATGACGACATTGAATACGAAGTGGTGTCTTATGCCTGAAAAATGCGCGCCGCAGCCCTTGCAGGCACCGGCGCGCATTTACTCAGAGTGCAGCGGGAGCTGCTAGCCACGCATGGGGTTGATGGGCGGCCAGTGTTCTTTGCTGGCTTCAATCTCTTTGCCGATTTCAGCAACACCCCAGACACCTTCAGACAGATCGCGTTTTGCAATCGGTGTCAGCTGCCAGGATAGCAACTGAACGCTGTTGCCACCCACCAGGAACTGGCGACCGGTGATGTCTTTGGCGTCGTCGGTGCAGAGATAAACAATTGGCGGTGACACGGCTTCAGGTGGGAAGTTGTCCTGCATGTCCTCGGGCAGTATGTCTTCGGTCATACGGGATGTGGCTGTGGGTGCCAGCACGTTGACGGTGATGCCATATTTCATGCCTTCCAGCCATAAACAGCGCATGAAGCCGGCAATGCCTGCTTTCGCAGCACCGTAGTTGGTCTGGCCGAAGTTGCCCAGCAGCCCTGAGGTTGAGCTGGTCATGATGATGCGACCACCGTTACCCTGTTCCATCATCTTGTCGTAAGCGACCTTGGTGGTGAGATAGGTGCCGCGTAAATGTACGTCAATCACCGCATCCCACATGCTGTCATCCATATTCTTGAACGACTTATCGCGCAGGATGCCGGCGTTGGCAATGAGAATGTCAATTTTGCCGAAATTGTCGATACAGGATTGAACCATTGCTTCTGCATCTTCCCGGCTGGTGACCGAGCCGTAGTTTGCTGCCGCTTTGCCGCCAGCAGCTTTAATTTCATCCACCACCTGATCTGCCATCGAAGTGCCGGCACCAGTACCATCACGGGCACCACCCAGATCGTTCACAATGACGCTGGCGCCTTCGTGAGCCAGTAAAAGAGCATGCGCACGTCCCAGTCCGCCCCCAGCACCTGTAACCAGTGCAACTTTGCCGTCAAGCATTCCCATACTAAAACTCCTTCCAATGTGCCCATCAACTGCCAGGGCGTTATCAAATTATCGGTCACGGTGGCAAAGACCCCGTCGGTCTCAATGGTTCCCCCGTCTGGCTTCTGCAGTTATGCTGCTCTCGGAGAACAACATCGCCACAGTAGAACAGGCTATTTTAACAGTTCCCGCTTTGGCAGGTACATCGTTAACACACCCGTTGTTAGGAGGAATCAGTGACTGACAAGCTTCTCGATTTTGCAGGCCAGGTGGCGCTGGTCACCGGAGGCAGCCGGGGCTTAGGGCGTCAGATGGCGTTAGCGCTGGCAGAACGCGGGGCAGATGTCATTATTACCAGCCGTAAGGCGGACGCGTGTGAAAGTGTTGCCGCCGAAATTGAAAAACTCGGCCGACAGGCTATGGCCTTTGGTTGCCATGTGGGGCATTGGGGTGAAGTTGATGCCCTGATAGAGGCGGCGTACGAGCGTTTCGGGCGGGTAGATATCCTCATTAATAATGCAGGAATGTCGCCACTCTACGGTAAGTTGAGCGATATCAGCGAAGATCTCTTTGACAAGGTCATAGGCGTTAATCTTAAAGGTCCTTTCCGGCTTATGGCATCCGTTGGTGAAAAAATGGCGGCGGGTGAAGGCGGCAGTATTATCAACATCAGCAGCACAGCTTCCCTTAACCCATCACCTGGTTCCGAACCTTATGGCGCCGCTAAATCAGGATTGAACGCACTGACACGTTCTTTCGCCTTCGCCTACGGACCCAAAGTACGGGTTAACTGCATTGTGGCAGGACCGTTTTTAACCGACATCTCAAAAGCCTGGGACATGGACGCATTTGAAAAGAACGCCCAGGCCAACCTGGCTTTGCAACGTGGGGGCGAACCTGAGGAAATTGTCGGCGCGGCCCTGTACTTAGCCAGTCCCACCAGCTCCTTTACCACCGGTACAACGATCAGGGTAGATGGCGGCACCTCCTGATAAACCCTCGCCTGCAGGCGAGGATGAGCAGCAATCCCAGGACTATGATCTTACTCTGGAAGGTGTGCTTGAACTCCTGGCCAGAGAAATTGAGCGGTTGCAGGCGTCACTTGACACTTATCGCTCGGGTGATCATCCGAGTAAGCAAGCGCTTATCCGTTGGCACGTACAGCAGATAGATGCGCGACACGATCGTCTTGATGAAGTGAAACAGATGATCCTGGAACGCAACAATGGTGCTGTTCACTAACTCAATCCGCTGGCTTTTAACCTTCGCGCGAGAGCTCGTGTCAGCCTTTCATGCATATCGTTACTGAATGACTTTCCGTAAACCTGCTCGAGGGTTGCGAGCCCTCCGGGATTAGCGATGTTCACTTCCATCAGATACCCACCGACGGTGTCGATTGCTGCGTAACCGACACCTGCTTTGATTAACTGCTGGTGAACTTTCTCGATTAAGATTCGTGTCGGCTGGTTGATTGTAGCGGCGCGAGCCCGGCCTTGTTGAGCAAGATTGGCGTGTAACTGGTCAGTGGGCACACGTAAATAGCTGCCGAGAATTTCATCGTGGCAAATTAACGTGCGCACTTCACCCAGTCTGATTTCGGGAATGAAGCGCTGCAGCACCCAATATCCAGGGTCAGCCTGCAGGGTTGTGGTTATCTCCGCGGCAGAATTAATCTGTTGTACTTTTGCTCCAAAGCTTCCCGCAGCGGGTTTCAATACCCATTCGCCGCCGTTTGCCAGCAAAAACTCAATCATCTGATCCGGTTGACTACTGACTATGGATGGCGGTGCAAAGTTGAGCCATGCAGCTTTGCCATGGGCCCAGGTATATGCATCTGGACGGTTAATCAGCCGTATTGCGTCAATCAGGTGCCACATCTGCAGACGGTCGGAAAAACTTGGCCGAGGCCCAAATCCCAAGGGCCAGATCAGATCAAATTGATTCGCCTGTTGCGCTTCAAGATAAACGTCAGCGTTCACCATCGAGATCTGTTCATGGTCAAAAACGCTTACAGGCCATCCTGCGGCGCGCAATATTTCGGGCAGCCTGACAGGATTGTCATTGTGGTTAGCCTGGGGAGAGGTCAAGAAGGCGGCAGTTGGGTTCATGGATACAGTTTACTCCAGGTCCCCGCGAACCTCTAAAAAATGGGGGTTCGCCTTTTTGTCGCTCAGCCCCTAAAATTGTTGTTCGTTTTAATAGTGAGATGAGTGTGAGCACGCAGAATCTGCCGGACTACACAATGCCGGCCCAACAGGTGCCTTTGTACGAACCCGAATCCCTTGACGAGAAGACGCGTGACGCCGTCAAAGCACGTATCGCTGAAGGGATCAAAGCTATGGGTGCTGTTCTTATTGCACACTACTATGTAGATGGCGATGTGCAGGATCTTGCTGAAGCCACGGGTGGTTTTGTCTCTGATTCGCTGGAGATGGCCAGGTACGGGCGTGACCACGAAGCGGCGAATGTCATTGTTGCAGGTGTTCGCTTCATGGGCGAAACCGCAAAAATCCTGTCACCTGAGAAAAGCGTTTTCATGCCGACCTTGAAGGCGGAGTGTTCTCTTGATCTGGGGTGTCCTCCGGATAAGTTTGAAGCGTTCTGTAATGAGAACCCGGACCGTACGGTGGTGGTTTATGCCAATACCTCCGCAAAAGTAAAGTCACTGTCGGACTGGGTGGTAACCAGTAGCTGTGCCCTGGATATCGTTGGTCATCTGCGTGATCGTGGTGAGAAGATTCTATGGGCACCGGATAAGTATCTGGGTGATTACATACAGAAGCAGACCAACGCGGACATGTTGCTGTGGAGTGGCGCCTGTGTGGTGCATGAAGAGTTCAAAGCCAAGGCGCTGCTGGACCTGAAAAAGGTTTATCCGGATGCTGCGGTGCTGGTGCATCCGGAATCGCCTGCCTCAGTGATTGAGCTGGCTGATGTGGTGGGCTCCACCAGCGCGATTGTTAATGGCGCTTCAACGCTGCCGAACGAGACATTTATCGTCGCCACGGACAAGGGTATTTTCCATAAACTGCGTCAGTTGAATCCTGATAAACGATTTATAGAAGCGCCAACCGCAGGTGATGGCGCCACCTGCAGAAGCTGTGCTCACTGTCCCTGGATGGCGATGAATGAACTGCACACGCTTGAACGTCTCGTCACCGATGATGCTTACCGTTCTGGTTGCGAAGTTATGGTTGATCCGAAGATTGGCGCCCGTGCGAAAATGCCTTTGGACAGAATGCTGGATTTTCAGCGTCGCAGTTAGGCAAATGCGTTTCGGCGGATTCAGCTTTGCTGCTGCATCCGTATAGCAGTGCGCAGGTCCTGTATTCGCTGACTGAGTTTGGCCTGCATTTGCGGGTTATTGCGTCTTACCAGACGCTGCGCGTATTCAAGGTGTTGAATGGCACGGTGGTAGGCGCCGTGAAGATAAAAGAAGTCAGCGCGGGCCAGATGAACGCCGGTAATATTGCCAGCCAATCCTGCGGTTTCAGCAAGCTGATACCACACATCCACATCGTTTGGTCGTGCCTGGGATTGTTGCTCTAGAATCGTTTCCGCCTTTGCGTGTTGGCCGGCCTGATTCAAGACTCTGGCATACAGCATAGACAGCGGAGCATTCCCCGGATTGAGCACCAGTTGTTGTTCCAGCAGCGCCTGGGCCTGCTGGTTGCGTTCGGCCTCGATGAGTAACTCAGCATAAGCACTGTTGTAAAGAATGCTCTGCGCGTTAACGTTGAGGAGTTGCTCTGCCCGCAACAGGGCTGCATCGTGCTGCCCGTCGCGGCTCAGCGACAGTGCCAGGCCATAGTTTGCAGCCGCGTCATCAGGGTTGTCGCGCAGGCGACTCCGGTATTCTTTGATGCCCTGGTTGGGATTTTTCTGGAAGTGAACCACAGCGCGAACGCGCATCAGCTGGTAATCCAGAGAATCACCGTACTCTTTGCGCTCTACGGACATGGCCTGATTACGGGCATCGGTAATGCGGCTTTCTGATAATGGGTGGGTCAGCAGAAATTCAGGTGGCTTGCGTGTGAACCGATAGGCTTGCTGCATGCGTTCAAACATTCGCGACATACCTGCAGGATCGTGACCTGCGCGGATGAGCGTATTGAACCCAATCCGATCAGCTTCCTGTTCCCGGTCACGACTGTAACGCAGCTGATTGGCAGCAGAAGCAGCCTGGGCAGTACTCAGCGCGGCAATTGCAGCGTCACCACCGCCTGCCGCGCCAATAACCAACGCCGCGATGAGAGCAGCCAGAGTCGGTAGCGTTTGCGACCGTTGCTCTTCGACACCACGGGCAAAATGGCGCTGGCTTAAATGTGCCAGTTCGTGCGCTATGACTGAGGAATACTCGTGGACGTCTTCAGCGGACAGCAACAAACCAAGATTCACGCCGATAACGCCGCCAGGCGCTGCAAAGGCATTTAACTCCGGATTATCGATAACAACCACGCTCATAATGGCATCGCGCAGCTCTGAATGTTGGGCTAGGTTGATCAGCTGTCCTGACACATAATATTTCATCAATGGGTCGTTAACCGTGGGCAGGGCCGCATTGATCTGCTTCAGGAAGGATTCGCCGATACGTTTCTCAAGCTGCGGCGAAATAAGGCTAGATGAGCTGTCGCCAAGGCTGGGCAGCTGGTTCGGACTGGCCTGTGCAATGCTCGTCTGCAAAGTCATCTGGAGGCACAGTGCCGCCAGCGCTAAGTTGGCCAGTGCGCGCTGATAAATATTTTTTCTGTTAGCACTCAATCTCATAACAGCTACTATACGCGATTATTAGTTCAGACCAGCGCGTCTTGAGGGGTGAAAAACCGCCTTGTAGCGCTGTGCCATACTTTGGACCGCTATGAATGAAGAAGTTCGCATCCTCGACGTGAAAGGCTTGAATTGCCCGATGCCGCTGCTGAAAGCAAAAAAGGCACTCAATGAAATGGCTGCCCTGGAGCAGTTAAAGGTGTTGGCTACGGATCCCGGTTCCGTGCGGGATTTTGAAGTATTCTGCCAGCAGAGTGGGCATCTCCTCCTGGTCAGCGAAGAGCACAATGGTACCTACACCTATCTTCTGCAGAAAAAACAGTGAAGTTTCTTAATGTAATCAGCCATTGGGTGAATGAGTACTTCTCGAATGAAGAAGCGATTTACCTCATTGCCCTGCTTGGCTTTATCATAGTTGTACTTGCCACCCTGGGCGGCGTGTTAGCACCGGTCCTGATGGGACTGGTATTCGCTTTCCTGCTGCAGGGCCTGGTGAACGGCTTGCAGCGGATCAAAGTGCCTCGCCTACTCGCCGTTTATCTGAGCTTCCTGCTCTTTGTTGGATTGATTCTGACCTTTTTCGTGATTGTTGTGCCGCTTTTGTGGAAACAGATGCAGGGGCTGATTGGCCTGTTGCCCGCCGCGCTTACCCTGTTGCAGGACAGTGTCGGTGAGCTGGCGGCGAGGTATCCCCAATATATTACGGAAAACCAGGTCTCTTCGTTGATTGACCAGGCAGCCAGAGAGTTGGGGAATTTCAGCGCTACTGTTTTTCAAACAGCGTTTTCTCAAGTTTTTTCTCTGCTCGGGTTGGTCCTTTATCTGGTTCTTGTACCGATTTCGATTTTCTTTTTCCTCAAGGATAAAGACGAACTGCTGGCCTGGTT
Organism: Gammaproteobacteria bacterium; assembly: GCA_048571035.1. Taxonomy (GTDB): domain Bacteria; phylum Pseudomonadota; class Gammaproteobacteria; order Pseudomonadales; family Azotimanducaceae; genus UBA4421. The sequence goes on from CP121329.1 coordinate 3,485,956, forward strand.
GCACTCCTTGCTTCCGGCAGACCGTCCGCTGCTGACGTCCGTGGCCAGTGAAATGAATATTCAACTGGGTAATTATGTGCGCGGCAAAGTCATAGAGATCCTGATTGTCGGCGCCACCACTTTTGTCTGTTTTACAGTCCTCGAGGTTAACTATGCGGCGTTGCTGAGCGTGCTGGTTGGATTGTCGGTTCTGATTCCTTTTGTGGGTGCAGCGGTGGCGACGTTGCCGGTGTTCATTGTCGGTGTCATTCAGTTTGGTTGGTCCTGGGATCTGGCAACAGTGATGATTGTTTATGGCGTCATTCAATTCCTGGACGGTAATGTTCTGGTACCGCTGCTCTTTTCCGAGGTTGTCGACCTGCACCCGATCAGCATTATTGTTGCGGTACTGGCTTTTGGCGGTATCTGGGGTGTCTGGGGCGTATTTTTTGCAATACCCCTGGCGACCCTGATCAAGGCGATCTATAAGGCTTGGCCCCGTCGCGCAAGCGACGATTCAGGAGAAAGGCGCGCAAGCGACGATTTGGGTGAAGAGCAGCCCGCAGTCATCGAAGCGAGTTAAACTGCGGCAGTTGTTCTGCTGCAGGCCCTTTCTGGGCAGATCGAAGGTCTTGAAGGTGCGCTTGTTCAAGTGCGCCAGCGTGCGTACCATTCCGCCTTTATTTTTGAATTGATAAACAGATGGGGTCGAAGCCATGTTAAAGGGCAGCATTGTTGCGCTGATTACACCTATGCTGGCTGATGGTGAAGTGGACTGGCCGTCCCTTGACAACTTGATTGAGTGGCACATTGAAAGTGGCACCCACGGCATTGTACCTATGGGTACAACTGGTGAGTCGGCTACCCTGGATACAGTTGAGCATCTGCAGGTCATCAAACGAACTATCGAGGTGGTTGCGGGTCGTATCCCTGTGGTTGCGGGTACCGGCAGTAATTCGACAGCCGAGGCCATCCACCAGACTCAGGAAGCCCAAACTGCGGGGGCAGACGCCTGTCTATTGGTCTCTCCCTATTACAACAAGCCAACCCAGGAAGGTCTTTATCAGCACTACAAGGCGATTGCCGACGCTACGGACGTGCCCCTTGTGCTTTATAATGTGCCGCCACGCACCGCCAGCGATATGTCCGCCGAAACTGTCGCGCGCCTGAGCACCGATGATAAAATTGTCGGCATCAAAGAAGCCTGTGGTGACGCCTCACGGGTGGCAGACATCCGGGCGCTGCTTGAAGATATCGGCAACGAAGACTTTTTTATTCTCTCCGGTGAAGATGCGCAAACTCTGGAAATGCTTGAACTCGGTGCAGTAGGAACAATCTCTGTGACCGCTAACGTATGTCCCCGGGAGATGGCTGATTTTTTGAACAGCTATCTGGCGGGGGATAAGGCTCGGGCCGGTGAGTTGGATACCTTGTTACAGCCAATACATGAAATACTGTTCGTAGAACCCAATCCGACAGCCAGTAAGTGGGCTCTGCATCAAATGGGTCGGGCTGGACCGGGTATCCGTCTACCTTTATTACCGTTGTCAGAAAAGTATCATGCGCAGGTTCGCGCTCGTCTTGTTGAAATAGGGGCTTTATAAATGGCAACTTGGAAATGCAGCATACTGATGTTGATCAGCATCGTTATGGCAGGCTGCAGCTGGTTTGGCGGAGAAGACGATGGTGAAGGCTTTCTGCTGAACCCCAAGGACGACTATCTGGAAGCAGTGCAGCACAATGAACTCGTTTTACCCGATGACCTGGAACCACTTGAAGATGCAGATCCGTTTCCAATCCCACAAACGCCAAAACAGCTTAACCCGCGATTTTATCCAGACCGCCCGCCCTTGCCTGATGCGATCTATGCCAACGACAATCGCGATGAAGTACGGATACAGCGTTTAGGCGAGAGACGCTGGCTGGTGATTCCTGAGCCACCCACAACGGCCTGGCCTAAGCTGAAACAGTTCATGGCGGAAAATGGTGTTGCTTTGACCTTTGACGCGCCCCAGTACGGTCGATTGAATACCCAGTGGATGCAGATTCAGGATTCCAGCTACCGCGATGTGATCCGGACCTTGCTGAAAGATGCCAAGGGTGCAGACCCGCTGATTACCGGTCAGGATCGCTTTCTGATCAAAGTTGAGCAGGGATTGCGTGCGTCGACCACGGAAGTACACGTGCGTCATGAGAACGACAGCGTCTCGTTGCCGGTACGTGATGAAATTATTGTGATCGACGGCTTATCCAGCCACCTGGCAGGTGCTGAAGATGATTTGCTTAATGAAATTGGCGCCTATATTGCGGCGAAAGTCTCCGAGCAAACGGTTTCGAAAGTAGCTTTGCAGATTGGCAGCGCCAAGAAAACGGAACTGGCGCGTGATGCCAACGGACTTCCGGTTTTACACCTGTACCTAGACTACGAGCGTGCCTGGGCAACTCTTGGGCAGGCATTGGACAATGCTGAAGTTGAAATTCTAAACCTCGATCGGCAGACAGGACTTTTCGCCGTCAATATCCCCGGTTCAGTTTTCACTGCAGACGATGATGGCCCCGGTTTCCTGTGCCGCCTGACGTTTTCCTGCGACGACGATGAAGCCGTTGATGTGCAGATATTGATTGAAGGTGACAATCAGGATTACCGCATCAGTGTTCTGGAACCTGACAGCAGAGCGCCAGTAGATTCTGAGCTGGCGCAGCAGGTCCTGGTTCTGATCCGTGAATTTGCGGCCTGATGGGGCTCGCCTCACTCGGTAGTGGTTCCAAAGGTAATGGCACCGTGGTTGCATTGGGGAGCAAAGTGTTCCTCATCGATTGTGGTTTCAATTTAAAACAGACGGAGCGTCGCCTGGCGCGTCTTGGCCTGTCAGGGGGTGATCTGCACGGTATTCTCATCAGCCACGAGCACTCGGATCACATTGCTGGTGTTGCTGCGCTGGCGCACAAGTACGCCATTCCCGTCCATGCCTCTTATGGAACGCTGAAACATGACCTACGCGGCGTTTCCGGCATACCGTTTGACGGCGATCAGCCTTTTGAGATCGACGATGTGACCATCAATCCAGTCTGTGTACCGCATGATGCGCGGGAGCCCACCCAGTTTGTGCTCAGTGACGGTGTAGAAACCATAGGCGTGCTCTCCGATCTGGGATGTGTCACCAGCCACGTTGTTGAGCAATACAAAAACTGTACTCATGCCCTGATTGAAGCCAACCATGACAGCTTGATGCTCAGTCGCGGCAGTTATCCCCAGCGTTTGAAACAGCGTGTTGGTGCAGATTACGGCCACCTGAATAATGAACAGGCACATCAGCTCTTGCAGCACATAGCGCACCAGGATCTGCATGTTGTGATTGGTCACGTCAGTGAACAGAATAATGCGCCGGAGATTCTTGAGCGCACCCTGCAGCCACTGCACAACAGTCTGGCTGCCTTGCACTACGCCACTCAGGCGGAAGGATTTGGCTGGCTCGGACAACAGCCTATCAAACGTCAAATATCTTTCGGCGAGGTGATGTAAACTAGCTGGCCCGTTTGTGTAGATCGAAACAAAGTAGCCATGGAACCAGCGTCTTTTAATATTTCTCCGGAAACCTTTCAAACTGAAGTCATCGAACGCTCGAACAGCGTGCCAGTATTTGTCCTGTTCTGGGCTGAACAGGTCCCGCCTTCAGTGCAAACAAAACAAACTTTAGAAACTCTGATGACCCAGTATGGTGGCAAAGCCGCACTGGCATTGTCAGATGTATCAGTCGACCAGACGCTTGCCCAGCACCTGCGGGTGCAGGGTCTGCCCAGCTTGCGAATTGTGCAGCAGGGTAAAATTGTTGATCAGATTGATGGTCCTGCAGATGAAGCCCAATTGCGCACGCTGCTCGACACCCTCACCCAGTCGTCTACAGATATGTTGCAGGGACAGCTGGAGCAGGTGCTGGCCAGTGGTGATTACGCCACCGCAGTTGCGATGTTGCAGCAGTCTATGAATGAAGAGCCCAACAATCAGGGTTTTCGGGTAGAGCTGGCTGATGTCCTGATTCTCAAGGGAGATCTTGACGATGCTCGCACGGTTCTGGCGTCCATACCGGAAGACACGCCAGAACGTGAGCGCCCCCAGAATCGACTCGAATTTGTTGAGGAAGCGGCGGGTTATGCGAGCGTTGCAGAGCTTGAGCAGCAGTTGGCCGCTGATGCGGACAATCTGGAGCTGAAATACCAGAAGTGCGTTGGCCTGACCGTCAATCAGGATTATGAAGGCGCATTGAACCTGGCCATGGACATACTTCGCAGCGATCGTGATTTCCGTGATGATATTGGACGTCTGACCATGGTCCGTATCTTCCCACTGCTCGGCAAAGGTTCAGACGTTGCGGCCGCGTACCGGCGCAAAATGTTCAACTTTATGCACTGAAAAACGCGATCAGGGCCGCTGTCCTGCCCAGCGCGCTGTCACTTGTGAAGTACCGCACGTTATAGCACGCAGACGTTGCCTATCCTTGTCGTAACCGAATCGATAACGTGGGTAGTTGCGACATGGATGCGCAGTCAGATCCTTGCCTGGTTCTAGAACTCAATGGCCACCACTCTGCTGTGGCGGCACAGGCAGTGGCAGAAGGGGCTTCTTTCCGGCTTGGCAAAATGCCGAGTTGCGACTTCGTTGTTGATCGTGAACTGACCTCCCGAGTTCACGCTCGAATTGAGCGTCACCACAAAGATTTCTATCTCGTTGACGAAAGCACGAATGGCACTTTTGTGCAGACGGAAGATGAGCAGGTCACTCTGGTGCATCGCGATCGTATAAAGCTCTGGGGTGCAGGCTGGATTTCGCTGGGCGAACCGCTGCATGTTGGTGCGCCCATCCACTTCAGACAAGATTAGTTATGGATTGGTCCAGCGCCAGTGATAGTCACCGCGGTAACCGGCGGGCGAGAAACGAAGACGCTGTGTTCGCTTCCTCCCATCTGGGCTTATGGGCTGTGGCTGATGGCATGGGTGGCCACAAAGCTGGCGACTATGCCAGCGAGACAATTGCGCAGATGCTGGCTGATCTGGATCTTTCTCAAGACCTCAGTGAATGTGTTGATCTCGTTGAAGACGGGATGCTGGAAGTTAATGATCACTTGCGGCGTCATGCACGTACTCAATGTGACGGCAATACCGTAGGCAGCACTGTGGTAGTTCTGATAGTGCGCGGTGAAGTAGGAGTTGCGCTGTGGGCTGGTGATAGTCGCCTGTATCGAATGCGCGGACGTCTGATGAGCCAGATCACCCGCGATCACAACCCCGTTTCAGATTTGTTAGATAGTGGTAGCGTTACCGAAGATGAGGCGTTGAATACCGACACGCACATCATCACCCGTGCGGTAGGTGGTCAACGTGATCTGCACCTTGATGTTGCCGTGTTTGATGTTCAGCCTGGCGATACGATGCTGCTCTGTACGGATGGTCTGTATCGGGAAATAGAGCCGCAAACTATTTACGACGCCTTACAGCACGATGTGGACAAAGCCGTCACGATAATGATGCAGGACTGCCTGCAGGGCCCGGCCCGGGATAATGTTTCCCTGGTTGTGGCGCGGGCGGAGCATTGAGCATGGAAAAAGTCAATGACAAAAATGCAAACGAAAACAGCATAACCGACGCCCCGTTGCTGCGTGAAGAGTTGCTGCGTGAAGATATGACGGTTATGCGTGACCCGAGTGAAACCACTGCGACCGCAAGCCAGGTCAGCTGGCGCGGCCATAGCGCTGTAAGTGCGAGTTCTTCCGACGAAGCACCTAAAGTGTTGAAGCAACGATTTGTACTTGAAGAACTCATTGGCTCCGGCGGTATGGGTAGTGTTTTCCGCGCAAAAGACCTGCGTAAGGTGGAAGCGCGTGGCACCCAGCCCTATGTCGCAGTAAAAATACTCAACAACGACTTTCGTCATCATCCAGAGGCGTTCATTGCGCTGGAGCGCGAGGCGTCAAAATCTCAGGGTCTGCGTCATAGCAATATTGTTTCCATATTCGATTTTGATAAAGATGAAGATGTACCGTTCATTACCATGGAGCTGCTGGAAGGTGAGGAACTGGCTGACCTGCTGAAAGCTTACCCGTCTGGCTTACCAGAAGAGCTGGCCTGGAAAATTATTGAAGGCATGGTGTTGGGACTAAAGCACGCCCACGAAGAAGAAGTTGTTCATGCCGACTTCAAGCCCGGTAATATTTTCATTACGCAGAAAAAGGTCGCAAAAATACTGGATTTTGGCATCGCACGTGCGATGCGCATGAATTCAGGTACTGAAGATACCGACTTCGATCCCGCTCGCCTGGCTGCTTTGACGCCAGCCTATGCCAGCCGGGAAATGTTGAACGGCGATAATCCGGAACCCAGAGACGACATTTTCTCGCTCGGGATTGTCATCTACATGGTGTTAACCGGACATCATCCTTACGGACGGGTGCCGGCCAATGAGGCAGCCCGGGAAGGTCTCAAACCTGAACGCATCAAGTCTCTATCGCGACGCCGCTGGCGCATTCTGGAAAAGGCACTGCAACTGAATCGTCAGGATAGGCCAGCGGATGTGCAGGAGGTGTTTGCGGGACTGTTTGCGCCGTCACCCTGGCGCAACTGGTCGCTGGTGGCAACAGCAGGGCTGCTAACGGCAAGCCTCATTCTGGTTGCTTTGCAGGATTCAGCTTCGATGAACGAGGTAAAAGAAGAGGTTCGACAGGAAACACTGGTTGATGCGCAGATAAGCCGCATAGAAAAACTGCTAGATGAGCCCGCATTCGATACCCCCTGGGAACGCCAGTTGTTTGCCGAAGTGCAGACCTTGCGAGCGCTGAGCCCGGCAGTCGCCGCTGAACAAAATCTCCCAGGTGCAGACGCAATCTACCCCCATGATCAGATCAATGCGCGCATTGAGGCATTGTATAAAGAGCATATTCTCGCTACGGCGGACCTGGCAACCGCGTTCACGCAATATGAAGCGGGGCAGCAGTTTGGTGAGCTGGCAGAAGTGCGTGGTGATTTACATGGAAGACTGTTGAACGAGCTGGATGTGCTTGCAGAGCAACCAATCACGCCTCAATGGTTGACACGATTTGAAGCATTAGCCCTTCAGGCGAAGACTTACTTTGCACATTCGACACCTTTAGCCGCAACCCAGGCAGAGCTGATTGATTATGTTGCACAGCAGTTGCAGCAGGATCTTCTTAAACGTGATATTCAACTTGCGCAGCAAACCTGGCGTGACGTGCAGGGCAGGATTTTTGATGGCGCTCAGTGGCAATCTTTACAGGACAGTTTCAACGCTGCATTGACCAATCAGCAAGTGCAGAAAGAAGCCCGGGTGCAGGTGCAAACTGCGCAGCGATTGCAACAACAGATGTCAGCCTCGTTGGCTGTGAGCTGTCTGCGCCTGGATGTTGGTCAGATAGCGACCAAGCTCGATCGTCTGACAGCGGCGCATCCCGGCCATACTGAACAGCTGCGTGGACAGATTGGCGCACGGCTGGGTGAATGTATCAATCGTCTTGGTGCTGTGGATCCGGACCGTGCTTATTCGCTTAAAAAGCAGGCGCTGGCGCGTTTCAGTGGCATGCAGCAATTGCACGAACAGCAATTAGATCCTTGTTCGCTCCACTATCTGGTGGGTAACGGTAATGCCAGCGGCAGAGGCAGTTTCTGTGCAGACCAGATCAGCCAGGACCAGCGAGGTCCGCGACTGGTAGTGGTGCCGGGCGATCAGAGCCTGGCTAAGTTTGCCATCAGTAAATATGAAATAAGCTGGCGGGATGTGAATCTGTTCTGTACTGAAAGTAAGCTGTGTGTTGCTGCAGCAGAAGAACACTTACCCGTTACCGGCATGGCGGTTGACGTTGTTGAAGCTTACGCCAGATGGTTGAGTAAACGCACCGGCTATATCTACAGGCTGCCGACTGTAAGCGAGTGGCAACAGGCGGCTCAGGGTAAGCCGGATCCTAACCGTAATTGCCGTATCGATATCGGTGGTGTCCGTCGTGGCGATGCCATGCTGGCATCGGAGAATGGTGCCGCCAACCCATTGGGTCTTGTTCATGTATTGGGCAATGCGCAGGAGCTGGTGAAAGACCAGGCAAGCTATGTGGCTCGTGGGGGTACTTTCAGTGATCCCATAGAACGATGTCAGGTTGAAACTCAACGCGAGATCGCAGCTCAGGGTGATCAGCAAACCGGCTTCCGCCTGGTGCGGGAAGTGTCATGAGCCTGTTAACTTTGTCGCCGGAATCAACTCGTTTGCGGCGTGTCGCCAAAGCCCATGCGGCAGGGGAAATATCTTTGCTTGAGTATCGTGAAGCTCGTCGTCAGGTAATCAGGAAGTTTGCCAAGGTTAATAAAGGTGTTCCTGCCAGAGGCGGCGATGATACCGTGCCGCGATTCGATCTGGAGACCACCCTGCGTCGCTCTGAAAGCTTCCCTGATTCTGTTCAAAGTGTGCAGCGGCAGCCCTGGTTGATGTGGCTGGTGCTGCTGGTGGTCGTGCTGGTCGCGATGGCGCTGCCGTTGGTGTCTTTTTCAGCTTCCATACCGCCGGTCAGTGAGCGCGACCCTAATCCTGCTACTGCGCCGACATATGATATTGACCTTGTGCGCTGGCAGGTACCAGAAGATTTGCAGCGACGATTCGGCGAACCAGCAGAGGCTTTGCTTGCAGCTGGTTTGCAGAATCTGAAAACCAATGACGCACCGCTGGCTCACGGTTTCAGCAACTCCGAACTCACGGAAGTTGCCCGCTTTTTAAATGCTATAGGTGTGCATGATGAAGCGGTCTCTCTGTCTCGCGGGGATCTGCAGGATCTGAAAGCGCTGGTGGCTGCGCAGAAAAAGAAACGTGGCGTGTCTCTGTTACAGTTGGAGCAGCTGGCTAAATCTCTGCAGGAATGGCTGCGTGAAGAAGGGTTCATCCTCGCTACCGCCTATATCCCAACTCAGGAAGTTGTAGACGCATCTATCCGCATTGAAGTGGCTTTTGGTCAACTGTCCAGCATTCGTGTGAGCAACGAAGATACTGCCCAGTTGCACGCCGGATTCACCGACCTGCTCGGCAAGCGAGTCGAGAAAAACGCGATTGAAACGCGGTTAAACACACTCAACCGTCAATTGGGTGTGCAGTCTGAGGTTTATTTTCAACCCGGGGCTGACGTGGGTGAAAGCGAAATGGTGCTGCAGGTCAAACAGCATCAGAAGTTTGCCGGTTCGATCGGGCTGGATAATTATGGCGTTGAAGACCTTGGCGAAGAACGCCTGTCGCTGACGGGGCGTTGGAATAATCCTCGCGGCGCTGGTGATGTTATGACTGCGAAAGCGTTTACAAGCGTTGACAACAGCGCCCATCAGTTTCTGCAGCTGGGATATGCCGCGCCGGTATTTGGTGGGCAGTATGATGCGGCCGCCTACCTGTCCTATGCAGACCTGCAATTGAATAATGGCAGCGCGCTGCCCGGTGGAGATGGTCTGTTGTTTGATACCTCTCTTACTGATACACGCATGTTTACCCGCACCCGGCGACGCGAACTGACCCACAGTGCAGGACTGCACAGCTTCAGTTGGGATGACCTGCTGGATCAACGTGCTTTGTTTGTCGCTTCTGCGTTAGAAGGTCATCAACTGTGGGATGAGCAGAAGATTGCGGCTCAAGGATCGCTACAGGCATTGGCAGGCAACGTCGACAATACCCGACCGGGTCAGGACGATTTCTACTGGCGTTTACGTGGCGAACTGAATGCCTGGATGCCGCTCCCGTTCTCCAAAGACTGGTTTGGTGAGGATCAACAGCCCAAATTGGTGTTCGATATGCAATGGCAATTGAGTCAGACGGAATTGCCACCCACGCTCAGATTGAATGCTGCCGGCCCTGCAGCCAGCAGAGGATTCACTCAGGGCCAGGTGCTTCTGGATGAAGGTCTGTTTGTCAGCTCTGCACTGCGCTTTGATGCGCCCTTCGGCCAATGGTGGACGTTCTGGGATGCGGTTTACGGTGAACAGAAAGGCGGTACCCAAACATGGGCACACCTCAGCAGTGCCGGGGTTGGTTGGGAAGGGCTGGTGCTGCAGTCGGTTTATGGCGCGCTGTCCAGTCGGCTGACTTTGGCTTATCCAATTACTCACAAAGGCTCAGATGGAATTGAAAATGATGGCACACAGTTTTATTGGTCGCTGCGCTTTGTTCACTAAACATGTGATTCTGGTTGTGCTGGTGAGTCTCTGTCCCCAGGTTCTCGCTGCGTCTGCGGAAGACTTTGATGTTGAAGTCAAGGATGCGCTGGCGACTTTAGATGCGGCCTGGACGCGCAGTCTGTTACTGCCTGATTCTGAAAACTCGGCTTACGATGAGCAGGTTTTCACGGAACTATCGCCGATTCTGGATTCTCCCCAGGGGGTTAAATTGCCCGAAGATCAGCAGTTGCCGGAGTAAGTGCTCGGCCTGATCTGCTGACACTAACTGTTATCAGTAGGGGTGTAAGAGGCAGAGGATTGTGACATTAGTGTTACTGAACCTAGGCTGGCGTGTGAGTAGCTACTAACTTCGCTGGCATGAGGTTTATGCACAATTATCAACAACGCTATTTCAGCCGATGTATTGAAGCGACTTTCTCATCTACAGTATTACTTCGAATCTATAACTGCTTGATTTAATTGATAAAAAATAGATTTTTCGTCTGACACCTCTGTTCTGCGGGATATCAGGCCTACCTCGCCAATCAGGCCTTTGTAAAAGTTATCCTCAAAGTTATCCACAGGCACAGCACGATTGTGGGCTGCGCTAAGCACGCTAGAATAGCGGACAGTTGTCATCTACCGGAGTGTCCCCTTGTCCAAAGCAGATCAGGAAGTATTGGATCAAAAACTGGCCCAATATCGGGAAAAAGGGGTGAGTAAGGTCAAATTAGGCTTGACGGATATTGATGGTGTTATACGTGGCAAGTACGTGAACATTGATAAGTTTGCCTCACTGCTGCAAAAACAGGGTGGATTCTGCGATTGCGTGTTCGGTTGGGACGTAGACGACCAACTCTATGACGGTAGCCGCTATACAGGCTGGCATACTGGCTTTCCTGACACCGGCTTTCGCCTGCTGGTAGATACTGAGCGTTGGCTGCCTGATGAATCGGTACCCTATTTTGTCGCAGAATTTGTGCTGCCCGATGGTAACCCCCACCCGATATGTCCTCGCACCACCCTGCAGCGGGTGCTGGATAGATTTGCTCAACTGGGTCTGACGGTTCGGTCAGGATTTGAATACGAGTTTTTTGTCTTTGATGAAACGCCACATTCGGTGCGCGAAAAAGGCTATCAGGATCTCAAATCATTGACCCCTGGTAATTTTGGTTACTCCATACTGCGTACATCGGTGGAGTCAGAGTTGTTCTCCGGCTTGATGGATTATGCGCTGGCGTTGGATTGCGACCTGGAAGGTTTGCACTGTGAAACCGGTCCAGGGGTCTGGGAAGGCGCCTTGAAATCCAAGCTGGGTATCGAAGCTGCCGATCGCGCCAATCTATTTAAAACGTTCACTAAAGTTTATCTGCAGAAACGCGGTCTGATGGGTACATTCATGGCCAAGTGGTCGATGGATTATCCAGGCCAGAGTGGCCATTTCCATTTTTCAGTGCAGGATGAGCAAGGCAATAACCCGTTCTATGATGGCCTGGAAGAATCAGGTATGTCTGCATTGCAGAGCCACGCAGTAGCGGGCCTGGAAAAATACCTGCCCGAACTTCTGGCCCTGATAGCGCCCACCATCAACAGTTATACACGGCTGGTTAAGGGGGCCTGGGCGCCTACGGCCGCAACCTGGGGTGTGGAGAACCGCACCTCGGCTGTGCGTGTCATTCCAGCTGGCGCGAAAGCGCAGCGCATAGAGTGCCGGGTGGGTGGTGCAGATGGCAATCCCTACCTCGTGGCCAGTGCGGTATTGGCGGCAGCATTGCAGGGCATAGAAGAGAGACTTGAGCCTGGGAACCCGGTCAAAGGCAACGCCTACGATTTACAGGACAACCTGCCAGCTGCCGCACAGTTTCCGAATAACCTGCGCACGGCTGCGCAAAACCTGGCAGCCTCAACCATTGCCGTTGAGCATTTTGGTGAGGAATTTGTTGAACATTTTGTGATGAGTCGCTTGTGGGAATGCGACCAGTACGATCGCAATATCAACAGCTGGCAGCTTGGCCGCTACTTTGAAATTATCTGAGATCTGACCGTGCGTATTGGAATTCTGCAAACCGACCATGTGCGTGCCCAGTTTGTGGCTCAGCATGGCGACTATGGGGATATGTTTGCGCAGCTGCTGAAAGCGCAAGACCCGGACCTGGATCTGATTACCTACGATGTGCAGGTGGCCTGCCCTGAAGAGGTAATTTGCGATGCTTACCTGATTACGGGTAGCAAGGACAGTGTCTACGACAAACTGCCCTGGATAGATGATCTGGTTGTGTTTTTACGGCGTGTGCTGGCAGCAGATAAGAAGGTGATTGGCATCTGTTTTGGCCATCAGCTGATGGCGCATTTCTTTGGTGGCCGGGTTGCGCCGGCGACCCAGGGTTGGGCGGTTGGTGTTCACACCAGTCAAATTGATAAAGTGAAGCCTTGGATGGGAGAAGTGACCCAGCCCGAGATATCCCTGCTATCCAGTCATAAGGATCAGGTGATGGAGCTCCCTGCAAATGCTGAAGTGTTTATGAGCAACGATTTCTGCCCTGTGGCGGGTTTCACCATGGGTAGTCAGGTGTTGAACCTGCAGGGACATCCTGAGTTTGTTGCTGCATACGCATCAGACCTGATGGATATGCGTTCTGAACTTATTGGTGATGCTGTGTATCGGGCCGGCAAGGAGAGTCTCAGCACCCCCACCCAGTCGGATGAGGTGGCGCGCTGGATTCTTAACTTTGTGGCAAGTCCCGGTACCGCGGGTAATCGTTGTGAGTAAAGCACCCAGACGCTTTGAGCAGTTCAGACGTCGCGCTGAAGGCCTTGTGTCTAACCCTGATCGGGTGCAGCAACTGTTAGACGATGCTGATCGTAAGCAGACCAGTGCGGGCGGCAAAAAATTCCGCGAAATGCGTGAGCATCTCAGTGTCGCTATGGCGCTGGTCAAAGCCTGGATTGCGGGAGATTATCGACAAGTGTCTAACAAAACCATAGTGATTCTGGTGGCGGCGTTGTTGTATTTTGTCATGCCCCTGGATGTGGTGCCGGACTTCCTGTTTGGCCTGGGGTTTATTGATGACGCCGCCGTGCTGGTTTATGCCTTCTCGCAGTTGAAAGGTGAGATCGCAGCTTTCAAGGCCTGGCAAAAACAACATCTCGACGAACAACAGAGTGATAAAACCTGATGGTGTGGACAAGACTCATATGTGTGCTGGGGCTGATAATCTGCACTTCCGGCTGCAGTGTGAAATTTGCTTACAATAACGTCGATAGACTTGTCAGATGGCAGATGAGTGACTATCTCGATCTCAGCAGTGACCAGCGCAAACTATTGGATACTCAGCTTGAAGGATTAATGTCCTGGCACCGAAGAGAGCACCTGCCCGAGTACGCAATTCTGATGGAAAGTCTGGCCACCCAGTGGAGTGATGGGGTTTCTGAGGCGCAGATTGAAGCGCTGTTTCAACAGATGTTTGTGTGGGGCGAAGAGATTGAAGAACAAGGCATGCCAACGGCCATCAGTCTGATGCAGAGTTTGACCGATGAGCAGGTTGCCGCGTTGCCTGCGCGACTCGAGAAAAGTAATCAGGAATTTGAGGAAGACGAGTTGGATGTTGCACTGGCGGAAGTACAGGAAGCATGGGCTGATGACTTTGCTGATGGGTTGGAGCGCTTTACCGGTCGGCTGCAGAAAGCTCAGCGCGACTACCTGAGTCTGCGCGCAACGGCCTATCAACCGGAACGGGTGCTCTGGGCAGAATACCGACGCCGCTTCCAGGCGGATTTAGTGAAGTTGCTGTTGAAGCGGAATGAACCTGAGTTTGAAGCCGAATTTCGACGTCTGGCGGCGGCTCGGGAATCGTATTATGGAGAAGAATATACGCGCGTGAGTAATCAGAACATTGCCTTGAGCCGTGAAATTGCGTCGTATGTTCTGTCTAATCTGACGGAAAAGCAAAGTGGCAGATTAAAAGATGCATTGCTGGATCTGGCGCAGGATTTTCAGGAGCTGGCGGCGAAAGCAAAACCCGCGGAAGCCGCCTGATTGCCTCTGGTCGACCGTACCCTGACACTGCCCGGCGCGGTGTTGATGATGCTGGCCGGTTACCAAAATGCTCTATCAAATACGCCCTGTTAAGTCCGATTCTTCTGCAGCAGCGGACGGTCATCTAAAATCAGCCAGGTTACCAGATACGTTGCGATGACCAGCTTGGGGAAAAACAGTCCAGTGACTAAAACGCCGACTCTTATGAATGTTGGATCGAGCTGAACGTAGTTGGCCAGTCCGGCGCAAACACCAAAAATCCAGCCATTGTCTTTGTCGAGATGAACTCGACGTCGGATGCGATTGACAAATTCATTGGACATGTAAGTCTCCTGTTAGGTATCGGCAGTTCGGCCGCGCACTTTAATGCCGCTGTGAGCGGGATCAGTGTAGAACGTAGGCCATTTGTGCCAGCCATCCCTGGTTCGAAATGTGTGCCGCGGGGGTCAGCGTCTGGGCCTGTAAGCCTGGCAGACTTGCCTCGGCCCATATACCAAAGCCGAGAAAAACGATGATGAGCAGCGCCATCGCCCAGAAAGTAGCTCTTGGGTGAGAGATGCGAGAAAGCCTTATATTGTTGAATCCCATGATTGCGTCCTGTGGTGTAACCGGCGGCGCTGAGGGTGCAGCGCCGCTCTTAATTTTTAATATCTTTTGTAATTCAATAGTCGTGCCAACGTGGAAATAGTTTGTCAGGCCCTGAAATCGGGGCTTTCAAGCGCACTAAAGAACGATATGGGGCTTGGTTCTGGCGAATTACGCCAATACTTGGTTGTAGAGATGGCAAATACTCGCCCTCCCTGTGGTTGCGAATAGGTGCATTGCCAGGCTGACTGTGTACGATAAGGCGCTCTGACATACTTTTGAGAGGGTGAGTATGGATTTTCATTTTGCAACGGCATGGGAACAGGTGGCGGACCTGTACCCCAATCGCACTGCCGCGATTTGTGACGGTAAGGCACTATCCTGGCGTGACTATGATCAGCGCGCCGCCAAAATTGCAGGCCTGCTGAAGGCTCATGGTCTGGGAGCTGGTTCTAAAGCGGGGCTGTACCTGCACAACTCCAACGAATATCAGGAAGCGCAATTTGGCCTGTTCAAAATTGGTGCTTGTCCAATCAACGTGAATTATCGCTACAAAGCCGACGAACTGGTGTATCTGCTGGATAATTCCGATGCCGAGGCCGTTTTTTTTCAGGCCTGCTATGCCATGCGTATCTGGGAGATCAAAGACCGTCTGCCGAAAGTGAAACTGTTTGTTCAGGTGAATGACGGTACGGAAGCATTGCTGGATTTCGCCGTAGATTACGAACGCAGTTTGCGTGATGCAGAATCAGCGCCGCGGCAGGCGCGCGACCCGGATGGCGTCTATATGCTTTATACCGGTGGAACTACGGGTATGCCCAAGGGTGTGATGTATCCGGTGGGACAGTTTGCGAGCTTTTTTATTGCCATGGGGGCGGCAGGTCGGGGCCTGGAACCGCCAGCCAACCAGGCGGAATATGAAACGTTTCTTGCGGCCATTGAGCAGCCGCCTGTCAGTCTTGTGGGTTGTCCACTCATGCATGGTACCGGTGCCTGGTTGGGTGGGTTCCTGCCGATGTTAATGGGTGGCACTGTTGTCACCACGTCAAAGTTAGGTCTGGACCCGGATCTGCTCTGGGGTTTAACAGAGGACCACAATGTCACCGACCTGGTTATTGTTGGTGACGCATTTGCCAAGCCTCTGCTGGCGGCGTTGGATGCTGCTGCGCAACGAGGCACACCTTATGACCTGACTTCATTGAAACAGATTACTTCCAGCGGGGTGATGTGGAGTCATGAAACGAAACAGGGTCTGTTACGACACCACGATATGATTCTGGCAGATATCATGGGTTCCTCTGAAGGCGGTATGGGCAGTTCAATCACCACCCGCGACGCCGCCGCACAAACGGCAAAATTTCAGCTCAATGAAGGCGTTAGAGTCATCACCGATGATGACCGTGTTGTGCAGGCGGGATCTGGTGAGATTGGCAAAATCGCAACATCGGGGTTTGTGCCTCTGGGTTACTATAAAGACCCGGAAAAATCAGCAGCAACCTTTCGTGAAGTGGATGGTGTTCGATACAGCTTTCCCGGTGACTATGCGACGGTAGAAGATGATGGATCTATTACGCTGCTGGGGCGGGGTAGCGTGTGTATTAATACGGGTGGCGAAAAAGTTTTTCCTGAAGAAGTAGAAGAGGCGGTAAAACGCCACACGTCCATATTTGATTCACTGGTAGTTGGTGTCCCGGACGATCGTTTTGGCGAGCGTATTGTCGCCGTTACTTCAACCCGGGACGGCCAGACCGTCGGCGCTGAAGATCTGATCGCTTACACTCGTGATCATCTGGCGGGGTACAAAGTGCCGAAAGAGATTCTGTTTGTTGATACGGTCAAGCGCGCGCCGAATGGCAAGGCAGATTACAAATGGGCAAAAGCCACTGCATTGAAGGCGGCAGGATTATGAGCGTTTCTGATGATGACTCAGATTTTACTGATGCCCAGCCGGGTCCACTCGACGGTGTGCGCGTGCTGGACCTGACGTCGATGATTTCCGGACCGGTAGCCACGATGATGCTTGCTGATCAAGGCGCTGACGTGATCAAAGTCGAGGCCTTGTCCGGCGATCTGGTGCGCGGCGCTGGTCCGAATCGAAGTGGTATAACCGCAACGTTCCTGTCCTCGAATCGCTCGAAGCGCAGCCTGGCGCTTGATTTGAAAACCGAGGCCGGGGCAAAAATCCTGCGGGAATTGATCGCCACCGCTGATGTGTTTGTGCAGAACTTCAGGCCGGGCACCATAGAGCGCATGGGTTTTGGGGAAGATGCTGTGCGAGAGATTCGCCCGGACATCATCTATGTGTCGATCAGCGGGTTTGGCGAAAACGGACCCTATGCGCATCAGCGTGTATATGACCCGGTCATTCAGGCGCTGTCTGGCCTGGCTGCAATTCAAGCGGATGGAGAAACCGGGCGGCCGAAGATGATACGCACCATCATCCCGGACAAAACGACTGCGGTAACCGCTGCTCAGGCGATAACCGCTGCGCTGTTTGCGCGCGAGCGTAAAGGCGTTGGTCAACATGTTCGGCTGGCTATGTTAGATACGATGCTGGCTTATCTGTGGCCGGAGGGTATGTCAGGTTACACGTTGGTGGGTAAAGAAGTAAAAGCGGCCCGTGCGCAGCTGTCACCAGATCTGATTTTTGCAACAACAGATGGCTATATCACCGCCGGGGCCGTTTCCGATAAAGAATGGCACGGTATGTGCCGCGCGCTGGACAAACCCCAGTGGCGGGATGATGAGCGTTTTGCCACCATCAATGCGCGCGCCATGCATGTGACGGAGCGATTGCAGCTGACAGCAGAGGTGATTGCCACCAACAGCTCAGCATTCTGGTTGGCACGGCTGGATAAAGAAGGCGTACCCTGCGCACCAGTGTTGAATCGTGATGATCTGCTCACTCATGAACAGATTCTGGCCAATAATATCCTGCGTGAATATGAGCATCCAACGGCTGGCACCATCCGTCAGCCCCGTCCTGCGGCTGTTTTTGACAAAACACCTGCGCAGATACGTCGTCATGCGCCAACCCTGGGTGAGCACTCTGAAGAATTGCTGGCCGAGTTAGGCTACAAGACCGATGAAATCGGTGTAATGGTCAAAGAAGGTGTGCTGGGCGTCTCACCAGAGTAGAAAAACTGGCACCGGCGTGAAATTTGGCTAGATTTAATAGAAGACTTCTAATTAAAAGCCCATGACCACACTGTTTGACGTTCCACTGGATGAATCGGTACAGGTACTGAAACGCGTTTTGCCGTTGATGAGCAAGCAGCGTGTACCGACTATTCCGCAGAATTATGCTGTCTGGTACGACTACGTTACCCAGCGCAATGAAGATCTGACGGAAGAGATTGAGCACCTGATCGATCGGGGTAATGGCTTTGATCCAGCTTCCTGCCGAACTATTTACGAAAAGTACTTTATCTCAGAGCTGCAAAGCGAAGTGGATGGCATTCAAGGTGCTGTGCGGGAAGCGGTCGAGTCGGTACTGGCTGAACTCGGCGGTCTGGGTGAGGACATTAACCACTTTTCCGATGTGTTGGACAAGTCTGGCCTATCACTACAGGAAGATCCAACTAAAGAAGATCTGAATCGCCTGGTGCGGGAGCTGGTGCGTGAAACCGCGCGTACTCGCACCCGCAGTAAAGAAGTAGAAGGCTCTTTGCATAATATGGCATCAGAGTTGACCGAACTGCGTGCGCAGGTCGATCGCCTCAGCAAAGACTCGCGTACAGACGCACTAACTCGAGTAGCGAATCGTCGTGCATTTGATGAATCTCTGAAGAGAATGGCCAAAGAGGTGGATGACAGCGGTGCGCCGTTAAGTCTTATTCTTTGTGATATTGATCATTTCAAAGCTTTCAACGATACCCACGGACACCTGGTCGGTGACCAGGTGCTGCGCTTCGTGGCGCAGGAAATGGAGCAGTGTGTAAAAGGTCGCGATATGCTCGCCAGGTATGGTGGTGAAGAGTTTGCCATCCTGTTGCCCAACACACCTCTGGATGGCGCGATTATGCTGGCTGACAGTATTCGATCCATCGTTGAAGCGCAGCGCATTAAAAACGACAAAGACGAAACCATCGATAAAGTCACCATCTCCCTGGGCGTGGCGAAATACGTGTCGGGTGAAGCCTTGTCAGACTTCGTTGAACGTGCGGATGCCTGCCTGTATACCTCAAAAGCCAATGGCCGCAATCGCACTACTGGCGAGCACGAACTGCCAAAGCACTGAGTCTGCCCCTGCATGAGTTGTGACGGCGCCGACTGCCAGCTGCTTTAGCGCCCACGATGACTTAGAATCCCGCCACCGCAATACGTCTGTCCTGGTGGAAAAAGCTTGTTTGTACAATTTCGTCCCGGAAAAGATGTCTGGGCTTATGGTGTGGAGCCCGCAAAGGTGCTCTATCGCCTGCGGCTTGCACGATATCCTGCACTTGCTGAAACGTTAACGGATTGGCTGGCTAACAAAGATCCCGAACAAAAGTTCCGCCTGCTGGATATCGGCGCAGGCTTCGGACGGACGTTTCTTTATGTCAAAGCTGCCGGTATTGCAGATAGATTTGAGATGATTGGTGTAGATATCGATCCTCTGCGCAAAGACGATGTTTACGCCGGTAACCCCTGGGAAATTCGTCAGGGTGATGCGGAGCAGGACCTGGATTTTCCTGATAACGCTTTGGATATAGTCGTCTGCGAGCAGCTCCTGGAGCATCTGAATCATCCACAGGTTGTGCTGGACAACGTCCAGCGTGTTCTTAAGCCTGATGGTCTGTTTATTGTTGGTGTGCCTATCTTCCCCGAACCTATCGCCAAACTGCGGCGCTGGCAGGTTAAACGTTTCGGGCTCGGGCGATCTGAACATATTCAAACGTACTCGCTGAAGTCTATTCGACGTGATCTTGCGGCACAGTTTGATGAGGTTGAAACCCGCGGTTTTCGCATTGTTTCCGGGGGGTTGTTACGCAGGTTGGAAAATCATCACTGGTGGTACCGGTTCAATAGAAAGCTGGGAGAATGGTTGCCGGGTTTGTGTATCGAAGTGCAGTTAATCGTGAAACCAAAAAAAACGGCAACAGCAACCACTGCAGATTAAGCTTTCTTGGTCGTGCCTGCAGCCAGTGCCCGGCGCTCCGCTGCGCCGCCTACCTTGATAAAAAACGGGCCTATACAGGCCACCAGCATCAGCCCGGCTAAGATGAAAAACGCACCGTTGTAGGTGCCGGTAGCGTCATAAATAAATCCGGCCAGCGGTGAGGCTGAAAGAATGAACGGTAGCTCCACCCAGCGCAGTACGCCCGTGGCGAGCGCAAACGATGTGCTGCCAACTGAGGTTGAGACTGCAAAGGTGCGCAGCGGAGACATTCCTGAATAGCCGAAGCCATACATCATTGCCGCAACCAGACACAGGGCAAACGTATCTGCCTGGGTAAACATCAGTAGGGCCAGAGCCTGGCTGATCAGTGCAATCCAGATGGTGATTCTTGCTCCGAGAAAATCTGACAGGAAACCAACCACAGGTTTGCCCAGCGCTGCAAACAGGGCAGTTGCTGACAACACCAGCGCCGCGTCGTCGGTGGTTAATCCCAGGTCTAACAGATGGCCAAACAGATGCAGCATGACAGCAGTGAAGACGCAAACCATGGAGCCGAAAATCAGACCGATACTCCAGAATGCGGGTGTCTTAAGTAAACCCTGCCAGGTCCACACAACACTGTCGCTGGGCAGCTCAATGTGTTCATGCTGATGTTTAGCGGTATAGGCATGACCGTCACGCACTTCGCCAATATCTGCGGGACGATCTTTCATGAGGAAATATACAATGGGTAACAAGGTCGCCGCAGTGGACAGGGCAAATATGTTGTAACCCACACGCCAGCCGTAGTTGTCGACCAGGGCGGTGACCAGTGGTGGCATCATGATGCCGGCCAGAGATGCACCCATAACTGCAAACGCTATCGCCCTGCCGCGCCAGTGATCAAACCAGAATATAACGCTGCGATGCCAGGCCATGCCCCCCATACAACTCATACCGATGCCAAATCCGAGCCCGACGATCAGGTAGAACTGCCACAAGGTCTGAGCATTCGACAGAAAGACATAGGATGTGGCAACAATACCGATGCCAATCATGATGACCAGGCGGGGTGAATTGTTATCGAGGAATCTGCCCAGAAAGGGGGAAACTGCTGCACCGACAATAGCCGCCCATGAGAACCCCAGGGATATCTCGAAACGGCTGCCATCGGATAAAGCCTCGGCCAGGCTGGGCAGGAAAATGCCGCGGGAATAGGAATAAAAGCCCGTACCGAGAAAGCCCAGTAACATACAGATGGCGACGATCACCCAGCCGTAAAAAAACGGCCGCTGCGTCTCACTGGATGTTGGCATTGGCTGCCTCATGCATATTCCACTGCTCGAGATTGCTGCCGTATTCGATCATAACGTGCTTCTGATAAGCCGGTCTTTCGCACAATCGCTGATACCAGCTTTCCATATCGGGTAGCTCAGGTCGCTCTATCGGCAGTGTGAAGTAGCGGTAAGCCATGGCTCCGATTGCAATATCCGCCATAGTCAGCTGATCTCCGCAGATGAACTGCCGGCCAGCTAGCTGCTGATCAAGCTGGGCAAACCAGTGCCCGCAGGCGGTGACCTTTCTGCTGATCTGCTCGGGTGTTGCTGGTAAACCGCGTACCAGCATCTGGAACAAAGGAAAAAATGCGGTAGAAATATCGCTGCGCTGCCACTCCATCCAGATATCGGCTTCCGTAAGGATTGATGCCTTGTCTGGCCATAACGTGCCCTGTCCATAAGTTCGCGCCAGGTAGCGCACACAAGCGTTGGATTCCCAGACAATCTGCTGGTCATCCTGCAGGGTCGGGACAATCTTGTTTGGATTCGGATAGTCGTCCGGATAGCCGAAGGAACCGCCAACGTCTTTGCGCACGTAGTCCAACGACAACTCACCCAGGGCCCACATCACTTTTTGCACGTTAGCAGAATTACGACGGCCGAGAATGGTTAACATCTTGAAACCCCAGGTTGTTTGCGAGCGAAGGGTTAGTCTATCTGGGAAGGAAAAATAATGACAAAGGTTGTTGGGCCATCTTCGTTGACGATGTTCAATTCAGCGTTGATCTGATGCAGCAAAGCGCGGGCGATACTCAAACCGAGGCCGGTGCCACCGGTATCGCGACGGGTGGTGAAAAAAGGCGTGAAGATCTTGGCGCGATTGCCTGGAGTAATGCCGCTGCCGTTATCTTGGATAAACAGATTTGTCGTCTGCTTGTTCCAGCGGGTAGATAACTCAATTTCGCTGGCGCCATGAGCGATGGCATTTTCGATCAGAGTTTCCAGGCCGGCAGCAATACTGGCGGCATCGCCCCAGACCTGCAGGTTTTTATCCACTGCGCTGAGGTTTATCGATACTTTGGTGGTAAAACGACTGCAGACATCAGCGACGGTACTGTGCAGTGATACGCGACTGCGTTTGCGATTGCTCATTTCGGCGTGAGTCAGTTCGCTCAATCGCTGGGTCAAACGTGCCAGGCGATCAGCATCGGCGCTGACATTGGTCAGAAATCGTTGCTGCTGGTCACTCGTCATTGTTGCCGCATGATCCTGTAGAACTTCAATGGCACCGCGGATGCTGGCCAGTGGGGTCTTAAACTCGTGAGAGACGTGACGAGAGAATTCCCGCAGATATGCCGTCCTCTCTTCCAGGCGCGCGGCCATGTCGGTAATGGCTGTGTGTAGATTGGCGATTTCTTTTGTGCGCGGGACGTGTCTCTGCAGCCGTTTCTGTGCATCGCTGGCGCTGATGTCCCCTCCGGCAATCGCCTGGGCTTCCGCGGCCAGTTTGGAAATTGGTCTGGCAATCATGCGGAAGGTTATCCAGGACATGAACACCACCAGGGCCAGCAGCATGGCAAACCCCTGCATCAGCAGCCAGCGTTTTGCATACAGCGCCTGCACAATATTGGGTGGTGTTCTGGATAGCACCACAGCCCCGATCAAACGTCCGTGCAGAATTATCGGTTGTGCCACAAAAACCCGGACTGTGCTTGTGCGGCTGATCGAATCGAGGGTAGATACTTCAACCAACTCGCTTTTACTGCGCAGTCGACTGACAGCCCCGCCTGCAAGTGCTCCGTCGAGTTCCTCGGTCTGAGCAATGTTTGCACCTACATCAGTGCCAGTGCTGGCGACAATGGTGCCCCATGGGTCGACGACCCGAATGCCGGCAAGGGTCACCAACTGGGCATCTTTGAGTACCGGCAGCATCCGTTGACCAATTTCCTTAATCAGCGGTCGCGGCGTAACGCCCGGGATCCCATCGGGAAAGGGCGGCAGAATGTTCGCAGTGGCAAGATCCAGCGAAGGCAGATAGGGGACCCAGCGGTTCTCCCTCTGTGCGTCGCTGAGGTCTATTTCGCGACTCATTGCCAGCCAGTCCTGAGTACCTTGTTCAGCAACAATGGATCGATATAAGGCAGCAACAAACGCGCCTTGAGCTATCAGGGCAGATTCGGTCTGTCTGACCAGAGCACTTTCGTACAAGCGCATCAATTGAATGCCAGCCAGAGGAAGAATCAGAACCACCAGGTTGACCCCGATCAGCACACTGCGCAGTGAGATTGTAGGCCAGTGGTGTTTCATACAGTCTGATACAGAAGGCGATAACCAATACCGTGTACGGTAGCGATGCCCGGTGCGCCTGCTTCAGTGAGCTTCTCGCGTAAGCGCCGTATGTGGCTGTCGATGGTGCGTCCACTGACGACACGACGAATGTCATAAGCGCCCTGCATCAAGGCGTCGCGGCTGAATACTTTTTCCGGCCTACCTGCCAGGGTGCGCAGGAGCGCAAACTCAGTTTGAGTTAGATTCAACACGTTGTCCTGCCATGACGCCTGAAAGGTTTCGGTATCGATGTGATAGTCGCCGCAGATAATCACGTGATGCTGCCTGTCTGCATGATCCAGCTCTTTTGTTCTTCTCAGGTTTGCTTTCACCCGGGCGACCAGCTCTCGTGGGCTGAAAGGCTTACCCACATAATCGTCGGCACCCATCTCCAGCCCCATGATTCTGTCAACTTCTTCGTCTCTGGACGACAACAGCACTATAGGCACGGGTGATATCTCACGCAGCGCGCGACAGACCTGCAATCCATCAAGCTCAGGCATCAGAACATCGAGAATAATCAGATCGGGGTTGTGGCGCGCGTGCTTAGTGAGCGCGTCGACCCCGTCATTGGCGGTTTGTGTTCCATAGCCAGCCTGCTGTAGCGCAAAACAAACTACTTCACGGATATGAGGGTCATCGTCGACAACTAATATGGTCTGCATGCGGCTATTGTACGCAAGCTTTTATCGGCTGTATTACCCGGTTTATCTGTTTGCACGTTTTTTGCACAAAACTGTGCGGGCTTTGCACATAAACGGGTAATTTTGACGCGCCAGCAGCGATGATTGTGCACATGGGTCTGCGATCCTGACGATATGTTAATCGCAGATCGAATTGTCCGTCCGGCTTATACATTTTGTTGGACCAATCTTGTCATTCTGGCGGGCACGTTGGTGCTGGCTTATCAACCCTTGATCTGGTTGTTGGGCACCTGGTACAGCGCGGGCTACGAAGGTATTGGATGGATTGCTTGTGTGCTGGTGCTGGCGCTGGGTCTCTGGTCCGCGAGTTCGCGAGTAATAACACAGACGCCTGACGTCGGGCGGACTTACACTCTGCTGCTGGGCACAGCGTTCGTTCGCCTGGTTGCGCAACTGCTCGACATTAATGTGATTGGCGCACTGCTTCTGGCTGTGGATGTGTACGCGCTGGCAAATCTTTGCCACCTGTCAACTCGTCAGCGCGCGGTGTCCGCCTTCTGGCTTGCGGGGTTGTTCTGCTTTTCTTTGCCGATAGAGCCTATTGTCCAGCGTCTGTTGGGTTACGGCATGCAACAGTTATCCGCAGATTTCGCCTGTACCTTGCTCATTCCCTTCTTTGATGATCTTGCCTGTTCGGGAGTGCGACTGCAGATAGCGGGGCAGGATGTAATGGTCGATCTGCCGTGTTCCGGTGCGCAACTTCTGTCTACCACTATGCTGGTGACCTGTCTGGTTAACAGCCTGGTGCGTCCTGCGTTCAGGTGGGGTGCTGCCAGTGTGTTTGTGTCTTTGTTCAGCGCGCTACTTTTCAATGCAGTGCGTGTGGCGCTGCTGGCCGCAGGCATTGCACAACAGGAGGTTCTTGGTTTTTCGGTCATGGCACCGCTGCCGCACACACTGCTGGGCGTTCTTGTGGTGGTCTTAGCCAGTGTTGTTGTGGTGGCGTTCTCGCGCTGTTGTCTCGTGGCTGAAAGTTATCGCACAACGCAATCATCTTTCACTCGTGTGCTGACGCGCAGGCCTGCCTTGTTTGCCATCTTGTTTTTAGTCTCCGCGCTGTCAATTGGCGCGATCCAACCGCAACCCGTGGACAAATCCCCATCCCTTCCTCCCCCGGAAATGCCACGGGTTGCGGCTGGATTTTTACGTAACAACGCTCCGCTGAGCGCGTTAGAGAACAGCTACTTCACACGCTATGGCGGAAGCGCAGCGCGCGCCAGTTACGGTCCTTTCGGGTTGTTGCTGGTGTCTACCGCTTCGCCGCTGCGTCATCTGCATGATCCAACGATCTGTTTACGGGCTATGGGTTACGACGTGCAGCTGCAAGGTGTCGACCATGCCCAGGGCGCAACAGTTTACCGCGCTGTTGCAGATGATCACCTGAGTAACGATGAGTCGATACAGAATCAGAGCTATATCGTTAATGTCACGTATATATCTGCGTCCGGACAACAAGCCCTCAGCATCGCAGAGGTGATCTGGCACTGGGCTCAAAACCCGCGTGAAACCTGGACCATGGTGCAACGGATCATACCTGAGGATGCAGCGGTCAGCGCGCAACAGGCGGCTGAATTTGAGGCAGCAATCTCTCGTTCGATGTCTCTGCAACCCCCTATTTCTTCAACTTCATAAGGAGCAAGTCATGAGCTTCAGGCTGGTCTGTTTTTATCTGTGTCTACATATCACGCTGCCGGTGTATGCCGACGTTGCGGGTTCTGTTGAAGGCACCCTCGAGGCACCTGGCGGAGCCAGGAAAATAGCTTTGAGCGCGTTGCACAGCGACTATCAGGTAGAGATCTTTGGTGATGTGGTGAATGTGGTAGTTAAACAACAATTCCATAATCATTTCAGACATCCTCTAAATGCACGCTATCTGTTTCCTCTGCAGAAAAATGCTGCAGTTCACGCGATGACGATGCGGGTGGGGGATGAGGTAATTGTTGCTCAGATACAGGAGAAGAAGGTAGCTCAGGCAACGTTCAAAGCTGCGCAAAGCGCAGGTAAATCGGCGGCTCTGCTGGAACAGCATAGACCCAACATTTTCACTCAGCGGGTTGCGAATCTGATGCCCGGCCAATCGATTGAAATTGAAATTGCTTATTCTCACATCGTGCCGAAAGTGGATGGTGCGTACGAGCTGGTTGTACCTCTGGTTGTAGGTCCACGATATCAGCCTGCCGGGGCCGGAGTAGCACCCGAGATTTTTCCGCCCGCAATCTCGGGTGCTACACCTGATACTCCCAACAGTGTGCAAACCTCTGCCATGCAAAAAGCCGGGCAGTGGACCCTGGAAACATTGCCGGATGCGCCGCTCACAGCCGGTATCGATCTACCCTCGACGTTTACCTCAGAGCGCGTCGCCATTCAGATTAATCTGGAAGCCCCAGCGACAATACATGCTCTGCATAGTGATACGCATCCATTGGCTATTCGTGATGTGTCCTCTACTCAGGCGGACATAACGCTGCAGCAGGGCCGCGTATTGGACAACAAAGATTTTGTTTTACGCTACCAGCTCGCCGGCGTAGACGTCTCTGCTGGTTTGTTATCTCACTGGCAGCCAGAGGAGGGTGGTTACTTCAGTTTGTTAATCGAACCGCCCGAGGATATTTCTGAGGATCAGGTTCTGGCCAGAGAAATGGTGTTTCTGTTGGATTGCTCCGGTTCGATGAACGGCCTGCCTCTTGATGCGAGTAAGCGTTTCATGCGTCAGGCCCTGCAATCTTTGCGTCCCGACGACAGCTTCCGGATCATTCGATTCAGCGATGCCGCATCTGAGTTTTCCCATAAAGCTATGCCAGCCAGCTCGGAGAATGTGGCGTATGGCCTGCAATATGTCCAAAGCCTGCGCGGCTCGGGCGGTACGGAGATGAAATCCGGCATTCGTCAGGCGCTGGCTGCGCCGGTAGAAGGCGATCGTATACGCAATGTTGTTTTTCTTACAGACGGTTATATCGGCAATGAACACTCGGTATTGACGCTGGTCGAAAAGCTGCGCGGAGATTCGCGCTTGTTTGCTTTTGGCGTCGGGACGGGTGTGAATCGGTATTTGCTCGATGAACTTGGTCGCGTAGGCCATGGATTCACCCGCTATTTTGATCCGACAAAAAGCACTGAGCACATGCACGGTGTGGTAGCAAAACTGGTTGAGCGATTGCAAACCCCGGTGCTTACCGATCTTGAAATTGAGTGGGGCGATCTTCAGGTAACAGAACTGGTACCGGCAAAGCTGCCGGATCTATATCTGGGTGACACAATCCGTGTCACGGGACGATACGCGCAAGCAGGAGAGGAAACCGTAACCATTACTGGCCGGAGCCGGCATCATCAGGCTCAAGTGCAAGCGCCAGTTCTGTTATCGGAAGTTGCCCAGCGCCCTGCGGTGCGGCGGGTCTGGGCGCGTTCTAAACTAGCTGCCCTGATGCATGAATTCATAGCGCCAAGTGCCCGGCGTAGCGAACAACAAACAAATGAACAGTTGCAGAAATCGGTGACCGATCTCGGTCTGCGTTACGCCCTCGCCAGCCGTTGGACGTCGTTTGTCGCTGTATCGCAGCGGGTCTACAACGCTAACCCCGACAGTAACCTTGAAGGTGACGTGGCTTTACCCAAGGTTGCTGGAGTTTCGCAGCTGGCCTACTCGCCAGCGCCGATGACCGGGTATGGCGCACCTGAACCCGGCCTGGTGATCAGCCTGCTGGCAGCGCTTTTTGCGATAGGGGGTTTCAACTTCCTGCGCCGTCACCGAGCGCGGTCTCATAGTTTGTAGATGCGTTTTGCCGTGCCCTGAAACAACGCGTCCTGCTCGCTGGCACTATAGCTGCTGGCAATCTTTTTTAACCCGTTCCACAAAACGTGGTAGCCGATGGACAGGCGATCGACCGGAAAGTTGGATTCAAACATGCATCGATCGGGTCCGAAGCAGCTGATGGTGTGATGGTAGTAGCGTGCCTGTGCATCAACAAACTCATCTGACGTTGGCGGCGTGGCGCGTTGGTTCCAGCCGAAACCGTTGTCTGGCATGGCCAGACCACCCAGTTTAGCGACAACATTCGGGCATTCCGCGATCTCGGCAATATCCTGCTGCCACTGTTCGAAGATGGCCTCTCGCTGATCTGCGTAGACGCCGACACCTAACGGGGTGCCAAAGTGGTCCAGAATCATCGGCGTATCCGGCGCGGCTTTCGCCAGCGCGCAGAAAGAAGGGTTCTGATGGTGATAGTGCCAGGTGTCGTAACTGTAGCCCCGCTCGCCCAGGCGTTGTACGCCTTTAATAAAAGCTTCTTTCTGATACAAACCTTCCGGGGCGCGTCCAGCAATAGTAAGGTCTTCAGGGTGTGGATCTCTGGCACCTGCATGGCGAATACCGCGAAACAGTCCCTGAGCTGATTTCTCATGAGCATCTAAGACCTCGTCGAGGTGTGGGCTATCCAGGTCAGCCTTTGCCACGATAGCGGCAATAGTTGCGCGTGCAGGGTCTTGTTGTGATGCCTGTGCAATTT
Source organism: Gammaproteobacteria bacterium (assembly GCA_048571035.1). GTDB lineage: Bacteria > Pseudomonadota > Gammaproteobacteria > Pseudomonadales > Azotimanducaceae > UBA4421. Next base: position 3,514,629 of record CP121329.1, read on the forward strand.
CAGCCACGTAGTTTGTTTCTCCGACGCAGCGCAGGTGCTCTGGTCCTTCACTGAAATAGCTGGAGCCACATTCCAGAAAAACGGTGTGCGTGATGTTGTGACCGCTGTTTGTGTCACCCCACAGCTCATCCAGTTCATAGGTCCAGTTTGGCTGGCGCCAGAGGTGGTGGTGTGGATCTACAATGGGCCTATCCGGCTCAATGATGTCTTCGCTGACTTGTGACAGCCATTGATCAAGTTCAGTCATGTCTATCTCCCCGGTGTGTCTGTGCTCTGAGTTTAGCGCAGCTGGAAGTGTGAATCAGTTCGCGTGAATCTGGCCTTTTGGTATCCAAGTGTGCGCAAGACAGCAGGCGTTTTGATCACTTTTTGTTATAAAGCAGCGATCGAACCGGGACAGAATGTGTACATGGGATTTACAGCGTACTGGCAGATCAGCCTGGTCTGCCTGTCAGGCCTAATTTGTGCCGGCCAAACGACTGCCGAAGAACAAGCAGAAGCAGGCGTTCAGTCGGACAAAGTCGAAAGTGTGAGTCTGACAACAGCCGCGCCGCTTTCATACATGCACGGGCCGCTGCGGGTCCGCAACGTCAGCCCAGTGGTGCAGTTGTATGGCATCCCTCGCGTGGTGGGCGCGCGTACTCTGCGTGACACCCTTGAGATGACGCTCACTATCGAAGCAGCAAACAATTTCCAAAGTGATAGACGTGCAGACACGTTTGTTTTTTTTGATGGTGAATCAGTGCTTTCCAGCTTGCGTATCCGTGGTGGCATCGGCGAACGGTGGGAGTGGGGTGCGGAATTACCCTATATAGCCCACACAGGCGGTGCACTGGACGGCGTAGTGGACGAATTTCATGAGCTTTTTGGTCTGCCGGACGGCGAGCGTTCACTCGCCTCGCGTGGTCGTCTGGACTATCTGGTACGTTCAAACGGCGTCGTCTACGCCGATTTCTCTGACAGCGTAAAGAGTTATGGGGATGTGCGTGGTTTTGTTGGCCTGCAGCTGATGGACAGACCCGGTCAGGCATTTGCCTTGCGTTCTCAGGTGAAGTTTCCAACCGGTAAAGTAGAGGATCTATCGGGTTCTGAAGCTGTGGATGTGTCGCTCTGGGGGGAATATGAAATTGATCTGGTCTCTACGCTGTTGGATGTGCGCCTGACGCTTTCAGGTGGGGTGAGCTATCTGGGTGAAGGTGAATTGCTGCCTCAGGAGCAGGTGTCCTGGTTAGGATTTGGTCATGTGGGTCTACAGATTCCGTTGCACCCACGAATTGAGTTTTTAGCCCAGCTTGATGCCCATACAGATGTGATTGAAAGCGGTAACCCGCTTATAGCTGATGGCGGTGTGCTGGGCACTATTGGCGGTCGCTTTGGTTTGACAGAGCGACTGTGGTTGGATCTTGCCATCATTGAAGATCTGAAGAATGAAAGCGCGTCCGACGTTGTGTTTCAGATTATTTTAGGCACTCAGTTCTAGGTGGCTTGTTCGGCCTCATCTCCAAGCGGTGACAACAGAAAGTGTCCATGTCCTGCTGCGACGGGCTTGTCTCGGGATTCCTGCCATAACTCAACCCGTACGTTAGCCACACGCCGACCGCGCCGCGTGACGATCGCGCGACCGTAGGTTGTGGTTGCCCGGGCTGATCGCAGGTAGTCGATAGAGACATCGATGGTTTTTGGCAGCCGCTCACACTCCGTGTCGTAAATCAGCTGTAGTACGGCTGTCATCTCCAACATGGCGCCCACGGCGCCACCATGCAGAGCCGGCAAGGTGACGTTGCCAATCAGGTGCTCAGCAAAAGGCAGCACCGTAATCACTTCCTGCCCCTGTTGGCTTACTTCAAGGCCGAGAAATTTTGCATACGGTATATGTGCCAGTACAGCCGCCAGATCCTGGCCGCGATCCTGGTCGCGTAAGTTCTGCAGAATTTTCATGCGGACCCCGTCGATGCTTCGATGAATGGTGTGGCTCGAGTGCCCAGCATAAAGGTTGCTGTACAAGTTGCGATGGGGTCATCCGGGGAAGTGACAAAGGCAACGGCTCGGACAAAAGCGATGTTGGTTGTGCGCTTAAAACAATGCGCACGAGCATGTACGTCGAGGCCGGGTTTGGCGGCACCCATATAGTCGATGCGCAGATCAAGCGTAGCAATAGCAGCCTGCTCGCGCGGCATCTCAGGAGGGCGTGCGACCATGCCCGCCGCATTATCAAGCAGGGCGGTGATCGCACCGCCATGAATCACGCCGCGGTCCGGATCGCCAACCAGGTGGTCGCTGTAGCGGATCAGCAACTCACATTCATCAACTCCCTGGGAGACAAATTCCATGCCCAGGGCGCAGGAATGTGGAATGTTGAGCATGTGCTCATTGGCCTCTTCTGTCATCGTTTTGTCTGGCAAAATACATCCTTGGCCCATGATAAGCTTGGGCTGCAAAATTTTAGAAACTGGGAGAATTCTACAATGGCCATGCAACATACGCCCTTATTGATGCACACGATTTTGGACCGTGGTGCCAAGGTTGCACCAAATGAAGAGATTGTGACGGCGACGGAAAACGGTGTGCGTCGGCAAACCTATCTTGAAACCCGCAATCGCGCCCATCAGCTGGCCCATGCACTGAAAGATGCAGGCATTCAAGTGGGAGATCGTGTTGGCACCTTCATGTGGAATGGCTCCCGTCACCTTGAGGCTTACCATGCTTGTGCAGGCATGGGCGCGGTGTTGCATACCCTTAATATCCGTCTCTCGGACAAAGATCTGGAATACATTATTGATCATGCCCAGGACAGAATCATCATTGTGGATGCTGATGCTCTGCCTCTACTGGAAGTACTGAAAGATCGTATGCCATCCGTGGAAAGGGTAGTCATCGCCACTGAAGAAGGTTTCGAAGGCTGGCAGACCGATTTACCGAACCCGGTTGACTACGAAGACTTCATTGCCGGAAAGCCAACAGATTATGATTGGCCCAGCATTGACGAAAACTCCCCGCTTGGTCTGTGTTACACCAGCGGAACCACCGGACATCCTAAAGGCGTTGAGTACGAACATCGTTCACAGTATCTGCACACCATGGCTCAGTGCATGACTGACTCAATGAATCTTTCTGCCACCGATGCGTTGTTAGGTATTGTACCTATGTTTCACGCAATGGGCTGGGGTTTGCCCTGGTCGGCTCTGATGCTGGGCTGTAAACAAGTGATGCCACATCGCTTCATGGACCCTAAACGTCTTTTGGAGTTGATCGAATCTGAAGGCGTTACTGTTTCTGCAGGCGTGCCCACCATCTGGCAGGGAATCAAAGGGCTTTACGAAGGCAGTCCGGGTAAGTATGACTTGTCTAATCTGTCTCGTTTGACGTGTGGTGGTAGTGCGCCACCGCCGTCGCTCATTCGCTGGTATTGGGATGAGCTGGGTGTGGAGATGATTCAGGGCTGGGGTATGACAGAAACCTCTCCGTTGGCTACTTTGTCGCGTCGAGTTATGAAAAGGTCTCAGTTATCCATCAGTGAAGATCAACAGTTTGCCAACGTTGCCAAGGCAGGGCAGCTGATGCCTGGTATCGAATTGGAAATATTTGACGAAGAGTTTAATCCGCTGCCGCACGATGGTGAAACAGTGGGTGAAATCCTGATTCGCGGTCCGTGGATCTGCTCAGAATATTACAACAACCCACAACCGGAAAAATTCCATGACGGATGGTTGATCACCGGCGATGTAGGCAAGATTGATCCGGAAGAATATCTGATCATCAGCGATCGCTCTAAAGACCTGGTAAAAAGTGGCGGTGAATGGATATCGTCAGTTGATCTGGAAAACCACATTGTTGCATTGGACGGTATTGCCCAGGCCTGCGTGGTTGCGCATCCACATCCAAAATGGGATGAGCGCCCGGTGGCTTTGGTGATCCTTGAACCTGGCAAAGAGGTGAGCGTTGAAACTGTACTGGCACATTGCGCAACCGCCTTTGCCAAGTGGCAATTGCCGGATGATGTCCTGTTTGTAGATTCAATACCTCTGACCTCGACGGGTAAAATGGACAAGAAAATCGTTCGTGCAGACCTCGACGCCAAGGGTTACCAGCTACCTGACCTGCGCAGCGAGTCGGCGGGGTAGGTTTGACTTCCCTGGCTTGAACATCGTCTGTTGCATCTAAGTCCTGCAAGTCGCTGGGTTGTCAGCGCCACCTTGGTTATGGCCAGTGCTATGGGCATTGGTCGATTTGCCTATACGCCGTTATTACCCGAGATGGTAGCGCAATATAACTGGAGCTTTGCAACGGCTGGTGACCTGGCCAGTGCAAACTTTATCGGTTATCTGGTGGGTGCATTGCTTGCCCCCGCCATCACCCAGTCGCGGAACATCCGAATCTGGCTGGCTGCTTCCCTGATGGCCAGTGCTGCCACTACTTACTTGGGGACAGAAGCAAACAGTTTTAATATGTGGTTAGCCGTCAGGTTTCTAAGTGGTGTGGCCAGCGCATTTTGTTTAGTCGCTGTAACCACTCACCTGATGTTTGTGCTGGCAAACGAACGGCAGGAGAAATTTGGTAACGTACATTTTGCCGGTGTCGGTCTGGGCATTCTGATTTGTATGCTGGCGGTTTACGGTGGTGGTGACGTAAGCACGCAGTGGGCTCGATTGGGTGCATTGTCTGCAGGCTTGATGGCGATAGCCTGGTTCCTGATAGGTAGACATCGGTTTCAGCCAATCCCTGTTGTGCCCCGGCAGAGCTTTAGCCTCGACTTTGACTGGACGCTGTGGCGATTGATCATCGGCTACGGTTTTTTTGGTTTTGGCTATGTGGTGGCGGCAACCTTTGTCGTGGCTATGGCCCAGCGACTCGACACGCCGGGTGTTGATGTGCGCAGCGTCTGGACCGTGGTGGGATTAGCGTTTGTACCATCGGTCTACCTCTGGCAATGGATTGCTAACCGTTTTGGTTTGTTGAATACCCTAAAGCTTGCTTATCTTGTTGAAGCCGTTGGTGTGGTCCTGGCTGGCGTCAGCGGCAGTTATCCGGGATTGTTGCTGGCGTGCATACTGTTAGGCGGTACTTTTGGCGCCATCACAGCACTAGGCTTGAGCGCGGCGCGGGCGGCTGCGCCAAGCAGGGTTGCGTTTGCTGTCAGTGCCATGACGGTCGCGTTTTCGCTGGGCCAGTTGCTGGGCCCTGCTATATCAGGCCGTATGGCTGATGCCAGTGGAGATTTTGTTATGGCCAGCCTTCTGGCGGCTGTGCTGCTGGTTGCCGCTGCCGCACTTGTGCGTCCACGGCCTGGTGTAAAGTAAAAAGACCAGGTCTATTTAATCAGTCGTAAAGTCAGCGGATACCGGTAAGCTTCACCTTCATTGGCTTTAATAGCTGCGATCACTACAAGAATAAGCGCACCCAGACCAACAACAAATATCAGTAGAAAGCCGATGAGAATTAGCGTTAGCGCTGCGGAGATCAGCATGGCGATCGATACGGTGATCTGAAAGTTAACAGACTCTTTACCCTGATCATCAATAAACTGTCCGTCTTCTTTTTTCAATTGCCAGACGAGCAAAGGTCCAATGATATTGCCAAAAGGGATGAGATAGCCTGCTACTGCAGCGATATGGGTGGCCGCCGCCCAGCGTCTTATTTCAACGTCAGAATTATTGGTTTTTGGATCTAATTCGCTCATCTTTTTGTTCCAGGCTTATTTATCCGGGTTGCTCTTGCTGCTGTTCTTGGCTGATTTACTGGCGCTGTTCATGACATTTGAGAATGCCTGCCAGGGCCCCATGGCGTTCTTGAACATACCCTGGATAAACTCGTCGCGTTGTTCAGCCGAAGACTGCAATCGTTGGGTAAACTGTTCAATCATACCTTGTTGCAGTTCGTGGACGTCTGGCAGCCCCATAAATCTTCTGAGCTCTTCCGGTGTGATGTCTACTTCAACATTGATTTTCAAGTTCTTTTCCCCAATTGCTCTCACTTTGAAACCAGAGCATACCCGATCTTTGAGGGGTTCGTATGCACTGGTGGAAGTGGGTCAATTCAAAAGCGGTTTGTCGCTATCTGCTGAGCTATGTTCCCGTCATCCAGAGACGATTTATGTCTCACCATATCAGCGGCCAGCTGGCCCAGCCCTGGAGAGGTTTGAATGCCAAATCCGCCTTGTCCAGCCAGCCAGAAGAAGCCGCTGTTCTGCGGGTCGAATCCGACCACAGGAAATCGGTCCGGTGTGAAGGTGCGTAACCCTGCCCAGCTGTGCATGACTGTTTTCACGTTGAAATCTGCAACTTGAGCAAACGTATCAAGCGCCTGTGCTATATCAATGTCGTGGGCGTAGGCGTCTATGGCGGGGCTCGGCGTTTCGTCTTGCGGGCAAACCATCAGGCCAGGGCTTTCCGGTTTAAAGTACAGGTTTTCGCTGATGGTGTGGAGCAGCGGCCAGTCTCCACAGTCTGCAGGTGGCGGGACAATGGCTGCTGTTCTGCGCAAGGGGGTTAGAGGCAATGTCCCAACCCCAGCAAGCTCTGCAATATGGTTCGACCAGGCACCCGCAGCATTGATCAGAATTGGCGCTCTTACCAGCTTGTCTGCACTACGGATATGCCACTGTTTTTCGATTCGCTCAATGTTGTCCGTGCGAAAGTCTGTTATCAACGTGCCGTCGTGTTGTCGGATACCGCGCTGATAGCCCTGTAACAGTGCGTGGACATCTATGTTGTGCCAGCTGGGATCATAAGCTGCAGCACTGAGCCAGTCTTTGCGCAGAATAGGAATGATGTCTCTTGCTTGCGCAATGCTGATACGTACCAACTCCGGACAATGTGCCTGCCAGGTACTCAGATATTTCTCGAGCTTAGGTTCTTCCGCGGGTCCTGCCACGGTTAAACCGCCAGCCTGTGTAACCAGCGGGGTGTCACTGAAACCAGCCGGCGGTGCAAAGAAAAAGTTTTTCCCGCGCTGAGTCAGGTGGCGTACAACCTGATTTTCATAGCCTTCAATGTACATTGCGGCAGAACGCCCGGAGCTGTGGTAAGCCGGTTGTGATTCTGCCTCAAGCACAACCACCCGAGCGTCTTCGCTGAGAAAACAGGCAACAGATAACCCAGCCGCACCGGCACCGATAATTGCAATGTCGTAGTCTGTGCCCTGGGTCATTGTTAGACTCCTTATATGCTTTAACTGATGGTACCTGCCATGTTTGACGACAGCCACGTGACTCCGGACGATATTTCCATAGATGACTGGTGCTCTCCATCTATACCTGTACATCATTCCGCTGACCCGTTTGCGTGTCCCTGTTGTGCCAGCGTTTTCAGCGAGATACTCAGCCAGAGTGGTGTTGATCTTGCTGATCAGGCCAGACACCTGACCAAGCGAGCTACTGCGCTGGAAAACTCTGTTTTTGTCACCCAGGCGAAGATACAGACCATGAATCCAGATCAACCTGAAGCTGATGCCATGTGGGTGGTTGATGGCAAAATTCGCTGGGTGGGAGCGGAAAAGGATGCACCGGCGGAGGCTCTGACCGAACAAAAGGTCTCTGCGGGTAGTAAGACCATCCTGCCTGGCTTCATCGACCCGCATATGCATCTTGCACCGCTGGCGATGCTGCACAGTTTTGAAAACCTGGGCCCGTTTAGATTTCCGGTTACTCAGGATGCATTGGCCTACCTGCAGGAAAAAAGCGAAAAGATACCTGCTGGAAACTGGTTGGTCGGGCGGCAATTTGACCCCTCCCTCCAGGAGGGACCGGACTATCTCACAATAGATCTGCTTGATGAGGTCAGCACAGATCATCCGATTTTCATCTATAACGCTTCACTGCACCTGGCTTACTGTAATTCTGTGGCGCTGCAACTGGCTGGTGTGACAGCAGCTACGCCTGATCCTGCAGGCGCCGAAATAGGTCGTGATGAGAGCGGCGAACCCAATGGTGTGCTCAAGGCAGGCCCGGCCATGGCGCTGGTGGCGCGCCACAATCCACACACAAAAACTGCTGATCTGGCGCAGGCTTGTCTGGATGTGTTTGCGCATGCAAACACCCTTGGAATCACCGGGTTGTGTGATCAAGGCACAGGCCTTTTTCAGGGCGCAAAAGAGCTGGACCTTTATCGGGGGCTGCGAGATAGCAACCGTATGACGGTTCGCTTCCGCTACTCGTTGGCACAAGCTGTTGCCGATCGCTGGGACGAAGCCGGCTGCCGCTGGGGTGAAGGCGATGAATGGCTGCGCAACACCGGTTGGAAGATTGTCAGCGATGGCTCTAATCAGGGGCGCACCGGTTTGCAGCGCGAACCTTTCCTGAATTCTGAGGAATCCGGTATTGCTTATATCGAGCGTGAAGAGCTGTTTGCTGCGGTAGAGCAGCGCCTGGCTGATGGCTGGGCGGTATGTGTTCACGCTAACGGCGATGCTGCAATTGACAACGTGCTTGATGCGTTCGAGGCAGCAGCAGCAAAAGGTCTGCAGGCTGATGCACAGCGCTGTCGTATTGAACACTGCAGTATTCTTCACGACGAACAGATTGAACGAATGGCAAAGCTGGGTTTGTCTCCCAGTTTCCTCATAGGTCACGTGTATTTCTGGGGGCAGGCGTTTGTGCAGGATGTATTTGGCCTTGATAAAGCATCGTTGCTCGACCGCACCGGTACCTGTGAAGAAAAAGGTATTCGCTGGACCATTCACTCAGATGATCCTGTCACGGAGATGAATCCGCTGCGCTGCATTGAAAACGCGGTGACCCGCAACATGTGGAAGTCCGACGAAAAACTGTCTCCCCAGGAGTGTATTTCTACCGCAGCTGCGCTGCGCGCCATGACAATCGATGCTGCCTGGCAGTGTCACAGCGACCACGAAGTGGGCAGTCTTGAGGTGGGTAAGTTTGCCGATTTCATTGTGCTGGATAAGGATCCGTTGCAGGTGGAGCCTGAGGCATTGAGTGACATTGCGATTCTACAAACCTGGGTTAATGGTGAATTAGTCTATACAGCCGGTTAGACTGACCGGCTGAAAATTTTAAACAGGGAGAGGGCAGATGCCGTTCAACAACAGAATTACCGAGATGCTGGGCGTTGAGATTCCGCTGGTGCAGGCGCCCATGGGGTGGATTGCGCGATCTCAGCTTGCCTCTGCGGTTTCCAACGCGGGTGCGCTGGGTATTATCGAAACTTCATCCGGTGAACTTGACGCGGTGCGTGAAGAAATTCTTAAGATGCGAGATCTTACAGATAAGCCTTTTGGCGTTAACATCGCTCAGGCCTTTGTTCGCGACCCGAATATTGTTCAGTTTGTGATTGACCAGGGCGTCAAGTTTGTGACCACCTCAGCAGGTAACCCGGAGCGTTATACCAAAGAGTTGAAAGATGCCGGTCTTACGGTGTTTCACGTCGTGCCGAGTCTGGATGCGGCTCTGAAGGCGGTAGAAGCTGGCGTTGATGGACTTGTTGTGGAAGGTAGTGAAGGTGGTGGTTTCAAAAATCCGCGCGATGTCTCAACCATGGTTCTGTTGCCGCTAATCCGCTCAAAGGTTGATGTGCCTATCATCGCGGCAGGTGGTTTTCTGGACGGTGCTTCGATGCTTGCAGCCTTTGCGCTGGGTGCGGAAGGTATTCAGATGGGTACGCGGATGGTTTCTGCGGCCGAGTCTCCGGTCCATGACAATTGGAAGAATGCGATTGTTAATGCTAAAGAAACCGACACCGTTTTTTTGAATCGTGCCCACTCACCTGCGCTACGCGCTCTGCGAACTGAAAAAACCACCCGGCTGGAGTTTGAAAACGATACCAATGCCATGACCGAATTTGGTAAAGCCACAGATCTTTATTTTGGTGGCGATATGGAATCAAGTATCGCTTTGACCGGCCAGGTTGCCGGTAGAATTGACAGTGTGCGCCCAGTTGCTGAGGTTATTGCTGAGGTGAAGCAGCAGTTTTTTGCAAGCCTGGAACAGATGTCCAAACAGTATTCCTGAGGATGTCATGGCGAAATCAGGGTGTTGTAAAAGCCTGAACTCGCGCCATGGCGTTGTTGCGGATGTTCATGTGGAAGAAGCTGAAATCATAGACATGATAGTTGCCTGGTCCAAACATCTCGGTTGAGTAGTTTTCTGACTTGACGTCAGTCACATGTAACAAGCCATTCACACATTGGGCATCAGCAATGCCAGGTTCAACCTCGCCATCCGCCGCAAAACTTACCGCGCCCTGGTTTTCGCTGAAGTCTGCATATTCGCCACCAGCTGACCAGTTAAGCGGATTTATGCAGATGGCGTCGCTGGTATCAGAGAAGGTAGGTGCATCTGGTGCCACAGAATTCCAGGTAACCTGACAACCTGTCTGGGTAGCATATTCACAGACGGGTATGCTGCCTTCACCATCGAAGAAAAACCCCACTGGGTAGGCGGCGACAAGCTGCTCCATAAGCGGTGTACCGTTTATTTCTTTGAGCAGTGTGTCGGCATGTTTACCACCCTGGCTATGACCGGCGATAATAAACGGGCGCCCGTTATTGTAGTTCTGCAGGTAGTATTCGAATGCCTTGCGTACATCTGTGTAGGCAAAGTCGATGGCTGCGTCGCCGTCGTCGCCATCGTCCATAAACGCGTACAGGGTTGCCTGGCGATACCGTGGTGCATAAATTCTACAACAGCTGTTAAACACGCTGGCCTGGTTGCGCAGCACCTGCGTATCGGTAAACGTGTTTGCGTCAGTATCGTCCAGCGGCTGATTCCAGTAGTCTGATTTGTAGTACGTTGTTGGGTGTATGAAAAATACGTCAACGGGCGCAGCGTCCTGATTGTCCAGATCAAAACCCAGGGGGGATACGTCAGCGTCATCAACCTGCTGCGGTAGTGCGGCCCAGTGTAACGTCTGGCTGTAATCCGGTGCTGTATGCCGAGTGTCCGCAGCAAAGCTCTGATCTGGCGCGAGCGCCATACGCATCAGGCCAAACCCTACTTCATCCTGAAACACATAAAATAGAACAGCCAGCAGCGCCAGCACGCCAGCGATACCAATAATAATTTTTTTCATAGCGTGTTCCTTATCCTGATGCTGCGGGCCTTAAAGTCTGATTTTGAGCTGTGCTTCAATTTCAACGGGCACGCCAAAAGGTAGTTCCGCCATACCAACGGCGGAGCGTGTGTGTGCGCCCACGTCTGCTCCAAACACTTCCAGAATCAGATCCGAACAGCCATTGATCACCGGTGGAATGGCTGTAAAACCAGGTGCCGCATTAACCATGCCAAATACTTTCAGCCAGGCCTCGACGCGATCCAGGCTGCCCACTGCGGCTGCGATGCTGGCAAACAATCCGAGGGTCACCTTGCGTGCTGCTTCGTAGGCCTGTTCCGGGCTGACCTCAGCGCCAACTTTACCTAACACCTTAGCCATGCTGCCATCCGACTCGGTGGGAACGTGACCTGAGAGATAGAGTATCTGGCCGTCCAGTCGGTATAAGTCGAAAGGTAAGTTGGCAGTCTGCATAGGTGCCGGCAGCTGCAGACCCAAGGCGTTGAATTTGTCGTCGATGCTCACAGTTGTAACTCTCCCGGCTAACGTGTTCAGATCTCAGCTAGCCTAAAGCCAGTGGCATGTAGATGCCAGCTGTGGACTGGTTTACAACGATCAGATATATCGGACTAGGAAGTCAGACTTAATATTCTTGATGCCAGGTGCAGGGTTAGATCATGATTCATGCAAAACCATTGGCAGCGGGTACGGGGCAGCAGAGCTACAGCGGCGATTAACTTCAATTTGTAAACGCTGACGCATAGTCTTTTTCGGGCATAATGGTGGCCATGAATATGGTCGCAGACAAACCTCAAGCAGTTATAGATGAACTGCGTAGCCTTCTCCCGGATGACGGGCTCATAACCGATGCAGCCGGTTTAAAACCCTACGAGTGCGACGGACTTACCGCGATTCGTGAGCAGCCCTGGGTCGTTGCATTACCCGAGACGGAAGCCCAGGTGCAGAAAATTTTGCAGATCTGCCATGCCCACAAGGTGCCGGTAGTGCCACGTGGTGCAGGCACGGGTCTATCCGGTGGTGCCCGTCCAATGAAGTCCGGCGTGGTACTGGGCCTGTCCAAGATGAATAAGATCGTCGATATTGACGTGCAGAACTGCATGGCCCGTTTGCAGCCCGGTGTGCGTAATCTGGCCATCAGTCAGGCGGCTGAGCCGCATGGTTTGTATTATGCGCCGGATCCTTCCTCTCAGATTGCCTGCAGTATTGGCGGTAACGTGGCGGAAAATTCCGGTGGCGTTCACTGTTTGAAATATGGCCTCACCGTGCACAATTTACGCGGTGTTAGAGTGGTGACCATTACAGGTGAAGTGCTTGAACTGGGCGGCCCGCTTCTGGATAACCCCGGTTTAGATTTGTTGGCGGTGATGTGCGGTTCGGAAGGGATGCTTGGCATTGTGACCGAGGTCACCGTAGCCTTGTTGCCTGAGCCGCCTGCGGTGGTGGTTATGTTGGCTGCTTTTGCCTCTGTGAATATGGCGGGCCAGGCAGTTGCTGACATCATTTCCGAAGGCATCATTCCCGCCGGCATGGAGATGATGGATCAACTTGCCGTTCAGGCCGCGGAACAGTTTGCGCATGCCGGTTATCCGCAGGATGCTGCGGCGATTCTGATCATAGAGCTGGATGGTGTCTCCGAAGAAATCGACAGCCAGGCGAGGATGGTCTCGCGCATTGTCGATAATGCTGGAGCAACCAGTGTAGACATTGCCACGGACCGATCTGCGCAAGCGCGTTTGTGGAAGGGGCGTAAGTCAGCGTTTCCCGCAGTTGGCCGCCTTGCACCAGATTATTACTGCATGGATGGCACGATCCCACGCCACCGCTTGTCTGAAGTGTTAGATAAAATAAACCAGCTATCGGCAGAGTATGGTTTGCCGGTAGCCAATGTTTTTCACGCTGGCGACGGTAACCTGCATCCGTTGATTCTTTTTGACTCCAATGTCCCAGGGCAACTTGCTGCAACGGAAGAGATGGGTGGAAAAATTCTTGAGCTGTGTGTGGCGGTTGGCGGCACAGTGACCGGCGAACATGGCGTTGGTGTCGAGAAGCTCAACCAGATGTGCGTGCAGTTCAACAGCATGGAAATAGAACAGTTTCTGCGCCTGAAACTCGCCTGGGACCCGGATAACCTTTTGAACCCTGACAAGGGTATACCAACGCTGACCCGCTGCGGCGAGCTGGGGGGTATGCATGTCCGACACGGGGAATTGCCGTTCCCCGAAATTGAACGCTTTTAATGGATATCAGTCACCGCCTGGTAGACGCAGTGCAAACCGCACAGGCTGAACATACGCAGTTGAGGATCAGCGGTGCCGGCAGCAAACGTCAGTGGCTACCCGGGAACGGTGGGCAACTGTTGGTCACTACTGAACATGTGGGGGTGGTGGCTTATGACCCTGCTGAACTGGTGATTACTGCCAGATGCGGCACTCCCGTAAAAGAAATTGCCTCTGTACTCGCACGGCACAATCAACATCTGGCGTTTGAGCCTCCACAGTTCTTTGCTTCTGGCACAGTTGGAGGAATGGTTGCTGCTGGGTTGTCAGGGCCGGCCCGGCCTTGGGGCGGCTCGACACGAGACGCTGTGCTGGGTGTCAAGCTGTGTAACGGCTTGGGCGAGATTCTGGATTTTGGCGGTCGCGTCATGAAGAACGTAGCGGGATATGATGTTTCGCGTCTTGCGGCAGGTTCCTGGGGAGCGCTGGGCGTTCTGCTGGAGGCAAGTTTGCGTGTACAGCCCATGGCGCAATCCACCGCGACACTGTCGTTTGATATGGACGCGAAGGCGGCACATGAATATTGCCGAGACCTGGCGCGCAACTACACGCCTCTCAATGGTGCCTGGTGGAACAGAAACCAGCTTTTTCTGCGATTGTCCGGTTCCGCACAAGCCGTAGAGCAGAAAATTTCTGAGCTGGGCGGTAGTCGAAGTCATTCTGATCAGATCTGGAGCCAGATCTGCCATCATGAACACGAATTTTTTAAGGCTACATCCAGTGATGGACCGGATAGAACCGGGCACAAACTCTGGCGTGTGATCACACCGCCGGGTGCGCCACCACCCGAACATTATGATGTACAAAACTTTGCTATGGAGTGGGCTGGCGGGCAGCGTTGGTGGTGGCATGAGGACGGTGCCAGAGTTCAGGCTTACGCCAAACAGGTGGGTGGCTGGGCGCACGCAAAAGGTGAGCCACAGAATGTCGATGCGTTACCTGGGAAATATATGCTGGCGATCAAACAGGCCTTTGATCCTCATGGTTTATTTTTGTCGCCGTTTGACAGCGGGATTACCCATGCAGACTAATTTGCCTGTCGATCTCTTAGCCACAGATGGTGGTAGACGCGCTAACGAGATTCTGCGCAGCTGTGTTCATTGCGGCTTCTGCAACGCAACCTGTCCAACCTACCAGATCACCGGTGATGAGTTAGACGGTCCGCGAGGGCGCATTTATCTGATGCGTGAGCTGCTGGAAACCGGTGAAAACAGTGAACGGACCACTTTCCACCTGGATCGTTGTCTGACCTGCCGCGCGTGTGAAACTACCTGTCCGTCTGGCGTTGCCTACGGTGAGTTGGCAGAAATCACCAGGAACACCCTGGGCGTAAAACGCAGTGGTTTACCTGGACGCACGCGACAATTTCTGCAGTGGTTGATTCCAGATGCCGTGCGGTTGCGGCGGATGGCTCGAATGGGTCGGTTGTTTCGCGCTCTGGTGCCGAAAAATCTGGCGAAGAATATTCCGGCAAAAGTTGGCAAAGCCTGGCGCACGCCGAAAACTGCTGGCAAGGACAAATCCCTCAGCGTTGTTTTGCTCAATGGTTGTGCCCAACAAGTCAGCACACCACAAACAAATATCGCGCTTGCCCAGCTGTTGCAGGCTCACGGTGTTAACGTTTCTGCCGCACCCAAAGAGGGCTGTTGTGGGTCGCTGGATTTGCATCTTGGCGATGAGGTTCAGGCTCTGAATCGTATGCGGCATAATGTTGATGTGTTGTTTGAGTTGGCCCAATCAAGTGATGCGATACTGTCCAGCGCCTCGGGTTGTGGTGTGACTTTCAAAGACTACGGACGCCTGTTGGCGCATGACTCAACCTATGCACAGCGCGCGGCTTCTGTTGCCGCGAAGGTGTGTGATGTCAGTGAGTTTCTAGGCGGCTTGGAAGTAAACTGGGCCAAGTCTCGGTCAGTAGACCGGATAGCCTGGCATTCACCCTGTACCCTGCAGCATGGGCAGAAACTCGAAGACATTGTCGGCTCACTGCTGCAAAAAGCAGGCTATGTGCTGACACCTGTACCCGACAGTCATCTGTGTTGTGGCTCCGCCGGGACCTACTCAGTTTTGCAGCCCCAGATGTCGGAGCAGCTGAAAAAAAACAAGTGGGAGGCTCTGATGAGTGGGACTCCTGAGCTGGTGGCCACGGCGAATGTGGGCTGTCAGACTCATCTGGCTGCAGGACAAGGTGTTGAAGTTGTGCACTGGATTGAATTGTTGAAGTGAGCTGCTGAGCCCGTTTATCTGTGCAGCGATTCCAGCCTATGTTAAGTGTTGATTAACTTGTTGGAAGGATTATTGCAGGAGCGGATCATTTTTTGGTAACTGGCGCATGTGCCATAAGACCAATCGATGACGAATGGCTTTTTGTGAAACCTGTTCTTCTGGTAACGGGACCAGCAATTTATCGTGAACCAGCAGCCGATAGATGAATAAAGCCTTTTCGTTCAGCGTGTCGCTTTTTTCGAACTCAACAACACCTCTGCTTTCGCCGTATTTTGTGCCGGCTTCAACAGCAGCTTTGAACAGAGCCGCTTCATTTTTGATTTTTTTCATAGTTGTTGCTGCTTGAGGATCGGGAATCCCACCATCCCTCACGGCTGATTTAAGGTGTTTTAACACTATCGGTATCAAGCATGACTGACAGCAGGCGTGTAAGCACACCTCGGGGTGCTGGCGCCGATTTGCGTATGTCGACATCATAAATCATAACGGCGCCGTCCTGCTCAACTATCTCGGCAGCTGCAGACCCTAATATCGTTTTGATCCGTTTGTTCTCGCTCAACACAGGCGCTCGGAAATGCGTGACCCCGTTTATCCTGGCGAAGCGAGAGAGCCTTCTTAGCAGGAGCTTGCCGAGTCCCAAATGATGGTATTTGTCTACAACGGCGATTGCAGGTTCCGCAATATTCATGGATTCGGAGGAGCGAAAATACCGCGCTACTCCGATTATCGGTGGCTCGACCTTGTCGTTCCGGTCAACCAGGCGGGCACCAATTGCGACGTGATTGGACGCATCTGTGCGCAATAACCCGTCTGTTATGAAGTCAGGTAAATCCGGCATGGAAGAGAAGAATCGCAAATATCGGGATTGAGACGATAACCCTTCAAACCCGGTAATTAGGTCTGCGCGATCCACTGGGCTGAGGAAAGCGAGGTGGACCTGGCGACCGTCCCGGATGAGTTCGTACTGTGTAGGGGAGGGGGTGGAAGCTGTCATAAGCGGGTGTGTTGTAGATCAACCAAGTTATTGTGCAGTGCAGCAATATTATCAGTTCAGGACAAACTTCGATACTCGGAACTTTCTTAACAATGAGGACTTCGCCAGCTAAGCCAACATTTGTAAACCTGTACTGTTCCGATGGCGTCGATTTCCAAAATTAGCAGGCATTGCATATTCACACTGGTTGGCGCTTTCCATGGCGTATACCTGAGTGGTCGCTTGGTGATCAAGCGACAGTAAACAGCTTGTCACCAGATCAGTGTAGGTTACGCGGCCCAAACGGTCTCGAGCGATCATGCTCTGACAGGTTTTCAATCCTCACCAGATACTCATCCCTGCAGCATTCTTTGCCCAGGAGCCGGGTCCATTAGGTGCAACAACCCAATCAAGCATTACATGCAATCGTCGATCAGATTTTTCAGCCAGGATCTGTCCAACTTCTTTAGTCAGCGGCTGTTTTAATACCTTAGTGCTGGCAAACCCGAACGAGGTAAAAAGGCAAATCAGACCAGCGCTCAGGAATGAACTGACACGTTGATTGATCGATACAGAATTCAAATTCTCCTCCAAATCGACAGCCGCCTTAATCATGTCTCAGCGATTGCGCTCGGGTGGTAGCATCAAGTGTGTTCAGCTAGGCTGATGCCATCCGCCGTTTGTAATGTACCGGCCAACTCTGTCTCTTCATCATCAGCTTTGATCTTCCGCAACTGCGTTAGCGGCAGATGTAACTCAACCGCCATCGGCGTTGCAAAGCGACTCTCATCAGGGAACAGACTTTCCCTCGCGTGCCCTGCAGGCATGATAAAAACCAAAGCGGTAAACAAGATGCCATACCGGGTAACGATTTTGCTTATTGCCGAAGATTACTGAATTGCTCTAGCCATATCCGAAATCTGATATTTATCCTGAGAAATTTGCAGTAGGTTCGAGCCTACTGCGGAGATACTTGGCAGAACACGATATCAGCTAACCTTACTCATGCCGTAACGCGTTGATCGGATTGGATTGCGCTATTCGATACGCATGCACGCCGACAATCAGCCAGGCAAACAGTACCCCCAGTAAACCGGCGCCCAGGACAATGCCCTCGGTCAAAGCGATCCGTTCGGCAAAAAACTGAAGAAAAACACCGCTGGCAAAGTAGGCTGCGGGTAGCGCAATCAGCAGGGCCCACATCACTGGTTTGGAAAACTGCCAGATCAGTAACCGCACAATCTGCTGCGTGCTGGCACCCATCACTTTGCGCACACCTATTTCCTTGGTGCGAACTTCAGCCATGAACGCGGCAAGTCCGAACAAGCCGATCAGACTTAGGGACATGGCAATAAAGGCAAAACCACCGAAGACACTCGACAGACTTGTATACACATCAAAAGATTCGCGAAAGTCATCTTCAAGGAATGTCGTTTGAATGGGATAGTCAGGAATCAGCTCATCCCAGACTGACTCTATCGCAGTCAGTGTTGTTGCCATCTCCGCTCCGCTGACTTTTATTGACCCACGCTGGAACCATACAGGCTCAATAAAAAATACAGTCGGCTTAATTTCATTATGAAATCCCTGGAAGTTTTGATCAGGCGTCACTCCGACAACGGTATATGCTTTTGATTCTCGACTCCTGGCGATGTCATAGAACACTTGCCCTAACGCTTCCTGGGGCGTGCCGAAGCCCAGCTGACGGACGGCCAGTTCATTCAGAACGACATTTACCGATAAAACGTCTGTCACCATAGTGTCAGCTGCAATATCTTGATCCAGTTGCCGGCCTGCCAACAAGGGTATTTCGTAATTCTCCAGAAACTGGTCATCAACAATAATTTGCGTCAACAACAGGCTCTGGTCTTCGTTGCCCATTTCCGGCGTGGCGGTAAATGCTGAATTACTGCCCTCGAACGGTATCTGACTTGAATACGCCACTGTTTCTACACCCGGAATCTCCAGCAATTCATTGCGTAGTGTCTCCAGTCGCTCTTGTATCGCATCCACCTTCAGGCGATTCAGTACGATGATCTGTGACTTCGGATAAATGTTACTGGACTCTTCAATTTTCTGGTTTTGCAGGTACATGACCATAACCATGGCCAGCATGAATATGGATATGGAAAATTGCAGAACCAGCATGCTGCTGCGAAACGCACCGCCTTTTGAACTGCGCTTGCCGCCGTCACGCAACGCATCTATGGGCGTTGTACGCGTTATGAGAAAGGCAGGGTAAGCACCGGCAATAATACCCACAGCCAGGGTCGTGAGCACAAACCATGGGGCCAGGGCTATATAGTTAAGAACCAGATCTTTGCTCAGCGCAGTATTGAATGCCGGCACAGCGACCTCAATGAGCGCCAGCGCTATCACCATTGCGATCGCGGCGATACAAAGACTCTCTACGAGAAACTGCGCCACCAGTTGTCCTCGGGATGCGCCCATTGTCTTGCGCAAGCCAATCTCGCGACTCCGCCCTAACGATTGCGCGGTTGCTAAATTTGTATAGTTGACGATGGCAACAATGAGTACCAGCAAACCAAGCAGACGGATAGAGTCTAAGACCGGCAAGCCAGCGGCATCCCAGATCAGCGTATTAGCCTCGACCAGTGGGCGCACTTTTAAACCGGAGATAAAATCCCATGAATCTTCGGGGAAGTGCCGTTCATAAACACCATCCAAACTCAGCTGCAACCATTCTCGATCCTTGCCAGGCGCGAGCAACATATAGGTATTATCGCCGGAAGATAGATTATTGAAGTTACCGGCCAGGTCGTAATCCCGGGTTCGGTTGAGCACCTGTAAAGGCGCAATCACTTCAACAGGTCCTTGAGAGAACAACGTCGAATTAAAGTGAGTGTTTACGGGTAACTCGGCAATGACCGCCGTCACCCGTAGACTGACATCATGATCCAATGTCAGGACCTTACCTAAAGCCGGCTGGTCACCGAAGTATTTGAACGCGGTCGCTTTATTCAGAATTGCACCAGTCGGATCATCGAATGCGCGTTCATCACCTTCCAGATATTCGAAATCGAAGATCTGCAGCAGGGCTGGATCGGCGAAGCGTATGTACTGATAAAAATGTTTGTCCTCGTGAGAAAGCAGATAGGTTTCGCCAACGACGCGCGCGATCTCTTCGACTTCTTCTATTTCCGAATCTATAAACGGTGCAAAAGCCGTATAGATTCCATCAGTCTCTGCTACACCAATGTTCGCTGTTGGACCAAACAAAGATCCTGCGGTGTAAATCCGGTCTGAATTCGCAAAGAACAGATCGTGACTACGCTCATATTCAACGAGCAGAGTACCGAACAGATAAATCGCCAGCCCGACGACCAGGCCTATGGTGTTGATAGCAACATAGAGTTTGTTTTTCATCATCTGACGAAATGCTATGACAATGTAGTTCTTCAACATGGTCTTACCCCGCGGCTCTTAAGTCTTCCATGACCACGTGGCCATCGAACAGGTTAATGGTGCGCCGCGCATAGTTGGCATGTGCTGGACTGTGAGTAACCATGGCGATGGTTGTCCCGTCCTCATTAAGCCCCTGCAGCATCTCCATCACTTCCTGGCCATGCACGCTGTCCAGGTTTCCCGTAGGTTCGTCAGCGAGGATGAAACATTGATCGCCGACAATGGCGCGTGCGACGGCTACGCGTTGCTGTTGTCCTCCTGAGAGCTGACTCGGCATGTGCTTCGCCCGATGCGCGATACCTACCTTATCCATGATATTGGCCACGCGATCACGCCGTTCGCTCGCAGGAATGTTGTGATAGAGCAGCGCCAGTTCAATATTTTCAGCCACGGACAATTCATCAATCAGATTGAACGACTGGAAAATGAAACCAATGTTGTGCTTACGAATGTTTGCAAGCTTCGTCTCGGTGTAACTTGAGACTTCCTCGTCTCTAAACCAGTATTCACCAGTCGTGGGCGTATCAAGCATACCCACGATATTGAGCAGCGTTGATTTGCCGCAGCCTGACGGACCCATTACGGCGACGAACTCACCCGCTTCAATTTCGACGTTCACCGAGTTGAGGGCTACTGTTTCTACTTCATCAGTACGATATAATTTAGAGAGGTTGTGTAACTTAATCATGGGTGTTTCCATATTTTTTAGATGCATTAATCATCTGTAAGAGTGAGTCGATCCATTTCTTTAAAACTGGAATAGGGGCTGGTAATGACACTTTCGCCAGCCTCCAGTCCTTCAAGAACTTCGATATATCTGGAGTTGCGCCGACCTAGACGAACATTGCGGCGCACTGCCTGGCTACCCGCTTCATCAACTACGAACATCCAATTGCCGCCGGTATCCTGGAAGAAGGCACCGTTCGGAATGATCAACGCTGTATTTGAATCGCCCAGGGTCAGGGTCGCCTGCAGTGTTTGCCCACGGCGAATGTCTTCGGGTTCGCTGTCTGTGAATAACAGATCAAGCTCAAATTGACCGTTATTCACCTGGGGGTAAATTTTATTTACCGTCAGGTCGAAACGATCACCGCCCAGATCGAAATGCGCCGCCTGGCCAATATCCACTCGATTGAGATAGAACTCATCAATTTCGACTCGAAGTTTGAAGCTGTCCGGATCATCGATTTGGCCCAGTCGTCCGCCACGCTGAATGCTCTGTCCGACTTCCACATCCAGACCGGACAGTTTGCCTGTCACAGGTGCGCGTACGTTCAGCGCGTCCAGGTTTTTACGTGCCAGGAGCAAATTGTCTTCTAATTGTGCCGCTGATTTTTTCAGGAATTGCAATTGTGTTTCCTGCAGACGGGCGTCTGTGGCCTGGCTCTCTAGGGTCACCTCGCGTCTGTTGGAAAAGTATTCCAACTCATCCTGCGCATCTTCGAGTTGGCTTTTGATGGCAAGGCCAGCAGTATCCAGACTTAACAAGCGCTCAATCTGGCGATCCAGTCGCTTAATCTGATAGTCCATCTCCACTAAGTTGCGCTTGTGCTGCAAGCGGTTTTGCTCAAGCTGCAACTCGATCGTGCGCATATTGTTGAGTTGTTCCGTGACCATTGCTTCGTTTCGAGTCACGTCCAGTTGCAGAGAGGTATTGTTCAAAGTAACGATGAGGTCGCCGGCCTCGACCAGCGCGCCGTCTTCAACATAGCGTCGCTCTACCTGGCCACCTTCGATCATATCCAGGTAGACAGTTTTGCGCGGTGTGACCCGACCCCGAATGGGGATGAAGTCGTCAAAGGTGCCTTGCACTACTGGTGAAACCACAACACGAGACCCCTGCAGCGAAAAAGTCCGGCCGTTGGTGGTGTCCCAGATGTAAAGCCCGGCGACAAGTACCGCGAACGCACCACCCGCGAGTAGCGCGATTAACTTGTATGGCATTTTCGTTTTCGGAATAACCCGGTCCATGCTTACGCCGGATTGGTTACCGATGCGATTCGTGCTCGATCCGGTGGTTGTTTGAATGGCCTTCATAGGTCTCCGCGTTTATTTTGCTGATGCAGATATATAACTTGCTGGGTATAGAGCAAGACCCATGCCAGAATCTAACCTACTGTTTTATATGCTTTTTTTGAAAAACTAATTCGGGGAACTCAGAAAACTGTTCGGAAATGAACAGCCCGAGTGTACGATTGTGAACACTTATCTATCGCTGTATTCATGCCTGAAGAAGAAGCTATTTTAATTGTCGATGATGACGACGATATTCTGGTCGCCGGTAAGCTGCTCCTGCGGCGTCATTACGCACGGGTAGATACCTGCGCGGTCCCCGACGAGATTCCGGGTCTGCTCAGCAAGACCCGTTATGCAGCCATTTTACTGGATATGAACTTCAGCCCCGGTGAATCGAGTGGCGCGCAAGGCTTCCATTGGCTGGAACAAATACTATCCATAGATCCCGAGGCGGTAATTGTGCTGATCACTGCCCATGGCGACGTCAACATGGCCGTAGAAGCCATGAAGATCGGCGCAACCGACTTCATCACCAAACCCTGGCAGAACGAGAAACTGGTCGCCACTCTGTCAGCCAGCGTCAAGCTGCATCGCACGCGACAAGAAGCCCGACAACTCAGAAATACAAACAGCACATTGGCCGAAGTCTCAAGCGGGTCTTCACAAAAAATGCTGGGGCAGTCTAAGGCTATGCAGAACATACAGCACTTGATCGAACGCGCTGCACCGACTCAGGCAAACGTGTTGATTCTGGGAGAAAATGGTACTGGCAAAGAACTCGCGGCAAGAGCGCTACACAGCCAATCTCACAGAAGAGATTGTGTTTTTATGAGTGTCGACCTTGGCGCAATCCCTGAGAGCTTGTTTGAAGCTGAGTTATTCGGATACACAAAGGGCGCCTTCACAGACGCCAAAACCGATCGAGCAGGGAGGCTGCAGGCATCCAACGACGGTACGCTTTTTCTCGACGAAATTGGCAACCTACCGCTTCATTTACAGGCAAAACTACTCACCGTACTCGAACAAAAGCAGGTCACGCCTGTCGGCGGTGTCAATCCCGTTGATATCGACGTTAGAGTGATTGCCGCCACTAACCTGCCTCGTGAGCGGCTCACCAATGACGAATATTTCCGTCAGGACCTGTTGTTCCGTCTCAACACCGTCGAACTCCTACTTCCGCCGCTGCGGGAACGTCGAGAGGATATCCCCACACTTGTCAGCTATTACGTGCAACTTTATGCGCGCAAATACGGGCGTGAAGTTTTACCGGTTTCGTCGGAAGCGCTCACTCACCTCTGCGGCTACGAGTGGCCTGGAAATATTCGCGCGTTAAGACATGCGATGGAGCGCGCCGTGATTCTGGCAGAAGGAAATCAATTTGAACTTACAGATTTCGCATTACCACCCACCCCAAACTCAACATTAAAAACCGCAGCTGATATCGCGAGCGTGGCGGACGAAAGAACCGGAGATAACAGTGCTTCCGGCGAGAACTTGAATCTCGAAGAATTGGAACGCGGTGCCATTCAAACTGCTTTGACACGTCATAGATATAACATTTCACATGCAGCAAAAGAACTTGGACTGACCCGAGCTGCGCTTTACCGGCGGATGGAAAAATATGGGCTTTAGCCATTTTGGACTTAAAATTGGTATACGCCTGCTGATCATATTCCTCGCCTTCGGGCTTATGTGCTGGCTCTTCCTGCTGCAGAACTACCCTGTCGTTACATTACTGTCTGCGTTAACCGCTCTTGCTTTAAGTGCGGAACTGTTCACTTTTGTCGTCCGAACTAATCGGGAACTTTCCCGCTTCCTGGATGCCGCACGTTACGCCGACTTTGGCCAGCGATTTGAATTCACAGGCTTAGGCGCCGGCTTCACAGAACTGGGTGAAACCTTCACGCACATCCTGGATAGGTTTCGCCTGGATCGAGCGCAACAGGAGTCTGAACTACGCCAGTTGAAAGCCATGCTCGAACATGCGCCGATACCGCTGCTTTCAGTAGACACGCAGGAGACTATCGTACTGTGGAACAACGCTGCGCGGCGTCTGTTT
Organism: Gammaproteobacteria bacterium; assembly: GCA_048571035.1. Lineage (GTDB taxonomy): Bacteria > Pseudomonadota > Gammaproteobacteria > Pseudomonadales > Azotimanducaceae > UBA4421. Next base: position 3,538,626 of record CP121329.1, read on the forward strand.
GGCAACCACCCACCGTCAAAGCTCAATGACATGGACAATTACGGCACCGCGTTATCCCAACGCTTTCGCGATCTGTTGGTTGGTGAACGCGCGCTTATCACATTAGATATCGATGGTCAGAAGCAAACGTTCAGCACGTCAAACAGCGAGATCCTGCAAGCCTCAAACACCCAGCGTTTGATCAGTCTGCAAAATATTCAAAGCGCCCTGGATGTCGCTCAACTGCAAGCATGGCAGGACCTGGTTCGAGTGCTTACACACGAAATCATGAACTCCATCACTCCGGTTTCGTCATTGGCACAGACAGCAGTGGAACTGGTTGACGATGTTCGCGCCAAAGTCTCCAGTCAGCCCGACCTGGTTCACGAATTAGATGACGTCAAAAGCGCTGTAGATACCGTCGCACGCAGATCTGAAGGGCTCATGAGTTTTGTCAGCAGTTACCGCCAGCTCACACACCTGCCGCCTCCAAACAAAACACTTGTGCCGATAGAGGCGCTATTCGCCGACGTGTGTCGAATGGCCACATCCGACTGGCCTGAGTACCTGGCGCAGCCCGAGTGGGAAGTGGTGCCAACAGAACTGGATGTTCTTGCAGACAAGCAAATGATCGAACAGGTACTGCTTAACCTGTTGCAGAACAGCCGCCTGGCGCTGACACAAGACAAGGGCAGAATTGATAATGGCCAAATCGTGCTGTCGGCCAGACTGAATGCCAGAGGCCGCGTAACCATGGATATCGCAGATAATGGGCCGGGGATAGAACCAGACATTGTCGACCGTATCTTTGTGCCTTTTTATACAACGCGCAAAGAAGGCAGTGGCGTTGGCTTAGCCCTGAGCAGGCAAGTTATGATCGCCCATGGTGGTAACATCAGTTACTCCCCGGCACCAAACGGCGGGGCCATGCTCAGTCTGAATTTCTAGTACGTCAACAGTCCTGCCGTGGTTGTCGGGCGTTTACCGAATCGTGAAAAACTCGGTGTGTCTCACAATAAGTCCCCGCCCAGAACCGCAGGCGTTTCGCAGTGAGTTGTCAGAATGAACTGCTGGTGCTCTTCTATCCGCTTTGTGAGTGCGCTGGCAATCGCCGGAATCTGTGAATTTTTGGCGAAGTATTTCAACATACCCTTGTTTTGCTCGGTCAACGGCATGATCTCAGGTGGGGCGGGAACCACGCTTATACTCATCGTTGCCCAATAGATATCTGCAGCGCTGACCGAGTCACCCACGAGATAGCGCGACCCCCGCTCTTCCTGTGCAGCAAGGCGACGATCAATCAAACCAATCACCTCTACCATTTTCCCCAGCGCCGCAGCGCTCGCCTCTTCACTGTAACCGTACTTCCGCCCCAACGGACTATCGCCGAGAATTCTCATGTTCCAGATAAACCCATCTTCGGCCAGAACAACCGCGCAAAGACCGAAGACGTCAACGCGAAGTTCAAAATCATCGGGTATTAACTTCGGGCTGCCTGCTGCGCCGATTCTCTCCGCCAACGCGAGTTGTTCAATCCAGACGTTCCTCGGCCGCTCGTCATTGTGGAACATGGTAGGCAGACTTGTCTGGCGGGTGAGTTCGTAAAGTACTGCCTGTCGGTCTTTTCCAGTGTCTCTATCGACGCCCATCATCGGATGCAACGCTCGGATCAACGGTACACCTTTGACAAAACAGATGTTCTTGAGCGCTTCAGCATAAAGCGCGGGAATGCCCGGGATGAAAGTCACCCTGGTCCCGCTTGTCATGGCAGCTGCTTCTTCCAGCGCAATGAACTCGGGGTTTGAAGTTGTTTTGCTCTCTATTCCCGTTCGCTTGTCATTCGACATCGCCTGCTTCCCTTTTATTACGAATTAATCTTACTACGATATCAGGGCAGGTGACTTTCAACCCAGCGCACAATATCGGCCTGAGTCATAGCGCCAGATTGTCGTGCCACTTCCTGGCCCGAAGAGAACAGCACCATTGTAGGTATGCTCTGTATTCGAAGCTGTGCACTGATTGAAGGCGCTTGTTCGGTGTCCAGTTTGGCCAGACGAACTTTTGGCTCAAGCGTGATTGCGGCCTGTGCAAAGGCAGGCGCCATTGATTTGCAGGGACCACACCACGGTGCCCAGAAATCTACCACCACCGGCACACCGCTGCGATTAATGTGCGTTTGGAAATTAGCGCTGGTCAGCTCAAGAGGCTTCCCCGAAAACAGCTTGTTGTGGCACTTGCCACATTTTGGATCATCAACCAGACGAGCGGGTGGTACTCGATTTGTCGTATCACAATTTGGGCACACTACCTGGATCAGTTCTGCCATTTAATATCTCCGTCGCAGCCTAAACTCATCAGCCAACTTCCAAAGTTTACTGTGTATACAATAAGCCTACACCCCTGCATTGCCTCACCAAAAATACGTAGAAGACACAGTGTACCCGCTCGGGGTCTAGTGAGAGGTTGGTAGTCTCATTGGAGCGCCGGTCTATGTATGTTTTGTTGCTGGGTAGCTTGCTGGTTGTTGGCCTGTGGCTGATTGCAACTGCCCATAAGAGGAAGTTGCGCGTCTGGTTCGGCTCTCTGCTGATTGCAGGTGCAGCCCTTCTGGTAGCACTTATGAATATTTGGGCAGAGTACCTTTGGTATGACGCGCTGGGATATGTCGATCGTTTCTGGACCTTTACGCTCACGCCCGTGGTTGTGGTTAGCGTCGGTGTTGTTCTTGCTGTAATTGCGCCCTTCATTCTACTGCGGCGTTCTGGTCCGCATTTGCGACGTTTTGCCATCGCTCTGGCTGCCGCCGGAGGAGCTGTGTGGGGATTGGCGTCGTGGCGCGAGGTGCTGCTGTATCTCAATAGCGAACCTGCGGGTCTGGTCGAACCCATGCTGGGTTTCGACGTCAGCTTTTATCTCTTTACCCTGCCACTGCTGGATGGTCTGTTTGGTCTCTGCCTGTTTGTCGCGATTGTTTTGCTCGGTGTTGTGCTGTTTCTGCGCGAGGACAGCTTCGGATTAGTCAACTTCAAAGCACCATATGCAACCCCGGCAACGCCTTTACTGATTCCTATGGCCAGCTTGTTACTCGCTGTGGTATTCGCCTTTGGTGCTGCTCTGAGTGTATTCCACCTGCTGTATTCACAACTGGGCGTTGTCATGGGGCCTGGCTGGACCGATATTTACGTGCGGTTACCCGGACTGTTGTTGCTGGGCGTGATATTTCTTATCGCCGGGATGCTGCCTTTAAGCGCGCGTTTCCGCAGATTTATGAATCATCTCGTCGAACGTCGATTACCCATGGGGCCGCCAACGCTCATAGCTGTACTAGGTGCATGGACGGTCATTGGCGGGTTGTGGATAGTGCTGGTTGTTGCAGCGCCGCGACTTGTGCAGTGGCTGGTTGTTAAGCCCAATGAAATCACATTCGAAATCCCTTATATCAAACGTAACATCGAATTCACGCGAAAGGCATTCCAGCTGGATGAAATCGAAGAACAGCAGTTTGCCGCAGAAGCCAAGCTGACCGAGGCGTCAGCTGATGACAATCAGCATCTGCTGTCCGAGGTGCGTTTGTGGGATTGGCGGGCTCTTGATGCTGTGTATAAACAGTTTCAGGAAATCCGGCTGTACTACGAATTTGTAGACGTCGACATTGACCGTTACCAGATTGGTGATCGGTATCGACAGGTCATGGTTGCCGCTCGAGAACTCGCGCAGCGTAATCTACCGAAACGCAGTCAGACGTTTGTTAATCAACGTTTCAAGTACACTCATGGCTATGGGTTTACGCTCGCTCCGGTAAGCGACTTTACCCCCGAAGGCTTACCAAACCTGTTGGTTAAAGATATCCCTCCCGTCACCAGTGACGAAGCGCTGCGCGTTGAGCGGCCTGGTATCTATTATGGAGAGCTAACGTCGGAACCTGCGGTTGTCAACACGTCTGAACCAGAATTTGACTATCCGAGCGGTGAAACAAACGTGTATACACACTATTCCGGAACAGGTGGTGTTGTCCTCGACAGTTTCTGGCGCAGGTTTCTGTTTGGCTGGAAATTTGACGGTACCGTACTGTTACTGTCCAGCTACCCGCACGAGCAAAGTCGGATTTTGTACAACCGTCAGATCCAGGAGCGGGTGCGTAAAATTGCGCCGTTCCTGGTATTTGATCAGGATCCTTATATTGCAGCGGTTGATGGGCGCCTGGTATGGATTGTCGATGCCTTCACCAGTTCCAGCTATTTCCCTTACAGCCAACCCTTTGAATCACATGAGCAGATCGAGTTCCGCGGTCCGGAAATCGGCGAGCGCACGGTCCGGCGTCTGCACGGTGAAAACTATGTGCGAAATTCGGTCAAGGCCGTCGTCGATGCTTATGATGGCAGCGTTGAGCTATATGTTTTCGAACCGGATGACCCGATAATTGGAGCCTGGCAGCGCGCTCTACCGGGCCTTTTCAAACTCAGGCAGGAAATGCCCGAGAGCGTGCGCGCGCATGTCCGATATCCACAGGACCTGCTGCTGGTTCAAGGTCTAATTTTTGCCCGCTATCACATGACCGATCCAGAGGTTTTCTACAACCAGGAGGATGTCTGGGTACGTGCCACCGAAAAGCACTATCAAAAGGTCAAACCAGTGGAACCTTACTATGTCATGTGGGAACAGCCGGGGTCGGATCGGGCTGAATTTGTGTTGATCCTGCCGTTCACGCCGAAGAACCGCCAGGTGTTGATTGGTTGGATTGCGGCTCTGTCGGACGGCGATAACTACGGGCGTTTTATAGCGTACAAATTCCCGAAAGAGAAACGGGTGCTTGGACCGCAACAGGTGGAAACCAAGATCGATCAGGATGCGTTCCTGTCCGGACAGTTGACGCTGTGGAATCAGCAAGGTTCAGAAGTGATCCGCGGCAATGTGTTGGCAATTCCTGTTGATGACTCGCTGTTGTATGTCGAACCTATTTATTTACGAGCTGATACGGCTGCCTACCCGGAGCTGCGCCTTGTTGCAGTCATGCAGGGCGATACGCTGAGTTATGCCGAGACGTTTGAAGAAGCGCTGCTTGGTTTGTTTACTGATGAGCCGCTCGCCATGCAAGCCAGCCGATCAAGCGATCTTTCAATAAAAGAGCTCGCGAGCGCGGCAAGAAGCGCTTTCGATGCGTACCTTGCAGCTCTTGGCGAGCAGCGTTTTGCTGATGCGGCAGAGCAACTGCAGGTTTTGAGCGAGGTGCTTTCGCAGATGAATACGCCACAAGTTGAACAGCCGACAATCGATTGACCCTGATCTATGAGGAAGAACGCATGGCCGGTATAACCCGCTCTGACCCATCACCCGGCATTGCTGCTGAGCTGTGCGACCCCTTGATCAACAGGGGCACTGGCTTTTCGGCAGATGTTCGTCGGAGCCTGCAACTCGAGGGATTGCTGCCGCCACGTATGGAGTCGCTGGTTGAACAGGCAGCACGCGTGGTCACCAACTTCCGCGATAAACATAGCTCGCTTGATAAGTATTGTTATCTCAGTGCGCTGCGGGATGAAAACGAAACGCTTTTTTATCGCGTTGTACTCGACAATCTGGAGGAGATGCTGCCGATTATCTATACCCCGACAGTTGGTGAAGCTTGTACCCTGTGGAGTCGTATCTATGAACGGCCGCGGGGACTTTACGTCTCGGCGTTTGCGCACCGCGGGCGCGTGGCCGAGGTGCTCAAACATTGGCCCCGCGCGCACGCGAGCGTCATCGTTGCTACTGACGGTGGGCGAATCCTTGGTCTCGGTGATCTTGGCGCAAACGGTATGGGTATACCTATCGGCAAACTGTCACTTTATTCGGCGTGCGCCGGCGTGGCGCCGGAACTTTGCCTGCCGATTGCGCTTGATGTGGGCACAGATAACACCACTCTGCGTGAGGATCCGCTGTACCTGGGTGAACGTCAGGCGCGCCTTACCGGCGAGCTCTACGACGAGTTCATCGAGGAATTTGTGACCGCGGTCCGTACCGTGTTCCCCGGGGGCATCCTGCAGTTTGAGGACTTCAACAATGCAAATGCGTTCCGGCTGCTGGATCGTTACCGAAACACGCTGTGCTGTTTTAACGATGATGTGCAGGGCACCGGCGCTATGGGGCTTGCGGGCTTGTACTCAGCCGGACGTATTACAGGGCAGGGACTGGCTGCGCAACGAATACTGTTTGTCGGCGCTGGCGAGGCCAATCTCGGCTTTGCCAGGACGGTAGTCGCGGCCATGCAGCATGAGGGGCTAACAGAAGCCCAGAGCAAGGCACGATGTTTATTTATGGACTCTCGCGGCCTCGTCGTGACAAGCCGCACTGATCTGCCGGAGTGGAAGTCTTCTTTTGCCCAGGACCGCCCACACACGGATAAGACCGAAGCGGTCATCGAAGATTTTGCCCCGACGGCTATCATCGGTGCTTGCGGGGTTGGCGCAAGGTTTAATGAGGCCATGCTGTCTACTATGGCACGCCTCAATGCTCGACCAATTGTTTTTGCGCTGTCGAACCCCACCTCCAAGGCCGAATGCACCGCCGAGCAGGCTTTTACCTGGACCCGGGGGCGAGTGGTTTTTGCCAGCGGCAGTCCGTTCGCTCCGGTCACCCATGAAGGGCGGGTTTATGCACCCGGTCAGGGTAACAATTTTTATATATTTCCAGGGGTAGGCCTCGGTTTGCTGCTGGCTGGCGCAACACAGGTCAGCGACGAGATGTTTCTGGCCGCAGCCCACGCGCTGGCAGATTGTGTGTCTGCTGCTGACCTGGAGCAGGGCAGGTTGTTTCCTCCCGCTGCAGGCATGCGTGAAGTCGCGGTTGCTGTCGCTGCAGCAGTTGCACGCGTGGCCCACGAACAGGGGCATGCCACGCGCCTGCCTGAACAGGACTTTTCAACCGCGGCTGCGCGTTACATGTATGAGCCGAAATACAGCTGAGGGGTACTTACAAGTTATCGGGCCTGACTGATACACAGTTTGCATGGTTCACCGGCTGAGATATGCAATCGCGCGATTGATGGTAACAATCTGTTCCACGTCGCTTTCCGGAATCTCGATGTTTAGACGTGCGTGCAGGCCGGCGACAATGTTAAGCAGATCCATGGAATCCAGGTCCATTTGTTCGCGGAGGTCCTCGTCATCGTCGATCACGTCGGGCAGACAACCCGGGGCAACCTCGTCCATGACGTCCAGCAGTACCTTGCGCAACTCTTCTTTTACCATCTGAACCTCCTTTAAAGCTGTTGCGGATTAGAGAGCAACTCAGCAATCTTATTAAGCAACAGCGCACCCCGGCGCCCATCACTGACCCTATGATCAGCAGACAGACTGATACTGACAGTGCGCCGAGAGACAATTGAACGATCCGGCATCGACCACGGCCGGTCAACCACCTTGCCAAATCCAATACAGGCAACCTGGGGTGGATAGATGATGCCAAATACTGATTCGACACCCCGGTCGCCGAGACTGGTGACAGTCACGGTAGGGTCGCGGAATTCCGAAGCTCGGTAGCGTCCTGCGCGCACCCGCTGGGTCAGATCGCGCAGTCCCGCCATCAACTGATCGAGAGAAAGCTGATCCGTATCGTGGATGGCCGGCGCAACCAGGCCGCCACCACGAATGGCGATTGCCACACCCACGTTGATCCGCGAACTGGCGGTGTAGGTTTCGTCCGCAAAAGCACCGTTGAATTCTTCAAACTTGGACAGTGCAAGTGCCGTCGCTTTGATAAACAACGCTGGCGCCAGAATTCGCTCCGCCGGCGGTTTCTGTTCATTGGCCTGGGCCAACCACTGCACGGATGCATCGACATCCACCGTCGTACTCAGGTAGTAGTGCGGGATTTCGCGCTTGGCACGTGCCATGGCGGCGGCGATGGCACGGCGCATCTTGGCAGCCGGGTCTTCATTTGCAGCCTCTTCCATGCTCGCCGGTTGCCCCGCGGCAGCCTGCACGTCTGCATAAACCACTGCGCCAGCAGGTCCGGATCCCTGCAGCGTGCTGGTGTCGACCCCCAGCTCTGCCGCCAGTTGCCGGGCTGCAGGCGAAACCCGCTGTCTACTGTGCGTTCGAGCCGGCGCGGGCACTATTGGTTCAGGCAGAACAGGTTCGGGTAAAACTGGTGCAGCGACAGCATCTTTTTCATCAGAAGCGGATTCTGTGACAATTGTCGTCTGGGCTGTCTCGTCCAACGTCTCCGAGCCCGTGCGAATTTCAGCCAGAGGCTCACCCACCGCAACCTCGCTGTCGAGGGCCACCAGGTAGCGCTCCAACACACCATCCTCGAACACTTCGATTTCGATGGCACCTTTGTCGGTTTCCACCACGGCAATGAGATCACCTCGCTTGATCTGATCACCCGGCGCCGCCAACCATTCAATCAACGTTGCCGATTCCATGTCAGACCCTAGACTCGGCATCCGAAACAAGCTCATGCGGACATACACATCGCACGAGCTTTGGCGACGATGGATTCAACCTGGGGAATGCTGGCCGCTTCCATGTGTTTTGCGTACGGAATCGGCACCTCCGCACTGCACTCACGCTCCACCGGTGCATCCAGAGACCAGAACGCCTGCTCCATGATGCGCGCCGAAATTTCCGCCGACAGACCGCCCGACCGCCAGCCTTCATCAACAATCAGGGCACGCCGCGTTTTACTCACCGATGCCATGATGGTAGCGTCATCTAACGGACGCAGGCAGCGCAGATCGACCACTTCCACATCTATCCCGTCGCCGGAGAGTTGCTCCGCGGCAGCCAGTGCCTTGGGCAGCGAACCGCCGTAGGTGAACAAGCTCAGATCGGTGCCGGGACGACGTACCGCTGCGCCTTCCAGGCGTATCACCGAGGGCTCGCCAACCTCACCCTTAGTGTTGTACAGCATGACATTTTCGAAAATCAGCACCGGATCGGGATCATCCAATGCGGCCTGCAACATGCCGCGCGCATCTTCGATGGTGGCAGGCGCAACCACTTTCAGACCCGGAATGTGTGCATACCAACCTTCCAGACTATGAGAATGCTGGGCAGCCAGTTGTTTGCCTGCACCGGTGGCCATGCGAATGACGATCGGCACACCAAATTGCCCGCCGGACATGTGCCGCACGGTCGCGGCGGTGTTCATGATCTGATCCAACGCCAGTAAGCTGAAGTTAACCGTCATCAGTTCGACGATGGGGCGCATGCCGCCCATGGCAGCACCGATGCCGGCGCCGGTGAAGCCGGACTCCGCCAACGGGGTGTCGCGGACCCGCTCGTCACCGAACTCCTCCAACATACCCATGCTGACGCCATAACATCCGCCGTAACGACCGACGTCTTCACCCATGAGAAACACGCGTTCATCAGCACGCATGGCAACACACATAGCTTCTCGTACAGCTTCCCGATAAGTCAGCTCAGACATCGCTGCCAACCTCGTAAACGTGTTCATAAAGTTGTTCAACCGACTCAAACGGGGCTGCTTCCGCAGCAGCCTGTGCTGTATCAATCTCCGCGCTCACACGTGCCTCAATCTCGTCGATATCACTTTGATGGATAACATGCGATTCCATCAGCCAGTTCTGAAAACGTATTATCGGGCCTCGCTGCCGCCATTCTTCCACCTCGGCTTTATCACGATACTTTTGCGCATCGAACATGGAATGGGCGCGGAAACGATAGGTTTTGCATTCCAAGAACACCGGTCCCTGTCCGGCACGAACTTGAGCCACAGCGGCACGCGCAGCCAACGTCACGGCAATGACATCCATGCCGTCGACGCTCTGGGCGAGCACTTCGTAGCTCTCGGCTTTTTTAACCAGGTCAATTTCAGATTCGGAGCGGGCCAATGCGGTACCCATTGCGTAACCATTGTTTTCGCATACAAACAACACCGGCAACTGCCATAGTTGCGCCAGGTTCAGGCTTTCGTGGAACTCACCTTCTGCAACCGCACCTTCGCCGAAGAAACACACTACCACTTCTTCACGTCCAGCCATTTTTGCGGCCAGTGCCAGACCTACCGCCATGGGCAGGCCGCCGCCGACAATTGCATTACCGCCATAGAAACGCGTGGCGCTATCAAACAAATGCATTGAGCCGCCGCGGCCACGGCTGCAGCCGGTTTGTTTGCCGAGCATTTCAGCCAGAATCGAAGTCATCGGCACGCCACGGACCAGAGCGTGTCCGTGTTCGCGATAGGTAGCAACCACCGCGTCCTGCGGTTCGAGATTCGGGATAACGCCAACCGCCACCGCTTCTTCACCGTCATACAGGTGCAGAAAGCCGCGTATCTTTTCCTGAGTATAGAGTTCCGCGCACTTATCTTCGAATCTGCGGATGCGTACCATTTGGGCTAACAGATCCAGTGAGAGGTCGCGACCGATGCGTAAGGCGTTCGGGTTAGTCATTTTCAACACTTTCCAAAGTCGAGGTATCACCTTCTTCCAGACCCAGGACACGCGCTTTTACCAGGCGGCGCATGATCTTGCCGCTCCGTGTGCGCGGCAGTTCGTCCAGACATTCAATGCTGCGCGGCGCCACCGATGGGCCGAGGCGTTTACGCGCGTGTGCCATAACGTCTCGCTGTAACGCCTCATCCCACTGATATCCGGGGTTGACCGCCACGTATGCTGCCACCGCCTCACCCATGGTGTCGTCCGGCAATCCGATCACCGCCGCTTCCGCCACCGCAGCATGGGCCAGCAACGTACTTTCCACTTCGAACGGGCTGATCAGGTGCCCGGCGGACTGAATGACGTCGTCAGCGCGGCTGACGAACCAGAAATATCCGTCGGCATCACGTTTGACCAGATCCCCGGTTTGATACCAGTCACCCGAAAAACAGCTTTTGTAACGCTGCATCTCATCAACGTAGCCGCGCATCATTGACGGCCAGCCTTTGCGCAGCACCAGTTCTCCAACTTGATCGATGTCCAGTTGTTCGCCCGGATCGTTCTGCGCGGCAACGGCAGCTTCGACACCAGGCAGCGCCTTGCCCATTGCGCCCGGCTTCACTTCTTCCCCCGGGCAGTTAGCGATCATGATGCAGCCGGTTTCCGTCTGCCACCAGTTATCGTGAAACGGCTGGCCAAACGCTTCCTGCCCCCATAGTACTGCTGAAGGATTGAGCGGTTCACCGACGCTGGCCATAAAGCGAAGATCTGGATACTGGTGTTCGCGGGTCAGGTCCAGACCTGCTTTCATCAGCATGCGGATAGCTGTGGGAGCCGTGTACCAGACGTTCACCCGCTCTTCGGCCAGTATCTGATACCAGCGCCGCGGATCAAATTCCGCTTCATCTACCAGCATGCTAACGCCATGAGTCAGTGGCGCGATAATGCCGTAGGAGGTGCCGGTGACCCAACCCGGATCTGCTGTGCACCAGTATCTGTCGCCTTGTCGCATATCTAACGCCGCAGCTGCTGACACATAGTGCCCTACAACCGCTTCATGTACGTGCATGACACCTTTGGGCCTGCCTGTGGTGCCGCTGGTGAAATGAATCAGTGCCAGGTCGTCGGGCGCAGTGGCTACTGCTGGATAGTCCGGTACGCCTGCCTGTATGAAGGTGTTGTAATGCAGGGTGCCAGCGGGGGTATCATGCGGATCTCCATCGATGATGATCACGAGTCTTAAACTCTCGAGCTGTTCAGCCCACGACGCGACTTTGCGGCGAAACAGCGATGCTGTGGTCACCAACACGTCAGCGCTGCCAATTTCCATACGGGTACGAATTGGTTCGGGCCCAAACGCGGAAAACAAAGGGGTAAACACAGCGCCGCAACGAAGCGTGCCGAGCGCGGTGACATAAAGTTGCGGAACACGTCCCAGCAGGCTGAACACGCGCCCACCACGCGCCACGTCATGCGCAACCAGCGCACTGGCAAAATGTGCCGATGCTGATTTCAATTCGGCATAAGAAATAGATTCGGGGCTGCCATTTTTACGCAGAAACCTGATCGCTACATCGTCGCCAAGCCCGGCAGTTATTTGCCGGTCTAACGCCACTTCAGTGATGTTGAGCGACCCGTCCCGGGTAAACGTCTCCCGCACTGCCTGCCACGAATTGTTTACCAATATGTCGACTCGCTTACAAACTTACGCCTGACGTTAGCATCACCAAGCTCGCGGGCAATACGTGAATACCACAGCCAGACAGACCTGCTGCGACAATTACCGCGCTATCGAGCCAGAAGTCCAGCCGCGCATTAAACAACACGGCCAATAATAAGAAGACTTAACGCCCTTCTTAGAAGTGATTGGAAATATCGGTTGGGAGCAATCGTAATGGTGGCTGGGACGGGTGTTGGTGATTCAACCGCTAACATGATGACTGTCCGTTCCGGTTCGTTTCCTATAACCAGAGCTTCACCGAGAATCCCACTCCCCAGTCGGGACTGCCGTCAGATAAGCCGACCAAGCCATAGCCAGAGACCTGCAGATCTCGGCTGAGAACCTGATTGGCAAACAGCATCACCTCACTGGCTGAATCGCCCGACGAGACAATTTTTGGTCGGTAACTCACTGCAGCCCCGATATCCGTTTCAGCAGCAACTCGATAAACCCCGCCGGCTTGCGCAAAAATGGTATCGCGTAGATCAAGCTGGCTGGAGTCTCCGCGTACTTTGTATCCGATGGCCGCAAATAGAGTGCCTTGCGTATAAAAGTGATAGAAATCCATTTGTAACGAATAGTCGTTTTCGCCTGTACCCAAGCCATCCGCTTCATCTGCCGTGCCCAGCTTAACCGTGCCGGTCAGATCCATGACCTGGTTGCCGTCTGCCGCAGAATACAGATCCTTTAGAGTGACGCTTGCGACCAGATCACCTACACCGCTCTCTGACACTTCCCGACCGCTGCCGACAATGGTGTCGCCGGGACTGATCAGGCTACCCGCCGGTCCCTCGACACTTACGTACGGAACCGTAAGCTGGAAAGCAAGTTCATCACCCTCCAGCTTGATCGACACGGGGACATATAGATCATCTATATCTCCACTGTCGCCATAGTCACCCGAACGATACTCAGCACCCACTGACAAGGCTGTCTGCCATTCCGCGCGAGCCTCCGTACCGGCCAGCAAGAGCACAGACAGAATCCCGATCAGGTTGGCCCGTTTTATTGTACGGTCGATGAAGGGTTCAAGAGGCGTCACCTTGATGCTCCTTCAGGCGATCTCGATCTTGATCAGTGAGCTGATCCCGGTCTTGATCCCGGTCGCGATCCTGCTCACCTGCGCTTTCTGATTCAGTTAAGGTGACACCGCGCTCGCGTGCGCGCGCCTCCATTTGCGCTCTATGCTCAAGGCGATACTGATTTCTTTCCTGTTCGCCAGCCAACTCGCGCAGCCGTTCTCGATAACGGTTTTGCTCTTGCTCGGTCATCACTTCCTGACCATAAATAGGCTCATCGTGATGAATCCGGTCTTGGTCTCTATCTCTGTCTTGCTCTCTATCTCGATCCAAAGCTCTATCCATAGTCCGCAGCCGATCCTGGGTTCTGTCGCGATCCACTTGCGGTTCCCGGGTCGTGGTTCTGGGCTCCTGAGTTCGGGCGCCATCAGCAGGCGCCGCATCTACGGTCCCTACCATCAGCAAACTGCCAAGGAGCGCAAGCATAAGTGTGTAACCTGGCATTCTTTGTCCTCTGTGCCTCTGAACAAGTTCATCTGAAAATTTCATAACTTTCTCCTCTTATACGCTGCTTAAAAAAGCGAGCCCGAAACCGGGCCCGCCTGTCCATTACACCTTGTGCGCCATTACACTTTGCGAGGTCGACGCCACCAGATGGCTAGCAGACCGAGCACTAAGAGCACAGGTAAGGTTGGATCAATCGGACCACCCGGGTTGTAAGCACAACCTCCGCCACTACTGCTCTTACGCAAAATCCGGATGCTCACCGAGCCTTCATTGTTCGTGAGGTCCGGGTCATTTTCGTCTGCGACCACAATGCCACTGACCACCGCATCACCTACTGCCTCCGCTTTGACATCGACATTGAACGATACGCTTTCGCCTGCATCTATCTGGTCTGCAGTACAGGTGACCGTCACTCCGGTTAATGTGCACGATGAAGAGGAAGATACGAAGCTCACGAGACTTGGCAGGTCCGCGGTTGCAACCACATTGGTTGCAGCTTGCGGCCCGTTGTTGGTTACCGTCACAGACACTGCGAACGTGCGCTTGTTTCTGATACGGTCCACGCTCGTAGCTGCAATGGCCAGATCGGCATTGGCGATTACGGTCACTGTAGAGGGCGCTTCGTTGTTTTCCGCAACCGGGTCGTTCTGATCCGCACCGGCAAGTACCAGTAGATCCACGTCACCCGCAGCGTCTGCATTAAGGCTGACTGTTATACCGGCCGTTTCCGCCAGAGCGAGGTCACCGATATTGCACAACACCTCACCGCTTGATTCAGCGCAGTCGCCTTTAGTTGTCGTTGCGGATACAAAGCTTGTTGCGGTCGGAATGACCAGACCCAGACGTGCACCGGTAGCGGCATCTTCACCGTTGTTAACTACTGTGTAATCCAGGTCGATTGGACTACCCTGATCAACGGTAGTCGCGGCAGGACCGCCGGAAAGCGCAATGTCACTGTTGCCTAATACAAATATCTGCACGGCAACCACGTTGTTGCCCGGTACCGTATCAACCAGGTCCGGATCGCCAGTTTGATCAACCGTGGATTCCAGACCGAATGTACCCTGCTCGTTTCCAGTCAGCGTGAGGGTGACTGTTTCGATAGCGCCGATAGCCATATCGCCAATGGCACAGGACAATTCATCTGTACTGACAACTGTGCACGTTCCAGACGATGCAACGGCATCGTCGATACTCATGCCAGTCAGGGTATCGAGGACCGCCGCAAGGGTAACGCCAGGCGCTACACTGTTGCCGTCGTCATTGTGGACCTCCACCACGACGGTAAAACTGTCACCTTTGTCGATCTGATTGGGCGAGACGACGTTATTGATATGAAGGTCCGTGCGAGCGATAAAGCGTTCGTATGCACCCGCATCGCAGAGAAAACTGCCGTTCAGGTCACCGTCATCAGGACGCAGACTGCCGCGCTGATCATTACTCGGGCAGCGTTGATCATCTGCGGTATCAATGGCCGGACTGGTCGCTGCATCACCAATGGCGGCGGTCGGCAGAGCGTGGGTTTCGGTTAAACCCCCATTGTTGGCAAGGGGCTCCAATAGGGGGTCTGTTTGCGCCTGGTCATTGAGGGCGACGTCAAGCGAGCAGGTGTCTGTCGCCTCATCATTCACGTTATAGCCCGTCGACACCATGCGCCCTGGCGGACATAACGCAGCGCCACCGGAACAGCCGCAGTTGGCCTCACGCGCGGATTCTCCGCCCTGAACAACATTATTGCTCAGAACCGTATTATAAAAAATGAAGGTGCCGTCGCCAAAAGAATTCAAGCCACCGCCCCCACCTGGTGCATCTGTTGTAGCGACGTTGTTGGCCACTGTGGCGTTACGCAGGTTAACAGTCCCGTTGGTAGTGATGCCGCCGCCTACATCGGTGCCGGTATTGCCACTTACCGTAGTATTGGTCAGGTTAATCACGACCAGTGCACGACCGGCGATACCGCCACCGCCAATGGCTGTGTTGCCGTTGATCGCGCTAGACTCAATATCGGTAGTATGAAAGCCGGTATCAAATATACCGCCGCCATTTTCACCTTGGTTGGGCGTACCCACAAGATCAGCAGACAACGCACCGGATGCAAAAGGCACATCCGTAGATGAGGTGCCAATCAGGGTGCCGGTTATTGTGGTGGGCGAGTCCAGATACAGCGCACCGCCGTTGGCTGAAGATAGATTGCCGCTCAATACAGAGTCCGCAATGCTCATTTCGGCAGCAGCCAGAATGCCGCCGCCATCGCTACCGGCCTGGTTTCCGATAACCGCAATACGCTCAAACTCTACTGCAGTAACGCCACCTTCTGTTTCATCATCATGATCGTCGGGCGGGCCGATCACAGGCGGCTGACCGTCACCACCTGTACCCGGACCGTGCTCTGCTTCCTCAAACAGTACAACTGATGCGCCAGGGCCGACTGCGATGGCACCGCCCGTGCGACGGAACTGCCAGGCTTCTATGCTGCCCGGTTCACCGGTCACTTCACAGTTATAAGGATTTTCGGCGTCTGTCGTATTGGGAATACCGACGCTGCCGCGGGTTACCATCAGGTCTGCCAGCCGCACCAGATTAACAGTGGTGCCGACTTCCGCCTGCACATGGAAAATGCGGTCGCCAACGTCTGGATCTTCGATAGACTGATTTTCCCATTGAATGATGGTAAGCGCAGGGCCCGCACCGAATATCTCCAGATCTTCGGTGATGTCCAGGTCACCCACACTTGCGTCAGCAGTAATTGCGGCCTGACAAGGCTGCGCTCCGCCGGTGGTTAATTCGATGACTTCGTCTACCCCTTCGAGCGTTAAAGTGATCGGATTGAGCGGATCATCAATCGCCGTTAGATCGATAATGTCCGCGCCACCCAAAGCGTTTGCCTCCATGACGGCGGCTCGCAAAGTACAGGCCCCGGCTTCGGTAGCACAGACGCCATCCCCGGGTGTTAGATCTACGGCATCAACTGCACTATCGACAAAGAATGTCGCGGCGTTGCCTGTCGTAGACAATAGAAATGACGCGCATACAAATGCGGCCGCTCTCGAAAGCTTATTCATCAGTGACTCCCTACAAGTTCCAGCCCATTGAACGTGCAAAGACGCCCCGCGAGCTTCTTATGTGAACTTATAATTCTGACAGCAGAAGACCTGAATCCCATTGGGGGTTCCCGATGGAAAATTGATGTTACCCACAAAAAAGTATCGACAGGAGACGCCAGAAAAAAGCCGCATTAAACACACAGTGTAGTAACAAGGAGGGCCATAGACTGCCCGTCTGGTCGCGGAAATAGCCGAATAGCAAACCTGGAATAAACGTTGCTATCGCCCAGAGCGCCGGCTGATACACGAGATGCGCTAGGGCAAACAACATCGCGCATGCGACGTTGGCCCAACTGATACCGCGCCAGCATTTTGTGCCCCAGGCAGTCTCCCTGAGCAAACCCTGCAGCACCCCGCGAAACAAAAGCTCTTCCAAACACGGCTGCCAAAGCAGCAGCGACGCAGCAATCCACCAGGCCGTCTGGGACGGGTAAAAAAATGCCCCGCCGAGCAGAGCGCCAATAACGGCACCGCCGAACAGTGTTAACACAAACTCTATCCCCAGCGTGCCAGGTTGGGGAGGGAGTAAGCCTATTTCACGTGTGAGCGTGGCATTCACGTATTGTAGTGACGCGCGCCTGACCAGCGCAGCAGTGCGAGCAACACTAATACCAGCAGCAAAGGAAGGTCGTCCTCCTGCACAGCTTAAACAGGTTTGAAGACCGGCAGCACGATGTCGCTGTCATCAATTAACTCGAAGGCAACCTGAACGGCCATGCCGACTTCTACATCGTTGCTGTCACAACCTATGATATTAGTGATCATGCGCGGACCCTCTTCCAATTCGACGACCGCAATGACAAGCGGACATTGTTCAGACAGGACCGGGTGAGGAGGGCGGTGTGCGACCGTGTACGTGTAAATCACACCTTTACCTGACACTGGCTCCCAGGTCAGTTGAGTGGCTCCGCAATTCGGACAATGTGCGCGCGGTGGAAAGCTATGCTGCGCACAATCTTTGCACTGTTGCACAACTAACTTCTGTTCGCGTGATGCGTCCCAATAGGGTTGGGTCATTTCAGTATGCGGTGGTATCAGGCGCGCACTCATCGATGCGCTCCGAACACCAGACCAGCCTGTTCTGCGATGATGCCACCATTCCCATGTGTGTAAGCGAGCTCTAATCCCGCTACCTGGCGATCACCGGCACGCCCTTGAATCTGACGAACGGCTTCTGTGACATGACTCATTCCGCCTGCCATCCCGGCCTGGCCAAACGACAGCTGTCCACCATGACTATTTAAAGGGAAATCACCAGCGAAGGTGAGATCGTGGGATTGCACAAATGCACCTGCTTCTCCTCGTGCACAGAATCCAGCCTCTTCCAGCGTTAGCAGCACCATAATGGTGTAACAGTCGTACAAAGAAGCCAGGCCAATATCTGCAGGTGCCACACCTGCCTGGGCCATGGCGGCTCGCGCTGCGATGCCGATACCGGTGGAATCCAGATTCGGTGCCTGAGCGAAAGATGAGTGAGTAACAGATTCACCTGCTCCGAGTAGCCATGCCGGTGGTTGCCTGGCGTCTGCTACTCGTTCAGCAGATGTCACGAGCAGGGCTGCAGCACCTGCGGCCGGCATCACAATCTCCAGCATATGCAGTGGTTCGCAGATGATCTCTGAGGCAAGGACATCTTCCGTTGTTAATGCCTGGTCATGAAAAATCGCTGCTGGATTGGCATTCGCATTTGTGCGCTGATCCACCGCTACTTTTGCACGTTGTTCGTCGGTTAGGCCATACTCGTGGGTGTAACGGGTTGCCAGCATTGCGTAGCCGGCGTTCGCGCCGATCATACCGTAAGGGTAATCAAACTCCGCCTGCGGGGAGCGATCGTTAGAGGGGCGCATAGACTGGGGTCGCCTGGGCGAGGCAGGCTTAGAGCGATCGGAAGAAGGCCTTCGACGACGTCGCGTACCGGTCAGGCAAAGGCAGCTTGTACATTGACCGGCTTGAATGGCTGCGGCGGCGCGCCAGACCATACCCGCGCCGGTGGCTCCGCCCAGGTCGACAACTTCAGCAAATGTTGGCCGCAGACCTATAAATTCGGCAACTGTTGCTGGAACAAAACCCGGTAATCCGCCAATAGGATGCACGATAAGGCCATCAACCTGGGACAGAGAAAATCCCGCATCTTTCACAGCGTCTACAGCGACGCCGCTGAGCAGCTCCAGGATGGTTTCATCCCCTGTGTAACGTGTTGGCGCACGTTCAGCGACTCCAACTACTGCAGCAACACCGCGCAGCGACATCAGCTTGCCTGCGCGCTAGCTTGGAATTTTCCCTGGTACTGGGCGGGGACGTCTATATTCCAGAATCGAGCGGCATTCATGCCGAGCACTTTGGCCCGATTCTCTTCGCTGAGATTACCCATGGTCCGCTCGATAGCCGCGGCGGAGTGAGGCCACGTGCCTTCGTGGTGGGGGTAGTCATTGGCCCACATGAAATTATCAATCAGGTTATGTTCTACACCGAGCGCAAGGCCGGAGCGATCTTCACCAAAGCTGGCATAGCCTTGTCGCCGGTAGTAATAACTGGGCGGCTCTTTGAGGTCTGGCGACACCCACATGCGGTGTTTGTAGAACGCTTCATCCATTACTTCCAGCAGCCATGAAACCCAGCCGATGCCGGCTTCGATGGTGGCAAATCTAAGGTTGGGATGCCTTTCCAGAACGCCAGACGCACACAAGTTGGCTACCGGTTCCTGACTTGCGGCACAGCAGTGCACCGCGTAGTTGATTACTGCGCCACCGGGTCCAGACGATGCTCTGGGGTCACGGCCGGTAGAGACGTGCAGCGTGAGGGGCAGGTCAACATCTTCTATGGCTGACCAGAGAGGTTCGAACTCAGGCTGATTGTAATTGCGTTGATCCATACCGGTCGGGCCGTACTCTGGTTTTACCGGGATGGTGATGCCTTTGAAGCCTAATCTGGCAACTCGCTGTACTTCTTTAACTGCGGCTTCAACATCTAATGTAGGGATCTGCGCCATGGGTAAAATCCGATCCTGATGCGCGCCGAATTCTTCGTGCGCCCAATCGTTCCAGGCCTGGCTCATCGCCATCGAAAAGCCCGGGTCGTTGGTACCAAATGCGTGGATTCCTTTGTTACCAAAAACAATCTCTACATCTACACCGTCTCGATCCTGGTCAGCCAGGCGCTCGGTAACGTTGCGACCGGTTTTGTTGCGCTCAATGTCTTCCGGACCCCAGTCAGTGGTGTCGGTTTTAATCTTCCAGGGACGATTTCCCTCGGTCATGATGAAAGCCTGACCATCTATAACTTCCAGTCGAGGCAGGCGCTTCAGGTACTCTGGTGCAATCCGTGATTTCACCCAATCTTTGGGTTCGTTAGCGTGGCAATCAGCGGAGACAATGAAGTATTTGTTTGGATCTCCGGGCTGTGCCGATCGTGTCCATTTGTCCGCTCCTGGTGTCTCCAGGCGTCTGGACATCGTAGTTTCAACTGATGGCATGAGTGCTCCCCTCTCATTGTATAAGTAGGATACTATTTAGACGGGCGCGGAAAGTAAACAGCAGGGGAAACTACAATTCCATGAGTGCACGTAACGAAAGGGCTTCAACCAGGGTTGCCCGTAATATCGTAAATGATATCCAGAATAGACAATTAAGATCAGGCGCGCAGCTCGAGTCAGAACACATAATGATCGAAAAACAAGGCGCCTCACGTGCTACCGTAAGGGAAGCGCTACGATTCCTCGAATTGCAGGGTGCATTGAAAATGAAGGCGGGGCCGGGTGGTGGGCCTGTTGTCAGTGAACCTGGTGTTGACCACCTCGCGAGTGCTCTGTCGCTGCAATTGCAGTTTGCCAACGCAACCTTTCGTGCCGTTCTTGAAGCCAGGCGGTCGATTTATCCGGTGCTCGTTGCCGAGGCAGCGGTAAATGCCGATGCGGAAGACCTGCGTGCACTTAAGCTCAGCTTGCAGTGTCTTTATGCAGCCACTGAAGACTCAGATGCCTCAGCTCGGGAAGCACGGCACTTTTACGAATTGGTTGCTGCAGCCTCAAAAAATCTGGTTCTCGGGTTTTTGGTTAATGCTCTGCATCATCTGTCCGAAAACTCCGGCATCGAATACGACGTGCACCAACGGCACGCGGTTGCGCGCCAGGCGGACCGAATACTGCAGGCGATTGAACAGGGTGATGCGGACCAGGCTGCAGCAATCTCGAGAAAAATGCACGCTGCAGCATCGCGCTATTGGGAAAAGAATGCGCCGGATCTTCTGGATGCTCCGGTATTCTGGGTGGCCCGCTGACTGCGCCTGTATTCTATCGGGTCACGGGCCGTTGTTGAGAATGCAATGCAAAGCGCGGCGAATCACGCTGGGTTTTTCGAACCCCCGGTACAGTGGCGTGGGAGTTTTATCTGGCGCGCACAGTCCGTAGACGGCCGTCTGCGCGCTGCGGACAGAATATTCCACAGTGAAAACGGTATCTTCAGGTAATTCCACAAACTGGCCGGTGAAGGCAAAGTTCTGCGCGCCTTCGGGAATGACGGCCGGGCGGTCATTCATCTTCCGCGGCATGAATTGAGTGGTGATGTTTGGCATCAGGCACGGTATGCAATTAGCATGGCACAACAGCGCTTCTGCCTCTCCACCCAGGCGCAGATGAAACGCCAGTTCATCCAGTATCTCGGCCCCGCTGCTCTCGAGCATGGGCTTGCGGATATGGTCGCCGCTGCGCTCCGGGTGCAGGCCATAGCCCCAGAATGTATACACATGATCGGGTTGATCACTGAAGTGAGGCTGGTGCGCAAGTACCACGGACATCAGCCAGCCCGAATGACGGAACGTCACCAGTCCGCCGCTGCCGGCTACGTTGTGCGTGAAACGTTGCATGTGATCGAAGAACTTCCCGTGGGGCATGGTGACCGTGAAGGACAGCCACTGGGTGCGTGTGGTGTCACCGGCAAAAACATCAGGTCGGCCGAACTTCGGTGAGAGAGACGCGATTTGTCGCCACAGAGACCATGCACCGGCATGGTCAGCGTTGGCATCCGTAATGTCTGGTGGAAGATGCATGCTCCCCAGCACCGAATCGTCAGTCATGGAGCCCAGCGTTATAAATACCCGGTCTGCGACGCCGACCTGAATCGACTCGCGCCCGGTACTGGACGCGAAGTTGATCCTGCGAACCTGCTGGCCGCGGGCATCGAAGCTGATGTCACGCACAGGACAGTCAGTGTGGATATGAACGCCCTGGTTACGTAGCCAATGCTCTATCGGGCGGACAATCGAATCGAACTGGTTCAGGCGTGTGCGGTGAATCCCTTCCAGGCGGTTGAACCCAGGCAGCAGGTGCATGAACCGGCGCATATAGCGGCGCATTTCCACCACGCTGTGGCAAGGTTTGAAAGCAAACATCGTGCTCCACATCACCCAGAACGCGGTTTGAAAGAAACGCGTATGAAAATAGTCTTCGATTTTGAGGCCCTGCAACGCCTCTTCTCCGAGCTGCGAAAGCCGCAGCAGATTCCATTTGTCTCTCAGACTCAGTTCGTAGGACGGCCCATCCTGGCGCTCACCGTGAGCGACCAGACGCGATCGCGATGAGATGACGATCTCTTGAGTAAAGGACTGGATATCTTCAGTTACGCTGATTTGTGGATCGTGCAAGGTGGGAATGCCGCCCAGCAGGTCAAAGGTGCAACCGAAGTGAGCCTCGAACATGCGTCCACCGCGTATGATGTAGCCTTCATCGGCATTACCTGC
This sequence comes from Gammaproteobacteria bacterium, assembly GCA_048571035.1. Classification (GTDB taxonomy): domain Bacteria; phylum Pseudomonadota; class Gammaproteobacteria; order Pseudomonadales; family Azotimanducaceae; genus UBA4421. The sequence continues at coordinate 3,561,072 of CP121329.1, forward strand.
AGCGTCGAGGCTGCCTCCCGTTACTGCCCGCGCTTCAAACAGGTGAATACGTTGTGGTTCAATTTTGGCATCGCGTATCAACAGCACAGCAGTTGCCAGGCCGGCGATACCGCCACCCACGACATAAGCTTGATTGTGCTGATTGTTCATTTACGTTCCAGTCGCTGGTTCAGGACTGATTGCTGCAGTGATGACAACTGCTATATGACATCTCGTTTTACCCTGGCAGTTAGCATTATCCACGCATTGCGTCAAAACGGCGCCTGATTGCATCAGCCTCGCTGCGATTTCCCTCTGCCTGCCTGATATCCGCCATCTGTAACCATGCAGAGCGGCTGAGGGTGGGGTCGTTTCCAGCCAGAGCAATCGCCTTGCGCGCATGCTGGTTGGCAGCCGCAAGATTATTATCTGCCAGGTGGGCTGCACTGAGTTCTATCCAAAGCTGCGCGTTGCGCGGATCGATACGCACCGCACGTTCCAGATAAGTAATGGCCGTTTGCGGCACATCGTTTGCCATTGCAGCCTGGGCTTGAGCCAGCAGCGCAACGGTTGCAGCAGAGGTGTCCGGTATAGATTGTGTTTCTGTCGAATCTGTCTCTACAACCTCGCGTTCAATCGGTGCTGTGCCCGCTTCTTCAATAACTGGCGGCGTAGTTGGTGGTGTTGCGCATCCGCTTAACCAGAGTAGCAGCGCCACAGCGAGCAGGGTTGGCAGGAAGGATTTATGAGGCGTGCGGATTGCGGTCACTGGACTCACTATGATCAAAGCTGCTTAGGAGTCGCTAATGATAGGTAGTTATTGACTGCCAAACCAGCGTCGCAACCCACTGCCAGAATTGATGCGGCAACCGGGTTTTGTCTGCAGATTCTCAAAATCAGGAATCGGCACGTTAACCACGTCAGCACAATCGGCGTTTGCGCGTAAGCCGCTGCTGAATTCTATATCAACCAGCTCTGCGCTCGGTGCGTGCGTGAGCGGGTCGATACCGTCCTGTCGGGCTATACCGTTCCACACCCGCAGGGCGCCTGATGAGCCGGTCAGTCCGGTCACCGCATTATCATCGCGACCTACCCAGACGACAGATACATGACTGTTATCGAAACCCGCAAACCAGCTGTCGCGGTTGTCGTTGGACGTGCCGGTTTTGCCGGCCACGCCGCGTCTGGCAAAGGGCGAAGTTTTGCCAGTGCCTTTAGCCATGGCAATTTCCAGGGCTCGATTGATGGTTGCTGCATGACGGGATTCGATCGTCTGTTCCAGCTCAAAAGGGTGATGGGTTAATGCCTGCCCGCGTTCGTCTAACACGGCGATAACCGCTTTAGGCGGGGTCCGAAAACCACCGGAGGCAAAGTTGCCATACAGTTCAAGCATGGCCAGCGGCGACAGTGCCTCTGCACCGAGCAGGAAGGAAGGGTACTTGTTTTTTGGTTCATGGCCGATCAGGTGTCTGAAGCGCTGTGCGATGAGCGGTAAACCGACCTGCATGCCCAGATGAACAGTGGCCAGATTAGACGATTCCGCTAATGCCCGGATCATCGGCAGCTCACCAGTGTATTCTCCGTTGAAATTTTTAGGTTCCCAGACGTCACCGAACTCAGGTTGAATAGTTATGGGCTCGTCTTTTATCAGGGTGCCCAGGTGCATGCCGGATTCAATTGCTGTGAGGTAAACCACGGGTTTGATCAGAGAGCCAACAGAACGCTCTGCATTGAGCGCGCGATTGAATCCATCTACCCGGCCTTTGCGTCCACCCACCAGAGCATGTATCTCGCCAGTCTGGCTGTCTGCGACTACGGCGGCTGCCTGCAGGGTGCCGGCGTCAATGCTGCGATCGATTTCAATCTGATTCAGCGTATGGCTGACCGTCCGCTGAACCGCTTCCTGCTGGCGGGGTCTGATGGTGGTGAAGATACGCAGACCTGCTGAGGAGAGTGCCTCGGGATCGTATTGATCTTTAAGCTCGGTGCGTACCTGATCCATGAACGCCGGGTAATAAGCGCCCCCGCTGGTTGGACTGGCGACAACGCCCAGTGGCTGACCGAGCGCGATGGTAAGCTGTTCTGTATCTATCAAACCATCATTTTCAAAGGTAGCCAGAATACGGTTGCGACGTTCAAGCGCGCGCTCGGGGTGGCGAAACGGATTGTAGAAAGAAGGACCGCGGATGATAGCAATCATCGTTGCGATCTCATCACTTTCAAGCTCTGCTAACGGCTTGTTAAAGTAGAACTGTGCACCCAGACCGAATCCATGTACCGCGCGACTGCCGTTTTGTCCGAGGAATATTTCGTTGATGTAAGCGGTTAACAGATCTTCTTTGGAAAAGCGCGCATCGAGAATAATAGCCATGGCAACCTCTTTAAGCTTGCGCTCAATGGTTCGCCGGTTGTCGAGAAAATAACTTTTAACCAACTGCTGGGTTAAGGTGCTGCCCCCCTGTTGGCGCTCGCCAGCACGTAAATTGACCATAAAAGCGCGAATGATGCCGCGGATGCTGAAGCCGGCATGTTGATCAAAGTTGCGGTCTTCAACGGCTTTTAACCCTTCGGATAACAGTGGCGGCACCTGTTCCGGAGATAAAATGATGCGGTCTTCGCCATGGCTGGGGAAGAAGCTGCCAATTGTTGCCGGGTCTAATCGTAATAGGGGTATGGCGCCTTTTTCACCGCTGATCTGAGTAATGCGCTTGCCTGCAAAGGCTACGGAAATGCGTTGTGCGTCACGGTGTCGTTCCATGAACGCAAAACTGCGGAGATAGATCTGCAGTTCGTTGCCGGGCGACTTGAATGTGCCGGGATGTGGCAGGTTGGCATGTCGTTTATAACCGAGGCGTTCCAGTTCAATGGTCAAATCTGCGCGGCTCAAACGCGCGCCAGCATAGAGTTCCAGTGGCTGTGCAAACACTTGTGCTGGCACCGACCAGCGGCGACCTTCAAAGGTTTTGGTGATGGTTCGGTCAACATAAATCAGGTAGCCCACCAGAGCCAACCCGAATAGCAAACTGCTGTAGAAACCCAGTTTGAGAAGGGTTTTCAACCAGCGTGATCCGGCAGGCTTAGCAGTACTTTTTTTGCTGACTTTCTTTTTTCGAGCGGCCAAGGTCAGAGGGTGTCCATGAGCATGCTGACAAGCCTATCACTGTGCCAGCAAACTCGGGTTATTTTATGCAAAAGTGATGAATGTTTTCCGGCTTCAACCTGATACCGGCGCAGGCTTAAACCAGCTGCCGACTTTGCGGCCCACAGCCGCGATACCTCGCATCAGCTTGGGCAGCAGCCATATCATCAAGCCAAGAAACAGCACAAACGCAATCAGGAACAGTATGGGATGGCTCAATGCCGCCCAGAGACCGGCAAACACGGCCAGGTCACCGGCAATAGAGGCGCCCCAGTTACTGAAGGGCTCCGGCGAAGTGTTGATCAGCACGCGTGTACCCGCCTTGGTAGCATGGGTAGCGGCGGTTACCGTACCGCCGACGAGACCCGCTGCAACTGCCAGTGCGGGGGTCACGTCACCCACGGCACCGGCAGCCAGCATTGCCCCGGCAGGTATTCGAATAAACGTATGAATCGCATCCCAGCCCGTATCCAGACCCGGTGTTTTGTCTGCAAAAAACTCTACGCAGTACATGAACCCGGCTGCGATGATAACCATTGGGTCCTGCACTACGGCTAGTGTCTCCGGCAGGTCGATATAGCCACTGTTACCGGCCAGACCGAGAATCGCGATGGTGGCGTAAAGGTTAATGCCGCTGGCCCAGGCCGCACCCATGGTCAGGGCGATGACCTGTATAAGTGTTTGATATTCCTGCATATTACTAACTTTCCCTAGCTCTGGCGGGCGCTTACCACTGCCCATGAGTATTTGAATCTACTGTAACTTTGTTGAACCTAAACTGAATGTCGCTCGACAGCGCAACTTAGTTTGGGCTTAATGTCTGCATCCTAAGGGGTGGCAAAAAAGCCTGAGACACCATGTGGTGGACCCTTCGAACCTGATCCGGTTAAAACCGGCGTAGGAATAGGCGTTTAGATGCACACCTTAGGCTGTTTTATTGTTTAAGGAATTCGTGCCATGCGCCTCAGCTCCCTTTCATTGCTTTTAATCTCTGCCTGCTTTTTTGCCGTTGATGTTTCTGCGGCGGAAAACGCTGACGCGCAAGTCATGGACGAGATTGTTGTCACTGCAGAATTTCGTGACCGCACAGTTCTGGATACCGCGGCAAGCGCCTCGGTGGTGGAACCCAACAAAGATGGCACTACGGTGCAGCACCTCGAAGAAGTACTGGCGCAAATTCCCAACGTCAACTTTGCCAGTGGTGCATCGCGTGCCCGCTTCATCCAGATTCGCGGTGTCGGTGAGCGCAGTCAGTTTTCTGATCCACTCAATTCTTCCGTTGGGCTTCTGGTAGATGGTGTGGATTTAAGTGGTCTCGGTACTGCGGCAACGCTGTTCGACGTTGCTCAGGTGGAAGTGTTGAGGGGACCGCAAGGTACGTTGTATGGCGCAAATGCTTTAGCTGGGCTGATTAATGTTGTGACCCCTGCACCGACACCGGAACACACCGCCATGCTGCAGCTTGATGCCGGCGATTATGATGCTCTTGGGGTTGGCGCGATTGTCTCAGGGCCGATGGGGCCGCAAAGCGGTTATCGCATCAGCGTGCAGCGCTATCAGGACGATGGGTTTATGCAGAATGACTTTCTCGACGAAGACGACACCAGCAATCGAGAGGAATCGACTTATCGAGGTAAATTTACCTGGCAGGCAGACGCGGCGCTGTGGACCCTTTCGCTCGGTCGAATCGATGTAGACAACGGATACGATGCTTTTTCGTTAGATAATGATCGCACCACGCTTTCTGACCAGCCTGGGCAGGACCAGCAGGAAACCAACTATGCGGCGCTATCGTTGGCTGCGGATCTGTCTACGAGGGTCGCCTTTGAAGGACTGCTGAGCTTTGCGGACAGTGATATTGATTACGGGTACGACGAAGACTGGACCTTCACCGGGTTCGACCCCATTGGCTACACTTCAACAGACCGGTATCAGCGCTCACGTGAAACGGGAACAGTTGATCTGCGCTGGTTGTCCCAGCCCGGTCAAGGGTTCGGGGAAGGTACGTGGGACTGGGTGCTGGGTGTATACCTGCTGGATCAGGCTGTTGAACTGGATCGGGATTACACCTTTGCCGCTGGACGTTTCAGCAGTGATTATGATGTCAGTCGGTACGCTGTTTACAGTGAAATCGGACGGCAGTTGAATTCGCAGTGGCGGCTTTCGTTGGGCATCCGTTATGAGCGACACGAATCAGAGTACGATGACAGCACTGGCCTGTCATACTCCCCGAAGGACGACCTGTTCGGTGGGCGTGTAGTGCTTGAATACGCTCTGAACCAGGGCGGGCTTCTTTATGGTTCCATCACCCGGGGATACAAAGCCGGTGGCTTTAATCTGGATGGTTCTTTAAGTGCGGCGTTCCGCGAGTTCGATCCCGAAGATTTGTGGAATGTGGAGCTGGGGTACAAAGCGATCGTCTTGCAGGACAGGCTTGAATTGCGTGCAGCGTTGTTCCGCATGCAGCGAGAGGATGTGCAGATTTCAACGTCTCGAACAGTACCCATTGCGGGGCAGCCTGGTGCCGAAGAATTCATTGTTTTTACGGGTAACGCTGCAGACGGTTTTAATCAGGGTCTGGAACTTGAAGCAACTTTGCAGATGACAGAGCGTCTTTCGGCGTTTGCCAATGTTGGTCTGCTCGACTCGGAATACAGTGATTACGTGGACGTCAATGGCAATGACCTTGATGGGCGTGAACAGGCGCATGCGCCCAGTTATCAATTCTTTGCTGGCCTGCAGTGGGATGTGAGCGAACGCTGGTCGGCACGCGTAGAGATAGAAGGCAAAGACCAGTATTACTTTTCCGCCAGCCATGCAGAGCGCTCTGATGCCTATGAACTCGTTAACGCCAGCCTGACTTACTCCGCTGCAGCCTGGCAAGCCAGGCTGTGGGCGCGCAACCTGGGCGACGAAGACTATTTTGTGCGCGGGTTTTTCTTTGGTAATGATCCGCGCGACGGTTACACGGATCGGGTGTTCACCCAGCTGGGCGAGCCGCGTCAGGTGGGTGTAACCCTAACCATGAACTGGTAGCCAGGAACAGACTAAGATGAAAATACTACTTTCGATTTTTCTCCTCATGCACGCTGCGACAGAGATACTTGCGGCAGCCTCGCTCATCACAGGCCCGGGCGGCATCGTCGCAGCGGGTACCGGGGAGCAGTGGTCTATGCACTACGGGTTCGCGGCGCTGGCTATTGCCAGTGTGTCGCTGTGGGGGTGGTCGTTCCGCAGTGATATTCGAGTCATCACCCCCTTGCTGGGTTTATTGCTGACGTTCCATGTGTTGATTTTTGTTTCGCTCACGCTTGCCGGCGATCAGGCTGCGGGTATGGTCATTCATGCTGTGCTGGCTTTAACTGCAGCTGTGTTGTTTGTAACGCGTGCCCGTTGGTGTGCGAGCAACACTTAGAGCACTGTTTACAACGGCTCCGTAGGCGGCATTTTAATGACAAGTGCCGGACAGTGTTCTGGCTGAGGAATAGGGCCACGTGGTGCTATGGTGCCAACAAATTCGAGAAACACACCATCGGGATCAATCGCATGCACAATGCCGGTGGTATCAGTGCCACTGCCGGAGCAGCAAGGGGCAATTTCGGAAACAAACGGTACGCCTTGTCTATGCAGTATATCAACCGCGCGATCAACGTCCGGTACCATCAAGGCTATGCGGTTGATACCGGTCCGGTTGATTGGTAATGGATAAGGCGGTTCAGCGTTGTAAGGTTCTAGCCACTGCACCAATCGCAATGTGTGGCGATCGCCGCGGGTGATGGAGATGTCGGCGCCTTTTATTAGAAAAGGCTTATCGAGTCCGTAGGCTCGCGCCTCCTCAAGCGAACCGCGCTCGGGTAACGGATGGACATCGGTGTAACCGAGAGAGGCATAGAATCTGAGGGATGCGTCAAAGTCACTGACGTTAACGCCGATATAAGGCATGCCTGTGATATGAGTGGTAGCGGTCTGTGCCTCCACGGGCGACGCCGTTTCGAACAGCTTATAAAGTACACCCTCAGGGTCGCGGAAGAAGACAAAGCGCTCACCGACCTTGCCGTAGGGGTTGCTGAGAAAATCGACGCCGAGGGCGTTCAGGTAGTCAAAGTCCGCATCAAGGTTTGTGGTTAACAAGGCTGCGTACGCCATGCCGAGATGGTTGGGTAACTCGTATGGGGGTTCACCATTGAACGGGGTTTTGAACTGCAGTAAATCTATCGCGCCGCTGCCAGGGCTGCCCGGCAGCATGATCACTTCACCTTTAACGAGCTCGTATTGACACAGATCATACATACCCAGGGCTCGTGCCATCAGGTGTGTATTGGTTAGAGGGAAGCCTGAGACGCCTTCGGTATAACCCAGTTGTCTATAAAACTCCCGCGCTTTATCAAAGTCCCGCGTGTGTGTTGCAAAATGAAAGCGCGCCATCAGTCCGATATCAGCAGCATCGCGGAATTCAACTTCCGGTACTGTAGGTGCGATGCGCTCAGAAGGCTGAGAGGTCTCAGATGCGCCTGTCGCGGACAGAGTGAACATCAGTGTCGTGCCGAGTGCTAACAACTTCATAGCATCCATGTCTTTTCCTTATGCCCGCCTGAAGGACTAAGCTTCGAGTCGTTTGAAATCCAGCTCCGGGAATCCCGCATCCACGGATTCCCTCAGTTTGTCGTAGTAAACGTTGGCGCCACCGAAATAGATCAGCACCCTGGGCTTCTTGTTTTCGATATTGGCACCCATCATCCAGGAATTCACTTTGTCACCCTGCGCCATCAGGGTCTGTGCATGGATATCAGCGGTGTGTTGTGTCCATTCTTCCTGGGCCTGCAAACGTGGGGTAAAAACATCGTAGTGTCCGCTCTCCATCTTCTGAATGCAGTCGGTGATCCACTGGACGTTCTGTTCTATAGAGGTGGGGAGGTTGGCAAATGGTGCCTGAGGACCGGTGATAAGGAACAAGTTTGGAAATTCTGCGACACAAACACCCATGATGGATGCAGATTCGTCCTGCCACTTGTCTCGCAGAACAGCGCCGCCCAGACCTTTGATGTCTACTGCTTCTGGTGCACCGGTGTATGCCTGAAAACCCGTGGCCAGCACGATGATGTCAAATTCATATAAGTTGTTGGTTGTTTGTATCCCGGTCTCGTTGATTGCAACCAGTGGCTCTCTATCTTTGATATCGACCAGATGCACATTGTCTCTGTTGAAAGCTTCGTAAAAGCCGTGATCCAGCGGTGGGCGTTTGGCAAACAGCGGATAGCCTTTCGGGGTCAGTAGCTCGGCCACGGCTGGATCCTTCACTTTCTCCTTTATCTTGCTGGTGATGAAGTCAGCTGCGGCTTTGTTTGAATCTGCATTGGATAACAAATCATCAAACGTTTCGAAAACGAAGCGGAAGCTGCCTCGTGGCCAATGCTCTTCAAAGATGCGCTGGACTTTATCGGCCGGTGTATCCGCAAGGTTACGTCCAACAGGGCTGTCAAAGGCCATGCCAAAGACATGATTGCGGCACTTGGCAATAATGTCTTGGTAGTTGTCTTTGATCTCTTTGTCGCGTTCAGGCGTTGTCGTCTCCTGCACCGCCGGCATGACAAAGTTGGGCGTGCGCTGGAAAACCGTCACGTTTGCGGCAGTTTCCGCCATAACCGGTAACATCTGCACGGTGGTTGCACCACAGCCGATGATACCCACGCGCTTCCCAGCATAGTCGAGACCTTCCTGGGGCCAGCGCGATGAATGGAATATAGGGCCTTTGAATGTATCGACGCCTTGAATATCGGGTAGATAAGGATGCGAGATCATTCCCATTGCACTGATAAAATACTTGCAGGTGTACTGCTCGCCACGGGCGGTTACAACGCGCCAGTAGCCGCTGTCTTCCTGGTACTCTGCCGCTACAATTTCAGTATTCAGTTGTATGTGTGGCCACAAATTGGTTTTGTCAGCAACGAAGTGCAGGTAGCGGTGGGTTTCTTCCCAGCCCGGATAACGCTGGGACCAGGACCATTCCTGTAATACCTCTTCTGAGAAGGTCAGGCAGTAATAGTAACCTTCACTGTCAGTTGCAGCTCCGGGGTAACGGTTCCATGTCCAGGTGCCGCCGATATCCGATGCGCGGTCAAATATGCGTACTGACAAGCCTGCTTCGCGCAATTGGTAGGCCAGAGCCAGTCCAGCAAAACCCGCGCCGACGCCGATAGCATCAAAATCCAGTGGTGGCTGTGCGGACATCACCGTTCTCCCCTTGTGGTGAGCCTTAAAGGTAGTGCATTAAAGATCTATGTTGAAGCAGCTCTTCAACTTAATTCAATTCTTCTCCTGGGAGGACTATATTGCCTTTAGTATCCAAAACCCTTTCGGAGAGGTAACAAGTGAATCGGTCGGTTAATTACGGACTCTGGTACGACTTCAGGAATCCTTCCGTATGGCAGGAACCATTTGATCAGTTTTACCAGCAGAGACTGGCGCAGATCTCTCAAGCTGAAGACATGGGTTTTGATTCGGTCTGGTTGACTGAACATCATTTCTGCGAAGACGGATATACACCGTCACCATTGGTGCTGGGTGCCGCTATTGGCGCACGCACTGAGCGCATGCGAATTGGTACCAACCTCATGTTGCTACCATTGCATGATCCGGTGCGCATTGCCGAAGACAGTGCCACATTGTCATTGTGCACGGGTGGCCGCTTTGATCTTGGAGTGGGGATTGGCTATCGCGAGCTGGAATTTGATCAGTTCCAACGCAAACTGTCTAATCGACCCTCTCTTGTGGAAGAAGGCATCGAAGTGGTCAGGCGTTGCTGGAGTGGCAAGCCGGTGAACTTTTCAGGTAAACGTTTTAACGTTGGCGATTTCCCCGTCACACCTGCTCCGGTGCAGGTGCCAAAAATCCTCCTTGGTGGCATGGTTGAACCTGCCATTGACCGGGCTGCGCGCATTGCGGATGGCTTTCTGTGCACTGGCGGTATTGGTCTTGATCTTTACGCACAAGCGCTTGGGCGACAAGGCAAGAAGCCTGAAGAAGGCAATGCAATGCTGGGGTGTTGGGCGATCATAGCGCAAGACCCTGAAGCAGAGGCGGCAAGGCTGGGGGAACATGTACTCTATCAGACTAACGAATACATCAAGTGGGGTGCTTTTGGGCCACCGGATCAGACACCGCTGTTTGCGGACGCTGCGAGTGCGATTGAGAACGGACTGTATGAACTATGGGATGCTGATACTGCCGTGCAGAAGCTCAAAGCCCTAGTGCATGATTATCCAATGATTCGTGATATTCATTTCTGGGCTCAGTTTCCGGGAGAGTCAGTTGAGTCTGGGACTAACAGAATGCGCTACATCGCCGAAAATGTGTTGCCGCGCTTACGCGACAGTCAGAGTTCTGATCGCTTATAAACTGTTATCTTCGGCAGCCCGTTCCTGCTCAATCAGATGTTCGACCACGCGCAATGCGCGACGCTGGCCGTTATTCATGCCGACCAGATATTTACCCGCAACAACCAGTGAGGGCGTTGACGCAATCTGATACCTCAGCTGGTCCCGTTCCGCCTTCCGCGTTGCTGCTTTGACCGCAGGAGAATCGAAGGCGCGCAGGAACTCTGCGCTGGATAGCCCACGTCCATCGACATAGTCTGCAACCATATCCGCGGTTAAGAACTGGCGTCCTGCATCGTGGATTGCGCGAAACATGCGACTGTGGTTTTCATCCAGTACACCCTGATCTTCGAAGGTCAGATAAGACTGTGATAACAATGCCCAGATCGGTGAGAAGGTGGCGGGTGTACGTGAGAAAGCGACATCTTCAGGCTGCTCGGCAGCCCACTCCTCGATAATCGGATCAAACGTCTTGCAATGAATGCAGGCGTACGAGAAAAACTCAATCACTTCGATAGGATCCCCAGGACGGCGTGGTCTAGGGTTATCGAGCACTTTGTAATCGTTGTTCTCTTCTGCTATTTCGCCCGCCCCTAAATCGGTGCTCACATAGGTGCCAAACGCCAGAATGCCAATCGCCACCACTGATACAAACGCGATGATGGTATTGCGGGCCATGATGACCTTGTTGTCTTTTTTTGCCATGCTGAGCACAACCTCAATGTCTAGTTCATGCAGTTTACCTAATTGACCCCAGGGTTCTCCAGGTATTAGGCTCCCGCTCTTAATTTAAATCAGGTCGGGCAGGCTAAATCAGAATGCAAAGCGAAGAAAGTTATCAGTTATTCAAGACCGATCTCTGTGGCTTCTGTTATCGCGTGCGGGGTTTCTTGGCTGAAAATGATATAGAAGTGCCGCTCCGTGATATAAATCAGGACGTTGAGGCTTATCGAGAACTGCTGTCGGCAACCGGTCGAGGTACCGTACCGTGTTTACGCATTCAGCGCGGAGATGAAGTGCAGTGGATGTTTGAATCTCTCGATATCATGCGTTATCTGGAGGAGAAACACGCGGCTTAAACCGGTTGGAGATATCACATGATTGGCTATCTCACGTTAGGGACCAATGATCTGCAGCGAGCGGGTGCGTTCTATGACGAGTTGTTCGCGGAAATGGGCGCGCACCGCACCATGACAGATGATCGCATGCTGGGATGGGGTACCCCGGAAACCCGGGTCATGTTTTCTGTGATCACACCTTTTGATGAACAGCCGGCAAGTGTGGGCAATGGTGTCATGATTGCTTTAGATGCCAGGACGCCGGAAATGGTTGAGCGTCTTTACAACAAGGCCCTTGAACTTGGCGCGAGCGACGAAGGCTACCCGCATGACAGGGGGTCGACCATGGGATTTTATGGTGGCTACTTCCGTGATCTGGATGGCAACAAACTGGTTGCCTATTGTCTTGGTTACCAGCCGGGTGGGTAGTCACCGATACTACTTGCTCGATTGTGAACTGCGCCAGAGACGCGGCGGTTGAAATGACCCCTGCCAGATACCGCGACGCAAAGTCTGGGCCTGTATTTCCTCTTCACTGAAGACTTCCTGGCCTAAGCCAACACCCACGGCGTGGCCTTCCACAATCATCAGCCGGGATAAACTGTCCGGTCGGTAACCTTCGAGGAAGGCAGCGCCGTCCATGGGTGCGGTCTCTGCATCGCTGACCACTTCACAGATCGCCAGCACGCGCCTTTCGTTAACACTGACAATCGGCAGACAGACAACCGGCTCAGATTGCACCAGAGTCTGTAATGCCTGGGTGGCACGTTGGCCGCATGGATAGTCTTTGCCGTTTTTGTCCTGACAGATCTGATCGCGCTCGACAGCATCAATGCCAAACAGAGCCACTTCGATACCGCGGATAAACAGAGTTTCGCCGTCTATGGCATTGGCAAAGGCGGGGCCTATCAGATCGTTATCTTCGTTGTCGAAGTTGGAAAAAAACTGTTCGGACTGGTTGATCACCACGGTGGCAACCAGTACCACCAATGCCATCAGATAACGCTGCCAACCGATGCGAAAATTATTGCCGTGTAACGTGCTCAGTATTGCGCTTAACGGCGGCACAATGGCTCGCGTGCCGAACACCAGCACCAGAATGATGACAACCAGATACACGCCAAGAAGAAACGGGTCGAATTCGGCAACAGCGACACCTTGTTCGACAGCACCCGACCATATCAGCGCGATGGCGTTGCCAAAAAACACCGCCCAGATAAATATGAAAACACTGATGCCGGTAAACATCGACCAGGGCTCGGCATTGGCGCGATCAAAAACGTGAAGTACCGGCGGGTTGAGCGCAAAAAGATCGCGCATGACGGTTGGGTTGAGCGTGCTGCTGCCCAGCACATAAGCCAGCATGTTCAGCCGATTGGAGACCATCCAGAAAGCAAACACGGCAAAAGACAGGGAGGCCAACGGCAGAATTGATTTGGGAACCTGGTATTCGCCGAGGAAAATGTAGTCGGTGTAGGCATTGCCTTCCAGCTGAGATAGTCCGGCAAAAAAAACGCTGAGAAAAAACCCCAGCAAACAAACCCAGAAGATGTTTGACAGCGCATCGATAGAACGAACCAGGCTGGCAGCCTGCACTGACAGAGGATTGATCTGTGGGTGCTCGGCAACGCTGGCCGGCGCCGAATCTTCCGGTTGGTCTGAGTCGCTGATGATGGGTCTCCGCTGAGTCCGATCAATGTTACCATCGTCGCTTCAACGATTTGAGGAAACAATATGAAACTAGGTTTAATTTCCGGCTACTCCGGTCGCAAGATGAGCATTCCAATTGATGCCATCAAACATGCAGAAGATCTCGGATATGAATCTATCTGGACCGCCGAGGCGTATGGTTCTGATGCGGTTACGCCGGCTGCCTGGATTCTTGCCCAAACCACAAAAATGAAAGTGGGCACTGCAATCATGCAGATGCCAGCACGTACTCCGGCCATGGCTGCGATGACCGCCATGAGTCTTGCCGAGCTGTCCGGTGGCCGCTTTATTGTCGGCCTTGGCGCATCGGGTCCACAGGTGGTTGAAGGCTGGCATGGTGTGCCTTACGGCAAACCAGTCACCCGCTTGAAAGAATACGTGCAGATCATGCAGCAGATATTTGCGCGCCAGGGCCCCGCCACATTTGACGGCAAAATGTATCAATTGCCCTACACCGGTGAAGGTGCAACAGGGCTTGGCAAACCGCTGAAGAGCATTCTGCATTGCGAAGAAGAGATTCCAATTTATGCGGCCACCATTACACCGGCGGGTGTTGCTGCTGCAGCTGAAGTCTGCGACGGTTTTTTCCCGGTGTGGATGGATCCTGAACAGTACTCAGTGTTCCAGCCTGCGATTGAGAAAGGCTTTGCCGCTGCTGGCGATAAAAACCTGACTCAGTTTGACATTGCGCCTTTTGTGACCGTGATAATGGGTGACGATGTTGAGCAGTGCATGATGCCGATTCGCGGCAGCATGGCACTGTACATTGGCGGTATGGGTGCGCGGGATAAGAACTTCTACAACGATTACGCTAAGCGTTTAGGGTTTGAGGATGCAGCAGTGAAAATCCAGGACCTTTATCTGGCAGGTAAAAAAGATGAAGCGATGGCAGCGGTGCCGGCTGAATTGATTGATGCCTGTCACCTGGTAGGTCCGGCGGAACGCATTAAGGAACGTTTGGGACGGTGGAAAGCAGCTGACAGCAAAGGTCAGGTATCCAACATGCTGTTGGGCTGCCAGCAGCCTGAGGCGTTGGAAGTGATTGCCGGCGAGATGTTGTAGCAAACTCGCTCTGAGCCTGCGCCATAGAACGGCGCAGGCTCTGTCCTAATCTAGTTGCTGTTCTCCAGCGCCGCGATCCTCGTTTCTAAAGGCGGGTGACTGGCAAACATGGCTTGTACCTTTCCTGCATTAATCGCCAGTGCGGCCATGTTATCAGGCATCGGTGTGGCGTCACCTGCGCTCTGCAGACGTCGCAGTGCGTTGATCATATTCTGTCTGCCAGCAAGGGCTGCGCCGCCTTCATCCGCGCGGAATTCCCGCCAGCGAGAAAACCACATGACAATCACCATGGCGAGCATGCCAAAGATCACTTGTGCAACCATGGAGACGATCCAGAATGCTGGCCCATGTCCACGCTCAACCTTAAAAACAAGTCGGTCTACAAGGTGGCCAACGATGCGTGACAGGAAAATAACAAACGTGTTCACCACGCCCTGGACCAGACTCAGCGTGACCATATCTCCATTTGCAGCGTGGCTGACTTCGTGAGCAAGCACCGCTTCTACTTCGCCACGCTCCATATCCCTCAAAAGGCCGGTGCTCACGGCCACGAGAGCGGCGTTTTTGTTCCAGCCGGTCGCAAATGCGTTGGGTGAGGGGCTATCGAAGACGCCAACCTCTGGCATTTTAATACCCGCCTGTTCAGCCTGGCGTGCAACGGTTTCCAGCAACCAGCGTTCCGTTTGCGAACTGGGTTGTTCGATCATCTGTACACCCATGCTGCGTTTGGCCATGGTTTTAGACAGCGCCAGAGAGATAAATGATCCGGCGAAGCCGATCACTGCCGAGTAAACCAGTAATGCCTGGAGGTTCAGGTCAACGCCATTATCAGCCAGTAAGTTTTCAAAACCGAACAGGCGGAAAACTACGCTGATCAGCGCAATGATGGCGATGTTGGTACCAAGAAAAAGAGCAATTCTGAGCATAGGTCTACGGTGCTATTTAGATAGGCTTAACATTGGGGTAAACGCGTCGTTTTTCAAGCAGCTTCAACCTGCGGATAACACACCTACCGCAGTCAGAGGACGTTTTTTCGGTTGTTTGACGTCGCAGAACAACCGATGCTCATCACCTCTCTACAGGTACTCTTCAAGCAATGCTACCGCTCGCTCGGATCGCGTCCTGGCAGCCTCTTTATATTCCAGCGCTTTGGCGGAACTGGCGTTGCCATCTAGGCCGCGCTTATAGACACCCTGGATGATGCCGGCGGATCGAAACATGTTGTAAATCAGGTAAAAGTGCCATTGATCAATCTTGTCTCTGCCCGCGTGTTTACAGTATTCGGCAACAAACTCCGCTTCTGTAGGAATCCCTGTCGCTTCATAGTCCACGCTGGCCAGACCCTCATCTTCGTAGGACTCACCGTGATATTCCTGACACACGTAGCCCAGGTCTGCCAGGCCATCTCCCAGGGTGCAGAGCTCCCAATCGAGCACGGCTACAATTCTCGGCTCTGTGGGATGTATCAGAACGTTGCCTAAGCGGTAATCCCCGTGGACGATCACACTACCTGCTTCTGCGGGAATATTTTCCGGCAGCCATGACATCAATGTATCCATGGCGTCTATCTGTTCGGTTTTAGAAGCCTGATACTGTTTGCTCCAGCGGCCAATCTGACGTTCGTAGTAGTTGCCCGGGCGGCCAAATTCGGACAGGCCAACCTCATTCGGGTCCACTGCATGCAGGAGCGCCATGACCCTCGCCAGATCAAGGTAAATCGCTCTGCGCTCTTCGTTTGTCAGCGAAGGCAGGTGGGTTTCAGTGAACAGGCGACCCTCGACCATCTCCATGATGTAGAACTTGGTGCCGATAACGCTGGTGTCTTCACACAGGCAGTACATTTTCGGCACAGGCACTGGTGTGTCCCACAATGCATGCATCACTCGAAATTCGCGATCAACCTGGTGTGCCGACGGCAGCAGCTCGCCGGGCGGTTGTTTGCGTAAAACATAAGTTACCGATGGCGTAATCAGCTGAAAGGTGGGATTCGACTGACCGCCTTCGAACTGCTTGACAGTCAAGGGCCCTTGAAAGCCCTCTACATGTTCCGTCATGTAATTTTCCAGGGCGCTCTCGTCAAAACGGTGTGCATCGCGTACCGCGGTGAGCTCTACATCGCTCATGTCGCTGTCTCTATTTATTCAAAGGACGCGTAGCATACGGCTTGATCTGCGGGCAAGCAAAATGCGAGTCTATGCCTCGTTTAAGATTTTTACTTACTGAGCCAGGATTGGGGAGCACACATGACGCTGAAGAAAAGAGTAGCCGTAACACTGCCGGCAGGACCAAACATCCAGGATACCGTTGATCGGTTGAAATGGGCAGAAGACAACGGCTTCCCGGATGCCTGGTTCAGCGACTCCGGTGCGCCGGATACCATGACGCAGATCGCCGCGGTCGGCCACCACACCAAAAATATTCGCATCGGTGTGGCGGTAACGCCGGTCTATACGCGGTCGCCATCAGTGATTGCCGCATCAGCCAACGTCATCAGCCAGGTTATTCCCGGCCGCTTTGTGATTGGTCTGGGTTCCTCAAGTCAGACGATTATGGGGCAATGGAACGGTATCCCGCTGGAAAAACCGCTGACCCGGGTCAAGGAAACCGCACAGCTGGTGCGCACGATGTTAAAAGGTGAGAAAACCGACTTTCAGGGCGAAACGCTGTACAGCCGCGGTTATCGTCAGGCGCCTCTGGAAAACCCTCCACCGATTTATCTGGCGGCTCTACGGCCGAATATGATTGAAATGGCTGCAGAAGTAGGCGATGGCGTGATTTTCAATCTATGGCCCAAAGGCGCGCTGCCGAAAATGATGGAACACATCAAAATTGGCGCTGAGAAAGCCGGTAAAAACCCAGCTGAAGTCGAAATTGTGAATCGTGCCATGGTGCTGTGTACCGACGACAAAGAGTACGGCCGCAATCTTTTCCGTGCAGCCTTCGGTCCTTACTACGCAACGCCTGTGTATAACAAATTCCTTGCCTGGGCAGGTTACGCAGACGCAGCCAACACCATCACGGAAGGATGGGCAGCCAAAGACCGCGCCAAGACCAGCGGTGCCTTAACCGATGAAATGATTGACGAGATCGGCATTATCGGCACTGAAGATGAGATCCGGGCACGCATTCAGGAAGATGCGGACGGCGGGGTACATACGCACATCATTGCTCCTTTGGCAGGTAATCGTGAAGATCTGGAGCGTACGTTCAACGCCTTCACTGCTGACAAATTTGCTTTCAAATAGGGAGCGGACTCATGGGATATAGCAAAATACTAGTGGATGATCCGCTGCCCCACGTGCACCGGATCACGCTGAATCGCCCGGAAAAGCGTAATCCCTTGTCCAATGAGCTGCGCGCGGAATTGTTCGATGCGCTGGAGACCGCGGATCGGAATCCTGATGTGCGGGTCACCATTATCCGCGGCGCTGGAAGCTGCTTTTCCGCAGGCTACGACCTGAGCTCCAATGTTGCAAAAGACCAGCCGTTTTATACACCGGGTGGTCTGGGTAACTGGCCGCGGCATGTTGTAGAGGGTTTTTTTCGTATGTGGGATATGGCCAAACCCATCATCGCTCAGGTGCATGGTTATTGTCTGGCCGGGGGTACGGAGCTGGCAACCGCCTGCGACCTTGTTTACGTTGCCGAAGACGCCATGATCGGCTACCCGGTGGTGCGTTCGATCAGTCCACCGGACAATCAGTTTTATCCCTGGATTGTTGGTTTGCGCAGGGCCATGGAACTGATGTTGACGGGAGACCACATGACCGGTCTAGAGGCGGTGGAAAGTGGTTTTGCCAACCGAGCATTCAGTGAAGATGACCTTGAAGAACAAGTGTTGAAGGTGGCTGAGCGGGTGGCTATGACACCTTCCGATCTGCAGCAGATTAACAAACGCGCAGTGCATAGACAGATGGATGCAATGGGCATACGCGCAGCATTGCGTGCTGGTACGGAAATGCAGCAGTTGGCAACGTACACCGCAACAACTCAGGCCCATCTGGCTGAGTTACGCGAAAGCCTGAACACCGCGCTGTCGAAACGCGATGCAGCTTATGGCGATTACCGAACGTCGAATAAAGACGAGGATTAAGTGCAGCCGTCGGTGGCGGTTCTGGTTACGCTGTTCATCTATCAGGCGCTGCTGCTAGGACTAGGATACTGGGCGCGCAGTCGCGCACAGACGGTTGAAGGCTATTTTATCGGGGGTCGCACCCTCGGCCCCTGGGTTACTGCTTTGAGTTACGCCGCTGGTAGTTCGTCTGCCTGGTCAATCCTGGGTGTCAGCGGCATCGCCTTCAGTCAGGGTTTGAGTGCGTTCTGGCTGCTGCCAGGCACTCTTACCGGGCATCTTGTTGTCTGGTTCTGGATTGCGCCGAAGTTGCAGACCCTGAGTCACCAGCATCGCTGGGTTACGTTGACAGACATGCTGGCGCATCAGCTGCCCCGTAAATACGCGTCGCTTACCTATCGCTTGAGCGCCATAGTCATCCTGTTTTCTTTCACATTTTATATTGCGGCACAATTCCAGGGCGCGGCCAATACTTTCACAGCGGTTTTTGATGTCAGCTTTCTGGCTGCGCTATTGCTTGGTGCAGGTGTTGTGCTGGTCTACACCTTGTGGGGTGGGTTCTGGGCGGTCAGCATCACCGATGCTGTTCAGGCTGCTCTCATGCTCGTGGCGGCGCTTGTTTTACCTTTGGCAGCCTGGCTGGCTGTGGGTGGGCTTGCAGGCCTGAATGAGGCAGGCGAAATTTCGCAGGGTGGGTTCTGGACATGGTCCGGTGGGCACGAAGGCTGGTTCGGAACTGGTTTTATGTTGGGCATGTTAAGCATCGGTTTTGGTCCTCTGGGTCAGCCGCACCTGCTCAATCGTATTATGGCTATGGCGCGCAGGAACGATATCAAGCTTGCACGGGCGGTAGCGCTGACATGGTTTGTTCTGGTGTTAAGTGGGATGTTCCTGCTGGGTTTGTGCGCCCATGTGTTGCTGGTTAAGCCGCAGCCAGCTGAACAGGTGTTTTTTCAGATGGCGGATAGTCTTTTGCCGACCATTGTGACGGGTGTGCTTGTTGCAGCGGTGCTGTCAGCCATCATGTCCACTGCTGACAGTCAGCTACTGGTTGCTGGGGCGGCGGTAGATAACGATTTGCGTAAAGCTCGCCGGCAACCTGGTAAAAACTCTCGCTATTCCTCTCGTATTGCTGTTTTTGCGGTGGCTGTTGCGGCGGTGCTGCTCGCCTGGGTGTTACCGGATTCAATTTTCTCACGGGTTTTATTTGCCTGGAATGCTCTGGGGGCGGGGTTTGGGCCACTGGTCATCGCGCGCCTGCTGGGTTGGCAGAACCAACCCTGGAGTATCCCCACCGCCATCAGCCTTGGATTTGGTCTGACGGTTCTGTTTTACAGCTTGCCTGATGGTCCGGGTGATCTATGGGAGCGGGCGGTGCCCTTTGTTCTGGCGATGCTTCTTTTGCTCTTTACGCGACGGCCTGTTCGCTCTGTTTAAGTTAACCCTGCCTCTTCTGGTCCAGGGTGATATCCTCTGAATCTTCAGGTTCGGTTGCGGTTTTGCGAGAGTTTGTTTGAAGACAATTTATATTGTGCGCCACGGGCAAACCCAGTGGAATGTAGAAAGCCGGATGCAGGGACGCCTGGATTCTCCTCTGACAGACGCCGGCCGGCTGCAGGCAAGTACAAATGGGGCTTTAATCAAGTCGCTGGGTGGTGTTGATCAGCTCTGGGTATCACCTGCCGGACGAACCACGGAAACTGCGTTTCTGATCAATTCACATACACAAGCGGCGATCGATTTTGCAGACGCGCTTCTGGAGCGTGATTGTGGTGACTGGTCCGGTTTAACTCTGGAACAGATCCAGCAGGATCACCCTCAAGCCTGGGCCGACAGGCAGGAAGATCCCTATTGGTTCACACCGCCTCAGGGGGAGTCGCTGCAGGATATGCTGCTTAGAGCGCACAGTTTTCTGGATGAGTTGTTTGACAGCGATTGGGACAGCGTGGCCCTGGTGACTCATGGGGTGATGTCGAAAGTGATTCTGAAATTCTATCTTGGCTTATCCGAGATTGAATGCACGCGCACCCGGCATCCAAATGATTTGGTCTATCGCTTGACCTTCACCGCACAGGACATAGAAACTCATCACTTTATCGGGAGCGGTGAACCGGTTCCCGGGCTGTTGCGTACAGACCCTGGGTTGGAAACTTATCCCGGCAATCAATAAGGTAGGTGAGGCAAAACTCATCGGTGACTTCTTTGAAAGAAAAGAAATGGGGGACTTATGAAAGTAGATGGTGGTGTCGGATTTGAGCTCGATACGGTAGGTGCTCAAGCGCAGGAACTGGAAGAAATGGGGTACGCGGGCATTATGACTGCGGAAACGTCTCATGACCCGTTTTTCCCTTTACTGGTGGCTGCGCAGAATACCAAGAACGTCGAGCTGGTCACTTCGATTGCGGTCGCTTTTGCGCGCACGCCAATGATCATGGCCAATATCGGCCACGATCTGAACGCCTTTTCGAAAGGACGCTTTGTGCTGGGTCTGGGCTCACAGATCAAACCACACATTACCAAACGCTTCAGTATGCCCTGGTCAAGCCCGGCGGCGCGGATGCGCGAGTACATTCTGGCAATGCGTGCCATCTGGGCAAAGTGGCACGAAGGAACGCCGTTGGAATTCACGGGTAAGTTCTACACGCATACGTTGATGACGCCGATGTTCACGCCAACAGATGTCGACTACGGCGCACCTAAGGTATTTCTTGCCGCAGTAGGCCCGATGATGACTGAGGTGGCAGGGGAAGTTGCTGACGGCATGATTGTGCACGCCTTCACTACTGAAAAATATTTGCGCGAAACAACACTGCCGGCGCTGGAGCGCGGCTTTGCCAAGTCAGGTAAGAAGCGCGAAGATTTTGAGATCAGTTACCCGGTGTTTGTCGTTACTGGTAAAACCGAAGAAGAACTCGCCGCAGCTCAACTGGCTACGTGTAAGCAAATCGCTTTTTATGGTTCTACCCCCGCGTATAAACCTGTCCTCGACAGTATCAATGCCGGAGAGCTGCAGGGCGAGTTGAACATGATGTCTAAACAGGGTCGTTGGGATGAGATGGGTGAGCTTATTACACCCGATATTCTGAAGGAATTTGCTGTTGTTGGCGAGCCCGATACCCTCGCTTCGCAGATTAAGGGACGTTATGGCGATTTAATAGATCGCACTTCGGCAGCTTATGCCAACATTCCGAAATCTGATCGAGTCAAAATTATTGCTGAGCTATCGGCTTAGCAGCTGTCGGAAGAAAAGAGGGGCGAAACGATGAAAGTAGATACAGGCATTGGTAATCAGTTAGATAAGATTCCAGATACAGTAAGAAAAATGGAGGCTGCGGGGTACGATGGTGTACGCACAGCAGAGATGAACCACGACCCATTTTTCCCATTGTTGCTGGCGGCTGAACACAGCAGCAAGCTTGAGTTGGCGACGTCGATTGCTGTTGCTTTTGCACGCAGCCCGATGAATCTGGCTAACATCGGGCACGATCTGAATGCTTACTCGAAGGGCCGATTTACCCTGGGTCTGGGTTCACAGATTAAGCCGCACATCACCAAGCGTTTCTCCATGCAGTGGGGTGCGCCTGCAGCCCAAATGCGCGAGCTTGTGCTCGCCATGCGTGCTATCTGGTCTAACTGGTACGAAGGAGATCCGTTAGAGTTCGTTGGCAAGTATTATCAACACACGCTGATGACACCTGCTTTTACCCCGGAAGACAAAAGCTATGGTGCGCCGCGAGTCATTCTGGCTGCCGTCGGGCCTAAAATGACTGAGGTGGCAGGTGAGGTTGCAGATGGCATGATCATCCATCCATTCAGCACGATGCCCTACATAAAATCCGTTACCATGCCTGCAATTGAAGCGGGTCTGGCTAAAGCAGGCAAAACCCGCGACGGATTTGAGTTGTCATATTCCTGTTTTGTTGTCACTGGCAGAGATGAGGCTGAGTTCGCAGCTAGCAAAAAGGCAGCTCAGGAACGCATAGCTTTTTACGGTTCTACTCCAGCCTATAAGGGTGTTCTGGAATCCATTGGCTGTGGCGAACTGCAGGGCGAGTTAAATGCAATGTCTAAGCAGGGTCGTTGGAAAGAAATGGGTACCTTGATTACTGATGACATGCTTAACGAGTTTGGTGTTGTTGGTGAGCCGAAAGATATTGCGCCGCAGATGCTGTCTCGTTATGGCAGTTTTGTTGACCGAACCAGTGCGTCATTTCCTGTGTCGGATGAAGCTCAACGTGCAAGCATTATTCAGGCATTGCGCGCGGGTTAGCATGCAGGCGGGAATATCCGTCTCGCTTTTATACTAATTTTTCATAAGGGAAGGTGGTTCAGGGCCGCCTTTTACCTTGTAGCGCACTTTTTTAATGTGCTCCTACGTAAGTAGGCACTAACTTAAAAGGCGCTTACAAGCCACTCACCTGTATTTCACGCAAGTGCGACTAAAATAAGGTTCATAGTGTGACGTGTGCCATATAGAATATGCGCCGCACAACAAGGCTGAAGTGGGCACGCATCACATTTGATCAAGATGCCCCGGTGCAAAGACACCAACGCCGCTTGAAAGGCCCGCAGGCACGTAAGCACGGGATAGGGAATGCAAAGGATCGATTCATGACGCACGAGCGTTCAGAAAATTTCGATGCAGTAACTGTCGCAGACCGATTGCCCTCGTTAAAGAGAGTAATCGCGAAATCAGCGTTAGGCCAGGGCTGTGCAAGAATGCCAAAGGCAGTTTATTTGTCGTTGGCCGGTTTTTTTGCAACCATCATTACGCTTGCACTCGTCAGTTTTTCTGTGGGCAATGTTATTGCTCATCAGGGCTTTGAGCGAATAGCGTTTGCGACACCCGCTGCAACAAGTCGTTTGATCAGACAAAAAGAAGTGGCTCATTTTGGTAACCGGGTGAGCGATGCGTTTGGCATTCAAGACAGCATAGCTAACGAGTTTGCTGATTGGATATTGGAAGCGTCAGAACGTCAGGGCATCAAACCAGAATTGTTGGCCAGCCTGGTTGTTACAGAAAGCTCCTTTCGTAAGACTGCGCAATCCCATGTCGGTGCGATTGGACCCGCTCAGGTCAGGCCCGAATATTGGGGTGATTTCTGTGGCGCTCAAGGTCAGCTTCACGATCCTGAACAAAATGTTTACTGTGGCGCGCAGGTGCTCTCGCATATGCTTGACCGTTGCGAAGGAGATATGACCTGCGCTTTAGCGGCGTATAATGTTGGACCCTATGCTCGGGACCATCGCAATGAAGCGGCCAACCGCTACGTAAAGAAGATCGACCGGTACCTGACAACCCTTGAAGCTCCCGGCATCGAGGCAAGCCCCGCTCTCTAGTTTCCCCTGAGTCACTCAATCTTTTAGAGACTCGTCATCACATCACCAGCCGCGTTAGACTTCTGCGTGAATACGAGGGGGTTTTAATGACACAATTTGGTCTGTTAATGTTTCCGGCGGACTACGCCATACGTCCAGACACACTGGCGCGGGAAGCTGAAGCATTTGGCTTTGAATCCCTGTTTTTTCCCGAACACACTCATATCCCGACAAACAGGCGCTCTCCCTGGCCTGGCGGTGCCGAGCTGCCAAAAGAGTATTGGCACACGCACGATCCTTTTGTGGCTCTGAGCGCTGCTGCAAGCGTTACGCACGACTTGAAAGTGGGCACCGGTATTGCACTGGTCACTGAGCGGGATCCAATACTGATGGCTAAACAGGTTGCGTCACTGGATCATCTGAGCAACGGTCGTCTGCTACTTGGCGTAGGGGCGGGATGGAATGCTGAAGAGATGGAGAATCACGGCACGCAGTATTCCGATCGCTGGAAAATATTGCGCGAACGGATCCTGGCCATGCAACAGATCTGGACCCAGGAGGAAGCCGAGTTCCATGGGCAATTTGTGGACTTCGAAAAACTCTGGTCTTACCCGAAACCTGTACAAGCCGGTGGCCCACCTGTTTTGCTGGGCGCCTCGACCAAGTATGTGTATAAACGTATCGCCGAATACGGCCACGGCTGGTTTCCGATTTATCAGAACCCTGCTCGAGCCTCGGCGAGCGGTGCTGTTGATTACAAGGCAGGCATAGAGCAGACCAGGGCAGCCTGGTCTGAGGCCGGGCGAAACGGTGAGCCAGATTTCAGTATTTTTGGCGTAGGGCCCGATCAAGCGATTATTGAAGGATTAATTGATGATGGTTTTAATCGAGTGATCTTCGGTCTGCCGCCCGCTGACGCAGACACTGTTTTGCCGCTGGTGGAGCAGTACGCTGAAATTGCACATCAGTTTAACAGCTGAGACGTAGCGATTTTGGACTGCAGGCCAGACTGCGGTGCGTGTTGTATTGCACCCTCCATCTCATCGCCTATACCCGGTCTGCCTGATGGTAAAGCTGCGGGGGTGCGCTGCCCGCATCTTGATGAGAGTTTTGCCTGCGATCTTTGGGGTGATCCTCGCCGACCGCTCGTTTGTGCTGAATTTAGACCTGAGCCTGAGGTCTGTGGGCGCAGTCGGCAGGACGCGTTGCAAACGTTGACGTTCATGGAAGAGGTAACACATGTGTGAGGAATATTCTGATGGAATTCGATAGTGCGGCGCTAGTGGATTATATGAATGAGGCCTGGCAGGCAACTGCAAACTGGGCCACCAGCCCGCAGTTTTATGCGCAGATAGGCGCAATTGGCTGCGCGGTGCTCATCGCCTTTCTGTTGGCGTCAGTTATTCGAAAATCAGTTCCCATGTTCGCCAAAGAGCCGTCTGGCAGTCGATTTTCAGGCGTCAGCTCTTTTTTTTATCGGCTGCAGGTTTTTGTTTTTCCGATACTGAATATATTTTTCCTGGAAGTTGCGATCACGCTGGGTGAGTCAATCTGGCAGCAGGCCTGGTTGATACGTCTGGCCCAGGGCGTAGCTGTAGTTTTTCTTATTTATACCGTAGCGTCGAAGTTTGTTCGCAATCGCGGTGTAAAGACACTGTTAACCTGGTTAGGCATGCCAATTGCGACGCTGCATGTTTTTGGTTTACTGGGTGATGTTATCGGGTTTCTTGATGGTATTTCGCTGACTGCCGGAGATATTCGGATCTCAGCCTATGCATTGATACGCACACTTATCTTCGGCGCGGTCTTGTTCTGGTTAGGGAGAATTTCGAATACGGCGGGTAAACAGGCAATTCGCAGTCGAGAATCTATGGACATCGGTACACGAGAAGTGTTTGCGAAACTGTTTGAGATTGCGCTCTTCGTCGTTATTTTCCTTTTGCTGCTGCAGATCATGGGTATCAACCTGACTGCTCTTGCAGTGTTTGGCGGTGCGCTCGGTGTTGGCTTGGGTTTTGGCTTGCAGCAGATAGCTTCCAACTTTGTGTCAGGCATCATTATTCTACTCGACCGTTCTATTGCTATTGGTGATCACGTTGAGCTTGAGGATGGCCGGAACGGAACGCTGCGTGAGCTGAACATGAGGTTCGGCGTTCTGGAAACTTATGACGGTAAAGATATTGTTGTACCCAACGAACAGTTCATAACGACGTCCTACACCAACTGGACACATAAGAATATCAAACAGCGGTACCCGCTGGAGTTTCAGGTGGCGTACTCAACGGACCTTGATCTTCTGTTTGAAAACATCCGGCAGATCTGTGCTGAACATCCAAAGGTGATCAGTGGTGACGATCTGCCCATTGAAGAACGGCCTGATGCTGAAATAGCCGGGTTTGGTGATAACGGTATCGATATTCTGGTTGAATTCTGGATGGAAGGTGTAGACGACGGGCCTAATCGTGTGGGTGCAGATCTGTTGCATGCGATCTGGCGTTCCATTCAGGAGAACGGCATGGAAATTCCTTATCCTCAGCGTGAAGTGCGGATTCTTAATGAAAACTTCCGTCAGTCTTAGCGTCGCGTTCGGTGCGCGGTAAAACAAACTAGCCCAGGGAATCTGAAAATGTCACAAGCAGCACTGCTTTACCCTATTCTCGGCCTTATTTGCTGGACGTTTGTGATATGGCTGTGGATGTATGCCACGCGAATTCCTGCGATGCAGAAAGCGCAGATTGATGTGGAAGAGTTGTCGCGAACCGGCGCTCCGCTTACGTTGCCGCCTGAAGTTGCCCGGGTTGCAGACAATTACAACCACTTACATGAACAACCAACACTCTTCTATGCGCTGGTTTTGTGTGCCGCCATGCTGGGTGCCGTTGATAC
Source organism: Gammaproteobacteria bacterium (assembly GCA_048571035.1). Classification (GTDB taxonomy): domain Bacteria; phylum Pseudomonadota; class Gammaproteobacteria; order Pseudomonadales; family Azotimanducaceae; genus UBA4421. The sequence goes on from CP121329.1 coordinate 3,587,670, forward strand.
CATACAAGTGATTCTGGCATGGGCGTATGTCGGCGTCAGAGTTGTTCACTCACTTGTGCAGGCAACCGGCAATATCATCATTGTGAGATTCGGTGTGTTTGCAGCAGGTAGTTTTGTGCTGCTCGCTTTATTACTGCGAACTATTTATCTGGTGTTATAGCAGGCGCTGTAAATGGCGGACAACCTCGTCTTCGCTGGTGACGTGATGCGCTTTTAGACCTGCATCTAAAGCACCGCTGACATTCTCCAACGTGTCATCCAGAAATAGCGTGTGCTGCGCTTCTGAGCCCGCAGCGCCGCAGACATAGTGAAATGCATCAACATGTGGCTTGCGTACGCCAATCTCTGAAGAAACGAATATATGCTGGAAAGGGGTCAGCTCAGTTTCATACAAAGTTCGCCAGCATTGAGCGTGCGTGTCGTTTGTGTTGGTGAACGCATAAAGGTTGTAACGACTGGCAACGGCAGGCAGTAGTTCAATCACGCTGTGGAAAGGTTCGGTCCACAGGCTGTTCCATCCATCTCGCCATTGTTCGCGACTCAAGTTCACCTCAAACCTTTCTGCCAGGCGGTCCGAGTATTCGTCGAATCCAATTTTTCCAGTTTCATGATCAGCATAAGCGGCATCGAGCTGCCAGCGTTCGTAGAAAACCTGCTCGGAAACATTGGCTGCCGCCGCCCACGCGCTGAAAACGCGTTTGAAATCTATACCCAGTACAACGTTGCCAAGATCCAGAAGAACTGCTTTTGTCATAGGAGATGATTGATGTTCAGTTTGTGTTCATTTGAGCAAACTATATTAGGCATCGTGATGAGAAGCCGGACCCAGCAGTACCGGCTGTGTTCATCAGGTTCGCTGCAGCAGCTCGCTCCCTTTCGGGAATTAGCTCCCTCCCGTCCCTACGCTGCAGCGGACCATTCTTTTCCCCAGCCCGGGGTAATGGCTCTAGTAGCCTGCGTCTGCCGCACGAATTGACGCCAGCATCACGTCATCAAGTAGCTGGTATCTATCGCTGCCACTGGCCATGAAGAAAACCGGGTCGGAGATCTGGTCGATGTTGTACGCTTCGTTGCGCAGATCGCCTTTGACCATCTTGAAGGTACCGGTCACCTCTATTTCGGGTTGGATGCGAAGAAACACCGGGATCGCATAGGCGGGCAGTTCCTGCTTCACATATTTTGAAAATGCTTCCAGATCGAGGCTGTCTACGCCATCCGCCAGGGTAATTGCAGCCATACCCGCACGCCCTTCAGCGCCTGGTACCTCAACACCGTAAACGTTACAGAATTTAACCTGCTCAAAGCCGTTGATGATTTCTCCGACCTCATTAGTGGAAACGTTTTCGCTTCTCCAGCGGAACGTGTCTCCAACTCTGTCGACAAACTGATAGTGGTTGTAGCCAAGTGTAAAGCCAACATCCACAACACGCATCAGATCACCTGAATTGAACCAGGCATCACCGCTTTCAAGAGCATTGCGAATGATCTTTTTCTCGGTGGCCTCGGGATCTGTGTAGCCTTCAAACAAGGTATCTTCGGTGATTTTCCCCAGCATCAGCCCTGGCTCTCCGTCCGGGACGGGAATGCAGAATCCATTGTCGTCCCGCACAATTTCGTCATCATGGACATCGTATTTGACCAGCGTGACTTCTACCGAGGTAAAGCCCACCGTGCAGTCTTTGTTCAGTAGGTTCGCGAATGACACATTGCCTTCAGACGCGCCGTAAATCTCGGTTATTCGGCCTATGCCATAGCGTTTCTTGAACGACATCCAGATGTCAGGCCGCAGGCCATTACCCATCATGACTCTGATCGGGTTGTTGTGGTCGTCCGGTTTGGGTTCTGAGTTCGTCAGGTAGCGGCACAGTTCGCCAATGTAGATGAAGCCCGTACAGTTATTGTCCCTGACCTCGGGCAAAAAGTTGCTGGCTGAAAACTTACGCCGGATGAACATGCTCGCCCCGGAGCAGAAGGATGAACCAACGCCAAGTAACAGGCCGGTGGCGTGATACAAGGGTAAACAGATATACAAACGATCTTTTTCTGTGAGTTTCAGTCCTGCCTGGGCAGATAAGTCAGCAGCCGTGAGATAGCGTCTGTTTGAGAGCACCGCGGCTTTCGGCAGACCGGTTGTGCCTGACGTAAAGATGTATAAGCAGGTTTCTCCCAGAGTTGTGCTCTGCGTGTCTGGTGGGTTGTCTGTTGCAGCAGATGAAGCCTGTTCGGTTAGATTTTTGGCCCAATTGCAGCCGTTCAGATTTTCGCCATCCGGGACCACGTAGAAATCGTCACCTTCATCCAGGTCCAGTTCGCTGCTGATTTCACTGATTGCGTCTCCAACTTCACTGCCAAACACGCATTTTTTGGAGTGCGTGACACTAACGCAATGGCTGAGCGGTCGGCCGGTCAGGTTGGTGTTGATCAAGCCTGCCGTAACACCGATCTTGTTCAAGCCAACAAGCAAAGCCAGGTATTCGATGCGGTTTTCCATCATCACGCTGACGCAGTCGCCACGCTCTAAACCCTCGGCTTTGAAATAATTGGCGTATTGGTTGGCCAGAGCGTTGAAGTCACGCCAGTTTATCTCTTTGCCCTCAAATACGATGGCATTGTGATCCGGAAAACGTTCCGCGTTCGCCTGTACCCTGGCACCGTAACAATCGATGGTATCCGCCGGGCGGGGCACAAGGCCTTTTTTCAGTTTAAGCAGACTGGGAACTTGAGTGAGGGTGGAAACGACGTCGACGATACCCATGACATTCTCATATTATTATTCTATGTGAACCATACTAGACCGACATCCGTCCCGCCACAGTTCACAGCGTGGTATGTTCGATGCAAAAGGTCGGTTTTATCGTCGCTGCGGGGCGCTGTGCTAAAGTGGCGCGCTGGCCGGATATAAATGTTGTACAAACGGGGGAGTAACAAAATGAATCAATGGCACATAGGCGACGTAAAAATCACGCGGGTCGTGGAAATGGAAGTTGCTGGTGGAACAAAATTCATTCTGCCTGATGCAACGCGTGATGCCAGTCTCGAGCATGATTGGATGCAACCGCATTTCATGGACGCCGAGGGTAACTTGATCATGAGTATTCATGCGCTCATCGTTGATACGGGTAATCGCCGCATCATCGTGGATACCTGTATCGGTAACGACAAACAACGCAATGTACCCGCATGGAGTAACTTGCAGACACGATTTCTGGAGGATCTTGCAGAAGCAGGTTATCCGCGTGAGTCAATAGATACTGTCATGTGCACACACCTGCATGTTGATCATGTCGGTTGGAATACCATGCTGGTAGATGGACAGTGGATACCTACTTTTCCCAATGCCCGTTATCTCATTGCCGAGGAAGAATGGCGTTATTGGGATGCTAACGAAGATGAAGATACTTACGGCCCGATCCTGGCTGACTCGGTGCGACCAGTTGTTGATGCTGGTGTTGTGGATCTTGTCAGCGAAACTTTCCAGATCTGTCCCGAAGTTCAGCTTGAACCGACACCAGGGCATACGCCAGGCCATGTGAGCGTCCATATCAGTTCGAAAGGTGAGGATGCGTTGATCACCGGAGACTGTATTCATCACCCCGTGCAGATGTCGCGGACCGACTGGTGCAGTTCTGCTGACTTTGATCAGAATGCAGGCCAGCAAACACGGGAAAAGCTGTTGGAGAAATATGTTGATCAGGATGTTCTGATCATAGGCACTCATTTCGCAACTCCAACCGCAGGGCACGTGAAACCCCTGCAGGGTGGTGGTTACTGGTTGGATGTGAGCTGAGTCAGGTAGCAAATTCGGGCGATAAAAAAAGGCCACCCTGAGGTGGCCTTTTCTTTACTTCCAGTTAAGGAAGCACTCCCCTCTCCCGGAGTGTTCTTGTCCGACAATATCCGAGGTCGGCCTCGCGGTCAAATCCATTTTCACGTCATCAGCCTGTTGTCGAATGTTAAACAAGCCCGCGGGTACCTGTGTTCGAGGATCTATGTGTGGGTCAATCTATCGATATGTGCCTGCATTTTGTCCCAGTTTTCGAAAATGAAAGCCTGAGTATCAGCGTTTATCTCTCGGTAAGGCACACGCCAGAAATGCAGGTATATCGGTTGGCGTCGCCAGCTGCCATTAACCAGGTCATGCAGAGATGCTGAACCTTCAAAACCAACGTGAGCCAGGAACACAACGTCTTTATTCGGATTGGCCTCTAGCATGGCCGACACCCCACCGAGGCGTGGGGGCAATAAGCTGGGCCAACGATTCAGTTGTTCTGTAAGTTCTGGCTTTGTCGCGAGCAATCGGGCCTGTTTTTGTAAAGTGAATCGTGTGCCTTCCGGGTAAACCAGAACAGATTCCTTAGGACCTGCGTTTGCAGTCAATGCTTTGATCGCACTTAGCTCCTTATCGGTGTCTATACCGGAACGGTCGACAAACAAATTGGGTAAGCGGTGGCCAGCGATGTCCAGGCAGGGCATGGCGGTGAGTTCTTTTTTAAGAATGTAGCGCATCCCTTCATTGCGAACTCTGGCGAAGTACAGCATGGGCAGCACGGTGTCCGCGATGCTGGTGTGTCGTACGATCATCAAAGCGCTGGGTCCCTCGAGCGCCTCCTTGCCACTGATTGTAATCTGCAGGTCGTAGATACGAATGCCCAGCTGCAGTAAACCATTTGCCCACCAGTACTGAACCTGCTGATTGCGCGCCAGATAATCAGGCCTGTTTCGGTATAGGCACCAGAGCCAGAACAACCTCAGTACACCGACACATTCGTAAAACAGGAACCCGAGCGCGAACATCAAGGCGTGAGGCAGAGTGCGAAATGGCTTGGTAGCAGAAAGACAGAGCGCAATCACAATAAGGATTGGCGCCATGGCGTAGAGGGTGATCGCCAAAACGTACAATATTGTCAGGCTGATCAGCCGCCGGATCAGCATTCAGGCTGTTTTGCTCATCTTCACAAGGCGTACTTTAAACCATAACCACCCTGCTATGCCTAGAGTAACGTTGCTGATCAGGGTGGCTACAAAAATACCCTGATAGCCGTAAGCAGTGTTCAACAAAATGGCCAGAGGCAGGTACACCACAAACATCCGTAAAAAACTCAATGCGGTGCTGGGTAGGGGTTTACCAAGGGCGTTAAAACTGGCGCTGGCCATCATCAGAACGCCCCACATTCCGTAACCCCAGGGAACAAGGGCAAGGTAAAAAGCTGCAACACTGATAACCGTCGGGGAATCATCAATCCATGAGGCGACGGTTGCACCGAACAGAAACAGGATTAAGGCAGCAATAAGCCCCCAGGCGATGGAAAACTGATAGCTGACTTTGACGCCATCACGCACTCTACCGAAACGGCGGGCGCCCCAGTTCTGGCCGACAAATGGGCCGATAGAACCAGACAAGGCAAACAGCAACATCGCAGCTACCGCTTCGATGCGACCTGCGACACCAAAGCCGGCAACAACGGTTTCCCCATGTTTTGCCAGCATCCCGGTGATCATGGCGGCCGTTACAGGGCCTATCAGTTGTGTGGCCATAGCTGGCAGGCCGATGTGCATGATGCGCTTGGAAGATTTAATAAAGCCGCGAAAGACAGAACTGATCTGAATCATGTCGCCTTTGAATACATAGTAAAACAGTGCTGCAGTGGTCAGCCCCCGCGCGATGGTCATGGCGGTCGCAGCACCAGCCAGCTCCATTCTCGGAAACCCAAATAAGCCAAAAATAAGAATGGGATCAATCGCCAGATTGAGAAACGCACCCACAGTCATAACGGTACCGGGAATGTTAGCGCTGCCGTTGGCGCGCATGATGCTGCCGGCAATCATGCTCAGGGTGAAAAGTACGGTTCCGGGCAGGTAGATGTCCAGGTAGCTGTGTATCAGAACCATTACTTCATCACTGGCGCCCAACATGCTGAAGAGGGGGTCTATCGACAACCAGGCGATGAAGGACAGCACAATCATGAGGCCACCGACCAGTAACAGGCTGTGAGTACCCAGTTGACGTACGTCCTCGCCACTACCGCCACCAACACTACGTGCGATAACTGAAGATGTGCCAATGCTGATGCCCAGGGCGATACTGGTGAGTACCATTGCCAACGGAAAAGTGAAGGTAACGGCAGCGATGTATGCAGTGCCCAGTTGGCCGATAAATCCAAGTTCCAGAGTCTGCACGAGAATACTGGACGACACCCCCATCACCATGGGAGCCGTGAGCTTGGCCAGTGATACCGGCACTGAACCTTGGGTTAAATCTTGTTGCGACATGTTCGAACTTTGGCCGTTTTGAATGCCGCGTCCGAATGCATGATGAATCGTTACCGGCGAGCCTGCTTATTATTGCATGAAGGCACGACCAAGGAACGTACCAGAAGCGCTTGGACAGGTGCTTTTTTAACTGGTCGTAGCTTTTTGTGAGAAATATTTTATGTTCTACACAAAATATTTGTTGTTGAAAACGGGTAAAGTCAAAGGTGTCCTTGCCCCTTACCTCTGATTGATCACGTGGCTGGCGTAGCCAACGCCGGCTTCATTGTAGACGTTGAAAACGATAGTTGCTCCGGCTTCTTCCAGAACTTCCACCTCATCAGGAAATTTAGCTGTAGCCGCTACCTGGCCTGTGAAAGAAACCGCTTTCAGTCGCTCCAGCACAGCCATGTTGGTAGATAGTGCGGGCATAGCTAACATCACCAATTCGAGTTTATGCGAGACCTGTACTCGATCCCAGAAGTCCGCATCGCTTGGGTCTCCCAGCAAGACATTGCGCCCCAGGTGTTGCTGATTTGCAACGGTGTCAGGATCAATATCAATACCCACAATGTCTGAACCCGCTGATTCGGATAGCGCGTCGTAGGCACCTGTGCCTATCCCACCCATGCCAATGATGGCAATTCTGGCGGATCCGGTGTCGAGGATGCGATCGTCCTCGAGACGTGTAACTGACTGCCACTGTTGCCAGAAATCTCGATAAGGCGCATAGATCTTATAGGTGTTTGCGTTAAACAGCGCTGCGATGACAAATGATAATGTCAGAGCAACGGACAGGGTGATCAACCAGTCGCTGGATAACCAACCGCTTTCAACGCTGATCGCCGCAACGATAAGGCCAAATTCACTGTAATTCGTAAGGTTCAGAGAAGTCAGTAACGCGGTGCGCGCGCGTAGCTTGAATGCAGTGAGAAAGGCAAAGAACGCTGCAGATTTAAGTATGACCAACGGTGCCAGGATTGCGCCCAGGGAAACTGTTTGCCAGGTCAGATCTGCTGACAAGCCGATCGACAGGAAAAATCCCAGCAGGAAAAGGTCTTTGAAGCCCAGCATGGTCTTAGCCATTTCTTCAGACTTGGGATGGCTGGCGATAATCACACCCAGCACCAGCGCGCCCAGATCACCTTTCATACCCACCATTTCGAAAATCTCAGCGCCGCCCAGTGCCAGGATAAGTCCATAAAGGATTAACAGCTCGCCATGCCCGACAGATTCGAGCATGGCAAGCAGAGCACGTCGAGCGGGAATCAATAAGAGTAGACCGAGGGCCCACACTGAGGGGAGCTTGCCGGTAGACAGTGCGATAAACACAACTGCAGCAATGTCCTGCATAATCAGAATGCCGATCGCGATGCGACCATGCAGAGAAGTCATCTCGCCGCGTTCTTCCAGGACTTTGACGACAAACACAGTGCTGGAAAAGCTCAGGGCAAATGCAATCAACGCGAATTTAGGCAGGTCCATGCCGGCCAATGACGGATTGCCGAGTAAATAGAGCGCGTAAAGGGTAATGCCCAGGACGCCGACAACAAACACCATATGGAGTGCCGTTACAGCCCATACCTGGGGCCGGATCAGGGTTCTTAAGTTGAGTTTCAGGCCGACTGTAAAGAGCAGCAGGGTGATACCGAGGTCTGCAAATTGCTCGAGAAGGCTGCCGTTTTCAAATCCCACTGCCTGTAGAAGAAAGCCGGCAGCCAGATAGCCGACCAGTGGCGGTAGTTTGATCTGCCGAGCGGCGTAACCAAAAATAAAGGCCAGAGATATCCATCCCAGATCATTCAGGCCTACGGCTAACCACTCAAAATCCATGTTAATTTACTGCTAGATAGGTGTTGTTGAGTCTTTCGGCATAAGTTTTCACCTTTGCCCAGTCCGTGTATTCGTAATCTCTACTGGTATCGGTATTTTCACCATGCTGACGTGCAATTCGCCGCATGATCCATCGAACAGGACGTGAATATTTCGAGTAGATGAGCGCTCCGGCAATGTATTCCATATCCTCAAACTCAACGCTGAGTTGTTGTTGCACTTTGCTCTGCGCGTCACGCAAAGACTTTTCCCGCAATGCCTGGTCGGCGGTGGCGGCACTGAGCAGAACCAGAAAAAAAGCGTGAGGGCGCTGGGTGATGATTGCCGCTTGATCGTGGATGAAATCTACCAACTCTCTTTCCAGCCCGCCAGCGTGCATAGATGCACCAAACAACAGAAGATCTGCTTTATGCAGGTCTGCGGTTTCGACGTTGTTCTGTAGATTGTGCGTAGTGGTTGCCGCACCCAGCTCCGCCAGGTGCGCAGCGAGGGTCAGCGCAACCTTTTCAGTTTGCCCTTCTCGCGTAGCGTAGAAAATCAGCGCCTTTTTCATGACGCATAAACTAACTCTTTTATGCTTGCGTACAAAGCTATGTCAGGGTGTTTTATGCGGCGTTGTTAGCGGTACGGCCAAACATACAGATATCTTGAGGCGTTGAGTCTTCAATATTCGGGAAACGCGTATGTCCGCGTAGAACACCTTCCTTCTGGAAATCACCTTTCATAAGCACGTGAGCAGAAACATCATGTTGGGCGTGAGTTATCGCCTCAAGATGATGCACTCCCATTTCATTCGCAAGCGAAATCATGGCCGCGAGCGCTTCGCTGGCGTAGCCCTGCCGCCATGCGAATTGCGCAAACACATAACCCGTGCTCGCCCGGTAAGAAGTTTCCATACTTAATCCCGTGCTGCCTATGAGCTGGTTGTCGCTGAGCGTTTCAACGAGTAGTGGCCCGGTGCCGCTGCTTGCCCATTCAGCGTCGGAAAAATCAATAAACGCGATAGTGTCTTTAAGGCTGGTGTGGGTGGGCCAGCTCAGATATCGAGTGACGGCCGGGTCGCAGGCATATTGATCGAAAATGGTTTGCGCATCCGTCTTCAACGGCTTGCGCAACCTTAATCGCTGCGTCGTAATCTGCATCTCTATTTCTGGTGAAGTTCACCCAGCTGTTCGTTTGAATAGATTTTGCGAATAAATCTTGGATTGGTCGATGACATATCAATCTGATACAGGCCATCTTCACGATTTACCGGTATACCCAGCACTTTGCATAAATTGCTTGCCAGCCAGCGTTCTATCTTCAAAACGACCATTTTGCGTCGAAGGCGGCCCTGAACATCCCGATTGAGCACTGTAGGCAGAGTGTTGAGAGTGAGAATCTCATCTATGGCCTTGCTGGCCATTTTCTCCCGGCCTTCTTCACTGGCATAAAAATGTGAAACTGCAAAAACAGTTTTACCCGGGTGAATCTGCTTTAAAAACTCACAGGATTTCACAACTGTAGAGCCGGTTCGCACCATATCGTCGAAAAGCACGATGTCATGGCCATCAATCTCTTCGAAGGTGGATTCACTCTCATCGTGAAGCTTGATCTGCACCTTGCGCTCATCAAAACGTTCTTTGTCGAGCAGGATGAATTTTGCCTTTGGCAGATTCAGCCTGTTGTACATTTCTTTAACGAAATCCCGCGCGCCGGCATCGGGTGCGCACAACGCCAGGCCCTCACCCTGGGGACCGTAGTTCACCAGGTTGGAATTCTTGATGTAGTCGCAATACAGGTCGTAGGGGATGAGGTTGTAAAACAAGCCATCAAATACATCAGTGAACATCTTCTGCACAGAATATGAATGGTTGTGTACCGTCATGACACTGTCTACACCTGCGAGTTTCAGCATCTGCGCATAGAGTTTTGCAGTGAATGGCTGCCCGTCGAACTTCTTCAGATCTTTCTCGTCACGCTCGATAACTGTGCGGCCAAGATCTCTACTTGGGCCACGGTCCTGGGCGCTGTAGTAGAGATCGGGCTCTAACAGCATCACGTGTTCAGCGCCGTTTTCTTTAGCGGCTCGAGATATAAGCAGATTGCGCATAGCCAGATTCTGGCGACTCACCACGTGGCTGGAGGTGCTGACTATGACAACAGTTTTACCCGTCAATCGCTTGCCGATGCAGTCGAAGTCATCTTCGTCTGAGATGAAGCGGGGACAGAACTCAGTGTTGGCAAAAATCTTCATGCTGATGAGGTCAGCGATGTCTTCCGCCTGCCCCATGCTGAACGCCAGATCAATGGCAAAAGGATCGTCGGAAGAGTTTCCGACGATGACAATATTCTTGGGATCTATGGGCATGTTTCTCTAGCGTGGTGGACGCAATTGGAGCCTAAAGACTCCGACAACGTCAGGTCAACCTGTTTAACGTTTTATTCGCATTACCATTGGTCTACGTGCATCACCGTGTCCAGCGGTGGACGATAAGCAGGCTTGAAATCTGTGCCTTTTGTGTAGGCCAGAGGAATCAGCGCCACCTGCATATAGTCGTCGAAAGGGATGCCCAGAAGGTCGGCAATTTCTTTCTCGTGCATGAGATGCAGAGTGGTCCATGCAGTGCCTAAACCGCGCGCGCGAGCCGCGAGCATGAAGCTCCACGCTGCCGGAATAATAGATCCATAGGTTGAAGCATTGCCCAGGTTTCCCGCACCTGCAGCTTGATCGGTGCGACCGGCGATGCAGGGGATAAGCAGAACAGGCGCCTTACCCATGTTTGCAGCGAGATATTCAGCTGATGAGGTGGATCGGGTCTGACTGGATTTAAGATCAGCATCCGTGCTTTCTTTATGCAGATTGTGGATAGCAATGGGCATTTCCCGATACAGATTGAACGCCTGTGCATAGAGTTCACCAATACGTGCACGTTTATCGGCATCCGTAACAAACATGAATTGCCAACCCTGTGCATTAGAGCCGGAAGGCGCCTGAACGGCCAACTGCATACATTCTTCTATAGTCGCAATATCAATCGGGCGGTCAAAATCCAGGCGTTTACGCACTGCTCTTGTGGTGGACAATAGCTCATCGTTGTTCAGTTCAAGTTGTGGATGACTCATAGGCTGGGTTCTCTCTTGGCTGGTGTAAAAAATAAGTAGTTCATGATGAAGGGATCAACCATCGTAAAACATAGGGGTATGTAGCCCAACAACTGTTTTTTGTCGTGGTGTGGTGGCTCTCGACACGGCGGCTGGGGACAAGTGATTTGTCATGTCTGTGGTAAAAATACGTTGGGCGATATCGCGTCTTCCGTAGTGCACCTGGAGAAAAAAGCGACCCTGGTCTCCCGGTTGAGTAGGCATTCTTCTATGCCAGATATCAGAGACGAAAAACCCCACATCGCCTGGCTGCGCCAGCAGCGGAATCACAGATTGTTCGTCGTAGGTCAGGTCGTCATCCATGCGGCGATCCAAAGGCGGAAACTGGCCTGACAGGTGGGAGCCCGCTAATACGCCGGTTGGCCCATCCTCTAGCCTGCATTCGCGCAAATAGATGTGCACGCCGACGGCAAATGTCGGGTGTGGAATATCTGCGGGCCAGATCACGCCCTCGGCAAGCGGGATGTGTGGACCGGCATCGATATGCCAGGCTTCGCCGCCATGCATGCCGGTGCTGTTTGGCGGGTTGCGCCAGGCCGTGTTGGCTATCACATGGCAGTCTTCGCCAAGCAGAGGCTCAATGACATCGAGAATGCCGCGATGGGCCACCGTATCCTGGCATAGCGCGCTGTGGTTCAGCATACTGTAGCGGAACATGGCCTTGGCTTCAGGCGGCCGATCATTTCGGTTATCTGGTGGTTGTGTCGCGAAGACATTCTCGATGTCGCTGGCGAGAGCTGCGGTTTCAGATGCTGAAAACACACCAGGCACCAGCGCGTATCCGTATTCCTCCAGGTGCTTGGCTGAGGCCCCTGCGTTGCGATTGCCTGCTGTCAGGTAGCCCATTTTGCGATGAATCATTGTGATTCTTTCCCCACGTCGAATCTCAACTCAATGTGACTTATGCTATCGGTAATTCACCCAGGGTTGAAAGGTAAAATATTGTGATTGATTGCGATTCCCATGTTTTAGAGCCTGCCGATTTGTGGAAAAACTATCTTGAAGCTGATTTCAAAGATCGCGCGATTCGGATTGATGAAGTGGATGGTGTTGAGCAATTGGTCATCGGTGAGGAAGTAGTTTTGCAAGGTGTCCTTGCTGGGCTGGGTGGTGCACATATCGAAAAGCAGAAGCTGTTTACGCCAGGTATGCGTTACATTGACGGTTGTCCGCCAGCAAGCTACGACGCCGCTGCCCGCCTGGAAGAAATGGACCGCTGGGGCATCGAACGATCGTTAGTTTTCCCAACAATTTGTATATTGCCATTTCCGACGCAAGATCAGGATCTGGCCAACGCGTACTGCCGAGCATACAACAATTGGATGAATGACTTCGCTCAGGATTGCCGCGGTCGGGTCTGGCCTGTCGCTATCATTAATTGGCATGATGTCGACGCCGCAGCGCAGGAACTCGAGCGCTGTATAAAGTTAGGTTTTAAAGCATTGTTTGTGCCCCCGGAGACCGTATCGAACCGGCGCCCTGGAGATGCTCACTTCGATCGCATCTGGAGTATCTGCCAGGATGCGAATCTTCCTGCATGCCTGCATGTGGTGGTTCGTTTTTCTGGTTCGGCAGTACCATTCGCAGAGTGGCACGCAACAAGTCCTGGCCCTATCTTTGGTTTTGGTCTCGGCGCGACGGGACAATTGATACCCGCCCTGACCAGCATGATAACTGACGGGTTATTTGAGCGGTTTCCTCATCTGAAGGTCGTCAGTGTTGAGGCTGGAGCCGGGTATGCCCCGTATTTAATGGATCGTTTGGATGCCAAATACGATGTTTTCAAGGGGTTGGTTCCGATAACCAGAAAACCGAGTGAGTACATTCAGAGTAACTGCTACTTTGTGGCTGAGCCTTTAGAGCGGACCATAGATTCAACTTTAGAGCTTGTTGGCCCAGATCGTATCATGTGGGGAAGTGACTACCCCCATGTGGATGGGTTGGCAGACGTTAGTGAGCATCCACCACAGAAAGATATTCTGACGCGCAATGCTTATGCGCTCTTTGATGCCTAAACCGCAGGGTGGGGGAAGGATAACGTGAACTGACAGTATTCGTCCGATAGCGTCTGGCACTCAATTTTCCCCCCGATGCCTTCCATGACTGCTTTGCAGAAACTCAGGCCAATGCCGGTTCCGTTAGGTGAATTACGAGAAAAAAACATGTCGAATACCTGATGCTGAAACCGCCGTGGCACGCCAATGCCGCTATCCCACACGATAACTTTGTTCCATTGTTCACCTTGTTCGAGCCATATCCTTATTTTTCCATCCCGTTTTTTTTGCGAGAACTCAACAGCATTGCCAATCAGGTTATACATTACATGGCAAATCATACGTTCCGATGCATCAACCTTAAAACTATTGGCAGGATTGTAATTGACCAGCGATCTTTCTCTGGGGTTATTGTAAGGGTATGTGTTGACAGCGGTTTCAATCGCGGTTGTGATCCAGATGCTTTGCCCTGGCGCAGCGGCATAATCAAATGGTCGGGAATTCGCGATTAAGATATCGATAAGCGCGTTAGAGTATTCGACTTCTTCCTCAATATTAACCAAGGCATCGTTGAGTAAATCCAGTTTACGATTACTCAGGGGTTTCAACGTGGGTTCGATCTCGAGCGCGAGCCGATACTTTTCGACTAGCATGGGTACGTGTGTTCGTGTTCCGTGAGAAAGATTTCGGATGGTTGCCAGTGGTGTGCGCAATTGGTGAGCGATTGCGTTTGCGACGTTCCAGACTGCTTTCTCTCGTTCAAGTTGGAAGTTAAATAATCTGCGGTTTGTTATCCCTCCAACAACTAGTGCGGTTACGAAGAAAGCGGCTATGTAGATTGCATTAAGAGTAACAAGCTCAAAGTTAACGTTCTCTAAGAATATTAGTTGGCCAAAAACTAGGACGTTAGTAGCGCACCAAACTAGCAAAATCAAATTGACGTGGAAAATCAACTGAACAAAGAAAAACGAAGCAAGAATGTATTCGGTTAAGAGTAGAAGGTTGACTGCTTCGTTTTCGGGGGAGGCTGCTGCATTAATCGCAACTATTGATCCGTAGCAATAAGGCAGGACTAGTGCGATAAAAATCACCCAGACTTTGGGCATGTACTTTGCGATTGTAAGTGGCCAATAAATCCTAAGCCCGAAGGCAATAAAAAGTGTGGCCATTGTGAGTCTCAACCAAAGCGTATTGAAATGTGTATTCGCGTACGCGTTCTCGAATAGGTAGGAGAGTAGGTAGACCGCTGCAATGACGAACGCGCCGAAACGGGTAAGACCATGTGAGATCTCATAACTAAATTGAGCCTCTGCGGCGATTCGCTTTTTATAAGAACGCCGATTTTTTTTTAAGAGATAACGCTTCCGAAACATGAACTCTGCTAGTCATCAAACTCCGTTGACTACATTACGATTAACAGTCGATCTGAGGAACCCTCAAATACCCTTTTCTTGTAGCCGCAGTTGGAGAAGTAACTGGTCGTTGTCGGCGGAGGCTTATTGTCGCTAAGTATATGTTTCTTAAACCACGGCTGTTTTCCCATTGTGCATCGAGACTAAGCTGCCAGATCAAAAAGTTGACCCTGGATATAGCTATCAAGTTGAATAGCTTCCGTCTCGAATCGGTCTGTTTGGGTACCTTTTACTAAACCTAGCTTTTTGAGTGCGAGACGGCTGTTTCTTAACTCGACCTGTAGTGTGAGTGGGTGAGTAACCGTAATATCCTTAGGTGGGTTGATACTGCCGGAGTCGTAGAACGTTAAACCCGATTGGTGTAGAGCCCCACAATCAAATCGAGTCCACTGTTTATGCCAATTGCTTCCTTCCGCCATGCTTCGAAGGGAAAGGCTGGGAATGAACCCGCTCGACGAGCCAAGTAGAGGAAAGTTGTATGGAATGAAGTCGCTCTGTTCTCTGTAAGCACCCCATATTATGTAAGAGCCGAATTCAGCTTTTTCTAATTCGATCTGCTGAGATAACATCTCGACATGGTGAAGGATTTCATGGACGGTGCTGTTTTTTGCGCCGAAAGGGCCCATGCAACGCAAAGCATTAGAGTCTGTTGGTTTCGAGTCTACATAAGCGGTTAGACCGCTAGGATGATAGCAGTGACCCGAAAGCCAATCTATGGACCATACTTCCAAAAAGGAGACTCCTTATAATTCCTTGCTGGTCTAGGGTAATTTATTGGTGCTTAACCAGATGTTAAGTGGTTCTTACTTTTGTGATTTGCCCTGCGGAATTATTCGAGCATTCACTCAATCCTTCAGTCTTTCTTAGTAACCGATGTTATGGTTCCCATTCCTCCGAGATCGCGGCGCGTGTTAGGTCGTAAATTAGTTGTCCGAGGTCTCGGTTTCTTACAAGCAGAATAGTGGAATGCGGATTACTATTTAGACGTGCAGGCTGAAGAAGTTGTAAGACACGTGAAAATGTCTTCGTGGGAATTTGTTAGTCAAGACGCAGGATCTTTTCGTAGGGCTTTAGATGAAATGGCTTGAAAATATTATTGCTTTTTTTGTACCGGATCTCCTGATTGAGTCTTCGCCATGGCGAGAGGAATGGGACCGACAGCAAAAAGAAGCATTTATACGGCTCAGTCGGTTTACCCTCCCTGCATGCGCTGTTGGCTGGATGGTTAATCACTATTTGTTTGATGTGGCGATGGGTTTAGAACCCATTCAGTTTTGGTTTGAGATGCGATTGGCCATTTCGACAGTTCTCTTGCTAGCAGGTCTATTTTACTTTACAGATTTCGTAAAGATTCGTGGCTACAAACTACCAGCCTTCGTCGGAATATTTGCAATTTGCCATGCGCAGGCTTGGGTTGCGATTTGGTACGGTAAAGAAGCGTGGTTTTTCTTTTTCCTATTCGTACTGGTTGGCAATTTGATGTTGCGATTAAACCCATTACAAAGCTTACTTTGGGGAGGCTTGGTGATCTTGGTTTCCGCACCGGTCTTGTTAGATGGTGGAGTCGGTTTTGCGAATTTGATGAGTGGAACAATTGCTAGTCTTACGGTATCGCTGATAGTTCGCGCGACAGCACTTACGGAAACGAGACTCTTCTTGGTTAATCAGGAGAATGCAGCGACACAGAAGCAAATGATCGATATGAATGCAGAATACACCGAAAGAGTAAAATCTTTTATTCCCAAAGTAATAGCAACCCGCTTATCTGGACTCATGGAGAGGGACAGACTATCTGTTGTTGAAGCCTCAATAGAAGCGTTAAAGGCTAAGAAGAAAACTGTTTCCTGTTTGTTTACGGACATTCGGGGTTTTACTCAAGGATCGAAAGATATCGATAGTTTTGTAAGCGAAAGCGTATTGCCGGAAGTCACCGCCTGTTCAGAGGCTATTGAGTCATTAGAAGGGATTCCAAGGAAAGTTGGCGATCTAATTTTTGCTTATTTTGATGATGACAAAATAGAAAACAACGTCGCTAGAGCACTTTTGTCTGGTATTGAAGTTTCTCGAATAAATGACTCGATAAACCGCACTTTGGGCGCTGTTGAGATTCGCAGATACATATTGATATCTACTGGAGAGGCGCTTGTTGGCAATTTTGGAGGCCTAGATTCTTCAGTTGAGATCACGGCACTTGGATCGCCGGTAAACTTATTGAGTAGGATAGATGATTTAACAAAAAGTCCGACTATCGCCGAGGTCCTTGAACCAGGGGACCTCCTACTCTGTGAAAATACAGCGTATTACGCAAAGGAAATGAGGCTTAATTTTGAGATTCTTGATCTTAAGAAGTTAGGTTTAGAAGTCCGAGATTTCCCGGAAGTCGACAGGATTTACCGAATGAAGCCGACAGAAGAACTCTATGAGCGCCTCATCACTGTCGTAAAAAATCAATCAACCCACGCGACGAATTCATGACCTCTGATACGAATTTTGAACAGAATCGATCGAAATACGATTTGGATTTTTCTGAAATTCACGAAATCATTTATCCAGCCGATATACGTGAAGACCATCGAGTAATTGCTAGGGTCAGGCGTCGTGATCTAGATCCGCAAAAATTCACCGTCTTAAAGCTTTGGAAAATGAGTCCGCTAGGAGTTGAGCTTGTATGCCCGCCAGAATTTGATGGCTTGATCAAGGGCGATAAGATCGACTTAGAAATAATTGTTGCTGGACAGCGGATGTACTTCGAAGGATTGGTTGTTGATCTCATCCAACACAACGACCTCATTCGTTTGATGGGTGTGCGGCTGTCGAGGCGGGTTGAGAGGACAACAACTGAAGAAAGAAGAACCTCGCCACGTTGGATTTGTAGCGACTACTATTTCCCTACTTGCGTTGCTACCAGCCCTTTCGTGCTTCATGAAATTACGCATTTTCAAGTCAGGGATGTCTCTGCTGACGGGATGCTTTTGATTTGCTCGTTACGTAACAAGTACCTTCTGCCAGGCATGAGAATCAGGCTCACAGTAAACTTTCCGATGATCGGTGATTTCGTGTGTATGGCAAAAGTGGTTAGGGTTAGTTTCACAACTCGGTCGGGCAAAGACATGCTTGCTGTTGGGGTCGAATTTGTTGCTGCGACCGAACAGATGAAGCGAACCATAGCTCAATATTTGATCCAGTTTTCGAACGTGTCGTCTTTGGAGGAACTACGACAATTTGGTTTGGTACCAACCTCCGTTCTCCGCGCTGTCAATTTTTACTTCATCAAGACCGAGGAAGATTACAAAGCTGTACTAAAGCTAAGAAGATTAGCTCATCTCGCAGACGATAATTTTGCCGCTTCTGATGTTTCTGACGAGGATATGGGCGATATCCATGACGCGCAGTCGAGAATACTGGTTGGTTCTTATCAGGGAGAGATTGTTACTACGGCCAGGATCCGGTTTAACTCGCTAGACGAGCCGTTGGAACATGAGTCGTTCATCGATTGGCCTGCATCTCTTCCGAGAAGGGATCAGATAATCGAAGTTTCACGAGCGGCCAATCACCCAGACTTCCGGCATAGTGATTTGCTTATAGGTTTATTCCAGTTTATCGCTGCGACTTGTAGGCAAGAAAAACCGTACTTCGTCATCGGGAGTTGGCCATCTATGATTGATTTCTATCGCAAACTTGGGTTCCGTGAAACGGGTTTAAGCCATGGTGAAAAACTATGGAAAATGGAGCAGCATGTTTTGATTGTGGACGCTTTACCGACGCTACTTGGTCAAAATGTTGGTCCAATTTACTGGAACATCGCTTGGCGCGTTGTTTCAGACCACATGATCCAAAATGGAATCCTTGAACCTACGAGCATGGATAGGTTGCGGCTCGCGTTCTATCGCTCTATGGGACCTATCACTAAGTTGTTAATGCGGTTTCGACAAAAGCCGCGTCGAGTTGCTCGGAGAACAAAGTAACGATGCCTTAGTCTGCTCTCACGAGATCAATTGACCTGTTACTTGTTATTGAGAATCTTCGACTGTTAACATCAGGCCTTACTAGGATTGAGCTTGTCGGATGGAAAGATCTCGAAGTTTCGAGGCCAGCTTTTATGCTGACGAAAAAGGTGGTAGACGCCTTGATTATAATAAATACGCACCTCAGTTTGATCGGATGTGTGCAATTACACCGGCTTACCAAGAGATCATCGATCTTCTTATCGAAGCACTTCCATCGTTCCAGTTGGATTCACGAGCTAGCATCTGTGATTTAGGTGCTGGTACAGGGAATTTTACTCTTGCCTTAGCTGACTATTTTCCAGGTGCTTCTTACACTCACCTGGATATGGATGGAAAAATGAATGCATATGCTAGGCACAAGTATGAGCAGGTGGGCTTGCGCGACTTTAAGATAGTTGAGGAGCAAATTCAGCGAGCGCAATTTGAGGCTCAATCCTTCGATCTAGTAGTTTGTGTAAATGCGCTCAATACCGCACCACCCCAGTTGCAGGTATTGAGAATGATTCATAATTGGCTGAAACCCGGGGGGCATCTATTCCTAATCGACTTTGGAAGGGAGCAACGCGTTGTTGATTGGACATGGTACATAGTAAAGCATTTATACAAAACGCACGGCGTCGGTCAGGTACTGAAATCGTTTTGGGAAAATCGTGAGGCGATTCGGCAAAATCGAAGAGCAAGACTTGATCAAAAAGATGGTCTGATGTGGACTCACTCTACCCAAGAATTGGGTCGTGTTGTTGAAGATGCTGGATTTACCGTTAGTGAGCTACGGTCTTGTTATAGAGATTATAGTGACCTAGTGATAGCTGAAAAATAGGTATGTTGCTGCCTAAACTACCGTGATCTCGTGTTGAAACTAATCAAGCTGCTAGCTGCGTTATGTCTCTTTGTTGCAGCAGTAGTCGGTGTAAAGGATCTCAAGATAACAACGGATGCATCTGCTGCTATGCTGCCGGCGGAAGGCTTATCTCACGATCGATATGCTGAGTACTTATCAAGATTTCCAAATGATCAAGGAGCAATTTTAGTTGCGCAAGGGCTAGTGTGTAAGGCTCCTGGCTGGGCGTTGTTTCAGCAACTCGAGCGCGATTTGAGAGAATCTGGTTTAATTGAAAAAATCCTTTCGATAGCATCTCCTGAAGCGAAATATGTAACAGCAACTGCTGACCAGTTCGACCTAGAAAGATTTTCTGACGTTGAGTTTGATTCACCTCAAGCTCGTTGCCACGCTGCATTTGGATACCCTCCCTTCGAATCTCTGCTGATTAACGATAAGTTCGATGCGGCACTCATCTTGCTCGCAAAGTCGGGGGTCGATCCGATTATTTTTTCACGCGAATTGGAGGCCTTGGTTACTTCCTACAGCGCCAAAGCAGAAGGCTTGGGTGGAAGCATAGTAGTCACGGGCGAGCCGATCATGAGTGCTGAAGTTTCTCGAGTAGTAGAGCGGGATAGCATATATGTTTTAGTGACGCTTCTTCTTCTCTTGCTTGTAATTTATTTGCTGACCCGCTCCGTCTATACAATTTTAGCTACATTCTTGTTGTGCGTTTTTGTACTTGGCATAACCTATGGCGTAATGGGCTGGCTCGGCGCTGAACTGACACCGGCTACATCTTTGGTGGTATTTCTTCTCGTCCCATTATCTGCAGCGTTCGTAATACATGCCCATGGATATATTGCGCGGAGCTCGGAAATTGGGGATTCGGTAAGTACTTCTAGCTCGGCATTTCTTCTAGCTGGTCTGACTACAGCGATAGGGTTTGCGTTCACGGGCTTCACACCTGCGAAAGATATTCAATTACTGGCCATGATGGGAGTGGTGGGGATAGCTGCAGCTACAGCAGGTGTATTTCTGATTGCTTTGCCACTGCTGGAAAGTGTTAGTCGAGCGAGGTTCGTTTATTCAATAACACTCAGCTATAAAATCCTCGGGAACCCAGTCATTGGCTATAGTGTACTAATTTTACTTCTAGTGGTTGCTGTTTTCGGGTTGTCCCGAATCGAGTTTAACTATGGTCCGACGCAGTACCTGCCGGACTCCAACCCGGTCCGAGCTGATTTCTTGAAGACCGGCGAGAAATTTGGCCGGATGAACCTACCTTTGATGATCGCCGTCGATGATGTGCATGATCCAGCGGTTTGGATAGAATTGAATGTCTTAGCAAACCAACTAGAAAATCTACCACTTGGCCGAATACGTGTATCTTGGTTTTACAAACAAATGGCATCGCTGAGCAAAGCTTTGTCTCTTGATGAAGAAGGCGAGTTCCTACCTTTCCCCACATCTAAAGAAGAATTTTCGCAGCTTCTACTTTTGTTCGATCCAGCAGACATTGAAATGTATTTTGATCAAGAAAAAGAGTTCGTTTTGATGATGTTGCAAATTCCATTTGAAGGATCGAAAGAATACTTTGCATTGAAGGGGGTTATTGACGATTTTTTCGAAAATTCAATGTTAGAAGGATATTTGGTTGGTCGAGTTGGTTCGTTCTTCGAGACAGGACATAGGCTAGGCTCCGATACCTTTAGGGGGCTAGCTATCGGTGGCATAGTAATCTTCTTCATTCTTTGGATTCTATTCGGCTCATTTCTAATGGCATTAGCTGGAATCTTTGTAAATGTATTACCTGTTCTAGCTGGCATTGGTGTGATGGGGATCTTAAAGATTGATATAGACATGGGTAGTTCCATCGTTGCTGCGGTAGCGTTCGGAATAATACTTGATGATTCGACGCACTTGCTTGCTCGAGTCAAGAGGTTAGTAAAGGCTGGCTACGACCCATCGACGTCTGTAGCCCGGACTATACGGGAGCTCGCAGCTCCAATCTTCGCTACGACTATTGCTATATCTGTGGGGTTTTCTGTTTTGCTTCTTGCCGAAATGCAACCATTCAACGACTTTGCTATCGTAATTCTCGTAACGCTACTAATGGCGTTAATTTCAGACCTCCTCTTGCTCCCGTTGCTCGTGCGTAAATTCTTCCCAGACCCAGTTCAGTAGCTAGTAGCTGAGAAAAAAGTATTCGCGCAATATCGAGAAGGCATGAAGCGATAAATCACTCCGCAGCCACAACTCGAATCTCCACTCGTGCGCCTGGAACAGCGAGTTCGGTGATCCCGATTGCGGTCCATGCGGGATAAGGCTCCTTAACGAATTCATCTTTCACTTTCATGAATTCGCCGATGTGGGATTGCAGTCCCACATGGTAGCTTGTGAATTCTATGATGTGCTCATAGTCCAAGCCTGCTTCACTCAATATGGTTCCTACCAGCTCCCATGCATTACGAAACTCGGCTTCGGCTGTTTCGCCTGATCCAATCTGTCCTGAAAAATAGAGTATCCCATTGTGATTTCTGGCAGGAGCGAAATGGAAGTTGTCGTACGATCGTTGCATAGAGCTGGGAATGACATTGCTGGACATAATTTTTCCTTTCTTGAGTTAATTAAAGCTTACGGTATCGGCTTGCCGCTAAACAGTTCAGGCGAGTCGAAAGTGATAATTGTTTTTTCCGGGAGAGTGCCGCGACTTGATGTATGCGCTCGCCCTTTTTAGCGCTCTTACAAAAAAGGGTGCAGATGCACCCTTTATCGAATATTCGAAGAGCTGTAAGCGTTAGCTTGTTGTGTCTTCGATTTTTGCGGTCGGTGCGTTCTTGGCAACGCTTTTTGCGCCGTTTTTGCAGGCAGCTGGTGTTTCGTAAAGTTGCGATTGTCCAATGATCTGGCTGTTGCCAGCTTTCAATAGAAAACGGTGTTTGCCGTTTTTAGACGTTTGCGTATCGAAACGGTCAGCGACGGCAGCATTTTTTTGAATGCTTGCAATACCGTTCTTTACGCCTGCCTTAGTTTTGTATCCTTCGCCAGTGAGGATAATTTCGCCATTACCTGCTTTCAGACGATAGCGAAATTCACCTTTCTTATCCTTGTAGATTTCGAACTTGCCAGCCATGTAAAACCCTTCTTTTATGCAGTTTAGAGTGCCACATAGTGGTTGGTCGTTCAGAGGTCAGAACAATCAACCTATGTGGTTGTGCGAAGTATGCCTCGCCTTAGTAATTGAGTGCAAACAACTAGCGTGTTTGTTTTAGCCGCAAACTTAAAATGCTGACAAAAATCAGCCCTGCGCTAACCAGGCAATGGTCGACAACCGCTCAACCAAGAGTAAAAGCCAGCAGGTGAGGCGAAGAGAGCTTCAAAGGAAAGAATATGATAGCGCTGCTGGCTGCGATTTTGTTCAGGGGAACACCCATCAATCCATATGTGAGGACGCTGGATAACAAGCCAGCATACGGAATTGAATTTAAAGCGGCGAACATGTTACCAAGCACGATGGGCTCGGCAAAAAAAACGCAGCGCCGATTGAAGGCTTAAAATAAGTTAAGGGCTTTTGCTGGTGTGTGGCATTAGCAGTGGTGATTATATGTGCACTCCAGATCCATGCTGAAAATGCGATGAGCCAGTCACCGTTGTTTTAAGGTTGTTGCAGTGGAGGTCATGTTCCAACTGTTCCGTTTCGGCACTGAAATAGCTTGCAATATACGTGAGTAATCACGTAATATGCACGAATGAAAAGTAAGCAACAAAAAATTACAGAAAACCTGGTCTTAGAGTTCCTCGATGCTGCTGGTGTGGTTGAGCGACGTTTAGATAGCGCTTTATCGTACACGCGTGGTATCAGCTTTAGCGAATTCCGGCTGCTGCGGACGTTAGCATTGGGTAACGCCGCCGGAGCCTCAAGGGTTGATCTGGCTCATGCTGTAGGTCTTACCCCTTCGGCGGTTACCCGGGCATTGAAGCCGATGGAAAAACTCGGCTACGTTAAGACGGTCAGCAATAAGCGCGATGCACGGCAGAGCTTAGCTCAACTCACCGAAGGCGGAAGGGTGTTGCTTAAAGATGCGGAAGGTGTGTTCCACGATACCTTTTTGTCGTCACCCCTGAACGAGCTTAACAGTGCCGAGGTAGAAGCATTTCAGGCGCGCCTTGAAGAATTGAAGCGACGATAGTGACCATGCCGGATTTGAATACGGGTGCATTGGCGCCCGTAGCGGATGAACACGAGTCTGCTGTCTTCGAAGTCGCCGGACAGGTACCTTTGGACCTTAACGGCACACTGATTCGTAATGGCCCAAACCCGTTTGCAGGCAAATTTACAGGAACAGATGTGCTCGACTGGTGGCCTGAAGCAGCTATGTTGCATGGCGTCAGTTTTGCTGGTGGAGAAGTCACCCAATATCGAAACCGCTGGGTACAAACCCAGAATTATGCCGCCTTCAACGGTGAAGCCGTTACCGCGCAAGTGAACTCTAACCCCAATGTAAACGTCATTGAGCATGCTGGGGAGGTGTTGGCATTGGCTGAAGGTGGACCTCCGGTACGCGTGAATACGTTGCTGGAAACCCTTGGCCAAAGTGACTCTCATCCTGCTTTAAACGCCGGCGTAACCGCGCATCCCAAAATTGATGCGAAAACCGGTGAGTTGATGTGTTTTCGTGCTGATTGGGCTACACCTTTTCTCACTTATGGCGTGTTGAAGCGTGATGGCAAACAGACCGTTGCGCTGGAAGTGGATCTGGCAAAACCCTCCATGATGCACGACATGGCCATTACAGCGCGTCACAGCATTCTGATGGACCTGAACGTGGGTTACGACTTTTCGATGCTTAACGAAGGTTATCGGATCCCCATTTGTTGGGATGACCAGCGTAAATCGCGTTTATGCGTTTTAGCTCGTGATGGCTCTACGATGAAGTGGTTTGAGATCGAGCCTTGTTTTATTCAGCATGTTGTTAATGCATCGGAACGCTCACAGGACGTTATCGAGTTAGATGTGGTGCGTTATCCCTGGTATTTCAAGCGCGATATGCAAAATAAAGGCTTTCTACCCAATCCCCTGGGTGTGCTGTGGCGATTTACCATCGATCTTGTCCGGGGCAATGTACTCGAGTGTCAGCTGGACGACATGAACATTGAATTGCCTCGGATTAACGAATCTTTTGTTGGCTACTCTAATCGCTATGTTTATGCGGTTGTGCAACCGACTGATCAAGAGATGCGTGGTGTTGTTTGTTACGACCTGGTGGCTGACAGCCGTCGGGTACATCAGATTGCGGCCGGAGATCAGAATAGTGAGCCAATTTTTGTACCCAAAGCGGGGTCTCAAAGTTCCAGCGAGAACGACGGCTACATTCTCGTGTGTGTGTTTCGACAAGCGTCGAATACTACTGAAATACGCATTCTCGACGCTGCGGATATCTCCAAAGCGCCGCTGGCGACTGTTGCGCTCGATCGAAGGGTACCTGCGGGATTTCATGGCGCGTGGATTCCTGCAGCCTGAAAATGTTTCGCCAACAAAGTTTTCTTCCGCCGGCCCTCTGGTTGAGCGATCACACATCGCGTACATTGATAGGCAAAGCTTATGCGGGAACCAATTTTGGACAAGCCGGAAAATCCCTTTGGGTACTCAAGCAAAGTCAGTGTAAACCAGACACAGAAAGCTCAATTTCTTGAATTTGCGGGCAACACGGCCCGTATTGCTGGCGCACAAACATTACCCTTCTTTCGAGTTAACACGGAAGTTGAAAACAAGCGCACAGACGGACATTTTGATCCGGTGACCGAGGCGGATCGAACCGCAGAACGTACCATTCGCGACGCCATAGAGCGCACTTTCCCGAATCATGGCATCTACGGCGAGGAATACGGTCACAAGCCGGGTAACGGCCTAACCTGGGTAATTGATCCCATTGATGGCACGCGCGCCTTCATGGCGGGAATGTTGCACTGGGGTGTGTTGCTTGCGCTGTTTGATGGCGAAACGCCGATCGTTGGCGCGATGTACCAACCTTATACGGATGAACTTTTCCTTGGTGATGGCGAGGTAACCCAACTGATACGCGGACAGGACAAACGTGTACTGCATACGTCAACCTGTGAGGACATATCCTCTGCGCGCCTTGCCACCACTGGGTATGACTGGTTCTCTGCAGAAGATCTAACGTGCTTTGAACGCTTGAAATCGGCTGTACAAGCCTATCGTCTGGGAGGTGATTGTTACCTCTATGGTGCCGTTGCAATGGGCAGTGTGCATATCGGTACGGATGCCTCCCTGAATGCATATGACATTCAAGCCCTGATACCTATCGTCACCGGCGCTGGTGGTGTTGTCACGACTTATGACGGCGGCAACCCAAGTATGGGTGGCTTTGTAGTGGCGACTGCGAATCCCGCCCTGCATCGGCAGGTACTGGCCGTTCTGCAAACAAATTAGATTAGACGCAAGGTAGGTTCGTCGGACAATTGACGAGAGCTTCACAAAAGGGCGACAAGAGCTTCACAAGCCAGGAACCATTGTAGAGGCGCCATTTAGGCATCACTCAATTTTCTGGAGTCTTATTTAGATGAAATTTTCATACGTGTTAGGTTTTCTTGTTTTAGCGGTGACCCTGGCCGTTGCCCCTGTGCAGGCTGCTCATCATGAAGAAGCGCAAGCAGGCACTGTTGTGGACGTTGCTGCAAGTGTTGATACGTTCAGCACGCTGGTAGCTGCCGTGCAAGCCGCCGGACTGGTAGAAACGCTGTCCAGCGAAGGTCCCTTTACTGTATTTGCCCCGACAAATGAGGCGTTTGCAGCACTGCCCGCGGGCACGTTAGACGCATTGCTTGCCGATCCCGAGCAACTGGCAGGCATTCTGACCCTGCATGTAGTGTCCGGCAAGGCTCTCGCGGCTGATGTGGTTGGCTTGACAGAAGTCACCACCGTTGCGGGCAAAGTGCTGCCCATCTCAACGGTTGATGGTGTTTCCGTTGGTGGTGTGAATGTCGTTCAGACAGACGTTATGGCAAGCAACGGCGTCATCCATGTCATCGACGCGGTCATTCTTCCCTGAGATAAACCGCTCAGTTGAGTTGCTGTTGTTCCGGCAGGCCGCCTTCAGCCAGCCGGTGCAAAGTGGTCACCAGCAGTTTTTGTTCAGACAGTTTGACCTTACTTTCCAAGCTCTCAGCGTCATCCGTTTTTTTCTACTACGACGCGACTCTGAGCCAGTATAGGCCCAGAGTCGTAGTCTTTTTCAACCAGATGGATAGTGGCGCCGCTGTAGTTTTCCTGAGCCGCAATCACAGCTTCATGAACAGCGCGACCGTAGAACCCCTTGCCGCCAAACTTAGGTAACCGAGCCGGGTGTGTGTTGATGATACGACCGCTGTACATCTGTAGCGTCTGATCGCCGAGTTTTTTCATGTATCCGAGCAGCAGGAGCCAGTCAACCTGATGACGCTGTAGTTCGTCCAGGAGCGCCTTATCCGCTTGAGCATCGCTGCCGTGCGTTTTACTGCTGATATGACAGGTTGGTATCTGTGCAGCGTTAGCTCGCCTCAAGGCGCCTGAACCACTGTTGTTGCTGCTTACCAGAACAATCTGCGCATCAATCTCGCGCGCTGCTATTGCATCAATAACTGCCTGCAGGGTGGTGCCCTCGTGTGAGGCAAGTACCGCCAGTCGTATCATGTGGCAACTTTGAAAATAGCGGTGTGGTCAATTTCGGTGGTGAGTTCATCGCCGCGCCAGTAAGTGACCCAGAGCTTGATGAATTCGTGGCCTTTTTTCTGCCACTTGTCCGTTGTGACGCTGCGAATGGTAATTGTATCGTCAGTCTTGAGTGCATGGTGATGAACGATGTTCGAGCTGGCATGTATCCAGGTTGGCATAACGTACTCGTTCATAAGCGCCGTATTGGCCAGAGACAATAACAAGTGCGGGTGAACATAGCCGGCTTGGTATATGTCCAAGGTGTCAGCAACTTCGCGCGTATATCGAGCGTTTTCCTCGGTGCTCAGCTGAAATTGCCAGGGAGAAAAAACCTCGGCTTCATTGACAGTCTCCCAACCAATCGCAACGCGCTCAGGATTTTTAATCGGACCATCCAGCAGCGCCAGTTCATGCATCGGTACTGGTTTGTCACTGGTTGCTATATCGGACTGACTCAGCACTACTGCGGTGAGTTGTCCTTCTGGATCATGGCTGACGACCTCTATTTGGTCTTCCTGCCTGTTATAGGTGATGGTCATCTGTTCGCCATCGTAGGTCGGTTTCAATAGCCTAAGCTGGACATTGGCCCGAGCCAGCCAGTCGGCGCCAAACGCCTCTACCAACGGATGGGTCATGTAGCCATAAACGGCAACGCCGGGAACCAGAGCGCCGCGAAAGCCGAATTTCTGTGCTATTTCATCGCTGTGAATGCGATTTTCACTGTCTTCGCTGTAGTTTTTTGCGGTAACCAGATAGTTGTTCATCAATACCCGCCAGAGAAAAAGGCTATTCTACCCGTAGGCTTGTCCCGGTAGCCAGGTAACCAGACCGTCCCAGTTAAAGATGATCAACATGCCAAGTACCTGCAGACCGATGAAAGGCACCACGCCTTTGTAGATTGTGACTACATCTATGCCTTCTGGTGCGACGCCTTTCAGATAAAAAATTGCAAACCCAACCGGGGGTGTGAGGAAGCTTGTTTGCAGACAGACGGCAAATAGAATGGTGAACCAGACCGGATCAAAACCGAGGTTGAGTACTACCGGTGATACCAACGGCAGGACAATTAATGTCAACTCAATCCAGTCGAGAAAGAACCCCAGAATAAATGTGGCCAGTAGAATGCAGATGATGATGCCGGTAGGTTCGAAGGGCAGAGACAGAAGTGCACCTTCTATAAGTTCATCGCCGCCAAGTCCACGCAACACCAGAGAAAATGCCGTGGCACCGAGCAACACCGCAAAAATAAATGCCGTTGTGCGGGTGGTTTCCTGTAGAACATCCGCCATCACAGCGCGGTTCATCTGTCGATTCACAAGGGCCAGCAGCAATGCTCCTGCGGCGCCGACGCCGGCAGCCTCAGTTGGTGTCGCCAAACCAAAAAATATACTGCCGAGCACTGCGAGGATAAGAAATGCCGGTGGGATAATGGCTTTGATCAGATCCCAGACAGCCTGCATGTCGAAGGGCTGTACATCAGCCGCGGGTGCCAGGTTCGGCTTTAACCAGCCGACAACCAGAAGATAAACAATGTACAAGCCGGCCAGCAGCACGCCTGGAAAAACTGCGCCGAGGAAAAGATCGCCGACGCTCATCGACATACGATCTGCCATTAATACCAGCATGATGCTGGGCGGGATCAGAATGCCAAGTGTACCCACCGCGCATACAGTGCCTGATGCCAGCGATTTGTCGTAGCCGGCATTCAACATGGCGGGTAGACCCAGCAGAGCAAGCAATACCACCGAGGCACCGATGATGCCGGTGGTCGCAGCGAGCAGTAAGCCGATCAGCGTTACCGTGATGGCAAGCCCGCCGCGAATACTGCCAAACAGTCGAGCAAAACTGGTCATCAGCTGGTTGGCAATGCCCGAACGATCCAGCAGCAGGCCCATAAAAATAAACATGGGCAATGCCACCATGACCCAGTTTTCCATCACTGCCCAGATGCGTTCCACGGTGAGGGAGGTGTATGCCCAGTCCATGCCGATCGCCAGATTGAAGTCCGCCTCCAGGACCACTGCCAGCGCACTGAATAAGACCGCCAGCCCTCCCAGTATCCAGGCTACAGGAAAGCCGGTGAACACCAGGGCGATGAAACTGAAGAACATGGCGATCGCTAGAATTTCATTAGCGGCCATTGATCGGTTCCTTAGTCGCTTTATTGAAAAACAAGAAAGCCCACACCCTGGAAAGGCGAGAAATTACCGCCAGTAATAAAAAACCGAAGCCCAGCGGTAGGCAGGCTTTGATCACCCACCGGAATGGCAATCCGCCGGGAGACTGGGATACTTCGTTTAGCGTGTAGGATGAGATAACAAAAGGCACGCTGAAGATCAGAATCATGGCGATCAATGGCAGCAGAAATAAAACAATGCCGTAGAGTTCGATCCAGGCCTGAATCTGTGGACCGAATCTTTCATGTACGACATCTACGCGTATGTGGCTGTCCGCTTGATAAGCGTAGCTCAGACCTAACAGAAATCCTATGCTGTACAGGTGCCATTGGAGTTCTTCCAGCTCGATGCGGCCTTCACTGAAGGCGTAACGCATCAGCACGTTTAATACGATAACGACGAGAAGCAACACCCAGATCAGCGAGACCCATCTGCCCATGCCCTTGATGAGCGGATCAATGGCGCGAGAAACTCGTGTCTGCGGTAGGTAGTCAAATGCTGACATTTAGAAATTCCGCGGCAGGTAAGCTCTGGACTTCCAATGGCTGTAGTTCTTGCGGAAAGCCATCTGACTCGCAAGGATCTCGGCAAAGTCCGCATCGGCTGCAGCCTCTTCGGCAATAACCTCACCCGCTACAATCTGCAGTTCCCGCAACAGCTCTTCAGGAAGTATCTCCGCGCTGACCCCGATATCGGGAAAGCCGGCGATAATGGCGCCCTGCTTGGCTTCGGAGTTTGAAAGATTACGGATCACGCCAGCGGTGCAGCCGAGTTCTATCAACGCTTGATCCTGTTCTGAAATTTCACTCCAGGCTTCAAGGTTGATAATCAGGTGTGAGGCTGTAAAGGGTTGGTGCCAGCCCGGATAGTAGTTGAACTTTGCTACACGATTAAATCCCAGGCTCTGGTCGACAATGGGTAACGCAAACTCGGATGCATCGATAGCACCTTTTTCCAGGGCCTGGAAAATCTCGCCTCCAGGCAACATGGTGACGCTGGCGCCCAGCCGCTCCAGCACTTTACCGCCGAGTCCGGCGAAGCGAATTTTCAGACCTTCCACATCGCTTAAGCTGGTGATCTGGTTGCGGAACCAGCCGGCGGTTTCCGGACCGGTCATGCCACAATAAATTGGGTGAATATTGTGATCGGCGTAGAGGTTTTCCGCCAGCTCGCGGCCACCGGCTTCGAACCACCAGGCGCTGTACTCCCAGGGTTCCATGCCAAAAGGTACTGCGCCAAACAGTGGGGAGGCGGGAATTTTGCCCTGGTCGTAACCCATCCAGGTGTAACCGGCCTCAACCTTGCGATCGCGGACCGCATCGGTAATAGAAAATGCCGGCACTATCTCGCCTGGTTCGAATATCTGCAGGTTCACTGCGCCATTGGATGAGCGGCGCAGCATATCGGCAAGGTAGATGGGGTTATCGCCGAGCACGGGCATCGTGGTTTGAAAAGCGACCGGTAATCGCCAATTGATGCGAACAAGATCGTCAGTGCCAGTTGCCGTGACAGTCTGGTGCTGATTTTTTCCGGTTGGCCGGATCGCCAGGCTGCCCAGAATACCAACAACAAAGGCGACCATGACTGCTATTGCAGCCGCTCGATTACTCATCCCCTATCCCACAAATCGAACTGAGTCCCAGATTGTGGGAAGCGGGCGCCAGGGTTGCAAGGAAAAGGTCGAAAGAAAGGTAGTGAGAAGGGCAAAAAGCAGGCGCTTAACGCACCAGTTTATCCAGCACCTGTCTCACTTCGTCTGCCCACTGTGCTGAAACAGTTCTTCCAGCAGGCAGGTTTGTTGAACGGCGGCGATAGACAACTCGCCCCTCGCCATCGACCACAAGTAATCCAGGGATGAAGTTAATGCTGTACGCTTCGCCTATTGCATCAGCTTCGGCAATGGCGAACATCGGAAAATCCAGTGAATCCACGTATGCCTTTGGATCCCCACGCCCGCGTTCTTTTGAGTTCAGCGTCACAATCTGCACGCCGGTGTCTGCGTAGTCCGCCTGGATATCCTTAGCGTAGGGCATAAATGCCTTGCAGTAGGGGCACCAGGTGGCCCAGAACACCACAACGGCTGGCTTGCCTTGTAACAGCGCGGGAAAGTCAACGGTTTCGCCGTCAACGAGATTTATACCGGTAAACGGAGGCGCGGTGTCACCAGGACCCACCGCATAGATGGTTGATGCCGGTGCCAACAGCGCGAGAAGGAGCAGGATTCTGACGAGGTAGTTCATTGCCGCAGCTTAATCGCAGTCGTGGCTAAATGCGAACGCCTCTGAGTTTAGAGTTTTGATTCGCTTTTCAGGCGCGAGATTGCCTCCCATGCCTTTTTAAACGTCGGCACTGCGGTTTCAATCTGATGTCGCCGACGTATGGCTTTTAGATCCACGGGTTGTTGCCGGCCAGCGTTTTTTAACGTGCAGTTTGAGGGGTCCAGTTCAAAAGCCTGAATCAGGGCTGCTGGATCTTTGCCTTCTTCCAACTGCGCAAGTCGGGCAACCAGAAGTGACGCAGACAGCTCCGCATCGAACTTGTCGGCGTATGGGCCGAGCATTATTTCTTCGCGGGTGCGGAAATACCAACCTTCCTTGGTTTCCACAAATCGTGCCGTGCGAACAAGGCTGGGAATGCTCTGTTTTTTCTCTTTGTCCTTTTTACGGAGATCCATGGTGTCTCAAGTCCATCTGTAACAGGTGTTTAAGATTTTTTCGGCTTTTGGCACTAGAGAGCTTAACTTTCCAGAAATTTCTACAACGGTCCTGGATCGCACTTTCCCATAACCCTGACAGGGAAATGAGCGCTGGTTCACAACTTCACCCGGGTGCCGGCGTAGACGGTTATACTTGGGGCAGTTTTGATAGTGGAAAAGTCGATGTATGGTTTTATCTTACGGGTACTGATGAATATTGCGGGTCTGTGGTTAGCCACAGAGCTTATTTCCGGGATAACTGCTGACACAACGGCAGCTCTGGTGTGGGCTGCCATTTCGCTAGGGCTGGTTAACGCGTTTATCAGGCCTCTGGTATTTTTCCTGACTCTGCCGGTCACTTTGATCACTCTGGGTATTTTTATTCTGTTCATCAATGCAGCCATGCTGAATCTGGCAGCCTGGTTTGTATCTGGTTTTGACGTAGTCGGGGTTATTGATGCGCTGCTCGGCGCCATTCTGGTGAGCCTGGTCAGCTGGGCAGGGTCCGCATTTGTCGGTGATAACGGACGTTATCGAGTCATGGTTATTGAGCGCAGGCGTCGGGATTAGCCTCTGCGAGGCCGCTTTGCGAATCACTTATAACTCAATTACCTAATCGAAGTTGTTTTAAGCATCACGACAGGTAAAATCTCGCGGCTTTGCCAGAATAAAAATCTTTTCTAGGGGGATTGCATGCATATAGGTGTGCCAAAGGAAACTTGGCCCGGTGAACGGCGCGTCGCGCTGGTGCCGCTGAACGCAAAGAAACTCATTAATCTGGGTTTCACCATCACGCTTGAAAGTGGTGCAGGTGACGCTGCGGGCTTTCTTGATGCTGCGTATGAAGAAGTCGGCGTTCAGATAGGTACAGACCACCATCAGGTGCTGGCAAACGCCGACCTGATCTTTCGCGTTCGCAAGCCTTCAGTGGCCGAGGTTGAACACCACAAGAAGGGTGCAATCAGCATCAGCTTCTTAGATCCCTTCAACGAGAAAGAGCTGGTTGAATCACTTGCCAGTCATGGTGTGGTTAGCATCTCCATGGAGATGATTCCGCGCAGCACTCGAGCTCAGAAGATGGATGCACTGTCCTCCCAGGCCAACCTGGCTGGGTATGTCACGGTGATTCTGGCTGCTCAGCAGTGTCCAAAAATCATGCCCATGATGATGACGCCTGCAGGCACCATTGCGCCGGCACGTGTTTTTGTAATCGGTGCCGGGGTCGCTGGTCTGCAGGCCATCGCGACAGCAAAACGTCTGGGTGCTCGGGTTGAAGCGTTTGATACGCGGCCGGTTGTTGCGGAACAAGTTCAATCACTGGGTGCAAAATTTGTTGAAATTGACCTGGGTGAAGTAGGGCAAACCGATCAGGGGTATGCCAAAGAGCTGACTCCGGAGCAGATCGAGTTGCAACGGGAAGGCCAGAAGAAAGTGATTGCCCAGAGTGATGTAGTGATCACCACAGCACAGCTTTTCGGTCGTCCAGCACCGGTGATTGTGGGTCGGGATATGGTTGAAGCCATGAAGCCAGGCAGTGTAGTTGTTGATATGGCGGTCGAAACCGGCGGTAACGTCGAAGGATCTGTTCTGGACGAAATCGTTGATATTAACGGCGTCAAAGTTATCGGTCTGGGAAATCTGCCCAGCGAAGTAGCGCGCAATGCCAGC
The DNA here is from genome assembly GCA_048571035.1 of Gammaproteobacteria bacterium. Lineage (GTDB taxonomy): Bacteria > Pseudomonadota > Gammaproteobacteria > Pseudomonadales > Azotimanducaceae > UBA4421. The sequence continues at coordinate 3,621,386 of CP121329.1, forward strand.
GAGATGTACTCCAATAATCTGTTCAATCTGATTGGGGATTTCTGGGACGAAGAGGCTAAAAGCCTCAATCTCGATCCCGAGGACGACATTGTGCAGGCTTGTGTCATCACCCGCGATGGCGCGGTGGTGAATGAAACCATCAAAAACATTTATAGCGGGGCGTAGAAAGATGGAAGCAGTTTTACTTGGAATGGTTTTGATGCTGTCCATCTTCCTGGGCTTTGAGCTGATCTCGAAGGTGCCAGCGACGTTGCACACGCCGTTGATGTCAGGTGCAAATGCGATTTCCGGCATTACCATCGTCGGCGCTTTGATTTCAGCGGGTAACGATCTAGGCACGATGTCCACAGTCTTAGGGGCGATGGCGGTTGCTTTTGCAACGATTAACGTTGTCGGCGGCTACCTGGTCACAAACAGGATGTTGAGCATGTTCAAAAAGAAAGACAGCGGTCCGCGGGGAGGTAAAGCGTGAGCATTGAACTCATCAACGTCGTTTACATCGTAGCCGCAGCGCTTTTTGTATTTGGACTGAAACAACTTGGCTCTCCTGCCACCGCCGTTAGAGGTAACTTGCTGTCCAGTGTGGGCATGCTGATTGCAGTTGTTGCGACCCTGTTTAACGCGGAAATTCTCACCTTCACCTGGATCATCGGCGCAGTAATTGTCGGCTCACTTGTGGGCTATGTGGCGGCTGTGAAAATTGAAATGACCAGCATGCCCGAGATGGTTGCCCTGTTTAACGGCTCTGGTGGTATCGCCAGTCTGTTTGTCGGTTGGGCGGCTTTGTATAACGTTGACAATACCGTGTTCACTTACGTGACCATCGTTGTCTCTGTAGTTATCGGTGGTCTGACGTTCACGGGTAGTATTCTGGCCTGGGGTAAGCTTTCCGAAGTGATGCCTTCCCGGGCCATCGTGTTTGGCGCACAACGGATTTTCAATGGTGTGCTGTTGCTGGCTCTGATCGCCTGTTCAGTTCTGTTCTGCCTTGATCCATCAGCGACTTCCCCCTATCTGTACGCGATCATCATCTTGGCCTGTGTGTTTGGTGTGATGGCGGTGCTGCCAATTGGTGGTGCAGACATGCCCGTTGTGATTTCGTTGCTGAACAGCTATTCAGGCCTTGCCGCCTGTGCTGCAGGTTTTGCAATCCACAACAACATTCTGATTGTTGCAGGATCCATGGTCGGCGCAGCCGGTATTATCCTGACCAATATCATGTGTAAAGCGATGAACCGTTCGCTGTCTAACGTACTGTTTTCAGGCTTCGGAGCGGTGAAGCAGGCGACGAAGGTAGAAGGTGAAGTTAAACCTATCAACGCCGAAGATGCTGCGCTGATACTGGAGGCTGCGCAGTCAGTCACCTTTGTGCCCGGCTACGGTATGGCTGTAGCCCAGGCTCAGCACGTTGTTCGCGAGTTGGGTGAAATGCTCGAAGACAACGGCGCAGAAGTTACATACGCCATTCATCCGGTGGCGGGACGTATGCCTGGCCACATGAACGTGCTGCTCGCAGAAGCCAGCGTACCGTACGATCAGTTGGTTGAAATGGATGACATCAACCCCCGCATTGACAAGATCGATGTGGCGGTTGTCATCGGTGCTAACGACGTGGTTAACCCGGCTGCAAACGATGATGAAAACAGCCCGATTTATGGGATGCCTATCATTAACGTGAATCAGGCTCGCACAGTGTTTGTGCTGAAAAGGTCCATGGCGTCGGGTTTCTCAGGGGTTGATAACCCTCTGTTCTTTGGTGAAAACACCCGTATGTTGTTTGGTGATGCCAAAGAATCCCTGTCGACGGTGCTTAACGAGCTTAAGTAAACCGGCGGGTTTATCTATGACAATGGCGATAGCCTGAGTGAAATACTCTTTTTACGGCTATCGCCTGGTCGTTTTCTCATTTCTAATCTGTTTTCTGGTTTCGTCGTTTTTCCTGCACGCGCGAGGGGTCTTTTTTCCTGCGTGGATGGCTGACTTTGATGTCAGCCGCACAGAGCTGTCTTTGGCAGTCAGTCTTACTCTGTTTGCCGGCAGCTGTTTTGCGCCGCTGATGGGCTTCCTGATCGATAAATTTCCCGTACGCAATATTATCTGTCTTGCATCGTTGTGGATGGCAGCTGGGTATCTGATGCTTGGCCAGGTCGAGTCATACTGGATGTTTATGGCGGTGTTGATTCCTTTCCAGGGTCTGGCCTGGCTGGGTGTAGGCCCATTGGTGCATACCAAGTTAATGGTCAACTGGTTTACCCGTAACCGTGGTATGGCGTTGGGAATTGCGATAATGGGTATCAGCGTAGCGGGGGTGATTACACCATTGGGCAACGCCTACCTGGCGCAGACCATTGGTTGGCGCAGCAGTTATCAGATTTATGCCGCCTTGCTGGTGTTTCTGGTAGTCCCGGTCACTTTGTGGATAGTGCGTCAGAAGCCGTCGGACATTGGACAACTGCCCGATGGTGATGTCCAACCTGTAGGCAAAGTGGCACCTGTTGCACCAGTTGTAGAACAGGGTGTCATAGCCACTTACAAAGAGTTTCTTTCCTCGAAGGCATTCTGGTCCGTCGTGCTGACGTTTGGTTTGATGAACGGCGTTTATTCAGCGATGGCAACGCACCTGCCAACCTACGTGACCACTGAGCTCAGTCTTGAGTTGTATGACGGCGCGCTGTTGCTCACCGTTGCCGGTGGTTTTGCCATTGGTGGTAAAATCGTTTTCGGTTGGATGATGGATCAGCTGGCGGCAAAAATAACCGTTATGTGCGGTGTGGCCGCGTACCTCACTTCGACCCTGCTGCTCATTTTTGTTGAGGCCTATTTTGGCCTGCTCTGTGCGGCGGCAATGTTTGGCCTGGGTTTTGGCGGCATGATACCGGTGCGTTCGGTATTAATATCGCGCCTGTTTGGCGTCGCCAAGTTTTCCAGGGTGAACGGTCTGCTGTCATTTTTTATTGCCCCGGCGACTTTCTGGGTTTTAATTACCGGTGCCATTGTCGACATGACAGGTACTTATGGCACGGCGTTCAAAGTCTGGTTTGTATCCTTCCTGCTGGCTGGACTTGTCAGCTTGCTCGTGAAACTCCCTGACAGGCAGGACGCCGTCGCCTGATTGTATAGTCTGTCTGGCACAAATCTGCTCCGAGTTTTTCAACAAAAGTAGGCAATTCTGGTTGGGTTTAGTATGTTCTGCACCGTTGTAAATAAATGGCGAGGCGTGAATGTCTGATCAACCCGAACATCCTAATTTTGAAACGGTGACATCGAATCGCGAAATTCGAGACCGCTGGAAACTGCCCGCAGACGCCGACGCAGCTTCCATGCCGCTTGAAAAACTGAACCCAGGCAATGGCGACTGGTTCGAGAGCAACAAAGCACTGGGTGTGTTTGACCGCCTGCGCGTCGAAGATCCGGTACACCTCACCGAAGACAGCCAGTTTGGACCGTACTGGTCGATTACAAAATTTGATGACGTGAAGTACGTCGATACTCACCACGACCAGTTTTCCTCCGACATAATGAACGGTGGCATCCGTCTGGGCGGTCGACCAATGGCCGAGCCGCCGGATGCAATGTTTCACCTGCCCATGTTCATTATGGCGGATCAGCCGATTCACGATGAACAGCGCAAAGTGGTTGCACCCATGTTTACCCCGACGCGCCTAGCTGCGCTGGGCGAACTGATTCGTCAGCGGGCGGGACAGATACTTGACGAGGTGCCCAGAGGTGAAAGCTTCAACTGGGTGCGTGAGGTGTCTGTGGAGCTGACCGGACGCATGTTGGCTACGCTGTTTGATGTACCGCAGGAAGACCGTCATCTGCTGATCCATTGGTCCGATACGGTAGAACGTATTGGCGACCCGGACTATTTTGAAACCCCTGCAGAAGGGTTTAACGAAATCTGGAAGTGCTTCGAATACTTTAACGAGGTGTGGCAAGCGCGTAAGCGCGCAACTGAACCCGGTGAAGACCTTATTTCATTTCTCGCGCACGGCGAATCGACAAAAGACATGTCGCCAAACGAATTCCTCGGCAACGTCTTGCTGTTGATTGTTGGTGGCAATGATACGACGCGTAATTCGATTACCGGTGGTGTGCAGGCTTTGAACTTGTTCCCGCAGGAGTACGACAAGTTGCGGGACAACCCCGGCTTGATACCAAACATGGTGCCGGAAATAATCCGCTGGCAGTCTCCGGTTGCACATATGTGTAGAACTGCGATGGAAGACGTCGAAATTCGAGGCAGGCAGATCAAGAAATGGGACAAAGTGGCGATCTGGTACGCCTCCGGCAATCGAGATGAAGAGCGAATAACCGACCCGAACAGATTGATGATTGATCGCCCTCAGGCGCGCCAGCATTTATCTTTTGGTTATGGGATTCACCGTTGTTTAGGGAATCGACTAGCGGAAATGCAGTTGATGATTCTCTGGGAGGAAATCATGAAAAGATTTTCATCTGTAGAGGTGGTTGGTGACGCCAAGTACCTGAACTCCAGCTTTATTCGCGGCATAACCGATCTGCCAGTGCGTGTACATGAACACTAGCCATCAGCTGATGAGCCTGTGACTCAGCGGCTGCGCATAGTTGTTGTTGACGTGTTTGCCGAGAAGCCACTGGCGGGTAATCAGCTGGCGGTAGTCCTGGGTGCCGCGGATCTGAGTGATGTTCAAATGCAGCTGATTGCACGAGAGATGAACTTTTCCGAAACCACGTTTGTGCTGCGTGAGGCATCAGACGATGCTGACGTGCGAATTTTTACGCCGGCTTCAGAACTGCCTTTTGCCGGCCACCCAACTCTCGGCACCGCCTGGGTGCTCACCGCGGGCGCAAGATCCATTACCCTGGACCTGGCGGGCGGCAGGGTGCCTGTTGAGTTTGTGGATGGCGTTGCCTGGATGACGCCGCCTCCGGTTGAATTCAAAGACCCCCTTCCAATGGGTGATGCCGCTGCTTTACTGGGTTTGTCGGAAAGTGATATCAACTCAGATTTTGCCGTTGCGACTGCTGTGGTTGGTCCCGGTTTTCTGTTGGTACCCCTGAAAGATCTGCGTACTTTGAAAGGAGCGCGATTTAATCTCGATCTACTCCGTGAAATGACAGCCAGTGGTGTGTTGGATAACGCTGTTGACGGTGTTTTCGCCTTCAGTAGCGAGCCTTATGAAGCAAGTGCTGATTTTGCCGCCCGTATGTTTTTTGATGCAGGCGATGCCCGCGAAGATCCCGCCACAGGCAGCGCTAACGCCTGTTTTGCAGCCTATCTGAAAGCTGCAGGCCACAACAGCGCAAACACAGTCAGCAGTGCATCGGTTGTGGTGGATCAGGGCGTTGAGATGTTGCGGCCGTCCCGGCTTTATCTGGACCTTTCGGAGCCGTTGCAGGTTGGGGGTAGGGTGCAGCCTGTGTTGGAAGGTATCATTACAATTTAGCGTCCCCAACGGGTCCTTCATCAAGCCATCAGGGGAAAACCCGGATGTAGTGAAGTGCATCACACCATTTGCGCCAGTGCGCGCATACAGTGGCGAGATGCGTGATTCTGATGACAATGAAAAAATTCGCCATTTTCGTATGGGCAACCGGTTTTTTAATCAAAATGGTAGCTGGTGGTTCTCAACGCGGGAAGGTGAAGAAGGGCCGTTTCGTTCCCGCGAGCAGGCGGAAGCTGGCATGGCCCGTTATGTAGAGGCGATTCGTGCGATGCACGCATTCAAACTCAAGCAGTCTGAAAAGTACAAAGCAGACGACACCCGTCGGCCAGATCCAAGCATTTGGGATAAGCAGATAGATTCTTTATAGCGTTGACGGAATGTTCACATACGTTTCACGAAGCATTGACGGCTCGCCTGTTCTACTAGCTCCATAGTCAGGCGCCGGGGAGACAAGATTCTCTCCCTCCCCCCTCCCCATTGGCTTCCCGGCCGCCGGACTCACCTTCCACTAACCTTCAATTCCGATCAGCGTCTAATACTTTTCTGATGTGTTGCAGATGGACCAGCGTCTGTTCTATTTTACTTTGATCGATCTGATCAACCAGATTGCCCAGTGCGTCGTTGGCCTTAGCAATGGCTTCGTTGCGCAGTTGGCGACCGTGTTTAGTGATGTTGATCTGTTTACTGCGTCGGTCGTTGTTGTCTACTTCAATGGTAATGCAGCCTCGAGCAGACAATTTCTGCAGCGTATTTGTCATCGCCCCCTTTGTGACCTGAAAAGCTTCTGCCAGCTGAGCAGGTGTGCGTGAACCGCCAAGACGCGCAAAATTGTTCAGCACGCTGAATTGGGAAAGGGTCAGATTATCCGGTAGAACGCGTTCAAAGCGCGTGCTGGCGAGTTGATTGATGATGCCTATCTCATTGAACAGGGTGAACAGATTGTGGGGTTGCTCCGACGCTGAAGGTTTCTTTTTCATAGGGCTATTGTAACTAATGGTTTAAAGCTAAACTAATATAGTTTAGTGTTAAACTAACTTAACAGCTTGCAGGTGCTCTTAATGAACTCTTCTGTGTTTCGTATCTTTGGGTTGGTTGTCCTGTTAGGTCTGGGGGCTTGCTCCAAGCCGTTATTGTGGCTGCCCGGTGGCAGCTTGTCTGGTCCGGAAGCGCAATTGTCGGCAGCAAAGCTCCCTGCTGAGGGTGGCGTGCTGGTTCTGGAAACACGACCGGCAGATCCTTATTCGGTAAATATTGGTTATACGGTAATTAATGGCCATATTTACATCGACCCCGCTATGGAAAGGCGTTGGTACCAACACATCGAGGTGAATTCCAACGTAAGAATTCAGTTAGAAGGTGCAGATGCGGTGTATCCGGCTAAGGCAGTGGTTGTGGAGGACCCGCAGGTGCTGGCGCAGTTTGAACCCGATCGAATAGTGCTGCGCATTGAGGCGCGTTGAAAAGAGGTCAATTTCACAATTCAGTGTAATGACCGTTTGCAATGCCATCTATGGTCCAGGAGCCGACACGATAACGGATCAATCGCAGCACGGGGTAACCAATAGCTGCACACATCCGCCTGACCTGACGGTTCCTGCCTTCGCTGATGCTCAAAGACACCCAGCTGTCTTTGATGTGTTTCCGTTGGCGAATAGGCGGGGTTCTTGGCCAGAGAGCGTGCGGTTGGTCGATAACACCCGCTTTTGCTGGTCGTGTCAGACCGTCTTTGAGGTCGAGACCTTCTCGCAGCGGTTGTAGATCCTGCTCGCTGGGTTCGCCTTCAACCTGAACCCAGTAGGTCTTGCTGACATTGTGTTGTGGGTCGGTGAGTTTGTGTTTTAACGCGTTGTCATTTGTCAGTACTAACAGACCTTCACTATCGCGATCGAGCCTGCCAGCAGGATAAACGTCGGGTATGTTTATATAATCGGATAGGGTTGATCGACCTTCACTGTCGCTGAATTGTGACAGGACATCAAACGGCTTGTTGAACAGCACAATGCGCTGCATTTTTTAACTCGACTGGAATGGGTGCAAAGAGTGTAGTCTTAAATCGCAACGACTACATTTGTTTAAAGATCTGTCCGTAACTTGCGCTGGAGCGCAGTGTTTCTGGTCGGTTGCGGAGCGTGATGCTGTAGCGACCGCGTAGATCGCGTTTGGCTTTTACGATCTGGTCAACACGTACGATGGTCCCGCGGTGTATGCGCCAGAACTGCGCGGGATCAAGTTGTTGTTCCAGTTCTTTGATTGAGCGCCGCACAACATATTCCCGGTCGGCAGTGATCACCGAGGTATATTTCTGATCGGCCTGGAAATACACGACATCATCTACGGCGACCAGAGAGGTTGTGTCGTCTACGCCGGTTCGGATCCAGTACAGGTACTCCTGCTTTGCGGGGCTGATGTTCTGAAGCAGGCTTAACAATTCCTGATGATCCTGACTTTGGGACTGTTTTAATCGGGCTATACTCTGCTGCAGACGTTCTTCAGACACTGGTTTAAGTAGGTAGTCGACTGCAGCGCGTTCGAAGGCGTCCACTGCAAATTCGTCGAATGCGGTAACAAAAACGATTTTAATTTCTGATGAAAGGGCCTGTGCCACCTGCAGGCCAGACAGCCCGGGCATCTGGATGTCCAGAAAGACAATATCCGGTTGTACTTCAGCAGCCAGCGCGATTCCCTGGCGGCCGTTGACCGCGCTGCCCAGGATCTCAAGTTCAGGCCAGAGCTTATTCAGTTTGCTGGTTAAGTAGGTGATCAGTGTTGATTCATCGTCAACAATGATGGCGGTGGGACTCATAATGCAGCCCCTTCATCCATAGGGCTGGCAGGCAGAGTAATACGCGCAATTACGCCTCGTGGCTGATTCGGAACCAGGTCCAGCTGTGCCTGGTTGCCGTACAATGCCCGCAGCCGCTCTCGCACATTTTTCAAGCCGGTTCCGGTGCCTGCAGCGGAACGTCGATTCGACTGTTCCTGTTCGATACCTAATCCGGTGTCGGTAATCGATATGATGACGTTGTTGTTTTGTTGTACGGCGGATACGGCTATGTCGCCACCTTCTTCACTGGGCTCAATGCCGTGTTTGATAGCGTTTTCTATCAGCGGCTGCACTAACAGTGGCGGTAAAGGGATATTGTTCAGATTTGCAGGTACATCAAAACTGAAATGCAGACGGCCTTGCATGCGCGTGCTCTGAATATTCAAATAGGCCTGGGCAATCTCCAGTTCCTGCGCAAGGCTTGTAGTCTGTTGTCGTGTTCTGTTCAATGACCCGCGCAACAATGTTGTCAGGTTCAGTAGCGTCTTTTCCGCTGTGTCAGGACTTTCGTGGATCAATCCCGCAATATTTGACAGCGTGTTAAACAGAAAATGTGGTTCTATCTGAGCCTGCAGCAGTTTGAGTTCTGTTTCGGCCAGCAACTTTTCCTGCTGAGCCTGTTTCGCGTTAGCCTGCGCAAGATCGGCTTCCGCCTGCACCATGCGAGCGCGGGTGCCAAAAAAGATAAAACCGAGGATGCCAAAAAAAACACCCAGGTAGATGGTTCCATTGTTGAAAGTGAAAAAGTAAAGCGGATCCTGAAACGTGATTAAGCCGGATATGACCAAGCCGATCGATAATCCAATGGCGGTGACGGGCGCTGGTCCCAGATAGGGACCGAGCCAACTGTCGAACAACGGTCCCAACAAATGAAAGCAGGCGCTGACGGACCAACCTATGGAAAATGAGACCGCCAGGTTGGCAAAAGCGTTACCACCAGCGAGCAGGGTGACCAGGGCGGCAATCCCCATGCAGAACAGTGTGGTGTACCCAAATACCCGCCAGGGGTGTTCGATGCTGCGACGCTCAACTTTGCCGCTTAATTCAGCCATGCACAAATTTTCCGTGTAAACCCAATGGCAGATGATACGGCAGTGTGGCCGTTGCAACAGGTCCGTCTTGCACAGCCTGGGCATTAAAGACATTCAATAGTGTTTTCTGCTGCTGCCAGTCCAGCGCAGAACCGATGACCCACCCGTCTGTCTCGGGTTTGCTGCCAGGCTTTGGCACAAACAGGTGTTCTTCTGGAATCTGGCTGTCGGGATAACGGTAAAACATCCGTTCACCGGAATTGAAGTCAAATGTACTGACTTCGTTAAGGCTCATGTGAGCAGGTGCTGGGTTCAGGGCATTGCGCGAAAGCATGGCGAGGCGTGTGTTACGCCTGCAGCTGATGCGTGGATCCACACACGGAAATTCGGATTCCACATTCATGCCGAACAGTGGCGCTTCACTGATGCGACGATTTTTCGTGTCGATCTGATATTCGTGATGATGGCTGATACTACCTGGCACAATGTTGCCGCGCATGATTTCCCGAAAGCTGTCCATCATTACCAACGGATCTGGTGCACGGGCGGCGTCAAAGCGGATGACACCCTGATCGTCCTCCCAGCCGTTGCCGTAGTGGAATATCCATTGAGACGGCAGCTCCAGCCAGAAGTGATTATCAAAATCGTTTTTGTCGATCACCAGAACCCGTGTGGGTTCGTCTGGATACCAATTGTGTGCGTCCAGGAACGATGAGGGTCCTGTCGCTTCATAGTTCAGCGGTGGCAGCATCAGAACCAGATGTCTTTCGGTCACAACAAAGTCGTGCACCATGGTGATGGGGTCCGCGGTTATCTTGCCCATCTTGACCACATTACCTTTGGCGTCGATGTGCCATAAAACCAGCAGGTTAGCGCCCGACAAATAGCCGAAGTTCCATAGCGTGCCATCGGCTTCTACACGAGGGTGTGCAGAAAAAGGCACACCCTGAGTGTTTTCAGAGAAGGCGTATGTGCCTTTGGTTTCCAGGCTGTCTGGATCCATTTCCCACGGGGAGCCCGCTTCCCACAAAGCCAGCAGCTTGTCGTGATGGTGCAGGACGCTGATGTTCGCAACGTTGACGATATCTGGCCCAGTCACCGGTGCGGGGTTAGGTGGCACTGAAGCAAAACCTGGATACAGCGCGCGCTCAGCCTGTCGTTCGGCAACTACTTTGTGAGTTTCGATCAGTTTTGCGTGGTGGGAAACGCTTCTGCCATCCATATTGAAAGCCTGCAGCATGCCGTCACCGTCGAACCAGTGTTGGTAGCGATAGCCGTAGACATCATGTTGAGCCGGACCGTTTCGATAGAGTGTGCCGACCAGTTCTGCTGGCCACTGACCGCTGATCTCGGCGGTGGCAGCATAATCCTGGGCGGTTGCGCTCTGGTAACCCAGCATCCAGGGGTGTTGAGCCAACCCCTGGGCAAATTGATCAGCCCAGGAGGCGTTAGCTGCTCGAACGCCCAGTGGCAGGATAGCTAAAGCAGTGCCGGCGGCGACAGATTTCAGAAAGTTTCTACGTTGCATAATGACCTCACTTACCCAGCGCTAATGTCTGCTCAACTGAGCCGGACAATTCGAACTTTGCCTCGTCCCATTTTGGTGGGCCGAAGTTGCCTTTAGCGTTGTTCGACATTGCCCAGGGCTCGATTGGCATACCGACAAAATTACTGTCCATTTCGCCGTTGTTGTTAACGTCATGCATCACGCGAATGGCATATTCGCCTGCGGGTAGACGCGTAGAGAACGACATTTCCTCGTCCGTCGCGCGGGACATGATCGACGTGATAGAAGGCTCGTCGCCGCTGAATTGTGCCTCACCCCGCATGATCTGCACCATCACTGTGCCTTCGGTGGTGGTCAGGTTGGTGACGTTGATGGTCAACATCTCTGCGTCAATCATCTGAGTGACGGCTACGCTGTAGAGGGTTGCGGCGCTGATCAGAATCGATTTCAAGTGCATGGTTTGTGTCCAGAATTTGCAATGTTTGCAGACTACTGCATCGATCGTTCTCTGGTGAGAGGTGCGATGAAATGGTAATTGTCCTTCTGAGCGCGCGTGCCTGCCGATGGATCGGCTCGCGCAGATTGCTGCAGACGCCGATAGGTTAGAGCAGATAATGATGAGTCTGGTGGGTTAGTATGTGCGATTTTCAGAGTCGCAAGGCTTGGGATTACATTGAGACATCAGAATTCTGCAACCCGGTGGGCTTTGACTGGGACAGGCCTGCTTCTGCTCTTGTTGGGGAGCGCCGCATGCAGCTCGCTGGGTGCGTTTAACGCAGTCATACCGGACAAGTACGCGGCAAAACATCTGGCCTTACCCTACGGTGCAATGCCGCGGCACAAATTGGATGTATACCTGCCTGAGGGTGCCCAACACTCAACGCCTGCGCGGCAAAAATTCACTACGGTTGTGTTCTTTTATGGCGGAGCTTGGTCATCAGGCGATCGGGTCGAGTATGAGTTTATGGCGTCGGCATTGACCGAAGCTGGCTTCATAGCAGTTATTCCAGATTATCGATTGCATCCTGAAGTGGCCTTTCCAGCCTTTGTTGACGATGCCGCGTCAGCCTTTTGCTGGGTTCTGGAGAACATTGAACAATATGGTGGGCAAGCTGATCGCATTGCGGTGATGGGCCATTCTGCAGGCGCGCACATCGCGTCGCTCATTCACTATGATGAAAGTTACCTTGCACGCCGTTGCCCTGAGACAGGTCAGCCCGCGGCTTTCATAGGCCTGGCCGGCCCTTATGATTTTTTGCCTCTTGTGTCGCCAACCATGCAGTCCATATTTCCTGAAAACTCACGAAGAGATAGTCAGCCGGTCAATTTCGTTGATGGTAGCGAGGGGCCAGCTCTGTTATTGCATGGCATGCTCGACGTACGCGCTAAGCCAAGGAATTCTGCAGCGTTGGCAGAAGAAGTAATAAAAGCTGGCGGTGTTGCAGATTTGAAAATTTATGACAAACAGGAACACGTAGATGTGTTGCTGGCGTTTGCAGCCCCACTTCGATGGATGGCACCCGTATTTGCTGACACCCGCAATTTTCTTCAAGCTACATTGAGCGTGCCAGCGCAGGGCGCTGAACAGGCTGCTGATTAATGCATTTAGATTCTGTTTCTCTCCTTGCACTGATTGGTGCATTAACGCTGCTGTCTCAGTGGCTGGCTTACCAGCTTAATCTACCGTCGATACTCCTGCTGTTGCTCAGCGGAATTTTAGTGGGTCCGGTGTTGAACATCCTGGATCCCGATGTGCTGATGGGCGACCTGTTGTTTCCGGTGGTCAATCTTGCGGTTGCAGTCATACTGTTCGAAGGCAGCCTGACACTAAGATTTCAGGATTTGCACAATACCGGCAACGTGCTCTGGCGAATGTTGAGTATTGGCGTTCTTGTGACCTGGGCGATTGTCGCAAGCGCAGCCCATTTCCTGGTTGGTGTGGACTGGCCATTGGCCATACTTTTTGGTGCAATTATGGTTGTCACGGGGCCAACCGTAATCGCACCTATGTTGAGGGCGGTGAGACCGAACGAGAAGGTGTCCAAGCTGTTGCGATGGGAAGGCATCGCAATTGATCCGATAGGCGCCTTGCTCGCGGTTGTGATCGCAGATGTGATTCTAACGGTGGGCCAGGGTGACGTGGAGTCGAGTTCGCTTTTACTCCTTGCTGAAATGCTCCTCGTCGGTGGCGTCAGCGGGGCAGGCTCTGGCTTCCTTATTGCGCTGGTTTTAAAGCGCCACTGGGTCCCAGATTATTTGCAGAAAGTCATGACTCTTCTTTCGGTGCTCATCGTATTTGCTATTTCAAATGCCATAAGCCACGAATCCGGTTTGGTCGCTGTCACGGTGATGGGGATCTGGTTAGCTAACACCGATGTCTGGACTGATGAGATTCTTGAGTTCAAAGAGTCGTTGAGTATCCTGTTAGTATCCGGGTTGTTCATTCTGTTAGCCGCAAGACTCGATATTGACGCGCTTATCGCCATCGGATTGCCTGCGCTAGCTCTTGTTGCAGTGGTTCAGTTTGTTTCCCGACCAATATCCATCGCGCTGGCGACCTGGCCAGGCAACCTGAACTGGCGTGAGCGGGCGCTTCTGGGTTGGATCGCTCCCAGGGGAATAGTGGCAGCCGCCATTTCAGCATTATTTGCCCTGCGCCTGGAGGCCTCTGGATACCCAGGCGCTGATCTGCTTGTGCCGTTGTCGTTTTCGATCATTATCGGCACGGTTTTCTGGCAGAGCCTTACAGCCCCGTTGGTTGCGAGGTGGTTGCAAGTCGCTCAACCTAAACCCACGGGTGTTCTGTTTGTTGGCGCCAGCCAGATAGTTGTTGAACTGGCGCAAAAACTCGAAAAAGCTGGTTTTCCGGTAATGGTGACCAGCAGTGCATGGGACGATATCAAGCAGGCGCGGATGGCGGGGCTGCCAACCTACTATGGAAACCCGGTTTCCGCTCATGCAGAACGTTATCTTGATTTAAGTGGCATAGGGCATCTGTTTGCGATGGAGCGACGGGAGGCCATGAATGCCGTTCCCTGTTTGCATTTTGCAGGAGAATTCGGACGGGCTAACGTTTTTGCCCTGGCGCCTACAGCGGACCTCAAAGAGCATGCAAAACATCGGTTCATTTCTGATCATCGTGGTCAGCATCTGTTCGGTAAAAAAGTCAGTCACGCGAAGTTATCGAGTCTATTGAGTCAGGGTGCAAAAGTGACCACAACAAGGATCAGCGAAGACTTCAGCTACGACGATCTGTTAAAGGAACACTCGGCGATTATTCCGCTGGTGGCGTGGAATGAAGATAAGAATCTACGCGTGCACATTGCGGACAAAGAGTTTTCACCTGCGGCAGGTGAAACCGTCTTGAGTCTGATTTCACCATCGAGCGAAAAGGCTGACGCTGAAGGTCATGCTGATAAGCAGGCTACCGATGCGTGATAGTCTGGAGACAGTGGGGAATTGCCTGGCTGTCGTAGTATTGCCATAGCGTGGGTTAGAACTTCGAGAAGAAATGGAGAATTGAATTCGGTGGACAGTTTAGGAGATTTCTGGCTGATGGCTTTGCAGCTCCTGGCTGCGGCTGTACTGGCCTTACCCACAGCAGCTAACAGAGAAATGAATAGTCGCATAATGGGGCTGCGTACTTTTCCTCTCGTGTCGGTGGGGGCATGTGCTTATATTCTGATAGGACTGTCATTCATTCCTGAAGATCAGCCGGATGCACTCGCGCGCATCATGCAGGGGTTGCTGTCGGGCATTGGTTTTGTCGGCGGAGGTGCGATTCTAAAAAGTGGTGACCATGTGAGCGGCACTGCTTCTGCTGCCTCCATCTGGATTACAGGAGCGCTGGGGACTGCGGTCGGCATGCAGATGTGGCCCCTGGCATTACTGTTAAGCGTTTTTAACTTTGTCATCGTATGGTCAATGAGTAGTTTGAAACGCGAGGTGCCGACTCACCCGGAAGAGGATACAGATTGATCGGCTGATCAAACCAATTATGTTTACCACCATTTATGTCCTGGTGCATATCGCTGGTATAGGCACAGCGCTTTTTTTACTGATAGATGGTCACCATCGGTCAAGAGGAGCGCTCGCCTGGGTGATTGCACTGATCGGCATTCCCTGGCTTGCGCTACCGCTCTACTGGACCTCGGGCCGGGTTCGATTTGGTGACTACGCTGAGTCGCAACAGCAGATCCGAGATCAGCTGCAGGCACAAGGTCTTCTTGCGGAACGAGGTTCCGACTGGGCTTCGGCAAACGATTCAAATGTACGGGACTCTGGGAATGAGGGCCTAGTGCGGACCCAGGGAGAGCAGCGTGCTCTGTCTCGTCTTGGCATATTGCCGACTACACAAAAAAATAGCGTTGCTCTCTTCACCACAGGGCAGGATGCCTTTAAACAAATTGAGCAATCGATACGCGCAGCTGATAAGTACATTCTCCTGCTGTCGTACCTGGTGCGAGATGACCGGACCGGAAATCGCATAATTGCCGCTCTGCTGGACGCATGTGAACGAAATGTTCGAGTGTTTGTGTTGTATGACGAGCTTGGGAGCGCAGAGCTCAGCGAAGGTTTCTTTGCAGATCTGATAGACGCAGGAGCCGAGGTTTTAACGTTCTCCAGACGGCGTCGTTTTCTGCCAAGACTGCGGATGAATTTTCGCAACCACAGAAAGCTTGTTGTGATTGATGGGCGTGAAGCCTATCTGGGTGGGTTTAACATTGGTGATGAATATATTGATGGCGGAGAAGAGTTTCCTGATTGGCGCGATACCCATGCGCTTTTCGCGGGAGACTGCCTGCCTGCGCTGCAGTTGTGCTTTGTGGAAGACTGGCAGTTTGCAAGCAAAGGCAAAGGCATGGAAGTTGCGGGGATTATTGACTGGTGTTGTACATCGTCTGACGATGCGCAGCACAATCAATCAGTTACTATCGCAGGGCTTGGTCCGCATCTGAGAATGTTTTCCGGTGATGAGCTCTATACCGCCCTCATTGAGGCCGCAGTAGAACGACTGTGGATAGCCACCCCCTATTTTGTGCCAGACGACAGAGTCATTTCTGCTTTGAAAATAGCCGCGTTGCGTGGAGTTGATGTGAGAGTTCTGGTGCCGAAAGAGTCAGACCATAAAATTTTTGTACTTCTGCACCAGATGTTCGCTAACGAATTGCACGACTATAACGTCAAGATATTCATTTATGACCAGGGTTTTCTGCATCAGAAAGTGATGATTGTCGATAGAAAACTCGCCGCACTGGGTTCAGCTAACTTTGACAATCGATCGTTCCGGCTTAATTTTGAACTTGTCGCAGTGGCCTCCGGCGAAGAATCGATGAGCAAATTTGAGGCAATGTTGAGCGAAGATTTTGCCGATGCTGTCCAATTGGAAAAGCAGGATAGTGTGAGCTGGCGCCAGCGCATGATAAGAAATACGTTGCGTTTGTTAGCGCCAGCAGTCTGAGTCTGCAGATGCAAACAGTTAGCTGACTGTTCGTTTCCTTCCCGGAGCCCGCTGTTCACCAACCACAGGACCCCAGTCAGCCATCAGTGCGCGTCGTAACTGACCTACGGTCTCATAGCCGAGACGCATAGCCAGGGTCTGTTCTGAATTTCGCAGCGTTTGCATCGCCTGATTGATGAGGGCAGACCCACGCTCACTGAAAACTATGCGGTTGGCACGTTTGTCTTCCGGGTCAGGGATCTGGGTGACCAGGTCGTCTGCTTCCAGATCATTAATTTGCTGCTGAATAGCCTGACGGCTCACCCCAAGGGCGCGTGCCAGCTCAGCGGCGCGCGTGACACCATTTGAGATGTGAATCAAAATCATGGTCTGGGTCCGGGTTCGAGGTCGATAACCCGCCTGCTGCAGGCCATTCTGCAGACTTTCGTCCATCCAGTAGTAGGCGCGTAGCAGCCCACGCATCAAAACTTCGGGTGGTAGGTCTTCGGTTGTATTCTGGTATTCACTCATCGGTCGGTACCCTTTAGTCCTTGTGGGAGTGGCGGCAATTCCTTTGGGGTATCCCCCCATGCCGTCAATACGCTATTGTTCCTTAAAAGCCATCGTGCAGGCAAGGTGCTTGTCCGTGCTGCGCTGGGGAGCGCAACCGGTGGTCAGATGACCGTGATAGATAAGGGGGGAGAGCCATGGACCTGTTTGAGGTCATGCGGACAACGTTTGCCGCACGCGAGTTTACTGACGATCCAGTGTCAGATGAGCAGATATTTAAGATTCTCGATAACGCAAGATTTGCCCCCAGCGGGGGTAACCGCCAGGGCTGGCGCGTGGTTATTGTTCGAGAACAAGCGACGAAGGATGCTCTGGGGCCCCTGATAGAACCCACCTTGCGACGATATGTCGCCCAGGTTGGACGCGGAGAAGCGCCCTGGAACACCATTGTTCCAACCGCTTTGACCCAGGCAGAGATAGACGCTACACCAGTGCCCCAGAATCTCATCGATGCGATCAGTCAGGCGCCGGTGGTGTTGATGGTACTGGTAGATCTTGCTGTGGTTGCTTCATTTGACAGTGAGTTGCTCCGAATTGGTGTCATCTCCGGGGGCTCAGTCTATCCGTTTGTCTGGAACATTCTGCTGGCAGCGCGCAATGAAGGCCTCGGCGGGACGTTGACAACCTTTGTTGGTGGTCAGGAAGACCAGCTGAAAACACTCCTTAACATTCCCGCTCAATATGCTTTTGCCGCGATGATCCCGCTGGGCAAACCGGTGAAGCAGCTGACTAAACTGAAGCGCCATCCGGTTGAGGCATTCACCACTTTTGAACGTTTTGATGGAGAACCTCTGAAATGAGTGATTTGAGAGAGCAGGCCGAACAATCATCCACCGCAGACCTCGACGCACAACTGGCGCAGGGGAAAAAGGACGTCAATTCTGCTTACGCCAGATATGTGCTGTTTGTGCTTATTGTGGTTTATATCTTTAACTTCATTGATCGACAGATCATTTCGATTCTGGCGGAAGAAATCAAAGCAGACCTGGGCATAGGTGATGCAGAAATCGGTTTTCTTTACGGTACCGCCTTTGCCATATTTTACGCGGTCTTTGGCATACCGCTGGGTAAGCTGGCTGATGTTTGGAACCGCAAGAGCCTGATTGCCATTGGTCTGTCATTCTGGAGCCTCATGACAGCTTTATCCGGTTTTGCCAAAAGTTACACCGGGCTTGCGATCTGCCGTTTCGGCGTGGGTGTTGGCGAAGCCAGCGCGACCCCGGCCGCGTTCTCAATGTTGTCGGACTATTTTTCGCCCAGAGTACGGGCAACAGTGCTGGCGATATACTCCAGCGGCATCTATATCGGCGCCGGTATTGGTCTGTTCCTCGGTGGTGCTGTGGTGGAAGCCTGGTATGCCTGGTACCCCGATCCAAGCCTCGCGCCGCTGGGCATCAAACCCTGGCAGGCTGCGTTTTTAACCGTTGGTCTGCCCGGATTGGTTGTCGCGGCCTGGGTGTGGACGATAAAAGAGCCGTTCCGTGGTGCCAGTGAGGGTTTGCTCACCAGCCCGCATCCGACGCCTTTTAAAGCAACTCAAAACACCCTTTTCAGTGTCTTACCCGGCTTATCGCTGGTTACTCTTTATCAGGCTGGTGGGATCAGAGCAGTTGTGGAAAACCTTGTCGCCCTGGCCATCATCTCTGCACTGTTCCTGCTGTTCTATACCCTGATGCCTACTGCATTGCAGTGGATTGCTCTTGGCGCCGGTGTCTATATTACGGTGAGCTGGGTGCAGTACCTGCGACTCAATGATCCAGCGTGTTTTGCCATGATGTTTAAATCCAAAGCGTTTGTGCTGGCTTCAATCGGTTTCCCGAGCATCTCGTTTGTCACTTATGGCCTCGGCTTCTGGTCTGCGCCGTTCATGCAGCGCGTGCACGGCGAATCGATAGCAGATGCGGGTCTTTACCTGGGCCTTGGTTCAGCCATTGGTGGCTTTATCGGCATAGTCCTGGGCGGCTTTCTGGCGGATATGTGGAAAGCCACAAACGTCAATGCGCGATTGTATATCGGCCTCGCCATCCCGATTCTGGCGACACCCTTCGCGCTGGGTTTTCTGTATACCGACAGCGTGCTGGTGGCCTACCTCTGCAGCTTTGTGTTCAGTATCTTGTCACCCGCCTGGATAGGTTCTGGTGCCAGTACCATCAATGATCTGGTGATGCCACGCATGCGCGCAACGGCGTCTGCGTACTACGTACTCATGAATACTTTCCTTGGCCTGGCTTTGGGTCCCTATCTCATTGGCCAGATCAGCGATCTGAATTCCGCCGCCGGACAGGCATCGGACGAAGCATTGCGCAGCGCGGTGACTATGGGTCTGGCAGTTTTTCTGTTCAGCATGCTGTTTCTTTTTCTGGCGTTACGCTATTTACGCAGCGATGAAGAAACCCGGCTCTCGCGGGCGCGGGCATTGGGCGAAGCAGACGTCTGAAGATGACAAAATTGGTGCAAAACGTTGCCCTTGTGCAGGCTTTCATGCAACCTGACAGATCAATTTTTTTGGTGAGTTCTGTTGCAACAATCGGGTGAATATCGAATTTCGGCAAGTCGAGATTCAGTTTGGCAGGCGTTAAATGATCCTGATCTTCTGGGTGAATGTATCGCTGGTTGCCAACACGTAAAAAAAATCGACGACGAACATTTTGATGTCGCTGTTAAAGCCAAAATTGGTCCGGTCAGCGCTACCTTCCAGGCGCAGCTCGAGCTTGCAGACCTCAAGCCGCCGGAAAGTTATGTGATCAAGGGTAACGCCAAAGGAGGCGCTGCGGGCTTTGCTAAAGGCCAGGCAAACGTGCGGTTGGCTGAAGATCAGGGTGCCACTGTGCTCACTTACGACGTAGAAGCCAACGTTGGCGGCAAGTTAGCTCAGGTGGGTAGTCGCCTGGTCGAAGGCGCCACACGAAAAATGGCGGATGATTTTTTTACCGCTTTCTCCAGGCGGCTGGATCCCGACGCAGTGGCGACACCCTCTGCTGAAGATGCAGGCGACGTCGCAGATCAGTATGAAAACAGCGGGCAATGGAAGATCTGGGCAATTGCCTTTGGTGTACTCATTCTTGCTGCAGTTCTCGCGATTTAAACCAGTGTTTGCAGAGAGAAATGACGCTGCAAGCCAGTAAAAGAGGGGTTTACGACTAAATGAAGGTTTCTTTTAAGGTAAATGGTCAGGCACATGACATTGATGTGCCGCCAAACACATTGCTCGTAGAGGTGCTTCGGGGAGCGCTAGATCTCACCGGCACACATGTAGGTTGCGACACCTCTCAGTGTGGTGCTTGTACGGTGCATCTGGACGGGCGTGCGGTGAAATCCTGTACGGTGCTGGCGCCGCAGCTGGAAGGTGTTGAAGTGACAACCATCGAAGGCATAGGTAATAGCGACAACCTGCATCCTATGCAGGCGGCCTTTCGTGAATGTCACGCGCTGCAATGTGGCTTCTGTACGCCTGGCATGATCATGCAGGCCATTGATCTGGTTGAACAGAACCCTGGTCTGGATAACCAGGCGATACGCGAAGGCCTGGAAGGCAATATCTGTCGTTGCACGGGTTATCACAATATTGTCCGGGCTATTGCTTCGGTAGCCCAAGCTCAACCTGCTTCAGTGAAGTAGCGGACGAAATAGGGAATATAGATATGAGTGATGTGGCTTCCCAGGCAGAAACTGAGAATCAGGGCATAGGCGCACCGGTAAGGCGGCGGGAGGACTTGCGTTTTATAACCGGCGATGGTCGCTATACTGACGATATCAATCAGCCGGGGCAGTTATACGCGGCATTTTGCCGTAGCCCCTACCCCCGTGTCCGAATTGACAAAATAGACGCAAGTGAAGCGTTGGCATTGCCCGGTGTTGTTGCGGTTTATACAGGGCAGCAGTTGGTCGATGATGGCCTTGGCGATCTGCCCTGCGGCTGGATGGTCAAGAGCAAAGACGGCACGGATATGATTTCTGCACCGCACCCGCCGATGGCGGCTACGGTGGCCAACTATGTGGGTGAACCCTACGCGATGGTGCTGGCTGAGACTCTGCAGATTGCCAAGCAGGCTGCGGAACTGGTTGAAACGGATTTCACCGAGCTGAATGCGGTGGTTGACCTGGCCCATGCATCTGGTTCAGAAAATATTTATGAAGGTATAGAGAATAACCTGGCGTACGAATGGGCGCTGGGGGATGAAGACGCCACCAAAATGGCGTTTGCCCGGGCGGCACATGTTACAACGCTTGATCTGACCAATAATCGCCTGATACCTAACGCGCTTGAACCTCGCGCCTGCCTGGGTATGTATGAACGGGGAACCGGGGATTATACGCTTTACACTACAAGTCAGAATCCGCATCTGGAACGTCTGGTGTTGTCAGCATTTGTGCAGGTTGCTCCTGAGCATAAGCTGCGCATAATTGCTCCTGATGTCGGCGGCGGTTTTGGTTCGAAGATTTTCATCTATTCTGAAGAAACCACGGTGATCTGGGCCGCGGGTAAAATTAAGCGACCCATCAAATGGGTTGCTGATCGAAGTGAAAGTTTTCTGGCTGATGCTCACGGTCGTGATCACATTACCCGAGCGGAATTAGCGATGGATGAGATGGGTAGGTTCACGGGTCTGCGTGTGAAAACCACTGCAAATCTGGGTGCGTACCTGTCTACCTTTGGCTCTTCTGTGCCCACCTATTTATATGGCACGCTACTCGCGGGTCAGTACAAAACACCAAACGTTTATGTTGAGGTGCAGGGCACCTATACCAATACTGCGCCAGTGGATGCTTATCGTGGTGCAGGCCGTCCGGAAGCCACTTACGTGGTGGAGCGGATTGTCGATCAGGCTGCGCGCGAGTTGGGTAAAGATCCTGCGGATCTGCGCAGAATGAACATGATACAGCCTGAAGACTTTCCCTATGAAACGCCTGTCGCTCTGACGTATGACACCGGTAATTATGAGGCGAGTCTCGATAAAGCGCTGGAGATGATCGACTATGCCGGTTTTGAGGCGCGCCAGGCGCAAGCAGCAGCACAGGGTAAGCGGCGCGGTATTGGGCTGGCCTGTTATATCGAAGCCTGTGGCCTGGCACCATCGAAGCTGGCGATACAGCTAGGTGCCGGTGTGGGGCTTTATGAAAGCGGTGAAATACGTATGAACCCAACAGGTTCGGTGAGTGTTTTCACAGGTTCACACAGTCACGGCCAGGGACATGAAACCACCTTTGCTCAGGTTGTCTCGGAGAAGCTTGGTGTGGGTTATGAAGATGTTGAAGTGATTCATGGTGACACAGGACGCATGGAGTTCGGTCTGGGTACTTATGGTTCACGTTCACTGGCTGTTGGTGGCTCGGCATTGATTGTCGCAGCAGAAAAGATTATCGAGAAGGGGCGCAAGATTGCTGCCCACATGATGCAGGCGCAGGTGGACCAGGTTGATTTTGAAAATGGTCAGTACACTCTGCAGGACAGCAACCAGTCTGTGTCGATACAGGAAGTCGCGTTTGCCGCGTATGTACCAGCAGATTATCCGGAAGACCTTGAACCTGGTTTGACCGAAAAAGCGTTTTATGACCCTAACAATTTCACCTATCCCGCGGGCACGCACGTCGCCGAGGTTGAGGTCGATCTTGATACGGGGGTTGTTCAACTTGTCGATTTTGTCGCGGTAGACGATTTTGGCCACATCATCAATCCATTGATTGTCGACGGTCAGGTACATGGTGGTGTTGCTCAAGGTGCTGGACAGGCGCTGATGGAGCACGGTATTTATGACGAATACGGTCAACTGCAAACGGGTTCCTTTATGGATTACACCATGCCGCGAGCAGATGACCTGCCTGATTTTCGCGTCGATACAACGGTTACACCGTGCACCCATAACCCTCTGGGAGTGAAAGGCTGTGGTGAGGCCGGTGCTATCGGTTCGCCAGCGGCAATAATGAATGCGGTAACCCATGCGCTGGGTAACAAAGACATATCCATGCCAGCGACGCCGGAAAAGGTGTGGCGCGCGATTCGGGGAGAATAGGCCATGTATCCATTTAATTATCACAAGCCCGCCAGCGTCAGTGAGGCTGTGAATCTGTTTCGCAATGCTGATGATCCGATGTATCTCAGTGGTGGTATGACATTGATTCCGACAATGAAACAGCGCCTCGCAGCGCCCACTGACCTGATCGACCTGTCTGGAATTCCGGAAGTATCTGGAATCGAGGTTTCAGCGGACAGAGTGAGAGTTGGTGCGTTCACGCGCCATAACGATGTTGTTCAATCTCCTGAAATAAATAAAGCGCTACCGGTACTGTCACATCTGGCGGGTTTGATAGGTGACAATCAGGTGCGTAACCGGGGCACGATCGGCGGCTCTGTTGCTAATAGCGACCCTTCTGCAGACTATCCCGCCGCGGTGGTGGGTCTCGGGGCAACAGTGTTTACGCAGGACCGTGCCATTGCCGGTGACGAGTTTTTTCTCAATCTGTTTGAAACCGCTCTACATCCAGGTGAAATCATCACCCACATTGATTTTCCGGTACCAACACGAGCTGCCTATCAGAAGTTCCCGAATCCCGCGTCGCGTTATGCTGTTGTAGGTGTTCTGATTGCAGATTTTGGTGGCACTATCCGCGTTGGCGTCACCGGCGCAGGTCCGTGTGCCTGTCGCGCCAGTGGCATAGAAGAAGTGTTAAATCAGAATCTGACCGCAGCAGCAATTGACGCGGTTGAAGTGCCTGACGCTGGTTTTAACAGCGACCTGCATGCATCGGCTGAGTATCGGGCACACCTGGTCAAAGTTATGGCCCGCAGGGCGCTGGCAGATCTCCTGCAACAATAGATGTAGGGTCGAGGCTTGAAATCTTGCGGATCGACATCCATATAAGGTAATAGTAGGCTCGCTAATCAGCTTTGAGAGGTGTAGTGCCTCCGGAGACTGCACAGCGAGGGTTTGAAGAGAGCTGCTGCGACAGCACGCTTCATTTTTTTGATATTGCGTAACATCACGCAAGGACTTGATCCAGAGGGACAGGTACCGAAATTGTGATAAACAACATTGTTACTAACATTGGTCCTATCCCTCCCGCTAAGGGAGGCACTCCATGAATGTTCTCGATTTCGCCGAGCGAAAGAAATCGGCCGAGAAAATCTCGATGGTTACCTGTTATGACTATTGGTCAGCTCGTATCCTGAATCAAAGCGACGTAGACACTCTGTTGGTAGGTGACAGCCTTGCCATGGTGGTTCACGGTTACACAAGCACTCTGCATGCGACGGTTGCCATGATGGCAACACACACCGCGGCGGTGAGGCGTGGAGCGAAGGACAAATTTATCGTCGCTGACATGCCCTTTTTGTCGATGCGCAAAGGTTTGCTACCTGCGATGGAAGCTGCTTCTGACCTGATGCAGGCTGGTGCAAATTGCCTGAAAATTGAAGGGGCTGCCGGGCATCTTGATATTGTTGCGCACATAGTTGAATCGGGTGTGCCTGTTATGGGGCATCTGGGCCTTACACCCCAATCTGTTGAAGCCTTCGGTGGGCACAAGGTGCAGGGCCGTGGTGCGCAGGCGGCTGCGGAACTCTCTGATGCGGCCAGGAGTTTGCAGCAGGCAGGTGTGTTTGCGCTCGTGCTGGAGTGTGTGCCCTCTGAGCTCGCAACAGCGTTGTCGCATGAGCTGAGTATTCCGACCATCGGCATTGGCGCCGGTGCCGGCACCGATGGGCAGGTGCTCGTGTTGCAGGATTTGTTAGGTATGGATCCTGATTTTAAACCCAAATTTCTGCGGCACTATGCGCAGGGTTATAGTGTTGTACACCAGGCGGTGAATACGTTTCATGAAGATGTGCGCGCGCGGCGGTTCCCCTGTTCTCAGGAGAGCTACACATGAAGGTTTTGAGTGATCTGCCGCAATGGCAGAATTTACGGACAGATCTGTCCTCTGAGGTGGGTTTTGTGCCAACTATGGGCGCCTTGCACGCGGGGCATCTTTCCCTGCTGCGACGCAGCGCTGAGGAGAATGCTGTTTCTGTGCTGAGTATTTATGTTAACCCAACTCAGTTTAATGATCCTAAAGATCTGCAGAATTATCCGGATACGCTCCAACAGGATCTTGCAGCGGCGGAACAGGCAGGCGTGGATTTTGTTCTGATGCCGAAATATGATGAGCTGTATGCAGACGGTTTCAGATATCAGGTTACCGAAACTCAGTTCAGTGAAAAATTATGTGGCAGAAATCGCCCGGGTCACTTCACTGGCGTATTAACCGTTGTGATGAAGCTGCTGAACATTGTCAGGCCTCAGCGTGCGTATTTTGGTAAAAAGGACTATCAGCAATATTTGCTCGTGCGCGATATGGTGAATGCTTTTTTCATGCCTGTAGACATTGTAGGTTGCGATACGGTGCGTGAAGCTGATGGGCTGGCTATGAGTTCCCGCAACCTGAATTTGAAAACAAGTGCGCGCAAACAGGCCGCAAGGTTTTATGAAATTATCAGTGCGCCATTGACCGATGCTGAAATACGTTGTGAGCTGGATGCGGCGGGGTTTCAGGTTGATTATGTCGAGAGCTGTCACGGCCGGCGATTTGCCGCGATCGTTACACAAGGCAAAAATAGCGGACAAACGGTGCGCTTGATTGATAATGTTGCGATTTAGAAGCGGGGGAAACCTCTAGCTGACTGGCAGGTAGTCAGAGCTTTCTTCAATCGGATGAAACGGATAAGAACAATAACAGGGCAGGGGAGCGGAACGTGATATTGGCATTGGATGTTGGCAACAGCCAGATTTACTGTGGTGTGTTCGATCAGGAAAAACTGATTACACAGTTCCGCCATGCATCTACAGGTAGAAGTTCGTCCGATGAAATAGGTGTGTTTCTTCGCGGAGCGCTGCGCGAGAATAATGTCTCGCCGGAGTTGATAGAGATTATTGCTATTTCCTCTGTGGTACCTGAATTGAACTATTCACTTCGTGCATGTGCGCAGAAGTATTTCAAGATTGAACCTATGATTATGCGCCCTGGAATCAAAACCGGATTGAAGATCGGGTACAAAGATCCTAAAGAAGTCGGCAGTGATCGAATCGCGGACGCAATGGGTGCCGTCAAACTGTTCCCCGACCACAATCTGATTGTTGTCGATTTCGGCACCGCTACTACAGTGTGTGCTGTGTCTGCAGATCGCACTTTTTTAGGCGGCAACATTATGCCCGGCGTACGCCTCGCTATGGAAGCGCTGGAAAGCAAAACGGCGAAGTTGCCTTCAGTCGAAATCAAACCTGCAAAATCAGCCATCGGGAAAACCACTGTTGACAGTATTCAAAGCGGTTTGTACTGGAGCAACGTCGGTATGGTGCGAGAACTTGTCAGTCGTATCACCGCGGAAGCGTTTGCTGATGAGGCACCGCTGGTGGTTGCCACGGGCGGTTTCGCTCATTTGTTTGATCGAGAAAAGCTGTTTGATCACGTTGTGCCCGACCTGATTCTGGAAGGGTTACTCGAAGCGCTTCGACTCAACGGTTTTATGTCCCGTTGAGCCGTGCGCCAGCCTCGTTTAATCCTGTTTAGGCATGCTGTTTTCACCGTATTGAGCCTGAAGTCTGCGCATACCTGATAGCCAGCGGTCGTAGTCGGTGGTTTTACGCTGCATATATTGTGCAACTTCAGGGTGTGGTAACACGAGGAATCGTTCCTCACGCAGAGTCTCAACGACCGCGTCAACCGCCGCATCTGGTTCTATCATTCCGTCTACGCCGGCAACGCCTGGCCCGTTTGCCGTCATGGCTGTGCGCACAGCCTGTGGGCACAACACCGACACTTTAATACCCTGGTCGCCATGGGTAATAGACAGCCATTCTGCAAGCGCTACCGCAGCGTGTTTAGTCACGGCGTAGGTGACTGAACCTATCTGGCTCAGCAACCCCGCTGCGGATGCGGTATTCAGCAGGTAACCGCCACCCCGCGCGACCATTTTTGGAATCAGGTGTTTGGCAGCCCAGACGTGAGCCATGGTATTGACCTCCCAGATTGCCTGCCAGACCTCGGTGGGTTCGTCGATGCCCTGGCCGATGCCGATACCGGCATTGGAGCAAAACAGGTCTATAGGACCGATCGTGTTTTTCTACCCGGTCAATCATGTCAATGATGGCCTGCTCGCTGCGCACATCAATGGTCATGGCTGTACCGTCAATACCCTCAGCGACCTGAGCTGCACCTTCACCATTACGATCAGCAACGACAACGTGTTTAGCACCCTCTCGTGCAAACCGTTCACACATCTCGCGTCCGATACCGCTGGCGCCCCCTGTGACCACAATAATTTTGCCCGCCAGTTCCATAGCTACTCTCCAGAGTTGAATAAACGGGAAAACATAGACGTTTTCGGGTATTGAATCTATAGTCGTCTGGTTACCGAGGCGACGTTGGGAGTAATGACAGGACCTAGGGTTTTGGTAGTTGATGACGACAGTGCGGTGCGTGCTGTCGCGAGTGAAATGCTCAAGCGCAGTAATTACCACGTCTCCAGCGCCGATTGCGGCCAGGCGGCATTGGACATTCTGCAAAATGAGCATTTTGATCTTATTCTGTTGGATGTCGGTATGCCGGGTATGTCTGGTGTGGAAGCTTACCAGCAGATAAGGCTGAGCCTGCCCCAGCAGAAAATCCTGTTTATGACCGGTTATGCAGAAGATGACATCACAGACCTGGCTAACCCCAACACCTACATTCTGCCTAAACCTTTCTCGCTTAAACTTTTCAACGACACCATTTCCGCCATTATCTGAAGCACCACAATTCCCCGTTGCGTTTTTATGAACGCTATCTTGAAGCCAGCTTCTTATGGATGGGCGATTGTTGCCGCAATGCTGTTCGTGCAAACCGTCAGTTCAGGTCTGGGCTTCTACAATATGTCTGTGTACATGGCCGAGTTTGCCGACCTGCTCGCCTTGCCACTGTCGAAATTGTCATTTGCAGTCAGCCTGTTTTTTATTGTCGGTGGCGCAGCGGGGATGTTTGTCGCGTCGCTGTTAGACCGATTCGAGGTGCGTTGGATCATGATTGGCGGGGCCTTGATTTCAGCGGCAGCGTTGGCGGCGGTTGGGCAGGCTGAATCACTGTGGCAGATTTACGCGCTTTTCTCTCTTTTTGGGCTTGGTTCAACCGGGGTTTCCCTGGTGGTGGCGACTACGCTGGTAACACGCTGGTTTCCCGGGCCTAATCGCTCTGTGGCGTTGTCTATTGCGTCCACCGGCTTATCGCTGGGTGGTGTTTTGGTGACACCGACAACTGCCTATTTGTTTAATACCTGGGGCGTACCGCAAACCATGCCCTGGCTGGGTCTTGCGTTTGCGGGATTAATTATTCCGGTTGCGTTGTGGGTGGTTCGTATGCCGGATGCCCCAGCAGCTGGCGGTGCGGGTCTGCCTGCCGGTGAGTGGACTTATCGTGGCGCTATTCGAACACGCTTTTTCATTATGCTGGCCATAGGTTACGTGTTCTGTCTGGGTGCCCAGGTAGGGGGTATTGCACATTTGTATAATCGTGTTGATGAAATAGCAGGCTTCCAGTCGGCAGCCGGTGCGGTTCAGGCGCTGACCTTGTGCAGTATCATGGGCCGGTTTGCTGGTGGCTGGCTGGTGATGCGATTGCCGATACGAACGTTTGCAGTTGTGAACCTGTTTGTGCAGATGACCGGGTTGCTGACGATCGGCTTGGCAAGCAGCGCAGAGGTGGCGCTACTGGGTGCGGCGGTCTTTGGCATCAGTGTGGGTAACCTGCTGATGATTCAACCACTCTGGTTGGCTGAGGCTTTTCCAGGTTCTGTCTACCCGCGTGTTTTTGCCCTGGCGAATGCCTGTGCCGTTGCTGGGGTTTCAATGGGACCATTTGTGCTCGGGCTGGCTTATGATAATGCCAATTACAGTGTGGCCTACGGCGTGGCCATGGGTGTTTCCGTTCTGGCGCTCGTTTTCATTGTGCTGGCAGGTACACGGCCACACCCGGTGAGGGAACTTGTTTAAATTCTGTGTGGTCAAAAGGGTTTTCGATGTCCGTTAAACATTTTATGCCTAAGTTTCTACTTTTCTTTTTCACCGGTTTTTGCGCGCTAGCTGCCCAGGCGGCACTACCAATTTATGTGCCCGGGGAGGGGAAACTACCCAGCCTCGCTGACATGCTCGAAAATGTTAATCCTGCTGTTGTGAACATTGCCACCTACACGACGGTGTCTTCGACCAATCCGCTCCTGGAAGACCCCTTTTTCCGGCGCTTTTTTAACGTGCCTCGAGGCCGTCGCACCCAGAGTGCCGGTTCCGGCGTAATTGTTGATGCGCAACGTGGCTATATTGTGACCAATGATCATGTGGTGGGCAGAGCGGACGAAATATCGATTGGCCTGGCTGATGGTCGTGTGATGCAGGCTGAACTGGTGGGTCGAGACAGTCAGGTCGATCTCGCAGTGCTGAAGGTTGACCCTGATGACCTTGCCGAAATCAGCATCGCAAACAGCGCCGAATTGCGCGTAGGGGATTTTGTCGTGGCCATTGGCAACCCGTTTGGTCTTACTCAGACCGTAACCAGCGGTATTGTCAGCGCTCTGGGTCGGAGTGGCCTGGGCATAGAAGGCTATGAAGACTTCATTCAAACGGACGCGCCCATTAATCCAGGTAATTCAGGCGGCGCGCTTGTTGATCTGAATGGCGAGCTGATCGGCATCAATACGGCTATTCTGGCGCCAACTGGCAGTAATGTTGGGATCGGTTTCGCCATTCCGTCCAACATGGTGCGCGCGGTGATGGAGCAGATCATCGAGAACGGAGAGGTTAAGAGAGGCCTCATCGGCGTCATAGTGCAGCGTTTGAATTCGGATCTGGCTAAAGCGTTTGGTGTTGACCGACTTTCCGGTGTGGTGGTTGTTGAGGTTGAGCCCGACAGTCCGGCAGACGAAGCAGGGCTGCAGGCCGGCGATATCATCACCCGTGTGGGTGAGCGGGTCATCGAAAAAATAACTGATTTTCACAGTCAGGCGGCGGTGATGTTCATTGGCGATGACGTCAATATTGAACTGATCAGAAATGGACGCACCCGTAGTGTTGAGCTGGAGATCAAAGAAAACACCCAACAAAATGCATTAGGTCGACGTATAGATCCGCGCCTGACCGGCATTGAGCTGGAGAACTTCATGAATCCGGATGAGCCCGGCATGAGTTCGGGTGTGCTGACCACAAGTGTCGAGCCGCGCAGCAAAGCACATGCTTACGGTTTGCGGGCAGGTGATGTCATTGTTGGAGTAAACCGTCGAACGGTGCGGGATCTGGCTGAGTTTCGCGATGCCGTGCTGCTTGACCCCCGGCAGATTGTGATGCGCGTATATCGAAATGGCAGGTTTGGTAACGTTGTGATTCGCTGACAAACGCGTTAAGGCGTTTGTCAGTTTCACAGGCGCGCGCAAAGCGCGCCAGATTCAAATCTAGTCGAACATGATTACGCTTCGCGCTACTTCGCCTGTTTCCAGCGCTGCCAGGCCGTCGTTGACATCTTCGAGCTTTATGCGCCGCGAAATCAGATCGTCAAGGTGTAGTCGACCCTGCAGATAAAGGTCAACGAAGCGAGGCATGTCGACACGGAAGCGGTTTGAGCCCATGTTAGAGCCCTGCATCTTCCGCTCCATGAGAAACTCAGGACCGTGCAACTCTATATGTACGCCGGGCGGGATCATGCCGATGATTGTCGCTGTTCCACCGAAGCCCAGCATCTTGAAAGCCTGTTCAGCGGTTTGTTTCAAGCCGATGGCTTCAAAGGAATAATGCACGCCGCCGCCAGTCATTTCCCGCACCTCGCCAACTGCGTCGACGTTTTTGGCATTCACCACATCAGTCGCGCCAAATTTGCGTGCCAGATCCAGTTTGCTGTCGAGCATGTCTACCGCAATGATTCGCGCTGCGCCAGCCAGGGCTGCGCCGTTAATGGCGGATAAACCTACGCCACCACATCCAATGACAGCAACCGTTGAGCCCGGCTCAACAGCAGCGGTGTGGATAACTGCACCAACGCCTGTTGTTACACCGCAGCCAATAAGGGCTGCGCGGTCCAGAGGCATATCGTCGCGGACTTTCACGATGGTGTGTTCGTGCACCAGCATGTACTCCGCAAAAGAGGACAGGTTCAGAAACTGAGCGATGTTCTCATCGCCTGAAGCCAGGCGGGAAGGCTGAGCTTCATCACGCTGTAACTCAGGCTCCTGACACAATGACATATGGCCAG
This sequence comes from Gammaproteobacteria bacterium, assembly GCA_048571035.1. Taxonomy (GTDB): domain Bacteria; phylum Pseudomonadota; class Gammaproteobacteria; order Pseudomonadales; family Azotimanducaceae; genus UBA4421. The sequence goes on from CP121329.1 coordinate 3,652,425, forward strand.
TCAAACACGGTTCGCAATGTCCGCAGAAAGCAGACAAACAGGTGATGACATGATCACCTTTTTTAACGTAGGTCACATCCGATCCCACTGCTTCAACCACGCCAGCGGACTCGTGGCCGAGCACGGCGGGTAGAGGGTAAGGATAAGATCCATTCTGGAAATGCAGGTCTGAGTGGCAGACGCCTGCGGCGACGGTACGTATCAGTACCTCGCGCGGCGCCGGGTTGCCGTATTGGATATCTTCAATTTCCAGTGGCTTGTTGATTTCTCGAAGTACTGCAGCCTTCATTGGCGATCCTCCCCTTCTAACTAAGGATTAATGTAAACTAAATCTCGCTCCATGGTGCCAAAGCGACTGCGGGAATACCACCAGCAATACGCATCACACCCTGGGTCTTTGTAGAACATGTCATCAGTTTTTGACGAGCATCCCGTGGGCTGCTCAAACTAGGGGAAAATGCGGTGGTGCTCATCGGTCTGGGCAGCAATCAAGGCCAGTCTGTGGACATTATGCTGGCGGCTATCGAGGCGCTTGAGCAGTTTGCTGTGGAGGGCACCTTTGTCGCGTCAAATCTATGGCAGACCTCGCCCGTTGACTGTCCGCCAGGTTCTGCACCGTTTCTCAATGCGGCGGTATGTTTTGATGCCCGCCGCGATTTGACGCCTGAGTTGTTGCTGGATGAATTGAAAGCGTTGGAAAAAGCTTTTGGCCGAGGTCAGAAAATTATCCGCAACGCGCCGCGCGAGTTAGATCTGGACCTGCTGGTTTTTGATGACGAACAGAGGCAGACGGAAAATTTTGTGCTGCCCCATCCGCGGGCTGTCGATCGGCTGTTTGTGCTGGCACCCGCTGCAGAAATTGCACCTGCGCTGATCTGGCCCGGTCTGCAGCGTAGTATTGCTGATCTCCTGCGCTCGCTGGATACGGAGGAAGAAGTTGCGCTTTGGACTGATACTGCTCGCGGCGCTTAGTGCGCTTGCTGGGCTGCCATCCTGGGGTTATGAACCCCAGGTGCATCAACAGCTCACATTTGTTGCTGCACGGGCATTCAACAACTGCGTGCAGGATAGTGAAGAAATCCCTCGGCTTTCTGCATTGGATACGCGTTATATTGTCAGAGCGAATGTTGCCCAGGCAGACGCGAATTTTTTTGTGCGGATGTTTCGTTGGGATTACTACAACCGTGATCAGCAACAATCCAAATCGGCGTTGTGGTTAATTGATACCCGTTTTCATAAACGCTTCGATGAGTTGATGATCAGTGTGGAAGGTCCTGAAGAGCGGCAGTTGAAACTGCGCAATCTGGGTCGACTGCTGACGCACATTCAGAACGTCAGTGCGCCGGCTCATGCCGTGCCCGTTTACTCTGGACGCTGGTGGCGGCTATCGTTCAGCGATCGTTTCGATCGCTATCCTGTCGATGTCGAAGCCCTGGAGAAAGCGATCGCTGGAGACTGTGCACTGTTGGATTCCGCCAGTGATACCTTCCAACAGATTCTGATCGACACCGCCAATAGTACGCTGGCTGCTGTAACTGCCGAGATCAATGGTTTACCGGCAACCTGGCAGGCATTCTGGACCCTTGCGGACAATCCTGACGACTTTGGCGACTACGGCCCTGCTGGGAACAACTTTGGTAATCGCACTCAATTTCGCTGTGGTGATGATCAGCGGTGTCTGTTGCTGCAGAATGACCCACTGTATAGCGATTTTGCCCTGCAGCGTCATCGGGCGGCAGTGCTGGCCACCATGCGGGCTATGTTGCGACTGCAGATGGAGCACGACACTGATGGGTTTTAGGTCCTTTTACAGCGCTTGCTGTGCAGGTCTGCTGGCTCTGTTGTGTCAAGCTGCGACCGCCAGCGAGGTGCGGGTCAGTAACCTTGAACAGTTTATTGACGGCATTATGGCGCAAGCCATTGTGCAGGGTGAGACCGTTGGAGCAACAGTCGCCCTGGTTCAGGATGGCCGTCTGCTGGTGTCGCGTGGTTATGGCTATGCGGACTACACGCGCGGCGAACCCGTACAGAGCAGGATTACCCAGTTTCAGATCGGCAGCATCAGCAAGGTCTGGGTCTGGATGGCAGTGCTGCAACTGGTTGAGGCGGGCAAACTTGATCTCGACCGCGATATCAACGTCTACCTCGATGCCTTTGAGATCCCCGACACAATGGGTGATCCCATAACCCTGCGTCATCTGATGACGCATTCAGCAGGTTTTGAAGATCAGTTGCTGGGCCTGTTCGTTTCCGGGCCCCGCCAGGTTGGCAATCTGGTGGATAACCTGACGGCCATGATGCCTGAGCGTGTTTCATTGCCTGGAAGCCGTGTCGCGTACTCAAACTACGGTGCTGCGCTGGCAGCGCATATTGTTGAACAAGCTTCCGGCATGAATTTTTCTGATTACGTGCAGCAGCACATCATGACCCCGCTGGATATGTCTACAGCCAGCATCGCGCAACCTGCAGCTTCTGACCTGATGCAAACCCACTCGGAAGGATACGTTATCAACGATGGTGAGCCCGAGGAACGGGGCGCCTTGTATATACCGTTGGGTCCGGCAGGTGCGGGCTGGGCCACCGGCCTGGATATGGCCAGATTCATGGTGGAATTGCTCAACCCCAGAGACACGCGTGTACTCAGCAGCGTCTCCAAGGCCCAGCTCATCAACGGCGCGTACCTGCATGATCCGCAGGTCAATGGATTGACCCTGGGCATGTTCCAGGCGTCTAGAGGGGATGCAGCTGCAGTCGGTCACGATGGCAACACAATTATTTTCAGTGCGCACATGGTGCTCTGGCCGGACGCTGATTTGGGATTGTTTGTGGCGACCAACACGGTTGGGTCAGAAGGTGTAGGCCGTGGTCTTGTTGCAACGGTATCAAACCACCTGGGGTTTGATGACCGCTCTGAAACTCTGTCACCGGTTGAGTCAGCGGCTGGTTTGCCAGGAACCTATATCGGTTCGCGGCGCAATTACAGCAGTATGAGCAAGCTGTTAGGTCTCCTGGATACGGTTACAGTGAGTCATGATCCCGCCCAGGGTGTGCTGCTGATCGCGCGCCCACAGGGTCAGCAGCGCTACAAATTGTTATCCGGAAATGTCTTTCAACAGGTAGCGGGTTCTGCGCGAGCAGTATTCAAAACAACAGCTGGATCAGCTCAGGAACTCTATTTCTCTGACGTGCCACCCGTTGCGTATATTCGAGCAGAGCCCATGGAGATTCCGTTAAACAACGCTTTGTTCATGCTGTTATGGCTGCTCGTGGCATTGGGTGTACTGATTGTCTGGCCGGTGTCAGCGTTTACCCACAGGGGGCACGGTGTTGTGCAGGGTCAGCGATTCGTGACGGTCATCGCCTACGCTGGTGTCGCAGTTGCTGTTTTGTTTTTTGTCCAGGTCGCTGCTCTGGTGACTACACCGTTGGAGGTTGTGTTAGAGCTCGAGTCCGGACTAACCCCCTTGTTATGGCTGCCGGTTGTCGTAGCCGGTTTAACCTTGATACAGTTTTTTCAGGTCTATCGGGTACTTGTACGGGGTTTCTGGTGGCTGTCCAGGCGTATCCATTTTGTTATCGTATTGGCTTTGCAGTTGTCGCTGGTTTACTGGTTCTGGTATTGGAACCTGCTGCCACCTGTGCTGCTTGATCTACTGGGTTGAGTTAAAAGAGCACCAAGTGGCATGGTTCTGAAGTCAGGCCGCCTTTCAGGTCTTGTCGCGAACACAGCCGCGGTGCATTCCCCAGACTGACCTGTGCGCCTGTTTCATCAATGATGACAATCTCTGGACTTTGCTGTTGTGCAGACCCAGGCGTGGGTGCTGAACTTCCTGCAAAGCGTCCGGGGGCGGTTTCTTCTTCAGTTTTTAATGCAGCCTCTTCTTCAACAGCAGTGATTGAGAGCGGTTCAGCTGTGTCAGACTGCTCAACTGGGGTTTGTTGTTCGGTTTCTGATTCAGTTTGTTCATCAAGCTGCTGTGGCTCACTTTCCAGCAGGCTGACCAACGCCACAACGCCAACACCCAGCAGGGTGAGGGTTATCACGTTCTTTCTGCGTTCTGCACGCTTAATTTTTAGAGCGGTACCCAGAGTTGCTTTTGAATGCAGACTGTTGGTCTGCTGATCGGCTGCACTGCTGTCCCGTATATCTTTATCGGAAAGGGTTTGTCGGCTGCTGTGCAGGTGCCTGGCGAGGGTTTCTACGTGTCGATCTGAAGAACGGGCCGGCCAGCTGTGCAGGATAACCTGCATGTCCGCTTCAATGGGTTCGGTCTGCTCATCAAGAAATAGAGCGATGCGTTCACAATTGTCCGGGACTTCTAATGCAGCGAGTTTAGAATTGCGTTTTTTTGGCACAATCAGCAGCCGGTCGCTGCAGACTTCAGGCATATCTTCGTGAATCTGCAACTCAACGTTCAGACTAAGCATGTGGGTTTGCAGGAGTTTGAGGCGTGGCAGGTGTTCAGCCTCACACACCACATCAACTTTAATCATGACCTAAGTCTAGCAACGCATTTTCTATCTGCCCGTGGCTGGTGTTTAATCGCGCAACAGACATGAAAGAGCGTATTGGTTGAATAATCTGCATTTGGGCCTGACCCCCTGGAATTTCACCGACTTGAGCGCTGTTAGCCTGTGTGAACAGGCGCAATTTGCTGAAAGTTGTGGGTATGAGTCTATCTGGCTGCCGGAAAATCATTTTGGCGCAAATGCTCTTCCCGATCCTTTAACGTTGCTGGCCAGTATGGCGGGTGCAACACGATCCATTCGTTTAGGTACAACGTCTTATCTGCTGACGTTGCGCAATCCTCTGCAGGCTGCAGAGCAGGTTGCAGTGCTCGACCAGCTCAGCGGCGGTCGATTGATTCTGGGCGTGGGGCGTGGGTATGCGCCGGAGATGCTGCGTGCTTTCCATGTGCCAGCAAAAGAGAAGCGCCGCATATTTGCCTGGACGCTGGGTTTGATGAAAGATGCCTGGAGCGGCAAATCAATATCGTTAGATGGGAATGAGGAGCATGCTGTTGAGGTGCATCCGCGACCGTTGCAACAACCCCACCCACCCTTGTGGGTGGCAGCTTTCGGTCCTAAGGCACTTGCCCAGGCGGGCACCTTGGGGCTGCCGTATTTATGTTCACCCATGGAAAGTATGGCGACACTTGAAAACAATTATGCGCAACATGTTCAAGCCGCCGAGGCGGCGGGCGTAGTTGCACCGGCGGTCATTCCGTTAATGCGTACTGTTTTTGTCAGTGAAGATGCCGCGCTTCTAAAAGAAGTTAAAACAACTCTGGCAGAAAAAAGTGAAAACGTGCGTTTGCTTGATGGGGAAGGCGTGGATGATTGGACATTGATCGGCACTCCTGAGCAGGTGAGGGTAAAGCTACAGCATTATCAGGAGCGCATAGGGATGACGCACCTGGTCGCCACCCGTCTGCGTATCGGTGGTATAGATGAGGTTGATTTACGCCGAAGTGTGACCCTTCTGGCCGACATAGTTGCAGGTAAGGTAACCTAGCGTCCTTAGAGGATGCTTGTTCAAATTTTGTCCGGGGAGATAACATGACTTTTAATATTCTGTGGCCAGCAATGCGATGGCCGGATAATCGAGAAATTGAGGTGGCCAGCGTTGGAGAGCACACGGCGCATTTCTGTGAGCGTTACTCGGAGGTAACGGATGAGCAGTGGGCGAGCTGTGATGCGCTTGTTAGTGTTAACGACATTCCTGCGGAATATCGGGCCAAGCTGACCCGCTGTCGGATTTTTGTCACCCCCAAAGTCGGTTTCGATAATCTGGACTTAAAGGCGTGGGCTGAGCTGGGCATTCCTGTTTGTAACGTGCCCGATTATGGTACACAGGAAGTTGCAGATCACGCCCTGGCACTGATGCTGTCTTTGATGAAAGGCATTACTTTCCATACCCGTGAACTCAAACAGGACCCGAAAGGTCTATGGCGCCCTGCACTTAATCCTTATGGTAAGCGCCTGTCAGTCTGCACCTTTGGTGTGGTCGGTCTTGGCCGAATCGGTACAGCAGCGGCACTGCGCGCTAAAGCCTTCGGTATGGATGTGGTGATGTATGACCCCTTTCGCGAAAATGGTGCTGAGCTGAGTGTTGGCATCCGTCGGGTTCAGTCGCTGGAGGAACTATTCAGTACCTGTGATGTGGTGAGCCTGCACCTGCCGCTGTCTGCAGACACAGAAAAACTCATCAACGCTGAGGTTCTTTCTCACAGTAAACCTGGTCTGGTGCTGATCAACACCGCACGCGGGCCAATTATTGACCTCGACGGTCTGTATCAGGCAATGCAGGCCAATCATGTTCAAGCGGCGGGCCTGGATGTATTGCCCGAGGAGCCCGCTAATCCGGATCATCCTCTGATCAAAGCCTGGGCTGCTGACGAAGACTGGATCAACCATCGTCTTCTGATTACGCCACACTCTGCCTTTTTCACTCCGGAATCAGTCTATGACATGCGTTTCAAAGGTGGCGAGGTGGCGCTCAACTATCTTGAGCAGAATCGGCTGAACAACTGTGTGAACGAACAATGGCTGAAGCAGCCCCGCTGAATTCAGCCTATGACACCTGACTACCACAAGCGTCGCCAGCGCGTATTTCTGATCCTTTCCGGCATATTTTTAGGCACCCTTGCGCTGCTGAATGTGCTGGGTATCAGCCGATTTGTGGATTTGTCATTCAACGCATTTGGCCTGCAGATACCCATGGTCGTGGCGGTAGGGGTGCTGCCGTATCCGGTCACCTTCATGTGTACGGATCTCATCTCCGAACTCTTTGGTGAGAAAAAAGCGCGCGACATGGTCTGGGTAGGGTTGCTGCTGAACGTCTGGGTAATTTTTCTGTTGTGGTTGGGTGGGGCTTTGCCGGGCTTTGAACCAATCGATCCTGCCACGGGTGGACCGATGCTTGATGAAGCAGGGCGACTGCCCGTGTTTTATGAGGTCCGCGAACTGGCTTTTGGCGCGGTAGCGGCATCAATGCTGGCCTATCTGATTGCGCAATTTGTCGATGTTCGACTGTTTCATTTCTGGAAGAAGCTGACAGCTGGCAAACACCTGTGGTTGCGCAATAACGCATCAACGATGGTGAGCCAGATAGTAGACACGACAGCGGTGATATTGGTCACGCATTTTTATGCGCGTGCTTTACCGATAAATGATGGCGAGCCGATCTGGCCCCAGTTGTTCATATTTATCGCTTCTGGGTATGTGTTTAAGCTGGTTGTCGCCGCGGCGGATACCGGACCGATCTATCTCGCGGTGAAATATCTGCGCCCCTATCTCGGCCTTAAAGGTTCTGAAGAAGCAACCGACGACTAACGCTTAACTATCGCTCAACCTGGCCGAGGTTGGCGTGGATCACTGCGCCGTTGATGACAGGGCTTTTCGCGGCCCATAACAGCGAGTCGGCAATTTCTTCCGGACGCACCAGACGTTCGTACGCACTCATTCCGCTGATCGTAGCCATGGCATCTGCTGGCACGTGGGCACGCAACATCTCAGTGTCGGTAAAACCGGGGCAGATACATGCGGTATGAATCCCACGTCCGGCCAGGTCCTGGCAGGTGGCCCGCATCATGCCTACCATCGCGTGTTTGGTTGTGACATAGCTGAACGAGCCTGGCACAGCCTTTTCTGACAGCGTCGAGCCAACATATAAAATGCTCGAACCCGGGTTCATGTGTGGAATCAGAAACTGATTGAGCGTATTCGGCGCAACCATGTTGATTTCAATGATGTCGCGGAAGTCCTGGCTGTTGGTTTCAGTTGTGCTGTCACTGACCAGTCGAGCCGCGTTATGGATCAATACCAGTTCGTCAACATCGACCAGCAACTTGTTGAGTTCCGGTGCGAGTTGTTCAAGAAAATTCGGGTTCGCCAGGTCACATGGAATGTGGTGAACCTGTTCAAGTGGGCAAGGTCGGCGCGAGAGGTTGATCACGCTATATCCTGCGGAGGCAAACGCCTCTGCGGTTTTCAGACCAATACCTGCGCTTGCGCCGGTGATCACTAAATATTTCAAATTACCTGCTCCGCCTGTTCTGTGGATTGATGCCGCCATGACGCGGTAGCCCATTGACCTTCGCCGGATGAACATCGCAACACGAGGTGATTGATGTCGAGTTCAGCGATGTCCGGTCGATCGCGCAGCTTGTCGAGAAAGTACTGCGCCATCTCTTCAACGGTAATGTTTCTGACAGGCAACAGTGTAAGGTCGCGATCCAGAAAAGGAATGCGCTCACCGTTGAAAATAATGAACGTGTACTGGTTGTCTTTTTCGATCTCGAGGTAAGGAGATTCGGTCGGCATTAAAACCTGTTCGTCCAATTCGTCACACAGTGCTTTGAGCGCCTTCTTGAGAATGTTGTAGTCAAAAGTCAGCCCATCTTCGGCAATTCTGGCGGTTGCATCCAGGGTTACCTGAAAGTTGTGACCGTGGAGGTTTTCACGGTCTGTGGCTGAGAACAGAGTGAAGTGGGCGGCGGCAAAGTGCAGGTACTCTTTGCTGATTTCAATAGTGGTTGTATCTTGAGGCATAGCTATTTATCCAATCGATAACGAACATTAACTCAGGGCCCGGCAAGGTGTCGTGAAAGTTCCACTGTTAACAACAACCTGAAGCTAAATATCTTCCTGAATGTGGTCGAGAATAAGTCCGTAAAAGAAATCTTCGCCACTTGCGCGTGCAAAATACCATCCCAGGTGGATATGACATTGTTCACAGGCTGCCAGACGCCAGAAATAGCCCATGAACCAGCTGTCTGCAGCTTCCGGAGACCCCGACAGCGCGCAGCCTAACGCGTTTGCAAAACATCCCACCTGGTATTCAAATCCGTGGGGATTAATGAAAAAGTGGCTGTGCTTGCCGTTGACCTCAATTTTTGTCGCAACTGTGGTGATGACGTGAGAACAGCTGCCGCAGTAAATGTAATTTTTGTCATCAGTGCTGTCAGTCTCTAAGATCGATTTCAGATCCGGATCAAGGACAGATTGACTGGGTTCGTCTACTTCGCTCATTTTTCGACTATTACTTGCAGGTACTTACAACGTTGGATTCATTTACTAGCATCTTCGACAGAGCCGCTTCGCGCAAGGGTGGTGCATCAGCTTTTGCAACTCTGCTTGACGCGACCGTGTCCGAGCCTTTGCCAATCAAGCAGCTGCTGAAGGTCTCGGACGCCGAAATTCTAAGTGAGATGACCAAATGTGTGTTTCGGTCTGGCTTTGTCTGGAAAATAATAGAGGCGAAATGGCCTGGTTTTGAGCAAGCCTTCCATCAATTCGATGTGACACGCTGCGCGATGTTGTCCGATGAGGAATTGGAAAAATTGCAGGCTAATGCAGAGATCGTTCGCCATGGGCAGAAAATCCGCAGCGTACCCGCCAACGCACAATTTGTTCTGGCTGTGCGAGCAGAGCACGGCAGCTTTGCACAATTTCTCGCTGCCTGGCCGGAGGATGACGTGGTTGGCCTGTGGAATGAATTGAAAGTTCGAGGTAGCAGACTTGGCGGTCAGACTGGGCGATATCTATTGCGTTTTATCGGCTACGACACACCAATCTTATCTGCAGACGTTGTTCAGGCGCTGATTGCAGCCGGCGTTGTGGACAAAGCCCCGACCGGTAAGCGGGCGCTGCAGCAAACCCAGGCGGCGTTTACCCAGTGGCGTGAAGAAAGTGGCTGCAGTTACAACCGTATTTCTCGCGTGTTAGCCTGTTCGGTGCCGTAGAAGGGACACCATGAACGCTAAAACACAATCTCAAATTGATGGCCTGAAACACGCTGGCATCGCAGTGCGTGCCGCGTTTGATGCCATGGTGGAGGCCTGTCAGCCGGGTATGACAACGCGTGAGTTAGACAACGTCGGGGCCCAGGTGCTGAAGCATCATGGCGCTAAGTCTGCGCCGCAACTGTACTACGACTTCCCGGGCGCAACCTGCATCTCAATCAATGAGCAGGCGGCGCATGGTATTCCTGGCGATACGCAAATTGCGGACGGCGACATGATCAACATTGATGTGTCAGCCAATCGCAACGGATTTGTTGCGGACATGGGGCAGTCGTTTGTAGTGGGTGATGCGCATCCTGAACAGGCGCGGATATGTCAGGCTGTCAGGGAAGCGGTAGACAGTGCAATAACAAAAGTACGATCTGGTCGCTCGCTTAATGTGATCGGCCGTGCAGTGCAGGCTGTTGCTGATCGTGAGGGTTACACCATTGTGCAGAATCTCGGCAGTCACGGCGTTGGTGCGTCAATCCATGAGGAGCCTTCGTACATTCCCTTTGATAATCCGAGAGAAACCAGAAAACTGACCCGGGTATGGTGTTAACTATCGAGCCCTTCTTCAGTACCGGAGTTACCTGGGTGCACGAGGAAGAGGATGGATGGACACTGTCGGTGCCCCCTGGAGAATTGGTGGCCCAGTTTGAGCACACTATTGTTGTGACTGATCGCGAGGCGCTGGTGGTGACTGCTTAGCCTTTTAAAAAAGTTGAACGGATAGAATATTTGCAGCGGGAGGGGAAGCCGATGCGTTTTGAGTTAACCGAAGATCTGAAGCGTTTCCAGACGGAGATAGAAGAATTTCTTGCAGCAGAACTGCCCCAGGATCTGGCGCAGAAAGTACGTCGCGGTGCAGGAGTAACAAAAGAGGAACTGGCGGGCTGGACGCGAACCCTGAATGCCAGAGGGTGGGCGGCTCCAAACTGGCCAGTCGCGGATGGGGGTACGGGGTGGAATCTGATGCAGCGGCATATCTTCGACGTCGCCTGTCGACGCGCGCATGCTCCGCAGTTGTCAGGGTTCGGCTTCAACATGGTTGGGCCGGCGATAGCCAAATACGGATCGCAAGCTCAGCGACAGTTCTTTCTGCCTAAAATTCTCAATGCCGATCTGTGGTTCTGTCAGGGCTACTCTGAGCCGCAAGCAGGGTCAGATCTGGCCAGCCTGAATACCCGGGCTGATCGAGAGGGGGACGATTACATTGTTAACGGCCAGAAAATCTGGACGTCAGCAGCGGAAGACGCTGACTGGATTTTTGCCCTGGTCCGCACCAACTTCGACGTACAACAGCAGAAAGGTATCAGTTTCCTGCTGATGGATATGGACGATCCTGGTGTCACGGTCAAACCGCTGTATGCATTTAACGGTAAACGTTTATGGAATCAGGTTTTCTTTGATAACGTGCGGGTACCTGTCAGCCAGCGCCTTGGAGAAGAAAATCGCGGTTGGACCGTGGCTAAAAGTCTGCTGGGCGATGAGCGGCTGCTGGTATCGAGGGTGGCTGAAAACAAGCGGGTCTTGAGCGTGGTCAAAGAAACCCTGCAACAGCAGGTGGCCATGGGCCAAACCCTGCCTGATTCGCTTGCAGGTGAAATCAATGATCTTGAAATACGTTTGCACGCACTTGAAATGACCAGTCTTCGCATCCTGACCCAGGCAGATGCCGGTGGCCAGATTGGCGCGGAGCCTTCCATGCTTAAGCTTAAAGGCAGCCAGCTGGTGCAGGACCAGGATGAGCTGTTGTTCCGTCTGATCGACCATCTGGCATTGCCCAGCGATCGTAAAAATGCGCCTCGGGAAGCCATTGGGCCAGACCTTTCCGAGTATGTTGCATCAGGTCGATATCACCATCGCGGGTATACGATTGCGGGCGGTTCTTCTGAGGTGCAACACAACATCATTGCGAAACAGGTGTTGGGGTTATAAACAGTCCGCGGCGTCCAGCGCGATGTGGATGCACAAACCGATGCCTACCAGTCTTGTTCTGGGGTGTGTCAGTAGCAGAACATATATGCCTATCGGCAGCCAGGTGTGCAGTGGGTGGAAGCCAATACTGCAGCGCATCGGGTCGTAGATTGGGTCAGCTAGCAGATGGTCTATGTCGATCAGCATGCCTGACATCATCAGCAGGTAAGTTTTGAGCCACTGTTGTCGATAAAAAGTTGCGCTGACAAGCCCAGGTACGAAGAAGTGAAGCGCGATATGTAGCATCAGCTGATGAGGTTCCGGGCGAGCGTCACATTGATGTTGCCGCGGGGGTGTGCAACGTTGGCCAACACGGTGTTGTGGTATTGAATGGTTTCAGCCGCTGACAGAGTGCCCTTTGCGGTGGTGTGTGCATCGCTGATCAGAGTGACGTGCTCGACGTAATTCAAAGCTGCTCGACACGTGGTGTCGACACAATACTCAGTTTGCATCCCCGTGATGTATACGTGGCTCACGTTCGCTGCGGCTAACAATGATGCAAGCTGCGTATTGTAGAATGCGTCCGAGGCTTCTTTCTCAACAAGCTGGTCGTCATCCCTGCGTGTCAGTCTTGAGTCGATCTCCCAACCGGGATTACCTTTCTGCAAGGCCGAAAAACTCTTGTGGCAATGTTGAATGTAGAAAACGTGGCCGCCCAGTTTATGCAGATGTGCGCTGACGGCATTGATGTTTTCAATGACCTCGTCAATCCGATAAGCACCAGGGGTTAGTCCAGCCTGCACGTCGATAACAAGCAGGGCGCAGTGTTGTTGCGTTGGTGTTTTTGTCATGCGGGGTGTTCGCTCAGGTCTACCCACCACAGCAGGCAGTAGGCAATGCCGCACAGGCCGGCACCATAAATCATCAGCTCTGAAGAGAGGTGGTGAAACTGATAGTCAGAGTGGTTGCTCAAAGAAAAGTGCAGCGCGCTATGGATAGGCAGAAATACGCAGACCATACGACGAAAAGTCAGGCGAATCGTGAAGTTATGGTTCTGCCCCAGATACAGGGCAGCAAGGAAAACGGGCAGATGCAGCCAGATAAACCAATTGGATGCGACGCCATCGCTCATGTCTTGCAGTACCCAGAGCAGGCGCCACTCGGCATGCAGGGCAGCATCCAGTTCGTGAGTGAACAGTAGCGCAATCCCGAGGTTGAACAGAATGGTTGGACCGTTCAGCCAGGTATGACCAACACCGCTATTCATAAGGTAAATCTTCCGGATGGCAATTGACATAATCCGGTTCCGGGTCAATTGTAAACTGCACCGCCAGAATTTGCGTTTCGCCACTCATCACAGCCTTGCAGACTCGATGCATTCCATCCATTAAACGCCCCTGGGCATCGAGAATAATCGGGTAGGCGAGATCACATGCCTGGATCAGTTGCAGGTGTTCCATAATGCTGCGCGGAGTGGGTTCGCCGCCTGCGCAATACCAGTGATTTTCCTCCAGTTCTTCAACTTCGCGCGGGTCGATTGTCCTGATCGGCAGTGAGGTGCTGAGCCCAATCAGTCTCTTAACGTCAAAGGCATCCAGGCCGTGAGGGGTTTTGCGGAAATGATATTGCGGGCGTATATCGCTCATCTGTCCTCAGCCGGCTACTGGTAGGTGCGCCCGTTGTGTTTCAGCCAACCGTGCGGATGCCTGTTCGCCGGATCATGGTGTGTCCAGTGAATGACACCGCCTTTGTTGTTGTATTCATACTCACCATAGAAGGCAACGGTGTCACCGCTGCGCAGGTTGTCTATGCGTGGCGCCAGATCGATATTGTGAGCGACGAGGATGGTCTGGTTAAGGTCTGTTTCCAGCAGGAATCGTTGATGCCTGCTACCGTTGTTGTCGTCGGATAACACGCGGACGACTCTGCCTTCGCCACTGATCTGCAGGTCGCTGATCTGATTCTGAAAAGCCTCAAGAAGATCCTGTGCAGCACCAGATGGGATGGCATTTGGCGTGGCTGTTGCGAACCCCGAATCGGGCGCCACTGTATCCAGCTGGTTGTAACCTAATAGTGCAAGGGCAATTGCAACAACCAGAGTTGTCAGTTTGTTTTTGCTCATAGTGCCGGTGTGTGTTGTGAATCAGTCAAACATTATTTAGCCGAAGCCAACAACTCTTTTAAGTCACTGTCCGCATCCGCCAGCAGCGCCTGGTCAACGTGTTTGCCGATCAGTTGTTTACATACCATGAACTCTTTGGGGCTGTTCACAGCATCTGCGGCCACAACTTTGCCATCGGCCAGATAAAACACCGCAAATTTGTTGTCCGCCATGTCGCCGCGCACAACCTGGCTGCTGCCATCAGCCGAGAACCCAACCATCTGTAGTTTCAGCTCATATTGATCCGACCAGAACCACGGTATGGCGGCATAGATTTTGTCGCCACCCAACATGTTTTCAACCGAAACCCGAGCCTGTTCCATGGCGTTAGGCACAGATTCGAGCCTCAGTCTGCGGTTCAGCAGTGGGTTGGGATGATTGCTGCAATCTCCTGCGGCGTAAATGTCAGAGTCAGAAGTGCGGCAATGGTCGTCAACAACAATGCCGTTATCTACTTCCAGACCGGCATCCTGGGCAAGTTCCACGTTGGGAATAATCCCGATGCCGACAATCACCAGATCTGCATCGAATTCGGTGTCGCCACACAAAACCTTGCGCACCTGCGTGTCGCCTGAAAAACCGGTAACACCGGTCTCTGTATGGATATTAACGCCGCGGGAAGTGTGCAACTGGTGATAGTAGGCAGACATCTCCGGCGTCGTGACGCGTTGCAGAATGCGCGACTCCATTTCCAGGACGTGTACATTCAGCCCCTGTTCTACACCTACAGACGCCACTTCCAGGCCGATGTAACCACCACCGACAATCACCAGGCTTTTCCCTGGCGCCATTTCCGCGCGAATCGCGTCGACGTCAGCAATGGTGCGCAAATAGTGAATCCCCGGTAGATCAGAGCCTTCAATACTGAGCTTGCGTGGGCGACTGCCGGTACTGATGATCAGTTTGTCGTAGCCCAGTGTTTCGCCATTGTCGAGGCTGACTGTTCTGTTTTCCCGGTTGATGGCGGTCGCTGTTGTGTTCAGCTTCAGATCTACGTTTTTATCGGCATAGAAGGAGGCTGGTCGCAGATAAACGCGGTCGATGCTCTGTTCACCCGATAGATACTGTTTAGACAATGGTGGACGTTGATAGGGGACATGCGGCTCGTCACCGATGATCGTGATGGGCCCTTCATATTTTGCCTGGCGTAGACTTGCTGCCGCCTGTCCTGCAGCATGACCTGCACCTATTATCACCATCCCCGACATAATCCGTCTCCTTAAACGCAACCAATCAAAACCCTAGTTTACCCTGTCGTGATAAGCTTTTCGCATATTCAATTGTCTTTGGGGGAGCGGTTGTGGCTGAATTTTTAACGCTGCATGAGATCATAAAAAAGGCGCGTGAAAACCTTGATCAGGGAGCATGGGACTACCTGATAGGTGGTGCCGACACGGAAAGTGCATTGCGCCGCAATCGGGCAGGGGTTGAATCCTGGCTGTTCAAGCCGAGGATCCTGAATGACGTCAGTCAGGTGACCTGTGCCACAGAACTGCTCGGGCAGCCTATGCGTATACCCGTCATCATGCCACCGATTGGTTCTGTACAGGCGTTTGAAGCGGGGGGTGCAGCCAGTGTGGCCAAAGCGGCTGATGAGTTTGGCATTCCTCAGGTGCTCAGTTCCGTGTGCACGCCGGATTTTGAAACCCTGGCCGGACAACACCCTGGCCCGCGTATTTATCAGTTGTACCTGACCGGTGATGAATCCTGGATGGACGACATCATCAGCCGTGCCATTGAAGCCGGCTATACCGGATTTTGTTTAACCGCAGACACCCAGACCTATTCCCGCCGGGAAAGAGATATTCTGAAACGCTATGTGCCGCTGTCCGGCCGTATTGCCGGTGGTGGAGACTTCAAAGCCCAGGCTACGATGACCTGGGATACCGTGGCCCACATTAAGGAAAAGTTTGCGCTGCCCCTGTTCATTAAAGGGGTAGGGGTAGCTGAAGATGCGCGGCGCTGTGTGGAGATGGGCGTCGATGTTGTCTGGGTGAGTAACCATGGCGGTCGCCAGTTGGATCACACACGTGCCTGTATTGATGCGTTGCCGGAGGTTGTAGAAGCCGTGGCGGGCAAAGTGCCGGTGGTGGTCGATGGCGGCTTCATGCGCGGAGCAGATGTGGTTAAAGCCCTGTGCCTGGGCGCAACAGCGGTTGGTATGGGACGCTTTGAAGGACTGGCCATGGCTGCTGGGGGCGCGTCAGCTCTGTTGACTGCGTTACAGATTCTGGAGCATGAAATTAAAACCACTATGGCGTTAGCCGGGGTCAGCAGCCTGACACAGCTGACACCGGATCTGCTCTGTCGGGACGCGCCGCTGGCAACATCACACGTTCTGTCAGCCTTTCCCTTTCTGAGTGAGGGCTACTAAACGCTAAAGACCCGGGTGTTTAAGTCGAGTCGCGAGGTACCGGCATAGGAAAAGGGGTGACTTTGTCACCTTTGCTGTCGACCACTTTCGCCACGCCTTCTTTTTCAACTTCGTCGATACGAACGATCGCGTGCATCGGTATGAAGGAGCGCTGTACGCCGTCGAATTCGGTACGCAGGCGCTCTTCGCTGGGGTCGATCAGCATCTGTGAGCGGGTGCCGAAGGTGTAGTCCTCGATTTCCACAAAACCGTACAGCTCGCTCTGATAGATGCTGTGTGCATACAGTTCGTAAATCTGCCCCTGATTGTGAAAAATCACGCGGTAGATGTGCTTTGGCTGGTCTCGTTCGCTCATACTCTTTCGCTTATAAAAGATACTTCTGGTGCTGTTGGCGGTAGCGCCTGGGCGGATATGGTGCCAGTTTGCCAGGTTTCAAGGCCCGGGCGGTAGGGAATCTCGCGAAAAGTTGTAAGTGCCACCTGGGTTTACCCTATAATGCGCGCCCCTTTTAAAAACTCGTTCATGTTCTGCAATGACTAAAAAATTGTTTGTGAAAACCCACGGTTGTCAGATGAACGAGTATGACTCTGCGCGCATGCATGATGTATTGCGCGAACAGGGTGAATACGAACTGGTCAAAGATGAGACTGAGGCGGACGTGATTCTGCTTAATACCTGTTCCATACGGGAAAAAGCTCAGGAAAAGGTCTTCCACCAACTGGGTCGGTGGCAATCCCTGAAAAAGGCCAATCCTGATCTGGTGATTGGCGTCGGCGGCTGTGTGGCGAGCCAGGAGGGAGATGCGATCCGCGCGCGGGCGCCGTATGTAGATATGGTGTTTGGTCCGCAGACCATCCACCGACTGCCACAGATGGTGGATGCTGCGAAAGTTCAGAAGTTGCCGGTGGTCGATGTCACATTTCCGGAAGTGGAAAAGTTTGACCTTCTGCCAGAACCCAAGGTAGATGGTCCTGCTGCGTTTCTCTCCATCATGGAAGGCTGCAGTAAATACTGCTCATTTTGTGTTGTCCCTTACACGCGTGGTGAAGAAGTCAGCCGTTCTGTAGATTCAGTGATGCAGGAAGTTGTAGCGCTATCCCGGCAGGGGGTTCGCGAAATACACCTGTTAGGGCAGAACGTGAACTCTTACCGGGGTGGAATTGACGACGACTTTGCCGATCTGGCTGAGTTAATCCATTACGTTGCCGCGGTAGAGGGCATCGATCGCATCCGCTACACCACCTCTCATCCGCTGGACTTTTCCGATACGCTGATTCAGGCCTATGCAGAGGTGCCCGAATTGGTTGACCACCTTCATTTGCCGGTACAGTCCGGCTCAGATCGAATTCTGCAGATGATGAAGCGTGGCCATACACGTGCGGACTACATGGAAAAAATTGCCCGACTGCGTGAAGTGCGGCCTAACATCAGCTTATCTTCAGACTTTATCATTGGCTTTCCAGGCGAAACCCAGGACGATTTTGACGACACCATGGCGTTGATAGATGAGGTTGGCTTTGATGTCTCTTTCAGCTTCATTTACAGCGCAAGACCGGGAACGCCAGCTGCGGCATTGGCTGATGAAACCCCTGAGGCGACCAAAAAGCTCTGGTTACAGCAGCTGCAAAACCGTATTCGTGAACAGGCTGAGGACATCTCACGGCAGATGATCGGAACACGGCAGAAGCTTCTGGTCACCGGCGTTTCGAAAAAGGACGCCAGCCAGTTGGCAGGTCGGACCGAAAACAACAGAGTGGTTAATTTCACTGGCGATGCGGCGCTGGTAGGCGAGTTTGTAGACGTCATTGTGACCGAGGCACTACCAAATTCTCTTCGTGGCGATCAGGTACACTGAAAAGTCACAAAACTTTATTTGACAGAGGGTCTTGGCGGTCTATGCTTGGTCCCGGTATTGGTCTGTCGCAAATAATATGGTGAAAATTGGAAGAAAATAGTTCCGCGGAATCTTCGGCAAAGAAGTTCAACGAAGACCAAGCACAAGTTGTTGCCCTCACCCGCAGGGTAATATTAGAACCTAACGATTCCCAACGCCTCAGCGCGCTGTGCGGACCGGTCGATCAAAATCTCAAACATCTTGAACGACGCCTGGCAGTCAGTATTCGCAATCGCGGCAACGAGTTTCAGGTCAGTGGCCCGGAACCCCGTGTAGAGGCAGCGGCCGCTCTGTTACACCAGCTCTATAGAGAGACTCACGAACGGGACACGATTGATCCTGATTTTGTGCATCTTTATCTGCAGGAAGCCGGGGTTGAAGCTCTGCTACACAACACAGAAGTTACGCAAAATCCATCCACTCCGGCTGATGGTGATACCGCTGAGCTGATTATCCGAACCTATAAGAAACCCATTAAGCCTCGGGGTGGCAATCAGCAGTCATATACCCGACTGATACGCGAACACGACATCAACTTTGGTATCGGCCCAGCGGGCACCGGCAAAACCTTTTTAGCCGTAGCGTGTGCTGTGGAGGCTCTGGAGGCGCAGCGTGTGTCGCGCATTCTGCTGGTCAGGCCAGCGGTGGAAGCGGGTGAGAAGCTGGGCTTTCTGCCGGGTGATCTGGCTCAGAAGATCGACCCCTATCTGCGCCCTCTATACGATGCATTATACGAAATGATGGGTATCGAACGCGTAACCAAGTTTATTGAGCGGAACATTATTGAGGTTGCGCCGCTTGCGTATATGCGTGGCCGCACGCTGAACAACGCCTTTATCATTCTTGATGAAAGTCAGAACACCACGGTTGCACAGATGAAAATGTTTCTGACGCGCATCGGCTTTGGTTCCACGGCGGTGATTACCGGCGACATCACGCAGATAGATCTGCCTCGGGGGGAGCGTTCCGGACTGGTTAATGTAGGTAATGTCCTGCGTAACATCGATGGCATCAGCTTTACCCATTTTGGCTCCAAAGATGTGGTTCGGCATCCCTTAGTGCAACGTATTGTTGATGCCTATGCCGCTGCTGAAAGTCGTGCGGACTCGGATAATGCGCGAGATGCTAATCGATCTGCAAATTGACGCTGACACCAACGTTTCGGCAAAAACGCTGCAGGCTCGAATTGAGGCTTGCCACGAAGCCTTAGTTGAGTTGTTGGATGAACCGCGCCTGCAGTTTGACTTGTGTGTGCGACTATGTGAAGAAGGTGAATCAGCGCAGCTTAACGGCGACTTCCGTAACAAACCTTATGCAACAAACGTGTTGAGTTTCCCCGCGGATGTTGATGTGCCGGAAGCCACGCCGGTACTTGGAGATCTTGCTTTGTGCTGGCCCGTTTTGCAGCGGGAAGCATCGGCGCAGAACAAAAATGTGCTGGATCATTTCAGCCATCTTTATGTGCACGGTGTTTTACACCTTCTGGGCTTTGACCATGCTACAGATGACGAGTCTCAGGAGATGGAGGCGATTGAAATTCAAGCGCTCGAGATGCTCTCGATTGCTAATCCCTATATCCGTTGCGACTAGCCCGTGGCTTTGTGGTATATATGCGTTCAAGGACACTGACCCGTTGCTAAATGAGCGATAATACTGAGCGTGGCGAGGCATATACAGAAGATGCCAGCCCTGAAGACTCAGGTCGAAACGACACGCCCCGCCGCGGTGTGCGTGAATGGCTGACCGATCTATTTTCGGATGAGCCCGAAGACCTATCCGAGTTGATGGACATTCTGCGCGAGGCTGCAAACCGACAGATGTTTGACGATGAAGCGTTGAACATTATTTTTGGTGCGTTGCATGTTGGCGATATGCATGCCCGCGATATTATGATTCCGCGATCCTCTTTAGTGGTAGTCCACGAAGATCAGGATCCCACGGACCTGCTGCCTATCATCATCGAATCTGAACACTCGCGTTTCCCCGTTGTTGGGGATGATGTGGATGACATCAAGGGCATTCTGCACGCAAAAGATCTATTGCCGCTGGTGCTGGAAACTGATCACAGCAAATTCTCCATGAAAGACTGTATTCGCAAGGCTGCAGTGATACCTGAAAGTAAGCGCTTGAACGTGCTGCTGCAGGAATTTCGCGCGACGCGGAACCATATGGCACTGGTTGTAGACGAATATGGGCAGATTTCCGGTGCGGTAACCATTGAGGATGTGCTCGAGCAGATTGTCGGCGATATTGAAGACGAGCACGACGTGCACGATGACAGTGGCATCAAACAGATGGAGCCACAGAGCTTCCACGTGAAAGCTAATCTACCCATTGATGAATTCAACGAGCATTTTGAGACGCAGTTCAGTGACGAAGAGTTCGACACCATCGGCGGCATTGTGCTGCAGGCGTTTGGTCACCTGCCGGAGAGGGGGGAAACTGTTGAAGTAGAGGCGTTGAAGTTTGAAGTGCTCAATGCAGACTCGCGTCGCCTGCGACTGCTGCGGGTGAATACCCTCAAATGATCTATCTGATGGCGCTTGTTCTTGGCGCCATTTACAGCCTGGGTTTTGCGCCTTTTGATTTTTCACCGCTCACTGTCATTGCGATAGGCGGCCTCTACTATCTGTTACAGCACCCTGGCGTGCAGCATAAACCTCGTCGGGCGAGCCTGGTGGCCTGGTTGTTTGGGCTCGGTCAGTATGGTGTTGGTGCGTCCTGGGTTTACGTCAGCATTCACGTTTATGGCAATGCGCCACCACCACTGGCGTTGTTTATGGTCGCGCTTTTTGTTGCGACTCTGGCGCTGCTGTTTGTGCTGCCTCTGGGGTGGTGTTTCAGCAGGCTGCAGACGCCCCGCGGTTCATGGCCCAGCGTATTTGTGTTTGTGGCGCTTTGGGTGTTGTTAGATTGGGTGTCGACCTGGCTGTTCACAGGCTTCCCCTGGCTGTTGCCGGGATACGCAGGTCTGGACACACCCATTGCGAGTCTTGCGCCTCTGTTCGGCGTGTTGGGTACGGGCTTGTTCCTGTGTCTCAGCGCTACCGCGCTGGCGGCCATGTTGGTGAATGGTCGATTCCAGATCAGCTTGACGGGGCTGGCGCTGCTGCCCTGGTTCCTCGGTTTTGCTTTAACACCCGTTACCTGGGTGAAACCTGAAAGCCAACACAGCGCCGCTCTGGTGCAGGGCAATATAGATCAGGCCGTGAAATGGCAGCCGGATCAGGCGGTGCCCAATGTGCGTCAACATCTTGAGTTATCTGCTGATCATTGGGATGCAGATGTCCTGATCTGGCCAGAAGCGGCAATAACCCTCTACCCGCAGCAGGCCCAGGGCCTGCTTGAAGATCTCACCCGCCAAGGTCAGGCGACGCAGACAGATATGGTGGCCGGTATTCCCGGCCTTGAACTGGTCGGAGAGGGTCAATACGAATTCCAGAATCTGGCCATTGGTCTGGGCCAGGCCAGAGGGCGGTTTGCCAAGCAGCATCTGGTACCTTTTGGGGAGTATGTGCCGATGGAAGGATTGCTGCGTGGTCTGATCGAGTTTTTTGATCTGCCGATGTCTCGATCGTCGCCGGGATCTGCAGATCAGCCCAATCTGCAGCTCTCCATGGGCCCCGCGGCGATGGCAATCTGTTATGAGATTGCTTATCCGGCAAGTATGCGTCAGCGCGCCAGGGATGCCGCGGTGTTGATTACAATTTCTAACGATACCTGGTTCGGTGCCAGCATCGGCCCGCTGCAACATATGCAGATCGCGCGCATGCGGGCACTTGAAAATGGTCGTTGGTTATTGCGGGCCACAAACAATGGTGTGACCGCAATAGTTGCACCTGACGGTAATCTACAGGGGCAGCTGCCTCAGTTTGAAGCAGGTGTTCTGCGGGGTTCCTTCCAGGTCATGAGCGGTGCAACTCCATTCAAGCTGCTGGGACACTGGCCAACCCTGGCTTATGTGTTTGGGGTATTGTCTGTGGTGCTGTTGCGTCGCTGGAGAAAATCTGCAAGCACTACAACTTCACCACCATTGGCCGGGTCGTGATCATAAGCAGCACAGCAGCACGCCAGAAAACGTTCAGCGCCTAACTCGTCGGCTTGGCGTTCTTCGAATTCAAGCACCATTTCCACGCAGTCGCACATACGCAGCAGGTCTTCGCGGGCGTAGGCGAAGCGCAGCAGTGCAGCCATGAGCGCGGGGCTCATCAAGAGTGGTATGCCCCGGTTGGCCATTTCAAAAGGGAGTTCCATGACCCAGTCACAGGCGATGGTGAGTTTGTTCTGATCAAGATTTTCCATGCCTTAAGTTAGCGCTGTGGTGGTGAATCGTTTGTGAAAGATAGATCCGCCCGGCAAGCGGCAGATTATGCAGTGGCGACCGCGTGCATGAATGCGGATAGTTTTGCGCTATCGAGCTGGTGGTTGCTGCGCACACCGGAGCAGAGATCCAGGCCAAATGGTTTAACCTGGTTGATCGCGCGACTGACATTATCCGGCGCCAGACCTCCGGCGAGGAAAACCGGTTTTTCAGTCGCGGCAATACAGGCGCGGCTGATGTCCCAGTCGTGGATTCGACCGGTACCACCCAGTTCAGTCACGGCGGCGTTTGGCCGCCCGCTGTCGAGCAGGAAGGCATGCACATAGGGTTCGTATTCGCGTATCAGTTCTACCGCGCCGGCATCTTCAACATGAATCACCTGCACGCGGCGTACATTTGGAAGTGCTTTGATGATGCCGGGATATTCTCTGACCTTGATATGGCTGACAATCTGCAGCGTGTTTGTGCCGCAGTAGTTGGCATGATCGACGATGCCATCCGCGTCGGTGCGCGATGTCAGCAGAAATGTCGCCAGTGGCGGCGGCGCAAAAGCGGCAATCTCTGCAATGGTGTCGTCATCTATAGGCCCAGGCCCCGACGGCATCTCCGCGACAAGCCCGAGGGCATCAGCACCCGCGGCGATCGCCATTTCTGCTTCCTCGATCGAAGCAATACAGCATATCTTTACGCGTGTTCGGTGCATGGGTGTTCCTGGTGGTGGTATCCTTCTCGGCTTCTCAATTTAGCAGGTTTTCGCAACGCATATGAACGCTGTGTACGACCCCCATAAAGTCGAAGCCGACGCACAACAATTCTGGCACGACAACGCCTCTTTTCGCGCTACAGAATCCGCGGATGGAGAGAAGTTCTACTGTCTGGCGATGTTCCCCTACCCCAGCGGACGCCTGCATATGGGGCATGTGCGGTGTTATACCCTGGGTGACGTCATCAACCGTTACCATCGCCTGAAAGGCTTCAACGTGATGCAGCCCATGGGTTGGGATGCGTTTGGTCTGCCGGCAGAAAATGCCGCAATAAAAAACGATATTCCTCCAGCGCTCTGGACCAAAGAAAATATTGCTTACATGCGCGGCCAGATGCAGCGTCTGGGTTTTGGCATTGACTGGTCGCGGGAGTTTGCCACCTGTGATCCCGAGTACTATCACTGGGAGCAGTGGCTGTTTGTGCGTCTGTACAAAAAAGGCCTGGTGTACCGTAAAAATTCGGTGGTCAACTGGGATCCGGTTGATCAGACCGTGCTGGCTAATGAACAGGTGGTTGATGGTCGCGGCTGGCGATCCGGCGCTGTGGTTGAACGTCGTGAAATGGCGCAATGGTTCCTGAAAATAACGGCGTATGCAGAAGAACTGTTGACTGAGCTTGATGAGATGGATGGCTGGCCTGAATCTGTCAAAAGCATGCAGCGTAACTGGATAGGTCAGAGCCAGGGCGTCGAGATCGATTTTGAAGTGCAGGACGCAGCGCAAACTCTGACGGTGTTTACTACCCGGCCCGATACGCTGCTGGGTGCGACTTACGTTGCTGTCGCGGCGGAACATCCCCTGGCACAAGTTGCCGCGGAGCAGGATCCGGATGTTGCCGACTTCATTGCCCAGTGTAAACAAGCCACCACCGCGGAAGCGGACATGGCGACCATGGAGAAAGCCGGTGTGGCTACGCACCTCCAGGTAGTGCATCCGCTGACCGGCGATCTGCTGCCTGTTTGGGTAGCCAACTTCGTATTAATGGAATACGGCTCGGGAGCGGTGATGTCGGTGCCGGGACATGACCAGCGAGACTGGGAGTTTGCCAACAAATATGGTATTCCGATCAAGCAGGTTGTCGAACCTGCCGGGGACGAAGTCTGCGACATAGAGGTAGAAGCCTTCACCGACCACGGGCGGCTGGTTAATTCCGGTGAATTTAACGGTCTGGAATTCGACGCAGCGTTTGATGCAATAGCAGATGCGCTGGTAAAGCGGGAGACAGGTCGCCGGGTCACCAATTATCGTCTGCGCGACTGGGGTGTTTCCAGACAGCGATACTGGGGTTGTCCTATTCCGATGATTCACTGTAACGACTGCGGTGTGGTGCCTGTACCCGAAGCTGATCTGCCTGTTGTGCTGCCAACCGAGGTTAAGTTTGAGGGTGTCAGCTCGCCGTTGCAGAAAATGCAGAGTTTTCTGGATGTTAACTGCCCCACGTGTGGTGCTGCTGCGCGACGTGAAACGGACACCTTTGATACCTTTATGGAATCGTCCTGGTACTACGCCCGGTTTGCCAGCCCGGATGCCAATACCCCCATGGTGGATGACCGAGTTAACTACTGGGCGCCGGTAGATCATTACGTTGGTGGCATTGAGCACGCGATTCTGCACCTGTTGTATGCACGATTTTTCTACAAGCTGATGCGCGATGAGGGTCTCGTCGATTCTAACGAGCCGTTCAAGCGTCTGCTGATGTTGGGCATGGTGCTGCAGAATGGTAAAAAGATGTCAAAGTCCGCCGGTGATGCCGGTGACCCACAGAAGCTGCTGGATAAATACGGTGCAGATACCGTGCGTACAGCCATGATGTTTGCGGCACCACCGGATCAGTCTTTTGAATGGAGCGAGGCAGGCCTTGAAGGTGCTGTCAGGTTCATCAAAAAACTCTATGCCCTGGTGGAAGAGCATACGGCTGGTCCAGCAGTTGCTGCATTAGAGGCTGCCCAGCTGAGGGAAGACGCAAAAGATCTGCGCCGCAAAACGTTTGAAACACTGATGCGCGCAGATGATGATTACGGACGACGATTGCAGTTCAACACCGTGGTCTCATCGGTTATGGAGCTGTGTAATGCAATTGGCAAATTCGAGCCGGTAAACGACTCAGACCGGGCGGTGGTTGATGAAGCCCTGAAACATGCAGTGTTGATAATCTCTCCGATTGCACCGCATGTGGCACATCATCTTTGGCACAGACTGGGTGAACCCGGTGCGCTTGTAACAGCAAGCTGGCCCGAGGTAGACGAGCAGGCTCTGACGCAGTCCACGGTAGAAATTGTGGTGCAGGTCAACGGCAAAGTCAGAGGCAAGATTGATGTCGCTGCAGATGCAGGTAAAGACGACGTGTTAATCCTTGCCAAAAGCGCTGACAATGTGGCTCGACACCTGGAAAACAAAACTATCCGCAAGGAAATTGTAGTGCCTAACAAACTAGTCAACATTGTGGTGGGCTGAGCTATGTTAAACAGAGCCGTCTGGGTGTGTGTCATGCTGACGCTCGCGAGCTGTGGTTTCCAGCTGCGCTCATATAATTTCAGTGGCGCGGTAGAGCGCTACGCGCTGACGGGCAAAACTCAGCTCGGTGTGGCTCAGCCACTACGCAAGGGGTTACGCCAGGCAGGTTTACAGGAAGTGGGTCTGAGTGAGGCCGAGCTTATTGTTGAGTTGCTTGATCAGCGTCGCGATCGGCGCAGCGTGTCCACCGCAGGTCGTGCCGCTGCTGCTGAATACGAGAGCAGCTATGCGGTGCTGTATCGGCTGCTTGACGGCCAGGGCGAAGAGCTTGCACCGGCCAACTGGGTTGAGCGTGAGCGGGTCTTCCGCATTGATTCAGACAATATTGTTGGCAGCAGCGAAGAGCAGGCCCTGCTTGAGCGCGAGCTGATGACCGATGTTGTTGGCCAGATCATCCGCGCCATGGGTGCAGTCAGTCGCTCTACAAGCAATGCAGGTTAGAGCGGAGCAGCTTGCCAAACAGGTTGCCGAACAGCTGGCGCCGATTTATCTGATTGCCGGAGAGGAGCAGTTACTGGTTGATGAAGCCTGTGACCTGGTGATTGCTGCCGCCCGCCAAAGTGGATTCACAGAACGTTCAGTACACCATGTAGAGCAGGGTTTTCGTTGGCATGATCTGCATCACGACGCCGCAAGTATGTCGCTGTTTGCGGAAAAAAAAGTACTGGATGTCCGGGTGCCGCCAAAAAAACTTGATAAAGATGCCTCCAAAGCGCTGCGAGACTGGGTGGAAGATCTGGCTAAATCACCGGACCTCGATCACATTCTCTTGATTAGAACCGGACGCCTGGATAAGAACCAGCGCACCAGCGCCTGGTTCAAGGCACTGGACAAGGTGGGTGTTATTACCGTCATCTGGCCCTTGGAGGCAGATCGCCTGCCGGTCTGGCTCAGCCAGAGAGCCCGCACTCTGAATTTACAGATCGAAAACGATGCAACTCAATACCTGGCTGATCGCGTTGAGGGCAACCTGCTCGCTGCCGCGCAGGAGCTGGAAAAGCTTGCGATTCTTGATCTGCCTTCGCCGCTGACCCTTGAATCAGTGGTTGCCTGTCTGGAAGACGCGTCGCGCTACACGAGTTTTGATCTGATGGATGCAATGATGTCGACCCAGCCCGATCGTGTGGTGAAAATACTGACCGGATTGCGGGAAGAAGGTACAGCCCTGTTCGGAATTTTAGGCGCGTTTACCGCGCAAATGCGCCGTTTGTCCAATACCAGAGGTTTACCACCTGCCAAAGCTCGCCTTGCTCAGCAGTTTTTAGCCCGTATACGGGACCCTGGCATGGTGCTGGCTGAATGCGCAATCATCGATCAACAGGGCAAAGGTCAGCTGCCTGGCGACGCGTGGATGTCGTTGGAGAATCTGATTCTGCGCCTGGCTGGGCTGAAATCGATGCCCTTACCCAGCCAGGACCAGCGAAAACTGTGATGTAGATCGCTGTTTGCTGGTCATGGGCTTGGGCAAGGACCAGCAGGACGGTGAGTGGCAGTTGACGACATGCCGGGCAGGTCCGATGATGGAGTGAGCGCCGGTAGCCATCAATGGCTGCTCAGTGACATTGCGTCAGCCCGTTCATGATGAGTCGGATACGCAGTACTGGAGAATTACAGTGTTTAACAGAATGAATTTGCAGGCGGTGATCGTAACTGCGGTATTGGCAGGTACTCTTTTACCTGACGTTTTAGTGTCCTCTGCATGGGCAGCTGCGTCCGGCACGGTCAAAGCCAGCAGTTGGGTTGGCAGGGTTGTTGTGACTGCAAATGGGGAGCTGTTGGGGCGGGTGGAAGATCTTGCTGTGGATGTCGAGCAGCAGCGGGTAAAGTTTGTTGTTGTATCGATTGGTAGTTTTCTGATCGACGAGAATCTGATTGCGGTAGACCCAAAAGCGCTTGGTGAGTCGGACGATGGTCGCTACCTGGTGGTTTACGCAAACAATCTTGATCAAGCGCGCCGCTTTGGCTCCAATACCTGGCCAGATCAGGCTGACGTGATACCTTCAGCAAGTCGACAGTCGCCACCAGAGGATGTTGCCACCGCTGACCAGACCAGTGCAACGGTTGGTAGCGGGCCTCAGGCGACCATCAGCGATGGACGGCGTACCGCAACGCTGAATGCAGGCGAGCGCAACGCTTCTATTGAACAGATAGGCCAACAATCTGAAGTTGATGATAACAACGTGGTACAACCGAAAAAGTATAGCCGGGGTAGTGCGGGTGCGCCGCTGCTGGCGGATAGCGAGTTTGAACGCCTGGACGAAAATAATGACGGATATCTCAGTCGCGGCGAGATCGGCGTTCGGCTGAATAAGGGTATTCGTTATCAGGATTACGACCTTGACGACAACGACGGCATTGATCCGTTTGAATTCCAACTGCTGAAAAATCGCAGCTGACGCTGAATTGAGCTCAAACTTTCTGGAGAATTGAATATGTTGAAACTGCACTTCGCGCCTAACTCCCGAGCCGGCCGTATCTTGTGGCTGCTCGAGGAGCTGGAACTGCCGTACGAATTGAATCGTATGGATTTCCATCCTAAAGATCTGAAATCAGACGACCACCGTGCTCGCCACCCGCTGGGCCGGGTGCCAGTTCTTGATGACGGCGACGTCAGTATTTATGAGTCCGGAGCGATAGTGGAATATGTTTTGGAGCGTCATAAAAACGGCGGGCTGAAGCCATCGGTTGAGTCCCCAGAGTTCCCCGCTTACCTGCAGTGGTTCCATTATTGCGAAGGCATGGTTATGCCGCCGATCAATACGATTGTGGTGCAGACTGTGTTGTTGCCGCCGGAGCGTCGCGATGAGAAGGCACTGGAGCAGGCGAAGCGTCTGCTCACCAAATCATTGGCGCCCGTAGAAGAAGCTCTGGCCGGCAAAGATTATCTGATCGGTGATTTCTCAGCGGCGGACATTATGCTCGGACACGCCTGTTTTATGAGTAACCGCCTGGGCTGTGTGCCAGATGAGATGGTCAACCTGAAAGGTTATGTCGAACGGATTGCTGCACGCCCTGCGTTTAACAAAGCGATCAATGCTTAACCGGCTATACGCCGGCGTTGGCGACGTCTACCAGCAGGCCGGTAATCGCGCGTGGTAGCTGCGTGGCGACGATGGGAGCGCCACTGCTCAACTCGTCGCTACGAATCAGAATACGATAACCATCAACCTCACTTTCAAGTTCTCCCACCCGCTGGACAGTGTGGCCTACCAGACGATTATCAACCACGCTGTAAACGCGATTGTTGTCGTAGATTGACTGCACCGGCACGGCGATAACGTTGTTCTGGGCGGGTAGCTCTACTGTGAGATTGAATACCCGTCCCAGTAAGGTGTTGTCTGCTTCGGCTTGTGTGAAACTGAAAAATGCGTCCATGCCGGTCTGCCCTTTGCTGACCTGTGCCGCAAGACGTGTAAGGATCAAACGATGGCCCGCTTCGGTAGTGGCCAGAACGTTGTTCTGCAGGCTGGGCGTGGAAATCTCCGCAGAATAGTTTTCAGGAATCTGCACACGTACTTCGAAGGTCTGGCTGTCAGCCATTTCAATCAATGGCATGCTCAGGTTGCTGTGATCGCCGGTAGCAGCAAGCACGGCAAGGATTGGGCCTGCGAAGGGCGCTCGAATCCGGGTCTTCTCCAGGTCCAGGTTTGCCTTGGCTAACAAAGCACTGGCTTTGGCTACGCGTGCTTCGTGGGCTGCTATTTCGTTGGGTAGATTGGCCAGTTGCTGCTGGTGCGCGCGATAATCAATGTTGGCCTGGTTAGCCTGAGCTTTCACTTCGTCCAACAGCCCTCTTGCGATCAGCCGCTCTGCCATCAGATCCTGGTGGCGGGCGAGTTTGGCATTGGCTACTTCCAGCTTGGAAGCGAAGTGTTCTTTGTTCAGCTGTTCCAGTTCGAACTGGTTGCGCATACTGGCCAGGCTGGCTTTATGCTGAGCAAGCTCAGCTTCGCGTTCCAGAACCAGAAGTTTGCTTTCACGGTCGTCCAACTGGACCAGAAGATCACCTTGTTTGACCCAGTCACCTTCCTGTACCGCGACATGTTCTATCCTGGCAATCAGGTCCGAGCGCAGATGCGCCACTCGATTTGATTCCAGACGGCCAAATGCTGAGAAACTTGGTTTCAGCGTTTGTGGTTCGGCAGGCGTGACGGACACCGGCCAGGCTTTTTCCACTGGCGCAGTCGGTTCAGCGTTAGGACCCGTGGCAAAGATCGACACACTGGTCAGTACCGCGCCCGCTAAAATGCCCAGCGCAACAAACAGCTGCTTCTGCTTAAGCTTGCGAGGTAGGAAGTTCAGGCGTGTTGGCGATTTCATGTTTTTTTCCAGACAGGGTGTTAACAATAACGGCAAGTCGTGAGCTCGCCTGTTCGAGAAGGAGGATAAGAGCCGGGACCACAATCAGCACCAGCAGGGTCGCAAGGCTTAAGCCGAAACAGATGGTGATGGCAATGGGTGCAAAGTACATCGATAGTGTTGAGCTTTCGAACATCAACGGTAACAGCCCCGCTATGGTGGTTAGCGACGTCAGGATGACGGCACGAAAGCGTGCTTGTACGGCCATCCGCAATGCTTCAGCAAGGGTGATGCCGTCGTCGATGTGGCGGCGCAAGAAGCTGATCAATACGATTGAGTCGTTAACAACAATGCCGGTCAACGAGAAGAAGGCTAAGAGGGACATGGCGCCGATATCCCAACCCGTTACCCAGTGCCCGAAAACTGCTCCGGTAAGCCCGAAAGGTATAGCCGCCATGATTGCCAGGGGCCATAAATAAGAAGAAAAGACCCAGACCAGAATCAGGTAAATAAGCCCAAGGGTCAGCAGGGCGCCCAGGGCCATGGTTTCCAGCATGATCTTGTCTTGTTCTGTCTGGCCACCCAGCCCAAAGGTCAGGCCGTGACGATCAAGCAGTGCCTGTAAACGATTGTCTTCAATATCGCTGACAATAGACATGGCGTTATTCACGGCTTCATTCACATCAGCGGAGACCGCAACCGCCTGTTGTGCGTCGGAATGCCGAATCACATCGATGCCGCGTCGATTGTATAAGACGGCAACATTGGCAAGTGGCACATAGGTTCCGTTGGCCGTGCGAACAGGAAACTTCTGCAAAGAACCGAGGCTTTCGCGCTCGTGATCAGGCAGCATGACGCGTACCTCCAGTTCATTGTCGAGCTCGTTGAATATCTGTACACGCTCGCCGGAGTAGGCCGCGCGCAGTTGGCTGCCGATGCGCTCCGCCGTCAGTCCGAGGGCGCGTCCACTGGGCGTCATTTCGAAAATAATCTGGTCTTTACCATAGGGCAGGTTGTCCGTGACATTCGAAACGCCAGGGTAACTTGACAGAACCGTCGAGAGATCCTCGGCACCCTGCTTGAGTTTTTCTGTGTCATTGCCGCGCAGGATTAGAGTGATGTCGGGCTGTCCATTGTTGGCACCGCCGTCAACGGCAATAGTCAGTTGCTCAACGTAGGGTGGCTTGTTGACCAGGCTGGTCCACAAATCTACAAAATCTGCCGGGCTTGTATTGCGCTGTTCCTCAAACGCATATTGCACATTGACCGACGCATATTGCTCGCCCTGCAGTCGGTCGTTGTTGAACCAGGCGCGGTTGTAACGGGCTGTCCAGCCGAGGACGTTCTGTTCGCCAGTTTGTTCGTGCGCATCCACAAGCGTTTTTTCCAGATGTTCGACGAACTCCAGCTTCTGTTCATCTGTAGCTGAGCCCGCGTATTCCACATTGGCATAGGCTGATTCGAAGTCGAATCCTGTGACGAGATTGAACCCTACGTGTTGCGAGGCAACCAGCGAGATTGCCACTAACACACCGCCTATCGCTGCACACAGGGTGGTGGCGGGGTGCCGAAGAGATTTGTCCACCAGGGGCATGAATTTATTGTCTCTGAAGTCTGCAAAGCCTGTCTCAAATCGGGTTCGCCAGAGAGGTTTCTTCTGCACATTCACTTTAGCCAGCGAGTGTCTCAGATGCCCGGGTAGCACAAGGAAACACTCAATCAGTGAGGCTACGATTACACACAACAGTACCGTTGGGAGCGCCAGCACCATGTCGCCCATGATGCCACCCATGATCAGCAGGGGGATGAAGGCGGCCATGGTGGTTAAAGAGGACGTCATAACCGGCAGAAACATACGCTGGGCGCCAGCAACAGAGGCGTCCGCAGCGGACATACCCTGTTCGTGATGACTGACGATATCCTCTCCGACAACGATGGCATCGTCGACCACGATACCCAGGGCCATAATGAAGCCGATCAGCGCAATTATGGATATGCCGTAGCCAAACAATGCATAGAACATCGCCAGCCCCAGCATGAAGCTGACAGGTATGCCAACGGTCACCCAGAAACCGGCACGTGCGTTGAGAAAAAGAAACAGGACAGCAATGACCAGGAGCATTCCTGACATACCATTTTGTGCAATCATCTGTAGTTGCGTGCCAAGTAGTGCCCAGACATTGTTGATTTCTTTGACTTCAACGCCAGCTGGGAGCGTATCCCGAACGTCTTCCAGCCAGGACTGGACAAGTTTGTCAGACGCATATGCGTCCGTGCTGGTGTCACGCCACAACATCATTTCGATGGCCACCTTGCCTTCGCTGGTGACACGTGGCTGGCCCTCCTGAGGTCGGCGCACAACGCTGGCAAAATCTTTCAGACGTAACAGCTGTCCTTGAGATTCAAGTTGCAGCTGTTCAAACGCCAGCGGATCTCTGCGCTGATCCAGGCTGCGTAACTGGTGTGAGCCTTGACCTCGGCCGACAGCGCCTGCGGGGACATCCTGGCTGACCCGGCCGACTTGCTGAGCGATGTCCTCTAAGGTGAAGCCAAGCTCCTGCAAACGTGAGCCGCTGACTAAAATCGCAATTTCTTCGGTCGGCAGACCGTCATATTGAATACCTTCGATGCCACGTCGCAGCAGTTCTTTCTCAAAGCTGCGCACCAGCGGAATCAATTCTGCAAGCGTGCCATCACTGGTGACCAGAAGTGCTGAAACAGGCTCGGTATCGATCGCACGAGCTATTTGAGGGGGTTCTATATCGCGCGGTAAATTGCGAATGTTAGCCACACGTTGTTTTACCGCATCAAGTGCCAGCGTCATGTCGGCGTCATAGTTGAACAGTGCCTGGATGTAGGTGTAGCCGTTCACTGTGCGTGACGCGAGTTTATGCAGATCTTTAACCGTGCGCAGTTGTTGCTCAATCGGGGTGGTAATTAGTGCTTCGATATCTTCTGCAGCGGCACCAACCCAGGTGACCTGTATGGATACGATCGGGTAATTGGCCGGTGGATCAAGCATGGTAGGCATGCTGCGGGCCGCCCATACACCGGCCAGGATCATGAGAATCATGACCATGTTGGCTGCCACTTTGTGCTGGGCGAATTTCTGTATCACCTGTTCCTCCATCAGAATCCGGGATTGCGCTGGCCTCACCCGTGTTGCCAGGTTGAGGTTACAGAATCTGTGCCAACTCTAGAGTCGGCGGGAAACGCCGATTAGTTTGGCTTGTAGAGGTTTTTTTCGACAGAAATCGCAGGAAGTCTTAGCCTATCTGGCCACAAATTGGCCAGATAGGCTCGAGGTTCATTCGGATAGGCTCAGCCCGATCAGGCCAGCGTTGGCACCCTGACCCGTTGCCATAACCACGTACTGTTTGCCGTTGCTCATATACGTCATCGGCGTACCCCAGGGGCGCAGGGGTAACTCAATCTCCGCCACAACCTGACCGTTGGTTTTGTCAAATGCGCGTAACAGGTTGCGTTTGCCTTCTCCCTGACCCAGGAACAGCAATGTACGTGTAACCACGGGTCCGGTGCCGGGTCCACCGAGTGGGCCAGGATCCGCCAGACCCAGGTCGATCACCTTCTGCCGTGGTCCATCACCATGCGGTACCATCCAGGCGTGCTCACCGGTGGACAGGTTGATGGCGGTAATGCGGCCATAAGGTGGTTTGGTCAGGGGCAATCCCTGGGGGCCAGCAAGCCGATTGATACTGGCACTGCGCACATAGTTGAAGTTGGTTTCATCCGGGTTGCCCTTGCTGAGTTTCACAACCATCGGCCCTGTCACAGAGGGGACGTAAAGCATTTGCGTGGTCGGGTCGAAGGCAGCCCCGGACCAGTTTGCGCCACCGCCCCAACCCGGAACGTTGATGGTGCCTTTCAAGCTGGGTGGTGTATACAGCGGACCGTAGTCAAAGGCGCTGATGATCTGTTCTGCTTCTTTACGCAGCGCGGGGCTGAAATCCGTGAGGTCATCAATCTGCAGACCCTGGCGATCAAAAGGTGCGGGTTTACTGGGAACAGGTTGTGTGGGGGACGCTACTTCGCCGGGTACTGTTGATGCCGGAACCTGGGTTTCATTAATGGGCCACACCGGCTCGCCGGTGGCACGATCGAACACGTAGACAAACGCCTGTTTTGAAACCTGGGCAACGGCTTTGATGGTTTTACCGTCGACGTTGATATCCACCAGCGTGGGAGCGGCGGGCAGGTCGTAGTCCCATAAACCATGATGCACCATCTGAAAATGCCAGACCCGCTCACCGGTTGCGGCGTCCACGCACACCAGGCTTTCGGCAAACAGGTTGTTGCCCAAGCGGTGACCGCCGTACCAGTCGTTAGTCGGTGTGCCGGTAGGCAGGTAGACATAACCCAGGTCAAGATCAGCACTCATACCGGTCCAGACATTGGTATTGCCACTGTACTGCCAGGCCTCGTCCTGCCAGGTATCGCTGCCCACAGCTTTGCCCTGTGGAATGGTATGAAACATCCAGGTCTGTTCGCCGGTTCGGATATTGAATCCCCGTACGTGACCTGGTGGCATTTCTTTGTTTTTTGGACCATCCATGATCGAAGAGCCCACGACCAGGATGTCTTTAACCACAATCGGTGCGGAGATCACGGAATACAGTTTTCGATCAACAGCCCGGCCCAAGCCCAGGGTCAGGTCCGTTCGGCCGTTATCACCAAAAGCTTCCACGGGTTTACCGGTGCGGGCATCCAGTGCCCATAAGTACGCATTGTTGGTTGGCATCAGGATGCGTTCATCGTCGCTGTTGTCAGGATCCTGCCAATACGCCACACCGCGATGATTAAAGCCCAGGTTTGTTGGCCTGCCCTGGGCATAAGAGCGGGTATCAAACGTCCATAGGGTTTTACCTGTATCCGCTTCAATGGCGGCCACCTGGCCAAGCGAGGTGCTGATAAACAACCGGTTGCCAATTTTCAGCGGCGTCGATTTAAACCCCCAGGGGGTTAAGGCCCGATTGGCTTCAACAATGGCGTTGTCCGGGGAGGTCCATTGCCAGGCAATGCGCAGCTTGGCGGCGTTAGACGCGTCAATCTGAGTCAACGGCGCGTATTTGGAACTGCCGGCATCGTTGCCATAGGTTGGCCACTCGGATGCGCTGACGGTTGGTGCGATTGAGGTGATGGACACCCCCAGCACATATAGCCATGTCAGTTGTCGACGTGTTGATCTGAAGCTCATGGCGATACCCGTAGGTTAGTTTATTTTTGTTTCTGCGGTTCTGCCCAGTTCAACGACACTCAGCTTGCCGTCCGAGGTGACCAGGGTGGTGACCGAACAGTTATCCGGTGCAAATACGCGCATTCTGTCGTCATTCTGAGCAGCGCCTACCGCGGCATTGATCGCAACGTAGTGGCTGAACATGATGCAATCCTCCTGGAGTTCCAAAAGACAGGCCACCAGGTCCTGCCGCCACTGTACAAACTCGGGTGCCAGTTCGCTCCATGTGCCCTGCATAGCCTTCTGCAGCCAGGCGGCGCGTGCGTTCAGGTCATCGCTTGGTGACGGTATTTCCGCGACGCGCTTTTCAATCAGAATGTCTTTCTGCCACTGTCTCGCAAGCGGCTCGGCGGTCTGGTAGGCGCGGGCAAGGGGGCTGGAAAAAAACGGTTACAGGTCCATTTTCCACCAGCGTGGTGGCAAGCAGGTGGGCAACACTTTCTGCCTGTTTCTGACCCAATTCGCTTAACCCCGGGTCCTTGTGTGTGCCAAATCCCGCGGCGGCTTCACCGTGTCTGACCAGATGAATTTTCGCCATAACTTTCTTCCTCTGAGCAGATTAGATGCTGATTTTTATCTGTCGTCCCGTACAATAGCCGGCTTGCCCAAAACAACAGTAGAGATGGAAACCGTGAATGAGCATGCGGCCGACGGTCTAGATATTAACTTAGTCCCCGACACAACTGTCAGTGTGCGGGAAGCATTTGGCATTGATCAAGACCTGGATGTGCCTGCATTCAGTCAGCGTACGTCTTACGTACCTGAAATCGATCCGGATTATCGGTTTGATCATGACACCACGCTGGCGATACTGGCGGGCTTTGCGCACAACCGCCGCGTGATGATCCAGGGCTATCATGGAACGGGTAAATCTACCCACATAGAGCAGGTTGCTGCGCGTTTGAACTGGCCCTGTATCCGTATCAACCTGGATAGCCACATCAGCCGTATCGATCTGGTTGGTAAAGATGCCATCGTGTTAAAAGACGGTAAGCAGATTACTGAGTTCCGCGAAGGCATTCTGCCCTGGGCGTTGCAGCACCCTGTGGCGCTGGTGTTTGATGAATACGATGCCGGCCGCCCGGATGTGATGTTTGTTATCCAGCGCATCCTTGAAGTCGAAGGTAAACTGACCCTGCTTGATCAGAATAAGGTGATAACCCCGCATTCGCACTTCCGCCTGTTCTCCACGACAAATACCGTGGGTCTCGGTGATACCACCGGTTTGTATCACGGTACTCAGCAGATTAACCAGGGTCAGATGGACCGCTGGAGCATTGTCGCTACGCTGAACTATCTGGAGCACGATGCGGAAGTGGAAATTGTTCTGGGTAAGGCCAAGTCTTACGGAGAAAACGAAGCCGGACGTCGCACCTTATCTAATATGGTCAGCGTGGCTGACCTCACACGAAAAGGTTTTATCAATGGCGACGTGTCCATTGTCATGTCTCCACGAACCGTGTTGACCTGGGCGCAGAATGCGGAAATTTTTGGCGATGTCGGCTTTGCTTTCCGCGTCACGTTCCTGAACAAATGTGATGAGTTGGAACGCCCGATTGTGGCTGAGTATTATCAACGTTGCATGGGCGAAGATCTGGGTGATGCAACCCAGGGTATTTCGCTGAAAAGCGCATAGTCACCAATGTCGATTGTCATTGGTTGAGCCAAGCTTATGAGTGACGCAGAAAGCCCGTTAGAGCCGTTCAAGCGTGCCATGACTGCCACCATGCGCGCGCTGGCTGAAGACGAAGAACTGGACGTCAGCTTTGGCCCGGGTGCACCCAGTGCCCGAGGTAACAAATTGCGCGTACCGTTACCTGCTGTGGGTAGCTCCAACGAAGAGATTAATGCGGTCCGTGGCATTGGCGATCAATACGCGTTAACCCTGCGTCATCATGATGATGCACTGCACGCGCGTTATGCGCCTAACGGCGGTCCCGCACAGGAAATGTTTCAGTGGATTGAAGAGGCCCGGGTTGCCGCAATTGGCAGTTTGCGAATGGAGGGCGTGGCGCAAAATCTTGACGCGCGGCTGGAAGTTCAGTGTAAGCAGGCTGCTTTTGACACCATCACAGCGGAAACCGAGGCGCCCCTTTCTGTAGCTGTTGGGTTGCTTGTGCGTCAGGAACTGACCGGGCGGCCGTTGCCTCCCAGTGCTGAAAATGTAGTGCGCTTCTGGCGTGATCATATTGAGTCCCATGCCGGTGACGCAATCCGCGGGCTGAAATCAAGCATCGGCGATCAAGCTGAATTTGCCACGCTCTGTCGCAACATTATTGCTGATCTGGGTATGGCTGCGGATATGGATGATCCCCAGGATGGCGATACCAATCAGGATGATATCGACACCGTAGACGAATCTGAAAGTGCAGACAGCGATTTTGCGCCGGAAGACGTCATGATGGATGACGAATCCATGGGTGAAGAAAGCGCAGACGGCGACGCGACCATGATGGAAATGGACGCCGACATGGATATGGACGAATCAGGTGCCGAGGCGGACCCTGACGAGGCACCAAATCCGATGCCTGACGAAGCCGGGCGCATCGCCAAAGACATCAATTACAAGGCTTATACTGAAGCGTTCGACGAAACCATACGCGCAGAAGAACTTTGTGATGCGGAAGAGATGACGCGCCTGCGGCAGCTGCTCGATCAACAATTAGTCCCCCTGCAACACACCACCTCAAAGCTGGCCAATCGTCTGCAGCGACGTTTAATGGCCAAACAGAATCGAACCTGGGAGTTTGATCTGGAAGAAGGGGTGCTTGACGCCGCGCGCCTGACTCAGGTGATTATTGACCCGGTCAATCCGCTGGCGTTCAAGCAGGAAAAAGAGATGAAGTTCCGCGATACCGTGGTGACTCTGCTGATCGACAGCTCTGGCTCCATGCGTGGGCGTTCAATCACCATTGCTGCGATGTGTGCCGATATTCTCGGGCGGACGTTAGAACGTTGCTCGGTTCGAGTTGAGATTTTGGGTTTCACCACTAGAGCCTGGCGAGGTGGCCAATCCCGCGAGCAATGGATCAACGAAGGTAAACCTGCCAACCCCGGACGTCTTAACGATCTACGCCACATCATTTATAAAGCCGCTGACGACACCTGGGCACGCACGCGTCGCAATATTGGTCTGATGATGCGAGAAGAGCTTCTCAAAGAAAATATTGATGGTGAGGCTCTGATCTGGGCGCATAATCGAATTGTCACCCGCACCGAAGACCGCAAGATACTGATGGTCATTTCTGACGGCCTGCCGGTGGATAACTCCACTTTGCTGGTGAACCCCAGCAACTATCTTGAGCAGCACCTTAAATACGCCATCGATATGATTGAAAACTATTCACCCGTGCAGCTGGTGGCTGTGGGCATTGGTCACGACGTCACCCACCATTACAAGCGTGCGGTAACCATTACCGATGCTGAGCAGCTTGGTGGTGCTATGACAGAACAGCTTGCTGATCTATTTGATGTGAATGCCTGATTGAGA
Organism: Gammaproteobacteria bacterium; assembly: GCA_048571035.1. GTDB lineage: Bacteria > Pseudomonadota > Gammaproteobacteria > Pseudomonadales > Azotimanducaceae > UBA4421. The sequence continues at coordinate 3,691,202 of CP121329.1, forward strand.
CGGGCAATTGCGCAACGTCCGACGCTGCGCAAGCGCTCTGGTAAGCAAGGTCAGATGAAACGCTGTTAGCGTGTGACCGCCTGCATGCGTTTGATTTCCGGGGGTCCAGCCATTTTGCCTTTAAAGCCGGCACCGGCAGCTTTGAAATGCTCTGACTGGCCGTGGGCAGCCAGGGCTTCTTCGCTTGCGTACATCTCCAGCACAACGTAGTTGCCGTCTTCATCTTTACACAGCTGGTACATCAGGCAGCCGGGTTCATTGGCCTTAACGGCGTCTGACAGATCCAGAAAAACGGTCTCGAACTCTGCCGCCATTTCCGGTTTCACGTTTAGCTTTGCAGTAACTCCAATCATAATCTCTCCCAAAAGTTTTTTAGCCTGATAAAGAATAAGGACTCGTATGCATCGACGCAATCTACTTGAGCAACTGAGTGACTATAACAAGCGCCACCCTGAGGAACAGGCGACGGTCACGCGTTTCATCGACTTTGTACAGGCCAACCCGCGTTGTTTTGAGCGGGATTGCTGGGCTGGACATGTAACCGGGTCTGCCTGGCTGGTGGATGCCACACGTAGTCGCCTGCTGCTCACTCATCACAAGAAGCTGGACATGTGGCTGCAGCTGGGCGGACACAGTGACGGCGATGCGGATACACAAAAGGTTGCGTTACGGGAAGCCAGTGAAGAATCTGGCCTGAGTGTGCATTTGCTGGGTTCAAATATCTTTGATATCGATATCCACGAAATCCCTGCACGTAAGAATGATCCCGCGCATTTTCACTTTGATGTGCGATACGCCTTCAGTGCAGCCGATGATGCCTATGTGGTGAGCGAAGAATCCATGGCGTTAGCCTGGGTTAACATCGATCAGCTGGAACAGTACACGGTCGAAACATCCATCCTGCGCATGCGGGATAAATGGCAGCAGCTGAACTAGTCTGTTTGTGCGGTAGTGTTCTCCAGTAAGCCTGATTCGGACATCATGACCTGCTGGATCAACTTCATGTTACCCAGAATCCTATCTGCCTGAGGTTGCGTCAGGCCATACTGAGCGCTGGCTTTCAGGGTTTCAAACTCTTTGGCTAAGTTGGACTTGTAGCGTTCGACACACTTCTTCCAACGATTCTCTTTGCGCTGGTAGCGCTCGAGCGTGTACGTGTCCACGTCCCATTCTGTATGGGTACTACCCATGTCGTCGGTGACCTGTTTCTTTTTGCCCGGTGCTTTCGGGAAGGCACACGTGTTCTCAGGCAGTTCCCAGTCAAGCGCCTGCTGCACTTTTTTGTGGACTTTGGGTGCAGCCTCCGCGTGAGCATAGTTGGCTGTCATGAGTACCAACAGAAATGTTAGCAGTATTAATTTCGCCACTGTGGATGCCTCTTGGTCTTGCTGAAATCGACTTCTTTAATGATAACCTGAAAGGATGAGGGGTAGTCAATGTAGGACAATAAGGCTGCCAGTCAGGTTCGCGCGTTACCAATGGTAACAGGTGGGTATTTTATTCCCGGAAATCTCGTTTGCGCCGTGTTTTTACTGCAATGGTGCCAGTTTGCTGGATTGACTTAGCTGCCAACAGGCGATTAAATGCGGCCCTGCAGTGAAACTGGAGAGGTAGAGCCAGGTCGGTTTTTGGTTCGAATTCACTGCAGATGGAAGCTCCGACCGCTGATTGTTTAGAAGATCGATGAAAGGTAAGAAGGATTACGAGGGGTAATCTGAAGCTGTCGCCTTGACTGCGTACGATATGGGTCGGCCACATTCCGTGGTTTACACCTTTGCCCCAACTGTTGTCTTTCCCTTTTTATTAAGTCATGTCACACAAACATGTTTCGAGGGGAAACTATGTATAGATCATCGTTTGGACGATGGGTTGCAGCATTTGCTGTAATTGCCCTGATGCCGTTCAGCACAACTACCTTTGCCGCAGAGGAATCTGCAGGCCGTCAGATTGAAGAAGTTATTGTGACCGCCGAGCGGCGCGAAGCTTCGATTCAGGATACTTCTATTTCGATTACTGCGTTCACCGGCGAAATGCTTGACGACTTCGGTATTCGAAACCAGGAAGACCTGCAGAACTTTATTCCTGCAACCACCATTCAGCCTTATGACGCGACCATTCGCGGTGTCGGCCGAAACTTCCGCGCGCTGGGTGGTGATCCCGGCGTTGCAACCTACATGAACGGCGTCTACTCAGAAGACCTGTTGACTGCCACTGCAGCAACCTTCTGGGATGTCGAGCGTATTGAGGTTCTGCGAGGCCCACAGGGCACACTGTATGGACGCAACGCGGTTGGCGGTGCGATCAACATTCTGTACAAAGAGCCCACACATGAATTTGATTACGCTGTGAAAGGCATTGTGGGTAACTTTGGTACCGCAGAAACCTACGGCATGGTCAACGGCAGCATCATCGAAGACAAACTGGCTGCTCGGGTTAACTTCAGTATTCGTGATCGCGATGGCGTGATCGACGAAATTGGCCCTGGTGACGACATTGATGGTCTGGGTACCGCAAACGTTGCCGCTCAGTTCTACTTCACGCCCACAGACACGCTCTCCATGAACCTGCGTTACAACGAAATGTCGATTGACCGCAGCATGGGTGGCGCCAACGGTGGTGGTCTGGTTGTTTTGAACGAAGAAGGCCGGCCCTTCCGGAATACCAATGCAATTGTGCCTGGCTATCGCGCCATTGATCGGACCAATACTGATCCAGCCAACTTTGCACAGAATAGCTGGTTCGACCCTTCGGCACCGGTTCTTAATTTTACTGATCCGAACACGGGCGCGCTGGTTGAAGGCCAACGTAACCGTTTAGGTGTTGATATTGCTGAGTTTGATGGTTTTCGTAACGCCGCAGCGTCGCTGGACGGATTTGGTGTGACCAGTCCTGAAAGTGCTGCACGATACAATAACTGTGTTTTCGACGGTGACATCAAAGGCGACGACCTCTGTGGCGCAACCAACGGTCTGAACAAAGAGCGATTTGACCAGGAAGGTCTGCAGTTCACCACCACGTGGGATGCCTCAGACAGCCTGCAGGTTAAATACATCTACGGCCACAACTCTCTGGTTTATGCGCGCACAACGGATGATGACAACACGGCGAGCATGTTCCAGGACCGTCAGTTCTATGTGAATCACGAAGCCACCTACTCCTCGCATGAACTGCAGGTGTTTTATGATTTCAATGACAGCATGTCTGTGACTTCAGGTATCTTCTTCTACGAAGCTGAAATCGACCAGCGCGGTGATTACTACTCTTCGCTGGGCGAAGATCGCTTCATCAATCCCTACAACGATGTGACCGGGCTGGATAATGTCGTCGCTTCGCTGTTGCCCGGCATAATTGGAGCTGGCACCTACAACGGTGAGATGCCAACGCTGCATTCATCTCGCGCACTGTGCCAGGATCCTGCAACACGATTGCCTCAGTGTGCCGTGAACTATGCAACGCGCAATCCTGCGCCTGCTGAAAACAATAACCTGCACGTTGGCGTGTGGGGGGGGGACCAGGGTCAGAATGGTGATCTGAATGTGTCTCACGGCCCGAATACCTTGGGTAGTGATCTGCTGTACCACACTGAAACCAAGCGTGATGCGTTTGCGATTTACACGCAAGGTGTCTGGGACATCAATGAAGACTTTACGCTGACCGTTGGTATTCGATATGCGGAAGATGAAGTGCAAGCGCAGGAGAACCTGTGGCGCTACACAGAACTCGCGCCTGGCTTCCTGCCAGCGTTCGGACTGGATCTGTTCACCTATAACCTGTTGAATGGCGGTGTTGTTGCAGATGCAAGTGCACCAGGCGGCTTCGCAGGCACGGAACGTGCTGTGAATGGCGGCTTCCCGGCAGCGATCAGTGTGTACCGTGCATTTGAACGTACCGATAAAGAAACTACCGGCCGTATCAACCTTGACTGGAACGTAACTGACAGCACCTTATTATATCTGTCAGCCACATCCGGCTATCGTTCAGGCGGTAACAACCTGGTGTTCTTCAGTGCAACACCTGCTTACGACCCTGAAGAACTGATTGCATATGAGTTTGGTTACAAGTCTCAGTTGTTGGACGGGTCGCTGCAGTTGAACGGTTCATTCTACTACTACGACTATGAGTCCATTCATACGGTTGCCACCGAAGTGACACCTCCGCTGGTCGCCGGTGGCGCTCCGGGTACCACAACATCTGTATTGCCTGCACCAGGTGCTGAGATCTTTGGCATCGAAGCGGAAGCCATGTGGCTGGCAACAGATAACCTGACTCTGGGCGGCAACTTCTCTTATACGCCTAGTGAATACACCAAAGACCTGTTCCTGCAGGACCCTGCTGAGGTTGAAACTCCTGAATCGCTGTTCCCTGACGTCAACGCGTTGACCCAGAACATCAACGGCAACCAGGTGTTACAGGTGCCTGAGCTGAAGTACACCGCATGGGGCAGCTATGCATTCCCACTGGGCAATGGCTCTCGTCTGGAACTGTTGGGTGTGTACAACTGGATTGATGACGTGTACTACTCGCCTTTTGAGTCGAAAAGTGAAAGCTCAGATGCCTACGATCGTTTAGATCTGCGTGCAACCTGGACTTCACCAGCGTCGCACTGGATTGTGTCTGCCTTTGTTAACAACGTGTTTGATGACGTGGGTGTGTTACAGGTTCTGCGAGAAGGTGAAGGGGAATTCTTCCGTCGATCAGCAGGTACTACCGTACCTCGTCTGTTCGGACTTGAAGTCACCTATTCACTGGGTCAGCTGTAGGCTGAGTGAACGAGTCACTGACCTTGTGTCAGGCTCAAAAAGGGGCGCTTTTACAAGCGCCCTTTTTTGTGTCTGGATTTTCTGATCTATTGCCTGGCCGGCTTTTGTTGTACAGCCATTGACAGGCTTGTAGTGGGCCTCTATAAGGGTGTTAGAGAGATCGTAGTCGAGTACAACTTGGAAGTTTGTAGTCGCTTGGTGCCCGCTGCTTCTGTCTAAATAACGCCACCTGGAGGGGTCCTGTGGCGCTGTATTTAGTATAATGAGGGGAAACCATGTTTAGATCATCGTTTGGACGATGGGCTGCAGCTTGTGCTGTGCTCGCCCTGATGCCGTTCAGCCCGACGGCTTTTGCTGAAGAGCAAAGCGCAGGCCGTCAAATTGAGGAAGTTATTGTGACCGCCGAGCGGCGCGAAGCTTCGATTCAGGATACTTCTATTTCGATTACTGCGTTCACCGGCGAAATGCTTGACGACTTCGGTATTCGAAACCAGGAAGACCTGCAGAACTTTATTCCTGCAACCACCATTCAGCCTTATGACGCGACCATTCGCGGTGTCGGCCGAAACTTCCGAGCGCTGGGTGGTGATCCCGGCGTTGCAACCTACATGAACGGCGTCTACTCAGAAGACCTGTTGACTGCCACTGCAGCAACCTTCTGGGATGTCGAGCGTATTGAGGTTCTGCGAGGCCCACAGGGCACACTGTATGGACGCAACGCGGTTGGCGGTGCGATCAACATTCTGTACAAAGAGCCCACACATGAATTTGATTACGCTGTGAAAGGCATTGTGGGTAACTTTGGTACCGCAGAAACCTACGGCATGGTCAACGGCAGCATCATCGAAGACAAACTGGCTGCTCGGGTTAACTTCAGTATTCGTGATCGCGATGGCGTGATCGACGAAATTGGCCCTGGTGACGACATTGATGGTCTGGGTACCGCAAACGTTGCCGCTCAGTTCTACTTCACGCCCACAGACACGCTCTCCATGAACCTGCGTTACAACGAAATGTCGATTGACCGCAGCATGGGTGGCGCCAACGGTGGTGGTCTGGTTGTTTTGAACGAAGAAGGCCGGCCCTTCCGGAATACCAATGCAATTGTGCCTGGCTATCGCGCCATTGATCGGACCAATACTGATCCAGCCAACTTTGCACAGAATAGCTGGTTCGACCCTTCGGCACCGGTTCTTAATTTTACTGATCCGAACACGGGCGCGCTGGTTGAAGGCCAACGTAACCGTTTAGGTGTTGATATTGCTGAGTTTGATGGTTTTCGTAACGCCGCAGCGTCGCTGGACGGATTTGGTGTGACCAGTCCTGAAAGTGCTGCACGATACAATAACTGTGTTTTCGACGGTGACATCAAAGGCGACGACCTCTGTGGCGCAACCAACGGTCTGAACAAAGAGCGATTTGACCAGGAAGGTCTGCAGTTCACCACCACGTGGGATGCCTCAGACAGCCTGCAGGTTAAATACATCTACGGCCACAACTCTCTGGTTTATGCGCGCACAACGGATGATGACAACACGGCGAGCATGTTCCAGGACCGTCAGTTCTATGTGAATCACGAAGCCACCTACTCCTCGCATGAACTGCAGGTGTTTTATGATTTCAATGACAGCATGTCTGTGACTTCAGGTATCTTCTTCTACGAAGCTGAAATCGACCAGCGCGGTGATTACTACTCTTCGCTGGGCGAAGATCGCTTCATCAATCCCTACAACGATGTGACCGGGCTGGATAATGTCGTCGCTTCGCTGTTGCCCGGCATAATTGGAGCTGGCACCTACAACGGTGAGATGCCAACGCTGCATTCATCTCGCGCACTGTGCCAGGATCCTGCAACACGATTGCCTCAGTGTGCCGTGAACTATGCAACGCGCAATCCTGCGCCTGCTGAAAACAATAACCTGCACGTTGGCGTGTGGGGGGGGGACCAGGGTCAGAATGGTGATCTGAATGTGTCTCACGGCCCGAATACCTTGGGTAGTGATCTGCTGTACCACACTGAAACCAAGCGTGATGCGTTTGCGATTTACACGCAAGGTGTCTGGGACATCAATGAAGACTTTACGCTGACCGTTGGTATTCGATATGCGGAAGATGAAGTGCAAGCGCAGGAGAACCTGTGGCGCTACACAGAACTCGCGCCTGGCTTCCTGCCAGCGTTCGGACTGGATCTGTTCACCTATAACCTGTTGAATGGCGGTGTTGTTGCAGATGCAAGTGCACCAGGCGGCTTCGCAGGCACGGAACGTGCTGTGAATGGCGGCTTCCCGGCAGCGATCAGTGTGTACCGTGCATTTGAACGTACCGATAAAGAAACTACCGGCCGTATCAACCTTGACTGGAACGTAACTGACAGCACCTTATTATATCTGTCAGCCACATCCGGCTATCGTTCAGGCGGTAACAACCTGGTGTTCTTCAGTGCAACACCTGCTTACGACCCTGAAGAACTGATTGCATATGAGTTTGGTTACAAGTCTCAGTTGTTGGACGGGTCGCTGCAGTTGAACGGTTCATTCTACTACTACGACTATGAGTCCATTCATACGGTTGCCACCGAAGTGACACCTCCGCTGGTCGCCGGTGGCGCTCCGGGTACCACAACATCTGTATTGCCTGCACCAGGTGCTGAGATCTTTGGCATCGAAGCGGAAGCCATGTGGCTGGCAACAGATAACCTGACTCTGGGCGGCAACTTCTCTTATACGCCTAGTGAATACACCAAAGACCTGTTCCTGCAGGACCCTGCTGAGGTTGAAACTCCTGAATCGCTGTTCCCTGACGTCAACGCGTTGACCCAGAACATCAACGGCAACCAGGTGTTACAGGTGCCTGAGCTGAAGTACACCGCATGGGGCAGCTATGCATTCCCACTGGGCAATGGCTCTCGTCTGGAACTGTTGGGTGTGTACAACTGGATTGATGACGTGTACTACTCGCCTTTTGAGTCGAAAAGTGAAAGCTCAGATGCCTACGATCGTTTAGATCTGCGTGCAACCTGGACTTCACCAGCGTCGCACTGGATTGTGTCTGCCTTTGTTAACAACGTGTTTGATGACGTGGGTGTGTTACAGGTTCTGCGAGAAGGTGAAGGGGAATTCTTCCGTCGATCAGCAGGTACTACCGTACCTCGTCTGTTTGGTCTTGAGCTGACCTACTCGCTTGGTCAACTCTAAAGCTAAGACCATATTCTGATCTAGAATCAGAATACTTAAGGGGCGCTATGCGCCCCTTTTTTATGTCGATGGTTCGTTTTTTCCGTAGCACAGTTGTCATAAAAAGACGATTGTGGTCTGTTTTTACTTCAAGTAGTCTCAGAACTGTCCTGCCCAATTTCGGTTACTGTTTAGGTCCTGAGTTTGATTGGTCGGTACGAGTGCCACAATAAGGTGGCGAATTTTGATCAATGTGGAGATCCTAGATAGTGAAAAAGCTATATGTAGGTAATCTGGCATGGGGTGTCACTGACGACGACCTGCAAAACATGTTTGCAGAGTTCGGTAGTGTTGCTTCTGCTGTAGTGATTACAGATAGAGAAACCGGTCGCTCGCGCGGTTTTGGTTTCGTGGAATTAGAAGACGGTGCTGACCAGGCCATTGAGGCGTTGAACGGCCAGGAAATGCAAGGTCGCCCGCTGCGCGTTAACGAAGCGCAAAGCAAAGACCGCGGTGGTCGCGGTGGCGGCGGTGGCAACCGTGGCGGCGGCGGTGGTCGCCCCTTCTAGACTTAGACCTTAAGTTAAGTCAGCTAAACCCCCTGTCAGGTATCACCAGCAGGGGGTTTTTTGTTTCAGGGCTAAGCTCTGTTCAGATCAGAGACTCAGTAAATTTAGATTCCATCCGCAGATAGTTAGGTAATCCACCTGGCACGTCGGCAAAAATCTTTGCCCACTCATCGCTGGAGAAGATACCGGGCATTGCGTTATCCCGAGTTTCTTTATCCGGCCACGCGATGACCCAGGTAATGTTGGCAGGCCCAAGCTCGTCCAGTGGGGCGCCATTCACTTCTCCTGGTATGCCTCCGTTTACCCAGAACCCAACCAGATTGAGCTCGCGCTTTAAATAAGGCAAAGCCTGATTTTTCGCCCAGGCTTTATACTCTTCAAAACGTGTAGGTTCAAAGTGATAGTTACGGATTTCGTAAATCATGGCGGCTGTTCTCCACGGAAAATTAAGGTTCAGGTATACAGGTGACAGGCCACGTCACGGGGTGCTGCGTCAGCATTATCCACTTCAACCAGTGAAATCAGTTTTGGCGTTGTGTGATGACATACATCCATCACTTGTGGACATCTGTTAGCAAAACGACAGCCTGGCGGCACATTAACCGGAGATGGTATTTCACCTTCAATGGCGGTTGAGGGTCGTCCTCGCTCCAGTTTAGGATCTGGTTCCGGATTAGAGCCGATAAGAATTTTTGTGTAGGGATGTTTGGGATTGAAAAACAGTTCGTTGGCTGTGCCAACTTCTACCAGGCTGCCCAGGTACATAACCGCCATGCGATCGCTCACATAGCGCACCATAGACAGGTCGTGGGCGATAAACAGCAGGGTTAAGCCCATACTTTTTTTCAATTCATCCAGCAGATTGACCACCTGTGCCTGAACAGAAACGTCCAGGGCAGAGATAGGCTCATCGCAAACCACAAATTCGGGTTCCAGAATCAGTGCGCGGGCGACACCAATTCGCTGGCGCTGTCCGCCGGAAAATTCATGTGGATATCGAGACATATGGTCCGCATCCAGGCCGACCCGTTCAAGCCATTCTGCCACGCGGTCTCGTACGGTTGCAGAGGGCAACTGCTGATGCAGACGCAGCCCTTCGCCAATGATTTCCCCTACTGTCATACGAGGGTTCAATGAGGAGTAGGGGTCCTGAAAGATCATCTGCATGTGGGTGGCGTGACGTTGAAAATCCTGAGGACCGTATTTCTGCGGTAACAATTCACCTTTGAAACTGACGCTGCCACTGGTTTTATCATGTAGACCAACGACAGCTTTGCCAAGGGTGCTTTTACCGGAGCCGCTTTCGCCAACTAAACCGACTATTTCACGTTCACCAATATCCAGCGAAATGTCATCAACTGCATGTACACGTTGATTTGGACCGATGTCAAAATACTTTACCAGGTTCTTGATACTGACGAGGTTGTTCATGCGCTGGAACCAACCGATTTGTTGATGCCTTCAACCTGGGTGTTGTTGTCTGGGTGATGCAGCCAGCAGCGGGTCTCGTGTCGTTCACCCAGCGCGTAGGTAGGTGGTGGGTTATCTACACAGACCTGCATCGCGTGCGGGCAGCGTGCACAATATCCGCAGCCCGCAGGGGGGTGAAACAGATCAGGTGGGGAGCCATCGATTGGGGTCAGCTTTGCATCGACACCCGGGTTGTTAGTTGGCATCGCAGCGCGCAATCCCATGGTATAAGGGTGCCCGGAGTTGTAGAAAATATCGTCAACGCTGCCGTGTTCAACCATCTGGCCGGCGTACATCACCAGCACTTCGTCGGCCATACGTGCAACTACACCCAGGTCATGCGTGATCAGAATAATCGCCATATTGGTTTCGCGTTGAAGGTCTGCAAGCAGGTCAAGAATCTGCGCCTGAATAGTCACGTCCAACGCGGTTGTAGGTTCATCAGCAATCAGAATCTGGGGTTCGCAGGCAATCGCCATGGCAATCATAGCGCGCTGTAACATGCCGCCGGAAAACTCGAAGGGGTATTGTTTGGCGCGTTTTTCCGGTTCAGGAATTTTAGTCAGCGCCAGCAGTTCTATGGCACGCTCGAAGGCCTTACGTTTACTGTAACCGCGATGCACAATCAGTGTCTCAGCGATCTGGTTGCCGATGTTCATGGTTGGATTCAACGATGTCATCGGGTCCTGAAAGATCATACCGATCTGGCCGCCGCGAATGTCTTCTCCGTTGATGGTTTTGCGGCCGATGATGTCTACCCCATTCATCATCGCTTTGCCGGCAGTAATTCGGCCTGGCGGTATGGGGATCAAGCCCATGATACTTTGCACCGTTACAGATTTTCCACAACCGGATTCACCGACAATGGCCAGAGTTTTACCAGGTGCAACATCAAAACTGACACCTCGTACCGCTTGCACGGTGCCGCCGTAAGTATCAAATTCAACGGCGAGGTCGGAGACGCTTAGAATCGGTTCAGACATAACTACTCTCTGTTGCGCATGCGCGCATCCAAGGCATCCCGCAAGCCATCACCCAGCAGGTTGAACGCCAGTACGGTCACGCTGATTAGCAGCGCAGGGAAAATCAGTTCGTGGGGTGTGGTCAGCATGGTTTTGATGCCTTCATTGCACATTGATCCCCAGGATGGGGTAGGTGGTGCAACCCCCATGCCGATAAATGACAGGAATGCTTCGGTGAAGATCGCGCTGGGCACTGCAAAAGTGATGGTGACCAGGATCACACCCATGGTGTTGGGTATCATGTGACGGAGAACCAGATAATTGGTTTTTGCGCCTAACAGACGCGATGCGCTGATGTAACCTTCTTCGCGGATCTGTAGGATCTGGCCGCGTACCAGACGTGCGGTTGCCGGCCACAGCAGCAACACCATGGCCAACAGCATCGGCATGATGCCGCTTTCACCAGGACCAATGGCAAACACCACCTTAAACAGAATCATGAATAACAGGAAAGGTAACGCAACCACAAAATCTGCAAAGCGCATCAGGACCTGGTCGGTAACCCCACCGAGAAAACCTGCAACGCTGCCGTAGGCAACACCGACCAGCACAAAGATAAAGGGCGCAAAAAAGCCTATGAACAGCGACACTCGTGCGCCGTGCATGAGCCGGGCGAGCATGTCGCGTCCCAGATAATCAGTGCCCAGAGGGTGCAGCGGCAGGGTGTACTGAGTGCCATAAACCGGGGCTTCATCGTTATCTAACAGACCACGTGAAATCGCTTCCCGTGGCGCCATGACTCGTATCACGTCACCTTCTATGGTTTCGACATGGTCGTGTAACTCATTGCCCTGCTGATCCAGAGCGACAATGGAGTAAAAGTAGTTGCGCGGTTTAAGATCGAGCCGATCTTCAAAGAAATTCTCTGCGACGCCCGTTTCTTTTAATGGCAGTCCGTAGGCACGCTCAACTCCGATGGGAAACAGATTTCGGTAAACCCGGTAACCGCCAGTTGCTGCAGGATTTTTGTCCCACGTGAGACGAACGTATTGCGTGGTAGGTTGCGCTACGAAGTTGAGACCCGTTGCGGACAAGTCGTCGGACGGATACCAGGGTTCGTATTCCGGCACCAATTGAACCGTTCTGCTGGCAAAAGGCGGCTGACTGATCTGATCTACGTCCTGCACAGAGGGGTCGACCTGCCAGACCACAGGACCAATGAAGGTAAACAGTAACAGACCTATAACCAGGTACAGGGAGTACAACGCCCGCCGGTTGGCTTTCAGACGTATCCAGGCATCCTGCCAGTAAGACAGTGAGGGCCGGCTTATGCCGTGTATCTGCGCGGTCTGCTCGATTTTTTCGAATGCGTCCGGGGCTAGAGTCTGGTCTGTCATCGTGCTCACTCCAGTCGGACCCGTGGATCAACATAGCCGTAAATAATATCGACCAGGATGACCATGAAGACCAGAAACGCCCCGAAGAAAACCGTAGTGCCCATGATGACGGTGTAGTCCAGCTGTTGTACGGCCTGCACGAAGTAGCGCCCGAGACCGGGTATAGCAAAAATAATCTCGACCACAAAACCACCCGTGGTAATCCCTGCTATGGAAGGCCCAAGGACGGTGATCACCGGCAGGATAGCGTTGCGCAGTTGATGGCGTGTGAAAATCTGCGTGGGGGGCACGCCTTTGGCTTTTGCGGTTCGCACAAAATCAGAGCTGATGATCTCTAACATGGAGGAGCGCATCAGGCGAGTGAGATAAGCCATGGTGCCTAGTCCGAGCACCATCGATGGCACGATCATGTGCCACACGGTTCCCCAGCCGCCGATGGGTAGTATCGAAACGCCGGCGAGGTCATTGATGTTTACCAGGCTGAGCTGGCCTATTGCCGCCACAACAAAGGAAGGTACGGATATGCCCAGAATAACCAGAAACATAATGATCGTATCGGGTAGTCGATTTCGATACAGGGCAGTCAGCGCGCCCCACAAAATGCCGCCGGCACCAGCAAACAGAATCGCCAGAATGCCCAGCGTTGCGGACACAGGGAAGTGCTCGCGAATGATGTCATTGACCTTGCGGTTTTCCTGAGTGAAAGAGATGCCAAAATCACCTTTCGCGATGTTTGCCAGATAAATGCCGTACTGGGTCATCAGTGGTTTGTCTAAACCGTATTTCGCTTCCAGATTGGCGCGGATCTTATCGCTTAACGCTTTGTCGCCGGACAGCGGGTCGCCGGGTACAGCGTGCATGGCAAAAAATGTCGCGGTGGCAATGAACCATACGGTGATCAGTCCCTGGATGATGCGTTTAAGTGCGTACTTCAACATCTGTTAGTACGCCTGTGTATCAATGTATGCGCGAGTGAAATCCGTCGAGGCACCAATAACACGCTGCTTGACGTTTTTCAGATGCGGATGGGTTACATAGGTAACCCCACGTTCGTACATCGGCAGTTGTGCAACATCATCAAACAGGAGTTGCTGGATCGCGGCAAACGTCGTCATGCGCTCGCTCGGGACCACCGAGTTCTGTGCCTGTTCGATCAGACGGTCCATTTCAGGGTTGTTATACAAGCCGCGGTTGTTTTTGTTCCAGGAGGCGTAAAGATCGCCAAAGGTCAGCGGATCGTCATAGTCCGGACCCCAGCCTGCAAGCACCATATCAAATTCGCCGGCGGTCATTTTTGCCAGACGCTGTTTGAAGATCTGCTTGTCTATTTTTACAGAGATGCCCAGTTTGGTTCGCAGAACCTCCTGAACCCACTCTGATTGCAGACTTGAAAGCGGGTTGTCGCCACTTAACAGAATCAGTTCTGGAATTTCGTCGATGCCCAGTTCCTGTTTGGCAAGCGCCACATGCCTCAATGCTGCGTCGCGATCCAGAATGAGCTCAGGTGCCGGATGCTCTTTGCGGAATGTGTCTTCCACCCCCTGCAGCCAGGTTGGAAACAGCGATTCACCTGGAATGTAGCCTGGTAATTTGGTGACCTTATAAACCAGTTCCTCCATATCCAGGACCAGCTGCAGTGCTTTGCGCAGGTTTCGGTTGCTGGTGACGTGGTCCGCGCGGTGATTGAAATCCAGGAAGAATACGGTGCCGTCCTGGGTGCGTTCAATATGCCAGCGCTGTGCCATGGCGTTGGTCAGATTTTCAGCTAACAGGGTAGTAAACGCGATTTTGTTGTCTTTAAAGAAATTCAGCTTGGCGGTGCCGTCAGAGGTGATGTAGCCGATATTAATCTGCTTTAAGGATATGCTTTCCTGATCCCAGTAATAGGGGTTGCGTTCCAGCAGGAGGCTGGATCCATGTACCCACGAGGAGATCATGAAGGGGCCGGAATACAGCATTTCCCAGGCATCTGCGCCAAATCTACCGTTGGTTGAATTGTAGAAATCTTCGCGGATGGGTAAATAGGTTGGAAAAGCGACCAGCTTGTCGAAGAACGCAATTGGGCGTTCCAGATCGACAACCAATGTTTGATCGTCTACCGCTCTGACACCCAGTTCGGTATAGGGCAGTTCGCCTTCGTTGACCGCCCGTCCATTCTTGATTGGGTACAAAAGAAAGGCATATTCCGACGCGTTTTCCGGTTTCAGCGCCGTCCGCCAGGCAAACACAAAATCGTGGGCAGTGATCGGCTGACCGTCGCTCCATAGAGCATCTTCCCGCAGCCAGAACGTCGCCTGCGTTTCGTTGATTTCCCAACGCTGCGCAAGGGCGGCTTCTATCTTGTCGTCCATGCTGTTGCGCAGCAGACCTTCCATAACGTGGCCGAGGATCATGCCGGAAGAGGCGTCGGTGGCTAGGGTTGAATCCATCTGTGGTGGTTCTGCGGCGATCGCAATGGTAATGGACTGATTTTCAGCATCTACGGCTTTGGCAGAGACGGTGCTGGAACCCACCATGCTGGCCAGCGTTTGCAGGCCCCACATGAGCAACCCGAAAAACACAGCTGTAGCCAGGCCAAAAGCTAAAAGCTGTTTTCCGGCTGCTTTGGCAAACGACGCTTCGCCGTCGGGCTGGGTGTAGTTCACATCGCTCATAGATTCATATAGAAGTAGCGGGTCTTATGTCGACTGTTTAAGCAGATTACCTACAACGCGCTCTAAATGCATGAGTGAATTGCACTCATCCACCTGATGAGAATAAGCGCCGTATTTGCGCATTTCAGAGTCGCCGGTATTCCAGGAAAGACGCGACTCAGGATTCAGCCAGATCACCCGTTTGCTGCGGTCGTACATCTCTTTCAGAATCTCGGCGTGAGCTTCGCCATAGTTGTTGCGCGCGTCGCCGAGGATGATGATTGTGGTGCGATTATCGACATCGTCCATACACAGCTTGCGAAAATCCTGAAACGCCTGGCCATAGTCGGTAGAGCCGCCGGCATAATCGCGCAGCACCTTGGCTATGGCGTCTTCTATTTTGTTTCGATTGAACAGGTCGGTGACTTCCGCCAGATCTGAAGAGAATGCAAAGCTACGTACTTTTGGCATCACTTCATCGAGGCTGTATAAAAACATCAGCATGAAACGTGCATAAGTGGCGACAGAGCCGGATACGTCGCATATGGCAAACACTTTGGGCCGATCAATCTTTACAGATTTCCAATGCAGATCGAAAATTGCCCCGTCGTAGGACATGTTGTGGCGCAGGGTGCGTGGGACGTTCAAAGCGCCTTTTTTAAAGACTTTCTTGCGACGGGAATGCATGGTGGTCAGCTTTTTCGCCATCTTGAACACCATTTCCTGTATCAGGCGGAAATTCCGGTGTTCAACATTGGATAGTTTGACCTTGCGCAGCAGCTCTTCGCGGAGTTTTCTACCGGAGACATCTGCGTTGAGCAGGAACTGTCGCTCAACATAGTCACGTACCTGTTCCCGCAGCCAGTCCCTGCGGCGTTTCAGTTCCTGGCCCAGTCGACGCGAAGGGATGGACGGTGCCTCGCGCAGATTGCTGATCTCCTGGTTGAGGTCAGCAAGCCCCATTTCGTCCATGATGCGTCGGGTGTATAAACCCTTCTGGGTGAAAATTTTGATCTCCCGAACGCCAATAGCTTCGCCGGCTTCGGCCATCGCCACGGTCAGCTCAACTTTGGAATTGGACATGAGCAGTTGCGACAACGCGCCACTGGGCTCACTCATCTCGCCCGGGCCCAGATCCTCTTCGGGCTCTTCCTCAAAAAGATTGTTCGGCTTTTTCGCTTTGCTCTTTTTCTTCTTGCCGCTGGCAGGCTCTCCGGGTGGACGTTGACCGCCACTGCCTTCACCACCGTCGCCATCTGCCTCTTCGCCAGCTTCACCCTGTGTCTCTGCAGCTGCACTGTCGCGATCGCCACTGAGTTCTTCAAAAGTGAAAAACTCATCAAAACAGCGGTCAAAGGTTTCTTTTTCATCCGATGTTTTAGGTAACACCAGAGACAGGGAGTGTTTCAGAAATTCACGGTCACGATAGCCCACCAGCTCAAGTGTATTCATTGCATCCAGCGTTTCTGCGGTAGAAATGCGTACATCCGCCATGCGCAGGGCGCGAATGAAATTGGTGAGCTCGCGTTCCATGGTTTATCTCGCGGCCAGTCTACTGACGAATTTTGTTCGTGATTGAGGTGAGCTCTGCTTCAACGTTTTCAATGTCTTCCTGGAATTTCAGTATCACGTTAAGCGTATCTTTCACCAGTTTGGGATCCAGCGACTCGGTGTGCAGGAGTAACAGAGTGCGTGCCCAGTCGATGGTTTCTGAGATTGCGGGTACTTTTTTAAGGTCCAGGCCACGCAATTCGTGTATGAACTCAACCATCTGACGACGCAACTCATCCGGCACTTCGGGCACTCTTGCATGAATAATACGTTGCTCCAGCTCGATATCCGGGAAAGGAATGTAGAGGTGCAGGCAACGTCTTTTCAGCGCATCGGAGATTTCCCGGGTGTTGTTGGAGGTCAAAAACACCATGGGCGGTTCTTTGTTGGCTTTGATGGTGCCAATTTCAGGGATGGAGATCTGAAAATCCGAGAGAATCTCCAGCAGCATCGATTCAAATTCGTGATCAGACTTGTCGATTTCGTCAATCAACAGAACGCAGCCGTCGTCTTCCTGCAGGGCTTTCATCAACGGGCGGGGTTCGAGAAATTCTTCGGAGAAGAAGATGTCGCCAAATTCGTGCAGGCGCTTCACTGACTGGGTGAAACCTTTAGCGCCATCCAGCACCTCGTCTAATGCTTCTTTCAAAACCTGGGTATACAGCAGCTGTTTGCCGTATTTCCACTCGTAAATCGCTTTGGCTTCGTCGAGACCTTCGTAACACTGTAAGCGGATCATCGGCAGGGCAAACATTTCCGCGGTGGTTTTGGCCAACTCCGTTTTACCCACGCCTGGAGGTCCTTCAATCAGGATGGGTTTGTTCAGATGAAAAGCCAGGTATACCGCGGTCGCAATCTGGTCGCTGCAGATATAGTTATGTTTTTCAAAATGCTGCTTGAGCGATTCAACCGACGCCGCAATTGCGTTTACATCCGCCATCTAAAGAGGTCCTCATATAGAAGTACAACGCACGCAAAATTGCACACGCAAAGCCCGCCATTATCCCAGTGCGGCGGGGTATTGTATAGCCAGCTATCACCAATAGATTGGATCGGTCTGGATTGAGTTTACTGGGTGGGCTGGCGAGGTGAACTGTGCATGCGCATCAGTCCTTCCTGGGTGGTGGAAGCCACCAGATCACCGGCCTGGTTGTAGATCAGGCCACGGTTAAAGCCTCTGGCGCCGCTGGCCGCAGGGCTGTCCTGGGCGTACAGCAGCCATTCGTCAGCCCGAAAAGGTCGATGGAACCACATAGCGTGATCAAGACTCGCCATCTGCACATTATCCTGCATAAAGCTGATGGCATGAGGTCGCGTCGCGGTATCCAGCAGTGACCAGTCCGATAGATAGGCCAACACACACTGGTGCAGCCTCTGATCATCGGGCAAGGCTTCCCGGGTGCGCATCCAGCACATTTGTGAAGGTGGTGCCGGCGCCGGATTCATCAGGTCAAGCGGGTCTACCGGGCGCATCTGGATCGGTGACATGCTGCTGAAAGAATCCTGAAACTCCTCCGGCCAGTCTTTGGCCTGCTCAGCGCGCAGGTCACTCTCGTCGACCAGTTTGTCTGGCGACGGGGCTTGCGGCATGGGGAACTGATGCGACAGGCCTTCTTCATCAACCTGAAAAGAGATGGACAGCGTGAAGATAGCTTCACCGCGCTGGATGGCAACCACCCTTCTGGTTGTGAAGCTTCGGCCATCGCGAATGCGATCCACCTTGTAGAGAATGGGAATTGAAGTGTCCCCTGCACGCAGAAAGTAGCCATGCAGCGAGTGTGCATGGCGGCTTTCCTCAACCGTGCGCGACGCGGCTACCAACGCCTGACCTATCACCTGGCCACCATAAACCCGCTGCCAGCCCTCGTTCGGGCTGGTCGCCAGATAGTGGTTCTGCTCGATCTCGGTGAGATCCAGCAGTTCGATGATGTTCTGCAGTGACTGCATGGCGTTTCGCGCTCCTGCTCAGGTACGGCGTTTACTTGCTTAGTACTTGTAGCTTTCCGGTTTAAATGGCCCTTCGGTGGTGACACCGATGTATTTCGCCTGGGTGTCGGTGAGCTGGGTAACCACGCCACCGAAGCCTTTAACCATCAACGCTGCAACCTCTTCATCCAGTTTCTTAGGCAGAACCTCGACGGTGATGGGTGCACGTTGATTCTCCGGCTGGTCTGCCCAGGCCTGCTCAAACAGGTGCATTTGGGCAAGGACCTGGTTGGCAAATGAGCCGTCCATGATCCGCGAGGGATGGCCTGTGGCATTGCCCAGATTAACCAGACGACCCTCAGACAGTAATACAATGTAGTCAAAGCGATCATCAGAACGGAAGATCTGGTGAACCTGGTCTTTGACTTTGTCCCAACGCCAGTTCTCGCGCATGTAGGCCGTATCGATTTCGTTGTCGAAATGGCCAATGTTACAGACGACAGCGCCAGCTTTGATGGTTTGCAACATGGCAGCATCACACACGTCAGCGTTGCCGGTGCAGGTCACAATCAGGTCAGTGTCCTGCATCAGGCGCATATCTATGTCTTCGGTACGGCCGGTATTGACGCCGTTTTTATACGCAGAAACGACTTCATAACCATCCATACATGCCTGCATGGCGCAGATCGGGTCGACTTCGCTGACGCGAACAATCATGCCTTCCTGACGTAAGCTCTGGGCTGAACCTTTGCCCACGTCGCCATAACCGACAACCAGGGCGCGCTTGCCTGCCATCAACATGTCGGTGGCTCTTTTTACCGCATCGTTCAAACTGTGGCGGCAACCGTATCGGTTGTCGTTTTTCGATTTGGTGATGGCGTCGTTCACATTGATGGCGGGCACTTTCAGCTGATCTTCGCGCATCATTTCCAGCAGGCGGTGAACGCCGGTGGTGGTTTCTTCGCTGATGCCGTGAATGGTATTCAGCATCTGTGGGTATTCGTTGTGAATGATCTGGGTCAGGTCACCGCCGTCATCAAGCAGCAGGTTGGCATCCCAGGGTTGGCCGTCTTTCAATATGGTTTGTCGAATGCACCACTCGTACTCTTCTTCGGTTTCACCTTTCCAGGCAAACACGGGTACGCCACTTTCTGCCATGGCTGCTGCTGCGTGGTCCTGCGTTGAGAAAATATTACATGACGACCAGCGTACATCTGCACCCAGGGCGGTGAGCGTTTCGATCAGTACCGCCGTTTGAATGGTCATGTGGATACAGCCGATGATTTTGGCGCCAGCCAGAGGCTGTTGATCCATATACTCATTGCGTAGAGACATCAGCGCGGGCATTTCAGCTTCCGCCATGGAGATTTCTTTGCGGCCATAATCAGCGAGCGATATATCGGCGACTTTATAGTCGGTCATGTCAGATTCCTTTTTTCAGGTTAGGGGTGGTCAGGTTGAGTTAAAAGTTATGGGGTGGGTGCAAATGCACTCACTTGAACGCGAAAGCCGTTTCGCTGAGCGAGAAATTGTTGATGGACGGAGGTGAAGCCAGCCTCTGATGCCCAACGTTCTAAATCTGCTGTTTCAAAACCGAGCCAGATGTCGGCACACAGTTCGCTGACCCAGGTTTGTTCGTGGCGGCACAATTCGGCGACTACCAGTAGACCTTGGTCACGCATCAACGTGCGGGCTTGTTTGAAAAAATCGGCAGGTGCGGGCATGTGGTGCAGCACCATCGCTGCGGCGATGAGATCAAATCGCTCGGTGTTGCGCAGGGTGGAAAAATCCTGCTCCAGCAGAGTGACATTCTCGATGTTATGCAGGTTCCGACTGGCTTCGCTCAACATTTCTGCAGCGTTATCAATGCCCGTGATCCTGTTGCACAGGGGGGCCAGCGCCAGCATCAATGCACCACTGCCTGGGCCAATTTCCAGAGCGTGGTGCACTGGCAGTGGGCTGTAATTATGCAAACAGTCCAACACGGTGCTGATATAAACTTCCGGATGGCAGATCAGCGCGGTCTGCTGAGCCAGGGCGTCAGCCTGATGCGCAAAGAAGTGTTCGGAACGCTGTACTCTTTGCTGGTAAATCTGTTGCACATTGTGGCGTAGCTCGCCGGCCAGCATCTGACTGTCGATGCAGGCAAATGCTGCAAGGGTGAAAGGGTCTTCCGCACGCGCGCGCTGGTAAAAAACGCTGGTACCTTCCTGCCGCTTGTTGACCAGGCCGGCATCAGCCAGTTTTTTCAGATGGTGGCTGAGAGCAGGCTGTGGCTTGTCAAAGATGCGGCAGAGCTCCAGCACCGCAAACGAATTCTGCGCCAGTACCGCGAGAATCTGAGTACGTAACTGGTCGCCCAATGCTTTCGACAGGCCCACGACATCAACCGCCGCCGCCGCGGGTGGCTTGGACTCAATACTGGGCTGTGAAGAGAAGGTCTGCAAAATACTAAAAATACGCTGCGTGGAGGGCAGAAGCGGCGCATCCTAACAGTCCTGACATCTTAATATCAAAATATTTTGATATTAAGATGTAGCTGTCGCAGCCAACCCCTTGCGCCTGCGGCTATGTGTGCCAGTATTCGCCACGATTTTATGACGGATTTAGGCCTATCGTGAGTCTCAGGCTGGACAGTAAATTGCCCGATGTCGGTACCACCATCTTCAGTGTGATGAGTGGCCTGGCAGTACAGCACCAGGCCCTGAATCTTTCCCAGGGGTTCCCCGATTTTGATGGTCCCGAAGCTCTGTTGGAACGCGTTCATCACTATCTGACGCATGGTTTCAATCAGTATCCTCCTATGATCGGCGTCGATGCGTTGCGCTATGCCGTGCGCGATAAAGTCGCTGACCTGTACGGTGCACAGGTGGATGGAGATACCGAGATCACCATTTCGGCGGGGGCGACGGAAGCGTTATTCTGTGCCATAGCTGCCGTTGTACGGCCTGGCGATGAAGTGATTGTTTTTGATCCAGCCTACGACAGCTATGCCCCTGTTGTGGCCTTGCAGGGGGGGCGCACAATTCACATTCCTCTGTCGGCGCCAGACTTTCAGATTGACTGGAATCAGGTGGCGGCAAAACTGTCTGATCGGACCCGCCTGATTATCATTAACACGCCCCACAATCCAACTGGGGCAGTCTGCGGGGAAGCGGACATCGCAGCCTTGCGTCAGCTCGCGCAGAAATACAATTTTTATATCCTCGCGGACGAGGTTTATGAGCACATTGTGTTTGATGGACAGTCGCACCTGAGTCTGTGTCGATATCCAGATTTGTATGAGCGCAGCTTTGTGGTGTCGTCGTTTGGCAAAACGTACCACGTGACGGGGTGGAAGGTAGGGTATTGTCTGGCGCCAGCAGATCTCAGCGCTGAATTCAGACGCATCCATCAGTTTGTCAATTTCACGGTAAACACACCCGTACAGCTGGGCCTGGCAGATTTTTTAAGCGCTCATCCCGAGCATCACCTTCAGTTATCTGATTTTTATCAGCGCAAACGAGATTATTTCCTGCGCCAGCTGCAAGGTTCAAAGTTTACCTGGCAGCCTAGTGCAGGGACCTATTTCCAGCTGCTTGATTATGCAGCGCTGAGTGCCGAGCGGGATCTTGAGCTGGCAAAGCGCTGGACCGAGCAGTTGAAACTGGCTTCGATTCCGATCTCAGTATTTTATGAGGATCAGAGCTGTGCGCCAAAGTCGTTGTTGCGATTCTGTTTTGCCAAAGATGATGCCACCCTTGCTCGCGCTGGAGAAATTCTATGCAGCCTCTGACTTTGAGTCTGATACAAAGTGAACTCTGCTGGCACGACTGCGAAGCCAACCTGAAGCTGTTTTCGCAACGGCTTGAACAGGTGCCTGACAATACTGATCTGGTTCTTTTACCTGAGATGTTTTCCACCGGGTTCACCATGGCAAGTGAAGAGGTTGCGCAGTCCATGCAGGGTGAAGCTGTCACCTGGTTGCGGGACAAAGCCGTGGCGTTGCAGAAGTACATTTGCGCCAGCGTTGTCGTCCATGATGCGGGCCGGTATTTCAATCGCTTTGTCTGTGCTGATCCTGATGGCGCGCTGCGCAGCTATGACAAACGTCATCTTTTTCGTATGGCGGACGAACATCAGCACTACAGCGCCGGCCAGGATCGATTGATCTTTGAGGTTAAGGGTTGGCGCGTGCTGGCCAGTGTCTGTTACGACCTGCGGTTTCCGGTCTGGCTGCGCAATACCAATAATTATGACCTCATGGTCTGTGTCGCCAACTGGCCTGCTGCACGGCAGAGTGCATGGAACACGCTGTTGCGCGCTCGAAGTATTGAAAACCAGACATTTGTTGCCGGCGTTAATCGTGTTGGCACGGATGGCAATGGCATTGTCTACGCGGGTGGCAGCGGAATTTATGCGCCAGACGGCGAAGTTTTATCGGAACGGATGGAGGTTGCTGATATCATTTCGGCGACGCTGAATCCCGCAACCTTGTCGTCCTTGCGGGCTTCTTTTCCTGTCTGGCAGGATGCCGATAGCTTTAAGCTGGACGGACCGCGCGATCAAAAAAACTAGGAGCACATGAATAAAGCAATGAAAGTAACAGGAGCACGCATGGAACGTTTGAGATGGGTAATGATTGCAGGCCTGGGGCTTTTTACCCTGGCGTGCGGTCAGGCAGAAGTCCCACCGGCGTCCACAGGAAGTGCTAGCACAACCCTGGCTGAGGTTGAGGAAAGTGTTGCCGCTGAGCCGGCGCACCCGGGCGAAAAGACCTATCAGAACTATTGTTTCTCATGCCACACCCCGGGATTGAGCGGCGCACCTAAAACAGGAGACGCGGAAGCCTGGGCGCCGCGCATCGCCAAAGGTGCAGATCTGCTGCTGGCCACAACGATTGAAGGCATTCCGCCGGCAATGCCGCCGAGGGGTATGTGTTTTGACTGCAGTGATGAAGATCTGGCGGCGGCAATCGACTACATGGTGCAAAAAAGTCAGTAGTGGAAAAGATCACCAACAATTAGCCAGTCTGACCATGACTTTTGCGGCCTGGGCCGCAGCTATACTGAAAATATTCAATAAAATCAGTGGGTTAATTTTTGGAACACTTCGTGCAAAGGCTTTCTGAACGGGCTGGAACAGGCCTGAGTAAGTTTTTACGAGTTTAGCTCTGGAGATCGAATATGGCGTATGCGCGACCCGGAGACATTGTCTCTCGACGCAAAGGACTGGTGATGCATCGTGGCGTTGCCCTGGGTGGTGGACGGGTGTTGCACAACACGCCGTTTCGCGGCGAACATGTCTGTTCGGAACGTGAGTTTCGTGCTGGCAAACGCATGTATATCTCCAGCCCCGGCGTCACCGAGCGACACAAACGGATCTCACGTGTGCATCATCACCTGGACAGTGGGCGCGGCTACAATCTGTTGACGAATAATTGTGAACATACGGTCACGCGTGCGACCTCTGGTGATGCCCGCAGTCCACAATTACACTCGTGGGTACTTGGTGGTGGTTTTGCGGCCGCAGCATTTGCCGTAACCCGCCACCCGATGGTGGCAGCTGCTGCGTACGCCGCCGGCCGTAAGCTCAGCGCAAAACTGACCCAGGGTATTCACCGACGCAGGTAATGTAGCCTGTCTGCTGAGATTTAAGTACAGCAATAAGGCTGATCCTGACGCTTGTTTTTTAGTACATTGGCCGCCAACAAATGCGCGCGGAATAAACCATGAACCTTCGGGATTTACGCTACCTCGTTGCGGTGGCAGAGCACAAACACTTCGGCCGGGCGGCGGAAGCCTGTTTTGTCAGCCAGCCGACGCTTTCTACGCAGTTGAAAAAGCTGGAAGAAACCCTGGATGTGACGCTGATCGAACGTACCAATCGTCAGGTGATGTTGTCTCCGGCGGGTGAACAGATTGTGCAGCAGGCGCAGAAGATACTGCGTGAGGTCAATACGTTAACCAGCATGGCTGAACAATATCGTGATCCCCTTGGCGGCGATTTCCGACTGGGCATCATTCCCACAATCGCCCCTTACCTGCTGCCCAAAATTCTAAGTCCGATGCGTCGCGCCTTTCCCAATTTACGTCTGCAGCTCACCGAGGGTCAGACCGTGCAGATTACGCGGATGCTCAAACAAGGTGATTTAGACGCCATTATTCTTGCCTTGCCGCTGGATGATGATGGGTTGACCGAGTTGCCTCTGTATAACGAACCGTTTCTGTTTGCCGCAGCTAAAGAGCACCCGAAAGCGAAAAAAACGTCGGTCACGCTTGCAGATCTGGAAGACGAAGAGGTGCTGCTGCTTGAAGACGGACACTGTCTGCGTGATCAGGCGCTTGATGTCTGTAACGCTCATCAAGCGGTAGAAAACACCAGTTTTCGTGCCACCAGCCTTGAAACACTGCGACAGATGGTTGCGTCTAATGCGGGTATCACCCTGATGCCAAAGCTGGCTGTAACCAAAGGCGGTGGCGTGAAATATATCCCGTTCAAAGGTAATCCCCCCCACCGAATTGTTGGCTTAAGTTGGCGTAGTACGTCAACGCGAACAGCGTTACTGGAAGAGCTGGGCGCCGTGCTGAAGAAAGCAGCGGCGCAGGAGCTTGTAGCCTAGCTGACTCTAACTGGAGAAATCTGCGGCGAGGCTTGCTGCAGTCTCAGCGCTGACCTCTACGCTGTAAGGCAGGGCTTCGTGGTCGATACCCATAGAGATGGTTGTGCCGTTTTGAGCCGCAGTAATGCTGGCTGGGTCGAGTTCGAAACGCATAAAGTGTACGGCTGATGCCTTTTCTTCATTCGACCGTTCAAGATCGTCGTTAGCATTGGCGTAGACTTTGTCATTGTCGCCAACTTTCACCCAGACCTTGTGCTCGATTCCTGGCATTTTGGTCAACGCAACACGTCGTTCTTCCGCGTCCGGATATTCGATCATGAAGGTGGCTTTCCAGTTGCTGCCGTCAGGTATCAGTGGGTTATAAGCGCCGAGTTCTTCTTCTATTTCCGGACCTGTAAAGATTTTTTCAATGCGCAGCATCTCCTGTACCTGGTATTTCATGGTCAGGGCGTCTTCGAAATACAAGGTGGCGTGCTCGCCCAGGCGTACCTGGCGATTCTTCTTGTGGGCGAGTACTTTTGTGCGGAAATCGCTGCGTTTTTCCGAGTACTCTTCCAGAGACCATAAATCAGTGCGTGCCAGTTTTGCGTTAGATTGCATAAGCTTTTCTTACCATAGAAAGAGGATGTTGGGGTTCCTGCTCACCTTCCATGCCATGGGCGATCAGCCGGCCAGCCATGGGGCAGTCGGAGCCAAAGGTATCTGGCTCCGCTTCCGTTACCCGACGGACAACCGGGCGCGCAATTTTCATGGCTTTTTCGTAGGTTTCTTCTTTTACCGCGTAGGTGCCATCGTGGCCGGAACAACGCTCGATGGCGGTGACTTCTGTATCTGGAATGAGTTGCAGGAAGTCGCGGGTTTTCATACCAAAATTCTGCACCCGCTGATGGCAGGCCACATGGTATGCCACTTTGCCAAGGCTGTGACTGAAATCGGTTTTCACCAGTTCTGCTTTGTGGCGCAGCATCAGGTATTCAAACGGATCAAAAAAGTGTGCTTTGATTTTTGCGATGTTTTCATCTTCGGGAAACATCAGCGGCAGTTCCTGTTTGTACATCAGCACGCAGGAAGGAATCGGCGCGATGATGTCATATCCTTCCTCAATAGCGGCGAGGAACGTGGGCAGATTCGCATCCTTTAAGCTGGCCACCTTGTTCAGGTCTCCCAGCTCTAACTTAGGCATGCCACAACATTTTGCATCCTGCAGCACTTTAACGCTGACGCCATTGTGCTGCAGCACAGCAATCATATCTTCGACCACCTGCGGCTCGTTATGGTCGCCGTAACAGGTAACGTAGATGGCGACTTTGCCTGTGGTGCGGTCTGTGCTGACCGGTGACTGACCAGCACTGTGGTGCTCCGCGATGCGTTTGGTTAACGGCTTGGCCTCAAAATGCGGCAGAGGCGCATCTGCGTGGATGCCTACCGCCTGCTCGCCGAGTTTGCGCAGGGTTTTAGAATTAGCTGCAGCATTGGCTGCCTGGGCGACCCCGGGTACAGAGATGGCGTCGAAGATAGGATCGGTTGAGGTGATTAACCGATCGCGCCACTTGGTGTCCTTTTCCTTAAATTTATAAGATTTGGCGCGCAGCATAAGGTGGGGGAAGTCTACTGCCCACTCGTGCGGCGGCAGATAGGGACATTTGGTTTCTGCGCAGAGATCGCACAGGAAACACTGATCAACCACCTTCATGTAGTCGTCTTTATCGACGCCATCCACTTCGAACGTGTCAGACTCGTCGACCAGGTCAAAAAGGGTTGGGAATGAATCGCACAAGCTGACGCAGCGGCGACAGCCATGGCAGATGTCGAAGACTCTCTCGAGTTCAGTGTACAAATTTTCTTTGTCGTAAAACTCGTCGCTACGCCAATCCAGTGGCTGGCGATTAGGGGCTTCTAAACTGCCTTCGCGCATGATTTATCCTTGAATGGTTTGTCTGGTTTTTCTCCGTGCAGTGGAAAAAGCCAGAATGAAAGGTATGAAAAGGGCTCGCTTGCGAGCCCTCTAGCTGCAACGTCGGAGTTTTCCGACGAGCAGACTGCTTTACGCCATTGCGTCCAGGGCTTTCTGGAAGCGGTTAGCGTGTGAACGCTCAGCTTTAGCCAGAGTTTCAAACCAATCCGCAATTTCGTCGAAACCTTCGTCGCGCGCGGTAGAGGCCATGCCCGGGTACATGTCAGTGTACTCGTGGGTCTCACCAGCAATAGCGGCTTTCAGGTTATCGCCAGTACTACCGATGGGCAAACCGGTAGCCGGGTCGCCAACGGCTTCCATGTACTCCAGGTGACCGTGGGCATGGCCCGTTTCACCTTCAGCGGTTGAACGGAAAACTGCGGCAACATCATTCTCGCCTTCAACGTCAGCTTTTGCTGCAAAGTAGAGATAGCGTCGGTTGGCCTGAGATTCGCCAGCAAAGGCGTCTTTCAGGTTCTGCAAAGTATTGCTGTCCTTTAAGTCCATAGGGTTGGAACTCCAATTGTGAGTGGGTTTGTGTTTCTCGCGAGTCACACAATTAAGTGACTTGCCTCGATTATATGCTTTCCGGCGGTGGTGGCTATTTGATTGTCTGAATGGTGGTCATAGGCTTTGCCTATCAAATATGCGTTAACACTATGCCCCGTCAATGATAATGATTCTTATTTACCAAAGGACATACGCTCCGCGCAGCGGGTTACAATGCTCAACTTTCGACCACAGCCTGTCAGCGGAAACAGTTTATTGAACATCTATCGTGCCGAGTTCATGCGCTTGTTTCAGCTCGCGCTGCCGCTGGTGTTAACCCAGCTGGCGCAAATGGGTTTCAGTCTCGCCGACACCATTATGGCCGGCCGTGTGAGCTCGGTAGAACTGGCCGGTGTTGCGCTGGGCACGGTGGTGTTCTGGCCACTGATGTTTCTGGTTTCAGGCATCGTTATGGCCATCACGCCGACGGTCTCACAGCTGCGCGGAGCGGGTCGGCTCGAAGCCGGCGGAGAAACGGTTCGCCAGGCGATGTGGATTGCACTCGTTGGTGGCATCGTGCTGGTTGTTGTGTTCCGCAACCTCGACCCCATCTACCATTTGATTGGCGTTGATCCAGAGGCGTTACCGGTTACCCGGGCCTATCTGCTGGCGATGAGTTGGGGGGTCATCCCCGCATTGTTTTACTACTGTTTGCGCTACCTTTGTGAAGGGTCAGGCTGGACGATGCCAGCACTTCTGATCACAGCCTCTGCGCTATTGCTTAAGCTGCCGCTGAATTACTGGTTTATATACGGTGGGTATGGGGTGCCTGCTTTGGGTGGGGAAGGCTGTGGCTGGGCCACTGTTATCGCTCTGTTGTATCAATTGCTGGCAATGGCGCTTGTCGTCCGCTTTTCGCGCCTCCACCGGGCGGGGTTTTACGCGCGCTTTTCATGGCCGGACTTTGACACCATCCGCCGCCTGGTTGTTCTGGGTGTGCCTATCGGTCTGGCAATCTTCCTTGAGTTTTCCTTGTTTTCTTCGCTGACCCTGATGATCGGACGTTTAGGCGTAGAAGCCATCGCCGCGCATCAGATCGCCAGTAATGTCGGCGCGCTTGCGTTTATGGTGCCTTATGCGCTGGGGATGGCGGCGTCGATACGAGTGGGTACCAATGTAGGTGCGGGTGATCTCGACGGGGCCAAAGTCAGTGGCTGGGTAGCCCTCGCTACGTCGTTATTGTTTGCATTGGTCGCCGCAGTGATCCTGGTCTTTGGCCGCGACCAGATTGCGTCCTGGTACAGTACTGAAGCTGCGGTTGTTGCACTGGCTGCGCAATTGATGATTTTTGTTGCCATTTACCAACCCTTTGATGATGTGCAGGCGACCGCCATGGGTGTGCTGCGTGGCTTCAAAGATACCCGAAGGCCTTTCCTGATTGCTGTTCTAAGTTATTGGTTCGTAGCCTTCCCCATCTCCTGGACGCTTGGCTTTGGTTACTTTGAATCCCTGGATTACGGTGTGTATGGCTACTGGACAGGCTTGATTGTCGGGCTGGCAATTGCGGCGGCCGCCTTGCTCGGGCGCTTCATCTATCTGACTAAACGACCTGAACGGGTCAAAGATCTGGCAGCAGCCTGATGGAGCTGTGGCTGGGTATCACCTTGGTTGCAGCGTTTCTGCAGAATGTCCGGTCTGTGCTGCAGAAACGCTTAACTGGCGCGTTATCGGTGAATGGCGCGGCGTATGTCCGCTTTCTTTATGCGTTGCCGTTCGCGTGGGTGTATGGGCTGTGGTTATGGGAGGGGCAGCTTACTGGCCTGAATACTCAGTTCTGGCTCTATGTGCTCGCCGGGGCGGTGGCGCAGATTGTTGCTACCGCCTGCCTGCTGCAGTCGTTTACCACGGGTAACTTCGCGGTGGGTACAGCCTATTCCAAAACGGAAGCAGCTCAGGCAGCGTTATTCGGGCTGGTCATACTCAGTGATGTCGTCAGCCTCTGGGTGGTTGCGGGAATCTGTCTGAGCCTGGCAGGGGTAATCTTGTTGTCAGGTCGGGTTGGCCTGGCGGACTTGCTGCGACCCAATAGAGCAATGTGGCTTGGACTGGCTGCCGGTGCTGGATTTGCCATTTCCGCCATTGGCTTTCGCGGTGCAAGCCTTTCGTTGGACGACGGTACTTTTGTGCAGCGAGCCGGCCTTACACTGTTGATTGCAGTGACTTTGCAGACTCTGATCATGGGCACCTACCTGCGGCTGCGCGAGCCCGGTCAGATCAGCAAAGCACTGGCCGCCTGGCGGGTCGCCGTCTGGGTCGGCGTTATCGGTATGGTGGCCTCGGCGGGTTGGTTTACCGCCATGACGTTACAGAATGCCGGTATCGTACGTGCGGTTGGGCAGGTTGAGTTGCTGTTTACCGTGATAACGTCTGTCTGGTTATTAGGCGAGCGTTTGCATCGTCGCGAGGTGCTTGGGATGATTCTGGTCGTGAGTGGGATATGGCTGTTGATTTAGGAGGGATGATGGAGGAGCAAGAAACTGCGCAAAAAGCGACGCAGGAAGCGGTGGCGTCAATTATCCATGACGGTTGGGCCGAGGTGGTGCTGAACCGGCCAGAGCGTAAGAATGCCATCAATGGTCCGCTGGGGCTGGCGCTTACCGCTCGACTTGCAGAGTTAGATGCCCGCGATGATGTTCGGGTCATACTGTTGCGCGGTGCCGGTGGTGCCTTCTGTTCCGGCTTGGACCTCAAATCGTTCAACGAAGAACCGCCGCCCGCCTGGGTCGGTGAGTTTCAACAGATCTGGCGTGGCGCGCACCGAAGTCTGTTTAACTGCCGTAAACCGATTGTTGGTGCACTGGAACGTTATGCCATCAATGGCGGTGCCGCGTTGGCAATCGCCTGTGATCTGCTGGTTGTAGGTGAGACTTCGTTCCTGCAGGTTGGTGAGGCACAGATCGGAATGGCAGCGCCTTATAATCTGGCCTGGCTGAGCCTGCGCCACAGTGAGGCTGCGATGGCTGAACTGGTTCTGGTCGGTGATCGCCAGGCTGGACCGCGCCTGGTTGAGCTCGGGTTTGCGCAGCAGAGTGTGATGGACGATCAGGTGCTCGCAACGAGCATGGCTTTGTGTGAGCGCTTGGCAACCTTCCCTGAGGGCGGGCTTGCTCAGATTAAAAAAGGTATGCGTGCCGGACAGGAGTTGAATGCGGACGCCTGGTTTGACCAGTTCACCAAAGCGACCGCTTCTGTATCTGCGCCAAAGCCAAAATCCATGGCCCAGGCGCCCGGTTGATTCAACTGGTTAGTTTGTAGTACTCAATGCCGCGATCGTCGTGGCTGACATTGCCTTGGCCGACATGCTCGATCCGGAATGCACCGCTGACATCGGTTGTCAGAGCAATGTCGTCCGCATCATGCAGCCTGATATAGTCAGACTCAATAAGGTCGCTGGAATTCTCCAGGCTGGATGAAAAGCCTATTTTTCCGGCGGCCTGTTGCCAGCCTTCGACAAATGTCATCGGTATGATCTCTGCCGCATCACCGCTGCCGTAGCCGATGGTTAAAATGCTTTTACCGGTTACATCCATGCGGTTGCGCAGCGCATGTTCCATGCCAGCTGCCATCCATGCGGGCAGAGAAGCAGTGTACAGGTTGCCAACTTCTTTCATTTCCTGTTCACCCAGGGCAGTCATCAGCTCACTGAAGCGGTCGGTGGTGCGGAAGTGTTTTGCCGTTTTGCTGGATGTGGGGAAAAGCTCTTCGCTGATATTGCCTTCTTCGACCAATCGGTAAACGTCTGTCTCCGTAGTCAATTCACTGATCAACTGGTCAGGGTCAACATCGGCGCCATGGGCGTAAAGCAACAGCTCCTGCTGGTCATCCGCGTCACCAAGGGCGAGTGCTAACAGGAAGGTAAATGCAAGGCCGGTTTCAGCCATACGCTGGTAGGGGCGATGCAGGAAACTGGCGACCATGCCGCGCATGAAAGCGCTGGGTTTGTCTTTAACCCGGCCAAACAGATCACGCGCCGCTGCGAGCACTTCGTCGATATAACAGGTTGTAGAGTACTTGCCGTTGAACACAGGAAAATCCCGCGGTTGCAGGTAAGCGCCTTGAGTCTGGCCCATAAAACGAACAAAAGGTTTGCGGAAATCCGGGCCTCGATAGGCGGAAGCGCTGCCGCTGTTTTCCAGGTCCACGCTCAGCAGCTTTGCCTCGGGTTCGATAAGCATCGCCACAGCACCGGCACCCTGGGTGGGTTCGCCACTGGAGGCACGCTCGTATTCAGCGATATCGGAACAGACCACTATGGCAATGCGATCGCGGCCATCGGTGGCCAGGTATCGCGTTGCTGCTTTCATGGCGTATACACCGCCGAGGCACGCGTGTTTGAATTCCGGCACTTCACAGGCACGGCTGATGGGCTTATGCCCCATGTCGACCAAAGCCTGATTGACCATACCTTTCACGATGACAGCACCGGCTGAATTGTCCGTACTCGATTCTGTCCCCAGGCCGAGAAAGCCGATCTGACTGGCGTCGATGTCATACTGTTTAATGAGTCGCAGCACAGCAGTTGCAGCCATGGTGTAGGCGTTTTCGTTGGCACCGCGCATGCGGAAGCTGTTGCCTACAACATTGCGGATTTTTTCGAATTGATCGCCGGTCCATTGGCACCACTGTGCCAGCTGCACGCGGTGTGGCGGCAGGTAGCTGGCGAAGCCGCTGATGCCGATACCACTGGGGCTGTTAGGACGCGCCATGCATTCTCCTAAGGGGGTTGAGCAGAACTAATGCTGCAAAGGCTGCGATGCGCATTCTAACTGCGCAGCACCGGAATATCGAGCAATCGGAATTGCCTACCCCTCAGCTTACGAGCGTGCCGGTAGTGCATCCGCAAATTCCTTGTTCAGTCGGTTCCATTCCAGTCTGAACCAGGGCGTAAAAGGCTCCGAGGGGTCTGCCAGAGCGCTGTCCAGTTCGCTGGGATCGGCCCAGCGCCAGGCATCAATTTCGGTCGCGTTCGGATCCGGCTCACCGGCAAAAAAACCGACGTAGACCGAACACAGTTCGTGTTCGCTACCGAGGTCCTGGTAGTTGGCCTGATAAGTAAATTTGTATAGATAATTCAACCTAGTGCTGAAGCCGAGCTCCTGCTCGCAGCGCCGCGTAACCGCGACTTCCATGGTTTCGCCTTCACGTGGGTGAGAGCAGCAGGAATTTGACCAGAAGCCTGGCCACAGGCGTTTGCCAGCGGCGCGCTTCTGTATCAGCAGCTGTCCCTGCGAATTAAATATAAACAACGAAAAAGCGCGGTGTAAGATACCGTCACCGTCATGGCAGGCGGCTTTGCTGAGGTAGCCAACAGGTTTGTCATGCTCATCGACCAGAATAAGTCTTTCGGCATCATCTGACACTATTGCGTTAGAAGCTGCCGCATCGCGATTGGATATTGCTGACAAAATGCACTCGCCGGAAAAAACGTCATTGTAACGAGTTAGGAGCAGATTTATGAAATTAAGTGTCGCCATGGCTTTCAGCTCACACACGCCTGTGGAATTTATCCGGGATGCAGCCCAGCTGCTGGAGGCTAAAGGTATCCACGGGATCTGGATGCCGGAACACGTATTGTTCTTCCCGGACTACGCCTCGACCTATCCTTACAGCGAAAATGGTCGTATGCCGGGCGACCCTGAAGGATTGCTGGACCCCTTTACTGCACTGACTTACATTGCGGCTCACACCAAAAAAATCCGCCTGGGAACAGGGGTTGCGCTGGTGCCACAACGACAGCCGGTCTACACCGCGAAGATGGTCGCCGACGTTGATTTTCTATCCGCTGGTCGGGTTGATTTTGGTGTTGGTGTCGGCTGGTTGAAAGAAGAAATGGATAACCTTGGCGTAGACTTTCATCAGCGTGGTCGTCTTTGCAGTGAGTACATCGATCTGATGAAAGCACTCTGGGCGCCTGGGATCACTGAGTTCAACGGTGCTACCCAGACGCTGACCGCCTGTCACTTCAACCCGAAACCGGTGCAGAGTCCGCATCCGCCGATCTATTTTGGTGGTGAAAGCCCGGCTGCGTTGCGTCGGGTTGCCCGGCAGGGTGATGGTTGGTACGGCTATGACCTTACGCCTCAGGGCCTGGAAGATCGGTTGCCGGACCTCGAAGGTGAGCTGGCGAATGAAGGGCGCAGCCTGGCAGATATCAATATCATCGTCGGGCCGAACAAACACCCGGTAACACCAGAGACGGTGGCTGCTTACAGTGCTCTTGGTGTGGATCAGCTGGTGGTACCGATGTTTGCTCCAAATCTGGAAAAACTCGAACTTCGAATCGATGCTTTGCTGGAAAGCCAGGTGGACGCCGACAATCGGGCAGTCACTTAATCCTTACAAACGCCACATTCTCTCGACAGACACGCCGGCTCAGCGGGTTAACATGCGGGGCATCAGTAGTGGGATGTATCCATATGAAAGTTAATCGTGGTAACGAGCAGGCACGTGTCTGGTTTCGCTCAGAGAGAGTGTTCCTGTCCGGCAGCAGTGATTGGTATTTTCAAACCCGCGAGGGCGTGGATGTAGGTCCATACGAGAGCCAGTTTGAGGCGGAAATCGAAGCGGGTCTGCTCAAAGAGCTGCTATCGGAATGTGGGGATGAACGCGCCGTGCGTGATGCAATTCGTGAGTTTGTGCTGGATTCCTACGCTATGGGCCGGCCGCTTACGCCGCTGTTTCGTGATGATGTGAAGTTTGCCGATAAACTCGCAGTGGCCACCTGACAGGCAGCTATAAATTCAGCCGATAATCCTGGTCTATAGAGTCATCAATCGTCTCGGCAACTGAATTGTCGAGAGATTTGCGATGGGCGTACATTTCGCCAAATGAAACGCGATGTCGACCTTGCCACGCGTCCGGTTTCCATAACCCTGATCGTATAAATGCTTTGCCACAGTGAAAGAAGCATTCCTCCACCGTCACCCTGATTGCCAATACGGCTGGCTTGCCGCGAGCGGCTAGCTTTTCCAGCAAAGCACTGTCAGATACCAGTTCAGCCTGGCCGTTAACACGCAGTGTTTCGTTGGTTTCAGGGATAACAAAAAGTAAGCCGACATTTGGATTCACAATAATGTTTTCGTGGCCGTAAGCGAGCTTATTGCCCGGCCGGTCCGGGATAACAAGGGTCTGTTTATTCTCGACCCAGACAAACCCGGCATCATCACCCTTCGGCGATGCATCAACGCGGCCTTGCGCATCAGCGGTAGACAGAACGACGAATGGGCTTCGCGCTATGAATGCCTCCGCATATTCGTCGATGTGGTTGATATTTTTCTCACCGAGCTCCGGGTGGGGTTCCCCGATGATGCTGCGCAGTTGTTCAAGGGTTTGTATCGTTGTCATCTGTGATCCTTTTTGATGTGCATCTCTCCAACTGCGTAAACGATAACTGAGCCGCAGCTGCAGCGAGAAACAGGTGCCACACTAAATCTTTGTTGCAGGCGTAAGTGCCGGACCGATGATAATGCTGTGGCAGTGCACCTGAAGTCACTAGGTATCGCAGAATTTTTGCATCAAAGCGCCGCATTGCGGTGCCTCTTGCCTGATCAAAAATGACCAGATCAGGCACCTCACTCAGCGTCAGTCGATACCGCCCGTTATGGATGCGCCTAGGTTGACGTTCAGGTAACTTCAGAGGCGTGGGCAGCTTGCCGTGCGTTTATTCGACCAACCACCAGCAATGACCTGAATCGTCTGGTAAATCACGGCTAGTGGTGTTGTATCGCTCCCTGGTCCAGTGTTCTTTCAGTCTCGTTCACAGATGCGCTGCTGCTCCGCCCCCTTCTCACTGTTGAACGCGTCATGTGCGCCCGCAATGCGTCGCGGTAGATTTGATATTTCGGCAGCTGTGTCGCTGACAGGAACTGAGCCATTTCCTGGTCCATTTTCTTGAACTGCCGATTAGTTACGGTAGTGAGCCTGCGATCCAGATCGGCAATATTATTCTGCCTCAGCAACTTGTTGGTTGCAGAGATCTGATTCTGCGCCAGATGCGTAATAGCGTCTCGAAATTGTGGGAGCTGTGCTTCAGTGAGGCCAATATCAACAGCTGCTTTGAGTACTTCAGGTTGCAGCCACGGCTCACTGTTTGCAGCCGCCTGGCGTGGTAGTGGGACAGTCAGCAGAAGCAGAATAAGCAGATAGCGGATCATTTTGTTTTGCGGGTGCGAAAGTTATCCGTTGTACGCTACCAGAACCCGTCGAACGCTAAAAGCAGTGCAGATTGCCAGGCGCAGCAAGCTCACCCCAGTCAGTTTGTGGAAGATGCATCTTGGCTTCCCCATCGGTAAGATACTCGCCTCTTTTATCCGGCGTAATTTAGTCCAATGTCACAGTCAGGTGATCAGGCGCAATTCTCGTTCGTCTCCATGGAGCACGAGATCCTCGAATTGTGGGAAACCACGGGTGCGTTTGCGCGCTCCCTGGAAAATACCAAAGATAAAAAGCCTTACATTTTTTATGACGGCCCGCCCTTTGCAACCGGCTTGCCCCACCATGGCCATCTGGTAGCCAGCACCATAAAAGACATTGTGCCGCGCTACTGGACCATGAACGGTCGTTACGTGCAGCGGCGCTTTGGCTGGGACTGCCACGGTTTGCCGATCGAGCATGAAATCGATAAGCAGCTCAACATGTCCGCTGCTGAAGCGGTGGAAAAGCTGGGTGTTGCCGGCTACAACAACGAGTGTCGTGCGATTGTGCAGCGCTACGTGGCGGAGTGGCGCCACACAATCACACGCCTTGGGCGTTGGATCGACTTTGATGATGACTACAAAACCATGGATGCCTGGTATATGGAATCCGTTTGGTGGGTCTTCAAACAGCTTTGGGATAAAGGTCTGATCTATCAGGGTGTGAAGGTCATGCCTATTTCCACAGCCCTCGGCACGCCGCTGTCGAACTTCGAAGCCACCTCGAATTATATGGATGTGCAGGATCCGGCGGTCACCGTGCTGTTCAAAATCCAGGGGCAGGATCGATTTCTGGCAGCCTGGACCACAACCCCCTGGACGCTGCCGTCAAACCTCGCTTTGTGTGTGGGTGATGATATTGACTATGTGCTGGCACGGGATACGCAAACGGGTCAGGAGATCTACCTCGCAGCAGAGCGGCTTGCACACTATGGCGAGATGGAAGTTCTCGAGCAGGTGAAGGGTAAAGATCTGGTTGGCTTAGGCTACGACCCCCTTTTCCCTTATTTCGCAGGGCTTGGGGATGATGGTGCTTTTGTTGTGGTCAGTGACGATTATGTCACCGCAGACAGCGGTACCGGCATTGTGCACCAGGCGCCAGCCTTTGGTGAGGACGATTATCGTGTTGTCCGTGCCCATGATATTGAAGCCTTTGTCTGCCCGGTGACGTTGTCGGGTGAATTCACCGACGAGGTTGTGGACTTTGCGGGGCAGCACGTGAAAGAAGCAGATAAACACATCATCAAGTACCTGAAAGACAGCGGCATGCTGTATCGCCAGGAGGTCATACAGCACAGTTATCCGTACTGTTATCGCTCCGATACACCGCTGATCTACCGTGCAATTCCTTCCTGGTATGTTGCAGTGACCACTATTGGTGACAAGCTGCTCGCAGCAAATCAACAGATACGCTGGGTGCCCGAGCACATCAAAGACGGCCGCTTCGGCAACTGGCTGGAAGGCGCCATTGACTGGTCTGTATCGCGTAACCGCGTATGGGGTACGCCGCTACCCATCTGGATAAACGATGTCACCGGTAATGCCGTGTGTATGGGTTCGATTGAAGAGCTTGCACAGTACAGTGGTGTGACGGTGGACGACCTGCACCGGGAATTTGTTGATCCGCTGACATTTCAGGTTGACGGGGAAGAGGGTACCTACCGCCGCATAGAAGAAGTGTTGGACTGCTGGTTTGAGTCCGGCTCCATGCCTTACGCCCAGCTGCATTACCCTTTCGAAAACGAGAATATGTTTGCTGCAGGTTTTCCCGCTGAATTTATTGCTGAAGGGCTGGATCAGACGCGTGGCTGGTTCTATACGTTGACTGTGTTGGCGGCTGCTATTTACGACAAGCCTGCTTTTCGTAACGTGATTGTGAACGGCATGGTTATGGCGGAAGACGGCAAAAAGATGTCGAAGCGTCTGCGTAACTACACGCCGCCTGATGAACTGATGGAAAAATACGGCGCCGATGCGCTGCGACTGTATCTGATCAACTCGGGGCTGGTGCGCGGTGAGGAGCAGCGTTTTGCGGACTCTGGTGTGCGTGATATGACCCGGAGGGCGCTGTTGCCCTGGTACAACGCATTCTCCTTTCTGCAGACTTATGCCGCCATAGATAACTGGGCGCCAGACAAAGGTATGCACTTTGGTGACAATGTCTTGGACCAATGGTTAATGTCACGACTGCAAACCTTAAAAGCCAACATCGCAACCGAGATGGAAGCGTACCGGCTATATAACGTTGTTCCAGAGCTGTTCGATTTCATTGAAGATCTCACCAACTGGTACATCCGCTTGAACCGGGCCCGATTCTGGGGTGAAGAGGTCACGGCAGACAAAATCTCGGCCTACAGTACGTTGTATACGGTGCTGATCGAGTTGTCGCTGGTGATGGCGCCGTTTACGCCGTTTCTCTCAGAGTACCTTTATCGGGCTTTATCTGGGCTGACCGGCAAGAGCCCGCAGCCGCACTCTGTGCATTTATGTGATTACCCGAAAGCTGAAGAGAATTATGTGAAGCCGGGTCTGGAAACCGCGGTTGATCGGATGCAGCAGGTTATCCTGCTGGGCCGGCAGAAGCGCGAAGATGTAAAAATTGGTCTGCGGACTCCGCTGTCGAAACTCATTGTGGTGCATCGTGATAAAGATCTGCTGCAGGAGATGGTCGCTCTCGAGGGCTATATAGCTGATGAGTTGAACATCCAGGCGATCGAATACTCGTCGGATGAGTCGGCCTTTATTGAACTGGTGGCTAAACCGAATTTTCCTTTGCTGGGTAAGCGCCTCGGTAAAAAGATGAAGGAATTCCAGCAGGCCATCAACGCCATGGACGCGAATGCAATTGCTGCGCTGCAGTCATCAGGCAGCGTTACGTTGCTGGGTGAAACTTTTAATCTGGAAGAGATCCAGGTGCTGCAGCAGGCACGCGAAGGCACAAATACCGTATCTAACAGTCGTATCGCGGTAGATATTGACTGTGAGCTCACGCCTGAGCTGGTGCGCGGTGGCTACGCTCGGGAAATGGTCAATCGGATTCAGCGCGCTCGCAAGGAGCAGGGCTTTCAGGTCAGTGACCGGATCAACGTCCGTTACCACGCGCAGGAAGATTTGCGCCTGGCGGCGACTGAACATCAGGCGTACATTATGGCCGAAACGCTGACGCTAGAGTTTGTTGCAGTGGATGAACCTTGTGCAACAGCGACAGAAATTGATGGCCAGCATTTCTCGTTTTCGCTCAGCAAAGCGCTGAACGCCGAAAAATAGACACACCGAGGTTTGCTTTGAGGTACCTATACAGTCCGCCCAACAAAGATTCGAGAGTGGATCATATGGGAACCTACACGCGCACCTTGCCGGTATCGTTAGATCGCATGTATGAAAACGCACTGGACTGGGAGCATCTGCCGCATCTGCACGACTCAAGTTTTACCGACATTGAATGTCTGGATGCAGGTGGCTGGGGTTGGCGGGCTTTGGTCAAAGATCCCCGCGGTCGCGATAGTTTGCTGGAGCTGCGCCTGGATCGAGACTGCCGTCGATGGATCACGCGGAATATCGAAGGCCCTAGCCAGGGCGCAGAAATATGGACGCATGTTTTTGTAACTGCACCCCATCAGCTTGATCTGGTGATTGATTTTTTTGTACCCGGCGTAGAACCCTCGGCAAGAGAAAAGGTGGGGCGTGCTTATGCCAGTGCTTACGAGCGGCTCTACGATGAAGATGTGGCAATGATGACCGAGCGCCAGCGTCAGCTGGACCAGCGGGTCGACGGCCCGCGCGCGCAGGACACGTTGTCTATACCGCTGCCTGATGCTGCTGATTTACCGTTGAGCGTAAATCTGTCGCAACGTGAGTTTGTGCTTAATCGAAGCGGTGGACAGTGGGTTGTGTATCCTGCTGTGTGTCCCCATCAGATGGGCCCGCTGACCTCGGAACTCAGTCCTGAGGGTGAAGTGCGTTGCCCCTGGCACGGTTACACCTTCAGCGTGCATACCGGCGAGTGTACCAGCGGAGCAAGCTGTCGCTTCGGAAGAGTGCCTGACCTTGCAGTGCAAAAAGAAGTTTTGACGCTGTCCTGGTAAGTTCTCGCGCAAAGTATAGATATACAATACCTTTCGGGGTCGATCAGACTACCTTTTAAGATTTAGTACCGTAAATAGCACCTTCCTTCATCATCACCACTCCTTCAACGACGAGTGTAATGATGATGAATATATTCCATAGAGTAACCGCCACAGTCACCCAATCTATCGATAAGGTGGTTGATCAGCTTGAAAATCAGGATGCCGTTGCCGAGGCCACACTGCGGCAGGTTCGCAGGAATGCGGCTGAGGCAAAGGTGCGACTGGCAGCGCTGGCACGGGATCGGGATGAGCTTGCAGCAAAACTCGATAGCCTGGACAAAGTAGCGCAGCGCTGGGCACAGCGTGCTGTAAAAATCGGCCGCGCGGATGAAGACAAAGCGCTGGAGTGTCTGCGACGCCGGCGTCACGCGCAAACGCAGATTGATCAAACTCAAACGGTCTTGGCAGAGTACGATGCAAGGGTTGAGCAGTTAGGCGCCAGCGTTGCGCAAATGGATGAACGATTGCTGTCGCTGACGCAGAAGCGAAATGTTCTGCGCACCCGGGATGCAGTCAGCAACGCCCAGGGTACCTTGCGTCGATTGCAGGAACAGGATTGTGATGGGCTTGATGCTGTCTACGCTCGTTGGGAAGCGCGCCTGCTTGCTGACGAATACATAACCCCGGTTGTTGCACCAATAGATGAGTTTGAGCGCAAGCTGGATGATGAAGAAGAGCAGCTGTCACTGCAGGCAGAGTTGGCTTCGGTTCTGGATGGAGAGCCGGCAGCTGAAAAACCCTCAGGTTCAGGGGTTTAATAATGACTACTTACATTGAACAACTGAAAAGGACGTCCTTCGCGGGCGTCCTGCGTACACTCGGTGCCCTGGTGATTGTCGCGGGTTTATGCTCGCACCTTCTGCAGGGCTGGAGTGCATGGGGAGATCTGAGCCGATTGTACGTTTTGCTTGGTGTAACGGCTGCTTTTGCAGTTACCGGTTTTGCGGTCAGTGGGCTGCTAAGGGAGCAGAAAGGTGCGCGTGTGTTTGTCAGTCTAAGTCTGGTGGCTGTGGTGGCCAGTCTGACAACCCTGGGTGGATTGTTAGAAGAAATATTTTCCTGGTCGCAGCTACACGCTGGTGGCAGCTGGCAGGTGGATGCCCTTGCCCTGCAGGCCTATTTGCCAGGCCAACTGGGGGTCATGTTCAGCGTCGCGTTGCTCACCCTTGTGCCGGTTACCTGGATGGCTTTTCGAATCCTTGCTCGGCCCCAGGTCAAACAGCTGTCGCTGCTGTTTGCATTGTGCAGTTTGCTGATCTGCATTCCTGCGAGAGATTCGTGGCCGCTGGGTTTAACGATTCTGATCAGCTTGGCGCTGCCTGCTTACTACGCCGTTCGAGCCCTCAAAAGCCATATTGTCTTTGCGACCCTGGAAGGCAGGTTTGCGCTGTTGAGCCTGTTTTTTCCGGCTTTTGTTATGTTGGCACGATTGTTCTGGTTGTATGAGGCCGATGTGCTGTTGTCCTGGATGTTGCTGATGACCGGCTTTGTAGGCATCCACTTACTGCGTCTGCAGGATATCTCGAAGCCCGTATATAGACCTTTTCTGAGTGCCGTGGGTTTCGCCGTGTTCGCTGCGGTAGCAATGACCACAATGTCACTACTGGATCCACTGCTCGCAGATGAACTGATGCTGCCAGTAGCTGGTGTGTTGCTTGGTTTTGCCAGCTTCTGGAGCGGAATACCCCATCCCCGCGTGAGATTTGGTTTTGAGGTGCTGGCGGGCCTTTTTATGGCCATGGCGGTGTTTATCAACCTGCTGTTCAATGATGGGTGGCTTGCGGTTGCTTCGGGTGTGTTTGTAGGTATGTTAATCAGCTTATGTGGCCGCAGTTTAGCTAACCCGTCGGTGATTGTTGTTGGTGCTGGGGTGTTACTTGCTTCGGTGATATCGCAGTTGCCGGAGCTTGGGCGCTATATCGATTTTACCCACTGGATAACCCTTGGCGTCTTAGGTATCTCTCTGCTCGGCGTGGCGGTATACGTTGAGAAGCGGCAGGCCCGATCTGTTGCTTCCTCCGCCGATGATGCCGTTTAGGAACCTGTGAAGGTGGGTTTTTCCTTCATCAAGTAGGCTTGCATGGCGACCCCTCGGTCGTCTGTGCTCGCCGCCAGGAGGTTCTGGTCAGCATCCATATGCATCAACGCGCCATTCAAGGCATTGCAGATCTGATTGGTTGAGCGTTTGATCATTTGCGCAGCAACAGGCGGCTTGGCGGCATAATGCTGAGCCATTGATTCTGCGGCATCAACAAGGTTCGCCAGCGACACCTTTTTATCCAGGATACCCCAGTCAAGCAGCTCCGACGCTTCTATGCGTTCTCCACCGATCACCAGGCGCTTAGCGCGGGAAGGCCCGGCCAGATGGGTAATCAGTGGCAGGCTTTTCCACATAAGATTCAATCCAATATCGACTTCCGGATACTGCATGAAACAGTTGTCTGCGCCGATCCTGAAATCACACGCAGTCGTAATACAGGCACCGCCTCCCATGGCGGCACCGTTCCAGGCTGCAATTGAAATCTGATCCATGTCGAGGATGGCTTCGATGGTCCGCTCACCGATTCGCATCCGACGACGACGCTGCACCATGGGTACTTTATAAGCATCACCCCTATCAGTCAGGTCTGCGCCGGATGAGAAATGTTTGCCTGCGCCGGTGAATACAACTACTCGAGTTTGTGGGTCATCGCGCAGAGACAGCACCGCGGTTTCTATTTCAAGCAGGTGATCGTAGTGCAGTGCGTTGGCTTTTTCTGGGCGGTTGAAGGTGAGCCAGGCGATGTGATTGTTTTTTGTCAGTGTCAGGTGTTGGTAGGTCATGGGCGCAATGTTAGCGCATTTCTTCGATCAGGCTCAGGCGGCTCCGGTCAGGCTTTCTGCGGGCATAAGATGCAGGCATAAAAAAAGTAGAAGGGCTGAGATCTTTCTAAGGATCTCCGGCCACTTCTACTTTTTGAAGATAAGAGGGGCATCCGAGGGAGGGGAGGGGAGGGGGGGTATCGGATGACCCTCACGGAACTGTTTTTGTTCGATGTAGCTATGTTACTTCGGGTAACAATAAATGCAACCCTAAGTAACGCAACAGTATGTTGCTCTAACGCAACATGTATTCTATTCTCTGCGTTAAGGTGCATTTTCCAAAATAGTCGATATCGCGGAGTCTAGAAGGCATGAATTGGGATGATTATCGCTTTTTTGCTGCCGTGGCTCGTGCAGGTAGCGTTCGTGGTGCAGCTATCGAGTTGCAGGTAAATCCCTCAACGGTCACTAGACGCCTGGAAGCGCTCGAGTCTCGGCTTGGGGTTATGTTGTTCCTTCGTACGAATACGGGTCTGCAGATTACCGCCGAGGGGGCAGATGTAGCCAAGCAGATAGATGCACTAGGGGAACAACTCAATCAGCTTGATGGGCAGCTGCAGGGGCTGAATCAACGTTTGGAAGGCAAAATCCGTCTGGCGGTGCCGGATGTGCTAGCAGTGAGTTTTGTGCTGGCTGACCTGGCCGGGTTTTGTGAGCAGTATGCTGAGATCGAGCTTGAGATCATACCGGTGCATGGCAATCTCGATATAGCTAAAGCAGATGTTGATGTTGCTGTTCTGGCGACAGAGACCCCGCCGGACACAATGGTTGGCAGGCCCCTCTATCAGGTTGCAGTTGCAGCTTATGGCAGTCGAAAGTACATCGCTGAACATAATGCCCTGGATACTTCTCCCGGTAGTGACCGGAGCCTTGCATGGATTGATTGGGCAGCACGCGGAGAAGTGATGAACTTTTACGCCAGCCTCAGGGAGCGCTATTTTCCAGAGAGTCGGGTACGCATTCGCTGCGATCAGGTGTTCATGCAGCAGACCTGTATCCGTGTGCACATGGGTGTTGGTCTGCTGCCTTGTTATCTGAGTGCGGATCAAGCGCAGTGGCCTCAGTCTGAGCAGCTGCTGCGCCTGCCGCAGATGCCGGTGCAGAAAAGTCCAACGTTGTGGCTTCTGACGCACCCCGAGCTACGTAATGCGCGCCGGGTGCAGCTGTTGGTGAGTTTTCTTCGGGAAATTTTCAGTACACGTCAGCAGGCTTTGCTGGATGACCATTTTTGACCCTGGTGGGAGCCAAAATCCTC
This sequence comes from Gammaproteobacteria bacterium, assembly GCA_048571035.1. Classification (GTDB taxonomy): domain Bacteria; phylum Pseudomonadota; class Gammaproteobacteria; order Pseudomonadales; family Azotimanducaceae; genus UBA4421. Next base: position 3,735,183 of record CP121329.1, read on the forward strand.
GACAATTCTTGCGTGTAGCCCGCCGCTGGCGCAAACTAATCGCTCCATTTTGAACGGGGAATCACAGCGACAATGCCAAGCGCTCCGCTCCGGCTTCGCTGCGAGTTCATGCAAAACCCAATGGGTGTGGATGTGGCATCGCCACGTTTTTCCTGGTGGGTGAATGACTCACGGCCCGCTGAAGTCCAGTCGGCCTACGAAATTCTTGTCGCCTCCAGTCCTGCGCTGTTGAATCAGGATCAGGGGGACCTCTGGCACAGCGGTCGCATTGAATCCCACCAGACCCTCCATGTTGACTATCGCGGTATGCGGCTCGGCTCAGGGCAGAAAGCCTGGTGGAAAGTGCGGACATACGACAGTGACGGCATATCAGGAGACTGGAGTGACCCAGCCACTTTCGAAATGGGTCTGCTGCGCGATGCGGATTGGCATGGTCCCTGGATTGCCGGTGGGTTGAGGGGTAGCGCCCGAAGAGGTGTACATGCTGTTGCTCTGCGTCGCGACTTCCTGATTACTCAGGCGGTCGCCTCAGCGCGGATATATATTGCTGTGGCTGGTGACTTCAAACTTTACCTCAACGGCGCGCCTATTCAGCCTGCGCGCAGTGACGCCAGTTGGACCGCGTTTGGCGAAAAAGTTTTTTATCAGAGTTTTGATGTCACTGAACGTCTTCTGGCTGAGCCCAACTCAGTGGCCGTGTTGCTCAGTGATGGTTTTTTTTGCCGGCGAATTGCCTGGTCTGGGCCGAGCCCGGTATGGCAATCGCCCTTATCTGCGACTACGTCTTGTTGCGACGCTTTTGGATGGTGAGCAGATTGAAGTCAACTCTGATGAGCAGTGGCGCTGGGCGCCAAGCCACATACTCGCTGCTGATATCAATACAGGAGAGCATGCGGATGCGGCGCAGGCCTTTGAAGGTTGGACTGAGCCAGGGTTTGATGATGCGCTCTGGCAGCCGGTGGAAAAAGTCAGCTTCAATCCGGAGCTGAAAAGTTTACCGCACGCCGCGTTTGGCGTGACTCAGGCTTTGCGCCCTATGACAGAACCGTTGGTAACAACAGATGCTGGTCGCAGCACCGCACTATTTGATTTTGGAGATCAGATTGTTGGTCGCGTGAATTTGTCTCTGAGGTGTCGTCAAAGTGATACGCTGGTGCTGAGTTACAGTCTAGACAAGTCGTTTAACCGCGCCAGCGAAGATAGCCTCATGACAGTGGCTGATGCAAACGCCAGTCATGAGGGGCAGTTTTCACTGCACACCTTTCGTTATCTGAAAGTGGAATTCACCCCACACCTGACCGAAGTCCAGCATGCTACAGCGCTGCGTATTGCAGCGCCCGAGTCCAGCGCCGTCAGCGTGCGCACTGACCATGCAACCTTGAATCAGCTGTTTGAAGTCATCGATAACAGCCTTAAAAGCGCTGCCTTGACTGTGCCGATGAAAGGCGTAGCGCTGGCAGATCGCCTGCCGGACTTCACCCTCGCCGGTACCTGGATGCCCTATTTTGCTGCTCAGGACAGGAGTCCTGGCCTTGTGCTGAAATGGCTTGAAGATGCTTTGACCAAGCTGACGCCGGCAAATGCCGTCCCTGCAAGCAGCAGCCCGCTGGTGCCTGCTGTGGAAGGTACTGATGAATGTTTACCTTACGATGAGTTTGCTGAGTTCGAAGCGCTTGTGGCTACAATCTGGCAACACTATCGTAGCTATGGTGATGTGCAGGTGCTCAAGCGCGCGTATCCACAGTTACGGGCCATTGCGCTGAGCTACCGCCACGCCAACATACATCTGCTGCGCGCGCCAAGCAGCACAGCCCTTTATGGTGACGGTGCCACTAATCCGTTGGTGGCGAGTTGTACTGTTTATAATGCGCTGCGATGTCTGGCCCGTATAGCCAGCGTACTGGCGCTACTCAGTGATCATGAACTGTTGCATGGGCTGGCAAACGACGTGCGTCAGGCGTTCCGTCAACGCTACCTGACCGGAGACGGGCATGTCGCCTGTGATTCGGAATCCGCTTACATCGCGGTACTGCACTTCGGATTACTGGAAGACAAAGAATGCCAGCGCGCAGAACAGCGTTTGGTTGAGTTGCTGCAACAGCAGAACTATCACAGCTCTGCGGCGCCAATTGTGCTGCCACATCTGCTGCCGGTGTTAACAGCAGCGGATCGCCTTGATATCGCTTACATGGTCTTACTGCAGACCAGTGCACCAAGCTGGCTGGCGGCTGTGCAGGCGGGTGATCGCCTGGTGGCACGGCAGCCCGGACATCCGGAAATGGCTAACGTAGGTGTTTTGACCTGGTTGCTGGAATCGCTGGTCGGCATTAAATTGCAGGACGATTATGCGCTGGATAAAAACGCGTTTCGCTCAGTTCGTGTGCGCCCCCGACCACCTCTTGGCAAACAATTTCTAGCGGGTGCACCGGTACAATTTGTCGAAGCTTCTTTGCGCACGCCGATGGGGCGTTTTGATGTCAGCTGGTGGATTAAAGATGATCGTTTTGAACTGGAACTGCTGGTGCCACCAGGCTGTGAAGCTCAGGTAGTTATGCCCGATGAGATTGAACAAACAGTCTACAGTGGACACCATCGTTTTATGATGGACTTCAAAGCTGGCGGCGACGGCGTCCCAACGCTACTTGAACTGGTTGGCGGGAGGCATGCGTAGATGGATGGCATTCACGATCTCGGTGGAAAAGAGGGTTTTGGTTCCGTTGACCCCAACGATCCGTTTCTGGGCTTCTCCCAGCGTTGGCACGGTAGTGTCTTCACCATAATCAACAGCCTTGCGGCTGCCGGTGTCATGCACAACTCTGACCATTTCAGACACGCAGTTGAACGCATCGATCCTATCAGCTACCTCGACGACGGGTATTACGGGCGCTGGCTCGGTGCCGCGGAAAACCTGCTGGTAGAAGGCGGGGTCCTGGAACAACAACAGATTACCGATCGCGCGGTGGCTTATGGGGCTCAGGGTGATGAACGGGTGGCTGCGCGGCCCATGCAGAGTGCCGGTTCTGCCCCGTCTGACGATGGTACCGACAATGTAAGTCCGGCATCTGAGCCCCGGCTGACCGCAGAGAGAAAACCTGTGAACCCCGCGAAGTTTTCTGTCGGTGATGTGCTGCTGACAAGAATGTCGTCTGTGCCTGGGCACACTCGATTACCGGCTTACGCGCGTGGCAGGCTGGGTACAGTGGTTGCGATGCATGGCGCTTGGGTTTTCCCCGACACCAATGCTCATGATCAGGGTGAGCAGCCTCAACATCTATATACTGTCTGTTTTGACGCGCGGGAATTATGGGGAGAGGGTGCAGACAACCTGGAAGTTTGTCTGGATCTATTTGAACCTTATCTGCACCGGGTAGAGGAGGCCTAAGCTCATGAGTCAGGACGCAGCAGCTATTCGCGCGCAGGCGCTGGAAAGTCTATTGATTGAAAAAGGTCTGCTTGATGCGGACATTATTGACGATGTCATTGTGCGTTATAATGAACGTGTTGGGCCGATGAACGGTGCGCAGTTGGTAGCACATGCCTGGTTGGATGAAGCCTTTAAGAAGCGATTGCTGACCGATGCTACTGAGGTTGTGAATGAGTTTGAGTTCAGTGGCGGTCAGGTGGATAAGCTGGTCGTGGTGGAAAACACGCCGCAGGTTCACAACGTGGTGGTCTGTACATTGTGTTCCTGTTACCCCTGGGCAGTACTTGGCCTGCCGCCAAAATGGTACAAAGACCCGGCATATCGATCACGGGTGGTGCGTGAGCCCAGAGCGGTTCTTGCAGAATTCGGCACAACCCTTCCAGCTGAGAAAAAAATTCGAGTCTGGGACTCATCAGCCGAGATCCGCTACATGGTGCTTCCGGAGATGCCTGCTGCCTGGCAGGGTCGCGACGTTGAAAGCCTTGCGGCAACAGTTTCGCGAGACAGTATGATTGGTGTTACGGTGCTGGAAGACGGCCAGTATGACTGACGCCCCAAATGTCTCGTTGGAGAATGTGTTGAGCGAACACCTGCAACCACCCATGGCAAACGGCGAGGTGTTGTTTGAAGCACCATGGCATGGCCGTGTGTTCGGCATGGCAGTGGCCCTGCACGAAGCTGGCGTGTTCAGCTGGGATGAATTTCAGCATCAGCTGATTGACGTTATTGGAGTGTGGGATCGTAATGCTCGGGATGCTGATGAATATCAGTACTACGATCATTTCCAGACCGCCCTGCAACAGCTGATGGTGCACAAAGATCTGCTTTGCCCTGATGACCTGGCGCATCGACAGACGCATCTGGCGAACCTGCCGCATGGTCATGACCACTGAAGCGCGGGCAGGTCAGCCGCTGTTACACTCTGCCAGAAATGCCTGTACTTGTGGAAACGTCCCGGTATAAATCACCCGGCTGGCTTTGCCTTCAAGTTGATAGTCGTACATCGGATCGTAGTAGTCTCTGAGCAGGGTGCGCACCCACTGGTGGTGATCAGCCTGCTGCTCGAAGGCGATACGGATCATGTCATCAAGCTGCTGATACAAAAGCCCACCCAGTCGACGCGCAATACGCTTCAGAGCACCTCTGTAATGTGCTTCCAGCATGCTGGCGGAATCACCTTGAGACAGGCGTGTGTCAACATACTCGTCAACGATGTGCTCAACGCGCTGTTCCAGGGTTGCTTCGAGCAGGACCAGCGGTGATTTTTTCATCCGCAGATGCCAGCTCTCAGGTACTGCAAGCCGGCCAATGGTGCGGCTTTCATCTTCCAGTACCAGGCAGGGTTGTTTGTGTCGCAGGTAATGTATCGCGAGGTTGTTTTCGAAGCTCGGTAAGCTGGGCTGAGGGCTGTTCCGGGCGCCAAAGGCGGAACCACGATGATTGGCCAGACCTTCCAGGTCGATACTGTTGTTGAGGGTATTAAGTAACACGGTTTTCTGCACGCCGGTGCGCCCTGCAAGCACAAACCAGGGTTTCTGCGCCAGCGCAGCCTCTTCCAGAATATCCAGGCACACCTGCCGACAGGCTTTATAGCCGCCGGATATGCGCGGGACACTATAGCCATGCTCGGCTAACCACTGTTGTGCAATTTGCGATCGCTGACCGCCGCGCCAACACATGACAGAGGCTTCAGGGTGGCTGTGGATATAAGTTTGCCACTGTGCGATGCGCGCCTCTTTAACTGCGCCGCTGACCAGCTTGTGGCCAAGCCTGGTGGCCTCAAGCTGGCCCTCTCGTTTGAAAGCCAGACCCACCTGATGGCGCTCTTCGTCATTCAGAATAGGCAGATTTAAACTGTTGGGCAGATGACCTTTGGCAAATTCGGCAGGCGCCCGCACATCCAGGAAGGGTCTCTGGTCTGCGAGCAGATGAATCAGCTCATCGTGTTCAGGGTGCTTTTTCGATGATGGTTGCACCGGCTTCAAATTTCTCAAGATGGGTTTTGAGTATACCGATGACGTCGTCTCTTTGTTGGTTTGTGGCTGTTTCGATGGCGACATTCTGCAGCCGGATGGCTTCATCAAAATTGCCATTGGCCGCGTGTGCTGCAGCCCAGGTGTCGATGTATTCCGGACGTTGGGCCGCGTCAGCGTTGTTTGTCATGAGGTTGTCCATGATCTTCTTAGCGTAGCTACTGCGCTGTAAACCTTGAATGTCTGATACGGCCAGGGTCCAGGCGACTTCGTTAACAATGTCACCGTCCTGTGGATTGGCTTTGACCGCCTTTTTGTACCAGCTCACGGCCCGTCGGTTGGATGCTTTCTGCCCGAGCCCGCGTGCGTGCAGGTTGCCCAGTAAGACCATGGCTTCGGCGTTATCGTCTTCAGCCAGGTTTTCCAGCCAGCCATGAATATCTGCAGCGGCGCTGAAAGTCTGTTGTTCTTCGCTGGCACTGGTTAAAAAGCGCCCGTAGCTGAGTATCGCCTGGGCATCGTTCAACGCGGCCGCTTCTGCAAAATACTCATCAGCTTTTACAAGGTCCTGATCAACTTCCCTTCCAATGCTGTACAGGTGGCCCAGATAGAGCAGTGATTCCGGGTGTTGCAGGTCTGCGGCGCGGCGCAGTAGCGGTAAAGCCGCAGCGCGGTTTTCTTCACCGTAGACGTCATTGATGTACAGATTGGCCAGGGTATACATGGAATCCGCGGACCCCAGAGCTATGGCGTGCAGATAGTTTTCCAATGAACGCTCACGGAGCTCCTGTTTGATGGCTGGATCTTCGCTATCTTCTGCCTGGCTCCAGTAAATTCGTGCGAGCAGCACATTGGCAACGACATTTTCCGAGCGAGCGGCGACCTCCAACCAGTTCGCAGCGTCCTCGAATTTCTGTGCAGAGGCCAGATATCGACCAATTGCCGTCTGTGCTGCGCTGTCCATCTGCGCAGCCAGCAGGCGGATGAGAACCCACGGGTTATCGCCCGCGGATTGGGGGTGACTGGGTGGTGTATCCCCACTTTTGGTGTCGCCATTGTCCAACCCGTTCAGCAGTGCACTGATGTCGAAAAACTCGCGCTGCAACGGTCCGTTTTCCGGCCGAGTGACCAGTTGGTAGCCAAACGCCATGGTGGCATTGCTCTGATAGATGGCCCCAACCGCAGACCGATTGTTGAGCCGCGCCAGGGTGTGACCGTCAAACAGAGTGAGCGCTTTATAGGGCTTGCTGCGAGAGCCGTCAGCGCCAGCTTGCATAGACTCGATCAGTTCTGCCAGCGCCTGATCGTGCACCGCCTTTGCCTCTTCAGAGTCGACGTGATCGTAAAACCTGCTCATTGCATAGTGGCCAGTGAGGCTGCCGGCATAAATATCTAAAATCGCCGAACCGAGGCTGCCGAGCTTGAGCGGCTCATCCGCGGCTAAAGCCAGCGCCTGCTGCTCAAGTTCCAGCAAACGCTGCAGGCGATCAGAAAAATCTGCGGCCTCGGTAAAGGCTTGCTGCGCCTCGGTCAGGGTCTGCCTCCCAGAGCGCGTATCTGTCTGCGTCGTCGCGTCGATAGAGTCAGGTGTCGGAGTTGCACTCTGGCAACCCAGGCTGATGGTGAAGGCAGCCAGTAAAATCAGTGTTCGCATTAGGGTGTTATAGCATCCGCGTTGGAAGGTGTGAACGTTGAAGGTCGATTAATGTGTCGGACAGCATGTAATGTTGGACAACAAATAGTCGGATTCGTTTGTACTGGCCAGTCGACGCGCTAAACTCGTGTCCTGAACAGTAAAGCTTTAATTTCAAACAGGAGCTTACCATGGGCTTAGGCGCGAAACTTTTAATGCCATCAGAACAGCAGGCGCTACCCGGCCGCGATGCGGTAATGCCGGTGCCTGAGCAGCATTTTGTATCGGGTCACTCGCTGCAGCCGCCTTTTCCGGAGGGCATGCAGCAGATTCAGTTTGGCATGGGTTGTTTCTGGGGTGCCGAGCGCCGTTTCTGGCAGGCCCCCGGCGTTTATGTCACTGCTGTGGGTTATTCAGGCGGCTACACCCCAAACCCCAGCTATGAGGAAGTGTGCAGCGGCGGTACCGGACACAGTGAGACCGTACTTGTGGTATTCGATCCAGCAGAAACAACCCTGGCGGCGTTGTTGAAGTTGTTCTGGGAAAGCCATGACCCTACTCAGGGCATGCGCCAGGGAAATGACCTCGGCACGCAATATCGATCAATCATTTACACTTACACGGACGCTCAAGCTGAGGCTGTTGAAGCCTCCAGGGCAGCCTATCAGGCCGCGTTGACCGCTGCGGGTTACGGCGAAATCACAACAGAAATCAGACCAGCACCCGCGTTCTATTATGCAGAACACTACCATCAGCAGTACCTGGCAAAAGTACCGAATGGCTACTGTGGCTTAAATGGTACGGGTGTAGGATGTGACCTGCCGACCCTGGTCACGCTTGATTCATAAGGCGGCTAGCTGAACTTTGTCCGGGTCAACTGGCAACGCTCACAGCGTTGAATGCTGATGAGCTTGCCTTGTTTGACGTCGAACTGTTTTTTCTCAGAAAACGCCCATTTGTGGAACCCGCTCTTGCACAGGGTGCTGTTTCTACCCCTCTCTTGACGTTGCCGTTTCTTAAACTTATTTAGATCGGTTGGTTCGGACACGGGTATACCTGTTTATTCGATGCGCCAGAGTTGCACTGCACCAGTTTAACCTGCTTTCCTGTGTTTTTGGGTGGACTTGCGTATACACTGCCCGCCGTAAAATAACCGGGTAGATGTTATGCAACCGCCTTCAACGCGTGCCACCGTCAAGCGAAATGCAAAACGTGCTCAGTATGACGTGGGTGTTATCAAACGTATTCTTGCAGCCCAACAGATGTGTCATGTGGCCTTTGTTGAGGACGGCGAGCCGCGCCTTATTCCAACCCTTTACTTCTGTGATGAAGATTATCTGTATTTACATGGCAACCGGCAAAGCGCTTTACTCAAACATATGGCCTCAGGTGGTGACGTTTGTATCAGCGTTATGCTGGTCGATGGCTATGTCATTGCGCGCAGCGGCTTCAATTGTTCGATGAACTACCGCTCAGTGTCTATCTTTGGCAAAGGCGAGGCAGTAACTGGCGCGCTACATCGCGAGGCACTGGACCAGTTTGTAGCTGTGCTTGTGCCGGGCCACGAACAGGCGGTGCGGGAACCTACGGCGCAGGAACTGGCGGCTACCGCTGTGGTCCGGGTCAGCCTGGCGGAAATGGCTGCCAAGGTGCGTGATGGCGACCCCGGAGATGACGAGCAGGATAAAGCCAGCGATGTCTGGGCAGGGGTGATTCCCGTGAGTTTGCAGGTGGGTAAGCCGCAACCCTCGGCAGATCTTAGAGCGGACATAGCGTTGCCTGATTACCTGCAGCGATTCACAGGTTAGGGGCGGTTGGTGAAAAGGTTAGGAATAGGCATAGATTTCGGCACCACAAACTCGGCAGCAGCGGTGTTCGATGGCAGGACTGTGACGCTTATTCCACTGGAACAGGAACTGCTGGAAAAATCGGCGCTGCAGAATGTTCAGCTCGACAACGATGTTGCGATCATGCCATCTGCTACCTACATTGACCGTCATCTGCAGACCAAAACCGGCCAATCGGCCATCGAACAATATATTGCTGACAATACCGGTAGAACTGTTGAATTGATCCCCGAGGTGGTTGCTGAAGTCAGTCAGTTCGTTGAGCACGGTGAAGGCGCAGAAAACAGCGAGGTAGATACCTCGACTGAGAAGATTTATGGCGCTCCGGTAACCGACAGTGGTCTGCAAGGGCGCTTGTTCCGAGGCACAAAAAGACTGTTGGGAGATTCCCGGGTGCGCCGCTTATTGGTCTTTGATCATCCTTTCCGGCTGGTAGCGTTAATCACGCCGTTACTTCTGCGTATGCGTAAAGCGCTGGAAGCTGAAGTAGGCAAAGTGACAGCGGCCCATCTGGGGCACCCGGTTAATTTCGAAGGCAAAGACCCACATCGAAATCAGTTGGCACTGTCACGTCTCGGTGAGGCCTACAAATATGCCGGAGTTGCAGAGCAACATTTTTATCCTGAACCAATAGCTGCGGCTGCCAGCTACCTGCATAACAATCCGGGTGTTTCGGGAGATGTGCTCCTCACGGTCGATTTTGGCGGCGGCACGCTGGATCTCTGCGTTTTGAAGAGGCGCGGTGAAACTTTTGATGTGGTTACAACCCATGGCGTTGGCCTGGGTGGTGATCACATCGATCAGCTGTTGTTTCGCAAATTGCTGTTTCCCCTGTTGGGCGAAGGAGAGTTGTGGCGGCGGCCGGGGTTTGATCGTGAAGTGATCGAAACCCGTTTTCCGTTTGAAGACTTTGCAGACCTGTTGTTGAACTGGGCGGTGACCTATACGCTGAATCAGAATAAGTACACCACGCCGGTGATGGAATGTATCGAGCAGGGTGGTCCCGGGCGGCGTAAGTTCGAGCGGCTACGTGAGGTGATCAAACACAATCTCAGCTACATGCTGTTTGCGCGGATCAAGGCCTTCAAGGCTGCGTTGTCGTCGCAGCCTTCGGCACGCCTGGATATCCCGGAAATAGATGTCGATGTCACGCTCACGCGCGCGGAATTTGAAGCGCTGATTGCTCAACCTCTGCAGCAGATCAGCGAATCTGTAGACGTGACCCTGCAGCGGGCACAACTGGTGCCGGAAGATATAGACATCGTTCTGCGCACCGGTGGCTCAAGTTTGATTCCCGCGGTGAGGTCTCTGCTTGAGGTACGTTTTGGTGACAAGGTAGTGGACCATGATCCTTTCACGAGTGTTGCCACGGGTCTGGCAATTGCCAGTTATCACGGTCTGCAGCCCTAAAAAGCTTCTGTTTAATCCCGGTCAATAGGCTGCCAGGCTGGGTCCAGTGTCCAGAAAAATGTTTTCAGGATGCGATAGGTCAAACCCCAGACGAAGTGGCCCTGTTCCAGGCGATATCCGTTGAAAACAGTTGGCGTACCAGCCATGGGTTTTGTCTCTGTATCATGCAGGTCATTGCGCAGCATCGGATGTAACGGGGCCCAGACAACCTCAGCAACTTCGTAATTAGGTGTGAATTCCGGCTCGCCTGAAATTTCGAAGACATGGGGTGCGATGAGCATATCCAGTGTGCGGCCCTTGGGTTGCGCGCGTTGGTGGTCAAGTGCGCCCAGATGGCTGTCACCAGGCAGTTGCAGGCCCGTTTCTTCCCAGGTTTCACGCATCGCCGCCTGCTGCAGGGAGGTATCCACGGGTTCCAGATGACCGCCAGGAAAAGCCATATGTCCAGACCACGGATCACCCTCTTTGATGGCGCGTTTGATGAACAACATCTGCGGACCGTGATCGGTTTGGCGCATCACAATAGCAACCGCTGCCTGGCGGGTTTGCGCGGCGGGAGTGACCAGTTCCGGCGTGTGCCGGGAAAGGCTTTCACGTATGTGTGTTAGATCAACCACAGATGCTTGTCTGGCGGAAAACATGCATGATACCCCAATCGAGGAATAATCAGGTGAATGATGGAAGATGGTACACAATCGGCGGATGCCAGCCGCGGTCGTGAATCCCTGCTGCAATCTCAGGGGAATCAGTGTTTTGTCTGCGGTCCCGGTAATCCCAATGGGCTTGGCGTAACATTTACGCTTGATGAAGAGGTTTGTCGGGGGGCGTTTACGCCGGGGCCTGTGCATATGGGCTACGACAAAGTGACACACGGAGGCATTGTTTTCAGTCTGCTTGATGATGTCATGGCCAACTGGCTCTGGTTGCAGGGGCAACAGTGTTTTACTGCGCGGGCTGAGATCCGCTATCGTAACCAGCTGCCCATTGGCACGCGTGTATTGCTTGAAGGGCGCTGCGTGAAACGTAAAAGTCGCCTGGCACAAATGGAAGGGCGGGTGATAGATGCAGAAGATGGCCGTGTCTATGCTGAAGCTTCGGCGGCCTTTATGATTCCTGTCGCCTGAGGGAGGTAACTATGGCGTACGTCACCATTGTGGTCATGTTTGCGCTGGCCGAATATCTGTATTTTGGCGTTGCCGTCGGGCGGGCGCGTGGACGTCACGGTGTTGCCGCACCGGCAGTGACCGGCGACGAGAAGTTTGAGCGTTTCCATCGCGCCCATCAGAACACGCTTGAGCAGTTAGTGGTTTTTGTGCCGGCCATTTATGCGGCCGGCTACTTCGCCAACCAGTGGCTGGCGGTCATTATGGGCATCGTGTTTGTGTTAGCGCGGGCCCACTATTTCCGCAGCTACATTGCTGATCCTGAACGGCGTGGAGCCGGCATGATTGGCAGCATGGTTGCGGTTGTTACACTGCTAGCTGCCGCGGTAGTGGGTGCCGTCCGTTATGCGCTGGCGGGGTAATGGCGCGGTAACCAATCGAGCATAGCGGCGTTGGTGGCATCTGGCTGTTCCTGTTGAATCCAGTGTCCACAGGGTAGATTGACAACTTCCAGGTCGCTGACAAAATCGCCGAGCGTCGGCGAACTGGGCACCATGTCGTGGTCACCGTAGATCATCAGAGTCGGCTGATGAATATGTTGCTCGTACTCACCGATAATCTCCCAGTTGCGGGAAAAATTCCGGTACCAGTTAATGCCGCCGGTAAACCCTGAATGTGCAAACGCGCGGCTGAAGACTTCCAGTTCGGCTTTGCTCATCAGATCATCGCCCGGCATCTTTTCTGCTTCGGCAATGCGAATCATATTCATGCCTGGCGGCAGCTCAGCCGGTGGTGACAGCCATTGATTGGTGCGATACAGATTGTTTAAGAATTGTTCGCGATGTTGTGCAAATGCGGCGTCTGCCACGCCGGGCTGACGATTGAAGTGGACAATGTAGAAGTCGCCGCCAAGATGCTGCTCCCAGAAACCGACCCATTCTGTTGGCCCGCGCTCCATGAAAGGCACACTCATGTTGATCACGCCGGTAACCCGTTTGCGGTGCATCATCGCCAGATTCCAGACAATAATGGCGCCCCAGTCATGGCCGACAAATAATGCGTCTTCATATCCGAAGTGGTCCAGTAGGCCCATCAAGTCACCAGTGAGATGCCTGATGTCGTAGTCGGTGACCTCAAGGGGGCAGCTGGAATTACCATAACCGCGCTGGTTGGGAGCGATGACATGGTAGCCTGCATCGACCAGTGGCTGGATCTGGTGGCGCCATGAGTAAGCGTGTTCAGGCCAGCCGTGGCATAAGACAATTGGTCTTCCGGAGCCTGCGCTGAAAACTTCCAGTTCCACTGAATTTGTCTGAATCATTTGTGGTTCAGGAAAGGCGAAGGCTTGGGACATGATTCTGGCTCGCAAAAAGTTAGTCCCAGTCTAGAAGGAAAAAGGTGGCCTGTCGCGTGGCCAAAATTACGCGGCACCTCTGAAGGTTCTCCTACGGATTGGCGATGATGGACTGTGTAGGGTTGTTCTATCTTGTTTTTTTTGGAGTTGAAGCGATGAGAAAATACAAATCAGAACGCGCGGAAGTCTTATACCCGTTGGGGAAAACACAGCTGCAACAGGTCAGTGGCGGATGTAATCTCTGTCAGCCACAGATCAATGCGCCTTCAAGCCTTACACCGTTTGCGCCATCCAACCATCTGGCAGATTCGGGCGCTTCTCTAACCCCCCTTTATCAGCAGCCGCTGAACTATTTTCACGTGTTCTAAAAAATCAGCACTGAAGATTCAGTGCAAACTTTTCTGTACTGAAGTGCGACAATGAAGGTATGGATAGATATAACAACACACACAGTCTTTTTGTCGGCTACGTATTATGGATATTTGGCTTCCTGGGCGCGCACAGATTTTATTTTGGACGGCCCATCAGTGGCACCATTTATTTGTTTACTCTGGGCTTGCTGGGCATCGGCTGGATTATCGACCTGTTCCTGATGCCGTCTCTGGAACGTTCTGCTGATCGGCGTTACGCATCCGGCGAACTGAGTTACACCATTGCCTGGGTGTTGCTGACTTTCCTGGGTGTTTTTGGGTTGCATCGTTTTTATCAGCGCAAGATTGGCACCGGTATTCTGTATCTGCTGACGCTGGGGTTATTTTTCATCGGTATCATTTACGATTGGTGGACGTTGAATGAGCAGATTTCTGCGGGCAACCTTGAACGGGATGCCCGATTTTACCGCAATCGATCCTGATCCCAGGCTGGCGCTTGATAAGCGCTGCTAAACCGGCCACCCTGCAGATTCTCAGCTGGAGTGGTTATGGATAAGAAAGAGCATCAGGGTCCTCCGCGCATCGGATTTGATACCCTGAGTCTGCATGCCGGGCAAACACCGGATGAAACCGGTTCGCGGGCCACACCTATCTATCAAACCGCTTCTTTTGTGCTGCCGGATTCCGACTTTGCAGCAGGTCTGTTTAATATGGAACGGGCGGGTCATGTCTACTCAAGGCTTTCTAACCCCACAAATGCCGTGCTCGAAGAGCGCATGGCCGCGCTGGATCAGGGAGTGGGCGCAATTGTGACGGCCAGTGGGCAGGCAGCTACGCATCTTGGCGTGTGCACCATTGTCAGCGCAGGCGATCACATTGTCGCGTCCCGCTCTCTGTACGGGGGTACGCATAATCTCTTCAGCTATACGTTGAAGCGCTTTGGGATCGACACAACATTTGTAGATCCACGCGATATGGATGCGTTTGCTGCGGCCGTACAACCCAACACAAAACTGATCTTCGGCGAAGTGCTGGGTAACCCGGGGCTTGAAGTGCTGAATATTCCTGCTTTGGCGCAGCTGAGCCACGAGCACGGTATACCGCTGATGGTGGACGCAACGCTAACCACGCCTTATCTTTGCCAACCGATTGCTCTAGGGGCAGATCTTGTTGTGCATTCGGCGACCAAGTTTCTCAGCGGTCACGGTGTGGTAGTCGGGGGGGTGCTGGTAGACGGTGGGACTTTCAACTGGGCAGGCTCAGATAAATTTCCCACCCTGACCGAGCCCTATGCTGGTTTTCACGATCTTGTTTTTACTGAAGAATTTGGTCCACAGGCGTTTATTACCCGTGCCCGTAAAGAAGGTATTCGTGATTTTGGCGCATGCATGAGCCCGATGAGTGCGTTTCAGATTCTGCAGGGGCTTGAAACCTTGTCGCTGCGCATGGACAGACATGTCAGCAACGCTGTTCAGCTGGTGGAGTTCCTGGCTGCACATCCGCTGGTGCAAAGTGTGAACTATCCAGGCCTGGTGCAGCATCCTGATTATGCTCTGGGCCAGCAGTTGATGCCTCGAGGTGTGGGTGCAGTGTTTACGCTTACCCTGCAGGGCGGGCGCCGAGCGGGAGCGCTGTTCATTGATGCCCTGGAGTTATTCTCTCATCTTGCCAATGTCGGTGATGCTAAGTCTCTTGTCATCCATCCAGCCAGCACCACACATCATCGTATGGACGAGCAGGCGCTGGCAGCGGCTGGTATTGGTGAAGGTCTGGTGCGGATCAGCGTCGGGCTGGAAGACCCTGTCGATCTGATCAAAGATCTGAGCAAAGCATTGCGCAGTGTGGAGAAGCGTTTATGAAAGCCGTACTGAATGGCCAGACGATAACCTATGGCACCGGTGGCGGCGTGTTGCAGGCACAACGTGAAACTCTGGTGTTCGTGCATGGTGCGGGTTTTGATCATGCTGTCTGGACGCCGATGGCACGTTACTTTGCCCGGCATGGTTTGAATGTAGTTGCGCCGGATCTGCCTGGCCACGGAGGTAGTGATGGTCCCGCCTGTCGCACAATTGAGGCCATGTCGGATGTGCTCAGCAGGCTTCTTGATTATTTGAATCTTAGCCAGGCCACAATCGTGGGTCACAGTATGGGAACGCTTGTAGCGTTGGCGATGGCGCAGCAGTATTCGCAACAGGTGCGACAAATGGTGTTGCTGGGTACATCAAACCCGATGCCTGTTGGCCCACCTTTGTTGGCTGCAGCAGCTGAGGGTCATCATGCAGCGATCGAAATGGCGAATGCCTTCAGTCACAGTCGGCGAGGCATGCTGGGCGCTTCAGCCAATCCTGGTCTTCACAGTTTTAACGCAGCGCAGCGCTGGATGGAGCATCTGCCCGCTGGCGTCTTCCATGCGGATTTATCAGCCTGTAACAATTTCAGGTTGGAGATCGAAAATTGCGCGATTCCAACCCTGGTTTTGGTCGGGGAGGCAGATAAAATGACCCCGGCAAAAGCAGGTCAATCTGTGGCAGCTCAGCTGTCAAATGCGCGTGTACACATGCTTAAGGGTTGTGGTCATGCCATGCTGACCGAGCAACCGAATGCGGTGTTAGACGCGGTGTCTGATTTTGTTCTGGGGTAAGTGATGGCAGAGTTATGGCTGGCGGCGGGTCTTTGGGTAGGTACCCATCTGGGTATTTCGAGCTCACCCGTTCGAGGTGGGCTGGTGCGCTTGATGGGTGAAGGCCTGTACATGCTGTTCTATTCTCTGGTTGCGGCAGCAACGTTGGGCTATCTCATCTGGGTGTATGTGCAGGCCCCCCGATTTGATTATCTCTGGATGCCGAATCCTGACTTGTACTGGTATGCAAAGTTGAGCATGCCGCTGGCGATGATGCTGCTGGTGGGCGGTTTCATGGCGCCAAAACCTGCGGACCCGCAACAGGCCGAAGCAGAGCCATTCCGCGGCGTTTTCAGAATCACCCGGCACCCGATGCAGTGGGCCATCATTATCTGGGCCTTGGGACATATTATTGCCAATGGGGATACAGTCTCGCTGCTTTTTTTCACTGCGTTTCTGGCCGTGAGTTTCCTCGGGACGTTGTTGATGGATCATAAAAAAGCGATGGCAGATCCACAGAAGTGGTCGCAACTGGCGGCGATGTCGTCAAATATCCCGTTTGCTGCTTTGTTCACCGGGCGAAATCGCTGGGCAATTCAGGAATGGCTGTTGCCGCTGTTAGTAGGCTCTGTGGTCTATGTTGCGGCTTACTATTTCCACGAGTTTTATACCGGTGCAGTGGTTGTTTAGAGGGCCTCTGAGCTGTTGATCCAGTCTCTGATGGCGTCTGCTAACTGTTGATGCTGGCCGGAAAAAAAATGATCAGCGCCAGCGATAAGACGGGTGTTGATGCCGGCACTTTGCTTTAAAGCATCAGCGTCGACGTAGCTGTCATGGTCGCCGGCAATTGCGCTGACGTCTGCGGGTGGCGTGGTTGCCAATGGAGGTATCTGCATCGCTTTGTTGGGCGGTGCGATCAATAAGCTGCGTTTCGGTTGCTGGCTGGCTAACGCACGCAAGGTCATTGCAGCACCGAATGAATACCCAATCCACCAGATCTCGTGTGCAGGATAAGCTTGAGCGCAACCTGCTGAGACTGCCAGCAGGTCTTGCGCCTCTGCAACGCCGTCGAAACTCCCTGCGCTGGCACCAACACCGCGAAAGTTAAACCGCAGGGTAGAGATCTGATGTTCCTTCAGCACCGCGGCGGCGGTTGCCAGCACCGCGTCATTGAAATTGCCACCGTACTGTGGGTGTGGATGACTCAGTATTGCCGTGATGTTGCGGGCGTCGACAGGCTGTTCCAGGCGATGCTCAAGGTGACCTGCTGGACCGGATAAATTCATGTTAGATTGCGCCGAACTTTCTCATCGGCGAAGTTGGCGCTTCTGGTGACAATTTGCAACAAATTTGCACGCCGCTGCTCTTGAAATTTCTCTCCAAATCAATATTTTTGCCCACCGAGATCTATTGTCTGCTAACCGTGAAGGAGTCTTTATGATCGAAGCAAGAAACCTGGTGCGCCGCTACGGAGAATTTAAAGCCGTGGACGATGTGTCGTTCAGCATAGAGCCTGGTGAGGTCGTTGGATTGCTGGGCCATAATGGCGCGGGTAAAACCACCATCATGAAAATGTTGACCGGATTTCTTGAACCCTGCGCAGGGCAGACGCTGGTGGATGGCATCGATGTCTTTGCGGCACCTGATCTTGTGCAGGCGAAGATGGGCTATCTGCCCGAAAGTTCGCCTCTTTACCCCGAGCTCACGGTCGTTGAATACCTGTCGTACGCCGCAGAATTGCGTGGCTTGCAACCCGCACATTGCGTGCCGCAAGCCATTGAAGCGACTCAGCTGGAAAGCCGGGCGATGGACCGCATCGATACGCTCAGTCGCGGTTACAAGCAGCGTGTTGGTGTTGCCCAGGCCATTCTGCATGCACCGAAATTTGTCATTCTTGATGAGCCATCGAATGGCCTGGATCCCACGCAGACGCAGCATATGCGGGAACTGATACGTCGGTTATCGCACAATGCAACGGTAATTCTGTCTACCCACATAATGCAGGAAGTAAAAGCGGTGTGTGATCGGGTGTTGATTCTGCGCGCGGGAGCGCTTGCTCTGGATGAACGGCTGCAGGATCTGCAGCAGGCATCAGCAGTGCAATTGAAGACAGATGCACTGATCGACATGAAACAGGTGTTAGGTGATATGCCAATGATTGCAGGTATTGCGCCTGATGCTGCCGGACACTGGCGCATCGAGTTCAAAGGTGATCTTGATGCGGGTGTGAGCGCGCTTGCCACTACCCTGGTACAGGCCGGTGTGCCTGTCTACAGTCTGGTTCCCGCCGCACAGGATCTGGAGAGCATTTTCAAACAGGTTAATGAAGCAACCCCGGATGAGGTGTCTGATGCTGCTTAAAACCATTGGTCAGATACAGCGCAAAGAACTGATACTGTTTTTTGTCTCTCCCATCGGCTACCTCTTTCTCGCAGCCTTTCTGGCGGTCACCTTGTTTGTTGTGTTCTGGGGTGAATCCTTTTTTGCACGCAACATTGCTGACGTGCGTCCAATGTTTGAATGGATGCCTATCCTGCTGATTTTTTTGAGCGCAGCGCTGACGATGCGCATGTGGAGTGAAGAGCGTCGTTCCGGCACGCTGGAGTTTGTTGCCACTATGCCGGCGTCCACCTGGGCATTTGTACTGGGTAAGTTTTTCGCTTGCTGGACGCTGCTGGCCATTGCCTTGTTGTTAACCCTGCCGCTACCGTTAACCATAAGTGTGATAGGTGACCTGGATTGGGGTCCGGTATTAGCCGGTTATCTGGCGGCCATGTTGCTGGGTGGTGCCTATATTGCAATCGGTTTATACATCAGTTCCCGTACCGACAGCCAGATAGTGGCACTGATGCTTGCCAGCCTGGTCAGTGGCTTGTTTTATCTGGTTGGCAGTCCTGTAATCACCGAACTGTTTGGCAGTAGCGTACAGTCCTGGCTTGCGGCCATAGGCAGCGGTGCCCGTTTTGAATCCATCACCCGTGGCGTGCTGGATGTGCGAGATCTGTATTATTATGCGTGTATCGCGCTGGTGTTCCTGACTCTGAACGTGTTTGCTTTGGAGCGAGAACGTTGGTCCTCCCAGGGGGCACGCAGTCGACATCGCTTCTGGCGTATCAGCACCGCGCTGGTGGTTGCAAACCTGTTGCTTGCCAATGTCTGGCTGC
This sequence comes from Gammaproteobacteria bacterium, assembly GCA_048571035.1. Lineage (GTDB taxonomy): Bacteria > Pseudomonadota > Gammaproteobacteria > Pseudomonadales > Azotimanducaceae > UBA4421. The sequence continues at coordinate 3,754,082 of CP121329.1, forward strand.
AGAATGTCTCCGCGCTGCGTCTGGACGTCACCCAGGGCAAAATCTATTCCATCTCGGATGCAACCAGAAACTATCTTGTGCAGCTGCAGGAACCCTTGTTGATTCGAGGTTATTTCAGCGCCAAAACACATCCGGATCTTGCGCCTCTGGTGCCGCGGCTGAAAGACCTGTTGAGTGAATATGCTGTTGCTGGCGAGGGCCGTGTGCGTGTGGAGTTTGTGGATCCTGCGACGGATCCTGAAATGGAAAACGAAGCCAACAGTAAATACGGTATTCGCGCGGTTCCGTTCCAGGTTGCGGATCGTTATCAGGCGAGCCTGGTGAATTCCTACTTTGATGTGCTGATTGCGTACGGCGACGAATTTGAAGTCCTCAATTTTCAGGATCTGATCGAAGTTAAAGTGGCAGGTGAAGGCGATTTTGAAGTGCAGCTGACCAATCCCGAGTTTGATGTCACCCGCGGTATTAAGAAAGTGTTGTACGGCTTTCAGGGGGGCGCCAGCGTATTCGATAACATGGCGGCGCCGGTCAACTTTGTAGGCTACATTTCGGCAGATAATCAGTTACCTCCGGAGTTGCAGACACTTAAGCGCAACCTGGAAAATGTGTTGGCGACGCTTGCCGCACAGGCCCGGGGTAAGCTGAATGTTGAAGTGATTGATCCCCAGGCCAATGGTGGTGAAGTGGCGCAGGAGATTGCTGAGCAATACGGCTTTTCGCCTATGGCGGCCAGCTTGTTTGACGAAGGTCGCTTCTACTTCTATCTGACGATTAATGATGGCGATACGGTTGTGCAGGTGCCGATCCCCGATAGCGACAGCGAAGAGGCCATACAACGTAGTCTGCAGGAAGGTCTGAAGCGTTTTGCGACGGGGCTTTTGAAAAGTGTCGTGCTTGTTGCTCCCGAGCCGGTACCGCCATACATGCAGCAGCAGGGAATGCCACCTGGCAATGAATTCAATTCTCTGCGCGACTTTCTGTCCGCGGACTTTAACGTGCTGACAGATGATCTGAGTGAAGGCGTGGTGCCTGTGCAGGCAGACATGGTGGTTGTTGTAGATCCAAGTAGTTTCACCGATGAAAAGGTGTTTGCGTTGGACCAGTTTCTGATGCGCGGTGGCACTGTTCTGGTGGCAACAGGTGCATATGCCGCGCAACCCAGCCAGAGTGGTCTGTTTGCAACGGAACGAGACAGTGGGTTGCAAAGCTGGCTGGCCCACCATGGTGCTACCGTAGGCCAGAATCTGGTGATGGATACGCAGAATTCTGCCTTCCCTGTGCCGGTTACTCGACAGGCGGGCGGTTTCAGTTTCCAGGATCTGGTGATGCTTGATTATCCTTACTTTATCGATGTGCGTGGCGAAGGCCTTGATGACAGAATTCCAATAAATGCAGGCCTACCGCAGGTGACGCTGTCGTGGGCTTCACCCCTGACCCTTAACCCTGCACCTGATGTTGTGGCGACTACCTTGTTAAGTTCCAGTAGTGCAAGCTGGTTGTCGAATGACACAAACGTTATGCCTCAGGTTGATGAACAGGGTAATTCCACATTTACACCGGGCACTGAGCAGGCTTCTTATACCCTGGCGGCAGCCCTGCAGGGACGCTTTGAGAGTTTTTACAAAGGGCAGGCTTCACCGCTACTTGCAGCATCCGCGGACGAGCTGGTCAGCGAAATTGAATCTGCAGCGGACGAACCTGCTGATGGGACAGGCGACGAAAGCAGTCTGGGAATTGTCTCCAGCGTGATTGAGCGCTCCCCTGAGTCAGCGCGGTTGCTGGTTTTTGCCTCCAATGATTTTCTTGCAGACCAGACTCTACGCATGGTTGGTGCTGCAGATGGCACCATTTACGGTAACTCGATACAGATGGTTGCTAACGCTGTGGATTGGGCGCTGGAAGATCAGAACCTCATCGGTATTCGCGCGCGAGGGAATTTCAATCGAACCCTGCCCGGTATGGATGTGGCGACGCAAAGCCTGATAGAAGTTGCCAACTATGTGATGGCCTTGGTTGGGGTCCTGTTTGTCTGGTTTGTCTTTCGTCTGCGATCACAGGCGCGCAGGCGGCAACAAAGGGTATTGCTGGCGAATCTGGATGGAGGTCAGGCGTGAATAACAAATTGGTTCTCCTGACAGCAGTATTGGTACTGCAACTGGTATTGGTCTTGCTGTTCAGAATGCAGACACAGCCAACCACGGACGCAGAAACTGTCATGCTGCCCTTTGAGCCGAATCAGGTTGAGGGCATCACGCTCAGTGATGGTAGTCTGGAAGTTTCCCTAACGCGTATTGAGGACGGTTGGCAGGTAGACGGTTATCCGGCAGACAACGGCAAGGTAGCTGCCATGCTGGAAAAGCTTGCCGCACTTGATACGCGATGGCCCGTGGCAACAACATCCGCCAGTGCGGTACGCTTCGAAGTAGCCCAGGACAACTTTCAGCGTCGAGTTATTTTAGACGGCGTGGACGATTTAGCTGCTTTGTATCTGGGCACGTCGCCCGGGTTCCAGAAAGTGCACGGACGACGCGCGGACAGTGACTCGATTTACAGCATTGGCCTGTCCAATTTTGAATTGCCGGTTAATGTTGATGGCTGGTTGAACAAAAAAATGTTTGCGCTGAATCAGGCGCCAACATCGATTGTGTTAACTCCTTCAGATCCAGATAAACCCGAACAGAACCTGGTGAAAACAGAATCAGGCTGGCTGTATAACGGCGCCCCAGCAGACGCGTCTGTTGCTACAACCTATTCGAACCGGTTTACAACACTGCAGATTGTAGGTGTGATTGAACAAGCGCCAGAAGGCCTGATAGAGCAAGCCAGAATTGATTTAATCAATGATGCAGAGCAAAAGCAGGTTACAATCTCGCGCGTAGGCGATAGTGATGACTACTACATTTCAGTAGCGGGTGAGCCGGCGTTTTTCAGCTTGGCGACCTATATCGCTGAACAGCTGCTGATGACTGACGTAGATTTTTCTGCCGCTGGTAACAACGAAGAGGCTGAAAGTCTACAGGAGGATGATTGAGAGTACTGTTAACGTGGATGGGTCTGTTATGCCTCGGGGGCTGCGTCGGTCAGGGCAACTGGGGGAGTTCTGTTCACTGGCCAACTGGCAGTCAATTCTCAGAAGCAGCGCGGACAGCGGCAAAGGACCCAACAGTATGGGTTCCGGTGCTTACAGCAGGGGTCATGCTAGCTGCTGATGTTGATAAGAAATGGTCAGAAGATCTCGCAGAAGACCAGCCTTTGTTTGGGGATGATGCGGAAAAAATCAGCAGCAATCTTCGTGATGTAGCAAGTGGTGCCTATGTGCTGACTGCTTTGATTGCACCCAGCCCGACGCTGCAGGATAAATTCAAAGGGATCAGTGTCGGCGTTGCGACAGCGGCGCTTGATGGCGCGGTCTCCTATTCTCTGAAAGAAGCAGTCGGGCGTGAACGCCCGGACGGATCCAACGATCGGTCTATGCCTTCAGGGCATGCTTCAAAGGCGGCGTCGCGGACACACATGGCGCGTCGCAACCTGGCCTATATAGATATGCCGGATTGGAGTCGCCAGACGTTAAACGTTTCGTTGCATGCAGTTGCGATCGGTACAGGTCTGGCGAGGGTTGAAGCACGCAAACACTATCTGGCAGATGTGTTAGTTGGCTATGCGCTGGGTAATTTCCTGGCCGGATTCATGTATGAAGCGTTCCTGGATTCCGATGTGGATGGCCCGCAGATCTCTTTTCAGTCGGTAGACCAAGGTGGGGCTTTCACGCTGACATTACCGCTGCAATGATCGCTCTCCAGAGCTGATACAGCTAGTCGTTGTTGATACACACCATATTGCGACCACCATCTTTTGCTTTGTAAAGAGCACGGTCAGCTGTTTTCAGGAGGTTTTCTGGTGGCTGATCTGTGTGGGTCAGCGTTGCTACCCCGATACTGGCAGTCACCTTAACATTGTGACCAATCCTACGGGCATAAGGGTAGCTTTCAATGCTCCTGCGCATCCGCTGTGCCAGATTGAGCGCACCGATTTTGTCAGTTTCCGGTAGTAGCAGAGCAAACTCTTCCCCACCAAATCGACAGGCGATATCAGTCCCACGTTTAACCCGTTTGACAACCTCTGCAATCGCGATCAGTACGGCGTCACCGATATCGTGGCCGTAGGTATCGTTGACCTGTTTGAAGTGGTCCAAGTCGAACAGGAGAACGGACAGAACACTGCCGTGGCGCACAATGCGCTCGAATTCGCTTTGTAAGCGTTCCATGAAATAGCGTCGGTTGTGCATATTGGTCAGGGCATCAGTATGCGCCATGCGCTGCAGCTCAGCTTTTGTGCTCTGCAGAGCAGATATGGCTGCCCTGCGTTCAGTGACGTCGCGAAACACAATGGCCACCTGAGATTCAGTGTTGGTCGGATCTAATGGCGTCGATGCAATCTCGTAAGCCCGTTGGTTGATGGTGATTTCGCTGTTGCTTTCCGGGCTTATCAGGATGTCGGTTGGCAGCTTGGGAATAAGCTGATCGATGTTGTTGGTGAACAGGCTGAATTCATTATCCCAGGCGTTCAGTGCTGATTGATTAGCGTCTATGATCTCACCATCGTGATTGAGGACAAGCACAGGATCTTTCAGATGTTCAATTATACGTTCTCGGGAAACGGGTGCGTTGTTTAGAAGCCCGCGACGCATTATGCCAGCGTTGAGAATGAGTACCGCTGCAACAAACCCGACCATGGTCAGATCCAAAAAGGGATATGGAAACCATGGCGATAGTGATAGCAAATTGGTGGTCACAGCGATCACTGGCGCAAAGACGGCTGCTAACAAACTTTGATGATGCTGTTTGTTTTGAGTAAGGGCAAAGGCAAGTACGGCGGTTGCGACAAGTATCAGTGCGTAGGAGTAAACGGCGTGCACGTAGAACCAGAATCCGTGTTCGGTTATCAATCCGGTGAATCCATCAGCTGTTACAAAACGCAGATCGATCCAGATCAATTGGTGGGAGGAATTTGATAGCGCAAGTAACATGGTGATCAGCGGCAGCGCAGAAATGGTATTCAGCGCGTGTCGGGAAATTTTCAGCACACCTTGACTGTAAGTCATCGCGAAAACAAACCAGGCCACCGGGGCGAGTGAGACGCCTAGATAAGCAAACTGAGTGGCGAGAAAAATGGCCCTTTCAGAACTAACCAGCGTAGCGATAGCGTTAAAAGCAGACCAGAAAAACAGCGTCAAAAAGAAAAATCGTAACGCGTAGCCGCCAGGAACCCTGCGTTGCGGGCGTGCGCGCAAAAAAGCTGCAAAGGTGAGTGCGGCGGCGGCCAGCGGTGGGAGGGACCATATGGTCAACTGAAACACGTACAGTGAGTCCTTTATCTGCGTCGCGCTGGGTAGCGCATGGATTAGCCCTTTCTTAGCATCGCAGTAGTTTCTAAAAGGCTCAATTACAAAGCCAATGAAACGTGATGTGTGTCACGCAGGTTGGTGGCACAATCATCCCTTGTTGGTTTGTATTCCTGGCTATAAGAGGTTTGCAGCGCGGTATGTCGCGAAACAGTGATCTAACAGATGCCCTTAAGCGTACGCTGAAACGGGCAGGGCTAACCTATGCGGATGCCGCTCAACATCTGGGTTTGTCTGAAGCATCAGTAAAAAGGCTGTTCAAAGAACAGAGTTTTTCAGTGCAACGCATGGAACAACTGTGTGAGCTGGCGCAGGCGGACCTGCTTGAACTGGTCAGGTCGGTAGATGATCAGAAAGGTCGCATTCAGGAGCTGAGTGAAGATCAGGAGGCTGAGCTTGCCGCCAATCTGCCGCTTTTCATTGCCGCCATCTGCGTTTTAAACCGCTATCGTTTTGAAGATGTATTGGCCAGTTATCAGATTGAGGCGCTTGAACTGCAGCAACTGTTTGCACGCCTGGACCGTCTGGGCGTAATTGAACTGTTACCGGAAAATCGTTACCGCCTGCAGGTTTCCCGAAGTTTTCGTTGGCGTAAAAATGGGCCCATCGAGCGCTATTTTATTGGTCACGTTCTAAGCAGCTTTGTGGACCGTAAGCTCGTACGCACCCAGGACAGTTTCAGGTTCGCCTGGGGTACGGTCAGTGACGCGACTGCCCAGCGGTTTATTGAGCGCTTGCGTACGATCTACGACGACTTCAACGAGGCCGCTGATGCAGATGCCCAATTGCCGCTGGATCAGCGGACCGGCGCTGGACTCCTGTTGGCGTTTCGCAATCAATGGGAGCCTGAAGATATGCGGGCGCTGAAAAAATGAAACCTGGTTTAAGGACTGCTGATGTTTGATCTGTATACCTGGAGTACTCCGAATGGTCGTAAAGTTTCGATTGCACTGGAGGAGTTCGGTCTGTCTTATACCGTGCATGCGGTCAATATTGGCAAAGACGAACAGTTTGAACCCGAGTTTCTGGCCATCAGCCCAAACAACAAGATTCCGGTGATTGTTGATCGGGCAAATAATCGATCTGTGATGGAATCCGGCGCTATTCTGGTTTATCTGGCTGATACCTATGATCGATTCTGGGGTGAGGACCGCTATCAAACACTCGAATGGCTGATGCTACAGATGGCCAGCGTTGGACCGATGTTGGGGCAGACGCATCACTTTCTCAAATTTAATCCCGGTAAAGCTCCCTATGCTGAGGAGCGTTACGCAGCGGAAACAAAGCGGTTGTATGGCGTGTTAAATAAACGCCTCGGCGACACCGAATATCTTGCGGGCAGTTATTCGATAGCCGATATGGCTACCTGGCCCTGGATTGCGCGCTATGAATGGCATGGTATTGATTTTCCTAGCTATCCGAACCTGTTGCGCTGGTACAAGGCAATTGCTGCCAGACCTGCTGTGCAGCGAGGCTTTGACGTGCCAGCGGTAGGCGCGGAGATTCCAATACCGGGTAGCTAGACTGCGTTAAGGCCCAACTGCCAGCAAAAGGTTCAAGTCTTGCAGTCTCTTTTTCAACTCGGCGTCAGAGTAGGGCATAGCTTCCCCTACGCCCCAGACAGGTCCCGGCCATGCCTCATCATCCTGCTGACGTGCAATCACGTGTATATGCAGTTGTGGGACCTGATTACCTAAGGCGGCCACGTTGATCTTAAATGCCTCTGTGAGTTTGGTCAGCGCTTGAGACGTCTGGTCAATCTCGTCGAACAGCGCCTGTCTGTTTTTGGCGGGGACCTCGTGCAGATCGCGCAGGTCAGCAATCCGTGGGACGAGAATAAGCCACGGATAGCGGGCGTCATTCATCAGCAGGCAACGGCTCAGTGGTAATTCGCACACCAGAGAAGTGTCTGCCGCCAGGCGTTCGTGCAGTGCAAAGGTGCTCATTCTGGCGCGTGTCCGCCAATCCACACCGGGCTGGACCAGGCAATGGCGTCATTGGCCTGTACCACGCGAATAAAATAATAGTCGCCTTGTTTGTTGTCGGTATCGGTGAATTCGAAACTCACCTCGCGCTGGCCTTCGGCAACGATGCGCCTAAGTGTTGTTGTGTCTTCGTAGTCATGGGTGGTCTGACTGTTTGTTATCCGGCCGTCGCGCATTTCCCTGAAGCTGAGGCTGAAGCTGTCGGCAGGTATACGTTGATGTGGCTGGTAGATCGCTGGCGCGCCGCCGGTTTCGCGGGCTTCTACCAGGTCGAAGCGCAGTTTGGATGTCCGTTGGACATCGCTTAAACGCAGCAGATATGAGCTGCCGTCGCCTCGGGTTTTGGTCGAAAATGTCAGCCTATTAGGGTTGTTATCCGCTTGATTGATCTGTTGTAGGGGGAAGCTTGCGTCAACGGGCTTGATCTCGTCGAGGGTTGCGTTCTCGATTTCAAGCGTCCCTTCCCAGGTGCGCCAGCCGCGAGGGTTGTCGTGGTGGTGATATGGATTGGACGCAGAAGCAAACGTCAGTAGATAGCTGCCGCGTTTCGACAACCTGTCTTCCTTGTCATGCAGATAATCCTGCTCCCAAAGTACTTTGTCATTTTTGATCAGTGTGATGGTGTCGATAGGTGCAGTGCCAATAACCTTGCCGCTGATCTGGCGTGTTTCTGAATAATCCCCGCGTTGACCCATGGGCGTGTCATTCACTTTGAAATCGAGAATAATGCGGTCTCCGGTGGTGGCGTAGGCCTGCAGATTTTTCATGCCGTCAAAAATTGCGTCGGTGGTACGAGCACGAGCCAGAATTGCACCTAATCCTCCGCGTTGGGAAAGTGATCCACCTAGAGGTGCTGAATAGCCTGGCTGACTTAGATGATTGTCAGAGGCGGCAGTAAAGCCGACCTGATGGCCATGTTTGAGATACATCCGACCAAACCACTCAAAGTTGCCGTGCTGGGACATGATCTCCACCAGGGGTTCCAGTTCAGGGTCACTGATACGATAGTCGCCGGCCTGGTGTGCATGGGGAATAACAACAACATCTTCCGCGCGGGCGGTTGTTCGCAACCCCTGATACAACCTGGTGAGTGTTGGATAGAACTGGGCGGGAATGCGTGCGCGCTGGTCTGGTGTGCGGAACAACACGTTATGGTGCCCGCCGTGTTTTGTATTCACGGTCCATTCATAGCCAAGATAGGCAATGAATTCACCTTCTTTAGTGTAGGTCTGCACATTGTCTTTGAGCGTCGCCCATTCAGAGTCATCCAGCCATATGTCGTGCTCTGAGTGGGTGACGTAGTCCAGGCGCGCATCGTCCCGTGCCCACTGCATAAACCTCTCCGGCGTGCCAATGCCCTCTGCGAACCCGGAATGCCCATGGGTATCACCCCAGAAGATACGTGGCTGATCATTCTGAGTGACCACAATCGGGTTGACCTCTCCCGTGAACCTGCCGTCAGCACTCTGTATGGTAAGGAAGTAGGTGCCAGGTTCATCTATGCCGGTTTCAACCAGCGTGATAGCGCCGGTACTTTCTACATTGATCCATGCTTCTCCATTTTTGGAAAGCTGCCAATCGGGGATGTCGCCGGTGGCGCGGTTAAAGAAACGGTCCTGTGCGCGTAGAGACAACGTGAAGGGTTCGCTGGGGGCAACAATAGACGGCGCAAAGCCCGCAACATCATCAATGCTGCTGCCTTGGACCTTAACAGGTGCGATGGGCAGGCTGTAGAAAGGCGCTTCGTCGCTGAATGCAAGGTAGACGGGTAGCGGCATCGCATCGCTGGCAAACGAAGGCATACTTAGTCCGCGACTGCCGCCTCGCTGATCACCATAAGTTATGGTCACCACATCTCCTTTTGACAAGGTGCCGGACGCAACTTCAAACAGGACAGTGGCGCGGGTATTGCGGAAACCGCCATGCATGCCGCCCATGGGGGCACTGGCGGTGACAAAACGGACGCGTGAATTGCTACTGCTGATCGAGAGGTAATGATCAGCGGCGGGGTCATTGGTTTGCCAGGGGCCAAAGTTTGCCATGAAGTGGCGTGCGATCAGGAATCCACCGCCAGTCTGAATATCTTTTTCGCCCACGGTATAGGTTTGCGTGATGGTGCCCATCTCGCCGGCCGTAAAGGGACCAGGTGTGGCCTGCAGTACACCGAGCGCGTTGGGGTTTTCGTCCAGAAAAATGAATTCGCCAATGGTGGCATCCAGTGCGCCGAACCAGTTGCTGCGATTTTTATCCTCGCTTAAAACCTGCGCAATGATCTGCGTGCTGTTAACGGGAATATAACCGCCATTGACCGCATAAGCGTTTATCCACTCCCAGGTTAGATTTGCGCGTGCGCTGGCGTTGGTTGAATTGGTAGGTAGCCGATTGACATCAAGCTTCAGCTGTTCGACTCGACTGCGCAGATCCTGCGGCAGGTATGGCTCTTCTACGGCGTAAACGAACGGCGCACACAGGAGACTGAAAAAAAAGAAGGTAAGCGTTATGCGCTGGCTCATAGTTTCAAAGTCACCGGGTGTAATGCGCAGGACTGTTGCACAAATAGGGTGTTTTTGCGAGCGGTGCGGTGACTCTACGTCTCTCTCAGCCGGGCGCGGTTCCTGCTACCGTGGTGCGGTGCATGACGCGTTGGTAACCGTCATAACCTCCCTGGGCGCAGTGTAAGGCCGAGCGGTTGTCCCACATGGTTAACATGTCAGCGGACCAATGATGGGTGTAGATGAATTCGGGCTGTAATAAATGATCGAACAGCCTTGCCAGCAGGGCTTGAGCTTCGGTTTCTCCCATACCATCAATGCCGATGGTGTACACTGGATTTACCCACAAGGCTTTGCGCCCGGATTCAGGGTGCGTGCGGATCAGCGGATGAAGCTGTGTATCCCAGGCATTGTCGTTGGGCAGGATTTTCATACCCTTGCGTTTGTCGCTGCCGGTTTTGATATAGCCCTCGTGGCTGTAAGGCATACGGGCTGAGTGTACGGTCATGAGTGTTTCAAGCTCAGCGGCAAACCCCGGATCAAGGGCTTCAAAGGCGCGGAAACAATCTGCGTACAGGGTGTCTCCCCCGTGCGGTGGCACAACTTTCGCGTGCAGGATTGTGGCTGCAGGTGGTTCAGGCTGAAACGACCAGTCCGAGTGCCAGCCGCTGCCGAAAGGGGCAACTTCTTCGTCTGCTTCTCGGCGCACCTCAAGAATGTGCTGATGGCCATCAATGGCTTTCACGTAGGGGTCGGTGCCGTGTTCACCAAAGCAGCGTGTGAAACGTTCTAACTGATCATGTTGCAGAGGTTGGTTGGGCAGATAAATTACCTGATGATCAAGCCATGCCGCGCGCAGTGCAGCGACCTCATCTGCATCCAGCCCAGCTGCAAGATTAAGACCCTCAATACGGGCGCCAAAATTGTTTGCGTGTGGGGTGATGGTGAGTGAGGTCATAGGTTGTTCCAGTTAACCTGCAGGACAAACAACGTGGCGACAGCCACGACAGCCCCGATCACAATAATGGTCAGCAGCACACCAGCGCCATCTTCCTGCTCGCCGTGCGAGTGCTGACGTCGCCGGGAAACTGCAAAAACTACAGCAAGAAATATAAGAGCAGGAATGGCAAACTGTATAAGGTAGCGCAAGAGGGGTTTATCCTTATCGCTGGGTCGATTTGCAGCATAACCATGGAGACTGGCAAAAGTCTACTCGTGGAAAACACGCAGATCTGTGGGAATGATTGGGGAGTTTTATGCAGTGGATGCAGCAGCACTGGCTGGCGGTGGTATTGCTTGCCGGTTATACCGCAATGCTGCTGTATAACGCTTATCTGGGCAGTCGTGCCAGCCAGAACATGGATGGCTTTTACGTCGGTGGCCGCAACATGGGTGGGGTGATCATCGGGGTCTCTTTTTTTGCCACCTTTGCCTCAACAAACAGCTACATCGGGCATGCGGGAAAAGGCTATGCCTATGGACTGCCGTGGCTGGTGATGGCCCTGTCGCTGATTGTGTTTACCTGGGTGTCCTGGCGTTGGGTAGGTCCAAACTTGCGGCGTTTTGCCAGTCAGTGGGATGCACTGACCATTCCCGATTACCTGGGCAGCCGTTTTTTATCCCCGGAACAGGATCGTAATAACCATCCGCTGCGCACTGTTGCTGCGCTGGTCATAGTTTTTTCAAGCCTTCTGTACCTGATTGCTATCTTTAAAGGCGCAGGGCACCTGTTCCAGATGTTCCTTGGTGTGTCCTACGAAACAGCGGTAGGTATAACGCTGGTTATTGTCATGCTTTATACGTCGATTGGTGGCTTTGTCTCCGTTGTTCGCACGGATGTCATGCAGGGACTGCTGATGGTGCTGGGTTCCATGACAATCTTCTATTTTGTTACCACTGCAGCTGGTGGTGTGGGTGCCATTGCTCAGTTGCCTGCCATGCCGGACAAACAATTTCTGTTTGAATTGAATGGTGGCATTCCGTTTCTGGTGTTGTTGGGTATTTCACTATCCGGTTCGTTGAAGTTGCTGGTGGATCCACGCCAGATATCAAGGTTTTACGCATTGCGCGATGACCGTGCGGTCAAACAAGGTGTCTGGATCGCCGTGATAGGTCTGGCGCTGGTGCAGTTCTGTATATTTCCGGTTGGCGTTTACGCGCACCTGATTATGTCGGGTGTCACGGACACAGATCTTATCGTGCCAACACTTGTTAGTGACCCTAACGTATTTCCTCTGTGGGCGGCAGATTTTCTGATTGTTGCGATTGTTGCTGCCGCCATGTCATCCATGGACAGTGTGCTGCTGGTGGCGGCTTCAACCTTGTATAAGAATCTGATTGAACCGTTGCGTCCTTCAAACCGTCAACTGGCCTGGACGCGAGGATCAGTTATCACCTTTGCGGTAGTGGCAGCCGCACTTGCGCTGAATCCACCGGGTGACATTGTCGAGATCACCATCTTCTCCGGATCGCTGTACGCGGTGTGTTTTTTTCCGGCGGTGGTCATGGGGCTGCATTGGCATAAAGGCTCGGCAACTGCTGTGTTGGTTTCCATGGTGGGTGGCGTCGCGGTGCTGCTCGCGTGGATCGGGTTTGGGTTGAGAGGTGGTTTACATGAGGTGTTTCCGGCACTGTTAACCTCGATAGTGCTGTATTCGGTGATTGCAAAACTCACCCCAACGGTGCACGCCGCGGAAGTCTATCTGCAGTCAGATTGAGCCGCGTCTGCTCGATATCAGGTAATAAAATTAAAGGAGAACGTGTCTAGATGAGTGATTCAAAAGATCGCAGTGGTGCTGAGAGTTTGGTGCAAACCCTGGTTGATTCGGGGGTAGATGTTTGTTTTGCCAATCCGGGTACGTCTGAAATGCATTTTGTTGCAGCGTTGGATTCCAATCCTGAGATGCGCTGTGTGTTGGGACTGTTTGAAGGCATTGTTACCGGTGCTGCTGATGGGTATGCCCGTATGGCGGGAAAACCTGCCGTTACCCTCACTCATCTTGGACCCGGTTTAGGAAATGGCCTTGCGAATCTGCACAATGCCAAGAAAGCCCGCACGCCGGTTGTGAATGTAGTGGGCGACCACGCCACGTTTCATCGGAAATATGATGCACCCCTGACCAGCGACGTTGAAGGAATCGCCAAACCGGTCTCCGGCTGGGTAAAAGTTTCCCAATCCGCCGACGATGTGGCCGCGGATGGTGCACAAGCAGTGCAAGCAGCCATGGCACCACCTGGACAGGTGGCAACGCTGATTCTTCCTGCGGATACAGCCTGGAACCGAACGACTGCCGCTGCTGCACCGTTACCAGCACAGACACCCAAAGATTTTGTGCAAGACAATGTGCGAGATGTGGCGGCAGCGCTGCGCACGGGAGAGCCAAGCGTCATTCTCATGAATGGCGTGATTACCGAAGCTCGTTCCGCCTGGGCAGATCAGATAGCACAAGCCACAGGCGCGCGTATCGTCATGGATACTTTTGTCGGGCGGGTTCAGCGCGGTGCGGGGCGTGCTGAAGTTCAGCGTCTGCCTTATTTTGGCGAACAGGCGGCTGAATTGCTTGCAGGTACGGAGCATCTCATTCTGGTCAGTACGCAGCCTCCCATTACGTTTTTTGCCTATCCTGATAAACCCAACTGGCTGACCCCTGAGGGTTGTGAGCTGCACACGCTGGTGGAACGTGATGAAGATGTTGATGGCGCGCTGGCCGCACTCGTTGATGAACTAGGAGCGGGCAGCACACCTGCGCGCACTGTAGCGCTGGATATTCCCGCGTTACCCAAAGGCGAGCTGACGCCGGGTTCGCTGGGCACTACTCTGGCGCACTACTTCCCTGACAATGCCGTTGTGGTGGATGAGGGTGGCACTTGTGGCGCAGGTGCAACGTTTGCAACGCGAACGGTTGCTCCGCATGACTGGCTGATGCTGACAGGTGGATCCATTGGTTACGGCCTGCCTTGCGCAACCGGGGCAGCTGTGGCCTGTCCGGATCGCCGGGTGATCTGTCTGCAGGGTGATGGTGGTGGTATGTACACCAATCAGGCTTTGTGGACCCAGGCGCGGGAAAAACTGGATGTCACCAATATCATTCTGGCGAATCAGAAGTACTCTATTCTGCAGATAGAGTTTGGTCGTGTTGGCGCACATAATCCTGGACCGAAGGCGATGAGCATGCTGGATCTGTCCAATCCGGAGCTGAATTGGGTATCGCTGGCGGATGGTATGGGCGTGCCAGCCTGGCGGGTGCGGACGGTGGAGGAGTTTGCGGTAGCCTTACAGGAATCGTTTGCTACCAAGGGTCCGACGTTGATTGAAGCGATGCTTTAAAAAACTGATTCAGGGAGATGGCCATGACTGCGTTTCGTTTTTTGCTTGTATTGATGTTTGTAGTGCTCGGTGGATATACGCTTTTGGTCATCATTGACTACGGTATCAACCTGTTTCCCTACTTTTTCGGTGATATGGCTGCTCTGACATGGGCCGGACAGTTTAATCTCGACTTCATGTTCATGTTGATGTTTTCCGGTTTATGGGTTGCCTGGCGGCATCAGTTTTCAGCTGCCGGTATTGGCCTGGGTGTGCTTGCATTTTTCCTCGGGGCCGGTTTTCTAACAATCTATCTGTTGATCGTGAGTCGCCGTGCCGGTGGTGATTTTGCGCGTGTGCTGTTGGGTGATCGCATGGCATCAGTTCCACCTTCTTAATCGAAAAAACGAGGTTGCTATGACTAATCAAGCTGAGAAATGCGCCACATTGGCAGCATTACATGCGTCTGACGAAGCCTGGATCATTCCCAACCCCTGGGACATCGGTTCAGCTAAAGACCTTGAGAAGCATGGATTCAAGGCGCTCGCGACGAGTAGCGCAGCGTGCGCGTACACGTTGGGGCGCAAAGATGGCCAGGTATCACTTGACCAGAAGCTGGCCTACTGTGAGGCCATGGCCAGTCATATAACGGTACCATTGAGTGTTGATTTTGAGGATGGCTATGACAATGCAGCCGCTTCGGTTGCAGCAAATATCAGACGCCTTGCAGCAACAGGTGTGGCGGGGTGTTCGATTGAAGATTTCAGTCGCGTTGACCAGGGAGTGTTTGATTTCAATCATGCCGTAGAGCGCATTCAAGCAGCCGTAGCTGCAGTCTCCGCGCTGGATATGCCTTTTCAACTTGTTGCGAGGGCAGATGGTCTGCTCAGAAGGCAGTATGATCTCGACGAAGCCATAAAACGCCTGCAGGCCTTCTCTGCAGCGGGTGCACACGTGCTTTATGTACCTGGTCTGAATGCAATGGATCAAGTCCGTCAGGTCGTCAGCAGTACAGATCGACCCTTGAATGTATTGTCTCCGTTTTTCCCTGGTGTGCCTGTGACCGAATTCAGCGCGGCGGGCGTGAATCGACTCAGTCTAGGTGATGTATTGCTGACAAAAGTTCGAGCCCAGTTGAGTAAAGGTGTTGAGGAGATGTTGTCGACGGGTGCAGCGAGCTGAGCGCTGCTGCCCCATCGCAATACTGAGTAGCTAGTCGTCGATAATCGCCTGATAAGTCAGCACCTGAAAATCCTGACGAATATTGATGTGTGTATAGGGGCGCACCTGGGTCATGATCACACCCACCAGTTCCTGCTCGGGATCAAGCCAGGATAGCGTGCAGTACGCACCTCCCCAGTAGCCCGAACCTTCTGATAACGGTGTTGCCGCTGCACCCCGGTCGGTAACCACGCCGTAACCCAGACCAAAAGACATGCCGGGTCCGGCAAGCCATAGATCCAGGTCGCCCGTATGGTTCTCCAGCATCAGACTGACTGTGCTGGGTGCGAGCAGACGTACACCGTTGAGCTCACCACCGTTGAGCATCATTTGCTGAAAGCGCAGATAGTCGCGCGCAGTGGAAGCCAAACCTCCAGCGCCGCGAAACAGTGTTTTAGGACCGGTGATCCATCGGCTGTCTGCTGAGCCTGGGTCCTGTAACTCAATCTTCATGTCTTCACCCGGTGTGTACTGGGCCGTCAGACGTGGCGCTTTTTCCGCGTCCATATAAAAATGCGTGTCAGGCATATCCAAAGGTTGGAAAATGCGTTCTTTAAAGAAGGTGTCCAGCGTCTGACCGCTGATCACTTCAACAAGCCGTCCAACAACATCAGTAGCAACTGAGTACTGCCAGGCTTCGCCGGGTTGATAGTTCAGCGGAATCTGCACCAGCTTTTCCATCAGGTGGGCGTTGTCGCGTGTGGGTTCTCCGCCCATGGCGGCTCGGTAGGCCTCGGTGTTGCCGATGTAGCTGTTCGCCAGGCCAGCTGTATGGGTGAGCATGTCACGTATCTGAATGGGCCTTGTCAGGTCAATCAGCTCGCCGGTTTCGCCGCTGGCGTCACCGGTCGTGCTGACTTTTACATCAGCAAACGCCGGAATGAATCTTGAGACCGGGTCGCGCAATTGAAAATGACCTTCTTCCCACAACATCATTAGCGCTACAGATGTGATGGGTTTTGTCATGGACGCGATACGAAAGATGGCGTCTTCGCGCATGGCTTTGCCTGCGGCCACATCCATATCACCATGAGTTTCAAAATGAATCAGTTTGCCCTTGCGCAGGATCGCGGTGATGACCCCCGGCGTTAGATTCTCGTCAATATAACCCTGCATAGCTGTACTGATGCGAGCCAGACGTTCGCTGGACATACCTACTGATTCCGGTTTAGCGGTAGGGATTTCTTTTGCTTGAACCTGACTGAACGCAATGCTCAACAAAGCAGCGGCAACTATTACTCTGTAGATCATCTATTTCCCCGCTTGTTCGGCGTCAACGCGGGCAATGCTCGGATGGGCTGCCAGTTTCTGCATCAACGCCGCAACATCCGGATTCTGGGCGATAATACTTTCCTTAAACATTTTCTGGCTGATGACGTCGGCAAGGCCGTAACAGAAGTAAAGATAGTAATCGGCCAGGGTCAGGGTGTTTCCCGCAGCGTAAGGGTCACAGACAATAATGCGATTGACCGCGGCGAGGCCTCGCTGTAATTCCGCCTGAGTACTGGTCTTGGTTTCTTCGCTGACACTCTGGCCAAAAAGCGCCTCAGGCAGGCAGCGACGGGCAACAAGCTCAACGTCAAGTTTGATGTGATACACCAGTTCCATGACCTTAGCAGCCTCCCAGGGGTCACCGGGCAGCAGCGCAGGCGTCGGCGCAATAGCATCCAGATAGTGTGCAATAGCCAGGGATTCAGACAGATATTTACCATCGACGCCAATTGAAGGCATTTTGCCCATTGGGGTGCGGGCAAGGTTATCGTCTTTCTGTGTGGGCGGGGCTTTAATCTCTTCGAAATCTAATCCCTTGTCTATCAACAAGGCCTTTATCAAGCCGTAGTAATTGCTCAGGCGCAGGCCGTATAGCTGAATCATCGCTCTCCCCCCAGAGATTATCGGTTAGCTTTTAGGAAAATACTGATTGGTTATTTTGTTATGTAAGGTGAAAAGCTGTTTTTGTCTAGCATCAACGTATTTATGCAGGCGATCATCTTTCAGTGAGCGTACTCGAGCGCGCTGCAGCTGGCGCCGCATGTTGTTAACAAGTTCGAGTGGTTCAGTGTTGTTGGGTAGCTGGCGCAGGCAGTTGCGAATGGTATTCAGGCAACGCATCAGGGAGCGCGGCAGGTCGTCATTCTGCAGCAGGAATTCAAGAACGTCTTCCTGGTTTACGGGATTCTGCATGCTGATGGTGTAATTCTGCATGGAGTCTAACGAGTTTAATACGCTGCGCCACTGAATGATTGTGAAAGGTTCCAGGTCAGATGCGCTTTTTACCAGATTAGTGGTGCGTAGATCGATCAGGCGGGTTGTCATATCCGCTCGCTCAATAAAGTTACCCATACGATAAAACTGCCAGCTGGCGTTGTGCAGCATGGTGGAAGACAGGAAGCCGTTGATCAGGTCCAGGTGGCCGATAATCTCCTGCAATCCGGTATTGCGTCGGGAGCGGCTCAACGGCTCCTGCAGAAGGTCTTTGGCTGACAGGTAAGCTTCGTTAATATGCTCATAAGCGCCGCGTGGAAAACTGCCCCGCAGGGTGCGCGCGTTTTCCCGGGCGAACGCCAGTGCGTTGATCAGTGATCCCGGGTTGCGCTGATCGCTGAGCAGAAACTTAACAACACTTTTTTCGTTGTTTTCTCGTTCATTACGGTCAGCGGCGCTTGTCCCCGTGTTTTTTTTGTCGCCATAGAGGGACAGGTATTCTTCTTCCTGGCTGAGAATCTGCACAAGTGGCATCCACCCTAACGACAGCAGTGCAGGCAGGTCGATCATCAGGTTGGCGTTCACGGAGACCAGTCTTGCGGTGCTGCCTGCGCGTTCGAGGTAGCGGCCGAGCCAGTAGGTACGCAGAGCAGTGCTGGATAATGTGCGGTCGATCATTGCGGATCTACCACCCAGGTATCTTTACTGCCCCCGCCTTGAGATGAGTTCACGACGATGGAACCTTTGCGCATCGCCACACGCGTAAGTCCGCCGGTGGTGACATAGTGATCCGCACCGCTGAGGATAAAGGGCCGCAGGTCAAGGTGTCGAGGTTCCGCGTTAGCGTCAATCAAGGTAGGTGAGGTCGACAGATTCAGCATGGGCTGCGCCATATAGTTACGCGGATTGGCGCGTATCTGTCTGGCGAACTGGTCGCGTTCTTTCTTGCTCGCTTTTGGCCCGATCAGCATGCCGTATCCGCCGGATTCGTTGGCGGGTTTGACCACAAGTTTGTCGAGATTATCGAGCACGTAGTCGCGGTGATCTTTTTCAACACATCGATACGAGGGCACGTTTGGAATCAGCGGCTTTTCACTCAAATAGTATTCGATGATATCCGGCACGTAGGTGTAGATGACTTTGTCGTCCGCGACGCCACAGCCAGGTGCATTGGCAAGTGCCACTTTTCCGGCGCGCCATGCGCGCATAATGCCTGGTACACCAAGGGCGGATTCGGGGTTGAACACTTCCGGATCCAGGAACGAATCATCAATGCGGCGATACAGTACATCCACCCGCACCAGGCCCTGGATGGTCCGCATGTACAGGTAGTCGTCTTTACCCACTTCCAGGTCGCGACCTTCAACCAGTTCCGCGGCCATCGCGTTGGCGAGATAAGCATGTTCAAAATACGCTGAGTTATAGATGCCGGGTGTCAGTACAGCCAGCTGCGGAGAACGTGTACTGTTAGGGTTGAGTGAGCGCAGGCATTTGGCTAATTCTGTTGTGTAGTCGTCTACCGGATGAATAAGGTAGTCGGAAAACAGTTCCGGGAACACACGTTTCATGACTTCCCGATTTTCGAGCATATAAGACACGCCGGACGGCACCCGCAAGTTGTCTTCCAGCACGTACATGGTGCCGTCACCCCCGCGCACCAGGTCGCTGCCACAAATATGTGCCCACATGCCATGTGGTGGTGAGATACCCATACACTCAGGGCGGAAGTCTTTTGATTTGTCGATGTATTGCCTCGGCAACACGCCGTCTTTGAGGATTTGCTGTTTGTGGTAGATATCGTCGATGAACAGATTCAGAGCTTTGACGCGTTGTATGAGCCCCTTTGTTACTTCATCCCACTCTGTCTTCATGACAAGCCTTGGGATAATGTCAAAAGGCCATTCCCGGTCTATCGTGTCGCTGCCTTCCCCAGAGTACACCGTAAATGTGATACCCATCGAGCGTATTGCCAGTTCTGCCGCGTGGCGACGTTCCAACAATTCGCTGTCGTCCAGTTTACCCAGCGCGGTTTTTAAGGCTGCACCACCTTTGCGGGCTCGCCCGTTGGGTGCAATGAGTTCGTCCCAGACGTTATCTGCCTGGTAGGTTTGCCAGTTGATTGCCATGCGCACATTGTACACATTGAAAAGATAATTTGGTCCTTTTCACATGCTGGTGAACCCTCAGTCAGGCAATATAAGGCCATGACGATTGAAAAATTTCTACAACACAGTGACCGAATCCTTGTTATCACCGGCGCAGGTTGCAGCACTGCGTCGGGCATTGGTGACTATCGCGATGAACAGGGCGCGTGGAAGCGGGCACAACCGGTACAACACCAGGCGTTCATGCAAACGCTGTCGTGGCGGCAACGCTACTGGGCCCGCAGTCAGGTAGGCTATCCGGAGTTCAAGCGGGCTATGCCTAATGTCGCCCATCAGGTGTTAGCGCGATGGGAATCACAGGGTCGTTTGTGTGGATTAATCACGCAGAACGTGGATGGTTTGCACCAGCGCGCCGGCCATCAGCAGGTCATTGATCTGCACGGTCGCCTAGATCAGGTTGTGTGTATGTCCTGTGGAGAAACGCTTAGCCGCGATGTTGTCCAACAATGGTTGGATATGCACAATGCGCCGGCCATTCATGACACGACTGGCATGGCGCCGGATGGTGATGCTGATCTGGCGTGTACTGATTTTTCTGCGATTAAGGTGCCTGAGTGTCAGCAGTGTGGCGGTATTTTGAAGCCCGATGTTGTGTTTTTTGGTGATTCAGTGCCGAAGGACAGAGTTGCGCAGGCATTTACCCAACTTGATCAGGCAGATAGTGTGCTGGTGATTGGCAGTTCGTTGATGGTCTACTCAAGCTTTCGTTTTGTCCGCCGTGCCGCGGAGTTGGGGCTGCCAATTGCTGCACTGAATCGCGGTAAAACCCGCGCTGATGAATTGCTGACGCTGAAGGTGGACGCCGATTGTGGCGAGACGCTGAAACGACTGTCGGATCTGTAACCTGTATAATCGATCTGTCAGGGTCACTATTGTTAGTAAGGAGAAACCCTTGAGAATGACATTTCCAATGCTTGTATTGCTCCTTGTATCTGTCTCAGCAGATAGCTGGGCGGACTCGGAGCCGACCAATTGTGTCTACGCGCGAGACGTAAAACAGTTTGAGATCCTTGATAACGAGCATCTGCTGTTTATTGGCCGACTTGATCACCGCTGGCTAAATCGACTCAAAACACGATGTGCGGGTTTGCGTAAGAATATGGTACTCAACATTTCCCGATTCGGAAGTCAGATTTGTGCCAACGACCGTATTACGGCAACAAGCAGAGGCGCCGTGCGCGGTGAAGGCCCCGTAGCCAACTGCCTGTTGGGTCAGTTTGAATCGATCAGTCTGGAGCAGGTAGCCCAGCTGAAAGCATCACTTGCGGAGGCTAACTCATCATGAAAGGTTTCTATTTCTTCCTTTTGATCATGGTTGCAATGGCTGGATGTAACAGCGCTGGGGTCGACAGGCAGCAACAAACTGCAGAAGAAAAAGCGCTCTCGGTGGAAGAAATTCTCAACCGCGATCCAACCCAGGATGACTATGTTAAGTCGCCGCGCTGTATCAATACCACACGCATCCGTGACATGCAGGTCATCGACGAGCAACACTTAGTGCTGCGTGTAGCGCGCGAAGAGTATTATCTCGTGCGTTTCGATCGTCGGTGTCCTGGATTGCGTCGAGGCAGACCCGTGATTTACGAGCCTGGTAGCGGCAGCCAGTTGTGCGTTTTGGACAGCATTCGCGCCGCTTATGACAGTGGGTTAGGAGGTATTTCTCCCGGCGTGCGCTGTTCTATTCCTGGCTTTGAAAGCGTTAGCAAAGAGCAGGTGGCGTTGCTCAAAGATACGCTACAGCCCAAACGTCGTTCGTCTTCGAGCGAGGCGCCTGCAGCAGAAACGCAAATGGATGCGGAACCCTGATACTTAACGGTCGAGCATGAGATCTGCCAGCGTCTGCAGCTGAGCTGAGCTGCGCGCGGATACCGTCAATGAAGTTACTGGCGTTTCGTCCCAGGCTTGCAGGCGATCTTTGATCTTATCTACCGGCCCCACCAGGGAGATCTCGTCTGCCAGGGCGTCAGGAATGGCCTGCGCGGCTTCGTCTTTTTTACCCGCCATAAACAGATCCTGAACTTTCTGCGCTTCAGCCTCAAAACCCATGCGACTGACCAGTTCTTTGTGAAAATTGCGGTCTTTGGCCCCCATGCCGCCTACATACAGTGCCAGCATATGTTTAACCGGCTGCAGGCCGGCCTCAACATCGTCGGTAATGTTCACCACAACACCCTGAGTGATTTCAAAATCTGCTTTGGCGTTAGACAGTGAAGGCGCGTAGACCTCCTGACGGAACGGTGAGTAGTAAAGGGGCAACCAGCCATCTGCAATTTCTGCCGCCAGCGCTACGTTTTTGGGGCCTTCCGCGCCCATGAAAATGGGAATTTCTTTGCGTAGCGGGTGCAGAATCGACTTCAGAGGTTTGCCTAATCCCCAGGATCCCTCGCCTTCGTAAGGCAGCGGATAGTGCTCGCCCGGGTTGGCGACAGGCTCTTCCCGTGCGATGACTTTACGCATGATACTGATGTATTCCCTGGTTCGTGCCAGGGGTTTGGCAAACGGGCCACCGTACCAACCCTCGACCACCTGGGGTCCGGACACACCCAGGCCGATGATCATACGGCCATTAGACAGATGGTCCATGGTCATGGCGGCCATCGCGGTTGCGGTTGGGGTGCGCGCGGACAGCTGAATCACCCCGGTGCCCAGACGAATAGTGCTGGTGTTGGCGCCAATCCAGGCCAGGGGGCTCAAAGCATCAGAACCATATGCCTCGGCTGTCCATACAGAATCGTAACCCAGGCGTTCAGCCTCCTGCGCCAGTTGTATATGGTTGGTGGGCGGCTGTGAGCCCCAGTAGCCGAGTGCTAGTCCCAGTTTCATGTCCGGCATGTGATTCCCTCTAGAAGTGTCACTGTGTTGATAAGTTCTAGGGTATGACCTTTCGACAACTCGCGGCAAGCAGGGATTGATGTACCATGCGAGCTTCATAGTGAAGGCCGAAGCACAATGGAAGATCAATGGTTGGCGTGGGCCAAACGATTGCAGGCGCTGGCGTCAACTGGCCTGCACTTTGATGTATCTGAGCATGACAACGAGCGCTATCGTGAGGTTGCGCAGATCGCTCAGAACATGTTGGCCAGCCTGGGTCAGGTACCGCTGCAGCAGATCATGAATATGCATGCTGATTTCGCCGGGAGCTACGCTACACCTTTGATTGACGTGCGTGGTGCGGTTTTCCGCGGAGACGAGATTCTCCTGGTGCAGGAAAAAACAGACCAGCGCTGGACGCTACCCGGTGGGTACGCAGACGTTGGCCTGTCGGCAGCTCAGAACATCGAAAAAGAAATTGCTGAAGAAGCTAATCTCACCGTCAAAGCGCGTGCGCTTTACGCGGTGAAACACAAAGCCAAGCATCGCTATAAACCAGATGTTCGCGATTTCTATAAATTCTTTTTTCTCTGTGAGCGCATTGACGATACTTTGCCTCAGGCAGGTCACGAGTGTCTGGGTGCTGACTATTTTGATCCTCGGCAACTGCCTGAGTTATCCACAGGTCGGGTGATTGCAGCGGACATAGAAGCAGCGTACGCCTTTCGCGCTGACCCTTCGCGTTTCACGGCGTTCGATTAATGGATAAGAAAAAGGGCTTGAGTCGTCTTTGGATTTTGCGCCTGGTGCCCGATGTGAGATTGGGCCGCTGGTTCACTTTTCTTGGATTGTTTGTCTTTATGACGATTTTTGTGGAATCGGCTGGTCTATTGTCTGGCGATTATCCTTTTTTGGGTTGGCCGATCGCCCTGTTTTTCGTCTGTATGGTGGCCTATATCATCCCAGTTTTTCACTTTGTCACCGAGCGCAGCCAGGCGGCGCTCACAGAGTTGCACCAGAACGGTTTGGTATCAGCGGAGGAATCAGCAGCGTTGAGCGTGCGTGTCAGTCATCGCTCTTGGTCCTGGGTTTTAGTCAATTTAACCGCCGCTTCAGTGTTGTGGTTTTCTCAAAGTTGGTTATTAACCGGCGAGATCCGCATTATGGTTAACGGCTTCTACCGTAATTACCCAAGTTTTGTTGCTACTTTTGGGCCCTGGCTGGTGTGGGTAACGGTAACCTGTACGGTGCATGCGTTGGTCGATAATGCGCGGATGTTCAGGAAACTGGCTGAAAAGGTAGATGTTGATGTTCTTAATAGTGCTGCGCTGATCCCATTCGGGCGCATGGCCGTGAGCTCAACACTTCTGGTCATCGGCGCGCAGTCACTTTTTTCCATTATGTGGCTGGGTGATGACACCAGCGTCTGGACCACCATTCCTGGATTAGTGCCTACTACAGTTGCGTTAGTGTACTTGTTTGTTGCGCCGGTTTGGCCCTTACATAAGCGTCTGAAGGTTGCAAAGCAGGAGCAGCTCTCTGTAGTTCAGCAGAAGATTAATCAGCTTTCTTCCAATCCTTTGCAGGATGTGGCAGGTCTAGCTACGCTGCTGACGTTTCGCCGTGAAGTGGCTTCGGTTGCTGAATGGCCACTGGATATCAGCGTGCTGGCTCGATTCAGTCTATATCTGGTGATTGTGCCGTTGACCTGGATCGGCGCAGCCTTGATAGAAAACGTTGTCGATTTTTTTATTGCGTAAATTTTGCAAATCAAAGGCCTTTTATTTTCAATCAAAGGCCTTTACCTGTGGCAAGGCGAGCGCAACACAGGCAAAATCTGCGTCACGTTTTGCGTAGGGGAAATTTCGGTCTGATGAGTGGCTACAGAACCAAAGAAGTTGCTGAACTCATAGGTCTGAATACCGACCAGGTGCGTCATTACGTGCGCCGTTCCCTGGTGCAGCCTGGCCGCGGTCCGCGCGGTGAGTATCGTTTCTCTTTTCAGGATGTGGTGTTGCTCCGAACCGCCAAAGGTTTGATGAATGCTTCGGTGACGACGCGCAAAGCTTACCGGGCGCTGGTTAAGCTGAAAAAAGAAATTGAACAGGAAAAGTCTCTCAGTGCTGTGCGCATCTATGCGGATGGCACTACCGTTATGGCGCGCGATGATCAACATGTCTGGGAAGTTGAGACGGGGCAGATCAATTTTGATTTCAGCCGTGACGAGATAGCAGGTACTGTTGCCGATATTGCGGAACAGCATGTTCAGGCAGCGATAGCTGCAGAGGATCTGGATACAGACGAATGGTATAACCTGGGTCTCGATCTTGAAGAAGTGGACGCGGACAAGGCGCCGGATGCATACAAGCAGTCGATTCGACTTGACCCTAAAAATGCGGATGCCCACGTTAATCTAGGACGGTTGTACCAACTTCGTGGGGATCTGAAGCACGCCAAGCGTCATTATGAGCTGGCACTAACTGCGCGACCGGGCCATCAGCTGGCGTTTTATAATCTCGGAACTGTTTTTGATGAGCTGGATGAAACCAGCAAAGCGGCCGATTTCTATGAGCAGGCGCCTTCCATTCCAGATGCCCACTATAATCTCGCGCGTATTCGCGAGCTGCAGGGAGATGAAGTCAGCGCGCTGCGGCACATGCGCGCTTATCGCGATCTTGTTGATTCGCAGAGCGACTGAACCCAACCGACACTCTGCCTGCGACTAACGCGGCATTCAGCCGTCATAGGTATATGCCCTTTCCTGCAGGCGTTCAGCACGCATATCACCGCGGCCGCAGCTGTCCACATAATCCATTTTGAAAGCAAAATAGCGTGTGCTGTTTTCGCGGCGTAGTGCGACGGTCAGGTAGTCTTCAGAACCCAAGCTTTTTAAGGTAGCACCGTAATCACAAACTGTGCGTGCAACCAAGGTGTCAATATCGATACTTTGAGTTGCGGGCGGATTCGGCGAGTCGGGTGTGTCGACGCGATCGCGATAATCGCGCAGAGATTTGTATTGAATATCGATATCCTTGGCCAGGGCGTCGTATTGTGCGTCTACTGCAACCAATTCGCGCTCCAGGTTTTCAATCTGCCGTTGCACCTTCTGCCGTTCGTCACTTGAGTCTGCACGCACCAGTTCACGCCGCAGGGTGCGAAGCTGGGCTCGGATATCACGCTGTTCCAGGCGTAGATCCCGCTGTTCAGCGCGCAGTTCGCGCAGCGCTTCCAGAGACTCAGGTTCGTACGGTGATAAATCGATCTGTAGATCAGACAGAATGTTTTCCACCATGGAAGGTATTTCTTCAAGATTGATCTGACCGTTGATGGCAATGGCTGCATCACCGTTGTTGATGGTCAGCCACGGTGCGTTCAGCCGGACAGAGACCAGCACGCCCTGTTTGGCCAGATATTCAGCCGTGACACTGGTGACGCGAATCCCGTTGCTCAGCTCATTGCGCAGTGCTGATTTCATCACGTCGGCCACAATTCTGGCCTCTCGAGTGATCTCAGCCAGATTATCAATCTCGCGCGCGGTGGCGACGGTCGTCAGAGTTAAGATGAAGCAGGCAAGCAGACAACGTGCAATCTTCATGGTGTATGCACTCCTTGTCCTTGAGTATCACTGCCGGCGTCTGGCGTGGCTGCCGGGTTGAGGTCAGCGGTATTCACCAGGTCTTTGACCTGTTGGTACAGTTCGTCTAACTCCTGCTGACCCTGCAACTGGTTGGTGATCACAAAACGCAGAGAGTCTTCGGTCTCTATCGTGCGACGGTCCATTTCAGCTTTCAGGTACTGCAACAGCACCTGCAGTTCTTCCTGGCGCTGCTCGCGACTGCCCTCCATGACGCTTTCTACCATGGCCGCCTGCGTGGCTTGAGGCAGAGCAGGCAATTCCTGGTAGTTGCTCAGAGGCTGGCTGGAAGCTGGGAGCACGCCGCTGCTCTCAGGCATCTGCACAAAAATCATGGTGGCGACCGCCAGTGCAGCGGTACTGGCCGCTGTGGGAAACCACAAACGGAAATTGTCCAGCCAGTTATGGTTATTGGCCACCGGGACTGGCTGCCATGCCGGTACAGTTTCGTCGTGCCAGTTTTCCGCCATGTTCGACAGCATGTTGATGGCGGCCAGGTCAGACTGGCAATCGGCGCAGCTTTCCAGGTGAGTTTCAATTTCAACTGACAGCGAATCGTTTAACGATTTTTGTGCGTAATCGATCAGCAGCGGATTTGCGTGTTCACAGAGCATCTCGCAGTTCCTCGTGTTGTTTTAGTTTTCGCAGCGCACTGTAAAGCCTGGTTTTGGCGGTATTGGGTGAAATACCAAGCTGGCCTGCGATATCTTCAAAGGTGAAGTGTTGGAAGAATTTGAGTTCTACAACCTGGCGCTGTTCGTCTGGCAGGGTGCCCAGCGCTGCACTTATTTTCTGGTTTGCATGGGTGGTGAAGGTTTGTTCTTCCGGGCCCGCCTCGGCGTTGAGGAATCCTCTTTCTTCATCAAATTCGTCATGGAATTTGCGTCGCCGCAGATAGTCAGTGCAACGAAAACTGGCGATGCGGAAAAGCCAGGCAGGGAAGGGTGCATCACCGCGGAAGCTGCCCAGGTTGCGATGTACGCCGACAAACACTTCCTGCATCAGGTCAAAAGCGTCATCGGGGTGGCTCACCATTCTTAAAGCGTAGTTGTACACGCGTTTTTCATACCTCTTTATCAGTTTATTCCACGCGCTGTTAGACCCCGCCACAGCGCGTGTTACCAACACTTCATCAGTCACCGGACCTAGCATTTAATTATTCTTGTGCCTGCCTTGAGGAGAATGTCGTGACAAACTATGAAAAAGTTTGTCTCAAGGTGCTGAAATTAGTCTTCAAGCACCCGTAGTGGTATGAGATTAGCATCTGGCCTGCGTTTTCCCCAGATGATGAGGCCGGCAAAAAATGCCGTAGCGGTCAGGCTGACGCCGATCAGCCAGAGGGTAGCGCTGGCAGGGTTGTCTGGGAAAGTGCCGATCTGATACACAATCACGGCAGCACCATAAGCCACCACAAATGACCATGCGACGGAGAAGCTTGCCCAGAATGTGCCCAGTTCTTTATAAATTACGCCAATGGTCGCAACGCAGGGCATATACAGCAGAATAAACAAAAGATAGGCAAATGCACCCAGTTGACCATTAAACAGGCTCTGCATAGCACCAATGGTGTTGATCTGCACTGCCTGGTTCCGAGCTTGTTCGGCGGTGTCTTCGAGATTACCCAGATCCAGGCCCAGGGGGTCGCTGAGCTGGCCTGCGATGTCAGCAAGATTGGCAGGCACGCTTGCCACTGCATCGCTCAACATCTCGGTGAGGCTGCTTTGTGAAGCCTGAATAGAAGGCGCGTACAGCGCATCGAGCGTGCCAACAACCACTTCTTTGGCGAAAATA
Organism: Gammaproteobacteria bacterium; assembly: GCA_048571035.1. GTDB lineage: Bacteria > Pseudomonadota > Gammaproteobacteria > Pseudomonadales > Azotimanducaceae > UBA4421. The sequence goes on from CP121329.1 coordinate 3,782,093, forward strand.
CCTGTAAAAATACCCACCGTTGCAGGCCAGTTATCGGCTTCGATTCCCATGGGTTTGAATAAAGGTGTGATTGATTTGCCGATGGCGGACAGGACGGAATTCTCCGAATCCTGGTTGCCGACACTGCCGTCGGTCCCAATTGAGTTGAAGACGTTGAGGGCAATTACCACAATTACGATAGCCTTGCCCGCGCGCAGCACAAAACCTTTAAGCCGCTGCCAGGTCTGTAGCAGGATGTTGCGCATTACCGGTAGATGATAAGCAGGCAGTTCGAGAACAAATTCGCTGCGTTGCTCCGGCAGCAGATGTTTGCGTACCACCAGGGCGGACAGGATCGCTACCACGATGCCAATCAGATACAGAGCAAACACAATATTCTGGCCGTTAGATGGAAAGAACGCGGCTGCAAACAGCGCGTAAACTGTCAGGCGGGCACCACAACTCATGTAAGGGGCCATTAAAGTGGTCAGAATCCGGTCTGGTTGAGAATCCAGCGCTCGGGTAGCCATAACCGCGGGTACGTTGCAGCCGAACCCCACAATAAGCGGCACAAACGATTTGCCGGGCAAACCAAGACTGCGAAGTAGACGGTCAACGATGAACGCTACGCGGGCCATGTAGCCTGAGTCTTCCAGAAATGCGAGCACGAGGAATAACGCGCCGATAACAGGAATGAATGTGCCGACGAGCTGCACACCACCTCCCACCCCGTCGGCGAGAAAAACAATGCTCCAGGCGGGTAAGCCTAGCCATTCCAGAAGCTGGCGCGGACCCTCGACAAACAGGACGCTGCCGACGAGATCGAAAAAGTCTATGAATGCGGAACCGATGTTGATCGAAATCAGGAACATCAGATACATCACGCCGAGAAAAATTGGAAAGGCGGCAAAGCGGTTGAGGACCACCTGATCGATGGCTTGCGTCCAGCCGGTTTGGATTGATGTGTCATGGCGGGTGCTCGCGTTCACAAGTGCGTCGATTTGAGCGTAACGGGCTATGTCGTCACCTTCAGCAAAAGCTTTGATCGGATGGGCATGCTGTAGGGCGTTATCCAGGCCGTCCAGACCTTCTCGCTTAGTGGCGATCAGTGGTATGACCGGGCAACCAAGGGCTTCCTGCAGAACCTCGATATCGATCTGTGTGCCTTGGGAGCGAGCAACATCCAGCATGTTGATCACAACCACCGTGGGGACCTGCAGCTCATGCAGCTCGCTGGTCAGGTACAGGCTACGGCTGAGACTGGAGCCATCAATGATGTTGACGACCATATCCGCTTCACCGCTGGTCAGAAAGTCCCGTGCGATCTTTTCGTCCAGGCCGCCACCGATGGGATTAATGCTGTAGGTGCCAGGCAGGTCCACCAGCTCAATATCACCGCGAGCAGAGGCGTAGTTGCCACTCTTTCGCTCTACGGTGACACCGGGCCAGTTCCCTACGCGCTGGCGCGCACCGGTGAGGGCGTTGAAGAGGGTCGTTTTGCCGCTGTTAGGATTGCCGATTAAAGCAATTTTCGTCATTCGGACACCACCTCAAACTGCAGGGAAGTTGTCTCGCTGGGTCGTAGCGCCAGGGAATAACCGCGGATACGCAGCTCAACAGGGTCGCCCAGCGGAGCGGTCCGTAACAAGGTTGCTATGGTACCGGGCACCATCCCCAGACGCTGTAACTGGGCACTATAGGCAGAATCTTCAGTAAAGCCGGTAATACGGATCACTGTGCCCGTGTCGAGTTCTGCCAGAGATAAGGTCATTGAAGATGCTGGTTGCGTACAACTGCGGAACTCTGACAGTTCCCGCACGTTTATGCAAATGATTCTTATTTACATTTCTGGTCAGCTACTGGCCTGCCACCGTATAAGTCAGCAGGCTGGGATAGCGCACCGCCGATACGTTGTTATGGATGTCCTTGATATTAAAACTAATAGGCATTGCCCCGGGAACACCTTTAAATTAAGACCGGCCAAAGTCATGCCAATGACACCCTTATCACACCAGTCTGGAGACGAACATGCGTTTTGGTTTCACACTACTACTTCTCACATTAACCTTCTCGGTTGCCGCCACGGCTGCAACTAACGAACTCGGATGGACCCTGGACTCCGCGATCAAACAATTAGAACGGCAGGGTGACGATTTTGATTCCGCTTTCGCGGATTTTGAAGCGCGTTGGTCTTCAGACGATGAGTCGAGCAACCGCGAGCTGAGCGGGCGGGTTTACATGAATTCCGAAGGAGAGATCAGGTTTTCAGAGCGCTCGCCCGAGGAAAAGATTGTTCTGGTGACACGCAGCGAGATTCAGGAGTACAACCCAACACGCGCACTGCTCGACCGATACCCGATCTCCAAACACAAAGATCGCCTTGCACCTTACGCTCGGCTTGGCTTTACCATCACCGGTAAAGATCTCAAAGACGACTACCTGGTCACGCTGCTTGGGGAAGATCAGATCTCAAGCCGTCGAGTTGTCGGCTTCGAGCTGACCCCTAAAGACGATCGCGAGCGCCAGAGAGTTGCACGCGTACAGATCTGGGTGGACCAGGCGAGTTGGATGCCTGTACGTCAAACCATTTCACATATGACAAATGGCGAAACCCTAACAATTGACTACAGTGGCATGGCTAAAAACTTGAAGCTCAACTCGGATCTGTTCCGCGATAAATGGCCTAAAGGTACCCAAAAGATTCGACATTAGAACTAAGCAATATGGCGGTGTTCGCTGGCATCAAAAAAGTTAAAAGCCGCGAACATCGCACGTCGCGCTCCCTCCGCCTAGCTCCCGGCTGGTGGTTGCCTTTGCCGGCAGCCCTGGGCTCAACTTAAATAAAGCCCAACTACAAGCATGATGTGTCCTGCCGAATGAGCCAGAATGACCACCCATAAATTTCGATCGCAAAGCAGGTAAGCGGTACCCCAGACCAGTCCCATGACAAGGGCAAGGATCATGCCGCCGACACCCCACTGGAAGTGAACCGCGCCGAATATCAGCGCTTGAACCAGAACACTTATCACCGCGCCGCCACCATCGTGACCGAAAATATTCGATAGCCGGCCGATCAAAAATCCTCTGTAAATAATCTCTTCCGGAATCGAAGCCGTCAGCGGCAGTATCAGGGCCATGGCAATGGCACCACCGAGGTTGCCGGAGATGCCTTCGTAACGGGAGAAGTCCGGTTCCGGCACAGCAAAAAACGCTGACAGTAAGAGCGGCACCAGGTATTGCGCGGCTACAAAAACGAAAAGGACGACCAGGACCTGTATCGGAACCAGTCGCCAGCGCCTCGGTTTTTTGAAACCCAGGTCTGCCAGGGTTTTTCCTCGAAGTAAAACGACAACTATCGCGGCGAGGGCAGCACAGACAACACCTGACACCCCGCGAGCACCCGCGCCAACAGAAATCCACCCTTGAGAGGCAGCAAAACCCTCAATGACGTAGGCAGACACCATCACGGTAAAGACAATCAGGATGTCGATAAAAGGGCCAGGACCTGTGCGTTCGAAACTGGGGCGGAATTCGGCTTTGGTTGCTTCTAACATAATAGACATGCTTTTTTGTTTCGGGTTAAAATAACGCCGTTATAAAAATAAATAACATCGTTATATGTCAAGAGTCAACACAAAAGAACGTATCATGCAGGCCGCGCTAAAATTATTTGTGGCGCAGGGCTATCAGAAAACCTCGATTGCAAATATCGAAACAGAAGCTGGACTAGTGCCTCGAGCCGGTGCGTTTTACCGGCATTTTGAGAGCAAACAGGCTTTACTTATTGAGGCGGCGAAATTCTATGTCTCTGAAACGCCTGAAGATTTTGGTCTTGAACGACTGGCAGACTATGGTGACACTAGAGCTGAGCTGATTGCCGTCGCGCTGAAATATGAGGAAGCAATGGAGCGGCAGAAACCGTATGCCCGGTTGATTGAAGAAATTCGTCTGCTTGATTTCGGAGAGGAACTGCAGGAAGAGATCAACGCAGATATGATGATTTCATTGGCGGCATGGGTAAGTGAGAAAGCGGTGGCAAAAGGATTGTCGGAAAAGCAGGTGGCCTCGCTTGTTATCAGCGTGTTCGGTGGCTGGTTGTTTTATCTGTCTATGGTGCGACAGGGCGCAAATGTTGGCCCGCTTCGGGACACTCTACTCGATGAATGGGCATCACGGTGGGGGTCTATTCTTGATGCGGCATAGCGCGATTCAACCGATTGGTTTCATGCCTGCCGTTCTGCAAAAATACCACTAAGCCTGGAAGGCTTAGCGATATTTTTATTCTTTCAGTTACAAAGGTTGGATATAAGTTTTAGCTTTCTGGGTTAATAGCCCATTGGCCTGTCCACATGGAATTGCTGCAGTCGAATACTTTGTTGAAGTGACGGCCGAGCATCTGGCCCGCGGGAGTGGTTCTCAACTCTGTTACAAATTCACTCCATGCAGTCACACTTTCATTTGCGCTGAATAAGTAAAAATCAGGCGTATTCGGACCTGATGTGATTGGCGTTCCGAGATAGCTTGCGTTGGGAGCTTTGTCACCCATTTGCTCTGCGACGCCGGCAATATGCATGACCAGGTCAGAAACATCCTGTTGCGATTGTCCATGATTCAACATGCATGCTGAAGACGAAATGAAAGCAGTTCCGTCACCAACCTCGCTGCGCTGTTGGATAGTCTGCACGGTGCCGAGTCCTGATTGACAGGTAATGACGCTTTCGAAGCGTTCATTGGCGGTTGTCATTTCTGCTGATTCTGCCGCTGCATCCGCGGACGCAGCAAATGCCGCCAGGTTTGCATGCAGGTCAAACCATACGATGTCGACGGGTGCATCACCTTTAGCTAATTGCCATATATACGCTGGCGGTGTCGTATAGTCAGCTTTGGCTGCCTGTTTTACATAAAAATCGCGGGCTGCCATGAGGTCTTGCATGTCTTTGCCAGGTTTAAAGACGCACTGATAACTATCCAGCACACCTGGTGCCGGTGGCATTTCAGCAGCGTGTACTGCAAATGAGGTCATGATTAGTAAAGGCAGAGCCAACAGCTTTGTCACGTGCCTTGAGGTTTTGATTGTTTGCATTGTATTTTCCTTGCATAGGCGAGTTCTGAATCGATACGTCCAGTGAAAGAAGATGAAAGGAAGGTACAACAATGCGCCACACAGGGTGGCAGATTATGAACTACAGGTTGCGCACGTAAGGACCAGCGCAACAAAAAAAATCACAAGGTGCCGCTGTGCGGCGCTCCTAGATCTCAATCTCTCCCGTCTACACTGTGGCCCACTGGTTTGGAAAATGCCAGAACTATTCTGCGGCTGTCATAAGAGTATCAATCTTGGAGGGGATGGCTCGGAATGAGCGTCGCTGTTTTTACCTGTCCATTTCACAGCGCAGTACCTTTGCACCCAGAGTAGGGTGGAATTTCAACGCCCGGAGTGCTTCATTCGCCTGTTCCAGCGGGTAGCATTCGACCTCCGGACGTATATTCGCTGCCGCGGCCAGAGGTAAAAATTCAGCTATGTCGGCACGTGTAATGTTTGCAACCGATTTAATTTCTCGCTCCATCCACAGATGTCTGGCATAAGACAACTGTTGTAGGGTCGACTGATCGGAGGTTTCTTTGCGAATAGCATTGATTACCAGGCGTCCGCCTGGGGCAAGATTCTGCAGCGCCTGCAAAACCGGCAGCCACGCCGGTGTTGTATCGATGACTGCCTGCATCGGCATAGGTGGCGTATCGTTGTGTGCTCCCGTCCAACTGGCACCCATTTCCCTGGCAAAACCTCGTGTTGCATCGTTTCGGGCAAAAACAAATACAGGTGAATCGGGTAGGGTGTATTTTACCAGTTGCAGAACAATGTGAGCGGAAGCACCAAAGCCGCTCAGCCCAAGCGCTTGACCGTTCTGCACACCTGTCAGGCGCAGCGCACGATAACCGATAGCACCGGCACATAGCAGAGGCGCAGCTTGCGCATCACCATACACCTCAGGGATAGGTACCGCATAATGCTCGGGTACTGTCATGAACTGTGCATATCCGCCGTTAGTGTCGCAGCCTGTGGCAACAAATGTTTCAGCTAGATTTTCGTATTCCGTGCCGTCGGATTGATGAATCCAGCCGACGCCAACACGATCTCCCAACGCATAAGTTGTTGCCTGCGCGCCACATTCCGCCACTTCTCCGATGACCTGGTGGCCAGGAATAACAGGCAACTCCGGCGGTGGCAGGCGCCCTTCAATTTCGTCCAGTTCAGTATGGCAGACGCCACAAGCGTGAACCCGAAGTAAGATCTCGTGAGGTTGCGGCTCCGGGACAGATACTTCCACCAGCTGCAGGGGTTCACTGTTTGCCGTGATTTCACTGATTTGTCTGAGCTGCATGGCTTTCATGACAACGCTCGCTGACCAGAAAACATTGGCTCCGCCAGTATCGGGTTACGTGGCTTACTTATATATGTGCAGCACAAGTCCTTCCTGAAGGCTAACCACTTGAGCGCAACCAGACAGGCTTGTTGTGCGGGTTCAAGGTCCGAAATGGTACTGACCAGTTCCGCATAACTGGGGGTATTGATGATGAAGCGCACGATATCTGGATTGAGACTGATCATTTTTTTGTGTCCGCAAACTACCAGTCGTAATGCTTACGCAACTCTTGTGCTAATTCACTGTGGGATTCCCCTTACCCATACTGGCAGATTCTGTTTAAGGCTCGATAAGTGCCGCTCACCGGAGCCCTACGCATATTCCCCAATCCCAGGAAAACAAACTCTTTGGTAGGTTGGCGGCGAAAGTTAATGAGGACTTGAGATGTACTTCCTCCGCTCAGTTGCCGGCCCATTAGTGTCTCTTTTGCTGTTATTCGCTTGTGCGGCCAATCCGGAAATGGAAACCGTACGTGAAGAAAAAAACCAGGAAATAGCACGGATATTGTCCGAGACATCCGACTATGGTGAAACCAAACGCTGTCTGCATTCACATGAATATAGAAATTTCGAGATCCTTGATGATCGACGGATAATCTTCAGCGGCCGCAAAGATCAGCTCTGGCTAAATCAGTTAAGAGGCAACTGTCCGGGGTTACGCACCGGCCATGCACTCAAATTCGTGAGCCGAACCGGAATGGGTCAGATATGCGATTTGGATCATTTCGAGGTGGTCGATTTTTTCTACTACCCGCGTTTTCGCAGATGGCCATGGTACTGGTTTGACGGCGTGGGTTGTACGCTGGGTAAATTCGAGCCTATAACTGAACAACAGGCTGAATCGCTTAAAATAGCGCTCAAACACGGATAATTTAGACGGGTTAGAGGCCCAATGTTGGCAGCGATCTGTCAGGAGAGTGCGCATAGAAGTTTAAGTACAGCTGGAAAGGTTCCCTGATCCTCAGGGTATGCTGTAAAGGCCCTTCTGCAACCTGGTCGCGATTCGTACCCTTTTGGTTAATGATGCCCGGTTTGCGTGCTTTCCGTGAACAGATCCGTAATTTCACGAATGGAGCCGCTTCTGTTGTTTTGTGAAGATGGTTTTTTATACAGGAGATTAAAGGATGAAAATAAAGACACTAATTGCCGCCGTACTACTTAGTCTGATCGCAACTGCTGCTGCGGCTGCGGGGCCAGGTTCCAGTTCGGGTGGCAAGGACATGCCGAATGGCCAGGGTAAGGGATACCCGACGAAAAAAATGGAACAGGTTGAATCGCAGAAGCGAGAGTATGCAGATAAAACGAAAAGTAACCAGGAGCGCGCGGAAAAGCAGGCACAGAAAAGGGTCGAGGACGGTGAAGGCGATATGAAGCGAGCCGAAGAACGCAGCAGAGTTCGTGAAGAGCAAGCTGGCGCTAATGCTTCGGACACCGCCAAGCAGATGCGTGAACGTAATGAAGAGCGCAAAGAAATCAAAGAGCAGTATCAGGCGTCAGGTGAGCAAACCAAAGGCAAGAAACCCTGGTGGAAGTTCTGGGGTAACGACGACGCGTAAAAGTGTTGAGTGGAATTTGGTTGATCAAGCCGAGGGTTGGAGGAAGCGTAGCAGCTAGCAGCTAGCTGCTGGCTTCTGGCGATAGAGTCGTTTGTGCTCAGGAGTTGATTTGCCCACATCCTTGGTAGACTACGTATATCCCGTTATTTCTTCCGCTCCGCCGTATCGCATACTCAAGCGGTACATAAATGCTTCAGGCAAGGGGGAAGATTGATTTTACCCATACAAATCACGTGGCGGGATATACCTCAATCGGATGCGGTCGAATCCGTGATACGCGAAAAAGCGGGGAAACTGGATAAATTTTTCGACAAGATTACAAGCTGTCGGGTGCTGGTGGAGTCATCCCATAAACGGCATCACCATGGCAATCTTTACCGTATACGCATTGAACTAGAAGTCCCGGGTGATCAGATCGTTGTAACCCGTGATGCGGGTGATGAACATGCCCACGAAGATATATACGTTACCCTTCGAGATTCGTTCAATGCAGCGCGCCGTCAATTGCAGGACTATGCGCATATGCGGCGCGGTCACGTCAAGCATCACAACAATCGGCGCGCTACAACTGATGAGGAATCTGAGGCGCAGGAAACAGGAGAACCCGCTGGCGCCAACGACCAGCCTGGTCGAGCTTAAACGCCATGCACGATGCGGGCTCTGCTACCGTTGATACTTCAGGCCGAGTTTACGCCGTGCACGGCAACGTGGTGGATGTACGCTTCGACCCACCTCTGCCACCACGCAACCGACGTATTCAAACCGTTGGTGACCCTGTTGTTGTGTTAGAGGTGCAAACGCATATCGACAACAGAACGGTACGTTGTATAGCGATGAATACAACACGCGGCCTGGCTCGGGGGGCAGCAGTTTCTGATACCCATGCACCCCTGACCATGCCGGTTGGCGAACAGCTCCTCGGGCGTATGCTGAATGTGTTTGGTGAACCCATTGATGGTCTGGGAGATCTGCATGCGCATCAATGCTGGCCGATCTTGCGGCCGCCGCCACCATTGGCCGATCGCACAACGGGCTCTGAGGTATTCGAAACAGGCATCAAGGCCATTGACCTGCTGGCCCCGCTGGAGCAAGGCGGCAAGTCCGGTATGTTCGGTGGCGCTGGAGTTGGCAAAACCGTCTTAATCAACGAAATGATCTACAACATGGCTGCCCGCTATGCGGGTGTAAGCCTCTTTTGTGGTATCGGCGAACGTATGCGTGAAGCCGAGGAAATGTATCGGGCTATGCAAGATGCTGGCGTGTTGGAAAAGGCCATTCTCATCTACGGGCAGATGAATGAGCCGCCCGGCGCTCGTTTCCGTGTAGGTCATGCTGCGCTTACCGTGGCGGAGTATTTTCGCGACATCGCCAAACGCGATGTATTGCTGCTGGTCGACAATGTATTCCGATTTGTACAGTCCGGCATGGAAGTTTCCGGGTTGATGGGGCAGGTGCCCTCGCGTGTCGGATATCAACCAACTCTGGCTACCGAGCTTGCTGCTTTAGAAGAGCGGATCTGCAGCACACGTCACAGCAGCATTACATCAGTGCAGGCGGTATATGTCCCCGCAGACGACCTCACAGACCCTTCCGCCACTCACATTTTTGCCCATCTTTCCGCTTCAGTAGTGTTGTCCCGCAAACGCGCCAGCCAGGGTTTGTACCCTGCGGTGGATCCGCTCAATACGTACTCCAAGATGCTCAATGCCACCGTGGTTGGAGAACGCCACTATCAGGTTGCGCAGGCAGTCCGCAGCGCCCTGGCGGATTACGAAGAACTAAAAGATATTATTTCCATGTTGGGCCTCGAAGAATTGTCTCACTCAGACAGGGATACGGTGACAAAAGCGCGCCGGTTAGAGCGATTTTTGACTCAGCCGTTTGCAACCACCGAGCAGTTCACCGGCCAGCAGGGCCGCTACGTGCCGCTGGAAGCGACCATTGAAGGGTGTGAACGCATTCTCGAAGGCGTGTTCGATGATGTAGCTGAAAGGTCTCTTTATATGATCGGCAGTATAGATGAGGTCGACAGCAGAGAGGCGGCGGCGTGATTGACTCACGTGCACAGTTGCAGCTTAGTGTGTTGCTGCCTACGCAGGAATTGTTGAATGTGCCTGTCAGCAAAATAATTGCCGATGCGATGAATGGTTCATTCTGTATCGAACCTCGACATATAGATTTTGTCAGCGCCCTGGTGCCAGGTGTACTCAGCTACTGGGATCTGGACGGCAGAGAGCGCTTTGCAGGAATTGATCAGGGCATTCTGGTGAAATGCGGCCAGCATGTATCGGTTTCCACCATTAATGGCGTGCTCAGCGAAACCCTGCAGGATCTGCGCACGCAAATGCAAAAACGCTTCCTGGCGCTGGATGACCAGGATAAAAGAGCGCGTGCCGCGTTAGCCCGGCTCGAAGCCAGCACCGTGCGTGGGTTTTGGGAAACACGGGAGCAGTTCAGTGGATAGTCTGATACTACTCGACACCGTGCATTTCGGATCGCTCAGTATTGCGCTGATCACAGGTGCCTCGGTCGGCTGGTTATTCTGTATGAACCTGCGTTGGGCGGTGGTGTCTATGCTCAACAGCCGCCAGCCGGCGCGTGTTGTCGCATTGAGTGCGCTGTTGCGCATTGTTATGACCGTCGGTGCTTGTACGGTACTTGCTTACAGCCTGGGCGGTTTGTACGTGATTCCGACAATACTGACATTTATAATCAGCCGTCGCGTTTTTACGTCGATCTACATCAATCAGACGCCTGCTGGAGCTCAGTGTGATGCCAGAGTGGAGCGCCGCATATGACGATCAGCCCGGACCAGATTGTTTGGCATTGGGGGGCAGTGTGGTTAAACGCCACCATCGTCTACACATGGGTTGTGATGGCGCTGTTGAGCGTGGGTGCGTGGCTGATCACACGGCGGCTATCCAGCGACACCAACCTGTCCACCTGGCAAAACCTGCTGGAAGTAGTGGTCACCGGCATCTGCGATCAGATAGAAGACATTTCTCATCAAGCGCCCCAGCGCTACTTACCGTTTATCGGCACCCTGTTCATCTTTATCGCTACAGCAAATCTGATGAATGTTCTGCCGGGATATATTGCGCCGACTGGCTCTCTATCGACCACAACGGCGTTGGCTATCTGTGTATTTGTTGCCGTTCCCTTGTTTGGCATCGGTCTGGGAGGGACCGCCGCCTATCTACGTAAATACATTAAGCCCACCCCGCTTATGCTGCCATTTAATATTATGGGAGAATTATCGCGCACCGTTGCACTGGCGGTACGCCTGTACGGCAACATCATGAGCGGCACCGTTATTGTTGCCATTCTGCTGACGTTGGCGCCCTACGTGTTCCCGGTGCTGATGCAGATGCTCGGTTTACTCACGGGCATGATCCAGGCTTATATCTTTGCCGTTCTGGCCACAGTCTATATAGCGTCAGCGACAACTGTTCATAGCGGACACTCACCTTCAGAGGCGAACGAGACCTCCAAGCACAGACACCCATGAATTACGTAAATTTCAGGAGCTAACTATGGATCATGTTTCTATCATCAGTCTGGCATCTATCTTTGCCGCAGGCCTGACCATGGCGATTGGCTCCATAGCACCCGCACTCGGTGAGGCCCGCGCGGTTGCACAGGCATTAAGTGCGATCGCACAGCAACCGGACGAATCAGCAACAATAACGCGCACGCTTTTTGTCGGCCTCGCGATGATTGAATCTACTGCCATTTACTGTTTTGTGGTCACAATGATTCTCATATTTGCAAATCCGTTCTGGAACGCAGTTGCGCCCATTGCGGCCGGCTAAACCATGACCATTGACTGGATCACAGTCTCGGCCCAACTCGTCAATTTTCTTATATTGGTGTGGTTGCTCAAGCGGTTGCTGTATCAACCTGTGCTTGACGCGATGGCCCGCCGCGAGGAGCGCATAGCCGCCAGCCTGCGGGAGGCCGAAGAGAAAACCGAGGCCGCCACACGGCGGGAACTCAGTTTTGTCGAGCAGTCGCAACAATTGGCGGACGACCGTGCTGACCTGTTGAGTCTGGCCCAGGAACAAGCAGAACAGGAGAAGCGGGAGATGCTGGACAGAGCCCGGCGCGAAGTCGCAGCCAGTCGTGCTGCCTGGCAACAGCAAGTGCAGGATGAGCGCGATGCATTTCTCGACAAATTACGGGTCGAAAGTGCAGCGTCGGTGCTGCACATTACCAGGCAGGCTTTGCAGGATCTGGCCAACCAGGACCTGGAAAGTCAGATTACCAATGCCTTCATAAGGCGCCTGGCGGATGCCGGTGAAACCTTAAACGCAGAATCTGCGGATAACGAAAACGTTGTGCTGATCACGACATCGTTCCCTTTAGACTCGGCCGAGCGCCAACGCCTCTCAGATGCTGTTGACGAGTTTGTCAGCACAGGTGCACAAGTGCGCTTTACAGAGTCCGCAACCCTGGTCTGCGGAATAGAACTCAACGCCGCAGGGCGTCGCCTCAGCTGGAATGTGGCGGACTATTGCAACAACCTGGACGATCACGTCATGGCGGCTCTGGATATGCCTTCAACGGAGGCGAGTTAGAGTGCTGGAAGGTGTTATTGAAGACACGTTGGCTTCGCTGGATAAGGCATTAAACCGTCCTGCTCCCTCGCTCATTGCCCGAGAGACGGGCAAAGTCACCCACGTGGCAGGCGGTATTGCCCATGTCAGCGGGCTGCCGGATGTAAAGCTGGAAGAACTGGTGGAATTTCCCGGCGGTGTGTTAGGTATTGCCATCAATCTTGAAGCGGACAGTGCGGGTGTCATGCTGCTGGGTGATAACGATCAGATAACAGCGGGCATCGATGTGGCCCGGACATCACGCGGTGCTGACACGCCCGTGGGTGATGAGCTGCTGGGTCGTGTGATTGACGCTACCGGGTGTCCTTTAGACAATGGTAAGGAACTAGGGCGTATAGCACGCTGGCCTATAGAACGTCCTGCCCCAGAGATTATCCAGCGCGCCCCGGTAGCGGTACCGTTGGAAACGGGCATTAAAGCCATTGACGGGTTGATCCCAATTGGCCGCGGTCAGCGAGAACTCATTGTTGGTGACCGCCAAACGGGTAAAACCTCCGTTGCCGTCGACGCCATCATCAATCAGAAAGACAAAGATGTTGTTTGTGTGTATTGCGCCGTGGGACAACGCGGCACCTCTGTGGCCAGAGTAATACAGACATTGCGCAGCCACGATGCGCTGAAAAATACCATTGTCGTTGTCGCGTCTGACGAAGATACGCCCGGACTGAGATTTATAACGCCCTACGCAGCAACCACCATGGCTGAGTATTTTACCGAGCAGGGAATGGATGTGCTGATAGTTTACGATGACCTCACCCGTCATGCTCGCGCGTATCGCGAATTGTCACTACTGCTGCGTCGCCCTCCAGGACGGGAAGCGTATCCTGGAGATATTTTCTACATCCACTCAAGGTTGCTGGAACGTGCGACTCACCTGCATGCAAACCGAGGTGGCGGTTCATTGACAGCATTGCCTATTATAGAAACCAAAGCCCAGGACCTTTCTGCCTACATACCGACCAACTTGATATCCATTACCGATGGGCAGATATATCTGTCACCAACTCTGTTCCAGAAAGGCATCCTGCCGCCCGTGGACCTGGGTCGCTCGGTATCCAGGGTGGGCGGTAAAACTCAGTATCCAGCTTTTCGACACGTGTCGGGCACTTTGCGTTTGTCTTACGCCCAGTTCGAAGAACTGGAAACTTTTGCACGCTTCGCCACACGTTTGGATGTGGAAACTCAACGCACGATCGAGCGCGGCCGACGCGTACGCGAAGTTCTAAAACAGCCTGAACAGGCGCCGTTGCGCGCTGCAATACAGGTAGCCGTGTTTGCGGCTGTTAATGCGGGCTTGTTTGACGACATCAAAATCGAGCATGTACATCGCGCAGAAAAGCTGATTGAGACAAGTATCCTCACCCACCTGCCCGAGCTTTGCATGCTTATCGAAGCCGGTGAGGAACTCACCGAGCTTCAATGGCAGACCCTGCATGACGCAATCCTTGCGGTACTTCAGGAGCACATGGCGGAACTCGGAGGTTGATGTGGAAACGCTGGAGAAGCTCCGTGCGCAGATGGACAGCCTGCACCGGCTGAGTAATCTGGTCAAAACAATGAAAGCGCTGGCAGCTGCGAATATCCGACAGTATGAACAATCGGTAACCGCGCTGTCCGGCTATTTTCGCACCGTCGAGCGCGGCTTGTATGTGCTTTTGCGGGACTATGGCGCTGCGCAACCACCGCCAGCGCAAAGCAGGCATAAGCGTGTCGCAGTGATTGTTTTTGGTACTGATTATGGTCTGTGTGGGCGTTTTAATGAGGACATCACCACATTCACCCTCAATCGGCTGCAGGCATTGGGTATTGGCAGCGAGCAACGTCGGGTGCTCGCCCTGGGCGGTCGCGTCGCTGCAAGCATGGAGCGCGATGGGCAGGAAGTTGACGACACTTTGCTACTGCCCGGCTCTGCAGCGCAAATCACGTCCACCGTGCAGGCTCTTACACTGCTAGTTGACGCCTGGCAGGTACAGCATCAGATCCAGGCCGTTTATCTTTTCTATAATCGACAACTGTCAGGTCAACAGATACAACCGGTTGGTTTCAAGGTGTGGCCTGTTGAATTATCGCGATTTAAACAGCTGGAAGAAGAGCGTTGGCCTGCGCGCAGTATACCCACCTATACCATGCCCGGTGATCAACTCTTAGCCCAGCTGTTACGTCAATATCTGTTTGTAACGATGTTTCGAGCCTGCGCAGAGTCACAAGCCAGTGAACATAGCAGCCGGCTTTCTTCCATGCAGGCAGCCGAGCACAACCTGGAAGAACATCTGCAGGAGCTGACCGGCACTTATCGCCGGACTCGGCAGGAATCGATCACCACAGAACTGATGGACATCGTCTCCGGCTATGAAAGCATGCGTAAATAAGCTCAACTCTTTTTTCAGCAGTATCGCACTTACAGGCTGGTGAGAAGGAGATCTGACATCGATCGAGATAAGAAAAAATCTACTCAGCAGGAGCAGGTCCCGCTCACGGATAAAATTGGCGATCAGGCTGAACGACGCATACGTGCGCGACAGGAAAAACGTCAGTCGCCATGGTTTGGACTGGGCATGTTCGGCTTGATCGGCTGGTCGGTCGCATTGCCGACATTGGGTGGTATCGCGCTGGGGATATGGATTGATCGTCATTGGACCGGGACCGTTTCCTGGACGATCACTTTTTTATTTGTGGGTCTCGCATTTGGCTGCGCAAATGCCTGGTACTGGATTCGACAGGAGCGTGATAAAAAAGACTGACTCCCAACGTCGATGCACTAGTTGCAGCTTTGCTAACCATAGGCGCCCCGACTGCTGTCGAGTACGGGCAAGGCGATATTCCAGCGGGTTCAGTGAGGCTGAGGGAACCAGTCAGTATTGTGCAGGGCGTCCAACATCGCCCGGAGCATAGTTGCACACACCGTCGGAAAAAATCTGCTCCAGCCAGTGGATGTGCGGACGCATGTCAATGTCGCCGTAGGCCCCGTTCTCGAGCGCGGCTGCGACGGGCTGTAAATGGCATTTAAAAATATCCCCCGTTAACGGTGCGCCAGCCGCGTCGCGCGGGCTCTTGAATGTGGGGAACTTCTGCATGCATGCACCAGGGGTGCTTTCATTCCATTCGCCGTCCCAGACATCTGGTCCAACAGCAATGGAATTGCCCGAACTGTCCCAGCAGCCATCCTGTGCTGCCTGCGGCTTACCCCGGGTGAGCCACTCATCGATGACGTCCAGGGCATGGGCTGTCGGATCAAAGGGTGGCGCCGCGACCCAGGTCAGATGGTTATCGATGTGGCCATTGCCACGCATCAGCCTCAGCCTTAGTGCCTGAGACGCAAACGAGTGATGCATGTCCAATTGATCATCAAGGTAATGGCGCAAGTCCACGATCGGGATCTCAATGTTGCCAAGGAATACCTGTCCGGCATGGTAAGCAGCCTGAATTGCATGGACATGTCCCCGATTACGTGGTGCAGCAGAAATCGCTGTGGCGTGGTTTAGCGTCTGAAAAACATCTATGTCTATTGGTTCAGGCGCTTTGCGCATATTGTGGTCGCTCCACAAACGCATTTTACGCAGACTGCTATGCCCGTTGAGCAGCCAATAACGCTCCGGGCGCATTTCCCTGGGTGGCTTCCAGCCTCCTATGTTGGCGTTCAGGTGTAAAAACTCGGCAGGTGTAATGTCTCCTTTGCGGAGCGCCAGCAAACCGTATTGCACGCCGACATTGTCATAGGTCCGATTAGCAAAACCGTCCTTATCTACGCCATAGATGTACTTGAGGTCGTGCCAATGACTCCAGCGTGTCTTGCCGTGCAGCCCTGGGGCGTAGCGGTCGGCGTGATTGGTGTACGTTGGATTATTTGTCAGAGGTGTCAATCCGCGCCAACTGACGGCGCACTCAGTTGCCCCTTTGGGCGGTTGTGTAAATTCGAATCGCGCAACACGTGACCAGAACTCAATATCGTTAAAGGGATTGTCCGCTTCGGAGTCAGCTGCTAACCCCATGATTAACGAACGTTGCTCCTGGATGCGCCAACGTTTTTGGTTGCGCGCGGTGACATCAAAGTAGTACTCCAGCAATTCGCAGTCGTAGGCCCAGATTGTCTGGGTGACCATATCCGGATAGCTGTACTGTGGAATAACCGCATCCAGCAGCCCAGGGTTGTTCTGTGCAATTAGCAACTGCTGTACAGCGCCGCCGGATCCGCCAATGCCCACTGTATATTCGGGTTCGCCGTAAAGCCCGACAAACTGATGTTTAACCATGGCAGCGGTGTGGGCGGCAATCCAGATATTGTAATGCACAGATGTGACGGTGCCCGTTGAATAGGCAATGGCATAGCCCTGTGCCAGTTGTGCGATGTGATCACGCGTCGCCGTGGTCGGGCGCATATCTCCCTGACGCTTACCGATGCCCACTCCGCCGCGAAAGGCGTAGATCAGCCTGCCGTTCCAAAGTGAAGTGTCAGGGTGCTGCAGCGGTGTGGCTGGATCCGCGAGCACCGCAATCGCGTAGATAAAGCGGTTAATCGTGCCACGCTCAAGCCTCAGCACAAAGGGCACTTCTTTACCATTTACCTGCGCCGTGTCGATGTCTGTTGGATCAATCTCCGGAGTCAGTGGTTGTATGCGATCAGTGTCCAGCGGCTTGTAAAAATAATCGACTCGGGTCGCGAGCAGACAATCTTTACTGTAACCCTGATGCACGCCGTCAATAATGACCGGCGTGCCGATGCCATCCTGATTATCAACCAGCGGTTGTCCTAATTGAGACGCTTGCGTCTCACAGGCAAACGGATACTGCAGGGGCCCCAGTGTTCGATCAATAGCACCCGTCTCGCCCGGCCTTATTGGTGAGGTGAACTGGGCAACGTCAAACTCAGTCTGTGATGGGTGTGGTCCAGAGTATGGAGGCTGGAATTGAAGTGGTGTGTAGTCGAAGGGCAAATTTTCTACTTGCGGTACAACTTCACTGTTTCGCGCCTCCCACCATACGGCCAACGGCGTGCAGGCTGTGACGCTCAATCCGACGACGATCAGCAGCCCTGCCTTCAACCAACTCCGTGTACGGGACAATAAAATGCTCCGTTTTTAAGATGCCGCTTTGAGTTTAAATTTAACCGGTAGATGTTTGAAGCCATGCACAAAACTGGCCCTGAGATACTCGCCTGTGCCGGAAAGCTGCATTTCGTCAATGCGCGGTATCAGCTGAGTGAAGAAGATGCGCATCTGCATACGGGCCAGGATCAGCCCCAGACATTGATGCGGGCCGGTGCCAAAAGCCAGATGACGGTTAGGCTTGCGCGTGATGTCAAATTTGAATGGGTCTTCAAAAACTTCCTCGTCGAAGTTGGCTGACGCATAAAACAGGCCAAGGCTGTCACCCTTTTTGATCTTCTGTCCGCGTAGCTCGTAGTCCCGGGTTGCAGTGCGGCTGAATTGGTTCACCGCTGTCGTCCAGCGAATCATCTCTTCGACTGCCAGTTTGACGGTATCTTCATCTTCTATATTGTCTTGTAGAAGTTGCAGTTGATCCGGATTGCTCAACAGCGCGTGCATGCCGCCCGAGATTGAAGTGCGAGTTGTTTCATGACCCGCGGTAGCAACGATGATGTAGTAAGAAATCAGTTCTTTGTAGGGCAGATACTCACCGTCGAGCTTGCCATTGGCAATGTAGGACGCCAGGTCCTCACGCGGGTTTGCGCGGCGGTCATCGGTTAAAGCAGTGAAGTAATCGTAGAGCGATTTAACAGTCTCGATACCTGAGAGGGGATCATCACCGGCGCGCATCATTTCCGGGTCTTCACCGGCAAATAACTCATTGGTGAGTTTCAATATCAACGGCTCATCTTCTTCAGGTACGCCGAGCAGCTCAACAATAAGTTTCAGCGGTGGCCACACAGCCACGTCCTGCACAAAGTCCAGTTCGCGCTCTTCACCGTTGCCCATCATGTCATCAATGATCATCTTTGTGATGGTATTGAGCCGGTCTTCGAGGGCTTTGATATTACTGGGTTTAAACCAGGGCTGCACCAGCGCGCGGTAGTTGGTGTGATCGGGTGGATCCATCTGTACCAGCGATCTGATAAGGCCTTGCTCACCTGCCGTAGCCAGTACTTCCAGCAGCTTGGGCCGATCTTCCAGGCGCTTGAAGATCTCCATGATCATTTCTTCACGCATTTCCGGTTGGGTCTGTTCCGGAATCAGAATGGGTCGCGGTTCGCTGACAAATACTTCCGGGTTCTTTTCGATTTCAATGATGTCAGCGTGTTTGGATACCGCCCAGAACGGTCGATAGTTTTCGGGTTCCACCCAGCGTAGCGGGTCGTTTTCACGCAACCAGGAGAATGCCTCGTGCGGGTGACCGCAACGACCATAAACTTCTGGTGCAATTACATCGTCATCCCGGAACTCATAAGCTTCAGCCATCCCACAATCCCCTCACACTTTTATGCTGCCACATCACTTTATACGTTCTGTGCGTACGCCATACTGTGGAAAACCGCTAGTGCAGGTGACGCGGCTGTCATTCTAAAACCGCATCACGATTGCTTACCCTTGCAAACAAGAACTGCACCAGCAGCCCAAGACCGATAATAGTCAGCAGAAAATTCACAATACCGCCAATGAAAGGCAGGTTCACGGCGACGATCACTATGCTTATACCAACCAGCAAGCTCAGAACAGGCCGTGTACCCTCGGCAAACAACATCCGGCCAAGTACACCGGCAACGACAATTTTTGCCAGGTACACGCCAGTCAGCAATGCGGCAACACCGAAAAAGGAAAATGGCAAGCCAACTAATGTGATGCCTACCAACACAGCCATTATGGGGACGCTGATGATGGTAAGAAACCCGATACCTGCAGATTTAAGCCCATCAATACCTGCGCCAATGGACAGCTTTTGTAAACCTGGTACCAGCCAGAACAGTGCAACGCCAACCAGAAACGCAGCAATCAGCCGAGCGATCTGCCAGAGATAAAACTGCACTGTGGTGTAGGGGTTTTGTTCACGAAATTCTTCAGGTAGACCAACATATTCAACCTCACCGTCGATCCGCGCACCTTCCGCGCGAAACAGCCTGTCCTCATCCGCGGAGCGAAATCGCAGATCACCGGCAATGTGGGCATCACCTAAAAGTCTAACCCGGCCAGCAAAAGCTTCCAGGTCCTGACCGATGCCACCATTGATTTCGACGCTTTCTGAAAACGCGGTGACGTCGTTGACGACGCTGCCTTCGATGACCGTGTTCTGTCCGGCAAGGGTGGCATTTCTGCTAACCCGGGAGTCGCGATCGACACGTATGGAATCACCGGCGGCCCATAAGTCGCCCCCTACCGTGGCCGCATTCAGGTTGTACGACGAGGCTGCCCCGAGTGCAAGGCCGCCTACTTCGCCGCGAACATTTACTGTTTCAGCAAAGGTGATCAGATTGCCCCCTACAGAACCAGAGATGTCTATGGTCGCACCAGCGGCTATGACATCGCCAGTGACCGTACCTTCTATGGAGATTGTTTCCGCGGCAACGATCAGGGTGTCGTTTATAGTCTCTGTTGCCGCAATCGTCACGTTGTTTTCGTCGCGTCTGATTTCCAGGGCGCTGACTGGGGCAGGCATTGTGACTGCACCCAGTGTGGCGACGAGCACAAACAGGCTTGCTGTAGCGCGTGCCCTGTAGCGCACCAGCACAATCGACAATGCGGTGATCATCAACAAACTCACAACTATAAAGCCAAGATAAGCATCGAACATCGCTGTTCCCTCTTCTATGAAATACAGTGCAGTGCTACTCGCCACTGCGTAAATGTCAGGCAGATAAATTGAGGTGAGCCAGTCAGCCGCGTTGACTATCAGTTCACCGAATATGGTTTTCCACAAAAACTGTGCCGCCCAGATAACCAATCCGGTTGCCAGGTTGACCATGGCAAAGCCGCGCAGACTGGCTGGACGCGAAAACTCTGGTATCACCAGTTCCGCCAGATCAGGGTCGTCATTCTGAATCGCGGTCGCTAGATATTGCGTTTCGTCCTGATAGGCGCTCAGTAAGGTTTGGCAGGCGGCACAATTATCCAGGTGTGAAACAACCTCAGTCGCTTCATCCGCTGATAGTGCATTGTCCGCGTACATCGACATCTGTAACGGTGTTGGATGGCTCATGATGAACCTCCGTCTGCAGTGGTCAGTTCTGCACGTAAACTCTGCTTGGCCCGTAACAACAACACGCCAACATGATTACGACTGATGTTCAATTGCTCAGCGATCTCGTCGTAACTCAACTGATTAAAATACGCGAGCACCACCGGTACCCGGTATTTGTCGGGCAATGTCGCGATAGCGTCATTCAGTGCGTCCGCGTCCTGTAAGGCAATAAGTTCATTCAGTACCGATGCGTCTACAGCTGCAATGTCTTCCATTTCGGTGGTTTCATCGCCAAACAGGGCACTGGATCGTCCACGCTGGCGCAGCAGGTCGATACAGTGGTTATTAGCGATGGACGCTATCCACTGCCAGAACGGTTGTTCTGCGTCGTATTTTTCAAAGCTTTTGTAGACACGCATAAAAACTTCCTGAGTCGCATCCTGCGCCAGATCACGGGAATTCAATAATCGACGGCACAGTCCGAAAACTCGCACGTAATACTCTCTGTAGAGAATCTCGAAGGCTGTGTTTTTCGCCACTTAAATTTCCGGTCGCTTATCAGGTATTACGACCCGGCGCGGAATTTATTACAGAGAAACGTAAAAAAATTCCGGCAGGGGGAGGTGGAGTGGTGACCTCGTCACAAAGTGGGTCAGTCGCTCTCGAGGCATTTTAGTATTTCAGCTTGATACGCTTTGCCGCGCTCGTTCACGACATCCAGCACATGCAGGGATGTAGGCACAAAACTGAAGCCAATTTTCTTTTCCGGATGCCACTGGAAGAGTGAGCCGCCAAGACCCATCCAACCGTAGAACCCCTCTCTGCCCCGGTTGGCGGCATGCTCCAGCTTGGAGGACTTCGAGCCTGTCTCAGAAAAGTGAGCGACGCCACCTTGGGTAAAAGTGGTACGCAAACCCAGCATTTCCCGTTCAATGGGCGCTTCGTGCATCGCTTGCCAGGCATGGCTACTCAAAAATTCTTTACCCTCGTACTGCCCGCCAGACGCCATAACTGCAGCGATGTGCGCTAATCCCCGCGCAGAGCAATGTGCGTTGGCTGAAGGCGTCTCACCCATCACCACGGCTGTGTCGTTGAAGCTGTCTATCTTCATGTCTTTAATTGGAGGTGGCGCGCCAATGGTGGTGCCACGGCGCATAACAGGTAGTAGAGGAAGCAGCTTGGCGCAGAGTTGAAAAAAATTCTCCTGCACCTTTCTACCCATGAACCTGGGCCTGAAGCTGGCAAGGACATAGGATCCAAAACCCAGCGGTGAGACTGCACTGACCCTGTCCAGATCCTGCGGTTGAACGCCGATGACTGCATCTGCGCCCAACGGACCACTCACTTCTTCATGTAAATACTCACCTATGGTGCGATGTGCAGGATCTACTCGACGAAACACCTCGTTAACAATCCAACCTCTGGTAACGGCATGGTACTCTCTGCGGCTCTCATCACCTTCGCGGAATTTCTGGCCATGACTTTCGATCACGCGGCCGACCGAGTTTTGTTTGATGTTTTCTTTATGCAGGGCCTCGGGATCTAATGAGACATTGAACGCGGCCAGTCCTGCCTCGTGCCGCATCAGTTCAGCAACAGTTAAGTCGTCTTTTCCTTCTGCACCAAACTCAGGCCAGTGCTTGGTGATTCTGTCGTTGTAATTCAGTAATCCCTTTGCAACCAGTGATGCCAGGGCAATGGATTCGAGGCTCTTGCCGCTGCTGAAAACGTTAATCAGAGAGTCGGCGGTAAAATCTGTATCGCCGGTTGCAGATGCCCAGAGGTCGACCACTCGCTCACCTCCAACATAGACGCAGAGCTGCGAGTTTTTTTCAGCCAGCGTTCTCATGTTGTGTTCAAATAACTGTTTTACCGATTCGAAACCGGGCGCTACAGTTCCGCGAATGTGAAGCTGTTCTGCCTGCTTGTTACTCACTGTTTGCTCCAAAAGCATTCAGCCGCACCTTCAGTGCCCGTAAAGCGTTCTTGTTGGCGTTCTTGATGGTTTCCATGGAGGGCGGCTCGACACTGATATCACCGAGTTCAGCCAACACCACATGCACATCATCGTGCCCGTCTATTTTTTTCATCTCACCTAACCATCGTTGCACGTTTGGATAAGGTGAAAAGTCGAATACATTAGTGAACTCTGGTTGCAGTTGGCCGATTTCTACATAAGCTGCAATATCCGCCAATGTAAACCGGCTGCCCGTCAGATATTCTGATTGCGCTAACCAGCCCGATTCCATTGCGTTCAGCGCATTGGTCAGCGTCGCCAGAGCTGACTTCTGAACAACTTCGGGAATATCCAGGTCCTTGCGAATTTTAGGCGCTACCAGACCTATGGATGCATCCCGTACGTTGCGATGGTGGTAATGAAGGTACCAGTCTACGCGAGCACGAGCCTGGTGATCCGCTGGGTAAACGTCGTCCCATCCGTGTTTATTGCTCAGGTAAGACATAATCGCGTGGGCTTCACCAAGCACAAAGCCTGACTCTGGCTCCTCAATGGTTGGGATAGTGCCGCCTGGATTTTTCGCCAGGAATGTTGGGTTGCGGCTGCCATTGTCTCCTTTTGAACCGGGGTTGATCAGCACCATTTCAAAAGGCAGCTGTTTGTTCAGCAGCAGCCACATAACAGCCCTGACCGGTTGTGAAAACGGTACGCCGTATAAAATCAGCGAGTTTGTGTTGTCGTTCATGTGAGTTTCCTTTACTTTTTCTCGAGCGCATCCAGTTCGCTGGCATCGTGACGTTCAGCCAGACCACTCTTGCTGGCCCGGTTTAACCTTTCTACCGCGCCGTACGGCGGGGCGATTATGAACTTCAGTAGCCCATCTGATCACGTGGCGATAGGAAGCCACATCGAGAAACTCTTTGGATTCATAAAGACCTGTCAGTACGAGTTGTCCATACCAGCTGTAAACGGCCATATCAGCAATATTGTAATCGTCGCCACAAAGAAACTGGCGGGATGCCAGATTTCGATCAAGCACATCTAACTGCCGCTTGATTTCCATAGCGAATCGATTGATAGGGTACTCCCATTTCTCCGGGGCATAAGCATAAAAGTGGCCAAAGCCACCACCAAGATAAGGCGCACTGCCTATCTGCCAGAACAGCCATGACAGGCACTCGGCGCGTCCGGGCTCCTTTAGCGGAACGAAAGCTTCAAATTTCTCCGCCAGATAGAGCATGATCGCGCCGGATTCAAAGACACGTGTTGGCGAAGCGGTGCTGTGATCGACCAGAGCGGGTATTTTGGAATTCGGGTTGATGTCTACAAATCCGCTGCTGAACTGCTCACCATCGCCGATATTAATCAGCCATTGCATCGTACTCCGCATCCGTTTTACCGATGGCCAGCAGTTCTTCGAGCAGCACAGTGACCTTTACGCCATTGGGTGTTGCCAGAGAGTAAAGCTGCAGCGGATGTTTGCCGACGGGCAACGCCTTGTCGTGGGTGGCGCCGGCGATTGGTCGATTGATGTTGGCAAATCGGCTTTCGGTTTCTCGTTCCCATTGCCAGACTTTTGATGGTATGTATGGTTTGTTCATTTTTTTTACTCGTCAGTGGCTATCACGGTGCTGGGATAACAAATCCATCTTTTAGATTCGTCGGCAAGCATATTGAACTAATTTTTTTTTAGGCAAATTATACGTACCCTATTTTGGGCTGCTCTGTAAAGACGACAACGCGCGTATCGTGGGAGTTGGGTGATATTGCAAATGGATGTGCGTCCTGCATGAATGTACAGGTAAAGCTGTCATGCTGAAACTGAGTGAGCTGTTGCAGGGAGGAATTCGCTGAAAAGTCTCGGTGGGTGTTTAAAAAATACTGCCTCGGCTACTCTGAACCGCTCGCTTTTTCCTTATAAAGTTAGGCAGGAAGTTGGATGTAACTCCAAGATGAAGGAGTGGAGGTTATGTGTTTCCTTCGGGCGAAAGGAGTTAGCTGTAAACAGGCTACCGTTTAGTAGCCTGTTAACTTACCAGTGCTACAGGCCAGCAACTGGCTGGTAGCTTTCACCATTGTGATATGCAGTCAATTGTCGCGAGTCGATTTGAGAAAGAAGCGAGTTTACTACATCATTTTGACATGCACGCACATCGCTATGAGATCTGATTTGTCGGTAGGTTGGGCAGTGATCTTTAGCGGTTTGCAATATTTCTTTGTGAACTTCGCTAATACCCTGCATCGAATTCAGTTGATCTGCTTTGTAGCTCATCTGAAAATCGTCAGCGTAAGTCGCGCTTGCTAAGAATCCGGCTGAACAAAATACTGCAGTTTTTACTAGATTGGTCAGTTTCATGAAACTGTCATTCCTTGTACTTATTGGGGGAGGGAGAAAACTAACACCACTTTGAGCGCCTCAGTGATTGAGTTTGCATAGATGTGATTGAGTTCTCTCTACTTTCCACGATCGTATCTTGTTTGCTTGTTATAGAAATTTTTGATGATTGTAAACTGGAGCATGGGTCGCGGTAACAAGCGGGTCAGTGTTTAAATGGCTACGGAGCGCATCTTGTGAACTTGACGTTGATTATACTGGCGGTTAGCCGCGAGGCGTCGCGTGTGATTACTTCAGCCCAACCGTGAAAAAAGCGGACGGGATTAGCCCCAATCATCGACGGAGCATGCGCTTGGCGTAGGGGGCGAGAATGGTTTCAAAGTGTTCCGCAAGGTAGGCGCGATAAACCTGCTCCAACGCCTGTGACTTGTCCGCGGCTGCTGCGTAGTAGGCTTCACAGATCTGCATGCCGATACCGTAGCCCAACTGCATCGGACGCTCGGGTTGGTCTTCATGGGCTGGTCCGAACCAGCTGGCTGAGGGGTCGACCGGCTCGTGAAGAATTGGAGCAAACTCGACCCAAAGGTCATCGGCGTGCTCACGAACAAATTGATTACGATCTTCAAATTCCCAGCCAACGGCCTTCCAGACCAGAAAGTCGGCGCAGCCTTCTCGAACCGCGAAAGCGAGATTAGTCATTCGGGCAGGATCAAAGTACAGCGACCGATAGTTGTTCAGGCCTTGGGCCTGCATCTGGAAGATGTGTGTCATTTCGTGCGCGACTACTGTGGGCAGATCTGTCAGGTTCACACCAGGTGGCTTCCCCGGGAACTCGGCATGATCGACCCGATCGGACAACGCCATCAGCTCGATGGCAATTGCGATAGCCGGCTGCGGCCCCTCAGGGGTTTGCACGAGTCCTGGACTTCCACCTGCGCGCATGTTGGCGACCAGGAAATAGATCGGCACAGGCATTGAACCCGCTGGTGCGTTTGCCTGCAGTGCGCTGATTGCACGCTGAATATCCATTTCGCGTGCTTCTATCTCCGGGCGCAGACTTGTCAGATAGCGGTAAAAGTTCGGGTAGCTTGCCCGCCTCGCGGCGATGGTTTCAGCACTCGCGCCGAATCGCTGGGTGTATATCTGCATGCCCGGGGAGGCACCGTTGATGTAGCGCTGCAGTGCCTCCAGGGATGGGCTGCCGGCGTCAATTTCGGTGATCGCAGTGGCGAAGCCGTCAAGGTCATCATAGTTCAGCGGGTTACCAACCGTGCGATCGCCTGCCGTTGCCAGACCAGCAAACAGGGTTGTGAGCAGGGCGGTGATATACGCAAAGTAACGATTAGGTGACTTGATCGAATTCATAAAGGTACCCCGTAAGCGCTGGTGATGATGCGCGACCGCGCGCGGACCGACAGGAACTATAACCGTCTTTTTATCTCCGTGAGCGACTTACTAACACGACCGTGTAAAATCGATGCTTCCCCACACAGGCTGCGCACGTTGACAGATCCTCATGACCCATACAGCGCGTTGCGCATCCCGCTGTTCCGTAACTTCCTGGCGGTGACCTGCCTTGTCGGCATGGGCACTGCGGCGCAAAGTCTCGCCATTGGCTGGGAGGTGTATGACCGCACAGAGAACGCTCTGTCCCTGGGGCTGGTTGGCCTGGTGCAAGCCATTCCCATGTTGCTCTTTACGCTGCCTGCCGGCTACCTTGCTGATGTCTTTGATCGTCGCAAACTGATGATGTGGAGCCTGCTGGGCGCCACCCTTTCCTCACTGGCTTTAGGCATTGCAAGCTACAACAACGCTCCGGTCGAATGGCTCTATGTTCTGCTGTTCATTGATGCAACGTTTCTGCGCATCGGCTGGCCAGCACGCGCTGCTATTCTGCCGTTACTTGTACCAGTTGAGTTGTTTGAGAATGCGGTCAAATGGCGAACAAGCCTGATGCAGGTCACAGGGATTGCAGGTCCCGCCATTGGAGGCGTGCTGATCGCCATCAATATTCAGGCGGCGTATTTCCTGAGTGCACTTTCTTCAGCGGTGTTTATTATTTTTCTTGCTGGCATGCGCTTACCAGATGCACCGCGAAGTCAGCGCGGCAACATGATTGGTCAGGTTGTTGAGGGCTTAAAGTTTGTCTGGCATCGTCAGGTGTTGCTCGGCGCAATTTCTCTTGATCTCTTTGCTGTGTTGCTTGGTGGCGCTGTATATCTGCTACCCATATTTGCTCGTGACATTATTGATGCCAGCGCGCTTGGGCTTGAACCTGAAGTAGTTCTGGGATGGTTGCGTGCCGCACCCGCCGCCGGTGCGGTTGTTATGGCGCTGCTGCTGGCCTATCTGCCACCCATAAGGCGGGCCGGCCACATTCTCTACTGGTCAGTTGCTGGTTTTGGGGTAGCCACCATTGTGTTCGGTATCTCTACGAACTTCTGGCTTTCAATGGCGGCGCTGGCACTGACTGGCGCATTCGACAATGTCAGCATGGTGATTCGACAGGTCATTACTCAGCTGAGTACACCAAACGAAATGCGAGGCAGGGTTTCAGCCGTAAGTTCTATCTTCATTGGCTCCTCCAACGAACTGGGTGGCTTCGAATCGGGGCTGGTCGCAGAGCTGACCACGCCGGTCATTTCGGTGGTTGCTGGAGGAGTTGGGACGCTGGTAGTTGTTGGCAGCTGGTGTGGCCTGTTTCCCCAAGCTCCTGTCACTAGGCCCACTTTCATCCTTAACCCCAGAGAAACTGGCTTCGGAGACGAAGTAGGTCAGTCTGAAGGAGTCATCGAAACCACTTCTCCAGTCATGCGCCAGGCCAGCTCGCTGAAAAGGTATTTAGCTGATCCACTTGATGCGTTTGGGCGGTGATCAGTACTACCCGGTGGATGTCTGTAATTATCTGTGCGTTGTCATGATTTGTTAGTTCTCGATTTGGGCCGGTGCCCTGTATCAGCCAGGTGCCCTGGTCGGTGAGTACAAACCCTTTGATGCGAGATATCCATTGAGGCAGTTGCACCAGCCATTGTTCTAACGCTTTGAGGGGGACTGGTGTGTTTTGGGTCAGTGTAGTGGTAACGAACTGAGTGTTTTCGTCAAATGCCTTCAAAGCGGGTGCATCACGCTGTTGAGTGCTGAGCAGGTCATAAAATAAATCTTTATCATCAACGTGGTAAATTTCTGCAACGCTCTCAAGCGCAACGGATACAGCTTTGATGGGTCCTTTGGTGACAACCAGCACATCAGCTTCCTCGGCCTGCTGCTGCACCAGATGACCAATGTATTTGTCTCTCTTATGACGGGAATATTGGGTGGCGTCCAGTAATACAAAAGCACGGGTTGAGTGAAAGCCGGGATAGTTGCACTGGGCGTGCAATTTTGCCGGCGAAGCAACTCCGCTGGCCTCGAATAACACATGCTTTATGTCGCGTTTCCGCAGCGCTTCAAGACTGGCACTGAAATCATCCTGAATGGTGCAGCACACGCAGCCGTTGCTTAGTTCAAAGACCTGATCATTTTCTGTGTTCTTACGAATTAAGGTGGCATCAATGTTCACATCACCAAAGTCGTTGACGAGCACCGCCAGACCGGAAAGATCACTTTCGTGATTTAACACGCGATTGATCAGCGTGGTTTTTCCAGCGCCCAGATAGCCTGCAACGATGGTAATTGGAATATCCATCACTTAGATTTCGAACACTCGGCCTTCGAATACGGTGGCGTGTATGTTCAAATCGCGGATCGCCATCGGGTCGCAGGTCAGTGGGTCTTCGTCCAGTATGGTGAAGTCGGCATACTTTCCGGCAGTGATGGATCCGGTCTCCTCTGCAAATCCTAAAACGCGAGCGGCATTGATGGTAATGGCCTCAAGTGCCTGTGCCTGGGTCAGGCGTTCTTCCGGGCACATGACTTCGCCGGTGTGGTTCACCCGATTTACGGCAACCCAGGCGCTGTTGAGGGGTTCCGCAGGCGCCATGGTGAAATCAGAATGGAGTGTGGTGTTGATGTCGCTGGCAAAACACGAACCGATACGTGACATTTGTGATGCACGCTCGTAGCCAATACCCTGGTTAGCATAAATATCTGATAACTCATGAAGGTAGTACGCATTTGCGGAAACCTGCCCACCGAGTGCTTTGATGCGTCTGATTTGTTCATGATTGCTGAAGCCAAAATGCTCGAAGGTAAAGCCATGATTAAAGCGCGGCTTCTCAGCCTGCATTTTCTCAAGGCAATCTATCGCAAGCTCCAATCCCAGATCGCCGCAAACATGGACGTGAATCTGATAACCCGCGTGCCAGTAGGCGCGGATGTTGCGCTCTAACACCTCTGGCGGCATCAGCCATTCGCCATGATGGCCGTCGATGTAGCCGGGTTCTTTAAGCTGCGCTAACTGGCTGAAGAATGCGCCGTCGCTGAAGAGTTTTATATGCTTTCCGAAGCGCAGACGATGGCTGTTCCGGTCAGACAAGCTGTCTGCCATAGCCACACCTTCTTCAACAGACTTTCCACCGGCGGTCATACGCAAGCCGTGGGCAACCAGGCGAGTGCGGAAAGGAACGTCATCACCCTCAAGCAGGTCGGCAAGGGCGCTTGCTTCCGTTTCAAAGTCGAATAAACCTGTGGCGAGATCTCCGATGCTGGTATGACCGCCATGATGTACAGCAGATTTCAAACGTTCTAGTCCGGCGGCGTATTGTTCTGGCGCCAGGATCCAGGGGTTCAGTCGGTTGATGGCAAAGCCAAGTCCATTTTCATAAAAATGACCTTTGGCGAAATCGATCTGGCTACCTGGCCTTATTTCACCTTCGACGATAGACGTCATCGCCAGTGCGCCATCGTTCATGTACAACTCGTGAAACGAACGATGCCAGACAACCACCGGTCGTTCTGCGGTGATTGCGTTGATCCGTGTTCGGCTCATCTCACCGTGCCAGAGTGGGTGGTAGCCCCAGATAAACAGCGGTTCGCCAGCGGGTTTTTCGGCGTGCAAAGCTGTCATGCGGGCCGTGAAATCTGTTTGTGTTGTGGTTGGCTCTACTGTTCCCCATGGCAGCTTCCAACGCATGGCAGTTATAAATTCCATCGGCAGGAGGACCGCAGCCATGGTGGGATGCAGGTGTGGATCGATAAACCCGGGACAGATGATTTTGTCTTTGAAGCGGTCATCAACCTGGTGTGGTTGATTGTTCAGCCATGGCTGCATTTTTGCGAGCGGGCCAGCTTCCAGTATCTGGCCATCGCGCACAAGCACTGCTTCGGCACGAGGTGCAGACGGGTTCATGGTGATAATCGATCTGGCGGGGTAGAGGGTCAACATACTTTCTAAGCTCGGCTTATTACGGTAGGCGCAACTGCAGCTCAAAGCATATCTCGCCGCGCTCCAGGTACTTTTTTTCGAATCGTGTTAGTGGCGCACGTGAATGCTGCTGGATGCTGCGAAAAGAGACTAATTCCAACTGCCAGCCCTTGTCGAACTGGATTGCCGCCTCATCAGCCAGCCATTTTAAATTGGTACAAAATGTGATTGCACTACCGGGTTTTAATACGTTGAGAATCGCGTGCATGGCAGGCATATAGTGCCAACGCAGATTTCGATGCTTCTTCTTTGGATAAGGATTGGGATACAAAATGAACAGCCGTTCGATACTTTGTTCTGGCACGTATCGTTCCACCCACAACGCAGCGTCTGCATGAACCGGCGTAAGGTTATTGGGCTGGTGCAAATCAAACGCCCGGTTAAACGTATTGAACTTGTTTACCGTTTGCTCAATTGCTATCAGATGCCGTTCTGGATGCTGCTGCGCATAATTCAATGCGAACATTCCTGTGCCTGATCCAAGCTCTAAATCGACAATTGACTCCTGGAAGCAGGGCATTGGGCGGCTTGTACCCAGAGGTATATCTACATCGGGTTGAGGGGTAAATAATCTGACTGTTTGTACTGGGTCATTCAACTCTATCTGGCTCATATGGTTGTTGAGCACAGAGTACTAGAAGAAAAGCCGTCGTGTGCAGTCAGTAGATCGCTAATGCGGATATTAAAGAGTGGCGTAGCTGAACGAGCTGGATGCTGGCTGTTCTTCTTTTGGCCTATGGCCAGATGCCCCGTTGAAGCGTAACAGCAGAAACCCGCTCGATAGCGGTAACAAGTGCCGCAGTGCGATAGTCGGGAAATTCCAGTGCTTTACGCTCGGACGATATCCTGCGCCAATTCTCGAGAACGGTATCAACCGCTTTGTAAATCTTAGTCTGGAGTTTCTGATTAATTTCCTGCAACTCCCACTGTTCATTGGAAAGGTTCTGCACCCATTCAAAGTAGCTGACAATCACACCGCCAGAGTTAACCATAATATCGGGTAAAACTTTTATGCCGCGGCTCCATAGTACAGCATCCGCCTCTGGCGTAACCGGTTTGTTAGCAGCCTCAACAACCAACTTGGCGTTGACCTGATTTGCATTGCCCGCATGAATAACTTCGCCGATAGATGCGGGTACCAATATGTCGCATTCCAATTGCAACAGATCTTCGTTACTGATTGTCAGTGTGTTGGGTGTACCCACCACGGTACCTTCAGTTGCTTTATGTTCAGCTACGTCCGATAGATCAAGACCATCTTTGCGTAGCACGCCGCCGGTAGAATCGCCGATCGCTAAGATCTTTGCACCTGCTTGTGCAAACAGGCTGGCTACCGCCCATCCAACATTACCCGCACCCTGAATGACAATGCGCGCGTCTTCCAGCTGAGATAACTCGGGGTCCTGCATAACTTGCAGGTATCGCTCGGTGGCAAAAAGACAGCCACGGCCTGTGGCTTCCTGCCGTCCCAGGGAGCCACCGAGCTCAATCGGCTTGCCTGTGACAACAGCGAAATTGTTCGCTCCTTTGTGAAACGCATCGTAAGTATCATAGATTAACGCCATGGTTCTCTCGTCTGTATACATATCTGGCGCGGGTATGTCGGTATGCGGGCCAATATTGTCGTGCAACTCACTTGTAAACCGGCGCGTCAATCTGCGCAACTCTCCTTCACTCAGTACTTTGGGGTTGCACTGTACGCCTCCTTTGGCGCCACCAAACGGGAGATGCACAAGGGCACATTTCCATGTCATTAGTGCTGCAAGGGACTCACTTTCTGAACGCGTGAGATCCGGATGGAATCGAATACCACCTTTTCCAGGGCCAAGGATATTGCTATGCAGCACACGAAACCCCTGAAAAGTTCGTACCGAACCATCATCGCACTCCACTGGAAAACAAACGCCAATTGTTCGTTTAGGTGCTTTGAAAAACTCAATCAGACCTGTGGGTAGATTGGGTATGTAATGTGCAGCATGGTCGATACGATCCTGTGCAACTTTCAATGGACCATTTGTGTCGCTGTTATCTGTCATAGAATTATCTTTTGTTTGTTTGTTCCGGCAAGATCTTTGAGCGTAAACCCTGCTACACCACTTGTAAGCCCCTCTTCAAAAGCTTCCCACATGGAGGATGCGTGACTATTTTCCATTCCCAGTGGCCTGCGGATCAGGGATTCATCATGGCGGCGGATACATGCTATGAGATCACTGACGGGAATTGATTCCCAGGATCGAGCAGGAACATAGCCTGTACCCTGGCCCTGAGTTTGAATCACCAGTTGCTCAGTTTCCATTGGTGCCAACACAGACTCTACTGATTGTGCCGGTACATCTAATTTGTCAGCGATGGATTCGACACTCAGCGGTGACAGTCCCTGGTAGTAGCGTTCGCCTATTACTGCTGCGATGGCAAAAGCCAGCTTTTCGCGCATTCGAATACTCAGGACAACTGATTGCTGACTGGCAAAATAGGGGTTCTGTATATAGAAACTGATGCTGCAACCAACCAGCAGGATCATCCAGGCCACATACAGCCAGATCATGAAAAATATTGCCGTCGCGAAACCTGAATAGATGGCGGAATAGTTGCCTGAATTGCCGACAAAGGCGGCAAATCCCAGGCCGCCTGCATTCCATAGCAGGCCGGAGATAACACCACCTACCAGGGCAGGCCGCCAGCGGACTTTTATGTTGGGTACAAACGTATACACAAAGGTAAAAGTGAAAATAACCAACGCAATTGGTATGGCTCGCGTGGCCAGATCAAGCAGCCAACCCAGTGGAGCAACACCGGCCAGTGTTTCAACGATACTGGTGTTCATGATGGTGGCCCACATGCCTGTAGCTGCAACCATCAACGTCGGACCCACAAAGATCAGCGTCAGATAATCCCGTACCCGTTCCGGAAACGAACGGTCTCGTTCCACCCGCCAGACGAAATTGAACGCCCGTTCGATCTTCTGCATCAAAGAGATGACGGCGTAGAAGAGCATGCCAAAACCAATATAACCGAGCACCGAGACGCTGGTATTGTCGATAAACTCAACAAACCGCAGAGCAATTTCCTCCGCCTTGTCACCCAGCGGCGCCAGAAAAGTAATCAGGAAAGGTTCAATTTCGCGATGTACGCCAAAACCCTTGAGGACCGAGAAGCTGATCGCCAGCAACGGCACAAGGGACAACAACGTTGTATAAACCAGACTCATCGCGCGCAGCGTCAGCTGCCCTTCCCAGATGTCTTTTGCAACCTGGGTGAGAATCCGCATGGATCTTGCCATCAGGCGTCTGGTACGAGACATGTCTTCCAGGTTCGTATGCCAGACATGGGTTTTGAACTGGTTAACAAACGATTTTGGCGTCTCTGCCTCAGCGCTATTCTGCATGGCTTAAAATCTGTGTGCGGGAAATTGTTTCAAGAGTTGTCCTTTTCTGGGGGTACGGGCTCATATCGCGTGTGTTCGGCCTTGCCAGGTGAAAGTCAGGGCACCATCAACTGAAGCAATTCACCTTTGGGATCGTTCTCGATGCGAGGTTTGACGTCAAACACCATCGTTGCGCGCTGCTGCGCAGTATAAGGTGTCCAGCTGCCAACCGACGGGTTCGAAGGATTTCCCGTTCGCGCAAATGCTATCCAGCTCGACGACATCTGGTTTTCTAATATGCGCGCCTCAGTACTCTCGCCGGTAATGGCGACGGACTTGTCGACGTTATTGAACATAAAAGGCATATCGAGGGTATGTGGTGTCTTGAACACACCATCCCCAACCGGGGTTTCCCAGACAAGGTAGTACATGAAGACGGGTGCCTTGTGCTTCGCCTTACGATCAGCCAATGTCACCGAGCCGAGTGCCATACGACTGTCGCCGGTAATCATATTGAAAAGGTAAGTTGGTGCGTAGTCCGGATATGCCTCCTGATAAGCGGCAACAATGTCAGCGGACTTCTCGCCAAACATGTCGCTCAGGAGCTGCTTCATCTGATCCTCTGTCAGGCGGCCGAACCAGGGCGCGCCGGCGTTAAAGATTGTCATCTCATCTTTATTCCAACCGATCAGCACCGGAATATCCGCTGACTGTTCTGGTGCATCAGGTGTAAAGGGATCACGCGGCAGGGTAATGCCGTCAACCACCGGTGCAAGCCGCATTCTTCCGCTCTGCTTTGCCGCTGCAGCTTCGGCCGCTGTCAGGATGCTGTCCGAAGTCATCCACTGTAGTCGATCGAGGTTATCGCGACTGATGCCAAGCTCCGCAAGAATTGCTTCAGCGTTGGCTGTTGCAGCTGCAGCCGATATGGCGGTCAGTGCGGGCCCACTCTGGATAACGGCCTTGTGAAAAAGGCCTTCAGCGGCCGGGGTAGCCATAAGATGAGAGACTTTCGAGCCGCCGCCAGATTCGCCATGATGGTTACATTGTCCGCGTCGCCGCCGAATGCACCGATATTGTCGCGCACCCACTCCAGTGCTAACACCATGTCTAGAAGACCCGCATTACCTGAATGCTGATATTTTTCGCCGCCTATAGCTGCGAGGTTGAGATAGCCAAAGACATTCAGTCGATGATTTACAGTGACAACAACGACATCACCTTTGTTTGCGAGATTGGTGCCGTCGTACACAGGCCATGATCCCGAGCCGTAGGCCCAACCTCCGCCATGGAACCACACCATCACAGGTCTTTTGCGATCGTCAGGTGCCGGTGTCCAGACATTCAGGAAAAGGCTGTCTTCATTGTCTGTCTTCTTCTCACTCTCCGTGGTGAAGACAGTTGCGATCTGGCGCGAAAGGTCGGTGTCACCACCACGGTTGTACATCTGCATCGCGGATGCGCCGTAGTCTGTGGCGTCCAATACGGCATCCCAGGCCTCGACGGGCTCGGGTGCCATGAAGCGCAGTTCACCTATGGGAGGTTTTGCATAGGGGATACCTTTAAATGCAGATACCCCGTGATCTAGCAGACCCTGCACACGGCCCGTTTCAGTGGCGACAATGTGAGTGGGGACTGGTGCGCTCGCGGCAGCTGCCAACTGACACGTGATGGCGATGAATACGGTTAGTATCGCTCGCATAAGATTTTCTCCCTCTG
Source organism: Gammaproteobacteria bacterium (assembly GCA_048571035.1). Taxonomy (GTDB): domain Bacteria; phylum Pseudomonadota; class Gammaproteobacteria; order Pseudomonadales; family Azotimanducaceae; genus UBA4421. The sequence goes on from CP121329.1 coordinate 3,817,532, forward strand.
GCGTTCAAGAAACAAAACTGGTAAACAGTTAGTAACTATTAACGCCCTTTTCATAGTTAAAGGGAAGTATTGAAAATGGGGTCTCCCATCGAGATGCATACCATCAATGCGCCTCTATCATATTTTCCAGATGACCCAAGTACGTGGCCTGGGTTCTGAGCACATCGCCCGCTTGCAGATAGAAACCCTGATTCCAGATGTTTGCAGGTTTAAACAGAACACCAGCAGCTGTACCCGTGAGAATCAGCGTACCTCTGGGTATATGGCCATGCGGCAACAGTGATACTGGATCTTCACCCTTACGAAAATCATCATCCTGACTTTCAAAAGCCTCGGTGATGATGGCCTCAATCGGCAGGATCACGTCTTTCATGCGGAACTGTTGCCTCAGTTCGTCATTGACGTAGAGGGAGATCCCTAAGGAGAGGTAAAACTCCCGTGATCTGGGAATAACCACTAAGTAGCCCGTGGGGAAACATGCACAGCTCGGCTTCGAAATCCAAACGGGGCAGATATGGCACGCCTTCGTTCCACCGACCTGCCTCAACCAGCTTGGGGAACAGAAAGGGTGGATCATCCGAGTAAATCTCCTCAGCATGCTCTTTGAAGTTGGTGCCGGCTGCCACGGATGGATAAGCATACGATAGGGGCATCACGAGTTCATCGAGAGGGTACCGCTCAGTGACAGCGTGAACATCGGGAAGCGCCGGCAGCTCAAGATCAGCGATAAATGCAATCAGATCAGCAGTCGCCATCTCAGCCATGGCTTTATTCTAGCCGACCACCTGGCATTTCGAACAGGCAGCCTGGACTACATGAGCATTGTGCGGGAAAAAATTTCATCGTCGGGTATCAATCCAATCCTGCCGATTTGGCAAAGGCGTCGACCTGGATCGATCTGATGAGGACATTACGGCAGCTACCCAGGCACTCATTGAATCGGAACCGGAATTTCAAACCATGGATGAATGGCGTCAGTCTTTTGCAACGCGCCTGGGCTAAGTTGGGCTATAAGGTTTACGACTTGGATTGGGTTCTTCAACTCTGTGCCTGTGCGCGAAGTGTTCTGGCGCGGTGGTCCCGACCCTCTGGCCCCCATCCGGGCGCAAGAAACAGATATCTCAATTTATCCTTCGTTGTTTTAGCTTGAAACACATCGTGGAACAGGTTTGCATACTCTCCAGCGGCCACCTTTAATGGGTTGTAGGTATTGATGTTCTTAGTCAATCCATAGCGTGGCAGACAGTCATCGAGTTCCTCAGAAAACGTGCCGAACAGGCGATCCCAGATAATCAGTACCCCGGCATGGTTACAGTCCAGGTATTGGATGTTGGACGCATGGTGTACCCGGTGATGTGAAGGCGTGTTGAAAATCCATTCGACCAACGCCGGCATTTTGCCTACCAGTTCGGTGTGCACCCAGAACTGATAAATCAAATTTAGGGCAATGATGGTAAATATCATCAATGGGTCAAAGCCAAGAAGCGGCAGCGGTAGCCAGAAAAAATACTTGTGGATACGTTCACCCACGCCCTGACGCAGAGCAGTACCAAAGTTAAGTTTTACAGAGGAATGATGGGGCACATGACCCGCCCAGAACAAACGCACTTCGTGATTCGCGCGATGAAACCAGTAATAGATCATGTCATCGAGGAAAAACAACATTACCCACGCCCAAGCCTGCCGACCTACCACGTCCCGTAAAGGTGACCACTCATGCAGATGGTAGAATAAGACAAATGCAGCTACCTTCGGTGCAAAATCAACGATTGCAGAGAAGATCAGCATGCTCATTGAGGTGAGGAAATCACGACCGGTGTAAAGATTACGATGTGTGCGCCAGGAGAAAGCTGCTTCAAGTCCAATCGCTAATACAAATAGAGGTAGGGCGACAGCGGTGAAACGATCGTCGGATAGCTGGTTGAGTAGAGCGTCGAGTTCCATTTGCAGATTATGACAGATGCAAACGTCCAGCGAACTAAAGGCCGACCTTTCCATTTACACCTGAATGAACTATTCCCGTCCGCCCAGATATATTGAAATCAGCCGGTCAATTTCGCTGGGTTCAAGGCTCTCTAGGTGTTCTACAGAGGATCTACCGTAGCCTAATGCCTCTTTACAGATCACGTTTAGATCATCACGGCTGCAACAGGTCTAGACGTGCTTGTCCTGCTGTGGAACGGTCGTGAAGCTGCTTGTCACGATCTCATGCAGCAGCTGGCCAGCAAAACAAACCTCCAGTTCTTGGGCACTTCCGGCGACCATCACGCGACGATCGTTAAAGGGATTGCTGAAGCTACCCTAGCTTGCTGAAGTTTATGCAGACTGCGTGAAGCTGGACTTCAGGAACGCAATTAACGTATTGGCGCTCTAGTTTCAGGGCGCTTCAGACAACGCTTCGCGAATCATGCGGGCCATGTCCGTTACCGATTTGCGCAATGCAGGTTCATCGATTGTCAGAATTTGCTTGTCTTGCATTAATACCTGTCCTGCGACGACAGTGGTCGTGACATCCTCGCTGTCTAAGACATAAACGAGGTGTGAGACGATGTCATAAAGGGGCAGTTGGTTCGTGTCTCCGTATTCGATCTGGATCAGGTCAGCTTGCATGCCGGGCAGCAACGTGCCGATTTCGTCGTCCCAGTGAATGGCGCGAGCGCCTATTCTGGTTGCAAGTGCAAGCGCTGTCTGCGCAGGTATGGCTGTCGGATCTCCAGTTGCACCTTTGTGCAGGAGTGCTGCCAGGCGCACTTCTTCCCACAGATCGAGATCGTTGTTGGAGGCGGCGCCATCTGTTCCAAGCGCGACACTAACGCCGGCGGCCAACAGGTCAGGGACAGGGGATACGCCGGAAGCAACTTTCAGGTTGGAGGTTGGATTGTGAACGGTGCCAACGCCTGCGCCTGCAACCCGCTGGATATCTTCTTCTGTCAACACCACCATATGCGCAGCAATCAGTTTTTGGTCGAAGAGTCCAAGATCAGCCACGTGATTGACGGGCGTTTTGCCGTAAGTTGATTGAATCTGCGCAACTTCTGCGGGTCCCTCAGACAAATGCATGCTCACCAGTGCATCGACATCTGCTGCGGCGTCAACTGTAGCTGCGAGGTGCTCCGCAGAGACAGAATAAGGCGCATGGGGTGCAAATGCTGGCCGAATGCGGCTGTGTCGGCCCTGCCATTGGTCAACAAACCGACGGGCTGCGGCAAAGGAGTCTTCCCAGCCTTCGAAGCCGGGGCTCGGGAAGTCAATATGGGGTGCACCCACAACAGCGCGTAACCCGCAACTGTCGACCACGCTGGCAATTTCATCGGGGTAGAAGTACATGTCGACAAAGGTGGTCGTGCCACCTCGAATCATTTCCCAGCAAGCAAGTTCACTGCCGATGCGGACAAATTCAGGCGTGACAAATCGCCGCTCCATCGGGAACACGTAATCGTTCAGCCAGGACATCAGATCCAGGTCGTCAACCATGCCCCGAAACAGCGTCATGGCCGTGTGCGTGTGGCCGTTAATCAGTCCTGGCATGACCACACGGTTTTGGCCTGGGATAACATGAGCTGCGTTGTATTGGGTTAGTGCTTCGGCGCTTGGCAACATATCAATGATACGTTCGTCGCGGATCACAACTGCTGTGTTCTTGAGCGGTTTCTCGCCTTCGACCATAGTCAGCACATACTCGCCGTTTACGATGAGATCTGCTGGCTTGCGAGATTCCGCCTGTACGCTAACAGAAAGTGTCAAGGAGAAGGCAAGTGCCCAGAGGTGATGTATGCGCATGAAATGCCGGTCAAAAATGTCGATGTGCGACTATACAACTGTCCGGATGTTGTGGGGAACATGAAAAGAGAATTCCAAACTGGCCTAATGTTGCGGGAGGTAGAGGTCGAACCGGGAGCCTTGTTTATTTTCGAATAATTCCCTTTCCACACATTTTACGGGAGGTGGTTTCGCTTATGTCGATCCCGGGCAAGACATGGAGATCAATTGATTGTTGCAGTCTGAATTTGACTAGCTGGATTGCTGGTGACGCCAGCCTTCAGCGAATGCACCTCGATCGGGCACAACACCATAGTGGACGCACGCATTCTGATCCGCCAACACTGTGCTGATGGGCGCGCCTGCGCGTCCTGCTTCCGCGCCGCGTTCATACCAGTTTGCGTTGAAGCATTCCTGAGCGCTCATTGAGGTACATCCACTCAATAGCCAGAGGCAGCAGAACGCTAGAATTGACAAGCTTTTGTAGATCATTTCGCACCAAGGATTTCTTGGCTAGCTTAGTTGCCGCGCTTATCGGGTTCTGTGAAGTGGTTCCAACAACTAGAATTAGTACAGGCGTTTTTAATAAAGCCTTTAAAAACAAGGGGTTATAATCCTTGTTTAGGTGGTGTTCTGTGCATAGACTAAGGCCTCTCATACGTTCGGGTTGATTGCGGCCAGAAGGACCGCGAGGTTTTCAATAATTGACTCGTCTAATCGAATGAGAAAACTGAGTGCAGGATGTGCTTGAAGTGATCTTGCGGGCGTATGGTGTAGTGCCTTGGGGGGTAATGCACGCAGGACAGTAGCGTTCGCTGAGTCCAATAAGAATAACGGGAATAGACGCTATGGGGGCTCTCAGGTTTTCTGCTGCCGCAGTTGCGCGGGCGTGTCTGAGTATTTTGCTGTGTGCGTGTACCTGGCTTGCATCGCTTCCAGCAGGGGCGACCTCTGTGTCCATACCAAAAGCCGATATACGGCTCACCAAGTCGGTTGGTGACGTAACCCGGTTAGGTGAAAATCGGTTCTCTGTACCCGTGTTGATCAAACTGCATAATGTGGGAGATCTGCGCGTTGATGATATTTCCATCGTCGATCACATTGCGGCAGAAATCACACCCGCCCGAGTCGTTGCGATTACACACCTTCGCTCGGAAGGCGACTTCACTCATGTGAACGCCGAATTTGATGGGATCATGAACACTCAGCTGCTTGGTGATCATCAGTATCTGAAAGCGGGGACGTTCGGCAAAATCAAATTCACTCTGGAGTTCGACAGCGTTGGTGCGCCTGGTCCCTTTTTCAATCAGGCCTATGTCTCCGCGCGCGACAAAACTAACGATGAAAACGTTGATGCGTGTTCGCGCACGGATACTTACTCATCTGCGAAACAAGCCTGTGTACCCACTGAGATTCGATTACCATCCGCACCGGCCGTTCTGGTTGGACTTGCTAAAGCCGCCAGTCCGGTAATTGTCGGTGCCGATGGGCGCTTGGTGACTGAATTCACCTTCACGCTGCGTAACTATGGTGAGATGGACGTTTCCGGGCTGCAGATTACCGATGACCTTGCCGGGGTTTTTGGGAGTACACCATTTGATGTGTTAAGCCTCAGCAGTCCGAGTCTGATGGCAAACCCAGCCTTCGATGGCGTGGGAGATCAACGTATCCTTTCAGGCGGTGACAGCCTGCCCGTTGGTTCAAGCGCCACTGCCAGTATGGTTGTGGCTTTCACTCCGGAGGGTCTGCCTGGAACCGAGGGTGTATTTTTCAATAGTGCGCTTGTTAGTACGGGCGATGGCGCGACTGATGTCTCCTCGAACGGAGAGAACCCGGACCCGGACGGCAACTACTTGCCGGATGAGTCTTCTCCCACGCCGATACCCTATCTGATTCCGCACGCAAAGGTGGCCAGACTGGGTATCGCGAAATCAGCTACCCAGGCAGTGCAACAGTCCGATGGTTCTTTGCAGAGCGTGTTTACTCTATTCATCGAAAATCTAGGCACGGCTGAAGCTACCGGGGTCAACATCTACGATGATCTGAGTACGACATTCGCCGATGTTGTATCTTTCAGCGTAGAGCCAGGGTCTCTGCTGAGCGACAGCCTTACGATCAACCCGGACTTTGACGGGGTTAACGAGACACACTTACTCTCAGGAGCGGACACCTTGGCGGCTGGCGTCCAGGCCAGACTGCAATTCGCGGTAAATTTTGTGCCTGCACTTGAAACCGGCCCCCTGACTAATGTGGCACAGATTGTGGGTGACGGATTGCCGCCAGATGTTTCGACGCCGGGTGACGACCCAGATCCCAATGGTGATGGCGACCCGGATGAGGAAGCCCCCACAGAGGTTCCCTACGTGATGCCTCAACCGCCTTACCTGCTGGGGCTTGCCAATGCCGCTGGTGAAGTAGTTCAGGTAGATAATGAACGCTTCTCTGTCATGCTCACGGTTACATTGGAGAATCTTGGCGTCACCACGCTGACTGGGGTGCAAGCCAATAATGACCTTGCGACGACCTTTGGTCAGGTACCCTATACCGTGGTCGCTGCAAACAGTTCTGATTTCACGATTAACCCAGATTTCGATGGAAGTGTGGATCAGCGTTTGCTGACCGGAGTCGACACCATCGAACCAGATACTTCTGGCACCATAACTTTGTCAGTCGTATTTGCTCCGACTGATAACGAAGGCACCTTCTTTAACAGCGTTCTAGGCACCTCAACTAACAGCGAAGATACGTCGACTAACGGCCGTGAAACCGATCCGAATGGCGATGGTGTGCCGGAAGAACAGACTCCCACGCCCATCCCGTATCTGCGGGTACCGCCTGAACCTGCCAGATTGGGTCTTGCCAAGGCTGCCACTGCAGCGACTTTTACAGAGGGTGAGTTAGAAACCCGTTTTACTTTTACGCTGGAGAACTTTGGTGCGGTAGCGGCGACGGGTGTGAACATTGTTGATGACCTGGCCAGCGCGTTTGCAACTGCGTCCAGTTACCGGGTGGTTGCAGGCTCCCTGCAAAGTGGTGAGTTCAGCGTGAATCCGGCTTTTGATGGTGATGGCGACACGCGCTTATTGCTCGGTGTAGATAGTCTGGCGCCAGGAGGGGTTGGACAGGTGGTTGTTAATGTTCGCTTCAAGGTGGATGCGGACACTGGCCCCCTGACTAATGTGGCACAGATTGTAGGTGACGGATTGCCGCCAGATGTTTCAGTGCCTGGTGACGACCCAGACCCCAATGAAGATGGCGACCCGGATGAGGAAGACCCCACAGAGGTTCCATATGATCCATCCGGAGAATCGCCACCGCTGATTGGCTTGGCCAAGACGGCCAGTGCCGCTCGCCCGTACTCTGAGGGTGGTTTTGTCACTGAGCTAACTTTCTTCGTAGAGAATCTTGGTGACCAGGCGTTGAGTGACTTGCGCTTGTTGGATGACTTGAACTCAACGTTCCCTCCACCGGCGACCTATGTTGTTTTGCGGGAGACATTGGTCAGTGATGACCTGACCGTCAATGCAGCCTTCGATGGTGATCGCGACTCTAATCTGCTGTCTAGCGGCAATACGCTGGCTGCAGCTGCGAGTGCTTCAGTTCGACTGAGCGTGGTATTTGAACTGAACGGAGAAACAGGCCCTTTCTTGAATTCGGCGTTAGTGACCACTGCTGAAGGTGTTCAAGACCGTTCAACTTCGGGTGCGAATGTTGACCCGAACGGCGATGGTATGCCCGACGAGGATGATCCAACCCTTATAGAGGTGGTTAGTGATCCGGTTATAGCCTTGAGTAAAAGCGTTTCTGATGTGTCTATTTCGGATCAGGGATATCGCGTGAGCTTTTTGCTCAACATCGCGAATGTCGGTGACGTGGAGCTCAGCAATGTACAAATCACAGATGCACTGCGTGACGCGTTTCCATCGCCGGTACAAGTGGAAGTGGTGGATCCCCCTGAGGTATCCGGTGCGCTGAGCCAATCATCCACAGGGTTTTCGTTGGATCAGATTAATCTTTTGTCCGGGGATGAATCGCTGCAGCCGGAAGAGCAGGCTTCGGTTACTTTTACTGTCGATTTAGTGCTGGGGGATGTGCAAGGTCCCTTCACCAATCAGGCGCTTGGTAGTGGCTTTGCGCCGGACGGTCGTCAGGTTTCTGACCTGAGCAACGCAGGCGTATCGCCAGACCCAGACGTGCATACACCAACGCCGGTTGAATTACCGGGAGGGGTCACCGGCACTGTCTTTTTGGATGAAAATCATGACCGGGCGTTGTCCACCAGCGATGCTCGGTTACCTACCTGGCGTATCGAGTTGTTGGACGCCAATGGAAGCTTTATACAAGCTATTTCTTCGGATGACGACGGTCGGTATTTACTCACCGATATCTCTCCGGCCAGCTACTTCGTGCAGTTCCGCCATCCTGATACGGAAGTTGTGTGGGGGCGCGAAGAGGTAATTGTGGAAGCCAGTGGGCTCGTCGTTGTGGATTTGCCAGTCGACCCCCAGGGCGTCATCTACGACTCGAAGGCTCGTGTACTGGTGCCAAATGTTCGGGTTGGCCTGAACGATGCTAATGGGAATCCATTGCCAGAATCGTGTTTGCTACCTGATCAGCAAAATCAACCCGTAGGGCAGGATGCGGCCTACAGATTTGTGATCCTGCATGGAAATGACTCGGCCTGTCCTAGTTCACCCTCTGTATATCAGCTGACTATTAACGAAGTGCCCGAAAATTTTGTCGATGGTTTCTCTACCCGGATTCCGGCAGAGCCGTCGGACTATGACCTGGTTTCATGCTCAGAGCCTTGTTTGGTGCAGTTGCAGAATGATGCGCCTGCTGTGAATACGGATTCGACTTATCATGCGACATATCGAGCGAGTAGCTCAACTCAGGTGCTTATCAACAACCATCTTCCCATTGATCGAATTGTATTAGCGGGTCCGCGTAACGCATTTCTTGATATTGATGTGCGCCCAAGCAGACGAACGGTTCAGGTGGGTGGAGTGGTTGGTTACACGATCACTGTTACCAACCTCTCCAATGTGCCAGCGTCCAGCGTAGATGTGGTAGATCAGACTGCACCAGGTCTGCAGGCGTTACCGGATACAGCTGTTCTGTTGCGGCCTGGTGGTGACGATATTTTTGAAACGGCAGATGATCTGCGAACACCTCTGATTGCTACCGGTGCCGGTCCCGTTGAATTTGATCCGTTTGAGCTTGAACCTGGTGAACAAGCGCAGATTCTTTTCGTGGCTAGAGTGTCGGCTGGCGCGCGCCCTGGACCTTTAGAGAATACGTCTGTGGCAAGCGAAGATTTTGTGGGCAGTATTGAGACCGTTCAGGATCGGTCAACAGTCACGCTCATAGCGGACCCCCTGATGGATAATGCAACGGTCCTTGGCAAGGTTTTCGTTGACCACAATGAAAATGGAATTCAAGACCCGGACCATGTGCCCGTCGAACGGGGTCTTGCCGGAGTTCGCCTGATCACACCAGAAGGGTTGTTGATCGAAACGGATAGATATGGGCGTTTCCATATTGCCGATATCTCTGTGACGCGAGAAGCCGGGATCAACTATGTTGTGAAGATTGATGCTAATTCGTTGCCTTCCGGCGCTCAGGTCATGTCGGACACCAGGCAGATTGTCCGCCTCGTTCCAGGTGATATCGGCAAAGTTAACTTTGCCGTGCGGCACGACGAGGTTGGCGAGGATTGCTGTGGAGAATATGCAAAAGATTACATTATTGATCCATATCGCAATGACAAAAAGTTGGACGTAACGGTACAAGAGGTCCTGGAGTCCCAGATGCGCCTTGCGGAAAATCGGCTGGTGAATTTCAGAGTTACCAGCAACTATTTTGTGCAGGTACCGAATCTGGTTTTAGTAGTTCGTGCGCTCGAATCGGATCGACCGTCGAAGTTTGAAGTTGCACAATGTGTGGAGCTGCTGAGTCCGTACAAATTCGTACCCCTATCTCTGCCCGCGCGGGCGCGCTACGAATACACCCTTCGTGCGTATGCTGATGCTGTCTGTGATAGTGATCAGACAGTTAATGAGAAACAGCTCATGACATTCGTTAGCGAGTTCGACGAAACTTCACCTCAGATCCTCGACTTACGCTTTCATGATGAGGGATTGGGATTTGGTATAAGGCCGCAAGGACGTTCATTGCTCAGTTTGGATCAGATCCATATCAGGCAAGCACAACGCGATCTAAGAGTACACACACGCCCGGTTGATAAAGTCCTGAGAGAAGCCCTGGTCGCCTCCGACGAGGAGCTAAACAATGCGTTGGAACCAAAGTGGACAGTTGATCCGAACAATCAGGTTGGTGTTAAGGAAATTAAAGACAGCGCGCTGGAAGTTAATTTTAACTGGCAGGGTGTGCAGAAAACCCTGCTGTCCGAGGCTATACCTCCGATTGATGCCTTCACGCATGAAGTGGAACTCGACAGACAGGAGACGTTTAGGTTTCTGTTTCGAGATCTGTCGCCAGATGAAATTGAGTTGACGTTGAAGAGCAACAAAATCGACCAGGGCGACTTGTACAAATTCGACATTGCAATTCCTTCCAAACAGAACTCCCCCTATTATTATGAAATTGGTTTGTATCATGCTGAGTTCAGTAACAAGCAATATCTCGATGTTTTTTGTGTAAGCGCAAGCGAAACCGGCACAAAAAATCTGGCGTTTCCCAAGGTTGACCTTAGTGGACTAACCGAAGGTTTAGAGATTCATGTGAAGCTTTTTGAGCGTCCGGATTGCACCGCAATTCCCGGCACGCGCGTATATCGTGACAGCCTTACCTTGCCTAACAGTCAGACCTTCCACGCCGATGGTACGACAACTTATATGACCTGTTGTGACCTGCCCACATCCCTACGTACGTTTATCGATGATGCGAATGGGGTAACCACCATTCGCCTTTCAAATAATAGTAAGAAGTCAATCAACGCGACGGTGGCCTGTATTCTGCAAAGTGGAGAGGACGATCCGTCAGCATGTCGAAAACAACGCTTATCATTAGACGCGGAAACCTCGGCAGAAATATATGTCGGTGACTTTGTAAATGGCCCCAATTCTTTAGATACCTGGAGGCGGTTGCGTGTGCGTGTCCAGGCATTGCCAAATATCAATTTCCACTACGACGTAAAACGATTCCGGCCTGAAGAGGAAGGCCATGTGCGCCCACCCCATATTACGGCGCAGTGTTATGAAATCGGGGCGATCCCGCAAGTTACCGAAGATCGTGGTGTGGCGGCCATCACGCATCCCGAAGCTATCTACCCTGACTCAGAGTCGAAGCGCACACTGTTACCAGCCGTCAATTACGGTGTGGGTGTACTTGATTTTACGATTGGTGGCTATTCGAATTCTGGTGGTCTTGATGGGTTGGTCGCGCTGAATGGTTTGGATGATTCGAGTTACGTTGATGGTCGTATCGCTGGCTACTGGCGGGGTAGCAAACCCACTGATCAAGCGGATATTAAATGGGTTGTACAACTGGACTCTACCAAGGATGACCTGAGTAACCTAGGTGACAACCTCAAACGGGAAAACCCAAGAAGGCTATTCCGTCAGTTGGATGCTGATTTGTACTACCCCACGTATGGCGATGACTCGACGACGATCCTGGATACTAACAGTCAAGGCGCATTCTACGGTCGGGTTGAGTACGGTGACACCCAGGCGCAATGGGGTAACTACAACACAGGCTTGACCGATACTGAGTTCAGTCACTACAACCGTAGTTTGTATGGCGCGTCTGCAGAGTTTGCAGCCGGTGAGATTGTCCGTCCGGGTGAGCGTCGTTATCAGATGAAAGTGTTCGGATCTGAAGCGCAATCGGTGCTGGCCCACGCAGAATTCAGAGCGACCGGCGGGTCACTCTATTACTTACGCCATACGGATATTGTGATGGGCTCTGAGAAACTCATGATTGAAGTACGGCGTCGTGATTCCGAGCAGATCGAGGAACGGCAGATTCTGGTAGCAGGTCGAGACTACGAGATTGATCCTATCCAAGGTCGTATATTGTTACAAAGACCGCTGTCTCAGGTGATGCGTGAACGTCACAACACGATTATCCAATCTAGAAGCCTGGATGGTGACGAAGTCTATCTGGTTGCAGATTATGAATATGTACCCGCCAGTTTTGCAGCTGAGGACTACGTCTATGGCGTTCGGGCGCAAACTTGGTTGGGTAGTCATCTATCGTTAGGAGTTACCCATATCACCGAAGAACAAGGAAGCGGTGATTACACTATGGATGGTCTTGATACCGTCTTCCATTTTGGCCAACGCAGCTACTTGTCTGCTGAGTACGCGCATTCTGACGAGGCGCATTTAGGCGCGGATGTCTCTTCCTATGATGGGGGTTTAACATTTGATGCAAACGGCCTCGCTTCGCTTGCCTCTGACCGTAGTGGCCGTGCGCTCGGTTTTGAGGGCTATCTGGATTTACAGGATGCGGGCATGAGTGACGGTCTGTTTAAAGTCTGGTGGAAAGAACGTGCATCAGGCTATAGCTCTGGTCGCTTTGCGTTAGGCCCTGCGGTGAAAGACCAGGGTGTCGAGCTGCAGAGTAAATTGTCAGACCATTGGGTTGTTTCCGGCAGTGCTTCTGAGCTCGAAAGGGCTGGCGTGGAACGTACCAGGGCGGCCCGGGTTCAGCTGTCTGGTAAAACCTGCGCACCCTCCAGCGACGGGGGTTGTACGTTCTTAGATATTGAAGGCCGGCACGAGTCAACGGTATCTCAATCTACTGGCGATTCACCCTGGCGACCTTATGTCGGCGAAGCAAACCTGCTGGGTATTCGGCTGGGCCAGGACATTAGTGCTGACACGACGGTCTACGGGTCGCTTCAGACAGCTTTAGAAACCAAGGATGATTATGTTGATAACGATCGAGTCGCGGCGGGCGTTAACACGCGGGTGAACGATCGCTTTGCCGTTAGTCTGGAAGCCAGTGATGGGGATCGTGGAGAAGCTCTGGTCGGCGGTGTGGACTTCACCCTGGATCAGCGATCAAGTGTAAATGTCTCGAGCGGGGTTGGCAGCGGTGCGCTTACTCAGTTTGCGACGAAATATCAGCTCACCGAAGGGCACGAACTGTATGGTAGCTATCGTGTTGATCCGGATCGTAGCGATACGGAAAGAAACATGCTGACATTTGGTCAGCGCAGAGATCTCGGCAACCGCACCCGTATATTTACTGAGTCTCAGTTTGGTAAAGATCCGCGTCAAGCCAGTACCGGGCATGTTTTCGGACTTGAGTACGATGCTGCTCAGGACTGGGTGCTGAGTTCCACTGTGCAACACAGCCTGGTGGACCGAGACAGTGGTGATGTTGAACGAACCGCGGTCAGTATGGGCGCGAGCTTTCAGAATAGTCTAACGCGCTTCTCAGCCCGTATAGAAGTTCGTGAGGATGAGGGCGCAGGTACTGACTTGCGACAGTACATTGCCTCAACAGCGCTCACACGCCAGATTGATGAATCCAGTCGACTCTTGAGCAAGCTCAATATTGCCTGGCTGGAAGACGATGAATCAACTCGTGAACTGGGCCGATTTGTGGAATTCGACCTCGGTTATGCCTACCGACCCGTCCATGCAGACCGTTTTAATATGATCTCTCGCTATGCGTACTTAACCGATGTAGGTTCACAAGGGCAGACTGATTCGGCTGGTGACGAGCGATCTCACACTCTGGCTACAGAGGGTCTTTATGATGTCAGCCATGATTTTCAACTCGGGGGTAAGCTAGCCTGGCGGGTAGGCGAAAGCAGATTAGATAAAGGGGTTGGAGACTGGTTCGATCAGCGTACTGGTTTGGCGATAGCTCGAGCCCTGTATAGATTTCAATTGCCAGAGGAAGATAGCCAGGAGCTGTTCTTTCCGAACCAACTGGAACTTGTGGTCGAATATCGGTGGTTGCGTGATTTTGAAGGCGAGAGTACGCGCCGGGGTGCGTTAGTAGGTTTGTATAAACAGATCGATGGACGTACGCTTAACCTCGAGAAAATACTCGCACCCACAATTCGTGTTGGTGTCGGGTACAACTTCTCTGGCTTTGACGACGATATGCGTAGAGACAGCTATAAGTCTCATGGTTGGTTTGTAGACCTTATGGCAGTGTTCTAACAAGGAGATCAAATGAAGATCCTTTACTTCACGGCAAACCCAGAGTTGGTGGTGATGCCATCAGAGCCAGGTTTTTCCGATAAAGGGAAATTGGATATTGCCAAATATACCAAACTGGACCTTTGGCCCGAGTTAAGAGAAGTATCCAGTACTTTTTTTGAATCCCGTATGGCGGGTGACGTGCAGTTGGAAGTTGTTCCTGAGGCGCGTGCGGAAGACGTTGTGAGATACGTCGAAAAATTCAAACCTGACATCGTACATTTCAGCGGTCATGGCGAGGAGAAACGCCTGATTGTCAACGCCGAGAATCTCAGGAGCGGGGAGACCGCGTCTGCCGAGTGGCTTAAAGAGGCATTGACGGACAAAGGTGTGCAGATCTTGGTGCTGAATTGCTGCTGGTCGGCTTCCTTTGTTGAAACACTAAAGGGGACTGTTGGGTTCGTTGTAGGTGCAGATGAGCCGCTACGGGTAGATTTGGCCAGATCGTTTGCCGGAAAGTTTTATCGTGCCCTTCGTGACGGCAAGAGTGTAGGGGAGGCGTACGCAGAAGGATCTGCGGTGAGCGAGCAATACATGTCAGCGCCCGAACAAGGCGGCCTGTTAGACAAACCCTTTTTGAAATTGAGTGAGCCGAGTGAGATGACCAAAAGTTTGGTTGCCCACCGGCGAGATTTGCAAAACCTGGAACAGGGCCTGACGATAGAGCGGTTGTGGGATGTCTACAAGGTGGTTGGTGGGTTTGGTATTGCCGTGATCGCCTATTTTGTTTTTTCTGCCGGTTTGCCGGGTTGGATGGTTTGGCTGATACAAGTTATATGGTCTGACGCTGACTTGACAGCAGTATGGGGTGATACTGACTTGGCTAAGAAGTGGGCCGAGCAGGAATGGTTGCGCTACGAGCCCTTTGCAATCTATTTGGTGCTGGTAAGCAAGCCGCTGGCGCGAGTGATCAGTTCCTTCTCCGGCAAGGCAGGATTAGGTTTGGCGATAGAAGCCGTTGATTTTGCCCTGCTCTCTGAAGTCTGGGCGAAGAAACACAATGTTGTCCAGAGGGTTGAACGGGTCATGACCTGGCTTAAGGAGCGTGATCGAAATGAGTGATGCGCTAAGACCAACTCATACCAAACAATCGGACTTGGTTTTTGCTCGCCAAGTCGAAGCATTCGAAACGAAAATACGTCGCAGTAATGCTTGGTACAACGTCATCCGCAAATCGTTTATCAGCCTGGGTGTGACTATTGCAGTGGCCTTGCCTTTGTCCATGCTGCCTGCGCCGGCAGATCCAACAGAAAATTCTGACGGGCCTACAGAGACCAACAGTACACTGCAATTCAATAACTACTATCAGCCGGAGATCGGTTCTTCGCAAACTCCGATACATACGCATCCGCCTGACCATAGTCACGACCCCGGCTCTACTGCGCTGCGCGAAATTGTCACCGTTCCAACAAATGTCACCATAAATTCTGTGCCTCCGCTGAATCGGGAGTGGCACAGGTCTGTGTTTGAAAATATTGGCGACAGATTATGGGCGCTACCCAATGTGAATTTTGTTATCGCACTGGAAAGCCTTGAGCAAGGGTGTTCTAAGTCCAGCTGTCAGGCTGCATTTAGTTTGCGGTCCGACAGCTATCTTCCCGTTGGCGACGGTTCGTTGAGTACGGCATTTTCCATTGGCAGTGGGTCTGCAGGATGTAGGCAAAACGCGTCTGCACCCTTTGACGAAAATCGCTGTGTGGATGTGCACCCGAGCTTGAAGAATCAACCTGTTCAAATGACCAGGTGCCAACTTAATACAAATCCCTTGGTGCCGGTCACGGCATGCCATTTTAGGGCTCAGTTATCGGGAACCCGAGATTTGTGTCTGTGGTTGCGCCGTTCCGTGGTGCCAGAACGAGAGGACGGCGGAGAGGTTGCCCTGGATGTTAAGTGGAGGCTGATGGATGACACGCAAACTGAATGTTTGGATTGGTCTTCAAGGGTGCCGTTTAGAGAGTAATCGCAAAAAGAGTAATCTGTTAGGGAGGCAAACGTGGCGACTGGTAAAGCTGTTTTCATAGGTGTAAATGAAATCAACCCGGACAACTATGGCGGTTGGGATGGGAAGTTGAGATTTCCAGAATCAGATGCTAAGGCTGTCGCTGAGATAGCCCAGGCGAAAGGGTTTGAGAACCCGACAATGTTGCTCACCAAGGATGCAACCACCCATGCCGTCAGAGATGCGATCACCTCAGCGGCGAAGGATCTCGAGTCTGGAGACATGTTCCTGCTTTACTACTCGGGACATGGCAATACCATGGCTGATGAATCAGGCGATGAAGGATTTGATGAGAAGGGTTTAGCCAAGAAAGACTCGACCTGGTGTTTGTACGATGATGAGTTGCTTGACGATGAAATTAGTGTGCTTTGTGCTCAGTTTGTAGAAGGCGTGCGGGTTTTGGTACTTTCCGATTCCTGTCACAGCGGCTCTATGACAATGGGTAGCGAAGAAGAAGGTTTTGTCGTGAAGGGTATGCCTGAACTGGAAGCCCAGATGATTCTGCTGTTAGAACCCGAACGGTATTCGCAGAAGCGTTCTGTTCTACCTGACACCAGGCCCGATTTTCGAGCGACCGTAATGCTGTTGTCAGGGTGCAAGGACCATCAACAGTCTTTTGAGTACAGCAAAGGCAAACATGGTCACTTTACTTATGCTTTACTGCAGGCATGGGGTGATCCACAGGGTGAAGGTTTTCAAGGTGATTATGACGCGCTGATAAAGGCTATTGATGCCGGCGTAGGTCGCACAAAACAAACGCCCCAGAAAACTGTGAAGGGTACGGTCAATCCAGACTTTACCAGGCAAAATCCTTTTCAGATTTAGCGAGCAAACTACCAGAGACGAACTGATCGCCTCTGGCTGAAAGCTAGTTGGTTTCGCCAGGTCTGGGTGGGCCTTTGGGTTTATCTTCTTGCTCTTCTGGTTCGTCGTTTTCCTTCTCATCCGGCTCCTGGTCCCCGCCCAGGGTCATGATGACCTCCTCTTCGGACATTGCTTGTAAATCTAACATGGCAGCTCCCGCTCTATTAAAGTAGATCTATAGTGCGCCTGTTCGATTTCCATTTGCAAGACGCAATTAGTAGCGTGACATAAGCTCGTCAAACCTCCGCCCATGGGATTCTCGCAATCCAGCTAGCGCTGGTTCGTCGATAAAAAATTGCTTTTCTTTGTCGAATCCAGCCGCTAAAGCGAGATCTATTTGAACAAAGGTACGTTCTATATCTTCCTGCTCATATGCGATGAGAGCTTCCCAGTAGTGTGTCATGGGTTCGTTGACTTTGTTTAAGCGATACATTTCTTGTAGCGAACTGTTTGCCTCTGCTGGTTTGCCAACATAGGCATAGTACAATGCCTGGAGGCCTCGAGCATGCCAGTCTGTCGGGTTTATCGAAATACGCTCTTCAACTAGTTCCAGTGCGCGAGAGAACACCTGGACAGCTTCCTCTTTTCGTGCGGGGATTAGTCGCAGGCTTTCACCTAATCTGCCCAGCGTTTCGTAATCACTGGCTGACAGTTGATTAGCCAGACGGTACATCTCGGCTGCGCTCTCAAATTCCCCTTTGTAGTGATACAAAACGCCAAGTCCGATATAAGCAAACCGATTGTTCTGGCTGATCGAGAGCGACTTCAACCAGTTTTCCTCTGCGGTATCTGTCAAACCCAGCCGATACTGCACGTTCGCCAGATTGTTCAGAGTTGAAATGCTGTCTGGTTCCCGCAGGAGTGCTTGATCAAGCATAGCTATGGCCTCATCAAAACGACTCTCATTGGTTAGAAAGGTCGCGTACACATGGTAAGAGAACCAATAAGAGGGCGCGGCTTCTATGGCTTCTAAAAACGCCTGTTCCGCTCGGATTCGATCTAGCTCATTTTTCGTTTGAAGAAACCGCCTGGCGAGAATTTCGCCGAACCGAAGCTTTGCGTCGGGTGATTTGTTGTTCAATTCTTCGGCAATACTGAGTTCTGTATAGGCCAGGCCAACCTCGCCAATCTCTTTGTAGTAACTGCCGAGAGCAAGGCGCACCTCGAAGAGATCTCCCTCGTAGTCGACTAAAGCTTCGCAAGCATCGCGGACATTGGCGAATTCTCCCGGATTTCTGCGGTAAGCCAGGCGGTAGGCATTGCACAGGCCAGCTTTTGCCCAGGCATAGTCAGGGTCGAGTTCGAGAGCTTGTGAAAAAAGGTCAACCGCAGTTTCCATGGGTGATGTATCGCTGAGAGGGATACGTAAAAGTTCTTTGGCTTGCAGGTACAGTTTGTAAGCTTGCGGAGAATTCGTGGAAACCCGGGCCAAGCGCTCGATAGTTGCAGCAGATATACCATCGGGGAAAAAGGCTCTTGCGATTTGTGTGGTGGCATCGGCTTGTATTGCCAACATGTTGGAAAGCGCTTGATTATCGTAGCTGTTTGACCACCGAACCACTTCAGTGCCCGAGGAAACATCAATCAACTCCAGGCTCAGTCTTATACTTTCACCCGAGCGTCGAATGTAACCGACGACTAATGAGGCCACGCCCAGCTTTTCAGCGATATCGGTTAAAGAAAGTTTTGGTGCGGCGGTTTGACCAAATGTAAAAGACGACCTTCGTGAAGCAACGCTGATGCCATCTATTGTCACAAGGCGGTTTAACAAATCTTCGGAAAGGCTCTCTGGGTAGTAGCTGTCTTCTTCAAATCCTCCCCGATTCTCGAAAGGTATCAGGGCGACCGTGTTGGTTGCAGGCTTAGTCTCAGCCTTCAACGGTGTCACGGGTTCGGCTGGTTCCTGTTTGAAGATGACAAACGTGATCGCGCTGACCAAGGCGATGAGCGATATGCCGACACCAGCACTTTGAAATCGTTTTAGAAAATTGGGTTTCCCGAACGATCGAGGAGCACTGGGCGTGTGTGGTTGCCCGCTCTTAGGGGTATCTCCAAGCTGGGATTCTCTGATGGCATCAAGGATAAGTTGAATGTAGCGCTTTTTGGTGTGAGTTCCCTTCTCGATTGCATGCAGGCCGCCGAGCGTAAGGTCTAGGCCTGGTGGTAAGTCCGTGGGCTCCAGGTAGATAACGATAATAGGTTTGTCGTACTTAGTGGCGTATTGAACTTCGTCGCGGCAGTGTTTCGAGTGTACGGAGCGAGAGGTTGCGAATAGTATTAGCGCTGAACAATTACGAATAGCGTTGGCGAGTTCGTCTGTCCATTCGGAGCCTGGACGGATACCTTCGTCGTACCAGATATTCATGTCGGCACTGTTGAGTTGATCTATTTCAGGATAGACAAGGCCAACGTCCTGATGCGAATAGCAACAAAAGACGAAGTCATCATCGCCGTCATACGCAGCAAATGGCGTTTGCACTTATTTCATGTCCAGCAACACACCGGTTGAATATATCCTAAAAAAACCTGTGTTTCGCCTGCTGCGCGCTACAGATTATTGGTTAGCCATTGTGTGGCCTGGGTTGCGTATTCGCGAGGCAGCGAATGCCCGCTGTCGAAGAAGCGGATCGATTTGCTGTCACCTGGTACTGCGTCGAACAGCGCCTGTGCCTGCTCTGTGGTGTAAAAACGGTCTTTATTGGCCATCATCATCAGTAGTGGGTCGGCGCCCATGTCTCGAGCGAATGCTGTGGGCGCCATCGGCATCTGCGCCATATGCGGAACAACACACGCCACCGTTGCCCTGATTCTATCTTCGACAGCACCTAGAATGAACGCCATGTGCCCACCCATGCTGTAGCCGAGCAAACCAATTCGCGACGAATCGATGTCATTTCTGGTGCTGAGATAGTCTATAGCGCGCCGATAATCGACGACGGATTGGGTGAGCATGTTGGCATACCGCACCCCCCAGCCTCTCTGGAATACCATTTCACCTGCATCGAGATAGTCGTTATACACAGCCCGGTCACCGTGATATTGCGCATCAAGTGCAAGTACGGCATAGCCTTGTTCAAGCAACCCTGCCGAAACCTCACCGCCATGTGTGAAGTCGTCGTCCAGCCATTGCGTTTTGTTTCCGGTCACGCCATGCAACAGCAGCACAGTCGGGAACGGAGCTTGGCCCTGCGAGGGTATGGCTAACAGGCCGGGCACTTTCCCATCGTGGAAACTATCAAACACGATTTTTTCAAAAACCACATTGTCGTGCGCCACCTGACCGACTACCCGCGCGTTCAGCGGATAAGTCTGGTCGTATGCATATATGGACTTCAGCAGGCTATAGGTCTGTGGATGCATATCTTCGGCGAGTGTGCTGGTGGCCAATGCAGATATTAAGATTGAGAACAGGACGTGTTTCATGAGAGGCAGGCTGCAGAGAATGTTGGTGCATAATACGTGATCAGTCACGCAATATGCAACTATCAAATAATGCCCTGCTGCTTAAATTGCAGAACCTGCTCCGCGCTAAATCCCAGCTCACTGAGAATTTCATCGCTGTGCTCACCGATTTCTGGCGCTCTGGTTGCACCCACACGAGCCACGCCATCTACATTTACAGGGTCTCGTACCACTCGCGCCATACCTACATCTTCCGCCGCTTGCATTGCCATATCATTGGCGAGTACCTGGGGATCATTGGGTAAATCCTGAAATTCGGCCACCAATGCAGCGGGAATATCTTCAGAACGAAACAGCGCCATCCATTCATCAGAACTGCGTTGCGCGATGGCTTCGCGAATCATCTGCGTAAACAGCTGCGCATGCTCCAGCCGGCTTTCAGGGGTTGAGAACCGCTCGTCTAACAGCCAGTCTGGTCGACCCAGCGCGATGAGCAGACGGTCGAACTCTTCCTCCTGACGCAACATGGAAAACTGAATCCAGCGACCGTCGCTGGCTTCGTAAAGCGCTGTGGTTATACGCTGGCCGGGAATCTGAGAAAAATCTGCATCTGCCCAGGCAGCCTGGGCAAAACAGGAGGACGACCACAGACCATTGGCCAGAAGAGAGGTGTGCACTTTAGTGCCTTTACCCGTACGTTCCCGTTTTAACAGCGCCGTAACGATGCTGGCATACAACGCCACAGCTGTTGGGTGGTCACCCATCCCAGCCATAGCCTGAAAGGGCTCTGTGCCTTTATGGCGCATCTGGTGCATCAATCCGGAACGTGACCAATAGGCCACCAGATCAAAACTTTCGCTGTCCTTTTCTGGACCGGCTTCGCCATACCCGGTCAGAGAGGCGTATATCATCCGTTCATTCAACGGTTGCAGGTCTTCCCACATCAAGCCAAGTGCACGGCGCATGGGTAAAGGCTGGTTGGTAATGTACACATCACACTGTGCTACCAGTTGATGAAGAATCTCTTTGCCCTGTTCGGATTTTAGGTTTAAGGAAAGGGAACGTTTGTTTTTGTTATCCAGCGCCCAGGTGAAATTGATTTCGGAATCAGGGCTGGGTGGCAGCAGATAGTAGTTGCGATAACCATCTCCGACTTCAGGTTGTTCAATTTTAACAACGTCAGCCCCTAGAGCTGCAAGAATCGCCGCGGCAGCGGGCGCGGCAATCCATGAGCTGACGTCTAATACTTTTAATCCTGCAAACAGCAATTCGTCGCTCAATTTGGTTCCCCTCCAAAATTTCTTTAACTATAACCGCCTTTTTGCTGCTGAGCTAAAAGTATGGAAGATGTGTGTTTTCCAGTTTATTTGCGCATACAACCCACACTCCGGAACTCGACGTGAACTTCTAACCCCGTGCTAAACTCGCGAGCATATTCAGCTAAGCAAGCGTAAAGATGTACAATAACGGCTTGTCCGACCAGCTCGCAGACGCCGGTTTTTGTGTTGTTCCCGATGTGCTCAATGCACAACAGGTGTCCGCCGTGCGCCAACAAGTACTCGCAGCTGCACGCAACCTGGAAAAGTCGGGTGCCTCGACGTTCATACCTGAACTGGACCCCAATGCCAAAAACGTACGTGTCTTTAATCTCATCGGTCTGGATGCGGTATTCAGGCAACTGATCCTGCACCCGAGTGCAATTGAATACGTGAAGGTGCTTCTGGGGGAGCACTACATGATTTCCAATTTCACTGCCAACATCGCGCTGCCGGGTAGTGGCTCCATGCCTATACATTCGGATCTTGGATTTGTCTCGCCGCCGCCCTGGCTGGCGCCACACTCGATGAACATCATCTGGTGTCTTGACGATATATACGAGTCAAATGGCGCAACCCGTTATATTCCAGGCAGCCACCTTTATCAAAGTTTGGACGATCTGCCAGCTAAGCCGATGCAACATACCGTCGCTTTTGAAGCATCGTCAGGATCGATCATCGCGATGGACGGACGCATGTGGCACACCTCTGGCGCTAATGTCACCGAGAACAGCGAGCGCGCTGTGCTTTTTGGCTATTACTCCGCCGACTTTCTGCGCCCGCAGGTAAATTGGAACGCCTTGCTTCCTGTCGATCTCCAGAATTCCCTGGACCCTGAATTGTTCCGGCGTTTGGGCCTCATGGCCGAGGGTAATGCGCGCCACGCCGGAGAACTTCTGCAACTGAAGCTGCACGAACGAGGCATCAGATGAACACGCATACGATGCACAGACATGCGAATAAGTAGTAGAGACCAGGTCATACATGAGGAGGCTCTATGAGCGCTGAGATACTGAAAATTCTGGTGGCAAGCGTCGCGCTGGTGGTCATGGCTAACGGCTGGTCTGCGGAGACAGATCGGCTAGGCGCAGTCGGGATTGGTGTTGCTGACCTTGAGAGATCCAGCGCCTTTTATGCCGATGTGCTGGGTCTTGAGGTACTCAGGACTTATGAACTGGGTTACTTGAATGAGATCGTATTGGGTTACCAGGACAGTAACAAAGCGACAGTGGTACTCATGAACTGGCCTAATGAAAAACGATCTTATGACGGTAATAATGTAAAACTCGTGTTTTATGTAGACGATCCGGCAGGTGTAATAGCGCGAATTCGTGCATGGGGTGGAAAGATCGACCGGGAAGCGGGGCCGATTGATGCGTTGCCCGGCGCAATTGTAGGATTGGGTCGCGATCCAGATAACTATGTTGTGGAAGTGGTGAAACTTCAATGATGCCCGACATCCAGTTCGACCAGCAGTAGTAGGTACCATGAGCAAAAAAACCGATTTACGCCGCATTGCGCTGCCCAAACTGATTGTTGCGTTGAGTCTGATCAGCTTTCTGCTACCGCTGCGGGCCATAGGTGCTGACCTGGCTCTGGCTTCGGTCAGCGCGGTGGCTGTGGACGTTGCGGATAGTCAGATGCTGCTGGAGCAGAACGCTGACATTGTCCTGCCCATTGCCTCCATCACCAAGTTGATGACTGCGCTGGTGGTGTTGGAATCAGGCGCAGATCTGGACGAGTGGCTGACCATTGAGGATTGGGACAGGAAAACCGCCAAGAACGCGTACTCCAGGATCCGCCTGACCTCCAGCGCACGCCGCCGCGACCTGCTGCGCATTGCCCTGATGTCCTCGGAGAATCGTGCGGCCTATAACCTGGCTTTACACCATCCCGGTGGCTTCGAATCTTTTGTTAACGAAATGAACGCCAAGGCGCTCAGTTTGAACATGCGGGACACCTATTTCACCGATCCGACCGGGTTGGACGTGACTAACAGGTCGTCCGCAGCAGACCTGGCACGATTGGTAATTGCTGCTTACAAACAATCACTGCTGAGAGAGTATTCCACCACCCGGCAGTTCACCGTGAACTTCAAGCAACCGCGCTACCGCCTTGGCTATGGCAATACCAATCCGCTGACAGGCAGTAACCGTTGGGAAGTAGGCCTGACTAAAACCGGTTACCTTACCGAAGCCGGGCGTTGCCTGGTCATGGTGACGGAAATGGCCGGCCGTAAGGTCGGCGTGGTACTGCTCAATTCGCTGGGTACGCGTTCGCCGCTAGGCGATGCGGGACGCATACGCCGTTATCTGGAATCCGGAACGCGTAGTAATGTCGCCAAAGCCGCGCTGGATCATCGAACGCACGTGCTGCAGACGCTTGGGTTGAGTGGCGAATGATGCGCAGGCTATAGGTGTGTTTGATAGCCTGTCATATATGCGGGTTAGGCATTGTCCAGCTTAGGAACAGGCGATGAGCTAACGCTTGCGGAAATGAAGCCGAGCACACCTTTGCCTAGGCCACACAATTTCATTGGTTTGTTGGTCTGAATCTGTATATTGAGTGGGCGTGTCGTCGTCTACGATTTGCTTAACCTAACCAGAGAAAATACTTTAGATCTCTTTGGCTTAGATCATCTGCAATGTAGGATGCTATAAAAGCAGTTTAACTCACGATACATCTCGCATTTAACCCAGACGAATTTCCAAATCGCCGGTGCTGCTGGGCGAGAGATCTACTCCCATTCCTATGCCGATTCCTTAGTCGGGTTCGCATCGGCATTTTGTTCAAAAATTTCATCTGAGGTCGAGTCGTGCTCGGAATCACTACCGAACAGAGAGCGCAGTTTGTGCCAGTACATGCGGAACGTAACGCCTGCCATAGCGATTGCGGCGATCAATCCTTGGATAATGATGCTGCCCGTGCCCGGGTCTAGGTAGGCGAAAGCGTTTGGGGCGAACAATACCCCTACCACGATCAATACAAACCGATCTTTGGTTAGGCGACGTGATCGAGCTGAGCTTTTCTTTGGGTATTGTTCGTACATCTAAATGACACTAGTTTTAATCGAGAGTCCATCATCAGAACCCTGAATGTTATAGTCAATGCTCATCATTCTTATCTGGGAACCATGTCTCAAACCAGCGAACATGTAAAACCTCTAGCCGCATCGTTTCGAGATCCGGATGGCTTTGTTTTTAGCCATAATGGCCGGATCTTGCGTCGGGTTAATCCTCATTATGTAGAGACGTTTGAAGCATTTTCTGCATCTGAACTCTACGAAACACTCACTCGTAAAGGATATCTTGTCCGTCATGAGCGAGTAGAAAGCATGGAAGACTACGTTATTCAACCTGAACAAGTACCTTATATCAGTTATCCATATGAATGGAGCTTCTCGCAGCTCAAACATGCAGCCGTGCTTACGTTAGCCATTCAAAAAATTGCGCTCGAACACAATATGTCTTTGAAAGACGCTTCCAGCTACAACGTCCAGTTCTTTGGTAGCCAAGCGAAGTTCATCGACACACTCTCATTTGAGCCGTTGGACCCGACCAAACCCTGGGCGGCATATAAACAGTTTTGCGAACATTTTTTGGGGCCACTGGCTCTCATGGCTCATGTCGATGCTGGTTTGAATAAGTTGATTCTGGCACATCTCGAAGGCATTCCATTGCAGGTAGCTAGTCGCACCTTACCTTGGAAAACTAGATTGAATTACTCGTTGATGGTGCATTTGCACCTACACGCTCGAAGCCAATCAAAGCACTCAAACGATGGGGCTGATGGTGCGCCTGCCGTCCGCCAGATAAAAATGAGTAAAGAAATGCTGCTTGCATTGATTGAAAGTCTATTGAATGCCGTTAACAAGTGTAAGTTACCCAAGGAGAAAACTGAATGGGGTGACTACTACAACGCTACAAACTACAGCGACAGTGCAATGTCAGATAAGGAAACGATCGTTTACGACTGGATAGCTAAACATGCGCTAGCAGATGAGCTGGTCCATGATCTCGGCGCAAATACAGGTCGATTCAGTTCTCTGGCCGCGAAGGCAGGACACTATGTCGTTGCACACGATGTCGATCGGTTAGCAGTCGATCGTCATTTTATTCAACGTCGCGCAAGCGAGTTCCCTGATCGCGTTTTGCCGTTACAACTAGACATCGTCAATCCCACCCCTGCAATAGGATGGGATCTTAGCGAGCGTGATTCGTTTTTAACACGTTGCGATACCGGTTTCGTACTTGCACTCGCGCTGGTTCATCACCTAGCGATAGGCAACAACACACCGCTTGATAAAATCGGTTCTTTTTTTGCGAAATTTTCTCGAAAGCTCGTGATCGAGTTTGTGCCCAAAGAGGATTCCCAAGTAGAAGTGCTGCTAGCCACTCGTGCAGATATTTTCCCAAACTACACAATCAAGGGATTTGAACTGGCGTTTAGTGAGTATTTCAAGATGGTTGAAAAGAAAACTGTTGGTGACAGTGCCCGTACACTTTATTTGTTTGAGCGTATTTGAGATTCGAATAGAGGCTCTCCAGCATGTGTGCCATTTTGAATGATGCCATCTCTAACCTGCACGTTCGCCACCCGTGGAGTCGCGCTCACCAATGCTTTGTACTGGCGGTAATCTTCGAATGAATCAGTTGGGTAAAGATAATTAAGTACGGCTGGCGTCACATCTTGCAGTAGGTTAATGCGGTGTTTACTTGAAGCCGGAGTTTTTCCTTGTGGCCAGCGAATAGCAACAAAGGAACCGTATCTGTCCTGTAAATCCAGTCTTGTCACGCTGTCTGTATTGTATTCCGTCGCATTAAGGTTGTGACAATTTTTGGTCAGGTAAGGCCCGTGGTCGCCATTTATTATAATTATGGCGCTGCGTTGATTATCGATTGCTATTTTCACGTCACTACGCATTTCTATGTTTGCTTGTTGAAGCCGCTTTTCAAACAAATCAGTTTCGTTGTCGCGACAAGCGCCGGAATTTTGGCTGTGTCCTGGGCCAGAATGGCTGTATAAAAAAACTGGCTGAGGCCCTGGATCGGCTAACAAATTTCGTTTCTTTAGGATAAAGGTCTCTTCGTCAGGCATCTCGAAATCGGCGTTGTGACGAAACTGGCCTTCGAGAATTGCCAAGCCTAATAGATACGGAGACGAACTGGGTGGCGGAAAACTATGGTCATAGTGACCGCCCACACCCTGGAAAAAATAGCCGTTTCTGAATATACCATGCGTCTTGTAGTTGCTTTGCTCTAATTGATCGAGGAGCGGACTTTGGCCAGCTGTACCGGCTCTGGGTGCGTCTGGCCGGCCGAAAACACGACCCATTGAATCAAGCGAAGAAGCTCCTACTGAATAAGTGCCTTTGTATAGTTCAAATCCTTGTGTAGCGAGCCACTCTTCTTGTGCAGAGTTGTCAATGCCGTACTGCAGCATCGTCTCATTTTCAACATAGCTATCGTAGGTAAGCAGATAGATATCTGGCGTATGTTCGGCAGGTTTCGGATAGATTTCAATTTTCCTCGGGTTAGATGCTTGTTCTTCGGGGGCTGCGATCCCGTTCATTAGAGGTTGCACCGAGCTCATAATGAAGAGGCCGATGCATAAGAAAGCTAGAATTTTTTTATCTTTGTAAAACAAAAACACGCAGATCACGCTGGAAACAAGAAGAACACCAAACTGAATGCGTGCGTCTCCTTGTTCATGCCAAGCGAAAGTGCGCGACAGCGAAGGCATATTAGTGAGCATGAATAGAAGTGCGAGACTCAGACCTGTCGTCACGCCTTGCTCGCACCATCGGCGAAGCAAAATGGGGACAATCGTCACAAAGAGGATGCTGGCAAACAGAAAGGCGATAAACAGTATCAACGTATCTGATGCGCCTAATATTTCGCGGTTCAAAATTAGATACTGTGCTATAGGACCCATCGGCAAAAGCACGAGAGCGACGTCATGCAGGGTCAACCTTGAGTCCTCAGAAACAAGTGGGCCAGAAGCTTGCCGCACAAAAAGGGTCATCAGAATTCCGATCAGAGTTAGGGCCCCCACCGCAGGCATGAGAACAAGGATCGCGAACGTTTTGGTAACGCCAAGTGGTAAATATTTTGAGGCAGCCCAAGCGTAAGCGCCCATCAGCAGAGCGGGTGCGACGATCGCGCGCACGCAGGAATGTGTAAGAAGCCGGTCCAGTTTGTTCATTCTTAGCCTTACTTTTACTCTACAAAATGGAGCTTTGAATTGGCCTAATAGTCGTTCGTTAGGATCAATGAGTAAAAGAGTGAATAGTTAATGCCTAGTATCGTTACTGTCCAGCAGGAATCAGGTGTCTATCATCCAACGTACGCATAACGAATTGCTAGTTATACAGTATATGGTGTTTGGAATAATCCATGGCAAAACATTCGGTCTTGACCATTACCTGGTTGGCTTGTTAGCTGAACTTCGCTGGTGAAGCTCGGCGAGCGCAGCGTGCGTACGGTCGTATTAAGGATGGGGAAAATAGCGCGGGTTTTAAGAGTATCGAGGAGCCCGGAACACTTCTTTTTGGTGAGCAATCGAAACTGCTTTGCTCTCAGCGGACTAGGTCTCCCATGAGTTTCCGCTCGAGGTTGGCTTCCGGACAAGGGACTGCAAGCTGCTTCTAAACTGTTGACGCAGAGAGTTCGGTAGTACCGTGTGACTCGCACAGCCAGAAACTTACGCTCAGGAAAATGATATTGTGGGTAGCTCGTGTCGGCGCTAATGCTCGCAGATACATTGGATTGTGAAGGCATCTGGTCGAGTGCCGAAGCAGATAATGCTGCTGGCTAGCCCAGGATCAACCCAGCAGCGTATCCACCAGCAGCTGTTCGTAGGCTTCCAGATCTTTCCAGCCAACCGCACAACGCACAGGCCGACCTTTGGCGGGATCAATGACTGTGTACCCTTCGTCTGTCACTCGCAGTGGCAGCGTCTGCATGTCGAACAGATCCTCGCTTGCCGCGAGATACACCGCCACCGTGTCAAACAGCGTGGTGCTGATGCGAGTAGTATCCTGGTTAGGGTCCACAAAAGGCGCTCCCGGTAGCCAGATACGATAGTTCTCCATAAGTGTCTGCAGCCATGGATCCTCACTCAAATACAGGCGGCGATAGTTTTCCCCATCCAGTACAACCATCCCACAGGTATCTAAAGGGGTGATGGTGCATTCCCAGGGCGCGGCAAAAACACTTTGCAGCGATTGCGGGTCAATTCTGACGTTGTACTCTGCAGCTGGTACAGGTGCATCCAGATAGCCTTTGTAGATGGAACCGTACATACCCACGATTTCTGCATTCGAGGCGATGGATGGATCACGACGAAGCGCTTCAGCAATATTGGGGACCGGCCCCAGGCAAATAAGCGTCACGGGCTCAGGGGAGGATTTGATCGTATCAATGATCGCCTGCACACCATCGGTATGGACAGAACCCGGGTAATCGCTGAGCTGGTAGTCACCAATCCAGCCGCTCTGCTGGCCTGGCTTGTCTGCGTGATCCATACCGATACCGACGGGTACATCCGTGCGGCCAGTAACGTCCAGCAGTTTTGCCAGCAGCCGCGCCCGGTATATGGCGTTGCCAAAATCACCTACAGCAAGCTTCAAATCAAGTTCTGGCATGCGCAGCAGCATGAACAGGGCCCAGGTGTCGTCGATGTCATCGCCAATGTCAGTATCAAGTATCACCGGCCGTTTTTTCGTTTCCGTTAGCCAGTGCCCCACTGGTAAGGACTGCAGTGATGACAGCTGTGGCACGCATAAAACGTCTGCGTGTGAATGATGTGGTTACCAACAGTAAGCGCCTTCTGGTGGGCGTAACGGTACATTGAAGTCTGCTTTGTATGCTCGACTTTCCTGCGTGAGCTTTGCAGAGCGTTGATCCGTGCGGCTGCGAAGATCTTTTAATACCGCAGTTTGCGCAGCACCCCCAGCCAGATTGTTGCGCTCCATTGGATCGCTCGTAAGATGAAACAATTGCTCAAAAATCGGCTGCTGCCCGGCCAGATCCAGATGCGCCTCAGTATAGGGACAGCCTTGCGGTTGCAGGTAGCGGACATATTTCCACTCATCTGTTCTCAGGGCTTCGATAAACGGGTTACCTTCGGCCACGGTAAGGCTTTCAAGAAACACTTCGTCACGCGGTGCCTGGCTGGCATTAAGGTCTTTGCCTTGCATGGTAGTGGGAACGGGTACTTCGGCATATGCGAGTATCGTGGCGGGTACATCTATGCTCAGCACCAGCTCGCTGTTTTCTCGAGCTGCACCTGGCTGCACATCTCGCGGGTCGTATACAACAAGGGGGATTTTTGCAACCAGGTCATATAAGAGGCCTTTGCCCCCGGTGCCGTATTCACCGTTCAACAAGCCATGATCGCTGGAAAACACAATGATCGTGTTGTCAGCGATGCCTAGATCTTCAAGTTGTGACAGCAATTCACCGATAACATGATCAATACCGGTAACCGTCTGGTAGTAACGAATCAGATGTTCTGGCTGCAGTTCCTGCTCATAATTATAGGCGTACCATTTCTGCCGCGCCTCATGATCAATCACACCCTCAGGTATGAACTGATAGGGATCCTGGCCCGTATCAGGTGAGATTTCGATGCCCGGCTCGCGATACAGTGTGTCGTAAAACGGGTGCCCCTGCAGACGCGGATTGTCGTTTGCCGGATAACCCATCACTCTGCAGGCATAGTTATCACAATCTTCAGCAGCACCTTCAGGGTACATCGAAGAGACTACCGAATTGTGTGGTGCGGAAAAACTGACGGACAGGTTAAACGGCACATCAGTTGGACGTGTGTTTAAAAAGTCTGCAATGTATTCACCCATGATCTCGGTGGTGATGTCGCTTTTTGCACCCTCGTAAATTTCTGTGGCGGGGTTGCCTTCGATCTCTTTCGGGAAAAAGGGCAGCCAGCCATCATGGGCGCGCCAGTAATCGAACTGCGCGGATGCACCACCTTCAAAGGTGTAATACTGAACGCCAAACTTGCCAATGAAGCCTGTGTGATAACCGGCTTGTCTTAACAGCGCAGGATAGGTTTGTGTCCATTGTGCCTGCGAGACTTCGTAGGGTGAATTAAAGCCAAGTCCACTGGTGCGCTCATATTGGCCCGACAGGAAGGCGAAACGACTTGGCGCACAGATGGGTTGCACGGTGAAGGCGTTGCTATAACGGACACCGTCACTTGCCAACTGGTCGATATTCGGGGTTTTGATATCGGAATTGCCAGCGATAGAGAGCGTGTCTGCACGCTGATCATCGGTCAGCAGAAAGATAATGTTGGGTCGTTCAGGCCCGGAGGAGGATGTGGTGGTGGGCGCGCTGGTTTCGGATGGTTGTGTACAAGCTGCAACGAAGCAGGTTACGGCAAGGCACAATACACCAAGGCCCTGGCGAGCAGAGCCTTGGCGATTTGAGCTTTTAACCCGGATCAGAAGTTCCAGGTGCCTTCTATACCCCAGATACGCGGCTCATTGGTGTAAGCCAGCAGGTTGGCAAAATCAATACCACCGAGAATGTTTTCTTCATCGGTAATGTTGCGTCCAAAGAATCCAACCGAGTAGTTGTTCTCGAAGTTGCGATAGCCGAACTTCAAACCACCTTCGAACTGGGTATCGGTTGTGTATTCAACGCTTTCATAGAGAAAGTCGTTGGTCTCACCGCGGAATTTCCAGTCGGAGTAGATATAGACCTCTCCTTTACCGCTGGTAGCGTAACCGAGTAGTCGATTTCGAAATTGGCGGTCCATTCTGGCGCGTGCTGGAAGGGGTTGCCGTCAATCAGTGCCAGACCATCCGCGTTGAGCTGGTCGGTGACTGTACAGAGGCCTGATCCACAAGGTGCAACAGCCAGAGAGTCATCGTTGATCTCGGTCTTGTTGTAGCCGTAGCCTGCTGACAAGACGAGATTGTCATTGACGATGTAATCAAACTCGAATTCAACACCGTAGCCGGTACCTTCATCACCGTTTAACAGCGTGGTTGAGTTGCTAGCACCACCAACGGCAGTGAGCTGAATGTCGTCAATCTCATAGGCGAACGCAGCAAGATTGAAGCGCAGTTTTTCGTACTGTGCTTTGTAGCCTAACTCGTAAGATAGAATAGTTTCTGAATCGGCAGTGGTAACTTCCGGGTCATCTTCCAGGCGATCCTGAATGGTTGGTGCTCTGAAGCCTGAAGCCACTCGTCCATACAGCTGCCCTGTTTCTGTTACAGCGTAGGAGAAGGCCAGGTCCCAGCTGACGTTGTCGTCATCAAGTTCGATTTCTGGCAGCACTTCATCCGGAACACCACCCGCGAATCGAATGTTGACTGCTTCTTTCTCATCGTCAGTGTATCGCACACCGGCAGTGATGGTCAGCTTGTCACTGATGTCATAGCTGCCCTGTCCGAAGAAAGCGACCGTTGTGTTCTCGATTTTTGCTGTGGATCCGGTTTGAAACTCGGTAGCTCCAGCACTCTGATTGGCGGCTGTACCAAAGAAATCGTCTTTAAAGTAGAACACACCAACCTGATAGTTCATCGGCCCTTCAAAGTTGCTTGCCAGGCGGAATTCCTGGGTTAACTGCTCAAGGTCAATATCGCCTCCGGTGTCAACGTTTACAACAAAGGGTGAGGCAAACGGAGAGAACGGGTCACTGGCCGGGCCCGCAGGTCCGCTACAGGTGAACAGACAGCCAAAGCCACCATCAATGTCGCCTCGACCAAATCGGTCTCTGATGTCCTGATATGAAGAGATTGAGGTCAGCGTGTAATTCTGGTTGATGTCCCAGTCCACTTTCAGGGTTGTACCGCTGGACTCAATGCGACCTTCGTTACCGTCGCCACCATCCCAGAACACTTTATCGCGATCAAAATTGCGGTTCAGGCTGTTGCTACCCTGACTGAGCACGTTTGCCCGGAACAGGCTGGTGGTGCTGTCCGAATCCTGACGCTGGTGCATGAACCACACGGATAGATCGTCGCGCGGGGTCCACTCGAACTGAATGCGTGCTGCGCTGATGTTAAAACCGCCCAGCGCTTCGTCTTCACCTGTGAAACCGTTGTCCACCCAGTCGGAACGCTTCTGACGCAGAAAGGAAACGCGACTGGTCAGGACGTCCTCTATCAAGGTTCCGCCGACAGCGCCCTCAACATTAAACGTACCGTAGTTGCCCGCTGAAGTGGTGATGTAACCTTCAGTTTCAGCGGTTGGACGGCGCGTATCCACTTTGACGATACCCGCGGTGGTGTTGCGTCCAAACAGGGTGCCTTGTGGGCCGCGAATAATCTCGATATCCGCCATATCAAATAGCGGGAATCCTTTCAGAGCCGACTTTTCCATCGGCACATCATCAAAGACAAGCGAAACGGGCTGTGATGCGGCTGCCGTGAAATCGGCGTTTCCCAGGCCTCGAAGGTAGAAACGTGGCGCCAGGCGGCCGTTTGACGTTTCGATGTACAGGCCCGGAGCGGCACTGGATAGCGCCAGGATGTCTTCGCCGCTCGCAAATCTGGCGTTTAATCGATCGCCAGACATGCTGGTGATAGAGATAGGTACTTCCTGGATACTTTCATCCCGCCGTTGTGCGGTAACGACAATTTCTTCCAGGATTTTCTGTTGGCCTGAAGCCGCCTGAACCTGAAGCGGGAGGCTGATGAGTGCGCAGGCGATTATGGCTGCGCCGGTTGTGATAGATTGAGGAAGCGACGGTCGCTGGGGCATTGTTGTTCCTTGGTGGACGGGTTTTGCGGATGGTACTTTACAAAAAGTGTGACTCGCGTAACAGAAAATATTTCAAATTGTTGCACAACCGCTCCAAGACCAAAATCTGCATAAAAGGCATCAGAACAGTTTATGGATAGAAGAAAGTTCCTGTTGGGAACCCTGGTTGGCCTGGGTGGGGCACCATTGGCGCAGCCTCTGTACGCACAAGGTACATCGTTTGCTGACCCTTTCACCTTAGGGGTCGCTTCCGGCGACGTCACAGACAGCAGCTCGGTCCTTTGGACCCGGCTGGCTCCCGCGCCTCTGCAGGCCAATGGCGGGATGCCGGATTTTTATCTGAATCAGGGCATCACTGTCCATTGGGCGCTTTCGCTGTCGCAAGACATGTCACAGATCATTCAGCGCGGTGAGCTGATGACCGATTCGGCCTGGGCGCATTCTGTTCACGTAGAGGTTGAGGGGCTGGACGCCGGCAAGGTGTATTGGTATCAGTTTCGAGTGGCGGGTTATACCTCACCTGTCGGGCGTACTAAAACCCTGCCTGCCAGCGACGCTTCAATCGACAGAGCACGCTTTGTGACCGCATCCTGCCAGAACTATAGCCACGGTCATTTTGTCGCTTATCGGCACATGGTCGATGACAACCCGGATTTTGTCATTCACCTAGGTGATTATATTTACGATACTTCGTTTGGTGAGACCTTCAGGAAACACGAAACCGAAACCGCGCCAACCACACTCGATGAATACCGGCGCCGACATGCATTATATAAAACGGATAAAGATCTGCAGCACGCCCACGCCCAGTTACCTTTCTTTGTCTCTATTGATAATCATGATGCACTGGAAGATAACGATCTGACCAAGTCGCAGCAGCGGGCTGCAGCCTATCAGGCCTGGTACGAACACATGCCGGTGCGCGGATATAAGGCGCAAGGGGATAATCATTTTGACATCAAGCGGCGGATCACCGTGGGTAACCTGGCCCAGATCAGCATGCTGGATGCCAGGCAGTTTCGCGATAAACGCGAAATATGCAGTGGGGACTATGATGCGGATTATGGCTTTGGTAACTACCGGGAGCGTTGCCAGGCTGTGTTTGCAAATGAACGCACTATGCTGGGTGAAGCGCAGGAGCGTTGGCTGACAAAAACCATCAGGGAAAATAAAAAACTCTGGAATGTACTTGCGTCTCCAGGGCCGTTTCTGCCTTTCTCCTATCAGCACAACGGTAAAGACCTTCGTTACATAGGCGCCTGGGACGCTTATCCTGCGAATCGAGAGCGGGTCGCGCGCGCTTTCGCGGAAGCCAAATCTGGACACCCATTGATTCTGAGCGGCGACGTGCACTCTTTCTGGGCGGTGGATGGCGCTCGTGCAACTTTGCCATACGAGCGGTTTCCGCTGGTTGAATTTGTCACTTCTGCACTCAGCGCAAACTGGCCCCCGCCACTGGCTCAGCCGGTTACCGACAACCTGCCCAGTAATCCGCAGGTCGGGTTTTACGATCCGATCTATCGCGGCTACCTGTTGCATGAACTTGACAGCAAGGTATGGACAACCCAAGCGCGTGCGATTGATGATATGAAGGATCTGCAATCGGCGGTGCGCACGTTGGCGAGTTTTCAGGTGTATCAAGACGAGCCGGGTTTCAGACAGGAGCGTTTGAACTGATGAAGGTGGCAGTGATCTCTCGAGAGGATGATCTGCAGAAACTGGCACAAGATATAAATGATGCAGCCTGGGACGAAGCCAACGAAATATCGCAGTACGATGGCGGCGCATTGCTCGCTTATCTTGATCGTCAGGACACACTGTTTGTTGCCTGTTATGAAGAAGATTCACAGAATACTTTGCTGGGTATTGCTTCGGGTCGATTCGAGATCAAACCCTATGCGCACGAGCGCTGGCTATATGTGGATGAAGTTGATGTTTGCGCTAACCATCGTCAGAAGGGCGTGGGCAAAGCGATCATGCAGAAGCTCATCGAGGTGGCTGAAGAGGCGGATTGTGAAGAGGTCTGGTTGGGTACGGAAGTTGATAACCAACCAGCAAACGCGCTGTATCTGTCCCTTGAACCTGATGATGTAGCTTCGGTGGTAGGCTACACCTATGAAATGCAGGAATAGCGCTGCTAATGCCTCAGTCCCAGTTTCCTTAACGTTTTTCCCATCAGCCGTCTGGCTCGACGATAAACGCCTTTCGGTAAAAACTCAGGATATTCAAGTGGCGAGGTTGCAAATTCATCAGTCAGTTGCTTCAGCGTTTGCCCGGACAAGTTCAGGTTCAAAGCGCTGGCCTGCTCCAGCACTTGTGCTGTTGTGCTGGCTCCAGCGATAGCAGCCGTGACGCCTGGCTGCTGACAGACCCAGGCCAGCGCGATAGCCGCAGGACTGACGCCGTGTTCCGCGGCCAGCGGTCGCAATGTATGGTCGATCACCTGTTGCATGGACTGTGTTATCTGTACCTTACTGCTTCCAGTCAGTACACCGGCGGCAAGCGGTGAGTAAGCCAGCACGTCGATATTCTGCGCTGCGCACAAGGGTAAAAGCTCCGCCTCAATCTGACGCCTTACCAGGCTGTATTCATTCTGTGTGCTGGCCAGTGGCGCGTCGGCCAGTGCCTGCTGGGCTTTTTTAACCTGAGCAGGGGAAAAATTTGAAACTCCGATATGGCGGAGTTTGCCTGCGGAGCGGAGATCAAGCAGGGCGCTCATGGTTTCGTTAAGAGGGGTGTGCTCATCCGGCTGGTGGATCTGCACCAGATCAAGAGTCTCAAGCTGCAGCCGTTCAAGGCTCTGCTCAACCTCCCAACAAATTGACTCAGGTCTGGAGTTTCGTCTGACGGCACGTTTGCTGCCTTTCTCATCCGTAAATTCGAAGAGAATATCGCCGTGGTCTCCCGCATCCCAGCGTAGCCCGACTTTGGTGAAAATCTGCACAGCATCGCCAGGCAGCTCTTTTGTCGCCAAGGCAATCTGCCGCTCAGCCTGACCAAAATCGTACAGCGGGGCGGTGTCGATGGTCGTCAGTCCGTTTTCTATTGCGCACTGCAATACCTCAACCCGAGCGGCGTCATCGTGGACGCTTCTGGCCATTGAGCCGAAGATGATCCGAGGTATTCTGAGGTCCGTTGACCCAAGCGTGGATTGAGCCATTATGCTGAGTGGCTCATTTGCTGTGACTGCCCAGACAAAGCTCGTGGTGTGCTAACGATTCAATCACGTAGCACTGCTCGACAACACCCGCCTGGCAGCCTCCGACGATGCGTTCCAGCTCTGTTTCAAGTTTGGTCAGCAGGCTCAGGCGATCGCGTACCTGTTGCAGGTGCTGGTTGGCGAGTTCGTCAACCGCGCGGCAGTCACGGTGCTTGCTTTGGTTCAAGTCGATCAGACTGCGGATGGTGTCCAGGGGGAAGCCCAGGTCCCGGGCGTGTTTAATGAAGCCCAGTTGCTCAAGCTCTTTTTGCGAGTAGCGTCGCTGATTGCCTGCACTTCTTGAGGGTTCTGCAAGCAAGCCCATTTTTTCATAGTAACGAATGGTAGGGACTTTAACGCCAACCCGGGCTGAGATTTCGCCAATGGTATACATGCAAAAAACCGCTTGAAGCTCTAGTTACTAGAGCAATTATAGTCTGATCCCTCGTCAACGGACAGGTTCTAGAACATGGCTTTATTATTACTCGCAGCGTTTCTGAGTTTTGCCGTTATCGGCCGGATCCTGCTGCAATATTATTTTACCGGAGACCACGGTGTCAGGCTGGCAAAGCCGACTGCGCCAGCCTCTGAGATCATTCCCGGGCTGATGTTTGTGCTGTCATTTTCGCTCAGCGCGGCGCTGATTGTGGGCCACCATTTTGAAAAGCAGGAAGTAGCTCAACTGGGTGGTCCCGTTTTGTCAGGATTGGCATTCACCCTGGGTTTAGTCGGTATTCTGATCATTCTGGTGGCACAGGTTCAAATGGGCCGCTCGTGGCGCATTGGTGTTGATTCATCTGAGCGAACAGAGCTGGTCCGCACCGGTCTCTACGCCCGATCTCGCAATCCTATTTATTTTGGCATTCTACTTTACTGGATCGGGATTGCAGTGATCCTGCCTCATCCTGTGTTGTGGGTATGCGCCCTGATCTGCTGGGCCAGTATTGAGGTGATTGTGAGAAAAATAGAAGAGCCGTATCTGCTGGGTCTACACGGTGAGAAATTTACTGATTATGTGGCTGATACCCGCAGGTACCTGCCATTTTAAAACGCTAGGCGCTGTCTTTTTTCTTCACGTACAGAACCAGTTCGTGATCAACTAGCTCAAAACCATGCTCTTCGGCAATTTCGTGCTGCAGCGCCTCAATTCGATCATTTACAAACTCGATGACTGCGCCATTTTCGATATCAACCATGTGGTCGTGGTGTTTATCGTCCGCCAGTTCGTAAACGGAATGGCCATCATCAAAGTTATGTCGTTCAACAATGCCTGCAGTTTCGAATTGTGTCAGGACGCGGTAAACAGTGGCCAGACCAACGCCATCATCGGATTGCATCAGATTCTTATAAACGTCTTCGGCGCTCATATGGTGGGGCTCAGCCTGTTCGAGTACCTCCAGCACTTTGAGGCGAGGCAGGGTCACTTTGAGGCCTGCTTTTTTTAGGTCTGATCCGGGCAACCTGAGTATCCTTTTCTATCACACGATCTTACAGTCTTGCGCAACCCTACGTGCTTGCACATGGTTGCGTTTGGCTGGGTTTCAGCGGGTGCCACAATACTAAGGCAGGATGCGCTTTACCAGTGGTGCAAACGGATCAAATTGTTCGGCGTTCTCGTACAGAGCGATCGATACGCAGTTGCTCACCCTTGCGGGCCAGTTCTGCGCGATTCTCATCGTTGACCTCCATATACTGCTGGCGCCACTGGTCAGAGCCCCAGGTCTCAGCGCACAAAACCGTATGGTTGGGGGCGCTGGCGCTATGCAGCAGACTCAAACCCTGCCGGACTATGCGGTCCTGCATCTGCCGATCCCAGGGTTTGCCACACGGGTTGCCCAGCGGGAAATCCACGTGTAAGTAGCGAGGCACGCCGCAGTGCTCGACGATATCCCGTGCTGAACCAATGATAACCGTGGGCAACCCGTTGGCTTCAAGTACACGCGCAATCAGACTCACGGTCTGATGGCATACAGGTCACAAAGGCACCAGCAGAGCTACATCAGCACCATCATCCCGCAACCGCTGCAACAGTTCCGGTGCGTCTTTCTCCAGAGTTGATCGCTGACTGTATTCCGTGGGCGCGCAGTGCAGGCGTTCACACAACTCGCCAATGTAGCCTTCGGCACGCAGACTCTGCAGGGACTCAACTGGGCAGTAGCTGTTCAGGTCGTCGGTATGTGTGGCCTGCTTGTCCCATGAAAGGTCATCGGTGAATAAGGTTTCCGGAGGAGGTGTGATGTCTGCTGACGCCACATTGCGCGGCGACAGCGGCGGACGGTGAGTGAGGCTGGCTGTGGTAATCAGGCCAACTCTGCACTCGGACAGCGGTTTAGCCGGAGCGACAAATGGCGTCTCATCATAGTGCGCATACTTATAGGCGTGTTCAAACCCCTGAGCTTCATAGTAGCGGTGCGTACGTTCGATATAAGCGACCGGCTCGTTAGCGTCCATATCGCCTCCCTCATCAGCGAATATTTGTTTCAATAATCCACAGTCAGAGTGCTGCTGGCAAGGCAATTATGATTGTGTCGGCCGCGTGGCCAAGCCATTATGTGCCTTCAATGAGGGGAGACTGATTATGAAAGCACTTAAGATTATCGGCATTTTGTTTCTGGTATACGTTGGCATCGTGGTTGCATTTGAAACCTGGCTGGGTATCGCGCAGCCTTATGGTGAAGGCATGATGGTCATCACCACTACTGACGATGACGGCGAGCGTAAGCCGCGGGTAGTTGCCAAGCTTGAAAGTGAAGGCAACCTTTATGTCGCAGTCAATCACTGGCCTCGCGCCTGGTACAACCAGATCCTGGATAATCCGGCAGTAACGGTGACTATTGATGATGTCGAGAATCCTTACCAGGCCGTGGAAGTGTCTGGTGCAGAATATGATCGGGTAGACGCAGAGCACAGTCTGCCAACAGCATTTCGAATTCTAACCGGATTTCCTCCCCGCTATTTGTTGCGCCTGGATCCACGTGACAGCAACACCTGAGGATCGAAGCGATGCGGGAACTACACGTAGATATCTCTCGCCCGGACGGGCAGATGAACACATTTATTGCCGCGCCGGAGCGCCATGGCCCGCACCCGGTAGTCATTTTTTTAATGGATGCGCCGGGTAAGCGCGAAGAGCTGCACGACATGGCGCGGCGTATAGCAACGGTTGGGTATTATGTGATGTTGCCAAACCTTTATTATCGCCGTACCCGTGAGTTTGTTATGGCGCCGGACAAGCGTGAAGAGATGTTTGGCCACATGAATGCTCTGACCAATGCCATGGTGTGTGAAGATATAGCTGCGCTGTTCGACTTTGCGCAGTCTGATCCAAACGCAGCGGATGGCCCTGCAGGATGTGTGGGTTACTGCATGAGTGGTCCTTTTGCTTTTGCCGCCGCCGCCGCTTTCCCCGAACGTCTTGCTGCCAGCGCGTCTTTTCACGGCGTACGTCTCTACAACGATGCGCCAGACTCGCCGCACCTGGATGCCGATAAAATCAAAGGCGAGGTTTATTTTGGCTGTGCGGAAACAGACGAATGGGCACCGCCCGAAATGGTGCAGGGATTAGACGACTACCTTGCTGGCACAGGCACGCGGTATGAAGTGGAATGGTATCCTGACACGCTGCATGGCTTTGTGTTTCCATTGCGCGAAGGCATTTATGAAAAGGCATCCGCGGAGCGCCACTGGGAGCGTCTTTTTGCGCTCTTTGCGCGCAACGGTGTTCGGCCAGCCTATTAAGTGAGCTTGCTGACGCAGGTTAGTCAAGCAGTGGGTCCGCGTGTATGTCGGCCAGCTCCTTGAGGAATTGATTGCGTAACTGGTCGACCTGCTCGGGATGTTCTTCGATTAGGTTGAATAACTCCAGAGGGTCCGTTGCCAGATCAAACAAGGCGCGCGGCTGATGTTCTGCATCCAGCATCAGTTTCCAATCAGCAGAACGTACCGCAAATTCAAGTGGTGACTCGGAAGGCAGTGCCCAGAGAAAGGTCCGCGGTTGAACACCTTCATTGTCCGCGGATTGCATGAGTACACTGCTGATGTCCTGACCATCAATTGGCCGGTCAGAAGGTGCTGCTATCTCAAGCCAGTTGAGCAGCGTGCTGAACAGGTCAGTGCCGATAACCGGTGCTGAAGTCTGGCTGTTCGCGGGTATTTTGCTCGGGTAGCGAATGATCGCCGGTACGCGGATGCCGCCTTCATAGAGATAGTGTTTTCTACCCCTGAAACCACCTGTGCTTCCGTAAGCGTTCACTTCCCACCAGTTTATCCAGTCGCTGGTGACTGGACCATTGTCACTGGCGAATACCACAATTGTGTTCTGCTCGACTTCTGGTTGATCCTTTAGCCAATCGAGTACCCGCCCGATCTGGGCATCCATGTACGTGACGTTGGCGTAATATTCACCAGGACCGCGAGGAATGAGCTTGTCCTTGGGTGGCTCAGAATCGCCGGAGGTGATGGGAATAATAGGTCCTCTGCTATAAGCCTTATACATATTGTTGTATTCGGCTGGGTTTTCAATGCTGGTATGTGGTTCGGCCATGCTCAGCATAAGGAAGAAAGGCTTGTCAGCGTGTTTTTCGAGCCACGCAATAGACTCGTCGGCATACAGCTGTGCGGTGAAGCCGATTTGTTTCGGTAACGCTTCACGGTTGCGGTAAATGTTTGTCGGATTTTTGTTGGTGGGTATCTGAAAAGCATTGTGACCGTAAAAATACTCAAAGCCCTGATCATTGGGCTGCGGTTGCTTGGGGTTACCCAGATCTGAGTTCAAATGCCACTTGCCGATCAGGGCGGTTTGGTAGCCGTTGCCTGCAAGCAATTCTGCCAGGGTCAGTTCTTCATCTTTCAGGTAGACGTCACTGCCGTGTGGAATCCAGCTCTCAATGCCGGTCCGGTAAGGGTGACGTCCGGTCAGCAGGGCAGCTCGCGAAGGTGAGCAAAGGGGTGAAGGCGCATAGTACTGGGTCAGGGTGACGCCGCTTTCTGCAAGTTGATCGATATTTGGCGTCCTGATAACAGGGTGCCCATAGTGCCCGAGGTCGCCGTAACCTAAGTCATCTACATAGATCAGCAGCAGGTTAGGTGTGCTGGCAGCAGCGGACAGGCAGCAAAACCATATCAGCACAAGCAGGCAGGCGGCTGCCTGTTTCATCATGTTTTAATCAGCTCATCAATCTGCGCATCGCTCAAACCCACGCTAATGGCCGCTTTAAGCAGGCTTTTCCAGGTAGTGTCGTCGATAGGAATACCGTCAGTTTCGCGCAAAGCTTTGCTTTCACGTTCCGTATCGCCGGGTACGCGTACTCTGTCGAAATCTTTTGCGGGGGTGGTGCTGTACAGGTACTCCACCATGGCGTCCACTTCATGATTGAACTTGTCCAGGCCGCCAAACGCCTCAGGGTTCATGACGCACATGAACATATGATTCACGATATGGTGGCTGCGATGATTTTCCGGCTGCGCGGTCCATTCGCCGGCGAGAGCGCCACCGAGCAGTTCGCACATAACAGCAAGACCATAACCTTTGTGTTGTCCAAACGGCCCGAGTGCACCAAAAGGTTCTTCATACATAACCGCTGGATTGGTGGTAGGGGCGCCTTCGTGGTCGACCAGCGCGCCAGCGGGTACTTCGTTGCCTGCGTTGTAAGCCACTCGGACTTTGCCTAACGCAACCGCTGAGGTGGCCATGTCCAATACAACCGGTGGCGCATCTTGGCGTGGAACCGCGCAGGTGAAGGGATTAGTTGTCATGCGTCGGTCACGCCCGCCGTAGGGTGATACCTGCGGCGCGTGTCCTACAACGTTGACAAAATGAATGGAGACCAGGCCCGCTGCTGCGCAGTGTTCAGCATAGGTGCCAATGCGACCCAGGTGATGGCAGTTGCGTACCCCTGCACAGACAACACCGGTTGTTTTAACGCGTTCGATGGCCATGTCCGTTGCCTGGCGTCCAACCACCTGACCAAATCCGAATTGACCATCGATGACCATGACAGCACCACTGTCTTTAATCAGATTGGCTTGTGCACCTACTTTCAGCAGATCGGCTTTTATATTGCCAACATACGCGGGAGTCATGCCAATACCATGGCTGTCGTGACCTTTCAGGTTGGCTTCAACCAGATGCGATGCTACTTCCTGTGCGTCACCTGGGCTGGCGCCTGCGGTTACGAATATTTCGCTGACAAGTTTTGTTAACGGCGCGGCGTGAATCTGCATAAAAGCCCTTAGGATTGTGAATGTCTGGTCAGGCCTTTCTCGGTCAGAAATTCCGGATTGAACAGGCGTGACATGTATTTGCTGCCATCATCACACAGTATCGTTGCTATGGTGTGACCCGGGCCGAGGCGTCTGGCTATCTCGACAGCCCCGCAGAGGTTAATACCGGTGCTTGATCCGAAAAACCAGCCATCTTCTTCCAGCATGCGATAGACCATATCGACCATTGGCTGATCCGGTATCTGCACGGCATCGTCGATGGCGGTGTCAGCCAGATTGTCAGTGATACGTGAGTTGCCGATACCTTCTGTAATTGAAGGGCCTGGCGTCATGGTCGCTTCGCCTGTTTTCACCCAGTTGTACAGCGCGCTGCCATGTGGGTCGGTAAGCCAGATCTGCACGTCTTCTGATTGTGCTTTGAGATAACGTGAAACACCGGCGAGGGTGCCGCCAGTGCCCACTGCGCAGGTAAAGGCATCCAGCTTACCGTCTGTCTGTGCCCAGATTTCAGGCCCCGTTGACTCCATGTGCGCCTGTCGGTTGGCAACATTGTCGAACTGGTTGGCCCACACCGCATTATCCAGCGTCTGTGCATACCGCCCGGCCTGTTTCTGAAAGTTATTATCGTCAGCGTAAGGCACGGTAGGCACAACTCGGACTTCGGCGCCCAGTGTCCGCAGGATGTTGACCTTTTCGTCTGATTGATTGTCAGGCATGTAGATCACTGTGTCATAGCCGCGGCTGTTGCAGACGTGGACCAGGCCGATGCCGGTGTTTCCGGCAGTGCCTTCCACCACAGTGCCACCTGGCTGCAAAGCGCCACTGCGCTCGGCATCCCGCACCATCCAGAGTGCCGCACGGTCTTTGACTGAACCGCCCGGGTTCATGAATTCAGCCTTCCCAAGAATCTCGCAGCCGGTTTCCGCAG
This sequence comes from Gammaproteobacteria bacterium, assembly GCA_048571035.1. Lineage (GTDB taxonomy): Bacteria > Pseudomonadota > Gammaproteobacteria > Pseudomonadales > Azotimanducaceae > UBA4421. The sequence continues at coordinate 3,861,146 of CP121329.1, forward strand.
ACAAACTGTCGATACGAATCAGCGGAGTGTTGCCGATAGATTCGGCAAGCCCGGACAATATGTTCATAGATCAAACCTGATTAACTGAGGGTTGATTCTAGGGAATCTCAGCCCATTTCTCACCTGCTGACCCGGTTTTTGTAATTTTCCCGGGGCTCGCATCTCCGCGCGCTGCTGGGTACGCTTAGCATCACTGTTTTCAGCACCCGCCCCATCCCCTTACAAAAGAGAGGCTTGTATGTCCAACCATCGAATATCAGACGCCCGATCCATCGGTTTAGATGCACAGAAGGTGACCACATTTCTCACGCGGGTGCAGCAGGAAGTAGATGAGGGCCTGCTGCCCGCTGCTCAGGTTGCTATTGCCCGTGACGGTAAGGTGGGTGTGTTTGAAAGCTATGGCACCGCGCAGGCTGACTCGTTGACACCTATCTTTTCTGCCACCAAAGGCATTACCTCGGCCGCTGCGTGGCTTTTGTTTCAATCCGGTGATCTGAAGGAGGACGAACGTGTTGTCGACATCATTCCGGAGTTCAACACTCACGGTAAAGATGTGGTCACGGTCGAGCAACTGTTTACCCATACTGCCGGCTTCCCACACGCGCCTTTTAAACCGGTGCAGTGGTTGAACAAAGAAGAGCGTTATGGCCGATTTGCACAATGGCGCCTGACCTGGCCACCTGGCTCCAAGTTTGAGTATCACCCATCGTCGTCGATGTGGGTGATTGCTGAAATTATCGAGCGACGCTCGGGTATGAGTTTTACAGATTTTGTGCGCAACAGAGTGCTTGATCCGCTGCAGCTGAACGACCTGTTTGTTGGTCTGCCGGCGGAGCATCATCATCGGGCACTGGACTGTGTGCACTGCGGCGATGCGCTGACGCCGGAGGATTATAAGAAAATGGGTATGCCCGTACCGCCGGACTCGGAAGTGACGGAAGATGCCATTTTGAATTTCAATACAGCGGCGTTTCGTGAAGTGGGTGTACCCGGTGGTGGGGGATACGCCACTGCGGCAGACCTTGCACTGTTCTATCAGGCTCTGCTGCACGGTGGCCTGGATGGTGTCGAATTGTGGACACCCGCGACTATGGCCTCGGTGCGCACGGTGCGCACGGGTGATCTGACCGACATGATGTTCAACAAGCTGGCTAACCGGGGGCTTGGGATCATCATCAGCGGCGATGAGTCACGCTCCTATCGAGGTTTTGGTAAAACCAATTCCCCCGAGGCATTTGGCCATAACGGGGCGGGCGGGCAGTTGGCGTGGGTTGATCCAGCCACTGGCTTGTCGCTGGCTTACGTGACGCCTGGTCATGACCGAAATTCGATCCGGCAGGCACGCCGGGGTGTTGCTATCTCGTCCTTAGCGGCGCAACTGTGCGCTTAGCCGCGTTTGTTCCGGGCTACGGCGTCTAAACTGCACGTATGCAAAGGTTTTTCGTACAGTTAGCTGGTTTGTGTCTGTTGCTTATCACGGGCTTTACCCATGCCCAGTGGTATCAGGACACCCAGGCTATTATGGGTACCCGTGTGCACGTCGAGTTTTATCTGCCGGATAGCAGCGATGGCCCGCAGATGCTCACCCGGGTGATGGATGAAATGCGTCGCATCGACGCGACGTTCAGCTCTTACAAAGAGACCAGTGAGCTGTCGCGGCTGAATCGCGAAGCACCCAACGGTTGGACTGAGGTTTCGCAGGAGCTCTTCGAACTGTTGAGCAAGGCGCATCAGGTATCAAAACTCACTGATGGTGCTTTTGATGTTACCTACGCTTCTGTTGGACGCTATTACGATTATCGTGAAGCAAAAGCGCCGGACGCACAGGTGATAGCCAAAGCTGTGCAGGGCATCAACTATAAATATGTGGAGCAGGATCCGCAGACCCGGCGAGTGCGTTACAGCCGGCCTGAAGTATATGTGGCGCTCGGTGGTATCGCCAAAGGCCATGCCGTCGATCGGGGTATTGCTCTGCTGCAGCAGGCAGGAGTGTCTCACGCCAGCGTTTCTGCCGGCGGTGACAGTCGGATTATCGGCGACAGGTTGGGTCAACCCTGGAGTGTGGGTATCCAGCACCCGCGGGTAAAAGACAAAATGTCTGCCGTTCTGCCGTTAGTGGACACTGCGGTGTCAACCTCTGGCGATTACGAACGCTATTTCGAAGAAGATGGCGTGCGCTATCATCATATCCTTGATCCTGATACCGGTCGTTCAGCGACAGGTGCCTGGAGTGTGACCATTTTAGGGCCTGACGCGACATTTACCGATGCCCTGTCCACCAGCGTTTTTGTTCTGGGACCAGAACGCGGTTTAGCCTTGATAGATCGATTACCCGGCATCGACGCCATCATTATCGACCCCCAAGGGCAGCTGCTTTTCTCAGCTGACCTGATGGAATTGTCTTCCGAATAAAGCCCCGCTTCATCATCAGTTTTGATGGTGTTCTCATTTGACCGACCTTATCTGTTGTTGCATCTGCGACACATTGCAAATTGTGACCCAGGCCTCTTTCTGGATTCCCATGCACAAGTAACGTGCGGTTGTTCCTCGTGAAGTCTGCGACGAGACGTCGCGACGAGGCGTCTCGACGAGGCGTCTGCGAAGAATAAGTTTTTGGGGTGAAGTTCCCAACAGTAGCAGCCGAGATCCGCTGTCGATGTGCGTTCACGTGGCGCCTCGAGCAGTCGGCGGGTCTCGGTTACTTAAGAAGAACAGGCCATGGATCGGCCCGTTTTGATCGCAACTCATGATGAGTCGCGTGAAGTGGCTGGAAGCCACAGGCAGTAGCTGCCGGTAGTTCGAAGTGGAGAAACCGCATGGATGCGGGCCTGTCAGGATGACAGGTGCAGGTGAAAACCTGAGGGTTGGCCGGGTTGCGCATTAAAGGACGCAGATTCGACAGCCCATTCAGAAAAATCTTCGACGGCGATACTGCAATTTTGCACGTTAAAAATCTTCTGTGGGTTATGTCCTGCAGCCGTTTGCAACTTTAGGTCTGGAGGAACGATGACCATCAGGAAAACCAAATTGAACGGTTTTATTTCAACAGTCGCCAGACAAGCGAGCCAGCTCACTGTACTAGCAGGGGTGTTCCTGATGAGCGCCGGTCTGTTCAGTGCCAACGCCTGGGCTGCAAACGTACCGATTTCTGAGAACGCACCAGATTTCACCTTGAAAACGCTGGAAGGCTCCAATTTGCGCCTGGAAGAGCACCGCGGTGAAGTTCTACTGATTAACTTCTGGGCAAGCTGGTGTGGACCCTGTCGTCAGGAGATGCCGATTCTCGACCGATTGCACGAGCGCTATGAAGACACTGGTTTTGCGGTCTGGGGGGTCAATGTAGAAGGTGAAGAAGCGCCTGCGCAGAAACTGGTTGATAAAACCAAGGTTACCTTTCCCGTGCTGATCGATGAAGGTCAGGCGGTCAGTGAACTATACGATTTAGAGGCGATGCCGAGCACCGTAGTGGTGGATCGGGATGGCGTTGTTCGCTACATCCATCGCGGCTACAAACCCGGTGATGAAGCTAAATATGTGGAAGTGGTTAAGAAACTCATCCGCGAGTAATTTTCGAAACGAGGTTTTGGCATGACAGGGATAGCTAAGTCGATAGGCGCCGCTCTGCTGTTGTTCGGGTGCGCTCTGGTCTGGGCCGACGATACTAAATCCGCGGCGTTAGACGTCGAGATGGAAGACGTAAAGAAAGCGTTGGTGGAACTGAAGCGGGATCTTGTGATCCTGGAAGAAGATCTTCTTTTTCCTGCCAGTTCGCAGGTGTCTGTATTCCTGTCCATGGATGTGGGTGAGTTCTTCGAACTCGACGCGGTAACCCTGAAGCTCAACAATAAAGAAGTCACGCATCATTTGTACACCGAGAAACAGGTCGATGCCCTGTTCCGTGGCGGTGTGCAGAAACTCTACGTAGGCAACGTGAAGCAGGGTGACAATCGCGTCACCGCATTTTTCACAGGCCGTGGTCCGAATGGGCGCGATTTTCGACGTGCCACCACTGTCGAGTTCGAAAAAGGCTTTGAGCCAACCTTTATTGCGCTGGCTATCTCTGATGAAACTGCAGATTTCCAACCCGATTTTGTTGCGGACGTCAGCAACTAGCTGGGTTTGCGTGACCCGCGCGACCGAATAAAGGCGATATACCGCAGTGAAACAATTTCTATGCGAACTCCTTTTTACCTGTGCCCTGGCTGGCTCAGGAACGCCGCCTATTGAAGATCTGACTTATGGCACGCTGCTCTACGAGTATTTCCAGGAAGATCATCAGGCTGCGCTGTTAACCGCGTTGGTTGCACAACAGCAGGGCCGGCGAGGCGAGAAACAAACTCAGTTTGATCTGGCTGCGGGTAGTTTTGCTTTTGCAGACGGCATGTACAACTACGCCAATCAGACATTTGCCGCGATACCCGAAGGTGAAATTGAACCGTTAGATCAGATGCGCTTATCGTTTCATCTTGCTCGCGAGTATCACCGACGCCAGGATTGGTATGCCCTGGGGCCGCAGCTTGCCAATATAGAACTGGGTAAAAGCTGGTTAGGTAAACAGAAGCTGCACCCGGAAGTTGAGTACATGCGCGGTGAGTACGCTGTGCACCTTGGTGAGTATGACAAGGCTGCTCAACACTTTAATCTGATGGAAGAAACCCATCCGCTGCGAGCTTATGGGCTGTTTAACCTGGGTGTTGCGTATCGTCTGGCAGATCAACTGCCACAGTCCCAGCAAACCTTTCAGACCCTGGCAACTTTACCTGCCTACAGCGACGAGGCTTATGACCTCAGTCAACGGGCCAAGCTGGCGCTTGCGCTTATCGCACGTCAGCAGAAAGACACCCAGAGTGCCGAAACCGTGCTCAGCGCGCTGCCCGGAGAAGGCCGGTATCAGGAAGTTGCTATGGCTGCTTATGGTGGCCTGGCGATGGATAACCAGGATTATGAGTTAGCCGCGCGTATCTGGATGACCCTGCAGGAGCAGGATTACTGGACACCCAGCACGGCAACTGCACGGCTGGGTTTTCCGTTAAGTCTGGAGAAACTTGCAGGTGAACAGCGCGCCTCTACTGAGCTTGCACTGGTTCAGTTTCAACGGGCGGAAGCCAGTTTCATGTCGCGTCTGGACGACCTTACGCGCCTGTCAGCGCAAGCAGAGGATCCGCAGTGGGTGCAAAGCCTGCTGGAAGTCTTTGCTAATGATGAACAAGACGATGAACAGATGCAGGTGCTGATGCAGAAGTGGCAGGACCAGTTAGGTCATACAGACTGGCTCGAGTGGCTGGCGACGGACAAGATCAATCAGGCGCTAACGCAGTGGCGTGCGCTGAATGAAATGGAAACCTGGGTAGGAGCTCTGCCGGAAAAGCTTGGTGCGCTGGAACGTGTAGCAGCTGAACAACGGCGGCGTGGTGAGCAGGCGCAGGTCATGTTGCAGGGTGAAGGATTGCTGGCGAAACGTGAGGTCCTGCAAACCCGAGTGGATGCCGCGAAGGCGGATTTAAGCGTTCTTCGTGATGCAACACCGAAACCGGAACCAGCGTGGATGATGCCGCTGGCTGATCCCGATGAAAGAGAACTACTGACTGAACTGGGTGATATGCGGAAGTTGCTCGTCCACATGAGCGACAAAGATCGTGCGAAATGGAATGCCCGAATTGATCGATTGGAGGGTGTTCTGTTCTATCGGCTCGTGGATGAGCGCGCTGCGCGTCTGCAGGCGTTGAATAAAACACATAAAGACCTGTTGATGGTGCTGGCTGATGTGGATGCCCGCATCGAACGTGTGCGGGGTGCAGAGAGTAATTTCATGGCCGGTGTTGGTACGGATTTTCTGGTCTTCCAGGACCGCGCTGCTGACATAACCAGCATGGTCAACGCAGCCCGAACGAGCCGGGAAACACTGCTGGCAGACGAAATACGTGGCCGCATGCAACAGGAAATGGAACAGGTGCAGCAATACTTGCTGGTGACTCGAATTGCCATTGCACGCGCGACTGACCAGCTATCTGTAGCAACAACAAGCGGGCTGCAATCTGGTGGTTTGCCGCAATGAACGTCCTCCCTTTTAAAACCCTGCAGATTGCCTGTCTGATTACGTTAGCGCTGTTTCTGCAGGGCTGTAGCCTGATGACTTTTGGTCTGATCGGTGGAGATGAAGCCGGCGTAGTGAAAACCAAAGGCCCCACCCTGGGCAGTAAAATCAGCGCGTTACCAGATCTAGATTTAACCCCGGTTGCAGCCATAAAGCCGACTCGTGATGAAGTCATGGCGGCATATAACCGGGTTTATGGACTGCTGCCTTCCACCGGCGAGAATCACGCGGTGGGTAAGCGGCTCGCCGATCTGCATATGGAAGTGGGTCAGGATATAGATATTGAAGGTGGCGCGGATCCGTATAGACCGGCTGTTGAACTGTATGAAAAGCTGCTGACCGAAGCTTCTGCTGAAGATGAGATTGATGCAATCCTCTATCAGCTCGCGCGAGCACATGATCTTGTCGGCGAACAAACTCAAACGCTGACTTATCTCAATCGGTTGATTGCTGAGCACCCCGGTAGCGAATATGTTCCAGAAGGACGCTTCCGCCGTGCTGAATTAAAATTCTCTGGTGAAGACTATCGTGCTGCTGCCGCTGATTATGCTTACGTTGTTGAGCTTGGCGATGACACACCCTATTTTCAAAACGCCTCGTACATGTTGGGGTGGTCGGAATTCAAACGTTCTCGGTTTGATGAAGGTCTGCATCAGTTCTTCAATGTGGTTGATAACCTGTTAGCCGATAGCGATGCGGCTGGTCTTTCTGCGATCGACAATGAAATGCTGGAAGATTCATTCCGCGTCATCACATTGGGATTAGCCTATCTTGACGGCGCGCAGACCCTCGCCGACGAAATGCGCAAGCGAGGGCGTCCGGACTGGCAGTATCTGGCTTACCAGCGGCTGGCAGACGACTATTTTGAGAAAGAACGTTTTCTCGATAATGTAGCCACCTGGCAGACATTCATTGAACACAACTCGCTGGATCCACGTGCGCCCGCAGCCCACACCGGCATGATCAAGACCCTGATGGATGCCGGCTTTCCAAGTGATGTGTTGCCGAAGAAAAAAGAATTCATTCTTCGCTATGGCGTTTATTCGCAGTTCTGGTCACATCACACCGAAGATGTACGCGCTGAATATCTACCGACGCTGCACGTTTACCTGTCTGAAATTGCAAAGCTGGCACACGCAGATGCCCAGGCGTTTGATCTGGCGCAACAGGAGGCCAGGCGACCCGCGAAGAACGCAACAGAGCAGCGCACGACGTTGTATCTGGAAGCTGCAGGCTGGTACGAAGAAATCATAGCGACGTTCCCTGAGGATCCTCGTACGGCGGAATACCTCTTCCTGCTAGGCGAGTCTTATACCGAAGCTGCCGAGCCAGGGCGTGCGGTGGCTGCTTACCAGCGTGTAGTACGAGATTTTCCTGACTATCCTGATGCACATGAAGCGGGCTACGCAGCAATTCTCGGCTTAACTGAACTTGTGTCTACCGCCAGCGTTGAAGAACTCGAGCTTTGGCAGCGACTGAAAATTGATGCTCAGATTGAGTTTGCACTGATCTTCCCCGGCGATGCACGGGCTCCTGCGGTACAGACTGATGCAGCGGATACACTGTTTACCCTCGGACACACATCAGAGGCGTTAGATCTGGCGGAAAATCTGCTGCTGGAATGGCCCGACGTCGAACCTGGTCTGCAAAAAACTGCGTTGCTGATTATTGGCCATGGACGATACGAACTCGATGAGTTTGTGTCGGCTGAAGCCGCTTACCATAAACTGCTTGCCATTGAGCTATCTGCTGAAGAAAGAACAAAGGTTTCTGAACGCCTCCTGGCAGCTGTTTACAAGCAGGGTGAAGCCAGCGATTTGGCAGGTGATGTGGATAACGCGGTTTATCACTTCATGCGTATAGCACAAATTGATCCCGGCGCAGCATTGGCAGCGCAAGGTCACTTTGATGCCATTGCCGTTGTTGAGTCTGCGGGCCGCGTATCCGACGCAGTAGCGATGCTGGCACAGTTCCGCAGTCTTTATCCTGATCACGAACTGGGTAAAGGCATAGATATGCGTCTGGCCGGTATGTACGAGCAGACTCAGAACTGGTCAGCGGCAGCGGTTGAATACGCGGGTCTTGCAACTTCTGCAGATGATGTTGAGGTGCGGCGCCAATCACTGTATCGCGCTGCCGAAATTTATCTGCAGCAGGATGACGTCGACGCGGCTATTGAATACTTCCGTGAATATGCGCATACCTACAAAAAGCCCTGGGACCTGCGTCTGGAAGCAATTCATAACATGGATGAGCTGTACCAGCGTGTAGGTGATGGAGAGAAACAACGTTTCTGGCTGGATCAGAAAATCAAACTCCATCGTGAAATGGGTAATCAGGCTACAGAACGGGCAACTTATCTGGCGGCTGATGCACAGATGGTATTTGCCAACGATCAACGGCTGGCTTACCAGGCGATTCGCCTGACACATCCATTGAACCGCAGCCTGAAGCGAAAGCAGAAGGCGCTGAAACAGACCTTGAAAGCGTACGAGCAGGTTGCAGGCTACGAAGTTGAAGCTTTTACCACGGCTTCAACGTTTGAAATTGCTGACCTTTATTCAGCGCTCTCCAAATCGATTATGACATCAGATCGGCCTAAAGATCTTTCCGCGCTAGAACTGGACCAGTACGAGATCCTGCTGGAAGAGCAGGCCTTCCCCTTTGAGGAGCAGGCCATTGAACTGCATGAGATCAATATGCGTCGAGCCTGGAACGGCACTTATGACGATGCAGTGAAAAAATCTTTTGCCGAGCTGATTCGTCTGATGCCGGGTCGGTTTAACAAGCAGGAAAGCGAAGTTAGGTATGCCAATGCAATCCACTAGAATTGGCTTGTTAGCCTTGTGTTTCATTTTAAGTGCCTGCGCCAGTGTGCCTTTACCTTTCAAGGGTGACACCAAACAAAGTGCGCAAACGCCTGCCCTAAGCGCTTCCTCAGAGTCGCAGGATAGCGAGCTGGGCGAAGAGGCGGGTGAAATCGATCTGGTTGCGCCAACGGTGCCAACACCAGCACTGCAGTCAGGCAGTCAGGCTTTGTTTGATCGCGGCGTAGAGCTGATGAAAGACAACAATCTCATTGCCGCACAGGTACTGTTTCAGGAATTAGCCGAGTCTCAACCCGAGCTGGCCGGCCCCTGGGTCAATCTGGGTCTCATTGCCCTTGCGCAAGAGGATATGGAACAGGCACAGCATTCCTTTGAGCTTGCGCTGCAGTCGAATCCGGCCAATTGCGACGCGCTGACGCAACTCGGCGTGATGGCGCGTAAACAAGGTGAGTTTCCCCAAGCACAGCAGTATTACCAGCGTTGTATCGATGCCAACCCAACGTATGCAAACGCCTATCTGAATCTGGGCATTCTTTTTGAGCTGTATATGGGTCGATTACCCGAAGCGCTTGCTGCGTACAACGATTACCAGACCATGTTACCTGATCCGAATCCACAGGTTGCTGGCTGGGTGATGGATTTAGAACGCCGCGTAGCGGCCATCGCCAGGCGATAGCGGAGTTAACCCATGTCAAAATTAGTCGTGAAGAAAATTTTAGTGACGTCGCTGCTCATGTTTGCAGCGTCCTCTGCTCTGGGTGAAGAGGCCAAAACAGCGCCTCAGGTAGCACAATCTGCAGGCGGGTTCCTGCAACTTGACGAAACCGTGATCTCCGGCAACCAAGAATTACCCAAAGTGCTTTATATCTTACCCTGGCGTGAACCACAGGGTTTGCCAGATATCGAGATACAGGCGGAATTTACCGAAGCAGAGGTGTTTCGGCGTTTGTACCCACCAGCGTATCGAAGAGAGCTTGGCTACTTCGATACGTTGTCGGGATTGAAAGAAAATCCAGATCAGGAGAAGTAGAAATGGATATGTACGCAACCTTTGTGGGTTTCTTCCAGGAAGGAGGCCCGTTCATGTATCCCATCGCTGTGGTTCTAGCCATTGGTGTGGCGATAGCACTGGAACGATATTTTTATCTTGCGCGGCAAATGCGAATTAATCGTAAAGATTACAACGCGTTGTTGCCGCTGTTGAAGCAACGTCGCGTTCGCGAGATTGTCGACCTGACGAAAAAGTCCAAGTCGCCAATGGCTCGAATAGTTGCCGATGGCGTTAACAAGCAAAGTACATCTAACGACCTGCGACGTCGTCAGGACATCGAGTCTGCGATGGAAGAAGGGCTGTTAGAGGCATTACCGAATATTGAGCGCCGCACACCCTACCTGGCAACGTTTGCAAACATTGCAACGCTCTTGGGTCTGCTCGGCACGATTATTGGTCTTATTGCAGCGTTTACCGCAGTAGCCAATGCTGACCCTGCTGAGAAAGCCACTCTCCTGTCACAAAGTATTTCGATCGCGATGAATACCACCGCGTTTGGTTTGATGGCGGCGATCCCATTGCTGTTGATTCACTCCATGCTGCAGAGTAAGACCAGCGCAATTGTTGAATCGTTAGAGATTGCGGTAGTGAAGTTTGTGAATCTGCTCGAAGGTCACGCTGATGCAGCAGCCAAAGTAGGCGCAAAAGCGGCTGTAGCTAAGTAAAGCGAACAACACAGAGGATATTCCAAAGTGAGCATGGATCGCGTTCGTCTCAGACGACTTAAACATACCGAAGCTGCAGACCTGGATGTCACACCTTTCATGAACCTCATGATCGTGCTTGTGCCGGTACTGCTGCTTTCGATGGTGTTTACCCATACCACGGTTATCGACTTGAATTTCCCCACAGGACAGGCTGCATCTGGTGAGTTTGATCCTGAGGCGGTTCATCTTGAAGTGGCCGTTTACTCTGATCGTCTGGTTGTTGCAGATGGTCGAGGCGGGATAATCAAGAATGTGCCCGTCGTTGATGGTGAACATAACTTCGCAGAACTGTCGCTGGTTATGCAGGAGCTCAAGCGCCGCATGCCGGAAAAAGAAGACATTACGGTTCTGCTCCAGGAAGACACCAGCTATCAGACACTGGTTTCTGTGATGGATAAAGTACGCTCGTACCCGGCGGTGCAGGCACTTGATGTTGTACAAGCTGAATTGTTTCCAGTGATTTCACTGGGTGATACGCCTGCAGGTGAACAGTCGGTCGCTGTTGCAGCTAAGCCAACCACGGGAGATAAGTCGTGAGTGGCCATACCCAGCGTCGGCGATCGCGGCAGAACAGAAAAGGCAAAACAGCGGGTCTGAACCTGGTGTCGCTGATGGATATCTTCACGATTCTGGTTTTCTTTCTGATGGTTAACTCCTCGGAAGTGGAAGTATTACAAACCAGTTCCAAAATCAAACTGCCGGATTCCTCTTCGGAAAAACAGCCGAAAAACCAGCTGATGATTTCCGTAGATGAAGAAGATCTGGTAGTCCAGGGTCGGTCTGTGGCGAAAGTGGCTGAACTGTTTGGCAGCGAAGATCTTATGATAGCCGGCCTTCAGTCGGAACTTGAGTATCAGGCGACCCGTCGCGGCGAAATTCCTGAAGGCGGGTTTGAAATCACCGTGATAGGTGACAAAGAGCTCCCTTATTGGTTGCTGAAGAAAATACTCATGACCTGTCAGACCGCGGACTTTGCGCGTGTCAGCCTGGCGGTGAATAAAGTCGGCGGCGAAGCCAGCATAGAAGAGCTGTCTGCCGCGACTGCGCAAAACAGTCAGGGAGCAGCGTCATGAGCACCCTGATGGCAAAAGTACATGATTTTGACCTGCCCTGGGACAACCAGCGATCTGACCGCAAGGTTCTGAAATCGTGGATGGTGATCTGTCTCGGTGTGATATTGGTGGTAGGTCTGCCAATGCCGTTCCTGACCCTTCCAGAGGTAGAGCGGGAAGAACTGGAAGCGTTACCCCCTCAGTTGGCGCGGATTGTTATGGAGCAGCCGAAGCCGAAGCCGCCGCCACCTCCGCCGCCTAAAGAAGTTGAAGAAGTTAAACCTGAAGTGCCTAAAGAGGTTGCTAAAGAAGAAGTGGTGAAGCCAAAGGTTGAACCTAAGGTGGCTGATGCCAAAGAAAAAGCTTCCTTATCGGGCCTGCTGGCATTTAAAGATGCGTTTGCGGATATGCGTGAAGCCGTTGATGTTGACAAGTTGCAGGACACAGCGGCTATCCAGAGAGGATCTGGTGAAGCAGCCACTATTGATCGCAATCTGTTGACTTCCAAACACAGCACTCGGAGTTCCGGTGTTAATGTTGCTGCGCTGTCACGTGAAACTGGCGGTGTTGCCCTGTCAGGTCGGCAGACCACCAAGGTGGATGCGCCTGAAAACGTTGCCGGCACGGGTGGCGTACGTAAACAGCAGGTTGCTGATCCTCGCAGTCGTAGTATTGAAGAAATCCGCCGCGTCTTTGATACTAACAAAGGCGCTATTTTTGCTATTTATAATCGAACGTTGCGGTCCAATCCCGCCCTCCAGGGTGAGGTGGTTCTGGAACTGGTGATTGATCCGAACGGTGCTGTCATCGAATGTAAGGTGGTGGCATCTGAAATCGCCGATCAGACGATGATTGACAAAATTGTGAATCGCATCCGCCTGTTTAATTTTGGTGAGCGCGATGTGAAACGCACTACCATCCGTTATCCGGTACACTTTCTGCCCACTTAACAATAAGGGTAGCGTGTGAAACCTCTGGTGCTGATCGTGGGACCTCCCGCGGTTGGCAAGATGACGGTTGGGCAGGCGCTGTCTGCAGCAACAGCATTTCCGCTGCTGCACAACCACATGTCCATTGAAATCGCGCTGAAGTTCTTTGACTTTGGCACGCCATCTTTTGACCAGCTGAACAACACCCTGAAAAGCGCAATGGTGCAGGCGGTTGCTCATAGCAAACATGCCGGGTTGATCATGACCGCGGTCTGGGCTTTTGATCTTGAAGCAGATACAGCTGCGGTTTCCGAACTGGCTTCAAGTTGGTTTGAAGCAACCCGATCCGAGGTGGTGGTTGTTGAGCTGTGTGCGGATGAGGCGGTAAAGAAACTTCGTAACACAGACCCGCAACGTCTGGCCGTTAAACCCAGCAAGGCTGATGTGAAGGCATCAGAAGCACGCCGCCGCTACAATGAAACACATCATCAGTTAAACAGTGGCGGCACACTGCCGCTGTCGCTTGCTCACCTTGTTATTGATAACTCAGACCTGTCGCCCCAGACGACGGCGGAGCAGATCTGCAGCTGGGCTGGCGCGGAGGGTATTTTCTAATCTGACTTTGCGTCATACTGATCTCGGGCGTTCTTACCCATGCCTCCCCCCTCCATCGGGAAAGTACTTATCGTGCAGGGTTATTTAATTGAAAACGCTTTACTGTTCGAGCGCATCGCATAAGGGGGGATTGTGAAACATACTCGAGCCAGGAGGTTTTCATGATTCCTTTCGACTCCCCTTTTTGTGCTCCGACGCAAAGCCAGATTACGCTCTCGTGAGCACCACATTCCGCTGCATCAGGCGTTAGATGATATTGCGCGGACTCAAGGCTTCTCGAGCTGGAGCTTGTTAGTAGCGAAGCAGAATAATCCGGTGCCTGGCGCAGTCTTAAATGCCGAACTTCAGCCTGGAGACCTGGTGCTGGTGGGTGCAAGGCCAGGGCAGGGCAAAACGCTGTTGTGTTTGGAAATGGCGGTTGCTGCGATGCAGGCAGGCAACCAGAGCGTGTTTTTCTCGCTGGAATACAATAAACAGGATATGTGGCCACGCTTTGCCGCAATCGGCGAGCAAGCCGAGGCATTTACGCAACAGTTTTACTTTTGATGCATCAGATCAATTGAGTGCTGCCTATATTGTCGAGCAGCTTGAAGAGGCGGTCCCTGGAACTTTTGTTGTGGTGGATTATCTGCAGCTCTTGGATCAGAGGCGTGAGCATCCTCCCTTAATCGATCAGATTCAAAAACTGAAAAAATTTGTGTCTGATCGCAGCTTAATTATGCTGTTCATTTCGCAGATCGATCGCAGCTATGACTTGCTGGATAAGAAGGTGCCCACGATTGAAAACGTGCGCTTACCCAATCCATTAGACATGACTCTTTTTACCAAAACCTGCTTCCTGCATGAGGGTAAGGTTCGGCTAGGTGTGCACTCTAACCGGTAATTCCGTGTAGCCTCTGACAAAATTCGAAATCGCGCGCTTCGGCGCGCCCACAACCTCAATGCGACTGTACCTCTGTAACAGCTCTTCCCATAAAAGTCTGAGCTGGAGCTCGGCGACACGATTACCCATACAACGATGGACACCAAAACCAAACGACAGGTGCTGTCGCGCATTGGGTCGGTCGACACAGAGCTTGTCCGCGTCTTCAAACACCGTCTCGTCTCTGTTACCTGAGGCATACCACATCAACACGCGTTCGCCTTTGGGGATGACCGTGCCGGCTATTTCTACATCTGTTGTTGTCGTGCGCCGCATAAACGCAAGTGGTGTTTGCCAGCGGATAATTTCTGCCACTGCATTTGGAATTTTTGCCGGGTCAGCTTTTACTTTCTCAAATTCCTCTGGGTATCTGTTCATCGCCAGCACACCGCCGGAGATAGAATTTCGAGTGGTATCGTTACCACCGATAATCAGCAGCAGCAGGTTGCCCAGAAACTCCGTAGGTGACATATCCCGGGTGCCTTCGTTGTGTGCCAGCATCGTCAGCAGATCGTGGCCGCCGGGGTTCTCCGCGCGTTCGTTTCTAAGTCGCGTCATGTATTGCAGGCAATCGTTCAGTTCTGCCTGACGTTCCTCCAGCGTGTTCCAGAGACCTGCCTTGCGTGGAGATGTGGCGACGTCTGACCATCGCGTCAGCATATACCGATCTTCAAAAGGGAAATCGAATAATGTTGCCAGCATCTGTGTGGTCAACTCGATAGATACCTTATCTACCCAATTGAAAGTTTCTCCAACAGGCAAACTGTCCAGAATGTCAATTACCCGTTCGCGTATTAGAGGTTCCAAAGCTGCCAGATTGCGCGGCCCTGCAACCGGGGCAACAGCTTTGCGTTTGAATGGCGTGCTGAGGGTCGTCCATGGATATGAAACTCGAAGCACTGTTGTCCGGGCCGACATCGTTAAGACCAATTGTTGGTTCTGAAGAGAACTGAGTTGCATTGGTGTCGACGGCTTTGATTGATTCGTAGTCAGTGACTGACCAGAAAGGCCCGGCGATACTTTTTTTATGGTGATACACCGGGGCGTCCTTACGTAGACGCTGGAAGTAAGGCCAGATGGTGTCATTACGCATGATGTCCCAGTGGGCGACGTCGATATCTTCCAAAGGCATCGTTGCGGCTTCTGCCTGTGCATATTCCAGTAACCGTGCCTGTTCTAACTCATAATCCTGCCAGTTCATGGTTATCCCCTTTAGGTGGTAGCAAGCAGATCTTAGCTTAGTTTGCCTGAACCTGCTCCTGACATCATGCCGGGGCGAAAACTGAAGAGGCGCGGATCATGCCTATGAGTTAAACCTGCAAACGTGAAATGCCTTTGATCAGACAACGTTCACCATCTGCGGTGATGTAGTCGAAGCCTGCGTATACCGCGTCACCCGATGTGCTGATACCCAGCTTGGCGGCAACTGCCAGTTTTGGGCACATGTGGCTGAGTGTTAAGAGATAGCGCTGCTGTGTATCGAGGGTCACAACCACGTGCTGATAGTCCAGCACTTCCCAGGTACTGTCTGAAGAGACTGCCGAAATGCTGTCCACGCGCACGCCGGAGTGGGGTAATGCTGCGGCATTCGCAGCGAGCAACAATGGCACGATGGCAAGGGCTATCGCGGATAGGGCTCTTCTGGCGAGGTCGGTCATGGGATTTCTCTGCAGTTGTCCGCAAGTCGCAGACGTATAGTTACGCACAGCATTACGGCTACTGCCTGAACCTAAACTGAACAACCAAAGCTGCTAGACTAGCGCCTTGTATACACAAATTTCGTGGTAGTTACAGGTGATGAATTTCAGCAACCGTCGAACAACTATACTGTGCCTGACATTATCATGTCTGTTTTTGCCGACCGCGTTCGCTTCAACTGAAGTTGAAGACAAGGTGATGGCTCAAGCGCAGGCAAGCACCGCCCTGGCGGATAAAATCTGGAACCTGGCCGAGCTTGGATATCAGGAGCAGAACAGCAGTCTGGCGCTGCAGGATTATCTGAAGGAGGCTGGGTTTACTCTATCTGCCGGGGTTGCCGATATACCTACCGCCTTTGTCGCCAGTTTCGGCAGCGGCGGACCAACCATTGGTATTCTTGCTGAATTTGATGCCCTGCCAGGCCTGAGTCAGGCGGCACAATCATCCAGATCCCCTCTAAAGGAGGGTGGCGCGGGCCATGCCTGTGGACATCACCTGTTTGGTGCTGCCTCAGCAAGCGCGGCGGTTGCGATTGCTCAATGGCTGGATTCAGAGGGAAAACCCGGCACGATCAAAGTATTTGGTACTCCGGCTGAAGAAGGTGGGTCGGGAAAGGTCTATCTCGCCAGGGCAGGTTTGTTTGATGACGTGGATGTAATGTTGCATTGGCATCCGGGCAGTGCAAACTCTGCGGCGCCTTATTCCACTACGTCCAACAAGAGTGGCCGTTTCACCTTCAAAGGTCGCGCAGCTCACGCCGCTTCCGCACCAGATAAAGGTCGTTCAGCCCTGGATGGTGTTGAGGCGATGAACTACATGGTCAACATGATGCGCGAACATGTCCCCCAGACCTCTCGCATCCATTATGTCATTACCGATGGAGGCGATGCACCTAACATTGTTCCTGAAAAAGCGCAGGTATATTACTACGTTCGTCATCCTGACCCGGTCAAAGTAGTTGAGCTTTTCGATCGGGTTGTAAATGCAGCGGAAGCGGCCGCTATGGGGACCGAGACTGAGGTTGGTGTGGAAGTTATGCACGGCAACTATCCGGTGCTGCCGAACCATACCCTTGCGAAGATGGTCGACGATAACCTGCGAGCGATGGGCGGTATCAGCTATACCCCGGCGGAACAGAAGTTTGCTGAGGAGATTTATGCCACCTTGCTGAACCCCACGCTGCCTCTGGGGTCCGAAAACCAGATACAGGCCTTTGTGTTGCGTCAGAGTATGGGTTCCACCGACGTCGGTGATGTGAGCTGGCTGGTGCCAACCGTTGGTTTTAATGCAGCAACCTGGGTGCCGGGTACACCTGCGCACAGCTGGCAGGCGGTAGCCGCTGGCGGCATGAGTATTGGTCATAAAGGCATGCTGCTCGCGTCACGGCTGTTGGCAAAGACCGCCGTTGACCTGATGCAGGATCCCCAGGCCATCGCTGCTGCTCGTGCGGAATTTATACTCGCCCGGGGTGAAGACTTTGTATACGAAGCCCTGCTGGGTGATCGTGAACCACCCTTGGATTATCGTCGCTAGGAGGCGCACAGCAATGAACGTGGGCATTCTGCACCCGGGGGATATGGGTGTAACTGTTGGTCTCTGCCTGCAGCGATGCGGGCACGAGGTCGCCTGGGTGAATAAAGATCGGAGTGAGGCCACAAGGGCACGTGCGGAGGCGTTCAATGGCTTTGATAGTCTGACAACGCTGTGCAAATCCGCGGATATGATCTTTTCGGTGTGTCCTCCCGATGCTGCCTATTCTGTTGCTCAGCAAGTGCACCAGGCAGGTTTCTCGGGCACTTTTGTGGACGCCAATGCTGTAGCCCCCTCCACCGCGGAGAAAATTGCGGGTCTTTTTGATGACAGGTATGTAGACGGTGGCATTATCGGACCGCCGGCTCATCAGCCAGGATCGACGCGCTTGTACCTCTGCGGTGAACGGGCGTTCTTCTGTAGCGGCAATGTTTGAAGGTGCCGACCTGCAGGCGATTGTCATGCAGGGAAACATCAGTGCAGCGTCTGCTTTGAAAATGGCGTATGCCGCCTACACAAAAGGATCTAGTGCGCTTCTGTTGGCGGTCAATGGCCTGGCTGAGGCTGCTGGTGTAACGGAGACGTTGCAGCAGGAATGGCAGTTGTCTCAACCCGGGTTGATCCAGCGAAGTGAAAAGACTGCTCTGGCCACCTCCAGAAAAGCGTGGCGTTTTGCCGGTGAAATGCGGGAAATTGCAAAGACTTTCGAAGCGCATGGGTTACCTGGACAATTTCATTCAGGTGCGGCGCAACTTTATGAATTAATGGCCCAACTGAAGACACTGCCACCTGCGCATTTGTCTGAGGTCATTCAGGTTTTACTGCAGGCGTCTGTCAAACCAGCCTCCGACGTTGAATCCGACTTGCTCCGTGACTGATCGCCAACCTCTGCTTGCCCAGGCGGCAGACATCCATCAGTGGCTTGAAAGAGACAGCGATTGCGCTGATCTCGAGCGGCTCAAGCGTGACCGGTCGATTGGGCAGCATCAGACTGTTGCGGATCCACTGAAAAAAAGTGCTGATGTGGTGGCAAGCTATTGAACAACCCGCGATTGCGGATCTCGGCCAGCGCGTGGTTCAAGTCCGCCGCACACTATCCTGGCTGCTTCTCGCTGTCGGACTGGTTGTAGGCGTGGGAGTGAGTAGTCTGGCGCTGACGTTTGAGGGTGAGTACCCCATCAATCTCCTGGCTCTGCTGGGTGTGTTGGTTTTGCTACCCTTCATCCTCCTCCTGCTTACTGTGATGTTCTGTTTGCTGCAGGCTCTGGGTATGAATGCAATCGCCTTGTTACCTCACTGGATGAGCCCCGGCCGCTGGACACTGGATCTGTTTGAACGTTATGCAGGCCTGCAATTCAGCGGAATCCATGGGCAGGGAGATGCTCGCAGTAGGCTGGGTTTCTGGCAGGTGGTTGTTTTTTCTCAGTTATTTGGCGTTGGCTTCTACATCGGCGCAGTGATGTCATTGGCTGTACTTGTTTCCGTCAGTGACCTGGCGTTTGGCTGGAGTACAACTCTGGCCGTTGAGTCCAGTTCGATATTCAGCCTGTTTAATACTGTGGCGTTACCCTGGGCCAGCGTCTGGCCAGCTGCAGCGCCAGATGCGGAACTGGTTGAAGCGTCGCGAATATTTCGTCTGGCTGCACCGGGCGGCGTCGAGCAGGTTGCGCTGCTGGGTACCTGGTGGAAATATGTGCTGATGAGTTTGTTAGTCTGGGGCTTACTGCCTCGGTTGCTGTTGTTGTTTCTTGGCGACTGGCGGTTTCGTCGAGCAACTCGCAGCTACCTGCTGGAACACTCTGAAGTCACTGCTCTGATCGATCGATTGGTTTCTCCGGTCGTTGATTTAGGACGGCAGCAGGAGCAGTCCTGTGAACCCGTCGAGGCCGATCTGACGGGTGTGTCTGATGTGCAGAGTGCAACATCGTTTGCTGATGCATACCTGCTGGTCTGGAATGGCGCGGTTCCGGAATCTGCGCTGCGTTCAGAAGATGTTGCATGGCTGGGAGCATTGTCTTCGGATGCCCAGCTGAGTAGCGCGTTGAATGCCATACCGTCGCGGTATAAAAAGGTGGTTGTATTCACCAAGAGCTGGGAACCGCCGTTACTGGAGTTCCTCGATGTATTGGCTGCGTTACGTGGCCAGGTTGGTAAATCCTGTTCCATAGCCGTTGTCCCTGTGGGGCTTGAAGGCAGGTCTGCCCAAAGTAGCGACATCGCAGTCTGGGCGAGAACTGTTGCGCAGTTACAGGATCCAGGTACCTACGTCATGAATTTTGGCGGATTTACTGATGCCTGATTTTGCTGTGGTAGGACATCCGAATAAGGGTAAAAGCTCCATTGTCGCAACCCTTGCGGAAAACGAAGATATTGCCATCAGCTCGAAACCGGGTACAACAAGAAAAGCCACACATTTTGATTTCAGTGTTGACGGCAAACACCTGTACACCCTTATTGATACCCCGGGTTTTCAGCGTGCGAACCGCGTTCTACAGTGGCTTGAAGCCCATGTCGAAGATGCCAGTAACAGGGCTGATGTGGTGCGTGCTTTTGTTACTGAACATCGCGACGATCCGATGTTTGAAGATGAGTGCGAGCTTCTGCAGCCGATTCTTGAAGGCGCAGGCATTTTATACGTAGTAGATGGCTCCAAGCCTTATGGCCCTGAGTTTGAGATCGAAATGCAGATACTGCAATGGACTGGTCAACCTCGTATGGCTCTGATTAATCTCATCGGGGAAGGGGATTATCAGGAGCAGTGGCGGCGTGCCCTGGATCAGTATTTTTCCATTGTGCGTGTGTTTAACGCCATGTTTGCAGATTTCGATACACGTACAAATCTGCTGCGCGCTTTTGCCGAGCTCAATGAAGCCTGGCGCGGTGACATGGAAACCGCTATTGAGGCTTTACAATCTGAACGCCGCCGTCGTCTGCACCGCAGCGCGATGGAAGTAGCGGATGCATTGATAGACTGTCTCTCTTACACCGGACAAAAGTTTGTGGACGAAGGTGACGGGACCGATGGTGTCGCCCAGTCCCTGCGTGATGCTCTGTTACAGCGTATTCGCGAACGCGAGCAGCGGGCGCGTCATCAGGTGCAGAGTATCTACCGACATGACCGCATGCGTGCTGACGAAACTGACCTGGTGCTGTTGGATATAGACCTGTTCAGCGAAGAAGGGTGGGCACTGTTTGGCCTGTCGAGAACGCAGTTGCTGATCACAGGTGCCATGACGGGAGCCGTAGCGGGGTTTGGTATAGACGCGCTGCTCGGTGGCGCGTCTTTGCTGCTGGGTACGGCGATCGGGGCCGCGGTGGGCAGTCTTGGCAGCTGGTTTGCATCAGATGAAGTCGCAAAAACCAAAGTGCTTGGGCAGCAGTTGGGGGGTAAGCTTGTGCAGGTTGGCCCGTTACAGGCAGCCAATTTCCCCTGGGTATTTTTAGGTCGCGCCTGGCTGCACCATGACCTTGTGCGGGAGCGGAATCATGCACTGCGCAGTGTAATGTCTGCGCAGATGCAGGGTCAGGAAAACGTCATGGACCAGATTCCCGAGGATCTGCGTCGCAGGATAGCGCAGGCCATAGGCCTGGTCCGTAAAGAAGGCGCCTCCAGTAAGTCCCGCAGTCAGTTACAGGGCTGTGTGGAGGCGTTGTTTCAACTCAAATCAGAATCAGAGTTGGCTGGCAACAAACGGCCAGTTGATGAGGTCCCACCAGCCTTCTAGGTAATCCGCCCGAGCGTTGCGATGGTCGATGTAGTAGGCATGTTCCCAAACGTCACAGGTCAGTAGCGGTTGTGCACCATGCGCCAGGGGGGTGTCTGCATTACTGGTGTTGACAATTTCCAGGGCGCCATTGTCGCCGGCAATCAACCAGGTCCAGCCGGATCCAAAGTTGCCAGCGGCAGCCGCGATAAACTCTTCTTTGAGTTTTTCCATGGAGCCAAAGCTTTTACTGATCGCGTCATGCAGCGGACCTTGCTCAATCGCTGCGCCACCTGGTGTCATGCAATGCCAGTAGAATGTGTGGTTCCAGACTTGTGCGGCGTTGTTAAATAAACCGCCTTCGCTGGCGATAATAATTTCTTCCAGCGATGCGTCAGCATGTTCTGTATCCGCTATCAGCTTGTTGAGGTTGTTAACATAAGCCTGGTGGTGTTTGCCGTAGTGATAAGAAATGGTTTCGGCGGAAATAACCGGTGCAAGGGCATCGTCGGCGTAAGGCAGGTTGGGCAGTTCAAAAGACATAGTTGTAATCGGTTCCTCTAAGTAAAAAACGCATTCTAACTCATAGAGCATCAATTTCCTGTGATGATCCTGTCGCGGTTATCATCCAGGTAGGTTTTCAGCTTGAGCAGGTGCCGGTGAAGGTCTGCAATGTCGCGTGTTTCCCAGTCCGTAAACAAAGAAGTCTGGTCCGGCGCCAGCGTGTTCAGCAACTGGTCGCGCAGAGCGCGACCTCTGGGGGTTACATGAATCCATTTAACGCGTGCATCCTGCAGGTCTGCTTCTGCAGCCAGGTAACCCAGGTCAATCAGCTTCTGCACCCGCTTGGTCATGCCGGACTGTCCGGTTTCGAAAGCTTCAGTTAGCTGTGAAACGGTCCATTTACGTTCAGGGTTATGACAAAAGTGTCGCAACAGAATAAACAGTGGGTAAGGCAGCTCTGCATCAGCGATAAGTTTCGTTGTCCGGGTGCGCGACAGCTGCGCAATGACACCACACCAGGTCAAAATCTCTTCTTCCTGGGTGCGCTGAGCACTCATAAGCTGCGACTCTCCATCACAAATAGCCATGCGGCGCTGCTGTGTTCGGTAGGTTCCTCAGCGTATTTAAGCAGCAACAGGTTTCTGACTGCATCAACCTGCGCCTGATCCATCACTCTGCTTGCGGTCACGGGGTAGACCTTGTCGTTGATTCTCAGCCGCACTCTGGGATCTGCCATAACGTGCTTTACCCAGTCTCGATTGTTGGGTTCAGCATCGCCCCTGATAAGCGATGTTGGTACATAGAGTCTCCCGTCGTGGACTCCAATCCAGGTGTTGACTGAGTGTGGTTCTTCCGGCCGCGTTTCCAGTTGAATAACGTCTACATCTGCTGCAAACGACCAATCCGCGACCGCCTCGTTAGAGACGGTGCCAGAGAGCTTGCCGCCAGGTATGGGCCCCAACGGTCCATTGCAACCCGTTGTGAGTTGCAGCAGCACGATAAGCATCATCAAATTTACTGATAGTCGAATCATAAAAGTCTCGCATACATGAGATAAAACATTCCAAGGAATGTAATAGCCTCGGCTCCGGGATTCAAGGAACTTGAGCGAACCTGTCAGCTGAAATTGTTCTGACACATGAATCGGGATATTGTGTTTCAAGTCTTTGGAGGGCATGTCATGAGATCAGGTTCTGAAAGGATTTGCTTTAGCAGGTGGCAGGCAGTCGTGCTGCTTGGTGTCTGGATGTTCGGCGGCGGCGTTGCCGCGTCGCCTGCGCTTGAAGGGACATGGCAGGGGCGTATCGAATTACCTAATCAGCACCTGGACATCGAAGTTGTATTGCTGGGTGAAAATAAACAGCTGTCCGGTACGATCAGTATTCCTGCGCAGGGCGCCAAACATCTCCCCTTAAAAGATCTGCTGGTGTCCACAAGCAACGATCTGACCTCCGTGGCCTTTGTTATTGAAGGCGTTCCGGGTAACCCCTCTTTCCTCGGTGAACTGGCGCTCACGCAAGACGGTAAACACATCTCTTCTCTGTCCGGTCTGTTCAGCCAGAGTGGTGGAACATTTGCGTTCAACCTTACGCCTGCGGATCCAATTGGATCGGCTCTGGATGCTCTGGGAGGGTTGGCGGAAACTGCGGAGCAGGCTCTGCTGGACTTTCAGGCACCTGGCGCAGCAATTGGTATCGTATACAGGGGAGAATTGATTTATGCGCGTGGTTTCGGCTTGCGTGATGTTAAAAACAATCTTCCGATGACAGCTGATTCGCTGTTTGCCATCGGATCAACCACTAAAGCCATGACTGCAACGGTGCTGGGTATGTTAGTCGAGGCTGGATTGATGTCATGGGATGATCCAGTGCGGGATTACCTGCCGCAGTTTAACCTTGCTGATGAGGCTGTTGCATCTCAAACTACTGTTCGAGACCTTGTTACACACCGCACCGGAATGCCTCGGCATGATCTGGTGTGGTACAACAATACTTCTACCTCGCGAGAAGAGGGTGTCCGTCGCCTGGAATATCTGCCGCTGACAGCCGAACCACGCAGTCGTTTTCAATATAATAATCTTATGTTTATGACGGCCGGTATGCTGGCCGCAACAGTGGCGGATCAGCCCAGCTGGGAAGATCTGATGCAGGCCCGCTTATTCGACCCATTGAACATGCCTCGATCCAATTTTTCTGTTACGCACTCTCAACAGGATCAAAATTTTGCGCGGCCTTATCTTATTGATGAGGGTGAGGTCAGTGAAATTCCGTTTCGACCCCTTGATTTCATTGGCCCGGCAGGCTCTGTTAACTCTTCGATAAATGAAATGGCAAACTGGCTGAAGTTGAATTTAGCGGCGGGTCAGTTTGATGGTGAACAGCTGGTGAGTAGGACCACACTGGACGAGATCCAAGGCTATCATATGCCGATGGGTGGGGAGCCTGCCAGCCAGGAGTTTTCGCCCCCTGTTTACGGCCTTGGGTGGATGGTAGGTACTTACCAGGGAAAGAAGATCGTGCACCACAGCGGTGGCATTGATGGGTTTATTACCAATGTCATGTTGTTTCCCCAACAGGATCTGGGCGTGGTCGCTTTTGCCAATGCCAATACTGAACTTCCTCAATGGCTCAGCTTTACGGCTGTGGATCGGCTGCTGGGCCATCCTCAGAAAGACTGGTTAGGCCAGGCGCTGACACGAAAGAAGAACGCAGAGGTTGTAAATCGTTCCGAGCGGGATGATCCGAGACGCAAGCTGAAAACCCGACCCAGACACAAGCTCAATGCGTACATTGGAGAATACGTTCAGCGGGGTTACGGTCAGTTACGGATTGAGCTGGACGGTACCCAGCTGCAGCTCATCTACAATGAGATGGCAGTACCACTAAACCATTGGCACTATGATGTCTGGAAAACCTCGGCGCAGGCTCAGGATTTAGTGATGCGTAACCACCTCGTGCAGTTTCATCACAATCTAAATGGCGATATCGCGCAGGTTTCTATTCGAGTGGAACCCACCGCCGATGCCATCGTTTTTGATAAGCAGGTTGATGCGAAATTGAAAGATCCGGTATGGCTGGCGCAATGGGTCGGCGACTATGCAACACCCGTGGCAGTGCTTTCTGTGGTGCAGAAAGGGTCTGTGTTGTATGTGGTTGTCCCTGGACAACCGACCTATGAACTGGTGCCTGAATTGGGCGAGCGTTTCCACTTTGATACTGTGCCGGACGTGGTGGTGCAGTTTGATGCAAGCACCAACAACATGTTGGTTATGCAGCCAGCCACTACAATAGAGGCAAAGAAACGTTAGGTTGACGTGAACTGTTCGATACGCGGCTGATGCCGGGTTATGTCATACCGCCGCTGCCATCATGCAGGGTGCCAAGCAGGTGTGATACATCGTTGAAGCGCCGCACTGCAATCTGGTCATCCATCAACACAATGTGACTGATGGAGCCATTGTCCGCACCCTGGAAGGCAAACGCACGGGCGCCGCTTGCATGGGCCAGAATGTGGGCGACAATGCCGCCGTGCACAACAGCGACTACCAGCTGATCCGGATGGGCGGCTTTGATGCGAGCCAGGCCGGCAGATACCCGTTTGTTAACCGCATCCCAACCCTCAGCGCCAGGTATAACATCCCAGCGCTGCTGGATTCGCATCTGGTGATAAATCGGATCTTCCTGGGCTGCTTTCATTCTCAGCAGGCCACCTTCCCATTCGCCCAGGTGTACTTCACGCAGGTCCGGTTCAACAATGGGTTTGAGGTTCAGGTGTTCGCACAGTGGCTGTGCAGTTTCCTGGGTACGGCGCAGGTTTGTTACGTACACGGCTTCTATCGGTTCACTTTTCAGGCGCTCGCCAACTCGTCGGGCCTGCTCCCACCCATTCGGGTGAAGTTCCGGGTCGCCCTGGCCATCAACAAGAGGAAACGGATTATCCTCGGATGCGGCTCTGGATTCGCCATGGCGTACTAACAATATTTCTGTTGCGCCAGGTGGGCGCTTGAATGAATGCTGTCGATATTCCTGAGCCATGGGTGGCTTTAATCTCCGTCTAGAGGATTGCTGTTGATATCTGCTGTGCACGACCAGCCCAGATCCTGCAGTTTCGCGATAAATTTTTCAGCCTGAGCTTCACAGAAGCCCGCCTGATTTTCCGCTCGCCAGAGGGTCATCGATTGGTTTTCTCCGGGCTTTTCGTATCTGACTTCACAGGGTAAAGGCTGCCCCTGTTGCGGATAGACAACAGTAACGCTGCGTACTAAACCATCATTCGTGCATTGTGTTTGCGCTTGCGTCGTTGTTGCCATGAGCAGAACGAAGGCAAAAAGTGAAAATCTGTATCCGATTGGCAATGCGGCCCCCTCTAGGGTCTGTACCAGAAATTGGGCGCCTGCGGACGGGATGCTGCGCGCGCCAGTTTTGCCCAACGACACAGATAAGATCTGGTCTTCCGTGGGTCTATGATCTCTTCGATTTCGAAGAACTCGGCAGATCGGTAAGGAGACCTCAAGCGATTAAGACGATCTTTGATTTTTGCCAGATGTTCATCATAGTCTGCCGCGTCGGCCAGTTCGGCTTTGTAAGCTACCTCAATACCACCTTCGATTGGTAACGAACCCCAATCGCCGGAGGGCCAGGCAGCACGGAAATGATGGCTGCCGGGTTTATGATTTGCTGCACCGGCAACGCCGAAAGCCTTACGTATCACGATGCAGCAGAACGGCACATTGCTCTGGCCAAGTGCTGCCAGCGCAGCAGAGCCATGGCGAATAGTGGCTTCCTCTTCAGACTGCTTGCCAATCAGAAAACCCGGACAGTCTTCCAGGTGAATGAGTGGCAGGTGGAAGGTAGAGGCGAGATCGCAGAAGCGGATCAGTTTGCGTGATGCGTCAGCGGTCCAGGCGCCACCGTAAACACGAGGGTTTTCCGCAAAGATGGCCACCGGAATGCCGTTCAACCGCGCCAGGCCCGTGATGAGGGAACGCCCCCATTTGCGTCCAATCTCGAAAAAAGAATCACTGTCGCACACGGATTCCAGCACGTTGTGCATTTTGTAAACCTTGCGCGGGTCTTTCGGCACAATATCGATCAGTTTTTCGTCTGTGCGCTCCGGGTCGTCGTCACATTCCGTGATCGGAGGCAGTTCATCCACACTGGAAGGTAAATACGATAAAAACCTCTTCGCCATGGCAAATGCTTCAGCTTCGCTTGAGGCTTCATCATCTATCGCGCCGTTGCGCGTATGAATTTTGTAGGATCCCAGTTCTTCTTTGGTCACATCGCCCAGGCTTGCCCAGTCAACCAGTGCAGGTCCGGCAATCATCATCTGGGCGCTGTCGCGAACGATTACGCTGTAATGCGACGTGGCAACGCGCGCTGCGCCAATGCCGGCCACAGAACCCAGAGCGAGCGATACCGATGGTGCTACACCGAGCTGGGTGACAACCGTTTCCCAGCCACGGACTTCCGGAATGTAAGTGCGTCCAGCCATTTCGATGGTTTTGACCGAACCACCGCCGCCCATTCCATCAACTAAACGGATGTGGGGCAGACGCAGTTCTACTGCCAGGCCTTCAGCTCGAAGCCTTTTGCCCGCGATGGATGCATCTGCTGAACCGCCGCGAACGGTGAAGTCATCGCCTGACAGGACAACCGGGCGACCATCAATATCGGCTGTGCCAAAAACGAAGTTTGAAGGGGTGAATTTTTTCAGTTCACCCTGGTCGTCGTACTCGCCAACACCAGCCAGGGTGCCAATTTCGTGAAAAGTTTCTGCGTCGCTGATGACGCCAATACGTTCGCGAATTGTCAGCTTGTTGAATTCGTGTTGGCGGGCAACTTTTTCTGCCCCCCCCATTTCGAAAGCAAGGGCTTCACGCGCCTGCAGTTCGCGAATCTCTTCTTCCCAGCTCATACGGCAATATTACGCGCGGGTGCCGGTGAAAGTGGCGTCACCGAATGCGCCAAGTTTGACGTTGCCGTTGATCTCGTCACCACTGACAACTGCATTGAATTCCAGGGTCATGGCCATGGGTGAAGTGATGGAGGCTTTCCAGCTCAGGTTGTCGCCATCGATGGTGCCGTCTGTGATTTCCATTTCGCCTTGTGGTCCTGCCAGCTTGCCGGACAGATTACCACCGTCACTGGTCAGATGCAGAGTGCCGTTCTGCGCGCCCATCGGGGTGTTCATGGTGGTGTTCCAGGTGCCGTCTGCGCTCATTCTCTCTTCTCCCAAAGGTTGTTCCGTAGAGTGTCCAGTATGGCATAGGCAGCGGTGTGAGCAACTCGAGAAATTGCGGTACAGTGCCTGCCTGTATCTGAGTTATGTCCAGCAGAATCTATGTCGATTGGTGTTTTAAACGAAGGCCCGTTACATGCCGCTCTGAAAGCAGCCTATTCCGCAAACGGTGGTAAAGAAGAAGTTTCCGTGCAGACCTTTGTTGCGGATGCGGTGCGCAACGGCATCATGTATGAAATTCAGACAGGTAGTTTCAGCGGTTTGCGACGCAAGATGGCAGCGTTGGCTGATGTGGGTCCGGTGGTATTGGTGCACCCGATTGCACGAACCACAACCATAGTTAAACAGCCTGAAGAAGGCGGCGCTAAGCCAGCCAGTCGGAAGTCACCGAAACGTGGCTCGCTGATACACATTGTGAATGAGCTTGTTTATCTACCGCAGATGCTCAACCATCCCAACTTTTCTGTTGAGGCGGTACTGACTGAGGTTCGTGAAATAAGAGTTTTTGACCCAAAGAAAAACCGACGTCGTGGCGGCTGGCGGGTCAAAGAAAAACACCTGCTCGACATTGTTGAGGGTGTGCGCCTGCAGGACATGGCTGACCTGTTTAACTTTCTGCAGATGGAGCTACCCTCGCCATTTGATACCCGGGATCTGGCAAATGCCTTAGATGAGCCGCTAGATATCGCGCAGAAAATGGCGTATTGCCTGCGCCATGCCGGGGTCACAGAAATAGTCGGGAAAAAGGGTAACGCCCTGCTCTATGAAACTGGCACCGTTCGTTGAGCAGCGACGCCACTCCGCCGCAGAGCCGTGTTACAGATTACGCTCGATGGACAATTGCAGTTCAACCGCTTTTTGATCTGCGCTTAAACGGACCGGGCGTTCGGGAAACGACCCGGCTTTCAATTCGGCCATGTCAATGTAACTGGTGCGTATGTTCAGCGTCCAGTTGCGGCCAAACTCGCGGCTCACGCCAGCAAACAGGTTATAACTGAAGCCGCCGTTGCGACGCTGGTCTTTAAATACCTGTTCACCCCTTACGCCAGGCACTTCTCGTTCTATGTACTCGGAATCCATCCGATGATGGACGTAACCCATGCCTGCACCGAACTCCCATGACCAGTGCTGGGTTATGGATCCGCGCCGCGCAGCATTAATCAGCAAAGTATGTGTTTCCACGTTGGTGAAAATATTGGTAATGGTCTGAATGGCTGGCGTGGCTGCAACCACATCCCAATCTGTGCGGTAGCGATAAATGTACTGGGCAGCCACCTGCCAGTAACCGATCCGACGGCCAGCAGAAAAACCAAAACCGGCGGTGTAGTCGTCGATCTCGGTGTCCTCAATCTGCCCGTCACGTTCGCCGTTTATGACGACACCCGTGCCGATATTGGCAGAAATATTCTCTATCTTTACTTCACCTATTGAGCTGGTGATGCCGACAAACCATTGTTTCGTGCCGGAAGCGCCAGTGTCAGCTGAGGCCGTACCGGTGAGCAAAGTAGTGGCCAGACTGCAACAAAGCAGGATGTGTTTTATTGTCATTATTATTTTCCGATATCCGGCAACTCAGGCTGCTGTCGCAAATCGCGGTTGCGCTGTCGGGTCGCAGGCTAACGCTTAGGTGTATGTCATGACAAGTCGCAGTGGCTGAGGTATAACGGGCGCCTTTGTCCCACTGATCGTTATTTTGAGTCATCAACCTCTCACCTCTACCGATTTTTCAAGCGACCGGGTTTCGGTATGTGTGGTGCTACCCACCTACAACGAGGCGGAAAATATACGCGAGATGTTGGTGGCTTTGTTAACGGCATTTGATAACGACCATTCCTGCAGGTTCTCTGTGCTGGTTGTAGATGACAATTCACCGGATGGTACAGCTGCACATGTACTGGATATAGCAGCAGAAGACGACAGGGTGAAGTTGTTAACGGGCCGTAAACGCGGCCTGGGTTCAGCCTATACGCGTGGGTTCATGCATGTATTAAATGGCGTCGATGATAAGGCTGTAGATGTTGTGGTACAGATGGATGCAGACTTTTCTCACAATCCGGACGATGTAGCCCGACTTGTTGCGACATTGCCTGAACATGATGTTGTGATAGGTTCGCGCTACACCAGCGGTGGTGAAGTTGATGAAAGCTGGAGTTTGAAACGACGCCTGCTGTCGCGTTGTGGCAATCTGTTTGCGCGCTATGTTGCGGGTATCTATCGCGTTGCAGACTGCACCGCAGGCTTCAAGGCAATTCGTGTCAGCGCTCTGCGCCAGGCTCTACCGTTGAGGCTGCCCCCTTCCGGTTATGTTTTTCAGGTCGCACTGTTACATGCGCTGATGATTTCTGATGCACGGATCACCGAGGTGCCAATTCGTTTCAGCGACCGCACGCGTGGTGCCACCAAGCTGGGGCGTAGGGACATAGTGGAATTCTTTCTGCACGTCTGGTGGCTGCGTCTGCTGTCACGCAAAACCTTTGTGAAGTTTGCGTTGACGGGATTGAGTGGCGTGGTGATTAATCTGGGTTGTTTTCAGCTGCTGCTGTCGTCGGGTTTGAATGTCTATCTGAGCTCTGTGCTGGCCATCGAAACCTCCATTATCTGGAACTTCTTTCTGAACAATTACTGGACCTTCCGAGATCGGCAGATAACGACACGCAAGCGGGTACGCGGACTGAAGTTCAATCTGGTTTCACTGGTGACGCTGGCGGTGAGTTTCGGCGCTTTTGTGGTGATGCGCATGACCTGGCCATCACAGCCGGAGATTCTTGCCCAGGCGGTGAGTATTATTCCTGGCGCTATGGCCAACTATTTTGCCAATAGCTATTGGACCTTTAAGCCGGATAAGGTCTAATTCCGCCCTTTGCGGCAATTCGAAGGTGATATGACAGCAGACGTTGAGATCAGCGGTCCTTCCTGGGATCTGCAATCGGAATATAAAGATTGCGAAGATCCACAGCTGCAGAGCGATCTGCAGGAACTGGAGGCAATCCTCACGGCAGTTGATGCACTCAATGCAGGCCTGTCCGGCCCTGATGCCATCAGCGCAGCGCAGAAGATAGCCATACACGCTGAGCGTGCTGGCAACCTGCTTGGCAACATTTATACCTATACAAATTGTTTATTGTCAGTCGACAGCCAGAATGAAGGCGCGTTGAAACTCAACGGTTCGCTGCAGAGCTCCAGCAAACGCTTTGGTGACTGTTTTGAACCGCTGGCTCAGTTTGTAGACAGCGCCAGCGACGCACAGATCGAGCAGTATCTTGCTCACCCGGAGGTGCAGGCCCAGGCATTCCAGGTTCACCATGGTCGCAAGCGCAAACATGAAAACCTTTCGCTGTCTGAAGAAAGCCTGGTTAACGGGCTGTCGCAGGATGGCATACACGCCTGGGGGCAATTGTATAACCAGTTGTCCAGCAGCTTGAGTTGTCATGTACTGGTGGGTAATGAAACGCAAACCATGGGCGTGGCAAAAGCGAACAAGCTGCTCATGGATGTATCGGAACCCCAACGTGAAGCAGCCTGGCGAGGTCTGGGGGACGCGTGGCAGTCGCAGGAACAGAGTTGCAGTGCGGCGTTAAATGCAATTGCAGGGTGGCGTCTGGAGATGTGCAAACAGCGCAGCCGTGAGAAACCGGTACATTTCCTTGATGCGCCGACTCACGCCAGCCGACTCACCAGGCAGACTTTAGACACCCTGCTGCATGTCAGCGAGAAGAATAAATCAGCGTCACAACGCGCAACTGCATTGATGGCGCGTGCGTATGGCAAAGATAAATTTGCACCCTGGGATCTGGTTGCGCCCGCGCCTGTGCTGGATTCAAGTTCGAGTGCGCCTCTGGCCTTCGAAGAGGCAATTGACATCATCGCGAACGCCTATGGTGAAGTAGACGGTCAGATGGCCGATTTTGTTCGCATGATGGTGCGCAACAACTGGATAGAAGGCTCATCAGGACCACGAAAACGCCCGGGGGCTTACGCGACAACATTTCCTAAAACTCGCACACAACGGGTGTATTCAACCTACACCGGCGGCAGAATGGATGTGGTTATGCTGGCACATGAGTTGGGTCACGCATTCCATTCTCACGTTATGCGCGACCTGCCAGACAGCCAGCGAACTTATGGCATGTCGTTGGCAGAAACCGCGAGCACTTTTGGAGAGGCGCTGGTGCGGGATGCTTTGCTTGCACGCTCAACCTCACCCCAGGAGAAGCTCAACATCATGTGGGAAGAGCTGCGCTCACATACGGGCTTTATGCTGAATATTCCAACCCGCTTTGAATTTGAGAAGCGATTGTATGAGGCCAGGCAAGAGCGCCCGCAGCAGCCGCAGGAACTGAAGGCAATGATGAGTGAGGCCTGGCAGAACTGGTATGGCGATACGCTGGCTGAGCCGGATGAGATGTTCTGGGCGAGCAAGCTGCACTTCTATATCTCAGGACTGAGCTTCTACAATTTTCCCTATCTGTTTGGCTATCTGTTCAGCTCGGGTGTATACACGCGTCGACAGACTTCCGGTCCAGGTTTTTATGATCGTTATGTTGCGCTGCTGTGTGATACCGGTCGTATGACGGCGGAAGATATCGCCCGTCAGCATCTGGATGCCGATCTTGAAGAGCCCGATTTCTGGCAGGATACGCTTGATAGTTTTACGCCTCGCATTGATGCGTTTGAGACATTGCTTGATGAGTTGGGGGTTGAAGCCAATTAGACAGGTATTGCACAGGATTGGTTTTTGCCTTGCCCTGATGTTGGCGCTGCTGGTGTTTCCCAGCCAGGCTGGCGCTGAGCAGAATCCCTTGGGTCGGAGTACCACCGGCGATGTAGGCGATGTGCTCGAGTTTGTGCTGCCGAGTGTGGCCCTGGTCACCTCGGTTGCCAAACGGGACTATGAGGGGGCTAAACAATTTGGTGTTGGTCTGGCACTGACCCTGGGGACAAACTATGCGCTCAAAGAGACGATCAGCAAGGAGCGCCCTGACGGTCGGGATGATGAATCATTTCCATCAGCACATACTGCCGTCAGTTTCCACGCCGCCGGCTACCTGCATGAACGTTATGGTTTGAAATGGGCTCTGCCTGTCTACGTTGCTGCTACGTTTGTGGGTTACAGTCGGGTCTACGATGATCGTCACGACGAGCAGGATGTGCTGGTGGGTGCACTGATTGGGTATGGCTTTGCCAGGTTGTTCACAACAAATTATAAAGGCGTTACCGTCACGCCTGAATATGACGAAGACTATGTCGGATTACGATTCACCATCACTCCCTGAGGTTGCCAACAACCTGCCTGTACTTTATAGCTTTCGCCGTTGCCCTTATGCTATGCGTGCGCGCATGGCACTGCTATATGCGGGTCAGAACTGTGTTGTGCGTGAAGTCGATCTGAAACACAAGCCAGAATCCATGTTGCAGGCTTCAGCGAAGGGCACCGTCCCGGTTATGCTGGTCGATTCTTCGGTTATTGATGAAAGCCTTGATGTGATGCTTTGGGCGCTGAAACAGAATGACCCGGATAACTGGTTGCACGACGGCAAAATGCAGCCCGGAGTGAAAGAACTGGTTGCAACAAATGATGGCTCCTTCAAAGAACATCTGGATGGCTACAAATATGCCGGTCGTGATGGCCAGGCAACTGCTGAACGACATCGGCAGCAAGCTGAAGTTTTTCTCGGTGAACTAGAAGCAATGCTGGCGTGCGATGGTGGAAGGCAGCATCTGCTGGGCGAGCAACTGACCTTTGTGGATGTAGCTCTGATGCCTTTTATCAGGCAGTTTGCCAATGTTGATATGAAGTGGTTCGAAGCGAGTCGATATGAACATCTGCGGGACTGGCTTGAACGCTTAGTCAGAAGTCCGTTGTTTGTTTCGGTGATGGTAAAGCGTAACCCATGGCAGGCAGGTGAGCCTGCGACTTACCTGTTCTAGGCCTTTTTAATCAGGCGTTGCAGGTGACCAGGGCGATCAACACAAAATAGGTCATGGCTACGCCATAAAATGCTTTACCCGCCGTGAGTTCTCCAATGCGCATAATTAATCTGACAAAAATAATGGCGGCAACAAGACTCATCAACAAACCCGGTGGTGTTGTCGCCGGCAGACCCCACAAGTAGGGCAAATTGCCCACCGCCTCTGCTATGAATGCCGAGCGAAGGGCGCCAGGCAGGCTGGTACTTTCTACCGTGATTAAGGTTATTACCCAGAACAAAACACCGAGCAGGGCACCTTCCATGGCAACGCCGATCAGGTAGGTGGTGAAGTTTTCCACCTCAGGATGCTGCCTTGAATTTCAATCCGGGTAACGCGCGACGCAAGACATCGTCTAATGTACTGGCCAGCGTGATGCCCAGCTCGCTGCGGACATTTTCAGGGATCTTCTCAAGATCAGCCTCGTTGTCTTTAGGTAAAATAATGTGGGTAAAGCCTGCGCGATGGGCGGCCAGCACCTTTTCTTTGATCCCGCCAACCGGCAGCACCAGACCGGTTAGTGTGAGTTCGCCTGTCATGGCAATGTTGGGCTCACAGGCGATGCCCGCATAAGCCGACACGATGGCGCTGGCCATGGTTACCCCGGCGGAGGGGCCATCCTTGGGCACAGCTCCAGCAGGTACGTGAATGTGAATACCCTGTTTTTCAATATCTTTCTGTGCAATGCCCAGGGTATCTGCAATGGACCAGACGTAACTGCGGGCTGCTTTTGCGGACTCCTGCATCACCTGGCCGAGGTGTCCGGTGAGCGTGACTTTGTCTTCCTTGGGCGTGAGGCTTGCTTCGATGTACAACACATCGCCACCTGCTTCTGTCCATGCCAGACCAGCGGCAACCCCCGGGTGTTGTTGTTCGCGGTTAGCATCACGCTTGTATTTTTCCGGCCCCAGAAAATCCCTGAGCCGCTCGGGTGTGATCGCGTGGGTTGCGTCATCACCTTCGACGACGCGTCGTGCCTGTTTGCGGCAGATGCGGCCAATCACACGCTCCAGTTCACGTACGCCGGCCTCGCGCGTGTAGCGGCGGATAAGTTGGCTCAGAGTGAGGTCGTCTATATCTAGCTGGTTTTCCTGTAAACCAGCATCTAAGCGCTGTCTTGGAATCAGGTAGTTGCGTGCGATAGCGCTTTTTTCAATGTCCGAGTATCCGGAGACTTCCATGATTTCCATACGATCCAGTAACGGACGGGGAATGCCTTCGAGGGTGTTTGCAGTAGTTATAAACATCACTTTGGAAAGATCGTAAGGCAGATTCAGATAGTTGTCGCGAAACTCTTTGTTCTGTGCGGGATCCAGGATTTCCATCAGCGCAGCAGAGGGATCGCCACGAAAGTCGCGGCCTAACTTATCTATTTCGTCGAGCATAATGATTGGGTTAATCACCTCTGCCCGTCGAATGCCCTGCAGGATACGGCCTGGCATCGCGCCGATGTAAGTGCGTCGATGACCACGCAGTTCAGCTTCATCGTGTAATCCGCCGAGACTCAAACGTTCAAATTTGCGCCCCATGGTTCGCGCAATAGATTGCCCCAGGGATGTTTTACCCACCCCTGGCGGCCCAACAAAACAGATTATGGGCGCTTTGGCTTCCGGATTGAGCTGCATGACCGCCAGCGATTCCAGAATTCGCTCTTTGACTTCCTCTAATCCGTAGTGGTCTTCGTTCAGCACATCCTGAGCATGTGCCAGATCCAGGTTGTCTTCGGTGCTGGTGTGCCAGGGGAGTTCGGCGATCAGCTCAAGGTAGGCGCGGGAGACCTGATAGTCGGCAGCGTTGGGCGACATGCGTGACAATCTCTTCAGCTCGCGGTCAACTTCGTCGGTGATGTTCTCGGGAAGCTTGGCCTCTTTCAGCTG
This sequence comes from Gammaproteobacteria bacterium, assembly GCA_048571035.1. Classification (GTDB taxonomy): domain Bacteria; phylum Pseudomonadota; class Gammaproteobacteria; order Pseudomonadales; family Azotimanducaceae; genus UBA4421. The sequence continues at coordinate 3,896,864 of CP121329.1, forward strand.
TTGGCGGATCTCACCGATGTCCTCATCTTCCGCGCCTTCGCCCAGCGCGTGTTCGATGGCTTGTTTCTGCTGGCGCAGAACATGTTCTCGTTGTTGCTGTTCAATGTCGTCACGGGCTTGTTCAGCAATTTCGCGGCGCAGTTCGGTCACACGCAGTTCGTGGCTGAGAACGCCGTTGACCTGCTGCATCAGAGCGAGGGTGGAGTCACAATCCAGAATAGCCTGTTCATGTTCCAGCGACAGGTTAGCCAGGGAAGCAATACGATACATCTGGATGACAGGATCTTTCAGGTGGCCCACCAGCTGCTGATACATCTGCGCGCCGTTTTCACTGTCGTACAAATTTGCGATGCGCTGGGCAAGCTCACGGTTTACACGCAGCAGGGCGTCTATTTCCATGCTGTCGTTGTCGTTAGCAGTATGTTTCAGATCGATCTGATATTCGGCTGAGGCCATCAGATAATCCTGCCGATCAATCAGAGAAATCAGACGGACCCGCCGATCACCCTGCACAATAACCTGGGCGCCGTCGTCTCGATTTTCAACCCGGGTGATTTTGGCGATCGTACCAATCTCGTACAGGTCTTCGAGTTTGGGGTCTTCAACGTCGGGGCTGCGCTGGGCAACGGCAATGAACTCGCGATTATCTTTCATTGCAGCTTCAATGGCTGCCAGGGAGCGGGTGCGTCCAACAGCCAGGGGAACAACAATGTTGGGATAGACAACCGTGTCTTTCAACGGCAAAACGGGCAAAGACTGGAACATAGATCCTACTGCAGAATATCAGTCCCAGATTGTGAACGGCAAAGCGCCTGGTCACAAGGCGTTACCGGTTTTAAGCTTTTTTCAGATTTTTGTTTGAAGCCAGATCTCGGACACCTGCATCGCTGGAGAGCGCGGCGTGGTTAAAGATATTGCGTGCCATGGACGCTTTCTGTGTCGCACTCCGGGCGCGATAAATTGATGCGCGTGCGTCATGTACCGCAGGGTTTGTCGGGTCGGCGTGATAGGCCGTTTCAATCAAATGGGCTGCGATGGCGGGGTCCTGTTCAAGCGTTGTAAGGGCACGGGAAACCACCGCTTTAATACCACCGGCAAGGTCTACCCAGACAGTGGCCTGATCGGCTTTGCTGGCGGGTAACAGCGTGTCGTATTCACCGTCCCACCAGCCGCCGTAGCGGCGCCAGATCATTCTTATGAGAAAGTGCGCGTCATCGTAAATGGGTTGCAGGTAGGGTTTCTGCATCAGCTCGAGAGGCATTTCAACCTGCTGGTAAAGTGCATCGAGCGTAAGCCCCTGATTCATACCATCGATCACCTGGTCTTCGATGCGCTCCAGTAGATCTGCAGTATCGTTGAGCGCCTGGTGCACACGCTGCTTTCCAAATATCGGAAAGCCATGTCCGGGCAGCAACAGTTCTGGTTCCAGGCTGGCCATGTTTCGTAAGGCATCTGCCCAGTCCGAAACGTACCGTTGTACCTTTTGCGGATTGCCGGCGTTGGGCAGCGCCCAGATGAACAAGTCGCCGGTCATCACCAGCTTATGCTGAGGGATGTAGGTCCAGGTGTGGTCGTCTGTTTCACCCCTGGCATGATGGAGGTGGATGTCCAGATCTCCCAGGCGGCACTGGTAGTTTTCATCAAAGGTTATGTCGGGATAGTGGTAGTTGTCCGGCCAGTGGAAATTAGGTGCGTGGATAGCAAACTGACGCCGGTTGATGGCGGTATTCCAGCCGTTGGTTTTAATATAACGGTCGAAGTGATCCGGGGTTAAGCGATGCGCGATGACCTCAGGTGCTGCCCAGTTGCGAGCCTTTGCCTCGGCAACAAAAGGCTCAACAGAAAAAACATGATCGACGTGGTGGTGTGAAAAAACAACTAACTTAAGCGGGGTGTCAGGGCGCCACTTGCGGACTTCTGTAAAAGTCCGTTCGGTATCGAGCTGTGAGCCTGCGTCCAGCATGAGTAATCCGTCACCGCTGTCGATGATGTAGATGCAGGCGATGCCTTTAAGCATCAGCACACCAGGCAGAATCTCCATTGCACCATCGTAAGCTGAATGCACCGGGTGATGCTCAAACATCATGTCGAGCTGACCCTGCCAGGCACGTTCTGCCAGGGTCAGAAAATCACTCACGCCAGGCCCTGCAGTAACGCAGCCTCCTCGCGGACAAGCTCTGGCGCGCCCAGCCACTGTCGATTTGCGCCGCAGCGTTTGAACCAGTAGTGCAGCCCCAGAAGGTCAGTGAAACCCATGCCGCCGTGGACTTCGGTTGAGGTTTTTGCGACAAACTTACCCACTTCAGCAAGGTGTGCTTTTGTATGACAGGCTGTCAGCCGCGCCTCATCGGGTAGCTCGTTCAAGGCGTGCGCAGCAAACCAGACCATGGCACGACAGGGTTCCAGTTGTGCTGCCATTTCCGCACACATGTGTTTTACCGCCTGGAAGCTACCGATGGGCCGGTTGAACTGTTCCCGCTGTTTGGCGTATTCAACGGCCTGGTCAATCATATTCTGTGCCGCACCGAGGGTATCTGCAGCCAGCATCACACGGCCGATGTCCATTGCCTGAGCGAATACCTCAACGTCATCACTGATCAGGGTTGCCGGCGTGTCACTGTAAGTCAGTTCGACGGTGCGTCTGGTTTTATCCACCGTGGTCAACGGTTTGCACGATAAACCTTTTGCATTCGCCGCAACCAGATAAATGTGTTTGTGCTGATCAGCAACCAGATAACTGTCTGCAGCCTGATCGAAGGCGAATATTGATTTGCCGCTGAGCGTGGTACCTGCTGCTTTGATCCCCGCATCGTTACGCACACCAAAACCTTCAGCAAAGGCGATGCCCACACGTAGCTCACCTGCAGCAAGGGCCGCCAGCTTATCGCTCTGGCCACCTGCAGCCGCAAAAACAGTAGGCGCCATAATGGCACTGGTAAGAAATGGTCCTGGTGCTGTGTGATAACCCATAGATTCCGCAACAATGGCCGCATCCAAAGGCGCCAGGCCGATGCCGCCGTGTTCTTCGTCTATCAACAGTGCCGGAATGCCTAATTCTGTCAGACCCTGCCAGATGGCATCGTCTTCACCGCCTTCGGCGTAGGCTCTGACGGCATCCAGCGAAACGTGGTCGTCGAGAAACCGATTGACGTTGTCCTGTAACAGCACCTGTTCTTCTGAAAGTCCGAATTGCATGGGTGGCTCCTACTTGTTCTTTTCGATTTTCGGTTCGCGGGGCATATCCAGCCCTCGCTCACTGATGATGTTTTTCTGTATCTGTGAGGTGCCCCCGCCAATGATAAGACCGAGGTAATACATATACTGATTCTGCCAGCTGCCTCCCGCACGGGTGTAGGGGTTGTCTTCGTAAGACAGACCGATTTCACCCATGATGTCGATGGCCATGCCTTCCAGATCGTGTCGCAGCTCTGTGCCCTGCAGTTTCACGATCATGCGAGCAAGGGTGGCATCCTGTCCTTTGTTCAGCCGGGAGGACAGCACCCTCAGATCATTAAAACGCATGGCCATCACACGCCCTTGCAATTGCATCAACCGATCCCTGTACACAGGATTGTCGATCAAACGCTCGCCATTCAGGGTCTCCGTTTTCATTAATTCCATCAAAGCATTCAAGCGCGTGAGCGTGATGTTTGGATTACCCAGCGAATCTCTTTCGTGGCCGAGAATGGCATTGGCCACCATCCAGCCTTCACCCCGTTCACCAACAATCTGGTGTTTGGGGACACGCACGTCGGTGAAAAACACCTCGTTAAAGTTAGCGGCACCCGTCATATCAACCAGCGGACGGATTTCAATGCCCGGTGTATCCATTTTGAACAGCAGGAACGATATACCCTTGTGTTTGGGTGCGTCGGGTTCCGTTCTGACCAGACAGAAAATCCAATCCGCCAGCTGCGCGGTGCTGGTCCAGATTTTCTGTCCGTTGACGACCCATTCATCACCGTCGAGGGTTGCACTTGTGGTCAGAGAGGCAAGGTCCGATCCTGCGCCGGGTTCGGAATAGCCCTGACACCACACCATTTCGCCATGGATAGTGGGTTTGATGAACTGTTCTTTCTGCTCCTGGGTGCCCATCTCCAGTAGCGTGGGTACAAGCATTGAAATGCCCTGGCCGCCAAGACCGGCATTTGCTCGGGCAGCTGAAAACTCTTCGCCGATGATGCGGCTTTTAATAATGTTGGGCGTGCCACCATAGCCGCCGTACTCTTTTGGAATGGTGCGCGCTGCGTAGCCGTGTTCAATCAGCAGCTTCTGCCAGTCCAGCATTTCGGGGCTGCGCATGCTGGCGTTGTGCGGCGCTTTATCCTCGTGGGTGCGCAGAAAATCGCGCACCTCATTGCGAAAGACCTCGTATTCGGGTCCAAAAGACAGATCCATAACTCCCCCCTGTGGTTGCCGGGACAAATGCCTCCGGCGGTTTTTGCTGGAAGCAATTTACAGTCTGGCTGTGACAGCGGCAAGCGGTCGCGTCGCTTGCTGTCTAAGTGGGATGGTCGGGTGAGCTGCTGATCGAGAGTGACATAAAAAGGCGCATGTCTATATCTTCCGTTTTCGAGCCGCATGCGACATTCGACAACAACCTCGCACCATTCATAGAATAGCGCCTCAAGCGAAGCCTGAACTACTTTCCGTTATCAGAAGAACCAAGACGATGGGTGAACACAGCGATTTCCGCATCATAGATTTTACCCCCAAGTACGCTGAGGCCTTTAAGCGCTTGAATGTCGAGTGGATCACCCGGCATTGGAAACTAGAGGAATCGGATGAAAAGACCTTGGACCATCCGACCGAGCATGTCATCGACAAAGGTGGGGCCATTCTGATCGCCCTTTACCAAGGCAGCCCCGTTGGATCCGTTGCCCTCATACCCTACGACGAATCAACGCTAGAACTCGCGAAAATGGCCGTTTCACCAGGTGTTCAAGGAAAAGGCATCGGATTGGCTCTCGGCAAAGCCGCTCTCGAGCGTGCTCACCGAATGGGGGCGTTAAAAGTGTACCTGGAGAGCAACACTAAACTTGGTCCGGCCCTGTCCCTCTACCAGAAACTGGGATTCAGCCACCTCGAGGGTATGACGGTAGATTCACCCTATGAGCGATGCAACATACGAATGGAGAGGTCTTTAGAGATACCCTGATAGTATAGTGGTGTGCGATGATCAAGCTTCACTGGCTTGGTCGGTTTTTGGCCGGTCAGAGCAAGCTGTGAGGTGCTTCTGAACGGCGGCTTTCTGGAATAGTTCGAGTATTTTCTGGAATGTCTCCAAAGCTGCCGCTCAAGATTCGTTGATGAACGGTAAACATCGACCCATTGCAGACAATTCAGAGTGGTGATATCTACTTGCTATGAGAGATGTGCATACGGATGTCTAATGAGTGAGAAACTGAACGAAATTGATCTAATGCTAGACCTGCATAGGAAGGCATTCAGACAGGGTCCCGGGGGAGAATTCGAAACACGATTAGCTATCATTTTGTCGGGACTTTCAGAGCAGCAGAATCTGAAAATCGCTGACATAGGTTGTGGAACAGGACAGTCTACAATCACTCTAGCCAAGTCACTTGATGCGGATATCGTCGCGTTGGATTTCCTACCTGGTTTCCTAAAAGAATTGGAGCAGCGCGCCAAAGCAGAAGGTGTTTCAAAGCAGATTAAGACTCTTGCGGCTTCTATGGATGAATTAGGGTTCGAGCCTTCATCGCTGGATGCGATTTGGTCAGAAGGTGCGATTTATAATATTGGATTCGAGAACGGGATTCAGAGTTGGCGGCAATTTCTTAAGCCGGGAGGCATTCTTGCGGTTTCCGAATTGACGTGGTTGACAGCCGAGCGACCTAGCGAGTTAGACGATCACTGGTCGCGGGAATATCCGGAGGTTGCCACAGCGTCCGCGAAGATGACGCAATTAGAGGCCCATGGCTACACACCCTTGGGATACTTCCCACTACCTGAAACTTGTTGGCTTGATAACTATTATCGTCCTATGCAGGGGCGATTTGAGGGCTTCCTAAGAAAACATGACGGCTCTGCGACAGCCCAGTCAATAGTGGAGGCAGAGCAATTGGAAATAAGCCTCTACGAACGCTTTTCTGCTTTTGTGAGCTACGGGTACTACGTGGCGCGAAAGTTTTCTGACTGAGACGGACAAGTGAACTGGCACACTAATGACTGCAGTTGGCCGAAAGCGGAACTAGGAGTGGTTAAGTAAAAACGTCTGCTTCCGTGCTCTCGCTGAAAGGCATCCGGGAGCATGTGCTTTTGACGGTGCCATGAGGCTTTACCTTCTGGCGTATCAAGCGGAGCCTGCAAGGGCCTGAGATTGTCTATCCAGGCATTCTCGTCCATCATACCGTTTTGAAATTGCTGATAAATCGAAGAATTGGTTTGATTCTGCAGGGTGGAATTTCGAACTGCAGAAGAGTTGTATCTGAGTTGGATGGCAACAAAGACAATGGTGATTACAACAGCGACCGAGCCCAGTAGTTCCACTACAGCTTCGATTGCATCTCAATTCAACGAAGTAACTTTAAAAACCGTTTGTATCTGTTCGTATTAACTATTAATGCACTAATCCTACCCAGAGCCGACTGGGTAAAGACAGAATATTCAGTTAAGCCAGCCGCGCCAGGTGTTCGCGTCGCACCAGATACTTCAGCCCCACACTGCGACTGTAACGTTCCAGTTCTGCAACGATAAAATCCGTCAGCCGTTGGGTTTCATCCCCCAGTGAACCGGCAATATGCGGGGTCAGAAACACATTGTCCAACTGGTAGAGCGGATTGTGCGGCGGCAGAACTTCAGGGTCGGTGGTATCTAAAATTGCGTTGATACGCCCTTTGACAAGCTCTGCTTCTAAAGCACCCTGTTCAATAATCCCACCACGTGCCGTGTTGATGAGGGTTGCATCGTCCTGCATCAAAGCCAGTTCGCGAGCGCCAAGCATACCTTTCGTGTCTGTGAGCAGCGGCGCGTGAATGCTGACCACATCTGAGTGGCTCAGAAGTTCGGCCAGACCAACCTTGTGGGCACCGCTGTGGCGGGCTTGCAGTGGCGTGGTGAAGGGATCGTACAGCAGCACACGCATATCAAAGCGTTGCAGGTGTTCCATCACAAGCTGCCCCACGTGTGAAGCGCCAATAATGCCAATGGTCTTATGGTAATTGCCGACGTTGGGTGCTTCTTTACTCCAGGGCGCTCGATTCTCTTTATATTTGAGGTAGTTCCTGTTTAATGCAAAAACTTTTTTGTTGGCAAATAGAATTGCAGCCAGGGTGTACTCGGCGACCGGCACTGCATTGGCTGCGACAGCGTTCACCACCTGAATACCACGCCGCCACACAGCATCGTCGATAAAACCTTTTACAGATCCCGCCAGATGCGCGATGAGTTTGAGCTTCGGCATCTGGACGATCACGCTCTCGTCGATGCGCGGGCAGCCCCAACTCGTTATCAACACTTCAATGTGAGGTAAAAACTCAGCCATATCATCCACCTCTCGAAACGGAGTCTCCGCAACAAGGTGGCTAACGCGCGCAATGGTATCCAGATGGTCCGGACGAAAGAGTTCATCCCGGACCACTGGGTGCATGAGCATGGCTGTAATCGGCTTTTTGGCCATGAGCAGAAGAATACCCCATAATCGAAGCTGTCCAACAACCTTCTGAACGATTTATGCAAGACTCCCAAGCGGCTGCCATGCTGCACACCATGGCAAAAATGCAGGAAACCCACAATATCCAGGTGCATCCGGAGTGGCGGACCCAGGGTTATGAGTACTACCGGGCGATCTGGGTCGAATGTGCTGAAATGCTCGATCATTTTGGCTGGAAGTGGTGGAAACATCAGGTTCCCGACGTTGACCAGGTGAAGCTTGAACTTGTGGATATCTGGCACTTCGGGTTAAGTGAGCTGATACGTGCGGATAAGCTGGTCGACGACATGGCGACTACGCTGGCGGCAGCACAGCCCACTGCTGAACCAGATCCCGCTTTGTTTCGGGCGTCGATAGAAACGCTGGCAGCTGATGCCTTGCAGAGTAAGTCCTTTGCCTTAGGGCCTTTTGTTGTCGCCATGCAGAATCTTCCTATGACCTATCAGGAACTGTTTGATATGTACGTGGGCAAAAACGTCCTCAACCAATTTCGGCAGGCGAATGGATACCAGGATGGTAGTTACCGCAAGGTATGGCAGGGGCGGGAAGACAATGAACACCTGGTTGAGTTGCTTGCGGAACTGCAGGGTGAGGCGGAAGAACTGCCTGAGCGCCTGTTTCAGGCGCTGAAATTGCGCTATGAACGCGATGACTAAACCGATTTGAAATGCTGCAGCTGAGCACACCTTACGAGGATCCCTGGCGACCAGAATTTATTGGTACGCTGCTGTTTCTTTTGCGGGGTTCAGAAGTTCTATTGATTCATAAAAAAACCGGACACGGGGCGGGTCGGGTTAACGCGCCAGGCGGTAAGCTGGATGCCGGCGAAACAGTTATAGAAGGTGCGTGTCGTGAGGTTGCTGAAGAAGTCGGCCTGCAGGTACACAATGCGCAAGTGGGTTTGGAAATGCGGTTTGTGGAGCGCAACGGACCTCAATGGTTAGGTTATGCGCTCACCGCTACAGAGTTCTCCGGTCAGTTGCGTGAGACCCGTGAGGCGCGGCCATTCTGGTGTCCAATTGACGAGATACCGTACGAGGAGATGTGGCCGGATGATGCGATCTGGCTACCTAAACTACTGGCGGGTGACTTTTCCAAACCCTGTGTAGGGAACTTTTTATTTGATAATGAAGTGCTGCTGGAACATGCGTTTGATTTTTCCACACCGTCGATCTGGACTGACTTCGGATGATTATTTTTAAGGGGTTGTGATGCGTATTGGTATATCTATCTGTTCGAATTATCAGCTTGAAGACCCGCGCCTTGGCGCGCGTTACATGGTAGAGCGCGCCGCGACCGCACGTCAGGCAGACCTTGATAGTCTTTTTGTGGGTGATCATCACGTCACACCCAGCAACTACTACCAGAACACGGCGATACTTGGCCGAATGTTAGCAGAGTGGGGCAATAAACCAGCCGGTGCACTGTATTTGCTGCCACTCTGGCATCCTGTGTTGCTTGCGGAGCAGATTGGTACGCTGGCTGCAATTATGGGCGGTCGTTTCATATTGCAGTGCGCTTTGGGGGGGGATCGTAAGCAGAGTGCAGGCATGGGGATAGACCTGAAAAAGCGGGTACCGATGTTTGAAGACAGCCTGTCGATCATGCAGGCGCTGTGGCGCGGAGAAACGGTCAGCCATAATCGCTTCTGGCCTGTTGAAAATGCGTCGATCAACCCCCGCCCGGTGGATCCCGTGGAAGTCTGGATAGGCTCATCGGCACCTGCGGCAATCAATCGAACCGCGCGTATGGCGCAGGGTTGGCTGGCGTCTCCAGCTCTTGGCCTGCAGCAGGCAGCGGATCAGCTCAATCAGTATCAGCAGGCCTGTGCGGAACATGATTGCACACCATCGGCGGTTGCTGTGCGGCGGGACATCTATATTGGAGAAACCTCCCAGGCAGCGGCAAAAATCAAACAGGATCTGCTCAAGCGAGGTTATCGTGGTTTTCCTGAAGAGGCGCTGGTGGCAGGTTCTGCGATGGAGGTCGCGGATGAGCTTGGCCGGTTTGGTGATACGGGTTTTACCGATATCATTGTGCGCAATATGAGTCAGGATCAGGGTGAGGCGCTGGCCACCATTGAACGGCTTGCTGAAGTAAAAAAACTGCTGGCGTAACAAATTATCTGTTGGGGAGAGGGATGAAAAACGTATTAGTGGCCAATCGTGGCGAGATAGCTGTGCGCATTATTCGCGCGGTTCAGGATCTGGGAATGACGGCAACCGCAATCTACGCCCAGGATGATGCGGCTTCACTGCACGTGCAGAAAGCGGATCAGAGTGTAGCGCTGGAGGGGACCGGTGCAAAAGCTTACCTTGATGCGCCAGGCATAGCCGCTCTTGCGAAGCAGCAGGGTTGCGATGCTGTACATCCGGGTTATGGTTTCCTCAGCGAAAATGCGGCATTTGCCGAAGCGATTGAGGCGCAAGGACTCGTGTTTATCGGGCCAACCCCTGCAACCCTTGCCGTGTTTGGCGACAAAGCGGCGGCTAAACAGCTGGCCGGGAAGAGTGACGTGCCGGTGCTGGCAGGCAGCATTGCTGCTGTCAGTCTTGATGAAGCGCGGGCATTCATGCAAACAAACAGCGTTGACGCCATTGTGGTGAAAGCCACTGCTGGTGGTGGCGGCCGCGGCATGCGGGTGGTGAAACGCCTTGAAGATCTTGAGGACGCGTATACACGTGCGTCTTCCGAAGCCCTGGCCGCTTTTGGTATCGGTGATGTTTATGTTGAACAGTTGGTCGAGCAGGCACGCCACATAGAAGTGCAGATTATTGGAGACGGTAGTGGAGCGGTCAGCCACATCTGGGAGCGGGAATGCTCCACCCAGCGGCGTCATCAGAAGTTGATCGAAATAGCGCCGGCGCCTGAGCTTGACCCTGCACTGCGTGACGCCTTGTGTGCCGCCGCAGTTCGGCTGGGTGAGGCGGTGAAGTATAAAGGCCTGGGGACCATCGAATTTCTCCTCGACGCACAATCGGGCCAGTTTTACTTCATGGAAGCGAATGCCCGCCTGCAGGTGGAACACACCGTAACGGAAGAAGTCACGGGCATAGATCTGGTACAGGCGCAGATTCGTGTTGCCGCGGGTGCAAGCCTTGCAGATGTGCAGCTCGCTCAGACAGACGTACCCGAACCCCAGGGGTTTGCGATTCAGCTGCGGGTCAACATGGAAACCATGAGCGCTGACGGTACCGTTAAGCCTTCCGGCGGACGGCTGAGCAAATTTGAAGTACCTACCGGGCCGGGTCTGCGCACGGACACCTGTGGCTATGCGGGTTATGTCACCAATCCAAACTACGATTCCTTGCTGGCGAAGGTCATTGTCAGCAGCAAACAGGATTTTGCCGCCACAGTGCGCCGTGCCCAGCGCGCCTTGGCCGAGTTCCACGTTGATGGCGTGGCCACCAATGTTGATTTTCTGCAGGCGCTGCTGGCAAGCGATGCATTCCAGAATGCCACGCTGACAACCGGGTATGTTGATGCGCATATGGCGGAACTGGTTGCTCAGGTTCTTACCCCTGAGGATGCCAGCGGACCTGCTGGTGTACTGGCCGGTAGCCAAATGAACAAGGCAGATCCACTTGCGGTGCTGGAGCATGGCAAAAGCGGCGTTGCCGGTGGGGTGCAGGGCCCCGCAGTTCTGGACCTTGTTAACGAATCGCTTCCAGAAGGCACCGTGGCGATACATGCTCCGATGCAGGGCACAGTGGTGAGTTTCGAAATCCAGCCCGGAGATGAGGTTTTTATCGACCGGCTGGTGGTGGTGATGGAAGCCATGAAAATGGAACATGAAATCCGCGCGGATGTGAGCGGCGTGGTGCAGCGACTGGGTGTCGCACCCGGAGATGCAGTCTTTGAAGGGCACCCACTGGTGTACCTCGAAGCGGCTGAAGTCGCTGCTGCCGATGCCGTGGAAGCAGAAGCACTGGATCTCGACTTTATTCGCCCGGATTTGCAGGAAGTCCTGGATCGCAAAGCAGCCGGTTTTGATGCAAGTCGTCCCGAAGCTGTGGCAAAAAGACGCAAAACTGGCCATCGAACGGCACGGGAAAACGTAGCAGATCTATGTGACGAAGGGACCTTTGTTGAATATGGTTCTGTTGTGCTGGCGGGACAACGTCGGCGTCGCTAGTATCGAAGACCTGATCAAAAACACCACCGGTGACGGCATGGTCTGCGGGCTCGGGCATATTAATGGTACGTTATTTCCGTCACAGGATTCCGCGCGCTGGTCATGTCATACGACTACATGGTGCTGGCCGGCACCCAGGGCATGAAAAACCACGATAAAAAAGATCGCATGTTTGAAATTGCGAGCACTACAAATTGCGACCGTGCTGTTTGCCGAAGGCGGTGGCAGGGCGTCCCGGTGACACTGACGGTTCCGGTGTGGCGGGTCTTGATTGCTGGGCATTCACTTATTTTGCACGTCTGTCCGGGCTGGTGCCCCTGGTTGGTATTACTACCGGTCGATGTTTTGCGGGTTAACGCGGTGCTGCTGGGGTGTTGTGATGTGATTATTGCTACCGAGGGTTCCAATATCGGTATTGGTGGTCTCAGCTATGATTGAAGGCGGCGGACTCGGCGTGTTCAAGCCGGAAGAAGTTGGACCCATGGATGTGCAGGTACCCAATGGCGTTGTCGATATTGCGGTAAAAGATGAAGCTGAAGCGGTGGCCGCGGCGAAGAAATACTTGTCCTACTTTCAGGGTCCAGTTGCCGATTGGGAGGCCCCCGATCCGCGCGAATTGCGTTTCATCGTGCCGGAAAACCGTCTGCGGTATTACGACATGCGTGCAGTCATCGACGGGATTGCTGATATCGATTCGGTTCTGGAACTGCGCCCGAATTGGGGTATCGGCATTATAACCGCATTCATCCGTGTCGAAGGTCGGCCCATGGGCGTGATTGCTAACAATCCAGCGCATCTGTCAGGTGCCATTGATGCCGACGGCGGTGATAAAGGTACACGCTTCATGCAGCTGTGTGACGCTTTTGATATACCGATTCTTTCTCTATGTGACTGCCCGGGGATCATGGTAGGTCCCGAGATCGAAAAAACACGGTGTCGTTCGGCACGCAGCGCGCATGTTTGTGACCAGCGCTAATATTGATGTACCGCTGATGACTATTGTTACGCGCAAGGGTTATGGCTTAGGCGCCCAGGCTATGGCCGGTGGCAGTTTCAAAGCGCCACTGTTCTGTGTGACCTGGCCAACGGGTGAGTTTGGCGGCATGGGATTGGAAGGGGCGGTGAAACTCGGTTATCGAAAAGAGCTGCAGGCGATTGAAGACCCTGAGGAACGCACGGCAACCTACGATAAAATGGTTGCTAATATGTATGAGCGGGGCAAAGCGGTGAACATGGGCGTCCCACTTTGAGCTGGACGATGTCATTGATCCGGCGGAGAGTCGAACGTGGATTGCCAGCGCATTGAGCTCCGTCCCGCCTAAAGCTGTTCGTGAAGGTAAGAAGCGGCAAATGTGGATACCTGGTAAGCAACTTCTGGCTGAGTAGGCTGTCAGTCGAGAAAGGCTTGTCTCTTGCGTGATGCAGCTGTTTTTGTCACATGCTGTTCATCATATCTTCATATAGCTTTCATATCGCGCACGTAGAGTGCCTGCAACTGATTACTCAAGTGATTTATGGCCGTCAGCACTCAGTTGGACCAGACAAAACAACACTACCGCACTATTTTTCTTTCAGACATTCACCTGGGCACCAAAGGCTGCCAGGTCGACCGACTCCTGGATTTTCTCAAACAACACAGCTGTGACGAGCTCTATCTGGTAGGCGACATTATTGATGGTTGGCGTATGAGTTCCTCAATGGTTTACTGGTTGCAGGCGCACAACAATGTACTGCGGCGGTTTCTGACCTACATGAAGCGAGATACCAAGGTCATATACATCACTGGAAACCATGATGAGTTCATGCGTGACCATTCGCCGATGGAAATAGGTAATTTAAAAATTGTCGACGAGGCGGTGCACACAACAGCCAGGGGCGAGCAGTTTCTTGTTGTTCATGGTGATCAGTTCGATGTGATTACCAGATACCACCGCTGGGTGGCCTGGCTTGGTGACATTGGCTACACGATTCTGTTGGAACTTAACCGTCATCTGAATAGAGCAAGACATAAGTTTGGTTACGGATACTGGTCACTTTCTGCCTACATCAAACACAAAGTGAAACGGGCTGTTAGTTACATCGGCGATTTTGAGGAGGCAATATCCCATCAGTGCCGTAAACAGGATTTTGATGGCGTTATCTGCGGCCACATTCACCATGCGGAAATCAGGAACATCGGCGGTGTCACGTACATGAACTGTGGCGACTGGGTGGAGAGCTGTACAGCTCTGGTGGAAGACAGCACGGGGCATTTTCAGATCATTCATTGGGGTGCTGAAAGAAATGATGTTGAAAGCAATATCGTTGAACTGCCTGTAGATATTGATCGATTAAGCGCATGAACAAAGCCGGCAAATTAAAGCTGTTGGTTGTTACCGACGCCTGGCACCCTCAGACGAATGGTGTGGTCACCACGTTGACTGCAGTGCTGCAAAAACTGCCAGCTCTGGGTATCGAAACTACCGTTGTTCATCCGGGGTTGTTTATGACAGTGCCGTTACCCAGCTATCCCGAAATACGCGTTGCCTGTAATCCGCGAAAGCTGAAAAAAATGATTAACGCTTTTTCCCCTGACGCTATACATATTGCAACCGAAGGTCCCCTTGGTTTAGCTGCTCGAAGATACTGTGTAAAACAAAGCTGCGCGTTCACCACATCGTTGCATACTAAATTTCCGGAGTACGTCAATATCAGGTTTGGCATACCGCTGAAGTTCGGCTATCGATTTCTGAAGTGGTTCCATGGGGCCGCAAACTCGACACTGGTGACAACCAGAAGCCATCACCGGGAATTGACTGATTGGGGTCTTTCCAATCTGGCTGTCTGGGGTCGCGGTGTAGATACGCAGTTGTTTACGCCCAACACGCAATGGAAAATTGAAGGCAGGCCAAAACTACTTTATGTGGGCCGCGTGGCTGTGGAAAAAAATATCGAAGCTTTTTTAAAGTTGAATATAGAGGCTGACAAAGTGGTTGTGGGTGACGGTCCGGCGAAAGCCGAGCTGGCGGCACAATATCCCGATGCGCAATGGTTAGGGTACCGTCATGGTGCTGAGCTTGTGCATGAATACGCCAACGCTGATGTGTTTGTGTTTCCGTCAAAAACCGATACCTTCGGCCTTGTCATGCTGGAAGCCATGGCTTGTGGAACACCAGTTGCCGGCTACGCAGTCACTGGACCCAAAGACGTTGTTGAAAACGGGGTCAACGGCCATATCGACGCGGATCTTAAGATCGCTGTATCGGGTGCTCTGACCATCGATCGAAACGCCTGTCGGGCATTTGCACTCAAGCATGACTGGACCCAGGTTGCTGAACGGTTCGCCCGGGATCTCGTCGACTTGTCAGACAATACACCGGTCTTTGACCAGGCCAGCAAAGCACTCTGAAAACAGCAAACGTTACTGCTAATATTTCGCCAGGAATTTAATCAAGGCGACGGAAATATGGTCACGTTACGCGTTAATGGGCAGGAACATCAGCTTGATGTCGACCCGCAAATGCCCCTGTTGTGGGCAATCAGAGAAAACCTGCAACTCACCGGCACAAAATTCGGTTGCGGTATTGCCCAGTGTGGCGCCTGTACGGTGCACCTGAACGGTACTGCGATACGATCCTGCGTGACGCCGGTGTCTGCAGCGGCTGGCGCAGACATCACAACCATTGAAGGTATCAGTGACGGCGAGGACCTGCACCCTGTGCAGGAAGCGTGGATTGCTGAACAGGTGCCACAATGTGGCTACTGCCAGTCAGGTCAGATCATGTCTGCAACAGCCCTGCTGGCTGCAAATCCCACGCCAGACGACGAGGCGATCAATCAGGCGATGTCGGGCAACCTCTGTCGCTGTGGTATGTACAAGCGGATCCGTAAAGCGATCAAAGTCGCCAGTGGTCAAGCCGTGGTGCAGACTTTTGATCCAAAGGCGGTGCAGCATGGGTAAGTGGACGCGCCGAGCGCTGATTACCACCGGTGTTGTTGCTGGTGGTGGACTGATTGTTGGTGTCGCGCTGCGCCCGGGGCACCGCACGCCAAAACTTGCGCAATATGTTGAAGGTGAAGATGAAACTCTGGTCAGTGCCTGGGTAAAAATAGGCGCTGATAATCACGTTACTGCAATAGTGCCTCATAGCGAAATGGGCCAGGGTGCGCAAACAGCGCTCACCCAGATGCTGGCTGACGAACTGGACGCGGACTGGCAGCAGGTCAGCTTCATGGAAGCCCCACCCGAAGACGAATATGCCAACTGGGCGGTTGGTAAAGGTTTCCTTATGGGAGATGCTCAAATCCCAGATGCCCTGGTACCCACAGTGGATGGTCTGTTTCTGCAGGCAGTGAAAGCCATGCACATACAGATTACCGGCGGTAGTGCCAGTGTCCGTGCAACCGGTGTTTACGGTATGCGTGTGGCAGGTGCTGCGGCGCGTGAGATGTTGATAAAAGCAGCCGCTGATGAGTGGCAGGTATCCACATCAGAAGTCACGGCGGAGAACTCCTATTTAGTGCATGCTGCCAGCGGCCAGCGCGCGGAGTTTGCTCAGTTTGCTGAAGCTGCTGCACAGATGACACCGTCGCATACGCCGACGCTGAAAAACCCCAGCGATTTCAAGATCATGGGTCAGAGTGTGGCGCGCCTGGATATTCCAGCCAAAGTGGATGGCACGGCTCAGTTTGGCATTGATGCGGTTTTACCCGGCATGAAACACGCGGCGATCATTGGCGCGCCGATATTTGGCGCGCAGGTGGTGAGTTTTGACGGTAGTGCTGCCAAGCAGATGGCAGGGGTGCTGGATGTTATCAGTCTCGACAATGCTGTCGCTGTCGTGGCAGATGGTTACTGGCAGGCGAAGCAAGCTCTGAATGCGGTACAGGTCGAGTGGTCCAAAACCGGTCATGAAAATGTGTCCAGCGAGACGCTGTTTGCACAGTTTGAAAAAGATCTGCAGAACGCGCGTGAAAACGGCAGCGCGGGTGAAGATGTGGTGGTGGGTGATACGGCTGCGGCTTTTGCCAGGGCCGATAAAGTAGTCGAAGCCACCTACAAGGTGCCGTTCCTGGCCCACACGACCATGGAACCCATGAATGCGACCGCTCGAGTTGTTGATAATCAGATTGAAGTCTGGGTGGGTTCGCAGAATCCATTGGGTTTCCGTCACGAGGTTGCAGACGCACTCGGTGTTGATGCCGCGAAAGTCACCCTCCATCAGCATATGATGGGTGGCGGTTTTGGTCGTCGGGCAACCGGCGATGTTGCGGTTCAGGCAGCACGCCTGGCCCAGGCCACTGGCGCACCTGTGAAGCTCATCTGGTCGCGGGAAGAGGATGTGCGCCATGATATCTACCGACCTGCTGTGGCTTCACAATTTCGCGCAGCCATCAGTGCTGAAGGCGAAGTGTTGGCCTGGGACAACCTGTTTCACGAAAAGCACGAGCCTGCAGAAGCGCCGGTTATTCCCTACACGGTATCTGCTCAGCATATTGCGTACGCCGATAGCCCCACCCATGTTCCATTTGGACCCTGGCGCAGCGTCGACCATTCGCAGCACGGTTTTTTCACCGAAGGTTTCTTTGATGAGGTTGCACACGCCGTGGGCAAAGATCCTTATCTGCTTCGGCGCGAATTGCTTGCTGGTAAACCGCGTCATCTTGCGGTGCTGGATCTTGCAGCGGAAAAGGCAGGCTGGGGTGAATCGTTACCTGCGGGCAAAGGCCGGGGAGTTTCGTTACAGGAATCTTTCGGTTCGCTTGTCGCCCAGGTGGTGGACGTGAGTGTTGAGGCGGGCGTGGTGTCGGTGGACAAAGTGGTATGTGTTGTTGATTGCGGCTTCGCGGTTTCTCCGGACGGTGTCGCAGCTCAGATGGAGTCCGGCATTATTTACGGCCTTACTGCTGCACTCTACGGCAATATCGAAATCAAGAATGGCGCAGTGGTACAGAGTAATTTCCACGACTACAAGTCAGTGCGTATGGACGAAACCCCTGAGATCGAAACCCACATCATTAACAGTAACAGCGCCTGGGGCGGAGCGGGTGAGCCAGGCACGCCGGGTATTGCACCGGCGCTTGCGGGTGCCGTTTTCCAGGCCACGGGCACACGCGTACGACAATTACCCTTATCCAACTATGATTTCAGCTACCAGATCGTTGAGCCTGAAGAAGTAATCTAACGCCGCGTTCTCGCGGCTACCGCCCGTGCTACCGGCCTTTCAGACCTGACGCTGAAAGGCCGGTAAATTTTTTTCGTTTTTTTTCTCTCCTCCTGCAACCCTTTTTCGATACTGCGCATCTTTATAAGTAAGCGCGGACGAACAGACAGCATCCACAAACGCTTAGGTCAGACCAGGAGCAAGATACTCTGGTCAGACCAAAGGCCTGAGTAAGCTGTATGCAACATCCGCAATCGTTGGGGCAGTCTCCAACCGTTGAATGAAATTAAATAAAACTATTATCAACGGTAGTGCGACTAAGTAGTCAGCCAGGCAACAAAAAAATGGGTTGCGGGCTAACAGAGCGAGTCGGGTGCAATCAACTTCAGTTGAAAACACCTTTTTATAGAGTTTTTCGGAGTATATGAACGTGAAAAAATTAGCTACTGCCCTTCTGATCACCGCCGCATTCGGCGTATCTACCAACGCTATCGCAGACGATTATGCTATGGCTTATTCCTCAACTGAACTGACAAGTGCCTCTGGCGTCGAACAAGTGCATGAACGCATTGTTAAAGTTGCCAAGCAGTATTGCCCGACTTATTCGCAAATTCGCAACCATAAAGAAGTGGCTGCGTGTGTGAGCGATGTAGTTGAGGACCTGGTCAGCAAGGTTGATCACCCTCGTCTGTCAAGCTATCACGCAGGTGATAACGGCATGCAGGTGGTTGCTTCCAGCGCCGGTTAACAGTTCGGCTTAAACACTTTTACTAAGCCCAGTTCAAAAAAGTTGACCCCAACCAACTTTTGAACTGGGCTTCTTTTCGTCTGCAGAAAAGTTTAATTCTCAGATCTGTTCGATCGCCGCAAAATCCACACTGTCATCCGTTGTAGAAGCTAGACTTGAACCTTTGGTTGGCATTCTTCCCAGTATCATTTCCGGCGGCAGAATGTCAGATTCACTGTGTTGTGCTTCAGGATCACTGTAGTAACCCAGCGCATAGTTACCCTGGGTGTAACCCAACAGATCCTGCAATTCGGGGTCAAGAGTTCTGGCAATGTGTGGTGGACACGACAGGTACTGATTTTCTTCCTGGCGTAACCATCCCAGGGTATATGTGAGATTCAGACCCATGCGCGCTGCGTTGGAACGGTTTTCTCCACCACTGTGCAGCACGCTGCCGGTGTAGATGAAGACTGATCCTGCAGGCATTTCCGCCTGCACGATCTGATCGGGTTCGGCACGTTGTTGCCAATCCCACTTATGGCTGCCAGGGACACATCTGGTGGCACCATTCTCAGCGGTAAAGTCAGTGAGTGCCCAGATGGTATTAAACTGTGGCTCAATGTTTTGTGGAATATGCGTGCCCCATGCCAGTCGATCGCGATGCAGCGGCTGGGCAGGATTGCCCGGGTTAATATGAATTGTCTGAGTCAGGTGCAGAAGTATTTTGTCTGTGAAAGGCTCCAGGAATTTTTTTGCGGTAGGCAGAATACTCGGGTGCAGTATCAGATCATGGCATGCAGGTGTTCGTGCAACTAAAGCGCCGGTGCGCTGGGTGTGACGGCCGCTGAAATCATCACGCCCCATAGGTGTCTGATCGATATATGGCATGACCTGGTCAACCATCTCCTTGACCTGGTCAGCATCGATGAGATTCGCCACAATGACGGCGCCATCTGCTTCCAAAACTGCGAGAATATCTTCCTGGCTGGCGTCTGCCGGCAGTGTTTGTACGCCCATAGCGATCCCCTCTGTGAAAAAGTGCTTTAAAGCTAAGTGAAAACAAAGTCATGGGTCAACCGGAAAAAATAGAGGCTGTTAGCGGCAAGTGGTGCATTCTTGCTGGACTGTGGTTGTTGTACGCAAGTTTCGGTCTTGTTGTCGCCAGTGTTGCGCCGATGGTGCAGGATATTCTCACCGAGCTGAGTATGTCTCATTCAGCCATGGGCAGCGTCATGGGCGCCTGGCAGCTGGTCTATATTTTTGCCGCGATTCCCTGTGGCATTCTTCTGGATCGTATTGGCGGACGATATGCATTGTTAATGGCGGCAGCCCTCATAGGCGCTTCCGCCCTTGGACGTGCGTTTGCGACGGATTACTGGTCGTTTTTGCTCGCCGTCATGTTGTTTGGCATCGGCGGTCCCATTGTCTCCTCTGGTGCACCCAAGGTTGTGGCTGAGTATTTCACCGGCAGTCAGAGAGGACTGGCGATGGGTATATATATGACCGGTCCTGCCATCGGTGGTGTCGTCTGCCTGACCTTGACTAACGCTTTCTTCCTGCCGCTGTTTGACATGAACTGGCGCTATGTGATGGCCTTGTGGGGTGCGGTTGCACTTGCCGCGGGTGCTATCTGGTGGATGATTGCATCGCTTTTGCAGGTAGACAGGCGTTCGGCAGCGAATCGGACGGAATCAACCCCGCAGCTTCAGATTATGGCTGAATTGATCAAGGCGCCGGCCGTGCGGGTGTTGTTGCTGATGAGTGTTGGTGTTTTCCTCTATAACCATGGATTAAACAACTGGTTGCCAGAACTGTTGCGTCAGGGTGGCAAAACCGCAGTGCAAGCCGGCTATTGGGCAGCGCTGCCAACACTGGTCGGCATCCTCGGTTCGTTATTGATTCCACGCCTGGCGACACCTGAACGTCGTTTTCATATCCTGGCCATGTTGTGTGTTGCAGCGTTACTTGCCAGCGTGCTGTTGCAGGCGCTTGATAATGTAACTCTCACCAGCGGCTTGATTCTGCAGGGAATTGCGCGCTCCAGCCTGATGACGGTGCTGATTCTTACCCTGGTGGAATTGCCGGGTATTGGCGAGCAGCGCGTGGGTGTCGCCAGCGGTATGTTCTTTTCAGCTGCAGAAGTAGGCGGAATGCTGGGTCCGCTCGGGATGGGAGTTATCTTTGATGTAACCGGTGGTTTCAGTGCTTCACTGTGGAGTCTGTCGGTTGTGTCAGCTGCCATGATTGCCGGCGCGTTGTATCTGCGCCGACTTGCCGGGCAGGCGTCACCGCCTGCGCTGTAGTGGGGAATCAGTCAATCAGCTCGAAGGTCACACCTGCATTGGCTGGCAGTCTTTTCAGTAAAGCATCACCCATTGCACTGGCTGGTGTCCAGAAACCACCGTCAACGGGTAGCTCGTCCTGGGCCAGGCTTACTGCGCATTCCGATAGCATCTTGGCTGTAGAACCGTAACCAGGGTCGCGATCGCCATAGACACGCCCGCGCAGGTTTTTGCTGTTATCAAAGGGATGTTTGGCAACCAGTTCTATTTCGAAGAAGCCTTTATCCATGGTCTCCTGTGAGGGACCTTCGCCAGGTTTCGGTAACACAGCCTGCAGCAGTTTACGGGTGGGCGAGAAAGCAGAAAGGCCGTTCACAGTCAGTGTTCCCATGGACATCAACGTTGCGCCGAACATGCCAGGTACACCGTCTTTCATCAGAGTACCTTCGTCATAGCGGAACTCTGGTCCATACGCGAGTCCTAACAGTTCATTCGAGCGACGTACCACACGGGTGTTAATGGCGGCCATAACAAAAGGCCCTACCCAGGAGTTAAAGTCCGCATCGTAGTAAGCGAGGTTAGTGTCCATGCCATCTAAACCACGGTGGTTGACGTTCAGAGCGTAAGGATCTGAGATCACTTTCATGATGCTGGGATCACTTTGGGCGGATTCCATCATGGCCATCATGCTGTCAACGGTGCCGCCGCTGAAGCCGCCTTTGAATGCTTTGGTTCGGTATTTTATGCGCTGGGCCGGAACGCCATGCGCCTGCTGCATCTGCTGCTGCATAAAGTACACGCCGATGTCTGACGGAATACTGTCGAAACCACAGGTGTGCACAATTCTGGCACCACTTTCTTTGGCGGCTGCGCTGTGTGTATCAATCATCTTGCGCATCCAGTGAACTTCGCCGGTGAGGTCGCAGTAGTGGGTGCCATTGGCTGCGCAGGCGGCCACAAGTTCAGAGCCATAGCGGGCGTAGGGTCCAACCGTGGTGAGAATGACACGCGCTTTGCTTGCCAGTTCGTTCATGGCGTTCTGGTCGTGGGAATCTGCAACGAGTATTTCGACATCGCTGCTCTGTACGCTGCTATGAAGTTTTTCGAGATTGCGTCCGGCTATCGCCCACTTCAGATTGCCTTTGCCGTAAGTTTTCTCCATGTATTGAGTGACCAGCTTGCCGGTAAAACCGCTGGCACCCCAAACAATAATATCGAATTCGCGTTGCATGATGGTCATCTCCTGGTTACACGTATCGTACCGCGAACGCTGGTCAGGTTCAGCCGGATGTTGGTGGCAGGCGAAGAATTTTCCCTGCTCAGCGTGCGCCAGCCTGGATGCTGGTCTCAGCCTCAGCCTCTTCGCGACGTTGTTCGGCTCGCCGTTCAGTCAGCTTGTGCATCTCCTGTAGATCCAGACCGCCATCACCGTTAGTGTCTACTGTGCTGAAACCTTGTACGAGCTGCTTTTTAATCTGTCTGGGCAGTTCTCGCCAGCTGACTTTACCGTCGATGTTCTGATCCAGGAATCCCACATACTGATTGGTTCGCGCCATCATTTTGTCGTGAATAGGCGCTTCGGTGCTTTCATCTACCCATGTGTAACTGAATGCGCCATATAACATTTCATCCCAGGATTGCAGGCCCCAAGGGACTTCACGGCTGGCATCGGGATTGGCTGGATTAGCTGCGGAGTTGTCGTACCAGGTGGTGTGAACTAATCGTGTGCCGGCTTCGATCTGTTTTGGCACCACAAATTCATAAGTGCGCTGCCAGTTGAAATCATAGTTGGGTACATTGAGGATAATTTCTTTTTCGCCATCGGGTTTCCACAGCTCGAATCGCGAAGCCACGCCGCGATAGTGTGCATGAGGTACCAGGTTATGCAGTGTTGCCGGTTTATCAAAGGCGTAGTAAGCCACCTCTGTGTGGCGTGCTGTGTTAGGCGGTATTCTGATCATGGGGTTAACCACTACATCCTGACGGAAATAATTTTCCGGCACTTCCCGATGCAGATACAGGCCAATTTTGGATTTGTCGACCACCTCCCGGCCAATCGGGGTGTAGTGCATCTGAAACAGGAATTCGCCGCCCGGGGCTATGTAGACACCAGTGCCGTCCGGGAATTCATGTGACTCATTGCCGGGTGCATAACCAATCAGATAGTTATCGAAAACACCGCTGGTGCGTCGCAGCTCAGTGGTATCGCTATCTTGCGTACCAGCAAGAATATGATGCACCACTTCGCGTTCGCCGGGCACCACTGTGGCAGCTTTTACCCAAACACCAGTATCCAGTGGATTTTTAACCGTTGGAAACTGATAGTCGACTTCTCCACTGACCGGTACCGTGTAAGCGGGAATCTCGAGGATAAGGTCGGGTTCTCCCAGCGGCCATTCCACCTTATCAATAGTGTTGGCTGCTAGTGGATCGCTGCCATTACCCCTCGGCGCACCAGCTTCAATCCAGTGGATCAGCTGCTGAGTTTCTTCTGTGGTCAGAGAAATATCGTTTTTCCACTGCCCAACATGCGGGTCTGCATGCCAGGGAGGCATGCGTTTGGTGCGGACCACTTCGCGAATCATCGGTGCAAAACCTTGAATCATCGTATAGCTGTTCATCGCCCAGGGGCCTAAACCGCCTTCGGTGTGGCAAACCACACATTTCTGTTGCAGTAACGGAGCGATGGTATTGGTATAGCTGATGTTGGCTGTTTGATTCCGGGCGGGGTAAGTGATTTCACAGCCTGTACTGGTTTGGCTTCGTGCCTCAGGTGTCTGGCCGGCAGCCAGCGCGCTTAGCGTGTCCGATATCGCTGAGGCTGTAATTTGTCCCTCAGTTTGCAACGGACCGCGGTAGGCCACCTGCCAGGTACGTGGGTCTAGGACCATGACTTCGCCCGCATGCTGCGCCTGCAGTGACTCGCTGATGAGCGTAGTGTCGTCGTGCAGAATCGGCAGGGTAATGCCGGAGGCTTCCGCATGTTTTGCCAGCGTTTCTCGGTCGACATTGGCGTCGCTGTTCAATAGCCAGAACTCTACCTGATCGTCGTATTTACTCTGCAGTGACTGCAGCGCGGGGATTGCTTGCGTCGCCGCTTTGCAGTTCTGGTTGTATGCCATGATGACCACCGCGGATGCACTGCGATGGTAAAA
Organism: Gammaproteobacteria bacterium; assembly: GCA_048571035.1. Taxonomy (GTDB): domain Bacteria; phylum Pseudomonadota; class Gammaproteobacteria; order Pseudomonadales; family Azotimanducaceae; genus UBA4421. The sequence goes on from CP121329.1 coordinate 3,920,978, forward strand.
CAGTTCATGCGCATCACCGCGATGATCGAGCAGAACAAAATTGTCCACCTGCAAGGCGTGGCTGTATCCGCTGAGCGTAATGGCCGCTGTGATCAGAATTGTTCTAAACATGTCTTTCCCTTGCCGGCTTGGATCTTGCTGATTTAACGTTTATGACGCGCGTGGATATCCAGGAATTCGAATATTGCGGTGTAAGCCTCTTTATATTGCTTGTCGGTGAACCCGCTGTGGTTTCCGCCCGTTAACGTCTGTAAAGCGTTAGGTGTTGTCAGGCTCGCGTGTAAAGACTCAGCCTGGTCGAAAGGTACCACAGTATCTTTGTCTCCATGAATCGAAATGATGGGTGGTGCATTGTCAGATATCAGGTACAAAGGTGAATAAGCGGTCGAAACCTCAGCCACTTCTGCAGCGGAGCCTGCCCAGTTGCGTGCGTAATTCTGCTCTGGTCTGGTTTGTTCGAGGTATTCGTCAACTATTTCGATATCCGTTATACCGAACCAGTTAACAACGGCTGCAGGTTTGCGTGTGCTCTGGCATTTGTGTTTGCTGGTGCTGTTGAGCAAACCCACTACCAGTGCAAGATGCCCACCGGCACTTGCGCCGGAGACAACAATGGGTGCATCTGTATTGCCTGATTTTTCCAGCCGAGCCACAATCGCCTGATAAGCACACATCACATCGTCTACCGCCTGGGGTGCAGTATCACTACCCTGGCGATAGTTGAGGTTATAAACATTCCAGCCCTTCTGCAGGTACGGTATCAGCTGAGACATTTCAGCCGCCTTGTCACCACCTATCCAGCCGCCACCATGAATCCACACCAGCGTTGGGCGAGGCTCAGGGTCTGGCGCAAAATAGTCAGGTTCACCGGTGCGCTCACCGTGTAGGAACACGTCCATTTTCTGTTGCGGGTCTTCACCATAGGCGACATCGATCAGCTTGACGATGCGGTGAGCCCAGAATTGATCAGCAAGACTTGGTATCGCAGCAATCAGGATTACGCTTACCATAGCGGCTCGAATAAACAGCTTAAACATTTGAATTCTCCCGGATAGATTTCATCAACAGCGTGCCGCCAGCAACAGCTATGGGTGCGACCAGAAAGTTCGCCAGAGGTACGGCCATGGCCAGGGTTACACAGGCACCAAAGCCCAGGGCTTTACCTTTATTGGCCTGCAAAGTGATCAGGGTATCTTCAAACGGTAGCTGGCGATTTTCGTTGGTGTAGTCGCAGAACTGTACTGCCATTAACCACGCGCCAAAAGCCACCCACAAAAAGGGTGCGAGCGTGTTAACAACCGGGATCACGCTCAGCAGAAACAACAGCAAAAGGCGGGGGATGTGATAGCGCAGTTTGCGCAGCTCCCGGCCGAGTGCCGGCATGATCTGTTTGTACCAGGCTATCTGGGGATCCGGCATATTGTCCACTTTCAGCGCAAGATCGCCCAGAAACGGAGAACCGATGATCGTAGCCAGGAAGCCGAAGGACCAGGCGCCAACCAGCAGGCCTAATAGATACAGAAGCGGCTGTAAAACCCACTGTAGAAAGCTCAACCATTCCGGCAGGCTCTCTATCAGATACCGGGTCAGATCATTGATGTAGCTGAAACCGAGTGTCAGTCCTCCAACAATTATGGCCAGACTTACGATGGCAGGTAGAATAACAAACGGGCGTACGTCTTTGCGCATGGTCATGCGTGCACCCTGCGCGAAATAGTTGAATCCTTTAATCATCTACTCTTGGTGTTGTCAGCGGTTACTTATTCAGAAAAAAGCGACAATAGCCCAGACTGACATCACCACGGTCACAACAACGGTGCCCAGCGTACCAATTGCGCGCAGCGGGTGGGAGGTGGTGCCAACTTTTAATCCTAATGGATGGCAGATGCGGGAAATGACCAGGAGTGCGCCGAAGCTGTGTATCGCGATGGGGTTCAGGCCATTCAGTTCCAACAGAGCCATTAAGATCAGAGCCAAGGGAACATATTCAACAAAGTTGCCATGCCTGCGTGTTGCAATGAACAGTACATCGCTCTGACCTGTGCCTACCGAGATTTTGGTTTTTCCGCGTTGCGAGCCGACTGCAAAAGCCAGTGCAATTGAGATGATGCCTAAGATGCCAGCATAGAGCAGCGTGATGGTCGCCATGGGTTAGTCCGTAAAAGATTGAGTGTCGATGTTGACCATCGTGTGTTTAAAGTCAAGCCATAAGGCTCACGCACTTTTAGCTATCTGAAAAGCTGGGCGTTCTTTGAGTCTTGCCCAGTAAGGCTGCAGCTTTTCCGGTATTTTGTCAGGTACCAGCATTTCAGACAGGTGTATTCCGTATCCCACCATGATATCTGCAGCGGTGAACTCAGCCCCACAAATGAATTGTTGGTCGTCGACAACCTCAGCAATTGCCAGCAGACACTCGCCAGCGCGATTACCCATTTCGGCCACCACTGCCGGAATGCCCTGCTCGCCGGGGAATTCCCGACGATGGTTGACAATTTCTCCCAGTGGGCGCGATAGCGTGGCTTCGCCAAACCACAGCCACTGTAAATAGTGGGCATAAGCATCACTGGAGGGATTCGGATGTAGCCTGCCTCTGCCATAGCGGTTCAGGATGTATTCCACCATGGCGCCGGATTCGAACATACGCAGGTCACCATCTTCCATTACAGGTACCTTGCCGACAGGATTCATCATCCGCCATTCGGGTTGGCGACGATATTCCTGGGAAAAATCTATTTTGGTATATGAGTACTCAATACCCAGCTCTTCACACACCCATATCGGGCGCATGCCACGGGTGTTGGTAACGTGGTAGATTTGAATCATAGCTATCAGCTCATGCCAGGAGGGGTCACTATGCCGCGAACCACAGCTGCGGACAACAAAACTCAGCCAACTGCAGAAGATGTTACCGCTTACCTTGAGACCCTGCCTCACCCGGGTCGGCGTGAAGATGCCTTAGTGTTGCTCGACATGATGGCGAGGGTCACTGGTGAAACGCCAACCTTGTGGGGGCCAAGCATCATCGGGTTTGGCCGTTATCATTACGTCTATGACAGCGGTAGGGAAGGGGATCACTTTTTAACCGGCTTTGCCCCCCGTAAGGCGAATATGGTTGTGTATATTGTTCCAGGGTTTGCACCGTACGATCAACTGTTAAGTCAGCTTGGTCCTTACAAGACCGGCCGCTCGTGCCTTTATCTGGGTCGATTGAAGAATATAGATCTGCTGGTGCTTGAGGAGATAGTCAGTCTTTCTGTAGCGCTTATGAAAGAACGATATCCGTCTGCTGCAGACTAACAGGTTAAACAACTGTTCTGTTCAGCACCTGACAACGCTTCATTAATCTACGCGAATTTGAGTCAAAATCATCACGACGATGCAGCACGCGGCGGTTGTCCCAGATAATCAGGTCATAAGGCTGCCACTGTTGCCGCCACACATTTTCCGTGCGTGCAGCATAAGCCCAGATCTCATCCAGCAGAACTTCACTGTCTTCAAGTGACAGGCTTTCGATATAACCCCACTCGCGGCGGCCCAGATACAACGCCTGTTTGCCGGTTTCCGGGTGGGTGATGATGGCGGGATGACTTGCACCCGGAGCATCGCGAGGGTCCTCAAAAGGTTCGAAACCAGGGCGTAGTTTGCCAATACTGGTATGCGCGGCATCATGTTTGATCGACAGTTTGCCGAGGCGCTCGATGAGTGCCTGTGGCATTGCAGCTAGCGCTGCGTTCTGATCAGCGAAATAGGTATCACCTCCCTCGTCAGGTATCTCAACACCCAGCAGCACACTGGCGGGTGGCGGGGTCTCGACATAGGTCATATCGGAATGCCAACGGGCTTCCGCATTACCAAGCCCGCCGATAGGTTTGCCATCTTCAATGATGTTCGACAGCTGGGTGACGTAACGGTTTTTGATTTTAGCGCGCTCGGATTCGGGCAAACGTCCCATCGGGATTTCTTCTAACGGACCGAATCTGGCACTGAATGTCTGGAGTTCGTCCTCGCCAATTTGCTGCCCGCGTATGCGTATTACGCCATAGGTGAGCCAGGCCTGGTATAGCTCTTCAAACTCATTGTCCGAGATTGTTTTGATGTCGATATCGCAAATGTCGGCAACAAAATGTGGGGTGATCGGGCTGATGTTCATAGTTAACCGTCGCTTGTTATTTATCTTGAAACGTTTCTTGGGGCAATGATTCTGGCAAAAGCTGAAAACTCCGGGTGTTTGAGAAACTGATCTGCAAACCTTCTGGTCGCAGCGCCCATGCGCGTCTCGTGCCAGAAGATCTGCTCAATCTGTTTGTGATCGTAGTCGCCAGGTTGTGCAGTGAGCGCTTCAATGTAGAACACCTTGGCATCCTCAATGGCAGCTTTAAACCATTTGAGTTCTGTTGTCGGCAAGGTGTTGTTGTCGAGTAATTGCCCTAATTTCTGCAGATTATCTGTCATGGAAAATTTGGATTCGCCAACAAGCGTGCGGCCTTGGCGGCGACGCCTGGCCAGGTCATGCCAGGGTGTGAGGGTCTGCAGTTCGTTCAACAGGACGGCTTCCCACGTATCCGTATCTTCGGTGAGTTTTGCAAATGACACCGGGCAAGCGGGCGAGTCATCGATCGCCACAGTTGGCGCATCTTCCAGGTAATCAACCAGTACCGGACCGTGTTCCTCACCCAACAGCTTGAGAGCGGCGTCGATAACCCGATGCTGGAAGGCCGCATCTCCGGGTTTGCCCAGCGGGCGGCCGAGCGGAAAGCTGACCCACAACGCTCTGGGAGGCTGCATGCTCGCGGTGTTCTCGCGCACCAGACTGATGCCGGTGGTCATGATGCCTTCGCGTTCAAGAAAGTAGCTGAGCGCACACACCGCGCGCGTGCAGTTGGGTCAGACTGGGGTCAGGAAAACCGCATCAACCTTATCCTGTTTCAGAAGACCGGCGACTTGAGATGCACTTTTCTCATAGGCCTGTGGATCCAGACCAGCACCCATAAAACTGTAGTGCACTGCAGCCAGTGATCCGATCTTCTGCTGGGCTTGAAGTTCCCGGAAACGGTCTATCGGGAAGACGAGGTTGACGTCCTGTGTAAACCCGGTTTTGTCAAAGTTTACCGAGCTGTGGGACATAACAAGATTGTTGGCGTCTTCATCATCTGAAATCGGCCGGAAGGTGGAATCGGCAAATTCGAAGCTCGGGTCATCTCGAAAATGCAGCCCCGCGGTGGTGATGAGCGCAATTCGTAGCTCAGATATTGCTTTTTCGGGTGGTGTCCAGGCGGGTGGCCCCAGCGGTGGCTGATTTTTTGAGAGCAGATGCTCGCGTTCGTAGTCAGGTAAATCGGTCAATCTAACCATGCTGTAAGTCTCCTATCACTCTAGTTGACCTTATTGACCGACCGCGCAGCCAGAAATGACAAAACCGTTGCAGCAGATGTCTTAAAAGATTGGGCCATCAGCTCAGTGTCTATGAGCTTTGGATCGGTATGAAGAAACAGTTGTACCTCTCCGTTGTAATTGGACCAGGCGAACTTGGTGCGTTCAAAGGGCACCATCGGCACTCTCAGTTCGTGGTCGGTAACTACAGCGTCTTCGATCCGAAGTGGCATGTCCGCGAGAGGGAAGTAGTTAGAGATGTAGTCGGGTGACCCCAGCTTGCGCATGGGCGTTTCCAGGAAGGAAAACTCTCGGGCCAGTTTCAGCATTTTGCCCGCCCGGTCATAGGAGCCTGAAGCTGGTGCCAGCGACTCGATTCGCTGGTACATTTCTTCTACACTTTCCAACGGAAACACAAGGGGGAAATGCTTTATCGCCCGGTTGTTGCCTTCATCGGTTGCCAGGGAACTCTTGCGCAAACTGAGCGGGCTGACGATGGGGCGGATGCGGCTCTGCATCAGGTCTTGCATGGATTCATGGTAGCGCGTCACTGTACGCATGGTGATGAACGAAAAAATATCGCTCATCGGCAAGCCCATATCTTGTCCCCAGTCGTGCAGCTCCTGATCTCCTGCCGCCAGGATAAACTTGCTGACGTGGAATCCAGTTTCTTCGAACCCGAGAGGCCGATCAGCAAAAGCGCTGTTGAGGCGCAGGAAAAGGGATCTAGCTTCACCTGCCTGTTCGGCGTTCTCTGCTTTTCCTATCTGATAGCCGAATCTGGTGCGCTCGTCATCCAGCTGAAACAGGTGCCGTGCATGCTTGTTGAACATGCCTTCAAAATCTGAAATGACATGGTGCCACATGAACGTCAGCTGACGGCCGTCGGCTGACAGATAGGCCCGGAATAGGGGTAGCCCCGCTCCCGCTTCCTGAGGCTGTGAAAGAGCCGCATCGGCAGCGATTCTAATTGCCTGGATGTCATCTTGCGCTGATAGGCGTTGGAAATTTCGGCGCCAGTCTGGCTCGGCAGGCTGCCAGTAAGGCAAACCGTTCACTTCAACAACGTTCCGCTTGAACATCTGGTATGGCGCTACGAGATCTTGCAGGCGTTTCCGCACGAGGGCTTCGTCTAATGGTCGATCGAAGTAGTAGTGTACCGTGCACGGTATGTAGCGATTGCTGGATCCACCCTGCATCAACCAGAATTGTGCGTCGCCGTTGTCAACTTCCTGTAATCCCAGCGCCTTGACGACGTCGGCTCTCTCGGAACGTTCCCATGCAATGTACAAAGCTATCGACAGAGCGGTTGCCATCATTGCAAACAGTAGAATCGCCAGTTTTTTCATCGAATCAACGCACCGTTATCGCGTTTTTAGTCCAGCTCGCTTGAGCCGCCACAGAAGAACATCCAGGCGATCCTGGCCGAAGAAAGGTTCGCCTTCGAATGCGCAGGTGGGTACACCCCAGTGTCCGGCTTTGTCATGGTCGGCCTGGTTCTGCACGATGACAGATTCCAGGCGGCTTGCATCGTCTACGGCCTGTTGATCCAGCGCTTGCAGCGATAGTCCCGCTCGATCAGCGGCTTCTGCGAGATGTGCACCCTGAGGCCAGTTGGCGGTGCCTCCCCAGATGAGACGTGAGACTTCATCGGCGAACTCAATACCCTTACCCTGTTCTGCCGCCAGCACACCCAGCCGTGTTAACCGGTAGATGTGCGGTTGGTCTTCGCCTGTCCTGCGCTGTCCTTCCTCATCTACATACTGCACAACGGGATCCGGATTTGGCCAGACAAATGGCAGATCCAGAAACTCAGCAACACGAAAGATATCGGTCATGAAATAGGAGAACCACTGCGGCTGTACCGCCTGAAAAAATTCAGGGGTTCTGATTGCAATTGGATACACAGGGCGGAAGTTGACCGCCAGGTCGTAGTCGTTCTGCCATTGCCTCAGCCGTGGGGTTGCCAGGTAAGACCAGGGGCTTCTGAAAGACCAGAAGACATCAATCGACAGGCGATCACTCATATCTGTTAACACGCTTCAGGGAAGTTGTGTCGACGATATTGACACAGGAAAAATAAAATGTCACTTTCGCTGACATAATATTCAGAACGGTATTTATATGCTGCTTATCATCAAGCGTATCGCTAAAACGGTAGGTATCCTGGCGCTGGCACTTCTTATCGGCGGCGCCACCTGATGACAGGGTTGAGCGATACGCGCCGCAGTTTATGGGCACTGCATATGGCGAAAGCTCGATCCGCCACGTGTTGATGATGTCCTTCGGTATCGACTTCTTTCATTTCAAAGGCAAGCCCGACCGCAACGATATGTACTGGGACATCCTCCAGGAGCGGCAGGACTTCGATGCATGGGCGGGTGCTTTCGACCAGTACCTTTGGATTGATCGCCGGCAGGGGACTGTGGTCGCGCAGTTTTCAACAGGGCAACCGATGTTGTTCACTGAGGGTGAAAGCGGCGCTGGCCCGGCGGAATTTGCAGTCGTCATGCGAACAATGGCCAGTTGCGAGACCTTCCAGTGAGTCAGACGGAAGCTGGGCCTGCTGCAGAAAAGGTCGACGGGAGGGTTGAGCGCACCGCCGCGACACGTCGGGAAATTCTCAACGCGACGCGTGAGCTGATCCTTGGCGGAACGATCGATCCGACTGCCAGAGAGATTGCCAACAGAGCTGGCATTACATCCAGGACGCTGTTCCGGCACTTTACGGATATGGAATCGCTGCACCGCAGCCTGATCGCGGACGCTGAGGCTAAAGCGGCGGCCGTGATGGGTGAGCCTTTTTCTGCACAGGCTGGGAGTGGCTGGCAGGAACAGATACAGCAGGTGATTGATCGTCGTGTCCGTGTTTATGAATCGCTGCTCCCGCTCTACGTCTCAACCATCTGGAGTCGGTATCGTGCAACGACATCTGAGTCCAAGCAGCGAGTTGGCATAGCGCGAAGGCGCAAAAGGCTGACAGACATTCTGCCCGATGAAGTCACCAGGGATCGGACGTTGTTTGAAGCGGTTGACGGCGTGCTGGGCATTGAATACTGGATCAGCCTGCGACGGGATCAGCAATTAAGCGTATCCAAATCTGCGAGTGTTCTAAGGCTCGCAATCGGCAAGCTTCTCGGCTTCGACTAAACAATGTTGTGCATTAACATTAAATGCTGTCTGGATAACGACTGATCAAATGGGTGATTGATGACGCTGCTAAGATCAACCCGTGAAAGTAAGGGTTAACCTATGAAGGCAACAATACAGGTGCTCTTCTGTGTAGTTCTGCTGGTTCAGATGGCCGCCTGCGAAAACAGTGCCGAGATTGAAATCGACCGGAGCGAATACCATGACAAATTGCGTGGATTCTGGTTGGGTAGTTCTATCGCTAACTGGACCGGTTTGCCGACTGAAAACGTCCGCGCTGCGCCGCCTTTCTTCAATGACGACAATTGGCAGGAGCCGATCGGTCGAGAAGGGGAAGTTGTCGATTACGCATTGGTCAATGACCCATGGGGTGCGGATGATGACACGGACATTGAGTACGTCTATCAGAAAGCTATGGAGCAAAACGATAGCTACCTGCTCTCTGGTGAACAGATAGCCGCAGCGTGGCAGGAACACGTAGGACTTCCGTTGTTGTGGGTTTCGAACCTTGCGGCGCTAGGGCAGATGCAGAACGGTGCGCTGCCGCCGGTGACTTCCTTGCCTGAAAACAATCCGATGTGGGACATGATTGATGCGCAACTGACCACCGAGATTTTTGGTGCCATGGCGCCGGCACGCCCGGATGTGGCGCTGCAGATGGCTCATCTGCCTATCCGTACAACGGCGTATCTGCATTCTGAGTGGGCGGCCGAGTTCTACGTGATCATGCATTCCCTGGTTGCGCTGGCCGATCCCAATCTATCGCGCAAAGAGCAGGTATTCTGGATGGCACAACAAGCGCGCGAGCGCATACCAGACTGGTCTTACATCGCAGACATGTACGACTTTGTGAAAGCACAATACGAGCGCAATCCAGACATAGATAACTGGGAAGAAACCCGCGATAAAGTCTATGACCGCTACCAGGTACAGGGCGCGGCTGGTTATAGCTATAAGTACCCATGGGATGCGGGCATCAATTTTGCCGCCTCAATTGTGAGTCTGCTTTATGGCGAAGGTGACTACAAAAAGACGATTCGAATCGGCACCCTGGCAGGCTGGGATTCAGACAACCCAACCGCGACATGGGGAGGATTGTTGGGATTGTTGTATGGTTATGAAGGGTTGCAGGAACACTTCGATAAATCAGATTTCTCTGACGAATATCTGATTACCCGCACACGCTACAACTTTCCTGAAGCACCCGATAATTTCACCGACATGGCAACGCAGGGTCTGGACATCATCGACCGCGCGGTAGTGCAGGGCATGGGAGGCGAAGTTGTGGACGGCAAATGGGTGATTCCGTTGGTGAGAGACAATATTGTTAAGGTAGCAGTTGAGGAGACGATTGTTCCCTGGGAGACCATAGAAGATACGGACCCCCGCTGGAATTATAGTGGTTTCGCTACGGCCAGTCAGATGTGGAACGCATCCGGGGCGACTTTAACTTCGGGTCAGTCCGATTGTGTTGCCGAAATTACGTTCAGCGGAACGGCTGTCCAGTACTACGCTTTTAGAAATGCAGAGGCTGGGAAGGTAAGCGTAGCTTTGGATGGGGAGCAGAGCATCGTTGATCTCTCCAACGACGCCAGTGAACATGGCCAGTACTACGTGAAAGTTTTCGAAAGACTCGGGTTGTCCCCAGGGGATCACCAATTACGAATCACCTGTGACAGCGAAGCGACGCCTAAGAACATTGATATGTTGTCGATTATTCCTCTTGACCCTGTGCCACAGCACTGACGGATCTATAATAATGACAAGCATTAGATAAGGCGCTACACTCGCGATGAATCTGATCCCTGAATGAGGACGCCGATGCAAGTCGAAAACAAACTCAGCCCAAGCGAAGAACAGATAAAAGGATTCTTTACACCGGGCGCGGATGGGCCAATCTATATGCTTAATCTGCTGAAGTTCAAAGAGAAAGCCGAATACGCAGACGGGCGCGAAACGAACTTATCCGGCGTGGAGGCTTATGCGCTTTATGGCGCGGCTGTTTCGAAAATACTTGTGAACCTTGGTGGTGGCGGTATGTTCAGTGCCAAAGTTGAACGGCTGATGCTGGGCGAAGTTGAAGAGCTTTGGGATTCGGTTGCCATCGCCATGTATCCAAATCGACAAGCCATGATCGAGATGATGCAATCGGAAGAATATCAGGCGATTCATCATCACCGGGATGCAGGGCTGGCTGGGCAGTTAAATATCGAGACAACAGATGCGGGTGGTATCTGGCTGGGTGGCGTCGGGATCAAGTAATTCCAATACACCTAAAAGAATGAGTAGCGCGGGCCACGCGTTTGAGGCTTTTTATGCGCCTCCGGCAGCGTGCAAAGGCGCGCCATGCGGGTGACGCTACCGTCCGCATATTCCCACACCAGCTGTTCATCATCCATGTAACGTCGCACGACAACGGGTCCCCAGCCGAACACTTTGAATTCCAGCACGCCTCGGTTCCAGAACATGCCGGCGGAACTGCGGGGGCAGTATTCACGATCGCCCATCGTAAACAATACGGTGCCTTCCGTATCGTTAGAGTTGTAACCCCCGGTGCTGTTTGGCCCGGAGTCATGAATGATGCCGCTGGCAGTGACAACAACGCGTGCGCCGCACTGTTCTATTCGCTCGACGTGACCAACTTTGCCTGAGACTCCGCGCCAGAGGCCGCGAATGTCGTCAGCACCTTGAGTTAGCGGTTCTGTACACTCGCGTAACACAGGCAGCGGAAAGTGCGTGTAGCTGCAACCTGGCGTGTTGCCTTTGGGTATATCCGCCGCCATCTTGCCGGTACCGTCGAGCGCCGGTAGCTCACAATAATTAAGAGCGCTGCCGTCGCCGGCCAGTGTTGCTGGGTCGATGGTTAGAGGCGGGCGCGATGAAAAGAAAATAAACCAAAACGCGCCCGTTACGATCACGATTAGGACACTGAGCGTGCCCAGGATATATTTTGTAAATTTTCTGATCACGGCCACACATCCAGATTGTGAATACACCAGCTTGCTTACTTTAATGTAAAACATTACGTTAGACTGTTCTACCTCTAGGAGAGAATGATGGTGACTGCCACGTATACTCTTTATGGATCTTATGCGTCTTACTACACCGCGAAGGTCCGAACCTATCTCAGAAAAAAGGGCGTTCCTTTTGTCGAGCGGTTACCCAGCGATCCCATGTTCCGTAATAAAGTACGTCCTGCTTCAGGTAGTCATCGCATTCCGCAATTGCTGACGCCCGAGGGTGAGGTTATTCAGGACAGCGTGGCAATTGTCGATTATCTGGAGGCGCGTTTTCCGGACCTGCCTGCTTTTCCAGATACACCGCGACAACGTACTTTTGTGCACCTTATGGAAGTCCTGGGAAGTGAGGGGCTGGTCAGGCTTGCATGGCTGCATCGATGGATGTTCGAAGAGAACGATCGATTTGTGAAAATGGACTTTGGCCGTTCGTTTAAACCCCAGGGTAGTGATGAAGAGCTTTTAAAGTACGGTAATCTTATCGCTGAACGCATGCGCAGTTATGGCCTGCCCGAATCGACAAACGAGATGCGTCAGTCATTAGATGAAAAGTATCGGGAGTTGCTAAACCTGTTCGAAGCGCATCTTGTTGAGCACCCCTACTTTCTGGGTGGACACCCCTCTGCAGCAGACTACGCCATTATGGGTGCCATGCACGCCCATCTTGGCAGAGATCCTGCAGGATTACGTCTTATGCAGAATCATGCGCCTAGAACGTTTCGCTGGGTAGAACACATGTTGGTTCCAGAGGTTCAGTCGCCTGAGTTTTACGCAAGACCCGTTGAGTATCTTGCGGATGATGAAGTGCCGCAAACCAGCCTCGATATTCTCAACTGGGTCGCAGCAGAATACGGCGAACCCTTTGTACTGAGCGCTTTAGCGTTTAACCAGGCGATGATGCATCTGGATGTTTCTACCGGTTACGAATTGTCTCCCGAACAGGATCAGCCATCTCTGCCAACGGAGCGCGTTGTGTATGATGGTTCTGAACGCGATCACGCGGCAAACCTGCACGCAGTCTGGCTGTCGCAACGCGCCCAACGGTACTATCAGGCCCAATCCGAAGTGGCAAAAGCAGAAATCGAAGCGTGCTTTGGAGACAGTCTGTGCAGTGCGCTTATTCGCGTGCCGTTGGAATATCCTGTGAAGCGGGTCAACAATCGTCTGACTATTGGAAGCTTATGAAACGGGCTGGATTGATGTTGCCCTGGTCGATATCCCGAGAAGGAATTGTCTGAATGAAAATGCTCTTTAAGATTATTGTTGGACTACCAGCCGTGCTGTTTATCGTTATGGGCTTGCGTTGGCTGGTTAACCCGGGTGGTATTGCGCCAGAGTTCGGTTTTGCACTGGCTGATGGCTTGGGGCGAAGTTCCCAGGTCGGCGACTTTGCTGCGTTCTTCCTGACCCTTGGTTTGTGCATTCTAATGGCTCTCGTTACTGGACGGCGAATCTGGTTTTACCCGCCGGCAATGCTTCTGTTGTTCGCCGCGATCGGCAGAGTCCTTGCCTGGACGTTGCACGATGCAAGCTTCGCGGGCGGCATGATTGCGTTTGAGGTCTTGGTGGCTGCATTGCTATTGGCGGCGTCGCGCTGGCTGCCGGAGCGGGAGCGGGAGTAAACACGTGGCAAGATTCCGCTTCAGGCTCAGGTGTGTCCAAGTACTGTTTGCTGCCTGTCTGTCAGGTGTCAGTGCATTGGTATTTGCGGCGAATGCATCAGTTCCCGGTGAGGTGCGTCCCAATATCGTGTTCATCCTCGCAGACGACTTAGGTTACACAGATATAGCCCCTTATGGCGGCGAGGTGAATACGCCGACACTGTCATCGCTCGCGCATCAGGGTATCAGGTTTGCGAACTATCACACCGCAGCGAACTGCGCGCCCGCACGAGCGATGCTACTGACCGGGGTTAACAATCATCTGGCTGGCGTGCCGAACATCCCCGAGATGCTGGCGCCGGAGCAGCGAATCCACGAGAACTATCAGGGTGTGCTTGGCAGCAACGTGGTGACCGTAGCGACGTTGCTCGAAGACGCGGGCTACCATACTTACCTGGCTGGTAAATGGCACCTGGGTGCTACGCCCGAAAAACGCCCCAGCCGCCGAGGCTTTGCCCGTACCGTGGCTTTGATGGACTCCGGCGCCGACAACTGGGAGCAGAAGCCTTATCTGCCGATCTATGACGAAGCTAACTGGTTTGCGGACGGTGAACGTTTCGAACTACCAGAGGATTTCTATTCCTCTCGATTTTTAATCGACAAAACTATTGAGTTTATTGACGGCAATCTGCAGGACGGCAAACCGTTCTTTGCCTATGTACCGTTCCAGGCAGTACACATTCCTGTGCAGGCTCCCCAGGAATTCATTGACCGCTACATGGGTGTGTACGACCAGGGGTGGGATGCGCTTCGGGAACAGCGGCGCCAGAAAGCGGTGGAGCTGGGGCTCGTTCCTGCCGATACAGGTATGGTGCGTATGACAAGTTCCAGAGACTGGGCCTCGCTCAGTGCAGACCGTAAACGCTACGAAGCCAAACGGATGGCAGTTTATGCAGGCATGATTGAAGCCATGGATTTTCATATTGGCCGATTGATTGAGTATCTCAAAGCGCAAGGCGTTTATGAAAATACCGTTTTTGTGTTCACCTCTGACAATGGGGCTGAGGCCAGCGGGCCGGATGATCCCAATGCCTTTGCGACGAGGAGAATGGCCTCAAGTCTGGGTTATCACACGGATTATGAGCGGCTTGGATTGAAAGGCAGTTACAACACCATCAGTCCGAGTTTTGCCAGCGCGGTCGCTAGCCCGCTTGCATACTACAAGTTTTACACGGGTGAAGGGGGTTTGCGGGTACCGTTGATCATAGCCGGTGATCCGCTGGTTAACACAAAGGCGCTAACGCATGCGTTTGCCTGGGCGACCGATATCACTCCGACTCTTCTGTCGATCGCCGGTGTAGCGAAACCAGGTCCGAGATACGGCGGCAGGCCGATATTGCCGATGAGTGGACGAGACCTGTCACCGCTACTGCGCGGTGAAGCTGATCGCGTCTACGGAGACGAGGATACGGTGGGTTACGAACTGACCGGCCATGCCGCATTTTTTCAGGGCGACTATAAGCTCGTGCGCAACGGTCCGCCGCTGGGTAATGGAGAATGGTATCTTTACAACATCATGTTGGATCCCGGAGAAGTGATCGACCTCAAGCAGTCCGAGCCCGCTCGGTTTCAGCGCATGTTGTTGGGTTATGAGCAATTCACCAGAGACAACAGGGTGATGCCTCTGCCAGAGAACTATTCCCAGACTGGCCAGTTAATGTCTAACTATCTGGCGGAGCGTGTTGGTGCTGGCGTCGTCGTATTTCTGTTGACGGTGCTTGTTCTGCTGCCTTTTCTGGTGGCGTATAGACTAAAAAACTGAGTGGCGGTCTTTTCCCGAGGCTTCACCCGGTGGTGATTGAGCGTTGTCGACTCAGCGTAAACCACCAGCTGAGCGAGCTGGCAGTTAATGCCAGAATCAGGCCGAGTATCAGACGCGGATCACCCAGTTGCCACCAGGGGTCGATGGGAAAGGCAATGGTCTTGGCCATGGCGGCAACCTTGAATTCATGAGCGCCGGAAAATTCCGGATTGGTCGATATTTCCAACATATCCCGCCTGCTGCGATAGCGCATACCTGCGCCGCGGGTCCATTTTTGCATGTCGGGTGCATTCATTAAATCCAATGCAGCACTGGCAGCGCTGCCGAACAGCACGGGATGTGATGCTCGGGCGAACAGTGCGGGATACATGTACTGCATGTATTTGTTCAGCACATCGTCACTGGAATCGGTGGCTGCAACGCCAGGAACGGCCAGCGGCTGATCGTACATTTCGATGACGTTGACCATGACAAAATCATCACCGGTATCTTCCTGCATGAATCGACGCAGGCTTGCCAGGCGTTCCGGTGTTGCATCAGCACCTTCGCGCTGGAAAAAAGTCATGTACTGCTCGATTTCCGGTTCAGTAAGCGGGCCGCTAAAAGAGGTGTACCAGCTGAAGAACCCCAGATAAAGAGCGCCGCAAGTAATCCAGATCATTAAAACTCTATTCATCCCAGGTACCCTTGAGCTGACGACATGATAAAGGGCTAAGACGTGGATCGGATAAGGTCGATGATCACGTGGGCGACCTGTTCCGGTGCATTCTCCTGAACGAAGTGACCACCGCCTTTAATGGTTGTATGCGGTAAACCTTGGGTCCCTGGTACTTTTTCCTTGAATTGAGCTTCTCCACCGCGTGTGACAGGGTCGTTGTCGGCGAATGCGCAAAGGAAAGGTTTATCGAACGTTTGAAAAAATGCCCAAGCCTTGCGCTGCTCTTCCAGAGAGGGGGAGGTGGGCAGTGTTGGCACCTGGCTGGGCATAGCTCTGGGGCCCATTTTGTAACTGGGGTCCGGAAAGGGGGCTTCGTATGCCTTGGCGAGCGGAGTGGGCAGGGGTGATGTCACACCCATTTTATTCAGCAGGAATTTGATTGCCTGCAGCGGTTTTGCCTGTGGCTGCAACATCATCGACATGATGAAGCCGACAGGTAAATCTTCCGTCTCCCAGCACCACTTCTGCCAGTAGGCAAATTTCCGCGCCGGATGGCTGCTGGCGTCCATGCTGCTCAATGCTGTCTGCATTTCAATCAGGCTTGGCGTGGGTTCGTTGGCACGGAAATCCTCTACCTCTTTGATGACTTCGGCGGGTACGTCCGGGTTGTAAGGCAGACCGGTATTGGAAATCACCACACGGTCAAAGCGCTCGGGGTGGTTGACCACCAGACGCAGACCGACAAGCCCGCCCCAGTCCTGACCAAAAAAGGTGATGCCGGAAAAGTTGTTGGCTTCCAGCCACTGCCCCATCCACTCAACCTGACGCTCGTAACTGTAATCTTCCCGCGCGGCAGGTTTATCGGACTTTC
Organism: Gammaproteobacteria bacterium; assembly: GCA_048571035.1. GTDB lineage: Bacteria > Pseudomonadota > Gammaproteobacteria > Pseudomonadales > Azotimanducaceae > UBA4421. The sequence continues at coordinate 3,937,467 of CP121329.1, forward strand.
CATAGCCGACCAGATCAGGGGCGATGACACGCATGCCAGCTGTAGTCAGATGGGGGATTACGTGTCGGTACAGATAGCTCCAGACCGGTTGGCCATGCATGCACAACACAAGTGGACCGTCGGCTGGACCTTCATCAAGGTGGTGAATACGCAGGTCGCTGCCGTCGTGGGTCTTGATGGTCGTGTAACGAGGTGCAAACGGGTAATCCGCCAGTCCTTCAAAACGTTCGTCAGGCGTGCGTAGAATTTCCATGAATCTGGTGGCCAGGCGATTTAATGTAAGGCATTATATGTTAAGCAGGCTGCAAATCAATAGAGCCGGCTGACAAGCTGGGGGCAAAAAAATCATGACCGGTAAACGAATTCTTATCACTGTACTTTGTTTTGGATCTCTGGCACTGGCTGTCTATGCTTTCCGGGTCGAAATCATGCTGGCGGGAATCTCTGTCATGTCGGACCGCAACACACCGGTTGGACTGCATCAGCAGGTAGATTGGCAAAGTGGTCCCGCCGCGCCACGCAGTGAAAACAGCAAACCTAACATCGTGCTTATTGTGGCTGATGATCTAGGCTGGAACGATCTGACCTTCAACGGCGGCGGCGTGGCCGGTGGTACAGTCCCCACGCCGAGTATTGACGCCATCGCCCAGGCGGGCATCAACTTCGTGAGCAGTTACGCAGGTCAGGGGACCTGTGCGCCGTCACGCGCAATGATGATGACCGGTAGATACGGTTCGCGTTTTGGGTTTGAGTTTACGCCGACACCGGCAGGCATGACGACTGCTCTGCGTATGATGCGCAGCGACACAGGGCCAGAGTCTATTCCCGCCAAAAACCCGCGCACTATCCCGTATGAACAGATGGGACTTCCAGCCAGTGAAGTCACCATTGCCGAATTGTTGAAAGAACAGGGTTATTACACCGCCCATATCGGTAAATGGCATCTGGGTAGGGAAAACGGTAGCGCAGCCCACGACCAGGGATTTGATCAGAGTCTTTTGATGCAATCCGGTCTGTACGCTGAAGAAGACGACCCTGGTGTGGTCAACTCCAGGCTTCCATACGATCCGATCGACCGGTTTTTGTGGGCAGGCATGAAATACGCTGCGAGTTACAACGGTAGTGCTGCGTTTGAGCCCGGTGGGTATTTAACGGATTACTATACAGACGAGGCGGTTAAGGTAATTGAAAATAACCGTAATCGGCCTTTTTTTCTCTACCTTGCCCATTGGGCACCGCATACACCGCTGCAGGCTGCGAAAGAGGATTATGATGCGCTCTCCCACATAGAAGATCACACTGAACGGGTTTATGCCGGTATGATCCGTGGCCTGGATCGTGGCGTCGGACGCGTTTTGCAGGCTCTGGAAGACAATGGTCTGGATGAAAACACCATTGTTATGTTCACCTCGGATAATGGCGGCGCGGGCTATGTCGGCATTGCAGATCTGAACAAACCCTTTCGTGGTTGGAAAATCACCAATTTTGAAGGCGGCATACGTGTCCCCCTCTTTATAAAGTGGCCTGCCAGTATTCCTGCGGGACAAACTTATGAAGCACCGGTCCACCATTTTGATATTTATGCCACGGCGGCAGATGCAGCAGGTGCGAAGGTTGATCATAAGATTGACGGCGTCAGTCTGCTACCGTATTCGCGTGGTGATAACAATATTTCTAAGCCGCATGAAACTCTGTTCTGGCGCGCGGGCGATTATCGAACGGTGCGACATAATGACTGGAAGCTGGCAGTCGACCCTTTAGTTGGAAAAATCTGGCTGTTTGACCTGGCGCGTGATCCAGGCGAGACCACTAATGTAGCCGGTCAGCATCCTGGTCAGGTTGAGGAAATGATGGCGTTGCTTGCGCAGCACAATGCTGAGATGGTGCCGCCCCTATGGGACTCTGTTGCCACCATGCCAATCAACGTGGACAAACACTTGCGTCAGGAAATGGATCCGCAAACGGACACCTATATTTACTGGAGCAACTAAAAGACGGTTTCAGGAGCCTCGTTTCAGTGCCAGGGTTTCGGGCGAGACGGGGGCGCCGAGTAAACCAAACAACGCGTCTAACAAACTGTGCAGGAACAGTTCGGAGTGGTGGCCTCGAAAGGCGTTTCTCTGCCTGGCGTGGTGATACATTGACGCAGCGCAGAGCATAATGGCTGCTTCCATGCGGCGGCGGTAATCTTCTTCGTCGAGATGCGGGAGCGCCTCTCGTAACAATCGGCCCATCTGCAGACCGCTTTCCCCGCCACCGCCTGTGGAAGAGACTGCCTTTAACGGAGAGGTTTCGACCAGTGCTAATTCGTGTCCGAATGCTTTGATGTAGCGACGAAAATCGACGTCCCCGCGCGCCAGCTGGAAAGTAGGTTCAACCATAAGCCCGCAGAGTTGCTGCAGTGAAGGCTTGCCCGTTTCCGTGAGCAGCGCCTCCAGTAATTCTGCACGCCTCGCCTGAACCATTTCAGATCGCTCGGTACGGATGGCTTGCAGCAGACCACGTAGATTTTTGAAGTGATACTGCAGGGCGGACTCGTTTTTCTGTCCTGCCGCGACGACAATTTCTCTGATCGAAACGTTCTCAACGCCACGGGTTGCGATCAGCTTTTCCGCCGCACGCATGAGTGCAAGCTTGGTTGATTCGCCGCGCGCGCGACGGTTGTCTAACGTTTTCTCCACTATGCTCTCTTTATAATCTCGTTGGCGACGCGCCAGATGCGGTCCTGTCCCCAGCAGGCGTAGGGCTCAGCGATGTTTCCGCCTGACACCCTGAAACTGGGCACACCCCAGAGGTTCTCCTGGGTTAATACCTGCAAGTTGTCTTCTAATATAGCCTGCCAGTCGTCACCTTGGGAATTCCGGATTAATTCCTGCCAATCTAAACCTGCATTTCTGGCGACCTGTTTGAGGCCGCTTTCGTTTGTTACATCGATGCCTTCAACCCACGCCGCATTGAGGTAGGCGGTAACAAACTCCATGCCCAGGCCTATGGCGTTGGCAGCGGGGAACAGAGCGAAAGCGCGTTTTACCGGTTCTCCGAAAGGGTCGACAATACGCCCGAGTGGAGCGCCATGTTCGCGGCCTTCTCGCGCGGCATCGGTGATGATGTAACGCTGCTTGGCTCGTGGGGCGGGTATACCGCGCATCAACATGGGCATTACCGGGCGTACTTCCACACTTACACCGCTGTTTTTAACAAGATCCAGCACGCGTTTGTGTCCGATTGCAGTGTAGGGGCTGCGCAAGGAAGGAAAGTATTCGAGCAGAATGCCATCCGGGTTTTTGCCGTGGACCTCCTCCGCGGTAGGCTCAGGCACGCATAGCGGACCGGATTGTTGATCAAAGCCTTCCTGCATCAGTCGTTGCTCTAACGAGCGGATGCGGTCGATACCCCAGAACCACTCACCGTCAAAGTAGAACATTGCACCCTGATAGTGGCCAAGTGCGCTGCGTTTTTCATTGCCTTCGCGGACGGCGCTTTCACCCTCACCGGAAGTCAGGGTTGAGTTGTCAGATGTGTCGATGGGCGCCTCGTTCCACAACGCATTGCCGACCGTTGTAGCAACTTGCGCAAAGTTGTCTTGCATGAGGTGTGCAGCGAGTACCTGGTTGGCTCTTGCCACGGCGTTGGCAGATAGAGTGTCGATTGTGGGCGAGAAAACCGTTCTGTAGTCCGCCGCGACACTCAGCGCATCGCGCAGCGCCCACTTGTCAAAGTGCGCGGCGCTGCCCTGGTAGACGGTTTCGGGTTTCGATACCAGGTAAGGTTGGAACTTCAGTTTATAACGCGCTTTGAGCAGATCCAGTTTCTGTACAGCCAGATGACTATACGGATCGTCTACCTGGTGAAAATAGTAGACGGTTGGCGGATCACCCTGTTTTTCACGATGTTTGCGCGCTTTTGTGCGTTGTTTCTCAAGTTGCTCTGCTTTTGCAAAGTGTGTTGCAAATATAGAACGGATTCTGGTCTTAAGGTTCATGAATGATGATGTCGGTAGAATCAGGCGGCAGATCAAACGTGTGTAGGTCTTCAGCGAGAATGATGCTATCAGGCAGATCCCGCAGGAACATGTTTGCTGCCAGCGAGTTCATAGGTACCGGCACCATGTGATAGAACACCAGTTGTTTGATACCTGCTGCGGTTGATCGCGATGGCAGGGTGGTGGCGTCCGCGTGATATTCAATAACGTCCCGCATGATGGTGGGCATGCGTGGAACGCCAATTTCGTCAGCGGTCTCAATCATAGGATCCAGTAAGGTGCGTGACAGCGCGTCGTGAAACAGCAGGTCGGCATCTTTAGCTGCTGCAAAGAGAGACTCTGCTGCATTGGTATCACCAGAGATCACCACTGATCGTCCGCGGTAGTCCACGCGGTAGCCAACGGCTGGTTCAATGGGGGGATGTTCGACAGTAAACGAGGTGATGGTCAGCTTGTCGTCCTGCCACACTACACCGTCTGTACTGATTGTATTCGCCTGCATGAATCCGCGCTCCGGTGCCAGCATGTCGCTACCGTGATGCGCAGTTCGATAGCTGCGGTCAAGTTCGTAGGCTGTATTAAACCCAGCAACTACAGTTTCGACACCGGTGGGTCCATAGACCTGTAGTAGTCCAGGTCGAGCCTGCACCCACGATGTTAAATTGATATCGGGCAGGGCGGCGATGTGATCTGAATGATAGTGCGTGAGAAAGACCCCGGTTATTCGGCCCAGAGGCAAGCGTGCCTGTGCGATGCGCGTGGGTGATCGTGCGCCAACATCAAACAGAAAGAGGTGTTCTGGTGTGACAACAGCAATACAAGCCTGTGCCCGGTTGGGGTCGTTACCCAGCGGAGAAGCGCTTCCGCATACCACAACCCGCATGCCGTCGAACTCGTCAGCAGTCTGGCTCATAGCCGCTGTTGCAGCGCGCTTGAAAAATGCGTCCTGTCCGGTAGCAGTGCTTAATATAAAGCTAAGAGCGGCGCCAGCTAACAGTGCAATAACGAGTATTGCGATCAGTATCTTCTTCATGCCAGGTCCTGGAAAATAATGGTGTCGCAACCGGAACCGGCCAGTATGTCATCCACTTGGGATTTTGCGCTGGTGTTCAATTGCTGATACTCAGCATTGATCCATTGCAGACATTTCGCCTGGTAGGGAAAAGTGGGTTGAGTCCACGGCTGGCCGTCTATGCTGGTCTCCATTTGCTCTTGTCCTGCTTGCAGTGCTGCCGCGTTGGCGAGTAATGCAGGTGCATAAGTGCGGCCGATTTCAGCCAGCAAATCACCTAATACCGTGGGTACGTCATCCAAGGACATCCAACCGTCATCTGCCGCTGGTTGACCGCTCAGGTCATCTACCAGATCGGTCCACGCAGATACTCTGGGTGCAGAAGCCAGACATACTGCGGCGGGTGTGGGGTCGAACTTGGCCAGCTGTGTCAGTTGCGCATACAAACCGAAATCTGCCGAAGAGGGGCGACTGCCTAGTACAAATTTCTGCTTTTCGATCAGGACATCCATAATGCTGAGAAAGCGTTTGTAGCTGGCTTCAATAACAGGTGCTGTAGTGTCGTTAGAACCTACTACATAAAGGCGCGAGATCTGTCGTTCGGAAAACTGAGCCTTGAGTTTCTGCAGTTTCTCAGCGGGTGCCTGAATATTGCTCCAGTGAGGCAGAATCGTGCCTGCCAGATCGATGTCTGCCTCGTAATACCAACGATAGTGGAACATAGCCTTGGTCAGCCATTCGTCTGCGTAGTCTTCTATGAGGTAGTTCAGAAAGTTCAAAACCGGGTTGGCAGGCAGCGCAGCACGCCCGCTGAACTCAGCTTCAAAACGTCGGATCAACGGCGTTGAATCAACCACGGCCTGTAACTCTCCCTCTGCGTCAGGCAGGTAAAAGGTTGGCAGCAGTCCAACTTTAGCCTCGGGAAGACCGAGCGCCGCATCCTGATCACCAATCAGCAGTTCGTAGGGAATGTGACGAAAGCGCAGGTAGGCCAGCATTTTTCGGGTATAGGGTGAACCAGGCACACCTTTGAATTTGAGAGGTTTGTTCTGCGACATAAATCTTTCCTGATCCGTGTTCGAGCAAATAATGAAGACCATTATTATACGTGCATAGATGGTTGTAAATCAGCGATTGTCAGTGTCTCTGGCGGCGATAGATCAGGTGAGGTCCCTGCTTCCTGTTCGGCTTGATAACATATCGCACCGTCCGCTAGGATCGGCTATGAAAAAAATTGCAAGCTATGCAGCTCTGGCCATCGTTTTTGTCTGGTTTATGTTCGGTGGCATCAGCCATTTTACGAACCCGGACTTTTTTGTCGCTATTGTGCCGCCTTATGTGCCGTGGCACCTGGGTGTCGTCTACCTTAGCGGGGCGTTGGAAATCCTGTTTGCAGCGATGTTATTGTTTGCAGTAACCAGGCAACTGGCTGGTAACCTGCTGATTGCACTGACTCTGGCAGTGACCCCCGCAAATATACATATGTGGTTGAACCCTGATTTGTTTCCAGAGGTTGAGCCTGCGTTCCTGTCCATCAGACTGGTGGTGCAGGTCATTCTCCTTTTCCTGATCTGGTGGAGCACGCGGAACGCTCGCTGGCGAAGCGCTGAGGTAATAGAAGGCTCATAGGTTTAAAGAAATAGCCGCCGCTCAAGGCTGCTCCTGATATATCATAGCCCTACGTTAAGAAGAGCGACAAAACATGGCATCAGTAGTTAGTTTATTCAGAGTTGTTGTTGCATGGGGTCTGGTAATCACTTGTGCCTCCGCCATCGCTATGGATTGGCCCCAGGAAGTTATTGCAGACGAAGGCACTATTGTTGTTTATCAGCCTCAACCTGAGAGTCTGCAGGGTAATACGCTGAAAGGGCGTGCAGCCATGTCGCTGGAACTCAAAGATCGTGAGGAGCCAATATTTGGTGCCTTCTGGTTTGAGGCGAAAATCGACAATGATACCGACGCAGGTATCGCAACCATTCGAGACCTGAAAATAACCGATGTTCGCTGGCCTGAATCTAACGATGCCAATGAGCAGCGCTTCACAACAGTAGTTGAGGCTGCGCTGCCGCAGAATGGTTTTGAGATTTCGACCGAAAGGCTTTCTGCAAGCCTCGCCAACGCTGAGATTGTGCAGCAGAGTCTTGAGAATCTCAAAAACGACCCACCTGCGATCCTGTTTTCTGAGGAGCTTGCGGTGCTGCTCATGTATGACGGTGAGCCACGATACGCGGAGATTGAAAACAGCCCTTATGAGCGTGTACTCAACACACCTTTTGCTGTTGTGCGTAAACAAGGCGGCAAAGATCACTATTTGAGCAGCGGTAAGTTCTGGTACACCGCAAAATCGGCTTTGGGCCCCTGGCTGCAAACGGACTCTCCACCAAAAGGCCTTGAACAGATGCTCGCTGAAGCAGCACAGGACGTGGCTGCAGCGCCGGACAAAGCGCCCGGGATAATCGCTGCAGACAAGCCGACCGAACTGGTGGTTACCAGCGGCAAACCCGAGTGGCTGTCTTTGCCTGGGGGTGACTTATTGTATGTGAAGAACACAGAAACGCCCTGGTTGCGTGAACTGTCAACCAACAACATGTATCTGCTGTTGTCCGGCCGCTGGTATCGAAGTAGATCCCAAAGCGGTCCTTGGACATTCGTGCGCGCCGATGAACTTCCGCAAAGCTTCGCGCAGATACCGCCGGAGTCTGACATTGGTGGTTTACGTGTGTCAGTGGCAGGAACAGAAGAAGCAAACGATGCCATCCTGGATGCGCAGATTCCTGAAACCGCAGCGATTGAGCGCAGTAAAGCCAGCTTAACAGTTGAATATGATGGTCAACCTGAGTTCGAAAAAATCAGCGGAACTGAAGTCAGTTATGCAATCAATACTGCATCCCAGGTTTTACGGATTGATGGCCGCTATTACGCGGTAGACAACGGTGTTTGGTTTGATTCAAACAGTGCAACCGGCCCATGGGCGGTATCAGACAAGATTCCAAGTGATGAAATCCAGCAGATTCCGCCAAGCTCGCCGGTTTATAACACCACTCACGTGCACATCTATCAGTCGACCCCACAGGTGGTCTATGTAGGGTATACCCCTGGATACATGTGGTCGTACCCATACTACGGGGTTCCGGTTTATGGCACCGGTTGGTATTACCCCCCTTATTATGGTCGTTATTACTATCCGCGCCCCCCTACATGGGGCATGCATGTTGGCTACAATCCCTGGACCGGGTGGAACGTTGGGGTCAGCTGGTCAAACGGGTTCTTCAGAATGGGTGTCAGTTGGGGTGGCGGCTACGGAGGCGGCTATTATCCCGGGCGTTGTTGTGGCGGCTATTATGGCGGCGGCTACCGTGGTGGTAATACAATCATCAATACCGGTGACATCAATATTGGCAATAACATCAATATAGGAAACCGGACGAAAATAAAGAACAACCTGCAAGCGAACAACAACATCAAATTTGATCGGTCGCGAAGCAATATCTACAATCGAGAGGGTAATAGAACGCGTAATGCAGACCGCTCTTTGACGCAGAACAAGTTAAAACAGGCACGGCCGGCAACAACACGTCCAAACAATGTGTTTGCAGATAAGAACGGCAACATTGCGCGGCGCAACAACAATTCCTGGGAAACGCGCAGCAACGGCCAGTGGCAACCAGACCGATCTTTTCCCAGCAGCAGTCCTGCGCAGAGCCGCGAACGCGTACCTTCTTCTGCCCAGAGGCGTGATTTTGATCGCAGCTCTTTTAATCGCGCCAACCAATCCAGGCAGCGAGGTACTACACGGCAGTTGTCCCGTCCTTCGGGAATGCGAAGCGCACCTGCGAGGCGACGCTAACAGTCGCTTTCTTGTGCTATTGCGCGCCAGGCTCTTTAAGTCACAATACCGATAACTCTGACCGGCTACTTAAAACAAAAGAGGGGACGTTGATGCCACTCGATTGCCGCTCACACACCTGGCCTTCCACTGTCTCTTTATAAAATGCTTTGCAATAACTCATCTTTGTTCCATGCTCGTCGGCGAAGTTACTGAGGGACGAGGATGCTGCTGCGTCGTTTTACAAAACACGTCAAAGAACAAAACTGGTTCGCAGTCGGGCTGGATTTCGTGATCGTGGTTGCCGGTGTGTTATTTGCGTTGATGGCTGAGCAGTGGATGCGTGACGGTCAGCAGCGAGCGGATTTGAAGAGTGCAGAAATCGCATTTAATGCTGATCTGTTTACCAATCTTTTCAGTGTTAAAGAAGTTCTTGCCATTGCTCCATGCCGCAAGGCACGAACACGAATATTGTCGGAGATGCTACAAAACGAAGACGAACAGTGGCCAGGATTGCCTTGGCCTCCTCATCCCGGTGCATTCCAAACTCAATTGCCTGAAGTTCTACCAACGCCCTATAGATTCTGGGGGTCGCATGTCTGGGAGGCTGAACTAAACAATGGGACGCTCTCGGCGATGAATGCGGATCGGCGTCGCGCACTCGACAGCATATTCAGGGGCACCAATCTGATGCTCGACAGACAGGATGATATTTTCGACGCTCAATCACGATTGAAAATTCTGGCAATGCCTCGCGAGATTAGTCCGGCCAATCGCTCGCGATACCTGGAACTTCTGCATTTTCACGATCAACAAAGCGGGTTGCGGGAACGCCTGGCGCGGCAGACTTTGCCACAAATCGAGGCTGCTGCTCCTCAACCTGATCAAGCTTATTACGATGAGTTTGCGGAATATATGCCAACCTACACGGCAGAGCGGGTGGAACGATACGGAGACTGTTTTGTGCCCTTCGATATGCCGTACCTGGAGACCGCGATTCCAACCGGGGGTGACCTATGATCCTGCGTCGCATCACACAGCACGTGAAGGATCAAAACTGGTTCGCGGTCGGGATTGACTTTTTTATTGTGGTGATCGGTGTGTTCATTGGTATTCAAGTCGCGAACTGGAATGAAGGGCGGGCATCTAAGCTGGACTATCTGCAGGCTCTAGATCGAGCTGAGGCAGAGATCTCGGACAATATCGCGTTCATCGATTCAGAGGCTAAAGCAATAGGTTCTTCTCTATCCATTGCGCGCGCGGGCTTTGATGCGTTACTGAGTTGCTCTGAAGAAGCTGATGCAGTTCAGAAAATCAATGCTGCTATGGTCGAAATCCGCGGGACGCGCAGTGTTCAAACGCGCGCCGCAGCTGTCATTGAATTGACGACAAATCCTGCGCTTCTATCAGAGCAATCCGAGCGAGTTCGAAAGCGGTTTTCAGACTTACGCTTCTATCAGGAATTGGCGTCAACTACATCTGACCGCTTCGAACCCGTCGCCTTCAAGGTTTGGCCAGCAGATTTGTCAACGCTAGCCATACAACCAGCCGAAAGGTTCAGGACACGATGGCTCGGCATTGAGTATGAAGTCCCTCGTTATGCATTGGCTTTGGGTGTCAGCATTGAGGAAGCCTGCACCGATAACGGCCTTCTGAAGTGGTTCCATAGTTGGGAATCCTGGCAAACGAGCGTTCTTATATTGAACGAGAAATTACGTAGCGAGTACCAGGCGACACTCACGCTGTTGCAGGGGCTAAAAAGTTAATTTCGGATCCTGCAATGTCCCTTCTATGCCGGAAAATGATCCTGACAGTATTACTCTACCGTTACGCTCTTCGCCAGATTTCTTGGCTGATCTACATCACATCCTCGCGCCAGCGCGGTGTAGTAGGCTATAAACTGAAGTGGTATCAACAACAGAATAGGATCTGTTAGCGGGTGGCTGCGGGGCACCTGGATACAGTCATCAACCTCTGCTGCGAGTACTTCGGATTGCCCAATGGCCACAACCGGCCCTTTACGGGTTTTTATTTCTGCCAGCGTCGATAGGTTTTTCGCCAGCAGGTCGTCATCCGGCACGATGGCAAATGTCGGCGTTTGTTCGTCGATCAGTGCCAGAGGCCCATGTTTCAGCTCAGAGGCCGGATAAGCCTCTGCGTGAATATAAGAAACTTCTTTGAGTTTCAGTGCACCCTCTCTAGCTAAGCCAAGTCCTTCACATCTGCCGATAAAGTAGGCGCGGTGATACTGAGCATATTTTATCGCTATCTGTTTGAATTCATCGCTGCGCTCAACAAGGCTCTGAATCTGCTCGGGTAGTGCGGTAAGTGCGTGGATAACGTTAGCGCCTTCTGCAGGGGAAACATCACGCATACGGCCGATGTATAGCGCCAACAGCGCAAAAGCGGTTAACGTACAGGCGAATGTCTTGGTCGACACAACGGCTATTTCGGGACCTGCGTGCAGATACATGCCGGCACCACACTGACGGGCAATGCTTGAACCAACAACGTTGACGATGCCGAGCACAGTCCCTCCTTTGCGCTGAATCTCCTGGACCGCGGTGAGGGTGTCGTAGGTTTCTCCTGACTGACTAACGGCCAGGTAAAGAGTTTGTGGGTCAATGATCGGGTTGCGATAGCGGAATTCTGCCGCAGATTCTGCATCGGTGGGGATGCGTGCCAGCCGCTCAATCATGCTCGCCCCGATAGAGCCTGAAATGTACGCGCTGCCACAGCCGAGAATTTTTATGCGCCTGAATGCCATCAGGTCTTTGGCATCCAGGTTGAGGCCGCCGAAGTGTGCGGTGTTGAATCGCTCATCAAGCCGTCCGCTCAAGGTTCGTCGGATTGCATCGGGCTGTTCTACGATTTCTTTCAGGGTGAAATGTTCATGTTCACCTTTTGATGCAAGGGTTGTTTCGAATTCTATTTTTGACGTTGGACGATTTGTTACAGTAGCTTGAAAATCCTGTATCTGGTGATGTTTCGCTGTAAGCGTGGCAATTTCCCGGTCTTCCAGGTAAATGATCTGGCGGGTAAAAGGTGCAATTGCGGCAATATCCGAAGCGACGAACATTTCGTTTTCGCCTACGCCGATGACAACCGGGCTGCCGTTGCGTGCAGCAACCATCATGCCGGGTACATCTTTGTGCATAACAACAATGCCATAGGTGCCGGCAACCCGGCTCACTGCGCGACGAATAGAGGCGGTCAGGTCGGTATCCAGTAGAAACTCATCTGCAATGAGGGCGGCCAGAACTTCCGTGTCTGTATCTGAAGCAAATTTATGCCCGCGCTCGCTTAGAAAGGTGCGCAACGCACCGGCATTTTCAATGATGCCATTGTGCACAATGGTTACTGCGCCAGAGCTCTCGACGTGTGGGTGGGCGTTTAAGTCGCTGGGTTCTCCATGGGTAGCCCAGCGCGTGTGGCCGATACCGCAGTTAGCAGCGTTGCGTTTGGGCAGGGTGCTGCGTAAGGCTTCAAGGCGCCCGGCTTTTTTATAAAGGTCGAACTTACCCTTTCGCTGCAGGGCAATGCCGGCTGAGTCATAGCCTCGATATTCCAGTCGCCCGAGCCCTTCAAGCAAAACAGGCATGGCGTGTTTGCTGCCAACATATCCAACGATGCCGCACATAAAAGTCTCTCCGGTTCGGGGTTAGCCGTAAATAAGGCGGCGGATCTGCCGCGTGCTGAGGTGGTCGACTGCAAAACGACGCGTTGGGATTTCAGCAACTATCTGCTCGTAGATCTGTTCGTTCTTCAGGTCAGTGGTGGCCTTCAGGTCTGAGTGTCGCCGTTTGACAAACCCATCGAGGGTCTCGCTGTATTCATTCAGCACATCCAGTGCCAGGCGCGTGCACACGGTTCTCGGCAAACCCGTGGTGCTGCTTAGATAATCGAGGAAAGTTTTGTCGAATTCAGGCTCCATGGACAAAATATAGTCATGGAGCTGAAATAATACGAACTATTTACCCGAAAACAGGCAAAAATAGCTATAAAAGAGGTTTATTGTCCCATTTTGACCAATCGTCGGCCCCGTACGACGTTGGCGCCGACCATACACAGGGGTATCAGCCAGAACAGGAAGGCCATGTGGTACCACTGAGGGAACAGATCCCAGTAAGCCCATTGCACCAACGCACCTACGGCCAGCACGGCAATGCCAGCTGCCATACCTATCTGCTCAAACTCGGGTTTGGCAATTGCTGCGGCCCCTGCACCTGCAATGGCGCTGTAGAAAAACGATGCGATCAGCGCGCTGAACAGGTAGGCGCTGGACAACTGGCCTTCCAGAGCCTCTGGAAAAAACTGAAAAATAATCTGGTTGCCCGGCAGCATGATCAATCCCCAGATTAACGGCGCTGCGATCACTGCGATAATGTTCTTGGTCATTGAGATACCTCCGAGCCTAACGTTACAATCCGCGCCCCCCGCACGCCATCAAAATAAGGACGTTATGATCAAAAATCTGCGCTTTTACCGAATACACAGCGACTGGCCGGAAACGGAAGACGAATTGTCTGGGCAGTTAGAAAACGCTGCCTTTAAACCCTGCTCAGCCTTCAGCGAGCGCAGCATGGGGTTTGAGCCACCGGTCGAGAATGCCGGTGATCTGCTGGCACGTCGGCTGGCGGGTGCAGACCTTTTCCAGCTGCGACTGCAGAGCAGGGTGCTTCCCCAGGCAGCCGTGAAAGAGGCGTTGGTTGAGCGCGTAGCCAGCTTTGCGGGTCGTACGGGTCGAGAGCCTTCGCGCAAAGAAAAGCGCGAGCTGAAAGAAGAGGTTTATGGCGAGCTTCTGCCTAAAGCGTTGCTGAAGTCTGATCGTATCGCCGCGTTCTATATTCGCAGCGACAAAATACTTGCCGTTGCAACACCGTCAGCGACCAATGCGGAACGCATGTTGGACTCGCTGCGTAGTGCGCTGGGTAGTCTGCAGGCGGTGCCGCTTGAGTACAAACAGCCTGGCCATACGCTGATGACAAATATTTTTCTGGGCTCCGGTCCGGATCAGTTTGCACTCGGGCGCGAGTGCCGCATGAAAGATTTAAGTGATACAAAGTCTACGGTGAACTGGTTGGATATGGATCTGGCTGACAGCAGCATCCGTGCGCATGTCAAAGCGGGCCTGTCTATCGATCGTCTGGGTATCGCTTTTGACAGTCTGCTGCGCTGCACGTTGGATCAGGAGCTGGTGGTCAGGAAAATCCGTCTTGAAGGGATTGAAGAGCTAGATGACCTTGATGATGAAGACCCACTGGCCCGCCATGATGCAGAGTTCACCCTGTTCTGTGGCCTGACTACCAGGTTGCTCGGAGCGCTGAAGAAAAACCTGGGCGGTTATGCACACTAACTGGCCTGGCGAATTTTCCACCAAAGCTTAAAGGCTTGCAGATAGCGGTGATTGAGTAGCGCCAGCATCAGCCTGATGTCGTCCATGCTTGTTCTGCCGCCACTGAACAATGCGAGCCCACGCATCGGCATATTGTTGGCCATCTCCTCAAACATTTTGTTGAGGGTTTCGTCATTGCTGTTACCACCCATGTTGGCTTTGAAACCAGCCGCAACCTTTGCTTTAAATCTGGCGCCCAGCCAGGTTTCACCTACCTCCTGAAGGGATGAGTTATCGTGAAATGGTCGGCTGGACTCAGGTTCCGGGACAGGTTTGTTTAACATCTTTGCAAACGTATAGTCGCTGACGTTGAAAACGTTGTCCGCTAACGGACCACCTATGTCTTTTGCAACCTTGCTAGGCTGTTGTGTGGAATTCACCTGAAGGTTGAGTACCTGTCGTATATCCCGGCTGGAGGCGCCAATCTGCAGTTCGTATTCGCCGGGTTCAACCACCCAGTCGCGATGTCCCTGATCAAAAAATCTGAAACTTGTATCGTCCAGTCTCAGGTTAACGGTGCCAGTTGCACCCGCTGCCAGGTGGATTTTCGCAAAGGCTTTCAGCTCATGGCTGGGCCGGTAGACAGCCGAACGCAGAGCTTTAACGTAAAGCTGCACCACTTCCGCACCAGCGTGAGCGCCGGTATTGGTAATATCCACGCTGATAGATAGTGTTTCACCCTGTGCAAATTCTGCGCTGGAAGGCTGGGGTTCAGCGTAACTGAATTGGGTGTAGCTCAGGCCATGTCCAAAAGGAAACAGAACCGGTTTGTCCGCGCTGTCAAAATATCGATAGCCGATGTACGGTCCTTCCCGGTACTGCACCTGCCGATTTTTGCCAGGGAAGTTTTTATCAGCGGGTAAGTCCGTCTGCGCAAGTGCAAAAGTTTCCGCCAGTTTGCCGCTGGGGTTGGCAATACCAAACAGCAGGTTGGCCACCGCGCCGCCACCTGCCTGGCCTGAGAGGTAAGCTTCCAGAATGGCTTTAGGCTCCCTAATCCAGGGTATTCTGACGGGTGAGCCGTTTGACAGCACAACTACGGTATTGGGGTTAGCTGCGCACACAGCTGAAATCAGTTTGTTGTGCTGCCCGGGCAGATCCATATGTGAGCGATCAAACCCTTCTGATTCGAATATGGTCGGCAAGCCCGCAAACAGAACTACAGTGTCGGCTTCACGCGCGCAGGCAACAGCTTCATCAATCAGTCGAAAATCGTCGACGCTGGTTTTCGGATCGTACCCTGGCGCATAGTGCAGCTGTTCGGCGGGGAGAATTGCACTGATCGCATCCCAGGCATTGTCCAGCTGAGTAGGGTTCACCTGAGAACTGCCGGTACCCTGATAACGCGGGCGTTTAGCAAAAGCACCTATGATGGCAACGGTTGCCGCTGTGTTTAACGGCAGGAGTTTGTCGTCATTCTTCAGTAACACCGCGCTTTGTTCCGCGGCCTGCTGGGCAAGATGATGGTGGCTTGGGTGGTCTGCCGTTAATCTGTTGTCATGGACATCCTGTCCTAACAAAGACAACGCAACATTCCTTTCAACTGCGCGATCAAGCGCAGCTTCGGCTAAGTAGCCGTTGTTTATGGCTTCGAGTATTAACGTGTCGTTGATACCGCCGCTGCCTGGCATCTCGAGATCCAGGCCTGAGTCCACCCCTTTAACACGATCGTTGGTTGCACCCCAATCAGTGACAACGAGGCCTTCGAATCCCCAGTCGTCACGTAACACGTTGTTCAGCAGCCAGTTGTGTTCGCTGCAGTATTCGCCATTCACCCGATTGTAAGCACACATCACTGTCCATGGTTGAGACTCCCGGACGGCGATCTCGAAGCCGCGCAGATAGATCTCCCTCAGGGTACGCTCATCTACAATGGCGTCGATGAACATACGTGCGTGTTCCTGATTGTTGACAGCAAAATGTTTGATGCTGGTGCCGACACCCTGGGACTGTACGCCGTTGACCAAGGCGGCTGCGAACTTCCCGCTAAGAAGGGGATCTTCCGAGAAATATTCGAAATTCCGACCGCATAATGGGTGCCGTTTGATATTTAACCCTGGCCCGAGCAGCACAGCAACATCTTCCGCCACACACTGCTCTCCCAGCGCTACGCCGACTCGTTCCAGTAATTCCAGATCCCAGGATGACGCCAGCGCAGATGCGGTTGGGAAACAGGTTGCGGGGACACTCTTGTTAAGACCTACATGGTCAGCCTGGCGATTCTGCTTACGCAAACCATGTGGTCCATCGGTGACCATGACAGATGGCAGGTTTAATCTCTCTACCCCTTCCAGGAACCAGAAGTTTTTCCCCGAGCATAAACTCGCTTTTTCCTGCAGGGTCATTTGCGCAACTAACGCACGGGCCTGATTATGTTTACTCTTAATGCCTGCTGCAGTTGACGCCATGTTCTGTTTCCTGAAACACCAGGCGCGCAGTATGGCAAAAGCGATAGTAGAATGCCTCTGGGAAACCGAAAAAGGCATTGGGGAAAAGGGCAGGCCATGCGCATTTTGTATATCACTTCCTGTAGTTGCCAGGCTAAGCACTGATGCAAGGCGTGTTGTTTACCTTGTCGACATGTCTGCTGTTCATGGGGTTGGTTGCGTGGATCTCGTATCTGAAAACCCGCGGTGAAGTCTCTACGCGAGACGGCTATTTTCTTGCCGGGCGAGGCTTAACGGGTACATTTATCGCCGGCTCTCTGCTGTTGACCAATCTGTCTGCCGAGCAATTGATTGGTCTGAATGGTTCTGCGTACGGATTCAATATGACGGCAATGGCCTGGGAGGTCACTGCCGGGGTTGCCATTATTGTCATGGCCCTGGTGTTTCTGCCGAGGTATCTCAGTGGTGCGTTTACGACATTGCCGCAGTTTCTCGAAGATCGATTCGATCCCGGCGTCAGGCGACTGTCTGCGCTGCTGTTCCTGCTGGGTTACGGCCTGATTACCATTCCTTCGATTCTTTATTCAGGGTCCCTGGCCGTTCTGCGGCTGTTTGATGTCCCTACACTTTTAAACGTTGGTTTTGAAACTGCACTATTGTTAACCATCGGCGTGATTGGAGTGGTAGGTGCCTGTTATGCCGTGTTTGGCGGGCTGCGAGCGGTTGCGGTTTCTGACACCATCAACGGTATTGGTCTACTTATCGTAGGCACCCTGGTACCGGTATTCGGCCTGATTGCCTTAGGCGATGGCAGCGCTATGGCGGGCCTGGAAACAGTGCTGACTGTGGATACCGAAAAACTCAATGCCGTGGGCGGTAACGAAGATCCCGTACCATTCGGAACCTTGTTTACCGGTATGATTCTGGCAAATCTGTTCTATTGGGGCACCAACCAATATGTTATTCAGCGCACGTTAGGGGCGCAAAATTTGGCCCAGGGCCAGAAAGGTGTGCTTTTTACAGGCTTTTTCAAGTTGCTGGTACCTTACTTCATGATGTTGCCGGGCATCATTGCTTATCACCTCTACGCCGGTGAACTGAAAACAATTGATCTGGCCTATCCGGCTCTGGTAGCGGATGTCCTGCCGGTTTATCTGGGCGGATTCTTTCTGGCGGTGTTGCTTGGCGCGGTCTTCAGTTCCTTTAATTCGCTGTTAAACAGCGCTGCAACTTTGTTTTGTCTGGATATCTATCAACCGCTCAGGAAAAGGCACTATAGTGATGCGCAACTGATTCGTATTGCTAAAGTAGCCAGTGTAGTTATTGCGCTGTTCTCCTTTGCTGCAGCGCCATTGCTGCAATACGCGCCGGACGGACTGTGGCAGGTTATTCGTGTGTTCACCGGTTTCTATAATATTCCTGTAATTACGCTGGTGTTGGTTGGATTGTTTACCAGGCAGGTACCCGCAATAGCTGCCAAAGTGGTTGTTGTGTTTCATCTTGTGGCTTACGGATTGCTGCAGTTTGTGTTTGACCTGAAATTCAGCTTCATTCACATCTACGCCATTCTGTTTGTTATAGAAGTGTCGATTATGTTGTTACTGGGTTCGCTTTATCCGGCAAAAGCCTGGCAGTATCCCAATCGCAGTGTTGTCGATATGACACCTTGGCGCTTTGCCAGGCCAACGGCGATCATATTGTTTGCCGCAATTGTCCTGTCCTATCTGCTCTTTTCTCCCATTGGCCTGGTTGGTGGTCTTACTGCTGGATTCTGGGTGTGGGCTGGTGTGGTGCTGACAATCGCAATGCTGGCTTGTTTCTGGTGTGATCGTTTGTGGCGACAAGCGCATCACACAGCTGTGTGATCACGTTGTAACCGGTTCCTCTGTAACTGTTTCAGCAGGTTTGCTGGAAAAAAATCTACGGATATCATCGCCAATCAGCACGTTAACCGGAACCAGGATCAGCGTAATCGCGGTCGCAAAAAGAATGCCAAAGCCGAGAGAGATGCCCATAGGGATGAGGAACTGAGCCGTGGTCGACTTCTCCAGGAGTAACGGCATCAGTCCAAAAAATGTGGTGAGAGACGTCAGGATGATTGGCCGGAAGCGAATCACGCCAGCATTTAAAACCGCTTCACTCAACTGCACACCCTGCTTCTTCTGTTTATTCACCGCATCGACCAGCACCAGCGAGTCATTAACCACCACGCCACTCAACGCAAGAATGCCCATGATGCTGAGCATCGACAGGGTGTAACCCATGAACCAGTGGCCTGCCACGGAACCGATGAGACCGAAGGGTATCACCGACATCACCACCAGGGGTTGGGTGTAAGACTTCAGCGGCAATGCCAACATGCAGTAGATGGCAAACAGAACGATGAAAACTGCACTTTGCAGGCTACCGAAGGATTCACGTTGTTCTCTGGCTTCACCTTCCATCTGGTAGCTGATACCCGGATACTGCAGCAACAGCTGGTCTACAAACGTAGACACCTCACTCTGCAGAACAGTCATGTTGGTGTTGGCCTTCTCCACTTCCGCGGTGATGTTGACGGTGCGGTAGCGATCGATGCGTTTGATCTGTTGCGGTCCTTTGCCGGGTTCTAATGAGGCGACGTGTGACAGAGGCACTTCCTGACCTGAAGGTGCTCGAATCAGCATTTCGTCAAGGGTTGCAAAGTCCGCACGCTCCTCAGCTGGCAGTCGCACCAGCACACGAATATCATCACGCCCACGTTGAATACGCTGCGCTTCAAAACCCCGGAAGGCCTGACTGACCTGGCCGACAATTTCGTTACGGGTTAAGCCCAGCACAAAACCCTGTGGTTTCACTTCTATACGCAGCTCTTCTTTGCCGTCAGATAGGGTGTCAGCAATCTCGTAAACGGTTGGATAGGTGTCCAGATGAGTTTTTATCTGCTCAGATGCGCTGGCCAGTGTTTCGAGATCGTTACCGCTGAGTTGAATATCAATGGGGTCGCCGACGCGGAAGAAGTTTGCCCGGAATGTCAGCGATTCTGCTCCCGGTACCGGCCCGATGAGCTTGCGCCATTGCCCAATGAGTTCATTTGTAGTGACCGAAACTGTTCTTTTTTCTGGCGGTATCAACTCGAACTGAACGCGGCCATATTGGGAGCCGGATGACCCTCGCTGGGAGCCCGTGCTTGACAGAATATGTTTGACGACGCTTTTACCCGTGTCCGGGTCAATATACTGCTCCTGCAGTTTTTTGGCGGCTGTAAACATGCGATCAACATAGCGGTCAGTCACGGAAAACTGCGTGCCCACCGGCATGGTTAACTGAGCGGTTGCAGTTTCGCCCTGAATAGAAGGCATAAAGGTAAAGCGTGTCCAGCCGCTGAATATGAGTGTCAGCACCACAAATAGAACACCAACAAAGCTGGCCAGGGTGGCGTAACGATGCTGCGTCAAGAATGCTAGAGCAGGGCGGTAATACAGCAGAATTTTTTCTTCAAAACCATCTGCAAACGATTGCTGCCACTTTGAAAATCGGTTGGGCTTGTCATTATCAAACCCTTTTCCCATGTTTTTGAGGTGAGCAGGCAACACAAGCTTGGACTCAATAAGAGAAAATGCCAGCACTGCGATAACAACCGCAGCCACGGGCCCCATAATCGTACCGAAGCGGCCTTCAATAAACGTCAGCGGCAGAAAAGCCACCATGGTGGTAAAGACGCCAAAAGTTACCGGTACAGCTACATCGTTAGTGCCGTTTACCGAAGCCTCAAGGCCAGACTCACCCATTTTCAGCCGCTGATAAACACTCTCGCCGGTGACGATGGCATCGTCGACTACAATGCCCAGAACAACAATGAAGCCAAATGCGCTCATCAGATTGAGGGTAATTCCGAAGGCATTCATCAGGGAAAATGCGCCGATGAATGCGATGGGGATGCCAACAAATACCCAGATGGCAATTTTTGGCCGCAGAAACAGCGCAAGCAAGCCAATCACCAGAAATGTTCCCTGCAAAGCACTTGAGCCCAGTACGCCCAGACGATTTTTCAATTGCTGTGCATCGTCGTCCCAATATTGTAATGACAGACCCACCGGCAGACTGTCCTGTTTTGCCGCTATGTAATCTTTCACTGCCGCAGCTACCTGCAGAGCACTTTCATTGCCTACGCGTTCGACATCCACCATGGCGGCGTATTCACCATCAAACAGCGTCTTGATGGCATCTTCCTGAAAGCCATCTTCGACTTCCGCAACGTCGCCAATGCGGATGATGCTGCCATCTTCGTTGGTTTTGACCACGATGTTTTCGAAATCCGAACGGCGATAGGCTTGTCCTTTGGAACGGATCAATACGTCGCCGCCCTGGGTTCTTACATTGCCGGCTGACAAATCGATAGAGCTGGCGCGGATTGCTGCGGCAAGCTGTCCCAATGTCAGGTTGTATTCCCGCAAGCGGTCCTGTGAGGCTTCTATTGCTATTTCATATCGCCTGACGGCGTCCAGGGAAACCTGGCTGATGCCGTCGAGGCGTAACAGGTCGTCGCGTACTCGTTCTGCGTAGGTACGGATCTCTGCCTCGCTGAGGTCGCCGGCGATAACTACCGTGATAACACCCCAGCTACGCTGCGCAAGGCTGATAACGGGGTTTTCTGCCTCCGCGGGAAAGGTGTTGATCGCATCTACGCGCGTTTTTACTTCGTCCA
This sequence comes from Gammaproteobacteria bacterium, assembly GCA_048571035.1. Lineage (GTDB taxonomy): Bacteria > Pseudomonadota > Gammaproteobacteria > Pseudomonadales > Azotimanducaceae > UBA4421. Next base: position 3,958,756 of record CP121329.1, read on the forward strand.
GAACAACGCGGGGATCAGCATCTTCGTTCACCTCTATCCATACGCTTGAACTACCTTCAACGGATACGCTGGTCAGTCGCTTCACCCCATCCAGACCTTCTATCGCCTCTTCGATGCGCACGGCCAGACCCAGCTCTGCGTCTTCCGGTGTGGCGCCGCGCAGGGGCACCTGAATGCGGATTGTTTCAGGTTCGGTGCTGGGAAATATTTCGACGGCAGTGCCGTAGAGGAGCGAATAACCACCCAGCAACAGCACGGTAATCATCAGCAGATTCGCAGCAACATCGTTGCGCGCAAACCAGGCGATCAATTTGCTGCTCCGCTGGTTTGTGCAGGTTTGGTTTGTGCAGGTTTGGATTTTGCAGGTTTGGATTTTGCAGGTTTAGTTTTTGCAGGTTTAGTTTTTGCAAAAGGTGGCGCTGCCTGCTCACCCGCTATACGTACTGCTGTGCCAGACGTAATCTGCCCCAGCGGGGTTGTGACCAGTAACTCATCAGCAGTCAGGCCCTGTTCAATAATAGCGTCAACACCATTCTGCCAGGCAATTGCCACATCGCGCCGCTGCAGCAGATCGTTCTCAACGACATAAACATAGCTGTTCTGGTAGATGGTATTGCCCGGAATAACGATGACATCCTGCAGAAGTTTTCCGCCTATTTCAGCGGTCACGTATTCGCCGATTTTTAGCGGCTTGGCAACGGGGTTTACCGTGCCGAAAGGATCATTGATCTGTGCCACAACATGTAACTGGCGGGCAACAGCGTCGATGGCACCTTCAGTGCGGATGACCTCCCCTTGCCAGGTGGTTTCGCCACCCAGATTCGATTTTATTTCCACAAATGGGGTGACGCTGTTCTGGTTCTCTGGCAGTTCTACAAACTCAAGGTCCGCATTTCGGATCGGCAGCCTGATTTCGACGTAATCGGTCGCAAATACTTCGGCAAGCTGGGCGCCGACGGTAACCACCTGACCTAAGTCGACCATTTGTTTAAGCACTCTGCCTGAGAAGGGCGCGGTGATTCTTGTGCGTTCAAGGTCAAGTTTGGACTTTGTCAGGGCTGATTGTGCGGAACTGACCCGGGCTCTGGCTGCCTGCAATTGCGGTTGCCGGAGAACCAGTTCAGAAGGCTCTTCGCCCGGCTGCCCGAGACGCTGCCAGTCCTGTAGGGCCTGTTCAACCCGCGCTTCCTCCTGGGCCTGGGCCTGCAGCGCGTCCATCAGCGTCGCCTGTGCTATTTGCACGTCTGCTTCATAATCGCGGGGGTCGATAGTCAGCAGCGTGTCACCTGCATCAAAAAAACCACCGGCGCGGAAGTCCGACTCAATATCTACAATCTGACCGCGAACCTGAGCGATCAGAATGGTGCGTGTCCGTGGCTGCACCGTGCCGTAGCTGCTGACGTTGATCTGATAATCGCGGCTGGGAACTGGAATGACCTCCACCACGGTTTGTGGCCCTGCAGGTGGTCCGCCGCGCTGTACGCTGGGTGGGTTGCTCAGAATCAGACTGCCGGCGCCAACGAGCACGATCAGGATGATGAGTGGCACAAGAACTTTTTTAATCATGACTGGTAGTGTCCACCTAAAGCCAGCAACAAAGCTACCCGGGTTTGTAAACGTTGGTTGCGTAACTGTACGACTGCAGTTTGGGCGTCGAAGGCCCGGCGCTGGGCATCCAGTACTGTGGTGAATGTCACAAGACCTTTCTGATATTGGTCAAAGGCAAGGGTCAATGCGGTACTGGCGTTAATCTCCGCCTGTACAATGGCGTTGAAACGATCGTTCAGGGTTATCGAGCGGTTCAGCTCGTTTGAGACTTGTGCAATGCTGTTAAAAACCACATCCAGATAACGTTGTTCCAACTGTTGGACATCAAGCGCGGCTTGTTCTTCTAACGCTTTTAACCTGCCGCCTTGAAAGATCGGTTGAAAAAGGCTGGCGGCTGCAGAGAAGGCCAGAGGGCCGCCATTGAGCAGTCGGCTGATTGCAGAGTCTGCATCCCGCACGCTACCCGTGAGTTCCAGCGTCGGAAAACGGTTTTTGTGTGCAACGGCAAGTTCCGCATCTGCAGCCAGTAAATCGAGCCAGGCAGCTTGAATATCTGGACGGCGCTGTAGCAGATCAGCGGGCAGTCCAACAGCCGGCATGGTTGGCAGTGCAGGAAGTTCCTGGGCCGTGACTATTTTTGCACCGGGATACTCGGCAAGTAACAGCTCAAGCGTGGTGCGCGCTTCAAAGCTGACCTGGCGTTGATTGGCGACATTCGCCCGTTCCTGCTCTACTGTATTCAGAGCAAGGTAGACGTCCAGGGCTTCGTTCAGGCCGCTTCGGTAACCTTTTTCGATGACGTCCAGGCCCTGTTGCAGATTGTCCAGACGCTGATTGAAAACCTGCTGCAATTGTTTTGCGGAGATCAGATTGAAACTCGCACGTACAACGTCTGCTGCCAGTGCGCGTTGTGCGGATAAGTATTGCATCTCGGTGGCAGCCCGATTGAGCTGCGCCTGACGCTGGCGATCGCTGAGCTTACCCCAGAAATCGATCTCGAAACTGGCGGTGGCGCTGATATCAACCTGTTCAGAAATACTGGCAACCTCTCCAAGTGGTCGAAACCTTTGTCCGCTGAGGCTCAGGTTGAGGCTTGGCAGGCGATCAGCGCGAACCAGTTTCTCCTGCATTCGCGCCCGCTCAACCACAATGGCCTGTTGTTTGAGGTCGTAGTTATCTCTTACTGCCTGTTCGACAGCTGCGGTCAGAAAGGGTGCCTCAAATGTATCCAGCCAGGCTTCGGGCGCAGGGTCCGTGCTCGTGGTGTCCTCGGGCCACGATTCTGGGAGGTTTGAAACTTCCCGCATACCGTCACTACGCTGTGTAAGACAAGCACTCAAGGCGCCACAGACGCAGACGATAAGACAGATGTTGAACAGGGTACGAAAGGACATCAGGGATTGTTGGGCCGCCGCTGTGATGAAAGTGTGAACGCTACAGCTGCTTTGTACGCAGTGGCAGCGATATTCCGTCGCGGCCTGACAGATATTTCAGCTGTATAGATAGTGCGCGTGAAACTGGATATGTTCCTGCATGAAACTGGCGATAAAGAAGTAGCTGTGATCGTAACCCGGCTGCCACTCATAGGTGAGGGGTACATCATGCAGGTTGCACAAGTGGATAAACTGGTCAGGTGCAAGCTGTTCAGGCAGGAAGTCATCAGCATCTCCCTGATCGATGCGAATAGGCAAAGCAGTTTCCTTGTCCTCCAGAAGGGCGCAGGCATCAAAGGCTCGCCAGGTGGTCTGGTCCGTTCCCAGATAGCCCGCAAAGGCTTTGCGCCCCCAGGGGCAATGGCTCGGATTGCTGATCGGCGCAAATGCGGAAATGCTGCAAAATCTGTCTGGGTTGCGCAGCCCGATGATTAATGCGCCATGACCGCCCATGGAATGACCTGAGATGCTCTGGCGGCTGCTGTCTAACTGGTCGATGGTGGCGAGCAGAGCGGGAAGTTCTTCGGTGATGTAGCTGTACATGCGGTAATGCTCAGACCAAGGTGCTTGAGTGGCATCAACGTAAAAGCCCGCGCCCAGGCCAAAGTCGTACGCACCCTCTGGATCGTCGGGTACGTCTGCCCCTCTGGGACTGGTATCTGGCGCGATAATAGCGATGCCGTATTCTGCCGCCCATTGTTGTGCGCCTGCTTTCTGCACAAAATTTTCATCGTTACAGGTTAAGCCTGAAAGCCAATACAAAGAAGGCACCGGACCCTCGCTCGCCTGTGGTGGTAGATAAACCGAAAAGTGCATGTCGCAATTCAGCAGTTGTGAGTGATGCATATAGCGGATCTGGCGTCCGCCGAAACTCTTCACATCGGCTGCGATTTTCAAACTCATTTATCAGATCCTTTTTTACGGTTCACCAGCGTACGAAGCAATGGCAGGGATAGTGCCATGGCGGTCAGCAGCAAGATGCCAAAAGTCAGCGGGCGGGTCCACAGGAACGACCAGTTGTTGTCGTAGATCAACAGGGCACGCCCCAGATTTTCCTCCATCAAGCCACCGAGGATAAAGCCAAGGATCATTGGCGCCATGGGGAAGTTAAGTAATCTCAAGCCCACAGCGGTGACCGCAAACATCACCATCAGCTGGATGTCGAAGGTGTTGAAACTCACCAGATACACGCCAATGATCGAGAAAAACATGATCAGCGGCAGCAGCAATCTCCCGGGTACCATCAGAATTCTGGCAATGTAGGGGATCAACGGGAGATTTAACACCAGCAGCACAACGTTACCGAGCCACATGGAGACTATGACTGCCCAGAATACCGCGGGCTCATTGATAAACAGCATCGGTCCGGGTTGTATTCCATAAGCGATAAGGGCGCCCAGTAGAATGGCCGTTGTGCCTGAGCCTGGGATGCCCAGGGTTAACAAAGGTACAAACGAACCCGTGGCTGCTGCATTGTTGGCAGCTTCCGGCGCTGCCAGGCCGCGAGGGGCGCCTTCGCCAAAAGCTGGCGATTGTTTACGCGGTGCCATGCGCTGTTCCGATGCATAGGCAAGGAAGCTGGCCACGGTTGCGCCAGCGCCTGGCAGCAGGCCGATGATAAAGCCCAGTACAGATGAGCGCGCAACTGTTGGAGAAATATCGCGCACCTCTTCTTTGCTGATACGCATGCTGCCCAGGGATTTGCGCCTACTTTGTTCCACCATCTGTAACCCTCTGTCCGGCGTGCGCAGCACTGCAAGCAGGGCTTCTGCCAGAGCAAAGGTTGCCATCACCAGCAGCAGAAAAGAAATGCCGTCAATCAGGTCAATACTGCCCAGCGTAAAACGCTCGATACCCTGAGCCTGGCTTGTGCCAACTGTGGATAACATCAGACCAACCGTTGTCATCAGCAGGGCCTTGATCAGGCCGCCATTGCCCGCAAATGCAGCCACACTGACCAGGCCCAGAACCATCAACGCAAAATAATCGCTGGACTGAAACAACAGAGAGGCTTCAGCCAGTACCGGTGCACCTAACATCAGCAATATGGCGCCAATGATGCCGCCGCAGAATGATGCCCCTGCAGCTATTGACAGGGCTTTACCCGCGTGACCCTGCTGCGAGAGAGGGTAGCCATCAAAACTCGACGCCACTGTGGATGCCACGCCAGGCGCGTTGATTAATATTGAAGAGGTTGAGCCCCCAAAGATGGCGCCGTAATACACCGCAGCCATCATGATGATGCCGGTGGCCGGTTCCAGGGTTGACGCAATGGGTATCATCAGGGCGATCGCTGTCATTGGCCCGAGTCCCGGTAACATGCCAATCAAAGTACCGGCGAGACATCCCCCGACCAGAAATAGAATAGCCTGAGTGGAGAAAGCGGTGCTCAGCCCCAGTAGAATGCCGTCTAACATGATGGGTGCCGGTTAAACATGGGCACTCCAGATTGCTGGGCCTGGCGCAATGTAAACGCCCAGAAGTTCGCTCAGTAACAACCAGAACAGGGTCGCAACAACTGTAGGCAGTGCGATCAGGGTAATCACCTTGCGTTCGCCCAGGAGCCAGAAGCCAAGGGTTAAAAAGGCGATGGTCGCAACCAGGAATCCAAAGGGGCGGATGACAAAACCATAGGCGCTCATCAATACAATAAATGCAGCTCCTTTCAACCAATAGACTGGCGCCTTGTCTGTGACTTGTGTTTTGCCGGGGAATAGAATCAGGAACAACGACAGGCTTATGCCGACGATGGCCAGGGCGAATGGCATGGTGCGGGCACTGAACGCGGAACCCATCTGAGTTGTGGTGGTGGGGATATCCAACGCCAGCATGCCGTACGCACAGCAGAAGGCCAGCAGAATACAGCCTCCGGTTCGGTCAGAATCAAACGTCATAATAAGCCCAGTTCGAGCATAAGACGTCGGATGTCACTTTCCTGCTGGGCAAGCATCTGTGCAAAATCTTCCTGAGCGTAAAACAGGTCAACCCATCCGTAATTGTCAGCTATCTCGCGCCAGGCGCTGGTGTTATACATCTGCGCCAGTACCTCAGCATAAGCCTGTACCTGAGCTGCTGGCATGGCTGGACTGGCAAAAAAGCCGCGCCAGTTGGCAAACACGGCACCTTCAGCGCCACTTTCCCGGCAAGTAGGTGTATCAGGTAGAAGGCTGATACGCTCTGCAGAGGTCACGCACAGAATGTTTACCCAACCTTGTTGCGCCATGTCGATCACTTCTCCCAGCCCCGAAGACAGCGCCTGCACCTCGCCGGATAACAAGCCAGCCATGGCTTTACCCCCGGCATCGTAAGGGATGTATTTCACGCTTTTCGGTTCCGCTGCAAAGCCGGCAAACACCAGAGCAGCAACAATGTGGTCTGTGCTGCCGGCAATAGAACCGCCGGCGATGGCGATGTTTGAGGGATTCTGTTTCTGCGCTTCGGCGAGGTCTCTGATGTCCTGGATGGGAGATGCTTGAGATACGGCGATAACAGAATAATCGCCAATTACACTGGCCACAGGTGTCAGGTCGCGAAAAGAGTGTGGAAATGCTTTCTGCAGAGAGCGGATAACAATCGGGCTGGAGTTCACCATCAGCATATTTGGTGACCTGCGTTCCAGCAGGTGTGCAATACCCCGTGCGCCGCCGCCACCTGACATGTTTTCGTAACGCACTTGTTCGATCAGACCGGCTTTGCCGAGCACAGTACCCACGCCGCGTGCGGTACGGTCCCATCCGCCACCTGCGCCACCCGGGATTAACAGGTGGACCTGCTCAGGCGCCTCCAGCGCATGACCTGCAAAACCTGCGCACAAAAAAACTGCGGCTAGAAGAGTTTTGTGCAGCACCGTTAACTGCCGTTCTGGCTAATGGCTATTCAAACAGCTCTTTTTGCGCCCGACGTAAAAACACCAGACCGATGACGGCGTTAAACAGAATGAAAAAGTTGTGCTGCACCAGACCAAAGGCGGACATTTCTGCGGGGAATTCCGGAAAAAGAATCACCCACAAAGACACGGCGACAGCCCGAAATGGTCCCGGGATAGACGCGCCGAAAAAGATCACCGGTAAAATACCGAGCATCTGCATATAGGAAATCTCAACGCCAAACAGGCTCAGGGCTTCAGAGTAAACCACAACCGCCGCAAGCAACGCAGGTGAGCGCAGCAACATGATGACCAGGTATTGACTCAGCTTGGCTTCACGAAAGGCGTGCAGAATATGTTTGTCGCGCCATTTCAGATTCGGCAAAATTTTGCCTTTGAAATAGAGAAATGCCACCGCAAACACAGCAACAATAATCATACCCACCCAAGGCAGGCCGCGGAACACCTCAGGCAGGTTCTCCCACTGCAGCGCCAGACCAATGTTTGCCCAGGTGGCGAGATAAAACAGTTCGCACACCATGATAAACAACATGGACGATCCCAGCTTCCAGCCTGGCACACCCTCGCGGCGGTTCAGGTAGAGGGCCATAGCGCCTTTACCCAGCTGCTCGTTGAGGATGGACAGAATGTAGGTGCTGGCTCGCACCGGCAAAATGTTCTTGTAAGAGACTTTCGCGTCGAACCAGTTGATGACACGCCAGACGATCAGGGAGTCAACTAAAAAGAAGAACAAGGAGTAGGGGATCATCAAACCCAACCACATGAACCAGTTAACGCTGGCAAATACATTGCCAAGGTAGGCGACGACACTTAAACCCTGGGCTGCTGCCGGTCCAGCCATGCGGCTGTATAGAAACGCAAAACACGCAGCGGTGATCACCCATGGCAGCAAGCGTTTGATGATGCCGGGCTTCGGCTTGGGCGGTGGCAGGTCATCGCTTTTTGTGAGTGTTTCGGATTCGCTCAAAGTGCTCTCCCGGCAGCAGAAATTAAGGACCAGATGGTAACACCTTTGCTGCTCAGTTCACGCCTAGTTCACGAAGGCCTGCCTAGTCTGCCGCTATGAATGCAATAGAATCTGTACAGCACGATCTGCGGCCTAAGCTCGAAAAATTAGTGGGTTACCTCAACGAAACCAATGAGGTGATGGCGGCAAGCTTTTTCACTAATATCCTGGTTTCGCTGACGCAGTTGACCGAAGAGGAACAGCTGCTGGAGTTGTTCATTGAACTGTCAACAACCGCATTTCAGGGGTTCATGTTTGATGACGTGTCCTGGGCACTGACCGACGACGTATTACTCTACGCAGAACAGATTGCTCAAACGTTCACCGCTGATGACGATCAGTTGCATTAATCTGGCCTTGTTCTGATATGGTTTTGCGCTGGTGGTAGTGGTTGTTTGCCTGCTAACCTCTGCCACAGTTAACAGCCGTGTTTTTATCTATGACGCTGACTCCTTTCCATCTTGCCATACCGGTTCGGGATATTGCCGAAGCGCGCGATTTCTATGGCACCAAGCTGGGACTTGCCGAAGGACGTAGCGATAAACGCTGGGTAGATTTCGACCTGTTTGGACACCAGTTGGTTGTTCATCTGGATCCGGCGCTGGGCCCGAGTGGTCTGGTCGCACATATCAAACAGGGTGTAGATGGGCAGGGTGTGCCGGTACCGCACTTTGGTGTTGTATTGACTCTTGCGCAATGGGATCAGTTGAGGAAGCGATTGGTTGGTGTTATCGATAGATTCATCATTGAACCGTACACTCGTTTTGAAGGTTTGCCGGGAGAGCAGAAAACCATGTTCTTTCAGGATCCCTCAGGCAACGCGCTGGAATTCAAAGCCTTTAAAGATATCCAGAGTTCCCTTTTTTCTACTGCCTAAGTGGGTATTTATCAGGTGATCTATTTTGCATAGTGAGTTTGCCAACGTCGGCACCCTGCGGGTGGGACTGATTGCCGATACTCATATGCCAGGCACTATCGCGACCTTATGGCCGCAGGTCTATGACGCTTTTCGTGGTACTGACCTGATTCTGCACGCTGGTGATCTGCATGTTGCCGCTGTTATTGACGAGCTGGAAACTCTGGCGCCAACCTTTGTCTGTTGTGGTAACGGTGATCTGGACGTTCAGCATGCGAAGCTGCAGGATGTCTGGTGTGGCCAGATCGCTGGAGTAACCGTTGGGCTGGTGCACAAATTTCCCACACCCAGTCGGGCTCAACCTGCAAAGCTGCACAAAAAAAGACAACAGGCGTTTGGCGAAACTGACCCGCACGTTGTGATTTATGGACACACGCATCTCGCAGAGGTACACGATGTAGAAGGATGTGTGTATATCAATCCCGGCTCACCCACATTGCCGAACAATCAGTCGACCCGGCATGGCACTGTGGGCTTTTTGTCGATCACGCCTTCATCGCTGAAAGTGGAGCTACTGCAGATTGTTGACGAAGGTCTCTCACCGCTGAGCAGCATCGACATCAGCCGAACGGAGATGGGCTAGGATCGGGTCTGCTACAAATCGAAATGGCAGGCCAGCTGCCGTGCTGAACCATCAGAAGCTATCAGATTGCGTAGTACCGGTTTTTCGGCTTTGCACTTTTCCTGCACGTGGGGGCAGCGGGTATGGAATACGCAGCCACTCGGTGGGTTGATAGGGCTGGGTACATCCCCCTGCAGGATCATTTTCGGGCGGTTACGCCGTGCTGGATCAGGCTCCGGGATGGCGGCTATGAGGGCGCGTGTGTACGGGTGTCTTGGGTCAGCATAGATCTCATCTGCGCTGCCAACTTCCATCAGTTGTCCTAGGTACATTATCGCTATGCGATCGCTGATGTGTTTTACCACAGCAAGGTCGTGGGCTATAAACAGGTAAGACAGCTGCATATCTGCCTGTAAATCTAACAACAGATTGAGAATCTGGCTTTGTATCGACACATCCAGAGCTGACACCGGCTCATCACAGACAATGAGTTTGGGCTCCAGGGCTATTGCCCGAGCGATACCTATGCGCTGTCGCTGGCCGCCTGAGAATTCAAAGGGGAACCGATCCGCTGCAGCGGCTGGTAAGCCAACTTGCTCCAACAACTCTAATGTGCGGGTTCGGCGCCAGGCGGGTTCACCGATACCATGAATATCAAATGCCTCACTGATCAAGCTACCAACGGTCAAGCGACTGTTCAGGCTTTCACCTGGATCCTGGAATATCATCTGTACGTCACGGCGCAGTGGCTTCATCGCCTTACGGGACAGGTCGGTTACATCAGTTCCCTCAAAGGTGATCTTACCTTCGGTGGGTTTCAAAAGGCGCACTATGGCTTTGCCAAAGGTTGATTTGCCGCAGCCGGATTCGCCGACTAAGCCAAGCGTTTCACCTTGTTCCAGCTCAATGGATATTCCGTCCACAGCTTTGTTATATGCGGCAGCCCGAAGCAGGATGCCACCTTTGACTGGGAAGTGAACTTTAAGGTTCTCGATTTTCAGCAGAGGCCCACTCATGCTCTAATCTCGCTGATGTGCTGGGCATCAATCTTCTGCCAGTGATGACATGCTACTTTGTGCGCATCATCCTGCCCGTCCATTGATGGATAACTGGCTTCACATGTTTCGTCTGCATGGGGGCAGCGATTGTTGAATCGGCAGCCTGTTGGCATATCTGTCAGAGAGGGCACCATACCTTCAATAGTTGGCAGCTTTGTTTTACGTGGTGTGCTGAGTCTTGGAATGGAACTTAAAAGTCCCTGCGTGTATGGATGTCTGGGGTGATTGAACACGTCTTCAACGCTGCCTTGTTCTGCTACCCGGCCCGCATACATGACCAGTACATCGTCGCAGGTCTCGGCAATTACGCCCAAATCGTGGGTGATCATGATGACACTGGTGTTCAATGTATTCTGCATTTCCTGCAGGAGTTCGAGAATCTGTGCCTGTATGGTGACATCCAGGGCCGTGGTAGGTTCGTCGGCGATAATGAGCGATGGGTCGCAGATCAAAGCCATTGCGATCATCACCCGCTGGCGCATGCCGCCTGAAAGCTGATGAGGGTACTCACTGACACGCACTTCCGGGCTGGGGATGCCAACTTTCTCCAGCATGCTGATAGTGGCTTTAAGCGCGTCGGCGTCGCTGATGTCCCGGTGAAGCTTCAGTGATTCCATAATCTGCCGGCCCACGCGATGAACGGGATTCAATGCGGTCATCGGTTCCTGGAATATCATGCCGATACGTTCGCCGCGTACGTCGTGCAGGCGTTCTATCGGTACACTGGCGAGGTCCTCACCTTCAAACCATATCTCACCTTCGAGAATATCGGCGGTCGGTTTAGGCAGCAGGTTAATAATGCTCAAAGCAGTAACGGTTTTACCGCAGCCGGATTCACCGACAATGCCGAGCGTTCGTCCAGGTGCAAGGCTGAAACTTACGCCATCGACCGCCTTGATTTGGCCATTCTCGGTGTCGAACGCCGTGACAAGATTATCGACGCGAAGCAGGGTTGCAGAGTTGTCCGGTTGAGCAGTCAATGGGTTAGTCCGTTTTGTACCGATCGTAAACCCGGTCGACCATCTCGAATGTCTGCCCACTGCGGCGGGCATCACGCGTTTCTTTTTCTTTCGCCTGGTCGATCCAGAACAGGTGTCCCTGGGTTATAGAATTGGCAAGCTTTACGTGAAAATTCTCCGGCCACTGGAACCAACGCCAATATGCCACGCGCATAAACGGGACGACAAAGCCCGGTACAAAGGATGCGTCCTCATATAGGATTTCTTCCATTTCAAACGCCAGGCGCTGCATCTCTTGTACATCATCACTGGCGCGGTAAGCCTCGATACGTTTATCCAGCTCGGGGTTGGCGATAGACTGAAGGTTATTGGTCTGCACTTTCAATTCACGATCGGGATTAACACTGCCGTCAGGTAACCAGGGCACGTCATAGGCGTTAACTGAGTGATAAGTTTCCCAGTAGCGGGGATACATTTCCGCGCCGACGTTAAATGCCGAGAACGCAATGTCATGCTGTTTTTCCTGGATTTTTTTCCACGAGGCGGTGCCGTCGAGGATTTCCAGACGCAGCTCAAGTCCGGCTTTCAGAGCTTCTTCCCTGAGGATGGTCAGAATATCTTTGAGCGGTTCGTAACCTGTCGACAGTGTGAAGCTCAGGCGTTCGCCATTGTCGTTCACCAGTACGCCATCGGGTCCACGCTCTGTGAAACCCGCTGCAGAAAAGCTCGCCAGCGCTTTTTCCACGTCAAACTTGCGAGCTTTCAACGTGGGATGGGTGAACTCACCATATCCATCAGCGCTTGTCCGCATACGTGAATAATCACCGCGGAAATACTCGGTGATGACTTTTTCCCAGTTGCTGGCGTAGTTGATGCCCACGCGCACGTCCTGGTTATTTAACAGAGGCCTCCCGCTGTTGATCCACAAACCGTAGGTCGGCCTCGGCGTGTCGTTATAAAAAACTGCGCGATGAACGTAACCTTTAGTGACCAGTTCGTCGGTTGGGGGTAACTTTTCATAAAAATATTCAGGTAGTGACAGCCCTGCAAAGCTGATTTCACCTTTTTTGAAGGCTTCAAACGTTTTTGCTGTGTCGCGAATAACCGTCAGGTTAACGCGATCCATGTTAAAGCGATAACGCCAGAACTTAAGGTCTTTAGCCCACCAGTCTTTGTTGCGGGTGAGTGTGATCGAGCGACCTTTTTTCAGGTTGTCTTCGGTCAGGACATAAGGGCCGCTGGTGGGTACAAAATCCCATTGGTAACGTTCCACGTAGTCTTCACCAAATTCATAATAAAAATGCAGCGGCATCGGCTCCAATTCCAGAGTCCGTGAGAAGACGTTGGGTTTAGCCTCAGGGACTGTCAGGGCGAAAGTGTGGTCGTCATATTTGGTGATGGAGGTGTAATTACGCTTAAAATTGTTGTTGTACCACGGCGCCTGAATATAGCTTTGTTGAAAGAAGTAGAAGGTAAACATCATATCGTCGGTGGTGATCGGCTCGCCGTCACTGTAGCGTGCGGCGGGATTTATGCGGACGTAAACAGTTTTACCGTCTTCTGAAACAGCCCATTTTTCGGCAATTCCGGGGAAGTAGCGAAAGTTTCCATTGCTGTCGATGCTGGTGTCTGTCGGATGGCGATTAGCAAAGCCCATGCGCGTATCGTCCAGGATCCATGTGCGGAATGAACCGTTGGAATCGGGTCCAACCAGACGCAGAGTCCTTGGGAAGTCGCTCAAGCTCAGATACAGGGTGCCGCCTTTGGTTGCTTCGGGGCTACCAAGGTCCGGCAGGTCGCTGCCGTCTTCCCAGGTCAGATCGCTGGGTATATCAGCTGGGGTCTTAAACTGGAAAAACTTTTCGAACTCGCCGGCAGCTTTTCGAGATTCTATTTCTTCCGCACTTATTTCGCCGCGTTCAACTGCTTCCTGAACCGGTGGTGGCAGAGAATATTCCGTATCGAAATGATTCTGCATATGCGCAAGCATGGCTTCTTTTCTGACTGTAAACTCAGCATCCGCGGTCGCGGTTTCCTCTGCGGTAGGCGCGTCGCTGCCACCACAGGCACTTAAGAGTAGGAGCGAAGAAACAGCCAGCAAAGCCAGCCGGCGTTTTGGAACATCAAGACAAAGACAGTACATCAGTCTCCTCATCGATAAATTGTAAATTTGCGCGGATCAAAAGCTTCACGAACAGCTTCCCCAATAAAAGTGACTACCGCCAGGACTAATACCAGGGCAACAAATGCAGAGGTGACTATCCATGGTGCAGTGGTCAGGTTTGCGGTGCCTTGTTTTAACAGTTCACCAATACTGGGTGTTGGCGGTGGTAGCCCCCAGCCGAGGAAATCCAGTGCGGTGATTGCCGTGATTGCACTGACAACGGTGAAGGGCACAAAGGTAATCATTGTGGCTATTGTGTTAGGCAGTATGTGTCTGAATAAAACGCGTGCCGTGCCTGCGCCCAGCACCAGCGCCGCCGCGGTATAGTCGCGGGCTTTTTCTTTATAGGTTTCAGTGCGCATGTAGTAGGTCAGGCCCGTCCACCCGAACAGCACCATGATGAGCAACAGAATCGTAATTCGGGTGCTGATTGCAAACGTGCTCGGAATAACAGAGAAGACGATGATGACCATGTACAGGAACGGAATGTTTGACCATATTTCGATGACTCGCTGAAACAGCAGGTCAAAGGTGCCGCCAAAGTAACCCATGGCACAGCCGATACTGACGCCAATGAAGTAAGTTAATATCGTAAAGGCGATGGCAAAGAAAATGGCGGTGCGGAAACCATAGACCAGACGTGCCAGCACATCCCGCCCGGTTGTGTCTGTGCCAAGGTAATGTTTGCGTTCGAAGTCTGGACCCTGAGCTTTCAGCACGCCGTTGGTTGTATCGTTGCTGTAAGGTCCCCAGGGAATCAGCGGCATGATGACAGTGTGTTCAGTGTCCTCGAAGTGCGCCGCGAGTTTTCTATAATCCACCGGAATTACCGCATCCGTGCCGGTCAGCCCATAATTTGCGCCAAGTTCAATGTCACCATAGGTGGGGAAGTGCCATTCGCCTTCGTAACTGATAAACAGAGCGCGATCGTTGATGACCAGTTCGGCAAGCAGTGAGAAAGTGATAAGCACCATCAGCGTGATGGCGGAGTAATAGCCCAGCTTTATATCTTTAAAACGTTTGAGCTTGCGTAGGGTGAGGGGATTCAACTGCATCAAGTCGACCTACTGGAATCGTACTCGCGGATCAACCGCTGCAACAAGAAGATCAGACAGAATGTTGCCTACCAGTAGTAATAGACTGGTGAGGAAAATGATTCCCATAACAACCGGATAGTCCCGATCAAAAACACTAGTCAGGCCGAGCAACCCGAAACCGTCGATGTCAAAAATGGTCTCGATAAGGAATGAGCCCGTTACGAAGAGGGTGATGTTCTGGCCAAAGGTTGTCGCGATGGGAATAATCGAGTTGCGCAGAGCGTGACCGGAGACAGCTTTCTTGAAAGGCACACCTTTAGCGACCGCGGTTCGAACGTAGTCTGCGGCGAGGTTGTCCATCAAATTGTTTTTCATCAGCATGGTGGTCACCGCGAAGCTACCGACCATGTAACAGATCAGCGGGAGCGTAGCGTGGTGCAACACGTCTACGACTTTTTCCCCAGCACTCATTTCGTCGAAGTTGAAGCTGGTGAATCCGCCCATGGGGAAATAATTCTGTTCTACGGCAAAAAAAAGTAACAGCAAAGCTCCCAGAACATAGCCCGGTACGGCATAACCGGCAAATACAATAACTGAGGTGATGTTATCCATCGGCGTGCGGTGACCAATGGCTTTGACGATGCCCAGCGGAATGCACACGATGTACGTAATAATCAGGCTCGCAAGACCGTAGAAAATGGAAATTGGAAAACGCTGACTGATTACGTCCCACACGGGCTCGTTGTAGCGATAGCTGGTGCCGAGGTCCCCCTGTACCACCTTGCCGACCCACAACACATAACTTTCGTACCATGGTTTATCGAGGCCATAGTACTCACGCAGTTGATTGAGCTGGTCTTCAGATATAGCCATACCCTGGCCGACGGAACGTGTGCTACCGGCACTGATACTGGCCTGCTGGGCTTCCATCAATGCGCGTTCCAGCGGTCCGCCGGGGACAAAGCGGGTAACCATAAACACCAGCATGGTGATGCCGATCAGCGTTGGAATGACAAGCAGCGTGCGTCGAATAAAGTAGTCACGCATAAATTAATTATCGTTGTTATCGAGTGTCATATTCGCGTCGCATTGGATCACAGAAGCCGCCGTGCCTCAATGCGATAATTGTATGCCGCTATTATGATCTCTCCCCGGGGCGTGAAGACTTGGGTTTTACAGCAGGTTCAAAAATTCTGCGCGGGTAGAGGGGTCATCACGGAAGGCGCCCAGCATCGCTGAAGTTTTCATACGAGAATTCTGTTTTTCCACGCCGCGCATCATCATGCACAGGTGTTTGGCTTCAATAACAACGCCCACATCCTGCGCTCCGGTGACATCTTGAATGGCAGTTGCAATCTGGTGGGTCAACTCTTCCTGAATCTGCAGGCGGCGAGCAAACATATCGACAATACGGGCAACTTTAGAGAGTCCAAGAACTTTTCCGTTTGGGATGTAACCGACGTGGGCTTTGCCGATAAAAGGCAGCATGTGGTGCTCACACATGGAATATAGCTCGATGTCTTCCACCACGATCATTTCACGGTTTTCGGCCGGAAACAGCGCGTTGTTGACAACCTCTTCCAAAGTCTGGTTGTTGCCTCTGGTGAGAAACTCGATGGCTTTGGCGGCCCGCTTGGGGGTATCAACTACGCCGGGACGGGAAACATCGTCTATCTCGGCGATGATCGTGGCATAGGCGTCTATGAGTTTCTGGCTGTCTGGCATGGCTTTGTCGCAGTCTGGCAAAACCTAACCCTAGCGGCTCGGCGAGAGCGGCGCAATCCGCCTTGTCTAACCGTAGGCCATTTCCAGAATTTCAAGCACATCGCCAACCTGCAGGCTCCAGAACCATACCGCACCGACGAAAACACCAACGCCAAACACCATGACGGTGGTTTCGAGCATTTTTTTCTTATCCATAGTGAGCTCCGAGCTTATGAAAAGCCGATCCAGCGACCGGATGCCGCGACCGTGAACCAGATGATCAATGAAGTTATCGCCGTGATTTTCAATACGCGTGGATTGAGCGTGTCATGCGCGTAACGCAACAGCGGGCGGCGAATGGCATAGACGAAAACCACGCCCAGTGCCAGGGAAGCCATCTTAGCCCAGTACATTTCATTGTAATAAAGCTTCAGCGCCACGGCGGAGCTCATGAAAATGCCACTTAACACGAGGCCCACCAAGCCTACCGTAAACCATTTGTTGGTGTTTTCCAGTACGGTGTCAGACGGCACGTCAGTCATCAGAATGTTCAGAAGCCTGAGATCGCCTAACAGAACCATGCCGCCAAGCAGCGCCATGGAGAGTAGATGAAACATCTGCACAACCGCAAAAACGCCACCATAAGCTTTTGAAATGGTGGCGAGAAAAGAGCCGTCCAACCATTCGAAAATAAATAAAACATCCATCGCGTAGACCCCTAATCCAATGCCGCCAGTTCGTCAACGCAACCTGCTGCCCAATACATGAAAACGGACATGTCTTTGTTGCAGTCGTACCAGTCGTAGGCAATGGCGCGACCCGTGACCACAACGCCAGCCCAGAATGTCAGGGATAACGCTGCTCCAATTCGCATACGCTTGGGCGGCTTAACGTCTTTATCCCAGCTGCCATCTGCGGCTTTCATCCGGTTGCGGAACAGCAGGGCGTTGATGCCGGCGCAAATCAACAGCACAACTTTGATTCTGAACCAGATACTTTGAGTGGTACGCACGGGGATGGCGTAATAGAGAACCAGCCCGGTGATGACCATGACCGCAAAACCGATCATCATAGGTTTGTCCAACCGGTCGGCGACTGTTGAAGCCGGCACGTTCTGGAAAGCAACGCCTAACATACGCAGGTCGATGACAAACAGCATGCCCAGAAAAACCATCAGCGTCAGGACGTGAGTAGTCTCCACCCAGGCGTACATGTAGTACGACTCGTGCAGGCCGATGCTCCACGCTTGTGCATCCAGCCAACGGGCCAGATTGAGTAACATTTCGTTAAGAATGACAGTGCCCCCCTCCTAAAGCAGGGCCAGTATAACCAGTACTGAGGGTGTTGCGGAAGTGGGGTACGGTTGAACTACTGCTGATACCACTCATCTGCGCCTGGCGGTTTCATCAGCAGATAACTCCACCAGAAGTATGCGCCTTGATGTTCCGGGTCAGGCAGCGTGCAGTTGACCTTATGGCGACCCGCAAAGGTGATGTTTGTCAGCTGGACCTGGAATTGCTTCCTGCCGCTCGGCTGAAGCGTCAGATTTGTGCCCGCAGAAGGATAGCAGGCGAGTGCAGATAAATTATCCGGACCACCTACAACAGTGATGTTAAGTTCGAAGGCGGTCTTTTCGGGGTTCAGAATCGCGCCGTTAGCCGGTTGCGCTGTGACTGGCAGCGGCCTGCTGTTAATTGCTGTGTCGAGCCGTGAAACAGAGGCATAAGAGCCGCCGATGGGGAATCGTGGCAGGGCAGTGAAGTCGGCCTCTGCGCTGATGGCACCTGAGTGCTGACCAAACCCGATCAGGCCTGAATCAGCCACAATGTTTTGCAGTGCCGGATCAAATTCACCGTAGGGGTAGGCAAACAGTTGTGTTGTCACGCCGAGTTGTTGCTGCAGGCGTTCACCAGCCTCTTGAATATCCTGTTTTATTGCCTCAGCCCAGCCAGGTTTGTCGCGGTTGTTGAGCAGATGCTGGTGTGAATGACTGTGGTTGCCAATGTATACGCCTGCATTGCTTAATACTTCGAGTTGCGACCACGACATGTAAGTTGTGGGTTGTGACCCGATAGATGCCGTGTTGACGAATACTGTAAATGGCAGCTTCCTGCGTTGCAGCTCCGGCCATGCGTTGGTAAAAACCGAGGTATAAGCATCATCGAAGGTGATGGCAATTGTTTTGTCGGGTAACAACTCATCGTTCCGCAGTGCTTCTAGGATGGTTAATAAAGGCAGTACCCGGTATCCCTTCTTTTCAAGGTGGTCGAGCTGTTTTGTAAAACCCTCAACAGAAATGCTTGTGCTGGGCGGGGTGTTATCGGCAACGTGGTGATACAACAGCACCACAGCGTGATCTGCCTGGTTCAAGCTTTTGTCAAGGGCAAGTGTGGGTGTGCTGAGCCAGCAGCATATCGTCAGTGTTAGTAAAATTGCCGGGATGTTGTGTCTCATTCCAACCCGTTGTGACGAATAAGGGCGATAATTTCGTTAATGTAGGCCTCGCCGCGTTCGGAGTACGCGCTGAGCCCTTGCGCCAGTTTTGTGCCGGTCAAGGCTTGTTCCTGCTGGCGCAGCTGTGCTCTCAAGGCTCGAAAGTCCTGATATCGATAGTGGGTGTTCAGATTGTGCATGTAGGCGCGGACGGCAGATTCGACACTGTCAAATTCGGCGACTTCGTGCGACCTGCCGGCTTTTCTTTCGGCTGGTGTGAAGCCGCAGCCCTCATCGAAACACTGCTGGCCGAATAAATTGTAGCCATTGCGCGCGAACCTGGAGCTTCCCCAGCCGGATTCTTTCGCCGCCTGCACCAGTGCCAGTGATTTTGGTATGACGTCAATACGCAGCAGGAGTTGCTTAATGAGCGATTGATGCGAGTCTAATTCCTGCGGGTCCAGATCGTAGCTGGTGGCCAGGGTGTACAGTTGCTCTGTTTGTAACAGAGCAAGATTGTCAATCGCTTCACTTTGCGCAAGCGCCAGCAGCCATGCACGTTCCGCTCTGATCTCTTCATTGATAAGTTCAATAACCGGGCCCAGATAGTCAAAAAAGGTCTGCTTTTTTACTTCTACTTCCGTGTGTTCGAAGTCGGGCAGGGGCATTGGGCGCTGCATCCAGACTCCAATTATGGGGCCCAGTACAATCAGGCCTGCGATGCTGAGAATCAGCTTGTTCTGTTGTTGTTTCATGTACTTAACAAATTTGCTTACCAAAGCTTAACCCCCCGCTGGCGAAACTCAACGCCTGTGTGGTTTTAGTGCGGCGCGACGCACCACAAAAGTGCGTTTTTCCCAACTCGTCGCTGCATTCCCTCTAAAACACCCTCGAAGTTGTCTTTCGATCTGGCACGAGTCTTGCTCCTGTCACTTGCGTTGCTCAGGGGGCGGAGGGATCGATGACTGACAAGGAGTATATTTATGTCGCGATCTCAATCAGTGGTGTGTTTAGTTGTTGCGGGCGTCCTGGCGCTGGGTTCGGGTTGTGCCCGGCAGATGCCAGCCAATTCACTCGCGCAGATACAGCAGGATAACGTCAGGCAGTTAAGCATGGCCTGTTACTGGCACCATGACGGCGAAAGAATAGTGGCAGGATCTGCAGAGGTCTTTTTAGCTTGTCGCAGATGGGCGGAGCAGCGGGTACAAGCTCGTTTTACGCAGTCTACCGGGCTGGCAGCAGCAACTGCGCTTACTGGCGCTCAGTAAACAGCACTAGCTAAGCACCATATAGCCCTTACTGACAGCAAGTTCGCCCTGGGCATTTTGTACCTGAAAAGAAATCGTGTTGTCGCTGATGGTGCTGACAACTTTTATCTGTGATGGCAGCAGGACCATAGCGGCAAACCGGCCTCCCAGACGCTTCACTAATTTGGGATTGCCGCCTGCGTACCTTCTAACCAGACTGCTGATGGCCAGGGCGAGGGTAGCGGTGCCATGCAGGATGATGTCCGGCAGGCCCGCGTCGATGGCGATTTTTCGATCAGTATGAATCGGGTTCCAGATACGTGCACATTCTGTATAAATATGCGCGGCTCCGGCGCCGACGTCGACTGCCTCAACAAACCCGTTAGACAGGTCACTCAATACCGGCAGCGCCGGTGGGGTTTCAAGCGTTGTATTGTCGCCTGATACTTCAACGCCTCGATAGATGCCCAGTTGATAGGTTTCCGCCAGTAGAGTGCCATTTCTGGCATCATGGGTGTCCAGACGCAGCGTGTAAGCCGCGCCTGGTTTGATCTGGTTGATACCGATCATGGTCGCCGTAGTTTTAATCCTATCACCGGCTTTAATCGGCTGGTGAATATGCAGGTCGTGGGCAGCGTGAACGCCTCTGGCTGCCTCCTCTGGGCTCAGGGTTTGCCCGCCAGCCATTTCCCGGAGCTTTAGAATTACCGGCCATTCCGGACAGACGGGAAACACGGGGTGTGCAACTACGGAGCCGGCGGTGGTATCCATGTAACAGTCGAGTGTATCGTTCAGGCTTGCGGCGTACGCCATCAGCCAGCGTGCATCAACCTGGTGTTCCAACGGTGGGATCTGCTGTCCTACCATTTCTGTACTCAGTGGCATGTACGTTCCCGTTGTGGACAATGTCTGTCCCATAATACCACCCACGCAACGGCTGTTTGTATGAACGCTATCCGAGTCCTCTGCTTTATCCTTTTGTTTTGTGCCTCAGCAACCGTACAGGCAATTGAAGAGCCTAAATTCGAGGTTGTAGAAACCCTGGGCAAGACCGAGATACGCCGTTATCAAGCCTATTGGGTCGCGCAAACCAAGATACTGGGAGACTTTGGCGAGGCGGGTAACGAGGCTTTTCGCCCCTTGGTTGGCTATCTTTCTGGTGACAATAACGCAGGCGAAAAAATAAGCATGACAGCACCGGTGCAGCAGCGTTCGATGGATAACCAGCACGTGGTCAAATTTGTTATGCCACGCAAGGCCGTAGCCGGCGGTTTACCGGACCCCACTGATGCAGCAATTACCCTCGAAGAGGTGCCCGCGCAGCTGGTAGCCGCACTGCGTTACTCAGGTAGCTGGAAGGAAAGCCGATACCGGGATTTTGAACAGCAGTTGCGGCAACAGCTGCAGGCATCCAGCTACGACATTTGCGGCGCCGCTACATGGGCTCGCTACAATCCACCATTCTGGCCCGGTTTTCTGCGCCGTAACGAAGTGCTGATACCTGTTGCAGAAGGGCGTTGCGAAACTCCTTCAGAAAATTAGTTCAGCAACCTCTGCAAACGATTTTACATAGTGGATTGTCAGTCCGCGAGTGATGTATTCCGGAATCTCGTCAACATCGCGCGCGTTCGCGGCGGGCAGAATGATGTGTTTCAGTTTTTGTCGCTTAGCGGCTATCAGTTTTTCGCGGATACCTCCAACCGGGTAAACGAGACCCGTAAGTGTCAGCTCGCCCGTCATTGCAAACTGCTTTTTTGGCGCTTTGTTACGCGCGAGAGATGAAATAGCCACCGCCATAGTGATGCCAGCCGACGGGCCGTCTTTTGGGGTCGCGCCTGCGGGAACATGCAGATGAACGTGGGATTTATCGAAAAACTCTGTATCCAGATCCAGTTCCTCTGCATTGCTGCGCAAATAGCTGTAGGCAATGTTCGCGGATTCCTGCATGACATCGCCGAGCTGTCCAGTGAGTTTCAGCCCCGCGGAATTGTCATGTACAACGGTTGCCTCTACCGGTAACGTCGCGCCACCCATTGCAGTCCAGGCGAGGCCTGTGACAACACCCACGCCACTTTGCAGCTGTTCTTTCTCATAGTGCGGTTTGCCAAGATAAGTCTCGACGTCACCTTTACCGATTTTAATCGGCTTTTCTGCCCCGTCCAGCAGCTTGACGACCGCTTTGCGCACCAGGGACGCCAGCGCTTTGTCGAGACGTCGAACGCCTGCCTCACGGGAGTAGCCCTCAATAACTTTGCGCAATGCCGCAGCATCCACCTTTACATCTTTGTTGGTTAAGCCCGCCCTTTCTATCTGTCGAGGCAATAGATGACGGCGGGCAATGGCCAGTTTTTCGTTGTCGAGATAGCCGCCCAGATGAATAACTTCCATACGATCCAACAGCGGCCCTGGGATAGTATCCAGTTGATTGGCGGTACAGATAAACAGGACCTTGGACAGGTCGAAGTCGAGATCGAGGTAATGATCGTGGAAGCTGCCGTTCTGCTCAGGGTCCAGAACTTCCAGCAGCGCACTGGCGGGGTCACCCTGATAGGAGGCGCCAATTTTATCAATTTCATCCAACATGATGACTGGATTAGCAACTTCGGTGTCTTTCAACGCTTGCAGGAGCTTACCAGGCATGGCGCCGATGTAGGTGCGCCGATGGCCCTTGATCTCGGCTTCGTCGCGCATGCCGCCGACCGAAAAGCGGAAGAACTTTCGACCCAGAGCATCAGCAATACTGCGCCCCAGTGAGGTTTTGCCGACACCAGGCGGCCCAACAAAACAGATGATGGAGCCGGCTGCGTCACCTTTCATAATACCCAGAGCAAGGAATTCAACGATACGTGCTTTGATATCGTCCAAGCCTTCATGGTGCTTGTCTAAAGTTTTCTTTGCCGCGGTCAGGTTATCGTTGTCGCTACTGACAACCCCCCAGGGTAGACTGGTCAGCCAGTCGAGATAATTCCGGGTGACGGCAAATTCTGGCGATCCGCTTTCCAGCATCTGCAGTTTATTGAGCTCCTCCTCAATTCGTTGTGCGGCTTTTTCTGGCAGCGTCAGTTGATTGAGGCGCTCGCGGAACTCGTCAGCTTCGGCGGTCTTGTCATCTTTGGAGATGCCCAGCTCTTTTTGTATGTATTTAAGCTGCTGACGCAGCACAGCTTCGCGCTGATGCCCCTGAATTTCCTGCTCGACGTGCTCGCGGATCTCCATCTGTGCTGCGGCAATTTCAACTTCACGGCGCAACAGTTTGACAACCAGTTCCATACGCGGTTGCAGGGCGATACGTTCCAGCACCTCCTGAAGTTCTTCTTTGCCTGCGGTTGTTAAACTCGCAGCAAAATCGGCCAGGAGAGAGGGTTCGTTCGGGCTGGAGCGCGTCAGGAAGAGTTTCAACTCCTCACCATACAGTGGATTAAGAGGGATCAGTTCCTTGATTGTATTGATGATTGCAACGGCATAAGCAGTCTGCTCAGAACTCTGACTTTTTTTCGGCTCAGGGAAGTAGCGGACAGAGGCGGTCAGGGGTGTTTCTTCGGAGACCCATCTGCGTACCTGGAAGCGTTGCAGGCCTTCAAGCAGTACCTGCAATTGCTCACCTTCCCGGTGCACGCGATGCACCCGGCACAGACAGCCGACCTCGTATAAATGACTTGGCTTGATGCCGTCTTCGAGGCTGTGTTTGCTGGCGATTACGCCAATCACATCCTGGCCACGCTTGCGCACGGTCTGCAACGTTGGTAACCATCGTTCAGCACTGAGGGTCAGAGGAATGGCCTGTCCAGGGAAAAACGGGCGCTGTTCCTGCGGAATCACCTGGATGACACCGGGCATTGCCTCGTTGGGCAGAATTATCTGTTTGTGTGGGTCACCGGATTCGCCGATAACCTCTCCGTCATGTTCGATGTCCACTGTTGAGCACCCCAAATTACACCTGTGCAATGGTAATGGGGGCGCAGGTACAAATTTAAAGGGATCTATGCTTGCGGTGCCTGATAACGCAGTGGCAAGCTGAGTTGAACGATGAGGAGAATGCTTTGCCAGCTACTGATTTTTTCCCCCAGCCGATCTATTCCAAAACTGAAAAGGTGCCACGCGTGCTTGTTGCACCTCCGCGTTACATACAGGGTCCGGGTGTGCTGGCCAGCGTTGGTCGGTATCTGACCATCATCAAGGTCAAGCGTGCAGTGGTGTATGCATCGGCTCGTGGTTTAGCCGAGCAAGGTCCTGTGTTGAGGGCGAGCCTGCAGGATGCACGTATCAGTTCGTTGGATTGTCGTTTCCCGGGGGAATGCAGCCTGGAAGCCATAGATACAGCTGTTGAAGCGCTTGCTGCAGAGCAGGTTGATTGTCTGATTGCTGTGGGCGGTGGTAAGTGTGTGGATGCGGGCAAGTGTGTGGCTTACCGGCTTGGGGTGCCTGTCATCGTCGTGCCTACATTAGCTTCGAACGATGCGCCCTGTTCCGCGGTTTCGGTTGTGTACACCCCCGCTGGAGTTGTCAGTGCAGCAGAATTTTTTCCTGAACATCCGGCTTTTGTGATTGTTGATACTGAAGTTGTGGCCGCTGCGTCAGAACGCTATCTCGTTGCGGGAATGGGGGACGCCATGGCCACCTGGTATGAAGCCAAGGTATGCCTCGCCAATCCGCAAGCACGTAATGTGGTTGGTGCGCGGCCTACTGTGGCAGCCGCGGCACTGGGCGAAGCGTGTGCTACAACGCTGTTTGCCCATGGCGTTGATGCGGGGAAGGCGGTTTGTGAAAACCGTGTGGACGATGCCCTGGAGCAGGTTGTGGAAGCAAACACATTGCTCAGTGGCGTTGGTTTCGAAAGCGGTGGTCTGGCCGCGGCCCATGGTCTGGCTGGTGCCTTAACGAGTATCAGTGCTGTAGAGAAAAACTATCTGCATGGGGAGATGGTGGCCGCCGGAGTAATGATGCAGTTAATGCTGCAGCAGGATAAGTCCGAAGCGATGCGGGTTGCTGAGTTTTTTGCGGCTGTTGGTTTGCCGGTGACGCTGGCGCAGATTGGCATGCAGCGCAGCGACGACAACGATCTGCGACAGATTGCGCAGGAAACAGCCAACTATATGTTTATCTCTAACCTTCCCTTCGAGGTGTCGGCAGATATGGTCTACGATGCCGTTCTAGCGGCTGACGATATCGGCACCGTGGTGTCCGAAACTGCCGGAGATGAGGCCTACAGAAGGGTGCAGAACTGATGCAGACACAAGCTATGCAGATACAACGGATGGCCGCCCCCCTGGGTGGTATTGTCAGTAATCTTGATGTGCGCACGGTTACGGATGAGCAGTGGCAGACTCTGAATGCCTGGTTCTGCGAATATCATGTGCTGGTTTTTCCCGGACAACAGCTGAGCCCTGAGGATCAGGTCGAGTTTGCCGAGCGCTGGGGTGAGCTCATTCCCTTTCCCTACGGGGGTTTGCCCAATCAACCCAATATTATTGAATTGAAAAATCGCGGCAAGAAAAAAGACGTGAATCAGCACTGGCACTCGGATATGACCTACAACACGCAGCCCCCGAAGCTGACGATGTTGTATGCCCACGAAGCACCAGCGCTGGGTGGTGAAACCGCGTTTTCGAACCAGATCCTGGCGTTGGCAGATCTGTCTGATGGGTTGCGTCGCGTGCTTGATCAGCTACACGCTGTGCATTCGGCAGAGGGTCTGGCAGCGTTGTACGGACAGGATGTACAGGCTGCGCCTCGTGCTTTACACCCGGTTGTGCGTACCCATGATGAGTCTGGCGAGAAAGCCCTGTATGTGTGTAAAGCATTCACCACTCGTTTTGACGGCTGGACCGCTGCTGAGAGCAAGAGCCTGCTCGACTATCTGTTTAACCACAGTATGCGTCCGGAGTATCAGGCGCGACATCAGTGGCGCCCGGGCGATCTGGTGATGTGGGACAACCGCGCGCTATTGCACTATGCAGTACACGATCACGCCGATGAACCAAGGCTGATTCATCGCTGTCAGGTGCAAGGGCCGGTGCCTGCCTGAATGTCCACTGAAGTAGCAAGCTGGTTTGAGGGTCTTGTGCCTCTGTCTCCTGGAACTAACGAGCGGGATTATTGCCAGGCCTGGATAGATCAGGCGATACAGGAAGGTTCTCCTGAGTTTTTGCAGGCTGTGCGCGGGGGCGGACTTGCAAACAGTTTATCTCAGGTGTTTATCGCCGGGTATCAGGCCGCAATCCGGAAAACCTTTCCGCAGCTCGAATCGCCCGGTATAACCGCATTTGCTGTATCTGAAGATCGCAGTGAGTCGGCACCATTGCCAGGTGTCGTCTGGCACCCTCGCGGACGGGACGTGCTGCTCTCCGGTTACAAAACCTGGATTGCCGCTATTGCGCAGGTTGAACACCTGATAATAAAAGCACGAGGCGAACAAGCGGGGCAGACCGGCTATTTCCTGGTGCCGGTAAAGCTTGATCAGGTCCACCTGGAGATATACCCCAGCCCATCCCGGCTGCCTGACCTGAGCCAGGGCAGGGCGTTTTTGGATGACGCGATGCTGCCCGCGACAACTCGGCTTGATGCCAGCGCCGTGCCGGACTTTGGGCGCAACGAAGCGCTGCTGATCTACAGCGCTTTCCTGGCCATGGTCTGGAATTGCACAGCGCAGGATTCAGTTGAAAAAAGTTCGGCAGCAAAACTGCTCCTCAAGCTGGAACGCTATTTTCTTGAACCCTCTGCTGCCACAGCAAACCTGCAGGTGTTGGATAAGGATGTGCAGGCTTTACTGCAGCAACTGGTGGAAGGGCAATGGGTGAATGATCAAGCGTTCCAGCGTGACCAGAACCTCATTGCCATGTACAGTCGCGGTTTACGAAACCACTGAGCCACCATCACAGGTGATGACTTCACCCACGGTGAAACCGCTGGCGCGCGAAGCCAGGAATATGGCTAAACCCGCTATGTCTTCAGGCGTGCCTACACGCCCGCGTGGATTGCCTTTGCCAACCGCATCCCAGTCCGTTGTGTCGGTATCGCCGCCACCACCGACACCGGTGCTTAACATGTAGGTAGGGAACGGTCCGGGTGCAATCGCATTGACGATGATATTGCGTTTGATCAGGTGTGCAGCCAACACGCGGGTTAAGTGATGGATGGCGGCTTTGGAGGGGCCGTAAGAAAAGTTATCAAACACGGGCGTTTTGATACCATCGATAGAGCCCACATTGATGATTCTTGAAGGTTCATCAAAGCTGGCGGCTTTTTCCAGCAGTGGCAACAGTTGCTGGGCGAGGAAAAAAGGCCCTTTGACATTGGTGTTCATAACCTTGTCCCAGCCAATTTCGGGAAACTCTTCAAGCGGTGCACCCCAGGCTACACCCGCATTGTTGATCAGCACGTCGAGGTGATCCTCTTTGCTTTTGAACACTTCGCAGAATGCTTTGATGCCTTCAAGGGTGGACATGTCACCTGGAATAGAAATGCACTGCCCGCCGAATTCTTTCTGTAACCGTGCGGCGGTTGCATCGCAGGCCTCAGCTTTGCGAGAAGAGATGTACACTCTGGCGCCGTTTGCCAGGAAGCCCGCAGCAATCATCTCACCGATGCCCCGGGAACCACCTGTAACGATGACAACTTTACCTTCTACCGAAAATAAATTTTTCAATCTGACCCTCTCTCTCTTTTATTGTTTGTATATGTTGTTCAGGCTTGCAGCGTATGGATGTACTGCAGCATTTCGGTGCGAGGCAATCCTCGGTTCACCCTTGCCTTGGCGTTCCGCTTGCGGCCGCGCAACATGTATTTGAAAATTGTGCGTTTGACCTTCTTATCTTTCAGAAAGTCGCCAGGGTTTTCTATCAGATTGACGGTGCGCATCATGCCGCGAAAAACATCAATCTCATCTTTGGCAGCGGCAGCAAGTGCATCGCCAAATGCCATCCCAAACCATTTTTTCAGTGAGTCGGGTCTATCCAGGTCGCGGCCGGACATCACCGCGTCAGCGCGTTTAATGCCGTTTTTATCTTCCTGCAGACTGGCTTTGAAGATGGGGCCAATACGTTCTTCGGTGAGGTTCTGGAAAGCCAGTGCCCGCGCGGTACTGTCGCTTTCGCTGGCGAGTACATCAGCCAGGATCTGGGCGTGTAGAATACCGATGCTGCAGCCGCGTCCATACAACGGATTAGTACGTGCGCAGGAATCGCCAACGGCAAAAAAATTGTGTGCAGCAGGTTGACCGTTGTTAACGAAGTTGCGCCAGACCGCGTGAATTTCACCGATACCAAACGACTCGGTTGTCGCCTGCGCTTTTTCCGGTGCTATCCAGGGTACAAGGCCTGGCACAGTTCGACAGATGGCGTCGAATCGGTCGCCGTCCTTTACCGCTTCGCGCAACTCAGATTCGCCGTTGGGAATACAGATAATAATTGCAAAATGGCCGTTGTCACCTGGGAAAACGCCATACTTCATGTACCCGAGATCACCAGCAGAGGGGTCTTCGCCGTGCCTTGATGGCTCGCTTACGCCGGGTTTCAGTTTGTAGTGACGCGTGTAGTAGACGATTTCGGCATCATCGCGCTGCTCTTCGATGGCAGCACCTGCGTCCATTAACCATTTGCGAAATTTGGACGCCCGGCCGGTTGAATCGACGAAGACATCAGCTTCGAAGGTTGACTTAGAATTGTTGTTAGCACGATCCGTGAGTTCCAGGCCCGTGACATGCAGGCCATTGGCTTTCTGCTCCGTGCGCACATCGGTGATGTAGGTTGTATTGTGGATGGCAATATTGTTCATGCGCTCGACATGGCGTCGCAGCACAGTTTCGATGGTGGCGCGACGGCACATCAGAATCCACAGCTTTTCGTCACCGGGTTCTGGTTTGTAGTGTGGCAACAGGTGTGGTGGCACCATGTCTGCAAAGTTGACGCGCCTGGCACCTGCAGCAAAAAACTCTTCCATCAGGCTTGGGTGATGCTCCTCAAGCAACGAACACATCAGGCCAAGAAAGGCGTGGGGATGTCGGAATTGTGCTGCCCCGCGGCGCTGCCAGGCAAAAAACGCCTGATCTGCATCACCCTCGGGTGGTGGAATATCCCGTTCAAAGAGAGTGACAGTGTGCTCCGACTTAGCCAATGACAGAGCCGTGAACATCCCGGCGATACCTGCGCCGACAACAGCGATGTTTTGGGTCATGGAAGTTCTTCAGGAGGTTTTGAGAGGCCGGAGTTTACCAATAACCGAATGGCTTGTAACATAGCGCCAAGCGGTGAATTTCCACCCCAACGGTTGATAAAGGCATGATTGACACAGTTTCCTGAGACTTAGACACACGTTTAAACCTGTCTTGGAGGAACTATGCCTTCCCATTCGAAGCTTTCGAACTCATTGCTCGCCTGTCGCGATCTGACTTTTTCTTACGACTCGGCTGTGGAGCCATTACTGGCTGATGTGACTGCACATTTTCCTGTTGGTTTCACCGGTGTTATCGGCGCAAACGGCGCGGGTAAATCTACTCTTCTGCGTTTGCTGCTTGGCGAACTGCTACCGACCAATGGCTCTGTCGAAGGCGCGGAGGACTCAGTTCATTGTGAGCAGCGCACAGATCACCCGCCATCTAATTTTGCTGATTTTCTTGCCGACACCAGCAGCCAGGCGTATCAATTGCGTGGTCGGTTCGAGGTTGAGGACGACTTCCTGACGCGCTGGACATCGTTGAGTTCCGGCGAGTGTAAACGAGCGCAGATTGCCCATGCGCTCTGGCGCATGCCCAGTGTTCTGGCGTTGGATGAACCGACCAATCATATCGATGCAGATGCCCGCGACCTGCTGGTTCAGAACCTCAAACACTTTCGTGGCGTTGGGCTTGTTGTGAGCCACGATCGTGAGTTGCTGGATGCCCTGTGTGTCCAGTGTTTGTGGTTGGAACCTCCCCGGGTGAGCGTTTTTTCGGGGGGGTACACCGAGGCAAACAACCAGCGGCTGAAGCAGCGCGAGAGCGCGGTAAAAGCGCGGGACAAGCTTATGCAGGAAAACAAAAAGCTGCAGCGCGAGATGATCAAGCGGCGCACTCAGGCGGCCGGTGAACATAAAGCCAGGTCTAAGCGCGGCCTCTCACGCAAAGACAGTGATGCGCGGGAGAAGATCGACCGGGCGCGTGTCTCTGATGGCAAGGCGGGCAGTGGGCTTCGACAACTGTCGGGCAGAGCGGAGCAGGCGCAAACGCGTCTGGCGAAGGCGCAGGTTGAAAAGGAATTTGAAACCGGCATCTGGTTGCCCGGATCAACTTCTCCCCGGGATGCGGTGCTCAAGCTTGCGCCGGGTGAGCTCGGGCTTGGCGATGACCGCGTGCTGAGATGGCCGCAAATAGTCATCAAGCCGAATGACCGCATAGCGATAAAGGGTGCAAACGGTGTTGGTAAGTCTACTTTTCTTCGTCATGTAGTTGGTTTGCTCAACGTGCCGCAGGATAAAGTAGTTAGTCTGGAGCAGGAAATTTCTGCACAGAAATCTGCCGCGGTGCTGGAAGAGATACGCCAGCAGGATAAATCTGCCCTTGGCCACATTATGAATATTGTGAGTCGTTTAAATTCCCGGCCGCAACGACTGCTTGTCAGTCGGCAGCCGAGCCCGGGAGAGGTTCGCAAGTTGATGCTGGCCACGGGAATCGCGCGCACGCCGTTTGTTCTGGTGATGGATGAACCGACTAACCATCTGGATCTCCCCTCCTTACAGGCGTTGGAAGTGGCGCTGCAGCATTGTCCCTGTGCTCTGATTGTTGTCAGTCACGACCAGCGTTTTTTGCACAACATTGGTGTGACAGATTGGAGAATTGAAACGGATTCAGCTGGTGAGTCGATTTTGCATGTGGACTGATGAGCGGGCTCGTTCCCGCGCGGATTCCTGGTAGTCTTTCAGCGCTCAATATTTAAGTGAGGACATTCAATGCTGCCCCTGCAAGATAAAACAGCCATTGTCACTGGTGCCGGTCGTGGCGTCGGCAAGGCAACCGCCATGCGACTTAGTGTCGCCGGCGCTTGCGTGGTGGTCAATGATATGGATGAAGGTGAAGCAAACGATTGTGTGTCTGCCATCACCGCCGCCGGAGGTCAGGCTGTCGCCTGCGTTGGGGATGTTACGTCAGCGGATCTGCCTGAACGTCTGCTCGATGCTGCGCTCGAGAGTTTCGGCGGCATCGACATATTGGTCAACAACGCGGGTTACATCTGGAATGGTGTCATTCAAAACCACTCGGATGAGCAATGGCAGGCGATGCTGGAAGTGCACGCTACTGCACCTTTCCGTATTCTGCGAGCTTTCGCTCCCTGGCTGCGTGACACGGCCAAGCGGGAGCAGCACGAGCTTGGCGCGGCGTCAGTGCGTAAGATTGTTAATGTATCCAGTGTATCCGGCACAACCGGTGCCGCAACGCAGGTAGCCTATTCGGCTGGAAAAGCGGCAGTGGTTGGAATGACTAAAACTCTCGCAAAGGAGTGGGGGCGCTACAACGCCACGGTAAATTGTGTTGCTTTCGGACACATTGATACCCGGCTGACGCAGACCTACAGCGGCGCGCCCCCTACCATCAGCGTTGGGCAGCGAGAGTTACGTGTGGGTTTAAATGAGGATCAGATTGATGCGTCTGTGCGCGCCTCGCCGCTCGGGCGCAGTGGTCAACCTGCTGATGGCGCGGGCGCCATTTATCTGTTGTGCCTGCCTGAATCCGACTTTATTACCGGTGAAGTGCTGACCTGCTCTGGTGGTGCGCAATTGTAATGAACCGTTTGGGTCCTATCGACGCAGGTATTCGTTTGCGCTACTCGTCCCACTGCCACCTGGCTGGGTCGCGCCACCAATGACATACACTGCATCATTAAGCAGACATGCGCCCAAACCATGGCGGGGGGTAGGCAGATCCGCAAGAGGATACCAGCGGTCTTCGCGCAGGCTGTAGAGCCAGACGTTCGCAAATACGTCGGCCTGCGGTTTGAATATCTCACCGCCGAATACCAGCAGACCTGCATCCACTACTACGCTGGCAGTGCCGGCCTGAGGCAGTGGTAGCGGTGCACCACTGTGCCAGTGGTCTCCCTGCACATCATAGATTTCTGTGATGTTGAGGTTGCCCTGGGCGGTGCGTCCTCCGGTAACCACCAGATAGTCACCCAGCCAGCCTCCGGTAGCGCCATTGCGGGCTGTCGGGATGGGTTCTGCACTGGCCCAGTCTTTCGAAGCCGTATCCCAGTGCCAGTGATTGCTGGTCTCGACGTGGTCGTCACGGCTGGCGTTAGCCTTACCTTTAGGAATCTGGCCTGTCACCAGATGAATATTTCCCCCAGGATGATAAGCAAGCACACCCTCTGCTTGTGGCCCAGGTAGATGGTTGATGAGTATCCACCCCTGATCGGTCAGTTGGTAAACTGTATCCTGCATGTTCCATATTCTGGTGTAGGCGCCATTAAATCCGCCCACGCAGAACAGGGACTTACCATTGCTGACTAATGCGGCGTGGTGTAAGTCGACAGGCAATGCCGCCACCTCACGCCAGCTGTCCAGGTCCGGGTTATAGGCAAAACAACGATTGGTGAAATACGGCACTCCTAAGCGCGCAGCTATGCCGCCGGCGACATACAACTCACCCTGGTGCACACACGGGTACAGCTCCTGGGTCTGGATTGGCAGTGCGGCGGCTTTTTGCCAGCTTGCATTGATCCAGCCTGACGTGTCTGCTGGGGCGGGGGCTTGCGCATGCAGACCTGCTTTTGGGGTAAAAACCGCAGCTATTGCGGTGGCTGCCAACTGTAAAGCCTGTCGTCTTTTCATCAGCTAGTCTCGAACCGGTTGGCGCAGGTCCTGCAGCCATTCACCACACGCTCTGATCTCTTCTTCGTGGCTGGGTTCACGAAAGCTTTCCGCGAGCGCCTGCGCGGTCCATTTCTGCATAGCCGGTTGGTCGAGCATATGTTCGACGTAGGCTTTGGCAACAGCGGGAAGTTCCAGTCCGTAGGTTTGAATGCGGAAAACCACGGGCGCATAAAAAGCATCAACGGCAGTAAACTCACTGCCAGCAAGGAAAGGCCCGCCAAAAGTGTCCAGGCCCTGTTGCCAGAGTTCTGCGAGTCGAATCATATCCCGATCCAATCCCGCAGATTGTTTGTGCAGGCGAATCCTTAACCCGACAGTCATGGCACATTCGTTGCGCAAATGATTGAAACCAGCGTGCATCTCTGCTGTGGCGCTGCGCGCCCAGGCGCGGGCTGCCTGATCCGTTGGCCAGGCCTGTATATGCGATTCAGCGATGTACTCGACAATGCTGAGTGACTCCCAGACAACAATATCGCCATCATGCAGGCAGGGCACTAAACCTGTTGGTGAGAAGTGACGAAACTTCTGCCAGCTGCCACCATCATCAAAGGGGACCACAATTTCTTCGAAATCTATGTCTAGTGCGTCGAGTAAAATCCAGGGTCGCAGTGACCAGGAGGAATAGTTTTTATTGCCGATATACAGGGTGTACATATTAATCAGCCTGATTGATTTCGCTCAGTACCTGGCTGGGCGCGCCAAGCAGGTCCGCGGCGATCTCTTTCAGAGATGCAGCAGATATTTCCGATGACTCTAACAGCTTATGTAAGAGGTCGTCCATCTGTGCGCCTGCTGCTGTCAGCTCATTGTTCAGATCGTGCAGCAACAGCACTGCGGCTGCAGTGTTGGCGCCGCTGGAAGGGTCGCTGAGCGTGCCATTGTCCTTTTTCACCCAATCCTGCAGGTCATCGAGAGTCGCCTGAAATCTTGCAGGGCTCAAGCCGCCGCTGCGCTGCATGACTTCTATGGCGTAGTACTCTGCCAGGCCTTCAACGATCCAGTCTGCGCCCGGCGCTGCGGAATGCACCCCCGCCATATGCACCAGTTCATGCAGCAGCGTTGAAGTACCATTTTCGCTGACCAGTGGTCGGTCGACATGCAGGTAGATAGAATTTGGTGCAGACAGGCCGCCGCGCCACATGATTTCAGGTGCGCCAACTACAAGTACATGTGGTGGTAGCTCAGGCAGAATGTTGTTGAGTGTAGGTACCGTCCAGTTAAGGAAGGCCAGTACGTCCATGCGTTGCATGCCTCCGTCGACCGGTGCGCTGACAACAAAATTGTGGCCCGCAATGACATCCCGGCGCGTGCCTAACAGGCCACCGACGAGCCACCCGGTGGGGCGGTTAAAACTGCGGTCTGTGTTATCCAGAATTTTCCGTTCGGCGTGTAGAGATCCGTAGCGGCTTTCAAATGACCAGTCTTGCGGCCCCTTGAGGAATACACTGGACCTGCTCGCGGCACCTTTTCGCAGTCGCGCGGTAGCACGAGGGAACAGATCGCCGAGTCTCAGCAGGGTCCATTTGGATGTATGTTTGGCATCAAATCCTTCGCCGCGGGGGCTATCCACGCGGTAAGTATAGCGGAGGGTCCCACCCCCGGCCGGCACTTGCCAGATAAGGCGATTGTTTTCGCGTGCCGCCTCGCCGTCGGCGGCTATCAGTTGGTACGCCGCCTGCGGCGCTTTGAAATTCAAAGATCTGAGCTCACCGTTGTTCTGCCGAATTGTGATTGAGGCAGCGACCTCGTCACTTTTCTCTGTGAACGTCGCATCAAAATCAGCTTGGTACTGCAGAGCAGTTGTCGCGGCCCCTGCAGTTTGCACTTCAGGCGCGCAGCCGAGCATTAGCACTATAAATAAACTGAGCAGGCCCATAGCCTGTTGTCGTGGCATTTGGCGCCTCCAGTGTGTAGCGTAAGAATACTCATTCAGGTTAAGGAATACACATGTTGCAGGCAGTCCAATTGGGGAAAAGTGGTCTCCGGGCATCACAGCTCTGTTTAGGCACAATGAATTTCGGGGTGCCCGGTCGTGGGCATCAGGGTGACTGGACGTTGGATATCGATCAGGCGCGCCCCATCTTTCAAAGTGCGCTGGAGAAGGGTTTATTCTATTTCGATTGTGCAGATGTGTATGGGCTGGGTGCTTCTGAAGAGGTAGTAGGCGCGTTGTTGCGCGAACTTGCACCCCGAGACCAGTACGTGCTGGCAACAAAAATATCCATGCCGATGGGGGCGGGCGCCAATCAGGCAGGACTGTCGCGCAAGCATGTGATGGAAGGCGTTGATGCCTGTCTGCAGCGTCTTGGCCTGGACTACATCGACCACCTTGTGATTCACCGCCACCCTCACGGTGTGCCTGGTCATGTGCAGACGCCAGTTGAAGAATCTATGGAAGCACTGCACGACGTGGTGAAAGCGGGCAAGGTATTGTATCTCGGCGCATCGTCGATGTTTGCCTGGCAGTTTACCCAGTTACAGATGACCGCAGAGATAAATGGTTGGACCAAATTCATTTCCATGCAGAACCACTACAACCTGGTTTACCGGGAAGAAGAGCGTGAAATGAATCCTTATTGCGCTCAGCAGGGAGTGGCTCTTATGCCTTGGTCACCGCTGGCACGCGGCATTCTCACAGGCGCCTATCAGGGCGGCTTCGCGGGCGGCAGTACTTCTCGCTCTCAAGGCGCAGACCGAGCGAGAACTGAAAGTCTCTATCGCGGCGAACATGTCTTCCAGGTTGCGGAGCGCGTGGTTGAAATCGCAGGTAAATACGGTAAAAAGCCAGCGCAGATCGCTCTGGCCTGGTTACTTAACAAACCGGAAATCACCGCGCCAATTGTGGGCGTGTCGCGTCTTGAACAACTCGAGGAACTGGTGGATGCAACCAGTATCAGTCTTGAAGAAGAGGATGTAACTTATATGGAAGCACCCTACCAGGCGGTGGATAACCTGCTATCGCTCGGCTTCTCCTGATTATTCTGCAGCCAGGGTCATGACTATCAGGCCAGGTGCGTGGTGACGTCGCCGATGCCACAGTCGAAATGACCCTGAAAGGTTCCGGGTGCAAAAGGCGTTTTGCCGTATGCACCGGTGATGACATATTGCCCGGGTTCCAGCGCGTGGTTGTATTGTCCCAGATGATTGGCCAGCGTCGCCAGAGACTCATAGTGATCGTCAATGTGGCCCTGGCTGGTGATCGCCTCAATTGTCCTGTTCTCGTCAGATAAAGTGACAGTCATCGTTTCCAGCGCCGCTCGCGGTGTAACAGGCTCACCGATCACAATGCCCCAGTTGGATAGGTTATCTGCAATACGCAGCGGGGCGGGTGCGTCTGCATGCAGACGTTTCTGATTAATTTCAAACGCGGGCAGGATGCTGGCCACACTCGCTTTTGCGTCGGCGGGTGTTGCTCCAGAGCATAGCGGCTTTCCTATGCGAAAACATAATTCGTTTTCGATCTGACCACGGTGCAGTTCTGTCACTGATAACGTATCAGCGCCGGTTTTTATGCGATCCTGCAGAATGAAGCCGAACGGTCGGATGCCAGTGCCCATGGCATTGCGTGAAGCGCCGGACGTCATGCCAATTTTCCATCCACCCAGCGCTTTGCCGTTTGCCAGCCAGCGCTCCAGTAGTTGCAGTTGCAGCTGCTGTCCGCTTTCCAGGTCAGTGGGAAAACCCGGTACCTGGTCGGGGTCAAGCAGGCTCCGCTCGAATCCTGCAGAGGGGTTATTGTGGATATCCCACAATGTGTCGATGCAGTTTTTCATTATTTTGCAGCGCTGATCTGTTGCTGAAGGTGGCCGTATTGTAGCTGACTGTATTTCTCAATAGCGATGTTCGAGCGTGCCAGTCCTGGTTAAAACCCTGCGGAAATTTATGGTACCTTCCCTGGCTTAAACAGGAGTTAGAAAATGTCATACGCACCCAGTGAGCGCCCGTTCTACGATGCAGATAGCCACATCATGGAATTACCCGATTTTCTGAAATCCTATGCTGACCCGAAAATTCGCGATGACGTACCGGAAGTGAGTTACAGCGCATCAATTGTTACCGACGAAGAAGTGGCGCAGATCGTCGCTCAAGGAGGCAAGCACAGTGCGGAGCATGTTGCGAAGCAGATTGCATTAGGCGACCAACTTATTGAAACATCTAAAGAAATTCAGGCGCTGGGCGCCTTCGACTCCAACGACCGTTCTGTCGCTATGGATCTGCTTGGTTTCAAAAAGCAGCTTGTTTTTGCGACCCACAGCGTGGCGTTTCCATTTCACCCCAGCAGCAAAAAACCGGCCCATCTGCGCTATGGGGCGACGCGTGCACACAACCGACATATGGTGGATTTCTGTTCGAATGATGATCGCTTAATGGGTGTTGGTGTGGTCCCGCTTGATGTTCCTGAGCGGGCCATAGAAGAAGCAAAATGGGCCATCGAAAATGGTTTGCAGGCCATCTGGGTTCCGCATCGCGCACCCATCGGACATGCCCCTGGCCATGTTGACCTGGAGCCCTTCTGGGCGTTGCTGGCCGAGGCCAACGTACCTTTTCTGTTACACGTTGGTGGTGCGCCACTGCAGATCAACAGTTCCTGGAGCAATAACGGCCGCGCCGCAACCCGCGACTGGATGGGTGGTGGTGAGAATGTGCGCACGAAAGACGCTACAGTGATGCATCAGGCACCAGAGATGTTTTTAAGTATGCTGGTCGCTGATGGTGTGTTGCACAGGCACCCGACATTAAAAGGTGCGGCGGTTGAACTGGGTGCGGGCTGGGTGCCCGAGATGCTGCGCCGCCTGGATGCGGTGGCCAAAGTTTACAGCAGGGTGGATGAGTCGATCCGATTTGACCGCAAACCCAGTGAGCAGATTACGCAGCAGATGGGCTTCACGCCCATGCCGCATGAGGATGTGGGTAACATGATCGCTCAATCAAACCCCGATCTGTATCTCTTCTCCAGTGACTATCCGCACATAGAAGGCACTCGCGATCCAATTGCTCGATTTGAAAAAACGCTTCCGCAAGCGGATGAACAGGCCAAAGCTGCCTTTTACAGCGAGAACTTCCTGCGCCTGTGGCCTGACGCTCGGGTAAGTTAACAAGTAGACACTATGGTTAAAGCTGTTGCAGTTATTCTCACGGTACTTCTGATTGCCGCTCTCAGTACATTCTGGTTTGTCTGCCCCTGTGAGCAGATGCCGGGTGGGCCGTTGCAGGGCGAGCGCAGTACTGCAATGGTTCAGAACTGGTCATTTGCTAACGAGCCGGGTCTGTGCCAGGTTCAGGTTGATCGCGGTATTCCCTGGTCTGTGAATTTGAACTGTATGTCTGTTGATGAATCCCTGTATATCAGTTGCGCGCGATGTGATGGAAAAGGCTGGTCGACGGCTGTGCTGGACAATCCTGACGGGTTTATCCGAATCCGTCAGACGGTCTATCCCGTCACGTTCACACGCCTGAGTGACAGTGAAATGTTAGATGCAGCATGGCTCGCGCGTTTGCAGAAGCTTGGCGCTGACGAAAACACGCCAAGGCCAGCTCACTGGTGGTCGTTTAAGTTAGTTTCGCGTCCGGCCTGAGCCGGGACTGTAAAACACGAGGCATATGAATAGTTGTTGTTGAATTAGAGGGGAAACAATGCAGAAAGCATTCGATACAGAGGTAGACGTGGTTATTGTCGGTGCGGGTTTTGCGGGGTTATACCTGCTTTACCGTTTGCGCCAGCTGGGTATGAGCGCGCAAGTGCTTGAGATGGGCGATAGTGTAGGTGGCACCTGGTACTGGAACCGTTATCCCGGCGCTCGATGCGACGCTGAGAGCCTGGCTTATTCGTTTTCATTTTCACCGGAACTCGAACAGCAGTGGGAGTGGTCTGAGCGTTACGCGACTCAGCCTGAGATCCTTGCCTACGCCGAACATGTTGCTGACCATTTTGATCTGCGTCGTGACATAGCATTTGGTCAGAAAGTCACTTCTGCTCTGTTTGATCAGGGACACAATGAGTGGCACGTTTTAACCGAGCAGGGTAAAGAAGTTCGAGCTCGCTTTTGTGTGATGGCTACGGGTTGTTTGTCAGTACCACAACTCCCCGACATCCCTGGTCTTAGCGATTTCCATGGCCCAACTTACCAGGCCAGCCTGTGGCCACCTGAAGGCGTGGATTTCACTGGTCAACGTGTGGGTATTATCGGTACCGGGTCTTCGGGTATACAAGCCATTCCCAGGATTGCGGAACAGGCGAGACATTTAACAGTGTTTCAGCGCACGCCCAATTTCAGTGTGCCTGCGGTAAACAAGCCACTGGACCAGAGCTGGGTCAATCAGTTTAAACATCACTATCGCGAACATCGCAAATTTCACAAGTTGGGCTTAAGTTCCGGCTTTGGTGATCTTGATATCGAACCCATAGAGCGGACACCTGTTGCGGAAACGGCAGAAGGCATGAGTGCTGAACAGGTAGCACAGCTACTGGATCCGTACTGGGAGCGTGGCGGTGCGTTTTTCCTGTCTGCATTTGCCGATACCATGATGAACCCAGCTACCAACGAGCTGGTTGCGGAATATGTTCGCAACAAGATTCGCACTACGGTGAAAGACCCGGCGATTGCTGAGAAATTGTGTCCATCAAACCATCCCATTGGCACCAAACGCATTTGCGTGGATACCGGTTACTATGAAACTTACAATCGGGAAAATGTCACGTTGGTTGATGTGGCCGATGATCCTATCGAATTGATCACCACAACCGGATTGCGCACGGGTACCGCCAGCTACGAGTTTGATGTGCTGGTGCTGGCTACAGGTTTTGATGCGATGACGGGTGCCCTCGGGCGCATGGATGTGCGCGGCGAAGATGGTCAGAGACTGAAAGATAAATGGGCTGACGGTCCACGCAGTTATCTCGGCTTGAGCATTGCCGGTTTCCCAAATTTCTTTACCGTGACCGGTCCTGGTAGCCCGTCTGTGCTCAGCAACATGATGGTATCCATTGAGCAGCACGTCGATTGGATTATCGACTGCATGCAGCATATGCGTAACAGTGGCTACAAACGCGTCGAAGCGCAACCGTCAGCGGAAAACCAGTGGGTGGACCACGTGAATGAAGTGGCCAGCGCAACCTTGTTTCCGCAAGCGGGCTCCTGGTATATGGGCGCTAATGTGGAAGGCAAGCCCAGAGTGTTTATGCCTTATGCGGCTGGTGTGGGTCCCTATCGGGAAGTGTGCGACGATGTGGTGGCGGATGATTATCGCGGTTTCGACTTCATGTAGGTGTTCATGCTGGAATGATTCTGCGCTGCTGTAGATCGCACAGCCAGTGGCAGAAGCTTTCCTGTGAATTATAAACGGCGTTGAAGCCAGCCTGTCTTATTTTTACCGTGCTTACAAATGTAGGGGGTGGTGGTTCCTGTAACCCAAAAGCAAACGCCAGGTCAGCATAATGATGAGATTCTCCCAGGACCTGCTGCAGGGTCAGCGGTTGCAGTCCATGCTGTTGCACGATGTCGTCCCATAGGTCAGCTCGGTTTTCAAGATAGCTGGCAAGGCTGAACGATTCCTCTTCACCGACTTCGATATTCAATGTATCGGCAATTGCAGGCCACATGTCCCGCCAGCTGAAGACTTCGCCATTGGTCAGGTTGTAGGTCTCACCTGCTGCGTGTGGTGTTTGTGCCGCCCAGAGACAGGCGCTGCCGGTAAGACGAGCATCAGTGGCTTCCCAGACCCAGTCAGCACCGCCGGGGAATACCAATGGCAGACCTTCGGCTTTGCGTATTGCCGCATAAACACCGATGACTGGCGGCAGATTCATCACGACCCCATGGTTTGGGCCTACGATGAGCTGGGGTCGAAAGATAGTAGTTGTGAACCCACCGGCTGCGGCACAGCTTTTCAGGTAGTCCTCCTGCAGCCAATAGAAGTTCGGGTGTTCGACACGGGGTTGTGACTCACGTGCCGGTATTCGAATCGGGCCAATGGCTGCGCCATATGCTTTTGTGCCCTGTAACAGACTGACGTGTTGAAGATTGGCGTTCTCAAGCAGCGGATCTAACAGGTTTTTCAACATGGTACCATTAGTCTCGATCTGCTCTGGATCCGACCAGCCCTGTATTAATCCCGGTAGTTCAAAGACTGCTGCATAAACCAGGTGGGTCACATCGCTCAAGGATCTGCAGGCCTCCAGGCATGCCAGAGGGTCCTGCAGATCCAGCGCAAGATGTTCGACGTTAGGGTGTTCGATCAGCTCAGGTAAGCGTCGTGACAACGCGATAACCTGCCAGTTGGCGGCAGCAAATGCGTTGGCAGCTGCAGTGCCTACCAGCCCGGATGCACCGGCAATTAACACTTTCATCGGATCCATTGCGGTCATGTCGCAGCGCCTGATTCAAACAACTAGGGGCGTGTTATAAGG
The DNA here is from genome assembly GCA_048571035.1 of Gammaproteobacteria bacterium. GTDB lineage: Bacteria > Pseudomonadota > Gammaproteobacteria > Pseudomonadales > Azotimanducaceae > UBA4421. The sequence goes on from CP121329.1 coordinate 3,999,956, forward strand.
CATCCATGAGACTTGTGCAAAAGAACCGAGAGCAAAAACCTGTCTATCTCAACGCTGTCTTTCTGGGTTCAGGAGCGTTTGTCTTTATCAATTTTGGCCTACCTGTCAGAGCTGATGATCTGGGCATCAGTGCAACGGCGATTGGTGGTATGTATGCGGTTTTTACCGGCACTATGCTGCTTGTGCGGCCGCTGGTGGGATATTGTCTTGATCGTTTTGGTCGGCGCTGGTTTTTTGTCTTTGCCTTTCTGTTTTACGCAGCGGCGATGTCAGTATTTGCACAAAGCACGGAGCTAGTGGACTTCTATGTCGCCAGGTTTCTCCAGGGTATTGGGGCATCCTTAATGTGGGTATCAGCGCGCACCATGGTGGTAGATGTTTTTCCTTTGCCCAGCCGTGGTGAAGGCATGGGTCAACTGTTGGTCACATCAGTTCGAGGCAGCATGGTTGGAGCCGTGTACGGCTTTACACTGTTGGGCATGATGCCCATGGCGCAGGCCTGGATGTGGGCGTTTTCGGGATATGCCGCGCTTGCTCTACTGGGCTGGATATGGGCGCTGTTGAAAGTGGAAGAAACCAGGCAGCCCGTGGTCAAAACGGCTGCTGATAAACTCCAGTGGACGCCGTCCTTGCGACGCATTCTGATCATCGTGTTTATTTCAGGGTTTGCCAGCGCGTTAATAGAACCCATTTACCTGCTGTTTTTGAAACAGAAATTTGATCTGCACGTTAATCTGCTGGCCCTGGCGTTTCTGCCTGCCGGCATCGTCTATGCGATTTTGCCACGCTATGCGGGCCGCTGGTCTGATCAGCTGGGTCGGGTGCGCATGATAGCCATAGGAGTTGTTTCCGCCGGAGTGGTGTCAGTGGCGCTACCCTTCTGGCCGAGTTTAGTGCTGGTTGGTTTGTCTTATATCCTGTTTGCTGCAGGGTGGGCGATTGCGGGTCCCGCAGAAGATGCTTTAGTGGCAGACCTGGCACCGGAGTCTATGCGTGGGAGAGTGCTCGGCGCGCGGGAAGCGGCAGCCGGTTTTGGCGCTGCGCTGGGCCCTTTTGCCGGTGGATATTTTTACGACAATGTATCAGCCGAAGGTACGTTTGTAATTAACGGCCTGTTGCTGGGGTTGGTTGCAGTGTTGGTTTTATTCTGGTTTTCGACCGGCAGGCGCGCGGTCGGGTAAGAGTGCTTAATCGTCGGGTTCATAGAACATGGATGTTCTGCCGGCGTCGACAACCAGATCATGACAGTTTACAAATCGTCCCGCATCGCTTGCCAGGTACAATGCCGCTTCGGCGATATCGCTGGCAAGGCCGGTTTTCTTGAGGGGCACAGCATTGGCCAGGTTGGCCTCCAGTTTGGCCATTTTGCGTTGGTTTTCTTCGTCACTCAGCGTGTTTGCTCGCCCGGAGCCGCCATAAAAAATGGGCGTCGCGATTGCGCCCGGCGATATTGAATTAACGCGGATACCAAACGGTGCCAGTTCGATGCCCGCCATTTTTGTGTAGTGTGTGACTGCAGCTTTCAGCGCCGAATACAGCACATCACCTTGTCGGTAGCGTATGGCTGCCACGCTGGAGTTATTGATAATGACACCGCCACCCGCGGCTTTCATGGGTTCAATCGCGTAACGGGTGCCAAGGATGACGCTGGACAGCAGCAGGCTGACGCCATAGTTGATGTGTTCTGCAGTCAGTTGATCGATGGGCGCACCAACTGGCCCACCCGCATTGTTGAATAGAATATCCAGTTGGCCAAACTCAGCAACTGTTGCTGCAATGGCTGCCGCAATCTCTTTTTCCTGGGTGATGTCAGCAGCAACGTAAACCGCATTTGTGCCCAGATCGTCGGCCAGCTTCCGGCCTTTGTCTTTTGAGCGCCCGGCTATGACAACCTTTGCTCCCTGCTCAATGAAAAGAGCGGCGGTTGCAGCGCCGATGCCGCTGGTGCCGCCAGTGATTAGGGCTACTTTATCCGCCAGGCGTGAATCGGGGGCTGCTGACATAGGTGACTCGCTGTTTTTCACTTGGAGGTGATGGTTGGATAGTCAGGCTGCCACAGTTCGTTCTCAAGCTGCTGTTCTACCAGTTCTTTACTTGAATTTGCGTAGCCGTCTTCTATGGCTTTACCTGCGACGGCGCGGGCGACGTTCTTAGTGACGTCACGCAGCCGCGATATTTCGGGGTACAACATTCCGTCTGCCAGTTCCTGGTCGGTGAGAGATTCTGCAGCCGCTTTAGAGGCTGCACTGACCATTTCGTCTGTGACGACAGAACTGTTTGCCAGGAGGGCGCCGAGGCCAAGGCCTGGGAAGATAAAGACGTTGTTGCCCTGGCCGATTTTATAGATCTGGCCGGCGTAACCGACAGGCTCGAATGGACTGCCGGTTGCAATCAGCGCTTTGCCGTTGGTCCAGTGTAAAAGGTCCGATGGTGTGGCTTCTGCGTGATGTGTCGGGTTGGAAAACGGCAGGATAATCGGGCGTTCGGTGACCTCCATCATGGTAATGGCCATCTGCTCGGTGAATGCGCCTGCCTGTCCCGATGTGCCAATCAATACAGTAGGCTTGTACTGGCTGACAACATCTTCAAGTTGTCGCTGACCAGGATCGGAGAGGTTGTAGTGCTCTGCAAGACTTGCTTCCCAGGCGAGTTCAGATTTGTAGGCATCACTCAGCGGCTGGTCATCCACAAGCAGTCCGCGGCTATCAAGTACCGCCAGACATTTGTGAATTTCTGCGGCTGAGAGCCCACGCTCAGCCAGAGCTGCTTTGATCTGGCGAGCGATGCCCAAACCAGCGGCGCCCGCGCCGTGGATGACAATTCTTTGTTCGGCCAGCTTTTCGCCGCTGATACGCAGGGCGCTGAATAAGCCGGCCAGGGCCACCGCGCCAGTGCCTTGTATGTCGTCGTTAAAAGACAAAATGTTATCGCGGTGCTGTTCGAGAATCGCCAGTGCATTGTCTTTTCTGAAGTCCTCCCACTGTAGTAAAGTGTTGGGAAATACAGCACGAACCGCATCAACAAATTCACTGATGAATGAGGTGTAATCGTCGCCGCTCAAGCGTCGTTCACGCCAACCCAGGTAAAGGTCGTCGTCCAGCAACAGTTCATTGTTAGTGCCTACATCGAGGCTGATGGGTAAGGTTTGTGCCGGATTGATACCCGCACCTGCCACGTAAAGGGCAAGTTTGCCTATAGAAATGGCCATGCCGCCGGCGCCCTGGTCACCAATACCCAGAATGGACTCGTTGTCGGTTGCGACGATGAGTCGAATGTCTGCGTCACCCATAGCCGTACGCAATACGTGTTCGATATTGCCTCGCATACTCGGGTCGATCCAGACGCCACGACCACGTTGGAATACATGGCTGAAATTCTGCGTTGCGAGCCCCACTGTAGGCGTGTAGACAATGGGCATGTACTCAGTCATATGGTCCATGAGTACGCGGTAAAAAAGATGCTCGTTGCGGTCTTGTAGAGCCGAAAATCCGACGTATTTATCCAGTGGTTCAGACAGGCGTAGCAGCGCGTTGTGCGCGCGCCGCGATTGCTGAGCGAGGGTGTTCTGCTGGGGCGGAATAAGGCCGTGTAACCCCAGCGTGTCTCGCTCCTGTTTGCTGAATGCGCTGCCTTTATTTAGCAGCGGATCGTGAATTACCGCCTTGCCTCGCTTTTCAGTTGATATCGCGGGGTAGTCTTTTTCCGTGGTCATGTTCATTCCAGATGCACCTGCGCTTTTCGCGACGGTGGATAGTTTTCGATTCTTTCAGTGAAAGTATGTCAGTGAGGGTGTTACTCAGCGCTGGCAGCTTTCGACAAATTTGTCGGGCGCGAATGATACATCTCCCTAATTTAAATGCACCCCCTGCGACTATTGTCCAAACAGAGGCTTGTTGTGGTTCTGCAGAAATTACGAGGCTGTATATTTGGTGATAGTTAACTACTACAATGTCGGGCGCGCCACTCGCGCTCGTCAAGGTAGGGGAGATCAATTGACACAAGCAGCAGCACCGAAGGTTTCTGTATTTAACAAACTGGCGTACGGCTTCGGTTCGGTGGCCTTCGGGGTCAAGAACAACGGCTTTGACTACTATTTTCTCCTGTTTTATAGCCAGGTGATGGGCGTGGATGCCGCATTGGTAGGTAATGCGTTATTGCTCGCGCTGATGTTTGATGCGTTGAGTGATCCTCTGATTGGCTACTTTTCAGATAACTTCCACTCTCGCTGGGGCAGACGCCATCCGTTTATGTATTTTGCAGCGGTGCCGGTCGCCGTTTCCTACTATTTTTTGTGGAATCCTCCCGCAGAACTGGTTGGCAATGAGCTTTTTCCCTTCATTGTTGTCATGTCTATTTTCATCCGCACGCTGATCACGCTTTATGAGATTCCCAGCTCTGCGCTGGTGGCAGAAATGACCACAGATTATGACGAGCGCACCAGTATGCTCAGCTACCGGTACTTTTTTGGCTGGTCGGGCGGCACCCTGATGAGCTTCTTCGCCCTGACTTTCCTGTTGGTGCCGACCGCAGCCATCAGCAACGGTATGTTCAACGTCGAAGGCTACGGACAGATGGGTCTGGTGGCGGCCAGCGTGATGTTTTTTGCCATCATGGTGTCAGCGCTGGGTACCCATGGGTTTATTCCCTACCTCAACGCGCCGCCGCCAAAAGAGCGTATGACACTGAAACGTATCTACAGCGACCTGTGGGCGACGCTTGCCAACCGTTCGTTTCTGGCATTGTTCCTGGCTGCGCTGTTTGGTGCTATCGCAACGGGTTTGGCAGCAGGGTTGGCGTTCTATCTGAATACCTTTTTCTGGGAGTTCACCAGTGCGCAACAGGGCATTATTGCGATATCCGTAGTGTTGTCCGCGGTCATCGGGTTTGTTGTTGCACCCTTTGTCTCCCGCACGATGGGTAAGAAAAAAGGCACCATCATTATTGGCATCCTGGCGTTCAGCGTTTCTCCGATGCCGGTGGTGCTGCGCCTGTTTGATGTGATGCCCGCCAATGGTGATGCGCTGTTGTTTCCGCTGATTCTTGGCGTGACGATCATAGACGTCGGTCTGATTATCACCTTCCAGACCCTGATGGCATCGATGATTGCTGACCTTGTTGAAGCCAGTGAGGTGAAGACCAAGCGGCGTTCGGAAGGGGTGTTTTTCTCAGCGATCAGTTTTACGCGCAAAATGGTGCAGGGTGTTGGGGTGGTGGTTGCAACGTTCATCTTAACTCTGGCAGAGATTCAACCGGGTGCGACGCCTGATGAAGTCAGCGCTGATTCACTGTTCAAATTAGGTGCTTACTACGCGCCGACTATCTTCTTTGTGTGGATGATCATGATCGGCTTTATCACGCTGTATCGCATTGATCGTCAGACTCACGTCAAGAACCTGCAGGATCTTGGCCGCGCTTAGGACCCGCATGATTGACGGGTGACACGCGGCAGGACCGATGTCACTATCGATCTGGGAAAACCAGATAAATGGGGTGAGGAGACAGGAATGAGTGCAACCGGTCAATGCCTTTGTGGTGCAGTCAAATTCACGGCTGAAGATGTCGATACCCATATACACGCGTGCCATTGTTCCATGTGCCGCAACTGGACTGGCGGTCCTATGCAGGCAGCACAAGTTGGAAAAGTTGAATTCAGCGGCGAAGAGTTCATAAAACGATATGCCTCTTCCGAATGGGCTGAACGTGGGTTCTGTACGCAGTGTGGTACGAGTTTGTTTTATCGACTCAAAGAACCAGAAATGTACATGCTGCCAACTGGTTTGTTCCATGACGCGGAACAGTTTGAGCTTGCAGGTGAAATATTTATCGACGAAAAACCCGGTGGCTATAGTTTTGCCGGTGACCATCCGCGCATGACTGCGGCTGAGTTTATGGCATCAATTGGAGCGCCTGAGGCTGACCAGTAGAAGCCTTCACGGCTTTTAAGACGATACAATCTGAGGGGAGACAAACATGCCTGAGCCGTTAGAAGGTATGACGGTAGTAGAGATGACTATCGCTGTGCAGGGTCCGGCAGCAGCCCTGTATCTTCGCGACATGGGCGCGCAGGTCATCAAAATTGAACCGCCGCTGGGCGATGGCAGTCGTTATGGTCGTGGTCGTTTCAACAACACGCCAGAGGGTACGATGGGCGCGCAATTTGTTGCCGCCAACCGAGGCAAGCGTTCCGTTTGCATCGATCTGACAACCGACCTTGGGATGAGTGCGCTGCACGCGTTACTCGTGAAAGCTGACGTTTTTCTGACCAACTACCGGGAGCCTGCTTTGCAGAAAATGGGTCTTGGCTTTGAGACTTTACATGCTCAGTACCCACACCTGATTTATGCTTCGGTAAACGGCTTCGGTCCTGCAGGCCCGGATGCGGATAAAGCAATGTTAGATGGCGCGGCTGTTGCCCGTGGCGGCCTGGCTGGTATGACGGGTCCTGCTGATCAACCGCCTTCGTTGCCTGGTGCCATTATCGCCGATACGGCAGGTGCCATGCAGTTGGCTCTGGCGACCATGACCGCGTTGCTGGCGCGTGAGCGCTTCGGCGGCGGGCAGCGCGTTCAAACCAGTGCGTTAGGTACACAGCTTTGGCTGCAGCAGTGGGAGTTGACCCAGGTTGCAATGACCGGGGCACCAATTTCCCGTTCAGGTTCTCATCATCCGAATCTGAAAGGCCCCTATGGTATTTATGGTACGGCCGATAATGGCGCAATTATGCTGGCGCAAACCATGGAGTCAGATGCATGGGATGCCTTTTGTACATTTGCCGATGTGCCAGAACTTGCTTTTGATGCGCGCCTGCAAACCGCCGGGCAGCGCCTTGGTGAAGGCATGACTGAAGCTGATTCTGTTGAGATTCGCGCTAGCCTAGATGCAGCTTTTGCGCAGAAAACCACGGCCCAATGGAGCGAGTTTTTCCGCACCCAGCCGGAGATTATCTGGGAGAAGGTGCGCAGTTTGCCGGAGGTGCTCGAAGACGAGCAGAACCTGGTGAATAACTACCTTGCCGACGTGCAGGTGCCTGGTCTCGGTTCAACCAAAACCGTAGGTAACGTTGTTCATCTCAGCGATACGCCGGGTTCAGTAAAAGGCGATCCGCCAGAACTGGGCGAAGCTAATCGGGAGGTGTTGGCTTCGTTGGGTTTCACCGATGCGCAGATTGACGAGATGACTTTGCGAGCGACCACTGTGCGCGAAGAAGCGTTTGCACTATTGTTAGGACTGCAAGCAGACGAGCCCTAACGCTTATCGATAATGGTATGTTCTTTGCCAAAAAAGATCGTCGAGCGCTGCATATCGATAAAGTTGTGTTCGTCAGCAATAAAGCTTGCACCGGCTACCCGGGCTTCTTCAGTATCTGGTGCTGTACCTCGATCCACCCAGGCTTCTGCATGACCCAGATAGGATTCGACCTGGGTGCCTCTTGCTGCCTGAATGGCTTCATCGAATGGTGAATTAGCACGATGAACCTGGCGGTAACACAATATACCGGCAGCTTGAGCGCCGCCGCGAACAATAGGCCCGTGTTGAGTTAACCAGTAGTGACGCGCGTCAGCTTCACTGATCTGACTTTGTTCGCGCAGAGGGAAAAATACGCGAACCACATTGCTTTTGACGCGCGCGATGACGTTTTCCGGGCTTGGATTAACTTGCGGGTATTCGTATGCAAGCCACAGTGGTGATTGCGGCAGATCAATAAATTTCTGTTCATCCGCCAGTAGCGCTGCACCCGCAGCCTGCCCCTTATCACTTGCCATGGCACTTTCGAAATCCGCCTCGGTCGACCACCACAGCTCAGCGACGCCGTCGTAGTGGGGTTCCATGCTGCCGCGGGCACTCTGAGCGGCTGCGTTGCCGGGATCGTCCAGGGTATGAGTTTGTACGTATCGCAGGATGTTGAGATCGGTCGCAAAGCTGGCTACCAGTGGTGCGTGCTGCTGTAGCCAGTACTCCTGGAAAGCCTGCAGTGAAAGTTGCGGTTGGCGACGTAAACAAAATACCAGTCGTATCATCTTTCTCTCCCCTTAATCGTCTGGCAGAGCTTAGCACCTGTGATTTCTTTTGTGACCTCTAACCGATACACTCGGTAAAAATTTCGCTTTGAGGAACAACATGCAAGCAGGTTCTATCGTCGCTGTCGTTCTGATGTTGAGCGCGCTTATGCTTGCCCCGGTTGGTCAGGTGAATGCACAAGCCGAGACTGAAAAACAGCTCGTAAAAAAGACAAAAAAAGGCAGCGCCAACCGTGAATGCCGGCGTATCAAAGAGACCGGATCGCGCATAGCGAAAAGAGTCTGCAAAAAGCCCGAGCAATGGGCACGTGACGAGGAGATGGCTCGAGAAAGCGTCAATCAGACGCGTGAAGAGTCAAATCGAAACACTGGTGCTGCGGGTCAGCAGTAATGGCGTCGCCGGTGCAGCTTCCAAAAACAATTAACCTTGGTAGTCGCGATTTCACTGATCGAAAGTACGAGTACTACGCTGAGCTGCGCAAGTCTCGACCTGTTGCCCGAGGCCGGGTAGCGGTGGTCAACGTACATCTAGTATCCCGTTATGCAGATGCTCTGGCGCTCACCAAAAGCAAACAGTTTCTGCGCAATCGAGGCACCATCACCGGGGGTGGCCGGCTGCCGTTTCCTGTTCCAAAGCATCTGGCGTTGCTGGCGCAGAGCATGATTGTTGAGGATGACCCGCAGCATCGACGATTGCGTAACCTGGTACAAAAAGCATTCGCACCAAGGTCGTTGGACCGAATGGTGGATCGCGTGGAAAGCGTGGCCCATCAGATTATGGATGAAGCCCTGGCCAAGCCGCAGATTGATCTGCTGCGCGATTACGCGACAATCATTCCATCGGTTGTGATTGGCGAAATGGTAGGCGTGACCCCGGCGCAGATGCCCAGAGTACAATCCAGCGTGCGCGTTTTGAGTGATGGGTTGAGCGGCTGGAATATTCTACGCACCATACTCTGGGATTTACGCAGTACCGCAGACTACATCCGCGAGTTGATTGCCCTGAAGCGTACGGACCCCGGCGATGATATTTTGAGCGATCTGATCGCCGCAGAGGAGGCCGGTGACTCACTCACGGAAGATGAACTGGTTAGCCTGGTTTTTCTGCTCATCGTGGCCGGTTATGAGACGACGACGCATCTCATCACCAATGGAGTGCATGCTCTGATTACCCACCCTGAACAGATGGAACGCCTGCGTGCTCAACCTGAATTGATGGGTTCTGCTGTAGAAGAAATGTTGCGTTTCTGTCCGCCGGTACACGGCACCAAAATGAATTATGCAGTGGAAGACCTTGAGATTGCGGGCTATCCCATCAAAAAAGGCGAAGCGGTCATTCCCATGTTGGCCTGTGCCAATCGAGACAGCGAAATGTTTGATAATCCTGATGTGTTTGATGTTGCACGCAGCAACAATAAACACCTGAGCTTTTCCCAGGGAAACCACTTCTGTCTGGGTGCGTTCCTTGCCCGGATGGAAGCCAAACTTGCCTTCCAGGTTTTGCTCGAACGAACAAAAGACATCAGTTTAGCCGTGCCTGCCGAGGAACTGGTTCTGCAGAAAATGCCGTTATGGCACCGCTACAAAGGGCTGCCCGTTAGCCTGAACTAATATTCAGCAGAGAGAATTAGACAATGAAGAGACTTACAATACTTGTTAGTGCCCTCGGCATATTGTTATGGGCATCGATTGCCCAGGCTGATTACAGCCGTGATCAGGCCATGACAAAGATCGATGTCAATGGCGTAGAAATAGCCTACACCCAGGCGGGTGAGGTGTCCGCACCGCCAGTATTGCTGGTGATGGGTCTGACCGCTTCGCACAGACTGTGGGGAGAAGATTTTGTCAACGGTATCATCGATGCGGGCTATCGCGTGGTGTTGTTTGATAACCGTGATACGGGCGAATCGGCACGATTGGATGCGCTGGGTGAACCAACATTGTGGTGGCAGATGCTTAAGGCCACTATCGGGCTCGACGTGGACGCGCCTTACAGCCTTAACGATATGGCGGCGGATGCTATTGCTGTGCTGGATGCGTTGGAGATTGAACGCGCGCACATTGTTGGTGCCTCCATGGGCGGAATGATTGCGCAGATCATCGCGGCGGATTACCCAGAAAGAACACAGTCGTTGGTTTCGATCATGTCGACTACAGGTGCACCGCACCTGCCCGAAGCACAAGGCGGAGCGGGTGATGATCTGTTGGAGCTTGGCGATTCCGATGGAGACATGCAGGCGCAACTGGAAGACATGGGGATGTTCCCGGATGCCATGCCACGCCAGCTGATGGCCATCGTTTCTGCCGGTGATCGGTCGGATGCTGTAGCACGCATTAAAGCGCCGACGCTGGTTTTGCACGGTGAGGACGACAATCTATTGCCCAAAGAACATGGGCAACACACCCATGAAATGATTAACGGATCCAAGTTTATTGTTTATGAAGGCATGGGCCATAACATGCCTCCTGAAGTGGTGCCGCAGATGTTACAGGCGATGGCCCAGCACTTTCCAGCGGCGGGGTGAAGGCCGAGCCTGTTTCGGAGAGAAAAGATGCCTCAATATGTCATGGTGATGATGGGTTCGGCATCGAGTGGCGACTGGGATGTTTACGTTGATACGCTTGTGAATTCCGGTTGCTTCAGGGGAGGGAGTTCACTGGGTAATGGTGTATCAGTTTCTAAAAACGAAGGAGATGCAGAATGTCAGGTCACTGGTTTTATGCGTTTCTCGGCGGCAAGCATTGACGAGGTCAGAAAACTGGTTGCCGGAAACCCGCTATTTGAGGCAGGTGGTCGAATTGAGCTGCTTGAAGAAATACCAGATTGATTTGATCAGCGCACCCTTGACCTTGCTGCCAGTAAAGGAGAGTGGTAATGCAACTGAAAGGTAAAACGATAGCAGTTACCGGAGCTTCCAGCGGAATAGGGCAGTGCATTGCTGAAACCCTGGGTATCTCTGGGGCGCATGTCTTTATGTGTGGCCGGACCCTCGATACTCTTGAGGAAAGCAAAGTCAAAATCGAAACGAATGGTGGTAGTGCCAGCGTATCCAGCTTCGATATTTGTGACGATGCAGCGTTAAATAACTTTGTTGAGACTGCAGCCAGTCATAACGGTGGCCTGGATGCGATGATTAACAATGCGGGGCTCGGCTACACAGATGATCCAATTGCTGAGGGTAATCCAGCTGAATGGCGGGAAATGTTTGATGTTAACGTGCTCGCACTTCTGGTGGGTTGTCAGGCGGCGATTCGGGTAATGCGGGACAAAGGTCGTCCGGGCCGGATTATCAACATTTCCAGTGTTGCTGGTCTCAATCGAGCCTCTGGTGTTTACGGAGCCACTAAACACGCGGTAAACACTATAAATGCAACATTACGTGATGAACTGCAGAACGACGATATTCGAGTCACCAGCATTATGCCTGGTGTGTTCACCTCAAATTTCATACGTAATATCGACCCTGAAATTATTCGAGGCATGATTGCGCACCTGGGCCTTAAGATAGATTTCCAACCGGGTAAAAAACTGACTTCGGAAGAACTTGTCGCCATTCACGAAGGCCTCAGCAAGCAGATCGGCAATCCTAAAGCGTTAGCTGATGCGGTGCTTTACGTGCTGCAGCAACCTTCAAGTATCGGCGTTGATGAGATTGTTATTCGACCACAGAAGAACCTGGAGTTTTAGAGGCCTACGTCGACAGGTGTATCCGGCAAACCTCGGGATAGCAGTTTGTGTAACTCATCCGCGAACGTCAGGGGAACAAATATCTCATCGCGCGCATCGCGCATCTCATCCAGCGTCCACCATCGAAACCCGCGAAAGATGTCGCGTTCTTTAATGGCAGGGTTATGGTCACCCGTCGGCTCAAACTTGTCTGTCGGTACCCAGTAAAACGTCTCATGCTGGTCAAAGGTCTGACCGTGGAGTTTAAACACTTTCCGGCGCACCCAGACTGGTCCTTTGCTCTCGCGGATGGCCAGTCCGGTTTCTTCTTCCACTTCTCTGAACAAGCAGTCGGTTTCACTTTCGCCAGGTTCTCTCCCGCCACCTGGTGCAAGCCATATGAGTTTGCCGCTGTCGGGAATATACGTGTGGATGAGCAAGACCGAAGCGCCTGCTTCATCCACCAGCAGAGCGCGCACGGCGTCGCGACGCTGGATGTCTACACTCACGCGCCGGTGCGTTTGATCAGATCCATAGCGGCATCCAGTGCTGCGGTGCGTTCTTCCCAGGTTTCGCCACCGGTAGCGAGACGCAGTGTATTCACGCCAGCCTCAGCAAAGGCCTTGAGGCGGGCAGCAACCATGTCCTCTGTGCCTACAAGGTTTGCCATCAATACCAGATCGTCGGGCACGCGGCGAATCGCTTCGTCGCGTTTGCCATCGACCCAGAGGCGTTGAACTTCTTTGGCGGTGTCTTCAAAACCTGCGCGGCAGTAAGCGTCGTTGTAGAAATTGGTTTTAGGTGAACCCATCGCACCCAGAGTGAAGGCCATGCCGGGTTTGCGCGCGGCAATGAGTTCTTCAACGTTTTCACCCACTTCAAAATAGCCGCCAGCTTGAATGTCGATGTCTTTTAGGCTGCGACCGGCTTTATCTGCGCCGGCCTGTAAGTCACCAAAGAAGACGTGGTTGTGTTCTGGCAGGAAGCAGGTACCTAACCAGCCATCTGCCATCTCGCCTGTCATCTGCAGCGATTTAGGACCCAGGGTTGCCAGATAGATGGGCAGGTTCGGGCGGGGCGGCTGAGATAGCCGGATGGCTTTACCTTCGCCCCCTTTGCGTGGCAATTGATAGTGTTCTCCTTCGTAGGCCAGTTTCTGACCGGACAGTCCCAGACGCAAAATCTCTACACACTCGCGCATGCGGGAAAGCGGTTTTGCAAACGCTGCGCCATGTAATCCTTCCACAACCTGAGGGCCGCTGACGCCAAGGCCGAGAATGAAGCGGCCGTGGGACACAGTGTCCAGGCTCTGCGCGGTCATGGCGATCATGGACGGTACCCGAGCGCTGATCTGCATGATCCCGGTACCGAGCTTGATACGTTCGGTTTTAGCAGCCAGGTAAGCCAGTGGCACGATGGCATCCATGCCCCAGGCTTCAGCGGACCAGGCCTGATCCACGCCGAACTTATCTGCTGCCTGGGTGTAGGCGACCATTTTGTCCCAGTCTTCGCCGTTGTAATACGCTGAGCCGATTGATATTGCTGTTTTCATAGACGGTTTCTTCTCTCTAATTCCCCAAATACTGGCGCTCAGTAGACTGATTTGCGCAATGCTTTGTCAACCGCCTCAGATGGCCATAGAATCGGGGCTGGGTTTAAATTTAGTGATCTAAGAGGGGAACATGCCAGAACTCAAGACAGGTGCACGCCTGAAAAGTAGTGTTTGTGATGGAGAAATCATGGTGGTGGCCACACCGGGCGGAGAAGTCGATATCACTTGCGGGGGGGCACCCATGCTAATGCCTGGGGACGAAGCTGCCGCAGCGGATATTAACCCTGAGCATGCGGTTGGCATTGTGATCGGTAAGCGCTACATCACCGCTGATGAAGCCCTTGAGGTACTTTGTGTCAAAGCCGGCCAGGGCAGCTTAGCGGTGGACGGCGAACTGCTGCTGCAGAAAGACACCAAGAAACTGCCAAAAACAGACTAACCGGCGAACACACATGAACATAATGATGCTTCTGGAGATGACCAGTGGCGCCTTTCCTGACCGGGTGGCGTTTACCGATGGCAGCACCGGCGTCAGCCTGACCTATACACAGCTTTTTGAAAAAGCCCGTGCTCGCGGTGCCAGCGTGCGGGACAGCAAAGCGCAACGTCTCGTGAAACTGGATGTCAGTAATCTGGCGACACCGGTAAGTCTGTTTGCCAGTGCCTGGGCAGGTGTGCCCTATGTGCCGCTGAACTACCGGCTCACAGATGCGGAAATTGCTGCGTTGCTCGAGCGGGTGACACCGGCATTTCTGGTCACCGAGCCGAAGCGGGTACCCGCACTGGGTGAAATGAGCGACGTGCACTGTTCTACTACCAGCTATTTCATTGATGATGACAATCACGCGAACGTGCTTGATGCTGATTGGTCGATGGATCCGGATGAAGTGGCGGTGCTGTTGTTTACCAGTGGTACAACCGGCGTGCCCAAAGCCGCGGTCCTGCGCCATAAGCATCTGGTCTCTTACATCTTGAGTTCGGTTGAATTTGCCTGTGCTGAGGAAGACGAAGCGGCCTTGGTGTGTGTTCCGCCTTATCACATCGCGGGTATTGCAGCTGTCCTGAGCTCCGTATACTCCGGTCGGCATGTCGTGCAGTTGCCTAACTTCAGTGCACAAGCCTGGATTGATCTGGCGCATCAGCACAAAGTCTCAACCGCCTTTGTTGTGCCAACCATGCTCGCGCGCATTGTTGATGCGCTCGAAGGGCAGGACTCGGCAAATATGCCACATCTCAAGAATCTCTCGTATGGCGGCGGCAAAATGCCGCTCAGTGTGATTGAAAAAGCTATGGTGCTTTTTCCGGAAACTGATTTCTCTAACGCTTATGGATTAACCGAAACCAGTTCCACTATCGCTGTGCTGGGGCCGGAACAACATCGCATTGCTCAGGCCAGCAGTGATGAACACCTGCGGCGTCGATTGGTGTCTGTCGGACAGGCTCTTCCCGGTGTTGAAATCGAAATCCGTGACGAAGAAGGACGTGTGTTAGGTGCGGGCGAGCGGGGTGAGATTTACGTGCGGGGAGAACAGGTCTCCGGTGAATACGAAGGTCGTGGTTCCGTGACTGACGGCGAAGGCTGGTTTCCAACAAGAGATGCCGGCAGCATGGACGAGGAAGGTTACCTTTTTCTTGAAGGTCGCGCAGACGATGTCATTGTGCGCGGTGGTGAGAATCTGTCCCCAGGCGAAATCGAGGATGTGCTCCTGTCCCACCCAACCGTTCTCGACGCAGCTGTTGTTGGGGTCCCGGATGAGCAGTGGGGTGAGGGTGTTGCTGCGGCTGTAGTGGCGCGTAAAGAACAAACCATTGATGTTGCTGAACTGCAGGCCTTTGTCAAAGAACACCTGCGCAGTTCTCGCGTACCGCAGCTAATGGAAGTTTGGGATGAATTACCTTACAACGAAACCGGTAAG
This sequence comes from Gammaproteobacteria bacterium, assembly GCA_048571035.1. Classification (GTDB taxonomy): domain Bacteria; phylum Pseudomonadota; class Gammaproteobacteria; order Pseudomonadales; family Azotimanducaceae; genus UBA4421. The sequence continues at coordinate 4,015,109 of CP121329.1, forward strand.
CTGCTACGCCGTATTGTGAAAGCTCGGCTGTCTGGTGATGCTGTCAATTAAACCCCATTGCAGGGCGGTGTCTGCATCAACACGCTGGTGACTGATGGCCATCAGCGCGGTTTTTTGACGTCCTATCCGTTGCAACACGCTGACCGTGCCACCCGCACCGGGAATTAGACCCATGGCCACTTCAGGTAGCTGAAAAAAGCTATCTGGATGTGCCTCAATGGTATTGCAGAAGGCCGGGAGTTCGATGCCAGCACCAATACATGCGCCGTGCAAGTACGCCTGGGTGTTAATGGCCAGGCTGCTGAGTAGTCCGCCCGCGCTCCTGGTGGTGCGGCTGACGTGGGCAGTGGCGGGGCTGTCGAACGACCCGAACTCAGACAAATCACCGCCTGCGCAAAAGGAAGCACCATTGCCGGAGAGGGTGAGAGTAGAGATGCTGGTATCACTATGAACGAGCTCAAGTGCTTCGCACAGCGCATCTTTGAGCGTGGTGTTGTAAGCATTGTGAACGGCGGGGCGATTCAAAGTCAGGTGTACAGATGCCTCAATGCGTTCGACGAGTAAAGGTGTTGTCTTGGTCTCTGCAGTGTTTCTCGGCGGCTGTGCCTCGATCCAACGCCTGAACCCAGCGCCACTTTGTAAAGCAGAGTAGGCGAGGGATTCTGCCAGCAATCCGTAGTGGGCGTTGCTGTCCTGGTTGTGTTTTAACACCTGGGTCAACACATAAGCTGCCTCGGGTTGTGCAGCGATGGCGGTGCAGAGAGAAGTTAACGTGTCCTCATCATAAACCAGCAAATCGAAGGGAAGTGTCTGTGACGCTGATGCCCCGATACCAATCAAAATGGTCTGGCAGGGAACATTGGCAACGGGGGTTGAATCTTCACCCGTGCAATCCACAATCAGATACTCGCAGCCCAACGCCAGGCTGTAATCCAGCATCAGACTGGGCGAGCTGGCGATGGCGTTAAAGGTTTTTATTGAAATGGGTTCAGACATGTCCACCAGTATACCGGTACAGCAAGTGTGTTGATTAAAAATGCGGACATTGCAGGACGCCTTTTTGATGTGCGTACGGCTGACCTCGTTGTAGAGGTGGGTGCAGATCTTGCGCCTGCTGATGAACCGGTGCTTGATGCCAGGGGTTGCGCATTGCTGCCAGGACTGCATGACCATCACATCCACCTGTTTGCCTCGGCAATGGCCGCAGCATCAGTAGATTGTTCTGATGTGCAGCCAGGTGATGAAACAGGTCTCGCCAACCTTATCGGTCAGGCATCTACCTCGGGTTGGCGAAGAGTTGTGGGGTATCACGAAAGCATTGCGGGTGATCTGGATCGGCACGGACTTGATCAGCTCAGTGGGCAGGTGCCTACCCGACTTCAGCATGCCAGCGGCAAACTCTGGGTATTGAATACCCAGGCTTTGCAGGCGCTTGAGATTGATGCGTCAAGGCATACCGGTATCGAGCGAGATGGCGCGGGTGTTCCAACAGGTCGAATCTGGCGTTCAGACGACTGGTTGCGTGCGCGCCTGGGTGCGGAGGCGCCTGACCTGGGTTTGCTGTCCAGCACTCTGGCTGGCTTTGGCATAACAGGCGTGACAGATACCTCGTACACCAATAACCAAAGTAGTGTAGATGCGCTTACCGCTGCCCAGCAGAGCAGGCGCCTGTTACAGCGCCTGTACGTCATGGGAGACGACAGTCTGTCTGCAGGTCCGCTCAAAGTCATGCTGGATGAAGATGATCTGCCGCCGATCGAGTTACTGGTGGAAAGAATTGTTGCAGCCAGAAAACGCGGTCGGAGTGTCGCGTTTCACTGTGTCAGCCATGTCGAGCTGGTTTTTGCGCTGGCAGCGCTCCAGCAAGCCGGGTACAACTCAGCAGACCGGATTGAACACGGTGGCGTTGTACGCCCTGATGTTTTGTCTCAGTTGCAGGACAGTGGCGCAACGGTTGTGACCCAACCGGGTTTTGTCTGGGCGCGCGGCGCTCGTTATCAACGCGATGCAGATTTGGCAGACCAGCCGTATATATACCCGTTTGCATCACTGTTGGCCGCTGGGATACCCGCAGTGGCCAGTTCTGACGCGCCGTATGGACCTGTAGACCCCTGGCTGTGTATGGCCACTGCGGTGTCACGGTGTTGTGCGGACGGTAGTGTGCTGAACCCGAAGGAGGCGGTATCGCCGGCAATGGCCCTGTCGGGCTACTTGAGTTCAGCCCAGACACCGGGTGGCCCGGTGCGGGAAGTTGCGCCTGGCTTACCGGCAGATCTGATTGTGTTAGATCGAACGATCAACCAGGCTTATGACAACCTGGCCAGCGTCAATGTACGGGCGACGTTGATCGGTGGCCAACTGGTTCATGAAAGCTCAGCCAGCACTTCCTGAGTATGCTCTCCCAGCTTCGGTGCAGGACGAGAGATGTGCCATGGGCTCGCTGGCAGCTGATAGGGCGCACCCGGGTAGGTGTAGGTTTGTCCTGAATCTTCATGCGGAACCTGCACATGAAAACCTCGGGCTTTGAAATGAGCATCTTCAAATGCTTCACTGGGACTGTTGATGGGCCCGACGGCTAATCCAGCATCCTGGCAGCCGATAAAAAACGACTGCGCATCCACTGAGGTAGCAATCAGCTTCAATGCTTCTCTGCCCGCGCTGAAAATCGCCGTGATGGTGTCATCGCTGCCGATCAGCGACAGGTCAAACGGCCCTTCCCATTGTGCACCCATTTCGAGAAACACGGCTTCGGGTAGGGCGCTCTCCAGATCGAGCTGGCGTAACCAGTTGAGAAGTTTTGCAAACTCTGCTGGGAACCGCGGTGGTACGCCGGTGTTGACGTAACGGCCATCGGCACACTGCATTTGTGTTTCGCCCGTGGGTACAGTGGCGGCGTGTCGCCCGGTCTGGCGCATAACCGTGCTGCCGTTGACCAGCCAGGCGTAACTGGCAGATTCTGTGGTGACATTCAGCGCAGCGGTCATAGAAACATCAATAAACTGGCCTTTGCCGCTGCTGTTGCGGAACAACAAAGCGGTGAGTGCTGACATGAACGCAAAATGACAGGCCGTATGAAAAGCCTGATTACCCCAGCCTCGAACCGGCGGCAGATCATGATCGTCATAACCGCAACTCCAGGGTGGACCGCCAGCAGCCATTAAGGTCAGGTCGGTCACCGGAAGGTCACTTTTCGCATTGTTGCGTCCATAAGGGGTGACGGCGATGTGGATCAGCTTAGGGTTATGTTGCGCCAGCGTTTCGTAATCCAGCCCCAGACGCTGAAGACGCTGTGTGGGCTGAGACTCAATCAGAATATCAGCGCTTTTTATGAGTTCAAGAAACTGTGCCTGACCTTCGTTGATGTCCAGGTCCAGAGTAATGCCACGCTTACTGGTATTGTAATGCCAGAAGTGCAGGCTGCGATGCTCTCCGGGTATGTTATCCAGGAACGGTGGATAGTGACGGCTGGGATCGCCAGCTTCCGGCTCAACCAGTATCACGTCTGCACCCATGTCGCCCATCAACTTACCGGCGAAGGCAATTTTTTCATCTGCCAGTTCTATGATGCGAAGGCCTTTTAATGCGCTCATATCACGCCCTCTGCTGCGAGAGATTCAATCTCATCGTCATTTAGGCCTAACAGGCGACTCAATACTTCATGATTGTGTTCGCCGAGGCACGGCGCTCCGCGCTGCATCTGCCAATCGGTTTGCGAGAAGTGCACGGGCAGGCCATCTACGCGTACGTCACCCATGGCGCTGTGTTCAACGGTTGGCCATAAACCGAATGCCTCTGTGTCCGGGTCAATGTCGATGCGCTCTTGCGGTTTGAAAACGGCGCTGGCTGGTACAGGCAGTTTCTGCAACGCATCAGTCAGGCTGATTTTGTCAAAGGTGGATGTCCATCGGTTGATCTCTACATCCAGCGTGTCCTGATGTTTAAAGCGATAGTCTTCACTGTCAAAAATCTTTGTCCAGCTCGCGTTGATGAATTGCGCCAGCGCTAACCATTCCTGTTGATTGCGGATACTGAGCGCTATCCAGTTGTCATCGCCACTGCATCGGTAAATGCCGTGCGGGGCCATGTTCTGGTACTGGCTGCGGTTTGAATTGACGCTGCCTGTGGGCGGTGTTGGCGTTCCGTTAATGCTGTAGTCCAGCAGGGCAGGGCCGTTAAGGGTCAGCGCTGCGTCGGTGCAGGCAAGGTCAACCCATTGGCCTTCACCACTGCTCTGTTTATGCAACAGTGCCAGCATGATGGCCATGGCCATGTAGTACCCGCCGGAATGATCCATGTAGGAATAGCCCCAGCCGGCCGGCTCCTGTTCCGGTAAAGCGGAGGTGTAAGTCAATCCGGATACCGCCTGTACAATTGGCCCCCAGGTTTTGTATTGGCTGTATGGGCCCTGGTGGCCAAAGCCGCAGTTGGACACATAGATGATGTCTTCTTTAATCGCTTTAAGCTGGGCATAGCCGAAGCCCCATTTTTCCAACACGCCTGCGGCGAAATTTTCGCTGACCACGTCAGAGATTTTGATCAGTTCGGTAAGGAGTTCTTTGCCCCGTTCGGTGCGGATATTGAGAGTGATACCCAGCTTGTCCGTATTGTGGTTGTTGAAACCGCCGCCGTAATCGAGACCTCGTTGGCCGGCTTTAAAAGGCTCCATACCCCTGAGAATGTCCCAGCGACCCTGGCGTACAGGGTCTTCTATGCGGATGACTTCTGCACCGAAAGCAGACAGCCACTTGGTAGCACCGGCACCGGCCAGTTGACCGGTGAAATCACAAATTCGAACCCCACTCAGTGCGTGTTGCATCAAAGACACTCTCCCTTGTCCAATTTTTATATTAGCGACATGTCGTTTTAATAAACAACAACAAGATACGCGAAACAAAGCGCAAGGTGAAAAACACCATCCGCCTCGGGCTATACTCAGCGTTCAAAAATTGAGCGGGGATAACCATGAGCACACTTGAATACGAAACCATTGCCGTTGATCGACAGGGACCGGTGGATCGATTGATGTTGAATCGACCGGAAGCGCTGAACTCGATCAACACACAAATGGTCACTGAGCTGCGTGACTATTTTTCCAGCCTGCTGGAAAACACCGACACGCGGGTAGTGGTCATGAGTGGTGCGGGACGCGCCTTCTGTGCGGGTCTGGATATCAAACAGGCGGATGACATGGTTGATAGTGCTGGTCACCGTCCAGTAGGTGCCGGCTGGGGCTTTCAAGGGTATCTGGCAGAAGTTTATATTCTCATGCGTCGTTGCCCCCAACCTATCATCTCGCTGGTTCAGGGGCCTGCATGTGGTGGCGGATTTGCGTTTGTACTGGCTTCGGACATTCGCATAGCTGCAGACAATGTGCGTATGAACGCAGCGTTTATACGCATTGGCCTGTCGGCATGTGATATGGGGACGTCTTATTTCCTGCCACGCCTGGTAGGCACTTCCCTGGCGTCGGAATTGATGCTGACCGGTCGTTTTATCAACGCGCAGCGGGCTCTGGCGACAGGTCTGGTTTCAGAGGTTGTCGAACCTGAGCAATTGGCCGGTGCCGCGGACGGCTACCTGAAAGAAATGTTGACAACCTCGCCAATGGGGCTGCGCCTGACCAAAGAAGGCCTCAATATGGCGATCGACGCCAACAGTCTGGAATCTGCCATGGCGATAGAAAATCGCAATCAGATTCTGTGTTCACGTACCGAAGATGCAAAAGAAGGGATGCGCGCCTTTGTTGAAAAGCGCGATCCCGTATACACCGGTCGTTAGTCGGGCAGACCGAGAACGCGTTTAGCGATGATGTTCTGCTGGACTTCGTTGGTGCCACCGTAGATGGTCACCGCGCGGTCCCGCAGCCATGATCGGGTAGATTCCAGCTCATCTTCGCTGAATTCGTCACTTTCCCACACCAGGCCAGCCGTGCCCCGCAGTGTGGATTTCAATTGTGAGCCTTGCTTTGACAGGGTTGAACCCACCAGCTTGAAAATTGATGTCGCAGCACCGGGTGCGCCGGTGGACTGACTTTCATCCAGCACACGCTGGGTGGTCAGTGCCAGTGCGCGTTCCTGCATCACCTGGGTCAGTACCTCATCGCGGGCAGCGGGGTCAGCAATTCTGCCCTGGTCGTCTTCACCGATGTATTGCTTGGCTACACTGGCGTATGCATTCAATGTGGGTTTTTTCTTGCTTGATTTAGGTGCACGGCGGGTTGCGCCATTGCGTTCGTACTGCAGCAAACGTTTGCCTACACTCCAGCCCTTGTTGAGCTCGCCGACCAGATCGATACGCTGAGCAATTGCGTTATCGAAAAAGGTTTCACAGAACGGTGAAGAACCGGAGATCAGTTTGATCGGTTTGACGGTAACACCGGGTTGATCCATGGGTAGCAGCACAAAACTGATGCCCTCGTGTTTTGGCGCTTCAGGGTCGGTGCGCACCAGCGCGAACATCCAGTTGGCGTGTTGTGCGCCCGAGGTCCAGATTTTCTGGCCATTCAGAATGAACTGGTCGCCTTCCAGAACTGCTTTGGTCTGCAGGCCTGCCAGGTCAGATCCCGCGCCTGGCTCAGAGTATCCCTGACACCACTGCGCTTCGCCGGTAACAATCTTTGGCAGGTGCCGCTGACGTTGGTCCTCTGTACCCATTTCTAAAAGGGTTGGACCAATCATGGCGAGACCCATGCCGGTGGCCGGTGGCAATGCCTTAATGCGCACGAGTTCTTCACTGAGTACACCAGCTTCGGCTTTGCTTAAACCGCCGCCGCCGTATTCTGTTGGCCATGTGGGTGCCGTCCAGCCACGGGCGGCAGCTCTGTCGCGCCAGGTATTGGCCGCATCTGACTGGTAGACCTCGTAAGCGTCCTCAAAATGCACCGCACCCAGACGCATTTCCTGCGGGCAGTTTTCGTCCAGCCAACTACGGGCTTCTTGTCTAAAGGTATCTAAGTTCATGCTCAGCTCCGCATGTCATTTTTAAATTCGAAAAGATTTGATTAGGCTTTTTTTCTGTTGGTATTGTTGTAGCGCGTATTTAATGCCACTTGCGCAAAACGAGCCGTGAAGTATAACCGAATGTACGGTTGAAATGCGCTCGGTTAGAGCAGGTCCGCGAGTAAATTTGCCCGCGCCATGAAGCTTGTGATGTTGGTCCGTAATCGCCAGACCTTATGAGAAAGTTCAATAGTTTCAGGTAGGTAGGTAGGCGGATCGCTGGCCAGGTTACGAATTCGAATACTGCAATCGAGATTTTGACAGATGTAGTTGCCAATGCGCCGCCGGCCGTCGGTGCCGATCACGTGGGTGGAGAACATGGCGGTACCCCGGCTACGATAAACGTGGTGGCACCAGCTGCACATATGTGTGCGCGGTTTGGCGCTATGATTCTTCATGCGCCGCATCTGCATACCCCGTAATTCGCCGTTAATCGGTACGACGACGCAACCTGTATGTCCAGCCGGGTGGATCCAGCCGAAATAGTCCAGTACCCCCCAGTCAACATAGGTCAGATCCGGGGCACCCAGATCCTGCAGGGCAGCTCCGGGGAAAATCTTCTTTATCGCGTCGGCGGTAACAGCTTGCAGAACGTTCTCCATCTCAACCGAGACAGTTTAACTCGCTGACAAACTATTGCCATTGGTGCCAGATCAGGGGAAGGTACCCGTCTTTTATCAGGAGAGAACATAATGAGCGATATACCTACGCGTGGGTTGCAGCTGGAGTCCCTGGTGACTTCCGCCGGCAAGTTAGAGTTGAGTTTGCAGGAGGTAGACGTAGCGCCACCGGGTGAAAATGAGATTCTGGTGCGGGTAGAGGCATCTCCCATCAATCCCTCTGACCTGGGACTGCTGGTTGGGATGGCAGATTTGTCTACGGCTGTGCAGGGTGGCAGCGACAGTTCACCCACCGTCAGCGCTGATATACCCAGCGGTCTGTTGAAACACATGGCAGGCAGGTTTGATGAATCTTTACCTGTGGGTAATGAAGGTGCTGGCGTGGTAATTGCCGCGGGTAGTTCGCCTGAGGCGCAAGCCCTGATGGGGAAAACCGTTGCCGTGTTGGGGGGTGCGATGTACAGCCAGTATCGGACCCTGCATGTGGGTCAGGCCCTGGTTATGCATGAAGGTGTCACACCTGCCGAAAGCGCGTCCTGTTTTGTCAATCCGCTGACAGCTCTGGGTATGGTTGAAACCATGCGCATGGAAGGCTACAGCGGCCTTATTCATACCGCTGCAGCGTCAAACCTGGGCCAGATGCTGCAGAAGATCTGTATTGCAGACGATGTGCCGCTGGTGAACGTTGTGCGCAAACCTGAACAGGCACAATTGCTGAAAGACCTGGGTGCAAAATACGTCTGTGATTCCAGTCAGGATTCGTTTCAACAGGATCTGACGGACGCCATCGCAGCAACCGGCGCATACCTTGCTTTTGATGCAACCGGTGGTGGTGAGCTGGCCAGCCAGATTCTGACGGCCATGGAGGCTGCTGCAGTTGCCACCGCGTCTGAATACAGCCGCTATGGGTCTACACAGCACAAACAGGTTTATATCTATGGTGGTCTGGATCGCTCGCCGACGGTTCTGCGTCGTGCCTATGGTATGTCCTGGAGCCTTGGCGGCTGGTTGTTGACACCATTCCTGCAGAAAGTAGGCCGCGATAAAGCTAACGAATTGCGTCAGCGTGTGGCAGACGAAGTGCGAACCACCTTCGCCAGCAGTTATGCTGCTGAGATTTCTCTGCGCGAGGCGTTGAAAGTTGATGTCTTACAAACCTATGCCCAGCAGGCAACAGGTAAGAAATATCTGATTAACCCCAACGGTTAGGGTTCAGAAAGCGCCAGGCATGCCGGTTGAAAGGCATGCCGCCCAGGCGTAGTGTTTCTCCTTCGAGGGTATTGTTATATAAGGGGAGAACAATGCGATTCAGCGTTGTAGTTTTAGGGTGTCTGATTCTAATCGGTTGTGGTCAGGAACAGGCGAGTGAAGCGCCTGCCGCAGCACCTGCCGCCGAGGTGGGGCTTGACACCGCAACCCAGGACAGTGATCCGGGGATTACCAGCAATCCGCAGCGCAATGCTTACTTTGGCGATACACACATCCATACGGTGCTGTCTTTTGATGCCTATCTGATGGGTACACGGGGTACACCGGATGACGCTTATGAGTTCGCTAAAGGTGGGGCTATTTCTCACGCGTCAGGCTTTCAGATGCAGATGAAGAAGCCGCTGGATTTCCTGGCTGTATCAGATCATGCGTTTTATCTCGGTATGATGCGCGCCCTCGGATCGCAGCAGGGTGATTTTGCAGAACACAGATTGTCTGATGTTGTTGCCGGTGCAACTTCCGCAGAAGGCTCAACCAAAGCGTTTCAGTCTGTGATAGGGCATCTGACCTCTCTGCAGGATGGCGGTGAAGATGACCTTGACGATCGCAATGTGGCGCGTAGCGCCTGGCGTGAAATCATTGAAGCTGCAGAGCGTCACAACGACCCCGGCAATTTCACAACGTTTATCGGCTATGAATACACAACCTCCGGCCCACAATTTGAGAATCTGCATCGTAACGTGATTTTCAAAGGCGGCGATGTGCCAACGCAACCGTTCAGTCGCCTGGATTCTGCTGACCCCGAAGACCTTTGGGATTGGATGGATGCCAATCGTGCTGAAGGCAGAGAGTCACTGGCAATACCACATAACTCAAACGGCTCTGACGGATGGATGTTTACGGATGTCCGTTATAACTCGGATGAGCCGATTGATGCAGCATACGCTGAACAACGCATGCGCAACGAACCGCTGGTTGAGAACACTCAGGTGAAAGGGACATCGGATACGCACCCGCTGCTGTCTCCTAATGATGAATGGGCTGATTTTGAAATCATGCCGATCCGCGTGGCCAGCACGCTACCTTCGCAGCCGAACGGCAGTTACGTGCGTGAGGCTTATCTGAATGGTTTGAAAATGGAGGCGGAACAAGGCTTTAACCCATTCAAATTTGGCGTCATAGGTGCATCGGATACACACAATGCTGCGGGTTCGTTTGAAGAGGACAATTACTGGAGTAAAACTGGTCTGATGGATATTGAGCCGCAACTGCGGGGCTCCGTGCCTTTAGACAGTTCCCCGGAAGGAGATCCCCAATATGCCCAGGGTGCATCACAGTACTGGGGTGCTTCAGGCCTGGCTGGGGTGTGGGCGGAGTCGAACACTCGCGATGCTATCTACGATGCCATGCGGCGCAAAGAAACGTTCAGCACCAGTGGTCCGCACATCAAAGTACGGTTTTTTGCCGGTTTTGATCTGTCTGATGATCTGATGAGTGCGGATAATGCCATCGAGCAAGCTTATGCCGGGGGCGTGCCGATGGGTTCAGATCTACTGCGCGATGGGGATAAAACACCTTCTTTTTACCTCTGGGCCAGTAAAGACCCGGATACCCAGAATCTGCAGCGTCTGCAGATAGTGAAAGGCTGGCTGGCTGACGGGGAAGCTTACGAGAGCGTGATTGATGTGGCTTGCGGTGACGGTCTTGCGGTGGATCCAGCGACAGGACGTTGCCCGGACAATGGTGCCGCCGTAGATCTGGCCGACTGTTCAACAACACCCGGCAAAGGTAACGCTGAACTGGTAACTGTCTGGCAGGATCCTGAGTTTGACCCTAATCAGCGTGCATTCTATTACGTACGTGTATTGGAGAACCCAAGCTGTCGCTGGTCTACCTATGACGCCATACGTGCCGGCGTTGAGCCGCGACCCGATATGCAGGCGGTGATTCAGGATCGCGCCTGGTCTTCACCAATCTGGTACATGCCTTAGGTTTCGGGTGAATTAGCCTGTCAGTGGAATAATGCCTTACAAGCCGCAGCAGGCTTGTTTGGCGATTTCGTAAGAGCGCAGCCGGGCCTCGTGATCATAAATCTGGCTGGTGATAATCAGTTCATCAGCCTGGGTCTGTTGCAGAAAGGCTTCTACATCCGCTCGCACCTGCGTGGCGGTGCCCACTGAGGCTGCAGAACTTATCTGCGCCATTACCTGTTTCTGTTGTGCTGAGAGGGTGTTCTCAAAATCTTTCACCGGTGGTGGCAGTTTGCCTGGATTGCCAAAGCGCAGATTCAGGAAAGCCTGTAATCCCGAAGTGCGCAAATAAAGTGCTTCCGCCTCTGTATCTGCCGCACAGATGTTGTAACCCAGGATTGCATAGGGTTTATCCAGATGTTCTGACGGATCGAATTCGCTGCGATAAATGTCCAGTGCCTGCATCATGGCAGCAGGGGCAAAGTGCGAGGCAAACGCAAAAGGCAGGCCGAGAATCGCTGCCAGTTGAGCGCCAAACAGGCTGGAACCGAGAATATACAATGGCACATGGCTGCCTTCACCGGGTACCGCACGAACCCGTGCATTGGGCTGCGCATCTTTGAGAAATTCGCGTAATTCGAGGACGTCCTGGGGGAATTTATTCGGATCTGAATTCAGCGTACGTCGCAGCGCCTGTGCGGTAACGCCATCAGTACCCGGTGCGCGGCCCAATCCGAGATCGATACGACCAGGGAATAGAGCTTCCAGAGTGCCAAACTGCTCTGCCACCATGATCGGCGCATGATTGGGTAACATGATGCCGCCCGCACCTACCCTGATGTGCTGGGTACCGCCGGCAATATGTCCGATAACTACAGCCGTGGCTGCGCTGGCAATGCCGGGCATATTATGGTGTTCCGCCACCCAGTAACGATGATAGCCCAGAGTTTCGGCATGTTGAGCCAGACTTAAAGAGTTGGCCAGCGCATGGCTTGCGGTTTGCCCTTCATTAATGGGGGATAAATCTAAAACAGAAAGTTCAGTCATGGATTATCTTGGTTCTACGTCAGGCGACATTGTAGGCTGTAAATCGTTTTGATGCCCGAGGTAGCTCTGTTGGAAATAGAAAATTTTGATCACATACTGCGTACTACCCGTTCGGTGCGGCGAAACCTCGATCTGCAGCGACCTATAGAGCGGCCGGTCTTACTTGACTGCATAAATAACGCGGTGCAGGCGCCCACGGGAATGGCCGGCGAAAGCTGGCGCTTTGTCGTGGTCGACGAGCCCCAGGCTAAAAGCCGTCTGGCGCAGCTTTACGGTGAGGTTCTGACCGCGTTGCTGGAGCAGCGGGGTATGGCCATGAAACCCACGCACAATGCTTTGCTGAACAACCTGCCCATAATGCCTGCGCTCATCTTTGTCTGCGCGCCGTGTCGGAACTCAGGAAGCACTGAAGACACAGCCGCTGAAGTGGCCTACTACGGCTCCATTCTGCCGGCTGCGTGGTCCTTGATGCTGTCGCTGCGGGCAAGAGGTATCGGCGCTACGTGGACAACTTTGTTAGCGGCGAGACAATCTGAGGTGGCTGAGATTGTGAATATGCCGGAAGATCACCGTCATCTGGTCATGTTGCCTGTTGGCTACACAAAAAATGCGCGGCTCAAACCTGCTGAACGTAAGCCCGCTGAAGAAGTAACCTATTTCAACCAATGGTCCGGGATATGATCTTCCATCAGCTGCGTGATGCTGATGCTTCTGATGTCACGGCCAGCACCAACGCTGGAAGCAAACATGGATATATCATTGGTGCGCGCAAACACCAGAGCGTTGGGGTAGCGTTCCTTTATCCATAACGCTGTACGCAGGTTATCCTGCTCCTTCCCTGTACCCAGGATTACTGTGGGTTCTGCCTCACCCAGGTTGACCGTTCCCGTTAACTGTTCCCACACCACGGGGTGGGAAATATCTCCCTGAAAGACTGTGCGTTTGTAACCTTCGCCAATTCTCTCCTGCTCTGCTGCCACCAGTACGCGCCGGTCAGCATCTATATCAATCACGCAAACATGTTCGATTTCTCCGGCGGCAACGTTCTGCAGACCTTCCAGAACTGATTGTCCAAACCTGCCAAAACCCGCCATCACGACTACATCACGAGACCTGGTCTGGTGAAAATGTTCCACCAGATAGTCCTCGACAAAACCACTGCCGGCGAGGTTGTAGGTATTAAAGGTGTGACAGCTCTTGGCCAGTTCAGTGTCCTGCAGCGAACGCATGAAACGCAGGTTGTGACAGTGCAGAATCAGGTTTCCCGCTAAGGCCGGTGCGATGGCCAGAATCCGCGCGGCAGCTTCAAAAGCCTCGAAGTCATCGTTGCCGAACAGCAGCACTCTTCGCGCCTTATGCATACGCAATTGCTGCAGCAGGTAATCGTGGGTCAGGTTGCCGACGATGGTGGTGACACCAAACTTGTTTGTCAGCTCCTGTTCCCGCACGGGATCAAAGTGTTTATCCACCACAATGACACTTTGCGCACTGCCGTTCCTGCGCAGCAGGCGCAGGTAGCTGAGGGTCAACGCACCGGAACCAAAAATAATGATGTGGTTCTGCATGCGACGTAGATGCCAGTTATCTCGGGACATCGCCTGTATCAGTGCATCGATAACTGCGGAAGCTGTTAAAAAAGGTGCACCAAAGTAAGCGATCCATAACATGCCGCGAGACCACCAGGTACCACCCTGGGGGGTACCAATGTCTAAACCGCCAACCACAAACAGACCCAGTGCATAGTAGGCTTTGGTCAACCAGCTGGATTCAACAACGTCCGGGCGCTCGCTCAAGGACGTGCCACAGAGCAGGCCTATAAAGCCCAGGCTGAATAGCCCTGCAGCGGCCCACCAGCGCCAGTTTATCGACCCATGGCTATTAAGTTGCACGCCCGTGTACTCCAGGCAATAGGTGTTGCTAACATCAACCCCTATTCTAAGGCGTAGAGGGTGAGATGACACAGTTTTCAACGGTGGTGTATGAAGTCGCGGACAGCGGCGTGGCGCGTATTACGCTGGATCGCCCTGAGCAGCGCAATGCTCAGGACAAACAGATGCTGTACGAGCTCAACGATGCATTTGATCTGGCCGCGCGTGATGAACAGGTGAAAGTCATTGTGCTGGCAGCAAATGGTCCACACTTTTCCTCAGGCCATGATTTGCGTGATGGTGCGCAGATGTCCGATTTTGAAACAGTGGGTACCTGGAGCGGCTTTGATCAGCCCGGTCAGGCTGGCCAGCAAGCCATGGAGGAGGAGTTATACCTGGGACTGTGTTGGCGCTGGCGCAATCTGCCCAAGCCCACAATTGCAGAAGTACAGGGCAAAGTTATTGCCGCCGGGCTGATGCTGGTGTGGGTCTGTGATCTGATCATTGCTGAAGAGAACGCTACTTTTTCTGATCCCGTTGTCGCTTTTGGCGTCAACGGCGTTGAGTACTTTGGCCACCCGTGGGAATTCGGGGTGCGCAAAGCCAAAGAGCTGCTGTTCACGGGTGGCATGATGTCGGCTGCAGAAGCTAAAACCTGCGGCATGGTTAATCAGGTGGTCCCCGCGGCAGAGTTAACAAAGTTCACCACGCAAATGGCCGAGCGTATCGCTCAGCGTCCAGCCATGGGGCTGAGATTGGCGAAACAGAGCGTCAATCAGGCGCAGGATGCGCAGGGTTTGTGGAGTGCGCTGCAGTCAGCGATGTCGCTGCAGCAGCTTGGGCACGCTAACGCACGCATTGTGCATGGCGTGCCGATTGACCCGGAAGGTGCCCAGGTCATTCGGCGTGATGCTAAAGCGGCAGATTAAGGCTGTTAGCGACCGGTAAAGTTGGGTTTGCGCTTCTCCATAAATGCCTGCAGGCCCTCCTTAAAATCTTCACTTTGAAATAAGCCGCTGAGATGTACCATCAAGTGGTCTACCGCGGTGTCGTAAGATTCCTCCATCCCCCATGCGCATCATGCGTTTGGTGGTTTGTACGGCAACCGGGGCATTCTCTGCAACGTCCTGCGCCCATTCGCGCGCGGTATCCATAAGCTGATCGTTAGGTACAACGGCATTCACAATGCCAATCTCAAGGCTTTCCTGAGCATCAATGGTGCGGCCGCGATAGTACAGTTCTGCAGCTTTCGCCCAACCGACCAGGCGGGGCAGCAGCCAGGTGCCACCACTTTCTGGTACAACATTGCGTTTGGCCGTGACTGCAGCCAGTTTCGCGTTCTCCGACATGATGCGCATGTCGCACAACAGTGTCATGTCCATGCCATAACCTGCAGCTGCACCGTTGATCGCGCAGATAATAGGTGTGTCGGTGTGCCACATGACGTTAATGGGCGCATCCCGCAGGTCAAACAATTGCCGGGGCCGATTTGAACCGCCGCCGACACTGCCACTTTCATCCATGCGATCTGAGGTATCAATAAGATCCAGACCGCTGCAGAAACCTCGACCAGCGCCGGTCAGAATGATGCACCGCACATCAGGATCTTTATCGGCTTCAACCATTTTGGCCGACAGTTCGCCCAGCATGGCGCGACTGATGGCGTTTAATCGTTCTGGTCGATTCAGAGTGATGGTGACGATGTGTCCGTCTTGTTCAACCAGTAATTCTTCAGTGGTTGAAGGTGAAATGGCCATGGTGCTCTCCCGATTTTCTGGACTCCAGATGGTAGGTCTGATGGCGCAAGTGAGCAAATCTATTTGTGTCTTGGTCTGGCTTTAGCTAGCCTCATGGGCTAACGAAAAGGGGATAGGGACAAATGAAAACACTGAACCACGTATTTATATGTGCAGTGCTGCTGCTGCTTGCAGGCACGGTTGGCGCAAAAGAGTTGCCCAGCGGCAAGCCGGAGCGGGTCGGGATTTCGTCTGAGCGTCTGGAGCGACTGACTGACCTGATGAATGCGAGGGTCAGCGACGGCACCATGGTAGGTGGATTGGGCATGATTGCGCGTAATGGCAAGGTTGTTTACACCGAAACGTATGGTCAGGCTGATCGGGAAGCCGGAAAACCTATGACGGAAGACACCATCTTCCGCATTTATTCCATGACCAAGCCGATTACTGCAGTGGCACTGATGATGTTGTATGAAGAAGGCAAATTCTTCTTGAACGATCCGGTGGCTCGCTATATTCCTGAACTGGCCAATCTGGAAGTTGCACTGTCTACAGCAGATGGCGCAACGGGCATTGTTTCTGACGGCACGACCAGTCGCACGGTAGGTGAAGGTGACCTGGAGAAAACCGGCCAGACCCGTAAGCCACGCCGACAGCCGACAGTGCGTGATCTGCTGACCCATACAGCAGGTTTCACCTACGGTGTTTTTGGCAACACCGAGGTAGATCAGGCTTATCGCGAAGCAGGTATTCTCGATCCGAATAAAAGTCTTAAAGAATTTGTTACCGACCTCGGCAAGCTGCCACTACAGTATGAGCCGGGGACCAAATGGCACTATAGCGTCGCTGTAGATGTACAAGGCAGACTGGTTGAAGTGCTGAGCGGTATGAGTTTCGGTGAGTTTTTAAAGAAACGAATCTTCCAGCCTCTGGATATGCCGGATACCAGCTTTACCATCGCGCCGGAAAATCTAGGCAGACTGGCGCAGATGTATGCGCCTGAAGGTACTGCCGGCGGCGGTTTTTTCGCCGCGGCAAGCGGTCCTGATCTGGTTGTTGCACCCGCAGCTTCCAGTGCCCGGTATATTGATGGCGGTGCTTTTGAAAGCGGCGGTGGCGGTTTATTGTCTACTGCACGTGATTACATGCGTTTTTCACAGATGTTGCTTAACGGCGGTGAGTTGGACGGCACTCGTCTGCTCAGTCCCAAAAGCATTGAACTGATGACAATGAACCATCTCGGTGACATTCCCATGGGATTCAATCGACAGGGCGCAGGCTTTGGTCTTGGCTTCGGTCTGGTGCTGGATCCCGGGCTTGTCGGGGAAGTCAGTACTGCCGGCGAATACAACTGGGGTGGTGCTGCAGGCACAACCTTCTGGGTTGATCCCGAGGAACAAGTGATTGGTTTGTTTATGGTGCAGAGTCTGCCACACCGAACCCGCCTGCGCGGCGAGTTCAAGTCTTTGGTTTACCAGTCGCTGGTTGAGTAGCGTTATTCGGTTATCAGACCTGATGGACACAAATTCGTAGTCTGAGATTCATTGAAAAATAAGCACATCCTATATGTTAGTGGTGCAACACTGCCGTCAGCTACTGCCAGTAGTGTGCACGCAGCTTATATGGCTCAGGCATTGGCCAGGCAGACGCTGCAGACAACGTTAGTCGCAAAAGGTGTCGTTGCTGAAGTAGCTGAATACTATGGTTTAGATTATCCGCCGCAACTCAAGCTGGTCGAATTCTCCTCAAGGTGGTCGATATTCAGATTATTGAGGCAGGTGATAGCCACTCCCGCGGTAGACCTGGCGATAGCCCGTTATGTGTATGGTGCGGCGTTGACGGCCATGCGTGGAATACCCACGGTGTATGAAATCCACAGTCCTGCACAGGGGTACAAAAAGACCACAGAAAGCGTCCTTTTCCGGATGTCGCAACTGACTACCGTTGTGTTCATAACGCAAGCCCTCCGGGACCACTATGTAAAGATCTACCCGGCTTTATCAGACAAAGCTCTGGTTTTGCCGGATGCTGCTAATGATCCGCCTGAAGTTGTATTGCCAAGCGCTGATCAACCGCTACGCGTAGGTTATGTCGGAAGCTGGTATGAGGGGCGTGGCGTCGAGGTAATCGCTGATTTGGCTCGGCTTTTTCCGACCATTCAGTTTACTGCTGCAGGCGGAGGTGCAAAGGATCTGCAGGAAAGAGGTATTGATGTGCCGGAGAACTTAAACTGCCTGGGCTATGTTGCGCCGCGAGATGTTGCGGCTATTTTGTCCAGCGTTGATGTTTTGTTAGCACCGTATCAAAGAGAGATCCGTGTAGCTGGAAATCAGGGTAATACCGCTGCCTGGAGTTCACCTATGAAATTTTTTGAATACATGGCTCATGGCAAAGCGATAATCAGCTCAGATTTGCCGGTGTTTCGCGAAGTCATGCAGGATGGTAAAAACTGCATTCTCTTGCCGCCAGATAATCTAGCGGCTTGGGCAGAGACTCTAAAGCAGCTCGATCAGGATCGGAACCTGCTTTGCAGTTTGGGCGCTCAGGCCCGCGCTGATTTCGTTGAAGAATACAGCTGGGACAAACGCGCAAAGAGACTCCTGGATTTTGTTCAGCCTCGCATGAGTTAACACGGCCGGAGCTATAATCTGCGGTCGCGCTGCTCAATGGTGCCAGAGCCCGTGACCGAGGTTTTGTCGCTGGGGTTGCCATAGTACGTAATGTCGCCGGATCCGATGACTTTGGCGTCTATTGTGGCTTCTGCCCACAGCTGCGCATCACCACTGCCGGCTATTTTAACGGTCGCTTCCTGACTGCGTAACTCGCGGGCGCTGTAATCACCGCTGCCGGTAATGGTAACCGTTTGCATGATCGTGTTACCCGTGAGTTCAATGTCTCCTGAACCGGAGATGGTGGTGGCGACGCTATCAACGTCTAGATTGTACAGATCGATGTTGCCTGAGCCTGACACCCGCAGGCTGAGGTCGTTGCAGTTCAGCTGTTCTACTTCGAATGCGGCGGAGCCGTTGACTGCTACGTCGAAGGTGTCAGCGTCGATAGACTTTGCAAACCCATCACCGCTGCCTGACATCGTAACGGCATCAAGTTTGACGTAAGTAATAGTGATGTTGACATCACTATTAGAATCAGACCAGTTAAACCAGCCCTTGTCCTTGCTCAAACGCAGGGTGCCGTCGGAAACGGTGGTTTTGATGTCATCAATTGTGTCCTGATCGCCTTCAAAATCGACACGATGCTCGCTGCCTGCGACAAATTCGACGTCGTGGGATAGTGAATAAGAAATGGCGGAAAACTCTTCAACCGTGCGACTTTCCGCCCAGAGGTTCGTGCTGAGTGCTGTGAGCAGTACCGCTGCTAGCATTTTAATTTTCATGACTTCATGTCTCGTATGGGTGACTTTTTTTAGGTCGTTGGCCCGCTGAAAAAAGTTCTTATTGTTTGAGAAACTTGAACACAAAACGACTGGTTTTGCCGGTGATCTCCGGGTCAAAAACAGAAACATTCAGCGGGTCGCTGTTGTTGCTCAGGATCGTAGATTCCTCCACCCAGGTGAAACCCCGGCTGCTGATATCTTTTTTTGCAAATTGCGCCTCGATGCGATGAAGATCCTGCGCGCGTGAGTTGCCGCTGCCGGGTGCACCGTGATGATCTATGATCAACAGTTGACCGCCGGGTTTCAGAATTCTGTGAATGGTTCTGAACAAGGGGTCTGCAGTTACCGTCCACCCGCTCTGAGTAAAATAGACGTCGTGATACGTCTTCACCAGCAGCACCAGATCGAGGCTGCCCGAAGCCAGATTGATGTCTTCAATTTCGCGCACGTAGACTTCAACGTTGGGCAGGCGTTCATTTTTCACCCGCTCGTTGAGCTTGCTGGCAAACGCCATGTAAGCCTGATTGTTGTGCAGATAGACTTTTCCCTCGCTACCTACAGCCTGTGACAGCAGTTCAGAGTAATAGCCGTTGCCTGCAAACATGTCCATCACCTTCCAACCGGGTGCTACGCCGGCAAATGCCAGCACGTCGAAGGGTTTACTGGTGATGTCTCTTTGTGTGTCGTCCGCACTGCGAGGCGGCGCTGTTGCTGCCGCAGTGTGTGCGGTTATCATCAGGCCAAATATTATCGAAGCAAGCTGTTTGGCGAATCTGCGGGTTTTTACGTGCGTGTTTTGTGTCATGGATTCACCTACAGTAGTTGGCTTGGTTGCGGTCCTGCACAATGTGTCTTAATTCAACCTCTTTTATCGGTCAGACACAACACGCAGTAAACGCAATGCTTGAGTCGAACCTGAAATGGCGTGAAACGCGAAAAGCCCTAAATAAACAAAGGACGTTAAATGCAAAGAGAACAACAATTACAGACGATTGCTGACCAGTACACGTCAGCGCAGAAATACAGCGGCATACAATGGTGTGTTGAGGCCGATGGCAAAATCTTGAGTAGTGGCGCGTCAGGTTTTGCAGATGCGGCTTTGCGTACGCCGATACCTGACGATGCGATCTATCGGATTTATTCCATGACCAAGCCTATTGTGTCGGTGCTGGCGCTGATGCTCATGGAGCGCGGTAAGTTGCGGTTGTTTGATATGTTGCCTCAGTTTGATCGACGATTTGCACAGATGCGGGTGCTGACGCCCAACGGTGATATTGTACCTGCGATGCGTCCCATCACAGTGGAAGACCTGCTGACGCATAGATCTGGTCTCACCTATGAGTTTATCCATGGTTGTCACATCGCTCAGTATTATAGAGAGGCAGAGATAATTGGTGACAGCAGCCGTACGCTGGAAGAAATGGTTGGCGTGATTGCGCAACAACCGCTGGCGTTTCAACCTGGAAGCCAATGGCGCTATGGCGTGTCCACTGACGTGTTAGCTTATGTGTGCCAGGTGGCTGGCGGCAAACCGCTGGCAGATCTCTTAAGCGAATATATTTTCACACCCTTAGGTATGAAGGACACGGCTTTTTCTGTTGCTGCTGATCAACTGCACAGACTGATGCCTATGTATGGCGTTGGTGACTTGCGTGCTCTGCCTGCTCTAGACATAACACCGCAGACACTTGAACCGATGGATATCACAGATATGCATCCCACAGATCAGCCACAGACATTTCAACGCGGAGGCCATGGTCTTTACTCGACCCTTACAGACTACTGCGCATTTGCACGTATGCTGCTTGATGGTTGTGATGGTGACGGTAAACCTCTGCTTTCACGTGCGACGCACAGCATGTTGCAGGCTAATCGACTGCCCGCTGAGCAGGTCCCCATTAAAATTGGCCCTGGCGCGTTGCCTGGTTATGGTTGGGGGTTGATTGGCAGAGTCATGTTGGATCCGGGGCAGGCGGTAACGCTGACAGGTGATGGAGAGTTCGGCTGGGCCGGCGCAGCCTCCACTCATTTCTGGGTGGATGTCAAAGAGCAGATGATGGGTGTCGTTATGTCTCAATACCTGGGTGCAACCCTGCCGCTTGCCGATGATATGCGCACGGCTGCCTATCAGAATCTGGCCTGAGTCTCAGGATGAGTGTTTGTAATCCTGTCTGATGAAGTCGCTGGCACGCTCAGCAATCATAACCGTTGGGGCATTGGTGTTGCCGGAGGTAATGGTGGGCATAACCGAAGCGTCAGCAATGCGCAGGTTGGCAATGCCGTGAACATTCAGGCGATCATCTACCACCGCGTCTAAGTCGCTACCCATTTTGCAGGTGCCTACCGGGTGAAAAATGGTGGTGCCCAGGTTTCTGGCTGCGTCAATCAACGCCTCTTCGCTCTGTAATTCGCTGCCCGGTTTGAATTCAACCGGGTTGAATCTGGCCAGCGCCTGCGCCTGCATGATCTGACGCGTCAGTTTGATCGACTCTACCGCTACTTTGATGTCCTCGTCTGTCGCGAGATAGTTGGGCATGATCAGCGGTGCCTGGTGCGCATCGTCGGATTGAATGTGCACATGTCCGCGGCTGCTTGGCCGCAGGTTGCAAACGCTGGGGGTGATCGCGTTAAAACGATGCAGGGGTTCGCCAAACTTTTCCAACGATAGAGGTTGCACGTGCCACTCAATGTTGGCAGAAGTCTGGTTCGGATCGCTTTTATAAAAAGCCCCAAGCTGTGAAGGCGGCATTGTCATTGGCCCGGTTTTTTTAAGCATGTATTCAAGGCCCATCGCAGCCATGCCCCAGGGCGTGCGAGCGCGCTGATTCAAGGTAACGGTATTGTCGACCTTGTAGATGATGCGCACTTGCAGGTGGTCCTGCAGGTTGCCACCAACGCCTTTGATCTCTTTGTTTATCACTATGCCATGCTGCTGCAGCAGCTGACCTGGACCAACGCCGGATAATTGCAGGAGCTGCGGGCTGGCGATTGCGCCGGCTGACAATATGACTTCGTTGTCTGCGTTCCAGGTTTGTCTGCCATTTGGCGTGGTTACATCAACACCTGTTGCAGTCAGGTTGCCGTTTTCAGTGCTGAAATTGAGATTGGTCACAGTCGCTTCGGTGACGATGGTCAGATTCGGGCGATGTTTGATCGGGTCAAGAAATGCGCGGCTGGCACTCCAGCGGCGGCCGGCTTTCTGGTTCATCTGAAAATAGGCGTTGCCAAAATTATCGCCGCGGTTGAACTCTTCGATTTTGGGGATGCCGCATTCTTCTGCGGCGTCACGCCAGGCTTCAAGAATTTCCCAGTTTACGCGACGTTCTTCTACGCGCAGTTCTCCATCTGTGCCATGAAACTCGTCAGCGCCATGCTGATAATTTTCTGAACGTTTGAAAATCGGCAGTACATCATCCCAGCCCCAACCACGGTTGCCTAACTGTGCCCAGTGATCGTAGTCGCTACGCTGACCTCGCATGTAGATCATGGCATTGATGGAAGAACATCCGCCAAGGACCTTGCCGCGCGCGTAACCAATTGAACGCCCGTTTAAACCAGGATCAGGTTGTGTATTAAAACACCAGTCGGTACGGGGGTTGCCTATCGTATACAGATAGCCAACGGGAATATCGATCCAGAAGTAGTTGTCTTTTTTACCCGCTTCCAGCAGCAGGACACGTTTGCTGGGATCAGCAGACAGCCGGTTGGCTAATACACACCCGGCGGTACCTGCCCCAACAACAATATAGTCAAATGTCTGCACGTCAATTCCTCAGCCTAACCGCGGTGGTTAGGATAGCAGAGCTGACGTGGCTCGGTCCTTATGCAGTGGCGAGTGTTCCCTGTAAATCCCGGTATTCTTCAGGTGCTTGCAGGTGCAGGGTTTGTCGAACCTGGTCTACCGGCAGGGTAAGCAGGTGTTCCCAGTCCTGTGCGGGTAACCAGGCTGCTTTTTTCCCGTCGCGATACGCGCGCCAGGCAGCTCTGAAGACTCCCATGCCATAGTGTTCAGCGAGTTTGATGCAACCGGTCAGGCAAATGACACCAACGCCGCGGTTTTTTGTTTGTGCGTAGGTGAATGCCAGCAGGCACACCTCGCCAAGTTCGTCCCGACCATATTGCGTCAAGGTATGCCAGAGGTCATGCATGTCTCGCTGGCGCATACCAAAACGTTTGATGCCGCCCTCAAGTTGATTGAATTCACCATCCTCGCTGGCTTCAACCAGGCCGTCCGCGCTGATGTTCTGACTTGTGACAAAACTCAGATAATGACGGCCGAGAGTGTCTGCAGGTAGAGCAGCCAGGCTTTCCTGGTCCTGAAGCGTGTCCAGCAGATCAATTTTTTCCCTGAGAATGCGTTGACCCACTTCGGTATCCGCAAAACGGATGTAACCGTTCTGCAGGGCGGGGCCCGACAGCGCTCTGATAACAGTAAATACTTCTTGGGTCTGCTCCGGGTCGGCAATCAGGCGGCGCAAGGCCTGTAAGGCAACCAGGGGCTGCATTGGGTTTCGGTTTGTGTGCATAAAAAGTACCTTAAATCCGACCTTATCAACATTGATGTAGATAGTATCCGGAATCGATTGTGAGTCAACAATAAATTGCTGGCTTTGTGGTAACTCTCTCTTTTTAATGACGTGAAGCAGAAGGTGGGGAGCACATTGGCTGTAAGACGTCGACGTACGGCGATTGAATCGAAAACACTGATCCTGGATGTCGCAGCGAAGCGTCTGCGGGAGCATGGCCTGGAAGGTCTGAATATCACAGGTGTGGCTACCGAAGCAGGTATTTCCCACGCCACGCTGATACATCACTTTGGCTCTGTAGGCGGCATGCGTGATGAGTTGGCAGATAAGATGACGCTGGCGCTGGTGCGAGACCTTGTTGAAGCTCTGGACGCACAGGTACCGCCTGAAAAGCTTATTGGCAATCTGTTTGATGCGCTGGCAGCCGGAGGCCATGCCAAGCTGCTGGCCTGGCGTGCCATAGAAGGCTCAGATAAGCCAAACGATATGCATGCTGTGTCTGAGCTGTTTGGCCGCTTGCTGCGCACTACGCGGGAGGTGCTCGGTGTTGAGACTGACGCCCAGGTGCGACAGGTGGTGTATCTGGTAGCTGTTGCTGCCATTGGCCATGGCCTGGCTGGCGATGTGCTGGCCGGCCTGCTGGGTATGCCAGACGATGAGCGTCAGGCGTTTCCGGGCTGGATGAATACCAAACTGAGCTGACCGGCTGATAAGTCAGGCAGGCATAAAAAAGCCCCTGAACGGGGCTTTTAGTGTTTGCAGAATTGTCAGAGGTTTAAGCTATGCCGCTTCTGCTGCGCTAAAGTGCTCAAGTTGTGCTAACGCATTACTTAAGGCTCTGTAGAAGACATCCGGGTTGAATTCTTCTTCCAACATTTCCTCAAGTGCTTCGCGTTCCATGCTTTCAATAAGATCGTCCATATCTCACTTTCCTAACAATTTAAGTTACATCCTGTGACTTGATATTAGGTAAACGGGACGACATCTCCGTGAACTGGTTCACTTTTTGGTTACTGTCTTGCCAGAGCGGTATTTGTTTTTTTCTCGTTACAACATCTCCGACGCGATAAGCTCAAGTGCTTCGGGTTGCTGGCTGCCCAGCAACATGGCGCCGACATGGCCTTTGCTGCCGGCAGCTTTCCAGGGTGCCAATCGCTCTTTGATGCGCTCAGCTGGTCCAACCAGATGGCAGGCGTCAATCAGTTCTGCGGGTACTGCTGCTGCTGCTTCATCTTTTTTGCCAGCCAGGAACAGATCCTGAATTTTCACTGCGGCGTCTTCAAAACCCAGGGCCTTGGCATAATTGTTGTAGAAGTTTTTGTCGCGTGCTCCCATGCCGCCGATGTACAACGCCATGTTTGCTCGAATCGGCATCATGCATTGTTCAACATCGTCACCCATGATGACGGTGACAAATGGGGAAATCTCAAATTGTGTCAGATTTTTGTCTCCCGCCTTGGCGAAGCCCTTTTCAATAGGATCCTGAAAAACAGAGTATTTGCTGGGGTCCATCCAGATCGGGAAAAATCCGTCGCAGACCTCTGCAGCCGCGGCTACACCTCTGGGGGTGATGTTGGCTGCAAAGATTGGAATGTCTTCTTCGCAATGCAGAATGCTCTTAAGCGGTTTACCTAATCCTGTTGCGCCTGCGCCGGTATACGGCAGCTGGTATATCTCGCCGTCGAAGGTGGCTTTCTCCTCTCGGGCGAAGATTTTTTTCATGATCTGCACGTACTCTTTCAGGCGGGTGACGGGTTTCCCATACGGTACGCCATGCCAGCCTTCAATCACCTGGGGCCCTGATGCGCCTAAACCCACAATAAATCGACCGCCGGATAGTTCAGCAAGGCTCATAGCGGTCATAGCAGCCATAGCCGGGTGCGCGCGGGCATCTGCATGATGGCTGTGCCCACCTTGATTTTGGTCGTTTGCGCGAGGATCCAGGCTGCAGGTGTCACTGCATCTCCACCCCAGGCCTCTGCGGTCCATACTGAGTCATAGCCCAGTGATTCCGCATGGCGGATAGCGTCGAGGTTGATGTTTACGCGGGCGCCGATGCCGCCGCCTAAAATGCCTAGTTTCATATGTGTTCTCCCAGTTAAAAAGTCAGAATGTGGTGCTCGTAAGTGTAAAAATCAGGGTGCTCTGCGCGCGTCCAGCCACCATCGCATGGTGGTGGTCACCAGATCGGAGGCATCCTGCTGCACAAAATGACCGGCTTCAGGTGCGGTCACTATGGTGACGTCTGCGTCTATCCAATCCCAGGTGTTGTTAAGGCCGTCGGAATGTAGAGCGGTGTCTTTCAGACCGTGAAAAACCAGTACCGGCATTTTCAATCGTGGTGGCGGTGGAGGTGGTGGGGTGCCTGGCGCCGGTGGTGTTGGGTAATTAGCTTTGTAGAAATTCAGCATGCCTTCAAAGCTTGAGCGCGCAAATGCAGCCTCGTACGCGGCTTTTGCCGCCGGGTCGCTGACCCAGCCTGCAAGGCTCGTTGGGTTCATCGGACCGCCAAACATGATGTCCGGATCGCTTGGTGAGCCTTCGCGGAATTTGCGTGCGTAGTCTGAGTTTTGCCGCTGCTCTGGATTGTTGGCCATCTCTCTGGCCATCCCCATAGGATGTGGCAGGTTCAAAATGACCAGGCGCTCGGTCATCTGTGGCAGATTAAACGCAAACTGCCAGGCTACGGCGCCACCCCAGTCGTGGCCGACAATGGTAGCGCTGTTGCGGCCCAGGTGTTTGATAACGGCGGCAACATCGCTGACCAGCAGCGGCATCGCGTAGTTTTCCACCCCTTCGGGCTGACCACTCTTGTTATAACCACGCTGATCAATAGCAACCACCTGGTAGTTGTCCTGCAGGCCGGCCATCTGGTCGCGCCAGGAATACCAGAAATCTGGAAATCCGTGGATCATCACAACCAGGGGACCTTCACCTACACTGGCATAGTGGATTTTCACGCCGTTGTTGTCAGCAAAACCGTGGCTGAGATTTTTCAGAGCGGTGTCTGTTGTATCAGCAGAAGATTCTGCCAAAGCTGAAGTTGAAATGGTGGCACATAAAAGCAGAGCCAAGCTGATCAGGCGCATAACGCGTCTCCCCTATCTGCTGAAGATTTTCGAAACGTCTCTAATCTACTCTATTGGATGGCTACTTGGGTAGGCTGCAGACCAGGCGGGATTCGCTGTCAACCAATGCTTCGGCAGGGTAAACGCAGCTGGGACGCACGTTGCGACGCTCGCCGTTACCATCAACCTGCCAGGTGGCCAATTCCGCTGGTGCGACGCTGCGTTCAACCCAGTCGATCAGCGGTGTGATGGCGTCAAAACGGTCCGGACCAGCACCACCGCGGCAGTGGAACATGCCTGGCATCATGAAGGTTCGGAAAAAACTATCAATATCCGTATGTCGGGCCGCCACCTGGTCGCGGTAGTCCAGCAGCGTGAGCGGGTTGATATCAGGGTCTGCCCAACCAAAGTAGCTCAGCAGTTTGCCACCTCTATTTTTAAAGTTGCCCAGGTCCGGGTCTACAGCGTCAACAATGGCTGAAAACTCATCAAGACCATCAGGCTGCTCAGCAAAATCGAATTGTGTCCAGTCGTAGTCCGGCTGATCTTCGATAAAAGTCATGTAGCGAAAAAAGTCTGAGCCCAGCAGATCGAGTAACACCGGGCCTTCGTCATTGAGCAACCAGGGATACCAGCCGGAGCGCAATGTTTGCGTGTAGGTTGCGCCCAGCACCTCGCTACCCACCGGCATGGCGGGATAAACCTCTTCTCCAGCGAGCAGGACAGGAGCGTAATATTGTTTCAGTGCATCGCGTTCAGCTTGATCAAAACACGCGTCGGTATCTCCACCTTCACAACGGGGCAGGTCCCTGTCGACGTCGAAGTCGCAGCGTCTGGGATCGGAGATAAGACCGTCTTTGCTGCCGTCGAGGTCGTCACAGGATTCGTAGATATGCCCAGCGAGCACCAGTGCTTCTGTTTCTGTGAGCCCAGATCTACTGATCGCAGACACCCGCCAGGCCTGAGAGAATTTCAGACCGGAATAGTCTGCAGCGGGCGCGCCGGCGATAATGCCATCAAAATCCTGGGGAAAACGCTGTGCACTCATCATTGCCTGCCGTCCACCGGTAGAACACCCGTTGAAATAGCTGTGTGCCGGTGCTTTACCGTACAGATAGGTGGCCAGGGATTTAGCTGAGACTGCAGTCAGGTGTACCGCACGGAAGCCGTAGTCCACCAGTTTGTGAAAGTTGTTGTGCGCAAATGTACCGCCAGGCTGAACACGTTTGTCGTGGCCGGTGTCCGTGTAAGCGGTTGCAAAACCATGGGCCAATGCCTGACCTGCGGCATAACGGCGTGCTGGGTCATTGGCGGGCGTGCCGGCGAGGCCGCCGTTGCCATACATGTAGAGGCGGCCGTTCCATGCCAGCGGCAGGTTGACTTCAAAACGGATTTCAGTGGGGATCAGACCGTCTACCCGGCAGTGTGGTGGAACCGTTTCTGTTGCTTCAATGAGGGTGCTGCTGACAACGGTGAAGTCGAAGGTTGAAGCAGCAACCAGATCGTTACATGACAATGCCGCCTGATAAGGGGTGTTCTGGTACTGCACCAGTGATTCACTGGCGTTGCTGAAAGGGTCTGCGTGGACCTTGAAGCTGACGCCGACAGCCAACAGGAGCAAAACAACAATTGTTGCGCGCATGTTGCCTCCTATTTTCTGACGCGTCGTTTCAGTCTGTCGAGTTTTTCTTTCCAGAACTGGAAAATCTCAGGATCACCGCCACGGTCCGGGTGATGCTCCTGACACATGCGCCGCGCTTCCATGATTTCATGCACGGGCAGAACAAGTTGCAGACCTAACGCTTCAATTTCAGATTCGCTCAACGTTTTTACCGGACTGGCTTCGTCTGGCGGACGATAAAAACCCCGCCAGTTGCTGTTAGACCGATTGGCGTAAGAGACAGGTCCGGACAGACCTAGTTTCCAGGGATGGTTTTTAGACGGCTTAGGCATAAGTCAGTTTAAACCTGGGCTGTTCAAGTACACGCGGATGATGGACCTCGATTTGGCTAGAAGCGTGTTAAAACGAGCACGGTAACATATTTATAGCAACAGTTGAGATTTTGGCAGCTTGGCTTTGTAATGGCTGTTCGCTAAAGAAAGAGATAGAGATGCCTAAAACAGCTTTGATCGTGCTCTTGTTGATGTGCCTCGCGTCAGCTCCGCTAGTTGCGCAAGCCACGGGATTCCTGCAAACACCAGTGGCTTTGGATGCGGAGGGGTTTCAGGAAGTGTTGTTTAAAGTCGCTCCCAACGTCTACCTCAGTGGCCAACCCAGTGAAGCAGGCTTTGCTCGCGCTAAGGAACTAGGTGTGACCCGGGTTGTTAATCTGCGCACAAGTATGGAAATGGACAGCAGAGAAGTTGTGCCCTTCGACGAGGCGCAGGTGCTTGCAGGCCTTGGTCTTGACTATGTACACGTCCCCTCAGGCGGACCGAATACACCGTATGCTCCAGAACTGGTGGCACAGGTAGCTGACGCGATAGCGGACACGCAGGGTAATGTGCTTCTGCACTGTACAGTTGCATGGCGAGCCACCCACCTGTGGACCGCGTATTTGATTGAGCATCAGGATGTGCCGTTTGCGCAGGCGATGGCGGTTGGCCGCCAGCTTAATTTTGGTAACTTTCCACTAGAGGGTTTCCTCGATGCGCCCTTGACGGTAACCCCGCTGCAAACTCTACAGGAGAATGGCGACAATGAGTGAAACAGAGATCAGTCGATTCAGTCTGCCTAAACTTGCTGATATGCCGTCCGATATACGCGAGCGTATTACTGCTATATCGGATAAATCTGGTTTTGTGCCCAACGTCTTTCTTGTGCTGGCGCGTCGGCCGGACGAGTTCAGAGCCTTTTTTGCGCATCACGATGCATTGATGGAGCGCGACAGCGGTTTGTCAAAAGCAGAACGCGAAATGATTGTGGTCGCCACTTCCTGCGCCAATGCGTGCCAGTATTGTGTGATTGCCCATGGTGCGATCCTGCGCATACGCGCCAAAAATTCATTATTGGCGGATCAGGTTGCGGTCAACTATTTGAAAGCCGATATAACCCCGCGGCAGAAGGCGATGTTAGATTTTGCCATGGCTGTCGCGCTGGACAGTGGCTCCATTGAAAGTCAGGATCTCGAACCGCTCTATGATTATGGCTTCAGTGAGGAAGATATCTGGGACATTGGTGCGATAGCCGCATTTTTTGCCCAAAGTAACCGCCTGGCGAATTTGTCTTCCATGCGGCCAAATGCTGAGTTCTATAACATGGGGCGCGATTTCTGACCGGCGAATTCAGGTCAGAAATCGTGCGTTGAACAGTGTTTAAGCGCCGGCTTTCGCAGCAGCCTCGCGTGCAGCTCGAACTTTTTCATTGGTCTGATTAAACAGGATTTCCCGTCGCGCTTTTTCCTGCGCTTCGGTGAGTTCTTGTTTGCCTAGTTCAGCGCCAGCGTTGCGGCCAGCTTGCACCGCAGGGCGTTCTGCCACTTCGTCGACCCAACGTTTCAAATTAGGGAAGGTTTCCCAGATATTTTCATCGATGAGGCGGCCGAGTAGAAAAGCCCAGGGCCAGGTTATGATGTCAGCAATACTGTAGCTGCTTCCAGCAAGGTATTGATTTGCAGACAGTTGTGCATCCATGACCCCAGCCAGTCGATCTACTTCACCAACAAAACGTTTGATGCCGTACTCAAGCTGACTTGGATCATCAGCGATGTTTTTGCCGTAATTCTTGAAATGGTTGGCGTTGCCCATCATCGGGCCGAGGTTGGCCATCTGCCAGTGTACCCACTGCAGAACTTTATATTTGTCCGCGGTTTGGGCCGGTAGGAACTGTCCACTTTTTTCCGCCAGATATTCGAGGATGGCACCCGATTCAAACAAAGCTATAGGGGCGCCTCCACCGAGCGGTTCATGGTCGACAATGGCGGGCATGCGGTTGTTTGGACTGATCTGTAGAAATTTGGCGCTGAACTGATCGCCGCCGCCAATATCCACAGGGATGATGTTGTAATCCAGGCCACACTCCTCGAGCATGATGGTAACTTTCCAGCCGTTGGGTGTTGGCCAGTAATGGACGTCGATCATGGTAATTTCCTTTTGCTGTGCTGTGAAAATCCTGTTCGCAGAGTAACGCAGCCCACAGCGATTAGGATAGGGCGCAAGGTTAGAATGATGTGTGCTAACTTTAGACGCTGCTGGATTATCGCGATGGCTTGTTTGTCACGATGGCGGCCGGCTCACAAATTCTGACTAGGAAAACAGTTGATGGAATACAAAGCCCTGGCACTTGATCTCGACGGCACGACCTTAGTGGGTGATGACCTGCCAGAAGTGAATAAAATTGCGCTGCAGAAAGCAGCGGCTGCGGGATATGAGATCATCGTTGCTACAGCGCGCTGGATTCATATGGCGCAACGTGTTGCGGATCAGATAGGCACACCGTCGGTTGCAATCGCCTGCTCAGGCGCTCAGGTCCATGATCCACGCGTAGCTGAGGATATTTTTGATAAGCGCCTGCCACCGGATTTTGTAGATGAGCTTTTTGCAATTTGCAATCAGGCGCGTTGTATTGCCACGGTAACCGTTACTGATCGTGTGTTGTTAAAACTGGATGGCGAACCTGACCCTGCTTTGCTGGACGAAGAGATGACCTGGGTGCCGCAGTTGCACAGGCACGATCACGATCTGCCGCGAATTGCAGCTATTCAAGGCACGGCAGTCTGTCAGCATATTAAAGAAGAATTGCGACCTAGATTTGCGGATCGCGTGAACATTTATGATTCGATCGGACCAACGGGGAAACTTGTCTTAACAATTACAGCCAAAGATGCCAATAAAGGTCTTGCGCTACAGGCAGCCTGTAACCATCTGGCTATTGATCCGGCACATGTTATCGCGTTTGGTGATGCTGAAAACGATCTGGCGATGTTTGCTCTGGCGGGTGCCAGTGTAGCCATGGGGCAGGCGCATCAGATCGTTAAAGATGCAGCGGACTATGTGTCAGTGCGCAATGATGAAGGCGGTGTTGCTCAGGCTATAGAACTTATTCTGGCGAACGGCAGATTACCCTGAGATTTACACAGCGGGTTCATCAAGGCTTTCATCCAGGGCGGCTGCGTCACCATATTTAATCACCCGTTGATGCACCTTGTTCATGGCCTTAAAGATGGTGTCGGTTGCATTAGATACTTCTTCATAAGGGTCAAAGAAGATTGGGTCGAGGATATGTGAGGCGACTGGCCCGGGTATCTGTTCTTTGCTGCCTGGCGGTCGAATGGCTTTTAATCCGGTCATGTAAATTGGTATCACCGGTACGCGTTTTTCCAGTGCAAGTATCGACACGCCATGTTTGAATTTTGCCAGGCTCCTGCCGCGCGAACGTGTGCCTTCCGGAAACAGCATCAAATTACAGCCCTGATCTAAAAGCCATTTAGGGTAGTCGAGGGTTTTGCTGCCGCCGCCGCGTTGAATCGGATATAGCCCCATCACCAGAGATTGATACCAGGGCTGCAACTTCCATTCCTTGCGGCCTTTTAAGAACCAGCGATCAGCAGCGGCGCCAAAATAGATATTCGAGCGAATGTGTTCCGGCAGGGCGCCTAATAGAGCGTACTGATCCAAGTGCGACGCGTGGTTGCCGACGACAATGCAGGGCCCGGTGATGTTTTGAACTTTTTCCTGTCCGGTGACGGTAAACGGCTGGAAGTATTTTTTCTCCCATTTAGTGAAAGCAGTATGGCGCATCATGCGACGCACCCAGCGTGCCCAAGCTTGAATCTGCCAGGTATGAGGCCCGCCAGTTTCTGCACTTTGTGAGATTAATCGTTGGAACAGTGGCAGATCGATGGCCGGCAGTATTTCGGTGCGGGCTGTTGTTGATAACTCCTGGGCCAGAGTTGCGCGGTAAGCGGTGAAATTATCCGGTGCATCAATGATGGTGCACTGATCGTATTCGCCCAGCAGATGGTAGCTTTCGATAACTCTGGCTTCCCAGCGTTCGATAGACGCGTGTATACCCATGAGGAACTGAGGATCTTTTTTGGCTTGCACCAAACCCTCAGAATGGTACTTCATCAGTAAGACGTAGTGACCCATCAGATGGTCCCTCTGCTAAGCCTTACTTATCACCTTTTTCTTCGCTTTTGCGTGGAGGCGCAGCCGTCATGTTATTGAGGAATTCTTCAATGGGCATGCCGGGTAATGTGGTGATTTTGATGGTGCCACGGGAGCCGAGTTCCATGGAGATCCGCGCCATCACTTCGTTAGAAGGGGCATCGATGACGTTAACAAAGTCGTAGCCACCCAGAACAGCATATTGAGCGCGGACTCTGGCGCCCATATCTTCAACTTCGTCGTTTACACTTTTTAATCGATCAGGCCGCGCTTTAAGTGTTTTGCGGCCTTCATCGGTCAGCGTGCTGAGCATGATATAAGTTGGCATGATCTCCCCTTGATCTTCCTCTTCCTGAAGCAACTTTAAGCTACTGGAAGGAGATCTGCACTAAGACTTTTTCAACTTTCCAGCACGTATCGTCCGGGTGCAGCGTCGATTTCGGGGAAATTGTCATTACCGTAGGCAATGGGCGCCTGCACCGGTTCGGCAGGGCTCTTTTCCTTCAACCAATCGATCCAGTTTAATACCCAGCTACCGGAGTGTTCATCTACGCCTTCAAGCCAGGCTTCTGGATCTTCCGGATAACCTTTGCCAATCCAATGTTTCAGGTGCTTGTTGTCATCACGGCTGGAGATGGTTTGTGTGTGATTCTGGTTGGTCAGGACAAACTGCACGTTGTCCGCGTTGAACAGCTGGGTGCTGCGATAGCATGCTTTCCACGGTGTTATGTGGTCAGTTGAGCCTGCCATCATGTACACGGGATAGTCTATCTTTGACAGGTCAACACGCTTGCCGAGAATTTTCATTTCCCGTTTCGCCAGCTTGTTATGCAGCGACAGGTCCAGGAAGTCAGCATGTAGTCCCGCAGGCAGGCGGGTGTAGTCAATAGACCAGAACAGCAGGGGGTGTTTGAGTGGATCTTCGCCCTTCAGGTAGTTGCTGCGTAAAAAACCCATGATATTTTCTTCAAAACGCAGCATGGCAAACATTTCGAAAACGTTTTTTTCTTCAAACAAGCCGCTCATACGAGTCATCTGTTTTTGCGCTTCAATGGAGCGTTCGCTGACAAACAGGCCAAAGTCACTGTCTTCGGGACGATTATCGAGGACGTTCACAAACAGCGACAAGCTGTTAACCCAGTCGTCACCGCGGGCATTCATGACGCCTGCTGCAGCGGTTGCTGCAAGGCCACCGGCGCATAAACCCATAAGATTAACCTTAGGCGCGCCGGTAATCTCACGGATGGCACTGATTGATTGGATAATGCCATCCGCATATGAATCCAGGTTCCAGTTACGATGTTCTTTCTTCGGATTGCGCCAGCTGACCGCAAATACCGGGATGCCGGCATCAAGCAGGCGTTTGAACAGGCTTCGGTCCGGGGTGAGGTCACCCAGATAAAAGCGGTTCACCTGGCTGAAGACGTACAACAACGGTGCGTCCACAACCTCGTCCGTAGTGGGTTGATATTGAATCAGCTCGAGCAGCTCTGTTCGATAGATGACGGCACCTTCGCTGGCTGCAACATCCTGGCCTACTTTAAAGGCGTTGCGATCAGCACAGGCAGGGTAACCATGATTATGCTGCAGATCGTCGACCATGTTTTTTAAACCGTGAATGACGCTACGACCGTTGGTTTCCCGGGCCTTGCGCATGGCTTCAGGATTTCCGACCAGCGTATTTACGGGGCAAGTATGTCTTTGGCAGCATCGAATACATAACGTGCGCGCTCTCTATTCATACCTTCCAGCTGTGACTCATCCAGCCAGCCGTCCAGAGCCTGGGTCCAGGCGATGTAGGTTTGACCTAAACGGCGGTATAAACCATTTTCGATCCAGGCCGGGTCCTGGAACCTCTTATCACCGGGTTCGGGTGATAGATCACTGCTACCCATAGCGATACTTGCAAATTGACTGGCGAATTCCCGAGTGACATTCCATAACGCAGCGGGCTGCTGTCTGGAAGTTTCAAATATATCCGCCCAGGCATCCATAAACGCCTTGCGATCAACCCCCAGCGCAGCGTTCAGAGGCACGCCACCATCAGTCTGGCGCCCAGATGCATTCTGTTCGATATTAGGTCGTTGTGAGCTCGATTTGTCTTGATCCATTTGTCTTCCTTCGCCCGGCAAGTTTAAGACTTATCGGGTGTTGCGGTTCCGGGACGCTCTGCAAGGTTGCTACGCTCCGCTATGCCAGCCAGCGTTCTGGTCAACCAGCGTGGCTGGTAATGTGCCCAGTTTACAACAGCCTGGTTAAAGATACCTGGTACACGTATTACTTCCCCCTGATGTAATGCGTTGTAACCCTGCAGGGCAACATCCTCAGGCTGGCTCATCATCAGCTGTGCGCCCGGGATATGATCTGTTCCCAGATCGCCAACCATCTCAGTGTCGGTAAGACCTGGGCACAAGGCACAAACTTTGATGCCACTGCAGCGCGTTTCTTCAGCCAGGCTTTCGGTAAAGGATAAAACGAAGGCTTTGCTGGCACTGTACAAAGCCATGCCGGGCACTGCCTGAAAGCCCACCACAGAACCGACATTGAGGATTTTGCCTTTTTTGGCGGCCAGCATATGGGGAAGAAAGAGCGCGCAGGTTTCGCTCAAAGCTCGCATGTTCAGGTGCACAATATCCTGGATGCGCTCTCGCGGCATGGTCGCAAACCGGCCCTGGTAGGCAGCGCCAGCGTTGTTGATCAGCGTATCTACGGGACCAATTTCACTGGCCGCAGCAAACAGCTTCTGTGGTCCTTTGCCCTTTGCCAGATCGAGGGCGACAACGTGAGCTTCACACAAAGGTGCCAACTCGGCCGCCAACTCAATCAGTTTGTCTTCCCGGCGCGCGCAGAGAATCAGGTTGTAACCGCGCTGGGCGAAAACCTTTGCAAACGCCCGCCCGATGCCGGAAGAAGCACCGGTTATCAGGGCAAGAGGCTTGGAAGTTGACATGTACTAGTGCTCCGTGAATTGGGTGCGTTCGCTGTTCAGGCGCGCGCTGTATAACAAGGTGGTGAACGACTGTGTCAAGCAGGCTTCGAAGAACTCCGGGTCAGGAAGTATCTCTGTGCAACTGGTGAATGAAATTGTCACACGGCCACAGTAGGACAGCACCGGAAAGATTAAACCCATGCCTTGTGTAATCGGGCCGAGACCAAGTGCGGTGACCATAGGTGAGCCGCAGAAATACAATGGTTCCTGGGGCCCGGGCACGTTTGTGATAGAGACATTAAAGGGTGGTGCTGGTGCATTGGCAGCTGTTTCTGTCATCAATCTTGAAGCCAGCGCCGCGGTGAAGGCGGGTACAAATTTGCTGTAGTTGGTCATATCGGATGCGCCAACAGCCTGGTGTATGACCTTGCTTTTGCTGGTTTCAGCATGGATGAACTGCAGACGCTCCAACGGCTCTTCTATGTCAGTGCCGATGGAGACAAAAAGTGCGGAAACGCGGTTGCCGCCAGCGGCTTCGGTACCTTGCGCATCACTACCGGGTGTTCGCAGGTTGACTGGAGCCATGGCCACGAGCGAGGCCTGATCAAGTTCGTTTTTGGCGTGCAGGTAGGAGCGTAGCGCACCGCCACAGACTGCCAGCACAACATCGTTTACGGTCGCGCCGGTTACAACCTGGCGAATTTCCTTGATGTCAGCAAGGCTTGCGCTGACGGAGCCCAGTACGCGGTGAGCGGTGACCGTGCCGTTAAAACGTGTCTTGGGGATGGGGTTCGGTGGTGTGTTGAACGAGCTTTCTCCGCCGGCGGGGAAACTGGTGGGGAGCGCGCGAATTTGCTGGCTGAACTGCCGGGTCAGCGTTTGGGCAAATTTGAAAGGCTGGGTGAAATTGTTCACGCCGCTGCGAAACAGGAGTTCGGCGTCGGTGGGAACAGGTTCCGGGTGCCACGATTCGCGTGCCGGGGGAACAGGTGTTGGTGCCGGTGAGAGATCGTGTAACAACTCCAGAAAATGCAGTCCGGACGCGCCATCGACTGCTGCATGGTGTGTCTTGGTAAGCACCGCGAAACTGTTCGCGGGTAGTCCGGGGATATTATTCAATCCCTCGATTACAGTGAGTTCCCAAAGCGGCTTGGTCATGTCCATGGGTCGAGCGAAGATCCGTGACGCCAACTGTTGCAGGGCATCACGATCCCCTGGGCTCGGCAAGGCTACGCGGCGTAAGTGATACCCGAGGTCAAAATCTCTATCTTCGATCCAGTAAGGGTAGTCTGCTTCGAAAGGCACCTTAACCAGGCGCCGTCGGGTCGTCGCGTTGAGATGCAATCGCTCGCCTACCGTTCGTGCAAGTGCCTCTTCAGTCATGCGTTCCGGGTCAGTCTGACTGCCATCGTAAATGCATAGAGATCCGACGTGCATCGGTGTAGCAGGGGTTTCCAGGTAGATGAATGAAGCGTCTTGGATCGAAAGCTGTTGCACAGTTGCAGTCCTTATCCGCGGAAGAGGTTGTATGTACTCACAGTGTAACGCGTTAGAAATAGCGAAGGGCAGACCTGAAAGGGGAGAGGGGAGAGAAGATCAGGCCTGCCCCGCGTTAACTTGTAAGGTGCAATTGCTGCACCTTTTGCATATCAGCTGAACGTATCAACCCCGCGCTGTCGCGAGGTTGAAGGTTCGATATGACTTAAGCGGCAACCGCTGCGTCAACTGCTTCAGCAGCTTCTTCGCTGGCTGCAGCAACGGCATCGTTGTTGGCTGTGAAAGCTTCACGAACGGCTTCACCACCACGCTCAACGGCTTCTTTTAATACTTCGCCGCGGGTTTGCAGACGTTCGGTTACGCCGTTGTATAACGTCTTGCCGTATTCGCGCTGCATTTCAACAAAACCGCTCACGTCGCGGATTTCAGCCATGCGCTTCATGAATTCCTGATTGGTTTCAAAATACTGCTTGAAACCTTCGCCGGTGATTTCTGTCATACGGCGTGCTACATGGGTGTTGATTTCGAACAACTCGCGACCCAGTTTCATTTGATTCTCTATAACACTCATTTTGGTATCCTCTAGTCGTTTACTTCTGCTGTAGGATGCATCGCAAACGTCCAGCAGCTGTTGAGATATTTACAACGCATGGTGCGCTGCACAACGAGAAGAATTGTGCACCACACAATTGTGCGATGCAACAACTTTTTTAAAAAGATTTGCGAAAGTTGACATCTTTTTCATGCAACCTGCTCTGTAAGGTCGTTTCCGGCCGGTAACCCTGGGCTTTCTGCATCTTTCAGCAGAATTTCTTCGGCCACTTTACTGGTTTCCAGTGGCACTATGTCTGCGGAAACAGCTTTGTGCAGTGCTGCATAGGCATCCTGGATGTCGTCTCTCAGGCGATCTGCATCTGGTACCACCCGAGTGGCTGCAGTGACGCCGATAAACAGTTGATCAACGTAGCTCTGCACGGTGATGTTAAGGCCTGCCCCATGCGCTGGAATTGAGACCGGATAGTGGCTGAGCATTCGCGCACCATTGGAATAGAGCGGCACCCGTGGCCCGGGTACGTTCGAAATAACGACGTTAACCGGGGGCGGTGTGTGCTCTGACCATTTCATCAGCGCCGCAGCTGTTTGCAAGCCTCGCGCCGCTGATCCAAATAGAGGCAGGTGAACATCGGCTGACATTAACGGAGAGGATTCCGCCAGCACTTCCTTGGCCAGGCGAGCCTGATAGGCCACGTAACCCACGCGTTCGACCGGGTCCTCAATATCTGTACCCAGCGAAGTGCGCATCATAGACACCTGATTGTTGGTGCTGGCGTCGTTGGCGGCCCGCAGGGATACAGGGCAGCCAGCGATCAGAGTTTTGTCTGGCAATGCACTTTGGCGAGTCAGGTAGGTGCGTAGTGCGCCGCCACACAGGCTGAGAAAGACATCGTTGATGGTGCAGTTAAGGTGTTTGGCCAGGTGTTTCACACCCGATAGCGGGAGTTCTCCTGCTGCGAATTCGCGCCTTTGATCGATATGCCGGTTAATAATGGTCGTCGGACATGCGGTCAGTGTGGAGCCCAAACCTTTACTCGGATCGATACTGCGCTGCAGTAGTCGCGCTATGGCACTGAGTTGGTCCGGCGTGCGTGTAACAGTGTTGATGCCCTGCTTGGTCATCTCGGTCAGCAAACCGGTTAACTGGTCAGCAAGCGACAGGGCTCTGCGGTCTCCGGCAGGAATCCCCTCGGTGGGGACTTCGCCGTTGGGCTTCTGATCCATGAGAATGTTGTAAGAAGCCTGGGCAGCAACACCATCCAGGCATGCGTGGTGCACGCGGTTGTAGTATGCAACCTGACCATTGGCAAGCCCAGTCAGAACGGCGATGTCCCACAGCGGCTGGTGTCGGGGAAGCGCCTGTTCGTGGAGCCGAGCTACAGTCTGCTCCACCTGTTTGAATCCGCCGGGAGCGGGTACAGTGACGGTGTAGATATGGTTGTTGATATCAAAATCGGTATCTTTGACCCAATTTGGATGATCAAGGTTGCCGCTGGCATGTTCCAGGCGACTGGTCAGGTAAGGCACCAGGTGCGCGCGCTGGGTGATGAACTGTTTCAGAGAGCTAACAAATTCTTCAACAGGTGTATTTTGCGGAAGCTGCATGTACTGCAGTGAAGCAATACTCATGGGGCAGTCTTTGGTTTCAGCGTAAATGAAGCTAGCGTCGGTCGCCGTTAGCTTGTTCACTGTTATATTCTCCTTTTTCGATTGATGGTCGGATTGCATTTCTTCTGGGTATTCAATATCTGTGCCAGTGGCCTGGAAGGGCGCTGCCCTGGTTCCAGGCGTGGGGCGCGGGCATTTATCTGCTTTACCGCGGTGCGATGGTTGGATGCTTTGATCGGTAATGGTGCAGAGCGCGACAGGCGCGCATCATACGATGCAATTGTGACGCGCCAATGAACCTAACATATATTCTAAGGGTTGACTTGAGCTAGTCGATTTGTCCGGACACGGCTTCGGGGTAAGTCAGTGCGCGCCATCCCTGACGGTGGAAAGGTGTGTAGCTGGCTTCGTCTAAAGCGAGTCGGTCAGCAACAGCAAATAACACCGCTGGGTGAATACCCAGGCCAATATGACTTGAGTGAACTTCGATATTCTGGCGTTTTTCCGACTCTTCCACGTGAGCCCGACGCCAGTGCACAACGCCATCGGTGCGACTGTAAACCGCGGTCACGGGAATCTTTGCTGAAATGTTCTGCAAGCCGTGCCGCAGACCGAAACTTGGTGCTTTCGGTGTGTTCAGCAATTCACCGTTAAGCTGGCGGGCAGCACTTCTCAAGGCGGTGAACATCGCTGTGGTTGGACCCTCTGTGCGGATCGGGCTGCCCAGGGTGACTAACTGGCGAACCGCGTAACCGGCTCTGTCTGCAACGGCTAAAGCGTGCACACCGCCTAGGCTCCAGCCCACCAGGCTGACCGTTCGACCGGTTTTGCGATAAATGCGCAACACATGGTTAACCAGTGGTTCGTATCCGCCCATTTTGCTGATGCCGAGATTGCGGCCCTGGCCCCAGGTATAAGTGTCGTAGCCCAGAAAAGTGAGGTATCTGCGCAGTAGTGCAGTTGAATCATCGCTGGCCAGGAAGCCTGGTATAACCACTACAGGATGTTTGTCGCCGCGCGGAGAAAGGCTCAGCCAGGGTGCCGATGCGGCCAGAGAGGCCAGTTCCAGGCCTGCACGGGGCAGTTCAGACATGCTCAGCAGTCGATGTTGGGCTGGATTTGGCATCGGCAAATCGTCCTGAAAATTGACTTTGTGCATTCTGCCCAGGTTTTTTTGCAATGCAACATTTTTGTTGACCCTTTTGTTGATTGGCGAGAAACTCTTGGGCTGTGAAGGGCAGAAACAAAGGGTTTCCGCAGTTTACAGGTGCGGTAGCGAGGTTTAGATGTACGAACCTATTGATGTTGTGATGCACAAGTCAGCGTCCCCCCAGCTCCGGCATTCAGTAGCAGAAGTGGGTCGGGTAGTGTCTGAACTGGTGACTCTGGGGGTTCTTTGGCCGCTGTTGGATGTCAAGACCGAAGGTGATGGTCACCCGGTACTGGTGCTACCAGGCTTCCTGGGCAGTGATTTCTCTACCAGCGCCATTCGTGGTTATCTGCATCGGCACGGTTTCAACGCGTTACCCTGGCTGCAGGGTCGCAACACCGGCCGAAGTTCAAAACAGGCTGGCCTGCACAGCCACTTCCTGCAGACATCTGACCAGTGCGGCGAACCTGTTTCACTGGTGGGTCACAGCCTGGGTGGCGTTTTTGCGCGTGAACTGGCTCGCCAGTACCCCGATCGTGTACGTAGTGTGGTTACTCTAGGCAGCCCGTTTGGTACTACGGATGGCGCCGCGGTCGCCCAGTTTGTGAAGCGTATGTTTGAACGCATAGCGCGGCAATCCATCGAGCAGCTCCGCCGCGAACTGAGCGCTTTGGACCCTCGATTACCACCCGGCGTGCCAGCCACTGCAATTTTCAGTCGTACAGACGGTGTGGTGCACTGGCAGAGCTGTTTAGAACAGAACTCTGAGCTAACGGAAAATATTGAAGTGCACGGATCGCATTGTGGTCTGGTGGTCAATCCCAGCGCACTGGTTGCAATCGTAGATCGCCTCGCGCAGCCACATGGCGACTGGCAAAAGTTTGCACATACCGGCACTATGCCCGGAGTGCGGTTTCCTAGCCATCCGCAGTGAATCAGATGTCCGATGTGGAGCAACGCAGCGTCAGTGCATAAGTTAAAAAAATACCCCAATCGTCGCCTTTATGACATGACCGACAGCAAATATGTCACCGTGGATGATGTGCGCAAACTGATAGTGAAAGGCGTGAGCATTCAGGTCATTGATTCGAAAGAGGAAAAGGACATCACTCGGTCAGTGCTACTGCAGATTCTGGCCGAGCAGGAGCAGGAGGGTCATGGCACTATCCTGACCAATCGCACCATCGAGCAGCTGATTCGCTTTTATGGCGACAGCGTGGGCCGCGTCGTGAGTCGCTACATTGAAGAAGCGATCTCTGCCTTTATAGAGCAGCAGGATCTGTATCGCGACAGAATGCGTCAGTTCAATGCGTTGAACCCTTTAAACGTCATGCGTCAGGCTTTTGAATCAAGTTTCAAAAGCGATTCCGGGAAAACGCGTTCAGCAGCGGACAAAACAACCAGCGAGCCGAAAAAGCCACCAGCGGAAGACGACTCAGCTGCCTGAGACGCGACGCTCGACGCCTTCCCAGTAGGGTTCGCGTAAATCCTTGCGTTTGATTTTCCCAACCGGGCTCTTCGGCAAAGGTGTCTGGGTTATTTTTACACCGCCGGGTTTCTTGTAAGAGCCTAACGCCTCCGTGATCATTGAAACGACCTCTTCTTCAGTCAGGGTGCTGTCCGGCTTAACAACGCAAACCGCAAAAGGCGTTTCCCCCCAGCGTGGATGCGGAATTCCGAACACGGCAACTTCAATGACGTCGGCGTGGCTGGCGATGACGTTTTCCAGCTCTGCGGGCCAGATGTTGTATCCCCCTGAAATGATCATGTCGTCTGCCCGGTCGACAATGTATAAATAACCATTCCGATCGAGTTTGCCCAGATCGCCGGTTTTGATCCAACCGTTCACAATCCTTTGCGCATCTGCTTCAGGATTGTTCCAGAAGCCGCTCATCATGCCGTCGCTTTTGGCGACAATCTCGCCAACTTCGTCTGCGGGTAACGGTTGATTGTCCTCATCCCAGATTTCAATCTCTGCAAACGGTAATGCTAAGCCGCACGCGCGCAGCGGGTTGGATCCGGACTTGGAGGCAAACCACTGCTGGGAATTCATCATGGCAACCGGCAGCACCTCGGTTTGACCATAACCCTGGTATAAAACGTCACCAAACACGTCCCGGGCTGCCAGAGCGGTAGCGTCGGCTATTGGGGCTGCAGCTATCAACAGACATTTCAGCGCACTGTAATCGCGTCCGCGCGCGGTATTGTCGTGCACGATAGCGTTGACCATGGTGGGTACCATGAAGGCGTATGCAATCTGTTCCTGTTCGATGAGGTTCAGCGTCTGATTGGGATCAAACTCATCCTGCATGACATTGCAACCGCCACTTAACCAGACAGGCAGGAACTGGTAACCCGAACCATGTGAAATTGGCCCGAGGTGCAGGCATTTGTCACCAGGAATTACGGGCGGAAAGGTATAAAACCAGTCTCGACCTGCGGCCAGCCAGGCTTTGTGCGTATAGGCAACACCCTTGGACAGGCCGGTGGTGCCGCCAGTATGGCGAATAATGAAGTAATCGTCGGGGCTGATGTCGATTTCAGGATCAGCATCGCTGAATTGTGCGAGCCAGGTTTCGTAGCCCTCATCGCGGATGAAAATATGTTGCAGATCAGGTAGTTCGTCAGTCAAACCAGCTACCTCGTGGGCGTACGCTGCGCTGGCCAGCAACACTTTACAGTTAGTGTGACCGAGCATATGCAGATGGGCGCTGCGTCCGTTGCGCGGGTATAAGGGTACTCTGACAGCATTGGCAACTGCTGCACCGACAAAAAGATCGCCGGCTTCAATGCCGTTGTCCTCCAGAACGCCTACTCTATCGCCGGGTTCCACACCCAGGCTGCGTAACCCATTTGCCAACTGCACGCCGCGTTGCCAGGCTTGTGCGAATGTAAGTCTGCGGCTGCCGTGTACGATTGCCTCATGTCCACTGTAGTGTTGAGCGGCGCGGCGCATCAGTGTGCGTACGTCCATTAATCTGGCTCCCCTTAGCCCATTGCCTCATGCTACTGTACCTGATCAACAGCAAAGGCTTAAGGGGAGAGCATGCGCTTGCAGGATAAGGTAGCAGTCATCACAGGTGGCGCCAGCGGCATGGGTAAAGATACGGTCCTGCGCTTTCTGGCCGAAGGTGCTCGAGTTGTAATCGCAGATTTCAATGAGGCCACCGGTAATACGGTTCTGCAACTGGCATCGGACCAGGGTTTCGCGGATTCTGTGAGATTTATCAAAACCGATGTCGCGCAGGAAGCGGATATTGAAAACATGTTTAATCTGGCACGCTCCGACTTTGGTCGTGTCGACATTGTCTTCAACAATGCTGGGGTTGGCGGTGCCATCGGACCGCTTACCGAAACCACTACCCAATCCTGGGACTACACCATGGATGTGCTGGCTAAAGGGGTTTTTCTCGGTATGAAACATGGTGCCCGACACATGCGATCACAAGGTGGCGGTGGGTCGATTATCAATACGGCGTCAATTGCAGGACTGAGTGGTGATGCGGGTCCGCTGGTTTACTCCGCGGCTAAAGCCGCGGTG
Source organism: Gammaproteobacteria bacterium (assembly GCA_048571035.1). Taxonomy (GTDB): domain Bacteria; phylum Pseudomonadota; class Gammaproteobacteria; order Pseudomonadales; family Azotimanducaceae; genus UBA4421. The sequence continues at coordinate 4,058,933 of CP121329.1, forward strand.
ATCAGTCTGACTCAGAGCGCTGCGGTTGAGTTGGCGCCGGACCGGATCCGTGTTAACGCGATATGTCCCGGGTTTATTGCTACGCCACTTGCTGCAGGTGGAGCGCCGGAAAAAATAGAAGCCAGGTTTGCCCAGGCGCAACCCTGGCCTGAATTTGGCAAAGGTGTGCATATCGCGGGTGCTGCCTTGTTTCTAGCCAGTGACGACGCTGAATTTGTAACTGGTGAAAAACTGGTGGTTGATGGTGGTCTCACCGCTGCGGGGCCCGAGCTGTCTAAACGATTTCCCCAGGTATCAGCGCGTGATGCCAAAATTCAGGGGGTTACCAAAGGCAGCACAGGTGCAGCCCACGAAGTAGAACGGCTTAACGAATAAGCAGAGGTTGTCCACGTTGAACACAAAAGCACTGTCGCTGGCAGGCACTCCCGCTGCTGAACCGCTTGGTTACTACTCCTGGACCTTTGGTCAGGGTGCCCGTGATCCCTACTACATTATGGTGGTGATCTATATTTTCTTTCCTTACTTCAGCAATACTGTGGTTGGCGATCCCGTTCAGGGTCAGAGCCTGATTGGCTATCTCAACGCAACTGCAGGTTTTATTTTAATGCTGACGGCACCTTTCCTTGGTGCTATTGCGGATAAAAATGGCCGGCGTAAACCCTGGGTCGCGGCGACGGTACTGGTGATGATTGTTGGGGCTGGTCTGTTGTGGTTTGTCCTCCCGGAAGGCGGCGGCGTTGGTATTGTATGGTCGCTGCTGATTCTGCTGGTCATCAGCGTGGCCTTCGCTATTTCTGAAGTTTTCCATAACGCCATGCTGCCTTCGGTGGCGCCAGTAAACAAAGTCGGCGCAATTTCAGGTATGGCGTTTGCGCTGGGAAATGTCGGCGGGCTGGTGTTGATGCTGTTTGTACTGTTTGCGTTTGCCATGCCGGGTACACAGCCCTGGAGTTTTCTGCCTGCAGAACCACTTTTTGGTCTGGATCGTGCCACTCATGAACACGATCGTGTGGTCGGTCCGATCTCAGCAGTGTGGATGCTGTTGCTGACGTTGCCCGTGTTGTTGTTTACCCCTGATGGAAAAACTTCGGACACACCAATGCTGATCGCCGCCCGCCAGGGTGTACGCGATGTTGTTGAGACCGTGAAACAGCTCAAACACTATTCAAACATCGCCATTTATCTACTGTCGCGAATGTTTTTTATCGATGGCATGGTCGGGGTCATGACCTTTGGGGGGGTCTATGCATCCGGTACTTTCGGCTGGCAATCAACCACCCTGCTTATTTTCGGCTTGTGCAGCAGTGCATCGGCCATGTTTGGCGCTTACGTTGGCGGTAAGCTAGACGACAGGCTGGGTTCAATAAGAGCGCTGCAGATTGCGATTGGCATGAGTTCGCTGGTGCTGTTGGTGTTGGTTTCGATCCAGCCTGGGACGGTCCTGTATGTTGTCTCTGTGAGCACGGAGCCGGTATGGGATTTTCCCTATTTCCAGACGACGGCGGAGATCTGCTATTTCATCTCAAACCAGATATTTGCGATGTTTTTTGTCACGGGTTTGTCATCGTCCCGCACGTTGATGGCACGCATCTCGCCACCTCAAATGGCCACACAGTTTTTTGGCCTGTTTGCTTTGTCCGGCACGGTGACGGCGTTTTTAGCGCCCCTGATGGTGGCTACGACAACCGATTTTTTCCAGTCCCAGCGGGCGGGGTTTGCCTCGCTGGCTGTTCTGATGATCATTGGCGCCGTTCTGTTACTTAAAGTTCGTGAAGAACAGGCAACGGTGGCCGACACTCGTTAGTGGCCTGGCGCAGCGGGTCCTGATCAGTCGCGAATGGTGACCGGTAAATTGCGGATACCATTGATGAAACTCGATTTCAGATAAACCGGCTCGCCGGTGACCTCAATGTTATCGAATCTTTTCATGATCTCTTCCCACAAGACGCGCAACTGCATCTCTCCGAGACGATTACCCACACAGCGGTGAATACCAAAGCCGAAAGAAACGTGTTTACGTGGATTGCTGCGATCAATGATGAATTCGTCTGGGTTTTCGATAGCCTCGCCGTCTCGATTGCCGGACAGATACCACATGACCACGCGGTCGCCTTCTTTAATCTGCTTGCCACCAAGTTCCGTGTCAGTCAGTGCGGTTCGGGCCATGTGCGCAACAGGGGATTGCCAGCGGATGATTTCAGGCACCATGGTATTGATCAGATTATGGTCTGCGCGCAGTTTATTGTACTGCTCGGGAAACTGATTCAGCGCAAGAACGCCACCGCTGATGGAGTTACGCGTAGTGTCATTGCCCCCGACAATCAGCAGCAGGATGTTGCCGAGATATTCGTTTGGTGGCATATCGCGGGTAGATTCGCCATGTACAAGCATGGAAATCAAGTCGTCACCAGGCTCATTTTGCGCCAGACGCTCCTGCCAGACCGCGGCAAAATACTCATAACATTTCCACAGCTCGCCAAAGCCTTCTTCGATGGTGTTGAAAAACTCCGGATTACCCAGATTCTGCACCGCGTCAGACCAGTAGATAAGTTTATGCCGGTCTTCCTGAGGAACGTTGAATAAGGTCGCCAACATCTGACCGGTGAGTTCAACAGAGACTTCTTTGACCCAGTTGAATTCCTCATTGCGTGGCAGATTATCCAGAATGGCGCAGGCGCGCTGCCGGATCAGGTCTTCCAGGCCAGCCAGTTTTGATGGGGTAAACATTGGTGCAACAACTTTGCGTTGCTGGTCATGTTTTGGTGGATCTTCCTGGATAAACATCGGTAGATCAAAATCATCTGAGCCTTCAGGCTGTGCTGCGCCGCCCAGAGATATGCCCCCTTTGCGAAAATCTGATGAAAACAGGTCGTGGTGACTGTCCACATACATGATGTCTTCAAATTTGGTGACTGACCAATAAGGTCCAAACTGACTGACTTCGGTGTAGTGCACGGGATCTTCTTCGCGTAAACGGGCGAAGTAGGGCATTTGTCTGGCATCTTCGAACAGATCAGGATGACCGGGATCTAAATTTTGCAACGGGATGTCTGCCGGATCGACACTGGTGTCGATGGCCCATTCTGCCAGCAGCTCTTCGTTTGATCGGCTGAAAATTTCGCCGCGGTTGGCGCGAGGATTGTTGTTGTCAACTTCACTCATGATGTCACCGTTTGAGTTTAAAACCTGAGTATAAACACTGACATGAATGTTGGTAGTGTGTTAACTCACGAAATGATGTCTGCGATCGCGGCGGTTTCGACGCTCACCGTTGGGCCTATGGCGGGCTGGCAGGCCATTGTCGGTATCTCTGCGCATTTCTTCGCGCCGATCAGACATGTGTTTATAGCGGCAGCGGCACTGGTCCGGTTGGCTGCAGCCGCCTAAGGGTAGTTGTGGTGCGTGAGCGGCCAGAAATTTCCGTCCGGTAATTCGCTGTGCCGCGTCACAGCAGTCGCTGCGACTGTAGATAGAAACCGCTTGAAAGGAGCGGGGTGCTTTTGGTCGCTGGGCAGACCCTTGTCTGATTGTTTCAGTAGTGCTCGGTCGAGCGCTGTGTGCTCTATGAGTGTCCTTTTTGCTGTCGAATAGCTTTTTCATCCAGCTGGTCATTACTTCCTATCCCAATTCTGCTTGTTAACTCCCGATTATGTCGACTGATGTAGGTCAGCCGAGCCGATTGCCCCAGTTGATCAGGGGTACCCTGCTTCCGAAATTTCCTTTTTCGTTGAACCCATTTTATTAATAAGGTGCAATTGCACAAGTTCTTGGGTCACTGAACTGGCCAGTGCCCGCAAATCATCCATTTGTAGGCGACAAGAACCGCTGGTTTGAGCCGCAATGGAAGCAGGGTTTTTGCAGGCTAAGCAAGTTGTCTTAACCCTACCATAGTGTAATTACACTAGGAAAAAGGATTACGGCAATTGACGTAAAATCTCTTCGCTTTCTCGCCAGCCATAACGGATCGCCTTTGCGGTAACGCTGCTCGATCTGCTGACCTCAATGCTGACGGGTCGTGTATATAAATACCAGTTGGGGCTGCTGCTCAGTCGGTAACCGATGGAAGCATCGTTCTCGCTGGTCAAGCTCAGCATACCGTTGTTGATGGTAATGGCGGGGGGTGGTGTCTGCGGTAGAGTGCCATCCTGCAGGTACATCGCGCGCAGCTCTGATTCCGGGATAGCACCTGTATCGCCAACTTCTGCAAGGAAAGCATCTAATGCGGCACGCATATCCTGCAGAATTGTCTGATGGTCCGCTGAGCCCGCAAGATTGATCAGCTCATGTGGGTCAGCCACAATATCGTAAAGCTGTTCCTCACCAGCCGGTTCGAACCAGCGCGATTGCACCGCTGGCAACGGACCTGCCTGCCAGGCTTTTCGCCAGGCGCGGACCATGTCCAGGTTATCGCGATAGTTCAGCGGGTGCCCGCCAGCAACTTCGGGGTACCAGCTTTTTATATATTTGTAGCGGTTGCTGCGTATGCTGCGCTGCCGGTCCATGACCTCGTCGATGCGGTCGCGCGAGGCGTACACGTAGTGTCGATTTGAAGTCAGGAAGTTTTCACCGTGTAGATAATCCGGCGGCTGGATCCCGGCAAACGCCAGCACCGTAGGTGCCAGGTCAACAAAACTGACCAGCCGTTGATCGACGCCACCCTCTACGGTTGCGTCCTGCCGACCATCTGCAACGCTGAGCGCTTCAGGCAAACGCATGATCAAGGGTACCTTGATGCCACTGTCGAACAATTCTCGTTTGGCTCGGGGCAACCCATCACCGTGGTCCGTGGTCCAAAGAATCAGGGTATTTTGCAGTAAACCATCTGTTTCAAGTGCACTGACAATAGCGCCAACCCGATGGTCCATGGCGTGGATATTGTCGTAGTGTCGGGCGATGTCGGTCCGGGTTTCAGGTAGATCAGGATAGTAGGGTGGCACCACAACATCCGCCGGATCGGTAACGCTGGCGGCGACAAGCCCTAGTGTCTTACGCATTTGTTGAGTCGCAGCGTGCGCCGGGCTGTGAGCCGGGCCGCGTGCCCGCATGACACCACTTTCGTGTGTCTCCAGAAAGTTGATCAAGGCAAAGAACGGCTGGTCTGCAGTCCGGTTTCGCCATGCGGTATCGCTGGCACCATCTTCGCTCCAGATCGTAAACGGTCCAGAGCCAGACCGGATACCGCTGAACTGATAATCAAGTTTCTGATCGGTATAAGTGTAATAACCCGCTGCGCGCAGTAATTCCGGAAAAGCTCTGACACCTGCTGCCGGTTGCGCTAGATAAGGTCCCAATGGTCCGGTTGTCGTACGCATGTGCTGGGCGCCAAAACTGATCTGGTGCTGCCCGGTAATGAGCGCCGCGCGACTCGGTGCGCAAACGCCTGCTGTGGTGAAAACGTTTATGTAGCGGGTGCCTTGAGCGGCTAGCTGGTCAATATTTGGAGTTCGGGCGAGGGTATCACCATAACTACCTATGCGAGGGCTGAGATCTTCTGCGACCAGGAGGAGAATATTCGGACGGGTGGCATCACTGCCCTGTGCTTTGAAATCCAGGGTGGCGTCGACAGCGAAGACGGATGCATTGAAAAAAACAAGCATCCCGACAACGCTGAAAAAACTCTTCACAGGTACATGACCGATAACAACCACGTTAACGTAATCCACATGAGGATGGTCAACGGCACGCCGACTTTCACAAACTCGCGAAAGGTATAGTTGCCAGCGCTCATCACCAGGAGGTTTGTTTTGTAGGCCATAGGTGTTGCGTAACTCATGTTGGCCCCAAACAATACCGCCAACACAAAGGGTTCTGCAGGCAGTTGCAAGGCCTGCGCAATACCAACGGCGATAGGTGTGCCGATAACCGCTGCTGCATTGTTGGAGACGATGTTGGTCAACACCGCGAGTAGCAACATCAGCGCTGAGAGCACGACTATAGGTGGAGAACCTGCCGTGACGTAGAGGAATACTTCAGTCAGATAAACTGTAGCGCCTGTGACTTGTAATGCCATGCCCAACGCAAGGCTTGCGGCCACTACAAAATAGACCGAGGGGCTGATCGCGCGCAGGGATTCACCTATCGATAAACACCGGGTTAACAGCATTGCTGCGCAACCTGCGACTGCCGCAATGGCGATCGGCATGATCCCCAGCGCCGCCATTGCCACAACCGTCGCGAGTATACCCAGAGCCAGAGGTGCGCGCGCTGAACTGGGGAGATCGATACTACTGTCTAACACCATGAATTCGGTAGAACGTTTCAGCAGGCTGAGCTGTTCTTTGGGGCCTTGGACCAGCAATACATCGCCGGGCTGCAGGATAACTTCGTGAATTTCCTCCGTTGCACGCCAGACATCTTTGCCAGCGCGGTGTAACGCAAGGACCGCAAGCTGATAGCGGTCCAGAAACCGTGCATAACTCAGGTTGGCCCGGTCGAGGCTTGAGCCCTGCACAACCGCAATTTCAGCCAGAGTCTGATTATCTCCGGCAAGCGGGTGTTCGTCGTCTACCCGTGTGTCACCGGAATATAATTCTGCTTTCAGCGCTTCTTCGAACTTCTTCAGATTGCTGGGGGTGTCCTGCACGCGAAGCCTGTCGCCCACCTTCAACACCACATCTGGCAGCGGCATAACCATGGTTTCGCCTCGGCGAACGCGCACAACTTTCATATCGCCGCCGGTAAGAGCGATGGCGTCACCCAGGGTCTTCCCCAGCACCAGGGAGTTTTCTTTCAACAGCAGACGCGCATTAAATAAGCGCGGCGAAGGATCTAACAATTTTGATTCGCGTTCTGGCAGCAGGAGTGGAGCAATAAGCCACAAGTAGATGATACCCACACAGGCAGCAATAGACGCGGGCAGAGCGAAATCGAACAAGCCGAATGCTTCAAGCCCCAAATCAGCGGCAACGTTGACCACCAGCAGGTTTGTTGAGGTGCCGATGGTGGTCGCCATACCCCCGAGAAGGGTGGCAAAACCCATAGGCATTAACACTTTTGCTGGGGATGATTTATTGCGCAGACAGACACTGATCAGAATGGGTAACAGCAGCACGACGATAGGTGTGTTGTTGACGAAAGCGGACAGGAATGCACCCACCACCAGCGTCAACAACAAAGAAAGGAATGGCGCACGCCCCCAGAGCTTGCCCAGCAGACGTCCCACCGGCTCTAACGCACCGGTTCGCACAAGCCCCTGACCCAATATCATGAGCGCACAGACAGCTATCAGCGCCTCATTGGCGAAGCCGGCAAAAAGGTCTGTCGGGTCAAAGTTCGCATAGGGAAACAGAGAGAAGACGACAACCAGGATGACCAGGAGTGACAGCGATGTGACTTCCAGCAGCCAGTTATCTTTGCTGAAGGCGTAAAGGGCGACGATAGTCAGCAGCATCACGCCCAGGGCATGCAGGTTAGGTAGGTCTGGAAACTCAATCATCAGGCGAATCGAACTTTTCGACGAGGTCTGTTAATGCCTGAATCTGGTGTTTGCGCCAGGAGATTTCGGAGGCGTGTGCTTCCGGGTCCTGATCTTCGAGTTCTTTGATTTCCGCACCAAGGGTTCTGGCGTGCTCGCGAAATCGTTCAATGCGCGCAGCAAGATCGGCTCTATCGAACATCATGCGTTCGGCTTTGCCGTGATCGGTGTCGTCTTCGACAGCTACCTGCTTTTTCGGTACTACGGGTTTCTCTGGATCGATGGGCCGTTGGTTCATGACGGTTGGGGTCATGATTTCAACGCCGCCATTATGCAGGCTGTCCAGGATCTGTGCTTTCAGGTCACTTCGCGTCGTGACAAGTTTGCCGACGTCTGTCAGGAAGCCTGTTACACGATAGCGCACGGCGAAGTCACCAATGTCCAGGATCTGTACAAAGGGATCGGTCAAACCAGCTGTTTCGGCTGCAACAAGCAGCAACTCGCGAACTTTGCGCCGATGTGTGTCATAGCCGATACCCACTTCACTTGAAACCAGAGTCCCGCTCTGGTCTACAATCTTGACAGGATTGCTGATGACAAACATGTTCGGCAGAGCTATGGCGTCGCGGTCTTCGCTCTGTATTTCGGTATGCAGGAGGGCTTTTGCGGTTACACGGCCAAACTGGTCCTGCACCTGGATGAAGTCACCTGTTTTGAAGGTCCCCATGGCCTTTAACATCAGCCCGGCCATGGCGTTGCTGACAAATGAGGTTGAAGACAGGGCAATAACTGCCGTCAGCGCATAACCGAACAGGGTTAACAGCTGGCTTTGGGTTGCGTCGTCAAACGGCAGCGCGATAGCTAATGCCATTTGAGAAAAAATAAACAGGGCAACAAAAGCCAGCTGCCGGTAAAGACGGTTATGTGGATGGTTCAGGTAGCTTCGCCCCAATAGCCAGCCAGCGCCCGCTGTCACCCCTGTGATAATCAGCAGGGGTACACCCCAATCCACAATGCTTGTTGGTAACCATTCCATCGCCGGCATTGTACGTGGATGCACGGCTGGCAAGAAGGACTACAATTAACCGGTTACCCTGTGATACATTGCCGCGCCATGAATACGTGTAAACAATTGCAAACTACCAGCAACCAGCGCACCCGCACTACCGGGTGGGCTTGAGGCGCTAGCGGGCGATTGTTACGCACAGCGGCGACTCTTCGAACGGGGCGCTGCTTTATAGACCAAACCCCGGAAGGCAGCGCCCCCGGGGTTTTGTGTTTTTGTGCTGAAAAAATTGGGAATTGAGAATGGCTACATTTGAACATAGCGGTGAGAGTGAAGTGCAGGACGAGCTTTACAAGGTTCGGCACAGTCTTGCGCATGTTATGGCGCAGGCGGTGTTGGAAATGCGTCCAGGCAGTACACTAGGTTTCGGGCCGCCCATCAGCGATGGCTTCTACTACGACTTCATTTTAAGCGCGCCGCTCACGGAAGAAGATTTTCCCGAGCTTGAGCGCCGCATGAAAAAAATCTGCAAAAAAGGCCAGCGCTTCGATCGCGAAGATCTGGACGCCCAGGCGGCCCTTGCGCGTATTGACGAAATGGGTGAACCCTACAAAAAGGAGTACGGCGCTGAGCTGATCGAGAAACACGGCCTGGACGGTTTGTCGTTTTATCGCAATGGCCCATTTCTGGATATGTGTGAAGGCCCACATGTGGCGACCACCAAAGACATCCCACGAGATGCTTTCAAGATCCGTAGTGTGGCCGGTGCCTACTGGCGGGGTAACTCGGACAACGTGATGATGACACGCATCTATGTCTGGTCGTTTCTGGATAAAGATACCCTCGATCAGCATGTGCAGGCCTTTAATGAAGCCCAGGCGCGAGACCATAAAAAGCTTGGCCGCGAGTTGAGCATCTATGCCATTGATAATGATATCGGTAAAGGGCTGCCTTTGTGGCTGCCCAATGGCACGGTAATTCGAGACGAACTGGAAAATTATGCCAAAGAGCTTGAGTTCAAGGCCGGGTTCAAGCGTGTGGCGACGCCGCATCTGGCTAAGGAAAGCCTGTATCACACCACCGGACATCTGCCGTATTACGCAGAAGATATGTATCCGGCAATGGAGGTGATGGAGTCCGCCGAGGATGCGCAGGCGCATGAAGGCGAGCGTCGCATCAAAGAGTCTTACCGACTGCGGCCGATGAACTGCCCACACCACCACAAAATATTTTCGGCCGAACCGCGCAGTTATCGGGATCTACCCCTGCGCCTGGCTGAATATGGCCAGGTGTATCGCTTTGAAGATTCCGGTGCGGTCGGTGGGCTGGTGCGTGTGCGTGGTATGGCGATGAATGATGCACACATTTATTGCACGCAGGAGCAGCTGAAAGACGAGTTCAAGGCCGTTATACAAATGTCCAAAGAGGCTTATTCTGTGCTGGGTCTGGATGATTTTAAAATACGTCTTTCGAGCTGGGATCCGGAAGACCCCAAAGGTAAAGACAAGTATGTCGATAACCCGCGAGCCTGGGCAGAATCTGAAGCGTTGTTGCTTGAGGTTATTCAGGAGTTGGAAATCCCTTACACGGAAGGTGTGGGGGAGGGTGCGTTTTATGGTCCGAAACTGGACTTTCAATTTGTTACGGTAACCGGGCGCGAAGAAACTGTTTCAACGGTGCAGCTTGATTTTGCCGTACCTGAGCGCATGGGGCTGACCTATGTAGGGCCCGATGGCGCAGAACATACGCCGTTCTGTATCCATAGGGCACCGTTCAGCACTCATGAACGCTTTGTAGCCTTCCTTATTGAGCATTATGCGGGTGCCTTCCCGACCTGGCTTGCCCCTCTGCAGGCGCAGATTTTAACTGTTGGCGAGCAGTTTGATGAATATGCAGACCGTATCGTCAGTGAACTACGTGGCCATATGATCCGAGCAGAGCGAGCGCCTTCTGATGACACGCTACCGAAAAAAATCCGCCAGGGTACAGTACAGAAAATCCCGAATCTGGTGATTGTTGGAGAACGCGAAGCGGCTGAAGGTACGGTCACCCTGCGGCGTTACGGTCATCGCGAGCAGCACACCATGAGCGTGGAGAGCTTTGTTGAAGCGATGCTGCAGACGGTCAAGCAGCGTGCTCTGGAATTTGAGCTGCCGGCAGATCTGGCAAGCTGAAGCGCGGTCAAAAAAAAGCCGGCTCAGAAGCCGGCTCGTAGCAGTAAGATCGAAGGGTTTATCCTTCTACGTCCGTATCAGCATCCGCGGTGGGTTGCGGTAGCGGCGTATTGGTACTCGCAGTCGAGATGCTGGAAGGTTTTTCCAGCTGCACAATCTGCATGGAAAGACCCATCAGATCGAGCAGCACTTTGCCGGCTTCTTCCAGCATTGCGTCGTCTTCTACCATGGTAATCTCAATTTCCGTTTCCGCTGCGTCTGCGTCAGATGTTTCACCACTGTCTGCAACAGTGTCCTCTGTTGCGTCGTCCTCAACGTTTTCCTCAGCTTCTTTGGCTTCTTTCTCAGCCTCTACCAGATCGTCCAGGTGGTCCAGCGATGTGGCCAGCTCTTTACCTTTGGCTGCCCGCAGCGTGTTTTCCAGATCAAGACGCCACTGGTCGTCAGCATCCTTTTGTGCAAGTCGCTTTTCTTTATTCAAAGAAACGTGGGTTCTAGCCGCTGCTTCTTTGCTTTTTGCGGCCAGTGCGCGGACATAGTTGAAGTCGACATTATCCGCGACGCGCGCTTCGTGACGGCGTTGCAGTTCGCTGATGAAGGGCGCGATGGTGTTGTTGTGGTCGTAGACTGCAGGCTGGATCATGTCCCAGGGCATCGCATCTTCGAGAGAGCTTTCGCCAATTTGATCAGTGTCATATAACTCGGGGAATGATACGTCTGGCAATACACCCTGATGCTGAGTGCTCTGGCCGGAGACCCGGTAGAATTTGGCGGCTGTGATTTTCAGCTGGCCACGATTTAAGGGTATGAGCGTTTGCACGGTACCTTTACCAAAGGTCTGGCTGCCAATGATGACGCCACGACCATAGTCCTGAATCGCACCGGCGAAAATCTCCGACGCAGAAGCTGACAGCCGATTAACCATGACGGCCATCGGGCCTTCCCAGGTTATGTCGTCGTCGGTGTCAGCGTAGACGTTGGCTCGACGGCGCGCAGATTTCACCTGCACGGTCGGGCCTGATTCGATAAACAATCCGGTTAACGTATCTGCTTCCTGCAGGGAGCCGCCGCCGTTGTTACGTAGATCAATCACCAGCCCATCAATGCCTTCTTCTTCCAGCTTGTGAATCAGATTTTTCACATCGCGTGTGGTGCTTCGATAATTTTCATCACCCTGCTGGGCGGCTCGGAAATCAACGTAAAAAGTGGGTACATCAATGATGCCGATTTTGTAGGCCTGATTACCCTGCTCCAGGGTTAACAACTTGGCCTGCGCGGCCTGCTCTTCGAGCTTGACGGTATTGCGCGTAATGGCGACAACGTTACTGACGTCATCTTTGCTGTCGGATGGAATGACTTCCAGGCGCACGGTTGAACCTTTCGGACCGCGAATCAGCTCAACCACGTCATCAAGACGCCAACCTACAACATCTATCAGCGGGCCGTTTTCACCCTGGCCGACGCTGATAATTTTGTCTTCAACGCCAATAGAACCTTCTTTATCGGCAGGCCCGGCGGGTACCAGGCGAACCACTGAAGTGGTGTCGTCTTCGCTTTTCAAAACTGCGCCAATGCCTTCTAACGATAAAGACATGTTGATATTGAAGTTCTGTGAGGTGCGCGGGGAAAAGTACTGAGTGTGCGGATCGTAAGTGGTCGCAAATGAGTTCAGGTAAACCTGGAATGCATCTTCACTTTTGGTTTGTACCGCCTGCTTCAAACGGTTCTTGTATCGCTTGGTCAGAGATTCGCCGATCTTTTCGACTTCTTTGTCGTTCAGCTTCATCGACAGAACGGCAGCTTTTAAACGCTTGCGCCACAATGCATCCTGTTCAGCCTGATTTGCGGGCCAGGGAGAATTCTCCCGGTCTATTTCAATGTCTTCATCGACGGTGAAATCTATGTTTTCGATGCCACCTTCGATTTCGTGAATGAGGAAATTCAGCCGATCAACCACCCGCTCCTGATATCGATTGAACATGGTGAAAGCGGCGTCCAGATTGCCGCGTTTTAACGCGTCGTCCAACTCATACCGGTAGGCTTCAAATTCAGCCACGTCGGTGGCTAGAAAGTAAGAGCGGCCGCCATCCAGAGATTCCAGATAGTTATCAAAAACCTGGCTCGAAATGCCATCGTCCAAAGGCTTTTTTACGAAGTGATTGTGGCGCAGCTGTTCTACCACGGTGAGGCTGGTCCGTGCGTGTACGTCGAGTGGTTCCAGTATGGGTGCTTTGACGTCAACAAAGACTTCTTTTTCGGGGGTGTCTGTTGTCTGCGCAATGTCGCCCTGAGCCAGCGCTATGGATGCGCAAATGCCGAAGGCAATTGTCAATAAGGCTCGAACGCCGTGATTAAACTGCAAATTCATTCTTATATACCACCTTTGCAGCAGACGTATAAATCCCCCCGCCAATGCCGCAACGTCTGCTAAGATGCGGCACCAAGGCATGTGGCACGTGAAAGACGCGGCACATATATGTGTGACTGGCGCGGTACTGACTTGGTTCCCCATCATATACCTTGTTCGACGGCAAAAACTTGCATAACAAGCGGCTGTCCAACAACGTATTTCGGGCTGCGTCAGCGGTCCACCACGACCTGGGGCCCTTTTTATGTGTCCCAACGGGCAATGTCACCCAGGCAGGTTACCAAACTCACGAGTAGGTCCTGTGTGGAGAATGTAACCCGGTAGTAATACAGGCCGCAACTAATGGTAATTCGATAAATAAGGACACGAAATTGAAGATTCAATCCAAACCCAGTGCTTTGGGTAGCAGTGTTTTGGGCAAAAGCGTATTTGGAAATACGGGCGTGCTGGCCTATCTTGGTCTGGCATTATTACTGGCAGGCTGTGACCAGTCAGCCATAGCAGAAAGTGAAACAACAAAGGCAGAAGGTGAGAGCGTGGCATTAGACAGTGAAGTAAAAGAGGCCAGCTACCTGCTGGGATTCAAGCAGATTGAAGATCTGCTGCAACAGACAGAAGGTGTGATCGATGCGGATGCCTATCTGCAGGGTGCCAAAGACTTCGTAGGCGATAAGAGCAGTCAGGTCAGCGATGCAGATCAACAGCGGGTGTTTACCGCGCTGCAGGCTGCCGTAGGCGCAAAACAGGCCGAAGCCAGCGCCGGTGTGCGTGAAGCGGGTGATGCTTTTCGCGCAGAATACGCCACGCGAGAGGGTGTGACACAGCTGGCTTCCGGTTTGCTATATGAGGTGATCACTGAAGGTTCCGGGCCGAAGCCTACCGCATCAGACACTGTCACCACCCATTACCATGGCACGTTAGTTGATGGCACTGTGTTCGACAGCTCGGTTGAACGTGGTCAACCAGCCAGTTTCCCAGTGAATGGTGTGATTGCAGGTTGGACAGAAGCGCTGCAGCTGATGAACACCGGTTCAAAATGGCGTCTCGTTGTGCCTTCCGATCTCGCTTATGGTGATCGTGGTGCGGGCGGTCAGATTAAACCTGGCGCAACGCTCATATTTGAAGTGGAACTGCTGGAAATCAACTAGCCCCTTTTAAACCTGCAGGTTGACCTGCGGGTGGCTAGTCCGGGTCTGGTTCCAGGATCAGACCCAACGGCTCCACCAGGGCCAGTAACTGGCTGTAGTAGAGTTTCACGCCCGTTAAACTGATATCGCGCGGGTGCAGGTTGTTAAAGCTGCAACCACGCAGGTCGGCATCTTCGATAGTCAAACCTGAAGCACTGATGTTATGCAGTTCAGATCCCGCAAGATTCGCGCCGCGTAAATTGCAGCGGTCGAGATTAGCCTCTGTCAGTCGACAGTCAGTGATCTCACATTCTGCGAGGAAGTTTTCGGCCAGGGTGCCGTAAGCAAAGTTGCAGTGCTGCATGGTGAAATCCGTCAGCTCTGTGCCCGAAACAGGCATCCGACAGTCGATCCTGGAAAGGTCCGCACCCTGTAGCTGACAGTGTTCAAAGTGTAATGCGTAAGCCTCGCAGCGGACAAAATCCACAACCGTCAGATTGCAGTGGCTGAAATGCACGTCACGCAGATTTGCCTGGCTGAAATCCGCAGGCAGTTGAGATGTTGAATCGTTGAATTGGCAGCGAATGAATTCAGTCCTGCTCAGATCTGCGGCGCGGAAATTGCTGCCGGCAAACTGGCAATCTGTAAATACACAGTCGCGCAGGGTGCTGTGGCTGAAATCCTGGCCGCTGAAATCTTCAGCTTCAATCACAGTCTCGTCTTGCAGATGCGTCATCGAAGGTTCTCTTGCCACTTACAAAAAAAATCGGGACCTGTAGGATACTCGTCACGCTGGGGAGGCGGGGAAAATATCTTGCAGGGTGAGAGTGAATCATCGATCTGGCGTAACAATCAGTTTCGCGCCTATCTGAGTGCCAGTGCCTTTTCCGGCATGGCCCTGGCCATGCAGCAGCTGCTGCTCAGCTGGATTCTGATCGGCATTCTGCTGCTGCCTGCCCATCAGGTGGGTCTGATACAGGCTTTGATAGGCATTCCCGGGGTGTTTTTGATGCTGATGGGCGGAGCCAGCGCTGATCGCGCCGATCCGCGCAATCTGCTTATCCGGATTTATGCCGTCGCACCTGTTTTTCCACTATTCCTGATTGCTATGGATGTCAGCGGCTGGTTTGCTGTCTGGAGTGTCATTCTGTGGGGATTAGGCATGAGCTTTGTGCAGTCCTACTCCATGCCGGCACAACAGGCGATTCTCAATCGCATAAGCGGTCAGCATCTGCAGCAAGGTGTGACCGCCGCAACAGCCGCAGGCTTTGTTGTACAGGTGTTCGGACTGGGCCTGGCTGGACAGATAGATCGTTGGGGTATTTCTCCTGTGTTGCTGTCGCAAGCTGTGGTGATCGGGCTTGCTGCGTTTGCAATGACGCGTATTTCTGCGGTAGTAACCATTGACCCCAAACCTGAGCAGTCCGCAGTGCGCGGTATTATAGAAGGTTTGCATGCAACTCTGCGCAGCAAAATCATTTTCAATGTGCTGGTTATCAACTTTGTCTCCAGCATTTTCAATGCAGGCTCCTTCATCACTGTGTTTCCCTTTATCGTGAAACGCATATACGAAGGTGATGCCTGGACGTTATCTGTGCTGATGGCTATCTTTTTCGCTGGCGCAGCCCTGTCTAACGCTTTGTTACTCAAGTTCATGCCACTGGTACGTCCCGGTCGTCTGTTTCTGCTGATGCAGCTCTCGCGCATCATCGTGCTGTTGATGATTTATGTGCGAGGAGATTTCTGGCTGCTGGTCCTGGGTACATTTGGCTGGGGTTTGAATATGGGTATTACCAGCAATCTGGCTCGAACCATTGTGCAGGAGTCGGCGGAGCCAGCCTATCGCGGTCGTATCCTGTCCGTATTCAGCGTTGGTATGGTGGGCAGCGCGCCTATTGGCGCCGTGGTACTGGGCTGGTTGATTGAAACCTTTGGTACCCTCAATGCCTTATGGCCAGCAATGATTTTGTCCGCATTGTTATGCGCCTATGGTGCCTGGTTCACCAATGTCTGGCGCTATCAAAGTCCAACATAAGACTTTTGATGGTGTCATCACGGAGTTGGCTTTAGGCTATGACTTTTAGCCTGGATGCTCACATTGATAAACGATGAAGCTCATATTCGTCGCGATTACGCACAGGGTATTCTGTCCCGGGATACACTGGCATCGCAGCCGCTCGAACAATTTGAAATCTGGTTACAACAAGCTATTGCTGACAACGAAGCTGACGCGACTGCGATGTCCCTGGCTACCGTGAACGCCGAAGGTCATCCGTCAGTGCGGATTGTGCTGCTGAAAGGGCACAGCGAAGCCGGATTTGTCTGGTACACCAGCTACGCCAGTCACAAAGGCCAGGATCTCGATGTCAATCCGAATGCTGCCTTGATGTTTTACTGGCGCGAAAGCGAGCGACAGGTTC
Organism: Gammaproteobacteria bacterium; assembly: GCA_048571035.1. Taxonomy (GTDB): domain Bacteria; phylum Pseudomonadota; class Gammaproteobacteria; order Pseudomonadales; family Azotimanducaceae; genus UBA4421. The sequence goes on from CP121329.1 coordinate 4,075,442, forward strand.
GTATAACGGGTACCGTCACTAAACTGCCCCCTGAACAGAGTGAAAATTACTTCCGTACCCGACCGAAAGACAGTCAGCTCTCCGCTCTGGCCAGCCAGCAATCTCAGGAAGTCGCTGACCGTTCAGTATTGGAGGCCCGGGTGCAGGCACTGAGTGCACAATACAGCAACACAGACGTGCCGATGCCTGACAACTGGGGAGGATACATTCTCTCGCCCACACGTTATGAGTTCTGGCAGGGGAGAGTGGGACGTTTACATGACCGCTTCAGTTATGAAAAAGAAGGAGAGGTCTGGGCAATCAAGCGCCTGCAACCCTAGAGCAGGCTATTTGCCGGGCGGACAGAGCGTTGCGATTTTATTGCCCACCAGTGCCAGGCAGAAAGTTGCCCCACATTGCTGCGCTTGTTGATCCACTGCGGCAACGTTCATGTTATCCCGCTGCATCAGTTCACCCACCAGGTTAGAGCTGGAAGGCCGAATGCCGTAGCAGGGTGGGTAGCTGTACAAGCCGGGATAGCGGGCTACAACTTCGTCGTAAGCAATTTGTTGGGGGTTCTTCTCGTCTTTCTGGGTCGCGGGACTTTCAGCCCCCAATTCGGTTAGCAGCAGATTTGACCGATACAGATAGGTTTTCATGCGGCCCTCGTCGCGTTTCAGTAAGAGCATTTCATTGACCTCATTGCCCGCCAGGTCCTGGCCGGAAAAGTTGAGCTCAACAAACTCGCCACAAACGCGTTCAAAACAGTCTCTTGGCGTGACTGCGGTGATCTGCCTTGATGCTGAATCTACTTCTGAAGCGAAGCTCATCATTTGTGCACACGACACGCCAGGGTGCTTAAGCAGACCTAAACCGTGGCAGTTTTCATCACCATCAGCGCCTGTTGCTGCGATCGCAAACCACTGTTGCGCATGTGCAAGACTGGCGTCCCGTAATTGTGCTTCTTTGTCTGTGCACGCTGTAACAAAGATGACCAGGGTCACCATTAAGGTAGCCCTGATCAACTGCATGCCTGCTGCGCAAAACGCTTCAGACACGTTCGATGATAATGGCGGGCGCCATACCACCGCCGGTACACATGGTAACCAGGCCGGTGGTCAGGTCGCGACGTTCCAGTTCATCGAGAACTGTACCAATGAGGATGGAGCCGGTTGCTGCAATCGGGTGACCAAGCGCCATCGCACCGCCATTGACGTTTACTTTCTCCGGATCGAGCTGCAGATCGCGGATGAATTTAGCCGCAACCACGGAAAAGGCTTCATTGACCTCAAACAGATCAATATCGTCAGTTGTCATGCCGGCGCGAGCCAGGGCTTTGCGCGCTGCTGGAACAGGTTCATTCAACATGAGGGTCGGATCGCCACCCACTGTCGCAATTGCACGAATCCGCGCGCGCGGTTTCCAGCCCGCTTTGTCTGCATAGTCTTTGCTCGACAGAATCAGCGCTGCGGCACCGTCTACCACGCCAGAGCTGTTGCCTGCATGATGTACGTGATTGATGGCAAGGTCTGGATAAGCCCGTTTGACCAGCTGGTCGAAAGTTTCGCCGGTGTCATCGATGGGTGCCTCCATGAACTGGTCAAACACAGTACGTAATTCAGCCAGAGACGCCATGGTGGTGCCCGGGCGTGGGAATTCTTCGCGATCCAGCGCCAGCGTGCCATCGTCGTTAAATACCGGGATCAGGCTTTTGTCAAAGTAGCCGTTATCGATGGCGTGCTTTGCACGTCGCTGGCTTTCTACCGCCAGCGCATCGACATCCTCACGGCTGAAGCCTTCGAGGGTGGCAATCATATCTGCACAGATACCCTGGTGAGGTTGGGGGTGCAGGTTGCGCAGATGCAGGTTGCCGCCATCTACCGTGCGGTTGTTATTTTCGGGCACCAGGGTGGCTGTATACGACATCATCTCAACGCCGCCGGCAACACACAGATCGTCCATGCCGCTCATGATGTTGGCAGCTGCGAGGTTGACTGAGGTAATACCAGAGCCACAGAAGCGGTCCAGGGTGACAGCGCTGGCTTTCTCGCTCCAGCCAGCGTCAAGTGCGGCCATGCGGCCCACGCAGGAACCTTGTTTACCAACCTGAGAACTGCAGCCGACAACAACATCGTCTATTTCGTCTGTGTTCAGGCTGTTGCGTTCAGCAATGCCCTCAAGAACTTTGGCCAGTAGACGGCTGGGATGAAATTCAGATAGCGCGCCTTTACCTGCTTTGCCGATACCGCGTGGTGTGCGTGCGGCATCAATGATGTATGCGTCAGTCATAGGGTCCTCTTCTCAGGCAGAAAAATTTGGTCCGGTAGTTTAGCGGAAAACGGGCAAAAATTAGCCCCTGGGAGTCGCTTTGCTTTGTGGCGTTGGATATCTGCCCAGGCGCACCTTAAGATCGACAGGTTTTCACTCCTGCAGGCAGTATCGGTGACAGAATTTAATCAACCACTGGGTGGTAACGAGATGCCGCGTTTTGGCGGACCGGCAACAATGTTCCGCCTGCCAACAGCACCGATAAGTGAGATACTTGATATAGGTATTGCTGGTGTCCCGCTGGATTGTGGCGCCAGTAACAGGGCAGGTGCACGTTTTGGTCCGCGGCAGATCCGTGCCGAGTCTGTGCTGGTACGACCCTACAGCATGGCAACAGGTGCTGCACCGTTTGACAGTTTACAGATTGCCGACGTTGGTGATGTTGCCTTGAATACCTACAACCTGGCGGCTTCTATCAAGCTGATAGAGCAGCACTATGCCGCGTTTGTTGAGGCGGGGGTAAAACCACTTTCCATCGGCGGCGATCACACTATTACCCTGCCGATCCTGCGCGCATTGTTTAAACAACACGGGCCATTAGCTGTGGTGCATGTTGATGCACATTCAGATACAAACGACACCATGTTCGGGGAACGCGAGACCCATGGCACGGTGTTTCGCCGTGCTCTGGAAGAGGGGTTGATCGAAGCGACCAAAATGACGCAGATTGGTTTGCGTGCCACCGGTTATGCGGCTGAAGATTTTGACTGGGCGCGCCAGCGCGGGGTTGAAGTTGTGCAGGCTGAGGCGTGTTGGTACCAGTCTCTAACACCGCTGATGGAAAAAGTGCGCGAGCGTATTGGACCCAATGCACCGACCTACCTGTCTTTTGATATTGACGGTCTGGATCCTGCGGTAGCGCCGGGTACAGGAACGCCAGAGCCGGGCGGGTTAAGTGGTTCGCAAGGCCTGGAGATTATTCGGGGTACATACGGATTGAATCTTGTTGGCGCCGATCTGGTCGAGGTTTCACCACCTTACGATACCAGCGGTAATACCAGTCTGCTGGCGGCGAATCTGCTGTTTGAAATGCTGTGTAGTTTTCCGGGCTGCGAACGGCGCGCGTGAAACCGTATTCTCACCTGTCGAAACAACTGAGAAATACATTCAAGCTGCGCAGCTCTGATAATGCTGTTTATGCAGAGACTTCAACAACGGCAGACCTCCCAGGCGCGCTCCGCGTTACTGTCTGGGCGCCGCCTTGCGCTGCGGGGCTTAGCAGCTGATCACTATAATGCGCTGGGTCGAGCGGCTGCCCCCTGATCTAGGTGTTTTTTTCGCAGCAGACGTACGACTGAATATTAACGACCCTTAAAGTCCGGCGCGCGTTTTTCCATGAACGAAGCCATTCCCTCTTTGAAGTCATCGGACTGGAACAGAGGCAACAGTTGCAGAAAAACGTGGTGGACGTGATCGTCGAAGTTTTCGTTCATGCCCATACGCATCATGCGTTTTGAGGCCTGTACCGCCATTGGTGCATTCTTTGCAATATTGCCTGCGATCTCCAAGGCTTGTGTATGAACTTCATTGTTGTTCACCACATGCGAGACAAGGCCCATTTCTTCGCATTCCTGCGCCAGCAGGGTTTTGCCGGTGAATATAATTTCTGAAGCTTTTGACCAGCCAATCAGGCGTGGCAGAATCCAGGTGCCACCGGATTCAGGCACAATCCCCCGGGCGGTGAAGGCAGCAGCCAGTTTGGCACCGTCTGCCATGACGCGGATGTCACAACCGAGCGCCAGGTCCATACCGTAGCCGGCTGCTGATCCATTGATCGCTGCGATTGTAGGCGTGTCCAGATTGTGCAGAACGGTGGGCGGTGTGTTGCGCAAATCGAGGTTTTTAAACCCTCTTTTGCCTTCAGATATGTTATCCGTGATATCGCTGCCGCGAAGGTCCAGCCCGGCGCAGAAGAATTTGCCCGTACCCGTTACGACGATGGCGCGCACGTCGGTGTCTGCGTCAGCCTGAAGTAAATACTCGGACAGATTATTGAGCATAGACCCGTTGATGGTGTTCATCTGATCGGGTCGATTAAATGTGATGGTCGCCACATGATCGCTGACGTCGTACAGCATGTCTTCGCTAGACATAAAAGTTCCTCTACTTAAGATGTTTGGGTCGATTGATTGCTGTGCGACATTAAGGCGGAGGTGTATTGCATGCAAGTCTGACTTGTTGCTACCAATGTCACACTTGCAGGCCAATTAGCGTGGCGAAGGTCAAAAACACCAGCTAGATTAAATAAAAGGTTTGTGTGCAGTAGTTTATGGAACAGAATCAGCAGGGTCTTGTGGACTTATTAGAGATATATCACGCGCGACAGTTGCGCGACCAGATCATTGCTCAATTGCGGCGTCTGCGTTCATCCACCGACCATCTTCCTCTGCATGAACAGGCCCGGCGCCGCGAGGTGCGGGGTTACTATGAAGCACTATTGTTAACCGTAGCAGAGCTTCAGCATCAGATGGGCGACGAAACCATCTAGTGGCTTGCCTCCTGTCCCCTCGGGATAATCACCACGACTTAGGTAGGAACTAACACCGCCATTCGCCTGCGGCCAGGTCGGCCGCAGACCTTCATGGTTGGCGAAGCTTGCTTTTTCTCAGTCGCGCCTATAAAGTGAACGTATATATACATTTACTTATAGATATGCTGAAAGCACCACAACAAAAACGAAGCGAAGCAACACTCCAGCGCATTCTCGCAGTCTGCGAAAAGCTGATTGAGCAGGGCATGTTTGAACAAGCCAGCATGCAGGAGATCGCCAAAGAAGCCGGCGTTTCGGTAGGTACCCTCTACAAACGCTTCTCGGCCAAATCGGCTATTGTCGAATATCTGATTGGGCGCCTGCAGACCGAGCAGTATGAGCACTTTATAGACGAATTGTCCGCATGTGATGCGCGCCAACTCCCCGATCGTGTGCGTTTTCTAAGTGATCTGCTCTACCGTAGTACCAGCGAATACTCGGGACTGCTACGCACGGTCATGATTGCCCACCTCCTGGGCAACTCGCCTATCTCCGGCACGACAACTGCTCGCAGTGCTGGGCTGATCAATGAGGCGGCAAGCTGGCTTGATCAGAGTGAAGATTCGCCTGGCGTTGAGGTCTGCCAGCGAGCGGTTGCCCTTATCGCCTTCAACTTCCAATACCGAGCCATCTATCCAACACCGGACATTCTGCTGGGCGCAGATGTGTATAAAGACCTGGTGTGCGAGATGGCTTTGAAATACTTAGGAGCCTAAATATGGAAACTGGAATTGCTTTTCGCGAGACCTCTCGATTTGTTCCCGTTGCACAAATCATTGCTGTTGTCTGTCTTATACCGATCGGACTCACCCTGGGCGCACTAACCGGTTGGGTTGTGCTCTCGCCCATCATGGGCATGGTTGTTCCGCTGCTTGCCGCTACCTGGTTCCTTAAGCGGGATGGCATGAGCTGGCATGACGTCGGTTTTGCCAATCGGATGTCGCTTTCTGGTTTTCTGGGATTCACCGCGCTGACAATTGTTTCGGTTTTTGTACTGGTGGGTATTGGATTGCAAAATCTCCTGGAGGCAGTCGGCCTGCCTCCACAGGATACCTCTTCATTCAAGCAGCTGATTGAAGGCAATACGCTGTATTTTCTTGCATTCCTGCTGCCAGTGAGCTGGGGAAGTGCCGCCTTTGGTGAAGAATTGCTCCTGCGCGGCTTTGTACGGAGTCGCCTGGAATGGCTGACTCGATCGCCTGTCTGGGCGGTAATTGGGCAAGCGGCGATTTTTGCACTTGCCCATCTCTACCAGGGCATCACAGGCGTGTTAATGGTGTTCTCCCTGGGCCTGATTTTCGGTGCAGTCTTTTATCGCTGCGGGCGCAACCTTTGGCCGCTCATTGCGGCACATGGCCTGATTGATACCTTCGCGATGACCTCGATTTATCTGGGGTTAGATTGGTTATAGCAGCCGGCTCAGCATCTAAAGTAAGTCGCTAAATGGATCATTACCGCCCTCAATATGAGGGTGGTCGATGTCATGCATCAGAATTTATAAATGTATTGACAATTGAACAGAAGTGTTCAAAATAGAACAATGTTGAAAGTTAATGATCCTTCAGAAAAACGCAGAAACGCCCGGACAAGAATTCACGAAGCGGCGATGCGCACCTTCGCAGATCGGGGCACGGCGAATGTATCTTTAAGTGATCTGGCCGAAGCGGCCGGCATTGCACGAGGCACGATCTACAACAATATCTCTAATCCGGAGAACCTGTTCGCGGACGTTGCAGCGGATCTATCAGCGGAAATGATCGCGCGAGTAGAAGCGACGATTGTGAATATCGAAGATCCTGCATTGAGGCTAGCAACAGGGGTTCGCCTGTTCATCCGGCGCGCTGCTGAAGAACGCGATTGGGGGCTTTTTCTGGTGCGATTCGGTATCGGGCACGATGACCTGCAGATGCTCCTGGAGGCGCCACCCGTTAGAGACGCGAGGCTGGTTTTGCGCCGCGGCGGCAGAACAGTAGACCCGGAATTCGAGAGGTCGTTTGTCGGCATGCTTGCCGGCTCAACACTTGCTGCAATGAGTACAGTCATCGGTGGACATCAGACCTGGCGCAATGCCGGCATTTACACCGCTGAACTCGCGTTATTGGCTGCTGGAATGACGCAGAAATCCGCGCAGCGCCTTTCACGCGCCAGGCTGCCAGAGCTGGCCGAGGTGCCTTTGCCCGCGAAGCATGCACAAAGGAGTAAATCTTCATGAGTACAATAAAAGTCGAGGACATCGCGCATGTTCGATTCCGGGCCCCGGATCTTGCTGAGATGGGCGCGTTCCTCAAAGAGTTTGGTTTAGCTTCGGAACTGGGTGATGACGGCACTCTCTATGCGAGAGGCTCCGGGTCTGCACCTTTCCTGCATGCTACCAGCCCGGGAGAACCGGGATTTGTCGCCATTGGTTTTCGTGCCGCCAGTCTCGAGGACCTGCGCCGCCTTGCCGAAGCCGAATCCAGACCGCTTGAAACACATGACGCGCCAGGGGGCGGCCATGTGGTCCGCTTGAACGATCCAGACGGATATCTGGTTGAAGTCGTCGCCGGACAGAAACTCCTGCAGCCACAGGCGCTTCCGCCTTTAGAGAAGCACAATGACGCCCGTTCCAAAGAGCGCACGCGAGCGCCGCTGCGCCTATCCCAAGGGCCGGCTAATGTTGTGCGGCTTGGGCATGCCGTACTTGAAGTGACAGATTTCCGAGTCTCAGAAACCTGGTACAAAGACAGGTTCGGGCTGATCACATCCGATGAAATAGAAATGGCCCCTGGCGCACCGGTTGGCGCTTTCCTGCGCTGCGATCTTGGCGAGACACTCACGGATCATCACACGCTGTTCCTGCTGCAGGCGCCGTCTGCACCCCGTTTTAATCATGCCGCATTTGAAGTGGCGGACGTTGATGACCTCATGTGCGGGCATACCCACCTTAAACGGGCAGGCCGGATTCCTGCCTGGGGCGTAGGCCGCCATGTGCTGGGCAGCCAGGTGTTCGACTACTGGAAAGATCCGTGGGGACACGAACTTGAACATTGGACCGATGGCGATCTGTTGACGGCCGAAGACGGTTCGAATATCGCAACCTTACAGGACCTTCTGGATGTTCAGTGGGGTCCGGCGCATCCAATGATGGCGGGAGAGGACAAATGAAGCTTGCAACATTTGATGACGGCGCCGGTCCGCAGACAGGCATTATTGTTGGCGAGAAGATTGTCGCAACGGGTATGCCCGGCACGATGATTGACCTCATCTCGAGCTGGGACAGGCTGGAATCTGAGTTGCAAGAGATTGCTCGCAGTGGCGAACGGATAGCCCTGGATCGAGTGAAGCTTCTGGCACCAGTTCAGAGGCCAGGTAAAATATTTGCCATCGGCCTCAATTATGCGGACCACATTGCTGAAAGCCGCATGGAAACTCCCGAAAATCAGGTCTGGTTTACTAAAGCAGTGACCTCTATCAATGGCCCCTTTGATCCTGTTGAAGTACCGACCTTTGCGCCCTTTGTTGATTACGAAGCAGAGCTCGTTGCTGTTGTAGGCATCGGTGGGCGCAGGATTTCGGCAGAAAACGCGGCGTCGCATGTGTTCGGATATTGTGTCGGCAATGACGTTACAGAACGTATGTGGCAACACCGGACCCCTCAGTGGAGCCTTGGTAAGTCGTTTGATACCCACGCGCCTATCGGACCGTGGATCACGACTGCAGACGAAGTGCCTGATCCGCATTCGCTTGGGTTGCGTTGCCTGGTCAACGGAGAGACCCGTCAGAATTCAAATACCAAACATCTCGTCTTCGATATCTGGCAGCAGATCGAGCATCTGTCCCAGGCGATGACCCTGGAACCTGGCGATATGATATTTACCGGTACACCTGGCGGGATTGGTGCAGCGATGGATCCCAGGACTTTTCTCAAACCCGGTGATGTCGTGCGGTGCGAGATCGAAGCGCTTGGCGCCATTGAGGCGCCCATGGTATCTGTGGAGTAAACCCATGACTAAAACACTGGATCATGACGTGGTGATTGTTGGTGGCGGACCCACAGGCGCCACACTTGGACTCCTGCTTGCGCGTGGTGGGGTGGATGCGTTGATTATCGATAAGGAAGCAGACATTTACCCGCTCCCCCGTGCAGCCCATATCGACCACGAGATTGTGCGTATCTTTCAGGATCTCGGCCTGGCTGATTCGCTTTCGAAAACCTGGCGTTCATCCCCAAGATATGACTTTCTTAACGCACAAGGCGACATTCTGCTGCGGTTTGAAGGGATGGACAAGCTGGGTCCAGGCGGATGGCCAGCGAGTAACATGATTCATCAGCCATCACTTGAAGCCCTGTTACGCGGCGCGATTGCAAATGAAGGTAACGCAAGCCTTGAAACCCGTTGGGCCTACCAGTCACACGTGCAGAAAGATGACCACGTTGAAATAGAAATCAGCACCCCTGACGGCACTGTTAAGAAGCGGGCTGCATTCATCGTCGGCGCAGACGGCGCGCGCAGCCCGGTTCGCGAGGCGGCAGGGATCGTTTTTGACGATTTGAATTTTGATGAGCCATGGTTGGTGATCGACACGATTGTGCACGACGCATCGCGTCTTCCGGATATTAATCTGCAGATCTGTGATCCCGAGCGGCCAACTACCTGCGTGTTAATGGGTGAAGGGCGCCATCGTTGGGAATTTATGATTAAACATGGCGAAACGCCGGAACAGGTTCTTGATGATGATTTTGTGACGTCACTTCTGCAGCCATGGAATGTAGATGGCGCGGTTACCCTCGAACGCAAGGCGGTTTATCGCTTCAACGCGCGTGTTGCGAAGCAATGGCGTCAGCAACGCCTTATCCTGGCCGGAGACGCAGCACATCAGATGCCGCCATTTGCCGGGCAGGGGCTGTGCTCCGGGCTGCGCGATGCTGCCAATCTGGCGTGGAAACTAGTCGCGATCCGGAAAGGGGCGTCTGAAGACTTGTTAGACAGTTATCAGCCGGAGCGCGAGCCTAATGTACGCGCCATTATCGCCATGGCGATGATGATGGGCCAGACTGTGTGTATGACAGACAGTGAAGCGGCAAGGCGGCGAGATGTCAGCATGCTGGCGGAGCGGGCGTCCGGCAAGGCACCTGATGGCAAGGTATCTTATCCTGACATTGAGTCCGGCTGTATCCTCCCGGAATCATCTGGCGCAGGAACGTATTTCCCTCAACCAGTCAGCGAAGCCGCGGACAAAGTCAGGTTTGATGATGTCATGGGCGCTGGCGCCTGGCTGATCAGCCGCTCTGCGCTGAGCTCACCTGATGATAAAAAAACAGGCTTGCGTGCTGTGACATTAGATGACCCGGCTATCCGGCCTTTCCACGATATCCTCGACAAATGGTTATCCAATCATGCTGCCGAAGCTGTTCTGGTACGTCCTGATCACTATGTTTTTGGTTCCGGTCAGCCGGCACACCTCATGGAGCAATGGCTGCGCGCCATAACCTGAGTCTGCGCAAACAGCCTGCGTAATAGAGGTGGGAAGTGTGTGGTCGTTAATCCCAGCTCGAACGCGGCTAGTTCTCTACCTCGTCGATCTCAACGGACGGCCGTCGCTCACTGGGTTCTATTGTCGGGCCGTCGAACGGGTCAGGTTCTTTAGGTAGAAAGAAAGGGCGCCAGTGCGTAATAGGCACGTTTTCGCGACGACCTTCGATCATTCGCACAAAATCCCCTTCATCAGTCAGGATCGCGTAACTTATGTCGCGATCTTTGGGTTTTTGCTGCGACACGATGTAATCGCCATCTTTATTGGTGTAAGCGTAGATTTCAGCGTTTGTACTTGGTGCCAGAAACAGTAACCCAAGAACCAGCAATACCACCCGCATGAGTTGCTCACCTGTTTGTTTTGAAAGAATATAAAACTGGCTTAAACAGAGGCGATCTGCAAGTAAAATCGGCCAGCTTTGAGTTCAGGGCCGGCCAGGAACTTTTTCCTCGCAGACTGCATAGCCGGCATCTGTCGGAATGCACACATACATGCCGTCGTCGCGCTTTTCCATCCACGGGAGAATGGGAACAACCGGTGTCGCCCGGGCAGCAGCTATGGAGGATTCTGGCGTCTTCGTGGTGGCCAGTCTTTCAATGTTTCGCAGCGTCGGGAAGATGACAGTTTTGGTGCCTGCCTTAGCTTCATCCAGGGCGTCCTGCGGGCGGATCCAGACCGAATCTACTGACTCATAGCCATCGTGCAGGGCAATTTGATCGTCTGGGGCCAGCGCCAGATAAAAGTGTGTGTCGAAGCGCTTAGGCATGCCTTCCGGCGTTATCCAATGGGCAAAATGCACCAGTGTGTCACAAGCCAGTACCAGTTCCTGCTGCTCAAGGAAATCAAGCAGCGTCAGCTCTCCGTTATTGAGGGGTTCGCGATATTGATCCAACTTCGCCACACGCTCAGCGTTGACCAGCCTGTCACTACCTTTTTCGCGTGCCAGCAACACTCCGCACTCCTCAAACGCTTCGCGGATGGCGCTGACCTGAATTGCGCGTAAATCCTGGTCTTCTTCCTGCCCGTGCAGCCACGGCAAAAGATTGTCGTCGAAGTCCTGAGGGTCTGCCTTGCCGCCGGGAAATACCAGAGCCCCGGATGCAAAATCGATCTGGTGGTGCCTGACCACCATAAATACTTCCATGCCTTCCGGATCATGTCGCAACAGCATGATGGTACCGGATGGAATAGGTGGAGATGCTTCTTTGTCAGTCATAATCGTATTCCTAAAGTACGCTGGTCTAGCGACCGGCAACCTTTTGCATGAAAGTGTCCATGGTGTGCAGTTTCTGCTTGTGATCGCCCATGGTGAAATCGGGCACGATCAATTCATCAACGCCAGCGTCCACATACTCTGCCACCACGTCTTTGACTTCAGCAGGCGTGCCGATGATGTGTGGCTGCTGCATGTTGGCTGCCCGCATCTTCGATAAAAACCCTTCATCTTCACTCATAAACAGCAGCGCAACTGCGCTGCGCTGGATTTCTTTCGGGTCACGCCCGATGTCCTTGCAGTGTGCGTCCAGGATCGCCATTTTGTGGCGCAGGATTGCAGGATCTCCCCACACATTCCATTCGTCAGCATATTTAGCCGTGATTTTAAGAGTGACTTTTTCGCCACCCCCACCAATCATTAAAGGTAGTGGCGTCTGCACCGGTTTGGGTTCGCAGGAGGCATTATCAAGTTCATAAAACTCGCCTTTGAAATCTGCCGTGCCAGGTGCGTACATGGCTTTGATGACCTGACAGGCTTCGTCCAGGCGAGCAAGCCGTTCGTTGACGGTATAAAAGGGCAAGCCATACTGGCGGTGTTCATTTTCCTGCCAGCCGCTGCCGATGCCCAGCACAACCCGTCCGTTGGTAATGTGGTCTAGGGTGGCCGCCATTTTTGCGAGTACGGCGGGGTGTCGATACGTGTTACCGGTCACCAGTGTGCCCAGGCGAACACGCTTGGTTTGCGCGCCAAGCGCTGCCAGGGTTACCCACGCCTCGGGCCAGGGTGCAGAGGTGTCTTCTGCATTAGGCATAAAGTGGTCTGCGTACCAGACGCCATCCCAGGCGTTGTCTTCGGCGTGTTTGGTCAGAGCCTGAACGTCGTTAAAAGGTTGGCTCGGATTTGGCCAGAAACTAAAGCGCATGGAACACCCTCCCAATGGTGTGACTGATCATGTTGATTGCGATTATCGCGAGATTAGCTCAACGATGTTCGCTTATGTTATGGCATATGGCAAACTCATCGGCCTGTGAATATTGCCTGCTTAACAATTGTGTTCCATCTTCACGGATGTTCATCCCTGAAGGACAAACGTCAGCGTCTGGCGGGTTTACGCGACCGCTTTGGTAAACAGACTCAGGTGGCTGTGTGTGAATCTGCAGATGCAGACAGCTTGAGTCGTGCCCAATGGTCGTTTGTAGCCACAGCGGGCACAAAGTTGGTGATTCAGAAAATTTTTTCTGATATCGAAACCTATGTGACGTCGAATGTAGATGCGGAGGTGGTCGATATCCGCAGGCAATGGTTAAGCTGATTCGCATAATCCAGGCAATCGTTCTACTTTCACCCCTTTTTTACGGGCTTGCCGGGTGCGGTGGACCAGGATCCAACGGCGAGCAATATCTGCAGCGAATCAGCGAGGCGCTGGATCGTCCTGTGATCACGGCCCCCTTCGAGTTGGTTCAATATCCAGCCCGTAGAACCCTGCAGCGTCCTATTCCGTCTCTTAATATCTCTGTTGCCGAGTTCGCGCGCCTGCACGCCTGTGATATGGGCGGGTTGCTGGGCGCACGCAATGGCAGCCTGGCCCGTCTGGCTCAGGACAGCCAACGTCTGCTGTACGAGTTGACCTGGCTGCAGGCGGCCCAGATCTGCGTTGAACAGGGGCAGGACTGGCTGCAGCCGCTGGTTGAGCAGAAGACCTCCAGTCTGTCGGATATGCTTTGGAACGCTACGTTTGCGAGCGCGGAACTCAGCACGGCGATGGGGCAAAGTGTTGCCTCGGCGAGTCACTCGGCTCAGGCTGATCAATACTTTCGTATGCTGGCTGATCTGATTAACAGCGCGTTGCAGCAAGATAAACAACCGTTGGAAAATGAATTTGAAAATACTCTACGCCAACTCACATTGACTGCCCGGATCGGAGAGCGCCGGCGATACTGGTCAACTTTACGCACACAGTTGCAGGCGGCGTCCGATGCGCTGTCGCAACGTGAACCGCCTGTCTGTCTTTCCGGATTGCCGAATGATCGCAGCCGCCGCTTACTGGCCGTGTTTCAGCGTTACTATGTGGGTGTCTGGCAGGTGGAATTCTCACAGCTTCTGAGTGCAGATGAACGTTGGCTGACAGCATTGGCACGCAGTGTCGATTTGCTCCAGAATTCAGTGCCACTTGAGTTTCAAGCCTGGTACGACAACACTTTGAACAGTCACGTTTCAACCAGCGAATGGCAGCTCACAAAACGGGCGGTGGCTGATCATGTAAAAGCCTGGCAGGGTTTGTTTGAGCAGTGTGGGATTGATGTGGCGAGTTTAAGAGGATCGACTTAGATGTCTGTAGTAGTGGTCATAGTGGTTGCCCTTGGCGTCTTTTTTTACGTCAAAGGCACTCGCGCCGCACGTCTGAATTGGCTGCGCAAGATTGATTTACCAGGACAGTGGCAAGCGGAGTACGAAACTACCGATGAAAGTTCTACGCGTACCCAAACTTTGTCGCTGCATGGGCAGCTTGATGCCGGTAATTTTGTGCTGCAGGCAGATGAAGGTAGTTGGCGCGGGCAGTGGCAGTTACGTGGCCACATCCTGCATTTGCAGGGTGAGGGCCGGGCTCAGAAACTGGATCTACATTTTTTTGGTCCAGGCAGTATCGGCCTGGAAGATGATGCTGGCGTGCGACGGCTCTATACGCGGGAACTTAACAATGTAGTGCCATTGCGGGGCCCTGATGCGCCCAGTCAGCGGCGTCAGCCATGACTGCAACCAACGCACAGCGGCGTCGAAAGAACTGGATTCTGATTGCTGCAGTGTTAGCCATTATGTTTATGGGAATGTTATCAGGACAACCCGATCGTCTGCCCACACCTTATTTTGACGTAGCTCGCCCGATGGTGATTGCCCACCAGGGCGGCAATCTGTTGCGTCCGGGCAATACGCTGATGGCTTTTGATCACGCTATGTCGTTGGGTGTTGATGTTCTGGAGATGGATGTGCATCTCAGCGCTGATCAGCAGCTTGTGGTGATCCACGATGCTACTGTTGAGCGTACGACAGATGGCCAGGGTGCGGTTGCTGAGATGAACCTTGCCGAACTTCAGTTGTTGGATGCCGGTTATCACTGGCCATTTACGGGAGAAGAGCGTCCCTATCGTCAACAAGGCGCTTTCATCCCCTCCTTTAAACAGGTGTTAGACCGTTATCCTGAGCAGCGCCTTGTTGTCGAGCTGAAAGAGGATAATGCTGTGCTTGCCGAGGCATTGTGTCAGGCGTTAAAAGTGTCAGGGCGCGAAGGGTTAACCCTGGTTGCTTCTTTTCACAAAACCGCCATGAACCACTTTCGCAGCGTGTGTCCTGCAACCGCGACCAGTGCTTCAAGTGATGAAGTGCGCTGGTTTGTCATTACTTCAACCGTTTATCTGGGGCGGCTGTTTCATTCACCGGCGCTTGCCCTGCAGGTGCCGAAAGAGCGGGACGGCAGGGCAATGTTATCCCAGGGGTTTTTGGATAGGGCCGGTGCCGTCAATCTACATGTCGATTATTGGACATTGAACACCGTGTCTGACTTGCGACGTGCCATTGCAGCAGGCGCCCATGGTGTAATTACGGATCGCCCGGATCTGATGTTAGATGAATTAGGCCGTTTATCGCCGCAGAATTATTGAGTCCTGTTGCGACGGCCTGGCGTGTCGGGATTACGCCTGGGCAGAGGGTCTTCAAGCAGTCGATCATCATTGCGGCGGTCATTTTTACTGTCTCGCCGATCTTTGCGCCCTTTGCGACGTTCAGGGCCATTAAATGCAGACATTAATGTGGCTTCCGGAGCAAACTAGGTCGTAAAACTCGTGCAAAACAATAGCACATTCGGCTCGATCTCTCACGGTACTTAAGTACAATGCGCGGCCTCTACGAATTGCAAATGGTACGGTTTACTGGTGGCAGCCCAAACACCCCTCTCACTTCTTGATCAGGTTCTGTCACGCCTGTTATTGCTGCTGCCTGATCCCGACACGCTAAACTGGTCAACGACGCAAGCTGCGTTGTGGCGGCGCAGTAAAGGCCACGGCAGTTTTGTGGCACAGGGTCAGCTTGATAGCATCTCTCTGGATGATCTGCTGAACATTGATGATCAGCGCGCGCGTCTGGTGCAGAACACCGAGCAGTTTCTTGCTGGTTTGCCAGCCAACAACGCGCTTTTATGGGGGGCACGTGGGACCGGGAAAAGCTCCCTGGTTCATGCGCTGTTGAATCGTTTTGCCGACACCGGGCTGCGCCTGATTGAGCTGCACAAAGATAATCTTGGTGATCTGGGCCAGGTGGTACGCAATGTGGCTGATCAACCCTATCGATTCCTTATTTTCTGCGACGATCTGTCGTTTGATGGTGACGACGCCAGCTACAAATCCCTGAAGAGTGCGTTGGAAGGGTCAGTGTTTACCACCACAGATAACGTTTTGATTTATGCCACGTCTAACCGGCGGCATCTGGTGCCTGAACACATGAGCGACAATCTGCAAACGCGCGTGGGTGATGCGGAGCTGCACGAAAGTGAAGCCGTTGAAGAAAAAATATCGCTGTCCGACCGATTTGGCCTGTGGCTTTCATTTTATCCCTTTAAACAGGATGCCTATCTGCAGGTGGTGTCGTTGTGGGTCTCTCGGCTGGCCGAGCGGCATGGTATTGAGATCGATGCTGAGGCTGAAGAGTTGCGCGCTGAAGCGCTACGTTGGGCGCTGGCGCGTGGGGTACGCAACGGCAGGACCGCACAATATTTTGCCCGGCATTGGGTCGGGCAGCAGGGTCTGATGGGCCCGGTAACCAAATAGACTGAAATTTAACCAAGCAACTGATAAAGGAAATATAAAGTGAAAAGTCTGGTTTATGTAGCAATAGCATTGTTGCTGTCTCCGCTGGCCACCGCAGATGTGGTTCTGCTGAAAAATGGTGACAAGATGAGCGGCACGGTGGACAGCGTGGCCGGTGGCAATGTTCTGCTGATCACCGAATATGCAGGTGCGGTAGCCATAGCGGTTGACAACATCGCAGAAATTACTACTGAAGGGGCATTTGACGTCTCTGTGGGCGAAAGCAGTTTTAACGGGCAGTTTGCTGTCGTTGATGGCACACAGGTAGTGGTTAGCGATGGACAGTCTCAGCCCCTGGCGCTTGCTGATGTCACTCTTGCAGGCCAGAACAATCTGGGTATCGTCAACTTTGCCCGGGAATGGAAGTCTCGTGCAGATCTGGCGGCACAAGTAGCCAACGGTAATACCGATACGCAAAATTACAGTGTTCTGGCGGAAAGCTCACTCAAGCAAGACAACGTAGAATACTTACTGACGCTGTTGATCAGCAATGAAGAAGCTGAAGGCATTACCACCAAGGAACAGCTTGATCTTGATTTCCTGTACAAGCGCTTTGTCACTGAAAAGTGGTACGCATCAGGCAACTTTGAGTACTTCGAAGACCCCATAAAAGATGTCGATCGTCGTATCACACTGGGTGCTGGTATGGGTTATCAGTTCTGGGATGATAGCTTCGGTGCATTTTCAAGTGATCTCGGCGTCAGCTACGTGAATGAAGATATCGGCGGAGAAACAACAAATAATCCTGCGCTGCGTTGGGGCCTTGATTACAAGAAGTACTTCTTCGACAAGCGCATGGAAGCTTTCCACCGACAGTCTGTTTTATACATTCCTGATTCTGACCGTGGCGAAGTGATTGCGTCATCAACGGGTGTGCGTTACGCGTTAAACACACGAGTTGATGCCACAGCACGCATTGATGTTAACCACGAAACGAAGCCTGCGCCGGGTAACAGCAAGACTGACGTGATTTATAACTTAGGTGTTGGTGTCAAATTTTAGTCGGATGACCCAGACGGCTTTCAAGTCGTTCGATATCAGCGGAAACTGATTCCATTAATTTGCCACCCACCATGGGTGGCAAATTACGGCACAGTTGGCGTGCCTGTTGGGCAAAATGTAATGCCTGCGGGAACGCGCGGATGTTTTCAGCATCTTTAGCGCACTGTCTAGCTGTTTCAACCGCAATCTGTTGACCTGTGAATTTTGCGCTGGCTTCAGCGAGAGATCCTTCGCGTCGCTCCAGTTCGCCTTCAACGGTGGCATCTTTCAGCAGCTTAGCCAGTTCCTCGAGTGCCGAACTGGCATGCCGTCTTTCGATTTTGCTGCGCAGCTTCACTTTCATCAAACCCGACGGCATTCGATTGATTTGCGCCACCCGGTTTTGTATCGCGCTCAGATGTGCGTGATCGGGGTTCGTTTTATTGAGCACATCGACATGGTGCGATAACAGCAGTACCAGACCGCGGCGCAGGTCACGATTGATCAATGGGTCGGGTATGTGTTCGATTGCGGTTAAAATAGTGTGGGTTTTTGATAGCGCCCGGGTGATTTTTCGTGCGCGTAACCTCGCTTCACGGCGTCTGAGCTGTGTGTATACCCCCGCGGTCAAGACTACAGTAGTCGCCGTGGCGGCGATCCAGGCCAGGTAAGACGTCAGAAAATCCATGGTTTACTCCAAATATTGATCGAAGTGTAGTTCCATTTGAGGATCCTGCTTGACGTTGCCATGTGACCTTCATAGAATGCGCGCCTCTCGCCAAAGTCCCCATCGTCTAGAGGCCTAGGACTCCGGGTTTTCATCCCGGCAACAGGGGTTCGACTCCCCTTGGGGACGCCATTTTCAAATAGTGTCTATGCCTGCGAATGCCTCGCGGAATGAAAACCTTGTGTTCTGGTTCCTGCAGGGCTGTCTCGCTGTTTCGAAATCGCCGGCAGGCGATTTCGCGCTCGTCACCGCTCGAGCGTTGCTCGTGCGTATCCCTCCAACAGGGTTTCGACTCCCCTTGGGGACGCCATTTTTGAATGAGCAGGGCGGGTTGACCCACTCCTGCTCAAGATTGGCATAAGATTAGTCCGAGACTTCTAGTCTTAAACTCGCTCAATAATGATTGCTGGAGCCATACCGCCACCTGCGCACATTGTAATCAAGGCAAACTGACCGTCGCATCGTTCAAGTTCATCAAGCGCGGTGCCAATGAGCATGGCACCAGTAGCGCCAATGGGGTGTCCCAAAGCCATCGCTGCGCCGTTAACGTTGACCTTGTCGCGGTCAAGGTTCAGGTCGCGTTGAAACTTTTCGGATACCACAGCGAACGCTTCGTTGATCTCCCAGACGTCGATGTCATTGATGGTAAGGCCAGCTTTCTGCAAAACCTTGTGCGCCGCTGGCACCGGCGCGTTCAACATCAAGGTTGGGCAATCTCCCATGTTTGCACAGGCAACAACGCGTGCGCGTGCCTTAAGACCTTGTGCCTTTGCATAGTCGGGGCTGGCCCAGAGAATTGCGGCTGATCCATCAACAACACCAGATGAGTTGCCTGCGTGGTGCACATGCTCTATAGCAAGATCCGGGTACTTCTGGTTGATGAGCTCGCGAAAACTTTTTGAACCCTCTGTGTGCCGATAGTCAGCAATTTGTGGAAAGCTGGGTTGCAAAGACGATAGTGATTCAACGGTGGTCCCTGGGCGAGGGAACTCTTCACGATCGAGCGCGATGGTGCCATCCAGGTTATGCACGGGTACCAGGCTGCGGTCGAATCGGCCTTCTTCTATTGCTTGCTGGGCCCTGCTTTGCGACAAAGCGGCCAGTTCATCTAACGTCTCGCGTGAGATGCCTTCCAGGCTGGCAATGGCATCTGCGCAGACACCCTGGTGCGATTGCGGATGAATTTCCTGCAGGTGAGGGTTGTTGGCACCCATGGGTAAAACACCTTTTTTCGGCAAGGACATCATTTCCGTGCCACCGGAGACCACTAAATCTTCCATGCCGGACATAACCGCCTGAGCAGCCAGGTTAGCGCTGGTGATACCTGAGCCGCAGAACCGGTCCAGGGTAACGCCACTGGCGCGAATGTTGTAGCCAGCGTCCAGCGCCGACATTCGTCCCAGGTCACCACCTTGTTCACAAACTTGCGCACTGGTGCCCCAGATAACGTCGTCAACATCTGCGGTGTTGATACCCGTACGATCTGCCAAAGCGCGTAGAACGGTGGAGCCCAGATGTTGCGGGTGCAGATGTGAGAGGGCACCTTTGCCCGCCTTGCCGATGCCGCGTGGTGTTCGACAGGTATCAATGATTAGTGCTTCACCCATGGTGATTCTCCAGATAGTGTTATGACAAAATTTCTTTGTAGATTATAACCATGATTGACGTGCGCGTATCTCAACAAAAGGGTTTTGATTCCGTGTCGGAATCTTAGCTAAAGATAGTGTTCAGGCCTGCAAAGTCTTAAGTCTGCGAGCGCAGTGCGTCGCGGACATCAGTCAGCAGAACCTGTTCTGCACTTGGGCCGGGTTCCGGCTCAGGCTCAACCGGTGCTTCCTATTTTCAGGCTGTTCATCGCCTTGATCACCAGGAATACTGCAAATGCGATAACCAGAAAATCGACAACGGTTTGAATTAAACACCATAGGGCACGCGCACTGGAGCTGTATCACCCACCGCTCCCTTCAGGGCTATCACTAGCTCATCGAAGGCAACGCCGTTCAACATCAGCCCTATGTGGCGCCGAAAGCCTATGGCATCTATCAGATATCTGATGCTTGCGGGCCTCCTCATAAAAAAATCAGTTGTAAGCGAGGTTCAATGAGTAGATCTACGGATCGAATCATGGCGTGAAAACACGCGAGTATAGATAAGTCGCTATGGTTACCTGCAGGTATTTTTATGGATGACTACGTTTCTTCAGAGGCCTCAGGGAGCTGTGCAACAGGGAAGTCCACTGCTGCTGACCGGTGGCTTCTTGGACAGCTGCATAAAATCGTGGGTGAACCGGAAATCGGTCTTGAGTTGTGGGACGGTTATTCCATGAGCGAACAGTATCGATCTATGGCGGTAAGATTCAATGATCGACGTGCCCTGCAGCGATTGTTGTTCAAGCCAACCTATACGTTCGGTAACCTTTATGCTCAAGGTCGGATTGAGGTTCGTGGCCCACTGATCGCGATCATGGAAACGATCTATAAAGGCCTGGAAAAACACAACAATAATCTTGGCGAAACTGCCCGGTGGCTGCGGCGGAAGTTGGTCTATCGCCCACGACCCAACTCATTGCGGCGTGCAAAAGACAATATCCAGACACACTACGATCTGGGCAACGACTTTTATAAGCTCTGGCTTGATCGCAATTACATGCAGTACACCTGCGGCTACTTTCCTGAACCGGATTGCTCTATAGAGCAGGCGCAGGTGGCCAAGCTGGAGCTCATCTGTCGCAAGCTGGATTTAAAACCTGGTGAAACCGTTGTAGAAGCAGGCAGCGGCTGGGGTGGCTTAAGTCGTTACATGGCGCGTCATTACGGGGTGAAGGTGCGTGCGTATAACATTTCACCCAGTCAGGTCGAATATGCTCGGCGGCAGGCGCAGTTAGAAAACCTGTCTGATGCCATTGAATATGTCGAAGACGATTGTCGCAATATAAGCGGCACATACGATGTGTTTGTTTCAGTTGGCATGCTCGAACACGTAGGGACGACAAACTACGACGCGCTGGGTCAGACAATAGACCGATGTCTGAGCGCCCAAGGGCGGGGTTTTATACACACGATCGGACAGATTTCGCCGCGCCCCCTCAATGAATGGATCGAAAGACGCATCTTTCCTGGTGCACAGCCCCCGTCGCTGGCAGAAATGATGGCGATCTTTGAACCTCGCGATATGGTTGTGGCAGATGTGGAAAATCTGCGAGCCCATTACGCAAAGACGTTAGAACACTGGTTATCACGATTTGCGGATAACGAGGAAGAGATTACACGCATGTTAGGTGCGGAGTTTGTGCGCGCATGGCGGTTGTATCTCGCGGGTTCAGCCGCTGCATTTACAACCGGGGGTCTGCAGCTTTATCAGGTTCTGTTTAAACGCAACAGTTGCTCAACTCTACCCGTTACCCGTGCGCATCTGTTTCGCCCCGGATTGCTGCAGGCCTGTCCTGACGAGGTGTCATGATTCAATGTGACACAGTTATTGTAGGCGGCGGGCCCGCGGGAAGTGCTGCGGCTTGGCAGCTTCATAAACTGGGCAAAGAATGTCTGATTCTTGATCAACAGGCATTTCCGCGGGAAAAACTCTGTGCGGGCTGGATCACACCTGAAGTACTGTCTGATCTGCAGATCGATCCGTCGGACTATCCGCATGGACTGATGACATTCGAGAACTTGAAAACTTCATTCTGGCGATTACCTTTCTCGTTAACGACGACGCAACATTCCATCCGAAGAATAGAATTTGACCAGTGGTTGCTGGAAAGGAGTTGTGCAGACGTAGCTGTGCACAATGTCCGGCAGGTAAAGCGGGTACCGGACGGTTTCGAGATTGATGGCAAATATCATTGCAAGAATCTGATTGGAGCCGGTGGTACAGGGTGTCCTGTGTACCGCAGTCTTTTTCGCAGCGAGTACCCACGTGACAAAACGCTGCAAGCGGTTGCCCTGGAACTGGAATATCCATGTTCATGGCAGGATGCTGATTGTCATCTATGGTTTGCCTGTAACGGCCTTCCTGGATATGCCTGGTATGTACCTAAAGCGAATGGCTATCTGAATATAGGTGTAGGCGGTATGGCGCACCTGTTGAAAGTTAAAAATGACACCATTCATCGGCATTGGGATCTGCTGACAAAGCGCCTGGTGGCGCTCGGTTTGATTGATGAGTTACCCGGTCAACCCCGGGGCTACAGTTATTATCTGCGAGGGCAGAGCAACCCTGTCTGGGCACACAATCTTCACCTGATAGGGGATGCCCGCGGTCTTGCTACGCGCGACCTCTGTGAAGGGATCGGGCCAGCGGTAAGAAGTGGCCTGCAGGCGGCGCGGGCAATAGCGGGTGACAACGTTACACAAGCCATTGAGGGTGATGCGTTCTCACTAACACGCAGGCTGCCGCAGCGGATTCTGGAATGGCAGTTTCTGCGTACACATCTAGCAGCGTAATGCCTTTGCGCTTCCCGCATTCGACGCTTTGCAGGTGAGACGCTTTGCAGGTGAGATGGCACATCCGTGCCGTACGGATGTGCCTTTCTATTAGTTCGCTAAGGGGCATTGCGAATGTTGCCTCACACCCATGCTGATGCAGACTGAGCAAAATATTTTTCTGGAGTTGCGTGTGAAAATAATTGTTTTTGTGCTTTGTTGCGGTGTGTTGACTGCAGGCTGTGCAACCAATGGGCCTAAACAGGAGGCCGGCATGGTGATTGGCGGTGTGTTGGGCGGAATGTTAGGTGCTCAGGTGCATCATGGTGATCGGGATCTGAGAAACATAGCTATTATTGCCGGAACCCTGGCAGGCGCTGCTATCGGTGGGTCTATAGGCCAATCTATGGATGCAACAGACCGGTTGCGGGTTGGGCAGACGTTGGAAACTGTCCGTACTGGTGTCTCTTCGAGCTGGCGCAACCCGGATTCTGGTGTGAGTTATCGGGTCACACCTACTCGAACTTTTTCAAGCAATATAGGTCCCTGTCGAGAGTACTCAATGACCGCAATTATTGGCGGCAGGGAAGAAGAAGTATATGGAACAGCCTGCAGACAGGCAGACGGAAGCTGGCAGATTCGCAACTAAAGTAGTCAGGCCTCAAGAAAAAAACGTCACACGTCTCTATCAGGGTTTTCCCCTAGCGACAGAATCTGTATTGCTGGAGGACAATGTCGTGAAATGGAATATCAAGATTATTATAAAATTCTTGGCGTAGAGCGCGATGCGGATGCGGATTCAATAAAGAAAGCCTACCGCAAGCTGGCGCGCAAGTATCACCCGGACGTCAGTAAAGAGGCTGATGCTGAAGCCAAGTTCAAGCAGCTCAACGAAGCCTACGAAGTGCTCAAAGACAAAGAAAAAAGAGCCGCCTATGACCAGCTTGGCCACAACTGGCAGGCTGGTCAGGATTTTCAGCCTCCTCCTGGTTGGCAGCCTTTTGGTGCGGACCCACGTCAATCTGGTTCTTCGTTCGAGTTTGAAGATTTTGCGGATCTGTTTGGCGGTATGTTCGGCGGTTCAGGCCGGCAACAAAGTGCGCGCTCACCAGCCAGTTTAGATCTGCATGCTGCGCTGAACCTGACCCTGGAAGAGCTGTATAACGGCAAGCCTGTCGAGCTGTATGTGCGACATCCTAATACCGGTGAAGAACGACAGTTACGCGTCAAGGTGCCCGAGCATCTGCGCGATGGCGAGTCTTTTCGTCTGAAAGGTCAGGGTGCGACACAAGGTGGCCGTACCGGCGATCTTTATGTCGAAATACGGTTGGTTCCCCATCCGCAGTTTGAGGTGCGGGGCAATGATGTACACGTGCGCTTGCCGGTGACGCCATGGGAAGCTGTGTTAGGTGCCAAAATTGAAGTCAACACCCTGGGTGGTGTGGTTAATTTGACTGTGCCGCCTCGTTCTCAATCCGGTCGCTCCCTGCGGCTGCCAAAGCGAGGTTTGCCAGGTCCGCAGCCAGGTAATCAGATCGTGACCCTGGACGTCCAGGTACCCACAGATCTTGATAGTGAGAGCCTCGCTCATTTTGAAGCCCTGGCCAAATCCTGTGATTTTAATCCCCGTAGTAAAAGCCAGCGAGAGCAATATGAAGCGCGTCGTAGTTGAAACGTTGCATCTGCAGAGTGAAGTCATCGGCGACGTCAGCCTGGGTGAAGCCTGTCAGTTGTGCCATGTTGAAATAGAGTTTGTTCATGCGCTGATCGAAGAGGGTGCTCTAGAACCTGCGGGTGACCAAGCTGTCCTTGATCGAGGTCAGTTTGCACGTTTGCGCAAAGCAGTCAGACTGCATAGAGACCTCGGTGTTAATCCGCCAGGTATCGCATTGGCCCTGGAACTGATGGATCAACTTTAGGCATTATCAACTTTGCGAGATCCCTCGCCGCTAAAACACAATCCGACCCCGTTGAAACGATCTTTGTCGTTACCCTTGCTTATATTGTATGGATTAGGCACAACTATCGGGGCGGGAATCTATTCGTTACTGGGCGAAGTTGCCCGCGTTGCAGGCTATTTCGCGCCGGTTTCCTTTCTATTGGCCTCGTTGCTGGCTGCCCTCACCGCCACGTCTTTCGCCGAGCTCAGTGCACGTTTTCCTCGCGCGGCGGGTGTGGCTTTGTATGTTGAACGCGGCTTCTCCTCGCGAGGGTTGTCTCTGATTGTAGGTTTGCTTGTGATTTCAGCGGGGCTGGTTTCATCAGCTGCACTATTAAACGGCTTTGTTGGGTACGCACAGGAATTTGTAAACGCAGATCGCTTAATCATCATTAGCGTTTGCGCGGTGATCATCGGTTTGGTGGCGGCCTGGGGTATTCTCGAGTCGGTTGTGATGGCCAGTGTGGTCACTGTTGTGGAGCTGGCAGGCCTTTTCCTGGTTGTTGCTGCTAACGATAGCGCTTTGTTTTCCGTAGTAGAGCGTTGGCCGGAATTGTTGCCGCCAGTAGAGCTTGCCAGCTGGGCGGGCATCTATGCAGGAGTGTTGCTGGCTTTTTATGCTTTTATTGGCTTCGAGGACATGGTGGATGTCGCGGAAGAAGCTAAAAACGTCAAACGAAATCTGCCCCTCGCCATTTTACTGACTTTAACTGTAACCACGCTGACCTATCTTCTACTTATGACAACCGCGGTACTTGCCTTGCCGCCAGAGCAACTGGCCAACAGCAGTGCTCCGTTGGCTGAGTTATATATGGTTGGCGGTTCAGACGAAGGCGCGATAATCAGCGTTATCGGTTTGTTTGCCATTATTAATGGTGCGCTTATACAGGTGATCATGAGCGCTCGTGTCTTATACGGTCTGGGCAGCAGAGGTCTATTACCGTCATTCCTTGCGCGTGTGAACCCCAGTACTCAGACGCCACTGATTGCAACGGTTTGCGCAGCGTTGACTATGTTGTCGCTGGCGCTACTGGGCGGGCTGGCGTCTCTGGCCTCGCTGACGTCGGTTATCGTTCTGTTACTTTTTGTGCTGGTCAATGCGTCGTTGTGGCGCATTAAGCGTCGCGATCGGCTGGCTGATGATGTCTACTCGTTTCCACAATGGATGCCCGCGTTAGGAGCTGTTGTCAGCCTGGGTTTTGTTCTGATTCAAATTGGTCGATATATCAGTTCGGTTTAATCTCTGGAAGTGGTTACGAGCGCATCAGCAGGCTACTGGCTAACATGACTCGATTGATGTCCAGATGATCCTGCCAGGTCGTTTGCTGCTGATTTGATTGATCCCGCCAGAAAGACTCAATATTTTCTGCCAATTGACCAAGCTCTGCTGCAAGGTCCGTGTCCGAGGCCAACATTCGAGCAGGGTCAATTTGTCGCAGCCCGATACTTAAACCCAGTTCTCGAAAAGCCAGGCGCGCAGTGGCGGGATAAGCGAGTGTGGGTGATGCAATAAACCTGCGTAGACCGTGCAGGGCGTCTCTACTCAGATTCTGTACCAGGTCTGCCGTCTCACGTGTGCCTCTGATCTGCAGCAAACGGTGCGCATTTGACAGCAGGCCACCGATACCTAATGGATCATCTGTTACCCAATTCTGGTCAAGGCAGAAAGGCCTGAGTGCTTCGATGATTTTTTCCAGCTCTTTATCCGGGTGGGCTTCATGCAGGGTAAGGGCCGTAACAAATCCATCCAGAGGGTCCTGTTGACCCGCTGCCGCAACCAAAGGACGGCTTAAGTCGATGCTCATTTTCCATCGCAGTTGATAGGGCGATTCCCTCGACACAAAGCCGTTGAACGAAGCTTCGGCCAGTTCTCTAGCCCAGCGTCCGTAATCTTCGATGCCGGTGGCGCGTTCGCTTAGATGCAGTGCGTACATCCACTTGGTCAAATAGTGGTAGTACTGTCCGTCCCGGTCCCATTCACTATGCGCATCATAGGGTTCATGGGGCGCTCGCTCCGGAAGCGGTTTACCTATGCGTAAGCCGCCGGCGGTGGGGTGCTGCCTGGCATCACTATCATCCAGACCGCTGATCCACCCCCGACGAACATCATCTTCGCGATGTCTGCCCAGCACTTCGTGAACCTGACTGATCAATTGTGTTGCGTGCTGAAGTGTATCTTTCTCCGGGTACAGTCTCTGTAGTGCAATAAAATTCATCACTGCGTAGGCATCAGTCCAGAGATAGCGTCTTGGCGGCGCGCCTCCATCCAGCCCGGTCTCACACGCGAATGCAAGCATGATATCAAGTGCTGTATCCGTCTGTTGAGTTGTCTTCATGTGCTTATGCTGGGCTCGGATGGCCGCGCCTCCAATTGGGGGTGTTACGTATACAAAGCACCGCGCGAGAGGCTTAACGTTAAGTGCTGTTACTGATTGAGGGTGATTGAATGGGTGATGAACACATTGATTTTGAACAAGCGCGACTGCGTATGGTGCGCGAACATATTCATGCTCGCGGCGTACGTGATCCGCATGTACTCGAAGCGTTATCCAAAGTGCCACGAGAAAAGTTTGTTCCCATCAAATTGCATGCTGATGCTTACAAAGACGCGCCTTTGCCTATTGGTCATGGCCAGACCATCTCGCAACCTTTTATCGTGGCGTTTATGGTTGAAGCGCTTGCCTTGCAACCCGGAGCACGCGTTCTCGAGGTGGGCTCGGGGTGTGGTTACGCAGCGGCAGTGATGGCGCAGATGTCGGCGGAGGTGTTCACCATAGAACGGCTGGAACCTCTGGCAGTGCTGGCGGCTAACAACCTTCAGGATGCAGGCTACGATCAGGTACACGTTCGTTTTGCGGACGGTACGCAAGGCTGGGAAGAAGAAGGGCCATTTGACGCAATTCTGGTGTCTGCCGGCGGCCCGAGTATTCCCGAGTCATTAAAACGTCAGCTCAAGATTGGTGGCAGACTGGTCATTCCTGTTGGCGCGGATGCAACGGCACAGGAACTGGTGCGTGTGACACGCACCTCGGTTCATGAGTACGATCGAGAAGACCTGGCTGACGTTCGCTTTGTGCCATTGATAGGTGCCGAAGGTTGGGAATCTGAAGAGGGAGAAACACCTGCTGCGAGGGTCATCCAGACCCAGCCCCGGATAAGCGCGTCGCTGCCGCAAGCAATCGAACTCGAAGCAACAGCTTTCAGTGATCTCGAAACGGCTGACCTGGATGCTTTGTTGGAAGATATAGGCAGCGCCCGGATTGTGCTCATCGGCGAAGCGAGTCACGGCACATCAGAATTTTACCGCTTCAGAGCCAGGCTCACACAACGACTGATTGAAGACAAAGGTTTTCTCATCGTTGCTGCGGAGGCTGACTGGCCGGACGCTGCGCGCATAGATCATTACGTACGTCACCGGGATGTTTCGGCTAGCGAGTGGCAGGCGTTTTCCAGGTTCCCCACATGGATGTGGCGTAATGTGGAGACCCAGGGCTTTGTTGATTGGCTGCACAACCGCAACGCTTCATTGCCTTATGTGTCTAGAGCAGGGTTCTATGGGCTGGATTTGTACAGCATGTATACCTCGGTGCAGGCGGTTTTGCAGTATCTGGATGATCACGACCCCGAGCTTGCTGCTGTTGCTCGTGTGCGCTACGGGTGTTTGAGCCCGTGGGAGGCGGACCCGGCGGCATATGGACATGCCGCGGTCTCAGGTCGTTATCGCAACTGTGAAAAAGACGTTACCGAAGTGCTCGTCGAATTGATGAAGACCCGGGCGGTGTGGCACGAAGAGGTTACAAACCACGATATACGGGCGTTAGAAGTCAACGCACAGAGAGCGGAACAGATTATGGATGCGGTGCAGAACGCACAGGTAGTCTCCAACGCAGAATCATATTACCGAACCATGTATTACGGCTCGCGCGCTTCCTGGAACCTGCGAGACAGTCACATGTTCGAAACCCTCAAACAGATACTGGCGTTCCGCGGCGAGGATGCGAAAGCGGTTGTCTGGGCGCACAATTCACATATTGGTGATGCCAGCGCCACGGAGATGGGTCTGCGTGGCGAGCACAATATTGGCCAGTTGTGCGCGCAGAGCTTTCCACGATCTTCGTACCGGATTGGGTTTGGTACTGACCACGGCACGGTAGCGGCATCGTCGAACTGGGATGCGCCGATGGAGATCAAGCAGGTTGTGCCTGCGCATCGGCAAAGCCACGAGTTCCAATTTCATCAAACCGCTGCGCCAGGCCTTATACTGCCGCTCAGAAGCGCATCAGAGTCTTTGCGCCAGGAACTCAGCAAACGCCGCCTGGAACGGGCCATTGGCGTCATCTATCGTCCCGAAACGGAGTTGGCGAGCCATTACTTTGAGGCTGATCTTGCGCGTCAGTTTGATGCTTATATCTGGTTTGATGAGACGCGTGCGGTCTCACCGATCACAACCCATGTGCTTAAAGGGTTGCCGGATACTTATCCGTTTGGTTTGTGATTAATCCAATGATCTTTGTGTGAATGCTGACATGAGTTTCCACAGGACCATGCCGTAATGAATCAGGCATGCCAGCAACCAACCCAGCACGGCTAAAGCGATATCGATTTGTGCATCCCAGATGTCACCCTGAGTGCCCAGATACGCAATACCCATATCGCCGCCAAAAACGACCGCTGCGGCCCACTCCATAAGTTCATACAAAGCAGATATCGAAACAATAATATGACCGCTGAGCCATTGAACTGGGGGGTTCTTCTGTCGAAGCCGAGGCGTAAGCGCCTGTTTGATTGGATGATACATCAGTGCTCCGAAAGCAAAGTGTACAAAACGATCGTAGTGATTGCGCTGCCAGTTAAACCAATCGTTTGGTGAACTGCCGAAAAGAAATTCTGAGAATTCCGGGTAGGGTGTTAATGAGTAGGTGTAGTGGGTACCTAATGTGTGGATACAGAATAAAAGGAAAAAACTGACTCTGCTCAGGGCGTCAAAGTGAACGGAACGCCCGAGCCACAGCACAACGACAACTGCTATCAGTGTGGCAACCTGTTCAATCATCCACGTGTGCGTGTCTACGGGTTCATAGCCGCTCCATAGCCAGACTAAAGCCGCTGCCAGCAGCAGATGGCGCGTCAGACGGGTTTCGTTTCTGGTGCGGTTTTCCGGCCTGCTGTGGGTAAGATTCGTCAGCAAAAGAAACCTATTCCTGTATCAACAGTGCAAAAGTTGCCAGCGCTTTTTTAAGCGGTGTATATGAACGTCGCGCCATGGTATCCAAGTCCGGCATCTGCCACCGCTAACATTTTTTAAGAACCCATCTTTACTGAGTCTAAGATAAATATGATTCAATTTTACGGGACAACCTATGAGTAAATACGCGTAAAATGACTGTAACACCCACAAAAGCGCCTTTATTGAATCGTTCTATAATTGATTCTGTTGAAGCTCAGGCGTAGAAAGTGCTTAAAGTGGCCTTCAGTTTGCCGTGTATTGTTTGCGCAGGCGCTCTAAGCCTGAACGAAAGGCCTGTCCGTCGCCGTGCTCAAAAAACAGCGGGTAATTTCGATGTGCATCTTTCAACCGGCGAGTGTGTTTAATGGGGCACCAGTACTGCTCCGTACGTGCAGACACTTCTCTTGCGTAGCCGGTTACGCCGTTCCCGTATGAGCAGTAGAGGCAATTGAATTTCTCGATCAGGTTGAGGTAGGGTAAATCTGCGCGATCAAAGACTAGATATTCCGATCGCTGAACCCTGGGAATACCGTAGATTGGAAAGCACACCGCCTGAAACAGACTCACGAATATGTCTAGAGCGGCAAACACAAACCACCCCGAATAGACCAAAGGCGCGGTCAGGACAACAGTCAAACGGCTGCCAGTCAAATACTGCCACAGGCCAATTTTGTACCTTCGCTGTACTGATAAAAAGCGATGCGCGAGTTCCTCACGCTGCTGAGCAAATTCTGCTCGTAGCCGCTCGTATTCCTCTTCGAGCTGTGCCTGGCATTCGCTGATCAGCGCCTGCAATTCTTCAACTCTTTCGTTCATCGAATGTTCCTTTGCAGCGCGACGCAGCTTCGAATGCGTAATGGGGAACGTCCAGCGTTTTAAGCTTCACGCCAGTTTCAGGAGCGAGCTGGACAGATTTGCCAGCAGATTGACCAACAGTGTCTGCCAGTCAATTGAAGTTAGTGGCGGCAGGATCAGCAGTCTGGCGTCCAGCTGCTGGCTTGCGGCAACCAGGCTCTCCGGGCTGAGATCTGAAATCTGTATAACCTGATCGAACTGATCTGTCACGGTTTCAGGCAGACCGTTCGGTGTCGCTGCAATCAAGCTGAGGCCTTCACGTTCCGCGATGGCTCTGGCGGTTCTGGTTGCTTGCATTGGATCATTACAGGATTGTTCCATAACCAGCACGATGCTCGAGCCAGAGCGCCAGGGCTCATTGACAAACAATAGATTCTGCTGAGGCGTGGCAATGTTTGCATAGTCTCTACCCGTGCGCACACGAATCCCTGCTCGCAGAGGTCGACCGACGATAATCACATCCTTTTTTGCTGCTGCCTGTTGCAGCGCCTCTGTGGTTCTTCCCTGAGTCACCTGGAAAGAACAGGTGAGGTTCAAACGGCGAGCGGAGCTTTCCAGCAAGTGACGTTTCTTCTCTGCTTCCATAGCAAAAGCATGGGTTAAGCTTTCTGCTGTAAAGGCGGTCACCTGCTGATTCATAACCGCAACCTCCAGATTACCCGGCAAGGCAGCGGCGCCCACCAGGTCAACATCTTCAATGAACAATCCGTGCACTTGGGTAGGTACGGTGCCCGTCAGCGCAAAAAGAGTGTTCAAAGCTTCGGTATCGGTAGTGCCATAATCTAACAGAAACAGAACCTCAGCCTGGGTCTTCTGGGGCTTACTAGAATTATTGGTCATGGGGTTTTTCTGTACCATCGACGTCTTCCTTGCTACGCGTTTGTTGAGCAATACGATTAAATTCCTGCAGCTGGTTGGTGACGACCGCATCGAGGTCATCTGGAGACATGGACTCTCCGTCTTTTGTCAGCACGATTTCCAGCGCTTCGTCAACGTTATTGATGGCATAGATGTGAAACTGGCCCTGTTCAACTGCGTCAATGACTTCGGCGTCCAGCATCAGATGATGTTTGTTAGCGACAGGAATGATGACGCCATGAGAACCATCTAAACCTTGTTGTTTACAGACCCGGAAAAACCCCTCGATCTTCTGGTTAACACCGCCGATCGCCTGTGCTTTACCGTGCTGATCCATAGACCCTGTGATGGCAATTGATTGTTTGATGGGCAGTTGTGCAATGGCGGAAATCAAAGCGCAGACCTCTGCTATGGAAGCACTGTCGCCATCAATGCCCGCATAACTCTGTTCGAACACAAGGCTCGCTGATAGTGAAAGAGGAAAGTTGCGAGCGTATCGCGCACCGATATACGACGATACAATCAAGACCGCTTTGGAGTGGATATCACCGCCGAGATTTGACTCTCTTTCAATGTCTACTACCTGACCCCTCCCCAATCTTGTTGTGGCGGTAATGCGTGTGGGCTGACCAAAATTGATTTGACCGATGTTGACAATGGCCAGGCCATTTATCTGACCTATCTGAGTGCCGCTGGTTTCCACTCGAATGACTCCGCGGCTGATGTTGTCCTGGATTATTTCGCGGAAACGGTCCAGCCGGTGAGTACGTTTGTTCAACGCCTGGGTTACATCTTCACTGGTAATCAGGTGCTCTGGCGTCTTTTTTGCCAGAAAATCCGCTTCCAGCAGTAAGTCTCTGATCTCACTGACGTGGGTCGACAGGTAGGTACGGTCTTCAACTTCACGACTGCAGTATTCAAGCACCCGTGCCACCGCAGAAGGGTCGAGGTGTGAAATGCCTGCGTCTTTTACTATGGTTGCGATCAGCGAGACGTAAGCTGCAATATTTGCATCCGTACGCTCCACATGGTCAGCGAAATCAGCAACTACCTTGAAAAGTTCGCCAAAGTCGGAATCGTAGTGCCGTAGCAGATGATAGAGTTCGCGCGAGCCCAGCAGAACAACTTTGACATTCAGCGGCATAGCCTCAGGTTCAAGTGATACTGAATAAGTCATATTCAGCAGCTGGCTTACTGATTCGATGCGCACACGGTGGTCGTTTAAGGCTCGTTTAAGTGCTTCCCAGGCAAAGGGTTTCTGCAGGACGCGTTCAGCATCAAGGACCAGATAGCCACCGTTAGCGCGATGCAGGGCGCCTGCTCGGATCTGACTGAAATCGGTGACCAGATTGCCGTACTCTATACGGTGTTCCAGTTTACCGACAAGGTTCTCCAGGCTCGGGTTACTTTCATAGATAACAGGGATGCCTTGCTGGTCACTGCTGTCGACTAACAGGTTGACTTCGAAGCGTTTGAAGAAGTTGTCCGGGCTCTGCATGCCGGTAAAGGGATTGAAAGAGTTATCCGCACCTGTAGATTGGAGCTTATCCAGGTTATCGAGAATTTCGAGCTCGCAGCGGTCAAGGTAGACCATCACAGCATAGTGCTCTTTATGGCGCTGTCGTAGTGTTTCAAGCTGCTGAGCGATGACTTTCTGGGCGGTGTCTCTGCGAAGTTTGCGTTGCTCCTGCAATAACGTCTGTTGATGCGAAGGGTAGTCGCGCAGTCGCTCAACCAGTTTCTGCGTCATCGTACTGATCGACTGCTGATATTTCTGGCGCTCTTCTTCTGGCAGCTTGAGGAAATCCTCATGTTCCATGACTTTGCCATCGCTGATAGGTGCAAACACAAAACCATTCGGCGTGGGTAGCATCGCCAGGTTCAGCTCGAGCGCTTCATTTTCCAGCTCAAGCGCATCCTGGGTCTGAGTCTTGTG
Organism: Gammaproteobacteria bacterium; assembly: GCA_048571035.1. Taxonomy (GTDB): domain Bacteria; phylum Pseudomonadota; class Gammaproteobacteria; order Pseudomonadales; family Azotimanducaceae; genus UBA4421. Next base: position 4,108,809 of record CP121329.1, read on the forward strand.
AAAGTTCTGTGCAAAACCCTGCATCTCCTGACGATATTCTTCTGACTCGAAAGCAGCGGGAACCATAATCTGGGTATTGTTTATGAATTCCTGCATGTGCTTGCGGAATGCGACACCCCAGCTATTGGGCAGTTCGATCAGTAGCGGTTGACCCGGATCATCAAAATTTTCCAGGTAGCAGAAGTCGCTTGGCCTTTCCGCTGATGTCGACGCAGCCTTAATCGCGCTCGTAATCGTTTTGCGTTTGTCGGTTTTGGGGGAGCCTAATGCGTAAAGGTTGTAGCCGTCGAAGTTAATTCCAATGCTGAATGAGATGGCGTCAAGCGCACGCTCTTGAGCAATGCTGCTTTGCAGTGGAGCCACTTCAGCGGTCGAAACCTGCAATAGTGATGAGACGTCTGTTGTTTGAAACAGATCCTGAGTAACAAGTTCTGCCACTGATCCGAGTCCTTTTCTTGAATTCCTGCAACCACCCTAACCATTGCTAATTTGATAGGCGCATTACATAAGTGGTTTCCGAAGATATCTGTTACCGACCGCAGATATCCCGTGATCCACCAGCTGGTTCTGTGGCAACTACGAAATGATCGTATGCGATGGTCGTTCTACGCCGCACCTGTCTTTTCTTGAAGGATCGGCAATAGTTGCAAGATAGTTGTCTCCCTGTGAGACCTGAATATTCAGTGCGCTTACTTTTTATGTGTATTCAGTTGGGGGTTGCCGCGTGTATCAAGTCGAGCAGATCGTTGGTATTCACCGGTTTGTGCAGGAGTTTGCAGTTGCTGACCTGGGCGCGGACTATTTCTTGTGCTGAAGTGTCGCCAGTCATTAATATGGCGGGCAAATCCCGGTTCAGATTTTGTCGCAGGCGCTTCACGAGTTCGATGCCATTATAGCCAGGCAGGTGGAAATCTGTGATCAACATGTCGGGCTGTGCACCCTTAATGATATGAGCAAGTGCCGCATCACCGTCACCTGCAGTTAACACGTTGACCCGTTCGGACTCCAACAGCATAAGGGTCGCGTCTACTATGCTCGGGTCGTCGTCGACAAATAGAACCAGAGGTGAATTGTTTTCTAACTCGTTATGAGGCAAAGCAGATCCCTGCTGCATCTCAATTTCACCAACAGGTACTGAGATGGTGAATTTGGAGCCCTTACCGACTTCCGACGAAATCTTCAACTTGTGACCAAGCAGGTCAGCGATATGCCGGACAATGGCGAGGCCCAATCCCAGACCTTTGTTCTTTTTACCGGTGGCGTTGTTAAGCTGAAAATATTCATCAAACACGTGTTCAAGGTGCTCGGCGGGAATGCCTATGCCGGTGTCGCACACGGATATATCGATGATGCCGTTGGTGTCGGTGCAGCAGATTTTCACTTCACCGGTCTCGGTATATCGGGCGGCATTGGTAACCAGATTTTCCAGTACACGTTCCAGCAAGCCTGGGTCACTTTTAACGACAAAGCTGTGTTGTTCTGTGGACAGGTGCAGGCCTTTGAGGTGAGCCTGTTGAATATTGTCGGTAACGATTCTATCGAGCAGGGGTTGTAGTTCAAAGCTCTGCACTTCGGCTTTTACTGCGCCGCTGTCGAAGCGTGAAATATCCAGTAAGGCTTCCATCAACTCACGCATAGTGGTGAGTGATTGCTCCATTTTTGTTGTAATGTCCAGCAGTATCGGGTTATCAATTTTTGCATTCAACACTGCCAGATACATACCTAACGATTGTAATGGCTGGCGTAAGTCATGGCTGGCTGCAGCAAGGAAACGTGACTTTCCCTGAGTAGCCTGTTCAGTCGTCCTAATAGTTTGTTCAAGGGCGGTCGTATTTTGCAGTTGCGCAGTGACATCGTAACCGGTGCACAGCAGCCCCATGTGGTGCCCGTTGCTGTCCGTCAGCACACTACTGTGCCATTGAACCTGTCGAATACTCCCGTCTTTCAGCCTGATATCGTTGATATGTCCGTCGTTGCCGCCTGATTTGACCACCTCACTGAAATATCTGCGCATATCGGCACGTTGTTCCGGCGCAATAAATGTGTCAAACCAGTCAACACCGTCGAGCTCGTCCGCGCTATACCCACTTAACTTTTCGAAGTAGGGGTTACAGCGCAGAATGCTTGCTTTTGTATCTAGCAGTAGAACTATGCCCTGCATAGTAGAAATGAGTTTGTCTGAAAAACTCGACGGAAGTGCGGCCTGGCTCTGCTGCACACGTTGGAGGTTGTGGATCAGGCCAATACACGCAGGGGTGCTGCCTAGTTGTGTTGGCTGCAGGTGCATGACACCTTCAAACTCGGTGTCGTTTTTGCGTCGCAGGCGAAGTCCGATTTCGATACATTGATCGCCGTCCACCGCTGCTGCAATGTTCTTTTTAAATTCTCTCGCACTCAGATTTACTGAGATATCGAGCGGTGTTCGGGTACGTAACTCATCCATGGAGTACTGTAGATTTGCCAATATGCCGTAGCTTGCGCTGATAAAAAACAGGCTCTTGGCGTCGAACAAGACAATCTGTTGATCTGAATGCTGCAGGACACCCAAAGGGTTCTGCGGGATAATCGCCTGGGTAGCCAGATCATCTATAATCGCCCGAAAAGTTATCCCTTCATCCGAAAGAACCTTGTCGAATTTAATATTGATCAGCAACACCGTCTGATCTTTACGTGTAGCCAGGATCTGGATGCCCGGCTGCAGGATCGGCAGATGTTGTCGATCCAGTGGTGGCAGCGATACGTTGTCTTCCAGGGCGCTATAACCCGCTGGTAGCAATATTCCGATGTGTTGATTGGCAAGCTCATCTGTGGTGTAGCCGAAAAGTGTTTCAGCTTGGCGATTAACTGACTCAATGATACCGCGTGTATCGAAGGTTATGACTGCGTTGTTCGCTGTTGGAATTGACGGCTGTGCGCGCATGACGAGTTTTGCTCAGATGCCCGGGTGTTCGCAGGGCGTGAAAGAAAGCTTATCCTAGCTTAGAGTGGGTCACAGTTCACTACGTACATGAATACGTACATAAAGCACATGCGGCAATTAGAAATACTATCCTTCTATTGGGGCTCGTTCTGGTTTTCCATGCTTGGTGCCACGGTCTTCCGCCCTGCTCGGATGACCCTTAGTCCATAGCGGCTTATCCCTATGTGTCGATATGCAATTTGTTGGCATGCTTGCGGAGTTTCGGCTTGAGGAAGTTTGATTGCGTAAACTATTTTTCCCGTCTCCAGATAATGCACCGGCTGATGATGTTGGTGAGGCAGAGGATTTCATTCCAGCCCTGCAGCGAGGGGTCGCCACTCTTATGAACAAACATGATCCCGCGTCTGAGGTTGAAGGGATCGGGCCTGCCACGCCTGTGATTCCTTAAGTGTACGCTCTGAGCTGGATTAGCGTTTTTAGTTATGGATCTAGATAAGAAAACCCACATAAATTTCTGGTATGTGGTGGTTACCATGATGATGGTCCTGTTCATTCAAGGCTGGTGGCAGTCGTATCAGCAGATTGAGAAAATCCCCTACAGCGATTTCCAGAGCCTGCTGCAGGAAGGGCGGCTGGAGAGTATCAGCATTTCGACAACCGCTATTCGCGGTACGCTCCGCGAGCCGAGCGCAGAAGGTCACCAGTATATTGAAACCTTGCGTGTTGATCCGCAATTTGCCGAAGACCTGGCACAGTACAACGTTGAATTTACCGGTGCGATTGAAAACAACTGGGTGGCACAGGTGTTGTCCTGGGTATTGCCCGCTGTTGTTTTTGTCGGCATCTGGATGTTGTTTATCCGGCGTATGACAGACAAACAGGGCTTCGGTGGATTGATGTCCGTTGGCAAAAGTAACGCTAAAGTTTACGTGGAGACCGATACGCAGGTGACTTTTGCGGACGTTGCCGGCGTTGATGAAGCCAAACAGGAGCTGCAGGAAATTGTTGCGTTCCTGAAAGACCCGAACAGCTATGGCCGGCTGGGCGCCCATGTACCCAAAGGTGTGTTGTTGGTGGGGCCGCCAGGTACGGGCAAAACGTTGCTGGCGCGAGCTGTTGCTGGTGAAGCTGGTGTGGTTTTCTATTCCATCAGCGGTTCTGAATTTGTTGAGATGTTTGTTGGTGTTGGCGCAGCAAGAGTCCGCGATCTCTTTAACCAGGCCCGCCTCAGCGCACCCTGCATCATTTTCATTGATGAGCTTGATGCGTTAGGTCGCGCACGAGGGGCTGGTCCCATGATGGGAGGGCACGATGAGAAAGAACAGACACTGAACCAATTGTTGAGTGAACTGGACGGGTTTGATCCACAGCAGGGTATCGTGCTGCTCGCCGCGACTAATCGACCCGAAATACTGGACCCGGCACTGTTACGTGCAGGTCGGTTTGATCGGCAGGTTTTGGTCGACCGGCCTGATAAACAGGGCCGGGTAGACATTCTGCATGTGCATGTCCGCAAAATCCGACTTGATGAAAATGTCTCGCTGGCAGAAGTAGCTTCGCTAACGCCTGGTTTCAGCGGTGCGGATCTGGCAAATCTGGTGAATGAAGCGGCGATTGTTGCCACTCGCCGTGGCGCTGAGAAAGTCAGCCTGGATGATTTTACTCGAGCCATTGAGCGAATTGTGGCTGGGCTGGAAAAGAAAAACAGACTGCTCAATCCCTATGAGCGCAAAGTAGTTGCTTATCACGAGACAGGACATGCACTGGTCAGATTGGCGCTGCCAGGCGTAGAAACCGTACACAAAATTTCGATTATCCCTCGGGGCATCGGTGCATTGGGCTACAACATCGCGCGCCCTACAGAAGATCGTTACCTTATGACGGAAAGGGAATTGTGTCAGAAGATGGCGGTGTTGATGGGTGGTCGGGCGGCGGAGATGCTTGTCTTTAACGAATTGACCACCGGCGCAACAGATGATCTTGCTCAAGTCACGAATATCGCTCGAACCATGGTGATGCGATACGGTATGGTTAAACCGTTGGGGCAGGTGGCCTATGAAGGTGAAAACTCTACCTTTCTTTCTCAACCGCGAGATACGCCTTTTACACCCCGCAGCTATAGCGAAACTACATCAGCAAAGATTGATGATGCCGTGCGCCAGCTCGTACAGCAGGCTTATGACGATGCCACCCTCATTCTGGAAGAAAACCGTCAGCATCTGGAACGTACGGCTGAGCAGCTGCTTGAACGAGAGACGTTGTCTGCCAGTGAGTTACCCGAGTTAGCCACGTTTGAACTGAAACACTGACTTATGGTTCCTGAGTTGTTGCCTGATACCCATGCGCTGCTGGGTATTTTTATTGGCGCTGGTGTGGGCCTAGCTGTTGGCCTGGAGCGTGGCTGGCACGGAATTTCCGCATCCACACCCAACGCAGCCGGTATTCGTACTTTTACCCTGACGGGGTTGCTGGGTGGCCTGGTTGGATGGCTGCAGGTCACGCATATATTTGATCTGGTGATTCCCGGGTTTCTTGCAGTGGCTTTGTTCATAGTGGTTGCCTACGCCCTGGAAGTCTGGCGGGGCGGTGATGCGGGTATGACCACAGAGTTTGCGTTGCTGATTGTTTTTGTTCTGGGCGTGGTTGCAGGGGCTGGGTACTGGCTGGCTGCTGCAGGTGTTTCCGCTACTGTCGCCCTGATACTGGGATTAAAAACTCCCATCCATAATGCCGTTGCCGCGCTCAATCAGGCAGAACTGCTGGCCACCTTGCAACTACTTCTGCTGGCGGTATTGATTGTGCCTCTTTTGCCAAATCATGCTGTCTTCAATCTGGAGGGTTTCAACCCGCGCACCATTGGTTATTTGACGTTATTGATTTCTGCAATCTCGTATCTGGGGTATTTCAGTCTGCAGCTGTTGGGGCATCGTAAAGGTATGCTGCTTGCAGCGCTACTGGGTGGGCTGACTGCGTCGACAGCGGTGACCTTAAGTTTTGCGCGCCTCGCTCGGCATAATCCATCAGCTGATCACGAGCTGAATGCTGGCGTCAGTCTGGCGTGCGCGGTTATGGCGCCAAGGCTGCTGGTAGTCGTTGGGTTGATGTCACCGGTACTGGTATGGCCACTGGCCTGGTCAATCTGGCCGCTGCTGCTGGTGCCGTTTGTAGCGGGGATAATACAGTACCGTTTGATTGCGCAGCAAACCACCAGGTCTGCATTAAAACTGACCAATCCGCTGGCGTTAGGCACAGCCTTTGGCTTTGCGCTGTTACTCGCTGTTATGTTCATTGCCGTGCCTTTTGTAGAATCCTGGGGGGGCAGTTTCGGATTATTTCTGTTGGCCGCACTGAGTGGCATGACGGATGTTGATGCCATATCGCTGTCACTTGCGGGGCGTGCAGATGCCTCAGGAGTAGTGGTTGAAAATCTGGTTGATGCGATTGTGATCGCAGCGGCATCCAACAGTCTGTTCAAAGCCGGTCTTGCCTGGATAACATCAGCCGGTGTGCTGCGTGCCACGGCGTTTGTACTTGCAGGCAGCGCACTGCTGACATTGTCATTACTGTTGTTTTGATCGCCGGACAAGTGGGGTATCGATCTGCGGAGATTCCCATCTCCAGCAGCGGGAATTGCGTATGTATGAAATCCGGCAGGACTCTTATGCTGACCTACCAAATGCGTGATATCGGTAAAGAGGTTTGGCAGAAGAAGCTTTAACGTCCAACCCGCGAGCCAGAGATGTCTTTTCTCTGCTGGCGAACTTTCCAGGAATGGCTTACCGCTGTGTTGGGAATCTGGATTCGGCTATGCAATTTGTCAGCGATGGAGCGCACGCGCTTTGTGGCTACCAGGGTACAGATCTATTAGCAGGAGAACCTGCCTGGGTTGATCTGATTTACTCTTCCGACCGAGCACAGGTCCAGCAGGATCGTCAGCAGGCGATCGATGCGGGTCAACCTTTTGAACTGCAATACCGAATTGTCAGCCAGGCAGGCACGCTGGTTTGGGTTTCAGAGCGAGGTGGAACTACCCAGTCCAAAGATGGGAGTGTGGTGGTTGAAGGATTCATCAGCAATATCACTGAGAGAGTAACCAGTCAGGAACAGTTGCAGTTACAGCAAGAGCAGATGTCGCACGTTGACAGGCTCAGTATTCTTGGCGAGATGATGGCTGGAGTAGCTCATGAAATAAATCAGCCTCTTACCGCCGTATCTACCTATGCGCAATCAGCCCTGAGGTTTCTTGACCCGGAAAATCCCAGACCCGAGAGGTTAGGTGAAGCGCTGACAAAAATTATCAGTGAAATAAGGCGAGCGGGAACAGTAGTGCAGAGGATTCGTGATTTTGCGTCAGAGCGGGTTGGCGAAAACGAACTTATAGACTGTAATGATCTGATAGCAGAGGCAAAAAGCCTCGCAGATGCCCAGGCGCGGATGCGGGGTATCACGCTGCAGTTGCAGCCTGCTCCACAGCCCATCTACGTATGGGGTGAGCGAATTGCACTCCTGCAGGTTCTGCTGAACTTATTGCGGAACGCGATGGAGGCCATGCGTGAGGATTCCACTGATGCGCAAATCAAATTGTCTGTTGAGCTTGTTCGTGACAACACCGTCCAAATAGAGATCATTGATAGCGGTGCAGGAATTGGCGACGTCGAACCAGATGAGCTGTTCCAACCCTTTACCACCATTAAACAAGAGCGGCTTGGTTTGGGCTTGACCACCAGTCGCGCCATTGTGACTTCTCATGGGGGGCAGCTGGGGTACAGAAATAACGAAAATAACGGTGCAACATTTTACCTGATGTTGCCAATAACCAGCCGGCAAGCCTCGGGGCTTCGTCAACCCATACCCACTGATAAAAACTGAAATGTGATGAAAAGCGAGAGAGCAGGCATGAACAAAGAGCAAATAGTGGTTGTTGTTGACGATGATCCGGGCGTGCGAGATTCGCTGAGCATGTTGTTGGATTCCGTCGGCTTGGAATACAGGTTGTATGCTAATGCTAAAGACTTTCTGCAAGAGGTGGATGAAATACCCGGCGGCTGCCTGGTACTAGATATTCGCATGCCGGGTATGAGTGGTCTTGAGCTGCAGACTGAACTGCGGGAGCGCAATGTTCTGTTGCCAATTATTTTTATTACCGGGCACGGTGATATAAACATGGCAGTAAAAGCGATGCGTCTGGGTGCGCTTGATTTCATTACTAAGCCTTACCATGAACAGGAACTGTTAGATCGAATCCACGCGGCGCTGGCAAATGAGAACAGCACTAGAAAACAGCTTGGCGATCACCGCGAGCTGATTAAAAGAATCGATACATTGTCTGACCGCGAAGCGCAGGTGTTTGAACGCGTTGCAGCGGGTCAGGCCAACAAGGCCATCGCGTATGATTTAGGTATCAGCGAGAGAACAGTAGAAGTTCATCGAGCGCAGATAATGAAAAAGCTTCGTGTACGCACTCTGGCAGAACTGGTTCGGATCTGGCTTGAATCACAGCGGCCGATGTACGCGCCCGTTGTTTCTCAGATATGAGTTTAAATGTGCCGCCTGCTTCTTGTAGTTGCCACAAAATAATTGGGGGAACAACGAATAGCGCTGACCTGATGCTGTCCATAATCTGGTGACTATCAAATCAACTGTTAATTAAGGAGATGGGTTATGCAACTGAAGCCATGGAGTCCAATGCAGGATGTAGATGATCTGTTCAGTCGCTATTCGCGCTTTTTCGGTAACCGCTTTCCAGCACTGTTTGATGAAAATGGAAATGGTAGAGAGCAGTGGGCGCCGAGTGCCGACTTCAGCGAAACAAAGTCAGAATATCTGATTAAAGCCGATCTGCCGGATGTAGAGAAATCGGACATCCACGTCACTGTAGACAATGGCAGGCTGGTGATTGAAGGTGAGCGCAAACATCGCGAAGAAGAAAAGGATGAAACGGTGCACCGGGTCGAAAGTTTTTATGGCAAGTTTTATCGAGCTTTTTCACTGCCAGACAACGTTGATACCAGCAAGATAAAGGCCGACTGTCGTAAGGGTGTTCTGCGGGTGCATGTGCCAAAGACCGAAGTGAGCAAGCCGAAACCTGCTATAGAAGTTAAAGTAGCCTGATGGGGCAATGCTGATCGGTGCAGTCCAGGCTGAGGTAATTCAGGGCTTGTTTATCAGGCCCTGAATTTTTTGGTTGTTGAAAAACACGAACCGGTAGCCAGGGTGGCGGGTAGGTTAGCGTGGAGTTTACGTATCTGATTCAGAACTCATAGGTATTGTCATGACATCTGTATCAACGCGGCTGAGGATTTTTTCAGCAGTATTGCCGATAAGGTAGCCAGACAAGCCCACTCTGGCTTTGGTACCCATCACCAGCACACAGGCTTTGGTAGATTTCACCAGCTGCTCAATGGCAACATCGGCCACACCTTCTTTGGCATGAATGCTGTAGTCTTTAATATCAAGTTCACGGCACAGGGTGTTGATTGCCCCCCGGCTTTCATCTGCCATTTCGTCGTGAAGACGGTCGTAATCTTTTATGATCGCCATCTCGTTTATCCACACACCGAGTATTGGAAAAACGCTGGCGATGTGTAACTTGCCACCCAGCGCCTGGGTTAATCTGTCCGCATGGATCAATACATTACGGTTCAAGTCTGCGTGTGCATCGTCAAAAACGTCAACGGCGGCCAGAATTGTGGGGTTTATCGGCCAGATTTTGGAGCGGGTCAGCAGTACCGGCACCTTTGCGTGACGGATCAGGTTCCAATCTTCCGGCGGATGAGGGAAAAGTCTCGTTGTGTCATCGTTGCGAGGCTTCAGGATTAAGTCAGGGCGCTCCGCATCAGCGGTGTGGATGACACCTTCCCATATGTGTTTGTGCCATGCAGTCATGCATTCAATTTGGTAATCGGATAGATCGGCTTGTCTCACAGCATCTTCCAGCAGCGGCTCTTCTGCCTCAAGCACAAATTTCTTAAGCTCTATTGAATCGTCAATATATTTACTCTTGAGGTCTGCCAGACTCTCGTAAACAACCCTTACCACATGAATACGAGCCTTTGCTGGCTCCATTTTACACAGCGCGGTTGCTTTGCTTAGAGTCGGACTGGGGTCTTCGAGGTCTTGCAAGTCAATAAGTATGTTTTTATACATCAATTAATCTAACAATAATTATTAGTCCGTCAAGATTAGGCGAAGATGCCTGTGGTCGCCTATTGGGAGAATCCCGTAGCGTTGTGCGGTGAGACCTGAAAAGGTTGGCAGTTTTGCGCAAAATCTGGCCATTTCTTCTCCAGCTTTGCACGGGTCTTCCGGGCTTGCTTACCCTTTTTCTGATAAAACTTTTCCAGTCCGGAAAAAAGTTGACCAGCCTGGGACGCAGTGAATTTCTCAACCACTGACCTGGCGAGCTGGCAATCCTGATGATCGCCGAGTAAAGATTGCAGATCTTTGGCCGTATTGGTGAGCTGATGTAGATTGTTGTTGATGTCGGCGAACGTCTCCAGCTGGTAACGCAGTGTTTTCAGAGCGATTCTGAATTCATGAATTTTGTCCGCGCTCGCTTGGGTGCTGAGATTAGCGCCGGCATTGAGAATTCTGCTAATTGTCGGCGGTAATACCTGTGTGAGATGTTGCTCTACTGTGCGTGAACTGTTTATGTCGTCACAATGAATCTGTCGAATGCCTTCTTCCAGATGATGGCGTATGTTGGCAAAGTGTTCTGTAAGAGCACGTTGTAACTGACGTTGCCGTCTGACCTGTTGCCTGTCTAGGTATTTTCCATACTTCCGCCATTTCTTCTTTGCGAGGTTTGCTGCCACCTGAGTACCATGTACGTCGAGGTCGCGTACTTTACCTAACGCTTGGGTCAGGTATTTAAGCTCGCGCTGCAGCGTGCCTGCGCTTACGGGCGAGATGACTTCATTGAAAAGGTTAAGGGCTGCGCGGGCTCTGCGTGTCGCGATGCGCAGTTGATGTACGCCTTCCGGGTGAATGGCTTCGAACGCAAAAGGTTCGCAGGCAATCAGCGAATCTAAACAACTCTGCAGGGTGATTTTCGCCTGCGTGTGCCACCTCCTTTGCGCGTGTGCGGGGCTTTGACTCTGCATGAGTCCTGGTTGCCTGTCTGGGCAGGGCGCATACAGTCCCCTTTGTAGTTTGCTCATTCTGGAGGGGGCCAGGTGCTTTTGCGCTTGAGCAATTAAGTTGAGGTGTTGCAACAGGCTTTCATGTCCATCTAACAGTTCGAATTCGAATTCAACATAATTGTCGGGCAGCAGGTTGCTGCTGACGGTATCTACCGCCCACTCGATACAGGTGCGCTTGTTGCTGGGATGTCTGATCTGAAAGCGTTTGCGCTGCGTCTGCTGTTGATAAACAGGAAGCAAGCTGGCCTGCGGTGATTCTAAAGACTCCAGCAGGGTGCTGATACCGCTGTCTGGCAAAAGGCTGATTGATGATGGGTTGCTCGAATCAGGATTGGCGTAGGTGTGTTCTATTTCTGTCCGGGTAAACGGCGCATCTGTTTGAAAGGCTGATTTCATTGTCACTACCTGCTGGCCCGCAGTGTTTCTTATCCGCAAAGACCATCCTGCCTTCTCCAGGTCATGGTTTGAGGTGTCGTAATACGTGTCTTCAAACCGCAAGGTGTCCTGGCGTTTGACGGTAAAACCGAATTCTCGCAATCGACGTGCCAGCTTGTTTTGCACCAGCTTGCCATTCTTGCCGTGACGGACAAGGTATTTCATTTCAATTTCGGTTCTGGTCAATGCAGAGGCTCCCATAGTCCCATAGATAGGATAATGGTTGCTGTCCTTACAAAAATCCAATCGGAGAAGTGCGTACTTCCCTGTGTCTCATAGTGGAACTACGGATAGCTAAATGATGCCTGTGATTCGATTATTGAGCTTTAACAATCCGGTGATCGAACATGACTGACACTAAACAAACGTTAAAAGAATACGTTCAGAAGCTTAAAACAGAGCGCGATGAGTTGCGCTTGAAACTCAAGCTTTCAAACATGGAGTTTCGTGACCATTGGGATGCTGCCGAAATCAAATGGAATCGCCTTGAGCAGAAGATGGAGGATCTGTCTCACGAATCCGTGGAGTCTTCACGAGCCGTAGCACATGAGCTTGCGGAAATGTATCGGAATATGCGCGATGTCGTTAAGCGATAACTGAAACGCGTAATTTTGAAGTTCGCGAGAGTTTAGATAACTTTCAGATTGGCAAAACGATAGAGCGCTGGATCAAGTGGTGCAGTTCGTCCAGTTCGCGTGCCACCGGTTTCAGTGCTTCAGCGTGGATTGGGAAGTCTTCGCCGCACTTACAGATGAAACCGATACCACTGTCTACTTCCGCGATCGGCAGATCCTGCTGCTCGTTGCATGTTGGGCATTGTATAGTCAGAGAGATGCACCCCTGTGGATTACAATGAAAGTGTACTTTTACAGGGCTTTCCATTAAGGCCTCGAAGTCGCAGTTAATAAGTACAGCTTGAATCAGAGCGCACCGTGAAGTGAATCCGTAACTTCCCTTAGCAATACGCCTCTATCTTCATCAATGAATTGCTCATTTACCTGACGCCACTTTGCGTGCTAGAAAGCGCTACCAATTGATCAATGAAGTCATGAACGAATTAACAGATGAAGTCCTGGTTGCGCTGCGGCGAATTATTCGCGCAACAGACCTGCATTCTCGTCGCCTAGGTAAAGATACCGGTCTCACGACACCCCAGCTGGTGGTGATGAATGCAATCGAAAAGTATGGCGACCAGTCCCTTGCTGAAATCGGACGGCAGGTCAGCCTTTCCCAGGCGACGGTAACAAATATTCTGAATCGGCTAGAGGCTAACGGTCTGGTGATCCGCAAACGCAGCAAGCAGGACAAGCGTCGGGTTGACGTTTTTCTGACAGCGAAAGGTGCACGCCTGCGTGCATCAGCACCGCAACCGCTGCAGGAAGAGTTTGTTGAGCGGTTCAGCGAGTTAGCAGGCTGGGAACAACACCAGATTGTCGCTGCGTTAATGCGTGTTGCCACTATGATGGATGCACAGACCTTAGATGCAGCGCCAATGCTGGCAACAGGCGAGCACGTGGTCTGAGTTACGAAGATGCGCTGGAACCTGTCTGCAGCAGCTGCGTGGTAAGTATTGCACTGAGTATTACGTCACGCGAAAAAGACCTTGGTGGTTTCACCGTCCGTCGAGTTCTGCCAGCGCTCACCGGTCACAACCTACAGCAGCACGCTGCATCTGGATTGTCAGCTTCCCGCAGGCTCAGGGGTGGCCCTGCCGAGCGCCCTATCTGGTGGAATTTTGTATCCAGTTCAACCGAGCGTATTGAACAGGCGAAACGAGACTGGCGAGACAATCATTTTCCCGAAGTGGTGGATGATGACAAATTTATCCCCCTTCCTGATGGCTGGTTGACTGATGGCAACCGAACCGGTCGCTAACAAATCAGCTCTGACTGGCCACAATATAGCCTTTCATGCAATCTTGTGCTTCAGACTGGCATGCAAACGGTCCTTGTAGTCCCTCCCGGGCGCGAAAATACCAGCCATCAGACTTCTGTGTAATGCGCTGACTGGTGGTGTCCTCATTAAGACTATCCAGTTCGATATGTGCATTACTGCTGAGTCGTACTGCAACTTCCGCTACAGGCATGTCGAAAACACGATGTTTTCCGTTTGCGCGACAGCTGACCCGGGCAGTCTGGGTATCCGTATTCACTTCAACGACAAGATACAGGCGCCCTTCCAGAGCGAACAGGCGTCCTTCCATGCGGCTGGCGAGTGGTGTGTCATTAAGCTGCATGCTTTGACCCTCCTTAAGTTTCCCTACTTTAGCTTTCCATCAGACTAGGACTCTGTTCACCTGGGATCTGTGAACGGCTTCACAAAACTGACAGATACGCTTGAAATGCAAAGATCAGTTAAACCGAGGTGTCACTGAGCCTTTGTCGACTTTTTTCGATGCTTTGTTGTGCATAGGCTTCACCCTGCTAAAAAAAGAAAAGGGATAAGCCGGATGTCTATTGCGTTAAAAAAACAGTTGCCACACCAGGCCGGCTCGATGGTAACGACAGAGGTAAGCGAGATGAGCCCGCAGGTGCAAGGGGAAATTGTTCAACAGGTCAGCGTTGCCCCGGGAGATGGTGTCGGTCCGGAAATCACCCAGGCCACTTTGCGCATCCTGCAAGCGGCCAAAGTTCCGCTGCAGTTCAATACGATCGACATGGGATTGAAAGTCTGGGAGCAGGGTCTGAGCGCTGGTGTAACCGAAGCCAGCTGGCAGTCGATTCGCGACAGTGGTGTCCTGCTGAAAGGGCCGATGACGACACCCCAGGGATCGGGCATGAAGTCTCTGAATGTGACTCTGCGGAAAAGCCTGGGTCTGTTTGCGAATGTACGCCCTGTTCGGTCTTATACCCCTTACGTTGCCTCACACCATCCAGATGTTGATCTTGTCATTATCAGAGAAAACGAAGAAGACCTGTATGCGGGAATAGAACATCGTCAGACGCAGGATGTAGTGCAGTGTTTGAAGCTTGTTTCGCGGCCAGGTTGTGAACGCATCGTGCGTTATGCTTTTGAGTTTGTCATGACGCGCAAACGTAAGCGCCTGACCTGTATGACCAAAGACAACATCATGAAGTTAACGGATGGGTTATTCCATGAGGTGTTTGATGAGGTTGCAAAGGAATATCCGGAGGTGCAGGCGGATCACATGATTGTCGACATTGGAATGGCTCGGGTCGCCAGCGACCCTGCGTCGTTTGATGTGATTGTTACGCCTAACCTGTACGGCGATATCCTCTCCGATATTGCAGCGGAAGTTGCAGGCTCTGTAGGTATGGCACCTTCCGCCAACATTGGCGAGTCGATCAGTGTCTTTGAAGCGATTCACGGTTCCGCGCCTGATATTGCTGGTCAGAATATCGCTAACCCGTCTGGCCTTCTCATTTCTTCAGTAAAAATGCTGGCGCACCTCGGACTGGGTGATTATGCAGAACGTATTCATAATGCCTGGCTGTGCACGATCGAAGACGGGATACATACAAAAGATATCTACCAGGCTGGCAAAGGCTACCAGTGTGTAGGTACCGACGATTTTGCTTCAGCGGTGATTGAACGCCTTGGCAAAACATCGACTACCTTAGGGGAGGCACACTATCCGCGTAAACGCCTTGACGTGACACCGGCCAAACCAGCACATCAACCTGAGCAGGAGCTGGTTGGCGTAGATGTGTTTGTGCAGGCTCGTCTAGCGCCGCAGGAATTAGCTGAACAGATCAAGCGGGTGGATGCTGCGCCGCTGGAGTTGATGATGATTACCAACCGTGGTGTGCAGGTGTGGCCCCAGGGCGCCCCTGAAACCTACTGCACAGATCACTGGCGCTGTCGCTTTAAGGCTGAAGCTGATCATGTTGGGGAGTTAGACAATCGTCAGGTGCTGAACTTGCTCAATAGCCTGGATCTGGCAGGTATCGAATTTGTGAAAACTGAACACCTTTACAATTTTGATGGCCAACCCGGTTTTTCCATGGGGCAAGGCCAATAACCTGATCTTTAAGGGTTTAAAAAAGGGGCACGAAATTGTGCCCCTTTTTTTGTGCGAAGCTCGATAGCCTCGATGGGTATTTACCACTCAAAGCCTGCACGCAGGTACGCAAAACGTCCGGCAAAGCCGAATGGTGAACGTGTAGAGTAGGGGAAGATCCCATTGAAACTCTGGCCAGCAGGGGTCTCGGTTGGGTATTGATCAAAGACGTTGTCTACACCGATACCGATATTGATGTTGTCAGTCGCTGCCAGATTCATCGACAGGTCAACAATCCACTCCGCATCAAGCGTAAAATCGTTTGCTGGATTGTTAGACGGATCAATGACCTCACCATAGCGGGTCGCTCGAACATTGACATCGGCAGCTTTGTAACGCCAGTCCATGGTCAAGATGATCTTGTCCTGCGGAGCACTCTCTTCAAAAGTCAGTCGATTATCTCTGGAGAACAGGGTCAATGAAGGAATGACAGTATTGACAGGCACTTTCTCAACTTCTACGTCGGAAAAGTTCATGCCAGCGCTGAATTCAAAGGAACCCATGTCGTTCGTGTCAACGTCATAGCGTGCCACGATATCGACCCCCGCGGTTTTGGTTTCAATGCCGTTCTGGAAGAAACGCACGCGGCTAACGCCGGTAACACCCGCTGCTGCGAGTACAGCTTCAACCTCGGTGCCGCCCAGGTTCTCCGTAAGGAAGATCTGGTCTTCGATTTCGATCTGATAAAAATCAACGGTGAGGTAGAAGTTTGTCGCCGTTCTCCAGACGAAACCTGCTGATATACTCTCTGAAGTTTCTGCATCCAGAGATTGACCACCCAGAGCAACTGCCGCTGCAGATTCTGCAGGGAAGGTACCAATTTCGAACGGCACGCCGTCAATGAAGTTGGTTGAGCTGGCAGTGAAAAACTGCTGCTGTAGAGAAGGGGCTCTGAAGCCAGTAGAGAAGCCGCCGCGGATAGCAAAACTCTCGTTGATGTCATAACGTGCGACAATCTTGCCGGTCAATTCGTCGCCAAAGTCTGAATAGTCTTCATAGCGAAGGGCAGCGCCAAACAGTAACTGATCGCTGGGCGTCCACTCCACGTCAACATACAGCGAGACCGCGTCGCGATCTTCGTCAACTTCTGATTGGGGGGTGAAGCCCGCAAACACCTGACTGCCGCCAGCAAAAGCAACGCCGTCACCCTCGGGATCCTGAGCTGCGGTGAAGTTGACTCCCAGCAAGCCACGATAACCACCCTGGATGTAGGAGTTAGGTTCACCTGCAGAGATCTCGAAGTTTTCTTCGCGGAACTCAGTACCAAAAGACAGTGTGACAATACCGGGCAGCAAATTGTCAAAGTCTCTGGTGATGTCTGCGTTCACTACTATCTGCTGGTACTCCAGCGCACCGGCATCAAATTTGGTCTGCGTGACAGCTGGCCCTAACGATGCATTTATACTGTCTACAACAGAGTATTCCAGTTCGTTGTTACCAAAGGTGATGCTGGCATCGTAATCCCATTCGCCAAAGTTACCGCGGATGCCGCCTGCCAGACTGATGTCTGTGACGTCGCCGATGATGGTAGGCAGGAAGCCGTTAGGATAAATCTCAGTAAGGTTTCGTGGTGAACTGCGGAAGTCCACAGTTGCATCGCCTGCACGGCGGTAGAAACCGGGAGAGTCAGCTTCACGGTCCTGATAACCACCAAAAGCGTAGAGTTCAGCTGTTTCGCTGATAGGCAGGCCCGCATTTGCAAAGAAGCTGAAATCTTCAGCATTGCCGTTGCCATAGCGGTGGTTCAGTCGGTTGAACGTATTGTTGCGAGGATCCTGAATGCCCGAACTTAAAGGCGTCTCGGGATACTGGTTACGAGGGTCGAGACCCGCGCGGTTGCTCGGTTCACGATCTTTGTACTCCGCAGCAACTGTCAGATAGCCTTCTTCACCCAGCGGCAGGCCTTTCCACCCCGATACTTTCAGAGTTTCGCCGTCGCTGGCATTGCGGTCCGCGGCATTAATTTCTGTCGAGTACTGTCCGAAAAACCCGTCGATACCACCACCTTCGCGATCCTGTTTCAGGCGCACGTTGAGTACACCCGCAATAGCATCGGAACCGTATTGGGCGGATGCGCCGTCACGCAATACTTCGACCGCGCGGATGGCGCTGATTGGGATAGCATTCATGTCTACAGCGGCGGAGCCACGGCCCACCGAGCCGTTGATGTTGACCAGCGAAGAGCTATGGCGGCGTTTGCCGTTTAAAAGAACCAGGGTCTGGTCAGGCTGCAGGCCGCGCAAAGTTGCCGGTCGCACAATATCCGTACCGTCATTGATCGACGTCTGGTTAAAGTTAAATGAAGGGACCGCGGCGGCGAGTGCCTGATTCAGTTCCAGGCGACCGGTACTGGTCAATTGTTCAGCGTTGAAAACGTCTATAGGCACAGCAGTTTCCAGATTAGTACGTCCTTCACGGGAGCGTGAGCCAATCACAACTACTTCTTCGATGGGGCGCAATCCATTGTCTTGCGCGATGCCGGGCATTGCCCAGGTGGTGGCCGTCATGGCCAGGATCATACTTAGCGACTTGCGCATAGTTTTGTCTCTCTTTCTATTTTAAGTAAGTGCAACTGTCCGGCCCCCAACAAGCCGAAACTTCCCAGATGTTGCAAATCCGCGATCGCGCGCACGGTAACATTTGTGAAACATATCGACAAATTTAGTAATAAGGCGTTTTTCTACTTTTTCTTCTCCGGATAATTTAGAGCAACGATTGATCGGTGTTACTATTAGCGGTTTGCTATTTGACACTTAGGAAAGAGGCATAAGCATCATGACAGATACTGATCTGACGCAATTTCGCGAATCAACACGGGCGTGGCTTGCGGATAATTTTCCCGCATCCCTGGCGAATAAAATGCTTGGATACGAGCGAATTTCTGACCCGGAAATGGCGCAGCAGTTAGAAGCGTGGCGTCAGAAATTGGCTGAACAGGGTTGGGGCGCTCCAACCTGGCCAAAAGAATATGGCGGTGCAGCATTAAGCCAGCCCGAAGCGCGTGTGATCGCTCAGGAAATGGGCAAGATTGGCGCAATGAACCCGATACCCTTACTGGCGGGCATGGGTGTCACCATGGTTGGCCCAACGGTGCTTGAATACGGTACAGATGAGCAGAAACAGAAGCATCTGCCGGGAATTGCCAGTGGTGAAGTGCGCTGGTGCCTTGGTCTGTCTGAACCTAACGCAGGATCAGACCTGGCTTCGCTGTCCACTAAAGCCGTTGATGAAGGGGACTATTTTGTTCTTAATGGCCAGAAAATCTGGACTTCAGGTGCAGATATTTCTCAGTGGTGTGGTGCGCTGGTACGGACTGATTCGACTGCGAAAAAGCGTGACGGCATCAGTTTTGTGATGCTGCCCATGGACCAGGAAGGGGTGCAAACCAAGCCGATTCGTCTGATTGCAGGTGCCTCGCCATTCTGTGAAACGTTTTTCAGTGATGCTCGTGCGGAAAAAGCTGACCTGCTGGGTGATCTGAATGATGGCTGGAGTGTGGTCAAACGTCTGCTGCAACATGAGCGCCAGAGCCAGACCAGCGCCCGCGGTGCACCCGCCAACAAAGCAGATGCTTTGCAGGAAGTGGCGAAAAAATATGTCGGCACGGATGGTGAAGGCCGCCTGGCTGATGCTGATCTGCGCACGCGTATCGCTAATCATCTGATGGACGCTCAGGCGCACGGTTTAACCGTTGCACGCATCACAGCAGAAGCGCGTGGTAATCCTAAGGTAAGTGCAGCAGCTTCTATCCTGAAAAACTCAGCAACAAAAGTCGCGCAGACAAAATCTGAGCTGACCATGGAAATAATGGGTAACCAGGGAATTGGCTGGGAAGGCGATCATTTCACTTCAAATGAGTTAAACAACGTTCGCGAATGGCTGTCTGGTAAGGCGATATCCATTTATGGCGGATCATACGAAGTGCAGAACAACATCATTTCGAAAAACATTCTCGGTCTTCCCGAAACCACACAGAAGGGTTAAGCAGATGGCAGCATTAACAGAAGAGCAAAGTATGCTCAGAGACCAGGCTAAATCCTGGGTTACAGAACAGTCTCCGGTACTTAAATTCAGACAGATGCGAGACAGCGGCGTCGAGCTGAAGTACACCCCGACCACCTGGGATGCGATGGTGGAAATGGGTTGGACCGGTATTCTGGTACCGGAAGAATTTGGCGGATCAGACCTTGGCTACCTTACTTTCGGTGTTGTCCTTGAAGAACTGGGACGTCAGCTGACAGCTTCGCCGTTATTCGCCTCAGCCCTTGTCGGTACCTCAGCAGTTCTGTTGGCTGGCAATGATCAGCAGAAGCAGGCGTTGTTGCCGAAGGTTGTTGATGGCAGTGAAATTTTGAGTCTCGCGGTTGATGAAACGGCGCGACACGCGCCAGCGCAAACGGCGTTGCAGGCTACTGCGACAGACGGCGGCTTTACTTTGCAGGGTGAAAAAACTTTTGTCATGGAAGGCATGGCGGCAACAACTTTTATTGTTGCTGCGCGCACATCCGGCACCGCCGGTGATGAAACGGGCATAACTCTCTTCCTGGTCGCTGCGGATGCTGCTGGGTTAGGCCGTGCTCCTATCCACACTGTCGACAGCCGTGGTCACGCGCATCTGCAATTTAACAATGTGGCGGTTTCAGCAGACAGTGTGCTGGGGCAGGTAGATGCTGGATACGCAGATCTGCAAGCAGTGCTTGATCGGTCCAGCGCAGGTCTTGCTGCTGAAATGTTAGGCACTGCCGCCCAGGCATTTGATATGACGCTTGAATACCTGAAAACACGTGAACAGTTCGGACGCGTCATTGGCTCGTTCCAGGCGCTGGGTCATCGGGCTGCTGAGTTGTACACGGCTATGGAACTGGCTCGTTCATGTGCGGAACATGCACTTGAGGCGATCGATAGTAATGCGGACAACCTTGCAGAAGTCTGTTCTCTGTCGAAATGCCGAGTCGGGGAGTTTCTTCATGTCATGTCTAACCAGCTGATTCAGATTCACGGCGGTATAGGTATGACAGATGAGTTTGATGCAGGTTTTTACCTGAAACGGGCACGCGTTCTGGAAACCGCCTTTGGTAACCAGGCCTATCATCGTGATCGTTACGCTAAAGCGCTGGGCTTTTAGACCAGCGCCATGGCTGCATTGCCGGTTACGCCAGCTATCATCGGATAAAAAGAAAAATAAGAAAAATGTCTGACACAATAAACCCAGAACACAGTGAGAAGATCTATATCAATGCAGACGAGTTACTGCGTGATTCTTTTGCCCTGGCGCTTAAAGTCATAGAGTCCGGTTTTCGTCCAGATTTCATAGTGGCTGTATGGCGAGGTGGTACGCCTGTCGGCATAGCCGTTCAGGAATTGATGAAATACGCTGGAAATGACACAGATCATATCGCGATCCGTACTTCTTACTATCAGGGTATCGATAAAACTGACAATCAGGTTCAGGTGCACAATCTGGGTTACCTGTTGGAAAACCTGAATTATGATAATTCTGTGCTGATTGTGGACGATGTTTTTGATCGTGGACGTAGCATTGAAGCGATTATCGCGGAACTGGAGCGCCTGACTCGACGCAACCTGCCAAAAGATATCCGGATTGCCACCGTCTGGTTTAAACCGGAGAAGAATGTCACCGCCTTAAGTCCTGACTATTATGTGCATGAAACCAACCGCTGGCTGGTTTTTCCACACGAGTTGGATGGCCTGACAGTTGAGGAAGTTCGCGCGGGTAAACCTCTGGTTGCGGAACTTGTTTTTGCGGCCACCCAGGCTGCTGGTAAGGCGTCTGGCTGATGGCCAGTGAAGTTACCCTGCTGCTCAAACGATACAAGCAGGGTGATGCAGGCGCTTTTGATTCACTTGCAGAGTTGATTTACCCGCAGCTCAAGTTGATGGCGCAGCGTCGATCCCGGGGTGACGGTGGCCTGAGCGCAACAATGCTGGTCAATGAAACCTTCCTCAAGCTGCTCTCCGGTGGCGAGTTAAATCTCGAAGACAGGCAGCATTTTTTTGCGCTTGCCGCTTCGATCATGCGCCAGGTCATCGTTGACGAAGTACGTTATGTCACAGCGCAAAAGCGCAGTGGCAGCGAACACACTTTCACAGATGCAGAAATTGCTGATCCTGCTCATGAGGAGGCCGAGTTCCTGCTACAGGTAGATCAGCTTCTGGAACATCTTGAGGGTGACGACGCGCAGTTGGCACGTGTTTTCGAATGTCGCTATTTTGCCGGTTTCACCACCGCGGAAACCTCTGAAGCGTTGGGCATTTCTGCGCGTTCTGTAGAACGTTTGTGGGCATCTGCTCGAGAACGAATTGCTGCACTCATGAAGGACAGTACACGGTAAAGTTGGTGATTCAAGCGTTTCCGGCGGGCGCGGTTATCGGTGTCCCGATATACACTCATACCCGCCCCTGGCATCAGTCGCTCAATGATGGAATTGTGCTGATGGTTCAACGGCTCGTGGCCAGTGTTCTGGTTGTTCATATCTAGATGGTCCATTGCCAGGTGATGGATACCTGGTCACGTGTGTCGAACTGACCAAAATTTCCTTTCTGCGTGCCTCGGAAGTTGTCAACGGCGAGACGCAAAAGCAGGTTGTCGTTCACCTGATATTCGAATCGGTTTGAAATCATGGAGTCTTTGTCCTCTAACGAAGCGTAGTAACGCAGTTCATACTTGAGCGTGTCGTAGGCAAATGTTCTACGTATGAAAGTGGTGAGAATCTGCTCCGTCTCAGGCCTGGTTAGTGTGTCCGGGGCGTCTATGACGTGGTCGTATAGATACTGTACGTTGATGAACGTATCCAACGGTCCATTTATGTCAAAACCTACAGCAGCGCGCCACTGGTCCAGTGTTACATGGGTTAACGTTGTTGGTGTTCGCAGGTTAAACGTTCGATCATCAATGTATGAAGCTTCGAGTCGAAATACCGCTTGAGAAAAAGACGTTTGAGCGGCAAAGCCATACACCTCCCGGCGCGAATTACTTAACACCAGGAAAGGTGGGCCGCCAGGCTGAACAGGAAGGTTAGCTTCGCTTGGTGTTTGTGCATAGGGTTCAAAGTCCAGTCCCGATACCGCCACCAGTTGCAGGTCTACGCCTCCCAGGTATCGTGAAATCCTCACACCGACAGTACCTTCCTGATCGTCTGGTCCAATCGTAACTGTGTCTATGGCGTTGGCTGGATCCTGATTGCCGAACTGAAAACGTGGCGCGGTGAGCGCAAAACGGGCCTCGCGCGGTGGGATGAAATGTACTGTGGTATCCGGGATCAGGGCTAGTTCAGTGCGCCAACCAGCAATTGTTGTGTCCAGGTAAATGCTCCAGAGACCAATACGTGATGATCCGAAGTCATCAAGAATAAACTCTTCAAAACTCTGTGGATTAAGCACGTCGAGTACCTTAATCCCATCAAGGGCTCCCCAGACAATCTGTTGTTTACCAAGCTTCAGCTGGCTGTTATTCAGATCGAGCTCCAGGTACGCGTCACGAAGCTCAAAAATCCAGTATTTGTCCGTCGCGTAGGGCCTGGAAGCGCTCGAATAGCTGTGAAAATCCGGTTCGCCGGGTAGAAACTGATCCTGGGCATCACCGCGTATGCGGCCGGATAAAACCCAACTCCTGTTTTGACTCTGCGACCACTCGAGATAAGGCTCAAGCACAAGCTGTGAAGCAACAGATTCGTTCTGATCAGTACTGTGATAGTGCGCAAGGGATGTGACAAGGCCAGCATCCCACTGACTGCGCTGGGTTTCCATTGATGAGGGGCTGGCGGAAGCCAAAGCTGTGCCCACATATAACCAGGCCGAGATGGCGAGTGTAAACGATAGCTTGTTAATGTTGCTCTTTACCACGATGCAGGCAGTCCGCGGGTCAGGTTGGACGGCGCAAATACATCCACAGCAGCTTCGATATTGTGGTTGATGCTGATGTAGTCAAATTGAGTGGTGTGCCCGGTGATGTGGTGTGTGGCTTGTACGCTTGAAGGCGTCCATATGCCGTCAATCTGGCGCAACCCATCAATCTTTATGGTTTTCAGTGATTTGTTTTTCGGATCGACGAAGTCGATCTTCTCGGGGAACCATGTTCTGGCATTGATGCGTGCGGTGAATCCACCATAGCCCAGTTGTTTTGCGGTAGATTTGTCGACCGGCTCACCTTGAATGATATAAACAGTGTCCTGTCCCACCTGTTCTGTACCCAACAGGGTGAAGTTGTAATCTGCCAGGTTGAATTTGAAATCAGATTGCATGTCTTCGAAGGTGAAGTCCGTGCCGAGAAAATAGTCACCTCGGTCGGATGCTGGTATGCGCCGGGTTTTTCCAGCGGCAGGAATATAAAGCCAGCGTTCGTCACTTTTATCCAATGCCTGATGATCACGGCTTAAAAAGGTGAGCTCCCGAACCCGTTTTGGTTCCAGGTAGGTAATTCTTGTCAGCTTGGTGTCTTCTCCAGCAGCCCGAAACACAACAGCCTGACGCTGACGAACTCGTCCGCGTTTATCAGTCAGCGTCATCTGTATAGTGCGCGTGGTCTGTTCTGCTTCGATGCGATTTGCTACTGCAGCCGCTACTTCCTGGGCAGTGAACGCCTCGCTGTCTGGGCTGTAAACAAGGGTGGCGATGGCGACCAGTGAGAGGCTGCCGATGGTGGTGATGGCGGATTCAATACGCATCTGTTGCAAGCGTTCGCGCAGCACGTAACAGGCTGGAACAATTATCAGGGCGGATAGGAAACTCGCTATCGCAGCTACCGTAACCAGGCCACCAAAGCGTTGCAGTGTAGGTAAATCTGAAATCATTAAGACAGAAAAACCAACACCCAGTGCGGCGGCATTAAAAAAGCAGGCGCGTGCGGTGCTGGGAACAACTCTGCTGATGATTTCGATGGTCGAACTATTCTGGCCATTTTTTGGGGATGTGCGCATCTCATATTGCAAGCGGTCCACCAGGTGAATGGCAAAGTCGACCCCTACGCCGACAGATATTGCTGCGAACATACTGGTAGCGGGTTCCAGGTAGATATCCAGAGCGCCCATAACGCCATAGATACAGAGCACAGTGAATGTCACTGGAATGACAGCGATAAACCCGACGCTCAGTGAGCGGAATACGCAAACCGACATGATCAACACCAGCAGCAGAGACAGGGCTACACCTGTGAAATGACTTTCCTGCAAGCGGGTCATCCAGTGGAAAGCTACATTTACATCACCGGCAATAGTGGCCTGCATTCCGGGTTCAACAAATTCGTTAGCAAGATAGTCCTGTAACTCCAGCACCACTTCACGGCTGTCGGAAAAGTAGTGGGAGTTCAATACGGTACGCAGCAAAGCAGCGTCGTAATCAGGGGTGATTTCTTCTTCAAGATCGCTGGGGTCGCCAGAGGCCTCATAAACCATAAGGTACTGGGCAATGGCGTCATCTGTGCTCGGGAGTGTTCGGTTGGCTGTCACTGCCTGGTTGTTCACTGCGCTGTGCAGCAGAGTAAGGTAGTCAGCAATACTCACCGTCTTACTCACATGTTTATGGTCTTCCAGCCATGTCTGCAGATCAGCGATTTTCTTCATCCGCTGCGCGTTCAGCAAACCGTCGGCTTTTTCAGTTGAAATAATGACATCTAGGAAGGCGGTGCCTGCAAATGTGTTGTGGATACGTTCGTCTGCGATGCGAATTGGCTCATCCGGTGCGAAGTTGTTCACCTGGGAGCGGTCAACCCGTAGCTCCAGGGCACCAATTGCCGCGACCATGATCAGTAAGGCGAATCCGCCGAGGATTGCAACGGGAAAGCGAGCACCTAACAGGCTGACATTGCCGAGCCAAACGCCGAGGAAATCTGGACCCTTCATGCCAAAATCTGAAAACAGCGGGCTGGGCTTGGGTTGTATCAGTGTCAGCACCGCGGGCAGGACAAATATTGAAAAGACCCACGCCAATGCCACGCCGAGCATTGCAAACCAGGCGAAATAGGCGATGGGCGGCATGATTGACACGACTGCAATACCGGTGAAACCCGCGATGGTAGTCAACGTTGTCAGCGTGATGGGGCGAGCCATGGCTAACATGGCATCTATTACGATAAGGCGCGGATTTGCATCGGGTAGCCGGGCTCTACGTTCAAAGTATGCCGACAGAATATGGATAGCATCCGCAACTGAAATGGCGACCAGAATTACCGGTAGCGCATTGGTGATTGCAAAGTAGGGTACACCCTGCCATGCCATAATGCCGAGGCTACCCCCGGCAGCGCCCAGCAAAACGATGATGGGCCCAAGCAATGCCGACGCGCGCATGAATGCAAAGTACAGAAAAATAATCACAATCAGGAAGACAACGGGTTGCAGCACACGGGCATCCGCATCAATGTAATCGGACAGATAGCCGCTCACGGCTGCCGGTCCCGCAATATAAAAATCCAGTTCCGGATGATCCAGAGTTTCGATGAGCTGTTGTACTTCGAGGTATGTGGCTGATGCCGCTCGAGGGTCTATAACCTCCGCCATGATGACTGCGGCCTGTTCGTCTGCAGACACTAAAGTGTCAATATGGGGTGGCATACTGCGCCAGCGGCGGGCTGCGGCTTCGAGACTGACGCTGTCCACAACGTCAGGATCAAAATAGGGATCAACAAGAATGCTGCCGTCAGTACCGACGATTGATGACTCCGAAGATATGCTGGCGATGCGTTCTGGGTCTATGTTGTCTATGTTGCCAAGTGCTGCGGTGATCTGGTCGACTACAGCAAGTGTTTGCGCACTGAATACGTTTTCACCGTTGCGAGTGAAGACCGCAACCGCAATAGGTTCAGTTAAACCAAATAGTGTTTTGGTCATCTCGTTGGCCAGCAAAGATTCGTGGCCTACAGGAACAAACGCATCGATAGACGTGTCTTTGACCAAACGTGTCAGTCCACTGCCAGCGAGGATGATAAACAGCAGTCCCAGAGAAACGGTTAACCAGGGTCGTTTCGTCAGCTGATCGTAAAAATTGTAAAGCGCGGTAGTCTGGTTCACTGTGTTACCTCAATAAAGTCGGATGTTTTCTGCGAGGTGCTGGTCCCTGCCTGTTTGAAAATTGATTCGTCGATGTCCTGCCATTGGCGGATATAGTCGGGTGCCGGCAAGGGAGGTGCGCCGGGGCTGACCTGGTCAACAACCTTCTGGGTGTTAACCCACTTTGAGCGGCTTCGCAGCGCCGCGCGACTGACGCCAACAGCGACCTTCCTGCCACTCAGGTCAACAAAGGTGTGTTCAAAGTAGAACCAGCGTTTGTCCCAGTGCACCAGTTGTGTGTGTACCTCATAACTCTGCATCAGCTTTAAGGTGCGCCGGTATCGTGTTAGACCGCCACCGAGTACTGCAGACCACTTCTGATCCATCATGGCGGTAAGTACGCCGGTTCGGGCCATCCACTCTGTGCGGGAGACATCCATGATCTGTAGATACCGCCCGTTGTTCATATGACCAAAGACATCCAGGTCATGAGGCCATACTCGGAAACGCGTGACACAGGCGGCATCGTAGTTGAGGCGCATTCGCCGCAGGCTGGCAGCCAGCACGATGATGAGTCGTAGATATAAATTCATGTGTTCCCCGGTCTTTTCGATTCGATCCCGCTTGTTTATATAGATCGTAAAATCGAGCCAAACTCCGCCAATTCTTCGCTAGTGACCTCTCGTGTGTCTTGTAGCGGCTTTTTTGCACAAAAATGGTGCAGAAAATTTTCCAGAAGCAGCATCTGCACTGTTGTGTACCGTCGTGCTCCGTTTTCGTTCAAAAAAAGGTCGGTTTTTCTGGCCCGCTCTTTGCAGATAACCACTGCGAGTGCATGTGACGATTTCATATTGGTGAGAGGGAGCCATCGGTGGTCGACAACAAACCTATACACGCAATTGTATTTACTGATCTGGACGGCACATTGCTTGATGATCGGTACGACCTGGCTGGCGCTGCTTATATGTGTAACGAACTTTATGCGCGCGGGGTACTCACTATTCCGGCGTCAAGCAAAACCAAAGCGGAATTGTCTGAGCTGAAAGCGCTGTTTTCCTATGATGCTCCGCTGATCAGCGAAAACGGTGCCGGTATTGTCTGGCCGGAGTACCTGCAGAGCGCCTTGCTGGAGCATGGTGACATGCTTAATCAGCGTGAAAACAGGTCTCCAACAATGAGTTATGAGCAGATTTGTGAGGTACTGGAAACAATAAAACGCGGCCAGAACTTTGTGTTCAGTGGTTTTTCTGAACTGTCAGCTGAAGAAGTGGCTCTGGCGACCGGTCTGAATATTCATGGTGCGGCCCTGGCAAAACAACGCCTCGCATCTGAGCCGATTATCTGGAGTGATGAATCTGTTCGCCTGGCTGATTTCAAAGCGCAGCTGCAGGCCCAAGGATTACACCTTGTTTCCGGCGGTCGATTTCATCATGTCATGAATCCAACCGACAAGGGTGTTGCCGCCCGTCGTCTGATGCGGGTCATTGCCGCAACCTGCGGATCCGAATTGACCGTACTGGCCTGTGGTGACAGTCCGAATGACAAACCCATGCTGGAAGCGGCGCAGGGTTGTGCATTGTTCCCGCAACGCGATGGCAGTTATATGGCGTGTAGTCATCCTTTTTCCATCAGAGCTAAATCCGCCGGTGCACTGCCCTGGTTGGAAGCGGTCAACGAGCTTCTATCCAAAGCCCATGAGCTGCCAAAGCTGGCGGATTTTCCTGCTTCACAACCTTAACGAGTTTTTATTTTGAGCGATTTTTTTCAAAACGGCATCATCACCACGCTGCATAATCTTTCCAGTAAAAAGCTGGCAGATCTGGAGGCGGAGCTGGAACTGTTTGCTCAAGAGCGGCCCATGACGCTGGTGTTACCCTGTCTGTATTCCGAACTCAGCCAGCCGGCATTGACCACCATTGTGGATGAACTGGCTCAGGCTAAGTATCTGTCACACATCGTTATCGGTCTCGACAGGGCGGACGAGGGGGAGTACCAGCATGCGCTGCAGTATTTCAGCCGCCTGCCTCAGGAGCATACCGTAATCTGGAATGATGGGCCTCGAATGAGTGCCATTGCTGATCAACTCAGGTCGCTGAACCTCGCTCCGGGGGAACTGGGCAAAGGCTGTAATGTCTGGTACTGCTTTGGTTTGATCCAGGCGATGGGGCAGGCAAAAGCGGTAGCGTTGCATGATTGTGACATTTCTACCTATGACCGGAGCCTGTTGGCCCGATTGTTATATCCCGTTGCCCATCCACGCTTTAATTACGAATTCTGCAAAGGGTTTTATGCTCGTGTAGCTGACGGCAAACTGAATGGTCGGGTCAGCCGTCTGCTGGTTTCTCCGTTGATCCGAACCATGAAAAAAGTCAACGGTGCTCACCCTTACCTGGATTATCTGGACAGCTTCCGTTATCCCCTGGCGGGTGAGTTCTCGATGCGTGCTGATGTCCTTAAAGATCTGCGTATACCCTCGGACTGGGGTCTGGAGATTGGCGTCCTGTCTGAGGTATATCGAAACTACTCTACTAACAGGTTGTGTCAGGTGGAGGTTGCTGATAACTACGATCATAAACATCAGCCACTTTCGGCAGAAGATGTCAGTAGCGGCTTGTCGCGTATGAGCATGGATATTGCAAAAAGCCTGTTTAAGAAGCTGGCAACATTTGGCACCGTCTTTGATATGGGTACTGTGCGTACGATCAAAGCGTCTTATCTTCGGGTGGCGTTAGATTTGATTGAATCTTACGCCAACGACGCTGAAATTAACGGCTTACATCTGGATCGTGATGCTGAAGAACGTGCGGTGGAGCTGTTTGCGAGCAATATTCTCAAAGCCGGAGAATCTTTTTTACAGAGCGGCGAGGAGACGCCCTACATTCCCTCCTGGAATCGGGTGACAAGCGTTTATCCAAAAGTTTTTGAAGATCTGCTGGCTGCCGTGAATGAAGATTTCGAAGAGCATTCGGGTTTGCAGACAAACGATGGTTTAAAGGCGCTCTAATTCCAGCCATAAAACCTGATAGGGATTGAGCTGCACTTCCAGATCGGCAACATAGGTGGTTTGCGTCAACAGATCTTTTACATCTGGTGTGTTCAGCAGATCCGGGTCGATAAAACTGGTGAGAGAGACAGATTGCATGGTTGCAGAAAACGAAGCAATGACCAGAATCTTCTGTTGTGTTGCGCTTCGGTTGATTACCAGAAGCTGGGCCCCACTGGGCATCACTTCCTGGTTTGCTGCAGGGCTGAAGGCGGGTTGTTGTCGTCTGATCTCCAGCGTTCGGGTTAGTGTTGTGAAAACTTCGTGCGGCAGACTGTTTGTGTCAGTTATGTCGTTGTGCACATCTGTTGCATGCAGCTTGCCGCGGTTGATAGAACGTGTCCTTCCGGTTCTTTCGACTGCGGTGAGGTCATTCTGGCTGGCTAATAACGCACGCAGATACAAAGCGGGCACACCTTGAAAAGCCAGCAGAAGCTGATGGGCACCAATGTAGGCGGGGATAATATCGACATTACCACCAAAAGCCGCAAACAGAGAGATGTTCATCTCGTAAGCCTTCTGCTCGCCACCGCTGGTGGTGCGCATGCTGACAAAACCACCCTGATCGTGCACGCTGCTGATCAACTTTTCGATATCTTCAGTGGGCACCAGACCTTCGAGTGGTCGCAGACCGATGCCGTCGTGACTGGCGATGAAGTTGAGATACGCACAGCCCTCTGGGGGTTGCTGCAGTTCGCTCGCCCAGTTCTGCAGATAACTGCCATCATTGAACAGATAGCTGTACAGAAGCAGTGGCGCCAGGCTGAACTGATAGACCATGTGCGCTTCGTCTTTCTGCCCGAAATAGCTGATGTTCTCCAGATGCGGCACGTTGGTCTCGGTCAACAACACAACGTCCGAGCCGGTATAATCGATCAGCAGGCGCATTATTTTTACCACCATATGAGTCTCAGGCAGACTCATGCAGTTGGTACCGAGGCGTTTCCAGAGGAAGGCAATCGCATCCAGACGAATGTAACGTGCGCCATGATCAATGTAATCAAACAGAATGTCGACAAACTGACACAGCACTTCGGGATTACTGAAATTCAGATCAATCTGGTCGTCGCTGAAAGTAGTCCACACGTGTTTCGGGCCCGCATAGGTTTGCACTTCGCTCAGCAGGGGTGTGTTCCGGGGTCTGACCACTTCATCCACGTCAGTGTCGGCAGGCAGCGTAATAAAAAAATCACTGCCAGGTGCGCGACCATTGACAAAATCCGCAAACCACAGATGTTCTCTGGAGCAGTGGTTGATCACAAGATCAAACATCAGGTCAAAGTTCTCACTCATTGCCCTGATGTCCTGCCAGTTGCCAAGATCTGCACGAACACTGTTGTAGTCAACAACCGCAAAACCGTCATCAGAGGTGTACGGAAAAAACGGCAGAATATGTATACCGCTGAAATAGTCAGCGAGATGACTGCGGGCAAACTGGTGCAGAACCTGAAGCGGTGGTTGGTCACCGTCTACCAGCGTATCTGCATAAGTGATCAGCAGCACATCCTGTTCGCTCAGTATCGGTGCAGCGCTTTGGGGGTTGGTCTCTGATGTTGCAGTGTTATTTCCCTCCCGGCGTTTTGACACGCTTTGCAACAGCACCTTGGTCAGCTCAGGCGCAACGCCGCCTCCATAAAGGTGTGATAGATACTCCAGCAGGTAGTACTCGGTCGCAGTGGAGGGAACCTCAACCGCGTTTACACCGCTGCTGTTGCCGCGCAAATCAGCAAATGCGACCTCTGTATTTTTTGGGTCAGAATCGTTCAAGGAATGGCCTGTTGTCTGTTGCTACGAACGATAGCAAATTTTCGGCGCAATTGAGTAAGGCGCTATCTACAGGTGATCAATATGTTGCTGCTTGATTGGCTGATTCTCTTCAGTTATCTGTGTGGTATGTTGCTGCTGGCCGCCTACGTGGGGCGCAAACAAGCCAACAGTACGGACTATTTCCTTGCCGGTCGCGGTATGGGCAGCGCTTCGCTGGCTGCGTCGACGATGGCGACCCAGTGTTCAACCAACAGTCTGCTGGGCGCTCCAGCGTTTGTCGGGTTTACCCTCGGCGGTGGTCTGCTCTGGCTTCAATATGAACTGGCAGTACCTTTGGCGATGGCTGCGCTGATTCTGATTATAGTGCCTGCCAGGCAAGCGCGGGTAACTTCTATTTACGAGATCCTGGAGCAGCGCCTCGGTGTCGCCAGCCGCAGATTGGCCAGCGCGGCGTTCCTGTTGTTTCGCGGCGTTGCCACGGGTGTAACCATTTATGGTGTGGCCCTGATTCTGAGCGCCATTCTTGGCCTTTCTTTCACCTGGTCTGTTGTCTTGTTAATGGCCATAACCATTTTCTATGATGTGCTGGGTGGGCTGCGGGCTGTTGTGCTCAGTGATCTTATTCAACTCGCTTTACTGGTGACGGCTGTCTGGGTCAGTGTGTTCCTGCTGGCAGATGCCACCAGCTGGTCGGCTTTCTTTGAAGATCGCACCGATACACTGGTTAACGATTGGGGATTTACCGGCAATGACTATGGATTCTGGCCCATGCTGATAGGCGGTTTTTTTCTGTATATGGCTTATTACGGGTGTGACCAGAGTCAGGCGCAACGGGTTCTGGCCGCAGACAGCGATGCCGGCTCGCAGCGCGTCCTGCTGTTAAATGGATTGCTCCGTTTTCCGCTGGTATTCAGTTATTGCCTTTTAGGTATGGGGCTGGCGGCGTTTGCCAGCGCACACCCGGAATTCATCAACACGCTGCCGCAGACGTCAGCAGGGCAACCGAATTTCAACATGGTTTTCCCCACCTATGTGATGAACTATTTTGCGCCCGGTTTTGTAGGCCTGGTTATGGTCGGGTTGATTGCAGCGGCAATGTCCTCGGTTGATTCTGCTATCAACTCACTGTCAGCTGCGACTATGGAAGATTTTGTAAAACCGTTTAAAGAGTTGAACGAACGGCAGACCCTCACGTACTCGCGGATAACCACATTGTTGTGGGGATTGTTCAGCATCGTATTTTCTTTCCAGGTTGAGGAGATTGCGCCTACTGTGCTCGAAGCCATCAACAAAATTGGCTCAATGGCCAACGGCCCTCTGCTGGCGATGTTTGTGGTTGCGCTGCTGTTGAAAGGGGTGAGCCAGAAAGCAGCGTTAAGCGGTTTTGCAGTTGGGTTGTCGGCCAACGTGGTAGTGGCGTTGTTTGTCCCCCAGGTATCCTGGCTATGGTGGAATGTCATTGGCCTGGGCGCGTCCCTGATAACGACATTGATATTCCAATTGATTCAAGGGATTGGGGTAAACCGTGCCTACTATACCTACCCGAAAAGACGCCCAACGGTCACGGCGTTGATCATAATGGCGTTGCTTATTCTCATGTGCTGTCTCTATCTGGACCAACTGGCCGGCTGACCTTGCGCCACGCACCAAAATGTAGCATTTGTCTGAAAACTCTCTAAGATGCCGCCACCCTTTCTTAAACACAAGAAAGGCCAAATGGAGAGTCTTAGATGAAAAAAGTCACAAAACTGCTTTTACCCGCTCTCTTGCTTGCTCCTGTATCAGCGTATGCTGAAGAACAGGTCATGGAAGAAGTGGTGGTTACTGCAACTAAAAGAGCAATAAGCGCACAAGAGGTGCCGTTTTCTCTGAATGTTCAAACTCAGGAAGATATACAACGCGCCGGTGCCAGTAATATAGAAGAGCTGTCGCGGAATATTGCCGGTCTGACGGTACAAAACCTCGGTCCAGGTCAGAGTCAGGTTGCTATTCGCGGCGTTTCAGCGGGTCAGATTGTACGTGACCAACCTGGTGTAAAAGAGCAGGTCGGTGTTTACCTGGATGAGTCGGTGATTTCCCTGTCGCTGTTCACCCCGGATTTTGACCTATACGATCTCAATCGCGTCGAAACATTACGCGGTCCCCAGGGCACTATCTTCGGATCGGGTTCGGTTGGCGGTACGATTCGCTATATTACCAATCAACCGGTGCTGGGCGAGACAGAGGGGTCTTTTGAACTCGATCTGAACAGCGTTACGGATGGTGACCTTGGTGGCCATGCAAAAGGCATGATCAACCTGCCGATCAGTGATACGGCTGCGTTACGTCTGGTGGGCTACACCAACCAATATCCTGGTTTCATTGATGCACGTACGGAAAACGGTAAGAAAGACGATGTAAACGACGGTACCAATAATGGTATCCGTGCTGCACTGCGGTTCGAGCCAAACGACCAGTTGGCGATTACACCACGGATTGTTTATCAGGAAATTGAAACTGACGGTTTCAACCGACAGGAAGCGTTTAACCTGTTTGCTAACCCCTTCACAACCACGCGCCCGGCGATTCGGCTCGGTGAGCGTGAGCAATATCTGCTGTTAAATGAAGCCTTTGAAGACGAGACGTTACTGGCTGATATTACGATTGAAGCCAGCTTTGATGGTTTTGATCTGACCTCGGTGACCAGCTATACCGAGCGTGACATTCTGGTCAGCCGAGACGCCAGCGCGTTGACTGGCAGTGTATCTATCGACCTGGGTTTTCCTGAATCAGCAGTCTCTATTCCCTCAAATCTGCAGGATACAACAGATGTAGAGCAGCTGACCCAGGAGTTGCGCATCAGTTCTAATGATGATGGCAAACTGTTCTGGCTGTTTGGTGTGTTCTATTCTGACACTGAGCGTGAGTATCGTCAGCGTCTACCTACCTCCGGATATGATGCGGTGACTGATGCAGTACTTGGCGCGGGTACTTCGGCGAGTGTTGCTAACGGTTTTCCAGCAGACTCTCCGTTTAACTCCGATCTGCCCTATGATATTGAGCAGCTGGCTGTATTTGGTGAGATTACCTACGATTTTACCGAAGACTTTCGCGTGACAGTGGGTGGTCGTTGGTACGATTTTGAAGAAGAGCGCACGATTACTACCGGTGGTTTGTTCGCTGCAGGCGATTCCGGCGTAGTTGATAAAACTGAATCTGACGGATTTAATCCGCGGGTTCTTGCAAGTTACGATATCAATGAGGCGGTGACTGTTAACGCTCAGGCTGCCCAGGGGTTCCGGCTCGGTGGGGTGAATGATCCACTGAACACGGCGCTTTGCACTCCAGGTGATCTGACGACATTTGGTAGTTTCCAGTCCTATGATGACGAAACTTTATGGAACTACGAGCTGGGTGTTAAGGCTGTCTTCGATAACGGCATTACTGTGCAGGCAGCTGCATTCCACGCTGAAATCGAAGATCTGCAGGTGACCTTGGATGCAGGTTCCTGTTCTTCAAGAATCTCGTTTAATGTCGAAGATGCCCATTCAACGGGTTTCGAAATCGAAGTCACAGCTAATCCGTTAGAAGGCCTCGAGCTTGGTCTTTCAGGTAGCGTTGTTGAGTCCGAATTCGATAGTACCGTGCTTTCTGAAACAGGCGGTGTCTTAGGCGGTGTTGAAGATGGTAATCGTCTGGCATCGGTGCCGGAATTTCAGATGTCTGGTAATGCCACCTACACCGTGCCCACGCAATGGTTTGATGGCGCAAGCTTCTTTATGCAGGCGACTGTGCAACACGTTGGCGATCGAATCACGCAACCCAGTGACCAGGTAGCTGGCGCAGGCGTCTTTGTCAGTGATCTGCCGTATGCTGGAGCTACAGGAACAGAAGTCACCAATATTGACCTGGAGCTTGATCCCTACACACTGGTGAATCTCCATGCGGGATTCATCAGTCAGAATTGGGAAGCTGTGCTGTATGTTAATAATGTGACCGACGAAAACGCTGATCTGTCTTTTGACAGGGAGCGTAATGGTCGGGCACGGTTGGGTTTCCGTACTAATATGCCGCGTACGCTGGGTGTAACTTACCGACGATTCTTCTAGACGCTCGTACAGTCGGCAAGACTGAAGTAACGGGGTGCGCTTGCGCTCCGTTACTTTCCTTTAAATTCCGGCGCTCGCCTTTCAACAAATGACTGCACGCCTTCGTTGAAGTCCTGTGACTTGAAAAGATTGAGTACAGACATCAGCACGTGGTGGGAATGGCTTTCGAAATCCTGGGTTAAGCCGTGTCGGAAAAGGCGCTTGATCTCCGCAATGGCCAGCGGCGCATTGCCCGCAATTTTTTCTGCCCACTGATCCACCGTGTTGGAGAATTCGGCTTCCGGGCAGGCAGTGTTGGCCAGTCCGTACTCTACGGCGGTGTGTGCATCCATGTTGTCACCCAGCATGGCGACTTCGCAGGCTTTGGCCCAGCCTAACAGTCGCGGTAGATACCAGGTGCCACCACTTTCAGGCACAACCCCCATTCTGGCAAACCCCGGCATCAGTACCGCACTTTCGCTCATGATGCGCATATCGCAGCCCAGAGCTAAATCTAAACCATAACCAGCGGCAACACCGTTGATGGCGCCTATGACCGGAGTGTCCATGCGTTGCAGAGTTACGGTGCAGATTTCCCGGGTTGAATAGTGCCTTGCGCCTGCGGAAGCGAGGTCTGCTCCGCCAATGCCTTCCCCTGATGCAGCTTGTTTAAGATCCAGCCCTGAACAGAAACCGCGACCAGCGCCGGTCAGTACAACAACGCGTACGTTGGGTGCATCGTCCGCTGCTTTAAACGCCTCATTAAGTTCTGCCAGCATGTTGGAGGTAATAGCGTTCATGACCTCTGGTCGGTTCAAAGTGATCCAGCGCACATGACCATTGTCTTCAATAAGCACTTCATTCATAGCAGTTTCCCCGGGATTCTAGTGGACGCAGTATACAAATTTCACAGCGCAGCCCACAGCTTGTGTGCCTGTTGATGGTGCCGTGCCATCAGTTCCGCCAGATCTGTATTTACCAGGGCGCCGTGCTGTACACGCCACTCCCCATTAATCATAACTGCTTCAGCCCGGTCTGCACCGCTCAGGATCAGTGCTGCCAGTGGATCGTTGCTGCCGCTGAAACGTGGCTGATCCAGCTTGAATAGCGCTATATCGGCAGCGGCGCCAGGTTTCAGGCGCCCCA
Organism: Gammaproteobacteria bacterium; assembly: GCA_048571035.1. GTDB lineage: Bacteria > Pseudomonadota > Gammaproteobacteria > Pseudomonadales > Azotimanducaceae > UBA4421. The sequence continues at coordinate 4,145,349 of CP121329.1, forward strand.
GGTCGGAGCGATGTAGAAGGTTTGCACCTCCCTGGGTTGCCCAGCGTAAAGCGTCAACGTGGGAGGTTAACTGCTCGGTTGGTGCCTGTGAGGATTCGCCCAGACGCTGTATCAAAAGCGCCTGACGCACTTCCTGAATCATATTCGAGCAGTCATTGGACGCTGAACCGTCGACTCCCAGACCGATATTGACACCTGCGGATTCCAGAGCAGCTACTGGACAGATTCCTGACGCAAGGATCATGTTTGAACTGGGACAGTGGCTCACCCCGCAACCAGCGGCGCCCAGCCGCTGTATCTCCCGGCTATCAAAGTGGATGCCATGGGCAAACCAGGCTCTTTTATCAATCCATCCTAACTGTTCCAGATAGTCGACAGGTCGAAGACCAGATTGCTTCAGACAAAATTCCGTTTCATCGTGAGTTTCTGCCAGATGGGTGTGGAGCAGAACATGATGTGTATCGGCCAGTGCTGCGCTTGCTTGCATGAGTTCGGCGGTAACAGAGAAAGGTGAACAGGGTGCCAGAGCAATCTGGGTCATGGCGTAGAGTGTGCTCTGGTGGTAGTCACGTATGAGCCGCTCGCAGTCATCCAGAATGGCTCGCTCGGATTGTACGATGTTGTCCGGTGGCAGCCCTCCGGAAGATTGCCCCAGGCTCATTGAGCCTCTGGTCAACACAACCCGCATGCCAAGGTGTTCAGCAGCCTGAACCTGTCTGTCGATGGCTTCGTCCAGCTGATCTGAAAAGACGTAGTGATGGTCTGTTGTGGTGGTGCATCCAGAGAGCATGAGCTCCGCAAGGGCTAGCTCACTGGAGATTCCGACCATATCGTTGGTCAGATTAGCCCACATTGGATACAGGGCGTTCAGCCAGGCAAATAGAGGCTTATTGAGCGCAGTTTTGTGTGCTCGTGTCAGCGTCTGGTAAAAATGATGGTGGGTATTGATCAGGCCGGGCAGCAGCACCATATCACTGGCGTCAAACGTCACATCCACCGGGTGACTGGGTGTTTCACCTGAAGCCAGTACCTGCGTAATTGTATTGTTGGATATGACCAGACCGCCGTCTGCGCGACCCGGCTGCTGTCCGTCAAAACTGGCGCAGGGGTTTCTGATCCAGGTGGTGGTCATTGGCGAACTAACGGCATGATTTACAGGAATATGAACTTGGCGATAAATATTGTGGCGATGACATACACAGCTGCCGGACATTGCCTGGCGCCGCCACTGCCTAGTTTTATACCCGCATAGGTGATAAACCCAATGCCTATGCCGTCAGCGATAGAAAAAGAGAGAGGCATTGCCAGAGCTGTGACTACTGCGGGTGCAGATTCGGTGATGTCCTGCCAATCCAGATCCGCAAGGCCTTTTGCCATCAGGCAGGCTACGAATAACAAAGCCGAAGCGGTAGCATAGGCAGGAATACTTTGCGCCAGGGGTGCAAAAAACAGGCAGGCGAGAAAGATCAGACCAACAAAAACAGCAGTCAAGCCAGTGCGTCCACCGGCTTCGACGCCCGCACCACTTTCAATGTAGCTGGTTGTCGAAGAAGTGCCTGCCAACGCTCCCAGTACCGTTGCGCTGGAGTCTGCCAGCAGGGCTTTGCCCAGACGCGGGAGTCTGCCATTTTCATCCACTAAACCTGCTCGTGTAGCGACACCAACCATTGTGCCCGCGGTATCAAAGACGTCGACCAGTAACAGGGTAATGATCACTGTGACCATGGTGATGTTAAAGGCAGCGGCAATATCGAGTTGCAGAAACACAGGCGCGGCAGAGGGCGGTAGTGCAATGATGCCCTGAAATTCCGCGTGGCCGGTCAGCCAGCCGATTATCGTGACGCCAAGCATGCCAATAATTACCGCACCAACAACCTTCCGTGCGGTGAGGGCGACAATAAGGAAAAAACCTAACAAACAGAGAAAGGCTGGCGCCGTGGTTAAATCACCGAGGCTGACAAGCGTAGCGGGATGATCAACGATAATGCCGGCATTGCTCAATGCTATGAATCCGATAAACAGACCAATGCCGGCGGCAATGCCCAGTTTCAGATTTCGCGGGATCGCGTTAATCAACCATTCACGTATCGGAAGCGCGCTCAGAATTACAAACAGGATGCCGGACAGAAACACAGCGCCCAGTGCGGCCTGCCAGGTGTGTCCCATGCCAATGACAACTGCAAAAGTAAAAAAAGCGTTCTGCCCCATACCGGGCGCCTGAGCAATGGGATAATTGCCAAGCAGTCCCATGAGAATGGAGCCCACCGCAGCCGCGATACAGGTCGCTACAAAAACTGCACCGAAATCCATGCCTGCCTGTGACAGCACCGAGGGATTGACCACAGTGATGTAGGCCATCGTCAGGAAGGTTGTAAACGCCGCAGCACCTTCTACACGAATACTGGTTCCGCGTTCAGAGAGCTGAAAAAAATGGTCGATAGAAGGCATGGGTGTTCTCACCGCAGCAGCAGGATAAGTTGCTATTGGTCGGAAGCCGCTGCATGCGGCTACCTTATCGTGATATCAGGTGCGCGCCAATACTGCGCCCCACCATGCCTGAAAAGAGATCGGTTCGCATAGCATGATCGGGCTCTGCAGCACCAATATTGCTCATGCTTTTCTATATTGCACTGATTTGGCGCACCGGGAATTCAACCTGGCACGAATTGGCGTGTGCGCTAATGGACGGCGATAGAAAGCTTGCGCACAATGACGTTTGACGCTTTTGGTTTTCGAAAGATGGCAGTAGATCCAGATACAGTTGCTGGCCCTGGGCTGGGCTCAAGCGGAGTGCAGCAGGGATGGCGAGCGAGCCTGAGTCTGGACTACTCGCAGGTAGGCGCACGGACACTGCTGTCTCATCAGCATTGTGGCCCGCTGCGTGTACAGCGGCCTTTCTTCCCGGAAGGCGGGGTGAATCATACGTATGTGCTGCATCCGCCCGGCGGCATGGTTGGTGATGATGTTCTGGAGATACAAGCGTCTGTTGGCGCCCCAGCGCACGCTCTGATTACTACCCCTGGCGCCACAAAAGCGTATCGCAACGTCTGCACGCAATCACAATTAGTCACAACGTTGCGGGTAGACGGCACCCTGGAATGGTTGCCCCAGGAAATTATTCTGTTCAATAACAGTAAAATCAGCAGTCAGACAAAAATCACTTTAGGGCCGCAGGCGCGGTTAATCAGCTGGGAAATAATCTGCCTTGGGCGACCTGCGGGTGATTTACCGTTTGAGGATGGATGCGCGCGTTTCCTGACAACAGTGGAAGGTCCGCAAGGCAGATTGATACACGACAATCTGCTGCTGGACGCTAAATCGACGGCTCTGAACTCGCCCTGGGGGCTTAATCAGAACACGGCGCTTGGCGTAATGCTTGCATATCCCGGGGATACCGATCTGCGAGACAAAGTGCGGGAGGTTCTCCACTCTACTAACCTGCCTGTTGGCGTTACTTTGTTAGATAATCTGCTCGTGATCCGTGGCTTGGCGTCGCAGGCACAAGAACTGCGGCGCATATTTATTCAGGTCTGGCAGGCTATTCGACCGCTGCTGCTGATGCGCGAAGCCTGTCCTCCCAGAATCTGGAATACATAGATCGCTTTAAAGAGAGAAAAGCACAGATGGAACTCACACCAAGAGAAAAAGACAAGCTGCTCCTGTTTACCGCAGCCCTGGTTGCAGAAGGGCGACTCGCCCGAGGTGTCAAACTCAACTACCCCGAGGCGGTTGCGCTGATTTCAAATGCGATTGTGGAAGGCGCGCGTGACGGCCGTCGGGTTGCGGACCTGATGCATTACGGCACTACTCTGCTGAGCGCTGATCAGGTCATGGAAGGGGTTGCGGAAATGATTCACGAGGTGCAGGTAGAAGCAACCTTCCCGGATGGTACAAAACTCGTAACCGTACACAATCCAATTCCGCATGAACCGGGTTTGATCCCGGGAGAAGTGTTGGTTGAAGAAGGTGATATCGAGCTTAACGCAGGCTTGCACACACTGTCGATTACAGTAGCCAACTCTGGTGATCGACCTATTCAAGTCGGCTCGCACTACCACTTCTATGAAACCAACAACGCGCTGATGTTTGATCGTGAGCCGACGCGTGGGATGCGTTTGAATATCGCGGCGGGAACAGCAGTACGCTTTGAGCCTGGTCAGGAGCGCGATGTTGAGCTGGTTGCCTTTGCCGGTGAGCGCAAAGCATTTGGCTTCCAGGGCAAGGTGATGGGTGACATGGGAGGCACACAATAATGGCAAAGCTTTCAAGACAGGCTTACGCAGATATGTTTGGACCCACCGTAGGTGATCGGGTGCGGCTTGGAGACAGCGCGCTGATTATTGAAGTGGAAGCGGACCATACGCGCTATGGCGATGAGGTTAAGTTTGGTGGCGGTAAAGTCATACGAGATGGCATGGGCCAGAGTCAGCGCTCCTCAGCTGATTGTGTGGATACAGTGATTACCAATGCATTGATTGTCGATCATTGGGGCATAGTAAAAGCAGATGTGGGTTTAAAGGCGGGCAGGATTTTTGCGATTGGCAAAGCTGGAAACCCCGATACCCAGGCTGGCGTTGATATTGTGATTGGCCCAGGTACTGAAGTTATTGCGGGTGAAGGTCAGATCCTGACCGCAGGCGGTATCGATGCTCATATACATTTTATTTGTCCGCAGCAGGTGGATGAAGCATTGATGTCCGGCATAACTACCATGTTGGGTGGTGGCACGGGTCCAGCAACCGGTACCAATGCCACTACCTGTACCCCTGGTCCGTGGAATATTCACCGCATGTATCAGGCGGCAGATTCGCTGCCGGTTAATATCGGTTTTCTGGGCAAAGGTAACGCCAGCCTGCCGGATGCGCTGAAAGAACAGGTGGAGGCCGGCGTGATGGGCCTGAAGCTGCATGAAGATTGGGGTACAACCCCCGCCTCTATAGATAATTGTTTGAGTGTTGCTGAGCTGCATGATATCCAGGTGGCTATCCACACCGACACCTTGAACGAGTCCGGGTTTGTTGAAGACACGCTGGCTGCATTTAAAGGCCGCACTATTCATACCTACCACACCGAAGGTGCCGGCGGCGGGCATGCGCCCGACATTATAAAAGCCTGCGGCTCGGCTAATGTTTTACCGTCGAGTACCAATCCGACACGACCGTACACGGTGAACACTATTGATGAACATCTGGATATGTTGATGGTCTGTCATCACCTGGATCCCAGTATTCCCGAAGACGTTGCCTTTGCTGAGTCCAGAATTCGCCGGGAAACGATTGCGGCTGAAGACATACTTCACGATCTGGGTGCCTTTTCAATGATCGCGAGCGACTCTCAGGCGATGGGTCGTGTAGGCGAAGTCATATGCCGGACCTGGCAGACCGCCCACAAGATGAAAACCCAGCGCGGCCCGCTGGCCGAGGATAGCAGTCGTGCTGATAATCACCGCGTGAAGCGTTATGTTGCCAAGTACACGATTAATCCCGCGCTTGCGCACGGCATTGCTCATGAGGTGGGTTCTGTAGCCGTGGGTAAACTAGCAGACCTGGTGTTATGGAAGCCTGCATTTTTTGGTACTAAACCCAGCCTGATAATAAAGGGTGGCTTTATTTCCGCGGCGCCAATGGGCGATCCAAACGCATCGATACCGACGCCACAGCCCGTGATGTACCGGGAGATGTTTGGCGCGCTGGGCGCAGCCCGTCAACATACCTGCGTGAGCTTCATGTCACAGGCTGCTGTAGCACTCGGCGTGGCCGAGTCTATTGGTTTGAAGAACATGGTGGTTGGTGTGACAGACTGTCGCACGGTGCAGAAGAAGGACATGTTGTTAAACACCTACCAGCCGGATATTGAAGTGGATCCGCAAACCTACGAGGTCCGGGCGGATGGAAATCTGCTGACCTGCGAACCGGCTACGGAGTTACCCATGGCGCAAAAGTATTTTCTGTTTTAGCGATGCTTGAACTGACAGAAAAACTTGATAAACCTCAATCCAGCACTGGCGTGCTGGCATTGCCTTTTGAGATCCGGCAGAAGAGCCGCTTCCGTGCGGTACTGACGGACGGCCGTGACGTGGGTGTTTCTATTGAGCGTGGCTCAGTGCTCAGGCATGGCGACTTTCTGGGCGACAGGGCTGGCCAGGCTATATCTGTAGAAGCAGCACCTGAACGTGTTTCAACGGTGCATGCGGATAACAATCAACAACTGGCCAGAGCTGCGTACCATCTGGGTAATCGCCATGTGCCTTTGCAGGTTGGCAGCGGTTGGCTGCGCTACCTTGAAGACCATGTGTTAGATGGGATGTGTCAACAACTGGGTTTAGCTATTCGGCACGAAGACCAACCGTTCGAGCCAGAGTCGGGCGCCTATGGGCACCATCACCATCATGAGTGATGTCCGGCTGTGGCAATTAGTCAGTTCCACGTTGCCTGTTGGCGCATATGCCTACAGTGGCGGTCTGGAATCGGCTGTAGAACATGGCCATGTGCACGATTTTGTCAGCTGTAAAGATTGGCTTGCCGGGCTGCTGGGGGAGTCGTTTGCTTACAACGACTTGCCGATGTATCTGCGCCTGTATGAACTTTGGGAAAAACAGGATATTGCAGGCGTTGTGCTGGCTTGCGAAAAGCTGCAGAGCCTGCGGGAAACTCATGAGCTGCTGGCTGAAGACAGGCAGACTGGCGCGGCTTTGCAGCGCCTGATGATTGATTTAGATATCGAGGATGCAGATACAATAATTCGGCCAAGTTTTGCTGTGATGTTTGCGCTGGCTTGTGTGCGCTGGCGCGTCACGTGTGTTGATGGCGCACATGGACTGGCCTGGGCGTGGTTGGAAAATCAGGTGGCGGCAGCGATAAAACTGGTGCCTTTAGGTCAAACGGATGGACAACGCCTGCTTTTGCAGTTGACGCCTGCCTTACAACAGGCTGTGATCACGGCTGAGTCACTAGATGACGTTGATGTGGGGCGCTCGCTACCAGGCCTGGGTCTGTTAAGCAGTTGGCATGAAACTCAATACAGCCGGTTGTTCCGCAGTTGAACCGTACCGGTGAATCACTAATCAGGTGGAGTGAATGAATAAGACAGCATTACGGGTTGGCATAGGTGGTCCAGTAGGCTCAGGTAAAACTGCGCTCACTTTAGCCCTGTGCCAGTTGTTACGAGATACGTTCAGCATCGCGGTGGTTACCAACGACATTTACACTCAGGAAGATGCTCAGTTTCTAACTCATCACGGCGCGCTGCCTGCGCAACGGATTCGAGGCGTTGAGACAGGAGGTTGCCCGCATACCGCGATACGGGAGGATGCTTCTATGAATCTGGCAGCCATTGCTGAACTGCAGGATCTGCATGGTCATCTGGATATTATTTTTGTAGAAAGTGGTGGCGATAACTTAAGCGCGACCTTCAGTCCTGAACTATCGGATCTGACAATTTATGTCATCGACGTTTCGGCTGGAGATAAGATCCCGCGTAAAGGTGGTCCCGGCATTACCAAATCAGACCTCCTGGTCATTAATAAAATTGATCTGGCGCCTTATGTGGGAGCATCCTTGTCGGTCATGGACACCGACGCTAAACGTATGCGTGGGGAGCGTCCTTTTGTATTTACTAACCTGAAAGAATCTACAGGTCTGAAGGACATCGCCGAATTCATCAAGCATCAGGGCATGTTAACGGCCTGATTTTAATCTGAAAAAGCTGATGCGGGGATGTAAACAGGCTCACCAAGCGTATGTTCATCACAGTTTGGTCGCTTGTCATTGCTGTCTACTATCAGAAATGTAGCGCCCTGCTGGAAAGCAATCAGCGGCATATGCCAGGTACCACGGTGATATTGAATGCTCTGTTGTCCATTGCTGATAAACCCTACCAGTTCGCCAGGTAAATCATCAGGTAAAGTTTCTGCCACAACAATAATCATCTGTTGCTGCTGCAGGGGGATAAAAGCCTGGCTGCCCAGGGGGTGTCTTTCCAACAGGGTTATCGGGTAAGGGAGCTGGGTTGCCTGTAGACACTGTGCAATGCTGATGATGGCCTGGTGACCGGGCTGAACGTCGGTAGTGGCAAGATTGTCAAAACGAAGAAACCTTGCGTCATTCATGGGTTGGTGATCTTCGGTTACCAAACCATCAGCACGAGTCTCTATCACTGTACCAAATGATGCAAAGCTTTCCTTAGATAGGGGTTTTAACTTTAGTTTCGATTGCACAATGTTAAACCTCTGATTTCGAGGGTATGCCTCGCAGCCGGATCCGGCTGATACCGCCATCCGGGAAAATGTCCATGCGCACGTGGGTAATGGCATCGTGCTGTTCAAGGTCCGTGAAGGTGTGAACATGATCCATGGTGAGTTTTTGTTCGGACATTAACAGCGGCCAGTCTGCGGAAACGGTTGTGAGGTCGTCATCAGTGTCCGCTTGCAGATTTGCGCATTTGAGAGAAACACGATCCGGGTAGTTGCCTTTGAAATGGGCGGTATCAATTTCCACTTCACTGATTATGCCGGGTGTTCCCAGTTGCAGAATAACCCAGTCGTTACCAGGAATCCGACGCCGTGCGGTTTCCCAGCCGTCGCCCATATTGACGCCGCGACCGGGGATGTTGAGGTTGTGCATGCTGCCGAAATGCTCGTCGTTACAGGCCAGCGCTCGACCTCCATTTTCCAGTGCAAACAAATCGGTAACCCTGCCAGCTGGGTGCTCATCCCAGTTTTTGCGAATCTCACCGTACACACGTAAACGGGCGACACCACCGTCTGGAAAGATGTTAAGCCGCAGGTGCGTAATCGGCTGGTCAAATTCGACTGGCACAAACAGATGGCTGTCTCCTTCAAGCTTGCTGTCTGGAACGATGTTTATCCAACCAGCTGACTCCGGCGGAATCTCCTCATTGCTGAAGCAGGCATCGATAGAAGCAGCGGGTGGATAGTTACCCGTGAAATGTGAGGTATCGATATCAAAACCGTGAATGATGCCAGGGGTCCCCAGCTTAACAATGCAGTAGTCGTATCCCGGTGTACGTTTGCGTCGACTTTCCCAGCCGTCCATCCATTTGCCGTTTTCATCATATTTATCGGGAATAAAGACAGGTGCTTTAGGCTCGATCAGTCTCGATTTATCGGCAAAAAAATCATCTGTTGCATAAACCACCTGTGTGCCCAGTCGTGGCTGTGCCAGGTCTATCCACTGGTGGAAAGGATGAGGGTTGCTGCTCAAAATAGTTGCTCCAGACGTAGTCGGGCGATTTTGTGAATTTCAAAGATCGCCTGGTCAAACTCAGTGTCGTAGCTGTTGCCCAGACGCTCTTCAAAGGCGGCCATGATTTTATGCCGATCGCTGTTTTTAACGGCCATCACAAACGGAAAAGAAAACTTGTCTTTATACGCCTGATTGAGTCGCTGCAAGGTGGCAAATTCTTCAGCACTGCACTGATCCAGACCCGCGCTGGCCTGTTCGTCAGTGGACGCAGCGGTAAGCTCGCCCGCTACTGCCAGGCGACCGGCAAGATCAGGATGTGCACGTATCAGGGTAAGGCGTTTGCTTATCTCAGCCTGGTCTACCACGGCAGACATGATTTCTGCCAGCTCTGCCGCCGTTTCTGTCAGCCGACCTTTTTCCCAGCACGATTCTGCAACCCAGGGTGAGTGTTCGTAAACGCCGCCAAAGCGGTGTACAAAAGTTTTCCGGTTCAGGCTCATGGAGCAGTGGGTGTCAGAGGATGTGTGCTTCGCCAGTGATTGGCGATGTCCAGGCGCGTACAACACCAGACGTCTTCCTTTTGTGCAATGTGATCCAGAAAACAGGCAAGGGCAGCGGTGCGTCCGGGTTTGCCGGCCAGTCGGCAATGTAAACCGACCGACATCATTCTGGGCGACGCCTCACCTTCCAGATACAGCTGTTCAAAAGTGTCCATAAGATAATCGTAGAACTGGGTGCCGGTGTTAAACCCCTGGGCGGTGGCAAAGCGCATATCGTTGACATCCAGAGTGTAAGGCACCATCAGCTGGGGGTTGGCAAACTGAGTGTCCCAGTAAGGCAGGTCATCTGCATAGCTGTCCGCGTTATACACAAAGCTGTTGTTCTGCGCGATCAGCTTATGCGTATTGGGGCTGGTTCGCCCCAGATACCAACCTTTAGGGGCGGCGCCGGTGATCTCCTGATGGATGCTTATGGCCTGCTGCAGATGATGACGTTCGGTTTCTTCATCTATGAACTGGTAATCTAACCAACGATATCCGTGGCTTGCAATTTCCCAGTTGGCGGCCTTCATTGCAGCCACTGCTTCGGGGTTTCTGGCCAGTGCCATGGCCACACCAAACACCGTAACCGGCAACTGGCGTTGTGTGAACAGTCGATGTAAGCGCCAGAAACCTGCCCGGGCACCGTATTCATACAGGCTCTCCATGCTCATGTGGCGCATGTTCTGGTAGGCCTGCGCGCCTACAATTTCTGACAGAAACGCTTCCGACTCGTTATCCCCGTGCAGCAGACTGCGTTCGCCGCCTTCTTCGTAGTTGATAACAAACTGTAGTGCTATTTTCGCCTGTCCGGGCCACCTGGCATTGGGTGGTTTTTGTCCATAGCCGATAAGGTCTCTGTTATAAGGCTCTGTCATGATTTATCCGTCGGACCTGGCTGCTTTATCAGGGTCAGTACTTGATCGGGTTGTATACCAACTCGCAATTTTACTTCGTTCCTCTTCAGTTATCTGCGTCAGGTTACCGATGGGCATGACGCGACTGACAACGGTCTGTTCGTAAATCCTCTGGGCCTGGGCCTCAATCTGGTCAGTGGTTTCCAGCAGGACGCCACCGGGTGGGCTGGTATAGGCAGGGAAGGTGGGTTGTTGCGCGTGGCACGAGACACATCGACTGAGCATAATGCCGTGCACGTCATCCAGAGATACTGCGTTGAGCAGAACTTCCGATCGTCCGGCAGGCGCCAGAGGCACCGCGACCATGGCGATTAAAGCCAGTGCAACCGCCACAGGCCACAGTGGTGCTTTACCTTTGTGGCGCGTAACAAAATAGTAACGGATCAAAGCGCCGGCAAGCGATAAAGCGATCAGAATCAGCCAGTTGTAGGCATGTGCGTATGTTGAGGCGTAGTGATTGCTGATCATCACAAACAGAACCGGCAATGTGAAATAGGTGTTGTGGACCGAACGTTGTTTGCCTTTGATGCCGTATTGAGGGTCCGGCGTTTTACCCTCCTGAGCGGCGCTGACCATGCGCTTCTGCCCCGGAATAATGACAAAAAATACGTTGGCAACCATGATGGTACCCAGTACTGCGCCATAGTGAATATAGGCGCCCCGACCGCTGAAGACCTGACAAAGCGCCCAGGCTAACAAGCTGACAAACAGTGTGAGAATGATTGCCAGGGCTTTGTCGTTTTTACCCAGGGGGGATTTGCATAAGAGATCGTAAACTAGCCAGCCGCCGCCAATAAATGCAATCGCCAGACAGACGGCTACTGGTGCGCTGATGGAGAACACAGACTGATCGATCAGATAAATTTCAGCGCCGTACCAGTACATGAGAGCAAGCAGGAAAATGCCTGATATCCAGGTGCTGTACGCCTCCCATTTGAACCAATGTAGGGGTTCGGGCATTACGCCCGGTGCGCTGATGTATTTTTGTGCGTGGTAGAAACCGCCCCCATGAACTGACCAGACTTCACCACCCACACCTTTGTCACTGTCCCGGGTTTCCCTTGGGGGCAGCAGATGGTTATCGAGCCAGACGAAATAGAACGACGAACCGATCCAGGCGATACCGGCAATGATATGGAACCATCGCCCCAGCAGGCTCAACCAATCAATAACGTAGGGCAGCATGTACGGTATCCACTTGTTGTATTTGGGTAGCTATCTCGAGATGACGCAACAACTGTGCGGCAATGGTGATAGCAATGTCGCCAGGGCGTTTGCTGGTGAGGGTTGTGTCGCCAACGGGGCAGGTCAGCCGATTGATCTGTGCATCATCTAAGCCCGCCTGTCTGAATAAACGATCAAAGCGTTTCCGTTTCGATTGTGATCCAATCAAACCGTAGAAAGACAGATCATGACGCTTCAGCATCGCAGCACAAATATCAAAATCAAGAGCGTGACTGTGCGTCATGACCACGCAGGCGGTGTTGGCTGCAAGGGTGCTGATGCAGGTCGATGGTTGATTCTGGTAGATGGGTTGAATGTTGGAATTGGCTTCAAGCGGCAGTTGTTCTGGACGGTTGTCGATAACTGCAACGTTATACTGGGTTTGAGCAAGTACATTCACCAGCGCCGTTCCCACATGTCCAGCGCCAAAAATGGCAATAGCGGCAGTTGCAGGCTGCATGTGTTCAACCATTGTGATTTTGCTGAATCCGGGATCGTGTGTCGTGAATTCTTTATGCCCTGCTGTCAGGTTCTCCCCGGAAGCGCTGAGCAGGGTTGTCAGATAGCCGCTGTGTCCTTTTGCAAGCGCATCAGTTACTTGAAGTTGCCAGCTGGCAGGTACGGCATTAAAAGACTCAAACAGAACGTCGACCACGCCGCCACAGCATTGACCGCAGTTGCTGCCGAGGGGGAAGTTTCTCAGGAAAGCGTTTTCAGCAACCTTATTTGCGAGTTGCCTGCGGCTGATGTCCTGACATTGGAATTCCAGTTCACCCCCGCCAATGGTGCCTCTGCTACTGTCTTTCGTCACCCACATTCTGGCGCCGACTTCCCGCGGCGCTGAGCCTCGTACTCTGGCAACAGTGACCATGACGCCTTCCTGCTGTGGTGCAAGCGTTGCTTGAACTTCGCTGAGTTGTTGCAGCCAAGCCGTCAAAGCGTAGCCTCTGTCAGCGACGCAGTAAGAACAGCCTCGGGGGTTGCGGGTGCACTGAGGGGCGGGTGCGTATTGTTGGACGTCGCAATTGCATCACGAAGCGCAAAGAATGTTGATAACGCCAGCATCAGCGGAGGTTCACCGACAGCTTTTGAGCGGTAAATTGTATCTTTCTGATTTTCCGCGGATTCGAGCATGTTCACCCTGAAATCAACGGGAGTATCTCCGATGGTGGGAATTTTATAGGTTGATGGCGCGTGGGTTTTCAAAACACCTTCTGCATTCCAGTGTAATTCTTCGGTGGTCAGCCAGCCAACGCCTTGAATAAACCCGCCTTCGATCTGACCAAGGTCGATCGCAGGATTAAGCGACTTGCCGCAATCGTGCAGAATATCTGCACGCAGCAGGCGATTTTCTCCGGTCAGAAGATCAACCACAACCTCGGATACTGCAGCACCGTAAGCAAAATAGTAAAAAGGCTGCCCGGAGAATGTCTCCTGATCGAAGTGAATGTCCGGGGTCGCATAAAAACCAGTTGCGGACAGTGATGTGCGTGCTTCGTAAGCGAGCTTGATTAACTCGTTGAAAGTCAGAGTCTGCGCCCCGGCCTTAACGTGATTGTTGGTGAATTCTATCGAAGCAGTGTCTATCTTGAAGTGCTCGGCGGCAAACTTTATCAATCGCATTTTTATTTTCTGCGCAGCATCAGCTGCTGCCTGGCCATTCAGATCTGAGCCGCTGGAGGCCGCCGTGGCAGAAGTATTAGGGACCTTTGCAGTGTCGGTCGCGGAGATTTTGATTTTCTCTATGTCTATCTGGAATATGTGCGCTACAACCTGTGCTACTTTGGTAAACAAGCCTTGTCCCATTTCCGTGCCGCCGTGATTCAGATACACCGTGCCGTCACTGTAAATATGTATCAGCGCGCCTGCCTGATTAAGGTGAGTGGTGGTGAACGAGATACCAAACTTAACCGGTGTCATTGCGATACCGCGCTTCAGCTGACTGTTTTCGGTGTTGAATGCTTTAATCTCAGCCCGACGTGCTCGGTAGTCTGAGGTGTGCTCCAGCCTATCGAAAATCTGGTGGATAATATTGTCTTCGACAACTTGTTGGTAAGGGGTGACATTCCGGTCGTTGATTCCGTAAAGGTTGGTACGCCTCACATCCAGGGGGTCGAGATTCAGTGCTCGGCTGATATCGTCGATGACGTATTCAATGGCAAACATGCCCTGGGGTCCACCAAAGCCGCGAAATGCAGTGTTGGATACGGTGTTTGTTTTGCAACGGTGGGAAGTGATGTCTGCATTAGCCAGGTAATAAGCGTTGTCACAATGAAACATGGCCCGGTCGTTGATGGCGCCAGACAAGTCTGCGGACATGCCGCAACGGGATGCGAGGCTCAACTCCAGAGCGCTGATTTCACCTGTGTCTGAAAAGCCCACGGTGTAGTCGATCTCAAAATCGTGTCGCTTGCCAGTGACAATCATGTCCACGTCACGGTCGAGCCTCAGTTTGGCTGGTCTCCCAGTTTTCTGTGCAGCGAGAGCGGCGATGCCGGCAAGTAACGCCGGTTGACTTTCTTTGCCGCCAAATCCGCCACCCATGCGCCGGCACTCAACCATAACGGCGTTTGAGTTCCTGTTAAGTATCTGAGCAACGACATGCTGAATTTCGGACGGATGTTGAGTAGAGCAATACACCAGTATATTGTCATCTTCTCCGGGTATGGCCATCGCAATCTGGCCCTCCAGGTAAAATTGATCCTGGCCGCCAACGCTGGTGTGCCCGCTCAGTTGACGTGGCGCATGGGCCAAGGCGTCAACAGGATTGCCAACAGTAACTTTCTTACTTGGCAGGATAAATGAATTCTGCGCCACTGCAGTCCGCGCATCTAAGATAGGTGACAGCTCGCGATAGCTTATGACAGCAAGGTCAACAGCCTGTCGAGCGATACTGACGTCCTCTGCGATGACAGCAAATATCGGCTGACCTGCATACTGAACCAGGTTGGCGCTAAGCAGCGGATCGTCATCTAAAACCGGGCCATAATTGTTCTTGCCGGGGATATCTGCAGCGACCAGCACATCAACAACGCCTGCAAGGGCTAGTACAGGTTGAAGATCTATATGCTCAATTTCAGCATGAGCATGGGGGCTGATACCCAGGGCTATGTGCAGCAGATTTCTCGGTTCGGGTAAGTCATCCGTATAGCGGGCGCTGCCTGACACGTGCAGGTAAGCGCTGTCATGGTGCTGGGGTTCGCCAACACCGCCCGTGGCTTTGATATCAGGATTAACGGCCATAGTTATAAACGTCGATCAGTGCAGAGGGTTGCGTGGTCGCAAGGAAAAAACGGCGTAACAGATTCTGCGCAACCTGCAGCCGGTAGGAAGCACTTGCGCGCATGTCGTCGATTGGCGAAAAATCATCAGCAAAGCTGGCGACCGCCTTATCAATGTTGGCTTCATCCCACGTTGCCGACTGAAGTTTTGCCTCGACCTGTGTTGCCCTTTTTGGAATGGCGGCCATGCCGCCAAATGCGATCTTTATATGGGTTATGACCTGAGTCTCTGGCGCCATTTCGATCGCAAAACATCCGCAGACCGCTGAAATATCCTGGTCAAATCGTTTGGAAACTTTGTAGGCGGCAACTGTCTGATTAGGTTGCGGACGTGGAATTATAATTTTTTCAATAAATTCTCCCTCCGCCAGCAGGGTCTTCTGATAAGCGAGGTAAAACTCATCGAGCGCCAGAGTTCGAGTTGTGTCACCTTTGCGCAACAGCAACTGCGCGCCGACGACGATCAATGCAGGCATGGAGTCACCAATAGGTGACCCATTTGCGATGTTGCCTCCAATGGTGGCTGTATTGCGCACCGGCACGGACGCGAAGCGGGCAAACAGTGCTGCAAACGCAGGATACAGGCTGATGACGACAGGCATTGCCTCACTCCAGGTAACCGCAGCACCCAGGCTGAGTTCTGTCTCGGTGAGTTCGATTGTTTTCAAGCTGGCAACGTTACCCAGATAAATAACCTCTTCTATCTGACGGTGTTGCTTGGTCACCCATAAACCGATATCCGTTCCCCCTGCCAGTAGCTGCGCTTCGGGCTTTTCAATGACAAGTCCGCTCAGGGCTTCGATCGTGGTGGGAGATAAGAAGGTACGACCTGAAGTCTGCATATTCAGCGGAGGTGTGGTGCCGATGGTTGTCTGCAATTCCGTCAATTGCTCGCGGGTCAGTTCGATTAAGGGATGCTCAGCCGCGGGATAGCTGAATGCCGCAAGCGCCGCATCTTTTATGGGTCGATAGCCGGTGCAACGGCACAGGTTCCCGGACAGCACATCATCAATGTCACGCGCATTCAGCTGCGCGTGATTTTCATACTGAGCAAAAAGCGACATGACAAACCCAGGGGTACAGAATCCGCATTGCGATGCATCCAGGTCAATCATGGCCTGTTGCACGGGGTGTGCTTCTGCCGCGCAATGTGAGACCGATTCAATTGTGAAAAGCGCTTTGCCATGCAGGGTAGGCAAAAACGCGATGCAGGCGTTGATGGCCTTGTGATTCAGTTTTTGCGTGTTTTCATCCAACTCTGCTACCACAACCATGCAGGCACCACAGTCGCCCTCGCCACAGCCTTCTTTGCTGCCGGTCAGATGCATGTCTTCACGCAGATATTGCAATACGGTTTTTGTCGGATCGCAGGCTTCAACTCTGACCAGCTCACCATTCAGAACAAAGACGAGCGCATCACTCATGTGTGTACAGCGGTTTTTTCATATACCCGCTCGCCCATTATGTACGTTTTACTGATTGAGCGATCGTCGCCCAGAATCATATGCATAAACAATGCATCCTTGTGTGTGTGAGCTTGTGCGAGACGGCGCGCGAGCAGTGGCGTTGGCGCGTTGTCCAGGACAATGAAATCCGCTTCTTTGCCCGGCAGGAAATTACCCACCTTGTCGTCGATACCTAAGGTTTTTGCGCCACCCAATGTCGCCAGATAAAGGGCTTCGGCGCTATGCAAACTCTGCTTCTGCATCTGCAGGACTTTATAGGCTGCGTTAATGGTTTGCAGCAGGCTGAAACTGGTACCCCCACCAACGTCTGTGCCGAGACCTACGTTGAGGCCGTAAGCATGGGCTTTTTTCAGGTCGAACAGACCGCTGCCTAGAAACAGGTTTGACGATGGACAGAACGCCATGCCGCCACCGTGTTTTGCAAACTCCTGATAATCTTCTTCATGCAGGTGTATGCAGTGTGCATAAACGGATCGTTCGCGCAACAGACCGTGCTGTGCGTAAACGTCCAGATAACTTCGCGCGTCTGGAAACAGTTCAGCGATCCAGGCTACTTCCTCTAAATTTTCCGATAGATGAGTGTGCACGAGTGTGTCCGGAAACTCGTCAGCAAGTTGTCCCGCTGCTGCAAGCTGCGCATCGCTGCTGGTGACGGCAAATCTCGGGGTGATGGCATACAGCAGGCGATCCTGGTGATGCCATTTCTCGATGAGCTGACGTGAATCCTGGTAGCCGCTTGCTGGTGTGTCCTGCAGGTTGGCCGGACAGTTTCTGTCCATGAGTACCTTTCCTGCCGCTAAACGCATATTGCGCTGTTTTGCCGCGGTAAAAATGGCATCAACAGAGGTTTGATGCACAGAGGCGAATACCAGCGCGCTGGTGGTACCGTTGCGTAACAGTTCATTGATGAAAAAGTTTGCATCGGCCTGGGCAATTTCCGGGTCGCCGTAACGCGCCTCGGAAGGAAAAGTGTAGGTTTCCAGCCAATCAAGCAACTGTGCGCCGTAAGAGGCAATTACGTCCAGTTGCGGAAAATGAACATGGCAGTCAATCAGCCCCGGACAAATCAGATGATCGCCGTGGTCAGTTATCGCGATATCTGCAGAAAGTTGTTGCCCCAGTTTTTCTGCAGGACCCAGATCGATAACCTTGCCATCCTTCACCAAAAGCAGGCCGTCAGTGAAAAACTGCAGTCCCTGTTCACTGTTGTCCAGGCAATGCACGATCTGACCGCGGTGTGCTGTGAGTTGACTCACCAAGCTAGCTACCCCGATAAGTGGAGTAAGACCAGGGCGAAACCAGGAGCGGCACGTGGTAATGGGTGTTGTCTGAAATGGTAAACCGCAAAGTAATATCGTCGAGAAAAGCTTTGTCGCCGATGGCGCCGTTCTGCCTGAAGTATTCAGCAACCAGAAACGTCAGCTCATAGGTGCCAGGCGTCTGGCTGTGATCATCAAGCAACGGGGTGTCCGTGCGACCGTCTCTGTTTGTGACCGCTGTGACTAACAGTTCCCGGGTTGTGCTGACGCGATGTAATGTCAATGGGATGCCATTGCCTGGCTTGCCATGAGCCGTGTCCAAAACATGGGTTGTTAAGCCGCCCATCAGTGTCTTCCTTTTACCTAAAAACCTGGCTTTTGTATCAACCCAGCCAGCCGCTTCATTGTTATCTATCCGCCGTGCAACATGATAGCGTTTTAGCGTCGCGAAGTCGGCCTGGTCCGTGAATTGCATCACTTTCAGGTAAAAGTGAATGTCGCGGTGTGCGGGTTAACTCGCAACGCTTTAGTTCATGTTAGACGCAGGAGAGTGAGTAGGTGAGCAGATTGATTTTCGATTGGACGGGTCGTTACCGGATGTTTATTGCGCTGATTGTTTTGACCTCGGCTCTGCTTGCGCAGCCGGCTCTGTCTCAGGCAGAACTATCACAGGCGGCAACAGGGCCGGCAAAAATCCCGATCAAAGTTGTCGTTGTCACCATGTTTGAACATGGCGAGCTGAGCGGAGACAGGCCTGGTGAATTCCAGTTCTGGGTTGAACGGCTGCCGTTGGCAAAGCAGCTCGACTTTCCGCTTGGACCTTTTCCGCTGCGTATGAATGAAGCTGGCGTACTCGGTGTCTGCCTGGGAGGTGGTATTGCCAACGCGGCGGCCACGATGATGGCCTTGGGTTTAGACCCACGCTTCGATTTTTCTCAAAGCTACTGGCTTGTTGCCGGAATTGCCGGGGGCGACCCCGAGGACAGCACTCTGGGCAGCGCGGTTTGGGCGAACCACATTGTTGATGGTGATTTGCTGTATGAAATAGATGGACGCGAAATCCCGCAGATTGGCCCTATGGGATGATCCCACTTGGTGCTGAGCGCCCCGCACAAACACCGCAGGACACGTTGACGGGCTGGACCCTGGATACCGTCCATTTTGCCTTGAATACAGGTCTGGCGCGTTGGGCTTTTGAACTGACTGAAGACATGCACATTCCTGATACACCAGGATTGCAGCGGGGACGGGCAAGCTACACAGGATTCCCCGCAGCGCTCGCGCCACCCGAAGTGATGATGGGTGATACGCTGTCGTCCAGCACCTACTGGCATGGCGCATTGTTGAATGAGTGGGCTAATGACTGGGTACCGCTTTATGCCGGTGAAAAGGCCGAATTCGTAACCACCAACATGGAAGACAGCGGCTCTCTGACAGCGCTGGAGCGATTGCATGAGATTGGCAGGGTAGATTTGCAGCGGGTCATGGTATTACGGACGGTGAGTAATTTTTCCATGCCGCCTCCGAACAAAGAGGCTGCCTGGAGTGCCACCGCCGAATATGCGGACCGGGGCCTGCCAGCATTGGAATCGGCATTTAGCATAGGCAACAAAGTGGTGCAGGTGCTGCTTGATAACTGGTCAGAATTTTCAGCCTCAGTGCCGGGCACCGTTCATCCTGGTGGCGATAGTGCTTCGGCGGGCACCAGTCCACCAGCAGGTGAATGACGCGTGACAGGCTCTGCCTTGTGCGCACGTAAAGACCGCAATAGGATGCACCGCTGCACCGCGATGGTGCAAAAAATGGCGGGAGTACACAGTTTGTTTGATGGAAATGTTATGAGCTTTTTAGGTAAATGGTTTTGCCGCTTTTTGATTCTCGTTCTCGGGCTGATTTCAGTGCAGGTCGCACAAGCGCAGGACTGGTTCGAGGCCTTCAAAGATCGTGCGACACCCGCGCAACTTCACCAGTTCCTGTACGTCATGCCCAAAGGTGGTGATCTGCATCTGCACATTACGGGTTCAGTATTGTCGGAGTGGATTTATGCCATTGCCCTCGAGCAGTCCGCTAATGGGTATCGTTACTACTCGAAGCATAAGATAGAAAACTGCCCAAGCGGCTTGATTGGCGGCCGGAGCACACCCTATCTCATGCTTTATCAGACCGTAGATCAGGTGGGCTACGACGCTCTGGACCCGTGTGAACAGAAGGAATACGTAGCGTTGGATGAGTTCACACCAGTGCAGATTGAGCGTTGGCAAAACGGCCTGCGCCTGGATAAGCCTTATGAAGGACGCGATGAATTTTTCAGCAAACACTGGGAGCGACTGGGAGATTTAGGCCGCAACCCGTATGTGATTGGTGAATTTCTGGTTCGCAACATGCAGGCATTTGCTGCTGAAGGTCTGGTTTACATGGAGCCCCAGGTGCCAATTTTTGGCTTCAGGCAGGCGGATGGTCAGACGTTGACCCCGGATGAGGTGATGGCCATATATATAAATCGTCTAGCGCAAAAGGATGCCCAGGACACGGGGATGACATTACGTATGCAGGTATCTCTGCTGCGTTTCCTGCCCGACGCTGAGGAGATCCTGACCTATCTGTACAGGTTTGCCCATGCGTATGAGCAGGTGGTTGCGGTTAATTTTGTCGGTCGGGAAGACAATGATAAAGGCTATCCGCTGCGGTTTCTGGAAACCTTGCGGGAGTTACGAAAAACCTACAGCGGAGTACAGCTGTCCATCCATGCAGGCGAAGTGGATGAACCAAATTATCATGTCCGCGATACACTGTTGTTAGGTGCAAATCGGATTGGGCACGGGGTCAATCTAATAACTGACCCGGGTACCCTTATCGATATGCGCTATGGCCCGTATCTTGTGGAGATCAATCTGATCTCTAATCTGCTGCTTGAATATATAACGCAATATGACCAACACCCGTTCCCCGAGTACCTGCGCACAGGTGTGCCGGTGGCACTGTCTACTGACGATCGAGGTATGTGGGATTCGACAATGACAGATGAATTTTTTGTGGCGGTTACGGAGTTCGATTTGAGTTGGACAGAGGTACTTACTCTGAGCCGAAACTCGCTGAGCTACAGTTTTCTTGAGGACGATGAAAAACAACGTGTCCTGGCGCTGTACAACAAGCGTATTGAGCGCTTCGAAAAAGATTTTCAGCGTAAAGGTGACAAAGTATTTGCGAATGTACAGCCGCCACGCCTGGGGTTTGTTTGTAGACAGTATGAGCTGTGTGAAGAAACTTCGACTGAAGCATTAAAGTGAGTTTGAAAAACAGGAATCAGATGATGGGCAATATGTTGAAGCTTTTGTCAGGGGTTGTCTTGATCCCGGGTCTGCTGTTCGGGTGTGGGCTGACCAAACAGGCTGTATCAACTGCGCCTGCCGAAAAACTGCCTGTTAAGGTTGTGCTCGTCACGATGTTTGAACGGGGCGCCGTTGAAGGTGACGTGCCGGGTGAGTTTCAGTTCTGGAAGGAACGCCGTGAGCTTGATCAGCAGTTTGCATTGCCCCATGCCCACCATGACCTTTACTACAACGCCGATAGTCAGATCCTTGGTTTAATCACTGGTGTGGGAACCGCCAAAGCTGCGGCCTCAACAATGGCTCTTGGGTTGGATCCGCGCTTTGACCTCACACAGGCCTACTGGCTGGTTGCTGGTATAGCAGGTATTGATCCTGAAGATGCATCCATTGGCTCGGCAGCCTGGTCGGCCTATCTTGTAGATGGCGATCTTGGCCACGAGATTGACGTCAGGGAAGTGCCCGAGGATTGGGATGTGGGTTATTTTGCGCGCCGCACGCAAAAGCCTTTTGACCCGGACAAACCCGAACCCAATGGCGAAATGTTTCTGATCAATGAGCAGCTGCGCGACTGGGCGTTTAACCTGACAGAATCAGTAGTGCTGCCAGACCTGCCCGGGTTGGCGGAAACACGCAATGAGTATACAAATCACCCCAATGCGCAGAGGCCCCCGTTTGTGCTTAAGGGTGGTCATATCGCTGCGCTGACCTTCTGGCACGGGGCCATGATGAATGACTGGGCAAATCGCTGGGTGAGTTACTGGTCGGATGGCAGGACGGATATGGTGACATCAGCGATGGAGGAAACCGGCACCTATCTGTCAATTGAATACCTGCACAATTCCGGGCTGGTTGATAAGAACCGCTTTATGGTTCTACGGGCGGGTAGCAACTACACCATGCAGCCACCAGGTATAGGTGCCGCAGAGAACCTTTTACGTGAAAATGAAGGTTATGCTGGGATGGAAGCGTCCCTGGAATCTCTCTATCTGGTTGGTTCAGTGGTCATCGATGAGCTGCTTGGAAACTGGCCACTGTACTCGGTAACTATCCCCTATCCAGATATGTTGGAAACGGCTGATTAATTTTTTACAGGACGCCGTGTGCGGGTTTTCAGCGTGTTGTGATGTCCGGGTTGAAAGGTGTAGATCAGAGCGCGTCGACTTTCAGCGCTGCTGTTCATGCCTGATCCATGCACGCAGTGTGGGTTGAAGAAGATCAGCGAACCGGCAGGCACTTCGAATTGCACACTGTTGCTTGCATCGAAGGTTGTTGGGTCCGTATAAAACCCCCCTAGATCTGTGCCGTTGTCGGTGCCCGGTAACATACCGGACAGATGGCTGCCTCTGACGATCTCGAAACAGCCATTGTGTATGGATTGATCATCAAGTGTGAGCATAACGTTGGGCAACAGGTCGACATGATCGCAGTCGTGTATCCAGTAAGGTGAATCCTGATGCCAGCCGAAGCCTGCGCCACCTGGCCCTTTAAGATTAAGTTTGGCGGTCCACAGGGAAAGGGTGGTGGTGTTCAGGATCGAGCGTATCGGCGCGGTCAAGCGTGGATCATCTGTGAGCTGATCGAGGGCTTTATCAAATTCGGTGATCGGTTCGATAACCCGAAAGTTGTTCTGGACCTCAGATGCTGCGGAGCCTGCTTCGAATTGCAGGGTGCAACATCCAACGTCAACAAATCTTTTGCTGTCCAGAAAATATTCCTGTCCGTCTGGCGCCTGTTGCAAAGCAGCTGCGCAGGCCCGCTCCAACGCCGTGTGTAACGTCGTGAGCTCCGATGATGAAAAGGCATCCTGACGCACCAGATAACCGTCCCGCTGGTATTGCGCCAGTTCAGCAGGGCTCAATGCAAACTTAGTGTTCGGATTTGGCTGCGCTTTTTTCATGCGTGTGGGTTTCGCCTTAAAAACTGACTTAAGTTTAGCGGAATCCAAGGCGCAACGTGCGTAAAGCTCTCCCGCCCCGTGTCTTTGCTTGTTGGCCAGCAGTTCACATCACGTTCACGATCACCACCATAGTGTGTCGGCTCTCTTGATGTGGAACTGCTTATGAACTCTATAGTTGAGCCTGTCCTCAGGAAGGCGATGGAACAAAATCGACCGGCTTCCTGTAAACCTGTTTCTGAACGGATCCGATCCAGGTTGGATGCTGCAGGTGAAAGATATTTTGCGAATGACAACATTCGCCATTACATGCACGACCACGAAGTTGAAGAGTTGCAGGCGGAAGTTAAAGAGAAGCTTCAGGATGTACTCAAGTCACTGGTGATTGATGTTGAAAACGATCACAACACGCAGGATACCGCCAAGCGAGTGGCCAAGATGTTTGTCCAGGAAGTATTTGCCGGGCGATATGCTGAGCAACCACCGGTAACAGAATTCCCCAACGTATCGCGGTTGAACGAACTGATGATTGTTGGTCCTATCGCGGTGCGCAGTGCCTGCTCCCATCATTTGTGCCCAATTATGGGCAAGATCTGGGTGGGCGTATTGCCAAACGAAGATTCCGCTTTAATTGGCCTGTCAAAGTACGCTCGTCTGGTGGATTGGGTCATGTCGCGGCCGCAAATTCAAGAAGAAGCTATAGCTCAATTAGCCGATCTTTTGGAAGATAAAATGGCGCCCGACGGGTTGGCCATCGTGATGGAGGCGGATCACTACTGCATGCACTGGCGAGGTGTGAAGGATACCGAATCCAAGATGATCAACAGCGTGATGCGCGGTTCGTTTCGTAGCGATGCTGATCTGCGTCGAGAGTTCTTAACCCTTAAAAAATAAAGTTATGGCCGGGTGATTAAGCGGCCCTCTCGAAAGGCGCCCTGACCTGATGGATGCATCAGGTGGGGCGCCTTTTTTGTGATGCGGTAGTGTTTTGCGGGCAGATGCATTGACGCAGGGTTCACGCCTTCGAGTCGATAATTGCCGAAGTTGGCTAAAAGGAGCTGTATCGTTTGAAAATTGCGGTTATCGGCGCGGGTATCGCGGGTGTATCAGCAGCATGGCACCTTGACCAGGGCGGGGTGAAAGTCCACCTGATCGAGGCGGGGCTGCGCATTGGCGGCCACGCACACACGCATCTGTTACCAGTGCAGGAAGGCAGTGTCCTAGTCGATACCGGGTTTTCTGTCTCAAACGCTGCGGGTTACCCCGGTTTTCATCAATGGCTGAACGCCTTGGGTGTTGAGAGTCGGGCAACGCGGATGGATGTCTCAGTCCGTGATCAGGTTGAAGATCTGGAGTTCGGGACCGCCAGTCTTGCTGCAATAGCAGGCAGTAGCAGACAGTTTTTTAAACCCGGATACTGGCGCATCTGGAAGGATCGAAACCGGCTTTTTTCTGATTTGGAGGCCTCTCAGGGCGCCAGCAGAACGCTTGGTGATTATCTGCATGACAAGCGGTACAGCAGACTGTTTGTGCAGTCGTATCTGTTGCCACTTATCGCCGCGTTCCAGCCCCAGACTGAATCCGCTAACCTTGATATGCCTCTGACCGATGCAATGGATTTGCTGCGCAATCAGAAACTGCTGCATTATCGCGGCGGCAAAGACTGGCGGGTAGCCACCGGAGGATCATCCAGCTATCTGCGAGCCTTCGAAAAGCAGTTTTCCGGTGTGATACACACAAACAGCATGGCTGCGGATATCCGGCGCGACGGGCGTGGGGTGCACCTCCTCAGGGATGGCAATGCAGAGACCTATGATGCCCTTGTGCTGGCCTGCGATGCTGATCAAGCTCTGAATATGTTGGCAGATCCGAGCGCTGAAGAGCGTTCTGTGCTGGCCCAGGCCGCGCCTGCGCGCAGTGATGTTTTCCTGCATGGCGATCATTCATTCATGCCGCGGAATTCCACCTGCTGGGCAAGCCGTAATGTGGCGCTGGACAGTAACGGTCATCACACAGTCACCTACTGGATTAACAGGATTCAGGGCCTCACGTGCAGCGAACAGTTTTTTGTCACAGTGAATCCGTCTTGCGAACCGCAACGGGTGCGCTGGCAGGGTAATTACATCCACCCTCGTGCGGGTCAATCTGCCCAGACACTGCAAAAGCGCTGGGCTGAGGTGTCTAACCAGGACACCTATCTGGCTGGTGCCTACACGGGCTACGGTATCCACGAAGACGGTTTTATCAGCGGGCGTCAGTGCGCTGAGCACCTGCTCCATATGGCCGCCAGCCAGGCGGACGGGACAAGCGAAGCCAGTGCAGCCTGAACCAATGACTCATCCCTTCACGGTTTTAAGGAAATAACATTGAACCTGCCATTTATCCTCAATCTCGTATTTTTCCAGATTGTCTGGTTCAGCTCCGTTGTTGGTGCAGGCGCTTATGGTCTGCACTGGCTGGCAATGGGTGCGATGGTGCCATTATCGGTGCTGGCCTGGTTCAGTCCATTTCGAAGAGCGGATCTGGCCCTTGCCACCGTAGCTTTGTGCGTGGGTTTGTTGATCGATAACATCTGGGTCAAGGCGGGCATCCTCGTCTACCCGGATTACACGTTTGCCCCCTATTGGATCGGGCTGCTCTGGTTTGGTCTTGGACTCACAATTAATCATTCGATGGCGATGTTTCGAGATCACACGCTGATCGGATCCCTGATTGTGGGCGCCTTCGCGCCTGTGACCTATCTGTCAGGCGAACGTTTCGGCGCGGTGATTGTGCAGGATCTGGCGTTGACGCCGCTGATTTGCGTTTCCTGGTTTGTGTTGTTTTATGGCCTGGCTAAATGGGCGTTAGCCATGACACAGGCATCAGAGGCTCCTCTCGAAGCTCAAGAGCAGACCTGATATCTTGTAGAGACGTCACCATCTCGACCATCTCCGGGGAAGCGCCCATAAACGACAATCATCCCAGTCCTTCAGCCACCACCAAGCTTGGATTACGGGCCAAACTGGTCCGGGTTTATGCGTTGCAGGTGCTGCTGATCAGCGTAGCTGCATTGATCGGCGTTTTTATGACGTATGTCATTGTTGAAAACGTTCTTACCCGTGAAGCGCTTGAAACCGAAGCACAGTACTACTGGGAAGTGGTAGAGCAGGATCCTGCACATCCTCTGCCGAACGTACGCAATATGGTGGGGTATCTTGCGCAGGGCGACGACTACTCCTCGGTGCCGGAAAATATGCGTCTGCTGCAGCCTGGATTCGGTCGGGCGGAAGGTATGCCAGGCAAGCCACTGATCTTTGTCGACCGCAAAGATGATCAGACACTTTACCTGGTGTTTGCCGAAGCTCAGGTAGCAGACCTGGTGTTCTATTTTGGTCTGGCACCTCTGGCGGCAGTGCTGCTGATTGTCTATATCCTGCTTTTTCTGACCTACCGGCTGTCACATGCTGCGATTTCACCCATGCTTAATCTGGCCAAATCTATTGAGCAGTTTGATTTTCGCTCCACCCAGCGACTGGAGGTGCCGGTTACACCTGAAGATGTCGATCGTGAAACGCGCCTGATGGTAGAAGCGCTGCAGGAATTCAGCTCGCGGCTGGAAAACTTTATCGAACGAGAACGTACCTTTACCCGGGATGCAGGGCATGAACTGCGTACGCCGATAGCGGTGATGAAAGGATCGCTAGATATTCTTGAGAGCAATAAGGAACGTCCGGAGTCCGATCAGAAAGTGCTGCAGCGCATGCGTCGAGTAGTGGTTGATATGGAGACGCTGCTGGAAACGCTGTTAATGCTTGCCCGCGAAGAAGACGTTTTTGCCCAGGAAGGGCCAACCAGTGTCAATCAGGTCATCGCAGAGGAGATCGAATTACTCTCTGAGTATGCGGAAAAGAACAGTAACCGGATCGAGCTGATTGAAGACTTCGATGTTGTCTGTAACGCGCGCCCGAGGGTGCTGGCCATCATTATGAGCAATCTGATTCGCAACGCGCTCACCTATACACAGAAAGGACGGGTCACTATTCGTATCACAGACCGCTATGTCGCTGTGACAGATACCGGTATTGGTATGAGTGACGAAGATATGGACAGCGCGTTCACGGCGTTTTTCCGTGGCGAGAACGCGAAAAGCACGGCCAATGGACAAGGGCTTGGGTTAGCACTGGTAAGGCGCCTGGCTCAACAGCTTGATTGGCGCGTCGATTTGGACAGTGAAGAAGGCGTCGGCACTGAATTCAGAGTCTGGTACCGCAACTAACAAGGTTTCTCAGTCGTCGTCAGCCATGCGGAAACCACGCCCTGCCAGGGTCTCAATAAGTGGTTTGTCGAATGGTTTGTCGACAATACGACGCAGGTTATAGACATGGCTGCGCAGCGCATCAGAATCCGGTACTTCGTCCCCCAGATTTCTTTTTCCAGTTCTCGCCGTGATACTACTGAAGGCGCGCGTCTCATCAGTACACGCAGAATTTCGAAAGAGCGGGGCGACAGGCTCAGGCGTTTACCGGCTCTGATGGCAATCTCGCGCTCTGTGTCCAGTTCAAGATCGGCAACGCGATAAGTGGTTTCTGACACGTCACCTTTATCGCGGCGGATCAGAGCCTCGATTCGCACGGCTAATTCCGGCAGCTCAAAAGGTTTCACGAGGTAATCGTCTGCGCCTACTTCAAAGCCCTGCAGCTTGTCATTCAGTTGATCCCGCGCAGTCAACATGATCACTGGTGTGGTTTTCCGTGCATCTTTGCGCAACCGACGGCAAACCTCCATACCATCTATACCCGGCAGATTAATATCAAGAATAATGACGTCGTATTCTTCAGTGACTGCCAGGTGCATGGCAGTTAAACCGTCGCCTGCATAGTCAACCGTGTAACTCTGAGATTCGAGATACATGCCGACGGTTTCAGCCAGCTCATTGTTGTCTTCAACCAGCAGGATGGTACGAAAACCTTGCTTCTCGGTCCCTTTTTTATCAGTCATCGGCGATCGGATCCTGTTGTGAAGATGCATCATAGTTCGGTGTTGTACTCACTCCAAGTTCAAATATTAGAGGGTTGCAGATGAAGCTTTTGTGAGTGGCAGCTTGCGCACACCAGTGAAACAATAGCGCTTGCCTTTGAAAAGCGATTTTGCAGCATGGTTCAAAAAACTCCAATCAACGATCATTTCTGGATGCCGTTCACAGCGCGCAACGGTTTTCGTAAGGACCCTCGAATTGTGGTAGCGGCGGAGGGGTGCGAGTACATCACCGATGACGGTCGGCGGGTTTTTGATAGCATTTCGGGATTGTGGTGTTGTGGATTTGGGCACAATCGACCGGAAATAGCCGAGGCTGTTACGCTTCAGTTACAGACGCTGGATTACAGCCCCTCATTCCAACTGGGCCACCCCCTCGCCTTTGACCTGGCAGAGCGCCTGACAGAGATTGCACCGGAACCCTTCGAGCACGTTTTTTTCACCAACTCTGGTTCGGAAAGTGCAGACACTTCGCTGAAAATTGCGCGCGCTTATTGGCGTATGCGAGGACAGCCCAACAAAACCCGGTTTATTGGCCGTATCAAAGGTTATCACGGGGTAAATTTTGCCGGCACCAGTCTGGGAGGAATCGGACCGAATCGGAAATTGTTCGGACAGCTGGCTGAAGCTGATCACCTGCCGCAGACCTGGCGCGCGGAGGATGTGTTTACCCGAGGCCAGCCCCAGGGTGGAGAAGAATTGGCCAATCACCTTGAACAGCTGATTGGATTGCACGATGCATCCAATATCGCCGCGGTGATTGTCGAGCCTGTGGCAGGCTCGGGTGGCGTCCTGGTGCCGCCTTCTGCTTATCTTCACAGGCTCAGAGAAATCTGTACCCAGCACAATATTCTGTTGATTTTTGATGAGGTGATTACCGGTTTTGCGCGCACCGGAGAAGGCTTTGGGGCGCAGACCTTCGGCGTGATGCCAGACATCATGAACCTGGCAAAAACACTCACCAATGGTGTCATCCCGATGGGTGCGGTACTAACCGGCAAAGAAATATATGACGCTTTTGTCGATGATGAGCAAGCTGATCACCTGATAGCGATGCCTCATGGTTATACCTATTCTGCCCATCCGGTGGCCTGTGCCGCAGCCCTGGCCGCACTGGATGTATTTGAGCAGGACGATATGGTGGGGCGGGCGGCAAAGCTTGCCCCCGTGCTGCAGGAGAGTCTGCACGGTTTGCGTGATTTACCTCATGTTGTGGATGTACGCAATATCGGCATGATGGGCGCGCTTCAGCTGGCGCCGCGGGACGGTGATCTTACCGTACGTCCCTACGAGGTTGGTGTCTGGTGCTGGCACCACGGACTTTATGTGCGTTGGGGAGGAGATACGCTGCAATTTGCGCCACCATTTACAGCCACCGAAGATCAACTTGCACAAATGGCGCAAACTCTGCGCGAGGCTCTGCTTTCGCTTAGGTGAGATAAAAAGAATTGAGGCAAAAAAAAGGGCCGGTAGATGACTCACGTCAAAACCAGCCCTTTTTGCTCGTTGTAGGATCAACTACAAAAGCTGACCCTCGAAACTCGCAATAGATATCACTGATCACCTCCTTTAGTTTTTGCCCGTGTGGCACCGATTATGTCCATCCCGAGAACATTTGCAAGAGATGTTGTCGCGCCTTCGAGAAGGTTACAATAGCGGGCTTAAGATTTTGGCGGAATGATGGATATGGCGGACGATAAATTGACGGGTCAGGAAGCGTGGGCGCAACGCTCGGAAGCAGAGTTGCGTGGTAAGCCGTTGGAGGATCTCACCTGGGTCAGCCCTGAAGGCATTCCGATAAAACCGCTGTACACGGAAGCAGACCTGGAAGCTATCGCACATATCCCCAGTTTCCCTGGTGATGCTCCGTTTGCCCGGGGGCCGCGCTCGACGATGTACACCAATCGACCGTGGACCATCCGGCAATATGCCGGATTTTCGACCGCGGAGGAATCCAACGCGTTCTATCGGCAGAATCTGGCTGCAGGTCAGAAAGGACTGTCGGTGGCATTTGATCTGGCGACCCATCGCGGATTTGATTCGGATCATCCGCGTGTGGCGGGTGATGTTGGCATGGCGGGGGTTGCCATTGATTCTGTAGAAGACATGAAAATTCTGTTCGACGGTATTCCGCTGGATCAAATGTCAGTTTCCATGACTATGAATGGCGCTGTTCTGCCCGTTCTGGCGCTCTATGTCGTGGCTGCGGAAGAACAGGGCGTTGCCCAAAATGACCTGACCGGAACCATTCAGAACGATATTCTGAAAGAGTTCATGGTGCGCAATACCTACATCTATCCACCGCAAAGCAGCATGCGAATAGTGGCGGACATCATCGGTTACACCGCGGAGCATATGCCGCGGTTCAATTCGATCTCGATTTCCGGCTATCACATGCAGGAAGCAGGGGCTAATGCAGTTCAGGAAGTCGCCTTCACGCTTGCAGATGGTGTCGAATATGTTCGTGCAGCGCTAGCCACAGGGCAGCCGGTTGACCGGTTTGCGCCGCGTCTGTCGTTCTTTTTCTGTATCGGCATGAACTTCTTTATGGAGATTGCCAAATTGCGTGCGGCTCGAATTCTGTGGCATGAACTCATGACTCAGTTCAATCCTCAGAATCCATCTTCACTGATGCTGCGGACTCATTGCCAGACATCTGGTGTGTCGCTGCAGGAGCAGGATCCCTATAACAACGTGGTGCGTACAACCATTGAAGCCATGGCCGCTGTGCTGGGTGGAACGCAGAGCCTGCATACTAACGCTCTGGATGAGGCCATTGCTCTACCCACGCCATTCTCGGCGCGCATAGCTCGCAATACGCAGATCATTTTGGCTGAAGAAAGTCAGATTACCCGCACAATAGACCCGTTAGGTGGCAGCTATTATGTTGAAAGTTTGACCAATTCTATTGTGCAACATGCGCGCAAACTGATTGAAGAAGTCGAAGGCCTCGGTGGTATGACTAAAGCTGTGGTTTCAGGCATGCCAAAACAACGCATCGAAGAAGCGGCTGCTCAACGTCAGGCGCGTATTGAACGTGGTGAAGACGTGATTGTAGGTGTGAATAAATATCAACTCGAAGAAGAGGACGGCGAGCTGGATGTTCTTGCCGTGGATAACAGCAAGGTGCGCGAAGCTCAACTGCGTCGTCTCAACGAGTTGCGTAACAACCGCGACGACGCAAAGGTACAGGCCTCAATGGATGCGCTGACCAAGGCGGCGGCTGAAAACTCAGGAAATCTGTTGGAACTGGCGATAGAGGCGACCCGCAATCGCGCCAGCGTCGGCGAAGTGTCTTATGCCCTGGAAAAAGTCTATGGCAGGCATGAGCCTAAAGCAAAAATGACCCCAGGGGTGTATGCCGAGAGTTATGGCGACGACCCGGCATTCACCAAGGTCAGCGAAGAGATTAAAATTTTCACAGATGTCGAAGGCCACGCGCCGAGTATTTTAGTCGTCAAGATGGGGCAGGATGGGCACGATCGAGGCGCCAAAGTTATTTCAAATGCATTTGGCGACTTTGGTTTCGACGTCAGTATGGGGCAATTGTTTCAAACACCCACCGAAGCAGCAGCACAGGCTAAGGCTGAAGGTGTGCAGGTGGTTGGTGTCTCCACGCTTGCTGGTGGACACAAATCCCTGGTGCCGGAAATGATCAAGGAACTGCAGGCCGCAGGTATGGACGATGTGGTGGTTGTAGTGGGTGGTGTTATCCCGCAACAGGATTATCAGGCGCTATACGATGCAGGCGTTCACGCCATCTTCGGTCCTGGCACAAATATTCCGGACGCAGCAAGTCAGATTCTGCAGCTGATTCCTGGTAAAAACAGATAAATAAATATAACTAACAAGCACTTAGGAGTAACAGATGATTGGACGGTTGAACCATGTGGCCATTGTAGTACCGGACCTGGCAGCTGCAGCGCAAATGTATAAATCTTCACTGGGCGCTAAGGTTACGGCGCCTGAGCCATTGCCCGACCATGGTGTCACCACGGTGTTTGTGGAACTGCCTAATACAAAAATTGAGCTGTTGCATCCCCTGGGTGAAGACTCGCCGGTCCAGAAGTTTTTAGACAACAACCCCAGTGGTGGCATGCATCACGTCTGTTACGAAGTGGAAGATATCCACGCCGCAATTGCGCATCTTGTTGATGAAGGTGCTCGAGTGCTTGGAGACGGTCAACCAAAAACGGGTGCCCATGGTCTACCCGTTGTGTTCCTTCACCCCAAAGATTTCTGCGGCACCCTGGTTGAGCTCGAAGAGGTTAAAGCGGCCTGAAAAAGGCCGCGTCTCTGTCTGTGAAATAGCGCCCTTTGAAGGCGCTGTTTACAGGCTATTCAAATTCCAGAATAGCCTGGTCCACCATTAACGATTCACCTTCGTTGGCCATCACCTTGGCTACCACCCCATCTTCTTCAGCGCGTAAACTGTTTTCCATTTTCATGGCTTCAACAACTGCCAGCTCTTCACCAGCTTTGACTTCGTCACCCTCGGCGACGGATAGCCGTACAAGCAGCCCCGGCATGGGTGAGAGCAGGAACTTGGAAAGGTCCGGTGGTATCTTTTCGATCATATGCTGGGCGAGGTCTGCCTCTGACGGTGTCAACACCAGCAGATGCGTTTCTGCGCCGCGATGGAAGGCGAGATAGCCAGCTTTGTGCTGGTCTAACTGGAGGGTCACCGCCTGACCATTAACCTCTGCTTCTACCAGGGCGTTACCGGGCAGCCAATCAGTTTGTATGCGATACAGCTTGCCCTCAAAGTCTACTTCAAAGCCGTGTGCCACCGGCAGCAAGGTAATGGGATATTGGGTCTTGTTAGCGATGACAACCCAGTCCTTGTGAGTTTGTGGCTCGAATCTGCGCGTCTGGCCGCTGATCTGGCTGGCTCGGTCATTCAGGATAGTGTTGACCACCGCGGTTATGACTACCGGTATCAACGGGTCACTCTGCGGTACATCGCCGGCGTGGAATCCATCCGGATATTCTTCAGCAATGAAGTTTGTGGTAATGCGACCTTCACGAAAGCGGGGATGCATGATCAGCGCATTCAGAAAACTGATGTTGTGCCGCACGCCGCGAATATAATAACTGTCCAGCGCGTCCGCCATGTGTTCGATGGCTTGTTCGCGAGTGTCACCGTAGGTCACAAGCTTGGCAATCATTGGATCGTAATACATCGAAACCTCACTGCCTTCTTCAATACCCGTATCAACACGAACGTGGTCAGTTTCACCAGGCGCTTTGTAATTGACCAGGCGGCCAATTGAGGGCAGAAAGTTACGAAAGGGATCTTCTGCATACACGCGGCTTTCCATCGCCCAGCCTTTAAGCTGCACATCTTCCTGCTTAAGCGAAAGCACTTCATTGTTCGCCACGCGAATCATATGTTCGACCAGGTCCTGGCCGGTCACAAGTTCTGTAACAGGATGCTCTACCTGCAAGCGCGTATTCATTTCAAGGAAGAAAAAGTTCTTGTTGGCATCAACGATAAACTCGACGGTGCCGGCAGAGCTGTAGTCGACGGCGCGTGACAATGCAATGGCCTGCTCACCCATGGCTTTGCGGGTTTTTTCATCGAGAAATGGGGAAGGGGCTTCTTCTATGACCTTCTGATGTCGTCTCTGGATAGAGCATTCCCGCTCACCGAGAAAGATGGCGTTGCCATGGTTGTCAGCCAACACCTGAATTTCAATGTGTCTTGGTTCTTCAATGAATTTTTCGGCAAATACGCGATCGTCACCAAAGCTTGAACGTGCTTCATTCGTGGCGCGTTCAAATCCGTCGCGGCACTCGTCATCGTTCCACACGACACGCATGCCTTTCCCGCCACCGCCGGCGCTGGCTTTTAACATCACCGGATAGCCGATATCAGATGCGATTTTTACTGCATGTTCAGGGCCGTCAATAACATCGGTGTAGCCTGGGATGGTGTTTACGCCAGCTTCAGCCGCTAAAAGCTTAGACGTGATTTTGTCACCCATACTGGTAATGGCCTTTACGCCGGGACCGATGAAAGTGATACCTGCGCTGTCTAACGCCTCGCAGAAATCCGCGTTCTCGGATAGAAAGCCGTAACCCGGGTGAACTGCCTGAGCACCGGTTTCTTTGCACGCAGCGATGATGCGCTCGATCTGCAGGTAACTCTGGGCGGAAGGAGAGGGGCCGATGTGCACTGCTTCATCTGCCATACGGGTATGCAACGCATTGGCGTCTGCATCAGAATAAACCGCCACGGTTTTTACGCCCATACGGCGGGCGGTTTTGATAACGCGGCAAGCTATTTCACCGCGGTTAGCTATGAGTATTTTCTCAAACATTAGATCTACCTTATACCCCGGTTAAAGCGGGATGTTGCCGTGTTTACGCCAGGGATTTTCCAGCTCTTTGTCGCGTAACATCGCAAATGAGCGGCATACCCGCTCGCGTGTTTCGCTGGGCATAACAACATCGTCAACATAACCGCGGCTGGCGGCGACAAACGGATTGGCGAACAGGTCCTGGTACTCTTCAGTACGCTGAGCGATCCCTTCGTTGTCGCCGAGTTCTTTGCGGAAAATGATTTCAACGGCACCTTTGGCGCCCATCACTGCAATTTCAGCGCTGGGCCAGGCCAGATTAACGTCGCCGCGCAGGTGTTTGGAGGCCATAACATCGTACGCGCCACCATATGCTTTACGTGTGATTAGAGTAACTTTTGGCACGGTGCACTCGGCATAAGCATATAGAAGCTTGGCGCCGTTTTTGATGATGCCGCCGTATTCCTGGACTGTGCCCGGCATGAATCCGGGAACATCTACCAGGGTGAGGATAGGAATGTTGAAGGCATCGCAGAAGCGTACAAAACGCGCGCCTTTTTTCGACGAATCGATGTCCAGGCATCCAGCAAGCACCATGGGCTGATTGGCGACAACGCCTATCGTTGAACCCTGTAAACGTATGAATCCGATAACAATGTTTTGCGCATATTCAGGCTGTACTTCAAAAAAGTCTTTCTCGTCTGCAATCTTACTGATCACTTCCTTGATGTCGTAAGGCTTGGACGCATCGGTGGGCACCAATGTATTAAGTGATGGTTCTACGCGAGCGCCTGGGTCTTCCGTGGGCCAGCGCGGTGGCTTCTCTCGGTTACTTGCGGGCAGGAAATCGAAAAAGCGCCGTGTTCGCATTAATGCTTCCAGATCATTTTCGAAGGATAGATCTGCCACGCCGGATTTGCGTGTATGAATGCTCGCGCCGCCAAGTTCTTCTGGCGTGACAACTTCGTGGGTAACGGTTTTGACAACATCTGGACCGGTGACAAACATGTAAGCGGAGTCTTCAACCATGAAGATGAAGTCTGTCATCGCGGGTGAGTAAACGGCGCCACCGGCACAAGGACCCATGATCAGAGAAAGCTGTGGAATGACGCCCGAAGCAAGCACGTTACGCTGGAAGATTTCTGCATACCCGCCTAACGAAGCAACACCCTCCTGGATACGGGCGCCGCCAGAATCATTCAGACCAATAATTGGAGCGCCTACTTTCATCGCCTGATCCATCACTTTGCAGATTTTTTCTGCGTGGGCCTCGGACAGTGCGCCACCGAACACGGTGAAATCCTGACTGTAAACAAACACCAGGCGACCATTAATGGTGCCGTAGCCGGTGACCACACCGTCCCCCGGGATTTTCTGTTCTTCCATGCCAAAATCGTGGGAACGGTGTTCCACATATTTATCCCACTCTTCAAAGGAACCTTCATCGAGCAGCACGGAAATGCGCTCGCGAGCAGTGAGCTTGCCTTTCAGATGTTGTTGCTTGATGCGGTGTTCACCACCTCCAAGCATGGCGGCATCGTGTTTTTCTTTGAGTCGGGCGATGATGTCTTGCATAGAAACTCCAGTTGGCTGTCAGCCTCAGCGGCGCAGCATGATAACGTTTGCAGGTTTGTGCGGCTACTTATTCAGTTGCAGGAGGGTTTATCCTGCCAGCATGGGCCTGTATGTCGACGGCCACGTTTTTAAAGGCAGGTGTGCGACTGCGAGGGTCAATGTCTGAGGTGACCAGTACATTAGCTTCCGGGAAATAAGCCAGGGTGTTACCCCGAGGCAGATCGAAGGGCACCAGCTGCAGTGCAACCATCCGGCCAGCGGTCGAGCTGACATCCACCAGATCACTTTCTGACAGGCCCAGGGTCTGGATATCCTCGCGGTTCATGAAAATACACCAGCGGGATTTTGCCCCCCGGTAACTGTCTTCATTCTCATACACCAACGTATTGAACTGACCCTCACTGCGCACAGTCGCCAGTCTGAATGCACCTTCGGAGGCGTTTATGGGTGGGTTGTTGAGGGCAAAACGGGCGCGTCCGCCTGCTCTCGAAAACTGCGGTGTTTTGAGCAGACGGCCGTTGACGTGAAACTCTGCCTTGGCGACATCTATGCTGCTCAGGGGCTGCATACCTGGCACGGTGGCGGCGATTGCGTGGCGGATTGACTGATGCGTCCTGAAACACTGAAAATCGAAAACAGCTTTGTCGATGACCTGAGCTGCCAGAGACACAAGAATATCGGTTTCACTGCGTGGCCCATCGATTCTATCGATGCCACCATCAGACAGGCGAACATAATTGAACATGCTTTCCTGCGTGGTGGCCTGTTTTTCTTCGTCTCTCGCAAGCACGGGTAACACCAGGCTCTCACCCTCGTCTACGCCATAAATATGGCTGCGATTGAGAGTGGTGGTGAGGAAAGTCTTGCGGCCAATTCTATTCAGAGCCGTTTCTGCCCAGCTGCGTTTGGGGCTGGCGCTGAAGAGGTTGCCACCCATGATAAACGCGCTGTCCATCTCTCCTGCAGCAGCTCTGTCCAGGCAGGCCATGGTATCCAGACCGGTTGCCGTTGGCAGGGTGATGCCTAGATGTTTTTCGAGCGCATTGAATACGTCACTGGCCAGCACCGGTTTGACCCCGATGGTGCCAATGCCCTGAACATTGCTGTGGCCGCGCAGTGGCAGGAGTCCTGCGGAAGGTTTACCCACCATGCCGCGCAACAGGGCCAGGTTAGCAACTTCCTCGACATTGGCGACGCCGTGCAGATGATGGGTCAAGCCCATACCCCAGGCAAAAACGACCCGTTCTGCTGTGCAATAGATCTCAGCGATGTGTTCTATCTGCGCCTGGTCGACACCGCTCTGGGCAGTGATGTCAGCCCAGCTCAGAGTCTGCAGATGGGCCAGATAGGCGGCCGCGTTTTCTGTGTGTTGGGCGAGGAATGCCTCGGCAGTCCCCCTTTTTGCAACAACAGCTTTAGCGATGCCCTGGAGCAGAGCGATATCGCCGCCGATATGCGGTTGAACATACTGTGTGGCGATGGGTGTGCCACCGGTAATCAATGATCGGGCACTCTTCGGCATGGCAAATCTCACCAGGCCAGGTTCTCTTGCTGGATTGATGACCACAACTTCGCCGCCGCGCTGGCGGCAGCCCTGTAACTGATAGATGAACCGAGGATGGTTCGAAGCAGGGTTTGCGCCCAGCAGGATGATGCAGTCGCTGTCCTGCAGGTCCGCCAGTTCGACGGTTGCGGTGCCGGTACCAATGGTGGTGTGCAATCCCTCGGTGGTTGCCTGGTGGCAATAGTAAGAGCAGTTGTTAACGTTGTTAGTGCCGTAGAGTCTGGCAAACAGCTGCAAAATGAACCCGGCTTCGTTTGACGATCGACCTGAGGCATAAAAAAAACTGCGTTCCGGTGGCGTCTGGCCAAGCTGCTCTGCTGCTTTTTGCAGGGCAAATGGCCAACTGACTTGCGCATAGCGGTTGCTGGCAGCGGGTTTATAGATGGGGTTGGCCAGGCGTCCCAGCCGCGCCAGTTCGCGCTCGTCGAGTTCTCGAAGGTCGGCCAGGGTGTGATTGAATACTGCAGCTGGAATTGGCGGCTGAAGATCAGTGGATTGCGCCTGCACGCTTTTGTTGCAGACAGATGGAAACTCACCCATCTCGTTAGTCATGCCGCCGAGCTGGCCACCCATACCCAAGCCGCAGGTTTTACAGGCGTTTTTGCTGGTCAACGCTTTGGACGTTGCCCGCAGACCCGCTTGTTGGGCTGTGCGCAGGGTGTACAACACCTTTTTCATACCGCCACCGGCGGCGGGCACTGGTGTTGGTCTGGGTGTTTTGCTCATCGTAGGATATTACGCCTGTGCGATTCGCTGCAGGATAAATTCACTGACTTCTGCGCCATGACTGTTTTGCAGGAAGTGGCCTGCTTCCGGGATAGGGTCAAAACTTGCCTGCATCTGCGTTGCCCACTTTCGCCCCCAGGCTTCTGTGAACACATCGTCGCTGCAACCCCAGATGAAATGCACAGGCTTCTGCCACTTCAACAGTTGCTGGTACTGGTGCGTCTGGGCTGCGCCATTACCATTGTCATAGTAGATGCTGGGTTGCTCCATCGGAATAGACAATGGAAAGCGTCGGAAGCCGTTGAATGCTTCGTCGGGCAGGCCCCGATAGGGGGCCGAGAAACCCTCGTAGACAGCAGCAGCCACGCCGGTCAAGCCAGGGTCTTTACCTTGGGTCAGCGCCGGAAAAATAACTTCTCTCGGTGCAAGACCAGCACTTAACACAAGCAGCAGGCCAACATCCGGCTGGGGTCGATGAAACAAACCTCCCTCGTGCCAGTTTTTCACCCAGTTTCTGACACCCTCTGAATAGTCAAACTCCGGATGGTGCAACCATGTGTTCATGATGAACAGGCGGCTGAAACGTTCAGGCATGTGTACCGCCTGTGCCAGGCCAATAGGGCCGCCCCAATCCTGGCAAACCAGGCTTATATCGCGTAGATCGAGGTGGGTAATCAAGCTGGTCAGCACTTCAGTATGACGAGCGATACTGTACCAGTGGGTATCCGTTGGCTTGTCGCTGCGACCGAAACCCAGATGGTCGGGTGCAATACAGCGATAGCCTGCTGCAACCAGAACGGGAATGATGTCGCGGTACAGATAAGCCCAGGTTGGCATCCCGTGCATCAGCAGCATGACGGGACCATCTTCAGGGCCTTCATCAATGTAGTGCACCTGCATGTCCTGCCACGAGTGATAGTGTGGTGCGTAGTTAAAGTCCTGCAGGTTGGCAAAGTTTTCATCGGGTGTACGCAGGAAATCGGTCATAGCAGGTGTCCTTGTGGCCAGGATTGGGAGCCTGGATTTTGTTTGACGGTCTAGCAAGGACGCAGCTTACAAAATATCCGGGCTCGATTCTTGCGCCAAACTGTGCAAAATCCTATCTCTTGAAAGTAAAAAGATGGGGATGACATGAATTTCGAATTTGGTGAAGAACAGAATCTACTGCGCGACCAGGCGCGGGGGTTTCTGACCGATAACTGTCCACCGGCAGTTGTGCGACGCGTACTGGAAGGCGATGAGCTGTATGCGGCGGATTTGTGGCAGAAGATTGTCGAAATGGGTTGGACTGCGGTTGTCATTCCAGAGGAGTACGGCGGCTTAGGTCTGTCGTATCTGGAGCTTGTGGTTATTGCAGAGGAACTTGGACGCGCCTGCGCGCCGGTACCTTTTGGCTCCTCCGTTTATCTGGCAACAGAAGCGCTGCTTGCAGCCGGCAATGAGACCCAGAAAGGACACTGGTTGCCAAAGCTGGCTGCCGGTGAAGCGATTGGTAGTTTTGCTTATGCCGAGGGCAATGGGCAAACCAGTGCGGCCAGTCTGCAGACCCGTTTTGAAGGTGGCAAACTTTCCGGCCATAAAACCGTTGTGGCGGATGCGCAAATCTCACAGCTGATGATTGTGGCCGCACGCAGTGCAAGTGGAGATGGCGCATCACTTTATCTGGTGCCTACTGATCAGGAGGGTGTCAGCTTTGAACCTGTGAAAACGCTTGATCCTGCAACCAATCATGCCAATGTCAGTTTTAGTGGCGCTTCAGCGGAACTGTTAGGTTCGGAAGGCACTGGCTGGGCTTTGCTGGAGCAGCTGCTTGATGGCGCTGCGGTTCTGTATGCCTGGGAGCAGCTGGGTGGTTCGGATCGATGCCTGGAGATGGCGAAAGATTATGCCATGGGTCGTTACGCCTTTGGCCGGCCGATCGCCTCTTACCAGGCGATCAAACACAAGCTTGCGAACATGTATGTGAAAAACACGCTGGCAAGGTCGAATGCCTATTTTGGCGCCTGGGCGCTGAACACCGGTGCGGATGAATTACCTCTTGCTGCGGCAACCGCGCGCGTGGGCAGCACCGATGCTTACTACTTCTCCTCAAAAGAAAACATTCAGACCCACGGTGGCATGGGTTACACCTGGGAGTTTGATTGTCAGTTCTACTATCGTCGCTCGAAAGTGCTGGCTGTCACCATCGGTAGTGAAGGTGTCTGGCAGGAAAAATTGATTCAAGCCTCAGCGCAAGCTGATGTGGCATAACCGGAGTTATCATTATGGATTTTGAAGATTCACAAGAAGAAGCAACCTTTCGCAGTGAAGCACGTGCCTGGCTGGAGGCGAATGTACCCAGTGAAGATGAGCTTGCAGGGCTCGATGGCATGGCGCGGGCGAAATTCTGGCAGAAGCGTAAAGCGGATGCCGGTTGGGCCTGTATTCGATGGCCTCAGGAATTTGGCGGACGTGATGCCAACGCTATACAGCAGGTGATTCTGGGCCAGGAAGAAGCCAAGGTGGCTGCGCCTGAAACCGGCGTCTTCAGTATTGGGCAGGGTATGGCTGCACCTACCCTCATGACCTGGGCTGATGAAGAGGCGAAGAAACAGTTTCTGCCGCGTTTAGCCAGTGGTGAAGATATCTGGTGTCAGTTGTTCAGTGAACCTGCTGGAGGTTCAGACCTGGCTGCACTGCGCACAAAGGCCGAAAAAGACGGCGACGACTGGATCATCAATGGACAGAAAATATGGACTTCAGGCGCTCATTATTCTGACTGGGGTATTCTGGTTGTACGTACTGACCCTTCAGTGCCAAAACACAAAGGTTTGTCTTATTTTTACGTAGATATGAAAAGCCCGGGTATTGAAATCAAGCCGATTCGACAGATTTCCGGCGAAGCAAATTTCAACGAAGTCTACTTTACCGATGTGCGCATTCCTGACAGCCAGCGTCTGGGTGATGTGGGTCAGGGTTGGCAGGTGTCTCTGACCACCCTGATGAATGAGCGCGCCAGCATTGGAGCTGGTGGTGGTGGTACAAAATTCAGCACGGTGAAAAAACTCGCTGAATCCGTGCAGATAAACGGTAAACCGGCTATTGAGGACAGTCATGTGCGCGCACAACTGGCATCCTGGTATGTGCAGGAAGCAGGGTTGAAATACACCAGCTATCGCACGTTGTCTGCTTTGTCACGTGGTGCCATACCGGGTCCGGAAAACTCAATTGGTAAGCTTGTTGGCGCGGTCAAGTCTCAGGACATGGCCTCGTTTGCAATAGATCTTCTTGAGCAGCAGGGGATCGTTCGTGACGCTGGTGCAGATGAAATGTTCGGCAGCCTGTTCCAGGATACCTACATGTCCATACCAGGCCTGCGAATTGCCGGCGGTACCGATGAGATCATGGCTAACATTATTGCTGAGAGGGTGCTGGGCTTGCCTCAGGAGCCGCGCATGGATAAAGGTATTCCGTTCTCGGAAGTGCCCACCGGCAACTGATAAAACTGGCTGCACAAGGCGTGTGTGATTCACGCCTTGTGCGGTCCAGACGCTGGTTTTAACGGGTTCGTTTGACCGGCAGGTCAACAAATTCCGCGGCCCTGGCTTCGTTTTTTGCCTGCAGGGCTTCCATGATTTCCGCATTGTTCATCATCGAAGTATTCCAGATGCTGATGTAGTCCAGTGCATCTGCGATACTGTGGTCCCGTGCGTA
Source organism: Gammaproteobacteria bacterium (assembly GCA_048571035.1). Lineage (GTDB taxonomy): Bacteria > Pseudomonadota > Gammaproteobacteria > Pseudomonadales > Azotimanducaceae > UBA4421. The sequence goes on from CP121329.1 coordinate 4,187,337, forward strand.
GTTGATCATGCGCTTTGATCCGTAGACCGCCGCCGGCGCTTTACTGGCAATCTCTGCAGCAACCTCCATCACCGCGTCCAGCATGCTTTGCTGGTCGGGGAAAACCTGATTGATCAGGCCAACCTGTTTAGCCTCCTGCGCCCCCAGCTTACGCCCGGTGTAAGCAAGCTCGCGCACGATACCTTCCGGTATCAGTTTAACCAGCCGCGGAAATGTACCCACGTCTGCCGTGAGTGCAATGTTGATTTCCTGCACAACCAGAAACGCATCTTCCGTGGCGTATCGCATATCACAGGCGGTTGCCAGATCAACACCGCCACCAAACGCGCCGCCCTGGATCGCAGCAATGACCGGTATGCGCGCATTTTCCAGAACGTTGAAACTTTCCTGCATGTGCAGAATATGGTTATAAGAGGCCACCGCGCGTTGATTTTTATGGGGTCGATCGGCGGTGTCGGCACTGGAGAACATGGTCAGGTCAAGGCCGGCTGAAAAATGTGGCCCGGTAGAGGACACTACGATGACCCGCGCACGGGCATTGTTGTCAATGTCCTCGATAATTGTCGGGAACTCCTGCCAGAAATCCTGGTTCATCGAGTTGCGCTTTTCCGGACGATTCAAAACAACGTGGGCGATCTGATCTTTGATCTCCACGGCAAAACATTTGTAGCTCACAATTCTTTCCCCTGATTTTGGGCTTGGATGGTACCCAGGTATAGTCGGGTAATAAATAGCGGGGGGAAGGCTATGCAGTTGTTAGACGATAAGCAGTGGGCGCAGCGATGCCTGGAGGATGGGGAGTTCATGCTCGCCGCCCGGCACTGGCAGGGAGGGTTGTCTCTGCGGATAGGCGAACAGCAGAAGGGGTTGACCTTGATCGACGGGCAGCCTCAGGGTGGTCTGAAGGAGGGCCTGGATGGCGTGCTGTCTTTTACGGGTCCACAAAATACCTGGGAAAAGGTACTGGCAGCACAGCCCGAGCGATTTCATCACGACCTGATGGCAAACATTTCCACTGGGCAGGGGTTGGCAAGAGAGGGGAATGCTGTGCTGCACGCTCAGTACTATGCCGCGGTTATGCGCGCGATCGAATTGTTGCGCCCCGCTACTGAACCCATTGTCGCCCACGCTGATCCGGTGCAGGGTGAGTTTGCTCAACCCGTTGGACGTTACGTGTATCTCAATCTGGCCGGTGATAACTACCGTGTTTATTATGAAGAAGCCGGGCAGGGTATCCCTCTGCTGCTCCAGCATACCGCCGGATGTCATGGTAGCCAGTGGCGTCACCTGTTCGAGAACACAGCAATTACCTCGCGTTTTCGTTTAATTGCTTACGATCTGCCGTTCCACGGTAAATCTCTACCGCCGCAGAATGTCTCCTGGTGGCGCGAAAATTATCAGCTGCGTGGGGAGTTTCTGCGCTCGGTTCCGCTTCAACTTGCAGCTGTTCTGCAGCTGGATGCACCCGTGTTTATGGGCTGTTCAGTAGGCGGCTTATTAGCCCTGGATCTGGCGCACAAACACCCGCAAGCTTTTCGCGCGGTGATTGCCGTAGAGGGCGCGCTGCAGATAGAAGGCAGCACCGCTGCGCTGGGAGAGCTGTGGCATCCTCAGGTAAGCAACGAATACAAAGCCCGTCTCATGGACGGGTTAATGGCGCCAAACTCGCCGGTGAATTTGCGCAAAGAAACAAGTTTTGTATACGCCAGCGGTTGGCCGCCGCTGTTTCTCGGTGACCTTCACTACTATGTTGATGAATTTGATCTGCGCGAGGTTGCGGGCGAAATCGAGACCGACCAAACCGCAGTGCACATACTCTCTGGAGAGTATGATTACAGCGGTACCAGTGAGCTGGGAGCGGCCGCTCACGCGGCCATTGCCGGGTCGACCTGGTCTGAAATGTCTGGTGTTGGACATTTCCCAATGTCAGAAAATCCTCAGGCGTTCATTGAATATCTATTGCCGATCCTGGATGGTATTGCGTGAAGGATCTTGTTTGGAACAATTTATGCGTGTAGGTGTATCTCTGCCGATCAGAGAAATGGGTGCTGATCTGGGCGCAATCAGGGAATTTGCGCTGGCTGCTGAGAACCTCGGGTTAACCCATCTGCGCGTGCCGGATCAGGTGATTCGGCCAGACGGCGGTTACGTTCATGAATCAATGACGCTGTTGAGTTACCTGGCTGCAATAACCGAAAAGATTGAGTTAGTACCTTCAGTGCTGGTGTTGCCGCTGCGTCAAACAGCGCTTGTAGCTCGACAGAGCGCACAGCTGGATGTCTTGTCTGGCGGGCGGTTGAGATTAGGCGTGGGTATCGGCATTAATCGTGATGAATATCAGGCAATGGGGGTCGACTTCCATACCCGTGGTGCGCGTTGTGATGAACAACTGGAACTACTGCATGCGTTGTGGACGCAAACGACGGTAGATTTCGAGGGTCGATTCCATACTGTTTCTAACAGTGGTATTGAACCGCGACCGCTACAGCAACCGATTCCGGTCTGGATAGGTGCGCGATCGATTCCTTCCGACAGAGTGGTACAGCGCATGGGTCGATGGGCCTCTGGCTGGTTTGTGCTGGCCAGTCCGGAAGAGTTTGAGGGTGTAAAGGCGCGTATCGACGCTGCGGCAATTGCGGCCGGTCGCGATCCCTCTCTGATGGGTACTGAGGCTGGTGTTGCTGTGGTCGGACCCAGGCAGCATGAATGGCGTGAGCGTGTTACCCGATGGCATCAGATGGGGCTGACACACCTCTGTTTGCGTACGTTAGGCGGCGACCTCGCCGTGAAAGATCACCTACCTACCCTGGAGCGGACAATGGCGGAACTACCTTTATGAGTGTGCCGGAAACAAACCCACCCGAGTTAAAATTTGTACAGGCCAACGGTATCCGGCTGGCGTATTTTGAGCGTGGCAAGCCCAGTGCGGATAAGCCGACTTTGTTGTTTGTGCATGCCACTGGGTTCCATGGTCGCTTGTGGGACTATCACGCAGAAGCGTTTCCCGATTACCACAGCATCGCTCTGGAACTGCGCGCTCATGGGCGCAGTGAAAACGCGAGTTTCAAAGACTGGAGTGACTTTGGTGTTGATCAGCGTGAATTCATCAATGCCGTGGGTCTTAAGAACGTTGTTGGTGTTGCTCACTCCATGGGTGCACATACACTGCTCGACGCGGCGGCGATGACAGGGGTGTTTGATCGTCTGTTGTTGCTGGACCCAACAGTTGCTGAACCCGAAGCCTACAATGACAGTTATGCAGCGTCGTTCGGTGATCAGTTACACCCTGCAGCCAGGCGGCGTAACAACTATGCCTCAGCAGAAGACATGCTCGCACGTCTGTCAGGGAAAAGTTCTTTTCCTTATTTTAAACCGCGTATTCTGTGGGATTACTGCCAGTACGGACTGGAAAAAACCGATAGTGGTGACTATCAACTGTGCTGTCCTCCAGAGTTGGAAGCGCGCGTTTACATGACCGCGCGAACCAATGGTGAGGTGTACAACAGTATTCGGTCTCTTGATATACCGGTCACCATTGTCAGAGCAAAATTACCCGCACCAGATGCCGGTCAGGACTTTTCTTCTTCGCCAACCTGGCCTGAACTGGCCGGTGAATTTGCCCAGGCAAGGGATCTGCACTGGCAGGACTGCTCACACTTCATTCCGATGCAGCGACCAGATGATGTGAACAAACTGCTTGCTGAGGAATTAGACGCCTGGCGCAAGTAAACGTGGCTATGTAAACAAGGGGACAGGCATGCAAAGCTTTCCGTTAGAAGGCATTACGGTATTAGATTTTGGGCAGGTTTATAACGGCCCGTACTGCGGCTTTCTGCTCGCACAAGCCGGCGCCCGCGTGATCAAGGTAGAGTCTTTGATTGGTGAAACCCTGAGAGGGCGAGGTATGGCGGCCTCTTCGGCGTATCCGTTTGCTTCTCTGAACGCCAACAAAGAAAGCATCACTTTGAATATCAAATCACCTGAGGCACAACAGCTGATCAAAGATCTGGCCGCTCAGGTCGATGTAGTGCTGGAGAATTTTGCACCGGGCACGATGGCGCGATATGGCATTGGCGCGGATGTTTTACGCGCTCGTAATCCTGCACTGATTTATGCGTCCAGCACAGGTTATGGCAATGCGCCTGGCCCCTATCGTGACTTCCTTGGCATGGATTTCACGCTTCAGGCCATGGCCGGGGTGATGAGCATTACCGGCGAAGAGGGTGGTCCGCCGCTCAAAACTGCTGCCGCATTTGCTGATTTCCTGGCAGGTACCCATCTTTATGCCGGAATTGTCTCTGCCCTGTTTGGGCGGTCGAAAACCGGTGAAGGCGCGACAGTAGATATTTCCATGCAGGATTGTGTGGTGCCGACGTTGTCCACTGCCCTGGGTTCTTATTATGTTGCTGGAGAACAGCAACCCCGTGCGGGCAATCGTCACCCTGGCAAAGCCCTTGCGCCTTACAATGTGTATCCAGCCGCCGATGGGTATGTTGCCATCATCTGTATACGTGAAGGTCACTGGCGTAATCTGTGCGCAGCCATGGACAATATGGATGCGCAGGGTGACCCGAGATTCGCCACCATGGCAGATCGGTCAGCGAATATGGATGACGTTGATGATCTTGTTGCCAGCTGGACCCGGAGTCGCAGCCGTGCTGAAATTCTGCAGATTACACAACAGCATGGCGTTATCTGTTCGCCGGTAAATGATCTGGCAGATGTGCTGGATGATCCGCATCTGGCTGCCCGCGGCACGCTGGAAAAAAGGCACCATCAAGCGTTTGGTGAAATCTCTCAATTCAGAACCCCACTGCGTTTTACGGATCTTGAACCCATGTCGTTAAGGGATGCGCCGGCGCTGGGCGAGGCGACGGACACGGTGTTACAGGAGTTGCTGGGTCTGGACGCTGAAACATTGGCGGCACTACATAAGAACAAGGCGATTTAGCGCATGGGAAGCTACCTGTACCAGCGATTGCGTGCAAAGCAGAATCACCATCAATCTCTGGTAGCTGAGGTCATCCAGGGTGACGCGGGCAAAGGTAAGATATGGGGCGTGTTCAGCGGCTTGTTTGGTCTGGCGTCAAACGAACTGATTCTGGTGAGCTACACAGATGATGAGCTCGTTTCGCCGCAGGCCCATCCTCTTGCGGTCAGTCATGAGGTCTGGCGACCTACTGTCCGACCTGTAGCGTTCAGCCCCTGCAACCAGTCGGGTTTGTATGTGTTCCGACGCTTTCATGTAGCAGCACAGGACGTTGCTGAAGTTGTGCAATTGTCGAGTCAGGCCTGGGAGAGTTTTGTTGACGCAGAACGTTATCAGACGCAGCCGCTGGGTTTATTCTGTCCACCGGCTGATGAGCAAGGTGTCGTGAAGATGATGCTGGTCACCTGGTATGACGGTTTTTCTTCCTGGCAGCTATCCCGTGCGCCAGCACCTGACGCGCGGGAAAACTTTGCCCGGCGCCATGCGCTTACCCAAACGACTTATGCGGTGGCGACTCAACTTGTTCCTGATTTTCTGCCGCCGCAGCCAGGCGAGTAGCAGCACCGGCTAGTGCTCCGGTTGCGGGCACACAATCGAAGGCCCGTGCCAATCCGAACTCAGGCATGTTGTTGTATACACATTCGAACGAACCGGGTTGGCTCAGATAAGTTTCGTGCCAGATACCCACATCACCATTTGAGCCAACCGCCTTGTTAAATGCGGCCCATGCCGGCAGGTGCTCCGAACTTCGCGCTTTTGCATAGTCTTCCAGTGCTTCGAACGAGTCCCAGTACTGAACCATAATAGAAGTGCGACCCGTCCAGCTTTCGATATGTCGTAAACCCATATCTCCTGCACTTTTCAACTCGCTGATCATTTTTCCCATGGCATTTGCCACCGGCCACCATTTATGGACTTTCAGCGGTTTGTTGATGCGCATGCCGATCAGGAATACAGCAAACTGGTTCTGATCGACGTGGGCGGTAACGCGGGCTTTATTGATCTGATTGATAGAAGAGGTCATGTTGATTGTGCACCATCTTTACAGTGGAAAGATTGAGCTTAAATCTTCTTCAAGGTGACTGTCAATCATCACCCTTCACGGTTTGTCTGAAGACCGCTTCATGCGCCGCTCAGAGCTTTCAGCAGCTCAGCCGTGTCCGCCCAGCCGAGACAGGCATCAGTGATGCTCTGCCCGTAGTTTTCAGGTCGATCCTGGCGTCCGCCCTGCAGATGGCTCTCAAGCATGATGCCAACCAGCTTGTTTTGACCCTGGCGCCTCTGCGCTGTGACCTCCTTGGCCACAAAAGGCTGTCTGGTGGGATCTTTGCCGCTGTTGCCGTGGCTGCAATCAACAACAATACCCGTGTCTATGCCGCGTTCGGTGAGTTCCTGAGCCGCCAGATTAACGTCTGCGGCAGCAAAATTCGGCTTAGCGCCCCCTCTCAGAATCAGGTGGCAATCCGGATTGCCCGTGGTTTCTAACAGTGCGGGCGCGCCTTCCTTGGTTAATGAAGGGAACAGGTGACTGCTTTTTGCCGCCAGCAGTGCATCTACCGCCACGCTCACATTACCGCTGGTTGAGTTTTTAATGCCGACCGGCATGGATAACCCGGATGCCAGTTGCCTGTGCACCTGGCTTTCAACTGTGCGCGCGCCAATGGCACCCCAACTGATCAGATCAGAAAAATACTGGCCGAAGGTGGTATCAAGGAATTCTGTTGCGCAAGGCAGTTTTAAGTCGGTCAGGTCTGCAAGTAATGCACGTGCCTGACGCAGGCCATCGTTTACCTTAAACGACTCGTCGAGATAAGGGTCGTTGATAAATCCCTTCCAGCCAACCGTGGTCCGGGGCTTTTCAAAATACACCCGCATCACGATAAACAGGTTCTGACTCACCTGCTGTTGCAGCTCAGCCAGGCGTTGGCCGTACTCTAAAACTGCAGCGGGGTCATGTACGGAACAGGGCCCAACGACGACCAGTAAACGCGGATCGCGACCGTTCACAATGTCTGCAATGGTATTGCGCTGGGTACCGATGAATTCCTCAGTGGCAGCAGTAAGGGGTATGTCTTCTGCAAGGATCGCCGGAGCGATCAACGGACGGCCCCGTCGAATTCGTAAATTATCGATATTTGACACCATAAGTTGAGAAAATTTCTGCTGGATCTGATCTGAACAGGCGCCATAGTAGCGCGCGCGGGCGGCTCTGTAACCGCTGCCAGGGTTGTCACATTTCTGTCACGCTTACTGCCTAGGCTGGCCGGATTCAGATGGTGTCAGTAAACGTGAAATTACTCTAAGGGTCTGCATGCCCGATCGAATATCTACTGCACAAACGACACAAACTGCACCAGGGTCTGCAGCGCAAAGTATTGCACTGTGGCTGGGTGTGGTGACCCTGGTTTACCTGTTGCTGATAGGTGTCAGCGTTGTGGGTGCCGGTTTCAAATGGATCTCTGGCGGTGCTGACGGGGCTGCCGCTATCTTCGCGTTTGCCAGCAATCCTATTGCTGGTGTGATTCTCGGCACGCTGGCGACGGCTCTGGTGCAGTCTTCGAGTACGGTGACATCGGTTATTGTAGGTCTCGTTGCCGGGGGCGTGCCGGTGTCACTGGCGGTGCCCATGATCATGGGCGCCAACATGGGTACCACCATAACTAATACGATCGTCAGCCTGGGCAACCTGCGTGATAGTGCTGCGTTCAAGAAGTCTTTTCAGGCAGCCACCGTGCATGATTTTTTTAACCTCTTCAGTATTGTGATTTTCCTGCCAATAGAAATGATCTTCCATCCGCTTGAAAAAATGGCCGGGGTCGCAGCGGGGTGGTTTGCCGGTGGTCAGAGCGCGTCCATGTCGGACGCTAATTTTATCGGCGCAATAACCAAACCTGTGGCTGGTTATGTGGTGGATCTGGCACGGGCGCTGCCGGAAGGTATAGGCGCTGGCGTCGCCATTGGTATTGGCGTGTTGATGATCATGTTATCGGTTGTTTATCTCGGTAAATTGCTGCGGCGTGCGATGACTGGGAAAGCGAAAGGGGTCATGGAGAAAGCCATCGGCCGACGGCCTGAAACCGGTGTCATGTCAGGCACACTGGTCACCGTTCTGGTGCAGTCATCGTCGACCACAACAAGCCTGATTGTTCCCCTTGCGGGCGCGGGGGTGCTGACGCTCAAACAGGTTTTCCCCTTTACGATGGGTGCCAACATCGGAACCTGTATCACCGCGTTGCTGGCAGCCACCGCCGTCACCGGTGCTTATGAAGTATTTGCGCTGCAGATTGCGCTGGTTCACCTGTTTTATAACGTGTTGGGGGTACTGGCCTTTCTGTATATACCCTGGCTGTCAGAGCTTCCTATCCGGGCAGCCACACTGCTTGGGCAGAAGTCTTCCGAACATCGCAGTTGGGCGTTTGGTTACATTTTTGCGGTGTTTTTTATTCTGCCGGGTACGGTTTTCGGCACGCAGCTACTCACTGGGTCTGAGGATGCTGAGATAATCAATGCACTGGAAAGTGACGTATCGCAGCAGTGTCAGGCTGAGATGGAAGCGTGCACGGTGAACATAGAATAAATAGTTCTATGGCTACCTGGGTGTTGGATCTGCGTTAGTATCTTCCTCAGGGGGAAACGTCATGCCGGCGAACAGATCTACAGGTCCGTTGACGGACATCACCATTATTGATTGCACCATGGCGCTGGCGGGTCCTTTTGGTACTGCGCTTCTGGCTGATCTTGGTGCCAATGTCATCAAAGTTGAACCACCCAAGGGTGACATGGCCCGTTCAGTCCCACCCCTGCCTGAAGGTTATGCAAATGCGGGCGGCGCTGACCAAGGTGCAGAGAGTGACGCGCCGGACTTCGGTGGATACTTCGCCAGCATCAATCGCAACAAACGCAGTATTGTCCTGGATCTGAAAAAAAAGGACGATGCTGAGGTCTTCATGCAGCTCTGCGAAAAAGCGGATGCCGTGGTCGAAAACATGCGTGTGGGTGTGATGGACAAACTGGGCTTAGGCTATGAGGCGATAGCCCAGAGAAACCCGAAAATTGTCTACGGTGCTATTCGTGGGTTTGGTGATCCCCGCACCGGTGAAAGCCCTTACGCCAACTGGCCGGCTTACGACATTGTTGCTCAGAGTATGAGTGGTCTTGCCCACATTACCGGGCCGGCTGGCGGTGGCGGTTATCCAAGTGGTGTGAGCGTAGGCGATATCTACCCGGGCACACTGCTGGCCTTAGGCGTCGTGTCTGGCATCCACCATGCAAAGGCTTCTGGCAAAGGACAGTTTCTCGACGTGGGGATGTACGATGCCATGCTCGCCTTCAACGAAACCGTCATTGCAAACTATGGCTACGCAGGTATCGAACTCGGACCGCGCGGCCAGCATCATCCAAATCTGATGCCCTTTGGGCTGTTTCCCACCCAGGATGGCAGTGTGGCTATAGCAGCGCCAGGCCCCGGTCATTGGGATGCCTTGTGTGAAGCGATGCAGCGGCCGGACTTGAAAGACGATGCGCGGACCAAAAATACCTATGTGCGCCGGCGTAATCAGGCCTTTGTCGAAGAAGCGATCAGCGCATGGACGCAAACGCTCAACAAAGCTGAAGTGATGAGCGCCCTGGGTGGCCACGTCCCGTGCGGGCCGGTGAACACAGCCTCGGAGATTTTTGCTGACCCTCATCTGGATGCCAGATCCATGATTACGCGGTTCAACCTGCCGGGTAAATCCGAGCCCGTCGCCATTGTCGGCAGCCCCATCAAATATACGCAAACGCCGGCAGGCTTCTATCGATTACCGCCGGGGCTTGGAGAGCATACACAGGAAATTCTGGGTGAGTTTGGCATCAGGCTCGACCCATGACACGATGAGCGTATTAATATTTTAAGGAGGAGAAACAATGAGCGATTTTGAAAACAAGGTAGTCATCATTACCGGTGCTGGCGGTGGTCTGGGCAAAGCCCATGCGCTGGAGTTTGCCCAGCGTGGCGCGAAAGTGGTAGTCAATGATCTTGGTGGCAGCGGTGACGGCACTGGTGCCAGCGATATGGCGGATGAAGTTGTTGCGGAGATAAAGGCAGCGGGTGGTGTTGCCATTGCCAACAAAGCTTCCGTGTCCAGTCGCGAGGGGGCGAAATCGATTGTCGATGATGCAGTAGCGGAATTTGGAACCGTGGATATTCTTGTTAACAACGCCGGTATTCTGCGCGATAAGAGCTTCAAAAAGCTTGCCCTGGATGATTGGGATATTGTCATGGACGTGCACCTGAACGGCTCGGCTTATGTTACCCATGCGGCCTGGCCGATCATGTACGAAAAAAATTACGGCCGGATAGTGTTTACCAGCTCAACGTCGGGCATCTTTGGTAATTTTGGCCAGGGTAACTACGGTGCAGCCAAAATGGGCATGCTGGGACTCATGAACGTGCTGGAAAAAGAAGGTCGTGCGAAGAATATTCGCGTTAACTGTCTGGCACCTGCCGCTTCAACCCGTCTGATTAACACCATTCCGGGACGTGATGAAGATCTGGATAACCCCGATCCTATGCGCCACCCGAAGTTAGTTACTCCGGCGGTATTGTTGATGTGTGCGGATGATGCGCCAACGGGTAAAGTCATTCTGGCGGGTAACGGTCGTTTTTCAACTGCGGCAGTCTTCAACAATGAAGACCTGGAGTTTGGAGCAGACGTCAGCTACGAAGATCTATTGGCTAAAAAGGACCAGCTCCTGGATATGAGTCAGGCAACAGAGGGCTGGGGCTGGCTGGCAAAACGAATGCGTGAGCAGTAAATCAGGACGCTGCCTTTTTAAGCAGGTCGACCCGGTTCTCGGTTAAAAAGCTATAGCCCTGTGCCGGGTTGCCGTAGCTTTCAAATTTGTTTTTGACCTGCGCAATTAATTCCGGCGTGAGGATATGCTCGGTATGGGTTGCCGCCATGACACCTTTTTCAAATTGACCAAAGTGTTTGAGGGTAACCCGGTTTTTAAAGAAGTATTCCTTTTCCAGCTCAAGCTGGCTGTCAGCCACGGCTTTTTCAAGCGCTCTGAAAGCTGCCTGCCTGACAACTGATTCGTCATGAAACAGCCGTAGAATTTCGTTGAACTCACCTGCAAAAACCGGCTCTGAAATGTAAGCCAGGCCGCCGGGTTTTAACACGCGCCGGATTTCTGTAAGGGCTTGATCCAACAGATCCAGTGGTACGTGATGTAGCGATTTGAACATCAGGACGATGTCAAAAGTATTGTCAGGTGCGTCAATCGCCTCCGCGCCGAAAGTAGCAAACTCAATTTTAGGCAGCTCGCCCAGAGCCATGTTCTTGGCATGAGCCTGCGGATCCACCTCTGCGGCAACAATGTGGGCAAGCGGCGTTTTTTCGGCCAGTTCGCGCGTCTTTTCTGCTGTGCCACAGCCAAGCTCCAGAACATTGGCATTGGTCAGTGGCAGCAGTTCCGCCAGAACGTTGATTTCATCAGTGATATCCTGATCTGCGGGTCCAATCAATTGCATAAAGTGTCCGTAACAGTAGGTGTGTAGCGCAAAGCCATTTAATATGTACCGCAAATAAAAACAATTCAACCGAACATCTAAAACAAGAAAAAGGTTCTGCATGCAAACGTTTACGCTCAACGCCAGCGATGGCGCAGAAGTGGCCTGTTATTTCTGGCCCTGTGAAACACCCAAGGCGGTCGTGCAGATATCGCATGGCATGGGCGAACACGCGCAGCGCTATGGCGCCGTTGCGGAGCATCTGAACCAGGCGGGTTATGCAGTGTATGCCAACGATCATCGCGGCCACGGGGTGACGGGGCAGGCTAACCTCGGGTATATGGGTGGCGACGGCTGGAATCGCGTGCTGGCTGATGCCTACGAGCTCAACGCTGAGATCGCGCGCCAGAATCAGGGTCTACCACGCATCCTGCTGGGTCACAGTATGGGGTCCATGATGTCCCAGCAGTTCATTACCCGGTATGGCCACAGTATCGACCTGCTGGTGCTGTCTGGTTCCCCAGGTTTCAAAGCCAAGTCTGCAGGTCTGTTATCGCGCAGCATCGCAAAGTTTGAAAAATGGCGCCTGGGTGCCGGGCAGTCCAGTGATGTACTGCAGCGCTTACTGTTTGGCGATGCCAACAAACCTTTTGCCGGTGACGGTGCTACCGGCTTTGAGTGGCTGTCGCGGGATGCGAACCAGGTGCAGTTGTACCTCGATGACGACGCCTGCGGTTTTGTGTTATCTACAGGCTCGCTGGTGGATCTGTTTGCAGGCTCCAGCACCGCCACCCAACCCGAAGTGCTGGCGAAAATTCCCCGTGACCTGCCAATTTATGTTTTTTCCGGCACGGAAGACCCTGTGCACAGTGAGCAGAAAGATATTCAGCGCATGTTGCAGGCTTTTAACGACCAGGGACTGTCCCGAGTAGAGGTCAAATGGTATCCAGGTGGTCGACACGAAATGTTCAATGAAACCAATCGTGATGAGGTATTGACTGATCTAGTCAACTGGCTGGACACAAATATCTGATAAACCCTGGCTCTCCGGGCGAAATAGCGGTTTCGAACTACACTTGTTCAAGTAAGTTGGAAGCCAGCATGAATCAGTCCGCAAAAACACAACAGGCCCTGCGGGTCGAGCGGTGGCGGGGCAAGTTAAATGCCTCGGGGTTGCCCGTGTTCTCGCGTACCATCCGTGATATTCGTAATGTTTCTTCCAGCAGTCGCTCATCTGCACGGGATTTGTCCGATGTCATCGGTCACGATGCCTCGATGGCGGCTCGGGTCATTCAGATTGCCAACAGTCCGCTGTTTAATCTGCAGAATCGAGACATCGATACCATCAGTTCTGCGGTGGTGCTGGTTGGCTTTGATGCGGTACGTGAACTGGCCATATCCGTTTCAGTGATTGAAGAAATGCTGAAGGGAAGTCAGCACGCCAGGGTCGGGCAGCATATGGCGCAAGCCTTTCATGCCGCTGCTCAGGCGCGGGCATTTGCCCGTATCTGTGGACACAAGTGTGAAGAAGTTTTTGTTGCCGCGCTCCTCAAGGAAGTGGGAGATATGGCGTTCTGGTCACGTGCGGATCGGGAAGCTGAGGCCATCGAAACCCTCTTGGCAGATGGCGCTGACCTGGTGCACGCTCAACTGGAGGTGCTCGGCTTTGAGTTATCGGAACTGGGGCGTGTGCTTGCTGCCGACTGGAATCTCGGAGACCTCGTCGAACAGGTGCTGGATGGGCGCCATGACAATGAGCCCATGGTGCAACATGTTCAGTTTGGCCATCAGGTGGCGCACATGTTGCGCACCCATGACCTGGAATCAGAGGCTCTGACTGACGTAGTGGGTCAACTGGCGAAACACCTCGATATGAAGGTAACGGACGTGAAAACGTTAATCAGTGACAATCTGGATGGGGCTGACCAGATTGCCAAACAGTTTGGTTTATCGCAGTCGTTGATGCTCACTGATAAGGCAATAAAGCAGCAGGGTGACACAGGGTCAGTAAAAGGCCTCGATGCTGACGCGAGCCAACAGCCATCGGGTTACTATGCACAAGCCCTGTTCAGCGCACTTACAGATCTGGCTGAAGACCTTGAGGGTGGGGCTTCCCGAGATGAATTGATGCAACAAATTGTCGATGGTCTGCATCATGCCGTAGGCTTCTCACATGTTTACTTTGCTTTGTTTACCCCTGACCGAACCAAACTGGTGGTTAAATACAGCGCCGGTGCTGACGCAGCAGCTGCGCATTCCTGGCCGCCGCACGATCCGCAGAGTGTGCCGGTATTCGTCAGCGCACTGGCAGACTTCAAAGCACAGATGTTCACCGATGTAGTAAAGCAGGACGCCTGGCACTTTGGTGGGTCTGGTGCTGTGGTTGCGGTAAAACTCGCCCAGAAGCCTGTGGGTATGTTGTATGCGGAAAATGTTGTTGGTCAATCTGTCAGCCCGGAACAATTTATGGGTTTTCGTCAGCTAGGTCAGCAGATTGCGCTGGTTCTTTCTCAAGCGGCGTAAAAAACCGGTACACGCAGCGCTGCACGGCGTTACACTCTCAGCATGATCTCTCTAATTCTCGATGGCCAATATGCGGTGTTTGTGCTGCTTGTTATTGCACTTGTGGTGTCACTGTCTTTTCATGAATTTGGTCATGCGATAGTGGCCAAATGGCAGGGTGACGACACCGCCCAACGGGCCGGTCGACTGACCCTCAATCCAATTGCTCATCTTGATCCGGTGGGTTTTCTTATGGTCGTGTTTATCGGTATTGGGTACGCCAAGCCGGTGCCTACAGACCCGCGTAACTTCAAGTCTGCGGTGTCTGACTTATACGTTGCCGCGGCAGGACCGTTGATGAATTTGTTAACGGCACTGGTCAGCTGGAATATCTTCCTGTTGCTGATTAAATCAGGTTGGCAGAACCCTGGTGGCGAACTGTTTTTCACCCTGCTTGCGCAGATCAACCTGCTGTTGATGGTATTTAACCTGATACCTCTGGGTCCTCTGGATGGACACTATATTCTGCCGCATTTTCTACCGAAGAATCTGGCCTACCAGTATCGGGTAATGAATATGCGTTACGGTACCGCGATCTTTCTGGGCCTGATTGTCGCCAGTTTTATGGGGCTACCTCTGCTTGAGTATCTGCACAAAGCCGCTTTATTTATGCTCAACCTGATTACGCTGGTGCCCCTGTAGCTTATGTCACCGAGAAACAACTACCTGTTCGCCACCAGCACCTGGTTCATGGCATGGGGTATGCAGTCGGTGGTATTTGCCTGGCTGGTAACCATTGTGTTGCGCGAGCCGGCTGAATTAGTTGGCTGGGCGCAAACAGCACTATTGCTGCCTGGCATGCTGTTTATTCTGCTGGCCGGAGTGCTGGCTGATCGCATGGGGCCGGATCGTCAGGCACTTTATGCGCAGCTGGCCGCCGCGGTGGTGCCCTGGATACTGATCGCGGCGCTTTACGCCGGCTGGCTGAGCTTCCCGGTCATGCTGGTGTACGCGGTACTGATGGGTGTGATGCAGGCCTTTGTTACACCCGCCAGAGATGGTTTATTGAATCATGTTGCCGGGACCAGGGTGCAGCATACGGTTTTGCTGACCAGTCTGTTTCAATTTGGTTTCCAGATTGTCGGCTATTCTATAGCGGCGTTTGCGGACCAGCTGGGTGCTTCTGTGGTGTTGATGATGCAAAGCCTGTGTCTGTTGGCTGGCGTTCTGGCCTATTGGCGGATACGTCAATCCGGCATCGTGGAGACCCAGCCACGCACCACCGATTCAGTCTTTCAGAGTGTTCTTCAGGGTGCCAGAACCGTGGCCGGGTCGTCAGTCATGCGTACTGTGGTGATACAGAATGTGGCCATGGCCGTATTTTTCATGGGCTGTTTTATTGTCTGTTTTCCGCTAGCCGTGCGGGAAGTGTTTAATGGGTCCTCCAGCAGTCTTGGACTTCTCAATGGGCTGAATTCAGCAGGTCTTGCGTTGACCATTATGGTGATGTTGAGAATTGGCTACGTGAAACGCGCGGGAAGAGCTCTGATAGTGGCTCAAGCGTTAGGGTCCATTGTGCTGATCCTCAGTGGTAGCGTCGAAAGTTTTACAGTGTTTGTTATTCTGGTTTTCTGTTGGGGTTTGTGTGGTGGTGCTGCGATGCCGATGTCTCGAACCATGATGCAGGAGTTGGCGCCGCCGGCGCAGCGTGCTCGTGTGATGAGTTTTTATGCCTTTTCGTTTATGGGTGCTGGCCCCATTGGCACCTTGTTTGCCGGTTATCTGTCTGAGCTTGTAGGTCCGCAGATGGCGATCCAGATCTCCGGTGCGCTGATGCTGACCGTTGTGGTGCTTGTCGGTCTAACCTCACCATTGTGGCGCGAAAATTTTGAGCAAACGCCTGCTGGAGTCAGCTAGTGACGGTGCGTTTGAGTGTGGATATTGGAGGGACTTTTACGGATGTTGTTGTTCAGCAGGGGCTGAAGGTGACTTCGGTCAAAGTGCTGACCTCGCACGCAGACCCAGTGTCTGGTGTTCTGCAGGGAGTCGATGATGTGCTGTCGCGTACTGGCATTGCCGCAGCTGATGTGCAGCTTGTACTGCACGGCACCACGCTTGCGACAAATGCCTTAATCGAGCGCCGCGGGGCAAAAACAGCGTTGCTGACCACGGCCGGACACCGCGATGTGCTGGCTATGGCGTTTGAAAACAGATTTGAACAATATGATGTGAATATCGATCGGCCTGCGCCTCTGGTACCCCGCCACTGGCGGATAGGGGTGACCGAAAGAGTTGCTGCTGACGGCCAGACTTTGCTTGCCTTAGATGAAACCGGACTGATGTCTGCTGTGCACGAGCTGGTAGAGGAGGGTGTAGAGTCTTTAGCTGTCGGGTTTCTGCACAGCTATCGACAGCCTGCCCACGAGCTTCGTGTTGCACAGCTTGTTAAACAGAGTTTTCCGCAGCTCTGGGTTTCATTGTCCTGTGAGGTTTGTCCGGAAATCCGTGAGTACGAACGTATGTCGACAACCACCGCTAATGCTTATGTGAAGCCGCTTATGGCTGGTTACCTCGATAGATTACAAACGGCCCTGGGTGAGAGCGCGGTTTCAACTGTAAGGTGCTGTTGATGACCTCCGGGGGTGGATTGACGACACTCAATGCAGCCACCCGATTTCCGATTCGCCTGGTTGAGTCTGGTCCCGCGGGAGGTGCGATGCTGGCTGCAAGCGTTGCGAAAGCTCATGAGGAAAACAGCGTTGTTTCTTTTGATATGGGCGGTACCACCGCCAAACTGTGTCTGATTGAGAACGGTGAACCGCAGCATTCGCGCGCCTTTGAAGTGGACCGCAGTTATCGATTTAAAAAAGGCAGCGGCTTGCCGGTTAGAATTCCGGTTGTGGAAATGGTGGAAATTGGCGCAGGCGGCGGGTCCATTGCCAGTCTGGACGGGTTGCAGCGGATTCATGTTGGTCCCCAGAGCGCTGGTTCTGAACCCGGACCAAGCTGCTATGGGCGTGGCGGGACATTGCCGACGGTTACCGATGCAGACCTGCTGCTGGGTCGCCTGCTGCCGGAAAACTTTGCCGGCGGCAGGGTGGACCTGTCGGTTGAGGCGGCGACCCAGGCGCTGGAACAGCATATCGCACAACCGCTGTCACTGGATGTCCTGTCTGCGGCGTTGGGGGTCAGCGAAATTGTGGATGAGAACATGGCTGCTGCAACCCGTGCTCACGCAGCGGAGTGGGGCAAACGAGTGCAAGGTACGTGTCTGGTAGCTTTTGGCGGTGCAGCACCTTTACACGCAGCGCGCCTGGCGCAGAAGTTGAAAATCCCGCGTGTCCTGATTCCGCCTGGCGCGGGGGTAGGTAGCGCCATCGGGTTTCTACTTGCCCCGGTGCGATATGAACTGGTGCGTAGCGCTTACGCGTTGTTGGCGGAGCTCGATCAGGCAGAAGTTTTGGAGCTGTTTAAACAGATGCGCACTGAGGCCGCTGAGGTGCTTGATGATGCTGGTGCGAGCGGCGGGCGAGAAGAGCGGCGCGAAGGTTATATGCGATATGTCGGCCAGGGCTACGAGATTGCCGTGGATGTTTCGGATCTGCAGACGCTGTCTGTTGATGATATCCGTAGACGCTTTGAACGCACTTACGAGCGCCTTTATGGGCGCACAATACCGGATCTGCCCATAGAGGTGCTCAGTTGGACGTTGTCACTCTCCAGTGAGCCAATCACACAAACTCTACAGGCCGCAGATGCGCAGGCAATGCAGCAGGCGGTGAGTGATCAGGTTCAGTGGTGGTCCGGAGATAGCGCACTTGCTGCAAAGGTATTGCCGCGTTCTGAACTGCAGGTGGGACACAGCTATGCCGGTCCACTTGTGATCGCTGAAACCCAGACGACCACAATTGTGCCAGCCAGTGCCAGCGTTTCGGTCCGTGCAGATGATTCTCTGTGTATAGAACTTGCGGTGCAGGAGGACTAGGTTATGCAGGAACTGCAGATTCAATTGGCCTGGAACCGATTGCTTGCCATTGTTGAAGAACAGGCGCAGGTGCTTATGCGTACCGCGTTCAGCACTGTTGTCCGTGAGGCAGGAGATTTGTCCGCCGGGGTGTTTAATCCTGCAGGCGACATGCTTGCACAAGCGGTCACGGGCACCCCGGGGCATGTCAATTCGATGGCTGCAGCGGTCGCCAAGTTTCTCAACAAATTTCCGCTGGCAAGCCTGCAACCAGGCGATGTGCTGCTGACTAATGACCCCTGGGATGGTACCGGCCACCTGAATGATTTCACGGTGGTGACGCCGGTTTTTTTGGCGCAGCGGTGTGTTGCTCTGTTTGCCTCCACAAGTCACATCGCAGATGTGGGTGGGCGGGGGTTTTGGCCCTGATGCAAATGATGTTTTCGAAGAAGGTTTACGCATACCTATTTCCTATCTTTTTCGGGCGGGTACACGCAATGATGTGCTCGTGGAAATACTGCTGGCTAACGTTCGCGACCCGCTGGTGGTGCAGGGAGACCTGTATTCTTTGACCGCCTGTAATGACGCTGGCGCTGCGGCGTTGCTGGATATGATGCAGGACCTGGCCTTGCCTGATCTAGATGATCTGGGGGCTGTCATCATCGCGCGTTCAGACGACGCCATGCGCGAACAGATTGCACACCTGCCGGACGGACAGTACCGTTATGCCATGACGGTAGATGGTTATGACGAACCGGTTGAGATAAAGGCTGTGATGCACATTGACGGCAAGCAGATCACTTTGGACTTTGCCGGTACTTCCGCTGCCAGTTCCCGAGGCATAAATGTACCGTTAGCGTACACACAGGCCTATGCCTCTTTTGGTGTGCGCTGTCTTGTCGGTAATGAGATACCCAACAATGCCGGCTCGCTTGCCGCTGTACATGTCTCTGCGCCGCAGGATTGCCTGTTAAACGCACGCTCACCGAGAGCCGTATCTGCTCGTCACAGCATCGGCCAGATGTTGCCCGATGTGGTGTTGGGGTGTCTTGCCCAGGTGTTACCCGATGCGGTGCCTGCCGAAGGTGCGTCGTGTATCTGGAATCCGGTCTTTATGCATGTTTTGAGTGCTGCTGATGATCAGCAATTTGTCATTAACCCGATTTTTAATGGGGGTACCGGCGCGCGTCCACATAAAGATGGCCTGTCGACCACAGCTTTTCCGTCCGGTGTGCGCACTACCTCGACTGAAGTCAACGAAGTGACATCACCTTTGCTGTTCTGGGCTAAAGAGTACACGCCGGGTTCGGGCGGGGAAGGCCAGTTCAGAGGTGGTCTGGGACAGACGATCCGGGTCAGCCACAGGTACGAACAACCGTTTGTGATCTCCAAGATGTTTGATCGTATCAAACATCCTGCGCGTGGTCGCGCAGGTGGTCTGGATGGTGGCCCAGGAGTGGTCAGCGTTGAGCATGCGGACGGCACCGAACTTACCCTGGCGGGAAAAGGCCGCGAACAGGTACCAGCGCTGGCCACTCTGGTGCTGAAAACACCGGGTGGCGGTGGATTCGGTCTGGCAGAGAAACGTAACGGGCAAGCAGAGCAGGCGGATCGACAGGCTGGGCTTGTGAATAAAGCTGACAACGGCTGAGTAACCACTGCTCAGCGGGGTTTGTGCTCCGTGCCCGGGCAGGGGGTGATGTAAAGCGCGTTGATGGGCGTCTCGACATCGGCAGTATGCCAGACACCCGCTGGATTGATCACCGCACTGCCAGCCTTGACGGGCAATCGGTGGTGAACCCCATCAATGTCCTGGATGAATTCTCCTTTACCGCTGAGCACAATGACAATCTCTTCGCCCTGTGTGTGTCGCTCCCACGAGTCCCAGTTGTGCGCTGAGGTTTCGATCATCATGATTCGCCCAGGCTGTTCATCGGAGCAATAGCGGTCAATGTACTGTTGAAAAGAAGACTCATCGAAGTTGAAAGCCTCAAGGACGACAGCGGGATCAGCGTTCCTGGCGATACTCGAGATATGCAGGGGTTTAGACCCCAAGTCGATGGCTTTAGCGAGCATTGTTCATCCTCCGGATAGTGTAGTGTGCACAGTTCACAGGGTTGTGCCGGGGTCTTGAGTCCGATTTCCCTTGACAGCGCAGGCCACCGTCAAGAACATGATTGTTCAGAATTCCGCAGTGGCAAAGTTCCACTTAAGGCAAACTCAGGGTGTTTTTGCGTCGATTAAATATTTTTTTCCTGGCTCTGGCTGGCCTGCTGATGTCTTCTGCAAGCTTTGCGGTTTCACCACTTGATCGCAGTGATCTGCAAGCCGCCTGCGAAGCCTACGCAGACTATCCTGCAAGCCCAACCGGGTTTCATTGTGTGCTATATATTCAAGGTTTTCTAGACGGCGCGGTAGCGACGGACGAGCGTGTGACGATGAATATTGCAGATGAGTTGGATCGTTCTGAAACGCTCACAGAACGCGCGATTCGTACGCGTCTTGGTGATCGGGTAAGAACCAGCGGGCCGACCATTTATGCAGAGTATTGCGTAGGTGATCCGGTGCCGGTGCAGGAGATCATCACCCATGTGCTGGAGCAACTCACTGAAACAGATGCCGATACCCCAGTGTTGGCCCGGGATGTTGTTTACGCGGCGCTGCGTCGGCATTATCCGTGTGAGGGCTAGGGCTTTATGCGCCTGGTACTGACGTTCGTCCTGCTGATGGTGATCTGGCTTCTCTGGAGTGGCTTGTACAAGCCACTGTTGATTTCACTCGGCTTGCTATCCTGTCTGTTAACTCTATTCCTTGCGCACCGGATGGGCTTCTTCAAACGGGAAGTATTCAGCCTGCATCTGTCGCATCGGCTGATACCGTTCTGGGGATGGCTCGCGGTTGAGCTGGTCAAATCGAATCTTGAGGTGGCTCGCATCGTACTGTCTCCGAAAATGCCTATCAGCCCAACCGTTGTGCAGCTTACCGCGCAAACGAAGAATCCGGTTCTGCAGGCGATTTTGGGGAACTCAATCACATTGACGCCGGGCACGGTCACCCTGGACGATCACGAAGGTGAATTGTTGGTTCATTGCCTTACACGGCAAGGTGCGGATGCGCTGCTGGAAGGGGATATGAACAGGCGTGTTTCAGCTCTGCAGCGTTCCTGATGAATCAATATGATGATCTCAAAGTGATGAGTAAAAACTAATGGGTATGTACTACGTCGCTTCAGTGGCTATTTTCCTGACCATGATTCTGGCGCTGACCAGGGCGCTGCTGGGGCCGCTGGTTTACGATCGGGTTCTTGCGGTGAATATGTTTGGCACGAAAACCGTGCTGCTGTTGTCCGTGATTGCTTTTTTGTACGGTCGTCCCGACTTCCTCGATCTTGCCTTGGCCTATGCGTTGATCAATTTCATTGGCGTGCTGGCGGTGCTGCAGTTTTTTCAGAATCGACGGGGCGAATCGCTTAATTCCAATATCGACACAACCCCCCGGATGGGCACTGATATGCAGTTGTGGCTCGATGTGCTGAGTTGGATCCTACTGAGTGGCGGTGGTCTGTTTGTCCTTATTGGCGGCATAGGCATCATTCGTCTCCCGGATCTGTACACACGAATGCATGCTGCCAGTCTGACTGACACCATGGGCACAGTAATGATTCTGTTGGGCATCATGTTGCAGGCTGGTCTGTCACTTGCAGCCTTTAAACTGGCCGCTATTGCCGTTTTCCTTCTGTTAACCGGCCCAACGGCAACCTATGCTCTGGCTAATGCAGCTATGCTTGCCGGTCGACGTCCGAAAGATGTCGAAATGCCGCCAAACCTGCCTGAGGACTTGCAGCTGTGACCGTTCTGTTTGGCATGTTCCTGCTGACTTTGCTGGTCATTTCTGCGATTGGCATTGTCCGCGCTGAAAATCTGTTCACCGCAGTCATGTTGACGGGCATTTTTTCGCTGCTGATGGCGGCGAACTTCTTTGTCCTGGACGCAGCGGATGTTGCCTTAACCGAGGCTGCTGTCGGCGCTGGTGTGTCTACTGTCTTGTTGTTAGGTGCGCTGGCGCTTATCCCGCCAAATGAAAGTCGACCAAAAAATGTGCGTTGGCTTGCGCTCTCGGTTGTCACGCTGACAGCGATTACCGTCGGTTATGCAACTTTTGAGAAACCGCGCCTGGGCGATCCGGAAGCACCCGTGCATCAACACGTAGCGCCATGGTATCTGGAACAGACGCCTGTGCTGATAGACATACCCAACGTGGTTACTGCTGTGCTGGGTTCCTATCGTGGCTACGACACCCTGGGCGAGGTGCTGGTTGTACTCACCGCAGGCATAGGGGTTCTTTTCTGCTTGGGCTGCCCGGTGCGTTTGGTGGTCGAAAGACGGAAGATGTGGCCCGCGGTCGTACCTATCTCAGCCATCACCTTGTGCCGCAAGTTGTTGGCCAGTTGCTGATACCGTTCATCATCCTGTTTGCATTGTATGTCCAATTCCATGGGGAATATGGCCCGGGCGGTGGTTTTCAGGCCGGTGCGATTTTCGCCGCAGCAATTATCCTGTTTGCACTAATTCAAGGCGAGCGGGAAGCGCTTACGCTGATACCTCCACGTGTGCTGGTGGTGCTGATGGCGACGGGCGCGTTGCTGTACGGTAGCGTAGGCGTGTTAACAATGTTGCTCGGCGCTAACTTTCTTGAGTACGGAGTTCTATTGAGTAATCCCGTGAAAGGTCAGCAATGGGGCATTATTCTGATTGAGCTAGGCGTTGGCATTTCCGTGGCATCGGTCCTGTTGGCGATCTATCACGCTTTTGCAGCGCGAGGGCGTTAACGTTGGAACTTCTCGGGCTGTACAATTATTGGGTTTTTGTGGTTCTGTTGATGATTGGCTTTTACGCCGTCATCGCAAAACCGAACCTGATGAAAAAACTGCTCGGTTTGAGTATTTTTCAGGCGGCGGTGTTCCTTCTTTATATCACCATGGACAAAGTTGAAGGTGGAACCGCACCCATCATCCAACCCGGTGCGGTAGATCAACTTTATTCCAACCCATTGCCTCAGGTGCTGATTCTGACCGCCATTGTGGTGGGTATTTCCACCATCGCGCTGGGGCTTGCTGTGGTTGTTCGCATTTTTGAAGCTTATGGGACCATCGAAGATGATGAGATCCAACAGGCGGATAATCAGGAGTGAGCCTAACCAGTCAACTACCCGCGTTGCAGATCGTGGTGCCTATGCTGACAGCACCCATGGTCATGCTGTTGCGTGGCGGCAGTTTGGCCTGGGCTGCGGCTACTGCAGCCAGTGTGATGGCATTCTGTATTGCGATTGCGCTGACCCTGGGGGTGCGCGATGCAGGTGTGCTGACCTACGCCATGGGCGGGTGGCCCGCGCCTTTTGGTATTGAACTGAGAATTGATGCCTTCAACGCACTGCTGTTGCTGATTACCACAGGTGCCTCCAGTGTGGCGCTGCTCAGTGGACGTTTCAGTCTTGCCCAGGACCTTCCTGAAGGCCAGCAACCGCTGTTTTATGCGGCGTGGATGGTGGCGTTGACAGGTTTGTCAGGTATCGCGGTGACTGGCGATGCGTTTAACGTTTTTGTTTTCATGGAAATATCATCGCTGGCCGGTTACATCCTGGTGGCCGCAGGCCCGGATAGACGAGCGCTCACCGCAACCATTAAATATCTGGTTATGGGCACAATTGGCGCTACTTTTTACCTCATCGGCGTTGGTCTCGTCTACATGATGACGGGCACACTGAACTTTGCTGACATGGAAGTGCGCCTTGCTGAAGTAACCGACCAAACCCCGATTCTTGTTGCCGCCGGCTTCATTACCGTGGGGCTTGCATTGAAAGCGGCGGTGTTTCCTTTACATGTCTGGTTACCCAATGCATACCATCATGCCCCGCATATGGTCACGGCGTTTATGGCGGCATGCACCACAAAGGTTGCGTTGTACGTTCTATTGCGTTTTGACTTTATAGTATTCCAGGGCAATCTGGCCGGGCATATGGCCCAATATGCGGGTTTTCTAGCGCCATTGGCTATCCTGGGTATTCTGGTTGGCTCAGCAGTTGCCGTCGTCGAAGGCCACTTAAAACGGTTGCTGGCTTATTCGTCCGTCGCACAGATTGGCTATATTCTGCTCGGCGCAAGTTTTGGTGATTCAGCGGGTTTGTCCGCAGCGTTTACCCACATGTTTAATCACGCGCTGGCCAAAGGTGGTCTGTTTCTGGTGCTGGCTGCTTTTGCGTTACGAACCAGCGGTTTAGGACTGCGTGATGTTGCCGGCCTTGCCCATCGAATGCCGCTAACCTCGGCAGCTTTAGTGATTCTTGGTGCAAGCCTGGTGGGTATTCCAGGCACTGCGGGTTTTATTTCTAAATGGTTGTTGCTGTCCGCAGCGTTCCAGCAGGGACCATTGGGTATTGCCGCCGTTGTGGTTGTTGTATTGAGTTCGCTCGCCGCGGTTGTCTATGTCTGGAAGATTGTTGAGCAGCTGTATTTTGGTGAACCCACAGAATCAGCTGATAGTGCAACAACCAGCGCTGAGGTAATCCCCTATAAATCCGAGGCGCCGCCGATGCTGATTTTGGGGATCTGGGTTGTCGCTCTGGCGAATATTTATTTTGGACTGTTTCCCGGATTCGCTGTCAGCTTGTCAGAGAGTGCCGCGGTGAGTCTGATGAGTCATCTGCCATGACCGCTGCAAGCCCCGTGCTTATGTCTCTGTTGCTGCCGCTGGCAGGCGCGCTCCTGATCAGTATCACCGGGCGTTGGCCTAACCTGCGTGAAACCATCACCCTGGTAACAGCAGTTGCCGTTGCTCTGGTGGTGTGGTCATTGGTACCCGAGGTGATGGCGGGTGGTCGCCCTGAGTTACAGGTGATGCAGCTGTTTGGTGGTTTGCAGATTGCGTTCACCGTAGAACCGCTTGGCATGTTGTTTGGTGCGCTTGCAGCAACCCTCTGGATCGTCAATTCGATCTATTCCATTGGTTACATGCGCGGCAATAATGAGAAAAAACAGACCCGTTTTTACGTCTGCTTTGCAATCGCTATTGCTGCAGCCCTGGGCGTTGCATTTGCTGGCAATCTGCTCACCCTGTTCCTTTGTTACGAGATTCTCACCCTCTCAACCTACCCACTCGTTTCGCATAAGGGAGATCGCGCAACGGTTGCCTCAGCCAGAGTTTACCTGGGCATTCTACTCGGAACGTCGATAGGTCTGTTGCTCCCTGCCATCATCTGGACCTATCTGGTTGCTGGCACATTGACGTTTGCCCCGGAAGGTATCCTCGCTGGTCATATCAATGGTCCTGCCGTGGGCTTGTTACTTGCCCTGTTTGTTTTTGGTGTGGGCAAAGCGGCGGTAATGCCCGTACACAAATGGCTGCCCGCTGCGATGGTCGCGCCGACGCCGGTCAGTGCGTTGTTACACGCGGTTGCTGTTGTGAAAGCCGGCGTGTTCACCATCACCAAAGTGATCATTTATGTCTTTGGGGTTGATAATCTGTTTTCAGAGCCCTCTAGCGGCTGGCTTATGTACGCTGCGGCATTCACCATAATTGCCGCCAGTGTGGTTGCACTGCGTCAGCAGAATCTGAAGCGGATGCTGGCTTACTCAACCATTGGTCAGTTGTCTTATGTGATTATGGCGGCCGCGCTGTTGAAGCCTTTGTCAGAGATCGGCGCGGCGGTACACATTGTGGCGCATGCGTTTGGCAAGATTACGTTGTTCTTTGCGGCCGGTGCCATCTATACCGCAGCAAAGAAGACCGAGCTCAGTCAACTCAGCGGCATAGGCGCACGCATGCCCTGGACCATGGCCGCTTTTACCATTGGTGCTTTGTCGATGATCGGGGTCCCGCCCACGGGGGGGTTCGTTTCGAAATGGTTCATTCTTGCCGGCGCCTTCGAGAGTGATAATTACGTGGCTATCTTTACCATCATCACCAGTACGGCATTAAACGCAGCATACTTCCTGCCGATTATTTTTGCCGCCTGGTTCGGCCGCGAGGTAGAAGGGGGCAAAGACCACGGCGAAGCGCCCTGGCCGATGGTTCTGGCACTATCGTTGACAGCTCTGGCGACGCTGGGCTTCTTCTTTTTCAATCAGCCGGTACTCGATCTTGAAAGCCAACTGGTATCACAACTGCCATGAACGACACTGAAAAACAAAGCGACACAAGCCAACAGGACAACCACTGGCTGGTGCGACCGGCAACTATTCGCAAGCTCTGGATCATCTTCAGTATCATCCTTGCGCTGACGGTCGTCGGTCAGTTTTTCATAAAGATCAAAGGCTATTTTGGCATTGATGGCTGGTTCGGATTTGGCGCTGTATATGGGCTGCTGGCCTGTGTCTTGATGGTGGTGGTTGCAAAAATTTTAGGCGTTGTACTGAAGCGTCGGGAAGACTACTACGATGATTGAGATGGTCATTCCACCGGCATTTTTGCTGCTTGCTGGCGCTGTGTTAATCGGCGTTACCCGCGGGTGGTTACGCACCGCTGTTCTGCTGCTGGCACCGCTGGCGACACTCTGGGCGGTATGGCAGGTGCCGGACGGTGTGGCGGTGACTGCATATTTCCTCGGGTATGAGATTGAACCGGTTGAGGGCAGTGCTTTGCGCCGCCTGTTCGCCACCATTTTTTCTATCATGGCTTTTGTTGGTGGGCTGTTTGCATTCCGTCAGGCGCGCTGGTACGAACTGGCTGCTGCCTATGCCTATGCGGCGGGAGCGGTAGGCGTTTGTTTTGCTGGAGACCTCATAACCCTGTTCTTGTACTGGGAACTGATGGCGATTTTTTCCACGGTTATCGTCTGGGTGGGCGGCACGCCGCAAGCTCGAGCAGCAGGCATTCGTTACGCCATTATGCATCTGTTAGGTGGCGTGATACTGAAGGTCGGCATAGAAGGCATTATTGTCCATACAGGTTCCGTAGACATCCAGCCCATGCTGGCGACAAATTTTGATACCTGGATGGTGCTGATTGGTATTCTGATCAATGTGGCTGCACCACCAGTGTCAGCCTGGCTGGCAGATGCCTATCCAGCATCGAGTGCAACGGGGTCCGTGTTCCTTTCCGCGTTCACCACCAAATCTGCGGTGCTCGCCCTGATCCTCCTGTTCCCAGGTGAATCCGTGCTGATCTGGATAGGGCTCTACATGGTGTTTTACGGCATCATCTACGCGCTACTGGAGAATGATGCCCGGCGTATCCTCGCCTACTCGGTGGTCAATCAGGTCGGTTTCATGGTGGTTGCAGTCGGTATTGGCACTGAGATGGCCTTAAACGGCGCTGCCGCGCACGCATTTGCGCACATCATTTATAAAGCGCTGTTGTTCATGTCAGCGGGTGTGGTGTTGTACCGCACCGGCTTTTCGCGTTGCACGGACCTGGGTGGTTTGTTTCGTACCATGCCGTTTACTACGTTGTGCGGCATCATTGGCGCTCTGGCGATTTCCAGTTTTCCGCTGACCTCGGGGTTTACCACTAAAACCCTGATTTCCGTGGCTGCGGAGCAGCAGGGACTGGCGGTGGTTTACATGCTGCTTGCTGCTGCTTCAGCGGGTGTATTTCTACATGCGGGGATCAAATTTCCGTGGTTCGTATTTTTCCAGAAAGACTCCGGCCTGCGACCAAAAGATGCGCCCTGGAATATGGCACTGGCGATGGGTATCTTTGCGTTTCTGTGTGTTTTCCTCGGCGTTTATCCTGAGCCGTTGTGGGCGCTGTTGCCATATCCCATGGAATACGAAGCTTATGCGCCGGGTAAAGTACTGTTTTACCTTCAACTGCTGCTGTTTTCCGGTCTGGCCTTTTTCCTTCTGTTGCCATGGATGCAGAGGACGCTGACCATTTCGCTGGATACCGACTGGTTCTGGCGGGTATTGGGTCGTCGTGTTGCGCTGGCTCTCATCGCTGCAGTTGCGGGTATCGGCAAAGGACTCGGTCAGCTGCTTGAAAATGCGCGTCAGCAGATTGCGCCGCCGTTGTTGCGCCTCCTGGATAACAAGGGAGCGCTTGGTCGTACCTGGCAGGTGGGTACAACAGCACTGTGGATTGTGATTTTGCTGACAACCTATGTACTGCTTTACTACCTGTAGGGTACATCTTATCGAACTGGCTACAAGCATTTGACACCTGCCACAACTGCTATAGAATTCGCGTCCCTGGCGGTTCTTGAATGAACAGTTGAACCAACTCAACGGATTATTCAGCCAGTCAGTTTATAAAGCGGGTGTAGCTCAGTTGGTAGAGCGCAACCTTGCCAAGGTTGAGGTCACGAGTTCGAGCCTCGTTACCCGCTCCAATTAAAAAAGCCCGGTTTAATCCTCCGGGCTTTTTTGTGTCTGGCAGTAAAAGCAAGGCACAATAGAAGCTATGCAAAGATCTATCACAGATTGGGGCGGCAACCTTGCTGCATTTATTGTTGTCCTGATTGCCAACACCCTTGCCAACGCGGTGCCCCTGGGCGGGCAGACAACTGGTGAAATATCCGACAAATATCCGTCCCTGTTCACCCCGGCAGGCTATGTCTTCTCCATCTGGGGGCTGATCTATCTGACGCTGCTGGCTTTTGTTGTCTGGCAGGCGATGCCCGCACAACGGGATAAGTCGTTGTTGGCAACTTTACGTCTGCCGTTCCAGATCAGCTGTCTGTGTAACGCCGCGTGGATTTTCGCCTGGCACTACGATCAGCTTTTCCTGTCCTTCGGCATCATGCTGGGTTTGCTGTGGATGCTGGTCAGCATCTATCTGTGCCTGAACCGCAATCGCGCAGCTGCCAGCGTGCTTGAGCGGATCGTTTTGTATCTGCCTTTCAGTCTGTATACCGCCTGGATCAGTGTTGCGGTGATCGCCAATGCCAGCACCATACAGATCAACTACGGCTGGGATGATGTCGGGTTCAGTGCGCTAACCTGGACAGTGGTAAAACTGGCCATTGCCGGTACGTTGGCGGTTGGCGTTCTGTTTCGCTTTCGCGACCCTGCGTGGATGTTGGTTCTGGTCTGGGCGAGCTTTGGAATAGCGTTCAGGCATGCGGACACATCAGTGGTTTATGGCGCAGCTCTGCTATTGGGATTGCTCGGACTTGGCTTGGTAATTCTGCAGCTGGGGTGGTCTTTCAGACGGCCACAGCCGGGTTAATTGTCCGTGTCAGACGCAGATAAAAACATGCCAGACCCTCATAGAGACAAATGGGATCAACGCTATCGGTCCACGTCTCTCACCTGGTCTGCACAACCTAACATGCTGTTTGCTGAGATTGTGAAAGATTTACCGCCGGGTAGAGCCCTGGATGTGGCTTGTGGCGAAGGTCGGCACGCCTTGTGGTTGGCGGCACAGGGGTGGCAGGTTACAGCTGTGGATTTTTCTGCTGTCGGGCTCGCCAAAGCACAACAAATTGCGCAGAAGCGCGGCCTCGATGTGCGCTGGGTGGAACATGATGTCATAACCCCGATGGAAAACCTGGGCGCCTTTGACCTGGTGGCGGTGATTTTCCTGCATACCGATCCGCGCAGTCGAGACAACTGGTTTGCTAACGTCAGAAATTGTGTGGCACCGGGTGGGTTACTGGTTTACATCGGTCACGATCCACGCAATATTGGCGAAGGCAGCGGCGGACCGAGTCGACTCGATGTTCTGCCTGATGCTGCTGAGGTGGCGGGCTTGCTACCCGGCTTTGAAATCCTCAGAGCGGAAACTGTGGAGCGGTCGGTAGCAGCTGAGCCTGGTCATGATCACGACGGTCAAGGCGCCGCGCTGGATACCGTGGTTGTGGCCCAGCGCTCTGCAGATTAACAAAGTGATATTCAGGAGAAAGCTATGCCGATTCACAGCAATGAATTGAATCTTGTTTATACCGCATCGTCAGCAGAATCTTTGCCATATTTTGATGCGGCGCTGACGTCGTATCTCGGTGCCCGCACAGACGTCATGGAGATTCTGGATGGTCTGCACAGTACGGACCCGGATATGTTTATGGGTCAGGTTTTCCGCGGCTATCTGTTAAAACTTGCCGGACACCCTCAGTTTGTCGCACCGCTGGCTGGTCTGGTTAAGAGTCTTGATGATCAGGCGTCAGCGTTGTCGGTCACTACCCGGGAACAAACCCATCTACAGGTGCTTAAACTCTGGATCGAAGATCAAAGTGCTGCTGCATTGTCTCTGCTCGAGCAACTGCTGTTGCAACACCCACTGGATATGCTGGCATTACGCATAGCGCACTATCTGCATTTTTATGATGGCAGTGGCACCGCCATGAGTGCATCCACCGGGCGGGTGTTGGACGCCTGGCCGAAGGATCATCCTCATTACCCCTTCCTGCAGGGTATGCATGCTTTTGGTCTGGAAGAAAGTGGTGACTATGAACAGGCATTGGCATTGGGACAGGATGCGGTGCAGGCAAACGGTCAGGATATCTGGGCAACCCATGCAGTGGCTCACGTTTATGAAATGCTGGGAGAGTATGAGCGGGGCTTCAACTGGCTGACAAAAACTGAACCAGGCTGGTGTGATACAAACAATTTCCGGTACCACGTTATCTGGCACCAGGCGCTGTTCTGCCTGGGTCTTGGTGATCATGACAAAGCGCTGGCTATTTATGACAATCAGCTGGCAGACAGTATCGGTGACGATTTTTATCTGGATGTCTGTAACAACGCTGCGCTGCTGTGGCGTCTGGAGTTCCTGGGTGTGGACGTGGGGCAACGCTGGCAACCGCTGGTAGATATCTGCGCCTGTCACACTAAAGATCGCGAGTTGTTGTTTGCGAATCTGCATTATCTGATACCCCTGGCCGTGACGTCTTCACCAGCGCTGGAACCCGCCCTTGCGAACCTCTCCGATTGGGCCCAAGACTCAACAGACCAGGCTGTTTTATGCCGTGACGTCGGTTTGCAGTTGGCTCAGGCGGTTGCTCAGGCCCCGCAACAACCTGGCGCTGCGCTGGATTCACTGCTTGCGGTCAAAGACAAGTCCTATCGTATCGGTGGCAGTAAAGCGCAGCGTGATTTGTTCCGCCTGTTGGGTCGACACGCGGCCATACAGGCCAATCGAGAGGAGCTTCTGGCCCAGTTGAGCTGAAGCTGGCCAGCCTCTTGGCACACTGCTACATTGTCGTGGTTGGATTCAGGTATAACCTTGCATGCTAAATTTTCCACAACCGCCAAAAAGTTACAGCCATGTTTATCTGGAGGATACAGACCGTCCTCTGGCGGAAAAACTCAATCCGAATATGCGTTATGCGATGTTTTCCACCATCGCCACTGGCGGCAAATCTTTGATCAAGTCCTGCAAAGACTTACATCTGTCGAGAATAGTCTGTTACAAAACGCTTCGCCCTGAGTTTGCCAACGATGAGATAGAGCAGCGCAGATTGCTGCGTGAGGCGCGGGTGTCGGCGATGTTGCAGCATCCAAATACGGTGCCGACCTACGAGCTGGGGCGCGATCGCGCGGGTAATTATTACTTCACCATGAAACTTGTGCATGGATACACGCTCCGGGAGATTCTGGATTTCCGTGAGCGTTACGACTTAACCCAGTTGGTGGATGTCATCGTGCAGATCTGCCATGCGTTGGAATATGCGCATAGTCATGGTGTTGCGCACAGAGATATCAAGCCGGAAAACATACTGGTAGGCCCTTATGGTGAAGTGTTGCTGCTGGATTGGGGGCTGGCCAAAGTCTGGAACGCGGATGGTTCTACCAACGCAGAGGCGACGCAGATAGACCTTGATCCCGCTGCTAATCCTTCGATGACATCCAGGGGGGCCTTGCAGGGCACAGCGTCTTATATGTCACCGGAGCAGATACAAAGAAACCCGAACATCGATGCCCGGACGGATGTCTACAGTATCGGCGCTGTTTTGTATGAAATTCTCTGCGGCTCGACAACTTCGGGTCTTGATAAAATTGAACAGATTGTTAACGCAACGTTGTATGAAGAGCCGCCTAAACCGTCAACGGTCAGTACAGCGCACGTTCCTTCGCTGTTGGAATACGCCTGCATGCAATGTCTGCAGAAAGATCCGGATAAGCGTCTGGGCTCTATTTCAGAATTGCTGCGTCTGTTGCAGGAAGAATGGCAAACGGATCTTGTACCCCCTGAATAGGCAGGAAGTTTTGTGAAAATCTGGCAAATCCTGATTGCAGTTGTTGTGCTCATATTGATTGTGGGTGGCGGCTATCTTTACACCCAGGTGCGTGCGCTGGAGGTGGAGCAACTCAGCGACGATCTCTGGGTTCTGCGCGGATTTGGCGGTAACA
The DNA here is from genome assembly GCA_048571035.1 of Gammaproteobacteria bacterium. Taxonomy (GTDB): domain Bacteria; phylum Pseudomonadota; class Gammaproteobacteria; order Pseudomonadales; family Azotimanducaceae; genus UBA4421. The sequence continues at coordinate 4,219,570 of CP121329.1, forward strand.
CTGCTGTACTTAAAACCCGCGCCGGTACTGTAGTTGTCGACACCATGACCTTTGGTATTCAAGGCGACCATATCCGTGAAACAGCGCGTGAACTCACAGGCATGCCGACGGCCATGATCATCAACACGCATTATCATCTTGACCATACACACGGTAACCCGGCATTTGAGCCCGGCACCCGGGTGCTGTCTACTGAACGCACGTTGCAGTATCTGCACACCGTAGACGGGGATTTCTGGCAGGGTGGCGCAGCGCAACTGATGCCCAACGAAACATTCTCAGATCGGCAGACACTGTTTGTTGGTGATAAAAAAATCGAGCTGGTACATCCTGGCGCCGGACATACGGATGGCGATCTGGTGGTTATTTTTGTCGATGAAGGGGTTGCTCATCTAGGTGACCTGTTTTTCAACAGCCACTATCCCAACATTGATCTGGAGGCGGGTGGAACCGTGCAGGCATGGCCTGCTACTCTGGATAATGTGCTTGCGCTCAACTTTGATCGGGTCATTCCCGGTCATGGGGCGACCACAGATCGAAACGGCATTCGAGCGTTTCAGCGCTTTCTGCAGCAATTGGGTGATATTGGTCAACAGGCTGCAGCAGAAAACTGGACACTGGAACAGGTCAGGTCAACAGCAGCGCTGACCGAGGATGCTGGCTATGTGCCGATTGAGTTTATTGTGTCCCTGGGTCTCGACCGCGGCTTCGTTCTGCAGCGTGCCTGGGAAGAGACCACCGGACAATTTGTCAGGCACCTCGATACTGCAGGTGCCCCTTAAACTACTGTCAGGCTCTCGGCTATTCAGCAGGGCCGTCGCTGTCTGCGCCGCCTTCGTTCATAGCGTCAGCTTCAAGCACGCGCGCACCGCGTAATATGCCGCCGAGCGCATAGTTGCCTTCGTGACAGGCGTATTCGTAGACCTTATCTTCGGTGGCTGGCCAGGGATATTCGCCACCCCAGGGTTCAGCCCAGTTAGGATCATCCACGGTGAACGCGTAACGCAACGTGTTTTCGTCGATGCGACTGAATCGCTCGGTGACATGTAAATCCTGGGAGGCCATGAAAAGTCCTGGCTCTTCGCGGAAATTTTTCGTTTCTACCACCAGCGTATCGCCATCCCAGTAGCCGATAGAGTCACCCAGCCAGCTGCGTGAACCGTCAGGCAGGTGATCTGCGTCTATGCGCACAACACGGGCATCGTGGTTCATTTCGTTAAAAATAATTACATGATCGTCTGTCTGCACAATACGTTTCAGGTTGTTGTACATCACCGGGAGAGCCGGTGGTCCCGACGTTGAGCCGAAGCCGAGGATACAACGCTCTGCTAACGGTCTATTTTCGGGGTTGTCATAAGGGCCGACACCTTTTTCCAGCCACCAGGCGGTGCCGGTGTTTTCATGAAAGTTGGCTCGCTGAGCCATGGCTTTCTGCATACCTTGAGGTGACAGCTTAGGCAGGCGACCGTTTGCGGGCTGGTTGATTATGGAGGTTCGATACATGCCATCTAAGCGAAATTTGCTGTCGCCGATGTCAACATAAAACGCGTTGTATCCACCAACACCGCCGGCAGCACCGGAAAACTCAGGAATGTATATCTCAACACCGCCTTCAGGTGGTGCTTCGCGGTCCGGGTCACTTTTAGCGTCATCTTTGGCGAGGTTTTCAGCCCAGTACTTGGCAGTGGCTTCTGCTTCCTCTTCGGTCACAAATTCGCGATCGCCGAATTCCTCGGGACGTTGCAGCGGGGTGAGCGTTGCAATGTTGTAAGTGCCTGATAAGTCTGGCTTTTCTGCTATTGCCTGCGCGTTCTGAGCAACCTGCGCGCAGCCGCTTAATGCAGCCATGCTGGCTATGAATGCCAACTGAGCAGTGAATCTCTGCATCTCTCCAATCTCCCTGTAAATCGCAACAAGGGCACATCATCGACCAGGCTCGGAAAATTTGCAATTTGAACTAGGCTTATCGAGGTAAGTGGTTAATAAAGCAGGCTATTTTTTAAATATGCGTCCGGGTGATCAGCATTACATCAGGTTGTGTTTGGTAGCCGTGCTCCTCCTGGCAGGTTTACCCCTGCACGCTGATATGGTCGCGCAATATCACCTCGACGCTCAACAGTGGAATGGTAGTCCTGGCGAAGTGGTTGACAGTTCCGGTAACGGTTTTGCCGGTGTCGCGCGCAATACCGTGCCTACGGCGGGTCTTTTGTGTAATGCAGCCGATCTGACCAGCGGGTCTACGAATGATTATCTGGACCTGGATCATCGTGCGCTTGATGGCCTGCGTGATTTCACCCTGATGCTCTGGTACCGATCCACGAATAGAGATCGCGCTATGTTGATCAGCGCAGCTAATGCCGGGGAAGAAAAAGAAGTGTATTGGTTGACCCGGCGTGGAGATCGGTTTGAACCACAACTTTTTGACGACAGTGATGGCCGCATTGATATCGATGATATTGATGATGGTGCCTGGCATCACCTGGCCTGGACGCGTATCGGCTCACGAAACTGCTTTTATGTGGACGGACAGCAGCAGGAGTGTAACCAGTTGCCACAAGGGGCGCTGGATGTAGATCCGACTGGTTTCATCGTCGGCCAGGAGCAGGATGATATTGGTTACGACTTACGCAACAACCGAGGCGTCGAAGGGTTGATCGATGAATTCTATGTATTTGACGAAGGCCTTTCTGCCGCAGCTATCCAGAATATTCGTACTAACAATTTGAATGGCAATAATTGGGACGGTGTTGCGCGTCTTTGCGCTCAGGTAGAGCCACGGGCGGCGTATTTTTTTGATGAACCGAGCTGGTCTGGTGCTGCTGATGAAGTCTTTGACAGCACTGAAAACGGTTACGACGGCATCGCGGTGAACACTACGACTTCTGAAGGTCTACTTTGCCGAGCGGCGGATTTGTCTGCAACGGATACGTCGGATTATCTGAGTCTGGATTTTCAAGCGCTGAATGGAGTGCGGGATTTCTCCATTGGCTTCTGGGCGCGAACTTCAAACGCAGGAAATAAAGCTTTTCTTTCAGGATCGCGCGCAGGGCAGGCCAACGAGTTGATATTCTGGTTTGCCAACGCAACACGCTTCCGTCCCCATATAGAAAACAACAGGAGCGATGTTGTAGTGCCTAACGTCTGGGACAACACATGGCATCACTGGATGTGGGTCCGCAGCGGTGCGGCAAACTGTATTTATCTTGATGGCGCGCTACGTGGCTGTGTCAATTTGATAACGAACAGCATAGATCTTGATCCAGGCGGACTGATCATCGGGCAGGAACAAGACTCAGTAGGTGGTAGTTTTGTTGCCGCCCAGAGTATGCGCGGAGAAATGGATGAGCTGCTCTTTTTTGATCAGGCGCTGACAGCCTCCCAGGTGTCTGACATCGTGACTAACAATCTTGCTGGCCTGAGTTGGGACGGGAGCGCGCGCTCCTGCCCGGTAGTTGGCGCAAACACACTGCAGGTTTTACATGATGGGAGTGGCATCTACTGCAGCAGCGAGTTTATAGGCGTTCGCGCGATCAATGCGTCAGGGGACGTGGTGACCGGTTATGCCACCTCAGTCACCCTGGACACCGGTAGCGGTGCTGGCAACTGGGCTTTGACAACAGGCAACGGCACGCTGCTGGATACGGTAGCTGACGATGGTCTTGCCACGTACACATTCAATCCAGCCGATAACGGGGAAGCCTGGTTTGCTTTGAGTTATCCCGGTGGGCCGCCAGTGCTGGACATCGAAGTCTTTGAAACCGCCGACCCTAATGTGCGTGATACAGATGCGGAAGGCTCACTGGTTTTTTCTCCAACCGGATTCACCGTGACCGCTAACCCGCTGCCGAATCCACCGGTCAGTCCGGTGTCCGACCCTCTGTTAAGACAAACCGCCGGCACGGACTTTGATATCCACCTGACCGCATTTGGCACAACAGACGATGACCCCGTTTGTGGTGCGATTGAAGACTATGAAGGTGTTCAATCTGTGCAGATGTGGCAGGAACTGGTGGATCCGCTGAGCGGTTCAGTTCGGACGCTTGTGAATAATGTGCCTGTGGGCACCAGTGCCGCCGCGCCGGTGGCACAGAGTGTTCTGTTCAGCGCTGGTCAGGCGGTGGTGTCCGCAAAGTACAAGGATGTTGGGCGTCTGCGTCTGGCGTTTCAATCGGGAAGCCTGGCGGGCACAACAGATAGTTTTGTCAGTCCACCAGCGGACCTGTCAATCAGGCGGGTTGAAACATCCGCTGGTGTGCTAAACCCGGGGAGTGACACACTTGCTGGTGCAGGTTTTGTCGCAGCAGGTGAATCGTTTCAGGTAACTGTTGCGGCACTGGATGCAGAATCTGATCCAACCCCTAACTATGGTAATGAGTCGGCCAGTGAAGGAATCCGTGTGTCTGCGGTTGATCTGTTGCTGCCCCTGGGAGGGCGTCTGGGTAGTGCAGACGATGGTGTGTTGGCCAACGATGACAGCTTTGTTCCATCAGGCTCACCTGGCTTCTACCTCAACAGCACAATTGCCTTTGATGAGGTGGGCAGTATTACACTGCAGGCCCAGGTGAGTGATGGCAGCTATATGGATACAGGTAATGTTGCCGGCAGCCCGGTCGGTCCTGTCGGGCGATTTTATCCCCATCATTTTGAGCTGGTTAACGCCGCGGTAAATACGCAGTGCTCAGGATTTACGTACATGTCGGCACCTTCGGTTTCGCTTGCGGCTGAGATTTATGCGCGTAATCAAAGTGGTTTTACTGTTGAAAACTATGACGCGCTGCTGTTCAGTGACGCGCTGGCGCCGGTGAATTTTGTAGCTGAACATCAGGACGACGGTATTGATCTGGGTTCGCGGATTGTCCGTGCAGCGGCGCAATGGCAATCCGGTAGATATAATGTGTTAGATACGGCGGCGCAATTCCAGCGCGTGGGCGTGGCTGATGGCCCGTATGAAATGATGGCTGTTGGCGTGACAGTTAATGACACTGCTGACACACGCCAGCTGGCCGGGTTGGACATGAATGCACAGACGTCAGGCTTCTGTGCGCTGGGTGCAACCTGTAACGCGCAACGTGTTGGTACGCTCAGTGCCTTCTATGGACGGATGGTGGTGTTACCCGGGCAGGGGCCAGAAGACCAGGATCTGGACATACGCCTGCAGGCACAGGTTTTTTCTGACGGGGCCTTTACCGCTTTTGCACAGGACAATTGTTCAACCTATCAAAACTCGCAACTGTCTTTGAGCAACTTCAGTGGCGACCTGCAGGCGGGTGAAACCGCGGTACTGGGATTGCCGGGCGCAACACCTCTGGTTGGCGGTCTGGTTGATCCCAATAATCGAATCTGGCTGTCAGCCCCGGGTACGGGCAATACCGGCACTGTGGACGTCGAGCTGCAGACGAACGCCTGGTTACGCTACAACTGGTCAGGCACGGGTGATGAGAATCCCCGTGCGCAGATGACCTTTGGACAATACCGCGGCCATGATCGAATCATCATCTGGCAGCAGGATCCCTGAGCACAGACGCTGGCGCTTCAGATGCAGCGCCCTCCATCGATGTCCAGAGCTATCCCGGTGATCAGACCGGCGCTGTCGCTGCATAAAAACACCGCTGCAGCGCCCAGATCTGCTGGCGTGGAAAATCGTCCGAGCGGGATGCTGTTTAAAAACCTGGCACGCTGCTCTGGTGTGTCTTCACCCATAAAGGTAGCCAGCAGGGGTGTTTCTCCGGCAACAGGGTTGAGGGCGTTGACGCGAATGTTAAACGGAGCGAGTTCTATGGCCATGGATTTTGTGGCGGTGATAACCCAGCCTTTGGAGGCGTTGTACCAGGTCAGATCCGGTCTCGGGCTGACCCCGGCGGTAGATGCGATGTTCAAAATCGCGCCACGCTGACGATCCTTAAATGCGGGTACAACAACTCGACCACAGACATATATGGAACGCATGTTCACGTCACACAGACGTTGGAAATCCTCCTCGCTAACGTCTTCCATTGCTGTTGGTGGCAGGCCGATGCCGGCATTGTTAACCACAATATCCAGAGCGCCTGCGTCACCTTCCAGCAGATCTACCGCGCCGCGCATGGAAGATTCGCTGGTTACATCACCTTCAAGAGCTATAGCGCGACTGCCCAGGCGGCTAGCAACGTCGGCTGCCGCAGCCAGATTCAGGTCAAGCAGGCCAACGGTTGCACCCGCCTCAACAAAACACTCTGCAATCCCTGCGCCGAAGCCTGAGCCTGCGCCGGTCACCAGTGCTACCTTGTTCTCCAGCGGGTTCATGATTGTCCCGCGTTGAGCAGGTTGTGCAGTGAAATAGCCATAACTTTGGCAGAGTCGATCATGTCCTGCACCTCAACATATTCGTCGGGCTGATGTGCAAGCGTCAAGATGCCGGGGCCATAAGCGATGCAGTCGCTGAGTTTGCCAATGCGGTCGATGTGCTTCTGATCGTAGGTTCCAGGTGATACCACCATGGTTGCGGGTTTGTGTAGTACCTGTTCAATAGCCTGGCTGACCGCCTGTACGACCGGCGCATGTTCGTCGGTCATGGTTGGAATAACCTCAAACAGGTCTCTGATGGTGTAGTCAAACTGATCCCGATCCGCACGCAGACCGTCCAACAGGCTGACAACCTCCTGTTTAACCGTGGCGAGCTGTTCTTCGATAAGAAAGCGTCGATCAATGATCATGCGACAGGAATCAGCCACCAACGGTGTTGGTAAACCCTCGAATTCTTCTGACTCGCCGCCGTGTATTGAATTGATGTTCAACGTTGATTGTTTAGCACCATCCGGGACCACCGGCATGTCGGTTCGTTTTGAGGCCAGGTGGGGAAACAGCTCTGACTCAAAGCGTGCCAGCACGGCAGCCATGTGGCGAACCGCGCAGTCGCCGTCAAACGGCATACTGCCGTGGGCGATGTGACCTTTAGTTTCAATCTCGGCCCACCACACACCACGATGTCCCAGGCAGACCCGGTCTTTATCCAGAGGTTCCGGGATAATCACATGGTCGATCCGGGGTTTTGCCATGATGCCCTGTTCAGCCAGATAGGCGACCCCCCCATAACCGCCGCTCTCTTCGTCAGCGGTGCCGGATATCTCAATGGCCCCAGGGTGATCTGGGAACATTTCAAGGTAGCTTTCAACAGCAATGATGGATGCCGCAAGACCGCCTTTCATATCACAGGCACCGCGACCGTAGATGCGATCACCGAGCAGCGTTGCAGCAAAAGGATCCTGTTGCCAGCCTTTACCTGCCGCGACAACATCAATGTGAGAATTGAAATGTACACATGGGCCGGAGCCCCCATGATGCCGGGCAACGATGTTCATACGCGGATACTGATCTGTGTCGCCGGGGCTGCCCTCTGCGCGGAAGTATTCAACCGCAAAGTCACGCCGGGCCATACGCTCGCCGATAAAGTGTGCGCAGTCGTCGTAGAATTCGCCGGGTGGGTTGGTTGTGGGGATACGTATCAGGTCCTGCGTGAGCGCAATCAGGTCCTCTTTTTTTGCATCTATGCGGCGACTTATCTCGTCTATGTCGATTCTGTTCACGCGGCGTACCTGGCTATTTGTTCTGTTCGGTCATTTGTATCGCCTCAAAGACACCACGTGCAATGGCTCTGGCCATGGTATTGCCAGCCAGAACACCCAGGTCGAGGAGCGCTTCGTCGTCCGCGTCAAACTTTCCGGTTGAGGCGACAAAAATAAGGTCGCCGTCCGCGGGTGTGTGCACCGGGTACAACGCTCGAGCAAAACCATCGTGTGCTGCTGTAGCGATACGTTTAGCCTGTGCCGCGGTTAATTTAATGTCAGTGACAATGATACCCAGCGTGGTGTTGGCTCCAGCAACACGCTGTCCGGATTTGGTGCGACCCTGCCTCGCATCATCGGGCCAGGGGTGTGGGAAACCGTAGCCGCCAAACTCGCTGTCTTCTTCAAAAGGCGCAGACCAGAAATGATGGGTATCGCCAATCAGAGCTGAACCCGCTGCGTTAACGGCGGCTGCTGCTAACAGACTACCTTTGCTGCGTAGTTTTGTGGCAGCCATACCAAAGCCGCCAGGTGCGTTGGCTGTCCGGGCGCCCAATGCAGCACCAACAGCACCCAGTTGTGGTTGGTCTGTTACCGCTTCAATCGCTGCGTAGCCGAGTTCTCGATAGGGAGAAAATCGTCCCCAGGCTTTGTCACCTTCGTTGCGCATGTCAAAAAGAATGGCGCAGGGGGCTATGGGTATTCTTACCGGGTCAAGTGGAATGCCACGATTATTTTCGCGTAACCACGCCTGCACGCCACCGGCAGCATCAAGGCCGTAAGCAGAACCGCCAGACAACACCAGAGCATCAATATGATCGACGGTAAATTCCGGATTCAGAAGTTCCGTATCCCTGGTGCCGGGTGCGGCACCCATAATGTGCACTGCTGCGACAGCAGGACGATCAAAAAAACAAACGGTGGTGCCGGTTAAGACGCGTCTGTCTTCGGCATGACCAAAACGTACGCCGGGGATAGAAATTTTGAACTCTGCCGGCATATGCTGTTTACCCGTTCACATTAATGTCTTGCACGATACTATTTGACGACATCGTTAAGCAGACGCACTTCAGTTTGTGGGAATGGAATGTTGATACCGTGTTCCGCAAAGGTTTTGAATATGGCCAGATTGACCATGTGAATAGTTTTGAAATAGCCGCCGGTTGGTGTCCAGTAGCGGTATTCAATATCAATGCTCGAATCACCAAAGTTGCAGATACCCACTTCTGCAGGTGTGTCCTGGACAACTCGGGATTCGCGGCTTAACACATCCTCAATTGATTGTATTGCCAGCTCGGGGTTTGCGCTGTATGCGATACCGATGCAACCTTCCACAATTCGATTGGCTTCTGAATTGGTGTGCACCTCTCCCACGATATGCTTGTTAGGAATAATAATCAGTTCGCCATCTTCGGCTCGCAGTGACGTTGCCGCCAGGCTGATGTCTTCCACAAGACCTGAACAACCCTGGGTAGTGATGGTGTCGCCGACGCGATACATGCGCGTGAGAATGATCATCAGGCCGGCGCCATAATTAGACACAGGACCCTGTAGCGCCAGACTCAACCCCACGGCTAAACCACCAATTGCAGCTATCAGTGGGGTGATGGAGATATCCAGCTGACCCAGAGCCACAACGATGAACATGATCAGGATCAGTAAGCGCACCGTGGAAGCCATGAACTGGCGCAGGGTTACATCGACATCGCGTTTTTCTAAGATGCCCTGCAACAGGTTTGCGACCCAACGGGCGATAATGAAGCCGGCAAGCACCACCAGCGCAGCGCCAAACAGCTTGAAAGACCAGGTAATGGCTTGCTCTGTGAGGAATTCGTAGGCGGTATTCACGAGATCCAACGGAACGGTCAGCTGTTCTTGCATAAGAAAAGAGTCTTTTTCAAACAGGCTTCATCATATGCCTGGAAATGCCCGGGCTCAAATTAATTGCCATTCAGGTGCCTGCCAGCTGCAGAATCTTTTTGTCGTTGGTGCTGAGGTACCACAAACGTAGGCCCACACTGATGGCAACCAGGGACAGGCCGACGGTTAAGGCAGCCCAGTAGCCATACACACCTGGCGCTAAACCGGGCAGCAGCAGCTCCTGTGATAGAAACCATCCCAGAGGAACAGCGATGAACCAGTAGCCGATCAGGCTGATGTACATGGGGAACTGGGTATCTTTGTAGCCTCGTAAAGCGCCAACCGTTACCGCCTGGCTGTCGTCAACAATCTGGTACACGGCGATAAACAGCAGCAGGGTTACCGCTATCTGCATGACGGCTGGGTCAACGGTGTAAATGCTGACCAGGTGATAACGCAATAGCACCAGCAGCACACTGACAACCAGCGCATATCCAATAGAGAATTTATACACGGTTACTGCGGTCAAGCGAGCAGCTACCAGATCGCCTGCACCAACATGGTAGCCCACACGTATACTCGCGGCGGCCCCAAGGCTCATGGGGATAACATAAGTCAGCCAGTTGATGTTTCCGGCGATGGCGTTTGCAGCTACTTGTTCAACACCCAGTCGCGCAATCAGAAAAGCGATGACCGAAAAAACAGCCATTTCCAGGAAAATCACCAGGCCGATGGGTGTACCGATTTTGAAGATGGATTTGATTGTCTTTGCTACGGGCCACTCGAAAAGTTCAAACAGGCCGGTTGCTTTGAAGTAGGGGCGTTTGATGACAACCATCATCATGGTGAGCTGCAGCCAGAAAATAATCGCAGTCGCGTAGCCACAACCAACACCCCCCAGTTCAGGCAGCCCCCAGTGACCGTAAATCAATCCATAATTCAGCACTACATTCACCGGCAACATGCTGCCAGCAATGATCATCGGTGGGCGTGTGTGTCCGAGCCCCTCGCAGGCGTGGCGTAGTGCGACGTAAAATATCAGAGCCGGGATGCCCCAGGCGACCGCTGCCAGATAGTCGGTTGCAACCCGTGCAACCTCTGGTTCAAGCCCGGTAAGCGCGTAAATTGCTCCTGCATTGGAGAGAATCACGACGAGGACTGTGCTGGTGGTTAAGCAGATCCACATTCCCTGACGAATCTGATGGCCGACCTGAAGCAACTGCTTACGCCCCCGCAACTGGGAGATTATCGGTGTCAGTGCCATGGTGATGCCGCTCAGCATCAGCATGAATGGCCACATGACACTGCCGCCCAATGACACCCCAGCCAGATCGGTTGCGCTGTAATGTCCGGCCATAGCGGTATCCACAAACCCCATGCCCATAATAAACAGCTGGGTTAAGACCATCGGCCAGCCCAGCTGCAGGACTGTCTTGAGTTCATTTGCGGGTTTGATGGTCACTGTTTGAATTTGCTCTGCCAGCTTGGTTTTGACTCAGTTTTTACGAAGATCCCGTCAAAAATACCGAAGTGGAGATGTTGAGCGGCGATGCACCGGGGTATCATAGTCGTAATCTGGTGAACGGTAGAAGTTTTATGGTCATTGAGTGGGTTGTTGGTATTGCAGTTGTCAGTATGCTGATTGGGGTAGCTTTGGGTTATTTCCTGCCGTTGGGTAACGCCAAGAAAGCCAGGGTCAGTGAGTTGGAAAATGCGCTGGATACAGCACAGCAGGAACTCGCTGACTATAAGAATGAGGTTTTCAGTCAGTTTGCCACCACTGCAGAGAAGTTTCGCAACCTAGATGAGAGCTATCAGGCGCTGCATCAGCAGCTGGCCAGAAGTTCAGTAGACCTGTGTGGGGATGCGGCAACACCCTTGCTGTCAGCGGCTCCAGTATCTTCCATTGCAGAAGAATCGAATGATTCGGTCGCTGAAGAAAACAAATTTTCAGAAGAAGATCTTGATGCGCAGGCACCAGATGTCGATGAAGCAGCGACTACAGAAACGAAAGCAGGTGAAATCGAAGATGAGATCCTCGTGGCTGAAGCTTCAGCAGAGTTGCAGGCAGACGATACCCAGGACAGCGTGCCCACATTGACAGAACGAGATGCAGATTTCTCTTCCGAGGTTGAGAGTGAGGTTGCTGCACCGGAAGCTAAGCGCGAGAGCGCTTAGCTTCATCCACAGGCAGTTGCTTCAGGCGGCGGGGCGTTCGTTCCCCAGAATAGATACCCGCTCACCGTAGCGACTGTGCGGATAGTAGTCCCAGACGGCGTGGTGCTGGGTGCAACGGTTGTCCCAGAAGGTCAGGGTATTTGGACGCCACTGTACTCTGCAGTACAGGCGTTGCGTCTGCGCAATATGGTCCAGCAACCCACCCATCAACGCTTTACTTTCCCAGACATGTAAACCCTTAATGTGCGACGTAAAGCCACTGTTGACGTACAGAACTTTTTTGCCTGTCTCAGGATGGGTTGCAACAACAGGATGCTCATTGCGCGGATATTTTGATCCCTCGGGTGGCGATACCTGATATCCACTGAGATAGGGGATGGCGCCATCATGTACTGCCACCAGCCCATCCAGCATGTCTTTCATGGTGTCGCTGAGGAGCTCGTAAGCCAGGTACATGTCGGCAAACAAGGTGTCACCCCCACCGCACTCGGGTGTTTCGGTGATGTATAACATAGAACCCAACGGAGGAATCTCATCGCAGGTGACGTCGGTATGCCAGCCGTTACCGGCAGTGTATTTTGAGTCCTTGGTGGTTTTTACGCGCAGGATCTCCGGGTCGCCGCCATAGCTGTGCTGCATGGGATGTACATGTAACGTACCGAACTTGCGTGCAAAGGCTTTGTGTTGTTCCTGGTCAATTACCTGGTCGTGGAAGACTAATACCTTCCAATCTAACCAGGCCTGGTAGATTTCACTGAACTGCTCATTCGAAAGTGGCTGTGCCAGGTCGACACCCTCCACTACAGCACCGATATGCGGTGTAATGCTGTCTACGCCGATGGTTTCAAATTTGTTGATTTGTGCCATTTCCGTCTCCTTTTTTTCGGCCAGTTTATTCAGGTAAACCCAGTACCCGTTTAGCAATGATGTTGGCCTGAATCTCATTGCTGCCGCCATAAATAGTTGTCGCTTTGCTGCCCAGCCAATCACTGGCTGCTTCCAGCTCGGATTGGGTGAAACCTTTCGGGTCGTGTGCACCCAGACCGCTGAACCCCATCAACTCACGCTTTAGTGCAGCGCCATCCTGTTGCAGGGCTGCACCGTACAATTTGAAAATTGAAGTGGCTGCACCCGGCGTGCCGGATTTGTTTTCGGCGTTGGCTCGCGCGGCTGTAAGCTGGAATGCCGCCCGGTTCATGTTCAATGTTGTGATGGTTTCACGCAGGGCTGGATCAGCTATGCGGCCTTTGTCCTCGCCGACATATTTTTTTGCGGTTTTGACAAGTCCAGCGCCGGGTTGAGCCTGTCGCGCACCGCCATTGAGTCCGCCAATACCTGACCGTTCGAACTGCAGCAGGCGTTTGCCTACCGTCCAGCCTTTGTTTAGGTCGCCCAACAGGTCCTCTTTTTTAGCAACAGCGTCGTCAAAAAAAGTCTCGCAGAAAGGCGACGTGCCTGAGATAAGGCGGATAGGCTTTACGGTCACACCGGGCTGATCCATGGTCAATAACATGAAGCTGATACCTTCATGTTTAGGTGCATTAAAATCTGTGCGAACCAGGATGAACATCCAGTCTGCAGTGGCCGCACCTGAGGTCCAGATCTTCTGACCGTTGATCAGATAGTGATCACCTTTGTCCTCTGCTTTGGTGTTTAATGCGGCCAGGTCAGAGCCCGCATTAGGTTCTGAGTAGCCCTGACACCACTGAATTTCACCACGAATGATTTTCGGCAGGTGGCGCGCTTTCTGCGCATCATCGCCATACTCGAGCAGGGTTGGACCAATCATCGACATGCCCATGCCGACCAGCGGAGAGCGGGCGTTGATTTTGCCCATTTCGGTGTACAGTATCCGCGCGTATTCCTGACTTAATCCGCCGCCACCGTATTGAGTCGGCCAGGTTGGGGCGGTAAAGCCTTTTTCGACACAGGCTTCAAGCCACTTTGCAACGTCGGGCTCCAGGGTGATTTTGCTGGAGCCGTTGGCCATCTGGCCAGGTCCGCGCGCGCCTGCCGGGCAGTTTTCGGCCAGCCAGGCGGCTGTATCTGCTCTGAATTCGGCTAATTCTCCCAAAATATCTCCCCAATATTTCTGCGCAACCAAAACTGTACTCGGTATAGTGGGAAACTCAAGTTTGTCAGGTGCAGGAAAAACGCAGGTCATGAATATAACGGTGCCCCCTTTTTCATTAAGCAACAGCCAGTCTGAGCAGGTCAGCTTTCCGTCTGGAAAAGCCAGTCTGGTCTGTTTCGTCAAAGAAGACTGCCCCACCTGTCGCGAGGTCATGCCAGTACTGGCTGCTATGGCCCAGGCGGTCGGCGATACGCTGGACTTCCATGTGATAGGTCAGACCGAAACCGGTAATCAGACGCTGCAGGATACGTTTTCTCCACCTTTCGACATTCTCGATGACAGTACGCTTAAGGTGTCGTTTGCCAGCGACATTGATACCGTGCCCACTCTGGTCTGGTCTGATGCTCAAGGTGAACCCGAACAGACGCTGATCGGGTTTGTGAAAGATGAGTGGCTGGCACTGACTGAATCGCTGAGTGCAGTGCACGATGTGCCTGCGCCGTCATTGGATTGGCAGAGCTTGCCGGATTGGCGGCCAGGCTGTGGATCTCTATCTGTGGACCCGTTGATTGCCGACCGGCTGCGTGCAGAAGCAGAAAATTCACCTCTACGGGCCCGCCGCATAGACATTGGTGTAGCTGATGACGAAATTGAATTCATGTTCGACCAGGGGTTTTCTGATGGCTTACCTCTCGTTCCACCTACGCCGGAACGTGTCCTGCGCATGCTGGCAGGCACCCAGCGCGATCCGCAGGATGTGTTGGCTCAAATGCCACCTAATATGGGTGATGTGACGGTAGAAAAAGTTGCCATCAATGCGGTGATGGCCGGGTGCAAACCAGAGTACATGCCGGTCATCAACACCATTGTGCAGGCGATATGTACGGACGAATACAATATTCACGGCGTCATGGCGACCACAATGGGAGCCAGTCCGGTTGTTGTTGTGAATGGGCCGATCCGTGAGCGTATCGGGATGAACATGCAGCTTGGCGCGCTTGGTCAGGGCAATCGAGCCAACGCTACCATCGGCCGTGCGGTGCGCCTGATCATTCGGAATGTAGGAGGTGCCAAACCCGGTGGTACAGAGCGTTCCACCTTAGGTAACCCGATGAAATTCACCATGAGTTTTCCCGAATGGGAAGAGCGCAGTCCATGGTCTCCGCTCCATGTTGAACGGGGCTTTGCGGAGCAGGATTCAGTGGTATCGGTGTTTACCATGTCCAGCGGACCGACTTTGATTGTCGATCAGGATTCCAGAACCGGTGCCGGTCTGGCAGGGACGATGGGTTTGTCGCTCGAATCGGCTTTTAACCCCAAAGCTCACTATGCAACAGATTGCCTGCTGGTGGTGGTGCCGGAGCATGTTGATACGTTTGTCAGGGATGGCTACAGCAAGGCTGACATACGTGCGCGCATTCAGGAAGTGACCTCTAAGCCCATCAGCCAGTTGATGGCTGATGATATTTCCGGAGCGGGCTTTAAACCGGAGATGGTCGAGAAAATGGGCCCTGGCGCGATCGATAAAGTGCTGCCGAAGTTTCGCTCAGACGACGATATTCATATTGTTGTGGCTGGATCTCAGGCAGGCAAGTTTTCAGGTGCCTTTCATGGCTGGGCAACGGGAGAGATTGGCTCTATCCCCGTTTCGCGTAAGATAGACGAGCTGTAACTCATGACTAGAGAGGGTTTATGACAACCATTTTAGATCCCACTGACGAGCGTGTGCCGGTCGCGCGTGCAATCAGTCCTCGACCCGAGGTGATTGAAGGTAGCGTGGCGCTGCTGGATATCTCAAAACCTCGCGGCAATGTGCTGATCGACCGTCTGGAGGAGCTGTTGCAACAGCGTCTGCCGAAGGTTGAGTTCAAGCGTTATGCCAAACCTACATTCACCAAACCCGCGCCGGATGAATTGCGACAGCAGATCCAGCAGAATAATGACTTTGTCATTGAGGCACTGGCTGACTGAGGTTCCTGTACCACGTGCAGTTTGCATGACACGGTATGGTTCGAAATCCAGGGTACACCTGCGGTTTCTATTGCTTCGAGTGAATTTGTTGATGCAGCGACCACTCAAGCACAAGCGCTGGGTATGCTGGATGCTCAACGTGTATTCGTTGATCACCCGATCCAAGACGCTAACGATGAAGAAATGCGCGCGAAGGCGGACAAAGTTGTCGATCAGATTATCGCGGCACTCACAGGTTGAGTGTTTCGCGCTAGCTAAAACAGTTGTGCAAGTCTTAGAGCCGATTGCTTGAACGCCCCTATAGCCGAGGCGACGGTCTGTCTTGTCATAGTTGGGGTGAGCTGCGTTTTTGTTCTGGCAAAAGGCTCACCTCGCTTCTTAGCGGCCTATCTACCGCTGGCTTGTGTCAGCGCCGTTGTTTATTGCGCCGGACATCTGGGCAGTCGTATATTTGATGACCCGCAAACCTACGCACTTGCGTTGTACGTCTTGTATGCCGGGCTCATGGGGACCGTTGCATTCTGGTGGATGT